>NZ_JALKII010000009.1 GCF_023051175.1 Alcanivorax quisquiliarum | reverse complement strand
ACCGTGAAGCTGATCGCGCCGATCGCCATGGAAGACGGCCTGCGTTTTGCTATTCGTGAAGGTGGCCGTACTGTCGGTGCCGGCGTGGTAGCAAAAATTCTCGCCTGATGCAGATTAAAGCAGGTCAGGGGCTTGCCCCGAGCCTGCTTCTTCTGTAAGATTCGCGCCCTCTCCGCCCCGAAATGGCGGGGAGGCCGAACCAACCGGGGCATCGTTCCCGGGACTGATTTGCTACCCACCGCCTTCCGAGGAAGGTCGGGCGGGTTTTTTGCCATCTGAAGTATGGTTTGAAACAGTCTGGAGTTTGTTAGCTATGGCTAACCAGAGAATCCGTATCCGGCTCAAGGCCTTTGATCATCGCCTGATCGATCAGTCCGCCCAGGAGATCGTCGATACGGCAAAACGCACCGGTGCGCAGGTTCAGGGGCCTATCCCGCTGCCGACGCGCAAGGAAAAATTTACGGTGTTGGTTTCGCCGCATGTGAACAAGGATGCGCGAGATCAATACGAGATCCGTACCCACAAGCGCCTGGTGGATATCGTCGAGCCCACGGACAAGACCGTGGATGCGCTGATGAAACTGGATCTGGCTGCTGGCGTGGACGTGCAGATCAGCCTGGGATAACGGCACGCCGCGGTGTGGCCGTGGCTGGTTGTGAAGAGGTAGACAATGGCTATTGGTGTAGTCGGTCGGAAGTGCGGCATGACTCGGGTCTTCACCGAGGATGGCGCCAGCATTCCAGTAACCGTCATCGAGGTGAGCCCGAACCGGATCACCCAGATCAGAACCGAAGAAACGGATGGCTACCAGGGGGTGCAGGTCACCACTGGCGAGCGCCGCGCTTCCCGCGTAACCCGTCCTGCCGCCGGGCATTTTGCCAAAGCTGGTGTCGAGGCTGGTCGTGGTGTGTGGGAGTTCCGGGGCGAGCCGGGCGAGCTGGCTGCTGGTGGCGAGATTGCTGCTGACGTGTTCGAAGCGGGTCAGACCGTAGACGTTACCGGTATCTCCAAGGGTAAAGGCTTCCAGGGCACTATCAAGCGCTGGAACTTCAGCGGTCAGGACGCTACCCACGGCAACTCCTTGTCTCACCGTGTGCCGGGTTCCACTGGCCAGAACCAGAGCCCTGGGCGCGTGTTCAAGGGCAAGAAAATGGCAGGTCATATGGGGGCCGAGCGTGTCACTGTCCAGAACCTGGAGGTGGTGCGTGTGGATGCCGAAAAGAATCTGCTGCTGATCAAAGGCGCGGTACCTGGCGCAGCTGGCGCTGACGTTATCGTCCGCCCGGCAGTGAAGGCGAAGGCCTGAGAGAGGATATAGAGGATGAATCTCAATACTGCCTCTGGAGGAACTGTTTCTGTGTCTGAGGTCGCCTTCGGGAAGGACTTCAACGAGCCGCTGGTGCATCAGGTTGTTGTGGCCTATATGGCTGCCGGCCGCCAGGGTAGCAAGGCGCAGAAAACTCGTTCGGAAGTAAGTGGCGGCGGCAAGAAGCCGTGGCGCCAAAAAGGTACTGGTCGTGCGCGTGCGGGCACCATCCGCAGCCCGATCTGGCGTGGTGGTGGCGTGACATTCGCAGCCAAGCCGCGTGATTACGAGCAAAAGGTCAACCGGAAAATGTATCGTGGCGCGCTACAGTGCATTTTCTCCGAGTTGGTCCGTCAGGAGCGTTTGGTGGTTGTCGACGACTTCAAGGTCGAGGCACCGAAAACCAAGGCGCTGCTGGAAAAACTGAAGGCGCTGGATCTGGCCAACGTGCTGATTGTGGCGGATGAAGTGGACGAGAACCTGTTCTTGTCTGCCCGCAACCTGCCGCACGTTGATGTGCGCGATGCCGCTGGTATCGACCCTGTCAGCCTGATCGCTTTTGAAAAGGTGCTGGTGACTGTGCCGGCGCTGAAAAAGCTTGAGGAGGCGCTGGCATGAACCAGGAGCGTATCTTCAAGGTGCTGCTGGCACCGCACGTATCCGAAAAGGCAAGCATTGTCGCCGAGAAGGCCAATCAGGTCGTCTTCAAGGTGGCTCGGGATGCTTCCAAGCTTGAGATCAAAAAAGCTGTCGAGAAGCTGTTTGATGTCAAGGTCGAGTCAGTGCAGACCGTGAACGTCAAGGGCAAACAGAAAGTGTTTGGCCGGGTTCAGGGCAAGCGCAGCGACTGGAAAAAGGCTTATGTCTCTTTGCAGGCAGGCCAGGACATCGATTTTCTGGCGGCAGAGCAGGGGTAATCAATCATGGCGATCGTGAAGTGTAAGCCGACTTCTCCTGGCCGCCGCTTTGTGGTCAAGGTGGTGAGTGGAGAGCTGCATAAAGGTGCTCCCTACGGGCCGCTGACCGAAAGCAAGGCGAAGAATGGAGGCCGGAACCATAACGGCCGGATCACAACCCGTCACAAGGGTGGTGGTCACAAGCAGAAGTATCGTCTGGTCGATTTTCGTCGCAACAAGGACGGCGTCAATGCCGAAGTTGAGCGTCTGGAATACGATCCGAACCGTTCTGCACATATTGCATTGCTGAAATACCTGGATGGTGAGCGTCGTTATATTCTGGCGCCGAAAGGTATCAAGGCAGGTGACGTGGTGCGCTCCGGGCAAGATGCGCCGATCAAGACCGGCAACGCATTGCCGCTGCGCAACATCCCGCTGGGTTCCACGGTGCATAACGTGGAGATGCGCCCGGGCAAGGGTGGCCAGCTGGCACGTTCGGCGGGCACCTCGGTGCAGGTGCTGGCGAAGGATGGCCACTATGTGACTCTGCGCCTGCGCTCCGGCGAAATGCGCAAGGTTCATGCGGAATGTCGTGCAACGCTGGGCGAGGTGTCAAACAGCGAGCACAGCCTGAAGTCTTTGGGCAAGGCGGGCGCGGCCCGCTGGCGCGGCGTGCGTCCGACGGTTCGTGGTGTTGCCATGAACCCGGTGGATCACCCGCACGGTGGTGGTGAGGGTCGTACCTCTGGTGGTCGTCATCCGGTTACTCCGTGGGGCGTGCCGACCAAGGGCCACAAGACCCGCACCAACAAGCGTACCCGCAAGATGATCGTTCGCGATCGTCGTGCGAAGTAAGAAGAGGATTAGCCCGTGCCACGTTCACTGAAAAAAGGTCCTTTCGTGGATCACCATCTTCTGAAGAAGGTGGAGGAAGCGGTGGAAGCTAACTCCCGCAAGCCGATCAAGACCTGGTCGCGCCGCTCCATGATCATTCCCGAGATGGTCGGCCTGACCATCGCGGTGCACAACGGCAAGCAGCACGTTCCTGTGCTGGTGTCGGAACATATGGTTGGCCACAAGCTGGGCGAGTTCGCCCTGACCCGCAACTATCGCGGGCACATTGTGGACAAGAAGTCCAAGCGTTAAGGGTGGGTGAATAACCATGGCGACTGAAGTTGCAGCCCGCCTGCGCGGGGCAAGAATCTCGGCACAGAAAGCGCGTCTGGTAGCAGACCAGGTGCGTGGTCTGAAGGTTGAAAAGGCACTTAACGTGCTGGCGTTCAGCCCGAAGAAAGCCGCCAAAATTGTGAAGAAGGTGCTGGAGTCCGCAATCGCCAACGCGGAAAACAACGACGGCGCTGATGTGGATGAGCTGAAAGTGTCCACGATTTTTGTGGACGAAGGGATGTCGCTGAAGCGCATCAAGCCACGTGCCAAAGGTCGTGCTGATCGCATCACCAAGCGCACCTGCCACATCACCGTCAAAGTGTCGGAAGGCGAGGAGTAATCAGATGGGTCAGAAAGTTCATCCGGTCGGCATTCGCCTGGGTATCGTCAAGGAGCACAACTCGCTCTGGTACGCGAACCCGAAGCAGTACGCCGACTATCTGGTTACCGACCTTGAAGTGCGTGAGTACCTGCACAAACGCCTGAAGAATGCATCGGTAAGCCGGATCAAGATCGAGCGCCCGAGCGAGAACGTGCGGATCACCATCAGTACGGCACGCCCCGGCATCGTGATCGGCAAGAAAGGTGAAGATGTAGAGCGCCTGCGCCGTGAAGTAGCAGACAAGATGGGTGTGCCGGTGCACATCAATATCGAGGAGGTGCGCAAGCCCGACGTCGATGCCCGTCTGGTCGCAGAGAATATCGCCGGGCAGCTTGAGCGCCGGGTAATGTTCCGCCGGGCCATGAAGCGCGCTGTGCAGAATGCCATGAAGGCAGGCGCCGAAGGTATCCGGGTTCAGGTATCGGGCCGCCTGGGCGGTGCAGAGATCGCACGTACCGAATGGTACCGTGAAGGCCGAGTGCCACTGCATACCCTGCGTGCGGATATCGACTATGCGAGTGTGCGTGCAGAAACCACCTACGGCACCATCGGTGTCAAGGTATGGGTCTTCCGTGGAGAGATTCTGGGTGGTATGGAACAAGCCGCCGCACAGGAAGAGAAGCAGACCAAGGCGCCGAGAAAGCGCGGCGGCCGTGGCTAAAGGGTAGCGAACGATGTTGCAGCCGAAGCGAACCAAATTCCGCAAAGTCATGAAGGGCCGTAACCGCGGCCTGGCACAACGGGGCAGCAAGGTCTCTTTCGGGACCATTGGGCTGCAGGCAGTCGGCCGTGGCCGTTTGACCGCACGCCAGATCGAGGCAGCCCGCCGTGCCATGACCCGTCACATCAAGCGTGGCGGCAAGATCTGGATCCGGGTGTTCCCGGACAAGCCGATTACCAAGAAGCCGCTCGAAGTGCGGATGGGTAAAGGTAAAGGTGGTGTCGAGTACTGGGTGGCGCAGATCCAGCCGGGCAAGATGCTGTACGAAATGGAAGGTGTGGCAGACGACGTGGCACGTGAAGCGTTCCGTCTGGCTGCGGCCAAGCTGCCGTTCAGCACCCGCGTCGTGATCAGAACGGTGATGTAAGCCATGAAAGCGAGCGAACTCAGAGAAAAGAGCGTTGAAGCGCTGCAACAGGATCTTGAGAGCCTGTTCGAAACGCAATTCAAGCAGCGCATGAAGCAGGCCTCCGGCCAGCTTTCGAAAACGCATGAAATCGGGGCGGTCCGTCGTGACATCGCGCGCGTGAAGACCATCCTCAGAGAGAAGCAGGGTAAATAGTCATGGCTGAAGCGAATCAGAAAACGAAGCGGACGGCCACCGGCAAGGTGATCTCGAACAAGGCCGAAAAGACCATCACTGTTTTGGTCGAGCGTCAGGTGAAGCACCCGCTGTATGGCAAGTTCATTCGTCGTTCCACCAAGCTGATGGCACATGACGAAGAGAACCAGTGCCGTGAAGGTGATCTGGTCACCATTGAAGAGTGCCGGCCGTTTTCCAAGAAGAAGACCTGGAAACTGGTTAGCGTTGTAGAACAGGCTCAACAAGCCTGACCTGGCGTTGCTGAGGCTGCCTGCAGAGGCAGGAGTTGGAGAGATAAAGCCATGATTCAGACCGAAAGCATGCTTGAAGTGGCCGATAACAGCGGTGCGCGCCGGGTACAATGTATCAAGGTGCTGGGTGGTTCCCATCGCCGCTATGCCGGCATCGGTGACATCATCAAGGTCACTGTGAAAGAAGCCATTCCGCGTGGTCGCGTCAAGAAAGGCGACGTGATGAACGCAGTGGTGGTGCGTACGCGTAAAGGTGTGCGTCGCCCGGATGGCTCAGTAATACGTTTTGATGAAAATGCCGCGGTCCTGTTGAACACCAACAAGGCACCGATCGGTACCCGGATCTTCGGCCCGGTGACCCGGGAGCTGCGTACCGAGCAGTTCATGAAGATTATTTCCCTGGCACCTGAAGTTCTGTAAAGGCGGGTGAAGGTAATGCGCAAGATCAAGCGAGATGACGAAGTCATCGTAATCGCCGGAAAAGACAAAGGTAAGCGTGGCAAAGTCACGAAAGTGCTGGCCAACGGCCGCCTGGTGGTTGCCGGCGTGAATATTGTCAAGAAGCACATGCGAGCGAATCCGCAGCGTGGCGTTCAGGGCGGTATTGTCGAGAAGGAAGCCAGTCTTCACCACTCCAATGTGGCGATCTGGAATCCTGCCTCGGAGAAAGCCGACCGCGTGGGCTTCCGGGTCGAAGACGGCAAGAAAGTCCGTTTCTTCAAGTCCAATGGCGAAGTAGTCGGCGCCTGACAGGTTGGGTAAAGCATGAGTACTCTGAAAGAGCTGTACAAAAAAGAGGTTGTGCCGAAACTCATCGAGGAGTTCGGCTACAAGAACGTCATGGAGGTGCCGCGGATCACCAAGATCACCCTGAACATGGGTGTGGGTGAGGCTGCCCAGGATCGCAAGATACTGGATGGTGCACTGTCCGATATGACTGCGATCTCCGGTCAGAAGCCGATCGTGAACAATGCGCGTAAGTCCGTGGCAGGGTTCAAGATCCGTGAAGGCTGGCCGATTGGTTGCAAGGTTACTCTGCGCCAGGCGCGGATGTACGAGTTCCTTGGCCGTCTGATCGACGTGGCGATTCCGCGAGTGCGTGACTTCCGCGGGCTGAACCCGAAGTCGTTTGACGGTCGTGGCAACTACTCGATGGGGCTGCGCGAGCAGATCGTGTTCCCGGAGATCGAGTACGACAAGATCGACAAGCTGCGTGGTCTGGATATCACCATTACCACGACGGCCAAGACTGACGATGAGGCTCGCGCACTGCTGCGCGCCTTCAACTTCCCGATGAAAGGCTGAGGAGAGCTGTCATGGCAAAGACCTCGATGATCAACCGGGAGCAGAAGCGCGCCAAACTGGTTGCCAAGTATGCTGCCAAGCGTGCCGAACTGAAAACGATCATTCACGACCCCAACGCTGAAGCGGAAGCCAAGTGGGACGCACAGGTGCAGTTGCAGAAGCTGCCTCGTGACTCCGCTCGTGCACGCCAGCGTAACCGGTGCCGCATCACCGGCCGTCCGCACGGCGTATACCGTAAGTTCGGTCTGGGTCGGAACAAACTGCGGGAAGCGGCCATGCGCGGTGATGTGCCGGGCCTGGTGAAATCCAGCTGGTAAGAAGCCTGCAAAGGCATGAGTAGCGGAGCGACAGCAGCATGAGCATGCAAGATACCCTGGCGGATATGTTTACCCGTATTCGCAATGCGCAGATGGCGAAGAAGACGAAAGTGGATATCCCTTCTTCCACCGCCAAGGTGGCCATTGCCAAGGTGTTGCAAGACGAAGGTTATATTGGTGATTACGCGGTGAATGGCGAACAGGCCAAGCCGGTACTGACCATTGAGCTGAAATATTATGAAGGCCAGCCGGTGATCGAGAAGATCAAGCGGGTGAGCACACCCGGGCTGCGTATCTATCGCGGTGCGGGCGATATCCCGAAGGTAAAGGGCGGCCTGGGTGTGATGATCGTATCCACCAACCAGGGCTTCATGAGCGATCGCGCGGCGCGCAAGGCCAATGTTGGCGGCGAGCTGATCTGCGAAGTGTCCTGATAAGGCATAGACGGGTTAGGTGCAGCAATGTCAAGAATAGCGAAAAATCCGATCAAACTGCCGCAGGGCGTCGAAGTCAAGATCGACGGCCAGCGTGTAGCCATCAAGGGCGGCAAAGGCGCGCTTGAACATGTGCTGCACGACATGGTGACCGTGGCGGTTGAAGATGGCGTCCTTACGGTACGTCCGCAAGAAGAGTCGCAACAGGCATGGGCCTTGTCCGGCACGACGCGTTCTCTGCTGGACAACATCGTAACTGGCGTTTCCGCGGGCTTCGAGCGCAAGCTGGAGCTGGTCGGCGTAGGTTATCGTGCCCAGGCACAAGGCAAGGTTCTGAACCTGTCGCTCGGTTTCTCCCATCCGGTTGCTTACGAGCTGCCGGAAGGTGTTACAGCAGAAACCCCGACACAGACAGAAATTGTCCTCAAGGGTATCGACAAGCAGTTGATTGGCCAGGTGGCCGCCAACGTTCGCGCGTATCGTCCGCCCGAGCCCTACAAGGGCAAAGGTGTTCGCTATGCAGGTGAGCAGGTGCGCCGTAAGGAAGCCAAGAAGAAATAACCGTCGAGACTGAAGACATGACAGACAAGAAAGTAGCACGTCAACGTAGAGCAAAACGTACCCGGATGAAAATCCGTGAACTGGGCGCGCTTCGTCTTTGCGTACACCGCACTCCGCGTCACATCTATGCTCAGGTGACGACGGCAGAAGGTGATAAAGTGCTGGCCAGCGCATCCACGGTCGAGAAAGAGTTGCGTGCGAGCGCCACCAGTAATGCAGAAGCCGCCGTGGCGGTAGGCAAGCTGATTGCCGAGCGTGCCAAGGCCGCTGGCGTTGAGCGCGTTGCCTTTGATCGCTCCGGCTTCAAGTTCCATGGCCGGGTCAAGGCGCTGGCCGATGCCGCGCGTGAAAACGGGCTTGAATTCTAAGGGTACAGGTTATGGCGAAAGTTGATCCCAACGAAGGTCTGCAGGAAAAGCTGGTTCAGGTGAACCGCGTGGCCAAGGTAGTAAAAGGCGGGCGTATCTTTGCTTTTACCGCGCTGACCGTGGTGGGCGATGGCAAGGGCAAAGTAGGCTTCGGCCGTGGCAAGGCGCGTGAAGTGCCGGCTGCGATCCAGAAAGCACTGGAAGCTGCCCGCCGTAACATGATCCAGGTGGATCTGGATGGCACCACCATTCAGCACCCGATCAAGGCGCGGCACGGTGCCTCCAAGGTGTACATGCAGCCGGCCTCTGAGGGTACGGGCGTAATTGCCGGCGGTGCCATGCGCGCCGTGCTGGAAGTGACCGGTGTGCAGAACGTACTGGCCAAGTGCTACGGGTCTACCAACCCGGTAAACGTGGTACAGGCAACATTCGAAGGTCTGCGTTCCATGACGTCGGCGGAGCAGATTGCTACAAAGCGCGGCAAGAGCCTCGAAGAAATCCTGAACTGAGTCTTGCGAAACAGGCGGAAGCAGAAAGATGGCGGCTAACAAGATCAAGGTAACCCAGACGAAGAGCTCCTCTGGCCGGCTGGAAAAGCACAAGGCCTGCGTACGGGGCCTCGGGCTGCGCCGTATCGGCCACACCGTCGAGGTGGAAGACACACCTTCGGTGCGTGGCATGATCAATAAAGTCTCGTACATGGTGCGAGTGGAAGGAGAATGACGATGCGTCTGAACGAACTGAGCCCGGGCGCGGGCGCCCGTCCGTCCGGCAAGCGCGTCGGTCGCGGCATCGGCAGTGGCCTGGGTAAAACCGGTGGTCACGGTCACAAAGGTCAGACGTCCCGCTCGGGCGGCACCGTCAAGCCAGGTTTCGAAGGCGGTCAGATGCCGTTGCAGCGTCGCCTGCCGAAATTCGGTTTCACGTCGCGCAAGGCAATGAGCACTGGTGAAGTGCGCCTGGCCGAGCTGGCGAAGATCGACGGCGATGTGGTGGATCTGGACGCGCTGAAGAAAGCCAACGTGATTCGCGGCGACATGCGGCGTGCAAAGATTGTACTGAGCGGTGAACTGAACCGTGCACTGACCGTACGTGGTGTTATGGTTACCCGTGGTGCCCGCGAAGCGATCGAGCAAGCCGGCGGGAAAGTCGAGGAATAAAAGGCAGTCCTACATGGCCAAGAACCGTGCACAGACACTGAGTCAGAACACACCCGACGGGTCCGCGATGAGCGGCCTGTGGCGCCGTATCGGCTTTTTGCTGGGGGCGCTGGTGGTGTTTCGGATCGGCGCGCACATCCCGGTACCGGGGATCAACCCGGATGCGATGGCGCGTCTGTTCGACCAGAACCGCGACACAGTATTGGCAATGTTCAACATGTTCTCCGGGGGGGCCCTGGAGCGCATGAGTATTTTCGCGCTGGGTGTGATGCCTTATATCACCGCATCCATCGTGATCCAGCTGCTGACGGCGGTAAACCCGACCCTTGAGCAGCTGCGCAAGGAGGGCGAGCAGGGCCGTCGCAAGATCACCCAGTACACCCGATATCTCACGGTCGTGCTGGCGTTGATCCAGTCGTTTGGTGTGGCAGCCGGGCTATACAGCCAGAATGTCACCCTGGTGCCGGTGAACCCCGCCACCATGGACATCTTCTCGTTCTACTTTGTGGCGGTGACGTCGCTGGTGACCGGTTCGGTGTTCCTGATGTGGCTGGGCGAGCAGATTACCGAGCGCGGCATCGGCAACGGCATCTCGATGCTGATCTTCGCCGGGATTGTTGCCGGCCTGCCCGGTGCGGTGGCGCAGACCTTCGAGGCAACGCGCCAGGGCGAGATGAATCTGCTGATCATGCTGGCAGTGCTTGTGATCGCCGTGGCGGTAGTCTTTGCAGTGGTGTTCTTCGAGCGTGGCCAGCGTCGGATTACGGTGAACTACGCACGCCGACAGCAAGGCCGCCGGATGTATGCAGCGCAGCAGAGCCATCTGCCGCTGAAAGTGAACATGGCAGGGGTTATTCCGGCGATTTTCGCCAGCTCGATCCTGCTGTTCCCGGCATCCATCAGCCAATGGTTTGCGGGCAGCGGTGACAGCTGGTGGGCGAACGCGATGCGTGTCACCACCGATGCGCTGATGCCGGGTTCGCCGCTGTATATCCTGCTGTTTACAGTAGGCATTGTGTTCTTCTGCTACTTCTATGCGGCGTTGATGTTCAACCCCAAGGATGTGGCGGATAACCTGAAGAAGTCGGGTGCCTATATTCCGGGCATTCGTCCGGGCGAGCAGTCTGCCCGGTACATCGATACAGTCATGGGCCGCCTGACACTGGTTGGTGCAACCTACATGACACTGGTGTGCCTGATGCCGCTGTTCCTGCAAGGTATCTGGAACGTCCCGTTCTATCTTGGCGGCACGTCCCTGCTGATCGTGGTGGTTGTGGTCATGGATTTCTGGGCGCAGGTGAATGCCCAGCTGATGTCCACCCAGTACGAAAAGCTGATGAAGAAAGCGAATCTGAAAGGCTATGGCGGCACCGGCCTGGTGCGCTGAGGCAGTCGTAGCGGGCGTAGTAACAGCGAGGCGAAAGCAATGAAGGTTCAGGCTTCAGTCAAGAAAGTGTGCCGTAACTGCAAGATTGTCCGCCGTAAAGGCCGGGTAATGGTCATTTGCAGTGCCGAGCCGCGGCACAAGCAGCGTCAGGGCTGATCGGGCGTTTATACCCCGATCATGGCTTCTGGCAGGGTTAAGTTGAAAAATTGCCAGTCTGAGGATACTATTCGCGCCCTTTGGGGTTGCGGCCCCGGCTGGCATTGAATAGTTGCGTTAAGCGGAGAAATTTGGATGGCCCGTATTGCAGGCGTCAACATCCCGGATAACAAGCATGCGGTGATCTCGCTGACCTACGTCTATGGAATCGGCCGCACCACGGCACACAAGATTCTGGAAGCTACGGGGATTGCGCCGACCACCAAGATTCGTGAGCTGAGCGAAGAGCAGCTGGACCAGATCCGGGGCGAAGTGGCCAAGATCACGGTTGAAGGCGATCTGCGCCGTGAAGTCAGCATGAACATCAAGCGATTGATGGACATGGGGTGCTTCCGTGGCATTCGTCACCGCCGCAGCCTGCCGCTGCGTGGCCAGCGCACCAAGACCAACGCCCGGACCCGCAAGGGCCCGCGTAAACCGATCCGCAAGTAAACTGATTCGGGCTAGGCATTTATTATGGCAAAGTCAAAGAAAGACACCGGCGCTCGCCGTAAGAAAGTTACCCGGACGGTAGCGGACGGTATTGCGCACGTACATGCGTCCTTCAACAACACGATCATCACCATCTCTGATCGCCAGGGCAATGTCCTGTCCTGGGCGACCTCGGGTGGTGCCGGGTTCCGCGGCTCGCGCAAGAGCACTCCGTTCGCTGCCCAGGTAGCGGCAGAGAACGCCGGCAACGCGGCGAAGGACTACGGTCTGAAGAACCTGGAAGTGCGGGTGAAAGGCCCGGGCCCAGGTCGTGAATCCTCGGTGCGCGCACTGAATGCTTGTGGTTACAAGATCACCAGCATTTCCGACGTCACACCGATTCCGCACAACGGCTGCCGGCCGCCGAAAAAACGCCGCGTGTAACGGGAGTTAGAGCAAGATGGCAAGATACATCGGTCCCAAGTGCAAGCTTTCCCGTCGTGAAGGCACCGACCTGTTTCTGAAGAGCGGTATTCGCCCTCTGGATTCCAAGTGCAAGGCGGATCAACCGCCGGGTGCAGCGGCGGCCAGCCGTCGCCAGAGCCGTCTGTCGGAGTACGGCCTGCAACTGCGTGAAAAACAGAAAGTGCGCCGTATGTACGGTGTGCTGGAAAAACAGTTCCGTGGTTACTACAAGAAAGCAGCGGGCTCCAAAGGTGCAACCGGCGAAGTGCTGTTGCAACTGCTGGAAGGCCGTCTGGACAACGTAGTTTACCGCATGGGCTTTGGAGCAACGCGCGCCGAAGCTCGCCAGCTGGTGTCTCACCGTGCCATCACCGTGAACGGCCAGACCGTGAACGTGGCGTCCTATCAGGTTCGCCCCGGCGATGTGGTAGCCGTACGCGAGAAAGCCAGAAACCAGCTGCGTGTCAAAAACGCGATGGAACTGGCTCAACAGCGCGGATTCGCAAGCTGGCTCGAAGTGGACGAGAAAAAGCTGGAAGGTACTTTGAAGGCACTGCCTGAGCGTATCGACCTGCCGGCCGAGATCAATGAAAACCTGATCGTCGAGCTGTATTCCAAGTAAGCACAGCCTGAGGGAGCCCTATGACCGCCGTGAACGACTTTCTCACGCCTCGCTCGATCGCCATCAACGCGATCAGCCCGACTCATGCAAAGGTTGTGCTGGAGCCCCTCGAGCGTGGTTTCGGCCACACCCTCGGTACTGCGCTGCGCCGCATTCTGCTTTCCAGCATGCAAGGCAGCGCCATTACCGAAGCCGAGATCGAAGGTGTGCAGCACGAGTACTCCACCGTTGAGGGTGTGCAGGAAGATGTCATCAACATCCTGCTGAACCTCAAAGGTGTCGCGCTGCGCATGCACGACCGCGACGAGGCCATCCTGGAGCTGAGCAAGAAAGGCCCGGGCGTGGTAACAGCCGGTGACATTCAGCGCGATCACAGCGTTGAAATCGTCAATCCGGAGCATGTGATTTGCAATATTACGGGTGACACTGAGCTCAAAATGAAGCTCAAGGTGACCCAGGGCCGTGGCTACGTGGCAGCGGATGCGCGCCTGAGCGACGAAGACGAGACCCGTGGTATCGGCCGCCTGCAACTGGATGCCAGCTACAGCCCGGTGTTGCGTGTGGCCTATGTGGTGGAAGCCGCGCGGGTCGAGCAGCGCACCGACCTGGACAAGCTGGTGATCGACCTGGAAACCAATGGCACCATCGATCCCGAAGATGCCATTCGTTCCGCCGCGACGATTCTGCAACAGCAGATTGCCGTGTTTGTCGATCTGGAGCAGGACCGCAAGCCGGAGCCGAAACAGGAGCGCGAAGAAGTCGATCCGATTCTGCTGCGCCCGGTGGACGATCTGGAACTGACAGTGCGTTCGGCTAACTGTCTGAAAGCAGAGAACATTTACTACATCGGTGATCTGGTACAGCGCACCGAAGTAGAGCTGCTCAAGACCCCGAACCTGGGCAAGAAGTCGCTGACAGAAATCAAGGATGTGCTGGCATCCAAAGGCCTGTCCCTCGGGATGCGCCTGGAAAGCTGGCCACCGGCAAGCCTGCGCGACGATGACCGCCTGACGCACAAACTGCGCTAAGCGCCAAATTTATTATCTTGCAGTGTGCGGGCGTCGAGAGACGCCCCGAATCTTAAGGAAACGGAACCATGCGTCATCGCAAAAGTGGCAGAAAGTTCAACCGGACCAGCGCGCATCGCGAAGCGATGTTCCGCAACATGGCGGTGTCGCTGTTCGAACACGGTGCAATCAAGACAACCTTGCCGAAAGCCAAAGAGCTGCGTCGCGTCGCTGAGCCGCTGATCACTCTGGCGAAGCAGGATTCCGTGGCGAATCGTCGCCTGGCGTTTGCCCGGACTCGTTCCAAGGAAGCCGTAGGCATCCTGTTCAACGACCTCGGCCCGCGCTACAAAGAGCGCCCCGGTGGTTATATGCGCGTCCTGAAAATGGGCTTCCGCGCAGGCGACAACGCGCCGATGGCGTATGTCGAGCTGGTGGATCGCCCGCAAGGCGGCGCCGTGGCAGAGGCCGAGGCCGAATAAGGCTGGTCATTGTCAAAAACACGAAAGCCGGGCCAAGCCCGGCTTTTTTGTTTTGTGCCGGTGAAAATACCGGATCTGGCAGAAGATCGATCCAGCACAGCAGCCTGCTTGATACTTTCAGCATGAACTCGCGGGCTACTTGGCCAAAAGCACTCCCCCATCGGCACCGGGGATAATGCCCGTGCTGCCAGCTACCCTTCCTGTGGGAAGGCCCTGTGCGCTGAGCGCTTGTTGAGAGCGCCCTGGGCTTGACGTGCAGGCCACGCCGCTCTGGATAACTACCTCGTGCTGATATGGGCGAAGCAGGCTCAGCCATCCTGAAGCGCGGCGCCTTGCTGCGGCGGGCGGGGCGATGGCAGGCTCGCGCTCTCTCGCCTCAAAGCGGTGTTGCTGTTGTAGGTGGTGCTCAGGTACGGCAGAACCAGGCGTCGCAAGGCAATGGGCGCAGCCGGGCCAATATATTGTGCAGACCACAATACCGCGCCGTCATCCAGGCGTACGACAACAGCGTCGGCTATCACATCGCTAGTGGGCGGGAGGTAGCCACTGCCGCCCGGCATGGCACTGAATGCGATGGCAGTGCCGGTTTTCGCTGCCGCAGCGTTCCGGGTGTAGCGCCAGCCGTTGAGGCGAAAAAGTAGCGCGCAGCAGCTCTCCGCAAGCAATTCCGGCGCCCAGCCCGGCAAGGCCAGATGGCTGTCGAGGAGCTGGCTTTTCACTGGCGGCGCACCGAGGCCGAACAGGGGTGTTTCCGAGCGAACGGATCCGGGGTCGCGAGGCGCCTCCCAAAGTGCTTCCAGAAGAGCGCGGAGACTGGCTTCGGCATCGGGCCCGAGGCTCACGGGCCGCAAATCAATCTGGTAAGCGCTGGCTGCGGAGCTTACTTGCGCAGCCAACGCAAAAGCCAGGCTGCTGTCGAGATGCTGCTCCCGTTCGATCTCGGTGTCATCGCCGTGCCGTACGGAGACGGTATAAAGCGGCGGCAGTATCAACAATTGTGAGTGTTCGCGAGTACCCAGCTCCGTGTACCGGAGCTCGTCAACACATGCCTGCTCACATTGGAAGCCCTCTACAAACTGCCCTATGGCTGTGCAGCCGGACAGTGAAAGCAGGGCGGAGAAACAGCAAGCTGTAACCAAGCCATAGCGCAACATCGACCTTCCCCTGGTTGTTTGGCGTTTTTTGTAATGGTGTTATCTGGCGGGCTGCCGCTTACCGAGCAGCGGCACCCCGGATGCGCAGCTTAATGCTGCGCGAGAATCGTTTTCAGAAAGCGACCAGTGTGGCTGCCTTTCACTTTGGCGACATCTTCCGGCGTGCCTTCCGCAATAATCTGGCCGCCGCCATCACCGCCTTCCGGCCCCAGATCCACAATCCAGTCGGCGGTCTTGATGACGTCCAGATTGTGTTCGATCACCACAATGGTGTTGCCGTGCTCACGCAGGCGGAACAGCACGCCGAGCAGCTGCTGGATATCATGAAAATGTAGCCCGGTGGTCGGTTCATCCAGAATATAGAGTGTGCGCCCGGTGTCGCGTTTGGACAGCTCACGCGCCAGCTTCACTCGCTGCGCCTCGCCACCGGAGAGTGTGGTGGCTGCCTGGCCCAGCGTGATATAGCTCAGACCCACATCAATCAGTGTTTGCAGTTTGCGCGCCAGCGCCGGCACCGCGTCGAAGAATTCGCGGGCTTCTTCAACGGTCATCTCCAGCACTTCAAAGATGTTCTTGCCTTTATAGAGAATCTCCAGCGTTTCCCGGTTATAGCGCTTGCCCTGACAGACCTCGCATGGCACGTAAATATCTGCCAGAAAGTGCATTTCGACCTTGATGACGCCATCGCCCTGGCACGCCTCACAGCGGCCGCCGCGCACGTTGAAGCTGAAACGCCCGGCCTTGTAGCCTCGCGCGCGGGCCTCCTGCGTGCCGGCAAACAGATCACGAATAGGTGTGAACAACCCGGTGTAAGTGGCCGGGTTGGAGCGTGGCGTGCGCCCGATCGGGCTTTGATCAATGTCGATTACCTTGTCGAAATGCTCCAGGCCGCTGATGCCCTGATGCGGCGCTGCTTTCAGAGTGGTCGCGCCGTTCAGGTGGGTGGCAGCTTCCGGGTACAAGGTGTTATTGATCAGCGTCGATTTGCCCGAGCCGGATACGCCGGTGATGCACGTCATCAGCCCCACCGGCAGCTTGAGGGTGGCACCTTGAAGGTTGTTGCCGCTGGCGCCGCTCAGCGTCAGCCACTTGTCGCTGGAAGGCAGGCGCTCGGCCGGCACGGCAATCCGCTTGCGGCCGGAGAGATAGTCGCCGGTGATGGAGTTGCGGTTGCTGGCGATCTGCCTGGCAGTGCCTTGTGCGATGATCTCACCGCCGTGGACGCCGGCGCCTGGGCCGATGTCGATCACATGATCCGCCGCCCGGATAGCGTCTTCATCGTGCTCCACCACAATCACTGTATTACCGAGATCGCGCAGCCGATTGAGTGTTTCGAGCAACCGTTCGTTGTCGCGCTGATGGAGCCCGATGGAAGGCTCGTCCAGCACATACATCACCCCCACCAGGCCGGCACCAATTTGAGAGGCCAGTCGAATGCGTTGCGCCTCACCACCGGAAAGGGTGTCCGCGTTACGTGCCAGGGAAAGGTAATCCAGCCCCACGTTGACCAGAAATTGCAGGCGATCACGGATTTCCTTGAGGATCTTGTCGGCGATCTCGCCTTTGTGCCCCGGCAGCTTCAGCTGGCCAAAATAGTCACTTGAGCGGCCCACAGGCAGACGCACAAGATCGGGCAGGGTGCGATCATCGATGAACACATGCCGGGCCGCTTCGCGCAGGCGCGAGCCATGGCATTCCTGGCAGTCTGACGTGCTGAGAAGTGTTGCGAGGTCTTCACGCACGGCGTCGGATTCGGTTTCCCGATAGCGCCGCTCCATGTTCGGAATGATCCCCTCGAACGGGTGGTGCCGCTTGACGATATCGCCGCGATCGTTGAGGTAGCGGAACTCGACAGCCTCATTGCCGGTGCCGTAGAGAATCTTGCGGCGCACGGCCTTGGGCAACTTGCTGAACGAGGCATCAATATCAAAGCCGAGGTGCGTCGCCAGCGAGGTCAGCATCTGGAAATAATAAACATTGCGGCGATCCCAGCCGCGAATAGCCCCCGCTGCCAGCGAGGAAGCGGGCGCAACGACAATCTTGTCTTCGTCAAAAAACTGCTGCACCCCCAGGCCATCGCAAGTGGGGCATGCGCCAGCCGGGTTGTTGAACGAGAACAGCCGTGGCTCCAGCTCGGGGATGCTGTAGCCACAGTGCGGGCAGGCAAAGCGGGCGGAAAACACATGCTCTTCACCGCTGCTGTCCATTGGCGCCACCACAGCGATGCCGTCGGCCAGCTCAAGCGCAGTTTCAAACGATTCGGCCAGGCGGTTTTGCAGATCGTCGCGTACCTTGAACCGATCGACCACCACTTCTATCGAATGCTTCTTTTTCTTGTCCAGCGCGGGCACATCATCCAGATCGGTGATGCGGCCATTCACCCGCGCACGCACAAAGCCCTGGGCACGCAATTGATCAAACAGATGCAGATGCTCGCCCTTCTTGTCGCGCACGACAGGCGCCAGCAGCATCAGGCGTGCCCCTTCGGGCTGTGCCAGCACCTGATCCACCATCTGGCTCACCGTTTGCGCGGCCAGCGGGGCGTCATGTTCGGGGCAGCGGGGCTCGCCCACTCTGGCGAACAGTAGTCTCAGGTAGTCATAAATCTCGGTGATGGTGCCCACCGTGGAACGCGGGTTATGGCTGGTCGATTTCTGCTCGATGGAGATTGCCGGCGACAGCCCCTCGATATGATCCACATCGGGCTTTTCCATCATGGACAGAAACTGCCGTGCGTAAGTGGAGAGCGATTCCACATAACGGCGCTGGCCCTCGGCGTACAGCGTATCGAACGCCAGCGAAGACTTGCCGGAGCCGGACAAGCCCGTGATCACCACCAGCTTGTCGCGGGGGATATCCAGATCGACGTTTTTGAGATTATGCGTGCGCGCACCACGCACCTGAATCTTGTCCATGAGGTAGGGGCCTGCTCATTGCGGATTTCATTGGCAGCACTGGCCAAAATGACAGCGAAGTATAAAGCGATTGATGGCGGCACGCCATGGTGTGCGTGTGCTGAAGGCGAGCGGAGTCACAGGCGCCGGCAGCGGAAACGCAGCGAAACGTTACCGGGCGCAGCGGCGATTGAGGCCGTGCACGGCTATATTTCGCGGCACCCTGTGAGCGGCACCATGCGGTGCCGGAAAAAAAGTGCAGAGCCTGATGGCACGGCAGATGCCGGATCAGAGATTTTCCTGCGCCCAGTTCACCGCCTGCAGGCGGTTGGAGGCGTTGATCTTCTTGAAGATGTTGTAGATGTGCGTCTTGATGGTGTGCGGGCTGAGATTGAGGCTGCGCGCGATATCGGAGTTCTTGGCGCCGGTGGCCATCACCTTCAGCACCTCCACCTCGCGCTCGGTCAGGCTCACTTCACTGCGGGAAAACGTCTTGTTGAACGTGCGGCTCTTCATCAGGTATTGCTGCAATACCTTGCGCGGCAGCCAGAGCTCGCCCTCGAACATGGCTTTGATACCCTTGAGCAGCAGATCCTGCGGGCAATCATGCAGAAAGCCGCCATTTACCATGGGCAACCCGGCCAGGCGGGAGAGCGAGTCATCTTCGTCCACATTGAACACCGCGATGAACAGTTCGGTTTCAAGGTCAGGATCAATCGACAGCAGATAGCTGATAGCTTCGTTGATATCCACCGTTCTGAAATCGACCAGAAACAGCGCCTGGCTGGAAGCAGCAAGCTGCTCTGCGGTTGCATCCTGGATTTGCTTGACGCTGCGTGCGCTGACCTCTTGCGTGTTCAGGAATTCTGCCAGCAGAGAATTCTGCAACTGTTGGCCGCCGGCCACATAGACTTGATGTTCACTGGCGAAAGCGTTCATGCATGATTCCCTGCTTCATATGCCCTGGCGCGTAGGTGAGGGGTTGCCAAATCAGGTTACGCGCAGCCATTTCAACGGTAGATCCGCCGATTATAAAGTGCCCGGCCTTCTCTAAGAAGAAAAGCCGATCAGTTGGCAATCTATCACCAGTTTGACGGGGGTTCAATTTGCTTGCCGGGGCACGTCGCGGTACGCCCCGCCGGAGCCTGTTTCTGCTACACTGCGCGGCTCCGGGCGGCCCGCTGCAGGGCGGCTCAGGGCACCCGCGCAGCGCGGCCCACGCAAAGCGACGTGCCCATCAATTTCTCTTTTCTATCACGAGATGAGACATGAGTACCTCTTCCTCTCCGGCGCTGGTTCGCTCCGAAGTGCGAGTGACCGGCGCCCTGGCGGCTATTTTCGGCTTGCGCATGTTCGGCCTGTTCATGCTACTGCCGGTATTCGCTGTGTTCGGCGCAAGCCTGCCGGGGGCGACGCCATTTCTGATCGGACTGGCGGTGGGCGCGTATGGCCTGGTGCAGGCGCTGTTGCAGCTGCCCTTCGGGATGTTGTCAGATCGGTTCGGCCGGCGTCCGTTGCTGGTCATCGGATTGCTGTTGTTTGCGGCGGGCGGAGTGGTTGCCGCCTGTGCGGATACTATCTATGGCGTTATCGCCGGCCGTGCCATTCAGGGTGGTGGCGCAGTGGCAGCGGTGATCATGGCGTTGGTGACGGATGTGATCTCCGAGCAGCACCGCACCCGCGCCATGGCCGGCATCGGCATGTCGGTGGGCGGTGCTTTCGTGCTGGCGCTCATTCTCGGCCCCCTGCTCGCCAGCGGGCTGGGATTGTCCGGTTTGTTCTGGCTCTCCACCGGCTTGGCACTGCTGGGATTGCTGGTGGTGCTGGTATGGGTGCCTGACCCGAAGGTGCGCGTGCGCGAAGCGCAACTGCCACTGCCCCAGCGGCTGCTGCGCATCATTCGTGATCCGCTGATGGTGCGCCTCAACAGTGGTATTTTTGTACTGCATGCGCTGCTGACGGCGAGCTTTGTCGTCATCCCCGGTGTTTTGAGTGAGCGTCTGGGGCTACCCTTGCCGCAGCATAGCCTGCTCTATCTGGTGGTGTTCCTCGCCAGTTTTATCGCCATGGTGCCATTGATCATTGCCTCCGAGCGGCGCGGGCAGCGCCCGATCATGGCGATCAGTGTGAGCCTGTTGATCCTGTCCCTGGTCATGCTTGCTCTGGGCGGAGGAAAGCTGTGGCTGATCGGCGCTGCATTATGGGTATTCTTTACCGGTTTCAATGCCCTGGAAGCGTTGCTGCCGTCGCTGGTAGGCCGGGCCGCCCCGGTGGGCACACGAGGGACTGCATTGGGCATCTATTCCTCTTGCCAGTTTCTCGGGGTGTTTGTAGGCGGCGCTGCCGGCGGCTGGCTGTTGCAGCAATTCGGGTCTGGGATGGTGTTCTGGGCGGCGGCGGTGCTGTGCGCAGGCTGGCTGGTGCTGGTGTTGGGCATGCCGCCTCTGGTGAAGCTGGAAAGCCGCGTGCTGCCATTGCCGGTGGCGGCAGAGCAGGCCGACGACTGGGCCAGCCGCCTGTTGTCGGTGCAGGGCGTGCTGGAGGCCGTCGCCTTGCCGGAGGACGGCATAGCGCTGCTGAAAGTGGCACCGGCCGAGCTGGATGAAGTAGCGCTGGCGCGCCAGGCCGAGGGTGCCGTGACCGCAGTGTAGGAAGATGCCGTCAATCGCTGTCAGTGATTGACGACAGGCGCACCAGGGCGGTGGGAAACACCGGATTTAGCTGCCACAATGATTTGCCCGTCGCGGCGGGTGGAACCAATATCAACGGGTTTTACGGAGAGGCAAGATGGCACGAGGCATTAATAAGGTAATCCTGATTGGCAACCTGGGCGCTGACCCGGAAACCCGTTTCATGCCGAGCGGCGGCGCCGTCACGAATGTGAATATCGCCACCAGCGAATCCTGGAAGGACAAGCAGAGCGGGCAGATGCAAGAGCGCACCGAATGGCATCGGGTGGTGTTCTTCAATCGCCTGGCCGAGATCGCCGGCGAATACCTGAAAAAAGGCTCGAAGGTGTATATCGAAGGCAGCCTGCGCACGCGCAAATGGCAAGGGCAGGATGGTCAGGATCGCTATACCACCGAGATCGTCGCCAATGAAATGCAAATGCTCGACAGCCGTGGTGGCGGCGGTGATGGCAACTATGGCGGTGGCTATGGTGGAGGTCAGGGTGGTGGTTTCGGCGGCCAGGATCGGCAGGGTGATGCGGGCGGCGGCCGGCAATCGGGGCAGCAGGGCGGCGGCAACCAGGGTGGTTTTTCAGCTCCTGCGGATGATTTCGACGACGATATTCCGTTCTGAGGGCAGCCCCTGCCATGCCACGCGTTTTGACACTGATCGGATTATTCCTGCTCTGCCTGCTGTTCTTTCTGGTGCGCTCGCTGCCGGCGGCGCCGTTTGCGCGGCATGTTGATGGCCTGATGATCGCCGGTGCGCCCCTGCAGCTGGAGCAGGTTCACGGCCGCGTGTGGGCGGGCGATGCGCGCTGGCGCTGGAGCACCTGGCGCGGCGAGCTCAACTGGGCCACTGACTGGCGTGGCCTGCTGCCCGGCGTGCGGCTGGATATCGCCGGGCACGGCATTTCTGCGCAGGGCTGGCTGGCGGCGACACCCGGCAGTGCGCAGGTGCGCGATCTCTCCTTTACTGTCCCGCTCTCGGAAATTTCACGAAATATGCCGGCCGGCCGAGCCGATGGCACTGTCTCCGGGCACGTGGATTTACTGCGTTTTTATCGCGATGGAAGCGCTGAAGTCGAGGGCGCGCTGCGTTATGGCGGCGGCCGGGTGAGCTGGGCTGACGGTGAGGCCACAGTGCCACCACTGGATGGAAAGCTGTTCACCGCGCACAATGTGGCCTGGCTGGTGATGACGGACCCGGCCGAGACACTCTTGCTGGATGCGAAAGTGGAAGATGGCGAGGCTGCCGTGCGCGTCTACCGGTCATGGCCCCGGTTGCTGGGCGTCAGCCAGGGCGGCGCCGACGAAGACGTGGTATTTCAGGTTGCGCAGCCGCTCGGCGGCTGAAACGCCGGAACATTTTGCAGCGTGGGGAATTTTTCGCCGGGCCGGACTCTAACCAGAGAGCGGGCGCGGGGGTGTCAGAAGAACAGGTCGAATGACTGGCTGCCTGCCGCAATAGTCGGGCGTACGATGCAGGATTTTATTTGCAGCGTGGTACCGATATCCGGCAAGGCGGTCATGACACTGGCATTTCGTCATAACAATAATGGTTAATACTAAATGAGCGCAGGCGGTTGACCCGCGCGGGGTGGTCGGAACGGAACATGGCATTAACCCTCAAGCAGACACAATTGGACAGGCTGGCCCGTATTGCACGGTGGTTGCTGGCAGTACTGCTTGTCGTCTGGCTGGCTCGCGTACTGGCTGACAGCCTGCTGTTATGGTTTGCCGGGCCGCAATTGACGCCACCGGTCGATCCTGCAATGCAGCGGCTGACGGCAGCGAGTTCGAACCAGCGCACAGCACTGAGCCTCGGTGACATCGAAAGCTGGAAATTGTTTGGTATACCCCCGGAAGAATCTCCCGAGCAGCGCGTTGTGGATGCACCCGATACACGCTTGCGGCTGGAGCTGGTGGGGCTGTTTCAACATATCGACCCGGCGATGGCCCGTGCAATCATTGCCGAGCAAGGCCGGGATGCGGCGCTGTTCAAGCCGGGCGACAAGGTGCCGGGCAACGCTGAGCTGGTGGAAGTGCTGGGTGACCGTGTGATCCTGCGCCGCCAGGGGCAGCTTGAAGCGCTGCGTCTGCGCGAGCCGGAGCTCAGTGGTACGGTGTCCGCCTCTGCGCCGCCACGGCGGCGGCCGGAGCCAGTGGTGCAACAGCAAACAGCGGCGCCGGCACCAGCTCAACTGCTGCCGGACGGCGACCCGGCCCAGCAGCGCGCAATGATCATTCAACAGCTGGCGCTGGAGCCGGTAAACGAAGGCAGCGCGGAGGGCTACCGCATTTCGGCGGGCGCTCCGATGGCGATGCTCAGCAGTGTCGGCCTGCGGCCGGGAGATCAGATTCTGTCGATCAACGGCCACCCGTTGGGTGAGGAGCAGGGCGATATTGCCGCCTTGCAGGAGGCCACCTCTACAGGTTCGGCCACGATCGAAGTGCAACGCGGCTCGCGCCGCTTTACCGTCAACTATCCGCCCTAGACCGGAAAGGCGAGAGTAATGAAAACAATCAAGCGCACGCTGGCTGTGCTGCTCTGCAGCTCCACGCTGCTGATGGTGCAGCCGCTACTGGCACAGGAAAGTGGAAGGGCTGCGGCCAATATGGAAGGCAAGACCTGGACGGTGAATATCCGCAATGCAGATATTCAGGCGTTTATCGGCCAGGTTGCGGACATGACCGGCAAGAACTTTGTTGTCGATCCCCGCGTGCGGGCGCGTGACGTGACAGTAATCTCCCGCCAGACCCTCACATCCGACGAAGTGTATGAGCTGTTTCTGGCGGTATTGCAGGTGCACGGATATGCAGCGGTGCCTTCCGGCGACATCATCAAGATCGTGCCGAACACCACGGCCAAGCAGGGCAACCTGCCGCTGACGCAAGACACCGCCGTGCGGGGCGAGGAGCTGATTACCCGCGTCATCACCGTTGACAACTCGCCTGTAGAAGAACTGGTGCCCGTATTGCGCCCTCTGGTGCCGCAATATGGGCACCTGGCCGCAGTGAGCTCGGCCAACGCGCTGATCATCAGCGATCACGCGGATAACATTCGCCGCATGGAAGCCATCATCGCTCACCTTGATGGCTCGGAAGCAGAAGAGGTCGAAATCATCAACCTGAAACACGCCTGGGTGGGTGATATCGTCAAACTGCTGGAAACACTGACGCCACAGCAAGCAGCCGCCCAGGGCCGGCGTCAAAGCCCGCGTGAGGGCCGTGTCAGCGTGGTCGCCGATGAGCGTACCAATCGCCTGATCGTGAAAGGCGATAGCATCATGCGCCGCCGCGTTGCCGATATGGTGGCCGAACTGGATGTGCCCGCCAACCGAGCGGGCGCTGCCCAGGTGGTACGCCTCAGCCATGCTGATTCGGAAAAACTGGCCGAGTTGCTGAACAATTTTGCCGAAGCCACCCGAGAGGCCGAGGGCGGCAGCGGGCAGGCCGCAGCCGTGCCGGGCTCGAAAGTCTCGATTCAGGCGGATACCTCGCTCAATGCGCTGGTGATCCGCGCCGAGCCGGCAAAAATGGAAGAGCTGCTCAGCATCGTGCGGCAACTTGATGTGCGCCGGGCGCAGATATTGATCGAGGCCGCCATCGTCGAAGTTGGTGGCAACAGTGGGCTGGATCTCGGTGTGCAGTGGGCGGCAGGTGATCTGGAGCGAGGCATTGGCGGCACCAACTTCGATAACGCGGGCATCAGCCTCAATGATGTGATTGGTTCGGTGCTTGCTGGCGAGCCCACCACCACACTGGGCAACGGCCTGATTGTCGGCGGCGGTGAAACGGATGGCGACGGTAACTTGCGCTGGGGCGGTTTTCTGCAGGCACTGGCCACCAACAGCAACGTGAACCTGTTGTCGACGCCAAGTGTGCTGACACTGGATAACCAGGAAGCCTCCATCGTTGTGGGCCAGAACGTCCCGTTCGTCACCGGGCAGAGCACCAACACCGGCTCGGGCATCGACAACCCGTTCCAGACCATTCAGCGTCAGGATGTGGGTATCACCTTGACCGTCACGCCGAGCCTGGCGGGCAGCAACACGGTACGGCTTGAGCTTGAGCAGGAAGCGTCTGCCGTACAGCGCGCCGTGGAAGGTGTGCAATCGGTTGACCTGATTACCAGCAAGCGCTCCATCAAGACCACGGTGCTGGCAGATGATGGCGAAACCATCGTGCTTGGCGGGCTGATTCAGGATGACGTTACCCGCACGGAAAGCAAGGTGCCGCTGCTGGGCGATATACCGCTGCTCGGTGTGCTGTTCCGCTCGACCAGCGATTCACGGGAAAAGCGCAACCTGATGGTGTTCTTGCGGCCGACAATTCTCAATGACAGCACACGCCTGGTCGGCCTGACCCGGCAACGCTACCTGGGTATTGCCGCACTGCAGTTTCGTGTGAATCGCCGTGGTGAGTTGGAGCGGGTTGTGGCGCAGCCGTTGCCGGCAGAGCCGAACGAGCTGTTTCTGGGCCGCGAGGCGCCGCCTCAGGAGCTGGTTGAATACATGGAGCGTGGCTTGCTGCCCCAGGATGAGCCGTCGCTGATCGACGAGGAAGTCAACCGCTAGCCTGGCCGGTAGCCGATGAAACAAAACGCCGCGGAAACGCGGCGTTTTTGCAGGCTTGCTGGCCGAGGCTGGCGCCGCACCTGACAGGGCAAGGGCAATCAAGGCCCGGCCTTGAGCTCCTGTAGCGACTCCAGCACCCGTTGTGTGCGGGCAATCTTTTTCTCCAGCTCGGCATCGTCGCTGGCGAGAGGCGTGACCCGGCGCCATACCTCATAGGCTCGTTGGTATTCGCCGCGGGCATAAAGCGCGTCCCCTGTGGTGACCTCGCGACGTACCCGCTCGCGGCACAGACGCTCGATGGTTTCATGTTCCGCATCGAGATTTGCATCGCGGCGGTGGGACTGGATGAAACGCCGTGCGGCAATCAGATCGTCCAGTGCCTCGCTGCGCCGGTAGCGAGCCAGGCGTTCGCGAGCCTGTTCGCGCAGCGTTTCGGCACGGTTGTCCCGGGCACGCTGGCTGGCGGTGGCCAGATGGCGCTCGGCTTGCACCAGTGCAGGATGGTGGCGATGGGAGGCATCCAGCGAGCTGGCGGCTCGTAACGCGGTGCGGGCAGCGTGCCATTGTTTATGCGATGCATGCCACTCGCCAAGCGTGATCAGCTCTTCCAGCGCGGTGTCACGCCGCTGGACGAGATCTGCCGCCATGGCCTGCGCTGACGGGTCGCTGAACTGCGCCAGCCTGGTGGGCAGCGTTTGCAAGCTTTGTAGCCACCCCGCCTCGCTGGCAAACAGCTCCGTGCGCAGCGCCACCAGTGCAGCAAGCTGCTGGTGATCAAGATCCTGACGGGCCTGATACAAGGTTTCGCTATGGGGCCAGAGCGCCAGAGCGCTATCAATACTTTCAAGCGCAGCGCGCCATTGCCCTTGCCCGGCCTGCTGGCGGGCAAGCCGCAGTGCCGCCTGCTCGGTGCTGGCCTGGTGTTCACGCAATTGTTGTTGCAATCGCAGCAAGCCAGGGTCGGGCTCGGTGGCCGGATCATGGGCCAACTGCCAGGCCCGCGCATAATCGCCCTGGGTCATGGCCGCTTCCACATCGGCAATGGAGGGCGGTGTGACGGGGCGGTGCAGGCAGGCGCTGCTAGCGAGCGCAAGCGTAATCAGAGCGGAGGCTTTCACACATTTCATGGTTGGATAACAGCTGCGGTCATCAGGAACTGCCGGCCCGGACAACCGGGGGCGGCGCTACCGTGTCCTCCTGACAGATAAAATGAGCGATCCGCTGTTCCATTAGCGTTTCGGAATGGGCGTGCACACCCTCGACGCGATAGGTGAGCACCGGGTCGGTCTTGCCGCGCACCCGCATGGTGCCGGCCACACTGCTGCGCAGCCGCGAGGCGATATTCGGATCACGCACCAGCGCCTCGGGAATGATGATCTCCCCGGCGCCAGCCATGTTCGATAGCCGTGAGGCGAGGTTCACCACATCGCCGACCACCGTATATTGCATGCGATCCTGGGAGCCGAGATTGCCCGCCAGCATGGCGCCAGCGTTGATGCCAATGCGGAACTCGACGGTGACCAGCCCCTGCGCACGCCGGCGCTCGTTGAGACGCTCCACCAGCCGCTGGATCATCACGGCGCAGCACAGCGCATGATAAAGGTGCTCGCTGTCCGCCTCGGGCACCCCGAACACCAGCATGGCGCAATCACCCATATATTTGTCGATGGTGCCCCGATAGAAATCCGTTGCGCGGCAAATGGCGTTGAAATAGCAATTGAGCAATTCGGCCACGGCATCGGGCGCCATACGCTCGGAAAGGCGGGTAAAGCCAACGATATCCGCAAACAGCACCGAGCCTACCACCTCGCGCCCGCCCAGCTGCACCTCGCCGATATCAGCCATCATTTGCTGCGCCACACGGGGGCTGACAAAACGCGATAGCACACGCTCCACCTGATTTTTTTCCAGCAGGCCGCGCGCCATGGCGTTGTAGGCGGTGATCAGCTGGCCGATTTCGTCGTTACTGGTGTTCTGCAAACGGTAATTAAGATCGCCGGCGCGCATGGCCGAGGTGGCGGCAATCAGGTCATGCAGCGGCTGGGCCAGCCGTCGACTGATGATGAAAGCAAGAATAATGGCCACCAGCCCCATCACCACCGTGGCGGTGACCATGGTGCGTTGCGCATGCGCTTGCGCGGTGGCAATCGGTTCACCGGAAAGCGTTACTGCTACATAACCTGCGGTATGTTCTTCCGCACTGATGGGCGCAAAATAGGTCGTCATCGGCGCGTCGCCATGGTACCAGTGACGCACCGGGCCACTGATGGTCGGCACCGCTTCTGGCGGCAGCAGGCCGGCTTGCTCAAGCGGGCGCAAATCGCGATTGAATAGCGCCGCGCCGGCAAGGTTTTCGCTTTCGCCCAGATTATGGATCAGCACTTTCAGGTTGAATTCATCGTTGGCCAGCAGCGGCTCGCGTGCGGTATCGGCCAATTGCTTGGCGATGGTCTGGCCGAGCCGATCGGATTGCGCCTGCATATCGGCAAGCTGCGTGCTGAGAATCACCGAGCCGAGCAGTGTCATGCCCAGCAGCACCAGCACCGAGAATGTCAGGCCCAGTTTCCAGGCGACGGGCAGGTAATCGGGCAGCAGCGGGCGCAGGCTGTCCAGAAGGCGACGGCCCAGGTTTCGAAGATTGTTGCGCCAGCGCTGGCTCACGGTTGTGGTGTCCTCGATGACAAATCGCGGCGGGCTCCGATGTGCCAGCCCGCGAACAACCATAGCACTTTGTGCAGCTGGCTACACCGCTGGCGCTAGACGGCCAGCGCTATGCCATGGTCAGTCTTGTCTGTGAGGATCTCGAATGCCGCCCGATGAGCACTGTGTAACGTGATCGGTGCCTGGCCCCGGCGTGTCAGCGTCAGCTCGCAGGAAGCCAGCTTGCTGTTCAGGCAGGTTTTGCTGCTGCCGGGCGGATTGTAATAAGTAAGAGCGGTGAAATGATCGGGCGGCGCCTGAATGTTCACCGAGAGCTGATGGTGATCCTGAGTAGTGTCAAAATGCCATTCAAAATAACGATAATTGCCGGTCGCTCGCAGTGCCGTACTGATGCGATTGAAGTATAGCGTCTCGCCGCCAAGGCGCAGGCAGGCGATGGTCATCCAGGGCGAGCGAAACGGCCCCAGCCGTACGCGGGCAGTCAGGCATTCCAGAAATGCATCAGGATGATCATCAAAGCCGGCTACCTGCCCCCAGGCATATTCGTCCGTGTGCTGGCGGCCCCAGTTGTGGTTTTCGCTGCCGGGCCAGCCGTTGATCTCGAATGTTTCACCGTTCACGGTGAAAGTGCCAGTGAACTGGACATTGGGCCGGCTGACCAAGGCTTTCGCTTTCGGTAGCGCCGTGCGGTAAAGCTTTTCAGGGAGTAACAACAAGCTGTCATTACCCTCCGTGTAATGCAATTGCCAGGCGAGGTGATGCCCGGCATGCGCCGCACTGCCCTGTAGCGCCTGGTGGGACAGCGAAGCACCGGGCAATGACACGCCCAGGTCATCGCGGTTGAAATGGCAGGCTTCAAGCGGATACTCCTCCTTTACTGCTACCACCTGCTTGCGCTCGGCATCAAACCAGATCGCCCATAGCTCACCCAGCGCGGGCCGTTTGTCCGCAGGCACGAACATTGTATAACGCACCCAGAACGCCTGAGCTGCGCGGGGATGATTGCCGCGCAGGAACCAGGATTCATAGTGGCCGCCGCGTCCGGAAAACTGGCTTGCATGGAAGGGGATCATGGCTGCACCTCCATTGCGCCGGTAAAGGCTCGTTCCTGTGGCACCAGCCGCAACGCACGGAACGGGAACAACAAAATGGACTCGCGATAGGCGACCTCCGCTTCACCGATGGTCTTGTCCCCTTGATAAATTGTCAGCGGGCAGGTCACCAGAGACTTTATCCAGCCATCATGGCCATAACGCTTGTTGCCAATTGCCTGAAGCGCGCCGAGCTCGGGATGGTGAAAATCGACCCGGTAACGGGGGCCTGTCAGCTTCAAGGTGAGCTCGCCCTGGCAGGGCATGATGTCATCGCCAAAACGCAACCGGCCCTGAAACGGACGTGGCACAGTGAAGCTGAAAACGCGTGGTGTAAAAGCACACAGAGCGAATGCAAATGTTTTTGTCGTGCCGTCATTCAGTGTCAGGGTGCCGCTCATGGTTTCGCGGATCTGCAAGCCGATAGCCATGGTCAGGCTCCTGTTTCAGTCAAGGTTTCAGCCAGCTGCGCTGCGGCCCGGCTGGCGAGTGTCATCAGAGTGATTTGCGGGTTCGCGCCCAGGCTCGTGGGTGGGTTGCTGCCATCCATTACGTAAAGGCCCTGCCACCCGTGCACGCGGTGATCCACGTCGCACACGCCGTCGCTGGCGTCGGCGGCGAGACGAGCAGTACCCAGAGGATGGTAGGCCGTGATCAGGAAATCTGACGGGCGATGAGAGCGCGCCATAAATGCATCCAGCTCTGTCACGCTGCGCAGCGATACCAGCTGGCGTGGGCCGGGCACCAGCACTTCGGAGGCCCCCGCGGCAAAATAAATACGTGCCAGAGTGTCGATGCCGCGAAGGAAAAGTGCAAAATCCTTCTTGTTCATGCGGTAGCTGATCCAGGGCAAATCACGGTGAATACCGCGCCGTACCCGACCTTCGCTCGTGTCACGGAGCATGAAGCCGAAATAGGCGGTGTGGGCATAGCGTTCTGCGAAGCGGACGAACTCCGCGCCATAGAGCGCGCTCAACACACCATGGGCTGCAAACGGTAATGTGCAGCCCTCGAACATCAACCCCTGCTCGGCGAAATCGCCGACGGCAAAGCCCTGCGGAATGGTGCGGCCGTTGTGCAGGTCGATATCAGGGAAAACGGCGTTCACCACCCCGCATGGATGCAAGGTGAGATGGCGCCCCAGATGCGGATTGCGAACTCCGTTTGCACGCAGGAACAGCGGTGTCAGCAGCGCGCCCATGGCGACCACAGTGGCTCGCGCCTCGACGCGCAAGGTAACGCGTCGGCCATTGGCATCCCGCCCTTGAGCCAGCACACCCTGTGCCTGTTTGCCGTCGCGTAGCAGGCGCGTGGCGCGCATTCCGGTAAAGAGAAATGCGCCGCGCTCCAGTGCGCGGGGGATATAGCTGACGTTAGTGGACTGTTTGGCATCCGTAGGGCAACCGAACTGGCACAAGCCCTGACCATCGCAGCCTTCGGCGTTACGCTGCAATGGCGCCACTTGTGTCAGCCCCAGAGCTCGTGCACCGCGCTCGATCAGATCACCCACCGGGCCCACATACCGGCGCTGGGCCTGGGTTACCCGCAGCATGGTTTCGACATTGTCGAACCAGGGCGCCAGCACGTCTTCTGTGAGTGCGGCAAGGCCGAACCGTTCGCGCCAGCGCGCCAGCACGGCCGGTGGCGTGCGCATGCAGGTGCCCGAGTTGATGGTGGTCGTGCCGCCCACGTTGCGGCCGATGGGGACAGGTATGAAGGCATTGCCCAAGGTTATTGTCGCACCGAAGGCCCGATAGAGCCGGCGCAGCATATCCGGCAAATGCCCGCTGAAATGACGGCGATCGTGCCAGTCGCCTTCCTCGATGATCACTACCGCAAGGCCGCGGCTGGCGAGTTCGTAAGCTGCGGCCGCCCCGCCTGCCCCGGTACCGATGACCACCACATCCGCTTCAATGGTGTGTTCACCATCCAGCTCGGAGGCGTGGGTTACTTGTTGTTGCCATCGGAAACTTTCCGTCTGCGCCGGCACCTGTATGCGCGGCATGCCCATATGGCTCGCGCGCTCCTCTTCAAGCACATAGGCGGCACGAAACGGCAAGCTCAGCAAGCGTAGCAGCAAGCTGCTGAACAGGGTGTTCGACAAGGTTTCAATCACCGCACGCTGTTGGGCCACATCGGCACGGCTGAAGCGGCGGTGCAGGTGCGGCAGGCTCCGCCATTCCAGCCATTGCAGGCCTGCGGTCAGTAGCCAGCGGTGTGTCCTGCGATGCGCGACGTACCCGGCTACCCGTGCTGCCAGCTGATGCGGTTCCGGCGCCGGCAGTATCTCGCCGGCCGGAAACAGCGCAGCGGCAAGGTGAGCGGCGAGCGAGGTTTTTGAAAAGGATGTAGATGTTGTCATACGGCTATGCTGGCATAAGGCGGACGAGACGGCTTGCCCGGGCCCGCCGCCCGTGTTGCAGACTGGGACAAGCTGAAGGCCTTCGGTTGGCATTGTCGAAGCCGGGCGCCACTCTGGGAGGCGGTCAGCTCAAGGGTGCTAGCCGAGATGCGGCCATGGTTGCCGCCGACACAGCGCTGGGCGCTCCGCTTCTCGATCGCGGCCCGCCCCCGGCTGGCGGCGCCCACAACACGCGTAGTGTGGCGAGGGCGAGGCTGTGCCGCGATGTCGCTGTGCACTCGATTCCCGACCTGCGTGTGGTGGGAGGTTCCGCTGCCGATGGGCCATTGCAGCGCGGCCGGAGCGGTAACGCGGCCGCCGTATTAACGCTGGCGCCGCCGGCGCAGCGGGCGCACATTATCCGGGTGCTGCTCCTGTGGTGCAGGCAGTGTTTTGCCCCGAGCAGCGGCGGATTCAGGTGTGAGCTGGTAACCCAGATTGACGAGTGCTTCGCTGAGTGTCGGCAGGAACATGTGCGCGCCCAGCGCCACATAAGCGAGCGGGCTGGCCACCCGTTTCTGGCGCGTGATGATAGCCCGGCAAATCTGATCCACCGCCTGCTCCGGCGAAATCGCCGGGGTGTAGCGGTAGATTTCGGTGGGCGCAATCATCGGTGTGCGCACCAGGGGGAAATTGACCAGCGAGAAGCGAATGCGCTTGTGGCCCAGCTCGTTGGCGGCTGCCTGTGTCCACATTTCCAGCGCGCCCTTGGAGGCCAGATACGCGGCAAAGCGGGCCGGAATGGTCTGCATGCCGAGGGTTGAAATATTGATGACATGCGCACCGCCCTGATCGATCAGCCGAGGCAGCAGCGCCATGGTAAGGCGGATGGCGCCGAAGTAATTCAATTGCATGGTGCGTTCAAAATCGTGGAAGCGATTCAGCGAGCGCAGCACCGGGCGGCGGATCGAGCGCCCGGCGTTATTTACCAACACGTCAATGCGGGGGTGCTCGGCAAGCACCTCGGCGGCCATCCGGTCGCAATCTTCCGGGTTGGCGATGTCGCACGGGTAGATCGTCACGCGGCCGCCTTGCTGCTCGATCCGCGCCGCCACTTGCTCAAGCTTTTCGGTGCTGCGCGCTGTGAGCAGCACCTGCGCACCCGCCTGTGCCAGGCGGTAAGCAAGCACCTCGCCGATGCCAGTGCTGGCACCGGTGATGAGCACCGTGCGGCCGTTGATCCGCTGGCGCAAGTGGAAGCGGGGAAATAGCGCGGCATCGGCTCTGCGCAAAGCAGCGCCGGCCAGCTCGGTGGCGTAGGGCAACAGGTTCGGTAGCGGTAAACGGGCCACACGGTTCTCCTTTCTGTCTGCCTTCGGGGCGGCCATCGGCTCGGGTTTGCAGCCGGCCCTGGATTGGGCGTGACAGCAGCGCCTGCAAGCGGGCCGGGCAATGGCGCTTCATCCATGGCCTTGGCAAAACGAGCGGCTATTAGCGCTCTTATGACAATACGCTAGCAGGTGATGGGCGCCACTGACACAAGGTGTCCTTGCCCGGAGCACCTTGGTCAATAGCTTTTATACATCACCAGTGGATGCCTCGGAACAGGCGGGAAAACGCCCGCTGCTCGCGGCTGATCTTCTTCGGCGTGCTTTCCTGCTGGCCAATTGCGGCGGCGGAATCCGAAAAGATTTTATAGCCGGTGTTCATGATGGTTTCGGTCACTTTCGGCGTCAGGAAATGCATCACCGAGCCGAGGATGCCAAGCTGGGTCGCGATCCGTTTCGGCTGGCGGATAATGGCATCGCAAATCATGTCGGCGGCCTGGTTCGGGCTGATGGTGGGCACATGGTTGTAGATTTTGGTCGGCGCGATCATCGGTGTGCGCACCAGCGGCATATTGATCGTGGTAAAACGGATGCCTTCATGGGCAAGCTCGGATGCCGCACAGCGGCTGAAAGCATCCAGCGCTGCCTTTGACGCCACATAGGCAGAAAAGCGTGGCGCATTGGTGAGCACGCCGATAGAAGAAATATTGATGATGTGGCCGCCGCCCTGCGCCGTCATGGCCGGCAGCAATTTCATGATCAGCCGCAAGGCACCAAAGTAGTTCAGTTGCATGGTGCGTTCGAAATCGTGAAAACGATCCAGCGCGTTGATGACCGAGCGGCGAATCGAGCGGCCCGCATTGTTGACCAGGATATCGACCCGGCCGTGCTCCTTGAGCACCTGTTCCACCAGCGCGTCACAGCTTTCCAGATCGGCCACATCACAGGAATAGGCGTAGGCTGTGCCGCCCAGTCGTGCGACTTCATCCAGGGTTTCGTCGAGCTTCTCCCTGGTGCGCGCCACCAGCAGCACGCAAGCGCCAGCGCGTGCCAGCTTCAGGGCGGCGGCTTTGCCGATGCCCGAGGTGGCGCCCGTCACCAGCACTACCTTGCCGGCGACACGTTGCTCCAGTGTGGGCAACGGCTGTGTTTCGTCGTCGCGGTCTTCGCGTTCCGGATCGAGGTGGTTGGCCCAGTAATCCCACAGGATCTGCGCGTAGGATTCCAGCTCCGGCGCCTCGATGCCGCTGCCTGCCAGTGCCGCCTGGGTGTGTGCGTTGGCATAAGTGGTGGGGTAAGTGAGGAACTTCAGAGTAGCTTCGGGAATATCGAGGCTGTCCAGTGTCTGATGCAGCAGAAAACGGCTCGGCGGCAGGTTGCCGAGCCGTTTGCGGAGCAGGTTGGCACCGGGCAGCGCCCGGAACAGGCTGTTATCCAGCCGCACGGCCATCTTCGGTGCATCGGCCACTGCGGCGAAGATATTGACCACTTCGCCAAGGCTGTAGTGACGGGCTGCGGTGAGGTGGAAGCATTCGCCATCGCGGCCGGGCAAGTGCGCCAGATAGTCGATGGCGTCGGCAACAAAATCCACCGGCACGATATTGAAACGCCCGCCTTCAATGCCCAGCAGGGGGATCCAGGGCGGCAGCAGATCATGCAGGCGCTGGATCAGCTTGAACAGATAATAGGGGCCGTCGATCTTGTCCATTTCGCCGGACTGCGAATGGCCCACCACCATCGACGGGCGGTAAATGCGCACCGGCAGTTTCGCTTCTTCGCGCACCAGCCGTTCGGATTCATGTTTGGTGTACAGATACGGGTCGTCCAGAGGGCCGGCTTCGGCAAACATGCTCTCGTCGAAGGTGCCTTCGTACAGGCCGCCGGCGGCCACCGAGCTGACGTGATGGAAGCACTGTGCGCCCAGCGCCGCCGCCAGCCGTAACGCCTGGCGTGTCCCGTCGATATTGGTGATCTGCTGGCTCTCGGCATCCATGTTCAGATCGTAAATAGCAGCAAGATGGATGAAGTGATCTATCTGGCCCTTGAGATCTTCCTGCGCCCGTTTGTTCAGGCCCAGGTGCCGGCGCGTCATGTCGCCGCGAATGGCGATCAGCTGTTCCGGCTCGGCGCCCAGCCGCTGGCGCAGCGCATCCAGTTTGTATTCCGAGCCGGGGCGTATCAGGGCAAATATGCGTGAGCCGGGCCGCTTGAGCAGGCGAGCGACTACAAAGCGCCCGATGAATCCGGTCGCGCCAGTGACAAAATAGTTCATCGACGTTCCCCTTGGTCTTCCCTGTGGAGGCCGCTAAGCCGGCGCAGCGGCGTTGCGGCTCTATCGGGATAGTCGGCTCCTGCCGGCCTTCCGTCCAGTCCGATTGCACCCTGCCGCTATGCCCGGCGAGACTATCGAACGCCGCACGCCCGGCACGGTTGGCCTGTTCGGATGTGTCTTTGGCGCTAGAATCGGGCCTCTCACGCATTGCAGGAATTGCGCCAATGAGCATGATCCACCCGGTTCGCGAGAACGATGCGCTGGATGATTTCGCCGTCAGCGAATTTACCCATGCCGGCTATACCTACCCGGTGTTCCGATTGGGCGAGGGGCCGGCGGTGCTGGTTATTCATGAGGTGCCGGGCATTACACCGGAGGTAGCGCAATTTGCCCGCCGTGTGGCTGCTGCCGGTTTTACCGTGTTGATGCCCAGCCTGTTCGGCGTGCCGGGGCGGCGGCTGACGCCCGGCTACGTGATGCAGGCAATGGCCATGGCCTGCGTGCGGCGCGAATTCGCCGTGATGGCGGCCAACCGTACCAGCCCGGTGACCGATTTCCTGCGCGGGTTGAGCCGTGCAGCCCATGAGGAGCTTGGCGGCGCGGTCGGCGTCATCGGGATGTGCCTGACGGGCAATTTCGCGCTGGCGCTGGCGCTAGATCCCTGGGTGCGGGCGCCGGTGCTGAGCCAGCCATCGCTGCCGCTGGGCGTGACACCGCGGCTGCGCCGGGCCTTGCACCTGTCGCCGCAGGATGTGGCCCGGTTGCGCCAGCGCATGGACGAAGAGCAGCTGAAAGTCGTCGGGCTGCGCTTCACTGCCGATGCCCTGTGCGGCGGCAGCCGCTTTCGTGCGCTGCGCGAGCGCCTCGGGCCGGGCTTTGAAGGAATCGAGATTTCCTCAAAGCCGGGCAACCCTCACGGCATCCCGCCCATCGCCCATTCGGTGGTGACCACCGATCTGGTCGATGAAGCTGGCCACCCCACCCGGCAAGCGCTGGAGCGGGTGCTGGCGTTCTTCGAGGAGATGCTGCGCGAGCCGCCCGCGCCGCAGGATATCGGGGGCGGGCTGTGATAGAATCGCGCGCTTTCCAGTGATCAGAAGTTGCGCTTGAACCCGATGATTATTGTCAAAGGTGAAATTCCGGTCAAAACCGACCACCGCGATGAGGCGGTGGCGCTGGTGCTGGCGCTGGCAGAGGCGTCACGTTCGGAAGACGGCTGCCTGGCCTATGAAGTCTATCTTCAGGCCGAGCGGCCGGAAGTCATCGTCGTGTGGCAGCAGTGGCATTCGATGGAGGCACTGGAGTGCCACTTTGCGTCCGATCATGTGGATGCCTTTCTTGACGCTATCCCGGATATGATCGAAGGGCAGGTGACCTCCTCCCGCTTCGAGGTGCGCGCCAGCGACGAGCAGCTGCTGACGACCGACGACAGGTTCGAGACGCCCCCGGTGCTGTACGGTGACGAAGTCATCATGCATTGAGCCTGATCGTTTCGGTCAGGACGCCCCGCCCGCCACTGCCGTACACTCCTGCCATGCCACGGCCAGGAGAATTACATTGAAAACTCGCATTGCCTCTGTCGAGGAAGTCCGCAGCGATTTCGCCCGGCAGGGCTACATCTGCGATGACGACATCGCCATGGCGGTATTTCTCGCCGCGCAGTTGCGCAAGCCGGTGCTGGTCGAAGGGCCGCCCGGTGTGGGCAAGACCGAGCTGGCCAAGGCGGCCGCTGCATTTCTGAACGCACCGCTGGTTCGGCTGCAATGCTACGAAGGGCTGGATGAAGCCAGGGCGTTGTATGAATGGAAGTATGGCAAGCAATTGCTGTACACCCAGCTGTTGAAAGAAAAGCTTGCCGATGTGCTTGGCGACGCCAGCACGCTTGAGGCATCAATGCAGCGGCTGGCGGGGTTTGGCGATGCCTTCTACTCGGAAGAGTTCCTGCAACCCCGGCCGTTGTTGCAGGCGCTGCGGTCGGACGACCCCCCGGTGCTGCTGATCGACGAGATCGACAAGGCCGATCAGGAATTCGAAGCCTTTCTGCTGGAGCTGCTGTCCGATTATCAGGTATCCATTCCCGAGCTGGGCACCGTCACGGCACGCAGTGAGCCGCTGGTGTTTCTCACCAGCAATAATACCCGCGAGCTATCCGACGCGCTGAAACGGCGCTGCTTGCATCTCTATATTCCGTTTCCGGATCGCAAACTCGAAGAGCAGATTATCGCGGCGCGTGTGCCGGAGATAGACGCATCGTTGAGGAAGCAGCTGGCGCTTTTTGTTTCCCGCTTGCGGCAGATGGATTTGAAAAAGCAGCCGGCCATTTCGGAAACAATCGATTGGGCTCGCGCCCTGGTGCTCCTCAACGCGGATGCACTGGCGCCCGAGACTGTCGAAGCGACACTGCGATTGCTGCTCAAGCACGAGGAAGATCTGGTGAGCGCCCGCGCCGAGCTGCCACGGCTGCTCAAACCCGAATGAGCACCGCCACCCTGACCCGGTTCATCAAGGCGTTGCGCGGCGCCGGGGTGCCGGTATCCACGGCAGAAACCCTTGATGCAGCGCGTGTGGTGGAGCAGATCGGCTTTGCAGATCGCACCAGGCTGAAAACCGCGTTGGCAATCACACTGGCGAAAACCTGGCCGGACAAACTACGTTTCTCCCAATGCTTTGATGATTTCTTCCAGTTTGCTGCCAGCGCCGCGCAGCCTGCCCCAGCCGCCGGGCCAACAGCGCCACCCCAGGGTGGGGCAGGCGATGCCGGAGGCGGTGGCAGTGGCGCGGGCGGGCAGGGTGAACAGGGTGAGCAAGGCGAGCCATCGGCGTTGGCGCAGCTGCTGGCCCAAGGGGATCGCGCCGCGCTGGAAGCGCGTATGGCGCAAGCTATGCAGGCAGCCAAGGTATGGCAAATACGCGTCATTACCCAAAAGGGCTTGTTTGCCCGCCGCGTGATGCAGGCAATGGGCGCTCAGGCGCTGGACGAGGAGTTGCTGGCACTGGAACAGCGTGGTGATCCGGCAGCAATACCCTTGCGTGCCGCACGAACCGCGTTGCAGCAGCAGGTGATCGAGCAGGTCAACCGGGAGTTCTTGTTGCAGGCGCGTGCCGAAGGCCAGGGGCTGCGGGAGCGGGCCATGCGCGAAGTGAACCTGCGTGACCTGCATGAGTTTCGTGATGTGCAGGCACTGGTGCAACGTATGGCCCGGCGGCTGATGGCGTCCCATTCCCGCCGCCAGCAAACGGCCCGGCGCGGCACGCTCGATATGCGGCGGACATTGACGGCCAGCGTGCGCCATGACGGCTTGCCCATGCGGCTGCACTGGAAGAAAACCCGGCGCACCCGCGCTCAGGTTTTCGTGATCTGTGATGTATCCTCCTCGGTGGCCGCCGCTGCTCGCTTCTTGCTGCTGTTCTTGTATGCCGTCAACGACGTGCTGCCGCGTGTACGCAGCTTCGCCTTTGCGTCGCGCTTCGGTGAAGTCAGCACTTTTTTTGATGGCAGCAGCGGTGATGCCACGGCAGCGGTGGATCAGGTGCTGGCAGAGTATGCCGGCAGCGGCACCGATTATGCCGGCATGTTGGAGCAGTTCTGGTGTGTTAACGAGGCAGCGCTCAACAGCCAGGCAACAGTTATTATTCTTGGCGATGCTCGCAATAATAATCTGCCGCCCGGGCAGCAGTGGCTACAGCGCATCAGCGAGCGCTCCCGGCAAGTGCTGTGGCTGAATCCGGAAGGGCGCAGCCGCTGGGGTAGCGGTGATTCGGAAATGCCTGCCTACCTGCCGTATTGCCGCCACGCATTGCCATGCCGCAACCTGGCGCAGCTGGAGCGGTTCGTGGATCTGCTGCTGAAAGATTTACACTGACTCCCTCTTTTCAAATTCAGAAAGCGAGTTTTGTTCTTGTGGCACGGTGGGGGCGGGCGACTTGTGAATGGCCGGCCCAGGTGCTGTTGCTCATCTCCCTCCCGCCAGCACCGCCCGCAAGCTATGGTCGAGTTTCAGCGCGGTAACGGGTTTGGCGATATGTGTAATCATACCGGCTTCGTGGCAGGCGCGTATTTTGTCCGGCACTGCGTGCGCCGTCAGCGCCACAATCGGAAATTGGGAAAGCTGGCCGCTTTGCTGTAGCGCGATGATTTGCCTGGCAGTGGCGAAGCCATCCATGCCCGGCATTTCGCAATCCATCAATACCAGATCAAAGGGGCGCGAATCTTGCAACAGTAGCCTGATCGCCTCCATGCCGCTTGATGCCACCTCCACCTCATGCCCGAGTTTGCGGCACAGCCCTTCCGCCACCATCAGGTTGATAGCGTTGTCATCGACGATCAGTAACCGTACCAGCGGCAATGGCTCTTGCGCTGGTGCAGGTTCGGCGGGCAGCGCGGGCTCGGTAGCGCGAGGTAGCGGCATGCGAAACCAGAAGCATGAGCCTTGCCCATCAATGCTGCGGGCACCGATTTCGCCGCCCATCATTTCCACCAGCTGGCGGCAAATGGCCAGGCCAAGCCCGGTGCCACCATAACGGCGGCTGGTCGATGTATCGAGCTGGTGAAAATGCTCGAAAAGCTGCGGCAGTTTTCCTTCCGGGATACCGATGCCCGTATCTTCAATCTCGAACCGCACGCAATCCGGATTGCCTAGCTCTCGGTATGCGCGCACGGTTATCTTGCCATCCTCGGTGAACTTGACGGCGTTGCTGATAAGGTTGACCAGCACCTGGCGCAAGCGCATCGGATCGCCCCGTACCTCGCCGCTGAGGCCCGCGCTGATATCGTGGTGCAGACTGTTGCCAGAGAGGTTCGCCCGCTGCTGAAATAATGCCACGCAATCCTCCACCAGCCGGGCAAGCTGGAAGGACGTGTCTTCCAGCGGCATCTTGCCGGCCTCGATCCGGGCGTAATCGAGCACATCATTGATCAATTGCAGCAGGCTATTTCCCGATTGCTCGATGACATGCATGTGCTCCATCTGCTTGCTGCTCAAGCCACTGTCGCGAAGCAGATCCAGCGTGCCGATGATGCCATTGAGCGGCGTGCGTATCTCATGGCTCATCACCGCCAGAAACTCGCTCCGTGCGCTCAGTGCTTCATTGAGCTCCTGAGTGCGTTCGTAAACCCGCTGCTCAAGTACTTCGTTGGCTTCGCGCTGGATGCGTTCATTCTCTTCCTTGAGAGTAGTCATGCGGTGCGCCAGTGCAAAAGAGAGCAATAGTGCTTCCAATGCTGCACCAAACTGAATGGCATGTTCCAGCAACCAGTTGCCCGGTAGTAGCTGAAATACCTTCAGCACGTAGAGCGTGACGGCGAGCGACAGCACGAGAAACGCAAGCACAAAATAATAAGCGGCCTTGTGGCCCTGGGCTGCCTGGATGGCGGCGATAAAAATAATGATAAGCACCCAGGGTAACGCCAAGGCGGTGGAAGCCTGTATCCAGAAATGAAAGTTCAGCAGCGATATAGGCGCCAGACACGCCACCAGCAGCGCTACCCATCTCAGTACCCGGTTCAGCCGTGGCCGGTAACGGGACAGTTGCAGAAAATAACAGGCAAACAAGATTGAAAAGGCCACCGATAACAAATTGAGCACCGGCAGGCTGTGATGGTTCCACCAGGGCGAATCCGGCCACAGCCATTGATAAGCAAGGCCGTCACGGGTAAAAAGATTCAACGCAAGCGTACCCAGGTAAGCGACATAAAGCAGAAAGCTCGGGTCGCGCATGGACAGAAAAATAAGCAGGTTGAAAAGGCACATGATCAACATGGAGCCGTAGTAGAGGCCGTGCAATATCTGGCGCTGGCTGTCCTGTTGTTGAAACGTCATCGGTGTCATCAGTGTGAGTGGCATTTCAATCGCGTTGCCTCCTTCGGCACGCAATAATATCTGGCTTTTCCCGGCAGGCAGCAGCAGCGGAAATACCAGCTCGGGATGGGGGATGGCGCGCTGCGAAAAGGGTATGCGGTCACCCGCCTGGTAATGGATCAAGTGCTGGCCGTCGGCGCCGGTGAGATAGAGATCAAGATAGTCGAGGTGCGGCCGACCGGCCTGAAGAATCCACTGTTCGTGTGATGACTGGTTATCGACACGCAGCAGAAACCACTGCGGGCCGCGACGAAAACCCAGCGAGGGGAAGCCGGGATCAAGCAATATGCCGGCGCCTTGCTGTAACGCAACCAGCGCTTCGTCGGGCGTCAGCCGGCCGTCGGGATCATCCAGCCACCTGAGCCCGTCCGGCTGCGCATAGAGTGTGGTCTGTTGCGTCAGTATCTGATCGCTGCCGGCGGAAGCCGACGCGGCAGTCAGGCACGCGAGTACGGCCATGATGAAATACGTCAAGCGCTGTTGCATTCCCTTTCCCCGTGCCTGAACAGGCGGTGCGTCCAAGTTGTGTTGCCGACGCCACGGTTGGCTTGCCTCCTGTTTTACACTGTTTTGCTCAAACAGTGTTAATTCCCGTACGCAATCACAAGGCTTTAAATCCATACTTGTCTGCGAGAACCAATCCCGCAAGATGGTGCTCGAAAGCAATGTCACTACCTGATCAGGAGGAGCACATGAAGAAAGGATACTCTGGCAAACTTCTGCTGGCCGCGATTGCCTTGAGTGGCAGTGGCGTTGCACTGGCCGCCAACGGTTACGATAGCTACGGCGCGACCTACAGCGGTTCCAGCAGCAGTAGCAGTAACTGGCGAGACAATATCGGGCCTTATGTTGGCCTCAACTACACCCGGTTCGAGTTTGAGAGCGAGGAAACCGAGCGTGAAGTGGAGCCCGACGGTGTCACCTTGCGCCTGGGGATGGAGTTCAACCAGTTCCTGGGTCTTGAGGTGCGGGGCGCGACTGGCGTTAGCGCCGACAAGCGCCGCACGTCACTTGGTACCGCAGAGTTTGATCTCGACCGGCTGTACGGCGGTTATCTGAAAGTCTCGGTACCGGTAGGCGAGATGGTGCGGCCTTATGTTATTGCCGGTTACACAGAGGCCAAGGGCGAGGTGAGGTTCACCAACTCGCTGGGCACGATCGAGCGTGAAACCGATACCGTAAATGACGAATCCTATGGCGCCGGCATCGACTTCAATCTGACTGACACGTTCGGGATGAACCTTGAATACATGCGCTATCTGGATAAGGACGATTATGAACTCAACGCTATCAGTGTGGGGTTCCGGTCGGCCTTCTAAGGGTAGTGTGACGATCAGCGCCGACAGGACGATGGCGTCGCTTCAAGGATGAAGCAGTCTCATGGAGGAGAACGACGGGCCGCTTTGCGGCCCGTTTTTATTTGTTTCAACATCGATTTACGTGGAGCCCTTATAGGCGGGTTCGTACTCGGAGCTGTGTTCGTCGCACAACGGTGAGCGTGGCAAAGAAGATTGGTATTTCGGGTAACCTCCTGATGCTTTCAGCGGTGGCGGAAATACCTTCACGGAAATCGACGATGACCCCTTTGGTTGCGCAGCACAGAGGCTACCGCCATTCGGGCTCGATTTCATAACACATATTCAGGAAGGCTCATCCGCCGCAGCAAACAGCCGCTCGACATTGGGCCGGAACGCGGCCACCACGCCCAGGTTGACCATGGTCCAGTAATGCCCGCCCAGCACGCGATTGACCAGCAAGGTGCGTGCCGATGGCTGAAAGGATTCCAGGTAGCGCCATGGTGTATCGCGAGTCTGTTTGGCCAGCTTCAGGTGCAATCCCGCATTGGCGAAATCAAACGGCTCGGCATCGAAGGGCGGCAATAGCAGGTTGATCCAGGCGCTGTAGAACTCATCCGCGATTTCCGGCCCTTGTGGCTTGCGAATATCCAGCCGCCGCAAGACCTGCTCCACCGCCGGGATATCATTCTCGTAGGCGGCTTGCGTCAGATCGCGGAAGGCGGCCAGATCCTCCGGCTCGATGCGTTTGATGGCGCCGAAATCGTACATCACGATGCTGCCATCCGGGCGATAGGCAAAATTTCCCGGGTGCGGATCGCAGTGCACCGCCCGCAGCACGAACATCTGCCGGCCAATGGCATCAAACAATCGCTCCCCGATCAGATTACGTAACGTCTGATCGTAGCGGCTGCTTGCTCGCACTGTATCAAGGTCGTCGCCAGGTTCGTAGCTCAGCGTCAGTACGCGGTCACTGCTGTGAGAGCTGACCACATCCGGGATCACCAACCAGGGTTCATCTTTGTGAAAGTCGCGGAACATCGCCAAGTGGGCGGCCTCCTGCCGGTAGTCAAGCTCTTCTTCCAGCTGATCGCGAATTTCACGGAAGATTGCATCCAGCACGGCTTCTTCCACTTTCAATAGCCCGCCGAGCTTGAGGATGCGGCGCAAGTGGCGCATATCCGAATCAATGGATTCCTTCACGGCCGGGTATTGCACCTTCACCACCACTTCGCGGCCATCGTGAAGCCGGGCGCGATGTACCTGGCCGATGGAGGCTGCGGCAAATGGTTGCTCGGAAAATTCGGCAAACAACTGCGCTGGCTCATCCCCCAGCTCGCGTTTGATCTGGCGGCGGATCACCGAGAAAGGCATCGGCGCCGAGGCTTTTTGCAGGATGGAAAGTGCATCGGCAATTTCCGGTGGCAACAGATCTTGCATTTGCGAGGCAATCTGGCCGACCTTCATGACTGCGCCTTTCATCTCGCCGAGCGTACGGGCCACTTCACTACCGATATGGCGCAGCAGTTTTTCCTTGTCGCGCTGTTTTGCTTCTTCCGATTGAAACAGTCCTTTTACAGAATGCGTTGCTACCCGCGAGGCGATGGCGGTGGTCATGCCGGTCAGGCGCAGAAGCCGGCCAGCCTGGGTGGTGGTTCGGAATGAAGACTTGTTTTTCGCCACACTATTGCTCCGTTGGATTGCTCCGCCAGGGTTGCGTGCCATGCCTCTTGCCCTGACATCGAGACTCGCGAGGGTGGGGCCGCCGGGCTTTGGCGTTTCTGGCAATCTGCGACCTCCGGCGTGGAGTGTCAACGCTTCAGTAACGCTCGCCCGCGGCGTGCCGGCCAGCACCGTACACAGTAGTGGGAGAATATCAGCGTAGATAATCAAAAGACGAGGAAAGGCAGCAGCAAGACGCAGAGGGGGTGGGGCAGCAAGAGAAGCGAGAGAAGAAGGGTGTGCGGCAAGGGGTGCTGGCAATACGGCGGCCTTGGCTCCGTATTGCCAGCTGGAACAAGTCAATCAGGCGCGCTGTTCACCAGCGGCAACCAGCTCGTTGAACAGCTTCTGGCTTTCTTCGCGAGCGGTCACGACAGCGCCCAGGCCGGCCAGCAGGTACTCATTGGTGGACTCTGCCTGCTCGCCACGCTCTTCGCGGCCAGCTTCGATAAAGCGCTGATACAGCGCCTTGCGCTTTTCCGGCGCGGTTTCGACCAGCTCACGGGCAGCTTTCAGCAGGCCACGGCCTGCCAGCAGTGCTTTCGGCTTGCCGTCCGCAGCGTCGCCCAGCTCGGCGGCGCCGGTTTCAGCGTATTTTTCAAAAAGCTCGGTGGAGGTGCCTTCGGCTTTGCTCACCGCGCCCAGGCCCGCCAGGTAGATCTTGCGATTCACTTCCTTGGCACGGGCCAGAATGCTTTCCTGTTGCTCACGGAGATTTTTCAGTTCGCCCATTGTGGTAATCCTTCTCGGTTCTGGTGGGATAGGGTTGCCGGCCGCCGCACGTCGTGCGAGGTTGGCACATGGCGCGGCGGGCAGCAGTGAGCGAAGAATAGCGGCGTCGGAACTTGCGTGCCGGCTTGGTTGTCCGACAATCGCACAGTCGTGAGACAGCCGGGCGCAGGCGCCCCTGTGACTGGTGTCATGGCTCACGCTACGATTGGTGCGCAGCGATTGTCATGCCGAGCTACTAGACTGGCGCAACACGCCGCTTTCGGAGAGCGCGACGCTTCAGGAGAACCAATGATAGAGAAACAGGTAGCCACGGTGCCGCAGCATATCTGGGAAGACGGCCGGCCGGCCCGATTGCGCGTCTGGGAAGGTGAATATAACGTTGCCTCCTGGGTGCGGATAACGGGCGCCACGGGGCCGCTGGAGTTGGCGATCGTTTACACCGATGAGGCCGGCGAGCACCGGGCACGGGTGGATAGCGCCGTCATTCGCGCCGATGGCAGCGCGCTATTGTCGGGCATGGTCAAGCTGCGCTTTACCGGCCAGGTGGGCCAGGTGCTGGTCACGCTGGGGCTGGGCGATGCGAAGATGCGGTTCGTGGTCGAGGAGCTGTATGTGCAGCGCCGGGGCAGCGTGCTCAACCGCGCCGACAAGCTGATTTCCAACTACTGATCTGCCACAGGCTCAGCGGGCACGGCGTGACGTTGCCGGGTTGCCGGTGTGTGGCTGTGGCGCTTCGGGCAGCCCCAGAGCCTGACGGCGAATGTGAGCGGCATCGCCATTGCTTATCGGGGCATCCAATAGCGATTCGGGGTGAGATTCGAAATCCAGCCCGGTCAGCCGGCGCAATTGCTCCAGCGCTTTTTCCGGCGCATGTGCGCTTATCTTAATCACCTTCCCCATAACATGGCCCCCGCCGTCCCCACGCCCGTGGCAATACCGGCGCCAGGGCTTGTGTCAGAGCTTATGCCAGAAGCGTGCCATCTCGTGCGCTTGCCTGCGCCGCTGATCTTTGCAACGAAATGGCGCAGCACTGCCCGGCCTTGGCCGTGTTTCAGGTGACAATATTTGTAAGCGAGTGCCCTGCTGCGTCGCGCCGCATTGGCTTTGCGGCCTCTGACGGGGCTCTCCAAAGGCAACCGCGGCCGGGCGGATAACTTGCGAAGCCGGGGTAGCCACGGGTATCTTCTCTGTGCCAGTCATTTTGGGCCAGCAATAAAAGGTCAGGCTGCGACGGAGGATCAGACCGCATGACTATCTTGAAAATGAATCCTGATGAGTATTCGTTTGCGGCGGAATATGTGCCGCTGCTGCTGAATACTCTGGCGCAACGCGGTATCAGCGAAGAGGACGCGTTGTGTGATACAGGGGTGCGGCCGGAGTTGTGGCGCGAGCCAGGCGGGCGCGTGTCGGCGGAGCAACTGGAAAAGCTCACGCGTCGGGCGCTGGCGCTGACCGGGGATGATTGGCTGGGGTGGGAATTTGGTGCCAGCCTGACGATGTCCACCCACGGTTTTCTTGGTTATGCAGCACTCAGCAGCGAAACGTTGGGCGAGGCCATTGAGCTGGCGGTGAAGTTCTTTCGCACTCGCAGCACCATTCTTGATCTGCAGCTGGTGCACGACGGGGATATGGTTGCGTTGCAGCTGGATGAAATGATTGCGCTGAACGATCTGACGCCTTTTCTGGTAGAGAGTCTGTTCAGCAGCTTTCACTTCATGACATTAAAAGTGCTGCCGGACATGCCGATCGATGACGGCGAGTTGCGCTTTGCCTATCCCGAGCCGCATTACTTCGAGCGGATCAGGCCGCAGATTCCGGTGCCTTGCCTGTTTGATTGTGCCTACAATCAGATGCGCTTCCCGGCCTGGAAACTGAATGAAAAACTGCAGTTTGCCGATCCTCGCCTGGCCAGCATGGCCGCTGCGCAATGTGAGCAGGAGCTGGCCACGATCAAGGCGCCACCGGGCCTGCTGGGGCAGGTGCGACGCATCGTGCTGAGCTATTCGGGCCGCTTTCCCAGCGTCGATGAGGTGGCGTCGGAACTGCACATGTCTTCCCGCACACTCAAGCGCAAGCTACAGCAGCTGGGCACCAGCTATCAGCGGTTGCTGGATGATCTGCGCAAGGGGCTGGCGGTGGAGCACCTTACCCAGACAGAGAGCACAGTGGATGATATTGCGTTGATGCTGGGCTATTCCGACGCCTCCAACTTTGCCCGCGCCTTTCGCCGTTGGACAGGTAAAAGCCCGACGGATTACCGGGCATGAATAACGCATGACAAATCAGTGATGGAGGTTACCGGGTGAAAGAACCCGCGATGTTGCACCCTGTTCTTGAAGCCGACACCGGCGCGATCGGTGAAACGGCAGAATACTGGCTGCGGTGGATGGATGATCGCCGCTTCCCCTGGGTGATTATCGTGCCCAAAGAACCGGATATCCGGGAATGGCACGAGCTCAGTCACGAAGCACAGCACTCGTTGCTGGATATGGTGAACCGGTGTAGCCGGCAGCTTCAGATGCTCACTGGTGCGGAAAAGATGAACATCGGCGCGCTGGGCAATATGGTGCCGCAGTTGCATGTGCATGTGATCGGCCGCTCCAGCGATGATCCGTGCTGGCCGGGGCCGGTGTGGGGGCAGGGCACGCGGCAGCCGTGGGGTGAGGAGCAGCCGCCCTGGCTTGCTGCATTGCGCGACCGCTTCAGCCAGCGCTGCGCGTGAGAGAGCGATGCTGGAGCCGGCCCGCGTTACCTGCCCCTATTGCTGGGAAAGCATCGAGATTCTGATCGATGCCAGCGCTGGCGCGCAGGATTACATCGAGGATTGCTCGGTGTGCTGTAACCCGATCCGGTTTCTGGTCGAGGTGGATGAAGCGGGCGGTGTGCAGGTGGATGCCTTGAGCCAGGACGACTGACAGCCTGCTGGTATTTGCGTGACGACAGGGGCGTTTGCTGTCAGCGCTGCCAGTGCGTGGGTGGCTGGCCGTCAGTGGGCGTTCACTGCCGGGCGTTGGCAGGTAGCAGCTTTGCGGTTTGCCGGGGCTGTCGCCGAGGCACGCAGGGCGTCGAAGGTGAGGTGGTCGAGGCGCGGGAAGCGCTAGGGTTCGGCAGGGTCCGGTTTTGCGTCAATATGACCCAGCGCCTGATCGGGCGCGATCACATCCCGCACACGGCGCTTGAGCTCCGCGATATCCGGAAAGCCGCCCTCGCTCTTGCGATCCCACACCAGCGTATCGTTTGCCAGCACCTGAAAGATGCCGCCGCTGCCGGGGCGCAGCGCCACCTCGGCCAGCTCCTCGCTGAACGTTTGCAGCAGCTCCTGCGCCATCCAGCCCGCCCTCAGCAACCAGCGGCACTGGGTGCAGTAATGGATCACGACGCGGTGCTCGCTCATGTTCGGGGTGCGGGCATCAAGGGCTGTCATTGCCAGCCAGGAACGACAGCATTTTCGGATCGGCCAGCAGCCGCTCCAGCGTGCGCTCCAGCACGTCATTGATCATGTCTTCGTTGCGCCGGGCGCTGGGTGTCATGGGCATGTCGTGGGTGACGCTGCTCTGATAGCGCCCGGTATGCTCCAGCTGGCCCCGGCTGGCACGCGCTTCTACCAGCGCACTGACCTCCACCCGATTCACCACATTGCCGGTGCCGGGCACATACGCCAGCTCTACCAGCCGCACTTCGAGGTGAGTGGCGCCGTCGGTGGGGTTGTAGGCGTTGAATCCTTGCGTTTGCAAGCCACGGGTTACGGCATCATAAATCGCTTTCGGCACATCGTTGCCGGGGCGGATCAGGCTGGTTTCAGGGTAAATGCCGCCGCGTGAGCCGAAGGCGTCGCCTTCGCGAGCGTCTCGCGCCAGCACTGAAACGGCGCGATTCTGCCCCACGTTGGTGCTTTCCACCTGCGGTGACGGAGAAAGATTGACCACCTGCGGGCTGAGGCCGCAGGCAGCGAGCAAGGCTGTGGTGGCCAGGGCAAGCGCGATGCGTCGGATCATTGGCGGCTCCTCCAGGATGGCTTGTGTAGCAGGCGGATATCAATATTCTCGCGCTGCGGCCTCGCGGGCCAGTTGTTCCAGCGCCTGTCGATAGGGTGAGTCAGGCACGGTGTCGAGCGCCTTGAGCGCCTCGGCGGTGTGTTGCTGCGCGATCTGGCGTGTATATTCCAGGCCGCCTACTTGCTGCACAGTTTCGATGATCTCGTCGAGCCGGTCGAGGCCACCGGTGCGAATGGCATCCCGGATCAGCGTGGCCTGGGCAGGGGTGCCGTCGCGCATGGTGTAGATCAGCGGCAGGGTCGGCTTGCCTTCGGCAAGATCATCGCCCACGTTCTTGCCCAGTGCGGCGGCATCGCCTGTGTAATCGAGCACGTCGTCGATCAACTGAAAAGCGATACCCATGTGGCGGCCATAATCACCAAAGACCTGCTTTGCCCACTCCGTCGCATCCGCACCGTCCGCGCCAAGTACCGCACCGGTTTGTGCCGCAGATTCGAACATTTTTGCGGTCTTGTGATGGATCACCCGCATGTAGCGTTCTTCCGTTGTATCCGGGTCGCGGCAGTTGATCAGCTGCAATACCTCGCCCTCGGAAATGATGTTGGTGCTCAGCGAGAGAATATCCAGCAGCACCGGATGGCCGACCTGCACCAGTAGCTGGAATGCGCGGGAAATCAGAAAGTCCCCTACCAGCACGCTGGCGGCGTTGCCCCACACGGCATTCACCGTCGGCCGGCCCCGGCGCATGTTCGATTCGTCGACAACATCGTCGTGCAGTAGCGTGGCCGTGTGCAGGAATTCGATTACCGCGGAAATATCGATGTGATGCTCGCCCTGGTAGCCATTGGCGCGGGCACTGAGCAAGCACACCAGAGGGCGCAGCCGCTTGCCGCCGCCTTCAATGATGTATTCCCCCACCTCACGGATCATCGGCACGCTGGAGTCCAGGTGCGTCTGGATGAAACGGTTGACGGCATCGAAATCGTCCGCGACGGGGGCGGAGATGGCTTTGAAGTCCATGAGGCGTGTGTATCCAGTGAGGCCCGTGGAGAAAGCGCCGCGCACCGCTCGGGAAGCCCTGGGCCGATCTTGCCCCGCTGTGCCCTGTGGGTGCCTCGCGCAGGCCGGATGCTCCCCGGCGTGGCTTGCCAGGCCAGCGAAAACAGCCTGTATGCGAAGCGCCCCGCGAGCCAGCAGTGCAGGGAAGAAGGGTCAAAATTCCTGAGGCGCGGTCGCGGCAATGCTAACAGTGAGGGGCGCTGAGTCAAGGAAAGCCGGCAAATCAGCGGCTTGGTGCAAAGGAACCGGTGCGGGCTTGGCAATCGGGGGGCCAATGGCGTAGAATTCGCCGCCCTAAAGCCCGACCTCTGCCTGTTGGCCGGGGTTATATGAAAAACCGTCGTCGTGGCTACCAAGTAGCGCCGTGTTTGCCAGATCGGCAGCATGCCTCGCCACCGGGGACCCGCTCGGAGTCAGTGCAATTATGTACGCAGTCATCAAGACCGGTGGCAAGCAGTATCGTGTGGAAGAAGGCGATCTGCTGCGCATCGAGAAAATCGAAGCCGGCGAGGGCGATGCCCTGGAGTTCGGTGAAGTATTGCTGGTCGCCAACGGCGACGATATCACCGTTGGCCAGCCGCTGGTTTCCGGCGCCAAAGTGACCGCCGAAGTGGTGTCGCAAGGCCGCCACAAGAAGATCAAGATCATCAAGTTCCGCCGCCGCAAGCATTCGCGCAAGCAGCAGGGCCACCGTCAGTGGTTCACGGAAGTGAAGATCACAGGTATCACCGCCTGATCCGGGCACAGTGAGAGGTATTGAACAATGGCACACAAAAAAGCTGGCGGTAGTACCCGCAACGGTCGCGATTCAGAAAGCAAACGCCTTGGCGTGAAGCGTTATGGCGGCCAGCTCGTGAAAGCGGGCGAAATCATCGTGCGGCAGCGCGGCACCAAGTTCCATTCCGGTGAGAACACTGGCCTGGGCCGCGACCACACCATCTTCGCCACCGCCGAAGGCCGGGTGAAGTTTCTGGTGAAAGGCCCCGAGAACCGCAAGTTCGTGACCATCGAGCCGGTTGCCTGAGGCAAGGGTCACCGCCGACAAGGCCCCGCCGGGTAACACCGCCGGGGCCTTTTTGGTTTCAAGGGCCGGGGTATTCAGCACCAGCGGGTGCTGGCGTAGACTCGAACCGGTACAGGCAACAACGAAGGAGCGCCCCGAGGGGCGAGCGCCATGAAGTTTGTAGATGAAGCCACCATCGTCGTGCACGCCGGCAAGGGCGGTGACGGCTGCCTGAGTTTCCGTCGTGAAAAATATATCGAATTCGGCGGGCCTGACGGCGGCGACGGCGGTGCGGGCGGCAGTGTGTGGCTGGAAGCAGACAGCAACCTCAATACGCTGGTGGATTACCGCTACGAAAGGCTGTTCCGCGCCCGCAACGGCGAGGCCGGGCAGGGCCGGCAGCGCACTGGCAAATCGGCCGAGGATATCGTGTTGAGAGTGCCGCTGGGCACCACCGTGCTGGATGGCCAGATCGACGAAGTGCTGGCAGATCTTTCCCGCCATGGCGAGCGCGTGATGGTGGCGCGGGGCGGCCGGGGCGGCCTTGGCAACGTGCATTTCAAGAGCAGCATCAACCGGGCGCCTCGCAAGACCACCAAAGGCACGCCGGGTGAATCGCGGCAGCTGCGGCTGGAATTGAAAGTGCTGGCAGATGTCGGCTTGCTGGGCATGCCCAACGCGGGCAAGAGCACGCTGATTCGCGCGGTATCCGCGGCCAAGCCGAAAGTGGCCGATTATCCCTTCACCACTCTGGTGCCGCAGCTGGGTGTGGTGAAGGTGGATCGTTATCGCAGTTTCGTGATGGCGGATATCCCCGGCCTGATCGAAGGCGCCGCAGAAGGAGCGGGGCTGGGTGTGCGGTTTCTGAAGCACCTGGCGCGCACGCGGCTATTGCTGCATGTGCTGGATGTTGCGCCGCTGGATGGCGGTGATCCGGTCGAGCACGCCCGGGCGATCGTGGGTGAGCTGGAAGAGTTTTCCCCAGCCCTGGCGGATCAGGAGCGCTGGCTGGTTCTGAACAAGCTTGATCTCATTCCCGAAGAGCAGCGTGATGCGCTTTGCCGGCAGATCACCGAGCAGCTCGGGTGGGATGGCCCGGTATTCCAGATTTCCGCCGCGACGGGCACCGGCACCAAAGAGTTGGCATTTGCATTGATGAACGCCATCGAGGAGCGCCGCCTGCGCGAGCAGGAAGATCCCGATTATGCCGTCGAACAGCAGGCGCTGCGTGAGCGGCTGGAGCGCGAGGCACGGGAGCGAGTGCAGTTGATCAAGGCAGAGGCGCGACTGGCAAGGCTCGCAGCGCAGGATCTCGGCGACGATGATGACGATTTTGACGACGACGATCACGACGTCGAAATCATATACAAGCCATAGCAATTCACAGGACGAGCATGAGCGGCGACAACAAGGCCACGGCACGCTGGGTCATCAAGATCGGCAGCGCCCTGCTGACCAATAATGGCCAAGGCCTGGATCTGGTATTGATGCAGGCATGGGTGGATCAGATGGTGGCCTTGCGACAGCAAGGCATCGAGGTGGTGGTCGTCTCATCTGGCGCTGTGGCGGAAGGCGTGCGCCGTCTGGGCTGGGCCAGCCGCCCGGCATCCGTGCATGAGTTGCAGGCCGCCGCAGCGGTCGGGCAGATGGGGCTGGTGCAGGCGTGGGAATCCCGTTTCCAGGTGCACGGCCTGCTGACCGCGCAGGTGCTACTGACGCACGATGACCTTTCCCATCGTACCCGTTATCTGAATGCGCGCTCGACCTTGCTGACACTGCTGGGGCTCGATGTGGTGCCTGTGGTGAATGAGAACGACACCGTGGTCACCGATGAAATCCGCTTTGGTGACAACGACACGCTGGCTGCGCTGGTGGCCAATCTGGTGGTGGCTGATCGGCTGGTTATCCTGACCGACCAGAGCGGGCTGTTCGAGCGTGACCCCCGCCAGGATCCGAGCGCGCCGCTGATTCGCGAAGCGCGTGCCTCCGAGCCACGGCTGATGGAAGTGGCCGGCGACTCCGGCTCAGGGCTCGGCCGTGGTGGCATGATCACCAAAGTGCGTGCCGCCCGGCTGGCGGCTCGCAGCGGTGCCTGCACCACCATTGCCAGCGGACGCAGCCCGGAAGTGCTGGCGGCGCTGGCCGCTGGCGAGGCGCCAGGCACCACGCTGCTGCCGGATACGTCGGCCTATAACGCCCGCAAGCAGTGGCTGGCCGGGCATTTGCAGATGCGTGGGCGGCTGGTGCTGGATGACGGCGCCGTGCAGCGCCTGCGCGAAGCAGGTTCGAGCCTGCTGCCGGTGGGCGTGCTGGCCGTGCACGGGCGCTTTTCCCGAGGTGAAATGGTGGCCTGCGAAGATCAGCAGGGGCGGCGTATCGCCTGCGGGTTGGTGAACTACGATCACGAAGAGGCAGCATTGATTCGCCGCAAGAAAAGTAGCGAGATCGAGGCTGTTCTGGGCTACCGGAACGAAGAAGAATTGATCCACCGGGATAATCTGGTGGTGCTTTGAGGGTGCCTGGCGAGGGCTTGGTGAGTCTTGGAGTGCCTGAAGAGCGCCTGACGAGCGTCTGGAGAGTCTTGGAGACTGCCTTGAAAGTGTCTGGAGAACCCTTTGAGGGCCAGGCCGGAGTCACCTTGGCAGGAAGGCTGGCTTGCCGGGCATGGTGAGCCCGGCATGTCAGGCCAGCCGGGCTCATCTAGAATTGAAACTCAGCCAGCCCTGACGGGCATTTGAGCAAATCCAGGCAATCTCATTAACCGGAAGAGTTGCCGCAGCGTTGCCCAGGTGCAGCGTCCGAAAGCGGCGAATGATCTCAGAGCATGCGCCGCAGTACGCCATCCTTCTTCACGAAGTGATGCAGCAATGTGATGCCGATATGGCCAGCGATCAGAATGGTCAACAGCCAGGCAATCGGCGAGTGCAGGCTGCCGACGCTCGCCATCCAGGCGATTTCCTCGCCATTGCGAGCAGCCAGCTCAATGCCGAACGGCTGCCAGCCATAGCCGCTGCCGATCATGTACATCACCCCGGTGATCGGCATGGCCACCATGCCGGCATAAAGCAGGAAATGCCCCGCCTTCACCAGAAAGGCGGTGGCGGGATCTTGCTCGGGGCGATTATTTCTCTGCCGTGCCGCCCACAGGATACGCAGCAGCACCAGTACAAGCAGCAGCGAGCCGATGGATATGTGCCAGGGCACCAGCGTTTCACCTACCCAGTGTTCGCCGTCCGCGATGCGATCAAAGAATTTCAGCAACTGCCAGCCAATCAGAAAGCTCATACCCCAGTGAAAAAGCCGAGAAATACTGCCGTAACGTTCTTTTGAGTCGCCGCTCATGTGCTGCTCCCGTTTTTTATCCATGGTGATTTGAAGCGAAATGTATCATGCAATACCAGGCCGCATCTTGCTACCGCAGCATAGTTATAGTGTGGCGGGGGATTACTTTGCCGCTGTAGTTGATAGCGCGCAGGCGTCAAGCTGTTTATGAGTTGAAGAGGCGTCTGGTGGTCAGCTGCAATGCCTCAAGGGCTTTTTTCTCATCATGTATGGCCAAGCCAGGCCAAGCTTGGCATGGGCACCAGGGCGCCTTGCTGTCGGCCAGATGGTGGTCGGTGCGGTAAGATTGTCGGCCGCTAGCGCGGTTTGATCATGGCCATAGCTGGCGGGTGGAAGGGCCGATTCCGGGAGTCTTTAGGGGATCGAGCGGATGGAAGGCGGGCCAGGTGTCGTAAAGCAGCGGAAAGCAGCGGGAAGCAGCAGAAAGTGCCAGCATAGGATTGGAAGGCGCGAGCTATCGACAAGCCTGCCAAAATGGGCGGTGGCGGAGCCCTGCGAAGTTGGGTGCGGGAGTCAGGCTGACATAAAAAAACCGGCCATGGCAGCCGGTTTTTCCTGATCAGGTTGGATGTCGCCTCAAGCGGCTGCACCCAGTGCCTTGATCTTCTCGTTCAGGCGGCTCTTGTGGCGAGCTGCTTTGTTCGGGTGAAACTTGCCTTTACGGGTTGCCTTGTCCAGGACCGATACAGCCGTCTGGTACGCTGCCTGAGCGGACTGCTGGTCACCGGACGCAATGGCAGCGTTTACCTTCTTGAGGTAGGTCCGCACCATAGAGCGCATTGCTGCGTTGTGCTGACGACGCTTCTCCGCCTGGCGAGCACGCTTTCGCGCTTGCGGTGAGTTAGCCAAGGTCCTGCTCCTGTCGAAAATTGGGTGATCATCACCTGAAAACCGTGCTGTGCACCGTTTTCAGTGGCTGGCGCAGCGTTGTAAAGTGCCACACCCTCCGGGAAGACGCGCAACTATGCCCATGAGCCGGGCCGATGTCAATGGCAAGGCGCATGTTGTGGCGCTACAGCCAGCGAATCGCTACGCTTGCGCGGTCTGAGGGAGGCACCATGAGCGAGCCGGCACAATCTGGAACCCACCGCCCGCGCAGCAGCCTGCTGGCCTCGACGCTGGTGGTCAGCAGCATGACGCTGCTCTCGCGTGTGCTGGGGCTGGTGCGCGATGTGGTGCTGGCACGCCTGCTGGGTGTTTCGGCCGGCACCGATGCGTTCTTTGTCGCGTTCCGCATACCGAATTTCCTGCGCCGGCTGTTTGCCGAGGGGGCGTTCAACCAGGCGTTTGTGCCGGTGCTCAGTGAGTACAAGACGCGTGGCTCGATGGCCGCCACCCAGGCGCTGGTCAACCGGGTGGCCGGCACGCTTGGCAGTGCGCTGGTGCTGGTCACCGTGCTTGGCGTGGTAGGCGCGCCGCTGCTGATCACGGTGTTTGCACCGGGCTTTGGTGGTGAGAGCGCACAGCGCGAGCTGGCGGTGGAAATGCTGCGGCTGACTTTCCCCTACATCTTTTTCATCTCGCTGACGGCGTTCGCCGGCAGCATCCTCAATACCTGGGGCCGTTTCGCCGTGCCCGCGTTTACCCCGGTGCTGCTGAATCTGTGCCTGATTGCCGCGGCGTTATGCCTGGCGCCGCTGTTTGCCGAGCAGCGCATGGCGGTGGCGCTGGCCTGGGGGGTGCTGGCGGCGGGCATCCTTCAGCTGATCTTCCAGTTGCCGTTTCTGGCGCGCCTTGGCCTGTTACCCTGGCCTGAAGTCGCCTGGCGTGATCCTGGCGTAAAGAAGATCATGCTGCTGATGGCGCCGGCGCTGTTTGGTGTGTCGGTCAGCCAGATCAATTTGCTGCTGGATACCGTGCTGGCGTCGCTGCTGGAAACCGGCAGTGTTACCTGGCTTTATTATTCCGATCGGCTGGTGGAGCTGCCGCTGGGTGTGTTTGCCATCGCCATCGGCACGGTGATCCTGCCGAGTTTGTCGAAAACCCACGCTGCGGATGCGCCGGAGCATTTTTCGCGCACGCTGGATTGGGGGCTGCGGTTGATCCTCATCGTCGGGCTGCCCGCTGCGCTGGCGCTGGCAGTGATCAGCGAGCCCCTGCTGGCGAGCCTGTTCCTGTACGGTGAATTTTCCCTGCATGATGTGGGGCAGGCGTCGCTGTCGCTGCGCGCCTATGCGTTCGGGGTGGTCGCGTTCATGCTCATCAAGGTATTGGCGCCGGGTTTCTTTGCGCGTCAGGATACCCGCACGCCGGTCAAGATCGGCATCATCGCGCTGGTCGCGAACATGGTGTTCAACCTGATACTGGTATGGCATTTGCGCCACATGGGGCTGGCGTTGGCCACGGCGCTTTCTGCCTGGCTCAATGCGGGCCTGCTCTGGCATGGCCTGCGCCAGGCTGGCATCTATCGTGCCCAGCCCGGCTGGGGAGCACTGCTGTTGCGGCTGCTTGGCGCAGGCGGTGTGATGTCGCTGGCGATCTGGTGGGTGGCAGCGCAAACGGATGTCTGGTTCGCTGGGTTGGCCGGCCAGCGCGCCCTCTGGTTGCTGGCCGTGGTATTCTGCGGCGTCATGGTCTATGCCCTGGCGCTGCTGGCACTGGGGTTGAGACCTCGTCACTTGCGGCGTTGACCCCTATAATCCCGCGCTCACTCATCCGGAAGGTCTGCCAGAAGGTCTGCAATGGAGCTGATACGCGGTATCCACAATCTGCGCAGGCAGCAACGGGGCTGTGTTGCCACCATCGGCAACTTCGATGGCGTGCATCTTGGGCACCAGATGATTCTGCGCCGGGTGCAGCAGGAGGCGCAGGCGCGAGGGCTGACCAGCACGGTGATGCTGTTCGAGCCCCAGCCGGCCGAGTTCTTTTACCCGGCGCAGGCACCTGCACGGCTGATGTCGCTGCGCGACAAGCTGTGCACCCTGGCGGCGATGGGTGTGGATCAGGTGTTCTGTGCGCGCTTTGATGCGCGCTTGAGCAGCCAGCTGGCGGCGGATTTCGTGCGCGACCTGCTGGTGGATGGCCTTAACGTGCAGCACCTTGTGATCGGCGACGACTTCCGCTTCGGCAGCGGCCGCGAGGGCGATTTCGATTACCTGCAACAGGCGGGTGCCGAGTATGGCTTCGGGGTAGAGGATTCGCCCACATGCGAGTATCAAGGTGAGCGTGTGTCCAGCACCCGTGTGCGGGCCGCGCTTGCCGCAGGCAATCTGACACAAGCGGAGGCGCTCCTGGGCCGGCCCTATCGCATCAGCGGCCGTGTGCATCACGGCGACAAGCTGGGGCGCACCATTGATGTGCCCACCGCCAATCTGCCCTTGCGGCAATTGCATGTGCCATTGGGTGGCGTGTTCGCGGTGACGGTGAATGGTGCCGGGCTGGTGAACCATCCGGCGGTGGCCAATATGGGCTGCCGGCCGACGGTAGCGGGCCGAAACTGGCGCCTGGAAGTGCATCTGCTGGATTTTGCCGGCGACCTTTATGGCCGCCACATAGAAGTATCGCTGCGGCATTTTCTTCGGCCGGAGCAGAAGTTCGATGGCCTGGAGGCGCTGCGCACAGCGATCCACGGCGACATCGCTCAGGCGCGGCAATGGTTCGCTGCCCGAGCAGAAACAGACCACGTTGACGAATAACGTCCGAGAGATGACATGACTGATTACAAGGCCACACTGAACCTGCCCGATACGCCGTTTCCGATGAAGGCCGGGCTGGCCCAGCGTGAACCGCAGCAAGTGGCCGCCTGGCAACAAAGCAATCTGTATCAGGCCATCCGCGAACGCTTTGCCGGCCGGCCGAAATTCGTGCTGCACGACGGCCCTCCTTATGCCAACGGCAGCATTCATATCGGCCACGCGCTGAACAAGATCATCAAGGACATGATCGTCAAATCGCAGACGCTGAACGGCTTTGATTCACCTTATGTGCCGGGCTGGGACTGCCACGGCCTGCCGATCGAGCACAAGGTGGAGCAGAAAGTGGGCAAAGCGGGGCAAAAGGTCGACGCCCGCACCTTCCGCGAAGAGTGCCGCCGCTACGCAGCCAGCCAGGTCGATGGCCAGCGTGAGGAATTCATCCGCCTTGGCATCTTTGGTGACTGGGACAACCCCTACCTGACGATGGATTACGCCTTCGAGGCGAATATCATTCGTGCGCTGGGCAAGATCGTTGATAACGGGCATTTGCAAAAAGGCTTCAAGCCGGTGCACTGGTGCCTGGATTGCGGCTCCGCACTGGCCGAGGCGGAAGTGGAATACCAGGACAAGCAATCGTATTCCATCGACGTAGCATTTCAGGTGGTGGATGCGGCCGATTTTGCCGAGCGCACCGGCGTACAGGCCGCGGCGCCAGCGGTAGCAATCTGGACGACCACGCCGTGGACACTGCCGGCCAACAAGGCGGTGGCGGTGCACCCGGAGCTGGATTATGTCGTCATCAGCGGCACCAGCGAGAACGGGCCGCGTGCGTTGATCGTGGCCGAGGCACTGGCGGAGGCCGTCGCCGAGCGCGCCGGGCTGGCGGATGTGGTGCATTCCAAACCGTTTGCCGGTGCGGTACTGGAGAACATGCGGCTGGCGCACCCGTTCTTGCCCGCACAAGTGCCGGTGATTCTTGGCGAGCACGTGACCACGGATGCCGGCACCGGCGCAGTGCACACCGCTCCCGGCCACGGGCAGGATGACTTTGTCGTGGGCCAGCGCTACGGCCTGGAAACCGATAGCCCATTGCTGGATTCCGGGCTGTTTGTCGACAGCACGCCCGTCGTCGGTGGCCAGCATGTCAACAAAGCCAACGAGCCGGTCATCGAGGCGTTGAAAGCAAACGGCAACCTGATCGCGCTGGCAAAAATTACCCATAGCTACCCGCATTGCTGGCGGCACAAGACAGCGCTGATCTTTCGCGCCACGCCGCAATGGTTTGTCAGCATGAACAGGGCCGGCTTGCAGGGCCTGGCCAACAAAGCAGTGGACGACGTGCGCTGGGTGCCCGAATGGGGCAAGGCGCGCATCGAAGGTATGCTCAAGGATCGGCCGGACTGGTGTATCTCGCGGCAGCGCACCTGGGGCGTGCCGATTGCGCTGTTCGTTGACCGTGAAACCAGCGAGCCGCACCCGGAAACGCCACGGTTGATCGAGGCAGTGGCAAAACGGGTCGAGCAGGAAGGTGTGGAAGCCTGGTTCTCGCTCGATTGCGATGCTTTCCTGGCTGAGCAGGGCCTGGCGGCCGATGCGGGCCGCTACCAGAAAGTCACCGACACGCTGGATGTGTGGTTCGATTCCGGCGTCACGCATTTTTGTGTATTGGAGCAACGGCCCGAGTTGCAGGTGCCGGCTGATGTATATCTGGAAGGCTCCGACCAGCATCGCGGCTGGTTCCAGTCCTCTTTACTGACCAGCCTGGCGATCCGCAATGCACCGCCTTACAAGACTGTGCTCACTCACGGCTTCACGGTAGACGAAGCCGGCCGCAAAATGTCGAAATCCCTGGGCAACGTGATAGCGCCGCAGGAAGTCACCTCCACGCTGGGCGCGGATATCCTGCGCCTGTGGGTAGCCGCCACGGATTATCGTGGCGAGATGAGTGTGTCGCACAATATTCTCAAGCAGATGGGCGATGCTTATCGCCGCATCCGTAACACAGCGCGCTTTCTGCTCGCCAACCTGAACGGCTTTGATCCCACCGAAAATGCCCTGCAACCGGACGACATGCTGGCGCTGGATCGCTGGGTGGTGGATCGTGCCGCCGAATTGCAGGAAGAAATCCGCACGCTGTTTGATGAATTCCAGTTTCATCAGGTGTATCAGCGCATCCACCATTTCTGTCTGGTCGATCTGGGTGGCTTCTATCTGGATATCATCAAGGACAGGCAGTACACCACGCAGGCCGAGTCGCGCGCCCGCCGCTCCTGCCAGACAGCGCTCTACCACATCAGCGAAGCACTGGTGCGCTGGATGGCGCCGATTCTCAGTTTCACCGCTGAGGAAATCTGGCAGCACCTGCCCGGCGAGCGTGACGTTTCTGTGTTCGTCGCCGAGTGGTACACCGGGCTGTTTCGCCTGCCGCAAGAGAGCGCCATGAACGCGCACTTCTGGCAGCAAGTGCAGCAAATCAAACAGGCCGTCAACAAGGCCATCGAAGATGCCCGCAACGACAAGGTCGTGCGCGCCAACCTGGCCGCTGATGCGGTGCTGTATGTGGATGAAGCCAAGCAGAAACTGCTGGAAGCACTGGGCGATGAATTGCGTTTCGTGACCATCACATCGACCGCCACCCTGGCGCCGCTCTCCGCCATGCCGGCCGAGCTGGCGCCTTCCGCCGTGCCGGGGCTGGGCGTGCAGATCACCGCCTCGCCACACAGCAAATGCGTGCGCTGCTGGCACCACCGTGAAGATATCGGCCAGCACGCCGCCCACCCGGAGCTGTGCGGCCGTTGCGTAGACAACATCGACGGAGCGGGTGAGGTGCGCCACTATGCCTGATGCCCTGAAAGCAGCAAGCCAGAGCCTGGACTGGCGGCGCCTGCACTGGCTGTGGATTGCACTGGCCGTGTTGCTGCTGGATCAATGGACAAAAGGGCTGGTGGCTGGCTCGTTGCGGCTTTATGAGCAAATCGAGCTGCTGCCGTTTTTCAATATTACCCTGGCCTATAACGAAGGCGCGGCGTTCAGTTTTCTGGCCGGTGCCGGCGGTTGGCAACGCTGGTTTTTCTCCATCGTCGCCGTGGTCGCCAGCGTGGTGATTCTCGTCTGGCTGCTACGCGGCCGCGACGGGCCTGTCGTGGCCACGGCACTATCGCTGATACTGGGCGGTGCGCTGGGCAATTTATGGGACCGCATTGTGCTGGGCCATGTGGTGGATTTTCTGGATTTCCACTGGGCCGGCTGGCACTTTCCGGCGTTCAATGTTGCCGACAGCGCCATCACCGTCGGCGCCGCGCTGATCATCATCGACATGCTGTTCGGAGGCCATCGCCATGACTGAGCCCCTGCGCGCCGGGCCGCAGCGCCGCATCACCCTGCATTTTGCCGTGCGGCTGATGGACGGCACCGAGATCGACAGCACCTTTGCCGGCGAACCGGCCAGCTTTTCCTGGGGCGACGAATCGCTGCTGCCCGGCTTCGAGCGGGCCATCCTCGGCCTGAAAGCCGGCGACCGCCGCAGTGTGGTGATCGAGGCCAGCCAGGGCTTCGGGCCGCGCAACGATGAAAATGTGCAGCACTTTCGCGCCGATCAGTTCGATGATGACACTGATTTGAGCCCCGGCGTGGTGATGCAGTTTGCCGATGCCAGCCAGGCAGAATTGCCCGGTGTCATCACCGCCGTGGAGGGCGACTGGGTCACGGTGGATTTCAACCACCCGCTGGCGGGCCGCGATCTCACCTTCGAGGTCGAAATCATCAACGTGGCCCTGGATGCGCCGGAGCAGCCCGTCACACTGCGTCACTGACTGCCCGCCGGGCGCGCAGGCGCTCACTCGCCTTCGCCGCGCCCGGCTCGCTGGTGAGTCGCCCGCGTGCGCCCGGCAGCGTACAATAGCCGTTCGCGGCCTTTCGCTATCGCAACCTCTGGTGAGCTGTATGGAAATCCGTCTGGCCAACCCGCGCGGCTTCTGCGCCGGGGTGGATCGCGCCATCGAGATCGTCAACCGTGCCCTGGAAACATTCGGGCCGCCGGTCTATGTGCGGCACGAAGTGGTGCACAACCGCTTTGTGGTGGAAGACCTGCGCGCACGCGGCGCGGTATTTGTCGAAGAACTGGACGAAGTGCCCGATGACGCCATCGTGATCTTCTCCGCCCACGGCGTTTCCCGCGCCGTGCAGAACGAAGCCGGCCGGCGTGAACTGAAAGTGTTCGATGCCACCTGCCCGCTGGTCACCAAGGTGCATATGGAAGTGATCCGCTACAGCCGCGAAGGGCGTGAAAGCGTGCTGATCGGCCATGCCGGCCACCCGGAAGTGGAAGGCACCATGGGCCAGTACGACCGCAGCCACGGCGGCGACATTTACCTGGTGGAGGACGAGCAGGATGTTGCCAACCTGCAAGTGCGCAACCCTGACAAACTGTCTTTCGTGACCCAGACCACGCTCTCCGTGGACGACACCGCTCGCGTGATCGACGCCCTGCGCGCGCGCTTCCCCACCATCCACGGCCCGCGCCGGGAAGATATCTGCTACGCCACCACCAACCGCCAGGATGCCGTGCGCCAGCTGGCGCTGGAATGCGACCTGGTGCTGGTCGTCGGCAGCCCCAACAGCTCCAACTCCAACCGCCTGCGCGAACTGGCCGAGCGCTGCGGTACCCCCGCCTACCTGATCGATGAGCCCGGCCAGATCGAGGCCGCCTGGCTTGATGGCAAACGCGCCGTAGGTGTCACCGCTGGCGCCAGCGCGCCTGAAGAGTTGGTGAAGCAAGTGGTCAGCCACTTGCAGGCGCTCGGTGGCCAGGTGCCGGTGGAGCTTGCGGGGCGTGAGGAGAATATCCGGTTTTCGATGCCGAAAGGGTTGCGTTGACACCAAAGGCTGTTCGCAATTCGTTTCTTACCGTCCGCCCCTGCCGTTCTGCCGCCCGTCTTCTGTCAGATTGCGCCCGCTTTGCCGCCCGTTAGGATGGCCTCTGGGTCACCAGAAGTGGGCGTCAACCATGGCGAAGCGTTTAACAGCGGTTGGGTGGGGCAGTGGGAGGAACGAGGCCGGCTTCGGATTGGTCGAAGTCATCGCTGTAGTTCTTATTACGGCAGTCGTCGCTGCTGTCGCAGTGCCATCATTTCGATCCATACGTATCAGTTCAGATGTTCGCTCTGTTTCATCTGACCTTGCTACTGCCATCACGCTCGCACGAACGCAGGCAGTAACGTTGAGAGTGGATGTGAAACTCTCGCCGCTCGATAACGACTGGTCCAAGGGCTGGCAAGTGATTTATGACTGGCCTGCGGGCGCTCCGGCGGTCGAAAGCGATGTAACTGTAGCAAAGTCTGGTTCGGTCACCATTACCGGTCCGGATAGCGATGTTCTGTTTCGCTCCAGCGGGATCATTAATAACGGAGCCATTTCCTTCGAATTGTGCCGTGCAGAGCAGGGCAGAGAAATTCAGGTTACTCCGCTCGGTCGGGTAAATGTGGAGGGGGGGGCATGCTGACCTCAAGCCCGAGGTATTCGCTCGCCAAACGAGACCAACAAGGTGTCGGGTTGATAGAGGTGTTGGTTGCGGTGCTGGTAATAGCTGTGGGTGTGCTCGGTTACGCTGCAATGCAGTTATTTGCCTTGCAGAGCGCTGAAGAGGCCTCTTACCGCACACACGCTGCCTTGATCGCGCGTGACGCTCTGGAGCGGCTCCTGCTTAACGCCGACCCTGATGCGTTGGCGGATTATTTTGATGCAGCGAATTGGCCCAGCGAGCCCGAAAGTTATGGTGGGGACTACCCGGATGGCTGCACCAATACGGCCTGCGATCCGCAGCAGTTAGCTGCGGCAGATATATCCCAGCTCGCCTGGGCAGCAGCCAATAGCTTGCCTGCCGGGATGGTTCAGGCCAGCGATGATTGTGGGGGGGTGCCTTCACCAAGCTGTGTAGTTGTAACCTGGATGGACATGACGCCAGAGGAGTGTCTGGCGGAATACCCCGATATTCCTGATGCCACGGACTATCACTGCGTTGTGCTGGAGGCACTGCGGCCATGATGCAAAACCAGCGCGGATTGACCTTGATCGAACTGATGATCGCCATGTTGCTGAGCGCACTGGTGATATTGGCGGCGACCCAGCTTTTTACTACCAATCAGCAATTATTCATGACACAGCAGATTGCTTCCCGGGTGATGGACGATGGGCAGCTGGTATTGCGCTTTATTGGCTCAGATATGCGGCAAGCCGGCTACAGTGGCGGGGCATTGCCGAGCTACTCTGGTGTGGTGTTTGGCGGCGCGGGGGGCAGTGATGATGGCGACCCCTCAGACCAGGTTGCGGTCCGGTTCAACGGCAATCAGGACTGCCAGGGTACGGTGAGCCCTACCTCTGTAACTATTACGAATCTCTACTTTGTTAACGGTAACGGGGAGCTGATGTGTGATGGGAGCCTGTCTGCAGATCCTGTCGCGCTTGTTGAGGGCGTGGAGGCTATGCGAGTCATGTACGGCTTGGATATGGCCGGCGATGGAGAAATTGGGCCGATCCGCTTCATGGACGCTACTGCCGCCCAAGGGGTATCACGCCCGGTTGTTGCAATCCGCTTGGCAATTCTCATGGCCGAGGAAAGCAATGCGTTGCCTGTTAACGAAGAGCGGACCTGGCATGTCCTGGATAGGGAAATAACCACTGGGAAAGACCAGGTATTGCGGCGGATCTTCACCAGTACATTCATGCTAAGGAGCATGGATTGGGAGCAGATATGAAAAGCATGAGAAGAAGGCCTGAAAAAGGCGTCGCACTTCTGATGGCATTGATAATCTTGCTGGTCGTAGCGGTGCTCGGTGCGGCTGCGTTACGTACTAGTTCGGTTTCTTCCCGTATTGCTCTAGGAACGCAGCTTGATGCAATGGTATTCGAAGCGGCTGAGTCTGCCATTGCAGAAGCCATGTTTTTTATCTCCGAGGCGAACAACTCGGATGCTTCCTTCGACGAGATCAAAGGACTCTTTGATGGTGAGACACTGGTTTGGTGTCTGCACAGTGACAGGGCGCGGACAACCTCGGCCTGCAATAATAATGCCACTATGGATAGCCGTGGTGCGTTACAGGGAGAGGCGCGTGCGCGAACAGTTGCCTTTTCCCCGGCTTCTGGCAATCAGGTCAGTATGTCGGGCGGCCCGGGAGCCATTATTGGTGACTTCCAGATTGCGATTCAGGGGAACGGTGATATGCCGGGATACGGGCTGGCTGACCGGCATGTGCAATACATATTACGCAGGGGAATGATACCTGTGCAGGAGATACAATAATGCGGAAGAACTTCTATTCAAGAGTTGGTTCTCTCTTCCTGTGCATGATGCTCCTCCCGGTTGCCGGGCTGGCTGATGATACAGAGATCTTTTTTTCGCGAGCGAAAGCGGATAACGAACAGAACGAGGCTGTCGCGAATGTTTTCATTATGCTCGATACTTCCGGCAGTATGCGCTTCTGTGCAAATGAGTTAGGCGGCGGGTCGGGTCATAACGCAACCTGGTGCAGCAACGCAGAGAACCGGCGTATTAATATCCTTCAAAATGCATTGCGTGATGTTCTGGAGAACACGCCAGATGGCGTCAGGATCGGCTTGGGGCGCTTTAATTACCGTGTTCCGGATATTACCAGAAGCAGTGGTGGCCAAGGCCAGATCGGCGGCAGGGTGCTGATACCGGTAACGGAAGTCAATGACGCAACCCGACCGGCATTCTCCAGAGAAATTGACCGGTTAAATGATGCAGGAGAGGCTTCATCCGGCCCTTATGCTGGCTCGCAGCCGGTTGGGGATACGCCCACGGGCCGTGCCTACGCCGAGGCGGCCCGATACATGATGGGCATGAGTCCGATGTATGGCACGAGCCAGAACGGGCAGCAGAACAGCATTTGTGTGGAAACGGCAACTCGAGAGGTGGGATGCCGGGATGTATTTGATGGTTGGGGCGAATGGGTGCCGATTGAAGGGGCCTGTAATCTCAACGATCCCTCTTGCAAGGTGGAGTATGTCGGTGACTGGCAGCCCATACCGGGTGCGTGTGACACCAGCCAAGAGACCTGTAGTGTCGATTTCGGTGATTGGGTCGCCATAGAGGGAACTTGCGATTTGAGCAACCCGGAAACCTGCAAGCGCGAGTTTGGTGCATGGAGTAATCCTACGACCGAAATTTGTGACGACTCCCTCCCTACCTGTGAGTACATTGGTTGGACAGAGTGGAGGGTGACTCGAGAGGGGGCGAATAATACGAATTGCCCTATAATTAACCAGCGACATTTCGAGCAGGTAAGAAGGGAGCATGAAGAATGTGTCGGTGGGATCCCATTCGGTTCGAGGTGCTTGTTTGGTGAATGGAGAAGAACTTGGACGTGTGAGGTTCGAGAAGGCCGCTTCCGGCAGCGAGTTGAACAGTTTTACGTAAGAGAAAACGCCTATTTTGTTCGTGATGAGCAATACTATCAGCGCGAAGCACAGTATCGGGAAGAATGTGATCTGGAGGAATACTGTGCGAAAGACGTTCCGATTATAAGCGATGGCAAGTATGTCTCGCCTATGAATATGCAAAACCAGTGTGAGAGTAACCATGTTATTCTTTTTACTGATGGTGCGCCGAGTGCCAATGACAAACCAGGTAATCAGGGTTTTGTGAACTGTGGTAACAGCGGTTCCTACTCCTGTCAGGAGCAGATTTCAAAGTATCTTTCCAAGAGCACTAACGCCAAGGGCCGAGAAGTAAAAACCTATAATATTGGCCTTTACATGGGCAATAACGAGTCCGCTATGCGAAAAGTTTCTACGGATGGCGTGGATGGAACGATAAACGCAGACGATAGCGAAGAGTTGATCAGGGCATTTGCCAATATTATTGATCTGATTTCAGAGAATTCCCGCACTTTTTCTTCTCCTGGTGTAGCGGTTAACCAGATGAATCGTCTGGAGCATCTTGATCAACTTTATTACGCCGTATTCGAGCCAAGAGAATCCAGCTATTGGGAAGGAAACATGAAGCGATATCGCTTGGTGAATAATGCGATTCGGGACGCTTTCAACCGCGATGCGGTAGACCCGACTACCGCGTTCTTCAAAGAGGAGTCACGCAGTTTCTGGTCTGACGAAGATGACGGGCCCGATGTTCGTAAGGGCGGGGCGCGTGCACAGTTGGAAGGACGTCGCTTATTTTATACAGATGCCAGTGGCAACATGCGAGAACTGGATTGGGAGAATGACAATAATCCTGTCCTGTATGGTCTCAGTGAAGACGCAAATGAGGCTGATCTGGAGCTGCTCAAATCACGCCTTGCGACGCTATGGGGTGATCCGTTACATAGCCAGCCGGTCTTGGTCAACTATGGGAACAATAGCGAGAACAACGTGGTTTTCCTGTCGGGCAACGATGGCATGTTGCATGCCATTGACTCTCGTAATGGTGAGGAATATTTTTCCTGGATGCCGCATGTCTTTATGAGCCAGGCTAATCGATTCACTATAAACCGCCCAGGGCTGACGGACGACAATATCCGGCAAATCTATGGCCTGGATGGTTCCTGGACATCTTGGCGGCGCCCGGGGGCGAGGCCGTCGTCTCCGCCGGCGGCCGTCTATCTTTATGGCGGAATGCGTCGCGGTGGAACCTCCTATTTTGGCTTGGATGTAACAAACCGTAATCGTCCAAAGATGCTGTGGCAGATTGATCGTGGCCAAGCGGGCTTTCAGCGCTTGGGGCAGACATGGTCTCAGCCCACACTTACCCAGGTAATGGTCGATGGATCACCAAAGCCGGTTCTGGTTTTTGGCGGTGGATATAGCCCGGAAGATCACGATCACCGGCAGGGCGATGCACGATCGAACAGTCAGGATGCGATGGGTAACATGGTCTACGTGGTCGATGCGTTGACGGGTACACTTTTATGGTCTGCGGGGAGCGCCGGTACCGGCAATAAACACACGACCGTCTCGGATATGCGGTGGGCGATACCCACCGATATTTCCGTTGTTGATTTAAATTTCGATGGGGTTGCCGATCATCTTTATTTCGGAGACTTGGGCGGACAGCTCTGGCGGGTTGATCTCAACGACGAAGATGTTACAGACTCTGCGGTTCATAAAATTGCTACATTGTCTGGTGGTGCCAGTGATGCTAACCGGCGCTTCTTTTATCCGCCTGCTGTCGCTTATGTGCAGGATGAACAAGGCAAAGCACATCTGTATATAACTATCGGCTCTGGTTATCGAGCTCACCCGCTCGACGAGTCGGTTGACGATTATTTCTTTGTTCTCCGGGATAGCACGGCTCCGCTGGGCGAAGCGCCAGCAACTCTGAGTTTTACGGACTTGATCACTGTTCCGGGCAACACAACACCAACCACGGCATCGACGGGTTGGAAGATAGCGCTGCCAGACGCGGGAGAGAAAGTGACGGCGGCTTCGACGGTATTTTCTAACCACGTTTTCTTCACGACATACCAGCCGGGTGGCGATCAGCTGGAAGAAAACCCCTGTGCTGTTCGGATGGGCACCACTTATCTTTATATAATGGATCTGGTGACGGGAAGTGCTGGTGCCTTCCCGGGAGTCGATATTGATTCTTCTACGAGGCGGGTAAAGTTGGAGCAAGATACCTTGGCGCCGACGCCTACTTGGCTAAGTGGAGGGGAAGACATGGCCCTTATTGTTGGCACCGAGGTGGTCGGCGGCGACTCTATCGGCGCGACAGGCATGCGTCGTGGTAGCTGGTACGCGCTGAAGCCGCAGGAAGCGGATCTTATCCCGCTTGCACCTGAGTGAGCGATGCAGAGAGAGGGCGGGCGTCAAGGGCATGGAGCGGCGCTCCCGCCGCTCTCAACTCTGGGGCGGCCCGCCCAATTCATGACGATGCGCCTGCTGGCGTGCCGATTGCAGATAAGGAAATGCCCGTTCTGAAAGTGCAGAATGCCGTTACGATGAAAGAGCAAGGCGTTCCCGCGAAAGCGGCGCCAGGAAACATGCACGTCGGGTGGAAGCGTGAGTAAAGCCAGTGGCGGGCGACCTGCCTCGGGTTCCATGTGAGGTGGTGTGTTACTCGCTCGCAAGACGGCCAGATTTTGTGTGGTTTCAAATCGCGTGCATGCGTGATTGTGGTCGCATAACAGTATGGGCCCGCTGGTCATTGCCTCCCCGCGCGCCAGCCGCATTAGAGTCAGAAGGTCATTGCTGGCACTGATTAGGCGCTGTTCTGCCGCAAATCTGGAGAGTGTTGAGGTTGCAGCGATAGCGAGTGTGCTGGCAAGGAGCAGGCACACCAGGAGCTCGCTTAAGGTGAAGCCGGCAGCGGATGTATGCGGGGCACGCCGAGATGCAAAGGGAGAAGGAGATGTGTCCATGATGGCCGCGCGCTGTAATGGTATCCGGTTGGAGCCTCACACCTTAGCGAAGCCAAGCAGTGCCTGCTGTCAGCCATAAAGTTAAAATTATGTCAGCGGTTGCCTCTATTTTTTGTAAGCAATGACTTAATTTGGGGGAATAACATGTCATCACAGCGGGCCCAGAGCGGCTTTACCTTTGTAGAGCTGCTGATTGTAGTGCTTATTATTGCGATACTGGCTGCAGTTGCGCTGCCGGCCTATAGCCGGTATGTGCAAAATAGCGAGCAATCAAGAGCGCAGGGGCAATTGATGGCCTCCCTGGCGTCAGCGGAAAATTGGCGTTCCCAACGGTTTAGTTACACCGGTTTTACGTTGCCAGCGAATCTGCAGAATTCCCCGCGCTACACTTTCCAGGTTCAGGTGGGCAATGGTGGCCAGACGCTGATCATCACCGCGCAGCCCATTGGGGCGCAGTCCGGTATGGGGGCGATGGCAATCAATCATCGTGGTGAGGCCTGTATCAAGAAGAGCAGTGATAGCGGGTGCGTCATCGGGACTGACCCTGCCTGGGAGTAGCTGCCGTTTAGCATCGGTGAACTCGACAACGGCTCCAGTGACGTCGCGAGTGAGGTAGAATTCAAGTGAACGCACTCACTCGCGCTATTTTTTTGCCGCCAGGGCACCGGAGCTTCTTTTAATGGATGTCGGAATTATCGGTGGTGGCGTGATTGGATTACTCACGGCGCTGAAGCTCATTGATCAAGGCGCCACCGTGCAGGTATTCGATCAGCCAATGTCCCGCCCGCCAGCATCCTGGGCCGGCGGCGGCATCCTGTCTCCCTTGTTTCCCTGGCGCTATTCAGCAGCCCTGACGGCGCTCACCATGAACGCGCAACGCGCATACCTGGCGCTGGACGAGCGCCTCGGGCAGCAGCACCTGCCAGGTCTGGAAGTCTCGCCATCTGGCTTGCTGATGCCGAGCGTGGATGATCGGCCGGAGGCGATGCGATGGGCTGCCCGGCAAGAGATCAAGTTGTGCATGGTTGATGCGGGGCAGATCGAGCCGCGCCTGAGCGGCGAAGGTGCGCTCTGGATGCCGCAAGTGGGGCATATTCGCAACCCGCGTCTTGTTGCGGGCCTTGTTCGCTTGCTTCATCAGGCGGGCGTGTTTGTCGAAGATCAGCCAGTGCTGGCCATTGAGCGGTGCCAGCATGGTTGGCGCTTACAGACCCCTCGCGGCATGGTGCAGGCGGGGCGTGTGCTGATCAGTGCCGGGGCGTGGTCAGCGCCGCTACTGGCACCGTTGGGCCTGAGGTTGCCGGTTATACCGGTCAAAGGCGAGATGCTGCTGTATCCTGCCGCGGTGCCTGCGCCCCGCTGCATGATCCTGCGCGACAGTGGCTACCTCATTCCTCGTCGGGACGGCCGTATGCTGGTGGGCTCGACGGTGTTGCCTGGGGTGTTTGATCAGCGGCCGTCGGCGGCAGCTTATGGGCAGCTCGAATCGGTGGCGCGCAATCTGTGGCCGCCGCTGGCAGGGATTGAGCCGGAAGCCCACTGGGCCGGCCTGCGGCCCGGCAGCCCCCGTGATTGTCCTTTTCTGAGCGAAGTGCCGGGAAACCCCGGCCTGTTCATCGCCACCGGCCACTACCGCAATGGCCTTGTGTGCGCCCCCGCCAGTGCCGAGATCATGGCTGCGTTGATCATGGGCGAGACGCCAGCGATTGATCCTGCGCCTTATTCGCTCTCGCCCTCGTCCTCATCGCCGCCCTGATCGAGCCCCAGTTTCTTCAGCCGGTAACGCAACGAACGAAACGTCATGCCGAGTTTCTTCGCGGCGGCGGTGCGGTTCCAGAGCGTGGTGTCCAGGGCGCGCAGGATTTCGCGTTTCTCGATCTCCTGCAGATAATCTTCCAGCGTCTGGTTGGCTGGCCTGCCTGCTTCCCGCGGGGCGTCCTGCTGGCCCGGCGCACGTTCGACCGGCGCGCGTAACTGCAAATGTCGCTCGTTGATTTCCGGGCCATCGGCAAGGGTCAGGGCGCGCTCAAGAATATTTTCCAGCTCGCGCACGTTGCCGGGGAACGCATATTCCCGCAGCGCATCCCGCGCTGCCCGGCTGAGGCTGGGCTGGGGCATCTGCCATTGATCGCAGAGCCGCGCCATGATGTGTTCCACCAGCAGCGGGATGTCTTCAGGGCGCTCGCGTAACGGTGGCACGCGGGTTTCGATGACATTGAGCCGGTAGTAGAGATCCTGCCGGAACCGGCCTTGCACCACTTCTTCCGCGAGATCCTTGTGAGTTGCGCAGACGATGCGGATATTGACCTCGAATTCGTGCGCTTCACCCACCGGGCGGATGCTTTTTTCCTGAATGGCGCGCAGCAGTTTTACTTGCATGTGCAGCGGCAGGTCGGCCACTTCATCCAGAAACAGCGTGCCGCCATCGGCTTCGCGAAACAGCCCTTTGCGATCTTCGAACGCGCCGGTAAAACTGCCTTTGCGATGGCCGAAAAATTCGCTTTCCATCAGCTCGGAAGGGATGGCGCCGCAGTTCACCGCAATGAACGGTTTTTCGTGGCGCGGGCCTAGCATGTGAATCAGGCGTGCGACGCGCTCCTTGCCGGTGCCGGATTCGCCGCTGATATAAATCGGCGCCTGGCTGCGTGCCAGCTTGGCGATCTGCTCGCGCAATTGTTGCATCGCCGGTGCGTTGCCGATCAGCTGTTCGCTGCCGGTGGGGGAGGGGGCTTTGTCTCGAATGCCCAGGCCATCATCGATCAGGCGGCGTAGCCGATCCAGGGTAACGGGCTTGGCGATGAAATCATAAGCGCCTTCTTTCATCGCCAGGGTGGCGGTTTCCATATTGCCGTAGGCAGTGATCATGGCCACAGGCAATTCCGGTAATTGTTGCGTGATATGGCGCACCAGCTCGATGCCGTCGCCATCGGGCAGGTTCATATCTGTCAGGCAGAGATCGAAGCTGTGCTCCTGCAATGCCCGGCGCGCTTCGCTGACAGTCCCCACTGCCTGTGCATCCAGCTTCATGCGCCCCAGTGTGATGACGAGCAGCTCCCGCAGGTCGGCTTCGTCGTCGACTACCAGTATCTGTCTTCTTGTATTGGTCATTGAAATACCCGATCCGGATGGGCGAAGGTTATCACGAAGCTGGCGCCAGGTTCGGCCGGCTCGAAATCCAGCCGTGCCTGATGGCTTTCACAAAAGCCCCGGCACACAAACAACCCCAGGCCGGTGCCATCTCGTGATGTGGTAAAGAAAGGCTCGAACAGATTATCCCGTGCCTCCGCGGGCACGCCGGGGCCATGGTCGCGAATGCGCACCCAGGGCAGGCCGCCGGCGGTGTGATAGCCGCTGCTGATTTCGATTGGCCCCTCGCCGCCGTGCAAGCGGGCGTTGTTGAGCAGGTTATCCAGCACCTGTTCCAGCTGCCGGGCATCGAAGCGGATTTCCGGGAGCGTCTCCGGCACGCGCACACGCAGCCGGGCTGGATCATGCCCTTGCTCCTGCCAGCGGGTGATGCACGCGGAGAGTGCGGCGTGCAGGCTGATTCGTTGTGCCTGGGTGGGCTCCCGCCGCGACAGGCCGAGAATATCGGTGATGATGCTGTTCACCCGCGAGACGTGGCGTTGAATGATAGCCAGCAGCTTCTGGTCTTCCGCTTCTTTCGGCAGGCCTTCTTCCAGCAGCTCGGCGGCATGGTTGATCGCGCTGAGGGGGTTGCGGATCTCATGAGCAATGGTGGCCGACATGCGGCCCAGCGACGCCATCTTCAGTTGCTGGGCTTCCTGAACCAGCCGCGCACGGTCTTCGATAAAAGCGATGGTGAGATGATCCTCGCCGCTGTCCAGCGGCGCAAAACGCACATCCAGCTCAGGGCGGGCACCGTGCGACGCAATGGGCGGCAAGGGCTGGGACGGGTCTGTCTCCCACAATTGATAATGCTGGATCAGGAATTCCGGCAGCTGCTTCTGCGAATCGATACCAGCCAGCAGCTCCTGTGCAGAACGGTTGCAAAGTTGCGTCATGAAGAAACCATCAAACACCAGCACGCCGGTGCGCATGCGCTCGACCACCTGCCGGTTCAGCGCTTCCAGTTGCTGGATCGCCTGATGCTGCCTTGCGGCCAGCGCTTCACTTTGCGCCAGCCGCTGAGCCACCTGCCGGGTAATCAGTGCCACGGCAAAAAAGGCCACGCCAAGGGTAGCGGATTCGGTGAGGTGGAACGGATTATCCAGGTTGCTGCTCAGCGAAAAGAAAAACTGCTCCAGCATCATCGCAAGCGTAGCCACCGCCGCGGAAAGCAGGCCCAGCCGGCCGGGCAGCACGATACTGGCCGCCGCGACGGTGACCAGCATCAGCACCGTGAGGCTGCTCTGGATGCCGCCGCTGGCGTGGATCAGCAGGGTCAATACCAGCACATCAATCAGGATCGGCAATAGCGGCACGGTGACACGTGCCCGCGTCGGCGCGCCGCGCAGCAGCACCGAGAGCCATGTCAGCGCCAGATAAAACGTGCTGGTATAAAAATAAAGCTGCGGGCTGTATTCCCCCACAAGCGGCGTTGGGGCGCTGGTCAGAAAGAACAGCACCACCAGCAGGCTGGACAGCACGATGCGGTAGGTGGCGTAGACCCGCGTGGGCGTCCAGCGCTGCGAAGCCGGGGCAGGGAACAGCAGCTCAGTCACGCCGCTGTTCCAGCCAGGCGCGGTGATGCTCGGGAGAGCAGAAGGTGTGCCCCGCTCGATGCAGGCATTCTCGCTCGGGTACATTCACACCACAGTGCGTGCAGCGCAGCATGCGCTCGGCTGCCGGTGGCGGGCTCGCCGGCTGGCGAGGTGAAAAAATACCCCGTATCAGCCGCCAGATCAGGTACAGCAGCAACGCAAGCAGCAGCAGTCGTATCAGCCCCATGTGAGCGGGATCTCCCGGTAGTATCGTTATCATCTGCCTCGCAGCGCGACGGCAGGCGGCTTTTGCAGCGCAGGCATAAGGTTCCATGGAACCGGGCGCCGCTGCAACCCTGCGCTGGTGCGGTAATTCGACCATAGCCGGGTTACAATCGCCGCTTCCACCAGAGCAGAAGGCAGGTAGAGGATGCGAGTGGTGATTGCCCAGCAGAATATGCTGGTTGGCGATATTGAGGGCAACGCAGAGAAGGTCATTGCGGCCACCAACGAAGCCAGGCGCCTGTTGGGTGCTGATCTGGTGCTCTTTCCCGAGCTGGCCCTGACCGGCTACCCGCCGCAGGATTTGCTGCTCAGGCCGAGCCTCAATACGCGAATAGTGGATGCGTTGGCACAGATTGCCGCTGCGGTGGAAACGCCTCTGGTGCTGGGCTATCCCGGCGTGCGCAACGGAGTGCGTTACAACGTCGCGGGCCTGGTGCAGCCAGGCCAGAAAAGCCCGGCGCTGGAATACTACAAGCACTGCCTGCCGAACTTCCGTGTATTCGATGAAAAACGCTATTTCCAGCCGGGCGATCAGGCCCGCGTGTTTGAATTTCAGGGCCTGAAAATCGGGCTTACCGTTTGTGAAGATGTCTGGCATCCGGGGCCAGCGGCTGCTGCGCGCGCCGCCGGAGCAGAGCTGCTGCTCAATCTCAATGCCTCGCCATTTCGTGAGGGAAAGCATAGCGAGCGTCTGGAGCATGTGCAGGCACGGGCGCGCGATAACGGCGTGCCGGTGATCTACGCCAACCTTGTCGGTGGCCAGGATGAGCTGGTATTTGATGGCGGCTCCTTTGCCATGGATAACCGGGGCGAGGTGGTGGCGCAGGGCGGTTTCTTCGAAGAGGCGCTGATCCCCGTGGACATCACTCGCGATGCCGGCAACCGGCTGGTGCTGGCGGGCGAGCGGCTGGGCATTCCGGACGATAACGAAAGCACCTACCGTGCGTTGGTGCTGGCGGTGCGTGATTACGTCAACAAGAACGGCTTCAAGGGCGCGCTGCTGGGATTGTCGGGCGGCATTGATTCCGCGCTCACGCTGGCAATTGCCACGGATGCGCTGGGGCCGGAGCGCGTTGAAGCGGTGATGATGTCGTTTCGTTACACCGCCGACATCAGCCGCGAAGATGCCGCCGCGCAGGCCCGCACCCTCAAGGTGAACTACCGGGAGCTGCCTATCGAACCGATGTTCGATGCCTTCATGGAAACCCTCTCCGCCAGCTTCACCGGTACCCCGGCAGATGCCACCGAAGAGAACCTTCAGGCGCGCTGTCGCGGCGTGCTGCTGATGGCGCTGTCCAACAAGCTGGGCCATGTGGTGCTCACCACCGGCAACAAGAGCGAGCTGGCGGTGGGCTACACCACCTTGTATGGCGACATGGCGGGCGGCTTTTCGGTGCTCAAGGACGTGTTCAAGACGCGTGTTTACGAGCTGTCGCGTTACCGCAATCAGAAGGCCGGCCACGAGGTGATTCCCCTGCGAGTGATCGAGCGGCCGCCGTCCGCAGAGCTGGCCCCGGATCAGAAAGACCAGGACAGCCTGCCGGATTACCCGGTGCTGGATGCCATTCTGGAGCTGTATGTGGAGCAGGATTGCAGTGCCGAGGCTGTGATCCGGGCTGGCTATGATCGCGAGACGGTGTACCGCGTGGTGAAGATGGTGGATCGCAACGAATACAAGCGGCAGCAGGCGGCGGTGGGGCCGCGTGTGACCTTGCGGGCGTTCGGCAAGGATCGCCGCTACCCGATCACCAACGGCTGGCGGCCGGGCGACTAGGCCGCGTTGCTACCACACACGGGCGCAGCCGGTTTGCGCCCGTGATAATTGCCGCAATACGTGCTGGGCAGCGTGTCATGAGAGGAGCCGTGAGGATCGCCGTGAGAGTTGACGCCTCACAGCAAATCGAAGGTTAACAGGCTCAGCAGACCGCGCCCGCCGTCGCTTGGCCACCATGAGAGCTGCACCTGGCCCCGGCTCAGATAATCGCTCTCCGGCCAGTTGTGGCGCAGCACCGCTAGGCTGCGATCCGACAGCGCCTGCTCACCCAGAGAACGATACGCCCGGCTCATGATCGCCAGCGCTTCTTCCACGGAAGGCGTTTCCTGATAATGGATAACGACTTCCCGCGCCCGGGCGACGGCCGCCACATAAGCCCCCCGGCGCGCATAGTAACGCGCCGCGTGCAGCTCGTGCTCGGCCAGCTGGTTGCGGATATGTACCATCCGGGCGCGGGCATCCGGCGCATATTGGCTATCCGGGAAGCGGCTGACCAGCTCCTGGAAGTCCGTGAACGCATCACGCCAGGCATCCAGATCGCGTGACGCCTTGTCGCTGCGTACAATGCGATCGAACAGCCCGCGCTCCAGGTTGTAATTGGCCACGCCCTTCATATAAAGCACATAATCCAGGTGCTCGTTAGTAGGGTAGTTGCGCAGGAAGCGCGTGGCGGAGGCAACAGCGGCCGGATAGTCCAGCGCCCTGTACTGGGTGTAGATCAGATCCAGCTGCGCCTGTTCGGCAAAATCCCCGTAAGGGAAGCGGGCCTCGAGTTCGCGCAGCTCGTCGATGGCGGTGAGGAAGTTGTTGCGTTCGATCTGCCGACGCACCTCTTCATACTGCTGCGCCTCGGTGCGCTCGGGGCGCTCCTTGGGCGTGCTGGAGCAGCCGCTGACAAGCAGAGCGGATGAAATAAGTACCGAGGACAAGAGAACAGTATATGCGCGCATGGTCACCTGAGTTTGGCATTGCTGGCGTTACCGCAGCAGGCGTTACAATGGCCGCTGCGGACGCGGCTTATTTAAGCACATCCCGCCCGGCATCTTAACAGGCGCCGAAAATCAGCCGGCTGGCGGCCCGAGAGCAGCCCCGGCACCCATGCAGCACCAGACGGACGATACAGACATATGGGACAACCCCCCACCGAGAAGATTCAGCTTGCCGCACGGGCGACGCCAGAGCACGCCGGCCAGCGTGTGGATCAGGTCGCTGCCGAGCTGTTCGACAGTTATTCCCGCTCGCGCCTGCAAACCTGGATCAAGAGTGGCGCGCTCACGGTGAACGGGCGCCCGGCCAAGCCGAAAGACAAGCTGGTAGGCTCGGAAGAGCTCGTTATTGATGCCGAGCTTGAGATAGAAGTGCCCGACAGCGCCCAGCCTGTGGAGCTGCCCGTGGTATATGAAGACGAGCACCTGCTGGTGATCAACAAACCGGCCGGGCTGGTAGTGCACCCCGCCGCCGGGCATCACGATGGCACCCTGCTCAACGGGCTGCTGCATCTGGACGAGCGGCAGGCTAGCCTGCCCAGGGCCGGCATCGTGCACCGGCTGGACAGGGAAACCACCGGCCTGATGGTGGTGGCGCGCACGCTGGAGGCGCACGCCTCATTGGTAGATCAGCTGCAAGACAAATCACTCTATCGGGAATACGAGGCGGTGTGTGTCGGCGTGATGACCGGCGGCGGCGTGGTCGAGGCTCCCATTGGCCGCCATCCGCAGGATCGCAAGCGCCAGGCCGTGGTGCCCGATGGCAAGCCGGCCGTGACCCACTATCGGCTGATCCAGCGCTTTCGCGGCCACACCCACACACGGGTGCAACTGGAAACCGGGCGCACACACCAGATTCGCGTACATATGGCACACGTGCGCTACCCGCTGGTGGGCGATCCGGTATATGGCGGCCGGATGCGGGTGCCAGCGGGCGCCAGTGCCGAGCTGCGCGACGCGCTTCAGCGCTTTCGCCGCCAGGCCCTGCATGCCCGCAAGCTCGGGCTGGTGCATCCGGCCAGCGGCGAATACATGGAATTCGAGGCGCCAATGCCGGCCGATTTCCAGCACCTGATTGCGGCACTGAAATCGGATCTGGAGCAGCACGCATGATGCCGCGCCCGCCACAGGAAGGGCTGCCCGCGCTGAGCGATTGGCTCACGCCCGATTGGCAGCCCCATCCCCGTGTGCGGGCTTGTGTGACCACTCGCTTGGGCGATTATTCACCCGCGCCCTGGCATGGCTTCAACCTCGGCCTGAACACCGGCGATGATCCCGCCCGCGTGGAGCGCGCCCGCCGCCATGTGCAAAAACTGCTGGGCACCGCCCACCCGCCGAACTGGCTCCGGCAGGTGCATGGCGTGGAAATCGTGCGGGCTGGCGCCGGCGAGGTGGCAGCGGATGCCGTATGGAGCAATACACCCGGCTGGCCTTGCGTGGTGCTCACCGCCGATTGCCTCCCGGCGTTGTTTGCCCGCACCGACGGCACCGCCGTGGCCGCCGTACACGCCGGCTGGCGCGGGCTGCACGCCGGTATTCTGGAGCGCACCGCAGCGCTGCTGGCGCCAGGCGGCGAGCCGTTGTCCGTCTGGCTGGGGCCGGCCATTTCGCAGCCATGCTACCAGGTGGGCGCCGAGGTGCGGGAAGCGTTCGTGCGCGATGATCCACGGGCCAGCAGCGCATTTCGGCCCGATAGCAAGCCTGATCACTGGCGCATGAGCCTGGCCGAGCTTGCCTGCCAGCGGCTGGCGGCAGCCGGCAATATCGAGGTAAGCGGCGGCGAGCTGTGCACCGCCTCCGATCTTGAGCGCTTTTACTCCTACCGCTACGAGGGCGAGACGGGACGCTTTGCCAGCCTGGTCTGGCTGGCGGATTGACGGCGCCGCCACATGTCAGGAATATGGGCGGCGTGCATTGAGGTTGCACGGGGCGCGCCGCTGTCCGAGCGCTCCGAGGCGCCAGCCAGGCAGGATGCTTGCTTCAGATCAATGCCATTCCGCTGCCCGCTGCACAGACTGTGTTCGCTCCCGATCAAGTGGGCGATGCCTTGAAAAGCGCGTGGGCAAGCCGCATCTGTCGGGTAATTCCTGAACTATTTCGGAGGCACACGACTGATGCGTCCTGACCGTTTTACCAGCCGCCTGCAAGAAGCCCTCAGCGATGCACAGTCGCTGGCCGTAGGGGGCAGCCATAGCGTTATCGAACCGCTGCACCTGATGCTCGCGTTGCTGCGCGCCCGGGGCGGCAGCGCCCGGCCGATATTGCAAAAAGCCGGCGTCAATGTGGCCGATCTTGAAACCGCCTTGCAACTGGCCGTGGAGCGCCTGCCGCAAGTCTCGCAATTCACCGGCGAGATTCAACTCTCCCGCAATCTGGCCAACTTGTTGAACCTGGCTGATCGTGAAGCGCAGCAGCGTGGGGACGAATATATCTCCAGCGAGGTAGTGTTGCTGGCGGCCTGCGATGATGCCGGCGAGCTGGGCAAGATCATGAAAACCGCCGGCGTAAAGAAAGCGACCCTGGCGCAGAAAATTGATGAAGTGCGCGGAGGCGAATCCGTGAACGATCCCAATGCCGAAGACAAGCGCGAAGCGCTGGATAAATACACCGTCGATCTCACCCTGCGCGCCGAAGAAGGCAAGCTCGATCCGGTTATCGGCCGCGATGACGAGATTCGCCGCACGGTGCAGGTGCTTCAGCGCCGCACCAAGAACAACCCGGTGCTGATCGGCGCACCGGGCGTGGGGAAAACCGCCATTGTCGAAGGGCTGGCGCAACGCATCGTCAATGGCGAAGTGCCCGAGGGGCTGAAAGACAAGCGCGTGCTGTCGCTGGATATGGCGGCACTGATCGCCGGTGCAAAATATCGCGGCGAATTCGAAGAGCGCCTGAAGGCCGTGCTGAACGAGCTGGCCAAGCAGGAAGGGCGCGTCATTCTGTTTATCGATGAAATGCACACCGTCGTCGGTGCCGGCAAGGCCGATGGCGCCATGGATGCAGGCAACATGCTCAAGCCCGCGCTGGCGCGTGGCGAGCTGCATTGTGTCGGCGCGACCACCCTGGACGAATATCGCCAGTACATCGAAAAAGATGCCGCGCTTGAACGTCGCTTCCAGAAAGTGCTGGTGGATGAGCCGACAGTGGAAGACACCATCGCTATCCTGCGTGGTTTGAAAGAACGCTACGAAGTGCACCACGGCGTGGAAATTACCGATGGCGCGATAGTGGCCGCAGCAAAACTTTCCCAGCGCTATATCACCGACCGGCAATTGCCTGATAAAGCGATTGATCTGGTGGACGAAGCCGGCAGCCGTATCCGTATGGAAATCGATTCCATGCCGGAAGAAATGGATCGCCTGGATCGCCGCCTGATCCAATTGAAAATGGAGCGCGAAGCGCTGCGCAAGGAGGAAGACGAGGCCAGCCGCAAACGGCTTGAAAAACTGGAAGATGATATCCAGCGGCTGGAGAAAGAATACGCTGACCTGCGCGAAATATGGGATGCAGAAAAAGCGAGCCTGCAAGGCGCTCAGGAAATAAAAGCCGAGCTGGAAAAAGCCCGTGTGGAAATGGATCAGGCCCGGCGCGCCGGTGATCTGACGCGCATGTCAGAGCTGCAATACGGCGCCATCCCTGCGCTGGAAAAGAAAGTGGCCGAGGCGCAGAACCAGGAGCCGCAGGAAACCCAGCTGCTGCGCAACAAAGTCACCGATGAAGAGATCGCGGAAGTCGTCTCCAAATGGACCGGCATTCCCGTCTCGAAAATGCTCGAAGGTGAGCGCGACAAATTGCTGCGCATGGAAGAAGCATTGCACCAGCGCGTGGTCGGCCAGGATGAGGCGGTGGAAGCCGTCTCCAATGCCGTGCGCCGCTCCCGTGCCGGGCTGTCTGACCCGAACCGGCCCAACGGCTCCTTCCTGTTCCTCGGCCCCACCGGCGTGGGCAAGACCGAGCTGTGCAAGGCGCTGGCGGAATTTCTGTTCGATACCACCGATGCCATGGTGCGTATCGATATGTCCGAGTTCATGGAGAAGCACTCCGTGGCCCGGCTGATTGGCGCACCGCCGGGTTATGTGGGTTACGAGGAAGGCGGCTATCTCACCGAAGCCGTGCGCCGCAAACCGTATTCCGTGCTGCTGCTCGATGAAGTGGAAAAAGCCCACCCGGATGTGTTCAACATCCTGCTGCAAGTGCTGGACGACGGCCGCCTCACCGATGGCCAGGGGCGCACGGTGGATTTCCGTAACACTGTGATCGTGATGACCTCGAACCTGGGCTCGGATCTGATCCAGCGCATGGCCGGCGACGATCAGTACGACGCCATGAAAGCCGCCGTGCTGGAAGTGGTGGGCCAGCACTTCCGCCCGGAATTCATCAACCGGGTAGACGAAGTGGTGGTGTTCCATCCGCTGGAGAAAAGCCAGATTCGCGGCATCGCCGACATCCAGCTGGACGCCCTGCGCAAACGCCTGGCCGAGCGCGACATGCGGCTGGCACTCAGCGATGCGGCGCTGGATCAGCTGGTGGAGGCCGGTTTCGATCCGGTCTATGGTGCCCGGCCCCTGAAGCGCGCCATCCAGCAAAAAGTGGAGAATCCATTGGCCAGCGCCATTTTGCGTGGTGATTTCAGCGCGGGCGATGTGATTCAGGTGGGCGCGGACGGTGAAGCGCTCAGCTTCAGCAAGGCGCATTGAGACGCCTTTGAGGTAGAGAGGCGATCAGGGGCGGTAGGGGGCTTTCAAGGAGAGAGCCTGCGAGCGCTTTTCTCCCTCGCTCCCGGTGGGCGAGGGGGAAACGCCGGTCGGCGCTGCCCCTCAAGCGGCTGCCAGGCTGCCGTGGCGAAGTTCGTCTTCCCGATGAGAACACCATTCCCTGCCGGTGTGGCGGGGCCGCCTCAGCTATACGCCTGAGTTCTGGCGTAGGGGGAGTGGCCGCACGCCCATGCCTTCAATTACTGTGCTTGGCTGATGGACACACCCGTGAGCTGCCTTTCAGGCTGTCGTGGTGTCAGCCACACGCTGCCAGCGCCTGTCGCGTCTCGGCTATCATCGCCTCGCGCTGCTCCGCATCCAAGGTGACCTGCTCGCCCGTTTCCGGGTCGGTGCGGCGCACAATCGGGCGCTGCGTCAGCACATCAAGATTGCTGCGGTGCTGCTGGCAGTATTCTTCCGGTGGCTGCGGCGCAGCCGGCGCACTGCCAGCCTGCTCGCCCTCGGACTGCTGGCGGGCTTCGGCCCGCGACTCCCGCCGTGCTTCCAGCGCCTCAAGCGCCCGGCCCTGATCGGATGATGGCGCTCCCCAGGTGCGCACTGCCTCGCTGGCGCGCCCTTCTGGCGGCCGCTCGGCATAGTGAGTAACGCCGTTATCGTCCACCCAGCGATAGAAGGTATTGGCCACTGCCGGCGAAGATGCCAGCACGATCGCGGCCAATATGGTTATTATCGGTTTCATCAGCTACCCCCGTGCACTGAAAAGCCCTGATCAGGCCCGCCATAGCATGCCTGCCGGGCGCCATTCCCCGCAACCGCAAGTGTTTGACACCCCGCACAAATCTGCGACAATCGAGGCTTCCGGAAATCGGGACCCCTGCACTTTACCCAAGTGACAGCGAGGCCGGGGCCGGGGGCGTCATTACCGTGGCGTCCACACAGCAGTGACACTGCCACATCGTCCCAGCATCCGTCTGTCCGCGTTCTTGTCGGCCACCTCCGCAAGAGCCACGGGAAACCAACGTAGGGTTTTCTATCTGCGGACAACCCAATGACTAATTTCCTGCTGCGCAGGCCGCCGGCCGTGGTGGTTTCGTGCGCGCTTTGCTGCGTGGCAGTCTGACTGAGGTGACAGTTGTGGAAAAGCTATCCGGTGCGGAAATGGTCATCCGTGCCTTGCAGGACGAGGGGGTTGAATACCTTTTTGGCTATCCTGGCGGCGCGGTACTGCACATTTACGACGCCATCTTCCAGCAAGATAAAGTCCAGCACGTGCTGGTGCGCCACGAGCAGGCCGCCACCCACGCCGCCGACGGCTACGCCCGCGCCACCGGCAAGCCCGGCGTGGTGCTGGTAACCTCCGGCCCCGGCGCCACCAACGCTGTGACAGGCATTGCCACCGCCTACATGGATTCCATTCCCATGATCGTGATTTCCGGCCAGGTGCGCTCCGACTGGATCGGCGACGATGCCTTTCAGGAGACCGACATGGTCGGCATCTGCCGCCCGATCGTGAAGCACAGCTTCATGGTGCGCGAGACGCAGGATATCCCCGAGATCATGCGCAAGGCGTTCTATATCGCCACGACCGGCCGCCCCGGCCCGGTGCTGGTCGATATTCCCAAGGACAAGACCTCGCCGCAGGTGAAGCTGCCGTACGAGTACCCGAAAAAGATCAAGATGCGCTCCTACACGCCAGTTGCGCGGGGCCACTCCGGCCAGATCCGCAAGGCGGTGGAAGAGTTGATGAAAGCCCGGCGCCCGGTCATTTATGCCGGCGGTGGCGTCGTCAGCGGCAACGCCAGCGACCTGCTGATCAAGCTGGCGCACAAGCTCGGTTTCCCGGTCACCAACACCCTGATGGGCTTGGGCAGTTTCCCGGCCAGCGACAAGCAGTTTGTCGGCATGCTCGGGATGCACGGCACCTACGAAGCCAACATGGTGATGCACAACGCCGATCTGATCATGGCGATCGGTGCGCGCTTTGATGACCGTGCCACCAACGACACCAGCAAATATTGCCCCAGCGCCACCATCATCCACATTGATGTAGACCCGGCGACGATTTCCAAGAACGTGCGCGCCGATGTGCCGATCGTCGGCCCGGTGCAGCAAGTGCTGGAGGACATGATCGGCATGCTCGAAGAACACGGCGGCCAGCCGGATCAGAAAGCCCTGGCCCGCTGGTGGGAAGAGATCGAAGGCTGGCGCAAAGTGCACGGCCTGCGTTACGAAGTGAACGAAGGCGGCCTGATGAAGCCGCAGCAAGTCGTGCAAGCACTGCATCGCATCACCAAAGGCGACGCCTACGTCACCAGCGACGTGGGCCAGCACCAGATGTTCGCCGCGCAGTTCTACGGCTTCGACAAACCGCGCCGCTGGATCAACTCCGGTGGCCTGGGCACCATGGGCTTCGGCCTGCCGGCCGCCATGGGCGTGCAGTTTGCATTCCCCGACGCCACCGTCGCCTGCGTGACCGGCGAAGGCAGCATCCAGATGAACATCCAGGAGCTGTCCACCTGCCTGCAATACGGCCTGCCGATCAAGATCATCAACATCAACAACCAGGCACTGGGCATGGTGCGCCAATGGCAGGACATGCAATACGGCGGCCGCCACAGCTCCTCCTACATGGAATCGCTGCCGGACTTTGTCAAGCTGGCGGAGTCCTACGGCCACGTCGGCATCAAGGTGGATCGCTTCGAAGAGCTTGAAGGTGCCATGGAAAAAGCCTTCAGCCTGAAAGATCGCCTGGTGTTCATGGATATCTACGTGGACCCGAACGAGCATGTGTACCCGATGCAGATTGCAGACGGCGCCATGCGTGACATGTGGCTGAGCAAGACGGAGCGAACCTGATGCGACGCATTATCTCGATTCTGATGGAGAACGAGCCGGGCGCCCTGTCACGCGTAGTCGGCCTGTTCTCGCAACGTGGATACAACATCGAAACCCTGACCGTGGCGCCGACCGAAGACAACACCCTGTCGCGCCTGACACTGACCACCTTTGGTGACGACCGCACCATCGAGCGCATCACCAAGCATCTGAACAAACTGATCGAAGTGGTAAAGCTGGTGGACCTCACCGAAGGCAGCCACATCGAACGCGAACTGATGCTGATCAAGGTGAAAGCCACCGGCGCCCAGCGCGCTGAAGTGAAGCGCACCGTGGATATTTTCCGCGGGCAAATCGTCGACGTCACCAGCTCGGTTTACACCGTGCAGCTTGCTGGTGCCAGCGACAAACTGGATGCATTCATCAACGCCATTGGTGAAACCCAGGTGCTGGAAGTGGTGCGCTCGGGTGTGAGCGGCATTTCACGCGGGGAGAAGGTGTTGAGCCTTTGAGCCTGTGGTGAGCGCTGCCTGCTGCTATGAAGAGCTGAGCAGTAGTCAAGCAAAAAGGTAAGCAAAAGGTAAACAAAAAGCCCCGCCATGTGCGGGGCTTTTTTGTGGTTGCCATCACACTTTCGGGCGGGCAGTATCTGACGAAAGGGTTACTGGCGGATAGGCAGGCTCTCGAAGAGAACCTAAATAGAAAGAGCCGCTGCGCCGATATTTTTTATTAAAAAATAGAGAATTGGAGAGATGCTCGCCGTGGCGCCCGGGTTTGGGAGTGCGCGGGATGTTGGGCAGGGCGGTAGCGTGGTTGAAGCCACGGTGTTTAGCGGGTGTTGCGCCAGGTGACGTGTGGTTGCGCTGCAATCGGTCGCTCTGACTGGGATGGTTGGCTTAATCAGAAAGGGATATCTGTGAATACTTATTATATCTGCATTGCGCTGTTGTTTTTCCTGCTGATCATGTTGGGTGTGCTCGTGACGGTTGGGAGAGGGAGATTCAATACCCTTATCGGCCACTCAAGCGATCCCGAAGACACACTGCACAAATGGGTGCGAGCGCATTCGAACACTGCCGAATATGCGCCGGCTCTGATGGTAATGATTTATCTGGTCAGCCTGAATAGCAACCCGACCTGGGTGTGGTGGTGTGTGGTGCTGGTTACGGCGTGTCGGTTTCTGTTTGTGGCGGGGATATTGTTTCCGAAGACAATGGCAAAGCCTAATCCGATGCGGTTTGTGGGGGCTGTGGGGACGTATGTGTTTGGGGTGGGGTTGTGTTGGGTGGTGGTTCAGCGGGCTTTAGGGGGATAGGGTGGGTTTACCTGCCTTGGAGGTTCTGAGCTGGGGCTGAGGAAAGCGGGAGATGCGAATTTTGGTGATGCTGGAGTCGCTTGAGGGCTGTTTCAATGAATAGTGGTAAAGAAAAACAAGCGCATTGAGGGCCTGATTCTGCGTTGCGGCTGGATATCACGTTCAGTGGCAAGCCAGCTAAGAAATGCGCCGGCATCTTGTTCAGGCATTGCCAGGGGATGTTTGAGCTTATGGAAACGTATGAAATAACGTATCCAGTACCAATACGTTTTCTCCGTACGGATACTGTAATGGCGAACACGGATCGCATTGCGAAATTGATCGCGTAGCCGAGGCTGGCCGGCACCTTCCTTGTGCATGGTGTCTCCTTTATCATGGCTGTCCGTATGGGCAGTATTATTGGGAGGGGGAAATGTGGAAGTCAAGCGAATGGGAAGTCGTTATGGGTGGCGAAGGCTAACTCGCTGAATAATATTAGTTTTTTGAAAATATATACTAATTGTCGGGATGATATGGCGAAGGCGTCGTTATTGGATATGCGAGCCTTCGTCCTAATTGCTGTTATGCAATGAAAGGAGTAAGTAGTGGTTGAATTTGCCAAGTTCGAGAAAATATCAGTTAAGAACCATTCGGAATTGAACGAGCGTTGGGTGCAAGACAGAATTGCGGACGACCCATCAGTTCTCGGGTTTGGCGATGTGGTTCTGAAAGATAAAGAAAGAATTCAGCCTCGAGCTGGGCGTCTTGATCTTTTACTACAAGATGCTGACTCAAATAGACGCTACGAAGTCGAAATTCAGCTAGGGGCTACAGATGAAAGTCATATCATTAGAACAATTGAGTATTGGGATATTGAGAGAAAGCGTTATCCGCAGTATGACCACGTAGCCGTAATCGTTGCAGAAGATATTACAAGTCGATTTCTTAATGTGATTAGCTTATTCAACGGCATGATTCCGATTGTAGCAATACAAATGAACGCACTTCGGCTGGATGGAAAGGTGGGCCTGGTTTTTACGACAGTTCTTGATCAAATGACATTGGGGCTTGTGGATGACGATGAGGAAGTTCAAGAGACTACCGACAGAGCATACTGGGAATCTCGTGGATCAAAGAAAACAGTGCAGATGGCTGATAAAATACTAGAGATAGCGCAGAGGTTTGATAGCGCACTTGAACTCAAGTACAACAAATTCTACATAGGTTTAGCTAAGCAGGGAATTCCAAGCAACTTCCTTGTTTTTCGGCCTAAGAAAAACTTCATGCGTTTTGAGCCTCGCCTGAAGCGATCTCCCGAACTGGAGGAACGCCTTGAGCAAGCTGGATTAGATCTTATGGATTACGACAGCAGGTGGGGCAGGTATCGGATCCGCCTTCAAGCAAGTGACCTGGATAAGCATGAAGAGTTATTTACTGAATTGATAGAGCTGGCGTCAAAGAATGGCAGTAGTGAGTAAATGCATAACCAAGTAATCAAGTATGCTCCCTGCGGTCGCCGGACGCTCATTCCTCGCGCCGCTTATTACAAACGTTATGTGTAATCATGGTCGGTTGTTGAATCCGACCAAAGGGATAAATGTATGAAGATATTATTGTTGTTTTTATTATTTTTAGTATCTGGATGTAACACCGTTACCTCTCTTGTAAAACCTAGTATGACTCCAGAAGAGAAGTTTGCTAATGATGCAGCCAAGTGGTCTGAGAAAAAATCCTCTTTAATGATTACAGAATTAGGTGGAGGTTACCCTCTAGTTCATAATGGCGAACTAAGGATAATTCCATCTACTGATGTAGAGGTGTTTTATTCCAAACTGGAAGACGAGAGGAATAGACTAAAAAATAAAATTGAAGAGCAAAATTCCAGCCTTGAGTCCTTGATAAATTATTTCGAGGCAAGTACAGCCACTTACCAAGAGATAGAGGAAACTAGAAAATGGTATTTAAATAAACTAGAACTAGCTTCGAGTGACTTTCATAATGTCGTTGTTTCAAATAATACAAGCGGAAGAATGATTTCTAGCGGTTCAGGCTATTCAACAAGCAGTATGCTTGCGTATTGTTCCTCTATGAATATAAAAGAAAAAGACTGCGTATCTAAACCATACGAAAGAAACGGAGGTAACCCTATAGCTATTAGTATTCTCGATAAGTACATCTCAGACAACAATACAGGCTTTAGTGACTATTTAAATCGGTTAGATGAAGAAACATTGAAGTTTAGAGAGATTGCAAAACTTGCAGAGAATAAAGGGAGAAGTAAAGAGGAAAAGGTATTTATTGAAGTTTCTTCAAGTAGTGGCTGTGAGGGAATGAAAAAACTAAACTTTATTGGAAACATGCCTCTTTATGCATCAATAGGAAATCCTGGTTTTAGGGTTGATAATTCTTACGTTTATGACATAGGGAATTTTAAAGTTGTGCAGTCTGTAAAAAATGGAATTCTTGTCACTAGCACCTATTCTGGTGGTCGAAGCAATCCTTTTATATATATTCATACGAGTAAAACATATCCAGATGACTATGTTTTTAAGCCTAAAGAACAGCTAGTTTGTGCCAATGGAACTACAGATTACCTTACAGTTCTTGGAGCAAAAAAGAGAGTGTTGTCCTTTCAATCCATAGAAACACGCCAATACTATTTCCTATATTGAGCTGAACAGTGTGACAACAATTACACATAACAAGGCAAATTCACTCGGACAAATTTCCGCAACGTTCGTTTGTGCTATGAATAGCACAAACCGCACATTGCTACAATTTGCCGGTGATTTGCGGCGTTAGGCATCACAAGAATGATCATCGGAATCGGGCTGCAAACTTATTATTCCATTCAGCACGTGCAAGCTGCTGCCTATTTGACCCGACAGGCTGCTAAGGTTGAAGCAGATCTAGCGGATGACACGGTGCCTGAGGCGGTAGCGCTCAAAGCCTATGTTGCGAGCGCACTTTTCAGTTCCGTGGCATTTCTAGAGGCTCTTGCCAATGAAATATACGCAGATGCCATACGCCCGGAAGGGGGGCATCTCTCCGTGCTTGATGAGCGGGATCGTTCAATGATCGCAGGACTTGGCGAAACAGACTCGGTACAGAAAGCGTCAATTCTTTCCAAGTACGACCTGCTCTTGCGCGCCGCAGGAAAATTGCCTCTACCTACCGATTGCGATCCTCATCAAGCAACAGCGACCGTTATTCGTCTTCGCAATGAGATCGTTCATTACAAAGCGTCATTTTTTGACGTTGGCACCGAGGGCATGGTTCGTTCCGGAAGTTTTCATACAAGCAAGCTGCCACAGCAGATTAAGGGAAAGTTCGAGCCAAGAAAAAACGCTCGAGGACTATCCGGAGACGCTTGGCTTGGGCATGGACTGGCGCAATGGTCTGTCAACACGACAGTCGCTTATGCAGACGCCATATTTTCAACCCTCGGCGTCACGCCATATTACGACCATGTGCGCAGCAAGCTCGGCACCACCGCTGACTCGGGTGATGCCTAACAAGTCAATCAACTTCGCGCCTACGGCGTCGGACGCAGCAAAGCTGCGCCGGTTATTGAGGCGTTAGACATCTGAAGGAGCACCATGCCAAAAACTCGAGAAGAAGCTCTGACGAAGATACTAGACGAACTCGCGGAGTTTGAGATTCCGATGAATCCTTACTACGACGACGCAGAGCCTCAAGGCGTAATCGACAACATCTTAACCGGCAAGATCAACAGCCTTCGTGCTTTCTGCCAGCTTCTCGGGTGGGCGGAGCTCGTTGAACACATGAAAGACATGACGCCACTTCAAGGTGATGCCGTTGAGGCATTAGACCTGATACAGGCCTTTGTTATTCCAGAGGCCAGACGCCGCATTGAGGCATCGGATATTGATAATCTTGACAGTCCTACACAGTGGTTTTGGGAGTTCGTGCACCCAAGGATCAGTGCGCTGGCGAGGCCAAGATTTGAGGCTGGTTTTTTTGGCGATGCGGTGGAGGCATCATTTAAGGAAGTGAACGATGCCGTCAAACGCATACTTCATGGGATCGACGGGCGAGAATTGGATGGGGCTGGTTTGATGACAACCGTTTTCTCACCGCAAAACCCGGTCATCCGCCTGTCTGCGCTTGCCACCGAAAGTGATAGAAATATTCAGCAGGGTTACATGCAGATCTTTGCTGGCTCGATGACTGGCATCCGAAACCCGAAGGCACATGAAAATCTCAACCCTAGCAGCACAAAGTCTCTCCACCTGATAAGTTTGGCGAGCCTGCTGATGCATAAGATCGATGAACGGCAGGAATAGGGTGTGCACGAGATGTCTAACCAGTGGCAGCACGGTGACCGGTTTTCCGCCGCGTTGCGGCTCCAAACCGGCACGTGTGTCAAGCGTTAGGCGCACAAGATGATCCAGTTTAGCGGTAAAGAAATAAGCATCGAGAAGGCAAAGATATCATTGCCTTACACGATACTTGATGCTGAAGCGTCAGGCGGAAGAATCTTTGTAATCTATGACTACATGGAATTTCCGATGGATGCGCCAGCAAGAAATTTGGTGTGTATTGATGAAGCTGGCAAAGAGCTTTGGGTTGCTGGCAATCCAACCAATCAAAACAACGACGGCTATACCAACATCAATCGCACGGTTAGCTCCATAAAAGGCTGTATCGCGGCAAACAACTTCGCTGGGTACCTGTGCCAGGTAAATGTACTGACAGGTGAGTTAGCAGAGGTGCAGTTCACCAAGTAATTCGCCTAACAAGGCCAAGCACAGCGACAGCTTTTACGTTGCGGCTTCGCCTCCACTACAAAGCTGCGCGTGTTGGCGGCGTTAAATGGCTCTGCCTTTTCTCTATTCAGAAAGCAGTGCCAAATCATAAATCGGTGCCGGTAGCTGGCGCCGCAGCATCAGGTTCTGTGCCAAGCCACATATCCGGCAGCTTCGTTCTTGGTGCCATTGTTGGGTAAGGTGATTGTGGTTCGGTTTTCCCGTTCGTTGCGGGCGGCCACAATCAAGGTTGGGGGGTAGCTGCAAAGCTCTGCGTTCTTGCGGGTGCCATAAATTCAGTCTGGTTCGCAGGCTCACACCGTGCCAGTAGGTATGCTGGGTGTGTCGCCACTTAACCAGGCAAGGCAGCGGACGCAAAATACGCGCCGCTGCTCGCAGCGTTAGCTTTTTTGGAACAGAACAATGGAGATCATATGAATATCGGGATGACGGCTGTGTTCGTAACGGCACTGTCTGTGGCAGGACTAGCTTTAGCTTCTGAAAGCTCTCCCTATGCCGGCGAAGAATCTCGTGAAATTAAAGCCCTGTCAAAATCAGAGATTGACGGCCTATTGGCTGGGAAAGGCATGGGTTACGGCAAAGCCGCAGAATTAAACGGGTACCCCGGTCCCGCGCATGTGCTTGAGCTCGGCGATGAGCTTTCGCTCACAGCCAGTCAACGGCAAGAGACGGAAATCGTTTTTGCTCAGATGGAGACTGCGGCCAAAGCCCTGGGTGCTGATCTTGTGGCAGCAGAACGTGCGCTCGATCAGGCATTCAGAAGCAAGAAGATAGACGAATCGTCCTTGTCGGAACTCGTTAAAAACATTGGCGATGCTGAGTCTCGTCTGCGCGTAGTCCACCTCCGTGCGCATTTGCAGCAGACTGAAATTCTTAATGATCAACAGATATCCAAGTACATGGCTTTGAGAGGCTACAGCCGTGCCGGACACGGAAACCATCACAAGCATCATCACGGAAGATAGAAGCTAACAAAGCAATGCACGCGACAAGCGCGTGATTGCGGCGTTATGTGCTCGCACGGATTAAAGTATGGCAATAAATTTAACCGAAGTTGACGGCGTACCGATTCAAGCTAAGCATAAGGCCACATGCCACTGCGGAACGGTTGAGCTTGAGTTGAGCCTTCCAGACGGCTTAGTAGACGTTCGTCGTTGCGATTGCTCTTTGTGTCGCAAAAGAGGGGCTATTGTCGCTTCGGTGCCGTTGTCAGATATCAAAATTGTTAATGGCGCGGACGCACTGAAGCTATATCAGTTCAACACAAAGACCGCGAAGCACTTTTTTTGCTCCAACTGTGGCATTTATACGCACCACCAGCGCCGCTCTAACCCCAGTCAGTACGGTTTTAATGTGGCCTGCTTAGAGGGCATTAATCCTCTAAAAATAAACGGGATTACAACTTATGATGATGTCAACCATCCCGCAGATCGCGGGTAATTCACATAACAATCGGCTCATGGGCGACCTTCGTTCCGTCGGCCTTTTTTGTGGTGGTTACCACAAAAAATTCCAACTGCACTCCGGCGCCATAGCCGGGCGTTAGGCACCAATCATGAATCCACAGCTAGTTGCTCTACATAAACATTGGTGCACGGCAGATGCAGTGAAGCAGTTTGTGTCTGCAGAGTTACCCAATATCGATAATTCCGATGCTGAAGAATGGGTTAAAGAGATTGGGAGTATGGCGTCAACTCTCCACAGAATGTCAGTGTGGTATTCATTAATTTACGTCGTAATCGAAGGCTATAAAGAGCTGAAGTGCTCGCATGAGGCGGTAGACGAACTATTAATTAATGAGGAGTACGTCGATTTCCTCCGATTATTTCGGAATGCGACGTTCCATTATCAAAAAAAATCCATTAACAGAAAAGGCTCAGAAATTCTTGATAGCTAAGGATAGTGAGATATGGATTCGAGAGCTTAATAAAGCATTCGAAAAGTTTTTTCTAGATAACTTGCCTATCAGAAAGTTTCTAAATGCGGTCAAGGTTAAAAATGCCTAACAATCCAATTAACTTCGCGCCTTCGGCGCCGGACGCGCAAAAAAAACGCGCGCCGGTTATTGAGGCGTTAGGTGTAAACATGCCAGATTCAGAACTCACTGCAGAAGAAATTGCAGAGCACCAACTAATTACAGCACTTCGACTTTGGCATGAAGAAGATTATTTATCTGCCCTTACTCTAGCTGGTGCAGCTGAAGAAATTCTTGGTAAAAGACTCCGCGCTCTTGGTCGAACTCCATCCTTCGATCAAATAAAAAACGATATAGTTGCTTTGGCAAAGCAGCACGGAGACACAGATCCAAACACTGAAAAACTTGTTGCTGAGCTATTGAATCAAACTCGCAATGAGCTTAAACATTATGCAGGTAATGAATCCCTTAGTTTTGACCTGAGGTTAGATGCTGCGGAAATGCTGGAACGAGCCATTGCAAACTATCATTTGCTCACGGGCATCGCATTAGAAGAGGCTATACCTTTTTGGGCAAGCGTGAGTAATACCTAACAAAGTGGTCAAACATCGTTCCGCTTCGCTCCACTGGACAGAATTTAAGTTGCGGCTTTGTGGTTTTGCTGCGCAAAAGTATTCCACAAAACCACAACTTAAATTCTGCCGTTTACCACGGCGTTAAATGGCTCTGCCTTTTCTCTATTCAGAAAGCAGTGCCAAATCATAAATCGGTGCCGGTAGCTGGCGCCGCAGCATCAGGTTCTGTGCTAAGCCACATATCCGGCAGCTTCGTTCTTGGTGCCATTGTTGGGTAAGGTGATTGTGGTTCGGTTTTCCCGTTCGTTGCGGGCGGCCACAATCAAGGTTGGGGGGTAGCTGCAAAGCTCTGCGTTCTTGCGGGTGCCATAAATTCAGTCTGGTTCGCAGGCTCACACCGTGCCAGTAGGTATGCTGGGTGTGTCGCCACTTAACCAGGCAAGGCAGCGGACGCAAAATACGCGCCGCTGCTCGCAGCGTTATGCATAAGAGGTGGTAAGCATTGATTTATTTTGGAACCAAGAAAAACCTTGAAGATGTTGAGCGATTTGGTGGCCTAGTCCTTGAGTTCTGGGAAAAGGAAGAGCAAATGCGTGAATTTCGCCACGCTAACCCAGATCCTGAAGTGGCAGAGAAATATCAAGAGTTGCGAGAAGAGCTCGCGAAAAAGACGCCCAAAATCATCCGTATTGCAAAGTCAACAGGTGTTCCTTGTACCGTGCACTCCTACCCTGCGCCAGCAGTGGGTGGCCCCGTGATCCCCGTAAACTTATTTCAGGCAATCCTTCATGATGACTCTCATGGTGGAATCGATAGGCAGCGCATCTACGACACAATTAATACATTGCGCGGACAGCTCGAAGAGAAAATACGCCTAGAGTTTTGGAGGATAATAAATCCCGCGTACTGGCTAGGCCGTATATTGGAGATGGTGTTAAGAATACCATTTTGGCTTCTTTCTAAAACCGGCTTCGATGTCACCAAGATAGAAGACCATTTCCTTGGCAAGTTTTTCAAAGTGTTGGAAGTTGTTGCTATCTTTTATCTGGCAATCTGGTTAGGAGTCTCTGAAGATGCTTTCACTTCACTGTTTTCTCGTGGCAGTTAAAACAATGCATAACCAGGCCATTAAATTCGCTCCCTTCGGTCGCCGGACGCTCGTTCCTCGCGCCGTTTATGGCGGGCGTTATGTGTCATTCCTATCGGAGTCTGGTTGGACTTCATAGGTTAGAGTTTCCGCTAAGGTTTGCTGGTGCCCGTTGAAGCGGAAGATCCAAAAAAATCCAGCAAAAGTCTGAACGATCTCATGCCTTAGCATCCTGAAAGACTGAGATCATGCTAATAAGGAGCGCCTATGGCGAAATCTGCATTAGCGAGTTCAGCAAGCTTGCATCTTAGGTTAGGTGCATTTGGTGTTTTGTTTTCAGCTTTGTCTGTTGCATTTACACCGGCTGTTGCATTCGTGTTGGCGGTCGTGGCATCAATAATCCTAGCTAAGCTGTGATGCTTAGGTGCGTATTCAGTTCGGCTGGCGCACCGACCTTTAGACACATAACCAACCGTGGCAGTTCGCGCCTATCGGCGCCGGACTCGCTACGCTCGCCGCTGCACAGGGGCGTTAGCAGTCAAGGGGGAATTTGTGGCGGATTCGAAGGACCAGAAAGTCGAGATCTACAGTCCTTGTATTTCATGCGACCGTAAGACTTACCACGAAGTACTACATGCGGATGTTCATTCTGAATATGAGTATCGGATGGACACAGTAAACGAAATGCTCAAGTGCCGAGGCTGCCGGACCATTAGTTTCAGAAGAGTCATTCGAGATTATGAAAGCGCCTACCCTGTAGACGAAAGGAACGACGAGTGGCACGTCCCTGAAGATGTCACCAATTATCCAAGCATCCTTGAGGGCCACAAAGAGTTAGGCGATATCTGGGAGGTTCCGGCGATCGTTCGAGATATCTATACCCAGTCGGTTCAAGCCATAAAAGAGCAATCCAATACGCTAGCCGGAATCGGTTTACGGGCGACGATTGAAGCAATTTGCAATGATCAGTCCATCAAGGGTCGAACCTTAGAAAAACGCATTGATGCACTTGCTAAAGGCGGCCTAATTTCTCAAAAGGATGCAGAGCGACTTCACGCGATTCGATTTCTAGGAAATGATGCAGCCCATGAAATAAAGCGTGCTGATGCTGCAAACTTGCTGATCGCACTACGCATCATCGACCATCTACTTGTCACGATCTACATTCTCGATAACGAGGCGAATGGCCGACTCGATACAATCATTAAGACGTTCGATCAGTTTGAGGCCTTGTTGGACAAAAAGTTGCCAGAGCTATCTCCGGGGGATGAGGTTCCCTTGGCAAAGATCTTTGGCAGGGACGTTCGCCGCTTTCATGGGTATCTTTCAGCGCACGAAGCCGAGCTGTTAAGTCGCATATCGAACGGCTCTTACAGCAAGCTCGCTGTCGGCAAAGTGGCAAAATACGCCGGATCCAGAGAGCAGTTGCAGCATTTCATCGTGGTTTGACTGCTAACAATTCGTTCAAGCCGAACTTGTCCGCTGACGCGGCCAAGTCGGCTTAACTCAGGCGTTTTAGGTCATTACAATTCACATAGGGAGTAAGGGGAGAACAAGAAAACATTTCAGGTCTATAAGCACCCAACGCTAGGGGCTCAGGCTGTCAAGGTGGGTTTTTGTTGGCCCGCCTTCTTCTTCGGATTCATCTGGATGCTCGTGTTTGGCTGGGTTGTGGTTTGGGCTTTACGTCGTAGCCGCCATCATTGAGGCGGCTACCGACACAGCAACAGACGAAGGCTTGCAGGCGATTGTCTATCTCGTATTGGTCGCTGGTTACTTTGCCCTTTGGCTCGTTCCCGCCTTTCAGGGCAACGCATGGCGCGTCAAGAACCTTCTGAGCCGTTGCTTTGGGCTTGTATCTACAGTTCAAGCTGAAACAAAGGATGCTGCCGTTGCTCAGTCAAGCAAGCCGGCCGTAGCCTAACAAATCGGTCAAAATGGATGCAATAGACTCCGTGTCATTTGCGCATGGCTTCGCCATTTTATGCGCAAATGTCACTCCGCTATTGCGCCGCTTGCCTTGGCGTTATGTGGTTTGACACCTGATACGTTGCAGGGTACGATTCAGGAATGATTCGAAGCTTCAAACACAAGGGCTTGGCAAAATTCTTCAAATCCGGCAGCACTGCAGGGATTCAGGCTGCTCATGAAAAGAGGCTTCGGCTAATTCTCGGTAGATTGAATGCAGCGGCGAATGCCAAGGATATGGACTTACCCGGTCTTCGCTTGCACGAGCTCTCTGGCAATCGTGCCGGAATCTGGTCAGTGACCGTCAGCGGTAACTGGCGAGTGACCTTTCGATTCGAAGACGGAGATGCCGAGATTGTGAACTACGAAGATTATCACTGAGGTACCGCCAATGTTAATGCACAACCCTCCGCACCCGGGTGAAGTACTGCGAGAGCTTTGTATTGAGCCCCTTGGCCTTTCTGTCACAGCAGCAGCAGAGGCATTGGGCGTTAGCCGCAAAACGCTGAGTGCTGTGTTGAATGGCAAGGCCGGTATCAGCCCCGAAATGGCGATCCGGCTCTCTATCGCTTTCGATACCTCGGCAGAAAGTTGGCTTAATCAGCAGTCTCAATATGAACTCTGGCATGCTGAACAGCATCGCAAAAACCTCAACGTGAAGAAGCTTGTTGCAGCCTGAGGCAGCACATAACCAGGCCATGCACCGGATGCCAAAACCTCCGCTTCGCTGCGGTTCTGTCACCGGTGATGGCGTGCGTTATGAGAAAACCATGAATCGATTACTTGCCATATTTTTATCGCCTATAGCGCTGTCCTCATTTGCATCGCCGGGTATTACTGAGCAAGAAATCACGCATGAGAATGCTAGGGTTATGGGGGGATTACCCTCCCCTTGCAGGCCAGGCAGGCGAGAGCTGCCAAGAATAATTTATTTTTAAAGAAAACGGAGGTCGTCAATGGCAATGTCAGTTCAGCTGCTTGGCCCCGTCATCGCTCTGGTTGCCTGGACGATGGTGATGTGGCTATGGATGTATGCGACCCGGCTTCCCGCGATGCAGGCCGCACGGATGAAGCCGGACCCGGAGGCTCCCCGGGGCGAGCAGATGGCGCTGCTGCCACCGCGTGTGCGCTGGAAAGCGGATAACTACAATCATCTGTTTGAGCAGCCGACTCTTTTTTATGCCATTGCTATCGTGCTGGTCTTGTTGGGGGTGGCTTCGCAAGCGAGCCTGTTTTGGGCTTGGGCCTATGTGGTTTTGCGCATTGTGCATAGCCTGTTTCAAGCGCTGGTGAATAAAATCGAAGTCAGGTTTTTGCTGTTCGTGCTTTCGAATATTCCCTTGTTCGGCTTGACGTATATCGCCGCAATGGCTTTCCTGAATGCGACGAACATTGCCTGAATCAGAGCTTTCCTCCGAGGGGCGGGCATCACGCCCGCCCCGCTCGCCTCGTAGCGGCGATATCTTTATTTCTCTCCTGTAAAGGCACTGCCGGCTTAGGGCTGGTAGGGCTACCACGTCGTTAAAACCCCCTTTTCCGTTTACAGATCGACTCCGATATTAAAATAGCTTTACACTCCACACCGGGGCGCTCGTTTCATCTTTTGGAGACGCGTGGCTTATCAGGCGTGGGGCCTGTTTCCGGCTGCGATTGCTCGCCAACGATAGGTTAATCGGCAGACTCAGTGTGCTTTGCCCGGTGCAGCCGGGCTGGTGTGCGCGCTTTTGTCTTCTTGCCGAGCGGGCTGTGGTGCTGGCATTGAGCGCCATAACAAATTGAAAGTAAACAAAAAATAGAGATAAGCCATGAAATATTTAAGGGCGTGCGTAATCGGATTGGGGATATGGGGCGCGGCGGCACCCAGTGCGGCGACTCATTTTACTGTCGGGGTCGATCCGGCGACGGGGGCTCCCTCGTTATTTGTTTACGCTGGTGTGGTTGCTGGCCGGAGCGATGCGACCGGTGGGACGCCGGTAGGTGGTGCGGACGATACGCAGTTTGTTTCCCCCTCTCAGAGCGTGCATCTGGGGCTGGAAACGGAGGCGGCCCTCATCGCCCAGGCGTTAGCCGGTTCGGATGTAATCCAGGCTTTGCTGCGTAGCCATGCTGAGATAGGAGAAGAGCGGCAAGTGCTTGCTGCGTTCGCGGCCTCGTTAAGCCAGAGCCTGGGTGGGCCGAACGAAGGCGGCAGCTGGGATGAATCACTCATGCGCGAGAGCTTGGACGAGCTGATCGCCAGTGTGGTGGGCGCGGCGCTTGCGAGTATGAGGATTACTGAGGAAGAGGCTCGGGCGCTGATTGAGCGCCTCACTGGTGAGCATGCTCCAAGGCCGCCGGCGCCACAATTGCCTTCATCAGCGGGGCAGGGCCGCAGCGAGATTGAAGACCGGCAACGGGAGCTGAGGGAGCAAGCGGAGCAGCGGCGTGAGCAGCAGCGCGAGCAACTGGCACAGCAGGAGCGAGCGCGAGCGCAGCAAAATCAGGATCTGCTGGCGAAGCTGGAAGAGCAGCGTCGCCAACAGCAGGAGGCTAATCAGCGTGCCGCCGACGAGCGCAAGCGTGCAGCAGAGGACGCTCTGAAGGAAAAGCTCTCTGCCGAGCAGCGGCGCGCTTATGAAGAGCAGATGGCTCAGAGGGAGGCGGAACAGAAAAGACTGGCTCAAGAAAGGGCCGAGGAGGCTGAACGCTTGCGGGCGCGGCTATTGGCAGAGCGTGCCCCCGCGCCGCAAGATCCTGGCGAGCCGGCGACGCCGGAATCCTTCCGGGATCATCTTGCCTCGGTATCAGGAGGAAGCCAGCCTGGCGATTCGGGCCACGGCGATGGCGCTGCTGCGACGCCGGGGCAGGGGCTGGGTGATGTGCAAACGGATTTTGCTAACCAGCAGCAACGAGATGAGAGCATTGGTGACGCTGTGGCAGCGGTGGCTTGGGAGGATTTCCTTGCTAACAAGGATGGCCCTGTAACCGAGGTGTTTCCCAGTGAATCGATTTATGGCCAGGCAAGCGGCATCTATAACGGCCTGGTTCGAGGGGAGTTCGAACATGGTGTAGCGGCAAACGGCACCATCCAGATGAATATCTCCTTTGCCACTCAGGATGCGGCCGGTGTGGTCCGTTTTGACGACAATCAGGGCATCATGCAGTTCGAGGGCTGGGTGGGGGATGTCGGTTTTGAATTAAGCATGGAAGGCAATGCGTTCGGTGGCGCAGCGTCGGGCTACCTCTATGGGCAATTGTACGGTGCGAATGGCGAGGAAGTCGGTGGGGAATGGGGCATGGGCGTATATGACGGAGCCTTTGCCGATCAGTACGCGACCGGCCATTTTGCCGCAAAACAATAACAGAACAGAGCGCACACTATCATGCTTGTATATTCTTTTTATTCTCACTGTGCCAGGTGCACGGCGCTTGGTTTTTTACTGATTACAGGTATTGCTCAGGCGGTGGCGGAATCACCGGCACCGGAGGTGGACAAACGAATTATCGCCGCCCGCGTCTTCATGGAAGAGGGCAGCCCCGAGCTGGCCTGTATGTTGCTTGAGCATAGCCACGGCGCCGAGACAGACGAGCCAGAGGCGCTTTATTTGCTGGCGTTGTGCTCACGTGATCTCGGGCAGCTGGAGGAATCGATCGCGCATTATGAGCGATTGGTGCTTCTGATGCCGGACGCGGCGAAGCCCAAGGCCGAGCTGGCTGCGCTATACGCTTACACAGGCCGCACTGAGGATGCTCAACGGTTTTACCAGCAGGCGGCAGCCTTGCAGGCTGGAACAGCCGGTGCGGCACTGTTCTCGCAACTGGCCAGCGCCATAATCAGTGATGATCCCGCACAGATTCCCACGCCGGCCAAACGGTGGGAGGCCACGCTGGGAGTTTCTGCAATCCACGACGATAACGTGAATGCCGGGCCAACGGCCACCACGACCGCTGGCGTCATCGGTGGCGTGCCGGTGCAGTTTGATCTGGACCCGGCGATGCGGCCGCGCTCTTCCTGGGGCACGATGGTGAGCGCGGGTGGGCGTTACCTGATGCCGCTCTCGGCGCGTTGGGCGGTGTTGTATCAGGGTGATCTATCCGGTACGCGTTATTTCAGCGAGCGCGATTTCGACACCGAAAGCGCTGCTTTGGGGGCGGCTTTTGTGCGGCGCAGTGCCACGGGTACCATTAGTATTCAGCCTAATGCTCGATATGTGCGCCGGGATAGCTCACTGCAAGAGGCCACGCACGGGCTATCCCTCAACGTGGGCCGCCCGTTGAACGAGATGGTGCAACTTGGCGCCGGGCTGGGATATTTCCACCGTCGGGTGCCGGTCAGCGCGGCACATGATGCCGATGGTTATACGGCGTCGCTCAGCGTGCAGAAGAAGATTGATGCACGGCTCCAGTTGGGCGGGCAGTATCTCTATCAGCACGAAGATGCACGGCTGGCATCGCAGACCCGCACCATGCATGGGCCGTCACTGTTTGCCACTTATGCCCTCGGCAGTTTCACACAGCTGATGGTGAACTATCGTTATGTGGCGATTGACTACGACGAGCGCCAGCCGCTCTTCCGTGATGCGCGAGAGGATGATCAACATCAGGTTTCTTTGGGGGCGCGCATGAGCCTGCGGCAGTGGCTGGGTCACAATGTGGAGCTTAATGCGCGCTACAGTTACACCGACAACCAATCTAACCAGGCGCATTACGATCACGAGCGTAATCTGGCTACCGTGGGTATGCTGGCGAGGTTCTGATTGGGGCGCCATGCGCCGGGTCTGAGGCCGCCGATATGATATCGGTCGGCTTCAGACCAACGCGAAAGAATAAAAGCTGGAAGAAAACAGTGAGATAGCGGCCAGATTTTCCAGTGCGAACTTACAGAATGGCCGCGATACTTTTGTTTAAAATTGACGGGCGGCTTGGCTCGCCATATATCGCAGGCAAGCGCCCGGCGATCATCCGCTGGATTTTTCCTCGCTTCCCGGCTGGGCGATCAATAAAGTCAGGCAGTGCGTTGTCTGCCGGCAAACAACCAGGGCGAGTTGATCTCTTGCTTATGCGCAGCCTCGGCGGCGCGCTAGCGCTACTGTGGTACTTGCGTGTTGATTGCGTAGCCCTTGCCGCGCTGTTCCCCTTTGGCTGCTTAGGTGTATCGTTGAGAGCGCGGCATGGGGGCCATTGTTGGCCTCGCGGCGGTGACGGAACAAAAAATAGCCGCGTCTGAGGGAGTGTGCGCATGGTCTTCCGTATCTCTTTATTTCTGGTGGTTGCGCTGGCGGCGGGTGCCGGGCTCGCGCCGGGGCCGTTTGAAGCGCTCAGTAACGCGGCGCTGGCCGAGGTGATACAGCACGCTGGCTGGCTTTATTTGCTGATCGTCTTCCTGACGCTGGTGTTTCTTTTTTATCTGGCGCTGGGGCCTACAGCTCAGCTCAGGATCGGCGGCCGTGATGCGGAACCCGAGTTCTCGAAAGCAGCCTGGCTGTCGATGTTATTCGCCGCTGGCATGGGCATAGGGCTGGTGTTCTGGGGCGCGGCGGAGCCGATCTCGCATCTGGCAGTGCCGCCCGAGGGGTTGGCGGCCAACACACCACAAGCGGCCAGCGCGGCGATGCGCTATACCTTTTTCCATTGGGGCCTGCACCCGTGGGCGATCTATGCCTTGATGGGGCTGGCAATCGCCTGGTTCCAGTACAACCGCAATGGCCGTGGGCTGATCAGCGATCTGTTGCAGCCGTTGATCGGGGATCGCCATCTTGGCTGGATGGGCAAGCTGGTGAATATTATTGCCGTGGTGGCTACGGCGATTGGCGTGGCCACTACGCTTGGCCTGGGCACGATGCAGATCAGTGCGGGTATGGGGCGGGTGTTCGGCCTGCCCACCGGGCTGGGTATGCAGCTGCTGGTGATTGCCGTCTGTTTTGTGTTGTATATGTCCTCCAGCGCAAGCGGTGTGGAGCGCGGCATCAAGTGGCTGTCGAGTTTCAATCTGGTGCTGGCGGGGCTGTTGCTGCTGGCGGTAGTGTTGCTTGGGCCGACCAGTTTCATCTTCGATACGTTTACTACGTCGCTTGGCAGCTACCTTGATCATCTTGTGGCCATGAGCCTGCGCATGGCGCCGTTTACGGCCAGCACCTGGGTGGCGGACTGGACGATTTTCTATTGGGCCTGGTGGATATCCTGGTCACCTTTTGTCGGTGCATTCATTGCGCGAGTGTCTTACGGGCGCAGCGTGCGCGAATTCGTGCTGGGTGTGGTGGCGGTGCCCAGCCTGCTCGGCTTTGCATGGTTTGCTGCGTTTGGCGGGGCGGCATTGTGGGGGCAGATGTTTGGCGGTGTGGATATGGCCGGCGCGCTGGCAGTGGGTTACGAGACGGTGTTATTCCGCATGTATGAAGCGCTGCCTTGGGCGGGCGTGTTGTCGGCCCTGACGATCGTGTTGCTGGTTATCTTCTTCGTCACCTCGGCCGATTCGGCCGTGCTGGTGCTGGGCTCCATGTCGAGCGAATCGGCAGGTGATCCGTCTCTGGCGCGAAAATTCGCCTGGGGTATTGCAATTGCCCTGATTGCGGGGGCTATGCTGATTGCGGGCGGCCTGAATGCGTTGCAGACACTGATCACCGTGGCGGCGTTGCCGTTTGCGTTGTTGATGGTTGCGGTAATGATCGGCCTGTATCGCGTATTGCATCTGGAAGCATTGCGAGAGAAGGCGCAGGAGCGCCGCGCTCGCAGGCTGATTGAAGAGTGGATTGCGCGAGAGCAGGCAGAGAAGGAAGAGGCAGAGCTGTCCGCGCAACCGGATGCAGCCAGAGCGGACAACGCACCGCGCCTTCGTTGATACAAGGTCGAAAGCACACTTTGCCCCGCACACAGGGCGAGGCGTAACCACCGAGTGGAAACGACGCCGCCTGGTATCAGTCTTCGTTGCTGCTCTTCTGGCTGGCGGGCAACTGGGCCGCCGTGCCGGTGTCTCGTCTTTGTTTTACAAACCTTTTGACTCGCCAGGTGGCGTTGTGCGGTGGCTTATTGCAGCCGCCCGCACCCGCTGCTATTTATATGAATGCCTGCCGATTCCCATCATCGTCCTGCCGGTTTCCGCAGGGGCGGCACGCCTGAAGAAGGAGTTGGCTGATGGCAGAAGAAACACCCGAGAACGAATCCCCGAAGGCAGACCAGGGTGGGGCTCGTACAGGGAACGAGCCGCCGGGGAACGAGCGGCCAGGAAAAGCACGGCCTCCCCTGGAAAGAAGCCAGTTCGGTGGCAGCCAGCGTCGGGCGCGACGTTCGGCCGATGACGATCCCCCCTGCCTCGCGCAGTGATCTGAGTAAAGGCCCTCGGAGCTACTGGAGCACCGTGCTTCACGGACTAACTGGCGTGTGCTGCTGGTGTCTTCGCTGGTCATTCTGGCATTTTCGATCTGGGCTATTTTTCGCCCGGCAGATGCGCGGGTGACGATGAAGGCCACTGTTGACTGGATTGCCTTGAGCCTTGGTTGGTACTACGTGCTGACTATGACGCTGGTGGTCGGCTTTGTTGTCTGGGTTGCGCTGTCCAAGGAGGGCAATGTGCGGCTCGGGCCGGATCATTCCCGGCCGCAATACAAGCTCGGCACCTGGGTAGCGATGCTGTTTGCGGCCGGTGTTGGCATCGACATGCTGTTTTATTCGGTGACGGGCCCGGTGGTGCAGTACTTGCACCCGCCGGCTGGCGAAGGCAGCTCGGCGGCGGCAATGCAGGATGCGGTGGTCTGGACGATGTTCCACTATGGCATCGCCGGCTGGTCGATGTATGCATTGCTCGGGATGGCGATGGGCTATTTTGCGTATCGCTGGGGAATGCCGCTCTCGATCCGGGCTGCTCTGTATCCGTTGCTCGGCAAACGAGTGCGCGGCCCTTTGGGCGATGGTATCAGTATTATTGCACTGGTGGGCACAGTGTTCGGCGTGGCCACCTCCATGGGAATCGGGGTGGTGCTGCTCAGCGTGGGTTTCTCGCTGATTTTTGGCTTGCCTCATGGCTTGGCGCTTCAGATCGGGCTGGTGGTGGGCGCCGTGGTGCTGACGATTGGTGCGACTACATCGGGTGTGGACCGGGGCATTCGCTGGATTTCAGAGCTTAACCTGTGGAGCGCGGTGGCGATGATGGTCTACATTCTCGTCACTGGTGAAACCGCTTTTCTGATGAACGCACTAGTAGAAAATATCGGCCGGTTCATCGTGACGTTGCCGGAACGCACTTTGCAAACCTTCGCCTATGAGCCAGATGGCGCGGAATGGATGGGCGGCTGGACGTTGTTCTTCTGGGCTTTCTGGCTCGCATGGGGGCCGTTTGTCGGAGTGTTTCTGGCCCGGATATCTCGTGGACGCACTTTGCGGGAGTTTGTAATTGCCGCGATTACTGCGCCAGTGCTTTGCGACTTTATTATTGTCTCGCTATTTGGCAACTCGGCATTGTTTCAGGTATTGCAAGGCAATACGACGTTTGCCGAGCTGGCCGTGGAGAGCCCGGAGCGGGGCTGGTATGCCTTGCTGGAAATATTTCCCGGTGCAATGTTCCTGATTGGCCTGGCAACACTCTCCGGGTTACTGTTTTACCTCACCAGTGCCAATTCAGGTGCAATGGTGATGTCGAACTTTTCTGCCTCGATCCCCGATCCCGCCCACGATGGGCCTAAAGGGCTGCGTATTTTCTGGGCCGTGCTGACCGCCGTGCTGACGGTAGCGATGTTGCTTGCGGGCGGCGTGACGACCATGGAATACGCAACGCTTATCTTCGCTTTGCCGGTGACGATTGTTGCCTATCTGGTCATGGCCTCGTTTTACAAAGTGCTGCGAATGGAGCGAGCGGAGCGGGAGGGCCAGGTGTTGCGGCGGCCCTCGATGGCGCCGATAGGTGGCCAAGTGCCGGCGCGTTCCTGGAAGCAGCGCCTTGAGCAGCTGCGCTCTTATCCATCGCTGCGGCAGGTGAGCCAGTATCTTGATCGCACGGTACGCCCGGCGCTGGATGAGGTGGCCGCCGAATTCCGTAAGCAGGGATACGATGTGGAGCAGGAGGTGATGCCCGATGCCCATGGTATTGATGAGCCGGTGCTGCGGGTGCCGATGGATGAATTTCGGGCTTTTCACTACCAGGTGGCAGTTGTCGATGCGCCGGTGCCGATGTTCAGTGGGCGCATGACGCGAGAGACAGATGTTTATTATCGGCTTGAAGTATTTACGCAAACCGGCTCGGGGGGCTATGACCTGATGGGGCTCACGCGGCAGCAGGTGATCGACGATGTGCTGGAGCGCTACGAAGCGCACCTGGCCTTCCTGACCTTCTCATCCGAGACAGATACTGCCTCCGTGCTGACGCCGGCAATACTGCCGAAGGATCAAGCCTCCGCGATACCACGCGATGCCAGCGACGTGCAGGATCTGGACGAGGACAAAGACTAGGGAAGCGAGCCATGCTCGTCATCCTTCCTTGGCCGGTCAGCGGCACGGGCCTGCCGGCGCAAGGTGCTGGGTGCGTCGAGCCCCCACTTTCGGAATGCACGCGTAAAATTGGCCGGGTCCTGATAGCCGAGTTTTTCGGCGATCTGCTGTATTTCCAGGTTGGAGTTCTTCAGTAGATACAGCGCATCGCGCTGCTTGATGTCGTCGATGATGCGGCGAAAATGCGTGCCCTCATCGGCAAGACGGCGGCGCAAGGTGCGCGATGACATATTCAGTCGTGCGGCCACGTTATCAAGCGGCGGGAAGCCCTCGGCAAAAACCCCCAGCAGCCTTTGCAGCTGCGGCTCCAGCCGATCCGGAGCGCGCCAGATGGCGAGTAATTTCTCGCATTCCTGGCACGCCGTTCGATAGCTCATGGGATTGGCCATGGGCATTTTGTCGGTCAGCCGTGCACGAGGCAGCCGCAGGCAATGATGGCTTTGGTCATAGCGCAGCGTTGGCAGTGCCCGCTGTATCTCCGCAAGATAATCCGGTGGCGGCAGGGCCAGATCAATATCAAGTTGGGAGGCCAGATGCGGCGCCAGATGTTCGGTGGTGCGATAAACTGCTGCGACGGCAAATTCCAGCGCGCAGCGAAGGCTGGGCTCCGGTGCCTGAAAATGCACATGCACGTACACCTCGGCATATTCGGGCGTCAGGTGCAACTCCAGCGCCAGGCTTTGTGTCAGTAATTCCCAGTAGCGCAGTGCTGTTTCAAGTGCTTGCCCTATATCGGCTGCCGACAACATGGCCATGCTGAGCTGGCCGTAGGTGGTGGCAGGCAGAGGCTGGCCGGCGCGATAACCGAAGCTTGTGCTGCCGGTATGTTCGTACAAAGCGTCTGTCAGCCGCATGATATGCCACAGATTGACGCCCTGTTGTTCGATAAGATCCAGCGGCGGCAAGCGCAATTGCGATATGAGCTGGTGTTTGTCCAGCCCGGCGCGCTCAGCTTCCTGCAAGTAGGCCAGCGCAAAGACGCCGTGCACTCTCTCTTTTTCCAGGTTCATAAGTTGGCCACAAATGACAGGTGGTAGGGATTGTTCGGGACTCACGCTCGGGAGTCAAGGACGGTCAGAATGGTGAATATTGAAAGGAGGGGCACTATGACTGCTCAGAGCAAACTGTCTCAGAATTTGCGGCCCGTTGAAATTGTGGTGCGTCAGCCACGTTTGGATTACACATCCGTGCCGAAGTACTGGTTTGATAATGATCCGTTTCTTTCCACGTTGTTCAGCGTCTTCTCGGCAACATTGCCTGAAGGTGAAAAGCAATTCATCCATTCGCTGCGACATTTCCAGAAGCAGATTACTGATCCCGTCTTGCAGAAAGAGGTGCGCGCGTTCATTGGGCAGGAAGCACATCACGCACGGCAACATGAGTTTTTTAACGATCGCCTGCAAGAACTGGGCTACGAAGTGACTGAATTGCAGCGGATCATGTCAGAGCTGTTCGATCGGCTGCGCAGTGAGCTCTCTCCGCAGAGGCAATTGGCGATGACGGTGTGCATCGAACATTTTACGGCGATGATGGCATCTTTCTTTCTGGTCAAGCGCCCAGAGATAGCTGATCAGCTTGTTGGCGCCTCTCGCGATATCTGGGTTTGGCATGTGATCGAGGAAATGGAGCACAAAGCCGTGGCATTCGATGTCTACGACCAGCTGGCGAATGACCCTGGCCGTATAAGATTGCGTCTGACGATGGTGATAGTCACTGCCATGATGACTGGCAGGCTGAGCTGGCATACCTACAAAGTGCTCAAAGCCAACGGCGAGAGCCGCAACTTCAAGAGTATTCGCAATGGGCTGAAGTTTGTATTTGGCAAAGGCGGCATGATGCGCAGCATGTCACGAGAGTACCTTGATTTCTTCAAGCGTGATTTCCATCCTTGGCAGCATGATACGCGCCGGGAAATGGAACAATGGAAAGCGGCATACCATGAGCTGCTGGACTGATCGATCTGGCATGCCGCCGCACTGGATGTAAAAAAAGAAGAAAAAGCGGCTGCGCAGGCCGGGCTTCTGGCGCGGCTATTTCAGGGAAAAAAGGCGGTGTGAAGCTGTATGCTTCGCCTCCTTGCCGATAATAGGCGGCAGCAGAGAGGGCGATGGGGCCTGTTTACAGGGCGATGGCAGCGGTTGATACTCGTGAGACGCATCGCCGGGCCAGCTCGGCGTTGTGTCCTGGCCTGGCCGGCAGCCTTCTTTGGCGCCTGAACTATTGGTGCAGGCCGCTGGCTGGCCCTCCAGGATGGAGTATCTTGCCATGGGTCAAGCCTACCTCCTCGAAACATCCTTTTGGGAAATCATCGCACGCGGCAGCGCTGTCTATTTCGCTGTTACGATATTGTTACGTTTGATCCCCAAGCGGCAGATTGGAAATATCGCGCCGAATGACATGATTGCTTTGGTAATTGTCGGCAGCCTTGCCGCCGATGCAATCATGGGTGAGGCGAACTCGCTGATGGACTTGCTGCTGATGGTGCTGGTGATCCTGGCCTGGGACTATCTTTTCAATCTGGCAGAATTCTACTTCCCGCGCTTTCGGAAAAAGTCGGAAGACTCGCCCACTCTGCTGATCCACAACGGCATACTGCTGAGCCGCAATCTGAAAAAGGAAAAACTGACAGAGGAAGAGCTGATCGCTCATTTGCGCAAACAAGGTATTTCCGACCCTGGCCAGGTCAAGCAAGCAATTCTCGAGGTGGACGGCGAAATAAGTGTTATAAAGCGCGTTGGGGGAGCCGGTGACTGACAAAACGCCGGGGCATGAGTGTTAGTGGCCCCGCTGGCGGCGTATCCGTGAGCCCACCGGTCGAGTCTGGCTGCCGGAAGGGGTAAGTTGGGTGCGCGCCGATGCGGCGCCAGCCGCAGACTTTGGGTTGCGGCTCCTGATAGCACTGGCAGGAGGAGAAGATGAAGAACCGTGAGTTGGGTCAGAGCGGGTTGGCCATCCCGCCGCTGATGTTTGGTGGCAATGTACTCGGCTGGACGCTGGATGAGGGGCAGTCCTTCGAAATGCTTGATGCCTGGATGGATGCCGGCTTCACTGCGATTGATACTGCCGATGTGTACTCCGGCTGGGTGCCGGGCCACCAGGGTGGTGAGTCGGAGACCATTATCGGGCGCTGGTTCAAGGCACGCGGGAACAGGGATAAAGTTGTGCTGGCTACCAAGGTCGGCATGGAAATGGGCCCTGGTCGGAAGGGGCTGTCGAAAGCCTGGATCACGAAGGCCGTGGAAGATTCATTACGACGGTTGCAGACGGATTATATTGATCTGTACTTTTCACATGCTGATGATCCTGATGTGCCATTGGAAGAATCGCTTGAGGCATACCAGCAGCTGATAGCCGATGGCAAGGTGCGTGCAATTGGCGCCTCCAATTATAGCGCAGGGCGCCTCGATGCAGCCTTGCAGATTGCTCAGGAAAAGGGCTTGCCGCGCTACACTGTCTTGCAGCCTTCGTATAACCTTTACGACCGACAGGATTTCGAGGAAAACCTTGCTGCTGTCTGCCAGCGGGAAAATCTTGGTGTGACGCCGTACTTCGCACTTGCCAGCGGTTTTCTCACCGGCAAGTACCGCTCAAAAGAAGATGCAGCGGGTCGTGCGCGGGAAGGCATGGTTGCGAATTATTTCACCGAGCGGGGTGATCGCATTCTCGCTGCGCTTGATAGTGTATCGCAGGCGAAAAACACCACGCCCGCCGCTGTTGCTATCGCCTGGCTGATGGCGCAGCCGGCAGTCACCGCGCCTATCGTCAGCGCCACTTCGATGACTCAGCTGGCGGCATTGAAAGATGCGGTGTCGCTTGTTCTGGATGATGCGGAGCTGAAGGAACTCAACACAGCGAGTGCCTGAGGAACCGAGCCGGGCCGGAGCGCACCCGCTCTGGCCGGCGCGGCGCCACCTGCTCGTGGGGCGCCTGCCCATAATGGAGCGGTTCGGGCCTGGCCGAGCTGCAAGCCAGTCGTTGAACCATTTCACTTTATATTACTCCCGGCGGCTTGATGCTTTGCTGCTGCCCCATGCTACGGTGGGCGCTTCTCAGGCGTATCTACTTCGACGAAGCCGGGAGTCCTGCCATGTTGCTATGCCCCAGATCCGCGTTTCTTATGCTGTGTGTGCTGGTGTCTGCCAGCGCTTGTGCGGAGCCGGCCGCCTCATCGCTTGAAGACCGGATAAGAGATGGGGTAGCGGCGGTGGAGCCCCGGATGATCGCGTGGCGGCGAGATATTCATCAGCACCCGGAGCTGGGCGAGCAGGAGACACGCACCGCAGCGCTGGTGGCAGCCCATCTGACAAAGCTGGGGCTTGAAGTCACGGAAGGCGTCGGCCGCACTGGTGTGGTGGGCATTCTAAAAGGCGCCAAGCCCGGCCGTTTGGTGGCATTGCGGGCGGATATGGATGCGCTGCCGGTAAAAGAGCCGGAGGGGCTGTCTTTTGCCTCCCGGGAACGGGGTATTTATCACGGCACTGAAGTCGATGTCATGCATGCCTGCGGGCACGATGCCCATACGGCGATGCTAATGGCCGTGGCGGAGGTGCTCGCGGGCCTGCGGGATCAATTGCGCGGCAGCGTCATGTTCATTTTTCAGCCGGCGGAAGAAGGATCAAGCCTGGTGCTGCCGGGGCAGGGGGCCAGCTGGGGTGCAAAACGGATGCTGGAGGACGGGCTGTTTCAGGCAGGCACGCCGGATGCGGTATTTGCGCTGCATGTGATGCCCGGCGCATCCGGCGAGCTGAGCTGGCGCAGCGGCGCGACTACTGCGGCCAGTGACATGCTTGATATCCGAGTGACTGGCAGCCAGGGCCACGGCGGCATGCCCTGGAATACGGTTGATCCAGTGGTCACTGCCGCTCAGGTGATCATGGGGGTGCAGACTGTAGTGAGCCGTAAAGCCAACCTGGCTCGCTCGCCGGCAGTGGTAACGATTGGCACTGTCAACGGCGGCAGCGGGCCGAATATTGTGCCGGAAGAGGTCGCGATGACGGGCACCATTCGTACCTATGATGAGCAGGTGCGGGAAACGCTGCGTGATGATCTGATTCGCAGCGTGGAGGGTGTGTCAGCAAGTGCGGGCGCCATGGCAGAGGTTTCGATTGAGCCGATGTATGCCAGCACTATCAATGATCCTGCGCTTGCCGCGCGGATGGCGCCTGTGCTTGAGCGTGCAGCAGATGGCAAGGTGGCGGCTGCGGAGCTGCCAGGCGCGGCAGAGGATTTCTCATACTTTGCGCAAGCTGCGCCGGGGTTGTACGTGTTCCTTGGTGTGACACCGGAAGGCCAGGACCCGGCGACCGCGGCACCGAATCACAATCCGGAGTTCTTTGTGGACGAGAGCGCGTTGCAGGTGGGGGTCAGGGCCATGGCCATGATGGCGGCCGACTATCTGCTGCAAGATTGAGGGCTGCATTCAAGCTTTGTTGGGAGGTGCTCTGCTTTGCCTGCAACGCTCGGGCTGCCTGCCGTATTTTCCTTGCAATCAAACGTCGAGACTTTTACTTTCTGGACGAGGCTTGGGCTGTATAGGGCTGCCACACAGGCAGCACGCGCGGCGAGCCAGGCTGTGGTCGGGGCTGGGTGAAGGCTGGGTGACAGAGAGGGGTATTATGGAGTTGAAATTTGCAGCGGGCCGCAATATCGCCATGAAGATTCCTGCTCATGAGTATCAGGATACAGTGCGTTTCTACCGTGAGGTAATCGGGCTCAACGAGCTGACACCCGCAGAGGCCGATGCCACCCCCAGGTTCGAGTTTGGCGACAAGGTGCTTTGGCTGGATTGTATGCCGGGCTTGAGTCAGGCCGAGACCTGGCTGGAAATACAGACCAGTGATCTGGATCAGGCTGCGGCTGTTCTGGCCGCGCAGGGTTGCCATCGCAGAGATGAGATCGAGCCGTTGCCGGTTGGATTCCAAGCCTTCTGGATATCGAGCCCCGCCAATATTATTCACCTCGTCTCAGCTGAGAAGCCGGAGTAGCTGTCTGCGAAACCTGGTTTCGCCCGTCCCAGCGATAGCGCCAGTCAGTTTTCCATTTTCGCTTTTCTGCGTTACACAATAATAAAAAGCAGATTTTCATTATCCACTTTTCTTTGCCGGGGACAGGTGCCTTCATTAATTGGGGGCAAGCAGGCGAAAGGAGAGTTGCATGGCTTATAAATCAGATGTGATTACTTTGCCGGCCTTGCTTGGCAAGGTGCCGGGACTGGTGGGGAGCTTGCCGGCCCTGATCAAGGGTTCGCGTATGTCTAAGATTTCCCGTAGCAGGGTTCCGGTGGGCTTGGCGAAGGGGTTTCAGCAGGCAGTGCGCGCGAACCCGGGTGGTGTGGCGTTGTTGTATGAAGACCGCCGCTGGACTTATAAAGAACTCAATTTATGGGCCAATAAAATAGCTCATCACTTCTCAAGTAACGGGCTTGTGAAAGGCGATACCGTAGCGATCAATATCGAGAACCGACCCGAGCTGATTGCCGTGATTCTCGCTTGTGCGAAGTTGGGTTTGTGCGCGGCCATGCTGAATACTTCGCTGCGTGGGCAGGTGCTGGTGCACAGCTTTAATCTGGTGACCCCTAAGGCTGCGGTGATCGGCGAAGAAAGAATTGCCGAGATCGAAGAGATTCGCGAGCAATTGGAGTTGCCGGAACACGGCTTTTATTTTGTGGCCGATCCGGAAATGCCAGACGGTGCCGGCGCCTCACCAGCAGGATACGAGGATCTGATCACAGCCAGCGCAGCCTCACCCGATCATGATCCAGATACTATCGAGCGTATCGGCCTCAAAGACCCATTGTTCTATATTTATACCTCGGGCACGACAGGGTTGCCGAAAGCGGTAGTGTTCAATAATGGCCGCTGGTGGAAGGCGTATGGCGGGTTCGGGCTGGCGGCGGTTCGGCTTCGGCAGCAGGATCGGCTGTATTGCACCCTGCCTTTTTATCACGCGACGGGCATGGTGGTGTGCTGGAGCTCGGTGATCAGTGCCGGCGCAGGGCTGGTGCTGGCGCGTCGGTTTTCGGTAAGCCGCTTCTGGCAGGATATTCGACGCCACGAGTGCACGGCCTTCGGTTATGTGGGCGAGCTGTGTCGTTACCTGCATGAGGTGCCGCCGCAAAAGGATGATGCGCAGAACCCGGTGCGAGTGATTGTGGGGAACGGATTGCGCCCGGGCCTCTGGAAGGCGTTCAAAAAACGCTTCGGCATTCAGCGAGTGGTCGAGTTCTATGCCTCGTCAGAGGGCAACGTGGCATTCACGAATGTATTCGGCTTTGATAACACCGTTGGTTTCTCACCAGTGAAATATGCCATCGTCGAGTATGACAAGGAGCAGGAGCGGCCACTCAGGAATCGGCGTGGTTTCATGAAGCGTGCGGCCAAGGGCCAGGCCGGGCTGTTGCTCGGCGAAATTTCCAACAAGACTCCCTTTGATGGCTATACCGATCGGCAGAAAACAGAAGAATCGATTTTCAGGGATGTCTTTCGCAAAGGCGATGCCTGGTTCAATACCGGTGATCTGATGCGCGATATCGGGTTCCGGCACGCGCAATTTGTTGATCGGCTGGGCGATACCTTCCGCTGGAAAGGGGAAAACGTATCCACTACCGAGGTGGAAATCATTCTGGATCAGCAGCCGGGCGTGCTGGAATCAGTCGTCTACGGGGTCGAAGTGCCCGGTACGAACGGCCGTGCCGGGATGGCCCAGGTGCGTTTGGCCGTGCCGCCAGAGGAGTTTGATTTTGCGGAACTTGCGGTTGGTTTGCGGCGCGCCCTGCCATCCTATGCGGTGCCCGTTTTCTTGCGGATCAATGAGGAGGCGATGACGACGACAGGCACGTTCAAGCATCAGAAGAATCGCCTGAAAGAGCAAGGTTATACCCCTCAGCGGGGAGAAGCGGTGTATGTGCTCTGCCCTGGCCATCAGGGCTACCAACGCCTGACAGCGGTGATGAAACAGGATATCGACGCCGGGCGTCGGCGGCTTTGAGCACTCGGCGAGAGCCATGAAGCAAGCGCAACGGTGTGCGCCGATAATAATGGTTCATCGTCGATTTCCGTGGAGGCATTTCCGATATCCGTGAAAGCACCAATGGATTGTCCAAAATACCGAGCTTTTTTCGCCCCTCTCCCTTGGTGGGACAAGCGAAGCGCAGAACAGCCACAGGCTGGCCCGAGGGGGCGCGAAGCGCTCTTGCTCCCCTCGCCCCTTGTGGGAGAGGGGTTGGGGGAGAGGGGGCGACGAACTTTCAGCTGTCACGACACCCGCTACATGTTGCACTACGTTCACTCCTCTTCAGTAGAAATTTCTTTAAAAATTCCACAGCCGAAAAATCCCGAGCGCTAGCCAGTTTCGTTCTAGATCAAGTGCCGGGTATATATTTCTTTGCCATAATCTCCCCCTCTCCCCAACCCCTCTCCCACCAGGGGAGAGGGGCTAAAAAAGCTTCATCGTTGAATACCGGGGAAGGCGGCGCGGATTTCGAGGAAGAAATACTCCTGATCCCGGTAGCCGTAGGCCCGGCGTTTGATCACCTTGATGCTGTTATTGATGCCCTCGACGATGCTGGTGTTTAACGGATGTCGACAACCCGATAGCCGGCCCAGCCGCCCCGCGTCTCTATCGCTTTCCTGTTCAGTATGGCTCGCTCCAAAACCCATAAAATCTGGGCTTAAGAGTAGGAGTCCATCGATAAAGGCTCCACGGAAATCGACGATGAACCATAATAATGAAGGCGGCGGCCGGCCCGGAAGAAAGCGGCGGAAACGAGAGCGGATCAAGGAAAGCCGATCAAGGAGAGCCGTTCAAGGAAAGCCGATCAAGGAGAGTCGATCAAGGAGAGTCGATCAAGGAAAGCCGATCAAGGAAAGCCGATCAAGGAAAGCCGATCAAGGAAAGCCAATCAAGGAGAGCCGATCAAGGAGAGCCGATCAAGGAGAGTCGATCAAGGAGAGTCGATCAAGGAGGGCCGATCAAGGAGGGCTGGCCGAGAGAGAGTCGGGCAGCTCATTGTTTTTTCGATAGCACGGCGCTGCGCATTGCCGTCACCTCCTGAACAGTAAAGCCGCTCAGGGCATCAGGCAAACCATGCTTGAGACAGAGGGTGGCGCACTGTGCCAGCGCCGCGTCAACCTGCTCCATGATCAGCATCGCCGACCGGGGGCTGATATCGGCCACACGTGCCACGGCCATCAGATCCGATTTGCCAATACCGTCGCGCTTGCCGTTGAGACTCATCTGGTGGGCGTGCGTATAGCGGCCCTGGGGGTTCCAGGCAAAGGTCAGGTCGAACGCAGGCGACAAGTGCCATTGGCCGCGCTTGTCCATGAGAAAGGCTGTGTTCTTGGTGTGATCATCCCGGTTGCAGCCGAGCACATTGAAAACCAGCCGGCGGAATTGTTCCTGCATCGCTGAACGGCCCAGACCAAGCCGCTTCATCAGATGGAAAAGCTCCTCATAGCTGGTTTGGCCGGGCGCGTTGTAATCGTAGTGGCCGAGAGCGCAGAGCGATTGCATCAGCAGCTTGCCGCCTTCGTCCGGGCGATCGAAGCGCCGGGTCATGAAATGGCTGCGGCCGTTCTCGGTCAGCAGGCGGCTCGAGGTCATGGTGATGCCGGCGGCCAGCGCCATCTCGTAATAAATGTATTCGCGAATGCCGTAGCCTTGGGGGTCAGCGTCGGTTTCCTTGTCACGATTGTTGCTGATGCCGTCGAGTTTGAGTATCCAGTGTTCAAAGCCGGCATCAAGCTGCGATTGCCCGGAGCGCACTTCGCCTGTTTCGGGGTTCCAGGCAATGACGGCTTTGGCGCGTGCGCCGCCAGCAGAGGTGCCCACCTGGATGATGGCGCGCATTTCGTCTGCGGTGAGGCCCTCGCGCAGATGGGCGGCAGAGGTGTTGCGTGCCTGCAATACCTGATTGCTGATTTCCACCAGCTTGGCCACTTCCAGTGGAATATTCTCTGCGGCCGCAGGCCCCGCCACCGGCTCGAACTCCAGCGCTCCCATGCCACGCCTGCCCACATAGCACAGGCGTTCGACCGGATTGGCGCTTGCGGCTGAGCGGCCCTGGCGTGCCAGCCAGGCATCGAATAAAGCATGGCCGAAGCGGTCTGGCAGGGAGTCGGCCAGCAGGCCGGGCAGCCCGTGAAAGGTTTCACGATTGAGTGCGGCGAAGCGGTAGGCCGCCTGGCGCAGTGGCATTTTTATCGGTGCGATCTCGACGCCCCGCTCGATAAAAGCCGGGGCATACTGAAAATCGGCCAGGCTCGCTTCGTTGTCCCAGGCGACCGCACCGACATCGGCCCCCCACAAGGTGACACGTGCTTCAGTGACGCTCATGACTCGTCGCCCGTAGTGCCGGCACGAAGATCCTCCGGCCAGAGCGTACTCTGCTCTGCGGTATGGCGGGGCTTGGAACGGCGTACTCGTTGCGGCAGTGTTCCGGCCGCTTTGGCATAGCGTAACAATGGCGAGCGCGCCGGATCGGGAATGGCATGATCCAGTGCGTCCAGCAGATCCAGTGCCTCCAGCACAGCCAGAAACTCGGGCAATTTAACCACCTTGCCCTGCTCGATCTTGCTCAAGGTGCTGCGGGAGATGCGCGCTCGGTCTGCCAGCGCTTCCTGTGTCTGCTCGGCCTGGATGCGGTAAAGCCGTAACCGGCGGCCTAGCTCGGCAAGTAGCGCCTCATCGAATAGCTGGGTCAGTTTCATTTCTTGATCCGGTTAATGCCCTTGATCGCCTTCATAAACATAGTTTGGCACCTATAATGCCGCTGATTGCACGCGCAATCAATAGGCTGGGCAGGCTTTTAATGTCTGCTATTGGAAGCGTTAGAGAGAAAAAACTCAGTTAATGTGGCCGATCGAATGCGCTATGTTTCAGGCTGGTACGCCTGCCTTGAGCCGAGCCGTGTTGAAGCGTGATAGGAGGTATAAGCTGCAAAAAGTGGCTGGGTGAACTTTGTTGAGTGAATAAAGGAAAGATCATGCCGGCAGGAGAGAGCCATGAAAGTGTCCATAAAAAGGGTCTATGAGCCAGCTTCCCGCAGTGATGGCAAGCGAGTACTGGTGGACCGGATCTGGCCTCGCGGCCTCACCAAAGAGGCTGCAAGCGTAGACCTTTGGTTAAAGGACGTTGCGCCCTCGACAGCGTTGCGGAAATGGTTCGGCCATGATCCGGAGAAATGGCAAGCTTTTCAGGATAAGTACAAAGCGGAGCTTGAAGGCAGCTCAGCGTTGGCCGAGTTGAGATCGCTGGCCCGAGAGAGCCGGCTAACGCTGGTATTTGCGGCACGGGACGAAGCCCACAATAACGCGGTGGTGCTGAAAGACATTCTGGAACACAGCGGCTGATTCTGCGTGCATTGTCGCGCCCGGCTCAGGTAGCGAATCGCCTTGGCGCTTCTGCGTTCCGGCCGCTCAGCTCAATTGTGCAAGCTGTTGCCAGAAGGCGTTGATAAGCGGCTCATCCAGACGCTTGCCCAGCGTGAACACGCCTACTTCATAAGGCGCCAGCGGCGGCCGGGTGTCGAGCACGTGAATGCGTGACGCCAGTGGGCTGGCATCCAGCACGATCTGAGGTACAACTCCGACGCCAAAACCGAGGCTGACCATGCTGACAATGGCTTCGTTGCCGCTGACCTGCGCATAAATATGGGGCCGCACCCCACGTTCCCGGAACCAGCGGTCGGTGCGCTCCCGCGCCAGGCCCTGCTCGGAAAGGATCATCGGCACGTCACGCCAGGCGCCGGCATCAGCGTTGCTTTGCAGGCGTTCCGCGAGTTGCGGCGGGTTCGCCGGGGCAATGAACAGCAGCGCTGATCGAGCCATGGGATGAAAGGCGATGGCGGGCGGCAAGTGATCCGGCCGAGCGCCGATGGCGATGTCTTCCGCGCCGCTGAGCACATGATCCACCGCCCGGGCGGGGTCGCCGGTATGCAGCTTGAGCTCGATGCGTGGATGCTGGTGACGAAAGCTTGAGAGCATATCGTGCAAGAAGCTGTAGCTGGCGGTCACCGAGCAATAAAGGCTCAGCTCGCCTTGCAGGATTTGCTGCTCATCCTGAAGGGCCTGGCGGATCGCGTGCCAGTCCGCAAGTGCCTGGCGTGCATATTCCCGGAACCGTTCCCCTTCGCGAGAAAGCTGCACGCGGCGGTTATCGCGGTAGAACAGCGCGGCGCCGAGGTTGGTTTCCAGTTGCCGGATGCTCCGGCTGAGTGCCGAGGGGCTAACGTGGCAAAGCCGGGCAGTGCGGCCAAAATGCAGGGTATCGGCAAGCGTCAGGAAGAGCTGGAGGGTGCGTGTGTCCATGATGTGTTGCGAAAATCGGCAGGCAGTGTTGCAAATATATCATTTTACGCAACACCCCGGATAGCCTATCTTGACTGCCTGCGCAGGCCCGTGGCCGCACCAAACAATCACCAGCTCAGGGTATGACCATGCAAGTTTACTACGATAAAGACTGTGACCTCTCCATTATCCAAGGCAAGAAAGTCACCATTATTGGCTACGGCTCTCAGGGCCACGCTCACGCCTGCAACCTGAAAGATTCCGGTGTGGATGTCACCGTCGCCCTGCGCCCCGGCTCCAGCTCTGCGGCCAAGGCTGAAGCGGCGGGCCTGCCGGTGAAATCGGTGCCGGAAGCTGTGGCAGCCTCGGATGTCGTCATGGTGCTGACCCCGGACGAGTTTCAGGCGCAGCTGTATCGCGATGAGATCGAGCCGAATCTCAAAGAAGGCGCCACTCTTGCGTTCGCGCACGGCTTCGCCATTCACTACAACCAGATCGTGCCGCGCAAGGATCTGGACGTCATCATGATCGCGCCGAAAGCGCCGGGCCACACCGTGCGTAACGAGTTTGTCAAAGGCGGTGGTATTCCTGATCTGATCGCTATTTTCCAGGACGCCTCGGGTAACGCGAAAAACCTGGCGCTGTCCTACGCTTGTGGCGTGGGCGGTGGCCGCACGGGCATCATCGAAACCACATTCAAGGACGAGACCGAAACCGACCTGTTCGGTGAGCAGGCCGTGCTGTGTGGTGGTGCGGTAGAGCTGGTCAAGGCGGGCTTCGAGATTCTGGTGGAAGCCGGCTACGCTCCGGAAATGGCGTACTTCGAGTGTCTGCACGAACTGAAGCTGATTGTGGATCTGATGTATGAAGGCGGCATCGCCAACATGAACTACTCGATCTCCAACAACGCTGAATACGGCGAGTACGTCACCGGCCCGGAAGTGATCAATGATGAATCGCGTGCCGCCATGCGCAACGCTCTCAAGCGTATCCAGAGCGGTGAGTACGCGAAGATGTTCATTGCCGAAGGGGCTCACAACTACCCGTCCATGACGGCTGCCCGGCGCAATAACGCGGCCCACCCGATCGAGCAGGTCGGCGAGAAGCTGCGTGCGATGATGCCCTGGATTCAGGCGAACAAGATCATCGACAAGAGCAAAAACTGAGTCTGGCGCTGCGCCGGGCCAGCCCGGCAGGCTCAGCACAGGCAAGTACAGAAAGCGCGGCCATCGGCCGCGTTTTTTGTCTTGCGACAACTCAGGTAAACTGGGCTGACAATGGAGCGCCCTATGACTGATCCGCAGCACACAGACTACCCGGAAGAACCGCAGGATTTCGAGGTAATCGAATCGGAGCGAGACCGAGGGGGCAATCGCCACCGCGGCGTTTATCTGTTGCCGAATCTGATTACAACGGCGGCGCTGTTTGCCGGTTTCTACGCCATTCTGGCTGCCATGAACGGCATGTTCGTGCACGCTGCTGTCGCGATTATCGTGGCGGGCATCCTGGATGGCATGGACGGTGGCATCGCACGCCTGACCAACACCCAGAGCCGTTTCGGCGCTGAATACGATTCGCTTTCTGATTGTGTTGCCTTCGGCGTCGCTCCCGGCCTGGTGGCTTATGCCTGGGCTTTGTCCGAGTTGGGCAACTTTGGCCGTGCGGCCGCCTTTCTTTATGTGGCCTGTGCCGCACTGCGGCTGGCCCGGTTCAATGTGCAGGCGGCAAGCTCGGACAAACGGTTTTTCACCGGCTTGCCAAGCCCCTCCGGCGCGGGGCTGGTGGCGACGATGGTCTGGCTGGGCGCCAGCCGGGGTGTCGATGGCACCGAGATCGGAATCATCGTGGCCTTGCTGACCGCCGCCGCCGGGCTGCTGATGGTCTCGTCGATCCGCTACCACAGTTTCAAGGAATTCCGGATTGGCAAGGTGCCGTTTCGGGTGCTGTTGGGAGCAATCGTCGCTTTCGCCATTGTATTTCTTGATCCGCCATTGGTGCTGCTGAGCGTGGCGCTAGCTTATGTGGCCTCCGGCCCGCTGTTATGGGCACTTCGGCTGCGGCGGGTGCGCGCCAAGCGTGGTAATTAAGCTGTTTCCCCAAGCGTCAAGGCGGAGCAGGCTGGCCTGACGCTTCCCGCACTCCATTTTTGCTGGTACAAAGGTGCCAGATGGAGTGCTTCTCATGTCCCTGTTCGTTGCAGACCCGGTATCCGGCCGGCCCCTCTACTCGCTTGAAACCGCTACGCCAGCAGATTGCCAGGCGGCCATGGCCAGTGCGCGCAGTGCTGCCGCTATCGTGAAGACGGCGCCGATCCAGCAGCGCCTTGAAGCAGTGGCTGCGGTGCTTGCCTGGCTTGGCGAGCGGCGCGAATGGCTGCTTGACCAGATTGTGGCGGAGTCCGGCCGTAGCCGTGGCGATGCCATGCTCTCCGATCTCTTCCAGCTCACCGAGGATTTGCACTGGCTTCGCGCAAACGCACGGGGTGTGCTGGCGGATGAAAGAATCCGCACGCCACTGACCTTGCTCGGCAAACGCAGCCGCATTTTGCATGAGCCGCGTGGGGTGGTGCTGGTGATCTCTCCCTGGAATCTGCCATTGGCTATCGGCATGACGGCGGCCATGTTTGCGTTCGTTGCAGGTAATGCCGTCATTCTCAAACCGTCGGAACATACCCCGATGGCGGCAGCCTGGGCGGAGGTGCGCACGCTGCATCCCTTGCTGGCCCAAGGGCTTCAGATTTTGCATGGCGATGGCGAGATAGGCAGGCAGCTGATTTCGCTGCGGCCGGATCTGATCGCGTTTACCGGAAGCCTGTCTACCGGGCAGCACATTCTGAGCCAGGCGGCGCCGTTGCTGATTCCGGTCGTCATGGAACTGGGCGCCAAGGACGCCATGCTGGTGTTTGCCGATGCAGACGTGCCCCGTGCCGTGGCCGCCGCCTGCTGGGGCAATCTGCATAATAGCGGGCAAAGCTGCACCGCAGTGGAGCGGCTGTATGTGCAGCGAAGCCTGTTTGATGAATTTATTGCGCGGCTGGTTGGCGCCAGTAAGGCGATTCGTGTCGGCACGGATGCCGAAGCGGATCTGGGTGGCATCACCACCGATTTCCAGTTGCAACGTATTGAGGAGCAAGTGGCCGATGCGCGCCAGCAGGGCGCGGTGGTGCACTGCGGCGGTCGCCGCAGCGACTGTGGCCGTTATTACTTGCCGACCGTCATCAGTGGCGTGACGTCAGATATGCTGCTGGCGCAGCAGGAGACGTTCGGCCCGGTGGTGGCGGTGTACGCCTTCGAGGACGAGGCAGAAGCAGTGGCGTTTCACAACAGTAGCCGCTTCGGCCTGAGCACCAGCGTCTGGACAGCCGACGGGGCGCGAGCAGAACGGCTGGTTCGGGCGCTGGAGGTCGGCTGTGTGAACGTCAATAACGTCATGCTGACGGAGGGCAATGCAGGGTTGCCGTTTGGCGGCGTTAAATACTCCGGCTTTGGCCGCATGAAGGGCGCGGAAGGACTGCGGGGCATGACGCAGTCGAAGGCGGTGCTGATGGACCCGGTTCGCGGGCGGCCTGAGCCGAACTGGTATCCCTATTCGGCAACCAAGCTCCGGTTGATGGCGCGCCTGCTTGATGCACTCGCCAGGCGCCGGCCTGGGCGCTGGTGGCATCTTGCCACTATCGGATTGGCGATTGATCGTCTGGTGCGGCGGCAACAAGGCCCGAAAGCGTCGCGCCCGATCTCGGGGCAGCTTAAAAAGTGACCGCTAAGCTGCTGATTTCTGGTCATAAAGTGTTCGTTTGCGTGTGTTTTGGCTAAAACGTGATCGGTTGATGAACTTATTGAAAAAAAGAGTTGACCGCCTGCCAAATCTCTCTAGAATGCGCATCCACAACGACGGCACACGGCAACAACGGTGACCGCCGCGCTCTTTAACAATCAGGCAGACAAACGTGTGGGACCTGTTCTGTGTCGGGTGTAAGTTTATTCGGCTACAGAGCA
>NZ_JALKII010000008.1 GCF_023051175.1 Alcanivorax quisquiliarum | reverse complement strand
CCGGGCACAAAGCCGCGCAATAACTCGCGTACCATTTCCGCATGTGAGAACAGCAGACGGTAGCTGGTGTCGTGGTCATCCATGTCCATGGCCTCCTTCCTTGCATTCAATATAGCGGTTGGCGGGCGAGACGGGCTGTGGCGTATCTCGGAGGAGCGTGTAGGTGTTTGCCGCTAAAAATTGTAGGAAAACGGCTGCTGGTATTTTTATCGTCGCGGTTATCTCTGGTGATAAAGCCGGGGTGGCCTCGCTGATGGCTTGCCGGGAGTGAAGGCCGGCGGTGAAGGTGGGCTTACGCTATCTGGCTTGAAGGTCTGCTTTTCTCTATCTGGTGTAGACGCCGGTATTTAGCGGTGGTGGCTTGGAGCTACCGGGGCTGCCCTTGTTTGGTGAATTGGGCGTAGATAATGAAATCGATTTTCTGCAATTCGCTTGTCTCCCGAGAGGAGGGGCTGGAAAAGTCTCTTTTTGGTTGATTAATCCGCCGGGCTGCCAGGGTGAAGTTGTGAAGGGAAGGGCAGAGATAGCGGATAGTCAGGACAGAGCCAGAGGGCAAGGCAAGGAAGGCAAGAGAAATGGCGGCGTTGCGCAGTAGTGTTGGTGGAGCTGTTCAGAGGTAGCTGGGAGGGGCTGTGATGATTCAGGAGGCGTATTCGTGTTCGCGGATGAGTTCGAGAAAGTCGTCGCCGAATCGCTCCAGTTTTGTTTCGCCAACGCCGGTGACGCTGAGTAGTTCGTTGTCTTTCAGCGGGCGCTTTTCCACCATTTCGAGCAGGGTTCGATCATTGAAGATGACATAGGGTGGCACGCCATGTTCGTCGGCGAGTTGTTTGCGCAATCGGCGCAGGGCTTCCCACAGGGGTTTGTCTTCCTCGGGCAGGGCGGGCTGGTGGCGGCGGCTGCGGCTGCGTTCGGTTGCTTCTTTCATATCTTCGCGCAGGTGGATGGTTTCTTCGCCGCGCAGGATCGGGCGACAGGCTTCGGTGAGGTGCAGGGAGCCATAGCCTTCCACATCCACGCGCAGCAGGCCGCGCGCTACCAGTTGCCGGAAGATGCTGCGCCAGCTGGCGGCGGGGAGGTCGGTACCGAGGCCATAGGTGCTTAAATGCTGGTGGCCGAACTGGCGGACTTTTTCGTTTTCACTGCCGCGCAATACGTCGATCAGGTGGTTCACGCCGAAGCGCTGGCCGGTGCGGTAGACGCAGGAAAGTGCTTTGCGCACGGCCTCGGTGGCGTCCCAGGTGCGGGCCGGGTGCAGGCAGCCGTCGCAGTTGCCGCAGGCTCCGGTACCTGGTTCGCCGAAATAATTCAGCAGGGCGTGGCGGCGACAGCCGGTGATTTCGCACAGGCCGAGCATGGCGTCGAGTTTTTGTCGTTCGCTGCGTTTATGTTCTTCGGAGCCTGCCGAGCTTTCGAGCATTTGCCGCAGTTTGATCACGTCTTCCACGCCGTAGACGAGCCAGGCAGTGGCGGGCTCGCCGTCGCGCCCGGCGCGGCCGGTTTCCTGATAATAGCCTTCGATGCTTTTGGGCAGATCCAGGTGGGCGACGAAGCGCACGTCGGGCTTGTCGATGCCCATGCCGAAGGCGATGGTCGCCACCATGATGATGCCGTCTTCACGCAGGAAGCGCTGCTGATTGTCGCGGCGTTGGGCGACGGGCAGCCCGGCATGGTAGGGCAGGGCATTGAAGCCTTGCTGTTGCAGCCAGCTGGCGGTGGTTTCGACCTTGTTGCGTGACAGGCAATAGATGATGCCGGCGTCGCCGGGGTGCTCGTTGCGCAGGAAACGCAACAGTTGCTGGCGAGCATTGCTTTTCTGGGTGATGCGATACTGGATGTTCGGGCGATCAAAGCTACTGACGAAATGCGCCGCGCTGCCCAGCTCAAGCCGCTGCGCAATCTCGGTGCGGGTGCGCATATCGGCGGTGGCCGTCAGGGCGATGCGTGGCACCTCGGGGAACTGCTCGTGCAGCAGGCCCAGTTGCAGATATTCGCTGCGGAAATCATGACCCCATTGCGAGACGCAGTGGGCTTCGTCGATGGCAAACAGCGCCAGTGGAATCTGCTTCAGCAGCGACAACATGCGCGGCTGGGTCAGCCGCTCCGGGGCGATGTACAGCAGGTCGAGCTGGCCGTTCAGCAACGCCTGTTCGGTGGCCAGGGTGTCTTCACGGCTCAGGGTGGAATTGAGAAAGCCGGCTCGCACGCCGAGCTCGTGCAGGGCGTCCACCTGATCCTGCATCAGTGCGATCAAGGGTGAGATCACCACGCCAGTGCCGCTGCGCAACAGTGCCGGAATCTGGTAGCACAATGATTTGCCGCCCCCGGTGGGCATCAGCACCAGGGCATCTTCGCCGCGCCAGAGGGCTTCGATGATGGCCTGCTGATGACCACGGAAACTGTGGTAGCCGAAAACGCGTTCCAGCACTGTCAGGGGTGTGTCGCTCATGGCGAGGCAGTATACAGGTTGCCGCTGCGTTCTGCTGTGCGATGCTGCCGTGCGAAAGCGTACGAAATAGAGGACAGCAGGCGCGAGGCGCATGTCCATAGTCTGATGGTTACTCCGGCAGCGAGTGGTGCGGGGGCTCGTGCTGCGAAAGACACCAATATCGGAAGCTGGTTGCTTTTTGAGCGCCGCCTGTCCGGCTGCGGAATGCCTTGGCATGTTGGGGCTCATTGGCAGGCGCTCAGCGCTCATGAAATAGACGATTGGGCGCTCCGTTGCAGGGGCGCTCCGTTTGGCGCTTTCTTGTCGTGTGAAGTGCCGGGCGTGTTTGTGACAGGATCGGAAATCGGATGTGCGGCGCGTTGCTGGCCCGCGAGCGCCGCGATGGGGGGGCGCTCGCGGGTCGATAGTTATTCGGGCAGCGGCGTGCTGGCCGTGCTCGGCGGCAGGAGCGGGTACTGGATGCGTGGCATCTCACCGTTCAGGGCGTGCAGGAAGGCCGCGATATCGCCGGCTTCCTTGTCGGTAAGTGTTTGCCCGAGCTGGCTGGACCCCATTATTGCCACGGCCTGCTTGAGATCCCATACGCCACCGCTGTGAAAATAGGGCGGCGTCAGCGCCACGTTGCGCAATGGCGAAGCGCGGAACACATATTCGTCGGTGGCGGTGCGCGTGACTTCAAAGCGGCCTTTGTCTTCTACAGGCAGCACATCGGCGCCCGGTTTTTCGATCACGCCGAACGGAAAGTAGGCTTGCCCGCCCAGATTGACGCCGTTGTGGCAGGCTATGCAGCCACGCTCCATGAACAGTGTCAGGCCGGTTTTCTGTTGAGTGCTCAGGGCACTGTTATCGCCGCGCAGGAACTTGTCGAACGGGGCGTTGGGGGTGATCAGGGTGGTTTCGAATGCTTCGATGGCGCGCGCCATGTTATCGAAGGTGACGGGCTGATTCTGGTCGGGGAACGCCTGGCGGAACCATGCCACATACTCGGGAATGCTGCGCAGGGTGGCTTCGACACGCTCGGGCGTATTGTTCATCTCCACGCTGGCTTCTACCGGGCCTTTTGCCTGTTCCTTGAGATCGCTTGCCCGGCCATCCCAGAACTGCGCGCTGTTGAACACGGCGTTGAAGACAGTGGGTGAATTACGGGGGCCGCGCTGCCAGCCGTGGCCGATGGAAACGGGCACGTTGTCGCTGCCGCCCAGGCCCAGGTTATGGCAAGTGACGCAACTGATGATGTGGCTGCGCGACAGGCGCGGGTCAAAGAACAGCTTGTGCCCGAGCGAAACTTGTTCCTCGGTAATCCGGGCTCCCCGGACGCTTTCGACCCGCTCCGGGATCGGTTTGAAGATTCTGTTGGCGCGCTCGCGCAAGGCGGCGTCGCTCTCGTTATTGACGTTGTTGGCGTGCAGCAGCGGCGCCAGCAGCAGGCCGCAGCACAATAGTATTATTCGCATGATGTGTTTTCCCCTTTGTGCACGATGCTCAACCGTACCATGACAGCCTCGGCCGATGGAGGTGTTGACCCAAGTCACAGCCGGGGGTGGGTTTTACCGGCCCCAGCGGCCTGCAGGATATGAGAATACAGGCAGTGACCAGTGCCAGCGCAAGGCCGCCAGTCGCAAAATGATGCCGGTGGCGAAGCTGATCGACAACGTAAGGGTTTCCGAGATGCCGAGGGCCAGTAGCGCTAGATAAAGCAGCGCGATCACCAGCGAGACGCTGGCGTACAGCTCGTGGCGTAATACCTGCGGGGTGCGGTGGCAAAGAATGTCGCGCAGGATGCCACCAAAGATACCGGTGGTGATAGCGGACATGATCACCACGGCGATGTTGTAATCCAGCGCCAGAGCGACGTTGCAGCCGATCAGGGTGAACGCTACCAGGCCCAGCGAATCTACCAGCAGGAACAGTCGATAAAGGCGATGGATGTAGCGCGCTACCAGCAGAGTGACCATGGCGGCGCCGAGGGTCAGGTAGATGTATTCGGGGCGCTGTGTCCAGGTGACGGGATAATTGCCCAGCAGGATGTCGCGCACGGTGCCACCGCCCAGTGCGGTGACAAAAGCGATCAGGGCGACGCCGAACAGATCCATATTGCGCCGGCCCGCCGCAAGGGCACCCGACATGGCTTCGGCGGTGATGGCGATCATGAAAATGATATTGAGCACAGCGGACTCTCTTGGTTGGCCCCGCTTGGTTGGCGCTACTTGGCGGATCGGCTGGTCCCGTTTGAAACCGGATGAGCCCGGCTGGTCGAGCGCGACCGGTCGGGGCAGCCGGGCTGGCCTTCGGCCTCCGTGTGGGGGTGCCTCTCCCTCTGTCCTGTTACCTGAGAGTTTGGGCGGCCGGTACGAACTGGCTGCCTTGCCCCTTCGGTGGGCCGCTGCAACGGCCGCTCTCCAGTCGGCAAAATCATGTCGGGATCGCAGTAACGGAACCTGAGCGATTATGGGAGTTTGCGCCTTCGGCGGAGGGGGAGCCCCTCTCTCTCCTGCGATGCGCGGGATAATAACGTATGCGGCGATGAATCGCGACCGCAGAGCCGCTAGACTGGCGGGCCGTTTCTGCCTGTGAACCTGTAAAAGAGGGTGCGATGTTTCTGGATGCCATGCCGGGCGGTTTTATTTATCCGCAGCCGGAAGATGATGAAGATACGCGCATCCTGGCGCATGTAAATCGCAAGGGCTGGCATAATCTGGCAGTGCCGCCGGCCGAGGGCGAGCCGGGCTACAGCTTTACGCTGGGCCATTTTCTCAATTGCGATCATCCCGAGCTGGTGCTGATGGGCCTCAAGGCCGAGTTGGCCAGCCGGATGCTGGATGCGGCGGCGGTGCGGGTGCGCGATATGGGCGAGCGGTTGCAGCCGCATCGGGAATACCCGGATTTCCTGCCGGGCCTGACGGTGGCCTTTCTGCCGGTGGAATTTGCTTTTTACGGGCAGTATCTGGGATACGCCAACTGGTTTTACGAGCATTTGCCGTTGCCATATCCGGCGCTACAGATGGTGTGGCCGGACGGGCGCGGCGTGTTCCCCTGGCAGCCTGGCTACGATGCACGCTTCCGCCGTTTGCAGCCGCTGCTCGGCATGACGCCGTCGCCGGCGCAGCAGGCGACGCGTTTGCAGTGAGTGGGAGTGGCTATATGCGCTGCCGAGCTGGCGGTGGCTCACTGCATGAAGAGTGTGTTTTTCCGCGCAAGTTATTCCCCGGCACTTCTTCCGGCCCAAAACGCAGTCCTGTTCTACAAGGCGAACGGCACCAGTACGAAGCCGGTGAGCGTGCCCAACGTGAACTCGATCAGTATAACGAAAGCTGGATAGCAGGATCAGAAAGCCGAGCGGAAGGAACCGCCCGGTGCTGATTTGACGCCCGTGAACGCGCCGGGAAGGCCGGGCATGTCTCCGATCGGTTCCATTGCCACGGCGGCGGGATAGAGGCGGCCGATTGTCCCGGTCGCTGGAGCTCGGTGTCAGTGTCGAGCCGGGCCTGCACAGCACCACGCTCACGAACGGAACACGATGCGCCGATAACCGGGCCCCGGGATCAGATCCGGGGCCTGTTGGTGTAACGCGGGATCAGGCGGGCGTGGTGGCCGGGCGGCGACGACGGCGGCGCTGGCCGCTGTTGTCGCCGGCTTTGGGTGCGTTGCCGGTGGCGCGCTTAGGCGCGGCGGAAGTGCGCGGCGCGCCACTGCGTGCGGCATTGCCACGGCCGCCACCGTTGCCGCCATTGCCACCGCCCCGGCGCCCGCCGCGTTGCTGGCCGTTGGGAATCGGCTCGGGCTTGATGCTGGGGTCGGGCTCGAAGCCCGGCAGCGTGTTCTTCGGCAGGCTGCGGCCGATCAGCCGTTCGATGCCGGCCAGCAGTTTGTTTTCATCCACGCACACCAGTGACACAGCTTCGCCCTCGGAGCCGGCGCGGCCAGTGCGGCCGATGCGGTGCACATAATCTTCCGCCACGTTCGGCAGCTCGAAATTCACCACATGCGGCAGTTCACTGATATCGATGCCACGCGCGGCAATATCGGTGGCCACCAGTACTTGCAGGGCGCCGGCCTTGAACTCGGCCAGTGCGCGCGTACGTGCCGACTGGCTCTTGTTGCCATGGATGGCCATGGCGCTGATGCCTTGTTTGTCCAGTTGCTCGGCCAGCCGGTTGGCGCCGTGTTTGGTGCGTGTGAACACCAGCACCTGATACCAGTTGTGGCGCGTGATCAGCTCCGCCAGCAGCTCCCGCTTGCGCTCGCGATCCACCAGATACACTTTTTGTGCGACGGTTTCGGCCGTGGCATTGCGGCGTGCAACTTCGATCAGCGCAGGCTTGTCCAGCAGGCCCTCGGCGAGACGCTTGATATCATCGGAAAACGTCGCGGAGAACAGCAGGTTTTGCCGTTTCGCCGGCAACAGGCGCAGCACGCGGCGGATATCGTGAATGAAGCCCATGTCCAGCATACGGTCGGCTTCGTCCAGCACCAGAATTTCGATGCCGGAGAGGTCCACAGTGCCCTGGCCCGCATGGTCGAGCAGGCGGCCGGGGCAGGCCACCAGAATGTCCAGCGGCTTGCGCAGGCGAGTGATTTGCGGCTGCATGCCGACGCCGCCGAACATCACCATGGAACTGAGCGGCAAATGGCGGCTGTAGGAGCGCACGGATTCTTCCACTTGCGCGGCCAGCTCGCGGGTCGGCGCCAGAATCAGCGCACGGATGCTGCCGCGTTTGCGCGCCGGCGATTGCATCAGCCGTTGCAGGATGGGCAAGGTGAAACCGGCGGTTTTGCCGGTGCCGGTTTGCGCGCCGGCAAGCAGATCGCCACCGCTGAGCACCGCAGGGATAGCCTGGCGCTGGATCGGTGTGGGGGTGTCGTAACCCTGATCGTGCACGGCACGCAGGATGGCCTCATCAAGGCCGAGTTCGGAAAAAGACATAACGCTCCGGGAAGCAAAAAAGGCCTGTCGCCATCTTTGTTGGCGCCAGTCTCAGGCGGATGATTGAAAACAGATCGGGCAGGTAGGGTCGCTGACTGGTGGCGACGAGCGCGCATGGTACAGGGTAATGGCGCTGCCTGCCACTTGAGCGGTGCCACCTGTCATCTGAACAGTGCTGCCCGCCACCGACGCGCAGCGCGTGGCTTAGAAACGTTCATCGGCAAGCTGTTCCATGGTACGCAGGCGGGCGCGGATTTGCGTATGCAAGGCAAAGCGATCATCGCTCTGCGCCAACGCAAAACGCATCTGCTCTACGGCGCGCTGCTCTTGCCCCATGGCAAACAGATATTCGCCACGCGCCTGATGGGTGCGGGCGCGATCACCTTCTTTGCCCCAGACTTCGGCCAGCAAGCGATACAGTTGCGGGTCTTGCCGGCGTAGCAGCAGGCGATCGAGCAACTGGCGCGCTTCGGTGGTTTCGTTCAGGGCGATCAGGTTGTCGGCCAGCAGCACCGAGGCGGCATAGTTGCCCGGTATCACCCGCAGCACCTCTCGGAGCAGCTCGACGGCTCGCTGCGATTCGCCTTTATGTTGCGCCACTTCCGCCAGCGCGATACGAAACCAGAATTGATCCGGTGATTGTTCTGCGAGTTGCTTGAGCGTGCGCTCGGCCAACGCGTAATCACGCGCACGCAAGGCGCTCATGGCGAGCCCGAACCCGGCAGCTTGTTGGGTGGCGCTGGTGCCGCCTTCATACTGGCCGCGAAAGTGCGTCAGTGCCTGTTGCGTATCACTGAAAAAGCCGGCCTGGATGCGGGCGCGGATCAGCTGGAATTCCGGTGCGGCACGCATGCGCGGGCGGGGCAGTGCCTGGGCGCGGCTGCGGCTGTCGGCGACGCGGTCTTCTGTGACCGGGTGGCTGAGAATGAATTCCGGCGGGTTGCTGGCGTACTGGCGGGTGCGCAGCAGGCGCTCGAAAAAGCGCGGCATGGCGTGTGGATCAAGGCCGGCGTTCACCAGCGTCTGCATGCCGACGCGGTCGGCTTCCCGCTCATGGTGGCGCGAATAGGCCAATTGGGAATGGATCGCCGCCGCCTGGCTGGTGGCAATGCCGGCCATGCCAGCCTGGGCGTCACCGGCAATCGCCACCGCCATGCTCGCCAGCAAGGCTGCCAGCATGGTGTAATTCATGCGCTGGCTGTCGGCGTAGCGGCGGGTAAAGTGGCGCTGGCTGACGTGGGCAATCTCGTGGGCAATCACGGCGGCCACTTCGTCCTCGCTGTCGGCGTGCAAAAACAGCCCGGCGTTCAGGCCGATCACGCCGCCGGGCACTGCAAAGGCGTTGATATCGCGGTTGTTGACCACTACCACGGCCAGATCAGGCTCGGTCAGATCGCTGTAGGAGGCGAGGCGGTATACCAGATGCTCGACATAATCCTGCACCAGCGGATCTTCCAGCAATGGCACCTGGCCGCGCAAGCTGCGCAGCCAGCCGCGCCCGAGGCGGTATTCCTGCTCCGGGGTCAGCAGGGTGTCGCTGGGGTCGCCCAGATTCGGCAATTGCGGAGTATTCGCCCAACCGGCCAGCGGCGCGCACCAGAGCAGCGCCAGCAGCAGCGGGAGGCAAAATACGCGCAGGTGTGTCAAAGTCGTCTCCTGAAACGATCTTGAGCCAGTATAATGCAGGTGGCCTTCACTCCGGCAGCTTGTCGGGGTGCTCCCTTTTATATGTACGCCCCAAGCGCTTCGTGGAACCATGCCTGAAGTTACCCTGTCCGAACACAGCCCTGAACACGCCGATCTGACGCTGGATGCTACCGGGCTACGTTGTCCGTTGCCGTTGCTCAAGACCCGGCAGGCGTTGCGGCAGCTGGCGCCGGGGGCGCTGCTGCTGGTTCGGGCGACGGATATCGGTGCCCGGCGGGATATTCCCGCCTACCTGAGACAATCCGGGCACGAACTGGTTCGCGCCAGCGAAACCGATGGCGAGCTGCGCTTTCTGATTCGCGTGGCGGACACGACCTCTGCCCCCTGACTGGAGCCTTGCATGCTGGAAGTGTTGCGCAACTGGTATCACGCCTATTTTTCCGATGAAGAAGCAGTCTACCTGTTCTTCATTCTCGCTGCGGGGCTGGTGCTTATCCTGTTGTTTGGCCGCATGCTGGCGCCAGCGCTCACCGCGCTGGTGGTTGCTTACCTGTTGCAAGGGCTGGTGGGACGCATGACGCGCATGGGGCTGCCGGAAAAGCTTTCTGTGTGGCTGGTGTTCCTGTTGTTTCTCGGCGCACTGGTAGCAACGCTGGTGCTGCTGCTGCCGGTGATCTGGAAGCAGACCATGAATCTGGTGCAGGATCAGTTGCCGCGCCTGTTGCAGGCCAGCGAACGCTGGCTGCGCGAGCTGCCGACGGCCTACCCGGACGTCGTGTCGGTGCAGCAGGTGAACGCAATCATCGATCTGGCCCAGCGCGAGCTGGCGCACGCCGGCCAGGTGATCCTGTCGCTGTCGCTGGCCTCGATCCCCGGCGTGATGGATGCACTGATTTTTCTGGTGCTGGTGCCGCTGCTGGTGTTTTTCTTCATGGCGGACCGGCAAAAGCTGATGGACTGGGCGGCTTCTTTCCTGCCGGAACGGCGCCAGGTGTTGGCAGAAGTCTGGGCGGAAATGGATCTCCAGATTGCCAACTATGTGCGCGGCAAGGCGTTGGAAATCCTGATTGTCGCGGTGGCCTGTTTTGTATTATTCGCCACGCTGGGGCTGAATTATGCGCTGCTGCTGGCGGTGGTGGTGGGCGTCTCCACGCTGATCCCCTACCTCGGCACTATTTTTGCCACGATCCCGGTGGCGGCGGTGGCCTATGTGCAATTCGGCTGGAGCAGCGATCTGGCGCTGGTGATGATCGGTTACAGCGTCATTCAGTTTATCGACGGCAACATCATTCCCACGCTGCTGTTTTCGGAAGTGGTGAACCTGCATCCGATCGCCATTATTGTGGCGGTGCTGGTATTCGGTGGGCTATGGGGCTTCTGGGGTGTGTTTTTTGCCATCCCGCTGGCAACGCTGATCAAGGCGGTGGCGTACGCCTGGCCCAAGCGGCATCAGTCGCCCCTGCTGGAGGAGTAGCTGCGCAACGCCGCAGCAGGCCTGCTTCTGGCCGATACAGCAGCGGAAAGCAAAGCCGGGCAAAAATCTCCACGAAAATTGACGACGAACCAGAAAAACGGCTTGAAGCGTTGGCCGGGGAAGGCCCCGGCCAGAAGATTCAAAGCGCTTTGACGGCAGCCAGCACCTCGGCGGCATGGCCGGCCACTTTCACCTTGCGCCATTCCTGTCGCAACGTGCCGGTGGCATCGATCAGGAAGGTGGAGCGCTCGATGCCTTCGAATTCCCGGCCGTACATTTTCTTCAGCTTGATCACATCGAACAGCCGGCACAGGGTTTCGTCTTCGTCTACCAGCAGCTCGAACGGGAAGCCCAGTTTGGCCTTGAAGTTCTCGTGGCTTTTCAGGCTGTCGCGAGAGACGCCGAAAATCTCGCAGTCGGCCTGCTGGAATTCCGGGTACAGATCCCGAAAATCCGAGCCCTCGGTGGTGCAGCCGGGTGTGTTGTCCTTGGGATAGAAATAGATCACCACGTTGCGGCCTTTCAGATCAGCGGAACGGATGGTCTGGTTGCCGGTGGCCGGTGCGGAAAAAGCCGGCACGGCTTTGCCCACGGTAACAGTCTTGCTCATGAAACAGCTCTCCTTGGTGATGCCGAGTAAAGCGGATCAGCCGCTGACAAAGCGGCAGCGTAGCATTTGCGGCGCCATTGGCCGAATATCTGCGGCTCGGCTCGGCCCGGTGACTGGCAGGGCAAATGGTGTTGGCTGCCTTGCCGGTGTGGTGCGCTAGGTCGAGGTAAGCGTCGGGTGCCTGGTGCGGTGCTGTCTTGCCACCGACCATTGCGGCGCCGGCTGCAAGGCGCCTGTCGCTGGATAGCTGGCCGCAGGTTCGCCGGGTGCCGGATCGCCGGCCGCCGGATCGCCGGCCGCCGGAACGCCGGCCGCCTTGTCGTCAGGTAGGGCGGCAAGTACCATTATCCGCTTGCCACGCCCTGATTTGTCGGGCATCCCCAGGCGCCCCGGTTTGCCGGGCGACAATCTCACTTTAACGCCGGAGACAACGTGAATATTCGCGGCAGCATCGTAGCTCTCGTCACGCCCATGCATGCAGATGGTTCTGTCGATTGGGAGCGCCTGCGCAAGGTAGTGGACTGGCATGTGGAGCAGGGCACAGGGGCCATTGTTTCGGTCGGCACCACTGGTGAGTCGGCCACGTTGGGTTTCGAGGAACACGATCTGGTGATTCGCGAGACGATCTCGGCGGCCCGTGGCCGTATCCCGGTGATTGCCGGTACCGGTGCCAACTCCACCGAAGAGGCGATCCGCCTGACCCGTGATGCACAACGCGCTGGCGCGGATGCGTGCCTGCTGGTGACGCCTTATTACAACAAGCCGACGCAGGAAGGGCTGTACCAGCACTACCTGGCGGTGGCGCGGGAGGTTGATATCCCGCAGATTCTTTACAACGTGCCCGGCCGCACCGCTTGCGACATGCTCCCCGAGACAGTGCTGCGCCTGAGCAAGGTGCCCAATATCATCGGCATCAAGGAAGCTACCGGCAATCTGGAGCGCATTCGCGAGCTGCTGGATCGCTGCGGCGACGGTTTTCTGGTCTATTCCGGCGATGACGCCACGGCGATCGAATCGATCCTGCTGGGCGGCCACGGCAATATTTCGGTGACGGCGAACGTGATGCCGGCGCGCATGGCGGAAGCCTGCGCCGCAGCGCTGGCGGGCGATGCGGACAAGGCACGCGATCTGGATGCCACCATGCGTGCGCTGCACAGTGATCTGTTTATCGAATCCAATCCTATCCCGGTGAAATGGGCCTTGTACGAAATGGGTCTGATCGACCGAGGTATTCGCTTACCGCTGACGCCATTGTCAGCACCGGCCCAGGACACGTTGCGCGAGACCTTGCGCAGCGCCGGCCTGCTGGAGGTCAAATGAAGAAGGCTGGCCTGGCCATGCTGATGCTGCCGGCACTGCTGGCGGCATGCAGCTGGCTGCCCGACCGCACCATGATTTACCAGGAGGCGGAAACTGCGCCGCGCATGGAAGTGCCCGAGGGCATGTGGTTCAGCGGTTTTGATGATCGCTACCCGATCCCGGATGTGGAGCGCCGGGTGCAGGTAGAGGATTCGGCCAGCGAGCGCTTCGTGATTCCGACGCCGCCGCAGCTGGTGGTGCTGGGCCAGAGTGTCGAGGACGAGCAGGCAGCAACCGGCCCGGCGCCGGAAAACGTGCGTGCGATCCTCGGCCGCGATGGCAACGGCTATCCCATCATCATGCTCAATACGCAATTTGTCTGGGCCTGGGAACAGGTGGGCCAGGCAGTGGCGAAGACCGATTTGCGCATCGAGGATCGCAACCGCGAATCCGGCATCTACTACGTGCGTGTGCCTCGTGAATATGGGTTGTCCGAGCGTCAGGCACAATTGAAACTGAGCCAGACGGTCAATGGTATCCAGATCGCGGTCTTGAACCAGACCGGCACCAGCCTGGTGGATCAGGAACCCGGCCAGGCGATTCTGCAACGGCTTTATGACGCCCTGTGAACCTCGCTTCGATCGGCAGCGGTAGCAAAGGCAACGGCACCCTGGTGCGCTCGGGCGATACCATCGTGCTGGTGGATTGCGGTTTCACGGTGAAGGAAACCTGCCTGCGGCTGGCCCGGCTGGGGCTCTCGCCGGAGGATCTCAGCGCGGTGGTGGTGACCCACGAGCATGGTGATCATATCCGTGGTGTGCTGCCGCTGGCCCGTCGATATCGCTTGCCCGTGCACATGACCTTCGGTACCTTGCGCGCCATCAGCGCACCGGGCAGCCGGCATAGTCTGGCTGGCGTCACGGTGCAGGAAGTGCGGCCGGGCCGTCGTTTTTCGGTGGGTGCGGTGGAAGTGCTGCCCGTACCCGTGCCCCACGATGCACTGGAACCTTGCCAATACGTCTTTGAGGCAGGCACGCGCCGCACGGGTGTGCTCACGGATCTGGGCTCGGTCACGCCGCATGTGGTGGAGGCGTACGCCACCTGCGATGCGCTGTTGCTGGAGTGCAACCACGATCCGGAGCTGCTCGCCAGAGGGCCGTATCCGCCGTCGCTGAAGCGGCGTGTGGGTGGCGCCCGCGGGCACTTGAGCAATCAGCAGGCAGGCTCGCTGGTAACTGTGCTGGAGCGCAATCGCCTGCAACATCTGGTGCTTTCGCACCTGAGCGAACAGAACAACACACCGGAGCACGCGCTGGAAGCGGTGGCGGATGCCGGTTTCGATGACGCCCAGCGGGTGCGCGTGGCCAGCCAGCAGGAAGGCTTCGGCTGGCTGGATGTGAACTGACAACAATGGCCGGATCTCCGGCCTGCCTGTGAACGACAAGGTGACGGCAATGGAAAAACGTACAGAGCTCTACTCCGGCAAGGCCAAATCGGTATTCACCACCGACGATCCCCAGCGCTTTGTGCTGTGGTTCCGTGATGACACCTCGGCGTTTGACGGCAAGAAAAAGGAAAAGCTGGATCGCAAAGGCGCGGTGAACAACCAGTTCAATGCCTTCATCATGCAGAAGCTTGAAGAGGCCGGCATCGCCACTCACTTCGAGAAGCTGCTCTCTCCGCAAGAGTCGCTGGTGAAGCGTCTGGAGATGCTGCCGATCGAATGTGTGGTGCGCAATATCAGCGCCGGCAGCATCTGCCGCCGCCTGGGTGTGGCCGAAGGGCTGGACCTGAACCCCCCCACGTTCGAGCTGTTCCTCAAAAACGATGAGCTGGGCGATCCGATGATCAACGAGTACCACGCCAAGAGCTTTGGCTGGGCCGAGCCCGAGCACATCGAGCGCATGAAAGAGCTGACCTTCCAGGTCAACGATGTGCTCAAGGCGCTGTTCCTGAGCGGCAACATGCTGCTGGTGGACTACAAGCTGGAGTTCGGGCTGTTCGACGGCGAAGTGCTGCTGGGCGATGAATTCACGCCGGACGGCTGCCGCCTGTGGGACAAGGACACCCGCGAGAAGCTCGACAAGGATCGCTTCCGCCAGGGCCTGGGGGATGTGGTGGAAGCCTACGAGGAAGTGGGCCGCCGCCTGGGCATGAGCTTCGATTACTGATCGCTGATCGCGCTGGCCGTCCTCCCTCGGGCGGCTGGCCACGCAGACCGGTTTTGCCTTGCCGGGCGCGCCGGCCTGTACTTCGATGCCCGCCCTGATAATAGGAATCACAAGGCGAGCCTATGCTATCGCTGTTTCGATTGACCGCCCTGGCATTGCGGGTGGGCGCGCTCTCCGGCTGTTTCCTCACCAAGACTGCTTTTTCAGCAAGATGGTGGCTACGCCCGCGCGGCTGATGGGCTCCGCTGGCGCGGTGGTGGGTTCGGCGCTATCGATCCTGCCGCTGGTGGGCAGCCCCGATCAAGGACAGCTTCCGCGAGATCAACGCCGCCATCGACAGGATGGCCGATGGTGTGGATGACATTTCTGGCCGACCGGCTTCCCCTGTACCGTCTGTGGTTTTACGGCTTCCATTGGCGAGCGGCCCGTGGTGGCGGTGTTGCCGCAGGTTCGCCTGCCGCAGGTTCGCCTGCCGCAGGATCGCCTGCCGCAGGCTTGTCATCGGGCGGGGGGTTGCTCAAAATGAACGCCGGCAGCCGTTATGGCTGCCGGCTTTTTTCCGGGGTAACAACAGCGGCGGGCGCAAGATGGCCAGCCACTGCTGGCCAGATTCAGAGCCATCGGGCGCCAGCCAGGCTCTTATAACGAAAACAATAGAGGTTCTTTCCCACCATGTTGAAGCGAATCGCGCTTTGCGCGCTGTTGCTGCTGCCCGCGCTGTCACAAGCCGAGCTGCTGCTCGGTATCGGTTACGTCAATGGAATGGTCGGCCCCAACCTTGAGTGGGCCTGGCAGCGCCACACGGCCTATGTGCAGCCGGGCGCGCATCTGGGCGATTACGGCCTGGAAGACGATGAGCTGCGCTGGGTGGCCGGTATGCGCTACCGGATTGATCAGGGCACCACGGTGACCAGCGGTTTTTTCACCGGCCTCATGGTGGGTGATCTCGGCGGTGAGCGGCAATACGAGCGGCTCGGCATCGGCGGCGAGCTGGGCCATCAGTGGATGGGTAATTATCTGCGGCTGACCATCAGCGGCGGCATGGCCGTGCTGGAGGAGTTGCGCGAGCGCGATCTCGACGTGGAGCCACAGTTCCTGCTGGGCGTTACCCTGAGCGTGCGCCGCTGAAGCAAGCCCGCGTCAATCGGGCTTGTGGGGGTTGGTGAGCACTGTCGCGGTGCCGAGACGTCGAAGTTTTGCACAGCTTTGAAGCATGTTTCAGTTGGATGTCAATATCCCGCTGTAACTTGTTGATTCTTACATTGTCCGTTTTAACTTGTTGAAAATAATGATTTTCTCTCTTTGGGTGATTTTTCATCATTTTGATCTCATGCCGCCGCACACGGGCTTCGGAGCAAGTTCTCACCGTATTACCCACAGAGTTTTCCACAGATTCTGTGGGTAACTTTTTACGGCTTGCAGGGTGCGGGCAGGGGGCGCGGCAGGAGGCAAGGGGGGGCAGGTCCAAGGGATGAAAGTCAGGGGCAAAGTGCAAAGGCTGCGAGGAAAAGTGGCGTCGGCTTCCCGTAGTAGAGTGTCGTGAAGCAGCCCCCCAAGAGCGTGAGGCCGGCAGCAGCAAGCAAAATCAACGTCCGTCGCGGGGCGAAACAGAGCAGCGGTGGCCTGCCCAGAGCAGGCGGGCGGCGGCGGAGCGGGAGACACGGCCCGGGCGCACGCGCTCAACGGCCATTGCGCTTTGTTTTATAGTCAGACAGGATTCAAAGGATTGTCCAACAGGAAGCCCAGCCAGGGAGGCGTTGTGACGTGACCTTCAAAGCCAACGACAGTCTCTCCGAACAGATCGCCCAGCACCTGGGCCGCCAGATCATACGTGGCGAGATGCTGCCGGGGGATCGCATTCAGGAGTTGCGCATCGCCGCCGAGCTGGAAGTCAGCCGGGGCTCGGTGCGCGAATCGCTGCTGATTCTGCAGCGCCGTCATCTGATCGATATCCTGCCGCGCCGTGGCGCGGTGGTGAAAGATCTTTCCGAAGCCCATGTGCGCAGCCTCTACGAGGTCATGCAGGTGCTGCTCGGGCTGGTTGTGCGCAAGGCGATCAAGGTGATGCAGGAGGATGATCTGGATCGCTTTATCGAGCTGATCCACGCCTTGCAGCTACGGGTAGACGAGCGCGACACCGAAGGCTTTTTCGAAAGCAGCTTCGCTTTTTTCGAGGCGCTTTATCCTTACGCTCGCAACCCCTTCGTGGAAGATATCCTGGAAAACCTGCAACCGGCGATCCAGCGCGCCTACTACATGGCGCTGCATATCGAGCAGGGCGAGCTGCGCGAGTGCATGACCTTCTTCAAGGCGATCATCGAGACGATCTTCCGCCGCGATGTGCGTTCGGCGCTGGAGATCATCCGCGAGTTTGCCGAGCATCAGTCGTCGCTGGTGCAGGAATCTATCGTGCGCGCACGCCAGATCGAAGCGGCCTGGGGGCGGCGGAAGAAGTAGCCAGGGCTTCGCCAACGGGCGCGGGCCGGGCGCTGCCTTTCTCCAGCCAGAACAGCGTGCCGGCGATTACCGCCACCGGCATGATTACCAGATTCACCAGTGGCAACATGGTCAGGCCGAGGATCAGGCAGCCCAGGCTGGTCACCAGAATGCGCTGCTCTCGCAGCCGGGCGAGCATTTCGTCAAAGCTCACCAGCCGGGTATCGGCACCGTAATCAATGTACTGAATGGCGATCATCCAGCCCGACCAGATAAACCAGATGGCCGGCGCCAGCAGGTTGATCACAGGCACCAGTGACAGCAGCGTCACCAGCACCAGTAGCGGCACCGCGCGCAGCAGCCAATAGCCGGTCTTGCGCAGTTCGCGGCGCACCGTGCGCCAGATCATCGAGCGAATACTCTCCTCCGGTTGCGGTGGAAAGCCCAGCGGTGGAGCGAGCTGGTTATCCACCTGCGCCGCCAGAAAGCCCATGAACGGCGCTGCCAGCAACTGCACCACGTTGGTGAATACCATGGCCAGCAGCGCCAGCAGCAACAGCCAGACCAGCAATTGCAGCAGCCCGGTCACCAGGCTGATGGCAGGGTTGAGAAACGCCAGCCAGCCCTCCAGCGCCCAGCCCGCCGTGAGCGAACCGAGCAGCCCGGTGAGCCAGCTGCCTGTGAACCAGTAGGCACCGCCGAACAGAATGCTGTTGAACAGGATCGGCACGATCACCCAGGGGCTGACGGCACGGGTGCGGGCCAGCGCGGCGGCACGACGCAGATAGCTGAAGGCTTCGGTGAAAGGGGTCATTCGGTATGCTTCCGTGTCAAAGTCTGCCGGGCGATAGCTTCCGGTTCCAGGCGTCGGGCAGTGTAGCGAGGCAATGTACCGAAAGTGTACCGGAGGTTGTAGCGGTGCACCTCCGGCCGGCGCTGTTACATAGTGCGGCGCCCGGATTTTCTATACACTAGCCGTTTTTCCGGGGGCACCCGGAGGGCAGCCGCCGGCACCGGCCGGCCTCTGCGGTTTTCGCAAGAGCCTGTTATTGCATACTGCGCTGTCATTGCAGACATTCCAGATTACGAAGCGCCGCCGGAACGCGGCGCGCTGACCGGGCCCAGCACAACATGCGATTGAAAAGTATCAAGCTCGCGGGTTTCAAGTCTTTCGTCGACCCTACCACCGCCCTGTTTCCGGAGAACCTGACCGCCGTGGTCGGGCCCAATGGCTGTGGCAAGTCGAACATCATCGATGCGGTGCGCTGGGTGATGGGAGAATCCTCCGCCAAGCACCTGCGCGGCGAATCCATGGCAGATGTCATCTTCAACGGCTCCAACGCCCGCAAGCCGGTGGCGCAGGCCAGCATCGAACTGATCTTCGACAATGGCAGCGGCAAGATCGGCGGCGAGTATGCCCGGTACGCCGAGATCTCCGTGCGCCGCATGGTCACCCGCGACGGCCAGTCCAGCTACTTCCTCAACGGCACCAAGTGCCGCCGCAAGGACATCACCGATCTGTTTCTCGGCACCGGCCTGGGCGCACGCAGCTACGCGATCATCGAGCAGGGCATGATCTCGCGCCTGATCGAAGCCCGGCCGGAAGATTTGCGTGTCTATATCGAGGAGGCGGCCGGCATCTCCCGCTATAAAGAGCGCCGCCGCGAAACCGAAAACCGCATGCGCCGTACCCGCGAGAACCTTGAGCGGCTGACCGATATCCGCGAGGAGCTGGAGCGCCAGCTGGAGCGCTTGTCGCGCCAGGCCGCTGCGGCCGAAAAATACAAGCAATACAAGGAAGAGGAACGGTTGACCGGCGCGCAGCTGCGGGCCCTGCGCTGGCGTGCTCTGAACACCCAGGTGGAGCAGATCGAGCATGTCATGCGCGAGCTGGAAGTGGCGGTGGAAGCGAAGGTGGCGGAACAGCGCCGGGTGGACGCCGAGCTTGAGCGGCTGCGCTCCGGGCACACTGATGTGCAAGATCGTTTCAACAGCGTGCAGCAGGATTATTACGCCTTGGGCGCCGAGGTAGCGCGCCTGGAGCAGAGCATCCAGCATCAGCGCGAGCGCAAGCAGCAGCTGAACGAAGAATTGATGCAGGTGGAGCAGAGCTGGCGCGAGACCGCCGAGCACCTGAGCATGGATGGCGAACGCATTGCCGAGCTGGACGCGAAACTGGCCGAGCTGGAGCCGGAGCTGGAGCTGATCCGGGAGCAGGAGGCCGAAGCCAGCGAGCAGCTGGCCATGGCCGAAGAGCAGATGCAGACCTGGCAGCAGGAGTGGGAAAGCTTCAACCACCGCTCGGCCGAATCACGCCGCAAGGCAGAAGTGGAACAATCCCGCATCCAGCATCTGGAAACCTCCATCGAGCGGCTCGCCGACCGGGTCGAGCGCCTGAACCGTGAGCAGGGCACTCTTGATGCCGGCCCGCTGGCAGCGGAGATGCGTCAGTTCGAGGAACAGCAGGCGCAACTGCGCGAACAGGCCGAAGAGGCCGAGCTGCGCGCCGAGAGCGTGCAGGAGCAGATCAACGACATTCGCCGCGACAACGGCGAGCGCGGGCGCCAGCTGGAAGATGATCGCGAGCGCCTGCAAAAAATGCAGAGCCGTCACGCCACGCTGGAGGCATTGCAGAAAGCGGCTCAGGGCGACGATGGCAGCGTTTCCCAGTGGTATCAGCGGCATCAGCTTGAGCAGCGGCCGCGCCTGGCCGACCAGCTGGACGTGGAGCCCGGCTGGGAGCGCGCTGTCGAGGCCGTGCTGGCCGAGAGCCTGCAAGGCATCTGTGTGGATGGCTTCGAGCAGGTCGAGCAGTGGCTGAGTGATCTTTCACACGGCCGCATCTGCCTGCTGGCCCCCGGCAGCGCCGCCGGCGAGGGCGCCCACGGTCGCACCCTGGCGGCATTGGTGCGCGGCAATGTGCCGGCACAGCTGGGACACATCTACGCGGTGGAAACACTGGCAGACGCGCTCGCCCTGCGCGGCCGCCTGAGCAGCGCGGAATCCGCCGTCACCCGTGACGGCATCTGGGTAGGCCCGGATTGGCTGCGCGTGGTGCGCGAGCAGGATCAGCAGGCCGGGCTTCTGGAGCGCCGCCGCGAGCTGGAAACGCTGGAAACGGAGATGCCGGAAATCGAGGCCCGCGTGGCCGAGAACCGGGCGCGGCTGGAAGAAGGCCGCGAGCGCGTGCAGCAGCTGGAGCAGGAGCGCGAAGAAAGTCAGCGGCAGGCATCGCGCATCAACCGTGATCTGGGCGAGGTGAACGCGCAGATCAGTGCTCGTGCCGTGCGGCTGGAGCAGATCACCATGCGCCGCGAACGGCTGGGCCGCGAGCTGGAGGAAAGCCGCGAGCAACAGAGCCAGGAGCAGGAGCAGCTGAAAGAAGCTCGCGCCATCCTGACCGAAGCGCTGGATGCCATGGAGCAGGACAGCGGTCAGCGCGAGGCGCTGTTGTCACGCCGTGACTCCACGCGAGCACAGCTGGACGATGCACGGCAGAAAGCGCGCCACGCAAGGGATCAAGCTCACCAGTTGGCGATGGAAGTGCAGGGTGCGCGCACCCAGGCGGAGTCCTTGCGCCAGGGTCTGGCACGGCTGGATGTGCAGGTGGCCAACCTGGCGGAACGAAAATCACTGCTGGAGCGTCAACTGGATGAAGGTGACGACCCCGGCATCGAGCTGAAGGCGCAACTGGAAGAAAAACTGGAAGCGCGGCTGGAAGCCGAAGCACGCTTGCAGGAGGTGCGCCGGGAGCTGGAAGGCATCGACCACGAAGTACGCAACCTGGACGGCCAGCGGCAGCAATTCGAAGGCCAGGCGCAGGAAGTGCGCGCCGCGCTGGATGGCAAGCGTATGCAGTGGCAGGAATTGAAAGTGCGCCGCAGCACGGTGCAGGAGCAGCTGGCCGAGCAGCAATTCGATTTGCAGACCGTACTGGCCAATTTGCCGGAGGATGCTACCGAGGAGGCATGGAACCAGGAGCTCGAAGCCATTGCCGGCCGCATCAGCCGCCTGGGGCAGATCAATCTGGCGGCCATCGACGAGTACAAGACCCAAGCCGAGCGCAAGGAGTACCTGGATAGCCAGAACGCCGATCTGGAAGATGCGCTCAATACACTGGAAAACGCGATTCGCAAGATCGACCGTGAAACACGCACGCGCTTCAAGGAGTATTTTGATCGCATCAACAAGGGATTGCAGGAGCTGTTCCCGAAAGTGTTTGGCGGCGGGCACGCATATCTGGAGCTGACGGGCGAAGATCTGCTCGATACCGGTGTGGCCATCATGGCGCGCCCGCCCGGCAAGCGTAACAGCACCATTCACCTGCTTTCCGGTGGTGAAAAGGCATTGACGGCGCTGTCACTGGTTTTCTCGATTTTTCAATTGAACCCGGCCCCGTTCTGTATGCTGGACGAAGTCGATGCGCCGCTGGATGATGCCAACGTCGGGCGTTTCTGTAATCTGGTGCGGGAAATGTCGGGCGTGGTGCAATTCATTTATATTACTCACAACAAGATTGCGATGGAGATGGCACACGCGCTGATGGGTGTGACCATGCATGAGCCAGGCGTATCGCGCCTGGTGTCCGTGGACGTGGACGAGGCCGCGGAGATGGCCGCTCTGTGATCAATCACCGTATTTTTCCGGGGAATTGGGGTAGTACAAACAAGGAAGAGGCAAGCTGATGGGCCTGAATCTGGAAACCCTGGTTGGCATTCTCGTCATTCTGATACTGCTCATCATGGCGGATGGGCTGCGGCGCATGTTGCGCGAGCGCAACACCCGTTTGCGCATGAAGCTCAAGCCACGCCGCAGCCACACCGAGGAAAGCGATACCGCCAGCTCGGCTGATTTCAATCCGGAGCTGCCGTCCGGGGGCGCTCGCGTGGTGCAGCGCATCCTGGCCCAGCGGGCAGCCGAAGAAGCCGATGGCGAGGCCGCCAGCGGGCAGCGCGTCAGGGCGGAAGCGCGGGATACCGTGCGCGCCACCCAACAGGCGCTGTTCGATGAGGAATCGTTGCCGGATCAACCCCTGACACCCCGTGGCCCCGACGCTGATCTGGCCGAAAACGAGGCCGAGCTGCCGCGCATGCGCGCCGAGCGCGAGCTGCCAGCGGACGCCGCACCCGCACCTGCTTCCCCCACGCCGGCACCCGCAACCCCCAGGCCAGCGCCTGTGGCGCGCACACCTGCGCCACGGGCGGCACGCCGTGCCGAGCCGGCCCGTGCCGAGCCGACTCGTGAGCCGCCCCCGCTGCTGGAAGTGATCGTGGTGCATCTGATTGCGCCGCGAGGGCAGCGCTTTGATGGTCGCGAGCTGCTTCAGGCACTGCTGGAAAACGGTATGCGTTTTGGTGAGATGAATATTTTTCACTGCCACCGCAATGAAGGCGGCCGCGAGGTGTTGCAATTCAGCATGGCCAACGCGGTGGAGCCGGGTACTTTCGATATTGATCAGATGGATCGCGAACAGTTTGCCGGCATTACGTTTTTCCTCAAGCTGCCCGGCCCGGGTCGGCCGCTGGCAGCGTTGGAGCGAATGCTCGATACCGTGCGCGCACTGGCCGAGCAACTGGGTGGCGAGTTGAAAGACGAACAGCGCAGCGTGCTGACCCCGCAAACCATGGAGCATATGCGCCAGCGGGTGCAGGAGTTCGAGCGTCGCCTGCGTCTGAAAGCCGAGCTGTGAGCTGTGCCCGGCGCGCAGGTTTCGCTGCTGCAACGAATGTCGTGTCGAATGCCGTATTGACTGGATTCCGGAAACCCGCCCGATGAGCAAGCCCGCCGATAACACCCTGATCGCTGCCGCCGCGCAACTGCGCGAACAGCTCAACGACTGGAGTTATCGTTATTATGTACTGGCTGATCCGGCGGTGCCGGACGCCGAGTACGACCGCCTGTTTCGCCAGTTGCAGGTGCTTGAAGAACAGTACCCCGAGCTGATTACACCTGATTCGCCTACACAGCGCGTCGGCGAGCGGCCCTCCGACGGCTTTGCCGAAGTGCGCCACGAAGTGCCGATGCTGTCGCTGGGCAATGCCTTTGATGAATCCGATCTGGCTGATTTTGATCGCCGTATTCGCGAGCGCCTGGATATCGATGGCGAGGTGGAATATGTGGCCGAGCCGAAGCTCGATGGCCTGGCGGTTAGCCTGGTCTATGAACACGGCCAGTTGGCGCGCGGTGCCACACGCGGCGACGGGCAGACAGGCGAAGATATCACCGAGAATATGCGCACACTGCGCTCGGTGCCATTGCGCTTGCGCGGTGAAGCGCCCGCGCTGGTGGAAATTCGCGGCGAAGTGATGATGACCCATGCGGGTTTTGCGGCGCTGAACGAGCGGCAACTCGCTGCCGGGCTGAACGCCTTTGCCAACCCGCGCAATGCCGCTGCCGGCAGCTTGCGCCAGCTGGATTCACGGCTGACCGCCCAGCGGCCGCTGGAGTTTTTCGCCTACTCGGTAGCGCGCATAGAAGGCCAGCCCTGGCCAGCGCGGCACAGCGAATTGCTGGCGCTGGTGCGTGACTGGGGCTTGCGCGTCAACCATGAGGTAAAGAACTGCCTCGGTGTGGCCGGCTTGCTGGCCTACTATCAGGATATTCTCAAGCGCCGCGATAGCCTGGGCTACGACATTGATGGCCTGGTCTACAAAGTGGATCGGCTTGATTGGCAGAACGATCTCGGCTTTGTTTCCCGTGCGCCGCGCTGGGCAGTAGCGCACAAGTTTCCGGCGCAGGAAGAAATCACCATCCTGCGAGACGTGGAGTTTCAGGTAGGGCGCACTGGCGCGATCACGCCCGTGGCAAGGCTTGAGCCGGTGCAGGTGGGCGGTGTGACGGTGAGCAATGCCACGCTGCATAACATGGACGAGATCGCCCGCCTTGATCTGCGCATCGGCGACAGCGTGGTGATCTATCGTGCCGGCGATGTGATCCCGAAAGTGGTCAGTGTGATTACCGAGCGGCGCCCGGCGGACGCCCGGCCGATTGTGTTGCCGACACATTGCCCGGTTTGCGGCAGCGATATTTTTACTGCCGAAGGCGAGGCCATCGCACGATGCACAGGCGGGCTGATCTGCAGTGCCCAGCGCAAGGAAGCGGTGCGCCATTTTGCCTCGCGACGGGCGATGGATATCGAAGGGATTGGCGAAAAGCTGGTGGATGCGCTGGTGGAAACCGGCATGGTCGGCACGCTGGCGGATCTCTACCGGCTGGAGGCTGAGCCGCTGGCAGCGCTCGAGCGCATGGGCGAGAAATCCGCCGCCAACGTGCTTGGCGCGCTGGAAAAAAGCAAGCAGATGCCGTTATCGCGGTTTCTGTTTGCGCTCGGCATCCTGCAAATCGGCGAAGAAACCGCCAAGGCATTGGCCAGCTCCTTTGGTGAACTGGCTGCCATTCGCGAGGCGGACGAAATACTCCTGCTGGCGGTTCCGGATGTGGGCGTGAAGGTCGCGCAATCGGTGGCGGCTTTTTTTCGTGAACCGCATAACCAGGAAGTCATCGACGAGCTGCTGCAACTGGGCCTTGAGGCATCAGGGCCAGGAGCACCGGCGGCAGATTTTGTCTCACGGCTGACGGTGGCGCACGTGCTCAATGCGGCCAAGGCGTTGGGTGCGCCGTTGCACGGCATCGGCCAGAAATCGCTGGAACGGATCGGCACGCAGTTTGCCGATCTGAATGCACTGCGAAACGCCACAGCACCGATGCTGGCCGAAGCGGGCCTGCCGGAGAGCGTGGCCGAAGCGGTCACTGGGCTGGTCGCGGATGAGCATTGGGCTTCGCGGCTGGGGCGGTGCCAGGCGCAGATAGAGGCGCTGCGGGAGAAAGCACCGAAAAAAGACGATTCGGTACAGGCGCTGGACGGCGAAACCTGGGTGCTCACCGGCACACTGGCGTCGCTCAGCCGTGATCAGGCCAAAGCGCTGCTGGAGCAGCTCGGTGCCAAGGTGGCCGGCAGTGTGTCGAAGAAAACCACGGCCGTGGTGGCGGGCGAGGCGGCCGGCAGCAAGCTGGCGAAAGCGGAACAGCTTGGCATTCCGGTGCTGGATGAAGCGGGGCTGCTTGCCATGCTGGCCGAACACGGGTTAACTCCGGAGCCATGAGATATTCCCGGTGGTTGGGCCTGTGTCTGATGTCGGTGGCGCTGCTCGGCAGCGGCTGCGCCATGCGCGCACCGGAAAACGTGAGCAACGCCTGTGCGATCTTCGATCAGCGCGGCGGCTTCATCAATAACTGGCAGCGCCAGGCCAAACGTGCCGAGCGTGAGTTCGGCGTGCCGATGCCGATCCTGTTGGCTACTATTTATCAGGAATCGCGCTTTCATCCGCGGGCGCGGCCGCCGCGCAAGAAACTGCTCGGCTTCATTCCCTGGCGGCGGCCCTCCAATGCGTTTGGTTATGCACAGGCGCTGAACTCCACCTGGGACTGGTATCGGGAGGATACCGGCCGTGGTCTGGCACGGCGCAGCAAATTCAAGGATGCGGTGCATTTTGTCGGCTGGTACCACGACCAGACCCACCGCCGTAACGGTGTTGCCAAAACCGATGCCCACAACCTTTACCTGGCGTACTATTCCGGCCACGGCGGCTATGCGCGTGGCACCTGGCGCAACAATCGCACCATCATCAATGCCGCTGCTCGCGTATCAAGTATGGCGCAGACCTACGATACGCAGCTGCGCGGTTGTGGCCGCCGCTAGCGCAGCGACAGGGTGAGTGAAAGAGGGGAAATAGTGGATTCCGAATCCATTGTCTACGGCTGCATCAAGCATTTGCCGTTCGGCGATCTGGTGCAACGCAAGGCCAGCTGCATGCATAACCGCCTCGCCATCCGGCAATTGCCGCAAGCAGATCAGTGGCCGTTTCTGTGCCGTGAAATGTTTGCCGTGCCGGGGGATGACCTGATGGGAGGCACCTTCCAGACACAGGTCATTCATTTCGGCATGTCCTATCAGGCGGTGGAATACGAATGGGAACACTGGTTGCAGAAATTCGAGACGTTGCTCAAGCGCATGTATTGGGTGAGTGCCGTGGTGCATCTGGAAACCGAGCTTTCCGGGCACCACACCTTTGCGTGGGATGCCGCCGAGGTGTGCCACGAACCGAGTGATGAGCCGCTGCGAGTGCGTTGCGAGTGGGCGCGAGAAGGCACTTTTGCTTGATACCACCCGCTGTGCGCACGTCGGCCATACGGCCCGCCGGGCGGGTGCAGGGCTTGCAAGGTGGCAGCAGCTCAGGCAGGGTTCACCTCAAGGGGAAAACAAGGGGAAAGCGAGACTGATGAGAACCATCTCCGAAACGGCACCATTCACCCGGCGACTGCCGCCGCAGGCCGCACGCGAAAGCGAGCGCAACCTGCTTGAGCGCCTGCTCGCGTTGCGTTTCGGCTCCTTGCCCGCCACCGTATCAATACGGCTGGCACAAGCTGAATCCTGCCAGCTGGAAATCTGGGCGCAACGCATGTTGCAGGCCGATTCCCTGGAACAGGTGTTCACCGACGCCTGATCGGCGCTTCCTCTTTACCAGCCCTCGCTGAACACGCCTTGTAGCTGATCCAGCCGTGCCTGCGCGGTGCGGATATAAGTGCGTACATCGCTGCGCCATTGCGGCGGTTGGGTGCTGGCGGCGATCACCGCCGCAGCGGGCTCGGTGAGGATTTCGGCAGCATCGCGGCAGCGCGGTGGTGCATCCGGCAGGCCGCGTCCTTCACGATAGTCGCGATCCAGGCTCGCCTGATCCAGCTGGGGCAAGTGTTGCGCGAGAGTGATCGCCTGTTGCAAATAATCGGTGCACTCCGTGTAACGCAACATCACGCTATCGAGCAGCGGCAGCGATTGATCCACCAGCGCCTGGGCCATAGGCTCCACATGGTCGGCGTTATCGTCATCATCAAGCAGGCGCAGCAATTGGTCAGCGCTCTCCTGGTAACGCTGCACCAGTTCACGGCTCACCACACCGCCTGGTTCCGCTCGTTCGGCAATGGTTTCGCTGTCGGTTTCCGGATCGGAGCAGCCGGCCAGCGCTATCAGCAGCGGCACCAGCACAAGTTGGGTGAGGCGGACTGGTCGGGGTGCCCTGGCGACAGGCGCGCTAGCACGCGGTGCGACAGTGAAAGGCTTGTCCGCAGGAAGTACATCCGCGCAAGACATATCCGAGAATGGTGTCTCGACGGAAGGCGCTTTTGAGGCAGGCACTTTCAAGAAAAGTACATCCGCGCCGGAACGGGCGCGGGCATCAGGGCAGGAGCAGGATTCCAGGGGGTGCATGTCTTCCTCCTTGTGAATGATCACCTGCCCTTGATGTTACGCCTGATGCCGAGCGGCGGCGCCCGCGCAGCCCGGCATCAGCAAATGCGCTGTGTTATTTGTGCACGGCGTCCTTGCTATAGCGCTGCCGTAATTGCTGCGCTGCTTGCACCATATTTTCAAGCGCCGGCCGTGTTTCTTCCCAGCCACGTGTCTTGAGGCCGCAATCCGGGTTCACCCACAGCCGCTGTGGCGGCAGATTGGCGGCGGCTTTTTCCATCAGCGTGACCATCCATGCCACGTCGGGGATATTCGGTGAATGAATATCGTACACGCCCGGCCCCAGATCATTCGGGTAATGGAAATCCTCGAACGCGCGCAGCAGCTCCATGTTCGAGCGCGAGGTTTCGATGGTGATGACGTCGGCATCCATGCTGGCGATGGCTTCGATAATGTCGTTGAACTCGGCATAGCACATATGTGTATGCGTCTGTGTGGTGTTCTTCACGGCACCCGTGCTCAGGCGAAAACAATCCACCGCCCAATCGAGATAGGCAGGCCAGTCAACACGACGCAGGGGCAGCCCTTCGCGCAGCGCCGGCTCGTCAATCTGGATCACCTGAATGCCGGCATTTTCCAGATCCAGCACCTCCTGGCGCAGCGCCAGCGCCAGTTGTTCGCAGGTGCGCTGGCGCGGCTGATCGTCGCGCACAAATGACCACTGCAAGATCGTTACCGGGCCGGTAAGCATTCCTTTTACCGGCTTGTCGGTGAGTGATTGTGCGTAGGCACTCCAGGCCACGGTCATCGGCTCCGGGCGGCTCACGTCGCCAAAAATGATCGGCGGCTTCACACAGCGCGAGCCGTAGCTTTGCACCCAGCCATTGGCGGTAAAAGCGAAGCCTTCCAGCAGCTCACCAAAATATTCCACCATGTCGTTGCGCTCGGCTTCGCCGTGCACCAGCACATCAATACCGATCTCTTCCTGATAGCGGATGCACTGTTCGATTTCGGCACGGATGGCGGCATCGTACTCCGCCTGAGTGATGCTGCCTCTTTTCAGATCCCGGCGCAGGCCGCGGATGCCTCGCGTTTGCGGGAAGGAGCCGATCGTGGTGGTGGGGAAGGCCGGCAGTTGCAGCGCCGCCTGCTGGGCGCGAATGCGCTCGGCAAAGGGCGCTTGCCTGGCCCGCGACACCGCTGCCAATGCAGCCATCTGTGCCTGCACAGCTGGGTTGTGAATGCGCGTGGAGGCGGTGCGGGCCGCGATCACGGCACGCTGGGCCGCCAGCTCGCTGACCACTGCCTCCGGCTCGCGCAGCGCCTGTGACAGCAGCCGCAGCTCGCCCAGTTTCTGGTGCGCAAAACTGAGCCAGCTTTTCAGCTCGTTATCCAGCCCGTGTTCCTGGGCGAGATCCACCGGCACATGGAGCAGGGAGCAGGACGGCGCCAGCCACAGCCGTGTGCCCAGTTGCGCCTGTGCCTGGGCCAGTAATGCCTCCGCCTGGTCGAGATCGGTGCGCCAGATATTGCGGCCATCGATCACGCCGGCCGACAGCACTTGCTCCGGCTTGAGCCGCGCCAGCACAGCCGGCAGTTGCTCGGGTGCCCGATGCAGATCCAGATGCAGCCCGGTGACCGGCAGCTCCAATGCAGTGAACAGATTGTCGCCCAGCCCGCCAAAATAGGTGGCCAGCAGCAGTTTGACCGGGCTGGCGGCAAGTTGATCGTAAACACGCAAGAACGTCCGCTGCCAGGCATCAGGCAGATCCAGCACCAGAATCGGCTCGTCGATCTGCACCCATTGCACGCCCTGCTCAGCCAGCCGCGCCAGCACCTGGCGATACACCGGCACCAGCCGCTCCAGCAACGCCAGCTTGGTGGCATCACCGGGGCCATCGTAGGCATCGCCCTTGCCCAGCCAGAGCCAGGTCAGCGGGCCGGGGATCACCGGCTTGGCCGCATGGCCCAGCGCCTGCGCTTCCGCCACTTGCTGGAACAGGCTCTCGCTGGCGATGCGGTAATCCTGCGCCGGGTGCAGCTCCGGCACGATGTAGTGGTAGTTGGTATCAAACCATTTGGTCATTTCGCAGGCGGCGGCCGGCTTGCCGCTGGGGGCGCGGCCACGGGCCATGCGAAACAGGGTATCAATATCCACTGGGGCTGTGTGGTCCTGATCAAAGCGCGGCGGCACGGCACCGAGCAGGCAGCTCCATTCCAGTATCTGGTCATACCAGGCGAAATCGCCCACCGGCAGCAGCGTGATGCCGGCGTCGGCCTGAGCGGCCCAGTGGCGAGCGCGCAACTCGCGGCCGACGTGCTCAAGCTCGGAGCGTTGCAGCGTGCCAGCCCAGTACGCTTCCTGAGCCAGTTTCAGTTCGCGGTGCGCGCCAATGCGCGGAAAACCAAGGGTATGCAGCGTTGTCATGATGTTATCCAGCCGGGTAATCGAGGCGGCACGGGCCGCGGGTACAAGGCTGGCTATTGTGGTGCCTGGGTCACATGAGCCAAAATCAAGTTCTGCATAGGCACTATGAGTGTTGTTCATGTTGGAGTTGCGACATCTTGAAACCCTGACGGCCATCCGCGAAGGCGGCAGCCTGGTGGAAGCGGCGGATCGGCTGCATGTCACCCAATCGGCGCTGTCGCATCAGTTGCGGGAACTGGAAAGCCGGCTGGGCCTGCAATTGCTGAACCGGCGCACCCGGCCGGTACGCTTTACCACCGCCGGGCTACGTATTCTGGCGTTGGCCGATGAGGTGCTGCCGCAAATGCGCAGCACCGAGCGCGAGCTGAAGCGGCTGGCGGCCGGGCAGACCGGGCGCCTGCACCTGGCGATCGAATGCCATTCCTGCTTTCAGTGGCTGATGCCGACACTGGATGTGTTTCGCGGCCAGTGGCCGGAGGTGGAGATGGATCTGTCCGCCGGCTTTTCTTTTGCGCCCCTGCCGGCACTGCTGCGCGGCGATCTGGATCTGGTGATTACCTCTGACCCGATTGCTATGGAAGCCGTGCGCTATGTGCCGCTGTTTCGTTATGAGCTGGTGCTGGCGGTCGCGCGCGATTCAACGCTGGCGGCGGCGCGCTTCGTGCGCCCGCAACAACTGGCGGAGGAGACGCTGATCACCTATCCGGTAGAACGCGAGCGGCTGGATGTGTTCACCGCATTTCTCGATCCCGCCCTGGTGGAACCGGCTGCGCAGCGCACTGCAGAGCTGACGCCGATGATGATACAACTGGTGGCCAGCGGCCGGGGCGTGGCTGCCTTGCCCAACTGGGCGCTGACGGAATACCTGTCACAAAAACTGATCGCCACGTGCAGGCTGGGAGAGGAGGGGGTCTGGCGCACCCTGTATGCGGCCGTGCGGGTGGAAGAGGAAGAGGCCGCGTACATTCAGGATTTTCTTGCCACCGCGCGCGAGCACTGCTTCCGCGATCTCAGCGGCATTCGCAGGCCTCGTTGAGCGCCTTTGTCGAGGCATGTGCCTCAACAAAGGCTCGGCTGGGTCAGTTGGCAGCGCCCCGTACCTTTTCCACAAAGCCGCGCTCGCGCTCCAGCAAGGAAGCAAAGCTCGGGCGTGCCAGCAGCTTTGCAACGTGCGCGGCCAATGCAGGCCAGCGGCTGGCATCAATCCGTTCGCCGCCATGTTGCAGGTTGGCAAACTGTGTCGCGACGGCGATATCCGCCACCGTCAGTTGCTCACCGACAAACCAGTCACGCCCTTTGATCTGCTCTTCGAGATAATCCAGCAGCGGCGGCAGTTTCTCCGACAGGGCTTTTGCAATGCGTTCTTCGTCGCTGGGCTTGCCCAGCAGCGGCATCAGCACCCGGTTGCGGAATACGGTAAAAGTGGTGTGCGGGGCAAGCTCGTAATCGGCAAATTTTTCCAGCCACAGCACGCGCGCATACTCGGCGGCGCCTGCGGGATAAAGCGGCTGCTCCGGGTAGGCTTTGTCCAGATAAGCGCAGATGACGCCGGAATCGGCCAGCACGGTGTCGCCATCTTCCAGTGCCGGTATCCGCCGCAAGGGGTTCAGTCGCGAGTATTCCGGCGGGCAGTTGAACGGATCGACGTGTACAGCCTCGTAAGCCAGTCCTTTTTCGGCCAGTGCAACCCGCGCCTTGCGCACGAAGGGTGACAGCGCGGCGCCGTGGAGTTTGATGCTCATGGGTGCTTCCCCTGATAGATGAAGAGTGGGCTAATCTGAGCAACCCAGCGAGCCGAGGTCAATGGCAGGTTCGATCAGGTTGCGTGGGTGGTCAACAGCCATGAACCAGTGCACCGAAGCCTCGCTGCCACCACAGTGGCCACGCCGAAGCAGAGGCCGAAATCATTTTCCCCTTGACGAAACGCACCCGCCTGATAGAATTTGCGCCGCTCGGGACAGCCCGGGCAAACACAGCGTCCCCTTCGTCTAGAGGCCTAGGACACCGCCCTTTCACGGCGGTAACAGGGGTTCGAATCCCCTAGGGGACGCCATTAAAAAAGCGTGCTTGCACGCACCCTGATTGAAATCCCCGTGGGGATGAGAACCATCCATTCAGGGGTTTGACCGGCGACGTGTCGCCGGAACGGTCACACGAAGAGTGACCGGCCCGAAGGGCAAGCGGCGCAGCCGCGCAGTAATCCCCTAGGGGACGCCATTAAAAAAGCGGGAATAGCTCAGTTGGTAGAGCGCAACCTTGCCAAGGTTGAGGTCGCGAGTTCGAACCTCGTTTCCCGCTCCAATCTCCTGCCGGTGGACGTGCCCAAGGTCCATCGGCAACTCCTGGAAAATCCTGAATAGCTCAGTTGGTAGAGCGCAACCTTGCCGAGGTTGAGGCGGGGCGCGCAGCCTCGCGAGTTCGAACCTCGTTTCCCGCTCCAAGCTCTCTATCCGTCGTATCCGTGGACAGCACCAACATCCAAGGAGACGTCCGGTTCTCGAACAGGAGTAGCCTGCTCCAGGGGCAGACGCCTCAACACTTTTTGTCTTTTCAGAAAAACAAATAAGAAACGGATATCGGTGCAACCGCTTTTCTCAGGGGCAGGTGTACTGTGTTAGCCCTCGGTGGGTGAGGCGGCAAAGCCTGCGTCAAGCGCGTCAGCTTGCGCAATAAAGTCTTGTGGGCGCCGCTGCTGGAAAGTGTTCAGGTTCGCAAGCTTCCAGCGTAGGGCCGGTAACTGCTCTGCATGTGCACATTGCAAAAGTGACCAGTCGGGTTGTGCACGGGCCAAACCGCTGAGAAACCGTTGATGGGCGGCACTCAGTCGTTGCGGCAGTTCACGGCGCAATCGGGCACGGGTGGCGAGCAAGGTTTCCAGCGTACAAGCCACCTCAGTCATGCCGACGAAGGCACGTTCATATTCTCCTGAGATATCCTTGTCGTTACCAAACAGCACTTCATGAATTGGTCGGTTGTGTCCCGCCAGATAAACCACGAAGCATTCGATCATTGCATCGGTCAGGCCGCCGGTTTCGAATAGTTGCCAGGCATCAAACAGGTCTCGCGGATGCTGTCGGTCCAGAGCGGCGATTAATTTGCCGGCATAAAGTTCGTCAGGTGCCAGCGTTGGCACTTCGAGCTCAATTCCAAACAGATTGCTTGTTCTTGAGCTCAGCCGCCGACGCTCTACGGGTAGCACGGTGCCCCGAAATACCGCATTGACCTCAAGCTTTACCTGGCTGGTTTCGTTTTCCGCGATCAATTTGGCATCCAGGCTGTCCCGGCTGCGAAGCAGGCGCGTCTGCACGCCGAAGCGTTCGAGCCGCTGTGCGATGGCGCTCAGCTCCTTGCTGATGGCTTGCAACGCCTGCTCACGCGAGCTCTGCCAAGGGATATAAACCAGGTCTATATCCACGGACAGGCGAGGCATCTCCTGCACAAAAAGATTGATGGCAGTGCCGCCTTTCATGGCAAAAATATCGTTGTCGAACACGTCGGGTGCGATGCTCAGTAACAGGCGAACGGTGTCGGCGTAGTATTTATCCATGAGGCTTCAGACTCAGCAGGGTTCCATCATCGAGCCGGCTCATCCAGCGTTGGTTACTGCCAGTGCGTATCGGGTATTGCTCAAGCAAGGCATCGATGTCGACAATGCCTGTTTCGCGCGCCCAGGTCAGGAACAGACGCACGGCTTTAACGCTGGTGCAGCAAGACAACAGCTGCCCGAGTACCTGCTTGCGCGGTGAGCGCAGGCCATCGAACAAGTTGCGGGCTTCTTCGAGGCTTTGCCGGGTTCCGGCTTCGTAAAGCAGCTCCAGCACGGCACGTTCCGGCACCGCCACTCGCAGCCCGGGCGGCTGCCCCGGTGGTGCGGTCAAGGTTTGCTCAGGGAGCGCGTCGTCGAGCCAGTCGAACAGTCTGGCGTTGACGTACCGCGCTGGAAAGCGCGCGGTGAACCAGGTCGGCAGCACAAAACGGACATCACCCCAAAGGATGAGAGTCTCCTGACCAGCCAGATTGTGCCGCACGCCTTGCAGAGCCAGAGCACTCTTGCCGCCGAGGTGCAGGCCGGCAACCCTCTCTTGCAGAAACCGTAGCCCCCCGTATACGTCGAAGTCATCGTTAGGGAAGGCATAGACCCCATGAGCCAGGCGCACCAGCCAGCCGCTGTTGGCGTAGCGGGCAGCCAGTTGAGGCGACACGCCGAAGGACTCGAGCACGGCGAGATCGAACGGGGCTCCACGGGGCAGCTCCGCCTGAAGGCGCTTGATTATCTGGTGTCTCGTTTTTGAACTCATGAGCTATATTTACAGCAATATCTAATCATCCGCCACTCACACAGTTGGATTTTATACGGATAAATAGCCTCATGGTTTAACTTTGCGTATGAATCTAATCAAATTTGAGGGCTCTCGACGATAGGCTCTCGACGATAGGAGAGCCGACCCGAACTCTGGCCAAAACTGCCGGTCGCGGTGTCAGACGGTCGAAATCGCGCATTCCAACCTTGTTTCCCGCTTCAGCTCACTGCTTGGCCCCCATCGGCCCGGCTGTCGCAAGAAGGCGCCGCAGGGTTCCTTTGCTGTTTCTCATGCCGCGTGTGTGTCATAACACCTGCGGCTCGGCTTCGCCGTTCAGAATCTCGTTGAACTCCAACACATTCAGATCCGGGTCATGGATAAAGCAGACGATACGGCGGCCGTGGCCCATTGATACCGGCCCTTCGCTTATCGGAATGTTTTCCCGCGCAAGCCATGCCACCAGTGCGTCCATGCTGGGAATGATAAAGGCGGCATGGGTGTAGCCAGGTCGCTTTATCGGTGCGTCGAGCAGCACGTTGCCCTCGCTGGCGGGTTCGCCGTTGTAGATCAGATGAATTCTCAGGCCGGTCGGGTGAACCAGGCCGCTGGCTTTGGCTGCCGGGGCGAATTCGTCGGGGTCGCGCTGGAAGCCCAGTTTGGCGTAAAAGCGCTCCGCAGTGGCGAGATCGCTGACGCGGATGCCGATGTGGTCGAGGCGTAGTGTGTCAAAGCGCATAGCGGTGCTCTCCACGTGATCGAGAATGGGCGGGGCGACGGTTCAGGCTTCAAGGCCGGCTCTGGTGCGTTGGAACGGGATGAATCCGGGTAGCGCTTCGATCTGACGCAGCCAGCGGCGCACGTTGGGGTACGTGGAGATATCGACGTTCCCTTCGGGGGCGCGTTCTGTATAACTGTATAACGCAATGTCGGCGATGCTGGCGGCCTCGGTTGCGGCGATCCACCGGTGTGTTGACAGTGTGCTTTCCATTACGCGCAGGGTGTCATGGGCGCGGCGGATGACTTCGTCTGCATCAAAAGAAGCGCCGAACACGGTAATGAGGCGTGCGGCGCAGGCGCCATAGGCGATCTTGCCGGCGGCGACGGAAAGCCAGCGTTGTATTCTGGCCTCGATGGCCGGGTCGGTGGGCAACCAGTGGGAAGGGCCGATTTTTCTGGCGGCGTAGACAAGGATCGCCAGCGAGTCGGCGATGATAGTACCGTGATCGTCGAGCACCGGTACTTCGCCAAAAGCGTTCAGGGCGAGAAACGCTGGCTGCCGATGCTGGCCCGCTGGCATGTCGACTGCTACCAGTTCGTGGGTGATGCCGGCGACCGACAGGAAAAGTGCGGCGCGATGTGCGTGCCCTGACAGGGCGTAATGATATAGCTTCATGGGAATTACTCTGTTCGGTAACGGGATACTCAGTATGGCCGTCAACCTCGACGAGATAATCAGCCGGCGCCGCAATTCAGTATTGCGGTGCCGGATAATAATCAGGCCAGTTGCGGGGGCGTGATGGACAAGCTGCGAACACTGAAAACATTTATCTGTGTTGCTCAACAGGCAAGTTTTGCAGAGGCCGCGAGGCAACTGGATATGTCGGCGGCCAGCGTGTCGCGGGCGGTTGCGGCGCTTGAGGCACAGTTGGGCGTGCAGCGGTTGAGGCGGACGACGCGCAGTGTGCGGCTGACGCAAGAGGGCGTAGATTTTCTCGCTCGATGCCAGGCGGGAATCACTGAAATCGAGAGTGCGTACGAGATCGCTCGCAGTGGGCAGTCGGGGCCACGCGGCACAATGACCAGGGCAGCGCGGGTCAGTTTCCATGAAGGCTATATCGATACCGCTCCTGCCGGGGCCCTTTGATGGGGCAAACCGTTTGCTGACATTGCACTTTCTGGCGCCGCCGCAGCGGCTGCAAACATTGAAAGCACTGCAACAGCGCCTGCGCCCCGGCGCACCTTTGGTGGTGGCGCATCACAGTTTTCCGCGGGTGTCGCAGGATCTCTGGCTGCGCCGCAACGCCAACCTGCTGATGGCCAAAGGTGTTCCCGCAGCACAGGCAGAGGCCGGCATCAGCACCATGAAGGAGCGCCTCCCTGCGCTGTCGCCGGCAGCGGATGAGGCGCTGCTGGCGGAGGCCGGGTTCACTGATATCCAGTTGTTCTATGCAGGCTTCACCTTCAAGGGCTGGGTGTGCTATCGCGCTTGAGAAACCTGGTATGTGCGGTCATACCTGTTCCGTTGTCCGGAAAAAAGGTTCCGCTTGAAACAGCGGTTCGTCAGAAACAAGGCTGCCTGACATATAGCCGCGTTGCGCCGCGCCCACTGCTTCCCATTCCGCAAGATGGTGCTTGCATGTTGAGCCGGCGCCCGCACTTGTTTACAGATGATCGCGCGGAATGGCGTAATCCCAGTTGTCCGAATAAATGCGGTTACCGTCTTCGTATGCATCCAGCTGGGCGTGGATGCGGAAGGTGGTGGCATCGCAGCGCAGCAGGGTGCGAGTGGTGACGCGCACCTGCCAGTCTTCGCGGTGAAATTCTCGTTCGGTGAAGGTTTCGCCTTCCGCCGAAAGCACATCGTTGTGACGGATGCGATACCACTCGCGGGTGGCGCGGCGCACGGCGGTATCGGTTTCGGTGATATGAAAACAGCCCTGATCGTTGATCACTTCCAATGTTGAACTGTTGTCGGCCAGATCTCGGATCACGCGCCAGGCATGTTCGCCGGGCAGGCGCCGGGTGGTAGCCAGCGGCGGTGCGCTTTCGGGTGCCGCAAACGGCGCGAGCGATGCATCCTGCGGTTGTGCCGGCCGTTGTGGCAAGACCAATTCGCAGCCGCCGGTGTTGATCATCAGGCGAGTGGCGGTGGGCGAGGGCCAGGCCAGCGGCCAGTAGCTGCTCGACACCGACAAGCGCAAACGATGCCCGGCGGGGAAATACTGGGCGATGCCGTTGAGATCCAGGCTGACGCGATAATACCGAAACGGCTCCAGCAGCGTCGGCTGCTCATGGCTGTCTCGATGGCAGAGATTGAGCAGGCCGTAGGTGACGCGGGTGGCTTCGCCATTGGGTGCCACATCGCTCAGGCGCACGGCCAACATGGCGCGCGGTGCGTCGGCGGCGATGTCGAGGGTGATGCGTGGCTGGCCGAGAATGGCCAGCCCCCGTGTCAGCGGTGCGCTCTGGAACACCAGTGCGCCGCCATCTTCCTCGCGCTGATCGCCGGGCAGATCTGGCGTGGCGGCGTAGGAGCACCACTTGCCGGCGAACATGCCGACGCTGGTGGGCGAGCTGACACTGAGGACAGTGCTTTCTTCCGTGCGGGGGTGGGCATTGGTGATCGGCAATAATTGATGGGGGGCCAGTTGCCAGCGTTGCGGCTGGATGCCGGCACCGGGCCAGCCGGTTTCGGCGATCCAGCGGCCGGGGCGGTCTTCGTAGCTGGTGTCCGGCGGCACGCTGTCCTGCTGCCAGGCGCGCAGCATGGGTTCGTCCATGATGCCGGTGTCGATATCCTTCAGCCAGTGATCCCACCAGCGCAGGCATTCCTGCAAAAAACCGATAGCGGGGCCGGGCACACCTTCATGGGGGTATTTGTGCCCCCAGGGGCCGATCAGCCCTTTCCGGGGCACCTGCAAATGTTGCAGCAGTCGGAAGATGGTATTGGTGTAACCGTCGGCCCAGCCGCCGATGGCGTACACGGGGCAGGTGACAGCGCTGTAGTTTTCGCATACCGAATTGGTTTTCCAATAATCCGTGCGGCGTTGGTGGCGCAGCCATTTTTCCAGCCATAGTCCCGAGCCGGCGAGGCGCTGCTGCCACATATCGCGCCAGCGATCCTCGCCGACAATGCGCGGGTCCGGCGGCAAACTGTTGAAGGCAAACATGACCGTGGCCTCCGAGAGATTGTCGCCAAGCAGGCAACCGCCCATGTAATGCATATTGTCGGCGTAAACATCATCACTTGAGCAAACCGTGATGATCGCTTGCAACGGTGCCGGTGCCTCGGCGGCCACCATCAGGCTGTTGAAGCCGCCCCAGGAGATGCCCATCATGCCGACGTTGCCATCGCACCAGCGCTGCGCTGCCAACCAGTGGATCACGGCCACGGCGTCGTCTTTTTCCTGGCGCGTATATTCATCAGTAAGCACGCCGTCGGAATCGCCACTACCGCGCATGTCCACACGCACGCAGGCATAGCCGTGGGCGGCCAGCCAGGGGTGGGTAAGCGCGTCGCGCGCGCGGGTGATATCCCGTTTGCGGTAGGGGATATATTCCAGAATGGCCGGCACCGGATGTTGCAGTGCATCAGCAGGCAGCCACACGCGGGCCGCAAGCCGGGTGCCATCGGGCATGGTGATGAACAGGTTTTCGATTTCATGCACTTTATCAAGCGCGCTGGCCTGCTCAGTCATGGTGTGCTGCTCCTGCCGCTTGCGCGCTGCGGGCGCCTTGTGGCAGCAGCGGTTCAAAAGCAAAGGGCAGCGCTTGCAGGCAAGCCTGGTAATTGGCCAGCAATGCTTCGCGGCTTTCGGCGCCGAGGTAGATATCCCCCAGCTGGTAGCAATAACTGTCCTGATTGGGCAGCGTCGACAGGCGCATGCCCGGGCTCACGTGCAGACGGATATCAAGCCCTGGAAAACGTGCGGCAAGGGTTTGCATGTCGCGTTTGTCGGGTACCGCAGTAACGATGGCATCATCCGGGTAGGGGATGCTGAATTTGCCCGCTACCGGATAGCGGCCCTCGCCACGAGGCATCTGCGGCGTGCGGCCGAGCAAAACATCCAGCGCCACTTCGTGATTGGACACGCCATCCACCATCACAAACATTTCGCTATGGGATTGCGAGATGCGGGTATTGAACTCGATCACGCGCAGCTGATCTGTCGCAGCATCCCAGATGAACTCCGCATTGAAACAGCCATTGTCGAACCCGATATGATGCAGGAATTTACGACACGCTTCGGCAATATCTTCCTGCACACTACGTGGCAGCGACGAAGGATAAATCAGGTTTTCGTAACGCTGGCCGGCGGCATCGCGCTGCATGTCGAACAGCCCGTGAACCTGGAAATGTCCGTCAGCCACCGAGCCTTCCGGCGCCACCTGAACACCTTCCACGATTTCCTCGATGATGCAATGGCGCCCACCGATACCGTGCAGTGAGGCGGGTAAATCAATATGGGCAAGTGCCTGATCAAAGGCGTCGCCCAGATGGCCGATACCGGCGCGTATTTCTGCCAGCGCCTGTTCGAGATCGGCTGTGTTCTCGATGCGGAATCCCAGCTGTGATGAAAATGATTTGACCGGCTTGATCCAGAACGGAAACGGCAGGCCAATATTATCGGCACTGTGCTCGGAAAAAGGGTCAAGCACGCTGAAGCGTGGCACATATTCGGGAATTACCTGTTGCTGCAACAGGCGGCTCCAGTATTTGTGCTCGCACATCAGCACGCTCTCCAGGGACGGCGAAGGGAGCGCCTGATCGCGAGACAGCATGGGCACCAGCACGCTGGTGGGGAAATCCCAGTGGGCGATCAGGCCGGTAATGGGCACGCCGAGCGCGGCCAGGGCGGTGCGGCATTGCTGTAGCAAGGCATTGAAGTCCACCTGCCCTGCTTCCACCAGCGTGCGCACATCCAGTAATGGGTGGAACAGGCAGTCGCCGGCGTTGCGCAATGTTTCCAGCTCGGTGCGCTGGCAATCTGCCAGCGCGGGGATAACGATGTGGTGTGGCATGGCCGGCTCTCCTGAACAGCAACAAGACTGGGCCCGGCAGCGTGCCGGGCCAGGCGGCACGGGCGGCCGATGCAGCAGATATCTGACACGCTAGGCGAGGGCAGCGCCGAAGGGGTGTAAAAAAGCGTTATGTCGCGCCGGCCGGGCAACGTGGATCACATAAAGCGTGCCTGCTATGGCAGTACCGGCGAAAAGGCGAGCAAGCCGGATTCGCGGGAGCCCATACCGGAGCAGCAGCTGACCAACCGCTGCAAAGTGCGAACTGCTGCATGAGAAGCACGCAACGGTTTTGCAACCTGAGGCGGCCTTTGGGCAGGGTAGGTGTCTGCGCTGCAATGGTGCCTCAGGCTGACAAGGATACGACATGCGGGGGCATTGTTCGGGCATACCAGAAACCGATATTACTCAACCAAACACGCAATCAGACAACCAAAGAGGACAAGGAGTCAGCCATGCGGATTCGTTATGCACTGCCGGTAATGTTTTGCCTGGTTGCACTCGCAGGTGGGCTGGGCGCATCAGCCCGTGCCGACGAGCAACCGATGACGGCGGACAATTTCCTGACCACGGCCTCGGCCATGAACAAAGGTGAAATAAACGCTGCCGAGATGGCGCTGAAGCAGGATGACGCAGCACAGGAGATCAAGGGCCTGGCAGATCAGCTTTATCGAGATCATCAGCGGCTCGGTGAACAGCTTGAGCAGCTGGCGCAGTCACGCACGCTGTCGCTGGCGGCCACTGCGGATGCGCGCAGCCTCGGTAATGCGGCACGTCTGGCGGTGCTTGGCGGGGCCAATTTTGACGAGGCGTTTCTGGAGACACAGGTTGCGGCGCACGAGCGTTTCATCCGGCTGATGGAGCGCGCCGCGCAGGAGCTGGAGGATGATGAACTGCGGGAATTTGCTCGTATGCAGGTAGCACCCTTGCGCGCCCATCTGGAACGGGCAAAAAAGCTGGCGGCCTCACGTTCTGAATGAGGCCGTGGCGTTGGCTGGCCGGTGGAACGTGCCGGCCTTGTCTGTTTTTATGTCTGCGGCACTGGCGAATCTCTTCATGGCCGAGTAAGGCGGAGGCGACCTGGCCGGCTTGGCCCTGTCGGCCAGATCCGCTCGAGGCGACCCGCTCGACGCGACCCGATCTACATGAGCAGACAATATGAGTTCGATTCCGTATGCACCGGGGTTTGACAACAGTCTGGCCCTGCTTGCCGAAGGCTACGCTTTTATCGGCCGTCGTTGTGAACAACTCGGATCAGATCTGTTTCGCACACGCTTGCTGATGCAGGATGTGATTTGCCTGCGCGGCCAGGACGCCGTGGCACTGCTGTACGGCGACAACCGCATACAACGGCAGGGCGGCATCCCGCACAGCACGTTGCGGCTGTTGCAAGGGCCGGGCAGCGTGCAGACGTTGGAGGGCACAGCGCATCATCATCGCAAGGCGATGTTCATGGGCATGATGGGCGAGGCAGCGCAGGCAAAGCTGGTGCGCCATTACGCCTACGGCTGGCAGCAGGCGTTACAGAGCTGGCAGCAGCGTGCCGAAATCCGGCTCAAGGACGAGGTACCTGCGGTGCTGTTGCAGGCGGCCCACGCCTGGGCAGGTATTGCTCTCCCGCCGGAACAGATCCCGCGCCGCGTCACGGAACTGGTGGCGATGGTCGAAAACGCCGGCCGATTCGGGCCCGGCCACTGGCGCGCCAGATGGCTGCGGCAGCGTTGTGAATACTGGGCACGCAAGCATGTGCGGGCGGCGCGGCAACAGCCGGCGGCGGAGGTGCTGACACCGCTGGCGCGTATCGCCCATCACCGCGACGAAAAAGGCGCGCTGCTGCCTGAGCACGTGGCCGCCATCGAACTGATCAACCTGTTACGGCCGCTGGTGGCCGTACACCGATACGTGCTGTTTCTGGTGCTCGCATTGCATCAGCATCCCTATTGGGAGAATGCCTTTCGCCAGGGGGACGAAACGCATCTTGACGCCTTCGTGCAGGAAACCCGGCGTTTCTACCCATTCTTTCCGTTTGTCGGTGCCAGAGTGCGCCAGCCGCTGACGTGGCAAGGCTATCCGCTGGCGCGCAACCAGTGGCTGCTGCTTGATCTCTATGGCACGGATCACCACCCGACACATTGGGCAACCCCGCAACTTTTTTTACCCGAGCGGTTTCAGGCCCGGCCGGCCGAAGTGCCCGTGGCGCAGGGCGGCGGCAGCTTCACCGCCAGCCATCGCTGTGCTGGCGAGCCGCTGACGGTAGCGCTGATGAAAGAGACGGTTCGGCAATTGACCAAGATGCGTTATCGGCTGCCGCCGCAAGATTTGTCGATCAGCCTGCGGCGCATTCCGGCCATGCCGGCCAGCGGTGTTATTCTCAGCGGCGTCTCGCAGCGCCGAGCGCCCCATCAGTGACGGCGGCGCCTCAGTGCCGTGAGGTAAGGGGCCCGTCGGGCGACGAGGATTCGTCCTCGTTCATCATCTGTTGCCAGGCCGGGCCGGGCTCGATGCGCCGGATTGGCAGGGCGAAGCGCACCCCCATCTCTTGCAGGCCGGAGAGCAGCGCCAGGTTGATGTCCTGCTGGATATCCATATAGCGGTTGTAATCGGCGCTGAGCACGATATAAACCACTTCGATGGTCAGGCGTTGTTCGTCAAACGCCAGGAAATGCGCGCGGTCAAAGCGCGCTTCCGGCTCATCGCGGATGACTTGTTCCACCAGCCGGGTGACAGCACGGATTTTATCTGCATCGGTGTCGTAGGTGATGCCGAAGCGAAATTCCACCCGTCGCGTTTCCATGCGTTTGTAGTTGCGCACCACCTGCGCCAGCAGATCCGCATTGGCGCAGACAATCTGTTCACCGGAGAGGCTGCGGATGCGGGTGGTTTTCAGGCCGATGTGTTCGATGCTGCCGGCGACGTCACCGAACACCACAAAGTCGCCGATCTCGAACGGTTTGTCGATACCGATGGCGAGCGAGGCAAACATGTCGCTGAGCAGGGTTTGCACCGCCAGTGCTACGGCAATACCGCCGACACCGAGGCCGGCCACCAGTGCAGTGACGTTGATACCGAGATTGGCGAGCACCGACAAGCCCATCACTGACCACACCAGCATGCGCAGCATGATGCTGATCAGCAAGGTGGTGACCGGGTTGCGATCACCGTCGGCGCGGGCGATGCCGCGCACCCATTCGCGAATACCGTGATCAAGCCATAGCGCAGCCTGCAACGCCAGCACCAGGAACCAGCCGTGAGACAGCGGGATGGCCCAGGCGGGTGGGAGTGTCGCTGCCTTGAGGCCGAGCAGCAATGCAAACAGTGCCACCAGAGTGCGGTGGGTGTGTTGCAACATGCTGGCAACGTAGCCGATGGCGCGCCGGTCGCTGTGCGCACTGTGCCGCTGTAAACGCCGCGCCACGGCCTGTAGCAGAAACTGGATGACACAATAGCTGACCACGGTGACGCCCGTAGCAATCACCACATCAGCCCAGCTAATCTGCTCCACAAGCGCTTGCCAATCCATGTCGGCCATCCTCGGCACAGGTCAACGGCACGGAGTGTTCCGTGCCGTGCGCATCAGCGTTTTGCTGCGCGGTGGGCGGCTTCGTCGCGTGCCAGAAATTCCTGCGTGAAGCGCGCCATATGCGTTTCCAGCCAACTGGCCATGGCTTCCTCTTCTTCACAGATCCGCTCGCAGATATTAGCAGTTTCCAGATCCTGCTCTTCTTCCGCTGCGGCCACCAGAATACGATAGGAAGCGATCTCCATGTGCTCAAAGGTATAGCTGGCGAGCAGCCCCTTCACCACTTCATCGCCGCTGAGCATGTTGCCCATCGCCTGCATCATGGCGCTAAAGCGCCCCGCAGTATCCTTCACCACGGATGCATCCACCCCGCGCCGCTTCATGCAGCCCTCCAACTGGTTTCGTTGCGCCTGGGTTTCGGTGAGATGCTGTTCGACGCGGGCTTTCAGTTCGGGATAATCATCCAGACGTTTCGCCTGCGCGGTCAGCATGTGCTCGGCCTGAACTTCCATTGCGTGTGCGTCGCGGAGCCATTGATCCAGATGTTTGGCTGTTTCGGTCATGGTTCTCTCCTTGAGTTTTGGCCTTGAGTCCTGGCCTTGGGCCTCGGTCCTTTTGTCTTGAGGCATCTGCCTCGCTGTAATCCGTCAGCGTCCGGCATTGATGAAACTGATTGCCGGATTTATGGCTGCGACCCGGCCAGGTATCGGGGAGTTCATGCAGCTGCACAACGTTGTTATCCGTATCGAGGAAATCAACCCAGCACGGCCGGGCCGCCGACAGGGCTGGTAGCCTCCGCCTGAAGCGGGCCTCGACGGCGCAGTACACGAACTGCCAACAGTAGCGCGCAGCGTGGGCTATCGATGCGCGGCTTGCGAGCGCTATGGTAGTTACGGCCCGCTGCGACAGAGTGTTGCGCACCGCAGCACATCGATGCCGCGACATTGAGGCGAGATTGACACAAGAGGATGCACCCCATGCCGGAGAGCCACAGCATGCCAGCCAGAGGGTCCACGGGGCGGCTGCGCGCCGCGAATGCCATCTGGCTGGCATTGGCCGGCCTGCTGCTGGTGCTGGGTGTGGTGGCTTCGCAAGCAGGCCCGCCGGGGCGGGTGGCGCTCTACGGTGGCATGATCTGCGCCGGCGGCACGGCGCTTGGCGGGCTGTCCTGCATGGTGCTGCCGTTCATGCAGGTGCTGAATCGTTATCTGCTGGCATTGGGCGCGGGGATCATGCTGGCCGCGGTGGCGTTTTCCTTGCTCGGCCCGGCACTGGCGCTCGTGCCGGGGAGCGCTTTTCCCGTGGTGCCGGCGCTGATTGCCGGGGCGCTGGCGCTGCTGGTGCTGGACTGGTGTATCAGCAATGCCTGGCGGCACGGTGGCCGCGACGATACCTCGGCGGCGGGCATGTTGCTGTTGGCCGTCACCCTGACGCTGCACAATTTGCCGGAAGGGCTGGCGATCGGCTTTGCGGCACTGTCTCCGGTGCGCGATGACGTGCTGGCCTGGGGCATTGCCGCACAGAACGTGCCGGAAGGTTATCTGGTCGGCTATGCCTTGATGCGGGCCGGCTTTGCACGCGCCACGGCGGTGGCGGCGGCGATAGCCTCCGGGCTGGTGGAGCCGCTGGCGGCAGTTACAGCGACGCATTGGGTGCTGAGCGAGATGGCCTTGGCGGCAGCGCTGGCCTGTGCTGCGGGTGCCATGCTGGCGGCGTTGATGGCGCTGGTGATGCCGGCCATTGCCTGGCAGGACGTCACCCATCGCCGCTGGCTTGCCGGCGCCGTCTGCCTCGGTTTTGCGTTGCTGCTGGCGTTGGATGCAGGGCTTTCCTGATCTGTCTGCTGGCGTTCAGAGGGACTGGCTTTTCTTGCAGTGCGACACAGATAAGACGCCCGCCTGCAACTCACAGGTGAAATGATTCACACGCGCCACAAGAGCAACGAACCTCCTCCTCATTTCCGCTTTCTCATGTCACGACGGGGCAATTCCGTCCCGCCATTGACGACTCGAACATATGTGATGAGGAGAACGAGATGGCTACGCATCAAGGTGGAAAAGGCAATTTTGCAGAGGACCGCGAACGCGCATCGGAAGCTGGCAAAAAAGGCGGCCAGATGAGCGGCGGCAACTTCAAGAACGATCCGCAACGGGCCGCCGAGGCCGGCCGCAAGGGCGGTCAGCAGAGCAGTGGCAACTTTCAGAATGACCCGCAACGTGCTGCCGAGGCTGGGCAGAAAGGCGGCCAGGTGAGCGGCGGCAACTTCAAGAACGACCCGCAACGTGCTGCCGAGGCCGGCCGCAAGGGCGGTCAGCAGAGCAGCGGCAATTTCCAGAATGACCCGCAGCGTGCTGCCGAAGCCGGGCAGAAAGGAGGCCAGGCCAGCGGTGGCAATTTCAGAAACGATCCCCAACGTGCCGCGGAAGCCGGTCGCAAGGGTGGCCAGCACAGCCAGGGTCAGGGCGCACGCCCCTGAGCGAGCGGGTAGCAAAAGGATGAAGAGAGCGAAGAGCCGGGCGGAGCCGCTGCTTCCGCCTGGTTTCGGCATCCGTGCTTGTGCCGAGTGGCCAGCCGAGCTGCCCGGTTTTCTTCGGATCTGAAACCGACGCCCCGATGGCAAGGGGTGGCAAGGAAAGGAGCCGTGCCATGTCCGATCAGACCATGCCTCCGCAGCACCAGCCCCGGCAGCCGGGCCGCGAAGGCGCGATGCACCCGGAGCCGGTGTATATCGCGCCCGGCTATCGTGGTTCAGGGAAACTGCAAGGTAAAGTGGCGCTGATTACCGGCGCGGATAGCGGCATCGGTCGTGCCGTCGCGTTGCACTTTGCGCTGGAAGGCGCGTATCTGGCGCTGGCATATCTGGATGAACACGACGATGCCCGCCACACCTTGGAAGAGGTAGAGCGTGCCGGCGCCGAGGCAGCGATGTTTGCCGGTGATCTGGCGCGAGAGTCATTCTGCAACGAAATCATCGACGCCGTCGTGCAGCGCTGGGGCCACATTGATGTGCTGGTCAATAACGCCGGTGAGCAGCACCCCACCGAGCGGTTGGAAGATATCCCGCAGGAACAATGGGAGCGCACCTTCAGCACCAATATGTTTTCCATGTTCATGCTCACCAAGGCGGCGCTGCCACATATGCAAGCGGGCGGTGCGATCATCAATACCACCTCGATTACTGCCTACAAGGGCAACCCGGTGCTGCTGGATTATTCTGCCACCAAGGGCGCCATTACCTCGTTCACTCGCTCGCTGGCGATGAACCTTGCCGAGCGTGGCATTCGCGTCAACGGCGTGGCGCCGGGGCCGATCTGGACGCCACTGATTCCGTCCACATTTGATGAAGAGTCGGTAGCGCAGTTCGGCGCCGACACCCCGATGGGCCGCCCCGGGCAGCCCAGTGAAGTGGCGCCTGCGTTTGTTTATCTCGCCTGTGACGATGCCTCTTACGTCAGCGGCCAGGTGCTGCATGTCAATGGAGGCGTGGTGGTCAATGGCTGAGCAGGGGGCAGCGGAAATTGCGGTGCGTCGCGCCGTTGCCGCGCCTCGCATTGTCATTGACGAGATAACGCCCGCAGTGGATGGCGGTCGCTTTGCCGCGAAAGCCGACGAGGCCACGGCAGTGCCGGTCGCCGCCACGGTGTTTTGCGACGGCCACGAAGCGTTGCAAGTGCGGGTGCTGTGGCGCAGAAGGGGCAGCCGCCGCTGGCAGGCGCAGCCCATGGCACCGTGCGGCAACGATCGCTGGCAGACAATGCTGGCGCCGCTGCTGCTGGGCGATTACGAGCTGGCCATCGAAGCCTGGATCAGCCCTTTTGATAATTTGCTGAACCGTTTGCAGGCACGTTTCGAAGCCGGTTTTGCCGTGCAGCAGGAATGGCTGGATATGGAGCGCTTTCTGTTGGCACTGGCTGGCGCAGGTGATGAGCCGCCAGAGGCAACGTTGACGGCGAAACTGGATGTGTTGCGGCAACATCAGGCGTGCGGCGAAGTGTTGCTGTTACTTGCGCAATTGCACAATGCTGCGCTGCGGGAAGCGGTGGCATCGCTGGCACCTCGCCCGCATAGCGTGCGCAGCAACCGGTTGCCGTTGCGGGTGGAACGATTGCGTGCCCGGTTTGCCAGCTGGTATGAATTGTTTCCTCGTTCACAGAGCGGCTCACCCTTGCGGCATGGCACGTTGCGGGACGTCATTGCCCAGCTGCCGCAGATTCGCGCCATGGGGTTTGATGTGCTGTATCTGCCGCCGATCCACCCGATCGGCCAGACACACCGCAAAGGCCGTAACAACAGCCTGGTGGCGGGCCCGGATGATCCCGGCAGCCCGTATGCCATCGGTGCGGAAGCAGGCGGGCACGAGGCACTGCACCCGGAGTTGGGTTCGCTGGAAGATTTTTCCGATCTGGTCGCCGCGTTGCATGAACAGGGTATGGAGCTGGCGCTGGATTTTGCCGTGCAGTGTTCGCCGGATCACCCCTGGTTGCGGGAACACCCTGGCTGGTTCGACTGGCGTGCCGATGGCAGCTTGCGTCATGCGGAGAACCCGCCGAAGCGTTATGAGGATATCGTCGTGCCGGATTTTTATCAGGCCGATGCGGTGCCGGCGCTGTGGCTGGCATTGCGCGACGTGGTGGAGACCTGGGTACGTCGTGGTGTGATGATCTTTCGTGTGGACAATCCGCACACCAAGCCGTTGCCATTCTGGGAGTGGCTGATCAGTGATATACGCGGCCGCCATCCACGGGTGATATTCCTGTCGGAAGCCTTTACCCGGCCGGCCATGCTGCACCGCCTGGCCAAATGCGGTTTCAGCCAGAGCTACAGTTATTTTACCTGGCGCAACGACAAGGCGGCGCTGACAGAATTTTTTATCGAGCTGGCGAGCAACGATACCGCCAACTATCTGCGCCCGCACCTGTTCGTGAACACACCGGATATCAACCCTTATTTTTTGCAACACGGTGGCCGGGCTGCGTTTCTGATCCGTGCCGTGCTGGCGGCCACCGGTGGGGGCCTGTGGGGTATTTATTCGGGCTTTGAAATCTGCGAAGCGGCGGCGTTGCCGGAGCGCGAGGAGTATCTGGACGCGGAAAAATATCAGTTACGCCCCCGGGACACTTTTGCACCGGGCCATATTCGTGCCGAGATCACCTTGTTGAACAGGCTGCGCGCTGCGCACCCGGCATTGCAGACCCAGCGCGGCTTCACTGCCTACCAGGCCTGGAATGAACATATCTTTTATTTTGGCAAGCATGTGGCGGGCACGGATGAGCACATACTGGTGGCTGTTTGCCTGGAGCCGTTCGACGTGCAGGAGGCGGCATTTGAAGTGCCTTTGTGGGCGTTGGGGTTGCCCGACGACGCCACGGTAGATGTGGAAGACCTGTGCAGCGGCGAGCATTTTCACTGGCACGGCAAGATACAACACATGCGCATTGATCCGCTGCAACAGCCGTATCGAATCTGGCGCTTGATAGCGCCGCCGACATCATCGGAAGGGCCGTCACAGCTGTCAGCCGGTATCGCCGGCAACGGATCGGTCACGCATGAGGGAGGCAGGCCGGATGACTACTGAGGCCAGCGGCTGGTACAAGGATGCGATTATCTATCAGCTGCATGTGAAATCCTTTTTCGATGCCAACCACGATGGCACCGGCGATTTTGCCGGCCTGATCGAAAAGCTGGATTACATTGTCGATCTGGGTGCCACGGCGGTCTGGCTGCTACCGTTTTATCCCTCGCCCCGGCGCGATGACGGCTATGACATTGCCGACTATCGAGGCGTGCACCCGGACTACGGCACGCTGGCGGACGTGCGACGTTTTATCCGCGAGGCGCACAAGCGACGCTTGCGTGTGATTACCGAGCTGGTGGTGAACCATACCTCGGATCAGCACCCGTGGTTCCAGCGTGCCCGGCAGGCGCCACGAGATTCTGCCGCACGGCGCTTTTATGTGTGGTCGGACACCGATCAGAAATATCAGGATGCGCGCATTATTTTTCTCGACAGCGAGCACAGCAACTGGGCCTGGGATGCGGTCGCCGGCCAGTACTTCTGGCACCGGTTCTATGCCCACCAGCCTGATCTGAATTACGACAACCCGGCGGTGCTGCGCGAAATCATGGCGGTGTTGCGCTTCTGGCTGCGCGCCGGTGTCGATGGCTTGCGCCTGGACGCAGTGCCTTACCTGATCGAGCGCGACGGCACCTCCTGCGAAAACTTGCCGGAGACCCATGCCATCCTGCGGCGTATCCGCGCCGAAACGGAGCGCCTGTACCCGGATTGCATGTTGCTCGCTGAAGCCAATCAGTGGCCGGAAGATGCGGCGCAATATTTTGGTGACGGCGACGAATGCCATATGGCGTTTCACTTCCCCTTGATGCCGCGGATGTACATGGCGATTGCACAGGAAGATCGATATCCGATCACCAACATTTTGCGGCAGACGCCGGCTATTCCCGAGACGTGTCAATGGGTGATTTTTCTGCGCAACCACGATGAACTGACGCTGGAGATGGTCAGTGATCGGGATCGGGATTATCTCTGGCAGTGGTACGCAGACGATCCACGGGCGCGGATCAATCTGGGTATTCGCCGCCGTCTGACGCCGTTGATGAACCGCGATCGCCGGCGCGTGGAATTGCTCAACGGGCTGTTGCTTTCCATGCCCGGCACGCCGGTGATTTATTACGGTGATGAGCTGGGCATGGGCGACAACCTGTATCTGGGTGATCGCGATGGCGTGCGCACACCGATGCAGTGGAGCGGGGACCGCAACGGCGGCTTTTCGCGGGCTGATCCCGCAGCGCTGGTGTTACCACCGGTGATGGACCCGCTATACGGCTTCCAGACGGTGAACGTGGAAGCCCAGACCCGCGATCCGCATTCACTTCTGAACTGGACCAAACGTATGCTCGCCGTGCGGCGCGAGCACCTTGCCTTCAGTCGCGGCGATCTCAGTTTGCTGACTCCGCAAAACCGCCGCGTGCTGGCTTATATGCGCCGCCACCAGAGCGCCGATGGCGAGCAGGAGCTGTTGCTGTGTGTGGCAAATCTGGCCGGCAGTGCCCAGGCGGTATCGCTTGATCTGGCCGCTTATGCGGGCCAGGTGCCGACGGAATTGACTGGCGGCAGTCACTTTCCCGCTATCGGCGAGGCGCCCTATGTGCTGACGCTGGCGCCGTATGGTTTTTACTGGTTTGTGCTCGGCCCGGCCGGGGTCGATACGCCCGCTACAGAACCGGCACAGGAAATCTGGCCGGAACTGCCGACGCTGGTGGTGCGCAATACACTCGCTGAACTGGCGCATGGCGCGGCACCCGACTCGGCACATAGCGCTACACCAAGCGCGTCCTCTGGCTTGCTGGCAAGCGAGGTGCTGCCACGGTTCTTGTCCGGCAAGCGCTGGCTGGGTGAGCAGCCGCTGGCGCCGGCCGCGGTCGCCTATCTGTGCCCCTTGCCGTCACCAGATGATCCGGGCGCCTTGCTGGCGTTGGGCGAGATCGTGATTGGTGAGCGCCATTGGCAGTTGCCGATCGGCTTTCATGAGGAACATCTGGATCACCCGGTGCCACTGGCGGCAACCTTGTCGCGGCTGCGTCGCGGTGCGCGTGAGGGCCTGCTGGTAGACGGCCCTTGGGCAGACGGTTTTGCCCATGCGGTGATGCAGCATCTGGCCCCGGGCAAAACGCTGCCGCTGGGTGACGGCAAACTATGCTTCCAGCCGGAACCGGCAGCGGGCCTGACTGCCTCCGGTTATGAGCAGATCAGCGTGGCCACCGGTGAGCAATCCAACACCACTGTCTTCCTTGGCCATCAATGGATGCTGAAGCTGTATCGTGCGCTGGCGCCGGGGGAGCACCCGGAAGCCGCCATGCTGCGTTACCTGACCCGCGCCGGTTTCGCCGCCATTGCGCCGCTGGCTGGCGAGGTGTTTCGCTGCGATGCCGAAGGCCGGCGCTGGCAGCTGATGGTGCTGCAACGCTATGTGGTCAACGAAGGCGATGCCTGGCGCTGGTCGCTGGAGCGATTGCTGCACGCAGGCGCGCAGGCTCAGGTTCAGGCCAGCCTGCCAGCTGCGTTCGCGCGGCTGGCGGAACGGCTGGGGCGGCGGCTAGGCGAAATGCACACTCTCCTGGCGCAAGAGAATGACCAGGAGGGTTTCGGTCGCCGCGCACTGGCACCGGAGCAGGCGCAGACGTTGGCCCGCGACGTCGCCCGGCAGGTGCGCCAGGCGCTGGATGCAGTGCAACCGCACCAGGCCGGGTTGCCCGCATCGGCCGCCCGCGCCGCCGAGCAGCTGCTGGCCGGCAGCGAGACACTCGGGCAGCGGCTGATGGTGCTGGCAGAGCAGAGCATCGGCGGCGTGCTGTGCCGCGTGCACGGTGATCTGCATCTGGGGCAAGTGCTGGTGACGCCCGATGACGTGTGCCTGATCGATTTCGAGGGCGAGCCACTGCGGCCGTTGGCGCAGCGCTGCGCCTGGCACTCGCCCTGGAAAGATGTGGCCGGCGTGCTGCGTTCGTTCGCCTATCTGGCCGCCACTGCGCGCCAGCATGGGCCGGGCACGGCGGCCATGGATGCGCTGTGCAGTGCCTATGAAACCGTTTCCGCACAACGCTTCCTGCAAGCCTACCGGCAGGCCAGCGCGGCGGTGCCGCACCGCTGGGCCAGCGCCGGCGGTGAACAGGCCATGCTGGCGCTTTACAGCATCGAGAAGGCAGCCTACGAAGTGATGTATGAAGCCCGGCACCGGCCCGGCTGGCTGGCCATTCCGCTGACCGGGCTGGCGGCGCTGTTGGCGCCGGAGGGTAGCGAACGTGATTGACTCGCGCACCGACCCGCAGGCAGCCGCCTTGCCGCCGGAGCGGGCGCAGGCCATTGCCCGCGGCGAGGAACCGGATCTGTTTGCCTGGCTGGGGCCACACCCGTTACCGACAGGGCAAGCGGTGGTGCGAGCCTTCGTGCCTGGTGCAAAGGGGGTGACATTGCTGGAGCGCGCCAGCTGCACGCCGCTGGGCGCACTGCAGGCGGCGGGAGAAGAAGGGCTGTTCGCCATCGTATTGCCAGCGCCGGTGGATTATCTGTTGCGTATTCACTGGCCGGGCGGCGATCAGGACAGCGAAGACCCGTACCGGCTGCTGCCGATGCTCGATGCGGGTGTGCTGGCTCGTTTTCATCAAGGCGACCCCCAGGCTGCGCTGGCACTGGGAGCACGCCTGTTGCGTCATGGCGGTGTCGAAGGTGTGCGCTTCGCCGTCTGGGCACCGCACGCACGGCGCGTCTCGGTGGTGGGCGATTTCAACAGTTGGGATGGACGCCGGCATGTGCTGCACAGGCACCCCGGTGGTGTCTGGGAAATCTTTGTGCCGCAGCTGGCCGCCGGCGCGCTGTATAAATTCGAGCTGCTCACCGCCGATGGCCGGCGCTTGCTGAAGGCCGATCCGTTTGCGCGCCGTGCAGAGCTGCCGCCGGGCACTGCCTCCATCGTCGCGGCCAGCGAACTGGCGCATCAATGGCATGACGCCGCCTGGTGCGCACAGCGCAGCGCGCAGCCGCCCTGGGCAGCGCCGATCAGTATCTATGAAGCGCACGCCGGCGCCTGGCGCCACCTGCCGGGTGAGCCCGGCACAGCAATGCACTGGCAAGCGCTCACGGAAACACTGGTGCCCTATGTGCATGAAATGGGCTTCACCCATATCGAGCTGATGCCGCTGGCGGAATATCCCTTTGGCGGCTCCTGGGGTTATCAGCCGGTGGCGCTGTTTGCGCTGACCCAGCGCTACGGCAGCGAGGAGGCGTTTGCCGCTTTTGTGGAGGCGTGCCACGCGGCCGGTATCGGTGTGCTGCTGGATTGGGTGCCGGGGCATTTCCCCGGTGATGCGCACGGGCTGCATGAATTTGATGGCCAGCCTTTGTTCGAATATGCGCACCCGTTCGAAGGCCGGCACGCAGAGTGGGATACCTGGGTGTACGACTACCGCCGCCCCGAGGTGCGCGCCTTTCTGATCGCCTCGGCGCTGCACTGGTTAAGGCGTTTTCATCTCGATGGTCTGCGGGTGGATGCCGTGGCCTCGATGCTGTATCGCGATTACGGCCGCGCCGCAGGGCAGTGGCTGCCGAACCATCGCGGCGGCGTGGAAAATCTGGAAGCGGTGAGTTTCTTGCGGCGGTTGAATACGGCAGTGCATGCACAATGCCCCGGCGCGCTGGTGATCGCGGAAGAATCCACCGCCTGGCCGGGCGTCACCCATGGCCTGGCCGAAGGCGGGCTGGGGTTCGATTTCAAATGGAACATGGGCTGGATGCACGACACGCTGCGCTATATGGGCCGCGACAGTGTGCACCGGAGCTATCACGGGACGGATATCACCTTCGGCCTGAGCTATGCGTTTTCCGAGCGCTTTGTGCTGTCCGTGTCCCATGACGAGGTGGTGCATGGCAAGGGCTCGTTGCCGCAGCGAATGGCCGGCGATCCCTGGCAGCGCTTTGCCAATCTACGGCTGTTTCTGGCGCTGATGTGGACGCACCCCGGCAAGAAGCTGCTGTTCATGGGCTGCGAATGGGGCCAGTGGCGGGAGTGGCACCACGATCGCGAACTGGATTGGGCGCTCCTGGAGGCACCCGAACACGCCGGCGTGCAAGCGCTGGTGGCGCGGCTTAACCGGCTGTATCGCAGCCATCCGGCCTTGCATCAGGGCGATGCCGAGGCGGCCGGGTTCCAGTGGCTGGTGGCGGACGATCGGCGCAACAGCGTATTCGCCTGGTTGCGCTGGAGCCACGATCACGCGCCGGTGCTGGTGGTACACAATACCACTCCGGCGCCGATGGAAAATTATCATGTCGGCGTGCCGCTGCCGGGTGCCTGGGCGGTGTTGCTCAACACAGATCAGGTGGAATTCGGCGGCAGCGGCTACACCGTGCCGGCGACGGTGATGGCCGAAGGGCGTGGCTGCCACGGCCAGCCATGCTCACTGAGCCTGCGCTTACCGCCATTGGCCACGCTGGTGCTGGCGCCGGTAACGGCCGCCGATCGCGGCTCCCTGCCAGCGCAACCGAGCGGATTCGCGCCGAGGCGATCGACCTGACCTGGGCGTACGGCCCCGAGATCAAGATCAAGGAGATCAAAGCAGGGGCTTGCGGCTATCGGGATCAGAAGTATTTCTGCCTCAAAAACCGTGCCGCATTTCCCAGTATTCAACGACGCAACTTTTTTTTAGCCCCTCTCCCCTTGTGGGAGAGGGGTTGGGGAGAGGGGGGATTATGGCAGGGAGTATATGCTCGGCACTTGCTCCAGAACGAAACTGGATAATGCTAGGTATTTTTTTGGCTGTAGAATTTTTATAGAAGTTTCTACTGAAGGTAACTGAAAGTAATGCAACATGTAGCAGATATCGTGACAGCTGGATGTCCGTCGACCCCTCTCCCCCAACCCCTCTCCCACAAGGGGAGAGGGGGGCAAAAAGCTTATTCGCTCACCCTTCGGGCCAGCCTACGGCTGTTCTGCGCTTCGCTTGTCCCACAAGGGGAAAGGGGGCAAAAAGGATCGGCATTTTGGACAAACCAATTGGTACTTTCTCGGATATCAGGGATGCTTCCAAGAAAATCGACGATGAATCAAAAAATTGCCAGCACGCCATTTCGCAGCACGGGTTCTGCCGTTGCTGTTGGCGTGAGTGCCTTCGGTGCTTGAAGGGGCGGCGGGTGGTGCCAGTGCCGGTCTTTGCTGGCCTTGCTGGGCAGTTGCCGCTGCTGGTGCCTGGCCAGCAGCGGCTGGCGTGGGCTTGCGCTTGCCGCCGCTGGGTTTGCTGGTGTTGCCGCCAGCGGCGGTCGCTGATCAGTGATCGCCTGGCCGGGCGATGGACGGCGGATCGCTGGCGGGGAAGGAATCTTCCAGCGCATCATCCAGTTGGGCTGATTCTGCTGCTGCGTCGGCGTCGGCCTTGGTGTTGGTGTTGCTGGTGGTATCAGTTCGCGCCGCTGGCTGTTCGGTGGGCGCCGGCTGGAACGCCAGTTTGCTCCAGGGCCGCTGGTGCTGATCCAGTTGCTGGTAGGCCTCGGCGGCATTGGCCATCGGCTCGGTGTGCAGCGGAATGGCGCTCACATCGATGCGACCGGCCAGGCACAGCTCGATGACTTTTGGCAGATAAATGCGGTAGTGGCAGAAGCCGGCGCGGATGGTGAGGTTGCGGGCCACCGCCAGCGCTATCGGCACGCTGGCGCCGGGGCCGGACCACAGCCCGGTGAGTGCCAGGGTGCCGGCTTTGGCGAGTGCATCCATGGCCCATAATTGCACGCTTTGCCGAGGTTGTTCTGCGCTGCCGTCGGGACAAGCGGTTTGCTGCGTATCGCTGCCGGCGGTTGCGGACAGGTCGCTGCCGGCGGCGTCGATGGCGCGATCCACACCGATGCCGTCGGTGAGATCGCGCAGCACGGCCACAGGGGATTCTTCGCCGCTGTGAATCACTTCCGCTCCCAGCGCACGGGCGCGGGCCAGTCGATCTTCATGCCGGTCAACGGCGAACACGCGGGAGGCACCGCGCAACAGCGCGCAGGCCACGGTAGCCTGGCCCAGCGGGCCGCAGCCAAACACCGCCACCGTATCGCCCTGGCGGATTTCCGCCAGATGCGCGGTGAACCAGGCGCTGCTCCAGATATCGGCCAGCATCACGGCTTCGGCGTTGCTGATCTCGTCCGGCAGCCGCACCAGAGTAGTGTGGGCATAGGGAACGCGGGCGCGCTCGGCGCACAGGCCGGGCAGGCCGCCCAGTGTTTCCGGTGCACCGAACAGCGCCGGGCCGCTGGCTTGTCTGCCCGCGTCGGTGGCGTTGCACTGGGCGTGGTAGCCGGCGCGGCAGTAGACACAGTTGCCGCAGGCGATAGCCGGGCAGATCACCACCCGGTCGCCACCGGAAAGATTGCGCACGTCACGGCCTGTTTCGCGCACCAGCCCGACCGCTTCGCGACCGACGATGGTACCCGGCGTCAGGCCGGCGTGCGGGTCATCAATGAAGTGCCGGTCGGTGCCACCGATGGCGGCCAGCTGGATATCGACAATGGCGTCGGATGCGTGCAGCAGGCTTGGCTCGGGCATCTCGCGGGTGGCGAGCCGGCCGGGGCTGTCGAACACGATGGCTTGCATGGGAGCCTCCTCGAATAGGTCAGGGTGGTGTGGCGGCGAGGGTATTGTCCTGGCGCCATAACAATTGCAGGGAGTGGGCCGCCAGTTGCACTTGCGCGTCAGCGGCGTGGCGAGGGGTGGCATCGCTGGCGGTGTCCAGCAGGCATTGCCAGCTTTGCGCGCCGGCCACTTCTGGCAGTTGAAACGGGCAGGCATCGCCGGCGTTGAGCAGCCATAGCAGCGTGTCACCGGCGTGCAGCGGTGCGTCAGCCGGGGTGATGGTGGCGCGGGCATCCAGCAACATGCCCAGGCAACGGCCCTCGGCCGCTTGCCAGTCTTCCGTGGTCATGGCCCGCCCGTGTGGGTGCAGCCAGGTGACATCGCTGATCGGCAGGCTGGCGTGGCGCTCGCCGGTGAAAAAGCGGTTGTGTCGCAGCAGCGGAAAGCGCCGCCGCAGCCGCGTCAGGCGCCGGGTGAAGGCGAGCAGCGCCCGGCCTTCGCGATCCGGGCGCCAGCTCAACCAGCTCAATGGGCTGTCCTGGCAATAGGCGTTGTTGTTGCCCTCCTGGCTGCGGCCGGTTTCGTCGCCGGCCACCAGCATCGGCGTGCCCTGAGCCAGCAACAGGGTGGCCAGCAGGTTGCGCATCTGTTGCAGCCGCAGCTGGCGGATGGCCGGATCATCAGTCGGGCCTTCGGCGCCGTGACCGCTGCTGATTTCTGCCGGGTTGCCATCGCGGTTGTCTTCGCCGTTGGCTTCGTTGTGGCGGTGGTCGTGGGACACCAGATCGCGCAGCGTGAAGCCATCGTGGGCAGTAATCAGATTTACCGAGGCGAACGGTCGCCGGCCGCGCTGGTTGAACAGGTCGCCGGAAGCGCACAGGCGCGCTGCCAGCTCCGGCAACTGGCCATCGTGGCCGAGCCAGAAGGCACGGGTGGTATCGCGGAAGCGGTCATTCCATTCGGCCCAGCCTGGCGGGAAGCCGCCCACCTGATAGCCGTCCGGGCTGCAATCCCACGGCTCCGCGATCAGCTTGATGCCGCTGAGTTGCGGGTCCTGCCGGCAGGCCACCAGGAAAGGGTGGCGCTCGTCGAAGTGGCCCTGCTGGCGGCCAAGCACGGTGGCCAGATCAAAGCGAAAGCCATCCACGCCCATGTCGCCGGCCCAGTAGCGCAGCGAATCCGTCACCAGCCGTACCACGCACGGGTGGCTCATATCCAGCGTGTTGCCAGTGCCGGAATCGTTGATGTAATAGCGGCGCTCATCGGCCAGGCGGTAGTAGGTGGCGTTGTCGATGCCGCGCATGGACAGTGTCGGGCCGCGCTCGTTGCCTTCGGCGGTGTGGTTGTAGACCACATCCAGTAGCAGCTCCAGGCCGGCGTCGTGCACATGGGCTACTGCCGCCTTGAATTCGTCGATGCGCGGCGTGCTCAGGTAGCCGGGATGCGGCGCAAAGAACGCCAGCGTGTTGTAGCCCCAGTAATTGCACAGGCCCTTTTCCAGCAGGTGCTGATCGTGCACGAAGGCGTGGATCGGCAGCAGTTGCAGTGCAGTGACGCCCAGTTCGCGCAGGTGTTGCAGCAGCGCTGGCTGGCTGAGTGCGGCAAAGGTACCGCGCTGGCCGCTGGGCACCCGTGGATGGCGCATGGTCAGCCCGCGCAGGTGCGCCTCGTAGATCACGGTGTCTTCCCACGCGTGTTGCAGCGGTGGCTGCGCCGGCCAGGTGAAGGCCGGGTCGATCACGCGGGCCTTGGGCACAAACGGGGCGCTGTCCTGTTCATCGAAGCTGAGATCGCCATCCGGCGAATCCAGCTGATAGCCGAACAGCGCCGGCGACCAGCGCAGCGTGCCACTGAGCTGCTTGGCGTAGGGGTCGAGCAGCAGTTTGTGAGGGTTGAAGCGGTGGCCGTCTTCCGGCGCGTAAGGGCCATGCACGCGATAGCCGTAGACCTGGCCGGGGCGTGCCTGCGGCAGGTAGCCGTGCCAGATTTCGTCGGTGTATTCCGGTAGCGGGATACGTGCCAGCTCGCGCTCGCCACGGCGATCGAACAGGCACAGCTCCACGGCAGTGGCGTGGGCCGAGAACAGCGCAAAATTGACGCCCAGACCATCCCAGGTGGCGCCCAGCGGAAATGGCCGGCCTTCGGTCATGCGCCAGTGGCGCGGGGTGCTGCGGCTCATGGGGCGGGCTCCTTCAGGGTGGGCGAAGTGGTCAGCACGGCCACGGGCCAGTACGCCAGCAGCGACGCCAGCGGAAGCCGGGCGTCGCGTTCGGCGAGTGCCGTGCAGGTAGGAAACGTCTGACCGGAGACGATGTCGGTCAGCGGCGCTGCTGCGAGCGCAGCCGGCAACAGCAGGGCGCTGTCGCCCCAGCGCTCTGGAGCGATATGCGGCACATCAACGCCGGCCAGCGCGGCGGCACTGTGATACGGCGCGATCACGATCAGCGCCTGATCTTGCCAGCTGCGCGCAAACGCCAGCACGCTGGCGGGGAGAGCGCCTTGGGTGGCCAGCGGCTGGTAATCGCCGTGGCTGAACAAGGTGGGTCGGGCGCGGCGTAGCTCCAGCACGCGGGCGATCAGCCATTGCTTGAGGCGGCCGTCGCGCCAGCCGGCCAGCAGTGCCTGCGGGCTGGCCGGTTGCTGCAACCAGCCGGCGCGCAGGCCGAAATCCACCGGGCGTCGGTTGTCGGGGTCGACCAGATTGAAATCCCAGCCGTCGCCGCCCTGATAGAGATCGGGCACGCCGGGCGTGGTCAGCCGCAGCACACATTGTGTCAGGCTGTTCAGCGCGCCGGGCACCATCAGGCTATGGGCGGCCTCGCACAGCGCATGCCACAGTGGTGCGCTGGCGGCGTGCCGGAACAGGCCTGCGAGAAAGTCGGCACAGTGCTGTTCGTAAGCGGCATCCGGTGCCTGCCAGTGGCTGCGCTGGCGGGTTTCACGCAGTGCCTTGCGCTGCCACTGCTGCAGGCGCTGATGAAATTCCTCGGCCAGGGGGCTGTCGCGCCGGCTCAGCGTCATTGGCCAATGGCCGAGCAGCGTCTGGTAGAGCCGCGTCAGATCAGCCGGATGCGGCTGGTCGTCGCTGGCCATCAAGGGTGCGGCCAGTTGTGTCAGGCGTGGCCAGAGCTGGCGCCATTGCTCGGCGCGCTCGCTGAGCACGGCCAGGCGTGCGCGAGCATCTTCGCCGCGTTTGCTGTCGTGGGTGGCGGTGGCCAGCAGCGTTGCCGGCCAGCGTCTGGCGCGGCGCTGGCAATGCTGGTGAAAGCGGGTCGCATCACCGGCCAGGCGTGACAGATCGGCGCCCACTTCGTTGCGGGAAAGCAGCAAGCTGTGGCGGTAGCAGAGGGTGTCTTCGATGCCCTTGGCGGCCAGCGGTGCGCTCAACTGGCCAAAGCGTGCCACCGCTTCCCGGTGGCTGGCCGGGTCGGGGCTGTGCTGCGGATCGGTGGTGAGCCAGCGCAGCAGCTGCGCCAGCACCGGATGATCGGTGGCCGGCAGGTGCGCACGGGCAGCCTGCGCAGCCTGGGCGAGCCAATGCTGATCGGCGCTACCGGTCAGGTGGCCGTTGTGATAAATGCGATAGACCGGCAGCGCCAGTGCCAGGGCGCGAATCGCCCGGTGCAGGGCAGCAGGCGCAAGATCGCTGGTGGCCAGTGATTGCTCGGCCAGCGCGCTGAACTGGCGCACCGTGCGTGCCAGATCGCAGGCGAGACTGCCGTCGAGGATATCGGCGCGGGCCTGCCAGGTGGCCTGTTCAAGTGGCGGGCCGTCATCCAGTGCCGCCCAGAGCGCAGCCAGTGCCGGGCCGCCGCGGGCGTCGTGCAACAGCAGTGAGACTTCCTCCATGAACTCGTAGCCAGTGGTGCCGTGCACTGGCCAGTCGCCGGGCAATGTTTCCTCCGCCGCCAGTATTTTCTCCACAAACAGCCAGGGGCCGGGCCCGCGCCCCGGCCAGTGCTGATCCAGTTGCTGCCGTAGCAGGCGGCAATAGGCGCCGGGATCGGCCAGGCCGTCCACATGATCCACGCGCAGCCCGTGCACCAGGCCATCATGCACCAGTGGCCAGAGGGTATCGTGCAGCAGGGCGAACACCTCCGGCCGGTTGCCTTGCACGGCAGCCAGCTCGTTGATATCGAAAAAGCGCCGCCAGTTGAGCAGATCAGCGCCGCTGCGCCAGTGCACCAGGCGGTAGTGCTGGGCGCTGAGCAGGCTGTGCCAGCGCTCGGTGCGCTGGCCATCGTCCTCATGAAAACGGGTGCACAGATCAGCCAGTGCTCGCTGGCCGGCCGGTTGCGCTGCCCACTGCCCGGCCTGCGCCAGTGCCTCGGCAGCCTGGCGCGGATGAGTGGCGCGCAGCAGCGCCTCGGCGATGCTTGTGTGGCCAGTGATGCCGGTATCGCGCAGCAGGCCGCCGACGCTGGCGACGCTCAGTGGCAAGTGCAGGCCGTCGTTGACGGCGATGCGTAGCTCGCTCTCTGGAGCGCGCTCTGGTGCGCTCTCCGGCTCGTTTTCCCGTTCGCCCCGCCGCTCGCGCTGCACCAGCCGCAGCTGGCCTTCCGCCAGGCACTGGCCATAGGGGGCTGGCAACACCGGCAGTATCATCTTGCCGCCCGCCGCCGCCCAGTCGATATCGAACAGCTGCGCGTGGGCGCTCGCCGGCCCCCAGCGCAGCACATCATCCCAGAACGGGTTGGCGGGGTGCGCGGCCATATGGTTGGCCACCACGTCGAGGATCAGCCCCATATCGTGCGCGCGGGCGCCTTCTGCCAGGCGGCGCAGGGCTGCTTCGCCGCCGGCCTCGGGGTTGATGCGGCGCGGGTCGGCCAGATCGTAGCCGTGCCCGGAGCCGGGCATGGGCGCCAGCACTGGGGAGAGGTACAGGTGGCTGATGCCCAGCGCGGCGAAATACTCCAGCCAGGCGGCGGCGTCGTCGAAGGTGAAGCCGGCATGGCATTGCAGCCTGAGGGTGGCGCGCAGCGGGATCATGGCGGCGGGGTCTTTTTGGGTGGCGGGTTTTGAGCCGGGTCTTGCGTCGAGTTTCGAAACGGGTTCTGAGGCCGGCGCGTTGCGGCGTCGGCGCGGGCGTCGCGCAATGTGGCCAGGCGCTGGCTGGCGGCGGGCTCGGCCAGCAGCGCCTCGGCATTGTGGTGCCAGCGGCGGCGCCAGTTCGGGTGCAGGGCGCCACCACCGGGCAGGTTCGGCTGCTCCAGCTCGCCCATCACATCTTCCAGCGGGATCAGCACCAGCGGCGCCTGGCTGCGGCCCAGATAGCGCAGGGCGCCGTCCAGCCCGGCCTGCTGATCGGGCAGGGTGGGCTGCCCGGCATTCAGGGCGCGCTGTAGCCGGGTGGCTTCGTGCTGGCGCTGGGCGCTGGCTTGCTGTGCCTGATAGATGGAGCTTTGCCCGGCCTGGTAGCGCCATTCGATATCGCGGCTGCGAAACCAGCCCAGCGTGGTGGGCAGATCATGCGTGGTGGTGGTGGCCAGCACGGGCTCATCCCAGCAGCTGTCCGGGGGCAGGCGGCCGCGCTCCTGCTCGAACATCAGCACTCGGGTGCCGAGAATGCCGTGCCGGGCCATCTGCTCGCGCAGGCCATCGGGCACGGTGCCGAGGTCTTCGCCCACTATCAATGCCTGATTGCGGTGCGCGGCCAGCGCCAGCAGGCGGATCAGATCGGCGGCGGGGTAACGCAGGTAAACGCCGTCACGTGGGCTGGCACCGGCAGGAATCACCCAGAGCCGTGCCAGGCCCATCACATGATCGATCCGCAGGCCGCCGGCATGGCGCAGGCAGGCGTGCAGCATATCGAGAAAACCCCGATAGCCATCCGCTTGCAAGCCGGCGGGAGAGAAGGTGGTGAGGCCCCAGTTCTGGCCGTCGGTATTGAGCAGATCAGGTGGTGCGCCAATTGTCAGGCCGTTGAGAAAATGATCCTGCTCGGCCCAGGCCTGGCAGCCGCCGGGATCGGAACCGACGGCAAGATCGGTCATCAGCCCGATGCCCATGCCGGCTTCGCTGCTGCGCCGGTGCAACTGTGCCAGGCTTTCTTCGGCCAGCCACTGACAGAACATGTGAAAATCGCCTTGCGCGGCGTAGCGCTTTTGGAAGCGCTGCACGGCATCGCTGCCGGGGTGCCGTAAATTGGCCGGCCAATGGCGCCAGTCGGGGTTGCCGGTGCGGGGCGTCAGGGATTCTCGCAATGCCTGAAAGCAGCTGAACTGGCGTAGGGCCGGGCTGGCGTTGCGACAGTAATCGATAAAGGCCTGGCGGCGCGGGTGCTGCGAATGCAAGAAGCCGGCATAGAGTTGCCGCAGCAGCGCCAGCCGTACCTGCCGGGCGGTGGGCCAGTCGATCAGTTGCTGCGCCTGCAAGCGCTCCCATGTGTCGGCGCAGCCGGCGGCTTGCAAGGCGCTGCGCATGGCTTCGTGGCCGAGGACACGATCCGGCGCGGCATGAAACAGGTTGAACAGGCGCCGATCGGACGGCGAATAGGGGCTGCACTCGCGGGTATCCGGGTCGCAGGCATGTAACGGGCTACTCAACAGTGCGTCGGCGCCATGGTGCGCGGCGCTGACGGCCAGATCGGCCAGCGCACCGATATCGCCCAGCCCGCCATCGTCGGCCCGGCGCAGGGAATAGCACTGGGCGATCAGACCCCAACGGCAGCCACGAGCGGCTTGCGGCGGGCCGACTGGCGCCACCGCCACCTGCAAACGTTGCTCCCCGGCCTCCACTTGGTAGAAACCGGGCACCGTGAGCAGCGGCAGGCAGCCGTGCTGATCCAGTTGCCCATCGCGCACTCGGCCCTGCTCATCGGTGAGCTGGAACGCCGCGCCGGGCGGCAGCGGCGGGTGCAGCTGTGCCGGCTGCGCGGTGTCGGTGACGATCAGGCGGGTTTCATGGATGGATTGGGGGCCGGGTTGATAGTTGGAGCGAGAGCCGGGCTGGCTTGCCCGGCTCAGGCTGTCACGGATCTGCGCGCGGTTGTTGGCAGGAAAGCCGAGGGCGGCCAGCACGGCCCGCAGCGTGGCCGGGCTGACCTGGTGCGCGGCGCCGTGGGCGTCTGTCCATTGAGGCAACAAGCCTGCGGCGTCGGCCAGGCGTATCAGTGACTCGTCTACCTCAGCCATGCCTGTCCTCCAACGCTTGCTTCGGGTGTGGGGCCGCGCATCGAGCGCCCACGCCACACGCGCATGGCATCGGCCAGCGTTGTCTCGGCAGGGTGTTCTCCAGTATGGCCCTCGCTAGACAGGTGATCGTCAGTCAGCCCCTTTTCGGGCCGATACTTTTCAGACCGATGCTTTCCATGCCCACTCTTTCCAGATTGACCCTTCTCGGTGAGATTTTTTTCAAGCTGATTTTTTTTCGACGGATATTTTTTTTGCAGGCCTCTTTTTTGCAGGCCTGTTTTTTGCAGACCCTGGTCTGACACACCTGCGTCTGATCGACCCTTGTCCGACTGATCCTGGCGAGAGTGCCCTGCGGCTGCTTGCAGGTAGATTGCCACGGCCGGCGCGGGTAACGCGTCGCCGGGCGGGGTCAGAGCGAGCGGAGAGGGAGCAGGCGGATTGCGCTCGGTGATGCCGTGGGTGAACAGAGGCACCGCCGTGGCGTTGTCGATGGGCAGCGCCACCGGCTGCAGGCCGAGGTTCAGCGCGATCAACAGCTGGCTGCCATCGCCCAGCTGCCAGCGCCACAGCACGGCACCGTCGCCGAGCAGCTGGGCAGGCTCGGCATGGCTGCCGGGCAAGGCGGGCATGATTATAGCCTGGCGCAGTGTCAGCAATTCGCGGTAGAACGCGGGCCACGGGAAGCCGTCATCGGCCGGGGCGGGCCTGGATGCCTGAAAGGTGGCCGGGGCAATCGGGTCAGGGATGTTCGCAGCAAAACCGGCGAAGGTGCTGAATTCCTGCCGCCGGCCATTGCGCACGGCCTCGGCCAGCTCGCCCTGGTAATCGACAAAATAAAGAAAAGGCGTGATGCTGCCGTGCTCCTCGCCCATGAACAGCAGCGGGATCATCGGGCTCAACAGGAATGCGGCGGTGGCACAACGCACCGCCACCGGATCGGCCAGCGACAGTAGACGCTCGCCGAAGGCGCGGTTGCCGATCTGGTCGTGATTTTGCAGGGCAATGATGAATGCCTGCGGTGGCAAATCGGCGCAAGGCTCGCCGCGAGGTTCGCCGCGTCGGGTGGGCTCGCCCTGGTAGACAAACCCTTCGCTCAAGGCCCGCGCCAGCTTGGTGGTGGGTTGCTGCTGGAAGTCGGCATAGTAGCCGTCCCGTTCGCCGGTCAGCAGGGTATGCAGCACATGGTGCGCATCGTCGTGCCACTGTGCATCCAGTCCCTGACGCAACAAGCTGGCGCTGTTGCGCTCGTTCTCCACCATCAGATGCAGCGAGCGCCCGGCCGGCAGGGCGGCACGCAATTGCGCCGCCAGCCAGACGACGAACTCGTCATTATTGATGGCGTGCACGGCATCCAGCCGCAGCCCGTCGAAGCGATAGTCGCGCAGCCACATCAGCGCGTTTTCCAGATAGAAGGCGCGCACGGCAGGCTGCGTGAAATCAATCGCCGGACCCCAGGGAGTCTGGCGGCTGGTATCAAAAAAGGCGCTGGCATAATGCGGCAGGTAATTGCCTTCCGGGCCGAAATGGTTGTAGACCACATCCAGATACACCAGCAGGTCGAGGCCGTGGGCGTCATCGATCAGCGCCATCAGCTCCGCCGGGCTGCCATACGCAGCGGCCGGTGCAAACGGCAGCACCGGGTCGTAGCCCCAGTTACGCTGGCCGGGAAAGCTACCCACCGGCATCAGCTCGATGGCGGTGATGCCGAGCGCTTTCAATGCCGGCAACTGCTGCCGCACGCCATTGAAGCCGCCGCACAACCCGGTATGCAGTTCATAGATCACCGCTTCGTGCCAGGGCCGGCCCGGCCAGCCCGCATGGTGCCAGAAATGCGGGGTGCGCTCGGGCACGGCGCTGGCGCCGGCCACCCCATCGGGCTGCCAGCGTGCTGCCGGATCGGGCACTAACTGCTCGCCATCGATCAGGAACTGGTAGCGGGCGCCAGCCTCGCAGGAAACGCTGATCTGATAGAAGCCTTCGTCGTCGCGCTCCATGGGCAGCTGCGCCTCGGGCAGGGACAGATGTACGCTGCGCGCATCCGGTGCCCACAGCGCAAAACGCACCCGGCCATCGCCGAGATGCCAGGGCCCGTGGCGTGGTGGTTGCGCCACGGCCATCAGGCTTGTGCCTGCCGGGCCGCCGGCACGGGCAGCGCGCCGTAATCGTGCAGCAATTGCTGATACAGGCGGTGGTAGGGCTCGGCGGCGTGATGCCAGCTCCGGGGTGCTCGCATGGCCTGGCGGCGCATCTGTCGCAGGCGGCGCGGGCACTGGTACACACTGAAGGCGCGATCAATGGCGGCCTGATAGCCCCCGGCTGCGGCGTCATCGAACAGGAACCCGGTGGCGCCATCGGTGATGGTATCCACCAGCCCGCCAGTGCGCCGGGCGATCGGCAACGAAGCAAACCGCTGTGCATACATCTGGCTCAGGCCGCAAGGCTCGTAACGAGACGGCATCAACAGAAAATCACTGCCGGCAAACAGCCGCCGGGCTTCGATTTCATCAAAGCCGATATGCACAGCGATCTGCGCCGGGTGGCGCTGTTGCAACTGGCACATGCGCTGCTCCAGCGCCGGCTCGCCTTGGCCCATCACCACCAGATTGCCGCCATGGGCAACAATATGCCCGGCCACCTGCTCGGTCAGATCGATGCCTTTTTGTTCCGCCAGCCGCGAGATCACGACGAACAGCGGGCCGTCCGCACGGACATCATATTTCTCGCTCGCATAGCGCCGGCTAAGCGCCTTGCCGCGCCAGTCGCCGGGATGAAAGTTGCCCGGCAAGGCCGGATCGGTGGCGGCGTCCCAGTGAGGATCGATGCCGTTGGTGATGCCCGTCAGCCGGCCTTCATGCAGTCGGACAGCAAGAATCTCCTCCAGCCCGCAACCGATGCCGGGGCGCACGATTTCCTCGGCGTAGGTCTGGCTCACGGTAGACAGCCGATCCGCGTGCACGATACCGGCTTTCAGAAAGCACAGGCTCTGGTGGTGCAGCAGATCCTGATACGCAGGCTGCTCCACATCCAGGCCGAGATCGACGCCGCTGGCGGCATGAAAAAGGCCCTGATAGCCGAGATTGTGAATAGTCAGCAGCACCGGCGCCGGCTGCGACAAAAAGCAGGGTGCCAGTGCGCTGGGCCAGTCGTTGAGGTGCAAGAGATCCGGTTGCCAGCCCAGCCAGTTCGGGCCGGCGGTGAGCTGGGCGGCGGCCAGGCACAGGCGGCCGAAGCGGATATGGTTGTCGCACCAGTCGCGGCCATGCTCATCCAGATAGGCATTGCCGCTGCGCTGATACAGTTCCGGGCACAACAGCAGATAAACCTGCAAACCGTCTTCCAGTGTCGTGCGGCCAACCCGGCAAGGGGGAATATGTGCCTGGCCGGGCAGTTCGCCGAGCACCCGGACAGGCTGGGCCCGGCGCAGCACTTCGGCATAGGCCGGCATCAGCACGCGCACATCATGCCGGCGCGACAGCGCTGTGGGCAGCGCTCGCGCCACATCGCCCAGCCCGCCGGTTTTCGCCAGGCCGGCGATTTCCGACGTTACGAACAGAACTTTTTGCCGAGGGGATGCAGCCTCATGGGCGACGTGTGTTTGCGGCGCCGAGTGCGTAGAGTGCGCCGATGTCCAGTGCGATAAAGCCGGTCTGGCTGCCGGGGTGGCCATAGTGCGTGCTCCTTTCATCAATAGTGGGCGTCCGCTGCCGCCTGCCTGCCGGGCCAAGCGGAAGGTCTTTCTCGAAGATCCGTGTTCAGGCGGCCTCCGATTCAAAGGGCTCTGTTCAGGAGTCCAGGAAGTTCTGGTTCAAAGGCCTATGCTTCTGCCGACTAGCCGAGCGGTGTCGAAGTTTCTGCTACGAACGAGTGCGCCAGCTATTTGCGAGGGATATCGCAGGCAACTACACAGGCAACCACAGCTGTGCCGGAGACCGCTGGGGGTTGCTTCGTCATTTGGCAGGTAACAGCGGGTAGGCGAGTGCAATAACCGAGGCAGCGGAGGGCATCGCGGCAGTGTTACCAGGGGTGTCCGACAGGTAACGAAAGGTAGCAGCTATTTCTCAAAAAAGAGCAAGAAATGGGAGTGCGGGTTCTGTTCGGATATGGCGCTGTAAAAAAGTGTGGCTTCGCCCACTGATGCGCGGTTTCGAGAAATATATTGCTGTTGCCTGCGTCACAAAAAGCAGGGCGCTTTTCAGCACTTTCGTAAAATGTTGCATAGCGCACTGTTCGGTTGGTCGGGAATAACGCGGCGCAGTTACGTTCGAGACGCATGATGGCACTTTGTTGGCGCCGTGTGCGTTGGTTAACTCAGGCGGCCACGACGGGGCCACCTTGCGAAAAAGCCAGAGGCTACGGACAAAGGATGAGCGTACCAGTATGGACAACTGTAACCAGATATGTCGGGCGCCTGCTCTGCATTGAAAACCGTTGCAAAGCGACCGTGTCGCGGGAATGTAAAAAACGCCAAGGTCAGTAAATCGGGGGGGTGGCATGTCGCTACCAAAAGAGTAGTTTTTCTACTGACCCTGAAAAACAAGCGTGACACTGTTAAAGGAGGAACTGGTAATGCCCACGCAAAAGCAGATCGAAGCGGCGCGCAGGAACATCCGTAAGGCTCAGCGTAAATGGCAATCCATGTCGCCGTCCGAGCGGTCGCGCTCGAACCCCGAGGGGCGCCGTCGTATCAAGGCCGGCCGTAACGGCAACGGCGATTACTACCATGTGGAAGTGCGCGACAAGTTCTATTTCGAGCTGTTTCGTACCTACAGTATCGGCAGCGAAGGTATTCAGCGGGTTGACGGCCGGCAAGCAGACGGACGCTGGCTGACGTTGAAATGGCTGTTTCCGAAAACGCAAATGAAACTGGTGGAAGGCCGACTGGTGCCGCTGACCGAGGAAGCGCAGCAGATCCTGGCGCAGATCGAGCCGGCGCCACGGCGGGTAAAAGGTGACATTTTCCACGCCAAGCACCCGGCCCGGCATCAGGCGCACGCGCCCATTGGTGGCGCGCGAGTGCGTCCCGGCGCCTTGTTGACGCTGCCCTTGCGTGGGCAGAAGAAAACCCCGGTGGGCGGTACCGACTGCATGTCGGCACGCCGTAGCCGCTGGCCGCTCTGAAATTCTCAGTCATCAAGGAGGTGGTTATGGTTCGTATGCAGACCATATTGGCGCTGCTCGCCAGTGTATTGCTGGCCGGCGCTGCGGCGCAGGCTGGCGCGCAACAGGACGCTGCCGGCAGTGCTCAGCAGACGGAAGACGGCGGCGCGCCGATGATGCAGCAGCGCACCCCGGATTCACCGACACAGCAACCCGATGATGTCGACAATGCCGCACCGGATAGCCAGCGCCAGCGGCATGAACATGATCGTGCGCCCATGCACGCGCCACGGGAGCCGGAAATGACCGCGCCCGGCGTGGAAACCGAGCGCGGCGGTTCGGTGGGCGAGCGGCCGCAACGGCAGCGCGGGCAGGAGGCTCCGCAAACGCTGGACGAAGCCGAGCGGGAGGCTGAGCGCAACGACGATCAGGAAAGCGGCGCCTGGTGGCGCTTCTGGGAAGGGGAAGAGTGAGCGCCGGCCTGCCGGCGGCGGTGGGCCAGCTCAAGCCAGGGATACAGCACGGCTGCGCCTGCTAACGGCAATAGAAAATAACACACACGAAAACCGATCAGGGCGGCCATCAGCGCCGCCTGATCGTTCTCTCCCCGCAACAGCACCAGCGCAGTGGCCTCCAGCACACCCAGCCCGGCCGGCACCCGCGACACCAGCCCGGCAAGGCTGCTGGTGAGCAGTACCGCCAGCACAGTCGGGTAGCTGTGATCCGAGGGCAGCAATGCGTAAAGCACGGCGGCCATCAGCATCCAGTTGGCACTGCCCAATAACAATTGCGCGCCGCACAGCCGTGGCCCCGGCAAGGTGAAGCGGTGCTGCCGGAAATGCCAGCGCCGGCCTTGCCAGCGCAGCGTCGCCAGCGCTGCCAGCAGTGGCACGCACAACATGCCCAGCCCGAGCAAGCGTTGCACCGAGCCGGCCAGCGGCCAGTCGCCCGGCAGTGTCGGCAGGCCAGCGATAAATAACATGCCCAGCAGCAGCGTGTAGCCCAGCCAGTTGGCCGTGATGCTCAAGGCGATCACCTGGGTGATGGTATCCACGCGCAATCCACAGCGCGTGTAAAGCCGGTAGCGCAATGCCATGCCGCCGAGCATGGCGCTGAGATTGAGATTGAACGCGTAGCACACCAGCACCCGTGGCAGCACAACTCGCACCGGCAGGCCGTGCTGCGTGTGTGCACGGCCGAGCAAATCAAAGCAGGCGTAGACGAGGTGCCCGGCGAGCGCAAATAGCAGTGCCGGCGCCAGCTGCGCGACAGAATAGCTGCGCAGCGCGGCGCTGATCTCCGGCCAGTCCAGTTGCCGGAACTGGTGCCACAGCAGTACACCGATCACCGCCAGAAACACGGCTGTCAGCGTGCGCCAGAGCCAGCGTCGCCGGCCGGCACGGGTCATGATGATTTCTCCCGCTCGCAGGGGGTGGTCGCCTGTTGTGGTTCGTCACCGATCAGCCGCACGCGGGGAAACCGGGCCGGCAGCCGTGCCGCGATGGTGGGAAAATGCCGCATGAAGTGGTAGCACAAAAAGGTCAGCGGTGTGCGCCAGCGTGGCTGCCGTTTGCCTTGGGGCGGCTGCACTTCCTGGCAGTGTTCCTGCGCCAGTGTGGTCAATTCCTGAAACAAGGTGGCGACGAACTCCGGATCGCGAATGATGATGTTGGCTTCCAGATTCAGCGACAGGCTCAGCGGATCAAGATTGCTGGAACCGACCGTGGCCCACTCATCATCCACCAGCGCCACTTTGGCGTGCAGCGGGCGTTCGCAGTATTCACGAATACGGATGCCGTCTTGCAGTAGATACCCGTACAACGCCTGAGAGCAGACCCGCACCCAGGGTCGGTCCGGTTGCCCTTGTAGAATCAGCGTTACATTCACGCCGCGTTTCACCGCGTCGCGCAACGCACGCATCAGCCGGTAGCCGGGAAAGAAGTACGCATTGGCGATCACGATGCGCTGCCGTGCAGCACGGATCGCAGCAAGATAGTGTACTTCGATATCGGTGGTGTGACGGTGGTTGTCGCGAATCGCCAGCCGCAGCCGGGCATCACCGGCGATGCACTGGAATGGATGTCGTCGTAGCCGGCGCACGCGACGGCCGAGCAGTTTCAGGCTGGCGCGACGGATATCCTCCACAATCGGGCCACGCACTTGCACGGCGTAATCCTGTTTCGCCATCGGGCCGAAAGAGGCCAGGTGCTCGGCACTGAAATTGATGCCGCCGACAAACGCCACCTTGTTGTCCACCACCACGATCTTGCGATGCAGGCGGCGGAAAAGATTGGTGCGCACACCGAGCAGTTTCGGCTGCGGATCGAACAGCCGGACTTTCACGCCAGCGTCGGTCAGCTCCTGTACATAAGCAGCGCCAAGATCAGCGCTGCCATAACCGTCGGCCAGCAACTCCACACGTGCGCCGCGATGCGCGGCACGCAGCAGCGCTTCTTTCAGTGCCTGGCCGACCTCGTCATCAAACAGAATAAAGGTTTCGATCAGCACTTCTCTACGCGCACTGCGGATGCTGCGAAAAACGGTGGGGAAAAATTCTTCACCGTTGGTAAGCAGACGTACTTCGTTGCCTTCCCGCCACTGCTCGGTCACAACAGCACCTCCGTCACCAGTGGGGCGTGATCGGACAAGTGCGACCATGGTTGGCGAATCAACACTTGCGGAGCACGCACGGCCAGGTTGCGTACATAAATGCGATCCAGCGGTAGCAACGGCAGGCGCGCAGGGAAGCTGCGTGCCGGGCGGCCGCTGGTGCTGACGAACGCTTCGGTCAGGCCGCACTCGGTCAGCGCCGGGTGCAGCCGCATGCGCCAGTCATTGAAATCACCTGCGACAATCAGCGGTTCGCTGGTCGGCAGTGTGTGCAACAGCTCACATAGCAGTTGCGCCTGACGTTGCCGGTGGGATTCGCGCAGGCCCAGATGTACACAGATGGCATGACAAGGGCCGTGGCCCGGCCAGTCCAGCCGAGCGTACAACAAGCCACGCTCTTCGTTGCCGCGCACCGACACATCCAGGTTGTAGTGATCGACAATCGGAAAGCGCGATAACAATGCATTGCCGTGGTGGCCTTCCGGGTAAACCGCGTTGCGGCCATAGGCGTACTCGGGCCACATGCTGTCGGCCAGGAATTCGTACTGTGGTTGCCAGGTGCCCTCGGGAAACAACCGCTGATGCTCGCCCAGCACCTCCTGCAGGAACACCAGATCGCAGGACAGAGTGCGCACCGCCTCGCGCAGTTCCGGCAGGATGAACCGACGGTTAAGCCAGTTGAAACCTTTGTGGCAATTCACCGTCAGCAAACGCAGCGCAGAAGGTGTGCGCGGCTGTAATTGCGTGCCGGGGCAGCGGCGTGCTGGCACAGTCATCCCGATCTCCTTTCCTGGCTTCTTTCAACAAGGCCTCTCTGTTGGCGGACATACCCGCCGCCGTTTGGTTCTTGCCTGCAGTGTGATGCGGGTAATAACACGCACTTGTGAACGTCGCTTCGGTGTGCTCGGCTGTATTTGCTGTGCAGTTAACGACATTTAACGCGCCGCGCTTGAACGCAGACGCTGCCGCAGGGTCGATCCTTCAGGAGCCTTGCAAAGGCATGGCCAGGGCATGGAGGCAATGATGAAGGATCTTGATCCAGATGATGCGTGCTCATTGATTGCGTTGGCGCGGCGTTTTCAGATGCGCGAGCAGGATGTTGCCCAGATGCGAGAACAAGGTGGTGTGCCTGACACAGGGGCTCTTGGTACGGATATCTCTGACACGGATATCTCGGGCGCGGATATCTCTGCTGCGGATATGTCTGGTATGGCGGATATGTCTGGTATGGAGAGCCCGCCGCTGGCGGGCACCGAGCATAATGTGCTCGCGGAAGATTGCTGCGATCCGGTGGAACAGGAGGTGCGCTCATTGGTGCAAGGTCTTGGCCGCCCGCAGCAGCACGAGCTGGTGGCACTGATGTGGCTCGGCCGCGGCGATGCCGAGCCGGAAGAGTTTGCGGCGCTGGTGCAGCAAGCCAGAGATGATTTGCCGGCCGATGATGTGAGCGATTATCTGCTTGCCCACCCGCAACTGGCAGAATATCTCGGCATCGGGCTGGCGCACTTCGGGTATGCCTGCGATGAATGACGATGCCCCTGTCTGCCCGCGTAATCTGTATCTGGCACTGCGTGCCGGGCCGCCGGATGCAGCACTGAAAACGGCGGCGCGCCGCTATTTGCAAGCGGCCCTGGCGGCCGCCCGGCCCGCACCACTGGCCCGAGATGTGCCTTCCCTGCGCCGCGATCTGCTGGCAAGCAATCATGCCACCGGCCAGCGTTTTCAACGTTACCTGATGGCGCGTCGGGCTGGCATGCCCAGGCGATTCTTCCCACGGCGCGCACACGCATTGTCATTCATCCGGCACAGCGCTCCGACCAAACTTGTCGATGGCGCCTGGCTGCACGGGTTGCTTCGGTATTGGCAGGATGCCCGCTATCACGGGTTGCTACGCATCTACCTTGAAGAGCTGGGTGAAGGTTGCGCGAGCCGCAATCATGTTTGCCTTTATCAGCGTTTGCTGGCCTCACTGGATTGTGACGCCGGCAGCGAATTGCCGGCGCGTTTTTACCAGCAGGGCGCGCTACAGCTGTGCCTGGGCTGGCTCGCGGACGAGTTCATTCCTGAAGTCATCGGCTTCAATCTCGGCTATGAACAGTTGCCGCTGCACCTGCTGATCACCACGCACGAGCTGCGCGAACTGGGCATTGATGCTCGTTATTTTTCGCTGCATATCAGCATCGACAATGCCGACACCGGCCATGCCTTTCTGGCTACCGAAGCGGTGCACGCACTGCTCGGCAGCCGGCCAGGTGATGAAGATTACCGCCGGCTATGCCGCGGCTTTGCTCTCAATGACGTGGGCATCGGTGCGCAGGCGCTGGTGCGGGAATGTGATCTCGAGGCAGAGCTGGTGGCGATCTTTCGTCGCAAGCGCGCGGTGGGCCAGAACCTGCACGCGCCGCACTGCCGCTTGGGCGGCGAGCCGGTATCGGCCTGGCTGGCAGACCCGCATCGTGTGCCGGAGATGCTGCACCAGCTACGCCGCGATAACGCATTGCGACCGGGACAGCCGCTCACCGCGTGCCGCTTCGGCCGGCTGCTGGATATGGACAGCGGCGCAATGGCTGGCGTGTTTTCCGCGTATGAACAACAGTTGCTGGCGGATTGGCTCGGCGCGCCGGTGGCCGCCGCTGCCAGCCGGGCAACCCGCCCATCGCGCGCCGGAAAGCTGACGAGCGAGGGCGTCAAAGCGATGGCGCCACAATATAAGGCGCGGGCGGCCGAGCTTGCTCCCGAGGAGCTGCTTGACTGGATGTCGCCGGCGCGCCACTTCACGCCACTGGGGCTGGCGGCCACGCAGCGCTTCTGTCGTGCCTGGCACCACTGAACGGCATAGGAGCTGCTTTACCGGATGTCGCTAGTGCAGCCACGTCAGGCACCCGGCACTTTTGCCCGGCCTCGCTTTTGCCCTGTCCGGCACCGCTGAATGGCATCAGCCGTCGCTGGGCGACTCGCTGCTGGCAAGGTGGTTGTCTGCAAGATGCGTCGTGACGGCGACCAGAACGGTCTGTGCGGCGGCGACCACGCTCTCAAGCGGCTCCCGGTAGCCGGACAGCATCCAGCGCATGGCCATGTTCACCAGTGCACCGATCAGGCCGGTGGCGACCATGCTCTCGTGCAAATCATCTTGTGCCGTACCGGGATAAAGCGCTTGCCGTGTGCTGCGCAAAAACTGCGCGAACTCTTCCATTACCCGCCGATACTGCTGATCCACCATCGGGCTGACGCCGAGAATCTCGATCATGATCAACCGGGCGTGCTCGGGGTGATCGCGCAGGTAGCTGTAATAGCTGGTCAGCGCTGCTGCCATCAAGGTATCCGGCTGCCCCTGATGGGCGTTGAGGCTGGCCGCGATGCGTTCGCGCAATTGCGTGATGATGTGGGCATAGGCTTCACACAGTAGCGCTTCGCTGTTGCTGAAAGACTCGTAGAAATAGCGCTCGGTGAGGCCCGCCTCGACGCAGACCGCTTTCACGGTAGTGGCGTGGAAACCCTGGCTGCCGATCACGGCGACGCCGGCCTGGAGGATCTTGTGCCGGCGCCCGGCGCGCCGGGCCTCGATGCTGACGCCTCGATAAGCGCGGCCCCGTGGGCTTCTGGAGGGGGATGATGTGCTCATGGTGGCCATGTTGACATGGTGTGTTGTCAGAAGTAAAGTGACACGAATTGTTGTCAGATGGTGGCCGGCGTGCCACAGCGGGGTAGAACGAGGATGGAATCGGTCAAGCATACGAGCACAGCAACACTTGCGCAGGGCAAGGCGCCTGATGTGGAAGTAGCCATCATCGGCACCGGCTTCGCCGGGCTGGGCATGGCAATCCGGCTGAAGCAGAGCGGCCAGACGAGTTTCGTGCTGCTGGAGCGGGAAAGCGAGGTCGGCGGCACCTGGCGAGATAACCATTACCCCGGCGCCGCCTGCGATGTGCCGTCGCACCTTTATTCGTTTTCCTTTGCACCGAACCCGGACTGGTCGCGCAAATACCCGACCCAGCCGGAGCTTTATGACTATTTGCGGCGGGTAGCCAACGATCACGGGCTATACCCGTTCATTCGCTTCAATGAGACGCTGGAAAGTGCGCGTTTTGATGAAGAGAGCGGGCTGTGGGAAGTGAAGAGTACGGGCGGAGTGCTTACGGCACGCTCCGTGGTGATGGCCAGCGGTGGCCTGGCAGAGCCGAAGCTGCCGGATATTCCCGGTGTGGAAAATTTCCAGGGCAAGACCTTCCACTCGGCGCGCTGGGATCATGATTATGATCTCGCCGGCAAACGGGTGGCGGTGATCGGCTCGGGGGCATCCGCGATTCAGCTGGTGCCTGAAATCGCCAGGCAGGCCGGGCAGCTGGATGTTTATCAGCGTACGCCTAACTGGATCATTCCCCGCCAGGACAGGGCGTATCTGGGGGCGGAAAAGCAGTTGTTCCGCAAGCTGCCGCTGGCACGCCAGCTGCACCGGGCGGCGATCTACTGGGGCCACGAGAGCCGCGTAATGGGCCTGGTGCTGAATCCGAAACTGATGACGGTGTTTCAGAAACTTGCCGAATGGCACATTCGCCGCCAGGTCAAGGACGCAACACTGCGCGAGCGCGTGACGCCGGATTACACCATCGGCTGCCGGCGCATCCTGATTTCCAACGACTGGTATCCGGCCCTGCAACAGCCGAATGTGGAGCTGGTCACCGAAGGTATTCGCGAGATTCGCGCCAACAGTATCGTCACTGCGGATGGCCAGGAGCGCGAGATTGATGTGCTGGTATTTGCCACCGGTTTTTATGCCACCGAAAATCCGATCGCGGAAGTGGTCAGCGGCCGGAATGGCGAAACCCTGGCGCACGCCTGGCGCGATGGCGAGGAAGCCTACCTGGGCACCTTGGTAAACGGTTTTCCGAATCTGTTTTTCATCATCGGCCCGAATACTGGCCTGGGGCACACCTCGATGATTTTCATGATCGAAAGCCAGGTGGAATATATTGCCCGGTTGCTGGCGTTACGAGAGCGGCGCGGCGCCGGGCTGATTGAAGTACGGCCCGAGGTACAGCAGCGCTATAACGACCGGCTGCAAAAACGGCTCGGCAACTCCATCTGGGCGACCGGTTGCGACAGCTGGTACAAGCACCGCAATGGCAAGATCACGGCGCTCTGGCCGGGCTTCACTTTCGAGTTCCGGTTGCGTACCAGCCGCTTCAATCCGGGTGATTACCAACTGGGCTGATCGGTTGACGGCCTGACGAGACTGACCGCGCCAGCGTATACTGGCGTGGTCTTTTTTTTATGGTGTGACGTTATGCAAGTGCCCTGGCAGGATATCGCGCCGGATACACTGGCCAATCTGATCGAAGAATTCGTCACCCGCGACGGCACTGATTACGGTGCGGTGGAGATAGAGGTGGCGACACGGGTCGAGCAGGTGCGCCGGCAGCTGGAGCGGGGCGATGCGGTGATCTGGTTTGATCAGACCACCGAGAGCATTTCCATCTTCACCCGGCAGCAATTGCGCGAGCTGGGGCTTGCTGGCCCTGACACCAGCGATGGCTGAGGCGCCAGCAATGTTTTCAGACGCCAGCGATGCTTGAGACGTCAACGATGCTTGAGACGTCAGCGATGTTTGGGACGTCAACGACGCTTTGAGACGTCAGCACTACTCGGGAAGCCAGCGCTACCAACGAAGACGAGACGCCGGGCTCCCCGGCTTTCAAGGTCTGGTTTCCCGGCGTCGGCACGTTCAATAAAGCATATGCAGCAAGGCTTTCCAGATCAGTTGTACCGCCATCGCCAGCATTACCAGCCAAGTGAGCAGGATGCCGCCCTTGCGTGCATTACTGACGCCTTGTGGCTGCGCCAACCCCCAGGCGTGCAGCAGCCGGCCAAGGAAAAATACCCCGCCATACAAATGCAGCAGCACGGCACTGGTGCCCATATTTTCCAGTACGCTCAGGCTGATCAGCACAATCGGCACATATTCGGCTGCGTTGCCATGGGCACGGATGGCCTGGCGCAACGCAGCATCGCCGCCGTCGCCCAGTGATACCTGCCCGCGCAGGCGGCGCCGCACAACACTCGCAGCAAGGGCTAGCAGCAGGATCAGAAACAGGCCGGTATAAAGAGCAGTAACGGTCAGGATCATGGTGTCCACTCCGGTTGTTTTTTTCGTTTGCGAAGGATAAAGCGTTCGGGCGTCAGGGCATTGCGCAGTATCTTGTCCATCGGTGCGGGCTCGTCGTTGATCTGCGCTGCAATCAGCTCGGCGCACAGGGCCGAGCCGGTTATACCACGGCTGCCATGAGCGATGTTCAGATACAGGCCCGGCAAGTGAGTAATGGCGGCGCCCAGCAGCTGCGGCACCGGCCCGGCCAGCGGCAGGAAATCGGTACTTTGGCAGCGGAAGCCGACCCGGTGGCCGGCCAGCGCGGCCTGCGCGCCGCCCAGTTGCGCGTAATGCAGAGGCAGGTTGTCGGCCAGCTCGGCCAGATTGCGGGCATCGTCAGCGGCCTCGGGAGCAGGATCAAGCCGATGCAAATCAAACGTTGCTCCCACGCAATGCAATCCTTCTATTGCCGGCGTGAGATAACCGCTGTGGCAGATTGCCTGTGCCCAGGCACGGCTGGCTTCGGTGGCGCGATAATAGCTCACCTGGCCGCGAATCTGTTTCAGCGGCAGCCAGTGCAAGCCCTCGAACTGTGCCGCCGCTGCTGCGTTGGCGAGTACTACCGCATCGGCATGGTGCGGCCCGACCGATCGCGGCCCGACCGACGTACTGATGTGCCAGCCGTGATCGGCGGGCGTCAGGCCGGTGACGGTACACGGCTCCACAGTGATGCGTTCGTGCGCCAGCAAGTGGCGGCACCAGGCGGCCGGGTTGATGTAGCCACCAGCAGGCAGCAGCAGGCTATCGGGCGGCCAGCCTTCGCCCGCGCTGCGCAGGATTTCGGTCGGCCACAGGCCGCTGCCCAGTGCGGCGCGTTGCTTGTCACGGTGGCGCTGGTCGGGCGGGCATTGCACCACACCGGTGAGCGCACCTTGATCAACGCTGTACGGAAAGCGATACCGCGCCAGCCAGTGCAAGCTATGCAGATAGCTGCTCTGGTAAAAGCGGTTTTGTGCGGTGCCATGTGCGCTGGGGGTGGTGTAAATCACACCGGCGAGATTGCCCGATGCGTGCTGGGCGATGCCCGCCGGATCGCACACGCGCACCTGCCAGCCACGCTCGGCCAGCGCTCGTGCAGTGGTCGCACCGGCCAGTCCGGCCCCAACCACCAGCGCCTGGCCACGCAACGGCACCACCGGCTGCCAATGGCTGGGCCGCTGCCCGGTGAGCATCTCGCGTTTGCGGCCGAAGCCGGGCACACGGCCGACCTCAAAGCCTTGTGCCGCCAGCCCACGGCGCACAAAGCCGGCGGCGGTAAAGGTGGCAAAGGTGGCGCCCGGCGCGCTCAGGCGGGTGATGGCCTGAAACAGCGTCTCGCTCCACATGCCGGGGTTGCGCGCTGGCGCAAAGCCATCCAGAAACCAGGCATCAACTCGCGCCCGGCATTGCTGCAAGAGCGCCCCCGCGTCACCGAACAGCAGCGTCAGCGCGATGCGCCCCTGGCATAACCACACACGATGAAAGCCGGGCGTGAGCGCAGGATAGTGCGCCGCCAGCTCGTCGCTGATGTGGCGCAGCGCGGGCCATTGTTGCAAGGCACGGGTGAGGTCGGCACGGGTCAACGGATGTTTTTCCGCCGAGATGAAATGCAGCACGGTATCGTCGGGGGCGCTGTCGAGAAACAGCGCCGCCGCGCAGAGAAAATTCAGGCCGGTGCCAAACCCGGTTTCACCAATGACAAAGCGTGCCCCACGGGGCAAGGCGCGAAAGCGGGCCGGCAGCCCGTTGCCCTGTAAAAAGACATGCTCGGTTTCCGCCGGGCCGTCATCGCGAGAAAAGTACGGATCATCAAACACCCTGGCCACCGGCGTGCCGGCTTGCCAGTCGATCTGCGCCGGCTGTAGCGGGGCGAAGGTATCTGCCTGAGATTGCGTCATAGGGGAATCATTCCGTCCGTGCGCCAGCCGCGTGTTGGCGTCCTCATCGCGGGGCCACTATTATGCCCCACGCCTCCGCTGTTGATACCTTCCTTCATGATTGCGCAAATATTCAGCATTCTTGCTCCGGTGCTCACCTGTGTCCTGATCGGACTGGTCTGGGTGTGGCGTGGTCGTTCATACGATACCGGAATGGTCTCCACGCTGGTGATGTATATCGGTGCACCGTGCCTGATCATTGCATCACTCGGCAAGATTACGTTGTCTGCCGAGGCGCTGCTGGAAATCGCCTGGCTGTATGCGGCGGTGCTGATGATCACGGCACTGGTGGCCGGATTGCTGATCTGGTGGCTGCGGGCGCCGCCGCGTATTTATCTCTCGGCGATGATCTTTCCCAATACTGGCAACCTGGGGCTGCCGCTGACCATGCTGGCGTTCGGCGAGCAGGGACTGGTGCTTGGCCTGGCCTGGTACATGCTCAATTCCATCGGCCATTTTTCCGTGGGGGTGGTGCTGGTCAGCGGCAAAAGCCTGTGGCGGGAGCTGCTGACCAATCCGGTGGTGATTTCCATCTTCATCGCGGTGGCGCTGGTGGTGACGGAGTTGTCGTTGCCGGTTTGGGTGTTCAATACCACCGATCTGATTGGCGCCATTACCATTCCGATGATGCTGATTACTCTCGGCGTGTCGTTGGGGCAGTTGAAAATCGGCGGGCTGCGGCGCGCCACGCTGTTTGCGCTGTTGCGCTTGTTGCTTGGCTTTGCAGTGGGCTTTGCCGTCTGTGAAGCATTCGCCATCGAGGGAGTGCTGCGCGGTGTGGTGCTGATCCAGTCGAGCATGCCGGTAGCGGTGTTCAATTATCTGTTTGCGGTGCGCTACCGGCAGGGGGAGCAGGAGGTGGCGGGCATGGTAGTGATGTCCACCGCGCTGGCCTTTGCGCTACTGCCCTTGCTGCTGGGTTACCTGCTCGCCGGCTGAGGCATTGGCGTCGGCAAAATCAATCACCGCTTGGTGCAGGATTTCGTCAAGTGGGTCGGCCTGATCAGCCGGGCCGGTGATGTGCGCGCTGATGAACACCGGCGGCACGGCGGTCAGCGCCATCAGTGTGACCAGCGTGCGGCTGCTGTAGTGTTGCAGCAGCCGGCCGCGTGCCATGGGATAGGCCAGGCTGGCCTCGCCAGCGAGTGTTTCCATCAACGGCAGTACTTCCTGAGCGCCGTGGCGCAGGGCACGCTCGATCATGTCCTGGCGCTGCTGGCCATATTGCCCGGCGACGGCGCGACCCGGTGTCATGGTGTCCCAGCCGCCGGGAAACGGGAACAGCACCAGATCCAGCAACGTGCCGTCGCTGTTGCGATAACGCAGCAGGCGCAGCGGCTGATCATCCAGGCTCACCTCGCCCTGAAAATGAAAGCTGCCCAGTGTGGGCGGCACCTGCCAGGCCGACAGATCGGTTTCCGCCGGGGGAATCTGGCGGGGGATTTCATCCAGCGCAGGCACCGGCGCGGTTTCGATAGTGGTGCACGCGGCCAGGCCGAGCGTCAGCAAGGCAAGTGTGATAAGGCGGGGCAGGATGGTCATGGGGCAACGGTTCCTCGGCAGCAAAACGCCGACATTGTAGCGGTGCTGGCGCATTACGGCGCGGGCCGGGCTGACCGACGGCCCCAGAGCGCGGATCGAAGTGCACATCCGGGCGCGGGCTAGAGCGTCAATGCCTGAAGCAGATTCAACAATACGGCCGGCAGCCACGGCTCCAGTGCCGCCAGGCTACTGAGCAGCACGGCCGGCAGCAGGCCGGTCAGGGCGCCGCATTGCCGTGTCATGGCGGCCACGATGCCGAGCACCAGCGCAGCCAGCGCGCCGCCATGGCATAGCGCCAGGCCAACCAGGTGCCATTGCAGCGAGGCGAGGGCAAGGCAGGCGCCAGCCAGTGCCAGCAGCGCGCTCAGGCGCACCGGATACAGATAACGTGCCCGGCGCTGTCGCGGCAGAGCAGGCCGGCTGGCTGCGAGGGTGCCGCCGGTGGTGGTGAAACTCAGCATGGCGAATGTCCCGATCCGATCATTTTGTCTGGGGAGGGCAAGGCATAATGCGCTCTGATCTCCAGAGCAGACAGGGCACGAGAGTGCCAGGCCTGCTTTGCCAAAGCATGACAGACCCGACCGGCAGGAATATGACATGACGCAAGAAACGGTATCGATTGATCAACCTTTGACACTGCCTTGTGGCGTGGTGGTGAAAAACCGGCTGGGCAAATCGGCCATGAGCGAGGCGCTGGGCACGCGTGACAATCGGGTGACCGGCAAGCTCGCTACCTTGTATCGCCGTTGGGCCGAGGGCGGCAGCGGGCTGCTGGTCACCGGCAATGTCATGATTGATCGCCGTGCGCTGGGCGAGCCGAATAATGTGGTGCTGGAAGATCGTCGGGACATGGCGGCGCTGAAAGCCTGGGCGCAGGCGGGCACCGCCGATGGCACACAGTTGTGGATGCAGCTGAATCATCCCGGCAAGCAGAGCCCGTCGATGCTTTCCCGCCAGCCGGTGGCGCCTTCGGCGATCGGCTTTTCCAACCCGGCGCTGAGGCGTTTTTTTGCCACGCCACGAGCATTGACCGGCGCTGAAATTCAGAATCTCGTCACGCGCTTTGCCACCAGCGCTGCGCTGGCTCGCGAAGCCGGTTTCACCGGCGTGCAGGTGCACGGTGCGCACGGTTATCTGGTCAATCAGTTTCTGTCGCCGTTGCATAATCAGCGCGAGGATGAATGGGGTGGCTCGCTGGAGAACCGGATGCGGTTTGTGTGCGAGGTATATCGCGCTATCCGTGCCAGCGTGGGGGATGATTTTCCGGTATCGATCAAGCTCAATTCGGCGGATTTCCAGCGCGGCGGTTTTACCGAAGAGGAATCCATGCAGGTGGTGCAGCGGTTGGGCGAGCTGGGCATGGATCTGATCGAAATTTCCGGCGGCACTTATGAAAAACCGCGCATGGCCGGGCAAGATGCGCCGCAGAGCACCCGCGAGCGAGAAGCCTATTTTCTCGATTATGCCGAGCAGGTGCGGCAGCGTGTCAGCACGCCATTGATGGTCACCGGCGGTTTTCGCACCACCGCCGGGATGCAGGCGGCGCTGGCCAGTGGCGCCACGGATATGCTGGGCCTGGCGCGCCCGCTGGCGCTGGCGCCCGCCATGCCGCGCGAGGTGCTGGCCGGGCGAGCAGTGACCAGCGAGGTGAAGCCGATTCGCACCGGCATCAAGCCGGTGGACGATATGGCGATGATGGAAGTGTCCTGGTACACGCTGCAACTGGATCGCCTCGGCCGTGGCAAGGCGCCGCTGCCGGATGCCTCGGGGCTGGGGTCGTTGCTCAAGGTGCTGGGTGTGGTCACCTGGCGCCGGCTGCGTATGGGCCGGATGCGCGCCTGAGCGCACGCCGCTTTTTTACAACTGAATAGTGAACTGCACCCGGCTGCCAGGGCTGCCGGGTTGTGGTCGTTGCGGCCATGTTGTACAAGAAGTCGGTTGGCAGTCGCGGTTTGCTGGCCTGCGGGATGAGCCGAGCCTGGGGCTGCCCCCTCCTTTAGCGCTGTGGAGCAGTGGCCGATGGCACGGAAGCGCAGTCTCCTTCTCCGGGGTTTCCTTTTCTTTTTTCTGTTGCCCATGCTGGCGCCTGCGCAAGAGCGCATCGGGCTGGTGCTCAGTGGCGGCGGTGCACGGGGTTTTGCCCATATCGGTGTGCTTCAGGCGCTGGAGGAATACCATATCCCGGTGCACGCCATTGCCGGCACCAGCATGGGTGCTATCGTCGGCGGCCTGTACTCTGCCGGCAAATCGGCCAGCGAGATCGAACAGATCGCACGCACGACCGATTGGGCTTATGCCTTTACCGACCGCTCGCCGCGCCGAGACCAGCCTTATATCTTTCGCCTGCTCGATACCGGCCTGGCGGTGGATTACCGCCTCAACATTCGTGATGGCGGTATCGCGCTACCTCGCGGCCTGCTGCAAGGCCAGCACCTGACGCAAATTCTGGATGATCTGTTTGCCGACATTGATCGGGTCAGTGACTTTGATCGCCTGGCGATCCCCTTTCGTGCCGTGGCGGCGGATCTGGTCAGCGGCGACGCCGTGGTCATCCGGCAAGGGCGTCTGAGCACGGCGGTGCGCGCCAGCATGTCGATTCCCGGTCTGCTGGAGCCGGTGGAGTGGGAAGGGCGGCTGCTGGTGGATGGCGGGATTGCCAACAACGTACCGGTGGATGTTGCCCGGCAGATGGGTGTGGACCGGCTGATCGTGGTGGATGTCGGCACGCCGGCGCGGCCGGCAGATGAAATCCGCTCGGTGGTGGATGTGGTGGATCAGCTCACCGGGCTGCTGGTGCGCGGCAGCAGCCAGCGGCAGCTGGAAGCGCTGCAAGAGCAGGATATTGTGATCCGTCCGCAACTCGATAGCGTGACTAATTTACGTTTTGATGCCGTCGATGAATCGCTGGCGGCCGGTTACGCTGCGGCCATACAGACGCTGGCCGCCGGTGACATGCTGGGCTTGATGGTGCCGCAGGCTATCGATGAGCCGGAGGCGCACGAGGAGCACGAGGATCATAAGGAGCGCACCGGTGAAGTGGCGCACCTGCCGACCATTCATTTTATCGAAGTGGAAAACGATGGCCCGGTGGATGATCGGATCATTCGCAACCTGGTGCGCCAGCGTACCGGCGAGCCGCTGGATACAGCGCGCTTGCAGGAAGATATCTCGGCCATCTACGGGCTGGATTATTTTCGCGATATCCGTTACCGGGTGATCGAGCGCGATGGCCAGACCGGGCTGCGGCTGGTGGCCCGCGAGCGCCACGAGGGCAGCAACTTCCTGCGGCTGGGCTTCCGGGTGAGCGATGATTTCCGCGGCGATTCCGATTTTGGCCTGGGTGCAAGCCTGCGGCTGGCCGGGTTGAACCGGCTCGGTGGCACAGCGTTCTTTCGTGCCGATATCGGCACCACACCGCGCCTGGAAGCGCGCTTTGTGCAGCCGCTGGATTATCACATGCGCTACTTCATCGAGCCGCAGCTGTTGTACCAGGCTGAGCGAATTGATCTGTTCGATGAAACGGTGCAGGACGAAGCGCTGGCCAGCTACCAGCGCCGTGAACGACAGGCGGGCCTGGCCATCGGGCGGCAGCTGTATCGCCAGCGCGGCGAGGTGCGTGTCGGGGTAGTGCGGCGGCGTGGTGAGCTGGAATTTCGCAGTGGCACGGCGATGGGCGAGGGCCATTACGAGGACGGCTATTACGGCGCACGCCTGGGCTGGGACACGCTGGATGATCTGGCATTTCCCACCTGGGGCAGCCGCTGGTCGGCAGAGTGGCGCTGGCATGAGCCGTCGCTGGGCGCGGAACGCTCGGTGCGCCGGTTTATCGGTGAGGTCAGTATTGCACGCAGCTGGCGACGCACCACGTTCTTGCTGGAGGGCGATCTCAGTGTCAGTGACAGCGATCAGCTGGATATTGCCAACGTCGTCCCGATTGGTGGCTTTCTTGAACTCTCGGGCCTGGGGCCGCGCAGCCGTTGGGGTCAGCATCGTGCGTTGACGAGGCTGGTGGCGATGGTGTCGCTGGGGCAGGAAACGCCACTGCCGACAGCGCTGCCACTGTTTGCCGGCGCCTCGCTTGAGCGTGGCAACGTGTGGGAAAAGCACAGTGCCATGAGCGCGGGCAATGCGATCACGGCGGGCAGTATTTTTCTGGGCGCGGATTCACCCATCGGGCCGGCCTATCTTTCCCTGGGCGTGGCAGAAGGTGGCCATTACGCGGTCAATCTTTTTCTCGGCCAGTTGTTTCGTTAGCGGGCTGGCGGGCGCCTTGCCGGTGCAGACTACTCTGGTTACAGCGGGTTTGCTTGAATAGATTTTGGTTGAACCGGGGTTTGATCGAGCAGGGTTGCTTGAACAGGGCTTTGATTGAGCGGGGCTTTGATTGAGCGGGGCTTTGATTGAACAGAGCTTTGATTGAGCAAGGCTTTTGACAAGCAGGGCGAATTAAACAGAATCCCGGCAAGCAGGTTTTCAGAAAACAGAATTTAACTTATCAGGCTTTCGGTGCACAAACAGTCACGCACTCAGGGTGCATGAAAGCAGTTACAGTGTGGCGTTGTTCACTCACTGGCCGTTCATCAGAATTCTCCCTCGATGTGATCTCTTCGTTATTTTATCTTGCCGTTTTCTTCGTATACTCCGCATCAGTTGAATGCACCTTCCTGATAGTGTGATTTTTGTTGCTGCCTTAGCGCAGTTTAGATACGCCCCCGGCTTACCCACCGGGGTTTTTTTGCCCAGCTGCCCCGCGCCTTTATCGTCTTCCAGTCCCGTATGGCTCACTCCAGAACCTATGAAGTCTGGGCTCAAGAGTCCTCATCCACCGTTAGAGCCTCACGGAAATCGACGGTGCACCAAAAAATGATCGGTGTTTGGGACAACCCATTGGTGCTTTCGCGGATGTCGGAAAGAATTCCCCCGGAAATCGACGATAAACCGTTTTAGCCCCTCTCCCCTTGTGGGAGAGGGGTTGGGGAGAGGGGGGAGATTATGGCAAGGAAATATATACTTGGCACTTGATCCAGAACGAAACTGGCTAGCGCTCGGGATTTTTTTAGATATGGAATTTTTATGGAAATTTCTACTGAAGATAAGTAAAAGTGCAGCATGTAGCTGGCGTCGTGACAGCTGCATGTTGTGTAGTCCCCTCTCCCCCAACCCCTTATTCGCTTCGCTCACCCTTCGGGCCAGCCTGCGGCTGTTCTGGCTGCGTTTGTCCCACAAGGAGAGAGGGGAGAAAAAAATACCGGTATTTATGGCAACCATTGGTGCTTTCGCGAATGTCGGAAAGGGCTCTCCAAAAATCAACGATAAACCTTTTATTTTTTTCATGCCGGCCAGTGCCAGGCATCAATGAAAATCCCGTGATCGGGTTTTCAATTCAGCCAGCGCATGGCTTTCATCGCTGATGTGGCCGGCGAGCACATGGATCACGCCATCTTCGTTTTTTTCCAGCGTGCCTTTCACGACTAGCAGCTGGCCACTTAAAATGGCCTGCCGAAAACGCTCCTGAAGCGTGCGCCACACAATCACGCTGGTGTTGCCGGTTTCATCTTCCAGTGTCAGAAACAGCACGCCGGAGGCGGTGCCGGGCCGCTGCCGATTGGTAACGACGCCGGCCACGCGCACAAAACGCCCCTGGCTCAGATGGCGCAGGTCACGCGCTCGCTGGCAGCGCTGGAAAGCCAGCTGCTGGCGCACCAGTGCCAGCGGGTGACGGCCCAGCGTCAGGCTGAGGCTGCGGTAATCGGCCAGCAGGCTGTCCACTTCCGATGGCGCATCCAGGCGCACGTCATCACGCAGTGTGCCGTGCAGTGCTGGGCCGGCGGCTTCGAACAATGGCCGGGATTCTTCTATGGCGAGCATTTCCCACTGTGCCTGATGACGATGGCCAGTTAAACGGGGCAGGGCATTGGCGGCCACCAGTGCTTGCCGTTCACGGCGGCTCAGTTGCGCACGGGCACACAGATCGGCCACATCGATAAAGCGAGCCTGGCGCCGTGCCTGCACGATCCGTTCGGCAGCCTGTTCATTGAAACCGCTGATCTGGCGCAGGCCGACGCGCACGGCGGGCTGCACGCCCAGCGCCTGCCGCCGGGTATCTTCCAGGGTGTAATCCCAGTGGCTGTGATCGACACAGGGCGGTCGGATTTCAATGCCGTGCCGGCGCGCATCTTGCAGCAGCTGGGAAGGAGAGTAAAAGCCCATCGGCAAGCTGTTCAGCAGCCCGCAATAAAAGGCGCTGTTGTGGTGCCGCTTGAGCCAGGCCGAGACATACACCAGCAGTGCAAAACTGGCCGAATGGGATTCCGGAAAACCGTAACCGCCAAAGCCTTTCACCTGCTCGAAAATACGCTCTGCATAATGCTGGCTGTAGCCGTTGGCGAGCATGCCCTGAATCATTTTTTCACGAAACTGCATCAGCTCGCCGCTTTTGCCCCAGCGAGCCATGGCGCGGCGCAGTTGATCCGCTTCGCCGCCGCTGAAGCCGGCAGCGACCATGGCCATCTGGATCACCTGCTCCTGAAAAATCGGAATGCCCAGGGTGCGCGAGAGCACTTTTTCAATGCGTTTGTCCGGATACTCCACCGGCTCCAGCTTGTTACGGCGGCGCAAATAAGGGTGCACCATATCGCCCTGGATCGGGCCGGGCCGGACAATGGCGACCTGAATCACCAGATCATAAAAGCAGCGCGGCTTGAGGCGTGGCAGCATGGTCATCTGCGCGCGCGATTCCACCTGAAACACACCGACGCTGTCTGCCTTGCACAGCATGTCGTAGGTGGGTGCATCGTTCGCCGGGATATCCTGCATGGCGATCGGTGGCTGGCCGCTTTGCTGGCGATAGGCATTGATCATCCCCAGCATTTTGCGAATTGCAGTCAACATGCCCAGCGCCAGCACATCCACTTTCAGCAGGCCGAGGGTTTCCAGATCGTCTTTGTCCCACTGGATGATGGTGCGCTCGGGCATGGCGGCATTTTCGATCGGCACCAGCGTGGCCAGCGGCGGCTGGCTGATGACAAAGCCGCCCACGTGTTGCGACAAGTGGCGCGGAAACCCCAGCAGCTCGATCACCAGCGTCTGATACAGACGGGCCAGCCGGGTATCGTGCAGGCCCGCTTCGCGAAAGCGCTCCGGCAGGCTCTCGGGCTTGTCCCACCAGGCCAGCTGGCGGCTCAACAAGGCCAGCCGGTGCGGATCAAATCCCAGCGCCCGGCCGACATCGCGAATGGCGGAGCGCATGCGATAGGAGATCACGGTCGCGGCCAGGGCGGTGCGCTCGCGGCCGTACTTGCGATAAATGTACTGGATTACTTCTTCGCGCCGTTCGTGCTCGAAATCCACATCGATGTCGGGCGGCTCGTCCCGTTCGCGGGATAGAAAACGCTCGAACAGCAACTGGCTGCGGGAAGGATCGATTTCGGTGATGCCGAGGCAATAACACACCGCCGAGTTGGCCGCCGAGCCGCGCCCCTGGCACAGGATGCCCTGGGCGCGGGCAAAGGCGACGATGTCGTGCACGGTGAGAAAGTAATATTCGTATTGCAGCTCATGAATCAGCGCCAGCTCTTTTTCCACCTGTTCGCGCACGGCCTCGGGCATACCGCTCTCCGGCCAGCGCCGGGCGGCGCCCTGTTCCACCAGCTGGCGCAAATAGCCGGCGGGGGTGAGGCCCGCAGGCACCACTTCCTGCGGATAGTGGTAGCGCAGGGAGTCCAGCCGGAAGGTGCAACGTTCGGCAATGCGCAAGCTCTCATGCAGCAACGCGGGTGGATACAGGGTGCGCAAGCGTGGCAACGGGCGCAGATGGCGTTCGGCGTTGGCAAAGCGACGCGTGCCCAGTGCCTGCACTGTGGTGCGGTGGCGCAGGGCGGTCAGTACGTCCTGTAACGGCTGGCGCTCGGGCGTGTGCATATGCACATCGTTGCAGGCCACCATCGGTAACTGATGCTGATTGGCTAATTGATACAGGCGCTGGTAGTGCGCATGGTCGTCGCCTTCCTGAAGCAGGGCGCAGGCAATCCACAGGCGCTGGGGGAACAGTTCGCCCAGCCAGCCCAGATCACTGTCGGCTGCCGGCTCCGTGGGCAACCACAGGCACAGCAGGCGCTGGCTGTGCGCAGCGAGCAGCTCGCGCGGCAGGTGGTAGCTGCCTTTGCTGCTGTTGCGCCGGGCCTGGGTAATGAGCTGGCACAGATCGGCATAAGCGGCGTTGTCGGGCGCCAGCAGCACCAGCGAGGGGCCGCCTTCGGCCAGGCACACCCGGCTGCCGACAATCAGTTTCAGCGGTGTGTCGCGGGCGGCCTGCCAGGCGCGCACGATGCCGGCCAGCGAGCATTCATCGGTGATCGCCAGGGCGCTGTAGCCCAGCTCCAGGGCACGATGCACCAGTTCGTCAGGCTGGCTGGCGCCGGTCAGGAAGGTGAAGGATGAGGTGACATGCAGTTCGGCAAACATCGCGGCTCTCTGTCGGCTTCGCTATCAGCCACTTGATCAGCCTTTCCTTTGGCTTCTCTCTCAGTCTCTCCAGAATTTCTCCGTCGGTCTCGATTTCTCCGCCGATCTTTCACCGATCTCTCAACCGCTCTTGCCACCGGTTTCGTCATGCGGTTTTCACTCGGTGTGATGCAGGGGGCGTTCTATCGGGGCTTTCGATCCGGGCTTTCGATCCGGGCTTTCGATCCGGGCTTTCTATCTATCGAGGCTTCCTGTCAAGCTATCAAAGCTCCCTGCCCGGGCACTCTTCTCCGGGCGCTTCATGAAGGCTCTCCATCCAACCCAACGGCCTTTCTGGCGAGCTTCCCGGTCTGCCGGGTTTCTCTATGGAGTTTCTGCCGCAGGAGGCGGCAGCGATGGTGGCTGGGTGGAAAAAGTCCGGGAGCAAGCGCCGTCCCTGGCGCTGGGGAGATCGTCACGGTGTGGCGTTGCAGTACCACAGTGTCCGTGTGCTCGCCGGATTTTCAGAATACTGTCCCTATGGACAGTGTGTCAAGCGCTGGGCAAACGTTTTGCCCAGATCGGGTAGGGGATGCCCGCCAGGCGGTTGATTACCATCGCCTGGGCCAGCAACAGCATGACGCCCGCCAACAGCACGCCAATCTGATAGAGGCTGGTCATGGTGCCCAGCGCTACCATCAAGGCCGTGGCGGCAGCCGGAGGGTGCGCGGTGCGCAGCAGCACCATCACAAAACAGGTGGTGCCGAGCGCCAGCCCGGCCGCGCCCACACGCGCCAGCTCGACGCCGTTGAGCATCGCCTCCGGCTGCTCCTGCAGGCCGAACGCTACCAGGCTGAGCCAGCCGACCACTGCGCCGATCAGATGCCCGCAAAAGGCGTTGCGCGGCGAAGATGCTTCCGCCAATGGCAGGTAAAACAGCAAAAAGGCGGTGGCGCCCAGCGACGGGAAGATGAAAGCTTCCTGGCTGATCAGCGCAATAAAGGCGATCAGCGTGATGCTGACGCCGGCATTGACGAAGTTGAAGGTGGCCAGCACCAGTTGCGGATCGAAACGGGCGCTCCAGCGTTCCAGATGAAACTGCCTGAGCAGCCCCGTGACCAGCTGCCAGCGCAGGCGGTCATTACGTTCACTCATGGGATAAGTTCACAGCGGCGGTGGATCGGGCGGGCGGGATGATAGCGTAAAGTGCGCCGCAATGCCCGGATGCCGCAGTGTGGCACCCGGGGAAACCGGGCGGTGCGGGCTGGCTCAGCCACCCGGAAAGCGCCAGAGGAAGCTCTAAAAGCACCGCCGGACAAGCTGCGAAGAAAGCGCCAGAGAGCGGCCCGGAGGAGATTCCCGGAGAACCTCCGGCCTCACAAGGCGGCCAGAGTGCTCTCCGAGAACCAGAAGCCTTCCAGGCGCCGACGCAGGGTGTCGTGCAGTACGCCACGCTCCTTGAGCACCGCGAGGATGCCGGGCGCGTAGTGCAGCAGCTCCTGCAACACCATTTTCTTGTCCACGCCCATTTCGGCGATCAGCTTGTCCAGCGACGTATCGCCGTATTTCTCGAAGAAGAAATCCACACCGGCATCAAGCAGGTTGGCGAAATAGCGGGTGCTGCGAAAGCGCTTCCAGGCTTCCAGCCCGGCAACCATGGTGTCTTCCAGTTCGTCGCGGGTGATGTAGCGCCGCAGGCTGGCGACTTTCTGTTCCTTGATATCGTCCCAGAAATCCAGCACCGCCTGGCGCAGCTCGCCGCTTTCGATGGCCTTTTCCAGCCGCTTCTCGCTCTGGCGAATAATGCCGCGGGTGTTGTGGGCAATATATTTGCGGATGTTCTGCTCGGCGGATTTCTCCAGCCCCGGCGCGGCCTTGTTGACCACCGATTTGCCCAGCTTGAACATGGAGCTGGCGCCGGGAATGCTGCTGGCCATGTTGCCGGCTTTTTGTGTGCCCTGGGTGACAAATCCCTGAATGCCGCGATAAAGCATGTCCGAGATCAGATGAATGACCAGCGGGCTGCCGCCGATTTCCTGAATCAGCCGGGTGCGCAGGGCATCCATTTCCAGTGCCACGTCGATCAGCTCGGTCAGCTCCTGATCACTGATCAGATCCTCGAAACTGTTCTTGTCGTGCCCCGGATGATTATAGAGCCGGTCGGCAATCTCGCCGATCAATTCCGGAATCGCCCCGGCGATAGGCATTTCCACTGTGTAGCGGTGTGCTGTCTCGCGTACTTGCGCGGCGCTGACAACATCCTTCAGCCGCAGGGTTTTCATCACCTTGAAGGCGATGTCGATTTCTTCTTTGGCCAGTTTGCGAAACTGTTTTTCATCCAGCTGGCTGACCAGATAAGCCACCTGGGCATCCAGCAATTGTTCGGCCTTGGCGCGCTGCGTGTCCGTCATGATGATAAATCCCGTGAGTTATGCCCGCAGGGCTGTCAAAGAGGCAGGATAGAGCCTCGCGGCCGGGCCTGCGTTGGCCGCAGTGACGGCCGGTGCAGGCCGGGCATCGATCACGGCTGGCGCGTGGCCGGCGTGAGATACTGGCTTGCGGCCGCCGCAGCGGGCACTCTTGCGGCAACAGGATGGAAAGGACGTGCGTTGTGCGTGTATTGCGATGGTTCAAGGGTGAACTGGTTCAGGAGGTGCGCGGCTGGGTCGATGATGGGCTGATCGCGTCGGAACAGGGGGAGGCGATTCTGGCCCGCTATCAGCGCTCGCTGGCGGATGCCGATCAGCCGGGCGCGGGTTACCGGGTGCTGATGGCGCTGGCGGTGCTGTTTGGCGGGGCTGCGCTGCTGCTGGTGCTGTCCCACAACTGGGATGAGCTGTCGCGGCTGGGGCGTATGATCGGCCTGATGGGCTTTACCGCGCTGCTCAATGGCGCCGGGCTGGTGGCCTGGTGGCGCGGGAAGCGCGATACCGCCGTGTTGTGGTTGTTCGCCGGCGGTATCAGCTACGGCGCCAGCCTGATGCTGATCGGGCAGATTTATCATCTGGGCGAGCATTACCCGGATGGCTTCTTGTGGTGGGCGTTGGGTGTGCTGCCGCTCGCCTGGTTGACGGCCAGCCGCCTGTTGCATGGGTTGCAGCTGTCTGTGGCGACGGTGTGGATGTTCACCGAGCAGCAATTTGCATTGCCCTGGCTGATGCCGCTGTTCATCGCCGCCGCCTTGTATCAGGTGCTGTATCGCAAACGCCATGGCGTGCTGCTGATCGCTGCGGTGAGCATGGCGCTGTACTGGTGCAATCTGGTTTACGCCGAGTTTTATCACGCACCGTTCTGGAATGGCGGTGTGGCGGCCCACGTGGGGCTGACGGCGATACTGCTGTTGCTGGTGTTCGGGCTGGCGCTGACCCAGCGGCAGCATCCGTTGCCCGGCCGGCGTCGGGATGCCGCATTATTGCTGCACTGGCTTGGCCGCCTCGCTGTGCTGACGCTGCTGGTGTTCAGCGAGCCGAGGGTGTGGTCGGAGTTTCTGTTTGACTGGATGCTCTATGGCCGCCCGCTGCTGTGGCTGCTCGCCGGTGTGTTGATGGCGTTACTGGCGCTGACGCCCTGGCTCACACCGCCTGCCCGCCGCCTGCTGGCGGCTGCGGCGGTCATGCTCACCGCCATGCTCGGCCTGGCCGGCAGCCTGCCCGAAGAGCGGCTGGTGATGCCGCTTACCATCGTGACCAATCTGCTGTTGCTGGCGGCGGGCATCGGCCTGATTGCCTGGGGCCTGCGCTCCTTCACGGCGCGGCGCTTCTATGCTGGCGTGGTGTTGCTGCTGACGCTGATGCTGGTGCGTTACATCTCCCTGATCGGCGATTACCTCACCAGCGCGTTACTGTTTGCGCTGGCGGGCGGCGTGCTGTTTGCCTCGGCACGTTACTGGCGACGGGCGATGGCGGCCGTGCGGGAGGTGCCGGATGAGCAATGAGCAGCGTTTGCGTGAGCTGGCGGAAAAGCCGGTCAATTGGCGTGGCTGGCTGTTGCTGCTGGCGGTGATCGCGCAACTGGCCGTGCTGGCCGGGGTGTATGCCGGCGCTCGTTACCCGGCCTGGGTGGGCGAGGCGGTGCAGCTCAGAGTAGTGCCGGTCGATCCCCGTGATCTGTTCAGAGGCAACTATGCGCGCCTGAATTACACCATCACGCGCTTGCCCGTGGAGATGGCCGACGAGCCACATCGGTTACAGCGCGGCGCCAGAGTGTATGTGAGCCTGGTCGAAGGCGAAGGCGAAGGCGAAGGCGGGCTGTGGCAGGCGCAGCGTATCCACCACCAGCACCCACGCGAGGGCACTGTGCTGCGAGGTCGCGTGAGCTGGGCCACCACAGAAATAGCCTGGATCAATTACGGCATCGAGGCGTGGTTTGCCCCGAAAGAGAAGGCGCTGGCGCTGGAACGGGAGTTGCGCAGTGGCGCTGTGGCAACGATCAAAGTGGCGCCTAGTGGGCGTGCAGCGCTGATCGCGATCGACGCCGGCGAAGGGCTGCCGCCATTGGCGCCACGGGCGGAAGCAGACCCGGCCGAGCTACCGGCTGCCGCCGAAGAAGAAACGGCTAGTTCTCCACTGCGCCCGCCGCCGAACGCGCCTTGATCAGGGCGAGCCCCGGCGCCCCGGACGTGCTCCGGGCCGCCGTCCGGGGCGCTCCGCAGCAGCCCGCCAGGAGGCCAGCGCGGGTTGTCGGCGTAGGGCGGGGAAGGTATGTGGGCAGGGTGGGGAGGGTATGCGGGCTATCGCTCCGCTAACGTGCGCTGCCTGCGGCGTCACCATTGAGCGACTTTTTAGCGGCTTCTGCCTGAAGACGCTCCACCAGCCACACCTTGATGATGGATTGCCGGGTAACGCCAATGCGTGCAGCCTCACGATCCAACGACTCCACAACCCAGGCCGGGAAATCGACATTGATTCGTTTTTGTTGCTGATTCACACGACGAGCAGAGGACAGATCGAGATCATCAACAATATCATCCTGATTTTCCTCAAACTTCTTGTCGAAGTCTTTAGCTTTCATAGAGCTCTACCTCCTTCTTGCGGGAACGCCTGACCGAAATCAGACGAATACGAGCATCTCTGCAAGTGACGACAGCCGACCAGTGCTTTTCAGCAGTCTTGCCTACCAACAAAAACCTCGGCTCACCCTCTGATTTTGCACGGACCTCCAGCAGACACGGGTCTTTCCAGAGCCCTTGGGCAGCAGCGAATCGATACCATGCTTATCCAGGTTGGCCTTGCTTTTGGCTTCGTCGAATTCAAACCCATCCATGAGTACAAATTGTTCCTTTTTTACTCATCCCGCAAGTTCCGAGAGGAAGCTGTAGTGGCTAACAGGATCACCAGCGAGTCCTGCTCGGCTTCCAATTGCAGATCCTCGCCCTGAAACAGTGTCTCCGCTGCCAGGGAAGTGCGCTGGCCGGCTTCGGTGGCGTGCAGCTGGCCGTTGACCAGAAAGCCGAGCGTGGGCCCTGGGCTAAATTGCTGCTGGCCGGCGTGGGCGGGCCAGATACCCACCGCTGTGTTCGTGCCCGGCTCGTCGCCGTACACGCGGGTCAGTTGCCCGGCCGCAGGCCGGTAATTGCGATAGCGCGCCGGGCCTTGTGCCACAAGCGGCTGCATCCACAGCTGGATCATGTGTGCCCCGTGTGGCGCCGGGTTGATTTCGTTGTGGCGAAACCCCTCGGCGCCGGCGTATTGCACCTGCACCTCGCCGGCTTCCAGCGTCTCGCCGTGGCCGAGGCTGCCTTCGTGGCGCAGGTGCCCGCGCACCAGCACCGAGATGATATCCACCTGCTGGTGATCGTGGGCGCCGGTGCTGCCACGGGGCAGGAAAATGGCGTCGGCCAGATAAACCAGCTGCTCGAAACCCTCCCGGCTGCCGGGGGTGGTGTGGTCGCCGAAACGGCGCGGGTCCATCACATAGATGCGCTCGCGCAGGCCGGCGAAGCCGCCGAGATCCAGATCGTGGCGTGTGAGCAATTGCATGAATCAGTCATCCTTGTTCGGGCCAGCAGGCTCGTCCGGTGCCAGTGGGGTGAGCGCGGAAGGCAGCTCGCTCGCGTGCCGGCGCCAGCGCCCTGGTGTGCTGCCGTGCCAGCGCCGGAAGGCACGGGTGAACGCACTCTGCTCGGAAAAACCCAGTAGCAGCGCCACATCCGATAGCGACAAGGTGTGATCCGCGAGGTATTCGGCGGCCAGCCCGGCGCGGGCATGGTCCAGAAATTGCTGCCAGTTGGCGCCGTGTTCGCTGAGGCGTCGTTGCAGGGTGCGGGGCGACATATGCAAGGCAGCAGCCATGTCTTGCAGGCTGCCTCGCCCATCTGTGAGCAGGCGAGGCAATGCCTGGCGCAAGGCGCGGTGAAAGGCGCTGCTCTCCGGCATGGTGCGCAGTAGCGCCTGAGCCTGACGGTCAAGCAGGGTGCGCAGCGCCGGATCGCGGTGGGGCATCGGCAGTGCCAGCAGCGGCGTGGGAAAACGCACCGCCACATGGACATCGTTGAACACCACCGGGCAGCGGAAAAACGCGGCATAGGCCTCTTCGGCCTCGGGGCTGTGCGGCTCACCGCTGAAGCGTACCTGCATCGGCGATAGCGGCTCGGCCCACTGGCGGCGCAGAAAGGTGATCAGTGCGGCGATGGCGGCGCCGTCGGCAAGCTGCCCCAGCGGCACGGCCGTGGCTGGCCAGCGCAGCTCTGTACTAGCGCCGCTGATCGCTACTTCGGCCACATTGACGCCATAAAACAGCCGTTCGTAACGCTGGTAGGCAAGCATGGCTTCGCCCAGGGTATCCGTGGCCAGCACCAGATAGCCGAGCACGCCCACATGATGTGGCTGCACACCGCTGCCGATTGCCAGCTCGGGCGCGGTATGCTCTGGCCGCAGGGCAACGGCGCGGGTCAGCAGATCACGCCAGACCTCGGGCGGCACTGCATCGTCGGGGGCGTAATGCGCCAGCGTGGCGCGAATATCCGGGGCGGGCATCGCCTCGGTATCGAGCCAGTCCGTCAGCAGGCCGGTCCAGGCGCCGGTAAGCCGTAGCAGCATACTCATGAGCGGTGCGACCCTCTATTGGCGAAGCGGTGGCTTGAGGTCGATGGCTTGAACAGAGTGGCGTGGATTGTCAAAAAAGAGGCGTGTAAAGTCAATAAAGTGGCAGGCACCGGGCCATAATGGAGCCATCATAATAAATATGGGCGAAACATCATGTCTCTGCTCGACATGTTCAACGAAGTGATTCAGCACAGCGGGCTGCTGGCGCTGCGGGATGCGTTGCCGGCGTGGCTGGCGCTGGATTTGCGGCAGTTCATCTTCATGGTGGCGACGCCAGTGTTCATCGGTGTAACGCTGCTGGAATACCGCCGCATCCGTCATGATCCCGATTTGTTCAATACGCCGGAGGCGGTGCGCAATTTCATGCTCGGCGCCGGCTATCAGATGACCGAATTACTGTTTGCCGGGTTGATCGCGTTTCCGGCGTACGCACTGGCTTATCACTATCGGTTGTTCGAGGTATCGCTGAATATCTGGACAGTGCTGTTGCTGTTCATCGGGATGGAATTCTGTTTTTACTGGATGCACCGCGCCAGCCATCGGGTGCGCTGGTTCTGGGCGGCGCATGTGGTGCATCACTCGTCCACACGCATGAATTTCTCCACGGCGATGCGGCAAAGTGCATTGAACGTGTTTGTCGGCCACTGGATATTTTTTGTGCCGATGGCGCTGCTGGGCTTCAACCCGGTATGGATCGGGGTAATGTATGCGCTGTCGCTGGTGTATCAGTTCTTTATTCATACCACGCTGGTGAAGCGCCTGCATCCGGTGGTGGAGTATCTTTTCAACACACCGAGCCATCACCGGGTGCACCATGGGAAAAACCCTGGCTGCATTGATACCAACTATGGCGCAGTGCTGATTCTTTTTGATCGCTTGTTCGGCACTTTTGCAGACGAGCGTGACAAGGGCGAGCTGCAATATGGCGTAACCCGCCCGCCGGCCTCCAGCAACCTGCTCACATTGTGGACGCACGAGTATCGCGATATGTTCCGTGATATGAGCCAGCAGGGCTCACTGTGGCAGCGGCTGCAACATGTATGGCGGCCGCCGGAGTGGCAACGTGACGGGCAGGCGGGGCAACAGCGTGGCAAAGGACATACGGATAGCGTTACTGATTGATTGTGACAACGTCAGTTATCGCTCGGCGGAAGGCGTGCTTGAGGAGCTGTCCAAGTACGGCAAGGTCAATGTGCGCCAGGCCTACGGCAACTGGAAAAGCGAGCAGTTGAAAGGCTGGGAGGAGCAGCTGCATCCGCTGGCGATCAAGCCGATCCAGCAGTTTGCCTACACCAGCGGCAAGAACGCCACGGATTCGGCGATGATCATCGAGGCCATGGATCTGCTCTACGGCGGCAATGTGGATGCCTTTGCCCTGATGACCAGCGACAGCGATTTCACACCGCTGGTGATGCGCTTGCTGGCAGAGGGCAAGCTGGTATTCGGCTTCGGCGAGAAGAAAACCCCGATGCCTTTCGTGAAAGCCTGCTCGCAGTTCATCTATACTGAAAACCTCGAAAAAGACGACGAGACGCAGACCGAAGGCGATGCGCTGGCCAAGCGCAAGGTGCCACGAGCCAAGCTGCGGCAGGATGCGGAGCTGGTCAAGCTGTTGCGCACTGCCGTAGAGCAATCCGCCGATGAAGATGGCTGGTCGCACCTGGGCCGGGTGGGCCAGTATATTTCCAATAACACTTCTTTCTCGCCGGTGAATTACGGCTACAAGAAACTCAGTGATCTGATTCGCGCCAGCGAGCTGTTCTCGGTGCAGATGCGCAATGATAATTCGGTGGTCTATATCCGCGATGCGCGCACGCGTTAATCGCGCGCCCATCACTGGGGAGCAAAAAGCGTTTCGCCCTCTGCGGTGATCGGCCAGGCCGGGTTATGCGCCACTTCCCACAGGTGCCCGTCCGGATCGGCAAAATAGCCGGCATAACCACCCCAGAAAGTGGCCTGGGGCGGTTTCACGGCGGTGGCACCCGCAGCGAGTGCCTGTGCAAATACCGTATCGACCTCCGCTTGCGAGCGCGTATTGTGAGCCAGCGCAAAACTGCTGTGCCCCGGCTGCCATGGCCGGGTGCTGTCCTCGACAAAACCCTGCTGCCGGAACAGCGACAGCACCAGGCCGTTGAGCTGGAAAAACACCACCTCCTCGTTGGCGAACGCCGCCTCCCAACCCAGGCCGGCGCAGTAAAACGCCTTGCTGCGGGCGATGTCGGTGACGGGCAGGGTAATGACCGAAACACGCTGTTCCATAAACACACCTCATGAGCGCCGCAATAGCAGTAAGCCTGCCTCGCTGACGACGGTGGGTAATCGACGGCATGTGGCGGGCGTTGGACACGATAAGCGCCGGCCCCTGCGCCAGAACTGCCGGAGGATGACCGGGCTCTTTATTCTGATTGCTGCCCTGAGCGCTGTTGTGATCGTGCCATGGTGTCACTGATGCACGTAATGAAAAAGCATTTTGGTTAGGCTGGTACGGCAGCAGGCCGGTGATGAATAGTGCGTGTTCGAACGGTGGCGAGAGGTTCTTAGGGCACGCTATTCTGCTGGCGCTTCATTCGGTCGTTGCTATCGGTTGTACTTTCGCTTCACTTCCGGTTGAACTTTTGGTTCACCTTCACCTTCACCTTCGACTTCCGGTTCCGGTCATGATCTCCGCCACGGAGCAGGCCGGGCGGGCGCTATGCGCGGTTGCTGCCCTGCGCCGTGGCCGGGCAGCAACCGCATCCGCCGTGAAATACCGTTTTACGGGGCATCTGCCAGGTAGGGCGCCAGCGTGTCGCGAACCAGCTCCGTCAGGGCATCGTTGTCGAGCTGCTGGTGCGAGAGATCGTTGGCCTGTTCCAGCATTGCCATCAGATGCGACGAGCTGTCGGTGTCGCTGGGCTGCATCAGGGCGACGCTCGGGTTGTTGTAGAGCAACTCGTCCCAGTAAGCGCGCACCGCCGCCCAGAAGCGGTTTGTTTTCTCCCAGTAGGCACTGGCTGCGCTGAGATCGGTGGTGTTGCTGCGGGTGTAGGTGTTGGTGGCCACTTCGTGGGCCAGATAACGATCGCTGGCACGGTCGAGCTTGTAATTGTGCTGTTCGTGGGCCCAGCCAGCGGCGGTGAGGGTGTGGCGGTTGGTGCCTATCAGTACATCGTAATCGTCCCGGGTGGTGTGCTCGCGGCGAGGCAATGGGCGCCAGGTTTCTTCCGAAGTCCAGCGGGAGATGCCGTGAGCGTGTTCCCAGCGGCCGAGGGCGGCGTAGCGCGGGCTGTCATCCACTTGCCAGACGGTCTGCACCCATTTGCCGGCAGCCTCTTCTGGCGCCACGTTGCGCTGCGCCCAGCGGTAGCCACCGAGATAGCGCCAGGAGCGAGCCGGCTGGTATTCCCAGTCCTGCCGCCAGTGCTTGACCACATGGCCCCGGCTGCTGACGAGCAGGTGCTGGAGCACGATGCGTTCGGGGCTGTCTTCCAGCACCAGTACCCGTTCGTGGCCGCCGGAAATGTGAGGTTCGTGCGTGCTGTAACCGGGCGCCAGAGCGAGGTTTTCGATGAATTCGAAGCGCACTTCGTAGTCGCCAGCCATGGCGAGGATCGCCTGGCGATCCTGTTCGGGATGACCGCTCACGGGGCTAGGGCTGGCGGGTGGATGCTGGGCGCAGGCGGCAAGGGTGAGCAAGGAGAACAGGGAGAGCAGGATCGGGGGCCAGGTGGTGAGCCAGGTTGGGAGCCAGAGTGTCAGGCGCTCAGGTGATGCAGATGCCATCGGGCGGGTCCTTTGCAAGCGTTGGAAGATGCGCCATCTTTTCACCAATGGGAATCGTTATCAATATCATTCGCGCCAAAAATACAGCTTGATCAATGCCGCAAGAAGGTTCGCAGTGGCCGGACAGCGCCACAAAGACCTCGGAACAGCGCCAGAACAGCATCAGAACAGGCCATGCAGAAACCAGCCGTCGGCGGCTCGATAGACCCAGCACAGGTGCTGCTCGGTGGGATGACGGGCGATGAAGTAGGCGCGCTTCTGCGGTTGTTGCCACCAGTGGCTGCTCAGGCGCTGGTCAGCGCCGACCAGCGAGAGTGCCGCGCCGCGCCAGCGTGGCCGGCCGTGCCGATCACAGGCCAGCGGCTGCGGTGGATCAAACAGCCACAACGGCTGGCGCGCATGAGGGGCGGCTTGGGGTGGAGTATCCGCGGCGGGTAGCAGTGGATCGGTAAGCCCTTGCGCCTGCTCCGGCAGGTGGTCATCGCAGCGGTGCAAGCGTTGCAGGTGCAGGCCGGGCAGGCTGGCGAGCCGTTCCAGCAGCAGCTCGCAACTGGCGCGCTCGCCGGGGTCAGGGAATAGCTGCTCGCTATGGCCTTCGATTTTTTCCGGCCGGCTGGTGGTCAGCAGCAGAGACAACACTGGCGCCCGCAGCGGCCAGCGCTCCAGATGGCGATCGGCAAGAGTGAGCCAGGTGTCGGCATCGGCGCCAGCGTGCGCGCGGCGCACCACCAGAGCCGGCGCCTCGCCCTGGTGATCGAACAGCTGCCAGCGCACGCTGCGCACCGCCTGATGCCGCCAATGCAGATAATTTTCCAGCTCCTGGAGTTGCCGCGCCATGACAGGCAGCAGCTGCTGTTGATGAGCTACCGGCTCATCAAAATCGGCCCGGCTGTGAAAACGTGCTGGCGGGGTGATCGGTTCGCGGGGGTCGGGGCGTTCGCCAAGCAGCCTCTCCAGCCAGTGCAGGAGTGCCTTGCTGAAGCGCTTGCCCAGCGCTGGCCGTGGCAGGCTGGTCAGATCTGCCAGAGTGCGAAAGCCGGGGGCGAGCAGCTTTTCCTTGAGCGCCGGGTGCAGCGGCAGGCTTTGTAGCGGCAGGGTTTCCAGTGCCTGCCGAAACAAGTGTGCTGTCTCTGCAGTGGAGCGTGACTGGCTGCGCTGCAAGGTAGTCAGGCTGATCTCGGCGGGCGCATGGCTGAGTGCCCAGGCCGCCAGTGGGGTATGGCCCAGCCCGGCCTGCCAGCTCAGCCCGGTGGCGGCGAGGGTGGTAAACAGCTCCACCAGCAGCGCTTCACTGCCCTTGAACAGCTTCAGGCTGCCGCCCAGTTCCAGCAGCAGGCCGGCAGCGCTGATCGTGTCATCGGCGTGCAGGCGTGCGGGGTGCTCTGCTTCACAGGCAGTATGCTCGGCTACATTGGGAGTAAAGCGCAGCAGGCGCCAGCCGAGCAGGCGTAACTGGCGGGCTTCGGCGGCCAGATCGCGCGCCAGCACTTGCAGGTTATCGATGAGCGCATGGGCGGTAGCGAGTTTCATGCCAGGAGCGATGCCCACTGTGGCAGCGGCTGCGTTGGCGAGCAGCACTCGATGCCGGCCTGCCAGCACGCTGGGCGCAGCAGCCTCGGCCGCCGGGGCCTCCAGTGTCTGGGCCTCCAGCGGTAATTGCGGCAGGTGAATGGCGCACCAGAGCGGCCTGGCCATGCTCAGCTCCCGGCGCGCGTCACGGCCTGCGGGTTCCTTTTGCGGCGTGCGGGGTGGCGCGGGGTGGCCGATGGCTGCGGCGTGCTCGGTGCTTCTGTGGCAGCGGAGCCGGGCATCTGTTCAGGCATTTGTTCGGGCATTTTTTCGGGCAACGCCAACGGCGGCATGGGCATTTTGCCGGGCAGCCCGAGCCGGTGCTCCGGCAGCTCCGGCGGCGGTGCGGGCTGGGGCGTAACGGGCTGCTGCTGTGGCGCCTCAGTGGCCATGTGGCTCGGCGCCGCCAGCTGGGCCGTGGCGGGCCGGGTGTCGTGCAGGCTGGCGGGCAGCCAGGGCAGGGTCAGCCGCTGGCCGGCCCAGCCGCCCGGTTGCTTGATGATTTCCACTGTCATATCAGCGCCTGCGGGCTGTAACTGCAGCCGCAGCGGGGCGGGCGAGCTGTGCTGGCGAAAGCGGTGCGGGCGGATCGCCACCAGCCAGCAACGGCCCTGTTGAGCGGCCAGGTGCAGGCGCCTTAGCAGGCGTGGGTCTTGCTCGCGCGCGGGCAGCCACAGCAGCAAGGCAGCCACGGCATCGGAGCTGGCGGCTTCCAGGCAGGCCCGGCGCAACAATGCCGGCTCGCTGGCCGGTGCCGAGAGCAGCAGCAAGCGCGCCAGATCAATGCCTGCGGCCGCCCATGCCTGGGCTCCAGGCAGCGCCGGTGGGTTGGCCAGCACGATCAAGCCCTGGCGCGCCGCTTGAGCCAACGCTGGTAGCAGCAGCCGTAATGGGCACAGTGGTTCGCACAGCAGCTCGCTCAGGCCATGAGCCGGCCAGCCACCTTGATGCAAGGAGGCATCCAGCGCTGCAAAGCCGGTTTGCCACACGGTCAACCGAGCCGAGCGGGTATCCCGGCCGCGCCACAGATCCGGCCGGCTTAGCAGTGATTGCAGGGAGGGTGAGTTCATGGGCTCACTATACTGTCCATATGGCCAGCAATAAAGCGAAGCTTGCTTGTTGTCTGACGCGTCCATATTATCGGACATATGGACACGAATGCTGCGCTCGACAGTTTTGCCGCGCTCTCCCAGGAGACCCGGCTGAAGGCTTTTCAGTTGCTGGTGCGTCACGAGCCGGAGGGCCTGCCCGCTGGCCAGCTCGCACGCCTGTTGGCGGTGCCCCATAACACTCTGTCGGCGCATCTCGGTGTGCTGGCGCGCGCCGGGTGGGTGCTGGCGGAACGGCAGGGCCGCTCGATCATTTACCGGGCACACATGGCGCATATGAAGCAGGTCATCCGGTTTCTGGTGCGTGACTGCTGTGATGGTCACCCGGACGCCTGTGAGCCGTTGCTGCCGCGCATGTCCGACATTTAAAAAAACGAGGCCAGGCGCGTATGAAAACGCTGATTTATCACAACCCGCAATGCGGCACATCACGCAACACACTGGCCATGATCCGGGCCTCCGGTGAAGAGCCCGAGGTAGTGGAATATCTGCGGCATCCGCCCCGCCGTGAGCGGCTTGCCGAACTGATCGCTTTGATGCACATCACCCCTCGCGAACTGTTGCGTCGCAAGGGCACGCCTTATGACGAGCTTGGTCTGGATGATCCGTTTCTGACAGACGATCAGTTGCTGGATGCCATGCTGGCGCACCCTGTGCTGATCAATCGCCCGATCGTAGTGGCGGCAAAGGGGGTGCGCTTATGCCGGCCATCGGAACAGGTGCTGGCACTACTGGAAAATCCGGTGGCGAGCTTCACCAAAGAGGATGGCGAGGTGGTTCACTATCGGGGCGGGCAGGGCGAGAGCCTGGCCTAGCCTCCTGTCGGCCGGGGCAGGCGCGGCCGGTGGGCTGTCAAACCGCTTTTCATGTATGGCGTTTTTCTGAGCGCAGATCCTTTCTTTTTCGAGATTATTCGATGATGGCTTCGGTTGTTTTTGTGCTCACACTGGTGCTGGTGATCTGGCAACCCAGGGGCCTTGGCATTGGCTGGAGTGCACTGGGGGGCGCATTGCTGGCGCTGCTGGTGGGCGTGGTGCAGTGGGCCGATGTGGCGGTGGTGTGGGGGATCGTCTGGGATGCGACCTTCACCTTCGTGGCGCTGATCATCATTTCCCTGATTCTGGATGAAGCCGGGTTCTTTTCCTGGGCGGCGCTGCATGTGGCCCGCTGGGGCAATGGTCGCGGGCATTTGTTGTTTCCCCTGATTGTGCTGCTTGGTGCAGTGATTGCTGCTTTTTTTGCCAACGATGGCGCTGCGCTGCTGCTGACGCCCATTGTGATCGCTATTCTCTTGCGCATGAAATTCACACCGCAGGCGGCGTTGGCGTTCATTATTGCTACCGGGTTTGTGGCGGATACCACCAGCCTGCCGCTGGTGATTTCCAATCTCGTCAATATCGTCAGCGCCAATTATTTCGGTATCAGTTTCAATCGTTATGCGCAGGTGATGGTGCCGGTGAATCTGGCCTCGCTGGCGGCCACCCTGGCGGTGCTGTGGCTGGCCTTCGGGCGGCATATTCCGGCGCGCTACGATGTGGCGGAACTGGCACCGCCACGCAGCGCGATCCGCGACGCGCTGGTGTTCCGCAGCGCCTTTCCGTTATTGGGTGTGTTGTTGCTGGCTTACTTCGCCACCGCGCCACTGGGCATTCCGATTGCTGCTATCACCAGTATGGCAGCGCTGGTGTTGCTGGCCATCGCTGGCCGCTGGTGGCGGGCCGGCAGTGGCGCGGTGGTGCCGGTGCGGTCGGTGCTGCGCGGCGCGCCGTGGCAGATCGTGCTGTTCTCTCTGGGCATGTATCTGGTGGTGTATGGGCTGGGCAATGCGGGCCTGACGCGCCATGGCGCGGCACTGCTGCAATGGTTGGCGCTGCAAGGCGATGTTGTGGCCACATTGGGCACTGGTTTTGTGTCTGCGCTGGTTGCCTCGGTGATGAATAACCTGCCCTCGACGCTGGTGGGGGTGCTGGCGATTGCCGAGGCGGATGTGCCGCCATTGACGCGAGAGCTGATGATTTATGCCAACGTGATCGGCAATGATCTGGGGCCGAAATTCACGCCCATCGGCAGCCTCGCTACATTGTTGTGGTTGCATGTGCTGGCGGGCAAGGGTTACCGGATCAGCTGGGGGCAGTATATGAAAATCGGCCTGCTGATCACGCCACCGGTGCTGTTGGCGGCGCTGGCAGCATTGGCGCTGTGGTTGCCGCTGCTGCCAGCGGCATGAAAGTGCTGGCGGTGCTCACCGTTTACGGCACTCACTATTTACGAAACTCACCATTCACGAAATGGATGCAGGCTCAGCGCGCTGTTGTAATAACGCGGGTCATCGGTGACTTCTTCCCCGGCCCAGGCGGGCAAGGTGATGGGTGCGTGTTCATCCGGCAGCTCCACTTCGGCAACAATGAGCCCCTCATTGGCGCCGTGAAACACGTCCACTTCCCACACGTACTCCGCCACGGGAATGCGGTAGCGGGTTTTTTCGATATGCCCGGCCGGGCATAACAGCAGCAGGGCGCGGGCATCTTCTATCGGCACCGGGTATTCGAACTCGGCCCGGCGCGCTCCCTGATTGCGGCCCTTGACGGTCAGAAAAGCCTGTTCGCCGCTGATGCGCACGCGCACGGTGGCATCCGGTGTGTGGCTCAGATAACCCTGGCTGAGAAAAGCGCCTTGCTGGCCCGCCAGCATGTGGGTGTCGCGTACCAGAAATTTGCGCTCGATTTCAATACCCATGGTGCCCTCGCGGTGTAGTGGTCGATATGCGGTGGTGGCGAGTGTAGCGGATCTGGTGCTGTGACGAGGTGCGAGGCGGGAGCTGCTAGAGGAGGTGTGACGACGTTGCAGCTATCCCGTTCAGACAAGAGAGCGACGCTGCTGGCCGCAGCGCTGTGGTGTGCGCTGGGCCGGAGGGCTGCCAGCAAGGGGGCGATGCGGCGGTTGGCGCACCTGTCGTTGTGCTAAGGCCGTCGTGCTGATTCGCTGTGCCGAACGCCGAACGCCGAACGCCGAACGCCGAACGCCGAACGCCGAACGCCGAACGCTCAAGCGGGCGCATCGAGCCCGAGTTGATCAAAACTCAGCGGCAGGCCCAGGCGTTCGAAGCGCGCCAGCAAGTCGGCGGGTAGATAAAATACCGGGTCGTCCATGAAAAAATACTGTGAGACACCGATGCCGCACCGGTAGCGCTGGCGCAGTTGCGGCAGGCGCTCGCCGAGCCGTTCCAGCTTCAGGCACAGGCGCTCGAAATGATCGCGGTGGCTGGCATCACGATCCAGGTTGCTGGAGAGAATCCAGCGGCTGTCCAGGCGCCGCGCCGGCGGCGTCAGGCCGCCATAGGGATCGCCCGCGCACCAGCTGTCGTCGGGGCTGATGCCTGCCAGCAGCGAGATCGCCTGCGGCGGTTCGCTGAAGCCGAATACCGCAAAATAAACATGATGCTCGTACATGAGCGTTTCTCCAGCCACTGCCCGCCGCGATTCTGGCGTGCTGCGCCGGGCGGATCAATCACCAGCGCCGGCGATGCTTTCATTGCGCCAGATCAAGACAATCCGGGTGGGCGAAGGGCGAACCGGCGGCTGCAGCGTGATATACTGCGCCGCCGCCGGACCTGCCTCAGTGAGAGTACGTGAGCCCGACCACACCCACATCACCCATTCTGCGGGTTGAACAGCTTGGCTGCGAGCGCGACGAGCGGATATTGTTCCGTGATCTTGCCTTTCAGGCCTGCGCTGGCGAGATCTGGCAGGTGGCCGGAGCCAACGGCACCGGCAAGACCACGCTGCTGCGCATTCTCGCTGGCCTGCACGGTTTCCATGATGGCCGCGTACGCTGGCAAGTGCCGGGCGCCCGGCACGCCAGCGCCCATGACCAGATCCTGTTCCTTGGCCACCTCGCTGGCCTGCGAGAAGAGCTTACCGCCCAGGAAAACCTGCGTTGGCTGTGTGCCTTGCATGATCAGCCGGCTGCGATGATTCCCGCCGCGCTGTCGGCGGTCGGCCTGGCCGGCTACGACGATGCACCCGTTGCTACGATGTCGGCGGGCCAGAAGCGGCGTGTGGCGCTGGCCCGGCTATGGCTGCCGGGCAAGGCGGTCTGGATTCTGGATGAGCCTTTCACTGCGATTGATGCCACCGGCGTCGAGATGATCGAGCAACGGCTGCGCAAGCAGGCTGCTGCCGGCACGCTGGTGATTTACACTTCGCATCACCGGCTGGCGACGGATACCCGGCAGATTCACCTCGGAGGGCAGGGCGCATGAGCGTATTTGCTGCCACGCTACGCCGGGAGCTGTTGCTGGGGCTGCGCACGCCAGCGGAAATCATCAATCCGCTGTTTTTCTTTGTGGTGGTGGTCAGCCTGTTCCCGCTGGCCCTGACGCCCTCCCCGGAGACGCTGCGCCTGCTGGCGCCGGGCGTGGTCTGGGTGGCAGCCCTGCTGGCGGTGATGTTGTCACTGGACAGCCTGTTCCGCCGTGACGAGGAATGCGGCGCGCTGGAGCAGCTGCTGGTGGCGCCGGGCGAATTGTATCTACCTGTGCTGGCGCGGTTGTGCGCGCACTGGTTGCTGACCGGCCTGCCGCTGGTGCTGGTGGCGCCGCTGCTGGGTTATATGACGTATTTGCCGGTAGAGGTGCTGGACACGCTCTGGCAAAGCTTGCTGCTGGGCACGCCGGCGCTCACGGTAATCGGCGCGATAGGCGCGGCATTGACGGTGAGTGTGCGCCGCGGGGGCATCCTGCTGGCGTTGCTGGTGCTGCCGCTTTATGTGCCGGTGCTGGTATTTGGCGCTGGCAGTGTCGGGCGGGCGCTGGATGGCATGGAGGTCAGCAGCGTGCTGGCTGTTTTAGGCGCTATATTGGCGTTGGCAGTGAGCCTGGGGCCGTTTGCCGTGGCGCTGGGGCTGCGTATATCCAGCGGTGACTGAGTGCAGTGCAGAGCAGCGTAAGGCAGAGCAAGGAAACCGATGACGTACACGCGAGTAGAGGCATGACTGAAACAGCGCGGCCGGTGCCCGGCCATTTCTACCTGTGGAGCGGCCTGGGGCTGCTGGTGGCTGTGGCGCTGTATGTATTCTGGCAGGCACCGCAGCCCAATCGCACGGTGCTGGTGGTGGGCGGATACCTGCTGTCAGTGCTGTTCTATTTCGGTGCGGTACGTTATCCGCATTGGTACTGGCAGGCGCTGGTGCGCTGGTATCACCAGCTCGGCTCGCCACGGCATTTCTATCGCATCAGCGGTGTGTTGCTGCCTTATCTGGTGGCGCTCAGCGGCGGCTTGCTGCTGGTGGGGCTGATCTGGGGTCTGGCGTTCTCGCCGCCGCATCACGAGCAAGGGAACAGTTACCGCATCATTTATCTGCATGTGCCTGCCGCCAGCGGCGCCATGATGGGCTATATGGCGATGGGTATCTGCGGGCTGGTGTCGCTGGTGTGGCGCATGAAGATGGCCGAAGTGGCGATCAAGGCAATTGCGCCCTTTGGTGCCACACTGGCTGCGGTGGCGCTGATTACCGGCGCTATCTGGGGCCGGCCGACATGGGGCACCTACTGGATCTGGGACGCCCGGCTGACCTCGATGCTGATTCTGTTCTTCATGTATCTGGGTGTCATGGGCTTGCAGAACGCCATTGCCGATCCGCGCCAGGCGGGCCGCGCCGCGAGCCTGCTGAGCCTGGTGGGCATCATCAATGTGGTGATCGTGCGCTATTCGGTGGATTGGTGGCATAGCCTGCATCAGGGCAGTTCCATGAGCATCTTCGGTGCAGGCGGCAGCCAGATTCACCCGAGCATGCTGGCGCCGCTGCTGATCTCCATGTTCGGTACCTATTTCCTGTTCGCTGTGGCCGTGCTGATTCGCACACGCACTGAAGTGCTGTGGCGCGAACGCCGCAGCCGCTGGGTGAAGGAGGTATTGCGCTGATGTATTTCGAGTCTTGGTCGGCGCTGTGGCAAATGGGCACCCACGGCCCGTATGTGTGGAGTGCTTTTGGTATCGGGGTGGCGTTGATCGCTGCCAATGTGGCCTGGGCGCTGTGGCACAGCCGCACTGTGCGAGCTGATCTGAAACGACAACTTCAACGACAGGCAATGCAGGAGAAGCCATGAATCCGGTACGCAAACAACGGCTGCTTATCGTGCTCGGCGCCTTTGCCGGTGTCGCGCTGGCAGTCGGGCTGTTGCTGTACGCAATTTCGGGCAACATCAATCTGTTCTATACCCCGCAGCAGGTGGTATCGGGCGAAGCGCCCGTGGGCCAGCGTATGCGCGTGGGCGGGCTGGTGGTGGACGGCACGGTGCGCCGTGATGCGGAAAGCCTGAAAGTGCAGTTTGATATTACCGATGGTGCGGGCTCGTTTACCGTCTACTATCAGGGCATCCTGCCGGATCTGTTTCGCGAAGGGCAGGGCGTGGTGGCCAACGGCACGCTGGTGAGCCAGCAGCGTTTCGAGGCTACGGAAGTGCTGGCCAAGCATGATGAAACCTATATGCCGCCGGAGGTGCAGGACGCACTGGAGCGAGCGGGCCACCCGGCCGCAGCAGGCGGGGTCTGACACGGCGGCTTGGCCGGAGCAGTGAACGCTGCGCCGGCCTGATTGCTGCGTTGTTACCCTTTTTTTTCCTTCGCCCTTTCCATGTTCTCGCAAATTGTTGTGTTTTCTGGCATTGATGTTCTCGTAAGGCAATGAATTGACTGGTTTATTTTTTTGGAAGCAGGAGGTGCGACTGCTTCCTGAAACCACTTGATAATCATTATCATTAGCCTTACTATCTCGTTCATCGGATCACTGACTACGGATCAATCTGATGTACGTTTGTCTCTGCAAGGGCATCACTGACGGCCAGATACGGGATGCAGTCCACCAGGGCTGCGATAGTTTGCGCGATCTTCGTCGGGAACTCGGGGTGGCGAGTCAGTGTGGCAAGTGCGCCCGCCAGGCGCGTGAGGAGATTCGGTCCGCCCGTGCCGAAGCTGCTGCGCAGGTTTATGTAGCCAGGCAAGCCGAGCCGGTCATGTTCATACCCCAGCCGGCTTGAGCGTACTGTTGTTTTTTCCGTTAGCGATCTGATCCGGCACACCAGGGCCGCCCTTGGTGTGTCGCGTTTTATTCTGCCTTGAATCAATTCGTGCTTTCGTCCTCTCCTTTCCGCTCTTGTTATTGCAGTCAAGAGCGATAGTCATTGGCGTTCTGTTTCCCGCTTTCGTTTGCCGCTGAGAATGCGCGGTTGCACCCCGACGGCCGGTCGCCAACAATAGAGTCCCCCGCGATTTCCGATGGAGCAAGACCATGCAAGGTGATACGAAAGTGATCGAGTACCTCAACAAGGCTTTGGGGAACGAATTGGTCGCGATTAACCAGTATTTCCTGCACGCACGGATGTATCAGGACTGGGGCCTGGAGAAGCTGGGCCGCAAGGAATACGAAGAATCTATTGACGAGATGAAGCACGCCGACAAGCTGATTCAGCGTATTCTGTTTCTGGAAGGCATTCCCAACCTGCAGGATCTGGGCAAGCTGAGGATCGGTGAAAATACCGTGGAAATGCTCAAGTGCGATCTGCAACTTGAATACGATGCGGTGCCATTGCTGCGTGATGCAATCGAATACTGCGATTCGGTGAAAGATTACGTTTCGCGTGACCTGTTCAACGAAATCCTCGAATCCGAAGAGGAGCACATCGACTGGCTGGAGACACAGCTGGGCCTGATCGACAAGGTGGGTCTGGAAAACTTCCTGCAATCACAGATGGACGTCGAAAGCTGATCGCCTGACGGGCAACATCAGCGACCGTCGGCCCACCAGGGCTGGCTCTTGCGCCCCGTGATCGAGCTGCCTGAGGTGGTTCGGCAGCGGGGCGTTGTGCATTCGGACTGCGGTTTCCTATTTGCCACTGTGGGGTTGTTCAGCGAGCCAGCACTGCCCTTTGGTGCAGGCGTTGCCGTCGCTCTGGCGCGTGCTGTATCGCCGTTCAGGGCGCAGTGGATTTACCGGATAGCGGTTTATATGGTTATCATATAAGCCGCACACATTAAAAATACGCTACCTGCCTGGCTGCCACGACAGGGCCAGTGAACGCCGGTGCTACTGCCGGGCCGCACGGCAAAGCCACATGAATCCTTTCAAAATAGGTGTTGAATGAATATGTCAGGGGCGCCTTCGCCGTATGATGACGGAAGGCCTAAGACACTGACCGATCAGGCCTACCTGATGCTGCGAGCCGATGTGATCGCAGGCCGTCTGAAGCCCGGCGCCAAGTTGCGCGTCGAGCAGTTGCGTGGCCAGTACGAGGTGGGGGCCACCCCGCTGCGTGAGGCACTCAGTCGTCTCAGCGCCGATGGTTTTGTCATATCCGAGGGCCAGCGTGGCTTTCGTGTCGTGCCCATGAGTGTGGCGGACCTCCAGGACATTACGCAGGTTCGTATCCTGATTGAGACAGAAGCCCTGCGAAACAGCATTACCAATGGCAATGAGGCCTGGGAAGAAAGATTGGTGGCGGCGTATTACCGGCTCTCGAAACTGGAAGAGGGCCAAGGCAGCTTCAGTGCGCGCGAGCGGGCTAACGAAGAATTTCATGCGGCGCTGTTGTCGGGCTGCCGTTCACCATTGCTGCTGCGCATGCACCGTACGCTTTACGATCAGCACAAGCGCTATCGCAATATTTCACTGCTTACCGAGCATGTGCCGCGTGACGTGCACGAGGAGCACCGGGCTATCTATGACGCCGCACTCGGTCGCCGGGCGGAGGAAGCCTGTGAGGCGACCGGCCTGCATATCCGCCGCACGATGGAGGTCACACTGGAAGTGTTCCGGCGCGCTGAAGAAGCCGCAAGCGCTGAAGCCGAAGTACGCTGACTCGCCCCTCGGAGCCAGAGTGGCTGCGGGGGTTCTTCCTTCCACCAAACCCTACACACCCAAGCCTGTTTTCTCTCTTCCTGCTGCGGCGGGGCTTCGCCGGCCCGACTACGATAAGGTGGACGGCGCCAGCGAACCCTGCCTAATATGTGAGCACTGATATCGTTACGATATCACCCATCGCCGGCAAGCCGGGACGCCTGTCACCACGTCATTTCGCGCGCAGTTTGCATGGACTGTCGTCTGCACGAACGCTAACTAGATGATTTCTAATGATTTTCTCGTTTTATCTAGATTGGCGAATAATTTATATATTTTATTGAAAAATCGGTAAGCGCTGCTATAGTCGTTCTTATCAGCCCTGCGGAGCGCTACCCGCAGGGCGATGATATATACCGACAAAAATACGGGAGAACACAGCCATGATGCTGAAGAAGCCAGTAATGATCGCGCTGTTGGTTGCCGGCGCGGCAGCAATGCTCAACTCGGCCCATGCGAGCACCTTGCGCCTGTTGACGGCGCCCACCGGCTCCATCGTCCACTCCACCGGCTCTGCCATCGCGAGCGTCGTCTCACAGAAAACCGATTACACGGTGCTGGCTGCGCCGATGTCCGGCCCGCAAGTCTATGTGCCACAGGTTGACGCCGGTCGCGCCCAGTTCGCGCTGTTGAATGCGGCGGATGCACACGAAGCGTTCGTTGGCGGCGTGGGTTATCGCAAGGAATATCGCAATCTTCGCCTCGCCGCAGTGGGCTTCACCAATGAACTCGGCATTATCGTGCGTCGTGACTCCAATATTCGCACCGGTGCAGATCTCAAAGGGCGGCGCGTGAGTGGGGCTTTCTCCGCACACAAGACCTGCGAACAGCTGGCGACGGCTCAGATGGCTAACCTCGGGCTCGACTGGGAAGACGTCACGGTCGTACCGGTCACGCACTCGCGTACTGCGGTGCAGGCGTTGGGCGAAGGCCGGGTAGACGCTGCCATGTGTGTGCCCCTGGGCCAGGCTATCGTGCAGGAAATCAACGCGCAGACCCCGATCCGTTTTATCAGCATGAACAGTGATGAGGCTGCGGTGGCGCGCACCCGTGCTGCTTTCCCGGCGGGTGAGCTGGCGAGCTACAAGGCTGGTGATTCGGTCGGCCTGATCGACGATGCCTATGTCTGGAGCTATCCGTTTTATCTGGCGGTGAACAAAGATGTGCCGGATGAGCAGGTCTACACCGTGGTGAAAATGATCAGCGAACATATTGGGGAGCTGCGTGCCATTAGTGGTGTTTTCAATCGTTGGTTGCCGGAAGGCATGATCGCCGACAACCTCACGCTGCCCGTGCATGACGGCGCCAAACGCTTCTATGAAGAGCAGGGCCTGTGGACCGACAGTATTGAACAGCATAGCGCTGCACTGCTCGAAGCAGCCCGCTGACTGTTTTCTACGCGCAAAGCGAGAGGTGACACGTCGTGATAGAAGAAAAGATTCAGCGCATCGTGAAGGAGGACACCGGGGCGGCCAGTGATCGGCTGCAAGGCGGCTGGCTCCTGCTAACCAGAGTGCTGTTGGCAGCCATCCCGGTGGCGGGCATTCTTTATGCCTTCAGTGTCCCGTCCTACTTCGGTTACGCAATCTGGGGCGAGCAAGCATCTCTGGCGGTGCTTGGTCTGGCAATGTCCGTCACTTTTCTGCTCAAGCCAGCCCGGGTTAACACGCCGGTGCTGGCATCAGGACGGCCGCCGTTGTTCGATATTTTTTGTGCGGCATTGAGCTTCTTGCTGTGCCTGCAGACAGCCATTCGCTACGAGTGGCTGATGTCGATCGGCTTCATGGGCATGGGGGCGGAATATTATCTGAACCTGGTGGTCGCTGCTGTATCAATCGCGCTGTTGATCGAGGCGGTACGTCGTCTGACCGGGCCGACAATGGCGATTCTGGTGTTGATCTGTCTGGTGTATGCGGCGTTCGCCGACAAGATGCCCGGCGCACTGCAAGGGCAGGCGCCGGAGCTGGATTTCCTGTTCAGCTACCTGCATCTGGATGCTAGTGGAATGCTGGGTACGCCTCTGGCCGTGGTGGTTTCAACGGTTATTGCTTATGTATTGCTGGGCAATGCCCTGTTCCGCCTTGGCGGCGGTCAGCTGTTCATGGATCTCCCTCTGGCCGCAATGGGCCGCTACCGAGGTGGTCCGGCAAAGGCGTCGGTATTGGCCTCGTCGATGTTTGGCTCAATCTCCGGCAGTGCGGTAGCTAATGTCGCCACCACCGGGATTGTCACTATTCCGTTGATGAAAAAAAGTGGCTACAAGCCGCAGCAGGCGGCCGGTATTGAGGCGGTCAGCTCTACAGGCGGACAATTGTTGCCGCCAATCATGGGAGCGGCCGCGTTCATCATGGCGGAGTTTCTTGGGATTCCCTACGCCCAGGTAGCTCTGGCTGCCCTCATTCCGGCGATCTTGTTCTATGTGGCAATGCTGGTTCAAATTCACCTTCATGCAGCTCGTCACGGGATGCGGCCGATGACGGCGGAGGAGCGCCCGAACGCAAGGCTGGCGCTGCGTCGTTACTGGCCGTTCCTGATCCCGTTGCTGATGCTGTTCGCACTGCTGTTTGCTTTCCGCTGGTCCCCTGAACAAGCGGCTTTCGCCAGCCTGCTCGCGACCTTGCTGGCTGCGAAAATAGTGGGGGAGCACTCCGTCGGCTGGCGTTCGCTGCTCGGCATTCTTGAAGCAACCGGACGCAGCCTGCTGGAAATCGCCACTATTACTGCCGCAGCAGGGCTGATCGTCGGGGTGCTGTCTCTGACGGGGCTGAGCTTCTCGCTGGGGCTGACAATTGCCGATGTGGCTGGCTCCATGCCGTTGCTGCTGCTGTTTATTACTGCGATTACGGCCATCGTGTTCGGCATGGGTATGCCTACGACTGCGCTGTATGTACTGATGGCTGCGCTGGTCGCACCGGTGTTGGTGTCAGCTGGCTTCGACCCGCTCGCAAGCCATCTGTTCGTGCTCTATTTCGGCGTGTTGTCGATGATTACGCCGCCGGTATGCCTGGCCGCGTTCGCCGCCGCTTCATTGGCAGGGGCGCCATTCATGCGCTCTGGTTGGGAGGCAATGCGCTTCGGTGCAATTGCATTCCTGGTGCCGTTTGTTTTTATCGCTTACCCGGCATTGCTGCTGCAAAGCGATATGAGTAGCTCGCAATGGATCGGTACGTTGATCGCCTTCGCCACTGCCATGTTTGGTTTCCTGATGATCGGCGCGGCCATCGAAGGCTATCTGTTTCGCCATCTGAAAACACTGGCCCGGTTGTTCACCGCCGTGGCAGGTGTGTTGTTGATGATGCCGGAAGGCGGGGCGCTGATCATTTTCGAGGGCGTGCCCACTGACACCATTGGTTTGATCATGGGCTGCGTGATCATTGCCGTCACCTGGTGGCAATCTCGACAAGTCAAATCCTATGCACTGGGCCATTGAGCCGGGTACGAAACGAGTAGTCAGGAGGAGAAAGACAATGACTCAGAATACAAGCCAGCGGATCAGCGTTGAGCAAGCGCATGATGCCGATCCGAACCTGGAAGCGCTGCGCGAGCGTGCTGCGCGTATGGTCGACAGTCGCCTCAGCGAGGGTGTGTTCCGGGTCGATCGCAGCATCTACACCGATGAAGAGCTGCACGAGCTGGAAGTCAAGAATATTTTCGAGAAAGACTGGGTGTTTCTGTGCCACGAAAGCCAGATACCCAATCCGGGCGACTATTACTCGACGCTGATCGGGCGCCAGCCAGTGCTGGTGATCCGTGACAAGGACGGCACTATCAACGCGTTCATCAATGCCTGTGCTCACCGTGGTGCGCTGCTGACCGAGCGTCGCCAGGGTAATGCCACCACGCTGCGCTGCCGCTTCCATGGCTGGTGCTTCAACACGCAAGGAAAATGTGTGCGTGTGAAGAATGAAAAAACCGGCTGGCCGGACGGCGTCGACAAGTCGGCGATGGGCCTCAAGCACATCGGCCAGGTCGGAAGCTATCGCGGCTTTGTGTTCGGCAGTCTGGTAGCGGAAGTGCCGACCCTGGAAGAGCATCTGGGTGAAGCCAAAGTATTCATCGACATGCTGGCGGATCAATCACCGGAAGGCATCGAAGTGATTGGGGGCTATTCCGATTACGTGATTCGCGGCAACTGGAAAATGCAGGCCGAAAACGGTGTCGATGGCTATCACGTCAGCACCGTGCACCGGGTCTTTGCCGACACGGTGGCACAGCGTGAAACCCGTCAAGGCCGCGACGGCATGGCAAAAACAGAAGCAGGTCGGATCGCCGGTATTGTCCCGACCGGCTGCTACGACCTGGATGGCGGCCACATGGTGATCTGGGCCGAACGCGCCACCCCGGAAGTGGGGCCGCTGTGGGAAGCTCGTGAGGAGTTGCTGACCCGTGTGTCGGAGGAGCAGGTGAACTGGATGGTTGGCCGTGGGCGCAACCTGCTGGTATTCCCCAACGTACTGTTTATGGATCAGCCTTCTACGCAGATTCGTATCTTCCGTCCACTGTCGGTGGATCGCACGCTGGTGACGGTGTACTGCATCGCACCGAAAGGCGAGAGCGCGGAAGCTCGCACAGCGCGGATTCGCAAATTCGAAGACTTCTATATGGTGACGGGCATGGCCACACCGGATGATCTGGCTGCGTTGGAAGACTGCCAGACCGGTGCCCGCGGCGAAGCCGCCCGCTGGACCGATGTCACCCGTGGACTGAGCAGCATGATTGAAGGCCCGGACGAAGACGCCAAGGCTATCGGCCTGAACCCGGTGTCCAGCAACAACGACTGGGACTTTGAAACACTGTATTACAGCTTCTACCGCAAATGGCTGAAGCAGATGACCGGCAAAGGGGAGATCAACTGATGACCGCCATGCTCAACGATCAATACCTGCGGGTAATGGAAGTCACCGAGTTGCTTGCACGCGAAGCCGATCATATTGATCGCCGCGAATGGCAGGCATGGGTCGACATGTACACGCCGGATTCCGAGTTCTGGATGCCGGCGTGGCGCAACGAGGACGAGATCACCGAAGATCCGCTGAAAGAAATCAGCCTGATCTATCTACCGGATCGCGGCATCGAAGATCGCGTGTTCCGCTTTACCTCGGGCGACTCCTACGCCTCGACGCCGCTGCCAACCACCAGCCACTGCGTCGGCAGCGTGCGGGTGCTGTCTGATGACGGCGAGACAGTGGAAGCCAGCGCCAAGGCAATCGTCGCCACCATGGATCCGCGCATCGGCAACATCGTGCGCGGCGTGTGGTACGACTACCTGCTGGTGCGTATTGATGGCGAGCTGAAGATCAAGCGCAAGAAAGTGACCTTCCTTGAGCGCGTGATTGACGGCACCGTGGATGTTTACAACGTCTGATGCTGACCCAGCCGCCCGGCACTGAAATCCCGGTGCCCGGCGGTTGAACCCGAACGGCGGAATTTACGGAGACTACGATGCTCGCATTGTGCAAGACAGCGCCCGAAGTGGATGGGCTGGAGCTACGCCAGATCGACAAGCCGAGCCCCGGCGCCGGCGAGATCCGCCTGCGTGTACGTTTTGCCGGCGTGTGCGGCACCGACATGCATATCTATCACTGGGCACCGCGCATGGCACGGCGCATGGTGCTGCCGCGAGTCATGGGCCACGAAGTCTGTGGCATCGTCGACGAAATCGGTGAGGGTGTCACCGGTATCAAGCTGGGCGATCAGGTAAGCCTGGAGAGCCATATCTCCTGCGGTCATTGCCGTCCGTGCATGCTTGATCAGCGGCATCTTTGTGTGGATACCCGATATCCAGGCATCGATGTGGATGGCGGTTTTGCCGAATGGGTGGTGGTGCCAGCCAGCATCGCCTGGATCAATCCGCCGGATTTCTCGCCGCGGCTGTCGGCGATGATGGAGCCGTTCGGTATCGCCGTGCACGCCTGCGGCGAAGGCACTGGCGTGTCCGGGCAGCGCGTGCTGGTAAACGGTTGCGGGCCGATTGGCCTGATGGCGGTAGCTGCTGCGCGCGCACTGGGTGCGCGTCAGGTGATTGCCGCCGATCTCAATCCGGTGCGCCTGGGCACCGCAGAAGCGCTAGGTGCCAGCCATTGCATCAACCCGGCCTCCCATGATCTGACCAAGGAAGTGCTGGCGCTCACCGGCGGTGAGGGCGCCGATGTGGTGATCGAACTGACCGGCGCGGAGGCCGGCCTGCACGCTGCATTGGCCTCGTTACGTCGTGGTGGCGATTTCCGCCTGATCGGTGCGCCATCGCACCCGGTGACGCTGGATCTGACGCAGTGGGTAAGAACCGGCCCCACCATTCACAGCATTCATGGCCGCCGTATCTGGCGCAGCTGGAGCGAAGCGGCCGATCTGATTGCGGACGGGCGTGTGGATCTGTCACCGCTGGTATCGCATATCGTACCGCTGGAAGACGCACGCGATGCGTTTCAGCTGGTACTGGACGGGCAGGCCGTAAAACCGCTGTTGTCGGTACACGGCTGACAGGCCCCTTCAGGAGAGAGTCCGATGTCGAATAAATACAACATTACCTGTGTGTTCGAAGATGGTGCGACCACCCATTTCCATACCTCGGCCATCGAAACGGTCTATTCCGCCGCCTTGCGTAGCGGCTTGACTCTGGAGACGGACTGCCGCGAAGGCGCTTGCGGCGTCTGCAAGGCATTTCTTGCAGACGGGCAGTGCGACATCGGCGATGTGAGCGACGAGGCGCTGACCGAGGACGAACAGGAAGAAGGTTTCCTGCTGGCCTGCCAGGCGCGCGCACGCTCCGACATGGTGCTGGAGTTCGCCTACCCGCTGTCGATGCTGAAGAAAGAAGTAGCCGTCATCGATGCCCGCATCAGCGAGCTTGAGCCGGTTGCGGATAACGTCATGCGTCTGGTGCTGGAGAGCGATGCCGACACACCGGTATTTCTTGCCGGCCAGTATGTGAACATGACCGTTCCCGGCCGCGTGCCGGCGCGCAGTTACTCATTCGCCAATGCGCCGGGCGATAACGAGAAAATGGAGTTCTTCGTGCGACTGCTGCCGGAAGGTGCGATGAGCGATTGGCTGCGTGACCATGCCAAAGTGGGCGACAGCCTGCAGGTGCAGGGCAGCTACGGCCAGTTTTTCCTGCGGCCGCCACGCGCCGGGCGCGTGGTGATGGTGGCGGGTGGCACCGGGCTTGCACCGATGCTGAGCATGCTGGCGCAACTGAAAGCCAGCGGTAATCCGATGCCGCAGGTGACGCTGCTTTATGGCGCCAATTTTGCCGGCGAGCTGTTCGGGCAAGAACGTATCGCCGAGTACGGTGATAACGTCACGCTGCATCGGGTGGTGGTCAACGGTGAAGACGGCTGGCAAGGCCAGACCGGATTCGTCACCGACCTGCTCGCTGATGGCTTGCTGGATGACGCCGCCAGCACCGATGCCTATCTGTGCGGCCCGCCGCCGATGATCGATGCAGCACGCGAAAAACTGCTGGCTCTGGGTGTGCCCTCGGCGCGCATCTTCGCCGAGAAGTTTCTCCCGGCCACCAGTGTAGAGGGGGCAGCATGATCAATCTGCATGATATTCGTTATGTGCGCCTGGGCACGCCCGATGTGGAGGCCGCAACCCGTTACTGTACCGAGATTCTCGGTTTGCAGAAAATACGTACTCAGGGCAATGCCGTTTACTTTCGTTCGGATGATCGTGATCACACACTGGTCTATTTCGAGGGTGACGCCCGCGATCACGCCACCGCGTTCGAGCTGCACTCCTTCGAGGCGCTGGAAGTTGCCCGCAAGGTTTTACAGCAGGCCGGCACGGATTCGCATTGGGGCACGGATCAGGAATGCGAACAGCGCTTTGTACGCGCCTTCGTCTGGTTCCTTGATCCATCCGGCAACCGCATCGAGCTGATCTGGCGGCCGCAGCACTCCGGCTGGCGGTATTTTCCGTCGCGGGACGCGGGTATCACCGGGTTCTCGCATATCGGTTTGCGCAGCACGGATCTGGTTCGTGATGAAAAATTCTGGACGCAGATCATGGGCGCGCGCGTCTCGGACTGGATCGGTGATGCGCCGCTGCTGCGTATCGACGAGATCCACCACAAGATCGCGTTGTTCCCGTCGGAATATCCCGGCGTGCAACATATCAATCATCAGGTGCAGAGCATCGATGACATCATGCGTTCGTGGTATTTCCTGCAAGAGAAAGGCGTGAATATCACCTTCGGGCCGGGCAAGCATCCGACCTCAACGGCAATGTTCCTCTACTTCGAGGGGCCGGACGGCATGATCTTCGAATACTCCAGCGGCGTGCGCAGTATCGAAGATGAGGCAAGCCACTTGCCGCGGCAGTTCCCGTTCGAACCAGTGGGCTTCTGCATGTGGGGAGCGCGCCCGAACATCAAGGAATTCAAGACCTGACGTCAGGCCGGGGCGCCATGGCGGCGCGCCGGGTTGTTCAGGCAAGGGTGAAAATTTGGCAGGCGTGGTGCAGCGAACGCTGCACCTGGCCCAGCAGAAATGCGGGCTTTTTTTAACGCCTGATCATAAAAATCGAGATTAAGGCGAAATATCTATTGATGTGTCGCCGGTATCTGAAATCCAGGGCAAACGCCACCGATCCGCGGGTGACGTGGCAAGGGTAGAGCAAGCCGGGCACAGCGCCCGCTGATGATCCGAGGACTCAGTACATGAAAGAGATCAAGCATTTTATCAATGGAGAATACGTGCCCTCCGCACAACGTGGCACCTTCGAGAACCGAAACCCCGCCAATGGGGAGCTGTTGGCCCTGGTGCATGAGGGCGGTGAAGAAGAGGTGGGTCGCGCAGTGGCCGCCGCCCGCGCAGCGCTTCAGGGTGAGTGGGGCCGGATGCCGACGGAACAGCGCATGGCGCTGCTGCATAAAGTGGCCGACGGTATCAATGCTCGTTTCGATGAATTTCTCGAAGCGGAATGCCTGGATACAGGCAAGCCGAAATCCATGGCGTCGCATATCGATATCCCCCGTGGTGCCGCCAACTTCAAGATATTTGCTGATCTGGTGCGCAATGTGCCCACCGAAAGCTTTCTGATGGATACACCGGATGGCACTGGCGCCGTTAACTACGCGATCCGCAAGCCACGCGGTGTGATCGGTGTGATCGCGCCCTGGAACCTGCCGCTGCTGCTGATGACCTGGAAAGTCGGCCCGGCGCTGGCGTGCGGTAACACGGTGGTGGTCAAGCCGTCCGAAGAAACACCACATACCGCCGCCCTGCTGGGCGAGGTGATGAACGATGCAGGGATTCCTGCCGGCGTCTATAACGTGGTGCACGGCTTCGGCCCGAAATCAGCAGGTGAATATCTCACTCAGCACAAGGATGTCGACGGCATCACTTTTACCGGTGAAACCTCCACGGGTAAATCGATCATGAAAGCCGCTGCGGAAGGGTTGCGCCCGATCTCCTTCGAGCTGGGGGGCAAAAATGCCGCCATCGTATTTGCTGACGCCGATATGGACAAAGCCATCGAAGGCACCATGCGTTCGGTATTTGCCAACTGCGGTCAGGTTTGCCTGGCGACAGAGCGCGTGTACGTCGAACGCCCGATTTTTGATGAATTCGTGCAGCGTCTGAAAGAGGGCGCCGAACAACTGAAACCGGGCTGGTGGCAGGATGACGACGTGAGCTTCGGCCCGCTGATCAGCCGCCCGCATCTGGACAAGGTGCTGTCCTATTACGAAAAAGCCCGCGCTGATGGCGCCACCATCGTTACCGGGGGCGGCCGCCCGAAAATGGCGGAAGAGCTGGGCAATGGCAACTGGGTCGAGCCCACCATCTGGACCGGGTTGTCGGAAGATTCCGCCGTGGTGCGCGAAGAGATCTTCGGCCCTTGCTGCCACATTCGCCCGTTCGATACAGAGGAAGAAGCCATCGCGCTGGCCAACGATACCGAGTATGGCCTGGCAGCTGCGGTCTGGACCGAGAACCTGACACGCGCGCACCGGGTGGCGGCACAAATGGAAGTGGGCCTGTGCTGGGTCAACAGCTGGTTCCTGCGTGATCTGCGCACGCCTTTTGGTGGCAGCAAGCAAAGCGGTATTGGTCGCGAGGGCGGGGTGCACGGGCTGGAGTTTTACGCCGAGCTGTCCAACGTCTGTATCAAACTTTGACGCCGAAACGGGAGATGACATATGAACGATAACAAGATTCAGCAATACGGCGACGAGTTGTACAACGCGCTGCGCAACTGTTCCACCGTGACGCCGCTGACAGAGCGCGAGCCGGAGATCACGCTGGACGATGCCTACCGAATTTCCCTGAAAATGCTTGAGCGTCGCCTGGCGGATGGCGAGCAGATCATCGGCAAGAAAATCGGTGTCACCAGCAAGGCGGTACAGAACATGCTGAATGTGTACCAGCCTGATTTCGGCTACCTGACTGATCGCATGATCTACGCCAACGGCGATGAAATAAAAATCGAAGGTCAGCTGATCGCCCCGCGTGCAGAAGGCGAGATTGCCTTTGTGCTCAAGCGCGATCTGATCGGGCCCGGTGTCACCAATGCGGAAGTCATTGCCGCCACCGAGTGCGTCATGCCGTGCTTCGAGATCATCGATTCACGCATCCACGACTGGAAAATAAAAATCCAGGACACGGTGGCCGATAACGCCTCCTGTGGTGTGTTTGTGCTCGGTGATGCGGCGCGACTGCCATCAGAAATTGACCTCACCACTTGCGGCATGGTGATGGAAAAGAACGGTGAGATCGTGGCCACTGGCGCGGGTGCTGCTGCGCTGGGTTCACCGGTCAACTGCATCACCTGGCTGGCGAATACGCTCGGCTTGCTGGGTGTTCCGCTGAAAGCCGGTGAAGTGATTCTCTCCGGCTCACTGGTGCCGTTGATGCCGGTTGCAGCCGGCGATCATATTTCCGTAGCAGTCGGTGGCCTGGGCCACTGTGACGTGCGGTTCGGATAACGGAGGCGCTATGAAACGCAAGGCAGCCATCATCGGCTCCGGCAACATCGGCACCGATCTGATGATCAAGATCCTGCGCCACGGCAAGGCCGTGGAAATGGG
>NZ_JALKII010000007.1 GCF_023051175.1 Alcanivorax quisquiliarum | reverse complement strand
CAATGCCATTGATGAACTGCTGCCGCATCAGTGGAAGCCCCATACCGTTTGACAAGGTGGGATGGCCGGACGCTTACACTACAAGGTGCCTGTCCCTTTGTGTGGTGTAAGAGATTGACTACAAGGTGCCTGTCCCGTGGCTTGCCGCGGCTTGTTGACGTACGTTTGGGTGGGACAGGTTCATCCTGTCTTCTCAAATGACGATTGGGGTGGAAGCTCTCCGCCGCCAGGCGGTAGCAACCCTAATCTAAATGCTTGTAATGACTCTCACATCCGAGCCAGAAACACTCTTGATATATGAGTAACTGGTGCCAAGCACGGCCAACTGATCAGCGGAAACCTTGTCGGCCGAAATACCGGGTTGGACGATCACAAAGCGGAAGACCATTTCATGGTCGTGGCACTTGTTGCGCAACAGTTCCAGATCCAAGGGGTCCCCCTTAAGGATTCTGTCAAAGCCTTTGGGCAACGACTGCTGATAGCGCTGCAACAACCGGTTAAAGAACTTTTCTTCCGTGTGTAACCACTTCACCGAGCGTGATGCCTGACCACAAACCTCGTAGACGTCGGAAACACGTGCTCCTGGCCGCGCCTGACCATCTTGCTGAGGGCAATACTTGCAGTGGTACAGGTCAATAAAGATTGCATCCTTGTTGTGCTTGATTGCCACCAGATCGGCGATCTCACCAGCACCATCGTCGTTGAAAATGAAAGAGTAGTCGTTCTCGATTCGGCGATAGGTGAATCCCTGAACGGTATCTAAGTTGCGGTCAACCCTCATCGACTCCTTGTGGATCTGAGTCGTGCCCCAGTCCCACGGTTCAATCAGGGCAACTGGCAGCTTCAAGTCCAAACTGTTGGGGGAGTAATAGCGGTAATTGCCTTCGACCATCGAGCCGTCGACGGCCAACAGCACCAACGGGTTGATATCCAGGTACTGCTCGAACGAGCTCTCTTCTGGCAATACGATTCTGACCTCTGGGCAGGAAAACTTGTAATCGTCATCCAGCAGCCGGATCGTGATGTCAGGCAATTGGCGTTCCGCTCCATCAACTGCCGTTGCCCTCATGGGTACTTCCAGCGTAAGTGCATCGATTCGCCGTGGCTTACCCAGTTCGACATCCAGCAGATTGAATACTTCCGCTCGGTCCACCAGCGAGATCTTCTGCTCATTTTCGATCAGGATGGACGTAGGCCAATCGGCATAGAACAGTCCCTCAGGCCATGCTGCCTCAATCTTTTCCGAGCGAAGCACATCTTTGAGGACTTCAGATGGATTGATCGTCGCGTCGTTAAGCTTCTGCGAGGCTCGCTTGCACCACTCGATCCAGTCGTTGATGCTGGAAGAGTTCATCTCCCAGATCTTGCCCTTGTGCGAACAGCCAACGGTGGTGCGTTGACCATCCTCGTAGCCGGTTGCAAAGATGTTGGACTTTCGCGCAGTGCCGTTCTCGATTTCACCTATGACTGTATTGATGTCGCGCCCGACATGCATGGTAAAGCGTAGACCCTTGCGCATACGAGACAGGCCCACATTCTGCAGCTTCATGAGCTTGATACCGTGCAAGGTGCGGAACGTCGGCTCGCCGCTGATGCGCCGGGCATCTTTGGAGATCAGGTTCAGGAACCGATTTGTTTGCGACTCATCCCCGGAAGAGTGGACGAACAGCGTCTTGTCAGGCGTATGGTAGTACGCTAGGTAGAGGACCCAATTGGTGTCCACGATCGAAGACGTGTGCGCCCAGCTGACGGGAGTTTCGCGCCGTGTCACCATAATGATAGTGTCGGCCTCCTCGTTGATGGACAGAAGTTGCAACGATTCTTTCTTATGCGAGAAGTGCTTGGCCTTCTCTGGTCGCCAGTACTCAAGCTCTACATGGTAGGCTATCGCACTGATCTTAGGGTTAGGATTCAACCCGAAAATGTCCTCGGCGTTAGCATCTTCCGGGAACTGTTCGATGAACGTCTCCTTCTCGATCTCGCGGGCGATTTTGTCTTGGCTAACGTCGCGGATCACCGCGCTCCAGTCAGCATTTTCCTTGTATAACGCCGCCATTTGGTAGTCGACTTTCTGGTTGGCAATGTTTGCGACGAACTTGGCGTCACCGAGCGTATCATCGACTCGCGTCAGGCGACCGATAAACTGCAAGGTAACGGCGGGGCTGCGGTGCTGGTCGTGGATGGCCGCGATCTTAAGCTCCGGTAAGTCGAAGCCCTCCCCTAGCATGTTCACACAGACGATGATCTTATATTTCTTCTCGACAATCTCACCCAGTAGTTTGGCCCGATTATGTACTTTACTGTGGATGAGGATGGGCGAAAGATCCTCATGCTGCTTGTACAACTCAAACAATTCGGCGGCACGCTTCTGTGACCGCGCTCGAACTATCAGCAGGTGGTTAAACCCACGCGCGCGGTCGTCTCGTAACAGCGCTACCGCCTTGTCAGCCACCACCTGGTCAGCCAGCTCCAGGTTGTACTCGCGCACCGGATGGAATTCGATCGCCTTGAAATAGCCATCGTTCTGTGCGTCCTTCAACGGGTAGTTGTAGATGATCTTGCCATCCAGCGGCTGGTTATCCTCTCGGAAAGGGGTAGCCGTGAACTGCAGACAGGGCTTGTTATTGAACGCGTTCTTTACCCTGCTCCAGGTCTGAGCGGCCACATGGTGCGCTTCATCGATGATTAGGTGGCTGCAGAGGCCGGCCAAAGCCTCCAAGGTGGGCTGCTCGAAGCGCTGCAGCGCTTGCGGCGTGGCGACGATCACGTTGGCCTCGACCAACTGCTGAACCTCATCGGCTGATAGGCTCGAACCGATCGCCCGCACCACTGGATTGAGTGCGGTAGCCGAAACTGCACCAATCTCCCGCAGTTTCTTCAACTCAGTACATTTCTCGACCAGCTGGGATCGCAATGGGTCGGAAGGCACTAATACTAAGGTTCTGGTCAGCCGCCCGGCGATCAGCAGCCCGAGCATAGTGTCGGTTTTTCCTGTCCCGGTCGGCATCACGATCGTTGCTGGCGTGGCCGGCGCCATCACCAAGTGCCCCAGGGCGGCATAAAGAGCGGCCAGCTGCGGCTTGCGCAAGCCAGGCGTCTGGGTTTCTCGGACAGCCAGATTAAAATTAAATAGATGCTGTTGCCAGCTGCGATAAACGTCTGCGTACTTCCCTGTTTCAACGGCCATTAGGGTTACCAGAGTGCGGTCGAAGTTAATAATTGCCACAAACTACCAACGAAGCCACTGACAACGGGTAGTCCTCCCTGAGACTTATTACCCCATGCAAGCTGAGACGTAAGCGTCTGGCAAACCCATCCACCCGGCGGCATTTTGCTCAGTAGCATAGATGTCTACCTATAGTTGAATATTCATCTAAAGGAGCACCTGCCCCTTGGATACTTCCTTACTACAGCATATCCAGCGCCCCTTTCCTAAGCTTGGGACGATAGCTGCGCGCATAATTCTAATGACGTTTCTCTAGTGCATAACGAAGCTTCTCACCAACCTAGCTAAGCGGTGGGCCATTTCTTGATTTCCTTTCGTAGGCCCCTCTATTTTTGCCCCTCTTGCGGCCATCAATATCCATGCTCGAATTCCTGTTAACTCGGCTAAAGCCGACACCAAGGAGCAAAGTCCAGCTGGCGCAGCTTTTCGGCAGCACGGAGGTTGCAGCTTCACTTTGCCGCTCTTCGGCGCTTTGTTAGCAATGATGTCACTTCTTCCTGTTCGGCCGTTGAGTAAGTGCTGAGCCCGCCGCTGTTTTAGCTGCTTTGCTTGAGCTACTTGCTCTGAGCGTACTGGAAGCAGCAGATCCAGCTTTAGGCGAAGTTACTTTGCTAGGCGCTTTTGTTTGCGACAGAGCGGAACCTGCTGCCGATTTTGCTGATTTGCTTGAACCGCTGGAACGCAGTACTTTCGACGCCGCCGAAGCTGCTTTTTTCCCTGTTACTTCATTCTTGCTTTTGCTCATGTTGTGCTCCTCATTTAGTTCACTAGGTGTTGGCCAATTTTAACGGGGGAAGAGTCGTTCAAGACAAAGACCGCCATCAGCGTTAGAAGGGAGGCGAAAAGCAGCGCACTCACGAGACCTCCGGCCAAATTCACACCAAACTGAGGCCAAAATTTCTTCGTCTCACGGACTTCACTGACAATAATTCCTTCTTCGATTTCCTTCTGGAAATCAGCCATGTAGATTTCAATGGCGGATCTTGCGTAATCCGTGAGCCTTGCTTCTGCGGTGTCTCTTGCTCTGAGCAAAGCACCCGATGGTAGCTGCAGATACCAGTTTCTAATATCCGCATCCGTTGGAGGACCGCCATTGTTCTCGGAATGATGCTTCACCCACTCTACTCGCTGTTCTTCAACTACGGCGAATGCAACAAGGCCAAGGAGCCAGTCCTCATTCTCTGGCTGTTTATCCACGAGCTCTGCGTAGACTTCTTCTGGTCCATTGAACCTTGTCATATCGTCAATCCCTGTGGGGCGAACCCCCTTCTCACGCGCCGATTTTGAACTCTGAAGCAGCGGAGATCCGGTCGCCATGCAGCCGACTGTTAGTCGGGCGTTTATATTGCGTGCTATTTCTTATCTGCCATCAGTGCAACGCCAGCCATTTTTTTGGCGACATCTTCGATTTCGTCATCCTCAGCAGCAAACCCCGCTAGACCAGAAGCATGCCATTATATTGTGGGACACCATCAAAGGTGACGTCATGTAGGGCACGAGTCATAGCACAATAAATATTTTTCATTATTATCCCCCTTCCTCTTGATGAAATATCCTGTCTGCTTTGTGCCGCCGCTACTCTATTTAAACGCAAGGTGCTCTTTCAAATACAGCGCCCCGCTGACACGTTAGTACTTGTCGTATAATTTATCGCCGCCATCGCTAGTGGAGTTAGACTAGCGACAGCGCCTGTGACCCCGAACGTAAGTACCGTTCTTCCTTGTGTATCCACCAACATAATAGCAATTGATACCGCCAGATGGCCGAGTAGCGGAAGTGTTGCGCCCCCACTCACACGGGCGCCCGTCTCCATCTGCGTCAAGGTAGCTATGGCCTTGTCGAAGTAGTTCATACGCTTCGGCCTCTGAGAGCTCTGAGCAGCGGTATCGGCGCCCGGGCGCCGCGGAATTAACGCGAGCTCCTCCGATCGGTTTTGGGACGGCTGCGTCGAAGGTTCCACCGTCGACGCCCTCCATCTGAGCAGAACCTTGAACAGTACAACCCGCCAAATAAACTGCTGTTAACAGCAGGCCTGTGATAATCCTCATAATTACGATACCTATACATAAACCGCGACGCGAAGCGGTTTCCGTTTGAAGGTATTTTAAAGCCTCCAACCAAGATTGTGGGAAGCGGACATCGCTACTTGCTCCAATGCCCGAGCCCCCGCCTGCGTGCCTTATAACTCCAACACCAGTGAGCTTGCACTCATTTATTTTCCCCAAGTGGCTTCACCGCTTTCATATTCTGCAACATATCCGGTGGCTTAGGTGGTTTCGGCGGACGAGTTTCTTAGGTGCCATGCACTTTCCCCATCGTATCCTAATCGGTATTTATATAATAAAAACCAAGTCGGCTATAAAGACCAATCCATAGACCGTCGCTCGGAGTTGATCTTTGCTGAAAACGGCCTTTCAAGCGGCCAGTTCACGCCAGACCGCCACGCTATCGCCCCTGAACTGGGAGTTGCAGCACGGTGCAGCAACTCGCTTCAACTCAAAAGATCAATAACAGCGCCTAAACAGCACCTTCCGTACCACACCCCGGAGAATCGCTGGCGGGATAGGCCAAACGCGCGCGAGCTTTTTGAAGAAAAATATTATTTATGGGGAAACACTTTCAGAGGACATGGTGAGGGCGTTAGCCTTTCCATTGGCCGCTTCGGTGATCCTTTTTTTGTATTTCTGGAGTGTTACACAGGTCACATTTTTATTGCAAGCCTGTGGAGGCATTTTGGTAGCGAGGGCCTTGAAAGCGGATGAATGGCTTGGCGTAAAGCGCAATCTGGCGAGGCAGCGTTTAGCGATAGCTTCAAGCAAGACCCGGCTTGGTGGAACGGCAAAGCAAGACAGATGATCTTCAATAATGCTGCTGCTCGCCAGGATCAGGAGGCCGCCGAAGCTAAGGCAGGATGAAATTCCGGTCTCGGGCTGCTGGATCGAACCAACGCCCTGGCACTACCCGCCCTACCTCATCACCTCGTTCCCAGGCGCCGGCGCGTGGCGCTGACACAAAAGTCGCTAGCCTAAAAGGGGGAGGCTGGCACCGGCAAGCTCATGGTATCAGTGCGCGGGAATGGCGCTATAGGAGAAAGCTGAAGATGGTGTAAGACATTGGCTATTGGTTTTGCGCGAGATTCGCTATGGCGATCTGCCGGGGGGAGCTGCGAGATTCGCCATAGCGATCTGTCGCGGGGCAGCCACAGAATTAGTGATATCAACCCATTGACCCGGTGTGTGGGGCTGGTCGTGAGCCGGCAACTTCAAATTTCAGCACGGCGGCCTTCCGGGGGCGCATCAGGGCCAGCCAGTCTGCGCTGTCGAGGTTCAGGCGCTGCATTACGTTTGCGGCAGCCGCAGGAATGGCATGTCGTTTGCCGGGCTGTTCGGCGCGGCCGGTCCAGTCGACGAGTGCCAGGTAATCAGAGAGGGCGAACTGGCGTATCGGGCAGGGAGCCTCTTCGCAGGGCTCTACGTCTGGCCGGTGACCTAACTCAATGAGACGCGGCAAGGCGAGCTTGCCAGTTGCCTCTTCGGAGTCTGCGGCAACGGCGATGCCGGGGGGTGGTGAGGCAAGTTCGCTGGTGGCGGCCGTGGGGCTGGCTGCGTCCGTGGCGCGTGCCCCAGCTGTGGTGTGGGCTCTGTGGACTGCATCGGCGTCAGAGGTAACGCCCGCCTTCAAGGCAACGCGGCCAACCCCGGCTGTGCCGGATCGAAACTCGCCTGCCACCAAACCACGGCAACGCTGCTGATAGGACGTGTAATCCCCCTCCTCCGGCACCTCAGCCAACCCGGCTCGGACGGGGTTCAGATCCACATAGGCCATGCAGCGCAGAACGGAGGCTTCATCGCGCAGGGCGTGAACCTTGAAGCGCCCTTCCCAGAAATGGCCGGTGCAGTGATCTTCCTCGTTGGCGCGGCGGGCGATGTGTTCGTTCAGGCAGCGCATGAACCAGCTTAAATCCGCCAGCCGATGGCGCCACTTGGTGATCTCGGCCAGCGCCTGATCGTGGGTGGCGGCATCCAGCTCGCCGCCTGTCAGCCACTGATGCACGCACCGGGGGCCGGTAAAGAGCCGCAGCCAGCGCTGTGCAATGTCGTGATCGCTCCAGGCATCCATTCTCGCGGGGTTAATTCGCACCACCAGATGATAATGGTTTGCCATCACAGCGTAGGCGTAGAGATCAATGGCGAACACGTCTGTCAGCAATGCCAGCCTTTCAACCATCCAGGCGCGGCGGTGCTCGAACGAGCGGCCTGTCAATGCATCCTCACCGCACAAGAACGCCCGCCGCACGCAGCGGCCGATGCAGTGGTAATAGGCGGTGGTGTCCAGCGATATCTGCTGGCTGCGTGGCCTGGCCATGGTCTTCCTCCGTGAAGTACAGGGTCAGATTAATGGCCGAAGGGAAAAACGGTAATGGGTAAAGGCTGAGAAACGTGTAAGAGATTGACTATAAGGTGCCTGTCCCTTTGGATGTTGAAGTACAGGGTCAGATTAATGGCCGAAGGAATAAACCGTAATGGGCGAAAGCTGAGAAACGTGTAAGAGATTGACTACAAGGTGCCTGTCCCTCTGGGTGACGTTGCGTGTTATCTGGTTGAAATTAGAGGGTGACAACTATCCAGCCAGAGGGGGAGAGGAGCAAGCCCTCAGAGGGCTTGCTCAAGCTACTCAAAGAACATTCATATCATAATTTGGTTCGCTAAATACTCTACCATTAATGTCACATGATGCGAAAGGAACTGGAGAAGACATTGATGTATTAAAATTAAACCATGAGTTATCAGTACGACTACCGTCTCCGTTTGCAAAGGTTGCAGGAACCACCCCACTACAAATAATTAAGTTAAGCGGAGTGTAACGGACCTGAACTATCCTAAAGTCCCCCCCTATAATATCGTTATCTGGGTCAACCATAGTTCCCGGAATCCCAAGATTCAACGTTCCGCTTTCGTAGGCTTGCCAATCAAAACCTTCTAAACGAATATCTGAGCAAGCAGAGCTGCCAGCGCCAATATATCCGTCTGTTACATCGATATACCCTCTGCCATTTGCATCAATTGCCGCTTGACCCAAAAGCCAAAGTTCACAAGTAGCATCCAAATTGATGAGCGGGCTATTGAAGGTTAGCTGAGAGCTACCACTGAAAGCAGCGCCTACTGCGTTAGGCCCGAAAGGTGTTGTCCCACTATTGTCACCAACGAAAACGCCAACTGGGGCTGCCGAGTAGGTAGATGAACCAGTTTGATATTCTATGCCGGTAAATGAAAACGCCTGTGTAGATGCGAGCAAAGTCACACCAAAAGCGACAACTTTGATTTTATTAGCCATGTTCAAGTCTCCATAATTGGTTGAAAAAACTCATTTAACTAATGCAACGTTGCAGTAAAAAATTACCACACCCGACTCTTTGTTAGTGCAGAAAAAAAGACCATTATTGCTTAATCATAAAAAACATAAAAAAAAACAACATATTAGCCGCCACCTTGTGCCGACTAACCAATAAAGTTTCTTCTTTACGTCGCACAGACACCGGACGTACGCTGGTCTAAGGGTGACTGGTTGAGTCTGGTGCTGGTGCTCGTCTGCCATACCCGAGAGTTGCTGGGCTGAAACCTGTCTCGTACGGGTAAAGCCATTGCAGCAGGACCGCCCTTGAACAGGCTCCGATTTCCCAGGTCGAGTCACGCGACCGCTCCTTCTAGGGTCGGGTGATCGGCTGGTGTTCACGAAGCGCGCACTACACTGGCCTGGTACACTGTTACGGGCTGGATCAGGTGCTCATCACCCCGCACTACCCGCAGCAGAACAGGACGGTGAAGCGCGTCATCCGAACGCCGGAAAAACAGTGCGTGCATCACCACCGCTTCAAAGCCAGCAGCGCGCCCCCATCCAGTGCTGGGCATGATGTCACTCACTGAAGTTTAGCACCTTGAGATGATCAGAAAGAGTTGAAGCAAACTACATTGTCGCGATAAAAATATAAGAATACGGCGGACAAAATAACAACTCTCCATGTGTATGACTGGTCCCGACATTAAAATAATCCAGCCGCACCTACGCAATCCGCACAGAAAGACTTCACATTCAAAGTAAGGATTTTCTACTAATATCTATTTAAAAAGGGCGCCCTTGGCGCCCTCAGAAATGAAGCCATATAGAATATCTATCGCGAACACTGAAAGTACTCAGACGGCCTCTCAATCAACCACTTCCGAAATATACTTAAGCGACGCTCCTCTCATAGGAATAACGAGATCCATATCTGCCATTCTAGAACCTATTGAATCTGCAAGCTTCAGGTGAATTTCAATTTCCTCTGTATTGAATTGCTCAACCACCATCCTGCCATCGCTCAAGAAAGAGACTGGGCCTCGAACTTTCATCAATATAGGATAGCTAGACATATTATTTCCAGAGTTAATAAAACCTATACCCAAGTCGGAAATATAGGGCACATCTAAATACAGTTCAATAGTTGCCTCTAGCTGCGGGCCCGCAGATGACCGTCTAATCCAACCCTCTATCGGGCGATCCCGCCTGCCAGTATCAATATTTTTAGCATATCGCATCCGCATAATTTGAGGGCCCGTTGCCCCTCGATTATTACCTGCGAAGTCATCTTCAAAATCTGGCAAGCCAGCGGCTAAGCTCATCATCGCTGTTATGTCTAGAGAGGTTGCCATAATTAAAGAAGGCCATATATGAACCTTTACGTCCCCCTCCTGATTAGTAAAAGGCGTCATCTCTGCAATCATACTACTGCTCAAGTAAGAAAATTTATGCTCAGGGCAATGAAGCCTCTCTGGATTTCTAAATGTCGCCGGAAGACGAAAACCACAACCTATATTGATATCCATTATAAGGCTTGGATAGCTATCAAGGTTTGCCCTACTTAATATTTTAACACTATTTTCTGAGGGCCGAACACCGTCCGGATCGAGCTCGTGGATGGTATCCATGTCAGCCTCAGCCAAGGGGCCAGCCTCCTCGTTCTCAAAAACATATTGGAAGCCAAAGAAATTTTCGGAAGTATTTCGATCTGAAAAAAAGTTAGAGTTTGTATCGGCGGACGGAGCATTTAATGACAGTAGCACCGCAGTACTTTCTTCACCACCTTTAAAGTATTGAATAAGTTCCGGGCCTCCGGCATCGGGTGCATTTCCTCGTCTGGCCATGGTGTATCGCATAAATGTGCCATTTGGAAATGGCTGGATCGTACCAGCTCCAAGAACTTGCGTTTGCAGAGGTAAGCCGACAGTATCACAAATTGCACCTTCACCATCACAAGTGTAGTCCGACCCAGCAACGAACTGGGCGGAAAACGAGTTTGGGCTAACAATCTGGTACCCTCCAGACCTTAAAGCATACTTGAAATAAGTACCTTCTGCCCATGGCTCTTTAGGCCGGAAAATCAACCTTCTGGGCTCTTTCTCTAAGATACCCTCAATCTCTCTTATAAATTCCCCGTGCGCATCCACTTCCGCTACCACAAAGCTTTTTCCTAACTCTACGCTCTTCACGTCAATGTCTTTAGAGAAATGAACAATAATTGGCCGGTTACCTGGCAGCTCCATCACAGGTATAGGGTCATCGGCCTCCAAAACATCTCCTGGAAGCCCATTCGTTATACCGGGGTTCCCTCCAGCGCAGCGGCTCGTAAAACCAGTACTCAGGTCGATAGGAGTCGGCTCAAGAACACACGGAAACCCAGGATAAGCGGCCAGAACAACTGGCGAATAATCAACCAGTTCATTCCTTATATTTCGACCAGCCCACGCTTCAACGACATTCTTCTCTGTTACTTTTAGTGGCGGCCAAAAATCTCGCAAAATATCTTGTTCCAAATTATTTCCAGTTAAATCGGATACCGACCTGCTTATAAAGACGGAGTAGGGAGCGTTAGGCTGCTCAGACTCACTATCAAATGTTACATCTCTTAAAGGATCGATAACGATTGAGCTGCCCGAAACATGTACTCTCGTCTCTATAGCGTTACCAGCACGCGACAACTCGACTCGTCCAACTATACTTTCAGGATCAATTGGCTTATTAAAAATGAAGACTATGCTATCACCAGGCGAAAACAACCGATCTTTGGAGGACTCCCCTTCTCGCCCCAATGTCCAACTCTGCAACACCGGCCCCGTCGTATCCTCCACCATCACCGGCGGATTATCCTGATCCCCCACCTCTTCCATATAAAAACTCAACAACCCCGTCGCCCGCTCGGAGCCCAACACATTCGGCTCCACCACGCCCACGGCATTGATGGTCATCAGCTTGGTATCAGGATCAACCAGCGACGTCCCCACCAGCTCGATATGCAGCAAATCTTGCGTAATAGCACCGTTGGCCTGCGGTGTTTCAGTAGAGACGGCCACATCCATCCACAACCGCACCTGGCGCGGCGCATCGTCAGTATCGCTGTACGGGTTCGGCAGCAGGTAACCCGTCGCATCCGACAGGAAATCCATGCGCACCTTGCCGGACTCAAAACCGGCCGGCACTTCACCGCCAATCAGCACATCAATCGAAGCGCCTTCGATCAATGAACCGCGCTTGACGCGCAGCGGCGTGGCATCCGGGAAATCCGGTACGAACGCCAGTTCCGCGGCCACAATGCCGCTGGCCTGGGTGGCGGTATCCTCGCCCAGCAATACGGAGGCCATGGGCACTTCGTTGATCTGGCGACCGGTCAGCGGTGATACCTTGCCGAGGGTGTCGGCGATGTCCTGCACCATGTTGCCGCGTGGCCCGGTGGCCTTGGGCGTGAAGTCGATGGTCTTGGCGGTGGTATCGTTCTCGTTGCCGAAGCTGCCACCCGGCATGGTGTCGCCGTAGATCGATTTCACACCGGTGGTGAAGGTGATGCGGTGCGGCACATCCGGTTGAAGGTCTTCTTTCGGGTCGATGGTCAGGTACGGGCCGCTGACGATAACGTGTGCATCAATCAGGCCATCCGGGCCGGTCAGTTGCACAGTTGAGTCACCGGGCACATCGCCGTACTTCACTGTGCTCCGGTCCAGCGGCTGGCTGAACTGCACGCGGAAGGTGGTGAACTCCATGATATCCACGGGCGTGTCAGTGGCGCCGTAGGTCAGGTCGTTCGGCAGGGTGCGCAGAATGGTGAACTCGTCGTCGGCCACCAGGCTTTTGGGGCCTTCGTAAGCAGCACGAGTAGAGAAAGTCAGATTGCGCGCCCTGGTTTCACCTTTTTGCAGTTCGATGGGGGCAATGCTCAGTTGATAGGTGGTCAGCGGGCTCAGCTTTTGCTGCGGATGCAGCAGCAGGCTCTGGCCGTTGTCCACCTCTTCGATGTCGGCCCATTCGATTTTGGTGTTGTTGCTGTCGCGCAGCACGATCTTGTCGTGCAGGGCCGCATTGCCGGTGCGCACCGGGCTGGAGAATCGCAACACCACCGGTGAGGAGGTGGGCACCTCTTGCTGCGCATTATCCGGGAACGAATACACCAGGCTCTGCACCCGGCTCTCCCAATCCTGCCGTTGATCCGTTGCCACATCATCCTTGCTGCCGCCACAGGCGACCAGCGACAGGATACACGCGGCTATCATTGTTCTTTTCATGTTGCCTCCTGAGAAACCTCTACTTAAACGTTCTTGAATTGTCATTGGGAACGTCCGGTTTAGAATTTCAGCGTTACCGAGCCGGCGAAGACGTGCACTTCACCACCGGTTTCAACCGTGCCGTACACACCCGGCGGGGTCAGCGGGTTGGACGATGTCAGCTCGTAGGTTTTTTCATCCAGTTGCTGGTACTGGTAGCCCAGGTCCAGACGCACCGGGTAGGCCAGCAGTGGCATCTTCGGAATGGTGGCGCTCATGCCCAGGCCCAGCACCCAGCGGTCGGCATCCAGGTAGTTCACGTCCATGCTGCGGCGGCCTTCGATGGGGGTTTCTTCCCAGGCGATACCACCGGTGAAGGTGAAGTGATCGCCTGCCGGGATTTCCACACCGATGCGCGGGATGAAGATGTCCTTGAAGTTGGCGTTGGCCTGATCCTTGATGGTGTCGTTGCGCAGTTCACGCTCCAGGCGTGACCACGCCTGATATTCACCGGTGAAGCCGAGGCGGAAGCTGCCGAAGTCGTATTTCACGCCCAGGGTGGTGATCTCGGGCTGGAAGGAATCCAGGGTCTGGATGGCCAGCGCCAGGCCGGGTGCCGGGATGGTGCCGGGCACGATCACGTTGGAGCGCACCTTGGTGCGGGTGTTGGAGTAAGCGCGATAGGAGATCGCGGTTTCCAGGTTGTCCATCCAGCAGCTGGCACGGCTACAGAAGGTTTCGCCCCAGTTCACGTTCACACCCAGGATCGGGCGGAATTTCGGCGCGGCGGAGACGTTCAGGGATTCCTGGCTGGTGACGCCGCCGAGGGTGGAGCGGGTGTTCAGGGTGGCATCGGCGTGCAGGGTGACGCGCAGGGCGAAGCCCACATCAATGCCGCGCCAGACGCTGGTGCCCACACCGGCGGTCAGGAACAGCGGCTGCCGGCCGTAGGTGAAGTACTGGCCGTAGTCGGAGGTTTCCGAGGAGAACGCCATCATTTCCTGGGCGAATTTCTCGACGCCGACCATCAGGCCGAAGTACAGCGGGTGATCCAGCGTGGAAAGGGAGCTGAGATCGGTTTTCAGGCCCAGTTGCAGTTGCTGGGAGGGCTCGTCGACGATGCGGCGGCCGTTGGCCTCCAGATCGTGCTCGGCGTGGAAGATACCGCCGGTGAGCTCGCCACGCGGGTCTTTGGCCAGGTTGGCCGGGTTGTAGTACACCGCAGAAATCTGCGAGTTGAAGATCGACAGGGCCTGTGCGGAGGCGATGTCACCGGGGAGCAAGCCGTAGGTGGAGGGCGAGTTGCCCATGTTGGCCACCGCGGGGGAGCCGAGGGTCAGTAGCGCACAGCCGGCCGCTGCAAGTGGGCCAAATGTTCTGAGCTTCATGCTATACATCTCCATTCTTATTTATATGAGTGCGTGTTGTCGGGTTGTTCAGTGATGTTTTTCTTCACTTGTTTTCATTTGTCTGCTTTGTGCAGCGCTTCTGTTATCGCCTTCGGCGCCGGGCGAGCCCGGATGGCAACGCAGGCCAGCGCCGGATAGCGCTGACGGTGATGCGTGTGCTCATGTGCCTTGATGGCTCTTATGGTTATGTGGGTGTTACCCCTCTACACGGTGTTACCGTGGGGCGGCTTCGCTCGCCCTCGACCCCCGAAAAAAATTGCGGTTCAGCGGCTCGAGAATATGGCTTTGGAGCTTGGCTGAAGCCCTGCGTGCCGCCTGAATGGCGTGGGCAGCACCGTGCAGCTGCGGAATGCTGCTGTGGATGCCGCCGTGCCCTACGCTGGCGGGCTACGCGTAGAATTTGTTGTAGTGCCTTAGTTGTAGTGCGTTGTAGTGCCTTATATGTGTCTATGAGGTTCGCCGTGCCCTGCTGTGCTGTGGGCCTGCTGTGCGCCTGGAGCGGCTATCGCTGCTCCAGCCGCTGCCCCAGCTGCCCCAATTGAGGAGCTCGTCACAGCGTATACGCCATAGCGCACACATCTTTCTTGAGGTTAGACAATCAGTGAACGAACGAAAACCGAAGTTGGGGAAAGGTTGGATTTCATGAAATGCTATTGCGAGAGAGGGCGTTGTGGGGCGTGATAGGAAGCGCCGGGGGGCGGGATGGGCCGGGTTTGGCAACTCACTGCAGAACGATAAGGCTCGCCCTCCCCCGGCTCTTCCGGTGCAACAGCCGGGCTTGGTAACGTGCGGTTTACCGAGGAGTTACATTATGGGAAAGCGTACTGCTCCGCTGAATACGCCGAGCAGGACGGGTAAGCCTTCCGGGCCAGCCTGCGGCCTCCCCTCTCCCCAACCCCTTATTCGCTTCGCTCACCCTTCGGGCCAGCCTGCGGCTGTTCTGCGCTTCGCTTGCCCCACAAGGGGAGAGGGGATAAGACACTGATTTTAAATAGATTTTATACCTCGCCTGTGGGCAAGTGAACGCAGGCTGGGGTGAGCGCTGGCAGATGCGGGGATGCGGGGATGGGGGACGAGGAGAGAAACTGAAATGCGGGCTATTGCGCGGTCATTCACACGTTTGCGGCTTGGCATGATAATCTTCGTTGATAAACGAAGGCAGGCACCATGCCGGTGGGTAGCGCTTCGCAATCACACTCTTCAGGGAGCACCGCAATGCACGCAGCGACGATTGATGCTTCGGTAGCAGATCGAGCATATGGCTTGGCTGCCTGCGCTGCTGATCGGGTTTTGGGTGTGTATGACGCTTATGGCTCGTACGCTCACAGGGTGTTTTTAACAAAACACATCACTCGAATCCGGTTACAAAGAGCGATCTCTTTAGCCACTAGCAACATGCAGCGCCTTATAGATGTGCTAGATCAGGCGATCCAGTTTGTCGCGCAGCATTGCGAGCTGATTCCTGTTGATGCCCGGCGGCAGCAGCCATTCAGTAGTATGGCTGAATTGCTCAATGGCGCGCTCTACAGCCTGGAGGCTTTGCGGAACCAAAACATTGATGGTGCTGACGAGCTCTACAGGCTTGGCGCACAAGCTCGCAACAAGGCTGGCCGTATTGCGAGCATGCTGCGGCAAATGGAAGCGCCGGCAGCGATCTTTCAGAGTGATTTTGACAGAGGCGCGCTACCGGAGCTCGCTGGTCAAGCGACTCAGGCTCTGGACCAGCAAATCAAGCATTGATATAGCCAAGGACGGTTATGCCTGTTGAGGTTGTCATTCATCCAGATACCTTGCAGTTATATTTCAAGAACCTGGACCCGGCGCTTACTCCCAACCTGGATCGATTAAGGCGAGATTTTATTCGTTACAAGGAAAGCGACCATTCCGAGTATCCCAGCTACTTCGGGAAAGACACCGCCTATATCAGCCCCGAAGCCGCATGCCGTATCGGCCTTTCTCATATTCATTTACTGCCGCCTGGAAGAAGCTTCCCGCCCTCTCTTCCGCAATGGCAACGGGCTTGCCGAAAAGGCGACCCCGACGGAGACATCGCGCTGGTCTACTGTCAGGGGGTGTTGTTCACACGCGCTCGCAAGAGAGCGCCAACGCATGGCGTATCTCTGCCGGATCGCCGAAGCCTGGCAAGATGAAAACTAGCTTTTACTGAAAAGGCTCTACCTGCCAAGCGAAGTGTTTACTAAAGTTCGACGGGAACGGGCGGCAGTGGCAAATCGTCAAGCCGCCTATTACTGAAAGGAAGCGCAAAGTATGAAAGTAGACACCGAAATCCGCCATGTTACTCAACCTGGTGCCAATCTGTTTCTGGAGCTGGGGTTCCTTCCGGATGAGGCCGAAAGGCTGCATGAAGCCTCGATGCGACAAATTGACGATACCCGGCAGGTCAAGGAGCAGCTTATGGGGGAGCTGACCACCTGGATTGAGCAGCATCAGCTAAGGCAGGCTGACGCGGCAGCGATTCTGATGGTATCTCGCCCGCGGGTGTCGGATGTGGTGAACAAGAAGACGGCGAAATTCACGATTGATGCCCTGGTGGAGATGCTGAGCCGGATTGGGAAATCGGTGAGGTTGGCGGTTGGTTAGTTGCTTTTAGATGGAAAGGCCCGTAGCCAGGGGGGCGGCGGGCTGCCGTAGCCAATCTCGTACAGAATTATCAGCCTTTTCTTATTACCCGCTCTCGTTTGGATCTCTACTCTAGGTGTTGCCGCTTCCGGTGTGCTCGCGTATGGAAGGCGGGCATCTGTGGTTTTCGCCGGGCAAAGCGGCGCACTGCAATAAATTAGAAAAACAAGTTGATTTCTAATATTTAACCCCTCAATATAAGTATCGACGCTTATGGACGAGCCGTTATACAGCATTGAATGGACCAAAAGAGCGATCAAACAACTGGCAGCTATTCAGCCAGCGAAACAGCGTGCCGCGATTCTTGATGCGGTACGAGGGTTGGGAAGCTGCCCCACTAATGCCGCCAACGTCAAGGCGCTGCAAGGGCACGAGATAGCCTACCGTCTCAGGGTAGGCAGATACCGAGTCCTGTTCGATCTGGACGACGGCGTGCGAATTCTAGTGATTCAACAGGTGAAGAGACGAGATGAACGCACCTACTAAACCCGCTAAGAATCGTCCCCAGATCATCTATGGGGAGCATCAGGAGCCGCTATATGCGGTGGTGCCGTTTGATGAGTATCAGGCGCTTTTGGAGGCTGATGGCCGGGTGACGCTGCCGCATGATGTTGTGGTGCTGATGGTGGAGAAAGAACTCAGCCCGATGGCGGCGTGGCGTAAGTACCGTGGGTTTTCACAGGCGCAGCTGGCGGAAAAGCTGGGGGTGACGCAGGGTGCTGTGGCGCAGGCGGAGCGGCTGGGTAACAAGCCGCATATTGAAACACTGCGGGCCTGGGCCGAGGTGCTGGATTGTGAGGTTGCTCAGTTGACTGAGCCGGCCTGATGCACTGACTTTGCGACGCGTAGTTCCATTTACTTGAGACCTAACGCGTTCCTGGCCTCGCCCAACGACATGGCATTCCCTTCGCGTGCGTCCATCAGCCCTTGCGCCACCGCTTTGACGAACCGTAGCTCCTCAGCATTTTTTTCGTAATCCTCAAGCCCTTGCACGACGGCTACACCGCGACCACGGCTGGTAAGCAGGATCGGGCGGTGCGTAGCCTGCGCCCGGTCGACTACCTTGCCGGGGTTGATCTTCAGGTCTGAGAGAGGAACCACATCCCCAGAAAACTTGCCTTGCATAACATTCACCGCATATTTTTATTGGCACCTATTATTGGCATCTATTTACAGGGGCCGTCAATGCTTAGCAGCGCCCGGTCAGCTGTTTTCCCGGTAGAAACCCGACGGCATGTCTTATTCAAAACGGTGTAGGTGAGCCGGCGCTGGATTGTGAGGTTGCTCAGTTGACTGAGCCGGCCTGATGCAGGTGACAAACCTTTGCTCCGTACTCTGCGTTCACTTCCAGGTAAGCGTTCGGCGAACCCATTTAGCCGCCGTTATTTTCCGCAGTAATTCAAGGCGTATGCCTATCTGAAAGATATACCGCAGCGACTCTGACGCAGAAAAATAAAAACAATAATTTTTTTGCCGGTTAAAAAAGTTGGTTCATCGTCGATTTCCGTGAAAGCATTTCCGATATCCGTGAAAGCACCAAGGAGCTGGCCAAAACACCGAGCTTTTTTTGAAATGAGTGGTTGGTGGGGATCTGGTCGCGGCTAGCGGCGTGTGCCGGAGAGAAATGTCCATAGCTCGCCGTAGGAAGGCACCATCACCTCCTGTTCGTAGACGGGGCCGAAATGCACGGCGAGCTGATCTTTGAGATCGCCTAGCCAGCGTGCTCGATCTGGCTGTGAGGCGCCGCAGGCTTGCAGGCTGATGACGCCGCCGGGGCGCAGGCTTCGGTGGATGCTGGCCAGGATGTCGGCCATGAATTCCGCACGGGTGGTGTGCTCGTTGACGGGCTCCATCGTGAGATCGTAGATCACGGCATCCAGCTCGCGGGCTTCCGCTAGCCAACCGAATGCGTCGCCAACGATGACGTTGCTGCGCGGGTCGGTGAATGCATCGCCGCACAGGCGTGGCAGGTGCGTTTTCGACAATTCGATAACGGCTTCGTCGATGTCGATCAGTGTCACCTCGGCCAGCTCTCGGGTGAGCAGATCGGCCTGTTGCAGCAGTGTGTTCATGACGCCGCCGTCACCGCCGCCAAGAATAGCCACGCGCCGGCAAGCGGGCAGCGTTAGCAGGGGGGCTGTCATGGCGGTGTTGTAGGCCAGATCCGATTCGGAAATCTGTAGATCGCGATCGATCCAGAGCTGATTGCCGAACACGGGGTGCTGGTAGATCTCGACCAGCTGCCACTCGCTTTGGCAGCTTTCCAGAAGGGCCGGCGCCACTTCGGGGGCAGCTGAAGGGAAAAATTGCATGTCCATGGTGTGAAACTATAGCGCCTGTGGGCAGGCAAGTCTAAAAGCTGGGGGCGATGGGGTGGTTAGCCGGTTTTCGGTGCCGTTTCGCGCTTTTCAACGCTTTTCGCGGCTTTCAAGCACTTTCACAAGTGCTTGTGGGCTGGTGCTTTCATTTACTTTGCGCTCTCTCGCATTGGCTTGCGCTCTCTATGCATTGGCCGTGTGCTTTCTATGCATATTGCCTTGCGCTTTCTATGTATTGCCTTGCGCTTTCTATGTATTGCCTTGCGCTTTCTATGTATTGCCTTGCGCTTGCTTGCATTGCCTCTGCCGCACTGGCCCGCTCGCTGGCGAGCTGCCGCACTGGTGCTTCTGCAAAACTTTTCAGGATGGGGCACAATCCGCGCGCCCAGGTTGGCGCATTTTTCTGCATTTGGCGTATTTTCGCGCATTTTGGCTTCATTTCATGGGAGTTCGGGAGATTGCGGGAGCGGTTTTGGGAGCGTTTGTCGCTGGGTGAATTGAATAAGCGGGAGTGGGAGGCGCTGTGCGATGGTTGTGGCCAGTGCTGTCTGTTACGAGAGGTAGAGCCGAACGCGGTGACGGTGTTCGGGGTGGCGTGTGAGCTGCTGGATATTGAAGCGGCTCGCTGCCGTGATTACGCCCGGCGCCTGGAAAAGGTGCCCAGTTGCCATCGGCTGACGCCGGCAAATGTGCCGCGTTACGACTGGCTGCCGAAAACCTGCGCTTACCGGTTGTTGCACCACGGCAAGCCGCTGCCTTCCTGGCATCCGCTGCTGGCGGGAGGGCGCGATAAAATGCGCAAGAAAGGGATTACCGTCAGCCATTACGCGCTGCCCTGTGAAGAGGTGCCACGCCGGCATCTGAAACGGCATGTGGTGGAGCGCTGGCCGCTCGTGTCGCGAGCCTCGCAAAAGAAATAACCGTGTGGGGTGGGCAAGGCTCTCTTGCCCTGCCCTCTTTCGCGTTTTCACTTGCTTTGCCGGGAGCTGCTCTGCGAATGGTGGGTCGCTGACTTACTGATTCGCTGGCTCGCTCGTCTTTGATCGTTTGATTGTTCAGCCGGGAGTCGATGGCTGGTTGCTGGTTGCGCTTTTTTTGCACCTGCTCGATTAATCCGGGCCTTTCTGTTCTGGTAAAATTGATTACACTATTAACTCACTTTCTCCGCCCTTAATATCAAAACGCCCCTATACTGATATTGATTTCAAACCATTCCCTCCGCTGCGTTAAAAGCGATATATTTGGGTTCGCCTTTTCGGGCAATATGTTTCACCGCATATCATTGCCACTCAGAGGTACGGGCTTTCTCCTGAATCACTTTGAAAAAAAACAGGCAATTGAGGTTTCAATTTGGTCGTTCTGGATTGACGGCTGTTATCGTTGCTTGATTACGGGGGGCATAATCGTATGGATTACTGGTCTGTCCTGGTTCACTTGAATGAAGAAGATATTCCGTTAACTTACCGCCGCTGCGAGGGCATCTTTTGCGAGGATACCGGCACGGCCACTCTTGGCATTTCACCGCAGGGCCGCTTGCTGGCCAACCCACCCTTGCTGGATTCACCCGAGCTGGCCGAAGCGCTGCTGGAAACGGTGCGTCCGTTGATCACTACGCGCCCTTATGGCCCGCGCTCTCACCTGAGCATCCGGCTGCGCCATCCTTGTGAGGAGTGGTCCACACGGCAGATTGCGCGCGATTCCGCAGCTGTGCGCAGAGCGTTGGGCTTGCCGAATTGACGCGGTGCGGCATCGCCGCATCCTTCTACGCGGCTTTGGCTGCCGCCCGCTAACGTGCTTGCGGGGTTTGCTGGCGGCTCACGTCAAGGCCGCTGGGTGCCTTTTCTGCAACATCACCGACCGGCCGCCGCCTGCCGTCAGCAAGCGGCGGCGGTTGCCGGTTCGCGGTCTCTGCCCCGGCTCTCCGTCCATGCTCTTCCTCCATGCTCTCCCATCTACGCTATCCACTCTGCCGCTTTGTCTATCGCTGCAATAGGCAGCATCCGAATCAATCGAAAACACCTATCAATCTCTTAAGAATATAAAGCTTAAGGCTATTGATACAAATTCGTAATCTGGCTGACGCCCTGACTTGGCATGGGCTTTGATGATGACGAGGTAAAAACATGAATGTGTCTTTTCCGGCTGCCAAAGCGCTGTGTCTCGGCGCCGCGCTTGTGGCCAACGCGCTTTCTCTGCCCGCTCACGGGACAGAACTGACTCGTGATAATGGTGCGCGGGTCGGCGATAACCAGAATTCCCAAACGGCGGGGCCGCGTGGGCCAGTGGTGTTACAGGACCTTCACCTGTTGCAGAAACTCCAGCGCTTTGATCGCGAGCGTATTGCTGAGCGCGTGGTGCATGCCCGTGGCACTGGTGCGCATGGCGAATTCACCGCCACCGCCGATCTGGCGAATCTGACGACGGCCTCGGTGTTTACCGAGGGCAAGACAACGCCGGTGTTCGTGCGTTTTTCCACCGTTGTGCACGGCAACCACAGCCCGGAAACGCTGCGTGACCCACGGGGCTTTGCCGTCAAGTTCTATACTGTCGATGGTAACTGGGATCTGGTGGGAAACAATTTCCCCACCTTCTTTATTCGGGATGCCATCAAGTTCCCCGATATGGTGCACGCGTTCAAGCCAGACCCCGATAAAAACTACGGGACGAACCGCACGCTGTTTGATTTTTTCAGCCATGTGCCGGAGGCCACCCGGACGCTGACGTTGCTTTACTCCAACCATGGCACGCCGGCCACTTACCGCCATATGGACGGCAGCTCGGTGCACGCTTACAAGTTCGTCAATGCGGCGGGCGAATACCGCTATGTGAAGCTCAACTGGAAAACGCGCCAGGGTGTGAAGAATCTTGATCCGCAGGAGGCGGCGCAGATTCAGAGCACGGATTTCAATCACATGTCGCGGGATATGATCGAGGCCATCAACCGAGGGGAATTTCCCCGGTGGGATCTTTATATCCAGGTGATCGAGCCGGAGGATATGGACAAGTTTGATTATGATCCGCTGGATGCTACAAAAATCTGGCCCGACGTGCCTGAGCGCAAAGTAGGCACGCTGGTGCTCAACCGCAACCCGGCCAATGTGTTCAACGAAACCGAGCAGGTGGCCATGGCGCCGGCAAATACGATTCCCGGTATCGAGCCTTCGGAAGATCGTTTGCTGCAAGGCCGCCTGTTCAGCTATGCGGATACACAGATGTATCGCCTGGGTGCCAATCACCAGCTGCTGCCGATCAACCAGCCTCGCGTACCGGTGAGCAACCATAATCAGGGCGGGTTGATGAACACTGGCAGCCGTTCGGGTGAAGTGAACTATGAGCCGAGCCGCCTTCTGCCACACCCGCAAACCGCATCGGCCCGCTACAGTGAACTGCCGCTGTCTGGCACTACGCAGCAGCGCAAGATTTACAAGGAGCAGAACTTCCACCAGGCGGGTGAGCTGTATCGGTCTTTCACGCGCAAGGAGCAGCGCGATCTGATCAACAGCCTGGGCGCTGCGCTGGGTGAAGCTGATGACGAAGCCAGGCACCATATGCTCTCGTTCTTCTACAAAGCTGATGCTGATTACGGCAAAGGGCTGACGCGAGTGGCCAAGGGTGACCTGGCGCGCGTGCAGGCGCTTGCAGCACAGCTCGAGGATTGATTTCTGCCTGGGAGGGCTGGCGCTTTGTGGTGCCTGCCCTCTTCCATTTCTCGCCCCAACTTTATATTTCTCGGGTTACTCGCGGTTTTTCTTCAAGAATTTTTGCACACTCGACTGCGAGGGCTCGGCCAGCATCAGTAAGGAGGTATTATGCGTAGCGGTTTGCGGAAGTGGTTGCCGGTTTTTTTAATCTCGCCGCTCATCGCCAGCGTTGCCGTTGCAGGCGAGCAAGGGGCGTTGAGCCAGGAGGAGATCCAGCAGCAGCTGGCCGGCTTTTATTTTGCTGCCGCACGCGCTGGTGACAACGCCGTGCTACACGAATTCATCGATGCCGGCTTTGATCTGGAAACGGCGGATGAGAAAGGTTACACGGCACTGATCCTCGCCGCTTATAACGGGCGCGGCGACACTGTAAGGCTGTTACTGGATGCCGGAGCTAACGCCTGCACCGAGGACAAGCGTGGCAACACCGCATTGCTGGGCGCTATTTTCAAGGGTGAGCTAGGCATCGCCCGGCAGTTGATGAAAGCTGACTGTGATCTGAACCAGCCTAACCTTGCTGGCCAGACGCCGGCTATGTTTGCAGCGCTGTTCCAGCGGCTGGAGCTGCTGGACGAGCTGGCCCGGCAAGGTGCTGATCTGGATGTTGTGGATCGGATGGGCAACAGTGCTGCGAATCTGGCCGAAGGCCGCTTTGCAACCGGGCAGGCGGGCGGCGAAAGCAGAAGTTCAAGCGCACTACGTTGAAATTGATCCGTTTGATTTTGTGCGCGTAAATTTATTCCAGTGGCCACTGTTTCGTTGCTTTGGCAGAGTTTCTCGGAACATTTCCCTGCTGATCCCGTGGCAGGTTCTGGAGCAGTCGTCAGCTTGCATGACACCTTCAAAATGCCACTATTTTCTCTGCCCTGTCGACACGCCATGATGATGCCTTTCATTTTTTCCAATGAGGGGTGTGACAATGAAAGGACGTATCGTGATGGCCTGCTCTGCTGCGCTACTGATGGCTTGCAGCGGCCAGCAACCGAAACCCATTGATAGCGACAGCGCGGAAATTTCCTATGCGTTCGGAGCGCAGGTGGGCCAGATGGTCAAGGGCGCTGTGGCGGAGCAGGAGATCGATATTGATCTGTTTGCCGAGGCGCTGACTACCGCGCTTGCCGGTGGTGAGCTGCGCATGAGCGAAGCCGGGATCAAGGAGGCGGCTGAGCGCCAGCAGCAACGCATGGCACAGAAGCAGGAAGCCGAGCGTGCCGAGCGCCTGACCAGGGCACTGGCGGAAGGCGAGGCATTTCGCAAGGCGTTCCGGGAAAAACCTGGCGTGGTAGAACTGGAAAGTGGGCTGCTTTATCAGCGGCTGGTGCGCCACGATGAGGGCCGCACACCGCGCCTGGAAGATACCGTGGTTGCGCATTATGAGGGCAAGCTGGCGGATGGCACGGTGTTCGACAGCTCCATCGAGCGCGGTTCGCCCGCTTCGTTCCCCTTGTCGCAGGTGATAAAGGGCTGGCAGGAAGCGCTGCAACTGATGCGTGAAGGTGAAAAGTGGCAGCTGGTTATTCCGCCCGAGCTGGCCTATGGGGAGCGCGGTGCCGGCGGCCAGATTGGCCCGAACGAGACGCTGGTGTTTGACGTGGAGCTGATCGAGATCAAATCTGCGGATGATGCGTGAGGCGAGTCGATTTTTTTCTCGCCTCTCCCCTTGTGGGACAAGCGAAGCGCAGAACAGCCGCAGGCTGTCCCGAAGGGTGAGCGAAGCGAATAAGGGGTTGGGGGAGAGGGGGCGACGAACATGCAGCTGTTACGATACCAGCTGCATGTTGCACTGCTTTCAATTATCTTCAGTAGGATTTTCTATAAAACTCGACAGGAAAAAAATTCGAGCGTTGGCCAGTTTCGTTCTGCATCAAGTGCCGAGTGTATATTTCCTGCCATAATCTCCCCCTCTCCCCAACCCCTCTCCCACAAGGGGAGAGGGGCTAAAAAAGGGTTCGTTGTCGATTTCCGTGGGGTAATTTCCGGCATCCGTGAAAGTACTAATAGATTGGCAAAAATACCGAAGGGGGAGCGAATCAGTTTTTTGCTCCCCGCTCCTCTTGTGGGGGACAAGCGAAGCGCAGAACAGCCGCAAGCAAGCCCGAAGGGCAATCGAATCAGCTTTTTGCTCCCCTTATCTCTTGGAATTCTGGCAGATTAGGTGTCGAGAACCGGCGTGGTCGACCGTTATCCCCTGGTGGGATAAGCGAAGCGCAGAACAGCGGCTGGCTGTCCCGGAGGGTGCCGGAGGGTGTGCGAGAAAAAAGCCGGCGGCCGATGTTCTGGCCGCCGGATAATCGGCTTGGTTGCTGCTTTGCTTGCGCTTTCTCTTCTTTCTCTTCTTTCCCTTCCCCGTCTCCTGGTAGTTGCCTTTTGCCCTCCTCTGCGCTGGTAGTGGATGTTGCTGTCAAGCGGCCGGCCAGCGACGCTGCCGCTATTTGCCGCGGAGCTCGCGCTCGAAATAGGCGCAGCCGGTGACTTGGCCGGTGTTGACGGCGCGCTCGATATTTTCTCTGTCGCTCGCACACAGGCCGGCGTTGAAATAATCGCGGTACACTTCTGCCCGGGCCTCTGCGTCGTGGCCGAGGCGTTTGTAATCCTCGGCGTCGTCGAGCCAGTAGATATGAGTTTTGCCGAGCCTCATGCGGTAACTGCTGTGATGGTAATGAAACGCGGTTTTCACGAAGCCGTGCAGTACCGGCAGCCGTTCGATGTAATTCATGCACGCCAGCAGCCACTGCCCCGGTTGCACCGGGCTGGAGCGAAAGCGTGGCTCCCAGGGCGATCCGGCTCCCATGTGCCGCCGCTTGTAGCGCATGGTGACGCGGCACGACAGTGATTTCATGAAATCGGATATGTCGGCCGCTTGCCGCTCTGCGGTGGCGAGCAGATGAATCCTGTCTGGTAGCAAGCACCAGGCATGCACCGCAACGCTGTTGGTTTCCCTCAGCTCGCGGATATGGTGAATACAGTGCCGGTAATCCTGACCGTCTCGGAAAACCTGCATCCCGCCCTGTGTCTTTCTCACGATATGGTGCGCTGTGGCAGCAATGAGAATACGGTTGGTCTGGTTCATGGTTCCCCTCGTTCTCCATTCGAGAGTCCTTTAGCTTAGAGGGAATAACCACCGGTAAAAATGCAATTTCAGGAAATCTACTATTTGCTTAAACTCACTCTGATGGTTTTGTTTTGTGCATTTTGCCTTGATAGCGGCGGGTGATTTTATAATGCGATCAGTAAAAAAGTTATCGGTGATAGCCAATTGATGCCAGACTAAAAAAATAAACATATTTCGTTATTTTGGTGAGAGGCATCTGGTTTGCCGTTTATCGGAAAGGCTTGATGAGAGTTAGCCATAATAATGAAGCCTGCCAATGAGTTGTCCGATGGCGGGATGCCGAAGGTATCGGCGCCGGCTTTATATCAGGCTGTTTCGAGGGAGCTGTCGGGCGGCAATCTGACCACCATTGACATCATTACGATTTCAAATGACGGGCGGCTCCAGCAGCGCCATTTTCAGGTAAGGCGTTACAAATCTTGACAGCCAAACAAATAGCCGCGGGAGCTGTTGCATATATGCAAACTGTTGCTATGCGACTTGAAGGAAATTTTTTTATCGGGGGGCGGTTTTGAGGGAACTTTTTTGCGGTTGATGTCAATTTGCCCCAAGCATGAAGCGCATTTGCCGGCGAATTTTTTTGTCAGTTTCCTGCACTTGTCGGGGCGCTCCCAAACGGTAACGAGGGGCACGGAACAGGCGAGTTGCTGGCCGTGAAGGTGAAGGTTCAACGCATGAGATTGTAGCGAGCAGCTTCGGCAATTGCGCTGGCGGGGTGGCCACCGCGTGCTGCCGGGCCTGGCGGCAGGGGCTGGTGTCGCGCAGGGCGGGCGCTGGCAAGCGAGCGGCGGCGGATCAGAACAGGCCGCCTTCCTGGGGGCAGCTTTCGGCGGTCATGTTTTGCGACAGGACGAAGCGGTCTGCGTCGGTGCGGGCTTCGATGTCGGCAACGCGCAGGTAGGTCATGCGCCAATAGGCGGGATTTTCGATAAAGCGTGTTTCGATGGCCAGATCACCGCGTGGCAGGCGTGCTTCGTTGGCGATGATGGTGAGGTTGCGGCCGGATCGAGTGATTTGGTAGCCCTGGTTGGGATAAGCAAGCTCGATGCAGGCGAGAAAGGTTTTCAGGGTGGTTTTCAGTGGCTGGCCGAGGTTATGCGCGATGGGCATGTCGGGCACGCTGGCGAGCTCTTGCTGGATGGCGGCCTGGCTGATGCGCTGTTGTAATGCTTCGCGACGTTGTTGCTCCAGCTCTTCTGCGCGGGCCAGCTGGGCGCGCAGCAGCTCGGCTTCCTGGCGGCGGCGTTCGGCTTCGCGCCACTCCTGCTCTCGGGCTTCTTCCACTCGCTGCCACTCACGTTCCATCAGTTCGGCAATGGCGCGTTCTTCTTCGGCGCGCAGGCGGGCAGCTTCTTGCTCTTCGGCTTTGCTGATCTGTGCTTCGCAGCCGGGCAGTACAAGCTGGCGGTAGCGCTCTTCGGGCAAGGTGAGTTGCTGGTTGTGCAGATCAGCCAGATAGGCGCAGGGGCCGTGCAAGGCGCCGAGCCGATCGATATCCGCGTAGGTCAGGCCGGCGATGCGATCCGGGGGTGCCACATGTGGCACCCAGGGCGGGGAGGCGTCTCGCAATGATGCGCAGCTGGCGAGCGTGGTCAGCAATAGCCCGAGCCCGATGTATCTGATCGCTTTACGTGCTGGTGTCTGCATAAGCCTGCATAATATTGAAACGTGGCCACGCGGTGCGCTGATCGCTGACGGCCCCCTCGCCGGCGGCACTCTGCCCGAGACGGTGCCTTGAGGCGCTCAGGCGCTTTCGAGGACGAGGCTCCTGCCGAATTTGCCTGCCCGATATTCGGATCGGTACGGTGCACTGAAGTGGCTCCGCTGTCCACCGCTAGCGTCACAGGCACGCCTTCGATCTCCGAGCGCGGGCTACCCGCCTCCCCTGCAGCGTGCGGCGGGGAGGCGTTTTCGAGCCTTCAGGCGTTTTCGACCACGGGAATCTTGCCGATTTTTGCCTGCCAGATTTTCGGGCCGGTGCGGTGCACTGATGTGCCTTCGCTGTCCACGGCTACGGTCACGGGCATGTCTTGCACTTCAAATTCGTAGATGGCTTCCATGCCCAGGTCTTCGAACGCGGCGACTCGTGAAGCACGGATGGCTTTGGAGACCAGGTAGGCGGCGCCGCCGACGGCCATCAGGTAGACGGCTTTGTTGTCGCGGATGGCGTCGATGGCGATCTGGCCGCGCTCGGCTTTGCCGACCATGCCGATGAGGCCGGTCTGTTCGAGCATGGTGCGGGTGAATTTGTCCATGCGGGTGGCGGTGGTGGGGCCAGCCGGGCCGACCACTTCGTTGCCGATGGGATCAACCGGGCCGACGTAGTAGATGAAGCGGTTGGTGAAATCCACCGGCAGTTTTTCGCCTTTGGCGAGCATGTCTACCATGCGCTTGTGCGCGGCATCACGGCCGGTGAGCAGTTTTCCGCTGAGCAGCAGGGTGTCGCCGGATTTCCAGCTCTGCACTTCTTCCGGGGTGATGGTATCGAGATTTACGCGGCGGGATTTGCCGTCGTTGCCCCAGGCGATCTCGGGCCACTCATCGAGGTTCGGCGCTTCGAGGTTGGCCGGGCCGCTGCCGTCGAGCACGAAGTGAGCGTGGCGGGTGGCGGCGCAGTTGGGAATGATGGCGACAGGTTTGTTGGCGGCGTGGGTGGGGAAATCCACCACTTTCACATCCAGCACGGTGGTCAGGCCGCCGAGGCCCTGCGCGCCGATGCCCAAAGCGTTGACCTTTTCGAACAGCTCCAGGCGCAGCTCTTCGGCGCGGTTTTGCGGGCCGCGGGCTTGCAGTTCGTGGATGTCGATCGGGTCCATCAGGGATTCTTTTGCCAACAGCATGGCTTTTTCGGCGGTGCCGCCGATGCCGATGCCGAGCATGCCGGGCGGGCACCAGCCGGCGCCCATTTTCGGCACTTGCTCCAGCACCCAGTCCACCACGGAATCAGACGGGTTGAGCATGGCGAATTTGGATTTGGCTTCGCTGCCACCGCCCTTGGCGGCCACTTGAATGTCCAGTGTGTTGCCTGGCACGACGTCGTAGTGGATGACGGCCGGGGTGTTGTCTTTGGTGTTGGCTCGCTTGCCGTCCGGATCGGCCAGCACGGAGGCGCGCAGCACGTTGTCCGGGTGGCTATAGGCGCGGCGCACGCCTTCGTTGATCATGTCGGTGAGGCTCAGATCGCCATCGAAGGTCACTTGCATACCGACTTTGCAGAATACGGTGACGATGCCGGTATCCTGGCAGATTGGCCGGTGTCCGGTGGCGGACATGCGGGAGTTCACCAGTATCTGTGCCATGGCATCCTTGGCCGCCGGGTTTTCTTCGCGCTCATAGGCTTCATGCACGGCACGGATAAAATCCACGGGGTGGTAATAGGAAATGTATTGCAGGGCATCAGCGACGCTCTGGATCACGTCGTCCTGGCGAATCACCGTCATGGGTTACTCCGGGTGGAAATATTCGGGGGCGGCATTATAGCCTGATGGGCGCGGTGTAGGCACCTTGCCGCAGGAGCGGCTGGCGGAATCGGCGCTGGGGCGCGTCTCGGCCATCGCCCGCCAGCCTGACAGCACTGCAAGGAGGCGGTCAGGCCGGGGTACGGCGGGCGATGCGACCGGAGCTGCCCCTTTTTAGGCTCTTCCAAGGTGGTGATCTGCTCGAACATCCGAGCCGTACAAGACCCGCCGAGGCGTCACGGATAAAGCGGGAGAAAGCCGCCCCGACTCATCGTAATGGCGGGCTGGCGGCCAGGTGTGACAGCAGCAGGCTGTTGATGCGTTCGGGGCGTTCCAGGTGCAGGAAGTGGCCGGCATCGGCAACGGTTTCCACTTGCACGCCGGCCAGGAAATCGCGTTCGTTGACGGTGTGTTCCAGCAGCCGGGGGCTCATGCAGCCGTCTTTGCGGCCGAGCATTACCAGAGTGGGCACTTCGATGGAGCGCGCCATCCAGCGCCGTGCTTCCTTGTGGGCGGGTGTCCAGAAGCGCGGCAGGTGGCGATACCAGTTCAGAGCGGCGGTGAGGACGCCGGGCTGCGCCAGTGTGCGGCGGGCATTGGCCAGCGCTTCGCCGCCGTCCCAACCGGGTGACCAGCGCCGCCATAACCATTCAATGCCTGACAAATTATCGCGCCGCAGCGTCCACTCGGGCACCAGCGGCAGTTGGAAAAACTCCATATAGGCGGAAAGCAGCAGTTGCTCCGGCACGCGCAGGACTGCTTTGGGCAGGCGTTTGATGGGCGGTATGGCGAGCGCGGTGAGCGAGGAAAACAGCTCCGGGGAGCGGGCGGCGGCCAGGTAGCCGACGGCTGCGCCCCAGTCATGGCCGACCAGATGCACGGCGCCGCCCAGCTGGGCAGCAAAGCCGCAAATGTCTTCCGCTGCAGCACGCAGGGAATAATCGCCATCGAGCGCCAGGCAACTCGGTGCATAACCGCGCATGGCTGGCGCCACGGCGCAGTAGCCGGCGGCAGCAAGTGCGTGCAGTTGCGGTGCCCAGTTCTGGTGGCAATCGGGAAACCCGTGCAGTAATAAAACGGGCTCGCCATCGCCGCACATCAGCGCGGGGAATCGCATGTCGCCGCGCACCAGTTCAACCTGCTTCACCATTTCACCTCGAATCCGGGATCGGCTGGCACGGCATCGGCCAGGCGCTCTACCTCGACCGCCTCGACCCGTGCCTGGGGCGGGCCATGGTGCAGCCAGGTGAGCATCTGTTGCAAGGCGGTGTCGCCGCCGCGCAGGTGCGCTTCGACACTACCGTCGTCGCGGTTGCGCACCCAGCCGGCCAGGCCCAGTGCCTGTGCCTGCTCGCGGGTGCTGGCACGAAAATGTACGCCTTGCACACGGCCATAAACGCGCACTTGCAGTGTTTTCATACGGATACCTTGCGCGCACGGCCGGCGGTGTTCGTGCTCTCGGTGCTCTCTTCGCTGGCTGCGCTGTTGTCACTGGCTGCACTGTTTTCGCGGGCTGCGCTGCCTTCACTGGCTGTATTCCCGGCACGCACCACCACGGGGGCTTCGGCCGCACGGCTTGCATCGGCGCTTGGGTCGGCGTCACCCGGTGCGTTGAACAGGGTTTCCAGCGACAGTGACAATGGCCGGCGCATGTTTTCCTGTGCTTCGGTGCAGCGCGCCTGCAAGTCGGTTTCCCAGGGCCGGCGCAGCGGTGCCATAACGCGCAACTGGCTTTCTGCTGGCCAGGGTGTCATGTCCAGCAGCTCCGAAAGGGTCAGGGTGCGCAGATCGCGGGTGAGCACATAGCCGCCTTCCTCCGTGCGCCGCACCAGTTCCAGATCCAGCAGCAGGTTGCGGTATTCATCCCAGCGGGCGGCGCCGGCGGCGATCAGGGTGCGGCGCAGTTGTGCCGGGCGCAGCACGCGGCCTTGTTGCTGTTTGCGCCAGAGCACTTCCAGCACGCGCAGCAGGGCTTGCAGGCGCGGCACGTTGCGGCGGTATTCGCCGAAGATGGTGAGTGTGCGCACCAGTTCGGCGCCGAGCAATACCACCACCCAGGAGATATACAGCCAGAGCAGGAAGATCGGCACGGCGGCAAAAGCGCCGTAGACGACTTCGTAATTGGGCGCATGGCGGATAAACAGTGTGAAGCCGCTCTTGGCTACTTCGAACACCACGGCGGCCACAAAGCCGCCGACCAGCCCCTGACGAAACGGCACATGGCAGTTCGGCACGACCACATACAGCAAGGTGAGCAGGCTGGTGGTGAACAACACTGGCAGCAGCGCCAGCCACAGGCGCATGCCGCCAAAGTAAGCCACGGTGTCGCTCACCAGCGAGACGGAGGTGAGATAGGAAGTGACACCAAGGCCGGCGCCGAGCAGTAACGGGCCGAGTGTCAGCACGGCCCAGTACATCAGCAGGCTGACCAGCCCCTTGCGCGGCGCAGCCACTTTCCAGATGCGGTTCATGGTGTGTTCGATGGTGCGCAACAACAGCACGGCGGTGATAACCAGCACCAGCCCGCCGATCAGCGTGAGGTTGGTGGTCTGGCGGGAAAACTCGTGCAGATAATCCTGCACCTGATTGCCGGCTGACGGCACGAAATATTCCAGCAGCCAATCCTGAAACACGCTGCCGCGTTCTTTCAGTGCCGGCACCATGGCCAGCACGGAATAGGTCACGGTGAGCACCGGCACGATGGCGAACAATGTGGTGTAGGTGAGCGCGGCGGCGCTCTCCCGGCAACCATCATCACGAAACTGGCGCCCCAGCAGGCCCAGAAAATCCCGCACGGTGCCACCGGCGTTCACCAGGTGTTGCCGCATGATGTGCCACGTTGTCGAATCCATACCGTTCATCCGTTGGGGTTCCTCATCCTTGTTACCGGCCGGCCACCCTGGCCGTGCTCCTTGATTTGCAGATCCACTGTGCCCGATCCGCTGCGCCTGATTACTGCGCTTGAACCTGGCCGCGTGCCGCAACGCGGCACTTCGGCTAGAATGAGCGCCATTATGTCACTGGAGAAAGCATCGCTCATGCCCAGCTATGTGATCTACCACAATCCGCGCTGTTCGAAATCGAGGCAAACGCTGGCCCTGCTCGAAGAACGCGGCATTGCGCCCGAAATTGTACTGTATCTGCAAACGCCACCGGACGCTGCGACACTGCGCAAGCTGGTGAGCAAACTCGGCCTGGCCCACCCGCACCAATTGCTGCGCACCGGCGAGGCCGAGTACCGTGAGGCGGGGCTGTCGGCAGACAGCAGCGCTGATGCGGTGATCCAGGCCATGACCAGCCATCCGAAGTTGATCGAGCGGCCGATTGTGGTGAAGGGGGATCGCGCTGTGCTTGGCCGCCCGCCTGAAAATGTGCTGGCGCTGATCGACGGCTAGCGTCTTTACCAGCGCCCTACCGATACAGGATACCTACATGGACGCTTATGTCCTGGTGCTTTATTACAGCCGCACCGGCAGTGTTGCTCGCCTGGCGCGGCAGATTGCAATGGGGTGCGAGAAAGGCGGTATGCCGGCGCGGTTGCGCACGGTGCCACCGGTTGCGCCAGTCACGGAAACTGCCGCGCCACCAGTGCCGGAAGACGGCGCGCCCTATTGCACCATGGCCGACCTGGCCGGTTGCAGCGCACTGGCGCTGGGCTCGCCCACGCGCTTTGGCAATATGGCCGCGCCGTTGAAATATTTTATCGATCAGAGCAGCGATGAATGGATGAGCGGCAGCCTGATCGGCAAGCCTGCGGCGGTGTTCACCTCCACCAGCAGCCTGCATGGCGGCCAGGAAAGCACACTGCTCACGATGATGATGCCGCTGCTGCACCACGGCATGCTGATTACCGGCATTCCTTACAGTGAAGCGGGCTTGATCCAGACCACCACCGGCGGCTCGCCTTATGGTGCCAGCCATATGGCCGGCACCGACAATAACACCGAGCTGAGTGATACCGAAACCGCGCTGGCCCGTGCGCTGGGCGAGCGCCTGGCGCGCACGGCCCTGCAACTGGCCCGCCCCTGATGGAGTGCCTGCCTTGCCGTTGATCCTCACCCGATTGTTCTATGCCCTGCTGTTGATCTCCGGCATCGGTGGCCTGTGGTGGCTGGCGCCACCGGATACACCCGGCATTGCCAAGGTATTCATGACGCTGGTGGTATATGGCCCGTTGCTGCTGTTCTTGCCGGCGGCGATGAGCGGCGGCGCCCGCCAGCTGACGTGGCTGTGTTTTTTGCTGATGTTTTATTTCTGCGGTTATGTGGTGCAGCTTTTTTATCCGCCACCGATGGGCGTGCTGGCGATTTTTCGCGTGGCGTTCACCTGCGCGCTGTTTGTCTGTGCCATGCTGGTGATACGGCGCCAGCCAGGAGATCGCTGACCGGATGATTGACGATCAGCATCACATTACCACCCCGGAAGGGGTGCCTCTGGTGCTGGATCTGGCCGGCCCGCTGCCGCGTGCGCTGGCTTATTTCACAGACTTGCTTATACGTGCCGTGATTTATCTGGCAGCGGCTTTCGTATTCGGCATGATCGGTGGTGCCGGCACGGGCCTGCTGCTGATTCTGGTGTTTGTGCTGGAATGGTTTTACCCGGTCTGGTTCGAGGTGATGCGCAACGGCCAGACACCGGGCAAAAAAGCGTTCGGCATGGCGGTGGTGCACGAGGACGGCACGCCGGTGGATATTCAGGCGAGCCTGGTGCGCAATCTGCTGCGCACGGTGGATCTGTTTCCGCTGCTGTATCTCACCGGTTTTATCACCATGCTGCTGGACAGCCGCTTTCGCCGCCTGGGCGATCTCGCGGCGGGCACGCTGGTGGTGTATGCGGCAAGCAGCAATCGTGCTTTTTCAAACACGCTGCCCGGCGCCGCCGCCGACGTTCGCACTGACACTCGCCACAGCTCTCATACAGCTCCCCACTCTATAGCACCTCACTCTGACGCTCACACGCGCCCGCCGCTGGCGCCGGACTGGCCCGCCACCCTTGCCGACCGACAATTGCTGCTGACGTTTCTCGAGCGCAGCGCTGGCCTGTCGCCGGGCCGCCGGGGCGAGTTGGCGCAGCGCGCATTCCCTGAGCTGCCGCCGGCGCAGGCGGAAGAACAACTTCAGCGCATGGCGCTGCATGTGCAGGGCGGGCGATAACATGCGGCAGCAACAATTCGAGCAGCGCCACGCTGCTTTATGGCAGCAACTGGAAGCCACCGTGACGCATCTTGAGCAAGGCGCGCCGGCCCCTGCGCCGATGCCGATTGCCGCTTTTCCCGAGGCGTATCGCCGGCTCTGCCACCATCTGGCGCTGGCGCGGCAGCGCGGCTATAGCCTGGCGCTTGTCGCACAGCTCAATAGCCTGGTGCTGCGCGGCCACCGCCAGCTTTATCAGCACCGCCCGGCGCTGCTGCCCCGGCTGCGTCGTTTGCTGACTGCGGATTTTCCCCGCGCTGTGCGCGCCCAGTGGCGCTGGCATCTGGCCAGCACGGCGGCGTTCGGGCTGGCGATGCTGTTCACCTGGGTGCTGGTGGCGATGCAGCCGGACATGGCCTACAGCGTGCTGGGCGAATCCATGACGCTGTCGCTGGAGAGCATGTACGGCGATGCGTCGTTCCGTAGCGGCCGCGATAGCCAGGACGATGTGATGATGTTCGGCTATTACATTTACAACAACATCAGCATTGCCTTTCGCAGTTTTGCCGGTGGGCTGGCGTTCGGTATCGGTGCGCTGGTGGTGATGATTTTCAACGGTGGTTTTTTTGGCGCGGCAGCGGCGCATATCAATAATGTCGGCGCTACCGAGCCGTTCTTCACCTTTGTGGTGGCCCATGGCGCCCCGGAGCTGACGGCCATCGTGCTCGCTGGCGGTGCCGGCCTGCAACTGGGCATGGCGGTGCTGGCGCCCGGCCCCTATCGTCGGCTGGATGCGCTGCGCCATGCCGCCGTGCGGGCGCTGCCGGTGGTGTACGGTGTGTTTCTGATGTTGCTGCTGGCGGCATTTATCGAAGCGTTCTGGTCGCCGCGGGATCTGCCGGCGGCCGTGAAATACAGCGTTGGCGCCGCCTGCTGGGCGCTGCTGGCGGCATATCTGTTGCTCACCGGCCGTGACGGAGCCAGGCGATGAGCGATGCACCCCGGCATCAGGCGCGCATTGCGCCGCGCAGCGCCTGGCAGGCGATTGATCTGGGCACGCGCATGTATCGCCGCTGGTGGGCGCCGCTGACGACGGTGTGGTTGCTCACCACGTTGCTGCCGGCGCTGGCGTTGTGGTGGCTGTGGCCGGGCTGGCAAAGCGCACTGGCGCCGCTGCTGTTCTGGTGGCTCAAGCCGCTGTGGGAGCGCCCGCTGCTGGAATACTGCGCCCGTGCGCTGTTCGGCGAGCGCACAGCACCACTGACGCTGCTGCGGCAATTCCCCCGTTATGGATTTTCTTATCTGTTCGATCAACTGACCTGGCGCCGGTTGAGCCCGTCACGCAGTTATCACACGCCGGTGTTCCAGCTGGAAAAAGCCCCGCGCAAACAAACCCGGCAACGGTTGCAGGTGCTGGCGCTGCCGCCCTCTTCTCACGGCGGCGCGCTGACGCTATTGACGGTGCATCTGGAACAGGGCCTGGCCGCCAGCCTGGTGGTGCTGGCCTGGGTGCTGTTTCCGTGGGAGGCCAGCCTGACGCTGGAATACTGGCTTGATGATCAGGCCAATGCGTTTGGCGCGGCCATGCTGGTGGCCTGGTATCTGGCCATGACGCTGCTGCAACCGCTGTATGTCTGCTGCGGTTTTGCGCTGTATCTGAACAAACGCACCTGGCTGGAAGGCTGGGATCTGGAGCCGGGGCTGGGCGACATCGGCCGCCGCCGTGCGGCGCATATCGCGCCGGCGCTGGCGCTGCTGCTGCCGCTGCTGTGCCTGGCCCCCACGCTGGAAGCCGCCGAGCCTTCGGTGCGCGATCAGGCGGTGGAGATTCTTGCCGGCGAGCCTTATATGCCCATGCAGACGGAGCAAGCCTGGCGCTGGAAGCAGCCACCCTCGGGCGACAGCAGCAACTTTTTCGACACCTTGTTGCGCAAGCTGTTCGAACGCGAGCCGGCATCACGACCGCTGGGCACGCTGCCCTGGCTGGGTGAGTTGCTGCGCGTGCTGGCCTGGGCTGCGCTGATCGCTGTGATGCTGTGGCTGCTGTGGTCGCAGCGCCACAGGCTGGCGGTGCCGGCCCGGCCAGCGCCAACGCGCCCGCGAGCGCCGCTTGTTATTCAGGGTCTGTCGCTGGCGCCGGAAAGCTTGCCCGTTGATGTGGCGGCGGCCATTCGCGAAGCGCTGCATGAGGGCGATCGCCGCCGCGCCCTGAGCCTGCTCTATCGCGCCACGCTGGCGGAGCTGCACCAGCGCCACGGCTTGCGCATCAGCGCCGGAGCCACGGAGGGGGACGTGCTGCGCCAGCTACAACAGACACAGCCGGATGACCCGCTGACGGGCTTTCTGGCGCGGCTGACGCCGGCCTGGGTGCGCACCGCCTGGGGCCGCCAGCCGGCGGCGGACGAGCACATTCTGGCGCTATTGAAAGACTGGCAGCACAGCGGGCAGTTGCCCGGCGAGGGCCCGGCCTGATGCGCTGGCGCCTGCTGCTTGTTCTGGCGCTGGTTGCGCTGGCGATCTATTGCGCCAGCCGTTTCGAGCGGCGCAGCCATGTGGTGCATGTGCCGCCAGAGGGCGAGGTGTTGCGCAATCCGATGCTGGCAGCCGGCACCCTGCTGGAGGCACGCGGCCGCAAGGTGCGTTATCTGCTCGGCACGCCGGGGCTGTTTCCGCTGCCTGGCCACGACACGCTGATCATTATGGATCAGCACCGCAGCGGCCTGGGCACTGCGCAAATTGAAGCGCTTTACCAATGGCTGGCCGAGGGCGGCATGATGCTGGTGCAGGCGGCGCCGATGGCGAATCTCGATCAGGAATACGCCGCAGACGATGCGCGCTGGCAACGGCACGACCCGCTGTTGTTCCCGCTTTCGCTGACAGCGCAGCGGGCACCGGAAAACGCTCAGCCCGACGCTGGGTTCGAGGCGTTTTTCGGCGATTGGTTATCGCCTGCGGGCAATCTGTTTCAGCGCCTGTGCCATGCGGCGGATGATCCGGCGATGACGGAGGAATGCCGCCGCCTGTTGTGCGATAACCCGCTGCGCTGGCAGGACACCGAGGTGGAGACCCACGATGGCGTGCGCTATGTCGGCTTTGCGCCTGATGTGGTGCTGACAGTGATGACGGTACTGGCCGAGCAGGCCATACCCAACGACGACGCCACGGAAAAAGCGGCTACGCCCGATCACGAAAATATGCTGCACCGTGAAAAAAATGCCGGCACGGTCTATTTGCCCGGCGAGCCCAAGGCCGCGCCGACACCCGAAGACAAGGGCGGCGTTTGGGCCAGCCATGATGACGCCACGCGGCAGCTGCATTACTTGCGCGGCCGGCTCTCGGCGCTGGGCGCCACGCTGACGGCCCACTCCGAAAGCCGACAAGGCCCGCACCTGGTGCAGTTCAGGATCGGCGCCGGCCGCTTGCTGGTCACCGCCGATCTCGGCCCCTGGCGCAACGACCAATTGCATTATCTGGATCACGCCGAGCTGCTCGATTATTTTACCCGCGAGCATCGCCAGGTGTGGTTTGTGCGCGGGGTGCAGATGGAGCGCCTGCCGGCCTGGCTCTGGCGCCATGCTGCCCCGCTGGCGTTTTCTCTGGCGCTGCTGCTGGTGCTGCTCGTATGGCGGCAGTTGCCGCGCCGGCAGGTGCAGCGTGATGAGGCCACCGGCCAGCCGGGTGATTTTCTGGATCATCTGCTGGCCAGCGGCCGGCTGCTGTGGCGCACGGGCAATGCGGATGCGTTGCTGGCGCCGCTGCGCACCGAGGTGCGGCGACTGATGCAACGCCATCGCCCTGCGCAAGATGCCAGCCATGCCAGCGAGATTGCCACGGCAGCGCGCCTGAGCGCGTGCACCGAGGCTCAGGTGCAACGGGCACTGGGTGCCCGCCCGCGGACGCTGGCCGAATTCACCGATCTGGTGGCTACCTTGCAACAACTCAGGAGAACCCTGTGACGCAACATTCAGACGATCGCGTTACCCCGGCTGCTGCCGCGCCGATGCCGCTGGCCGATGCGGCCGCTCTGGCCTCGCGGCTGGAGCAGGCGCTGAATCAGGTATTGGTGGGCCAGCGGGAGGTGGTGCGCGAGATACTGCTGGCGCTGCTCACCGGCGGGCATGTGCTGATCGAAGGCGTGCCCGGCCTGGGCAAGACGCTGCTGGTGCGGGCGCTGTCGCGGTGCCTGGCGCTGGATTCCGCCCGGATTCAGTTCACGCCGGATCTGATGCCGACGGACATTACCGGGCATGCAATCTACGACCCGAAAAGCGAGCGTTTTCGCATGCGAAAGGGGCCAGCGTTCACGCAGCTGTTGCTGGCCGACGAAATCAACCGCGCCCCGGCGAAAACCCAGGCAGCGCTGCTGGAAGTCATGCAGGAGCGGCAAATCACCATCGAGGGCAGCGCCTTTGCGCTGGCCGAGCCGTTCATGGTGCTGGCGACCCAGAATCCGATTGATCAGGAAGGCACTTACCCGCTGCCGGAGGCCGAGCTGGATCGCTTTCTTTTCAAGGTGCTGATTGATTACCCGGACGCCGAGCAGGAGCAGCGGCTGGTGCGCATGGTGCTCGATGGCACCATCGGCGACAGCCTGGCGGTGGCGAGCCTGGCGCAGATTACCGATGCCGCCGGGGTGCTGGCGATGCAGGCTGCGGTACGGCGGCTGTCGCTGGATAATGCGGTGCTGGACTACGCCGTGCGGCTGGCACGGCAGAGCCGGGATTTTCCGGGCCTGGCGCGTGGCGCAAGCCCGCGTGCCAGCATTGCCATGACCCGCGCCGGCCGCGCCCACGCGCTGCTCGATGGCCGTGATTTTGTGACGCCGGACGACATCAAGGCGGTGGCGCGGCCGGTGCTGCGCCATCGCTTGTGCCTGAGTGCCGATGCGGAGATCGAGGGCTTGCGCATGGAGCCGCTGCTTGATCGCCTGCTGGATGCCGTGCCGGCGCCGCGCCAATGATGATTCCGGCACGGCGGCTGTTGCTGGCGATCGCCGGCTGGGCCGGGCTGGCACTGCTGGCGGCGCTGGCGCCACTGGCCGATGCCAGCCTGCGTGCGCCGCTGACATCGCTGTGGCTCGCGGCCGGGCTGTTACTGGCCATACTGGCCGGCTGCGATGCCTGGCGCAGCCGGCGTGAGCTGGCACCCGCCGCAACGCGGACGTTGCCCTCGGCACTGGCGGCAGGCCGGCCGGGTATTATCGAGATCAATCTGGATCGCAGCGACTGGCGCCCCGGCACGCTGCTGCTGGATCAGCATCCCGGCGATGATGACCAGACCGGTATGCCGCTGGCGCTGATGCCGCCATCGACCCCACGACCGGGGCAAACAACGCGGTTGCAGTATGTTTATCGGCCAGCGCGCCGTGGCGTGGCGCAGTTTGGCGATATCCATCTGTGGTGCCCCAGCCCGGCTGGCCTGTGGCTGCGCCGGCATGTGATCGCGGCCAGCACTGAGGTGCCGGTGTATCCCGATTTTTCTTTTCTGAGCACCGAGCCGCTTGCTGCCGCGCCACAAACCCGGCACCGCCCCGGCCGGCATTTGCGTCGCACCGGCGGCGATGGGCAGGAATTTCATCAGCTGCGCGACTATCGGGCCGGCGACACCCTGCGGCAGATCGACTGGCCCGCCACCGTCCGGCGCGGCAACCTGATCAGCCGTGAATATCGTGATGAACAGCAGCGCCATCTGATCCTGCTGCTGGATGGCAGCCGGCGTCTGGCGCCGCTGATCGGCACCCGCAGTGTGTTCGATCACGCTCTGGATGCGGCATTGCTGATGGCCTCGACCGCGCTTGATCAGGGCGACCGGCCGGGCCTGCTGCTGTGCGCCGCCGAGCAGCCGTTGTGGGTGCCGCCACTGGCCAGCCGCACGGCATTGAGCCGCCTGCTGGGGCAGGTGTATCCGTTGCAGCCGGCAGATACCAACAGCGATTACAGCACTGCCGCCAGCGAGCTGATGCGGCGCTGGCGGCGGCAAGCGCTGGTGGTACTCATCACGCGCCTGCAACCGGATGATGAAGACGACTTGCTGCTGGCCGTGCGGCTGCTGGCGGGCCGTTACCGGCTGATGATCGGCGATATGCAATTGCCGGCACAACAGGCGCTGGCGCGGGCGCCGGTCAACGTTGCGGAGCATGCCTTGCAGATCGCCACCGATGCGGGTTATCAGCAGGCGCGGCAAGCCTTGTACGGGCGCCTGCGCCACGCGGGCGTGCAGGTGATCGATGGCACGCCGGACACCTTGCCCACGCGCCTCAACCAGTTGTATGTGAGCTTGCGGCAAGCCGGCCGACTGTGAGGAGCAGCCGCGTACTCCTTCCCGCTAAAACCTCCGATTTTCCTTGTACTTATATATAGATAGCGATCAGGGCGCGGTTTGCAGGCGGCTGCAAACGACCGTTAGAATCGAGCTGTTGTGCCCCTCATTTCAGTGCCGCCAGGCCCGTGCCGGCGCGGCCCGATGCCCGGCGAGCCACGAGGCCGGACATTCGGTGCGCGCCGGGAAAACGGAGACTTATGCTGCTAACTGTGCTCTCAGGTTTCTTTGTCGCCGCTCTGGCCCCGCTGGTACATCGCCATATCCCCCCCCGCCACAGCGGTTTACTGTTTGCGCTCTTCCCCGCTTGCCTGTTTTTCTATTTTGCACAGCAACTACCCGCCATCAGCGCCGGGGCGATGCTCCTTGAAAGCCAGCCCTGGGTTGCCGGGCTGGATATCCGGCTGAGCTTCATGCTCGATGGCCTGTCGTTGCTGTTTGCCCTGCTGATTACCGGTATCGGTACTTTCATTCTGATATATACCGGCCGCTACCTGGGCGATCATCCGGCACTTGGCCGGCTGTACGCGCTGCTGCTGTGCTTCATGGCGTCGATGTTGGGCCTTGTGCTTTCCGACAACCTGATCGGCCTGTTTGTGTTCTGGGAGCTGACCAGCATCACCTCCTACCTGCTGATCGGCTTCAATCACGAAGATGCGAAGACGCGCGCGGCGGCACTACAGGGGTTCTTCATCACCGCTGGCGGCGGGCTGGCACTGATGACTGGCCTGATTCTCCTCGGGCTGGCCGGGGGGAGTTTCGAGCTGTCACAGTTGCTCAGCGAGCGCGAGGCGCTGCAAGCCCACCCGCTGTTCTTGCCCATGTTGTTACTGATTCTTGTCGGCGCTTTCACCAAATCGGCTCAATACCCGTTTCACTTCTGGCTGCCCAACGCCATGGCGGCGCCTACGCCCGTTTCGGCCTACCTGCACTCGGCCACCATGGTGAAAGCAGGCGTTTATCTGCTGGCCCGGCTGCAGCCGGCGCTGGGCGGCAACGACGCTTGGCTGTGGCTGCTCGGCCTGACCGGCGCCATCACTATGCTGATGGGGGTTTATCTCGCATCACGGACGACCGGCATCAAGCAGATGTTGGCCTACTCCACCGTGATGGCACTGGGCACGCTGACAATGCTGATCGGTATCGGCACCGAGCAGGCGTTGATCGCAGCGATGGCGTTTTTGCTGGCCCATGCGCTCTACAAAGGGGCACTGTTCATGATCGCGGGCGTCATTGATTTCAGTACCGGCGCGAAGGATTTTCTGCAAACGGGCGGCCTCGCGCGGCAGCTGCCGATCACCGCCGCTGCCGCCGTTGGTACCGCGTTGTCGCTGGCCGGCCTGGCACCGATGTTCGGCTTTATCGCCAAGGAAACGATGCTTGAATCCGTCATGGGGGCGCCGGCGCTCGCTGTGGTGTTCTCTGTAGCTGCCTTTCTGAGCGCCACGTTAGGCATCACCATCGCGCTGGTGGTCGGCATCTGGCCGTGGTTCATCCGCCGGGACATGCCGGAGCTGCCCACTGCTTTCCGCTCGCCCGGGCCTGCGCTGCTCGCCGGGCCGGTGGTGCTGGCGCTGCTGGGCCTCGGCTTCGGCCTGTTGCCGGCATTACCGGAGCAAGCACTCAGCGCTGCCGCGTCGGCAGCGGCCGGCCATGCTGTCGTGGCGGAGCTTGCGCTATGGCACGGCGTCAACACGGCCCTGGTAATGAGTATCGCAGCGCTGCTGCTGGGTACGCTTCTGTTTTGCAACTGGGGCCGCTGGCGCAGCATGACTGACGCTGGCGAGCGGTTCGCCCGGCGGCTCGGCCCGGAACGGCTGTACGCCATGGGCATGGAGGCGCTGGTACGTTTTTCGGCCTGGCAGACCCGTGTGCTGCAAAACGGTTATCTGCGTTACTACCTGATGACTACGCTGGGCACCATGGTGGTGCTGGTCATGGCGGCGCTGAGCATGAACCTGTCTGGCATTCGTATCGCCATGGATTTCAGCGGTGTCGCGTTCTACGAGTATGTGATCGCAGCCGTTCTTGCTGCCTCCAGTATTGCTGCGGTGCTCACCAATGAGCGCCTGGGCGCGGTTGCCGCGCTGGGCGCACTCGGCTTCACTGTTGCACTGACTTACGTGATGTTCAGCGCCCCGGATCTGGCCATCACTCAGGTGCTGGTGGAAACCCTGACAGTTATTCTGCTGGTGCTGGTGCTGTTTCGGCTGCCGGGCTTTCTGAAGCTGTCCTCGCGCCCGCTGCGTCTGTTGGACGCACTGACCGCTGTGATCGTCGGCGGCACCTTTACCGTGTTGATCCTCGCGGTAACCGCCACGCGCTACTTCCCGAGCATCTCGCAGTATTTTGTCGAGCACGCTGTGTCTGATGGCTTTGGGCGAAATATTGTCAATGTCATCCTGGTGGATTTCCGCGGCCTGGATACACTCGGTGAGATTGCCGTGCTGTCGCTGGCCGCGATCGGCATCTTTGCCATGCTCAAGCTTCGCTCGGGAGGCCAGGAATGAATCAGCAATCGCTCATTCTGCGCACTACCGGGCGCTTCCTGCTGCCGCTGTTGTTGCTGTTTTCTCTTTTCCTGCTGCTGCGCGGCCACAACGAACCCGGCGGCGGTTTCATCGGCGGGCTGGTGGCTGCGGCCGCTGTGTCGCTGCATCTTTTTGTAATGGGCACCAATGCGGCACGGCGGGTGCTGCGGCTCACACCGCGTGATCTGATCGGCTGGGGGCTGACTACCGGTGTGCTTTCTGCGGTGCCCTCCACACTGCTCGGTGAAGCATTTTTCACCGCTCTCTGGTTCGAAATCACATTGCCACTGTTGGGTGAACTGAAACTCGGCACACCGCTGTTCTTCGACCTCGGCGTCTATATGGTGGTGGTCGGCTCGGTGCTCACTATTGTGCTCAACCTGGCGGAGGAAAGCTGATGGAAACCCTGATGGCGTTTGTCATCGGCGTGCTCTACGCCACCGCGACGTACATGATGTTGCGCCGCTCGATCGTGAAGCTGGTGATCGGTCTGGTTCTGCTTTCCAACGCCGCCAACCTGTTGTTATTCACCACCGCCGGCATGATGCGCGGCGCGCCCCCTCTGGTACCGGAGGGGGCGCTACAACCAGAAGGCCCGGTCGCCGACCCGCTGGCGCAGGCGCTGATTCTGACAGCCATTGTAATCGGTTTCGGCGTACTGGCCTTTGCCGTGGTGCTGATTCGCCGGGCCTATGACGTCGTGCGCGCGGATGACATAAACCGGATGAAGGGTACGGATACTTGAGCTTCCCGCTGACGCTTGCAATCGCCCTGCCAATACTGATCCCGCTGTTCAGCGGCGCACTGTCCGTCACCGGGTGGCGCTCGCGCAGAGTCCAGCGGGCGCTGGCGGTCATCGGTACCGGGCTGCTGCTACTGGCTTCCATCCTGCTGCTGCATGCTGTCTGGCAGGATGGTTTTGTGGTCATGGAGATGGGCAGCTGGCCGGCCCCGTTCGGCATCGTGCTGGTGGCCGATCTGCTCGCCGCCATCATGGTGCTGCTCGCTGCAATAACGGGTTTCGCCACCGCGATCTATTCGTTGAGCACGATCAGCGAAAGGCATGAACGCTTCGGCTATTACCCGCTACTGCATCTGTTGCTGGCTGGGGTCAACGGCGCGTTCCTGACCGGGGATATCTTCAATCTATATGTCTGGTTCGAGGTGATGCTGGTGGCCTCGTTTGCGTTGCTCATCCTGGGCGGCGAACGTGCGCAAATGGAAGGTGCCATCAAGTATGTGACGCTGAATCTGGTGTCCTCCGCGATCTTCCTGTCCGCCATCGGCTTGTTATATGGGCTGGTAGGCACGTTGAACATGGCCGATATCGCCGCCAAGCTCGCGACCGTCGACGACACCGGGCTGGTGAACGTCGTGGCAATGCTCTTTTTCGTGGCGTTCGGCATCAAGGCGGCCGCATTCCCGTTTTTCTTCTGGTTACCTGCCTCCTATCACACGCCGCAAGTGGCCGTCTCGGCACTGTTCGCCGGCTTGCTGACAAAGGTCGGAGTGTATGCGCTATTCCGTGTCTTCACGCTGATATTCAATATCAGCGACAGCCTCACTCATGCGATGCTGGTCTGGATGGCCGGCCTGACCATGCTGACCGGGGTGCTCGGCGCGGCCGCTCAGTTCGAATTCCGGCGTATTCTTTCGTTCCACATTATCAGCCAGATCGGCTACATGATCATGGGCCTGGCGTTGGCGCCATTATCCCCGCTCGCGCTGACGGGCGGCATCTTTTATATCGTGCATCATATTATTGTGAAGGCTAACCTGTTCCTCATCAGCGGTCTGGTCTATTGCTTGCGAGGCAGTTATGAGCTGAAACATCTTGGCGGGCTCTATCGCGACAAGCCATGGCTGGGCATCCTGTTTCTGGTCTCGGCATTCTCGCTGGCGGGCATGCCGCCGCTATCAGGATTCTTTGCCAAGTTTATCGTCATCCGTGCCGGCATCGAAGCGAACGCCTGGTGGCTGGTGGCCACTGCGCTCGTTGTCGGCCTGCTGACACTTTATTCGATGACCAAGATCTGGGCCGAAGTGTTTTGGAAAGCGGCACCCACGGAGGATAACGCCACCCGGCCCGCCAGCGGCGACCTGCGAGCGCTTTACGCCACTATCGCGGCCTTGGCACTGATGACACTGTGCATCGGCCTCGGCGCGCAACCGGTATTCGAACTTGCGCAGCGCTCTGCCGAGCAACTGCTAGACCCGTCGCGCTACATTGAGGCCGTACTGGGAGAGCGCCTATGAACGCCCTGACCTGGAATATCATCCTGGCGCTGATCTGGGTCGGTATCACTGGCGATTTCAATCTGGCCAACCTGCTGATCGGCCTGCTGCTGGGCTATGCCATTCTCGGCTTCGCCCTGCGCGATCAACCCCAGTTCGCCCGCTACGTCGGCAAATTACCAAAACTGGTGTGGTTTACCGGATTTTTCCTGCGTGAGCTGTTCACCTCGAACCTCCGTGTCGCCTACGACGTATTGACACCGACCCACCACATGCGCCCGGCGGTGATCGCCGTACCGTTGATCGCTCAGACCGACGTGGAAATTACCGTGCTCGCTAATCTGATCTCTCTGACGCCAGGCACACTCGGCCTGGATGTTTCCAGCGACCGCAAGGTGCTCTACCTCCACGTCATGTATCTGGATGATGAGCAAGACGTGCGCGACAGCATCCGCCGCCTGGAGCAGCGGGTACTGGACCTGCTACGTTGAACCAAGGAGGACGCTAAAATGCCTGCTACCGTCATCTGGGCCAGTTATGCACTACTCAGCCTCGCGTTGATCATGGCTTTTATCCGCCTGGTGCTCGGCCCGACGTTGCCGGATCGTGTCGTTGCGCTGGAGTTGATGGCATCCCTCACGGTGGGGTTCATCGGCATCTATGCGCTGACCACAGACCAGCCCGCGTTTCTGGACGTGGGCATGGTGCTGGCGCTGACCGCCTTTCTGGCGGCGGTCGGTTTCGCCCGTTATCTGGAACGTGGAGCCCATCGCGATGATCACTGACCTGATCGCTGGCTTGTTCATGATCGCCGGCACTTTCCTGATGTTCCTGGCCGGCCTCGGGCTGCTGCGAATGCCCGATCTGCTCATGCGCATGCATGCCACCACCAAGGCCGGCGCCATGGGTATCGGCCTGGTGATGATCGGTGTTGCCCTGCATTTTCTTGAGGCCGGGGTCACCGCCAGGGTGCTCATTATTGTGCTGTTCGTGATGCTGACGGCGCCGGTGGCGGCGCACACCATCGGCCGCGCCGGCTATTTTGTCGGCGTGCCGCTCTGGGAAGGAATGCTCAAGGACGAACTCAAGGGCCGCTACGACGCCGAAACACATACGCTGGCCTCGCCGCCGGAACACCAGAACAAGGAGCCGTAGCTCCGCCCGAACAGACCGCTGCCAGCGCACAAATCACCCGAAATCGGGCGACGCTTACACTCTTTACACTTTGGCAAAGCCGCTCCCTATGCAAAACAATCACTTATGATAACCATCTACGATTGAGAACGGTTATCGTTTGCTATAATATTCGCACTCATTGCTTGCCGACATTCGCGCAAATACCACTTACCTGTGAAATTCTTGAGGAGCACTTGATGCACGCCTACAGGCCCCGTCTGACTCGCTGCCTGCTGTCTCTTGCCGTGGCTACCGCTTCGCTGGGCGCTGCTGCGCAACAGGACCCGGTGCAATTGGACACTGTTCGTGTGGTATCCACCGCGGCGGGCTATGAACAGGACATCAAGGATGCGCCGGCCAGCATCAGCGTGGTGAGCCGCGACGATTTGCAGACCAAACAATATCGCGACCTGGCCGAAGCGCTGGCCGACGTGGAAGGCGTGGATGTGCGTGGCAGCACCGGCAAGACCGGCGGTCTGGATATCAGCATCCGTGGCATGCCCAGCGACTATACGCTGATCCTGATCGACGGCCGCCGCCAGAACGTGGCCGGCGATGTGACGCCGAACGGCTTTGGCGCGGCGCTGACCAGCTTTATGCCACCACTCTCTGCCATTGAGCGGATCGAGGTGGTGCGGGGGCCGATGTCCACTCTTTACGGCTCCGACGCCATGGGCGGCGTGGTCAATATCATCACCCGCAAGGTGGCCCAGGAATGGGGCGGCGCGGTGCGCCTGGAAGCCGGCCTGCCGCAAGACAACGACTGGGGCACCGAGCAAAAAACCGACATTTATGTGAACGGCCCGCTGATCGATGGCGTGCTCGGCCTGGCGGTGCGCGGCGGCACCTATCACCGAGAGGCGACCGACTACATCGTTGCGCCCGGCGCCACGCCCTCGGGCCGCAACCCTGCGCCAGCGGAGAGCCGCCAATACAATATCGGCGCGCGGCTGACCTACACCCCCGACAGCGATCACGAATTGTGGCTGGATCTGGAACGTGGTCTGACCTGGTACAACAACGATGACGGGCGGCTGGGCAGCCGGGATGCGGACGCAGTGGCGCCGACAGATGACCTGCCTGGTTACAAGGATTATATGCGCCTGAACCGCGATCAGATTGCCGTCGGCCACAGCAGTCGTGTGGGTATTGGCCAACTGGAATCCAGCGTGAGCTACGCCACAACCGAAACTCTGGGGCGCACCATTCCCGGTGAACTCGGCGATATCGGCACGCCCTTCTCCGGTTTCCCCAATATCATCATCGGCGACGATCGCGAACTGGAAACCACCAATACCGTATTCGATACCAAATATGTTGCGCCACTTGGTGACGCACATACGGTGACCGTGGGCGGCCAGTGGTGGAAAGCGGAGCTGGAAGATGGATTGCTGCCGGAGAAACACGACCAAACGTTGGCGGCGGTCTTTATCGAGGACGAGTGGCGTTTCACCGATAGTCTGGCGGCAACGTTCGGTGGCCGTTATGACGATCATGATGCTTTTGGCGGGCACTTCAGCCCGCGTGCGTATCTGGTGTGGAATACCACTGACCAGGTGACTGTCAAAGGTGGCGTGAGCCAGGGCTTCCGCGCACCACGACTGAATCAGTTGATCGACGGTATCAGCGGCATCAGTGGCCAAGGTACCAATATCAATATCGGCAACCCGAATCTGGAACCTGAAACCAGCACCAACACCGAACTGGCATTGCTGTTCGACAACTACGAAGGACTGGCCGGTTCGGTGACGCTGTTCCATAACGAAATTGAAGACCGTATTACCGGCGGCGAAGGGGATTGTGCTGTGAACCCGATCTCCAGCTGCGCCGCCAACCCCACCGCCACCTACGCGGTGAATATCGATGAAGCGAAAACCTGGGGCGCCGAGCTGAGTGGCCGGCTGCCACTGGCCGACGACTGGTCGCTGCAACTGAGCTATACCTGGACCGACAGCGAAGTGACCGAATCTGGCCAGGACAACGGCAAGCTCAGCAACACGCCCAAGCATCGCGGCAACGCAACATTGCGCTGGACGGCCAGCGAACGCCTGAACCTGTGGCTGCGCGGCGAATACCGTGGCGAGGCCAAGCGTTTCAGCGGCCGCACCGCGGACCTGACCGGCAACAATGCGCTGATCTACCAGGCGGTGGGTGATCTGAAAGCCTACTCACTGTTCCACCTTGGCGGTGCTTATCAGGTATCCGAGCGCGTGACGCTGAACGCCAATGTGTTCAACCTGCTGGACAAGGAATTCCGCAAATACACTACCTATACGGACACCGCCAGCAACCTTGCCTGGGCCAGTGAATACTTCCAGACAGGCCGCAGCGTGGATGGCGGTGTGCACCCGGGCCGCACTTTCTGGTTGTCGGTGAATATGGAGTTCTGATGGCCGTGTAGTCAGCATCGCTGACTCAACCAAGGAAGCGACCGCACCGTGTCCCATTCCCCTGTGTCAGGCCATCGAAATTTCTGGTTGCGTCATCTGCACCAGTGGCACTGGATCAGCTCTGCCCTGTGCCTGGTGGGCATGTTGCTGTTCGCCGTTACCGGCATCACGCTCAACCATGCGGCGCGCATTGAAGCGCGCCCGACCATCACCGAGCGCGAGGCCGTGGTGCCGGATGCACTGCTGCCGCCGCCTTCGCAACAGGCCGGCGCCCTGCCCACCGGCTTGCGGGCCTGGCTTTCAGATCAGCTGGGCATTGCGACCGGCGCGCATGAAGCCGAGTGGAGCACGGATGAAATCTACCTTGGCCTGCCGCGCCCCGGCGGCGATGCCTGGCTGAGCATTGATCGCGCCACCGGCGAACTGTTTTACGAGCGCACTGACCGGGGCTGGGTGGCCTGGCTCAACGATCTGCACAAGGGCCGCAACACCGGCACGGCGTGGCGCTGGTTTCTGGATATTTTTGCGGTGGCCTGCCTGGTGTTCTGTATCACCGGTTTGTTCCTGCTGCACCTGCACGGTCGCCAGCGGCCCGCCACCTGGCCGTTGGTCGGCCTGGGGCTGGTGGCGCCGCTGCTGCTGATCATTTTGTTTATTCACTCGTGAGGTTCTCTTGATGCGCTCGTTGATCGCACCCGCCCTGCTCGTGGCGCTGGTACTACCGGCCAGCGCCGCAGAACTGACCATCAGCGTGGAAATTCCACGCCTGAACGTGGCCGAATATCACCGCCCTTATGTGGCCTTCTGGCTGGAGCAGCAAGGCGGCAGCACTACCACGCTGGCCGTGTGGTACGACACCAAGCTCAAGGATCGTGAGGGCGAAAAGTGGCTCAAGGATATGCGCCAGTGGTGGCGCCGCAGCGGCCGCAGCCTGGAGATGCCGGTGGATGGCGTGTCCGGCGCCACGCGCCCGGTGGGCGCACACAGCTTCACCCTGCGCACCGGCCAGGCGCCATTGGCCGAGCTGGCGCCCGGCGATTACACCTTGCAGGTGGAAGCCGCCCGCGAAGTGGGTGGCCGTGAAGTAGTGAGCATTCCATTCAGCTGGCCGCTTGATGGCGCCTTCAGCAACAGCGCTGCCGGCAGCCAGGAGCTGGGCACCGTCCGCCTTGATATTACCCCCTGAATCTGGAGCACTGTCATGATTTCAGTACGCTTGCCGCGCCGCCTGACGCCTGCCCTGATGCTGGCTGCCGCTTTCAGCCTGCCACTGGCCGCCGAAGCTCACCGCGCCTGGATATTACCGGCCGCCACCAGTCTCTCCAGCGATGATGCCTGGGTGACGTTTGACGCGGCGATTTCCAACGATATCTTCCACCCCGATTACCACGCCATGTCGGCGGCGGGCATCACCGCCACAGCGCCGGACGGCAGTGAGGCGCCACTGGAAAATATTCATACCGGCAAACATCGCAGCAATTTCGACCTGAACCTGACCCAGCGCGGCACTTATCGCATCAGTTCTGCCGGCAAGTTTGTCATCGCTTCCTGGGAAGAAAACGGCGAACGCAAACGCTGGCGCGGCGACGCCAGCCAATGGCGTGCCGCAGTGCCGGCCGATGCGGCGGATCTGCGCATCACCGAATCCGCACGCCGGCTGGAAACCTATGTCACCGCAGGCGCGCCCACCGAGACGGTCTTCAAACCGGGGAACAACGGGTTGGAGCTGGTGCCCGTAACCCACCCGAACGATCTTTTCGCTGGTGAAGAGGCCACTTTCCAGTTGTTGATTGATGGCAAGCCTGCGGCGGCGCTGACAGTGGAAGTGATCGCCGGCGGTATGCGCTATCGCAACCAGCAGGACGAAATGACCACCACCACTGATCAGCAGGGGCGTTTCAGTGTTACCTGGCCCGCAGCAGGCATGTATTGGCTCAATGCCGAGCTGGAAGACGATCAGGCGTCGATTCCGAATGCCACCCGGCGCGCCAGCTTTACCGGCACTTTTGAAGTGCTGCCCCAATAATCATTGAACGGCGACGGAGCGGGCCGGCTCTTGCTGGCCCGGCTGATATGCCCATGCACCACGCCGTCTTCCCGCCGACGATAGCCCACCCGCTGCTCCACGGTGCGCGCTGGCGCGCTGCGTTCTGCGCCCCCCTGCGCGAGGGACGCTGCTGATGTGCCAACACGGAAGCAACATTGCCACAAAAGGCGTCCATGACATCATGAAAAGCCCACTGCTGTGGTGGGCTATCATCGCTGTATCCTTTGCAGCGCTGGCGCTGGGCGACTCCACCACGGGTGCTTTTTTGCGCCAGCCCGCGATAGCTGCGCCGGCCACCCTGCTGCTGTATTTACTCGCTTGCGGATATTGGCTCTGGTACCAGCCGGGCGCTCGAAAGAGGGCCTTGCAGCGACGAAAGAACAGCTTTCAGACACCGGGCATGCTGATCGCTTACGCAAGCCAGAGCGGCACCGCCGAACAACTGGCCTGGCAGACCGCCGAGCACCTGAGCGCCGCCGGCACAGACGCAGAGGTGGTACCGTTCAATCAGGTAAGCTCGCAGCGGCTGGCGAGCGTTGCGCAGGTGTTGGCCATTGCCAGCACTTACGGCGAGGGTGATGCGCCGGACAATGCCGCCGTGTTTGCCCGGCAAGTGATGCCGCAAACACCGGATCTGGCCCACCTGCGCTACGCAGTGCTGGCGCTGGGTGATCGGCATTACGATGCTTTCTGTGCCTTCGGCCGCCAGCTTGATGACTGGCTGCAACGGTGCCGTGCGCGCCCGTTGTTTCCCTTGCTCACGGCAGACCGTTGTGACGCACAAAGTCTGGGAGCCTGGCAGCAACAGCTGCGCCACCTGGGTGTCGCACGGAGCGCGGCAGAAAGCGCCGGAGACAGAGCTGCCGAGAGCGATGGAGTTAGCGACGAAGAGGGCACAGAAGAGACAGCCGCAGAGATTACCCTGAGCACGACGCCTTGGCGGGCAGCGCGGCTGGTGAGCCGGCGGTGTCTCAATATCGGCAGCCCCGGCGCGCCCGTGTTTCATGTGCTGTTGCGTGCCGACGTGGCTTTGACCTGGCAGGCAGGCGATATTCTGGAGATACAGCCCGGGCCGGCGCACAACGAGGTACGCGCCTATTCGATTGCGGCCATTGCGGCACAAAGCACCCGCGCCAATGCAGCCACAGGCTCAGACGCAAATGCACCATGCTGCATGCTGGAACTGCTGGTGCGGCAAGTACCGCTGGATGATGGCCGCCTGGGTCTCGGTTCCGGCTGGCTCACTCACGCTGCTGCGGCCGGCGACCTTACGCCGGTGCGCATCCGCCGAAACCCTGCTTTTCACGGCCTCAACGGCCCGATGATTCTGATTGGTGCGGGCACCGGCCTGGCCGGGCTGCGCGCTCATCTGCAAGAGCGCGCACAACAGGGCCAGCACGAAAACTGGTTATTATTTGGCGAACGCAGCGCCGGGCACGACAGCCTGTTTCACGAAGAGCTGGCTGCCTGGCACGAGCGCGGCCATCTGCGGCGATGGGATCGTGTATTTTCTCGCGCTGGCGCGGCACATATTCATGTGCATGAACGCCTTGCGGCAGAACACACCCGGTTGCAGCAGTGGCTGGCACGCGGCGCTGCCATCTATGTGTGCGGCCGCCTTGCCGGCGTCGGCCGCAGCGTAGATGGCACGCTTCGCTCGCTGCTTGGTGATGACGCGGTGGACGTGCTGATCAAAGCCGGTCGTTACCGGCGAGATGTTTACTGATCGCGTTCGTTGCGCCTGCCTCCAGGCCGCCGCTGCGCTGTGCCGCTCTACCCTGAAAACCAGGAGCGCAGCTCTTCCGCTCCTCCCCGGCCGCCATCTGGGCGGTGAACAGCCCCGGCGCCGGTGCGAGCGATTGCCACCTGCTCTGATACCGTCGCAAAAAAAAGCGCCGGAAACCGGCGCTTCAAAGTTATTACGTTAAGGAGACTTTCACTAAACAAACCCAATCACAGAATCAGCTAAAGCTGGCGTAGCGTGTGGAGGAGAGGCCACGTTCGCTACTGCAAGTTATGACCGCGTTGCTGACGATTAAGTTCAAATAAAGAGAAAAAATTTCCTGACCGGTCGTCGGAAGGTAGCTTCGAGGGGCTGTCGGGCACAGCCAGAGATGGCATTTTGATATCATTTCCGGCGCCTTCGGGCACCCGAGGCGCCGCCCTTGCCACCCTGCCCTGACGCTTCTCGGTGCGCCTGTGTGCGCCGCAGCCTTGATGCCGCGGGCTCTTTCAGCCCGGCTCGTTGCAGCCGCCAGCGCTGGCGCTCGAGAGAATTTCCACTCGCACCTGGTTGTGCTGCTTCAGCACAGACGACGGCGGCAAGCCGAACATACGTCGAAAGGTACGGCTGAAATGGGCGGAGTCTGCAAAACCGGCAGCCAGAGCAGCCTCCGTCAGTGAGCTGCCGTATTGTGCTCGCCGCACGGTGTCTCTGACACGCAGCCACAACAAATAGTGCCCGAGAGGCAAGCCCAGCTCTGCCTTGACCAGATGCTGCAAGCGCGACACGGACAATGACACTGCCTCGGCCAGTACCGCCAGGGAGGGCGGCTGTTCCAGTTGCTCGGCAAGCATCCTGCACACGCTCACCACCCTTGGATCCCGCGCTCCGGGGTGCGGTGCATTACGCCCCAGCACGGTTACGGCGTGACAGAAAAAAGCCGCGGCTGCGCGCCCCTGCCACGGGCCCGCAGGAAGGCCGGCAAGTATCTCGGCGCGCTCGGCTGCGCTCAGCTCGATCACTGGACTCGCCACAAAGCGGCCACCAAAATGCTGAAACGCTCGGCCGTCCGGATCGACCTGCATGATCAGCACACCGGCATCGCGGGTCCGTAGTTGTTGCTCCACGCACGGTGCGACGCACAGGCCGCTGCTTTCTTGCCAGGCGCCATCGCCGTGACGAAATAAAAAAGGCGCGCCGCTGGCCAACAGCACTGAGGCGTTGTAATGGGAGTGCGGCGGATTGTCGACCGCACATCCCACCATCAGTGCGTGGCCGCCGTGCACATACAAGGCGCCTTGCCGGTCGACTGGTTCCCTGTCGCCCATCGCTGCCCTCTCTCGAAAATGCGGTGGCGAGCCGGAGCGGCTGCCGTATTTGTCAGCGCTGCCGACGCCGGTACTCGCCCGGTGCACAGCCTTCCCAGCGTTTGAAGGCGTGATAAAAGTTCGCGATGTCCGAGAAACCCAGTTCCGCGGCCAGTTGCTCCATATCGCATATTTCTGCTCGCAAGGCGGCGCGAGCGTAGCCATGCCGCACTTTGTCCCGCAGCTCGGCAAAACTGGTTTGATCCTGCCGCAGACGACGTTGCAGCGTGCGCACGCTGAGGTTGAGCGCCTGCGCGACATCGACAATGGCGACATCTCCCTGACCAAGACGCTGACGCAGCACTTGCTGTACTTGTTCGGCCGTGCCCTGGGCGCGGCTCAAGCCAGCCAGCAACCGATCCGCTTGCCGGCGCAGGCGTTCATTGTAGAGCGGATAAGCGCCGGAGAAAGGCCGCACCAGAGTTTCCTCGGCAAACACGATGGCATTGTGTGGCTGCTCGAAATACTGCGGCACCTGAAAATAGGCATCATACGGCCGGGTGTCGGCCGGTGCTGCGTGCCGCATCTCCACTGCCTCAAGGCCGAGCTGCTGGCTGGTCAATGAACGGCCGATGGATACCATGGTGGCCACCACGGCCTCGTTGTGGGCGCGCAGGCTGGTGAACCGCAGCGAGGGATCGGAGCTGGCCGCCAGCCGGACACTGCCCTGGCTACGCTGCAACGACAACTCCATATACGGCACCATCAGATTCTTGTAGCGCAGCAGCGATTGCAGGGCCGCATCAAGATTGCTGGAGGACGCCATCAGGTTGCCGAGCAGATCCATGGCGCCGTAATGGGTTTCGCTGCCGACACGCAAACCGAAGAAGGCATCGTCGTCGGCGCTGATGAAGGCTGCTGTCAGCAACGCATCCAGCTGCGCCAGCGTGATGAACTGATCGCGCCGGCCGACGGCGTCCGGATCAATGCCGATACGCTGGAACATAGCCTGGATATTGAGCCGGCTTTTCATGGCCAGCTCCAGCAAACCCGGCAAGATAGACGCCGGTATCAGGCTGTTCGACATACTGCCCTCCCGGTGCACGTGATGCCGTTGACGCTATGCCACACGGCGGAACCGGTCAACCAGCGCATCCGTGCGAGCCAATAGCTCGCCCACGATGCCCGCCTGGCGCCAGTTTGCTGGCCGTGCTGAAGCGGGTTCGGTAATCTTGTTCACCAATTGCGCCCGGCTTCCCTGTTGGCCTCTCTCATGATGTTCTTCTGAGCGAACGCCCGCCGAGCCATAAACTCACTGCACGAGACGTTCTATGCTACGACGTTACTACGCTGACATGGTCACCGAGGCGGCCGTGCCACCGGCACAGGCTTTTCGCTTTTTCTGCAATGTGCCAGCCTGGGCTGAATGGTCAAGTGTGATTGCGCACGCACGGCTGCTCAATGGCAACTGGCGGCGCGGTGCGCTGCTGATGTTTGCGCCACGGCTGCCCGGCTTGCCGCCTGCACCACTGATCGTGCCGATCCTGGAATACGAACAGGATTACCGCATCACCTGGGGCGTGAATCTGCCCATGGCGCGCATGCTGCATCGCTTCACCTTCACGCCCGCCGAAGATGGCAGCTGCCGCATCCATCATGAAGAGTGGTCGGAAGGCGTCATCAGCCTGCTGGCCTGGCCTGTGACTCGCCGCCTGCGGCAGTTCAACGAGCGTTTCGCCCGCGAACTCGCGGCTATGTTCTGACCCCGGCTCACCGCTAAAAAGGACGCCCTGTGACCCGATTTTTCTTCTCCCTTTACCAGCGTGTGGTGCTTGACCATCCGCGCTTATGGCTCATTCTGATTACTTTGATCACTGTTCTGGCCGCCATTCAGGCGCGGGATTTCCGTCTGGATGCGTCGGCCGAGTCACTGGTGCTGGAGAACGACGAATCGCTGGCGTTCTACCGTGAGATGGCCAAGCGCTACGGCGGCAGTGAATTTCTGGTGATCACTTATGAGCCGGAACAGCCGCTGTTCAGCCGCCCGGTCATTGACCGGCTGGCGCAACTGCACGACGAGCTGGCAGCGCTTGAGCGGGTGGAATCGGTTTACAGCATGCTGGATGTGCCGCTGCTGCTCAGCCCGCAAGTGGAATTCCGCGATCTCGCCAGTGGTTACCGCACGGTGGCCGATGACGAGGTCGATCTGGCGCTGGCCAAAAAGGAGTTTACCGGCGCCAACCCCGTTTACCGTGATCTGCTGGTGAACCGGGAAGGCAAGATCACCGCGCTGCTGATCAACTTCAAGCGTGATGAAGAATATTATCGCCTGCTCAATGAACGCGCCGACTTGCGTGAGAAACGCCGCACCGACGGGCTGACGGCAGCAGAAGCGCAGCGCCTGGAAGAGGTGACGCGGGAATTCAGTGACTACAGCACCGCGCAACAGGGCCGGCTGGCGGATGAAATAGCGGCCATTCGCAACATCATGGATGGCTACCGCGACGATGCCCGGCTGTTCCTCGGCGGGGCGCCGATGATCGCCTCCGATGTGATCGATTTTGTGCGCAATGATCTGAGCATCTTCGGCATCGGCGTGACGCTGTTTCTGATTCTGACGCTGATCATTCTGTTCCGCCGCCTGCGCTGGGTGCTGGTGCCGATGCTGTGTTGCAGCATTACCGTGATCTGGATGCTCGGCTGGCTGGCGCTGGTGGACTGGAAAGTCACCGTGATCAGCTCGAACTTCGTGTCGCTGCTGCTCATCATCACCATGTCGATCGCCATTCACCTGACGGTGCGTTATCGCGAAGCCCATGCGCGCCAGCCCGATGCCACCTCGGCCGAGCTGGTGCATCAGACTGTTTCGTTCATGGGCCGCCCGGTGTTCTACACCACCATTACCACCATGGTGGCGTTTGCCTCGCTGGTGTTCAGCGGCATTCGCCCGGTGATCGATTTTGGCTGGATGATGACCATCGGTATCGGTGTGGCCATGTTGCTGTGCTTCACCCTGTATCCTGCCCTGCTCAGCCCTTTACCGGCCGGCAAACCGCAAAAGCTGCGTGATTTCACCCGCCGCAGCACGCTCGCCATTGCCACCTTTACGGCGCGGTTTGGCAAGCCGCTGATTATCGGCAGCGTATTGCTGACGCTGGTGGCCCTGTATGGAGTAACGCGGCTGACGGTGGAAAACCGCTTTATCGATTACTTTCAGGAAGACACCGAAATCTTTCAGGGCATGCTGGAAATCGACCGTAATCTCGGCGGCACCACTCCGCTGGATATTATTATCAACGCCCCGAAAAGCAGCCCCCGTGGCGTCATAGAAGATGACGGCTTTGCCGATTGGGACAGTGTGCCTGACCCTGCCGCTGACGCGCTCGACGGCTCTTCTGATGACTTTTCTGACGGCTTTTCTGACGATCCGTTTGCTGATCCGTTTGCTGATCCGTTTGCGGAAGGCGGCGCGCCTGATCCGCTGGAAAACAGCTACTGGTTTACCCCGGAGCGGCTGGCACTGTTGCTGGAGATTCAGCATTACCTCGAATCGCTGCCCGAAACAGGCAAGGTGTTATCCATCGCCTCCACTTACGAGATTGCGACGATTCTCAATGACGGCCCGCTGAGCTATGTGGAGCTGATGCTGCTGGCCAGTTTTGTGCCGCCTGAATTGCGTGCGCAACTTGTCAGCCCGTTTTTGTCGGAGGATGGCAATCAGGTGCGCATCAGCGTGCGCGTGATTGATTCCGACCGTAATCTGGAGCGTAACGCGCTGCTGGAAAAGATCACCACGGATCTCACCACCCGGTTTGATCTCGCGCCGGAACAGATTCAGCTCACTGGCGCCATGGTGCTTTACAACAACATGCTGCAAAGCCTGTTCAAGTCACAGGCGAACACACTGGGCTTCGTATTTCTGGCGATCATGCTGATGTTTTTATTACTGTTCCGCTCGTTTTCCTTGGCCGTTATCGCCATGCTGCCGAACCTGTTCAGTGCCGGCCTGGTGCTGGGCCTGATGGGCTGGATGGGGCTGCCGCTGGATCTGATGACGATCACTATTGCCGCCATCACTATCGGTATCGCGGTGGATGATTCGATCCATTATATCCATCGTTTCCGTGAGGAATTCCCCGAGGATCAGGATTATATCGCCACCATGCGCCGCTGCCACGGCTCCATCGGCACGGCCATGTATTACACATCGATCGTTATTATCGCCGGCTTCTCCATACTGGCGATCTCGAATTTCAACCCGACTGTCTATTTCGGCTTGCTGGCAAGCCTTGCCATGCTGGTCGCGCTGCTATCGAACCTGACGCTGCTGCCGGCCATGCTGGCGTGGATCAAACCGCGCATTCCGCCATTGGCGCAGAGCTGACAGCCCACCCGTCGCCCCGGAGCTGACTCGGGGCGGCGGCGCCTATGGCGTTCATTTTCCCGGAGCTATCGTCACTTGGGCTGTCGAGGCAGCGCCTTCGCACCTTTGGCCAGTTTTCTTTCTTCCGCTTTAACGCGACGCTCAAGCTTTTTCAGATATTCCTCGGCAGCTAGACGTTCGGGCTGAATTCCCCTTTTCCCCAGCATGTCACGCACACTCCGGTTGTTCTGTACATGCTCGCTCGTGATGGCCTGCTCGCCCTGAAGATCAGCCTGCTCAACATTGAGGTTTGCGCGGATCGCCGTTCTGAGCGATCAGATAACAGGCGTAGCGGGTGAGCATAAAATCATCAACTTCGCGCTTGGAGCCGCTACCGAGCTCGACCATTTTCGTGACGCCACGAAAATGGTCGGAAGCCGCATGACCACTGGCCTCGCAAGACGTCACCGCCCTCTTGATGGCAGTCTGAAAGTTCTCCCAGCGGGCGTATCCCAGAGGCGCCTACAAATCGCGAGCGAACCAGAACTCGATACCTTCGGCATCGGCCCGCTGTGCGGCAGCCTCGAGGCTGTGTTGCAGGGCTTGCAAGTGCTCATCCATGGTCAATTCCTTTTGCTGGCATTGCCGGTATTACGCCTCCTGCGCTGGCGGCAAGAGGCGGCACACTCCAGATTAACAAGGAAGGCAATGAAGGTAACCGTCTCTTCCAGAGTACTGATCCGGGCCCAGAAGTTGTCGAACGCGGCCTCGGCTGATTGCACTCTCTCAATATAGCTGTTTCAGCAGAGCGACGAAGCCAACAGACATAATGTCGAGCGCGGCTCCTCAGAGCTTGCCCGCATTCTTCTTCAGATAATCCACCGCGCCCTGTGGCGAGGGCGTCATGCCGGCCTCACCCTGTTGCCAGCCGGCAGGGCAAACCTCGCCACGCCGCTCGTGAAACTGAAGTGCATCCACCAACCGCAAGAGTTCGTCGATATTGCGCCCCACCGGCAGATCGTTGATCAGCTGACTACGCACCACGCCGTCGCGATCAATAATGAAAGCAGCGCGCAACGCCATGCCGCCTTCGGCCTGCACATCGTAGGCGCGGGTGATTTCGCGGGTGATATCTGCTGCCAGGGTGAAGCGCACGGGGCCGATGCCGCCCTGCTCTACCGGCGTGCGGCGCCAGGCGTTATGGCTGAAATGGCTGTCGATGGAGATGCCGATCACTTCCACATCGCGCTCTCGAAAGGCATCGATGCGATGCTCCAGCGCGATCAGCTCCGAAGGGCAGACAAAGGTGAAATCCAGCGGGTAGAAAAACAGCAGGCCGTATTTGCCGGCCAGCGTCTCGGCCAGATTGAATGCCTCGTCGATACGGCCATCGGCCAGTACCGCCGGCACGGTAAAATCAGGAGCAGGTTTGCCTACCAGAACGGCCATGACGTGGGTACCACCAAGAAGTGTGCGTGGGTCGTGCTGTTATATGAAATGGGCCTGCGCCCTGCTGGCGGCGGCCCCAGCCACCGCACAGCAAGTGCATCTGCTCAGGCGGCTGCCTGCTCTACCAATGTCGCCAGCTCACCGGTGCGGTGCATTTCCAGCAGGATATCGCTGCCACCGACCAGCTCGCCTTTTACCCACAGCTGCGGGAAGGTCGGCCAGTTGCCGTATTTGGGCAGGTTGGCGCGGATTTCCGGCGCCTCCAGAATATTCACATAGGCAAACGGCTTGCCGATCGCGGTCATGACTTCGATGGCGCGGGCAGAAAAACCGCACTGCGGAAACTGTGGTGTACCTTTCATGTACAGGATCACCGCGTTGCTCTCGATCTGCTCGCGGATGACTTGCATGATGTCGTCCATAAATTCTTTACCCTGAAAAGTCGCGTGAAAGAGCGCCGGGCGTCATCCGTAAATCCCGTCGGTGTGTTGGCCATATTGTCTTTGGTCGTGCTGCCGCTGGCAACTAGCGCCCCCGCGTGCGTGCGCAGGGCGCCGCTATAGCGGCGAATTAGCCGTAGCCACCACCCCCTGCTGACGCCACCGTCAGACGATCACCGGGCCGGGCCTGGAAGGTGGTCTTGCCGGGCACCGGCGCGCCATTGAGGCGATTCTCGCCCGGTTTGCCGCTGGCGCCACCGGCCAGCCCCCAGGGTGCGTGGCGGCGGCGCTCGGTCAGTAATGTCACCTGCGCTGGCGCCAGAAACTCAAGCTCGCGCTCCAGCCCGTCACCGCCCTTGAACTGGCCGCTGCCGCCGCTGGCGCGGCGCAGCGCATAGCGCCACACCCGCAGGGGATAATGCCGCTCCAGGCTCTCGATCGGTGTATTGAGGGTATTGGTCATGTGTGTCTGCACGCCGCTGAGGCCATCGCGGCCCGGCGCTGCGCCCATGCCGCCGCCCATGGTTTCGTAATAATCCCAACCGGGGCTGCCGGGTGTGGCGTGGGCGCCCATGGCGAGGTTGTTCATGCTGCCCTGGCTGGCTGCGGGGATCCGATCGGGCATGGCCTGGGCAAGCGCGCCGAGCATCGCATCGACAATCCGCGAGCTGGTTTCCACGTTGCCGGCGGCCACTGCGGCCGGGCGCCGGGCGTTCACCAGCGAGCCGGCTGGCGCCTGCAAGCTGATCGGACGGAACAACCCGGCACAAGCCGGCACGGTGCCGGGCAACAGGCAGCGAAAGCAGTAGTAAACGGCGGCGGCCGCCACCGACAGCGGGCAGTTGATATTGCCCGGCACCTGCGGCGAGGTGCCGGTAAAATCCACCTCGGCGCGCTCGCCCTGGATCGTCAGTGTGACGCTCACGGCAATATCCAGCGTGCCCTGGCCATCGTCATCCAGATAATCGGTAAACCGATACACGCCATCCGGCATGGCGGCGATCATCTGCCCGGCCAGCCGCTCGCCGTAGGCGTTCAATGCAGCGACGCCGGCGTGAAACCACGCTTCGCCGCGCTCGCCAATCAATTGCCCCAGCCAGGCTGCGCCGGCATCACAAGCGCTGGCCTGGGCAACAAAATCGCCAAAGCGCGGCGAGGTCTGCGCATCCGCCGCATCGCTGCCGGCCAGCCGCTGCACCAGTGCCTGCTGCCAGGCGCCGTCGTAACGCAGCCATTGCGGCGCGATGATCTCGCCCTCTTCTTCAAGGCGCCGGGAAATCGGCATCGAGCCCGGCGCTGTGGCGCCGATGTTGGCGTGGTGAGCGCGTGTGACCACGAACGCCAGCGGCGCGGCGCCGCCGGCAAAGACAGGCGCCACCACGGTGACGTCGGGAAGGTGTGTGCCACCCAGGTAAGGATCGTTGACCACCAGCAAGGCGCCCTCGCGCCAGTCGCGGCCACTGACCAGATCGCGCATGGCATAAGCCATGCTGCCCAGGTGCACCGGAATATGCGCCGCCTGGGCGCATAACTCGCCCTCGCCATCGAAAATGGCACAGGAGAAATCCAGCCGATCCTTGATGTTCGGCGAGAAGGCGCAACGGCGCAGTAGTGCGCCCATTTCTTCACAGATGCCTGCCAGGCGATTGGCGAAGATACTCAGCTGGACAGCGTCCATGTTGTGCTCCTGAAAATGATCGACGGGCAACGCGGCCCGCACGCCTTGAGTGTACGCCCGATCACGCTATCACCGCTGGGCTGGCCGGGTTGTGGATAATTGCACCATTCCGGCAGGGCCGCTATTATCGAGCGCTCGCGGCAGCTCAGGCTGCCGTTTTTGTTCTTGCTGGGTCGCGTGCTGCGCGACCGTCAGCGCCCAGGTTTCCCCATTACCCCAGACACGAAACGGCCGGAGAGGAAAGGCCCGAGGATGAGCGACAATTACCTGATGCCCACCTATGCGCGGCAACCGCTGACCTTCACCCGAGGTGAAGGCGTGTGGCTGTACGACACCGACGCCAACGCCTGGCTGGATGCGATATCCGGCATCGGCGTGTGCAACCTCGGCCATTGTCATCCCGAGGTCACCCGCACGCTGGCGCGACAGGCCGGCACTCTGGTGCATACCTCGAACCTTTACCACATCGAAGCCCAGCAACGGCTGGCCGCTGCATTGTGCCGCCTCGGCAACATGGAAAAGGCATTTTTCTGCAACTCCGGTGCCGAGGCCAACGAGGCCGCGATCAAGCTGGCGCGGCTGTACGGCAACAAGCGCGGCGTCGAGTCACCGGCCATCATCGTACTGGAAAACGCCTTCCATGGCCGCACTCTGGCGACCTTGACGGCAACCGCCAACAAAGCCGCCCAGGCCGGTTTCGAACCGCTGGTGCAGGGCTTCGTGCGGGCGCCGTGGAATGATCTGGCCGCGCTGCGAGCGCTGGCCGCCGAGCACAAGAATATTGTCGCGGTGCTGGTGGAGCCGATTCAGGGCGAAGGTGGCGTGCGCGTGCCTGCTGCGGATTATCTGCCCGGCCTGCGTGCCTTGTGCGATGAGCACGAGTGGCTGCTGATGCTGGATGAGGTGCAGACCGGCAACGGCCGCACCGGCGATTACTTTTTTTGCACCGGCGCAAATGTGCGCCCGGATGTGCTGACCACCGCCAAGGGGCTGGGCAACGGCTTTCCGATTGGCGCCTGCCTGGCCGCAGGCCGCGCTGCGGATATATTCAGCGCTGGCAGCCATGGCAGCACCTATGGCGGCAACCCGCTGGGCTGCGCCACGGCGCTGACGGTGGTGGAAACCATTTCCGAGCAGGTGCTGCCCACCGTGAAGCGCAAGGGCGAGCAGTTGCAGCAGCTGCTGCGCGAGGCGCTGGCGGATGTGCCGATGGTGACCGAGGTGCGTGGCCAGGGGCTGATGATCGGTATCCAGCTGGATCGAGACTGCGGCGAGATCGTCGCGCTGGCCCGCGAACAGAATGTGCTGCTGAACGTGACCGCAGGCAGTGTGGTGCGGTTGCTGCCGCCTCTGGTGATCAGCGAGCAGGAAATCAATACGCTGGCGAGCCGGGTTGGCGCTGCCATTCGTGCTTTTGCCAAGCGGCAGGAGGCAGCATGACGGTACGGCATTTTCTGACGCTCAGTGATCTCAGCCGTGATGAGCTGGGCTACCTGATCCAGCGTGCCATCGAATTGAAAACCATGCTGCGCAACGGCCAGCGCCATGAAGTGTTGCAGGGCAAATCGCTGGGCATGATTTTTGAAAAAGCCTCGACGCGCACCCGCCTTTCTTTTGAAGTGGCGATGACGCAGTTTGGCGGCGCCAGTATTTTTCTGTCGCCACGTGATACACAACTTGGCCGAGGCGAACCGATCGAGGATTCTGCCAGGGTGATGTCGCGCATGGTGGATGCGGTAATGATCCGCACCTTTGCCCATGCCACGGTGGAAACCTTTGCCGCTCACTCCAGTGTGCCCGTGATCAACGCGCTCACGGACGAGTTTCATCCGTGCCAGTTGCTGGCCGATATCCAGACCTATGTGGAGCATCGCGGCAGTATTCAGGGCAAGCGCGTGGCCTGGGTCGGTGACGGCAACAACATGTGCAATTCCTATATCGAGGCGGCGCAGCAGTTTGATTTCGAGCTGGTGCTCAGTTGCCCCGAAGGCTTTGATCCTGACGCAGCATTGCTGGCCCGCCACAGTGATCGGGTACGCATCGAGCGCGATCCGCGCCAGGCAGTGGCCGGCGCGCATCTGGTGGTCACCGATGTGTGGGCGTCCATGGGCCAGGAAGAAGAACAGGCTGCACGCGTGGCGGCCTTCCGCGATTTTCAGGTGAGCCCGGCATTGATGGATCGCGCCGATCCGCAGGCGCTGTTCATGCATTGCCTGCCCGCCCACCGCGGCGAGGAAATCAGCCATGACATGCTGGACGATCCGCGTTCGGTGGTCTGGGACGAAGCTGAAAACCGGCTGCACGCGCAAAAAGCGCTGCTGGAATTCCTGCTCGTCGGCGACGGCGCCTGAGCACCCCGGCCGGCCTCCGCCCGGCCGTTTGCCCTGATATTCTGATACAATCGCGAGCGCACAGGCAGCGGCCCCGGCCGCTGCGTTACTTGCCACCACGAGCTTTCTGCATGCCCGACACCGCCCCGCTCCAGCTTGATGCCATCGCCTGCCAGTATGATGGCCACCCCGTTGTGCGCGGTGTCAGTTTTGCGCTGGAAAGCGGCCAGATTGCCTGCCTGCTGGGGCCGTCCGGTTGCGGCAAGACCACCACCTTGCGCGCCATCGCCGGGCTTGAGCCACTGACCGCCGGCCGCATTCTGATTCGCGGCGCCGTGGCCTCCCGTGCCGGCTTTACCCTGCCGCCGGAAAAGCGCGCCCTGGGCATGGTATTTCAGGATCACGCGCTGTTTCCGCATCTTTCGGTGGCCGATAACGTGGCCTTTGCGCTGCGCCGCCAGAGCCGCGAGGCGCGTGCGCGCCGGGTAGAAGAGTGCCTGGAGCTGGTGCGGCTGGAAGGAATGGGCGAGCGCTTTCCGCACGAGCTTTCCGGCGGCCAGCAGCAGCGTATCGCGCTGGCTCGGGCACTGGCACCCCGGCCAACGCTGATGCTGCTGGATGAGCCGTTCGCCAGCCTTGATCTGGATCTGCGGCGGCAATTGAATCAGGAGCTGCGCGCTATTTTGCTGCACGAAGGCACCACCGCCGTGATCGTGACGCACGATCAGGAGGAAGCCTTCGCCATTGCCAGCCATGTGGGCATCATGCGTGGCGGCGAGTTGTTGCAGTGGGATAATCCTTACACCATCTACCACGCACCTTCGACACGTTTTGTTGCCGAGTTTGCCGGCGCGGGCGCTTTTTTGCGCGGCGTGGTGCAGCAAGGCAATTGTGTGCACACGGCGGTGGGCGAGTTGCGCAGCCACCAACCGCTGGCGCGTACGCCCGGTACGGCGGTGCAGGTGCTGCTGCGGCCTGAAGATGTGATACCGGCCAGCAGTGGCGCGGTGAAAACCGTCGTTGAGCACCGCGTGTTCACCGGCCCGAATATTCTTTACCAGTTGAAACTGCCCCAGGGCGAGCGCCTCAGCTGCCTCACCGGCAGCCATGTGGATGTGGCGGTGGGCGAGCCGCTGACGGTGGATATTGCTGCCAAGCATCTGGTGCTGTTCAACGGCGACGCCTGAACCACACGCTGTATTTTCGCCCTGTGCTGCCACTCCGGCGCCGTGCCAGGCACCGGGGTCGGTTACACTTCCCTGTGCACATTTTGCCAACTCCCGGCTGACTATCTCCCTGCCTGCTATCTCCCTGTTCGATACGTTTTCCTGTTCGATCTCCTGTTATGCCAGACGCACCCCCGGCGCCGGTACGCCACCCTGCGCCGGACCCCGAATACGCAGTCCAGTGCTTCAGGCCAGCGCTTCACTCCAGCGCCTCATTCCAGCGCCTCATTCCAGCGCCTCATTCCAGCGCTTCAGTCCAGCGCTTCGGCCGGCCCGAAGAACTCGTAACGCGCCTGGTCATCCGGCACACCCAGCTCGCGCAGTGCGCGGCGAATAAACGCCATGAACGGTTTGGGGCCGAGAAAGTACGCCTGCACATCGCTGCTGCCGGGCAACCACTCGCGCAGGTGATCCAGCATCGGCCGCCCGATGGCATCCGGTTGCCGCGCCGCACCCTCACCCCCCTGCTCGTACACCACGCGAGCACGGAAGTTGGGGTAGCGATCAGCCCAGCTATCGAGCTGCGCACCGAACGCATGTGCCTGCGGGTTGCGTGCATAATGAATGAACACCACCGGCCGGGCGCTTTCCTCCAGCGCTGCTTCCGCCATCGCCAGCGTGGGCGTGATCCCGACGCCGCCGCTGATCAATACCAATGGTTTTTCGCACTCGCTCAGCACGAAATCACCCGCAGGCGGGAACAGCGACAACGTATCCCCCTGCTTGATCTGATCGTGCAGGAAACTGGAGGCCACGCCCTGCTTCTCCCGCTTCACGCTGATGCGGTAACTGCGGCCGTTCGGCGCAGCCGAAAGAGAATAGTTGCGGCGCAGCTCTTCCCCGTTGATGTGCAATTGCAGGCCGATGTATTGCCCCGGCCGGAACGTGACGACCGGCTGGCCATCCTCGGGCTCCAGATAAAACGACGTGACTTCTTCGCTCTCGGCAACCTTGCGCGCCACGCGGAAGGGGCGTGCGCCCCGCCAGCCGCCCGGCGCCTCGGCCAGCGCATCGTAAGTGCCGGCTTCGGCACCGATCAGAATATCCGCCAGCTGCTGATAGGCCGCGCCCCAGGCTTCGATCACCGCATCGGTGGCGATCTCTTCGCCCAGCACTTCGCGAATGGCGCGCAACAGGCAGGTGCCCACAATCGGGTAATGCTCCGGCTGCACTTGCAGGGCGACGTGTTTGTTGACGATGGTCGACACCAGCGGCCCAAGCGCCTCCAGACGGTCGATATGGCGCGCGTACATCAGCACGCCGTTGGCCAATGCGCGCTGCTGGGCGCCGCTGGCCTGATGGGCCTGGTTGAACAGGGGCCGTACTGACGGATATTCCGCCAGCATGATGCGGTAAAAGTGAGTGGTAAGCGCCTCACCGCCGCTTTCCAGCAACGGAACGGTGGACTGGATGATCTCGCGCTGTGAATCAGTAAGCATGTTTGCCTTCCGGGTTGATAAAGTCGGCCCGGGGGAAGCACAAAGCGTGCCAGTGGAAAAAGCCGTTATATCCGATACTTATTGACCCGAAAGGGTTAAAATAACACTATCTTTTAACTCTTTTTAATGCCTGGAGCATGTCCTTTTGACTCCATCCTCCACCATGCTTGCGGCGCTGTTGCCGTTGATTACCGACCTCACTCACGACCTTCCTGATGAATTGCGCTACCAGCGGCTGCTGGATACGTTGCGCCAATTGCTGCCCTGCGATGCGGTGGCGCTGCTGCGGCTGGATCAGGAGGCGCTGGTGCCGCTGGCGGTGCAGGGCCTGAGCGATGACACTCTGGGCCGCCGCTTTCTGGTGAGTGGCCAGCCGCGCCTGCGGGCCATTCTGGATGCGCCGCATGGCATTCGCTTTCCTGCGGATTGCGATCTGCCCGATCCTTATGATGGCCTGGTGCAGGCCGGCAGCGGGCAACTGGCGGTGCACGATTGCATGGGTTGTGCGCTGCGCATCGGCGAGCAGCCCTGGGGCGTGCTGACGCTGGATGCGTTACAGGCGGATCGGTTTTCCGATGACGATCTGCAACTGCTGCATACCTTCGCCAGCCTTGCGGCGGCCACGGTGGCGGCTTCCTCACGTCTGAAAGCGCTGTCGCGCTCGATCGAGGAGGAGCGCCGCCGCGCCGATGCTTACCGGCTGGCGGCGGCGCCGACATCTCAGCGACTGCTGGGATACAGCACGGCGTTTCGCGAGATGATGGCGGCGATTGATCTGGTCGCGGCCAGTGATCTGACGGTGCTGATCATGGGCGAAACCGGCGTTGGCAAGGAGCTGGTGGCGCGGCAGTTGCACGCGCAATCGCAGCGTGCCGATAAAGTGCTGGTGAGCGTGAACTGCGCAGCGCTGCCGGAAAATCTGGTAGAAAGCGAGCTGTTCGGGCATGTGCGCGGGGCGTTCTCGGGGGCAGTGAGTGATCGCTCAGGCAAATTTGCCATGGCCGATGGCGGCACACTGTTTCTGGACGAGATCGGTGAACTGCCGCTGACGATTCAGGCGAAACTGCTGCGAGTGCTACAGGGTGGCCAGTTGCAGCGCATCGGCTCGGATCGTGAACACCGCACCGACATTCGCCTGATTGCCGCCACCAACCGTGATCTGGCAGAAGAAGTTCGCGCCGGGCGTTTTCGTGCGGATCTGTATCACCGCCTGAGTGTGTTTCCGTTGCGGGTACCGCCCCTGCGCGAGCGCCAGCGCGATGTGCTGACACTGGCCGGCACCTTCATCGAGCAGAATCGCCGCCGCATGGGCCTGCGCGGGCTGCGCCTGTCAGCGGCAGCCGAGCAGGCGCTGCTGGCGCATTCCTGGCCCGGCAATGTGCGTGAGCTTGAGCATCTGGTTGCCCGCGCAGTGCTGCGGGCGATGGGCCGCTGTTCGCGGGCGGAGATCGTCACGCTGAGCAGCACCGATCTGGATATTGCCACCCCTGGCGTGCTGCCGGCGCACGCCGCCGGGCTGCCACCGGCACACCCTGCCCCGGCGGCGCCGATGCCGCTACGCACGGCGGTGGATCTATTTCAGAAGCAGCTGATTCAGGCCACGCTGCAACAGCAAGGCGGCAATCTGGCCGCCACGGCGCGTGCGCTGGGCATGGACAGGGCCAATCTGGCGCGGCTGGCGAATCGCCTGGGCATGACCGCTAAAGGGCAGCGAGACGCCGGCGAGTGACCACCGCACCCGCTACCCGACAGCGGCGGCAGGCGTGATCAGGTCTGCGGTACTCAGATTTGAGGCGCCAGGGTCAATGCTGCCTCAGGCGACACGGGCTCGGCCACCACGCGATCACGGCCCCGGCTTTTTGCCAGGTAAAGGCAATGATCGGCTCTGGCCAGGGTGTCTTTCAGGTTTTCCCCGGGGCGATATTCGGCGATGCCGATGGATACCGAGGCCGACAGCGCCGGGTCGAGCGGGCTGAAATCCTCGGCGGCCAGCGCTGCCCGCAAGCGCTCCGCCACCTGCGCCGCGCCTTGGGCATCACTTTGCGGTAACACCAGCACAAACTCTTCGCCGCCGAGGCGGCCGATGTAATCGGCTTCGCGCAGGGTTTCATGTGCAATCTGGGCGAAACGCCGCAATACCCTGTCGCCGGAGCCGTGCCCGAACCGATCATTGATGCGCTTGAAATGATCCAGATCGACAAAACAGACGGTGAATCGGTACTCGCCGGATTCCGCCAGCGCCCGCTGCTGCGCCAGCAATTCCATGATGTGGCGGCGGTTGAAAAGCCCGGTCAGCTCATCCCGGATCGCCATTTCCCGTGCCTGAGCCAACGCATCGTTGAGTTGCCTGTTCTTGGCAGTCAGGCTGCTGCGCAGTGCATTGATGCCCACGCCGGTAATCACGAAACTCACGGCGGTGATGCAGAACAACAGCCATTGCAGCATTTCCAGCGTCAGGTTCATTTGCAGGCCGCGCTGTTGCCACACCAGTATCAGCACCAGCAGGTAACCCGCCATCCCCGCACCGGAGACCAGCAACAGGCCCGGCAGTGCCTGGCGAAAGGAGGCCAGCAGCATGGCGGCAAAGAACAGCATCGCCATGCTCAGGCGAAACTCGTTCATGAAATACGCGGTCGTCAGCACACTGGCCGTCAGCCAGAGGTTCCATTGCAGTGATAATGTCGGATCCTGCCGGCCGAGTGTGCGCCGGCGCCAGACCAGCATGGCAAGCACCAGGTTGCCGGCCCAGGCGCCAGCCAACAGCACAGCCAGCGTCAGGGCGCCGCCGGTCATGTAACCGCCCTGAAAATAGACGATGGCAACCAGCGTGTGCAGCATGCTGATCAGCAGCGCGGTTCTGACATGTCCCAACGCCAGGCGGTGATCATCCAGCGCCAGCGCGGGTGCCTGCTGCAGATCGCCCATCATCGTTGCCCCGCTCTGCTCAATGCTTCGTGTCATCCGACAGGCCCTCCTTCCAGAGGCCTGCGTGGCGCTACCACGGTACGGTTGCGGCCTTGCCCCTTGGCGCGATAAAGCGCTTCATCGGCACGGGCCAGCCAGGCTTCCAGCGGCTCACCCTCGATGTATTCCGCCAGGCCCTGGGACACGGTCACGCGCAGCGCCGGGGCGTGCTCGAACTGCTCTTGTGCCAGTTCGCCGCGCAATTGCTCCAGCACGCTGCGGGCGCGCTCCATGTCGGTTTTGGCCAGCACCAGCAGGAATTCCTCGCCGCCGAACCGGGCGCAAAAATCCCGGCCGCTGAGCAGCGCGCTGGCACGTTCGGCAAAGCGGCGCAGCACCTCATCGCCGAGTGCATGGCCATAGGTGTCGTTGATCTGCTTGAAGTGATCCAGATCGGCGTAAGCGATCACCACGCCAAAGGCCCCCCGGCCGGCCATTTCACGGATCTTCGCCAGCCGCTCCATGGCATAGCGCCGGTTATAGAGGCCGGTCAGTTCATCGCGCACGGCCAGCCGCTGGATGCGCTCGACGATCTCGCCCAACTCCCGGTTGCGACGCGCCAGGGTGTTGCGGATGGTGCCGATCTCGCTGGCCAGCATCGCCACAGCCAGTGTCATCACGGCAAAGGTGCCCCACTGGATCAGCTCTGCCTGACGGTCCACCGCCTCCGGGTACCAGCGCGACACCAGCAGCAGGATGGCAAGATAGACCAGCACACAGTAAATGCCCACAAACACCAGATCGCGCCGCCGGCTGCGAAATACACCGGTCTGCAAGATGGCAAAAAACAGCAGCATCACACACAGGCGGGCCTGATCGATGTAAAACGCGGACACCAGCAAGGCCGTGGTAGACCACCAGATGACCGGCATGGTCATGGCGGGATCGCGCAGGCGCCGGTTCAGGCCAGCAAGGGTAAACAGGATCAGCGCAACGTGACCGCTCCAGATGGCCAGAAACAGGCCGAAAAAAACGGCGTTGCTGCCGCGAAAGAACCCCAGCTGCGCAGCGATCCAGCACACCAGTGTATGTGCCAGGCCGCCGGCCACCAGCGCAAACAATACGCGCCGGACGATGCGTGCTTGCTCGGAATCTTGTAACCCGGTGTTGAAGAACCATCCCTGCATTCGTGCTCGCCTGTCTTCGGAGGCCCCGCCTCCCGCCCGGCGCCCCGACCCGCTTCCTGCGTCGGGAGCCCCTTGGCCGCCTTGCCTGGCCGGCCACTCAAGTACCATTTTCGTACTAGCAATATGATATCACTTAGGGCAATAGTATTAGCTTATGTGATGTATATCACAATACTTCATCGCCGGGCTGCTACCGCTCGTCCAGAAGCGAGACGGCGATCCGCTGCCGGCCAACCTCCTCCGTCAACGTTTGCACACTCTGGCCACCGCCTCCCGCCAGCCGGCATGGCGTTGGCGCCGTTCGGGCTCGGCCAGACGCGGTGTGAAATCCCGATCACAGCGCCAGCGGCCAGCGATGCTCTCCAGCGAGTCGTACACGCCTACCTGCAAACCGGCCAGATAGGCGGCACCCAGCGCGGTGGTTTCAGTAATCACGGGGCGATCCACGCGCACGCCGAGAATGTCGGCCAGGCTCTGCGCCAGCCAGTTGTTGACGACCATGCCGCCATCCACGCGCAACGCGGTAGGCCGGGCGGCGCCGTCAGCCACCATGGCCTCCAGCAGATCCAGGGTCTGGTAACACACCGCCTCCAGGCCCGCTGTCACCACTTCGGCAATGCCGGTGTCGCGCGTCAGCCCCAGCAGTGCGCCGCGTGCGTGGGGATCCCACCAGGGCGCGCCCAGCCCGGTGAAAGCCGGCACCATATAGACCCCTTTGCTGTTGCCGACGCTGCGCGCCAGCGCCTCTGTTTCGCTGGCGTGGCTGATCAGCCGCAGGCCATCGCGCAGCCACTGAATGGCGGCGCCGGCAACAAATATCGACCCTTCCAGCGCATAAGTGGTGTGGCCGGCAAGCCGGTATCCCACTGTGGTCAGCAGGCGATTTTCCGATTGCACGGCCTTGTCGCCGGTATTGAGCACCATGAAGCAGCCGGTGCCGTAGGTGCTTTTCACCATGCCGGGCTGGAAGCACGCCTGGCCGACCAGCGCTGCCTGCTGATCGCCGGCGATGCCGGCCACCGGCACGGCGGTGCCCAGCAGGCCGGCATCGGTGTGGCCGAAATCGGCAGCGCTGTCGCGCACCTCGGGGAGCAGCGCCGAGGGAATGCGGAACAACCGCAGCAGTTCTTCATCCCAGCATTGCTGATGAATATTGAAAAGAAGTGTGCGCGAAGCGTTGGTGGCGTCGGTGGCGTGCACGCGCCCACCGGTGAGATGCCAGAGCAGCCAGCTGTCGATGGTGCCGAAGGCCAGCTCGCCACGTTCGGCGCGCTCGCGGGCGCCATCGACATTGTCCAGCAGCCAGGTCAGTTTGGTGGCAGAAAAGTAGGGATCAAGCAGCAGCCCGGTGCGGGCTTGTACCAGTGCCTCGTGGCCTTGCTCGCGCAAGGTCTGGCACAGGGCCGCAGTGCGGCGATCCTGCCAGACGATGGCGGGAGCCAGCGGTGTGCCGGTGGCGCGATCCCACAGCACGGTGGTTTCACGCTGGTTGGTAATGCCGATGGCGGCCAGTTGCGAGGCGTCGATGCGGGCGTTCTCCAGCGCCTTGTGGCACAGCGCCAGGCAATCGCTCCAGATTTCCCTGGCATCGTGCTCCACCCAGCCATCGGCGGGATAATGCTGGGTAAACTCCTTTTGCGCCTGGCCGAGTATGGTGCCGGCCGCATCGAAAACGATGGTGCGTGAGCTGGTGGTGCCCTGGTCGATGGCGAGCAAATAGCCGTTCATGTGTACTCCCTGTTCTGGCAACCCGTTGCCAGCCGCCTGGTCGGCGATTTGTTGTCATTATCGAGACCGGGCTGGTCTCTTCATCACGGCGCTGCGGCCTCCCGCGGCGCCTCTATGCCGCGCGGGCAGTCAGTTTTCTGCCCCACGGCTGCCCAGCACATGTTGGCCGCTGCGCTGCTCTCGCGGCCAACTCACGCGGAACAGGGCGCCGCCGCTGTCGCTGTCGGTGACGTCGATGCGGCCGCCGTGCCACTCGACGATGCGCTGCACGATCGACAGACCCAGGCCATAGCCCCCGCTGGCGCGGTGCCGGCTTTTATCAAGGCGGGCGAACGGCTTGAACACGCGCTCGCGCTCGTTGAACGGAATACCGGGGCCGTCGTCGGCTACTTCAATGACCGCCAACTCGCCCTGCACATAGTAACGCAGCACGATTTCGCTACGGGCGTAGCGCAGCGCGTTGGTGACCAGATTTTGCAGAATGCGATGCAAGTAGCGCTGCTCGCCGTCGGCATTGCGCTGGACCGGCCCCAGGCGCAGCCATTCGGTGGCGTCGCGCAATGTCAGATGTTCGCCGCTTATCGGTGCTATTTCGGCGCATATTTGCTCGAATAGCTGCTGGATGTCCACTTGTTTGAACTCGATGGCGGGGGTGCCTTCTTCCAGCCGGGCGAAGGTCAGGATTTCGTCGATCAGGCGATCCAGCTGCTCGATATCGCGATCCAGCGCATCGAGCTTGGCGCGGCGTTCGTCGCCATCATCGCAATCCGCCAGCATCTCCAGACCGAAGCGCAGGCGCGCCACCGGGGTGCGCAGCTCATGGGAAACGGCACGGGTCATCTCGCGTTGGGATTCGATCAGCCGGCGTATGTGTTCCGTCATGCCGTTGAAGGTGGCGCCAAGCTGGCCGATGGCATCCTGGCCGCGCACATCAGCGCGGGCATCCAGGTCGCCGCTGCCGAGCTGGCGCACGGCATTATCGAGCTTGCGCAGCCGCGCTTGCAGCGGCCGCACCAGAAAATAGGTGACAAAGCCCATCGCCAGCAGGCCCAGCACGCCGACCAGCACCGACATCTCCAGCGGCAGCCAGTCGAATAGCACCAGCGGGCCGAGCACCAGGGCATCGCCGGTATTGCCGATGGGGGCATAGACCATCACGGTGGAGCGGTTGCGGGCCGGGCTCTCATCCAGCGCCAGCACCACTTCGCGGCGGGCCAGCCGCTGGCGCTGTTCAGTATCCAACCGCAGCGCCGCCAGCGGCTGGCGGGCGATCGGATAGCCGAACTGCTTTTGCAGGTGCATGAACTGGGCATCCCATTCCGCCAGCGGGTACTGGGCCAGCTCGTCCAGCAGCAACAACGCGGTGGCACGCGCCTGCTGCTCGGAGACCTTGTCCATGCGGGTATAGATATAGCGGGATTCGCCAGGAAGCTGGAACATGATGTCGGCAAACGAGCGCGGATCGGCCACACGCATCACCACGCGGCCCTCTTCCAGCGCCATGCGTTCGCGGTAAGACAACTCCAGCGTGTGCTCGTCGCGCAGCTCGATCTCGGCGCCCATCAGCCGCGTCAGCAGCTCGCGGCGCGCTTCCTGTGCTTCGGGCTCGGCCTGCCGTTGCAAGCCTCGCGCCATCAGATAGAAAGTGCCGTGCGCCATCTGCTCCCGGTACAGATCGGAGCGATAGTCGTTGACCAGTTGCACCATGCCGTAGGCGAAAGCGCCGACCAGCAGCATGGCCAGGATCATGCCGGCATAGATGCGCAAGAAAATGCTGTTCACGACACTACCCCGTGGTGGCCCCCGCTGTCTGGCCTGCGGCTGCGCCAGTATCCGGCCACGCCGATGGGCGGGCGATACTGGCTCAGAGCGGCCCTAACTCCTTGACGAACAGGTAGCCCTTGGAGCGGACTGTCTTGATACGGCGCGGATTGTCAGGATCATCGCCCACCTTCGGGCGGATGCGGGAAATCCGCACATCGATGGAGCGATCCTGGCCGTCGTACTGGATGCCGCGCAGTTTCTCGAAGATGGTTTCCCGCGACAGCACGTTGCCGGCGTTGGAGGCCAGCAGCCACAGCAGATCGTATTCCGCGCTGGTGAGATCCACCGATTTGCCTTCCAGCACCACTTCGCGGGCAGAGTTGTCGATCACCAGATTGCCGAATTCCAGCCGCATTTGCGGCTGATCGCGCTCATGCTCGGTTTCCACCCGGCGCAGCAACGCCCGGATACGGGCCAGCAGCACGCGCGGCTTGACCGGCTTGGCGACGTAGTCGTCGGCGCCCATCTCCAGCCCCAACACCTGATCCATGTCATCGGTGCGTGCGGTGAGCATCAGGATCGGGTTGCGGAAGGCCGGCCGTACCTCGCGACAGACCGTCAGGCCATCGGCGCCCGGCAACATCAGATCCAGCACCACCAGGTCAGGCTGGTCGGCACGGATGCGCCGCACCGCCTCTTCGCCATCGTTCACCACTGTCACGTCCATACCGTTGCTTTCAAGGTATTCGCGCGTCAGGGTAGCCAACCGTTCGTCGTCTTCGACGATCAAAATACGGGGAGGGTTATCCTGCACTGAGCTCATTCCGTGCTGTTCCTGTTGTTATCGTTCCTGACTGAGACATCCCCCGACGGGATCCGAGCGGCCTGCAGCGGAGACCTGAGTGGGTCGCCTGTTGCGTGCTGCAAGACCAGGTAACGCAAGTTATACGCATCCACTACAGCGGCGGCAACAGTGTTACCGGACGACACCCCGCCGGCCCACTTTGCGGGCTATTTTGCCGACACACCACAGGGTATGCGCCGACACAATATATTGTGTTTGTGAAACAACCGCCATGTGTCAGGACAACCCACCGCTCACTCACACATTTCCCACAGGGTTATCCACAGGAGCGGGCTTGCAACCGTTGTACGATATCTATAACTTGTAGCGCACGGCAACCGCAGACCCCATATATTGGGGTTCGACCGTCCGGAACGACATACCTGGAAACTCCGCACAGAGCGCAGCAACGCTTGGCCCAGACGGCCCCGCAGCGTCCAGAGCGCACCGCGGCACGGCAAGTGCAGGAACGCACATGACACAATATCTTGTGTTGACCAACTTCCAGACCCCCAGCCCTGCCCCGGCCCCCGTGGTGCGGGCGGGCATTTGTCGCTCCGGGCGTAATGGTGCCGCAACCGAACACCCGGCCCGGCTTCAGGCGTTTGTCGTCTGAAGCCGGTGTGCGTTCTGGCGAGCCACCCCCGCCAGCCCGCACGGATTTTGATCAAGCGCCTTCATGGCCCACAACAAAATGGAGAGCAAGTCATCATGCACACCGACATCCAGAATTCGCCAACTGGCGGCAGCCAGGCAGCGCAGGACGTAGCACCCGACAACTCCCTGGCCGCTACGGCGCCGGGCCAGCTGCGCGTCATCAAGCGTAACGGCAAGGTTGTGCCCTATACCGATGACAAGATCGCCATCGCCATTACCAAGGCGTTTCTGGCGGTGGAAGGCGGCACTGCCGCGGCCTCCTCGCGCATTCACGAAAAAGTCGCGCAGCTGGCTGCGCAGGTCACTGCGACCTTCCAGCGCCGGCTGGCCTCCGGTGGCACCATTCATATCGAAGAGATCCAGGATCAGGTCGAGCTGGCGCTGATGCGCAACGGCGAGCACAAGGTAGCGCGCAGCTATGTGCTCTATCGCGAAGAGCAGGCCCGCAAGCGCGCCGAAAAAGCCAAGGCCGCGCCCGCCACCGAAGCCGCAACGCACCCCGGCGTGACCGTCACCATGGAAGACGGCAGCCGCGCGCCCTTGGACATGGCGCGGCTGGAAGGGCTGGTGGTCACGGCCTGTGAAGGCCTGGCCGATGTGCACCCGGACAAGATCATCAGCGAGACAGTGCGCAATCTGTACGACGGTGTATCCATTCGCGATGTGAACACCTCGATGGTGATGACAGCCCGCACCCTGATCGAGCAGGAGCCGAACTACTCCCAGGTCACCGCCCGCCTGCTGATGGACAGCCTGCGCGCCGAGGCGCTGCAATTCCTGGGCGTGGCCGAACGTGCCGACCAGCAGGAAATGCAGGCGCTGTACAAGGACACCTTGAAAGCCTATGTCATGCGTGGCATCGAACTCGAGCTGCTCGACCCGGCGCTGGGCAAGTTCGATCTGGATGTGCTGGGCGACGCCATCAAGGGCGAGCGCGACATGCAGTTCACTTATCTGGGCCTGCAAACCCTGTACGACCGCTACTTCCTGCACAGCAACGATGTGCGCTTCGAGCTGCCGCAGTGCTTCTTCATGCGCGTGGCAATGGGCCTGGCCATGCGCGAGGACAATCGCGAAGCACGGGCGATCGAGTTCTACAACCTGCTTTCGAGCTTCGACTACATGAGCTCGACGCCGACGCTGTTCAATGCCGGCACCCTGCGCCCACAGCTCTCCAGCTGCTACCTGACCACCGTGCCGGATGATCTGTACGGCATTTACGGCGCCATTCGTGACAACGCCATGCTGTCGAAATTTGCCGGCGGCCTGGGCAACGACTGGACACCCGTGCGAGCACTGGGTGCTTATATCAAAGGCACCAACGGCAAAAGCCAGGGCGTGGTGCCGTTCCTGAAAGTGGTCAACGATACCGCCGTGGCAGTGAACCAGGGCGGCAAGCGCAAAGGCGCAGTGTGTGCCTATCTGGAAACCTGGCACCTGGATATCGAGGAATTCGTCGAGCTGCGCAAGAACACCGGCGATGACCGCCGCCGCACGCACGACATGAACACCGCCAACTGGATTCCGGATCTGTTCATGAAGCGTGTCATCGAAGAAGGCGAATGGACACTGTTCTCACCCAACGATGTGCCGGATCTGCACGATCTTTATGGCCAGGCGTTCGAGCAGCGCTATCAGGAATACGAAGCCATGACCCGCGATGGCAGCCTGAAGCTGTTCAAGCGTATCCCGGCCGTCAATTTATGGCGCAAGATGCTTTCGATGCTGTTCGAGACCGGCCACCCGTGGTTCACCTTCAAGGATCCGTGCAACCTGCGCAGCCCGCAGCAGCACGCCGGTGTGGTGCACTCCTCCAACCTGTGCACCGAGATCACGCTGAACACCAGTGACGACGAGATCGCCGTGTGCAACCTGGGCTCGATCAACATGCCACACCATATCCTGCCCGAAGGTGGCCTGGACATGGCCAAGCTCGAGCAGACCGTGCGCACCGCCGTGCGTATGCTGGATAACGTGATCGACATCAATTACTACAGCGTGCCGCAGGCCGAGAATTCCAACATGAAGCACCGCCCGGTGGGCATGGGCATCATGGGCTTTCAGGATGCGCTGTACATGCAGAAGATCGCGTACGCTTCGCCGGAAGCGGTGGAGTTTGCCGACCGCTCCATGGAGGCGGTGAGCTACTTTGCCATCAGCGCCTCCAGCGCGCTGGCCGCCGAGCGTGGCAGTTACCAGACGTTCGAAGGCTCGTTGTGGAGCCAGGGCATCCTGCCGATCGATTCGGTGGAGATTCTGGCGCGCGAGCGTGGCGAGAAATATCTGAATGTGGATCGTACCCAGCGGCTGGATTGGGACAGCCTGCGCGAAACAGTACGCACCCAGGGCATGCGCAACTCCAACGTGATGGCCATTGCCCCGACCGCCACCATCGCCAACATCACCGGCGTGTCGCAGTCGATCGAGCCGACGTACCAGAACCTGTATGTGAAATCGAACCTGTCCGGCGAGTTCACCGTGGTGAACCCGTTCCTGGTCAACGACCTCAAGGCGCGTGGCCTGTGGGACAACGTGATGGTCAACGATCTCAAATACTACGATGGCTCGGTGCAACCGATTGATCGCATTCCGCAGGATCTCAAGGAGATCTACCGGACCGCTTTCGAAGTGGAGCCGCGCTGGTTGGTGGAAGCCGCCAGCCGCCGCCAGAAGTGGATCGATCAGGCGCAGTCGCTGAACCTGTATATCGCGCAGGCGAACGGCAAGAAGCTGGATATCACTTACAAGATGGCCTGGCTGCTGGGCCTGAAGACCACTTATTACCTGCGTGCCATTGGTGCAACCACGTCGGAAAAATCGACCATCAACGACAGCCGCCTCAACAGTGTCTCGGCTGCACCGGCCGCGGCCGAAGCGAGCTTCCAACAGGCCGCCGAAGTGCCACAGGCATGCTCGCTGGACGACCCCGATTGCGAGGCGTGCCAGTAACAAAACCGAAGCACGCGCCTGCCACTGCGTCAGGCGCGTGACAAGCCAGCACACGGCCATACAAGACGACCCAAGGATTCGAGGAGTATCACATGCTTAGCTGGGATGATTTCAATGCCGAAGAGAAGCCGGTCAGCCGCCCCGCTCCGCCCCAGGCACCACAATCTGCAACGGCGCCAACTGAAGCGCCAGCGCCTGCTGCGGCACCGGTTGCGCGAGCAGAATCTGATGCAGCAGCAACCACAGGAGCAGCCGGAGCCGGAGCCGACAGCGCCCCCGTCTCCGACGCCGTAGCCAGGGCACGGGCCACATTGGCCGCCATGGATGTCAGCGAAGGCGTGGCCGAGCTTGAAGGCTCGGCGGGCCGTGTGCAGGTAGACGACAAGCGCATGATCAACTGCCGCGCCGACCTGAACCAGCTGGTGCCGTTCAAGTACGACTGGGCCTGGCAGAAATACCTCGACGGCTGCTCCAACCACTGGATGCCGCAAGAAGTGAACATGGCCGCCGACGTGGCGCTGTGGAAGAACCCGGAAGGGCTGACCGACGACGAGCGCCGTATCGTCAAGCGCTCGCTGGGTTTCTTTGCCACCGCCGACTCGCTGGTAGCGAACAACCTGGTGCTGGCGATCTATCGCCTGATCACCAACCCGGAGTGCCGCCAGTACATCCTGCGGCAGTCTTTTGAAGAAGCGATCCACACCCACGCCTACCAGTACTGCATCGAATCACTGGGCATGGACGAAGGTGAAATCTTCAATATGTATCGCGAGATTCCGTCGGTGGCGAAGAAGGCCCAGTGGGGGATCCAGTACACCCGCGAGCTGTCCGATCCGGAATTCACCACCGGCACCGTGGAAACCGACAAGAAACTGCTGGAAAACCTGATCGCATTCTACTGCGTGCTGGAAGGCATTTTCTTCTACTGCGGCTTCACCCAGATTCTTTCCATGGGCCGCCGCAACAAGATGACCGGCGTGGCCGAGCAGTTCCAGTACATCCTGCGCGATGAATCCATGCATGTGAACTTCGGTGTGGACGTCATCAACCAGATCAAGATCGAAAACCCGCACCTGTGGGATGCAGAGATGCGCGACAAGGCCACCCAGATGATTCTGGAAGGCACCGAGCTTGAAACCCAGTACGCCCGCGACAGCATGCCCCGTGGTGTGCTTGGCATGAATGCCAACATGATGGAGGAATATCTCCAGTTCATTGCCAACCGCCGCTTGGCTCAGCTGGGCCTGCCGGAGCAGTTCAAGGGCGTGACCAACCCGTTCCCGTGGATGAGCGAGATCATGGATTTGCGCAAGGAGAAAAACTTCTTCGAAACCCGTGTGATCGAGTATCAGACCGGCGGCTCGCTGAGCTGGTAATCACGATGGCTTCGCTGCCGCCTGGCCGCTACCGCAGACCACTGGGCCCGGCGGCGCGACCGTACATCGTGACACGGGAAAACAGGAGCGCCTTGCGGCGCTCTTGTTGTAAGATCAACCAGGATGCCAGAGTGAATGTACCGGCATTGGCTCTGTGAAGGCGACACCGGCATTTGACACCAAGCCACTACAGGAGCACACGATGAGTGATCACCTGGAACTGGATGCGGAAGATCTGCTCGCCACGCTGGAGCAAGTGGAGGAAACACTCTCCGTCATGAGCGGCGTAGTCGGCCACCTGAAAGAACAGGTGCTGGCGCAGCTTGACGACGACGCCGTGCTGGAATTAAGTGCCGAAGAGTTTCTGGAGCGCTGCAACAACACCAGCGGCACCTGGCACTGATCTACCCGGCAGCGCCCTGGCGCAGCCGCACACCCGAGCCACGACGATCCGGCCCGGTGCCCGCCGGATCTCCGCCTCCCGGCCGGAGGGCAGGCCGCCTCGCCTGCAACCCCCGCCCTGCCATGCCTTTCGGATCGCGCGCGCAAGCGAAGCAAAAAAACCAGAAATTCCGATGGAAGCCTTACGCATCCGGCATAGCTGCCGTGCTCCGACATGGCGCAGCGGCGCTGCCCTGCTTCCGCTTGGTGCCGACAAAAAAACATTTCACGCCCGGCGAATGTAAACAGTGCCGCCAAACAGGCCAGCCGGGCTGTTCGGCAGCGCCATCGCACTATAGTGTATGGCTGTACATGAGGGGATAAGCCTGTTCATGGCTACATGTGACATAAGAGGATAACCCCCCACATGAACACATGAGCAAAAGCCTGTGCGCCCCACCACGGCGGCGCCCGGGCTGAATTCGCCGCGGCCGTTGGCCGCGCCTGCTTGCGGAGCCATGCATGAAAGCCTCGGATCTGTTCGTCAAGGCACTGGAAACCGAAGGGGTGGAATATCTGTTCGCCATCCCTGGCGAAGAAAACCTCGATCTGATCGAATCACTGCGGCAATCCCGCATTCGCCTGATCATTACCCGCCACGAGCAAGGCGCGGGCTTCATGGCCGCTACCTACGGGCGCCTGACCGGTCGTGCCGGTGTGTGCCTCGCCACACTGGGGCCGGGCGCCACCAATCTTGTCACCGCAGCGGCCTACGCCCAGCTCGGCGGCATGCCTATGGTGATGATAACCGGGCAAAAGCCGATCAAGAGTAGCAAGCAGGGGCAGTTCCAGATCATCGACGTGATCGACATGATGCAGCCGCTGACCAAATTCACCCGGCAGATTGTCAATGGCGACAGCATCCCTTCGCGTATTCGCGAAGCCTTCCGGCTGGCGCAAGAGGAGCGCCCCGGTGCCACACATCTGGAGCTGCCGGAAGATATCGCCACCGAACACAGCACCATGGTGCCGCTATTGCCCAGCTTCGGCCGTCGCCCCACCGCTGAAGACAAAGCCCTGCGCGCCGCCGCCGATGCCATCCGCGATGCTCGCCGCCCGCTGCTGCTGGCCGGCGCTGGCGCCAACCGCAAGCTGACCTGCAAGATGCTGCGCGAGCTGATCGACAAGCTCGGCATTCCGGTGGTCGCCACGCAAATGGGCAAGGGCGTGATCGATGAAACCGACCCGCGCTTTATCGGCAATACGGCGCTGTCCGATGGCGACTTTGTGCACCGGGCCATCCACACGGCGGATCTGATCATCAATATCGGCCACGATGTGGTGGAGAAACCACCGTTCTTCATGCACGAAGGCGGGCCGAAGGTGGTGCATATCAATTTCAATTCGGCACAAGTCGACCCGGTTTATTTTCCGCAGATCGAAGTGATCGGCGACATTGCGCACAGCCTGTGGCAACTGAAAGAGCAGATCGAGCCGCAACCGCAATGGGATTTTTCCGAGTTTCAGCGCATTCGTGCGGCACTCAAGATGCATATCAGCGAAGGCGCGGACAGCGATGCCTTTCCGATCATCTCGCAACGGCTGGTGCGCGATGTGCGCAAGGTGATGCCGCAGGATGGCATCATCGCGCTGGACAATGGCATGTACAAACTCTGGTTCGCGCGCAATTATCCGGCTTACCTGCCCAATACCGTGCTGCTCGACAATGCGCTGGCCACCATGGGCGCCGGCCTTCCTTCGGCGATGGCTGCCAAGCTGGTCTACCCCGAGCGGCGCGTGATGGCCATCTGTGGCGATGGCGGTTTCATGATGAATTCGCAAGAAATGGAAACCGCCGTACGGCTGGGCCTGGATCTGGTGGTGCTGGTGCTGCGGGACGACGGCTACGGCATGATCAAATGGAAGCAGGCGCAGATGAAATTCGAGGATTACGGGCTGGATTTTGGTAACCCGGATTTCGTTGCCTATGCACGCGCCTATGGCGCGCATGGCCATCGTGTGGAGAAAGCCGCCGATCTCATCACGCAGATAGAAGAATGCTTCGGCGCGGGTGGCGTGCATCTGATCGACGTGCCCGTGGATTACAGCGATGACGACCGCATTCTCAACAACGAGATTCGCGAATTGAGCCAGGCGCTGTAACGCGTACCCGCCGCCGCTTTTTTTGCGTTGCCAGATGGCAGCGGCGGGCACTCCCGGTTACCATGGCGCCAGATGGGACGACCCATCGGTGTTACCCGCAAGGAGACGACTCCGCTGACAAGACGCCTGGCAATGTCCTCTGGTAACTCCCCTGCCGCTTCTTTCCCTGAAAAAACCTCGTGGCGTGCGCTGCTATCCCCCAGCACGGTGATACGCCTGCTGATCAGCTGGGGCGTGGTGCTGCTGTTCCTGCTGTTCGGCCCTGCATGGCTGGCGGAGCCCGTGTCATCGCTGGCGGCAATCAGCTGCTTCGTGGTGCTGTTCTCGACCATTTTGTATGCCGCGTTTGGCGTCGTGCACGAAGCCGATTGCCTTGCCGACGCGCTCGGCGAACCCTACGGCACGCTTATCCTGACGATTGCCATTGTCGGCATCGAAGTGATCCTGATCACGGCGGTGATGCTCGGCCCCGGCGAATCGGCCACCATCGCCCGCGACTCCATCTTTGCGGTGATGATGATCATCCTCAATCTCGTCACCGGCCTGTGCCTGCTGCTTGGCGGGCTGCGCTACGGAGAGCAGGAATACAACTCCCAGGGCGCTGCGGCCTATTTGTCGATGATCGTCTTGCTGACCGGCACGGCATTGATCATTCCCAATACACTGAGCACCGGGGACGGCACCTTGCTGGCGGCGCAGGCGTTCGGGCTGGCGCTGATCACTGGGGTGCTTTACGTCGCTTTTCTGATGCTGCAAATGCGCGGCTACCGGCGTTTCTTCGTGCAGCCGCGCCAGGGCGCCCTGACCATCCCGCTGCTGACCGCACAGCAGGCACAGCGTGCCGAGCGCCACGATACCGCCCGGCCAGCCGTGAACCGGCGCGCCACGCTGCTGCGCTCTACCATCCTGCTCGCGCTGATCCTGCCCATTGTACTGCTGGCGCAGGATATGGCCGTGCTCATTGATCTGGGCGTCAATCAGACTGGCGCGCCGGTGGCGGTGGGCGGCCTGATCATTGCCATTATCGTGTTCACACCGGAATCGCTCACTGCCATCAGGGCGGCGCTGGCTGACCAGATGCAGCGCGCCGTGAATCTTTGCCTGGGTGCGTTCGTCTCTACTGTCGGGCTGACGGTGCCGGTGGTGTTGCTGATCGGCCTGGCCACGCAGCAGACCGTGATCATGGGGCTGAGCCTGCTGGATACGGTGTCGCTGGCGATCACCCTGTTGCTCAGCGGGCTGACGTTTCTCGGCCTGCGTACCTCGCCTGTGCAGGGCATGATGCACCTCGCGCTGTTCGCCATTTATACCCTGTTATTGTTTGTGCCCTGACAATCAAAACAGCCAACGACGGCAGAGGCGGCCATTACCGGCCGCAGCAAACCGGATATGATGATCCCCATCATGCGCCGCAAGCAGCCCGGCCGAATGCCGGCAGTCCCGTGCCGCAGCCCTGTGAAGGAGAGCAATCATGCTGAAGGATGCCTACCCCTATTACCTGGCCAACGACGCCGTGTATGCCAACAAGGATCTCGACGTCACCGACAAGTATTCCGGCGACATCGCCACCCGCGTGGCAATCGCAGATGTGAAAGCCATCGATCAGGCGATTGCCGCTGCGGTGGAGGCGGCGCCGCAGATGGCCGCCCTGGCACCATTTGAGCGGCAGGCGATCCTGAATCATTGCGTGGCCCGCTTTCAGGAACGTGCCGAAGAACTGGCCATGGCGCTGTGCATCGAAGCAGGCAAGCCGATCAAGGATTCCCGGGGCGAAGTGGCACGGCTGATCGATACTTTCCGGGTGGCCGCCGAGGAAGCGGTGCGCATCGAAGGCGAGGTGCTGAACCTGCAAATTTCGGCACGGGCCAAAGGCTATCGCGGCTTTACCAAACGTGTGCCGATCGGCCCCTGCTCGTTTATTTCGCCGTTCAATTTTCCACTCAATCTGACCGCGCATAAAGTGGCACCCGCGATTGCAGCGGGCTGCCCGTTTGTGCTCAAGCCGGCCAGCCGCACGCCGATCGGCGCACTGATCATTGGCGAAGTGCTGGCGGAAACCGATTTGCCCAAGGGCGCGTTTTCCATTCTCCCCTGCCACCGCGATGGTGCTGATCTGTTCACCGAAGATGAGCGGTTGAAGCTGCTGAGTTTTACTGGCTCGCCCGAAGTGGGCTGGGCCTTGAAAGCCCGCGCCGGCAAGAAGCCAGTGGTGCTGGAGCTGGGTGGCAACGCGGCCTGCGTAGTGGATGCAGATGCCGATCTGGAAGATGCGGTGGAGCGCATCGTGTTTGGCGCCTTCTATCAGTCCGGTCAGAGCTGCATCGGTGTGCAGCGCATTTACGGCCACACCACGCTTTACGACAAACTGAAGCAAAAGCTGGTGGAAAAAACCAGGGCGCTGCGCATGGGTGATCCCCGCGATGAAGACACCTTTATCGGCCCGATGATTGCAGCCAGTGAAGCGGAACGGCTGGAACAATGGATTACCGAAGCCACCGATCAGGGCGCCACGCTGCTGTGCGGCGGCGAACGCGACGGTGCCATGCTGGCGCCGACGCTGCTGGAGAATGTGCCCGCCGGTTGCCGGATTGCGGATGAGGAAGCGTTCGGCCCGGTGGCAATACTGGCGCCGTTCGAGGATTTCGACGAGGTACTGGCGCAGATCAACGACAGCCGTTTCGGTTTGCAGGCCGGCATTTTTACGCGCGATCTGTACAAGGCACAGCAAGCCTGGGACACACTGGATGTGGGGGGTGTGATCATCGGCGATGTGCCGTCATGGCGTGTCGACAACATGCCTTATGGCGGTGTGAAGGACTCCGGCCTGGGGCGCGAGGGTATTCGCTGGGCAATCCGCGACATGACCGAGGAACGCCTGCTGGTGATCCGCACCCCCTGAGGCAGACCGAGCGCGCCGTCATCGAGCAGCCGCTCTGGCATTGGTCGGCGAGCAGTCACGCTGAAATTGATCCGGCGATTAATCGCCTTGCAGGCTGGCAGGGCGCGCCATGAAAGCGCGCCCTGCCACACTGGTCAGAACGGATCGGTATAGCTCAGGAAGCGTTGACGGGCTTCGCCGAACTCTGCCTTGAGGCGCTCCACCAGCTCCGCCACCGGCGGTGCATCCTTGATGCCACCAAGGCCCTGGCCCGCACCGAGAATGTCCTTCCAGACTTTCTTGTCGGTGTTACCACCCGAACCGAAATTCATCTTCGACGGATCGGATTCCGGCAGGTTGTCGGGATCGTAGCCAGCCTCTGCCACCGAGGTCTTCAGGTAGTTGCCATGCACACCGGTAAACAGATTGGAATAGACGATATCTTCCGCTGTGCCTTCGATCAGCAGACGCCGGTAACGGGCGTCGGCATTGGCTTCTTCCGTGGCGATAAAACGCGTGCCCATGTAGGCAAAGTCGGCGCCCATGGCAATCGCGCCCGCCACGGCGTGGCCGTCGCTCATGGCGCCGGAGAGAATGACGGTGCCGTCGAACCATTCCTTCACTTCCCGCAGCAGCGCAAACGGGCTTTGTACACCGGCATGGCCACCCGCGCCTGCGGCCACCAGGATCAGGCCGTCCACGCCCTGCTCCGCTGCCTTGCGGGCGTGGCGCTGGTTGATCACATCGTGGAACACCAGGCCACCGTAAGAATGGGCTGCCTTCACCAGCTCTGACGGCGGGCGCAAGCTGGTGATGATGATCGGCACCTGCTCTTCCACACACACTTTCATGTCTTCCATCAGCCGGTCGTTACTGGCATGGCAAATCTGGTTCACCGCAAAAGGCGCCACCGGCTTGCCGGGGTTGGCCTCGGCGTATTCCGCCAGCTCGCGCTTGATGCGCTGAATCCACACCCGCAGCTCGGACTGGGGCCGCGCATTGAGCGCCGGAAACGAGCCGACAATGCCGGCCTTGCACTGAGCGATGACCAGCTCAGGCCCGGAGACGATAAACATCGGTGAACCGATCACCGGCAGCGACAACCGGCCTTTGAAGATTTCTGGCAGAGACATTCGCATTTCCTCGTACAGTGACGGCCATCCGATATAGTGGCCGGAACGATAACGCGAAGGGACATTAACAGCTTTGGCCCGGCACGAGCAGTGACCGGAACTGACAATATGATGAGCGTTGGCAGTACCTTTTTGCCTGTTGCGCCGCGCTGCGGCGTGATACAGCGCAAATCGCCACCACTCGCGGCTTGCACACAGCCTGCGTGCGGTCTCCGTGCACGGTTGTGCTGTTCCACTGTTGTAACACTGTTTCACACTGAGCCAGTGCGATGCCGGGCGCGCTATTCAGGTTGCAGACCCGGGAGCGTAGTATGGTGTGACCCCCGATTGGCCGACAAAGGACTTCGTCATGACACAAATTGGTCACGATAGCCTGAAGACCGCCACTGAGCTCCAGGTAGGCAGCCGCCGCTACCACTATTTCTCCCTCGATAAAATCGCCGACCAAGGCTGGGGCGACATTCGCCAACTTCCGTTCTCCCTGAAAGTGCTGCTGGAAAACCTGCTTCGCTTCGAGGATGGCGAAAGCGTCACCGTGGAGGATGTTCAGGCGCTGGTACGCTGGCCCGAACAGCGCACTTCTGACCGGGAGATTGCCTACCGTCCGGCGCGGGTGCTGATGCAGGATTTTACCGGTGTGCCCGGCATCGTGGATCTGGCCGCGATGCGGGATGCCATTGTTGCTGCAGGCGGCAACCCGGACCGCATCAACCCGCTGACACCAGTGGATCTGGTGATCGACCATTCGGTGATGGTGGATCGCTTCGGCAATCCGCAAGCGTTTACCGAAAATGTCGAGATCGAGTTCCAGCGTAACCGCGAGCGCTACGAATTCCTGCGCTGGGGGCAAAAAGCCTTCGACAATTTCCGCGTTGTGCCACCGGGCACCGGCATCTGCCATCAGGTGAACCTGGAATATCTGGCCAAGGGCGTCTGGTCATCGGAAGACAACGAGCAGCGCCTGTGGGCCTACCCGGATACCTTGGTGGGCACGGATTCGCACACCACCATGATCAACGGCCTGGGCGTGCTCGGCTGGGGCGTGGGCGGCATCGAGGCGGAAGCCGCCATGCTCGGCCAGCCGGTGTCGATGCTGATCCCCGAGGTAATCGGCTTCCGCCTGGAAGGCAAACTGCGCGACGGCGTCACCGCCACCGATCTGGTGCTGACGGTGACCGAGATGCTGCGCAAGAAAGGCGTGGTCGGCAAATTCGTGGAATTTTTCGGTGATGGCCTGGCCGATCTCAGCCTGGCGGATCGCGCCACCATCGGCAACATGGCACCCGAGTACGGTGCTACTTGCGGCTTCTTTCCCATCGACCACCGCACCACCGAATATCTGAAACTTTCCGGCCGCGACGACGACACCATCGCGCTGGTGGAAGCCTACTGCAAGGCACAAGGCCTGTGGCGCGAGAGCGGCCAGCCGGACCCGGTTTTCACCGACACCCTGACGCTGGACCTTGCCGACGTCGTGCCCAGCCTGGCCGGCCCCAAGCGGCCGCAGGATCGGGTGCCACTGACCGGCGTGCGCGCCGCGTTTCTGGATGTGCTGAGCAAGGAGCTGGGCCCGCAATCCAACGAAGAAGCGAAACTGGAAAGCGAAGGTGGCGGCCACACGGCCATCGGCTCCGAACCTTCCGGTGCCATGCCGGTGGAAATCGATGGCGAGCAGCATCTGTTGCGCCATGGCGACGTGGTGATCGCCGCCATTACCTCCTGCACCAACACCTCCAACCCCAGCGTCATGCTGGCCGCCGGCCTGCTGGCCCGCAACGCTGTGGCACGGGGGCTGCGCCGCAAGGCGTGGGTAAAAACATCGCTCGCACCGGGCTCGAAAGTGGTCACCGACTATCTGAGCAAAGCCGGGTTGCAGGACGATCTGGATCAACTCGGCTTCAACCTGGTCGGCTATGGCTGCACCACCTGCATCGGCAACTCCGGCCCGCTGCCGCCCTCGATCGACAAAGCGATCGCCCAGGGTGATCTGATCGTCGCCTCGGTGCTCTCGGGCAACCGCAATTTCGAGGGCCGCGTGCACCAGAGTGTGAAAACCAACTGGCTCGCCTCGCCGCCGCTGGTGGTGGCCTATGCGCTGGCCGGCACGGTGCGAATCGATTTCGATACCGAACCGCTCGGCCAGGATGCGCAAGGCCACGATGTGTTCCTGCGCGATCTGTGGCCCAGCAGCGCTGATATCCAGAAAGCGCTGCTCAGTGTCAGCGGCGATATGTTCCGCAAGCAATATGCCTCGGTGTTCGAGGGCGACGACATGTGGCGCTCGCTGCCGGTGGGTGATGCACAAACCTACGACTGGCGGGCCGACTCCACTTATATCCAGCACCCGCCGTATTTCGAAGGTCTCACCGCTGCGGTGCCACCGGTCCAGCCCGTGAAGAGCGCCCGCATCCTTGCGCTGCTGGGTGACTCCATCACCACCGACCACATCTCGCCAGCCGGCGCCATCAAGGCCGACAGCCCGGCCGGGCATTACCTGCAAGGGCACGGCGTCGAGCCGATCGACTTCAACTCCTACGGCTCGCGGCGCGGCAATCACGAAGTGATGATGCGCGGCACCTTTGCCAATATCCGCATTCGCAACGAGATGGTGCCCGATGTGGAAGGCGGCTTTACCCGCCATGTGCCCGAGGGTGAGGTGCTGCCGATTTATGGCGCTGCCATGCGCTATCGCAGCGACGGCGTGCCGACGGTGGTGATCGCCGGCAAGGAATACGGCACCGGCTCCAGCCGCGACTGGGCGGCCAAGGGCACTGTGCTGCTCGGTGTGCGTGCGGTGATCGCAGAGAGCTTCGAGCGCATCCACCGCTCCAACCTTATCGGCATGGGGGTGCTGCCGCTGCAATTTCCGGCCGGCACCACGCGCCACACGCTCGGGCTCGATGGCACCGAGGAGGTGGATATTCCTACCCTGGACAACAGCATCAGCGCCGGGCAGAGCATTGAGGTGATCTTCCGCAAAGGCGACCAGGCGCAATCGGTGGCAATGCTGTGCCGGCTGGATACCGCCACAGAGGAAGAATACTACCGCCACGGTGGCATCCTGCATTATGTACTGCGCAAGATGATGTAGTGCCGTGCTCTGGCGGGCCAGCCGGCCCGCCAGAGCTTTCCAGAGTTTTCCCGGCTTTTTCAGGCTGCCGCAGTTTTCTTCGCCGGGCCAGCCCGCTCAGTGGCTGCCGGCGGGGCGGGACGGCTCGCGCAGGTGCATGGCAAAGGCGCGGCAGGCGTCCGTCCAGGTGAAGATGCCGGCCAGGCGTCCGTGATGGCTGAGCACCACCACATCCTGATGCGCCTCGGCCATCATCTCCAGCACTTCATCTGCTCTGGTATGCACATCAAGGCGCGGCACACTGATGAGCCACTCGGCCACCGGCTCGGCGGTATCCGGTATCGCATTCAGGTTCACCAGGCCGAGCACACGATGCTCCGGGTCGGTAATCGGCAGATGGTGAATGCCCTGCCGCAGCATCAGCGCACGCGCCATCTGTACCGTAGCACCGACCTCCAGATACCACGGGAACGGTGTCATCAGGGTGCCTATCGAGGGGATACGTTTCATGTCGCCTCCTGGGCGCTGGCTGTGCATTCATCATGCCATGGCCCGCTCAGGCAGAGCACGGCCACGCAACTCTGCTATCATCGCTCTCCCGCCCGCCTCGCCCTCCCGGCCTGCGGTGTCGGTATCGGCCACCAGGCGCCCCCGGAGCTTGCCATGCATAAAGCCGTGCTATTCGTTTTTACCAGCCTGCTGGCCCTGCCGGCACTGGCGAGCAACGCCACCGAAGCCGCGCTGGCCGAGCAGCGCGATGCCGCCCGCCGCGAGCAACAGGAATTACAGGAACGTGCCGCCGCACTGGCCGCGCAGCTGCAAGAAACCCGCCGCCTGCTGACACTGCAAGACGCCTATCTGGAGCGGCTGACCGACGAGGTCGAGCGCCATGGAAATCACGCAGGCCAGCCCGCCGCGAAGGCAGGCAGTACAGAGCACACCACAAGCAAAGGCCACGATGCGCACCCCTGATCAGCGGCCCGGAGCCCACGCCCATGCTTGACTGGCTGCTGCGCCGCAAGGCGGAGCCACAACCCTGCACCGAAGGGCTGCCGGAGATGGAGGGCGGCCCGTTTTTCATACGGCCCATGGAAGCGGCCGACGCCGATCTGCTGCCCAAGATATTTTGCGCCGCCATTCACGGACAGGCGGCCGCGTTTTACTCCCCGGCCCAACGCCGCGCCTGGGCGCGCGCCGCCGCCGATCAGGCCGGCTTTATTGCCTCGCTGAACCAGGGGCTGACCATTGTTGCCGATCTGGATGGCCGCGCCGGCGCCTTTGCCCAGCTGCACCCGGACAACACCCTGCGTAGGCTTTATGTCGCCCCCGCACTGGGCGGCTACGGCATAGCCACCTTGCTCTGCCAGTATCTTGAGGACGAGGCCCGCATCCTTGGCGTGGAAGCGCTGCACGCCGACGCCAGCCTGGCTGCACAGCGCTTCTTCGAACAGATGGGATTCACGGTGGAGGCAGCATACAGCACCCGCCGTGTCGGCGTGGCAATACCGCGCCTGAAAATGCAGAAGGTGCTGCGCAAGGGGTGAGAGCTCGGGCCGGATTCATTCTCGCTCAGGCCGCCTGGCAACCTGGCAGTAGCCCTTGGACGACCCTGAAATAGCCCTTAGAAGAACAGATCCGCCCCAATGCCGAAGCGCTGGCACAACGCCGCGATATGATTCCGCGTCAACTGGCGCTCACCGCGCAGAACGCGCGAAACAAGCGATTTCGAGCCGATCTCGGGCAAATCCGCCACGCCCAGACCATGCTGCTCCATCAACAGGCGCAAGGTGCTGGCGCCCCGATCCTGAGCGGCGACGGCGTCATTGAAACCCTGGAACTCCGGCGCACTGCTCTCCCAACGCTCGATAGCCACTGCCAATACTTCGATCAACGGCTTCTGAGCGTCGTAATCCTCGATCAGCTCATCCATCAGCGCCAGCGCCGCTGCATAATCCTGCTCGGTATGAATATGGCTGATGAACTGCGCCTGGTTGAACAGCGCTGCTGCCCTTTCCTTGATTACCGCATGTGATGACATGTCAGCCACCTCGCCTCGCATAGCGTCTGCACAGCGTGTCGTAATCGGGATGTGACACAATGTGCTTCACATATAACCGGCTGTCCTGGAACTCGATAAAGGCGATCAGCCGGAGGTTGTTACCGCCGATATCAATCACCCACCACCTGTCCTTGTAGCGGAAATTATCCAGCGACGGGAATACCGCCTTCAGCTCATCCGGTGATGTGAAAGTGCCTTGCCGCAGCACCCGATAAATGCGCTGGAGTGCGTCGGCATCGTTCGGATATAGCCGCGCCGCATCGTTGAACGGCTTCCTGGAAATAACGTGCATCTAACAATCCTTGTCAGTTGATTTGCTCATCCTGAGCAAAAGTTGCCAAAATGTCAACCCGAGCCATGAGACGCGGCAGACTACGCCAGCGACAGGGCCGGGCACTGCCCACCCGCCGCACTGTTACCGCACCAGAAACAGGCTCAGTTGCGGTATGTAGGTGATCAGCAGCAACGCCAGAATCAGCACGAACATGAACGGGAGCGTGGCGGAATAAAGCTCGGTAATGGATTTGCGGAAGCGGTAGCTGGCGATGAACAGATTCATGCCCACCGGCGGCGTGAAATAGCCGATCTGCATATTGGCCACGAAGATGATGCCCAGATGGACCGGATCAATGCCGTAACCGATCGCCACCGGCAGCAGCAGCGGCACCATGATCACCAGGGCGGCGAAGATATCCAGCACGGCCCCGAGCAGCAGCAGCACGATATTCAGCAGGATCAGGAACATCAGCTTGCTGGAAACATGCGCCTGGATGAAGCCGAACAATTGCTCGGGCACGCCGGCATACACCAGATAGCCGGTGAACGACATCGCCACGCCCAGAATCAGCAGGATGCCGCCTACCATCACCATGGATTCGCGCATGATCGCCGGCAATCTGCGTAACGCGATTTCGCGATAGACAAACACTTCGACGATCAGCACATACAGCGCCGTGATGGCCGCCGCCTCGCTGATCACCAGCCAGCCGGAAAAGATGCCGCCCAGCACCAGGAGCGGCAACGGCAATTCCCAACGCGCCTGCCACAGCGCGCCGCCCAGCTCGCGCCAGGCAAACGCCTGGCGTGGAATCGGCGCCTTGCGCATGGCCCACAGGCAATACAGATAAAGCAGCGCAATCATCAGCAGCGCCGGCACGATACCCGCCAGATACAGATCGACGATTTCCACCGAGGGCATATCCAGTTGCTGCGACATCTGCTGGGCAATGATGCCGTAGATCAGCAGTGGCACCGACGGCACCAGCAACAGGCCGAGGCTGCCGGAGGTGGTAATCAGCCCGGTGCTGAAACGCTCCGGATAACTGACCTTGCGCAGCGCCGGCAACAACAGCCCGCCCAGCGCAACGATAGTGACGCCGCTGCCACCTGTGAGCGCAGTGAACAGTGCACAGGCAATCAGCGCCACAAACGCCATGCCGCCCGGCATCCAGCCAAAGGTGGCCTGCGACAGCCGCAGCATACGGTCTGCGGTGCGCGATTCACTGAGCAGGAAACCGGCAAAGGTGAACAACGGCAGCGCCATCAGCACTACCGAATCACTGATCTGGTAGATATCAATGTGCAGCACGGCCAGATCAATGCTCAGGCCGTAGTAGCCCACCGCAGCAGCAGCGATGAGGATGGCAAACAGTGGTGCGCCGATCAGCGCCATCACCACCAGCAACAATACCAGCAACCAGATCATGTGCTCGCCAGCCCCGGCCGGCGGCCGATCAGATTCAATATAAACAATACCGCATAACGCAACGCGATCAGCGCAAAGCCGAGCGGAATGATGCCCTGCAACCACCAGGATGGCACCGAGCCGAACGCCTTCAGCCCCAGCATCGCCTCCTCGCGCACGGTGGCCAGGCTGAACCAGGCCACCACTGCGCACACGGCGCTGGTGAACAGATCCACCAGCACGGACAGCCCGCGCTGCCAGGCGGGCGACAGATAATGCGATGCAAGATCAATACGGATATGGCTGTCGTTGCGCGAGGCGATCATGGCGCCGAGCATGCCGATCCACAGCACGCCGTTTTGCAGCAAGGGATCTACCCACATCAGGCTGGTGCCACTCAGGTTACGCAACAGTATCTGCGTAACGGCCAGCACCACCATGCCCAGCAGCACAATGACGATCAATGCATCTTCCAGCCGGTGCAGCCAGCGCAGCAGCACCATGTTCAGTGCTCGCGCACGTCGGCCAGCAGGCTGTTCAGGCGCTCCAGCATGGCCGGGCTGATTTCGCCATTCTCCACCAGCTGTTCAATGGCGCGCTGGGAGCGGGCACGCCAGTCAGCGAGTTGCTCCTCGGTGGGTTGTACCGGAGCCAGGCCTTGTGCCTTGACCGCCTCGAAGGCTTGCAGATTACCGGCGCGCTCGTGGCGATCCATTTCTGCAAAAGCTGTCGTCAGCACTTCTCGCAGAATTTGCTGGTCAGCGTCACTGATGCGCGCCAGATGCTGCTTCGACAACGCCAGCACGCCATAGGTATAGAGCAGCGGCATTTCGGTCAGATAATTGACTCGGGAAAACCATTGCAAGGTCAGTGCCGCCACCGGCGGTGCAGCAAAGGCGTCGATCACGCCGGTTTGCAGCGACGTCAGCACGGCGCCGATATTGAGCACCACCGGCGACACGCCGAACTCCCGCACCGCCATGGCCGAGCCGGAATCATTTGCCGGCAGCCACACCTTCTGCTTTTGCAGATCTTCCACGCTGGCCACCGGGTTGGCTGTCATCAAATAAGCGAAGCCACCGTCCACGGGACCGAATATCAACCAGCCGTTTTCTTCAAAGCCGTCACGGATAATCGGATCAAGGGTTGCGCGCACGTGATCCACTTCCTCGTAGGAGCGGAACACCAGCGGCAGGTTCAGCACCTGGCTATCACGGTAGAAGCTGGCGAAGGCACCGCCCTGTGCCAGCATGCCGTGCAGCTGGCCGATACGGATGCGCCGCTGCACCGCACGGTCATCGCCCATCACCCCGCCCGCATACACACGCAAGGTAACGCGCCCTTCTGTGCGCTCGGCGATTTCTGCACCGGCTTCTTTCAGGCTATTCACCGACGCCGTGCCATCGGGATACAACGTGGAAATTTTCAGCTCCAGCGCCAGTGCCTGTGACAACGGCCACAGCAACGCCAGCAGAACGGCGATTCGGGCAATACGCGATACCATGATTACTCCACCCCCGCGCCGCCTGATCCACAAGGGCGCTGTGATTTTTCAATTCGGCTCGGAGACTGTGCTCGGCCGCCTGTTCAGAAACCGCCTGCTCAGAAGGCGCCTGTTCAGAAATCGTCTATTCAGAAATAGTCGCCGGACTCCGCCAGCAACCGCTTTGCCTCCTGCTGCGCAAAGGTATTCTGCAACGTCAGCCCGTGTTCTTCGGGATCAGCCGCCAGCACCTCTTCCAGTAACCGGTCGTGCAAAGGTTGCTCGAACGCCATGCGCGCATAGCGCTCCGCGTATAATACCTTGGCCATCAGGTTGCGGCCTTCGGAGAGCGCAATGGCCGTCTCGAAATGGCGCCGCGCCGAGGCGGGCTGGCCGCCAAGCGCTTCCGGCAGCAGGCTGTCGAGCACGGCCAGATACATATGTGCCTGGCCCCGTTCATAGCCGGCATCAAGCTCGATAACACGATTGAGCAATGCTTGCACCCGGGCAAGATCGGCCACTGCGTTCCAGTCTGCGCTGTGGATCTGGATATAGCCGGCCCAGACGGTGCCCAGCGTATACAACACCGGCACATCACGCCGCCCGGCCTTTGCCAGCCGTTGCTCCAGTGCCGGCACGCTCATGCCGCGCACCTGGCAATAATCACGATGGCGAACACAGGCGGCGCGCACGGCATAGGTCAATGCCTTGTCACTGAGTAACGAGGCGCGCTCGGGATCGCTGACAAACAGCCCCGCGTAGGCGCTGTAAAGGCCCGCACCGCCGCGCAGCATGTCTTCGCTTTCCGGCCAGTTGACGATCAGCCCGTCGATCGCCAGCAGATAAGTAGGTAGCCCTTCGCGCACCAGTTCTACGTCGTTGTTATTCAGCACGCCATACGGCAGGTTGTCACCGACACGCGCCACCGCGCAGCCGGCCAGTAAAGCAGCAAGACACAGAATCAGCGGCAACAGATATGATCGTGGCACCAGGTCATTCCTTCGCTGAAATATCAAACACACCGGCTTCCCCTTCCGGCAACGAGCCCACGTTATAACAGGGCTGCCAATGTGAAACAAACGCCGCCGGGCCGCCATGCCATGCGCCTCGGTATTGCCCGGCCTGCCGACACCGGCCTCAATATCACCGCCAATATCATCGATAGTAGCGCTGGCGCCGATAATAGCCTGTGGCGGCGCCCAGCACGCAGCCGCTGATCAAACCCGCCAGGTGCGCCTCATTGGCGACAATACCGGCCAGGCCCACATAACAGATCACCAGCCAGGCCAGCATGAAGAGCACTATTTCGCGGCGCAGTGCATAACCGGCCTGCGGGTTCACCCGCCCGTACAACCACAGATAACCCAGCAGCCCATAGACCACACCGGAGAGCCCACCGAAGGCCGGCCCGCTGGCAAGAAACTGTGCCAGTGCGGAAATCCCGGCAGTCACCAGCGTGACCCACAGCAGTTGCCCGCTGGATTGAAAATTCTCGATAGTGCGGCCCAGATCGGTCCACCAGAGCAAATTGAAGGCGATATGCAGCAGGCCGAAGTGCAACAGCATCGGCGTGAACAGCCGCCAGGGCTGGCTGGCAAGCCCGGCCAGCGAATCCGGGAACATCAGCGCCCGGTAGATGCCGGCGCCGAACAGCATCGGCGACACATATACCAGCACGGTAATAATCAACACCAGCCGGGTTACCGGCCCCAGGCTTGCCAGCCAGCGGCCGCTGAACAACGGCGGCATCGCGCTGCTACCGGCGCGTGGCGCGGCCGGCTCGCTGGCCAGCCAAGCAGCAGAGCGAAAGCGGGGGTCGTTCGGGTTTTGCACAAACGCATCCAGCAAGGTACGTGCCTCCTGAAAGCGTGCCGCGTCTTCCAGATACAGCACCGCCTGCTCGCCTTCTTCACGCAGCACGCTGGCAATGCCCTGCCCGCGCAGCGCCTGGGCAAACATCCGGGCCGGCTGGGCGTGCGGGAAACGGGCCAATTCGATCATGGTGTCATCCATTCTGTCAGTGCCGCATCACGTTGTGCCTGGGGCAAGGCGGCGAGTTCGGTGGTGGCGTGCCAGAAACAGGCCCAGCGCCCGCCACAGTGCAGCAGCACGGCGTCAAACGCCGGCACCCAGCCATTGTAATCGTTCAGCGTGGCGAGTTGGGCATTGTTCAACGGCCCGGCAAACCAGTGGCGGTAGCGCGCTACCTGCGGATCATCTTGCTGTGCCGCCTCGAATGCCTCACGCAGCTGCGCCTGAGCGGCAGCCTTGCCATCGCGCAGTTGCTGTTCATCGCCCTGCGCCGCTGCATATAACGTCGCCAGTTGCGCACGAGTCTGCGCCACCAGTGCCAGCACCCTGGCGCGGGCAATGTCTGCGGCGATCAGGCTTTGTACAGCCGCCGGATCACCGTGCTGCGCCAACCAGCGGCGTGCGCCTTCACGGCCCACGCTGGTAGCCAGGCTTTCGTTGAAGCGCGTATCGCCCTTGAGATAAAAGCGCCGGTGCGCCAGCTCGTGAAATAATAATTCGGCAATTTCTGCCTCGCTGCCTTGCAACATCGGCGTGGTCAGCGGATCGCTGAACCAGCCCAGGGTCGAGTAGGCAATGGCGCCGCCGCCATACACATCCAGCCCTTGTGCGCGCAGCCGCTCGGCATCCCGCTCGGCACGCTGGATATCGAAGTAACCGCGATAACTGGTGCAGCCGGCCACCGGATAACACCAGGTGACGGGTGTGAGGGAAAACTCCGGCGCGGCAAACAGATTCCACACCACAAAACCCCGCTCCAGCGCGACAAAGGTGCGGTAGGCATCGTCTACCGGCAGCGCCAGCGCCTGTTCGGCAAACGCCAGCATCTCGTTCACACGCGCCAGGCGCTGGCGCAATGCCGCCGGGGTTTCGGCGTCGGCCAGAAGCTCCGCCACAGGCGTGCGCTGCCGCATCAACGACAAATGGCCACTGGCCAGGTGCAGATAGTAGCCCGCCTGACAGCCAGCCAGCGTCGCAGCCAGTGCCAGCAGCAGTAACCGTCGCATCAGGCTCGCGACATGAAGCGCCGTTCGGCGGTATTGATACGCACCCGCTCGCCGGGATTGATGTATTCGGGCACCTGCACCACCACGCCTGTGCTCAGGGTGGCAGGCTTGGTGCGTGCGCTGGCGGACGCCGCTTTCATGGCGGGTGCCGTTTCGATGATTTCCAGCGTTACCGTGGTGGGCAGCTCAAGGCCCACCACTTGTTCTTCCACGCGCAGCACCAGCAGGCCCTCGGTAGCCTCGGTGATGAAATCCAGCTCGTCTTCGATGTCCTCCCGGCGAAACGTGTATTGGGAAAAATCTTCATCATCCATGAACACATATTCGTCGCCGTCGATATAGGACAGCCGCGCCGGATGGCGGCTCAGGGCAACGGTGGTGATGTCGTCATCGCCCTTGAAGCGTTCCTCGAATTTCGAGCCGCCACCCACGGCGCTGGCGCGCACACGAAACAGCGTTGCCGCACCACGCGCCGAAGGCGCCTGCACATCGATCTGGCGCACCACGTACAAGGTGCCGTTGGCACTGATCACGTCGGACTTCCTGAGTTCACTGGCCTTGGTCATACCGGGTTCCGATCTGGCTGCGTCTGGGCCGCGTTGCGGCGGCCGGTTCCGGCAGATGCTACCCGAGCTGGTGGGGGCTATGCCATGGGGTGCGCCGTGAGATGCGCTACAAGATGCGCGCCTCCAAGGTCAGGGCAGGCATGGCGAGGCGTCTTACAGTGTCGCGCTGATCTGCGTGTGGCATTGCTGCGCCAAGGTGCCCGGCGTGTGGCCGATGGGCAGCAGCGGCGTGCAGAACGTGACGTCCGCCACGATCTCGTCGCGCAGTAACAGTCGCCAAAGGTGGATGTGAAACGCATCGTCATTGATAAAGGCGATGTCGCGATCTGCCGGGCCCTCGCGCTCAGGTCTGGCGCCTTGGCGCTCTGGATAGCGCAGCGCAACCGGCTGTACCGGTACGTCAGCAAGCACCGGGGCAGCAAACAGTTGTCGAAAAAACCGCCGCACGCCGCTGCCGTCCGTGGTGGTGCCTTCCGGGAATAGCAGAATGTTGCGGCCGTCGCGCAGGTGGCCGGCGATCTCCTCGGCTTTCTGTTTCGACTCACCACCGCCACGGCGTATGAACAAGGTGCCGGCCGCTGCCGCCAGCGCGCCGATCAACGGCCACTGCCGCACTTCCGCCTTGGACAGAAAATAAACATCCGCCTGAGCGGCCAGTACCGGGATATCGAGCCAGGAAATGTGATTGGAAACCAGAAAGTGCCCGGCGGTCGGCGCTTGCCCCTGTACCCTGACGCGCACCGCCAGCACCTTGAGCAGATATTGCAACCACCAGCGCACGATACGCCGCACACGTGGCCGGTACGGCGCTCGAAAAGCGTCACATACCAGCGCCAGCAACAAACCAAGCAGGATATGCAGTATCACTCGCAGCAGGCGCCACAATCGCCGCATCTGAGGCCATAGCCCGACCGAGCCGGTGCGAGCCGCTAGCGTTTGATCAGATGTGATCATACGGCTTGCGACAACGCCGGGGTGGAACGGGGCTGCATGAAGTGCTGCACATAACGTGCCGGCAGGCGATCCACCGCCATCAGCACAAAGAAATCGAGGCAGTTGAACTCCGGGTCCCAGCACGGTTCGCCGCAGATCTCAGCGCCCATGCGCAGGTACGCTTTCAGCAGCGGCGGCATTCGCTTGTTGCGCTCCTCGCTGCCTTCGGCTGCCGCCGGCAATGGCGGCGCCGGGCGTTTCGGTGTCACCCGCTGGTGTGACGCGCTGAAGTGGCTATCGCGAATCTGCGCGGTGATGCCAGCCACATCATAACCTTCGCCAAGCGCCAGGCTGGCGCAGCCGATCAGGTACTGGATATTTTCTTCAAGCATGAACTGCGCCAGCCGCGCCCACAGCACCGTTATCACGGCGCCGCCGCGATAATCGCGGTGGATACAGGTGCGGCCGATCTCGGCGACACGGCCATTGAGCTGCGCCACCATGCCCAGCTCGAATTCCCCGGCGGAATAAAAGCCACCGGTTTTTTCCAGCCGGCATTGCGTCAGGATGCGCGTGTAACCGACCAGCTCGCCAGTGTGGTTGTCGCGCACCATCAGGTGCAGGCAATGTTTGTCGAAACGGTCACGATCAAGGCCGAAAGGTGCCTTGATATTGGCCCCGTATTCTTCGCTGAACACCCGGTAACGCAGCCGTTGGGCGCGCATGATCTCGCGCCGCGAGCGGCTGAACCAGGCGGTAAATCGGGCCGTCTCTTTTTCCCCTGCGGCACGCATCGCTTTCGCGGACGCTGCCTCCTCTCCCTGAGGCCTGAACCGGTCTGCGGTGGCCGTGAACGGCTTGGCCAGCGCTTGTCTGATCTGGGGCGTGAATGCTTTGATTTTCACGGCGGTCTGCGCAAGCATACCTGCACTCCCTTGTTGTATTGGGTGCAGTCTCTGCGGTGGCGATTGCTACAGAATGAAGATTTTATGACAGTTCAAAGACACGATTTATGAGCCGATCCAGCGATCCACGACCGGTAGCCATGGAAAAAGGCGAAACGCGCCTGTGGTGTGCCTGTGGCAAAAGCGATCAGCGCCCTTTTTGTGACCGGTATTCCTGCCAGGGCGCCACACCCGTGCGATTTACTGCGGTGCGGGATCAGATTGTGTTTTTTTGCGGCTGCGGAAGAACTAAAACGACACCCATTTGTGACGGCAAAAGCCATCACCGCTAGCGCGCCCTGGCGCTACCGGCGATGGCTGCATCGGTCGACGTGCCTGATCAGGGCGACATATACGGAAAATGCAGTTTGCCGCTCAGCGTGCCGGTCCGGCCGCTGCCATTGAAACCATAGAGCGGCGTGTTGTTGAAGGTTATCGTGCCGCCTGCCCGGTCTACCGCAATGCCCCAGGTGGTGCAGTACTCGACATCGGGGTGAGAGGGATCGTAATTCTCGATCATGCACGTCTCATACGCATGTTCTTCCGGGAAGGGGTTGGCATTGATATCCAGCTTGCCCGCACCGCCCTGCGCATAGACCTTGAGCACGATCGGGTAGGTCGTGACGGTGTACACCTCGCTGTATTGCACGATTAGTCTGTCTTCACCTGGCCCCGCCACCCATTCACCATGCGCAAGGTAGCTGGCGCCAGGCGAGTGGAGAAACGATGCTTCGGTATCGTAGGCATAGTGATTCGTCAACGAAGAAAAGCCACCGGTGAAGGTGAGCAATGCCCCTGTCCCCCCGCCCGGCTGATCATCGCCAGGTTCTTTATCTTCGTCGTTGTCATCATCGTCTTCACCACCGGTGCCGCCCCCGGGGCCCGGATTGCCGCCACCGCCACCCGTATCGGCCGAGGGCGCCCCGCCACTGGATGAAGAAGAGCTGCCACCGCAGCCTGTCAGGCTGATCAACAGCGCCATGAAAATAATGGCAAACGAGCCCGGCATCTTTACCTTGTTCATGGAATTTTCCTCTCGCAGAAGAGCAACAGCCAGGAAAGACGGTCACGGCGAAGGCGTTTCCACCTTCGCGAGGAAAGGTAATCCCGGTGCGAACCGGCAACCACTGCCAGATAGGGGTGGCAGCGCTCATTGAAAACAGGCACGGGCGCGTTGTGTAGCACGGTGCAGCACCGCTGGAGGGGGTAAAAGATCGGCGTGACTCGCGCCTTCTAAAATCTCCAGAAGCGCTTTCAAAAAAGTTTTTTAACAAAACATTCAAAAACAGTCAGGAAAAGTGCTACCCCGGCCAGAGGATGTCGGGAAAACCAGGCTCGCCTGTTGGAGAGCAAGTCTTTCGATGGAAAACAGCCTGTCGCTGAAAGTTACCTTTTGATGAGAGAAACAGAGCAAGAAATATGCTGAAAGCAGCTCAACTTTCCGCAGGGCAGCAGACCGCGGGCATGCCGAAAAGCCGACCGCAGGCACAGCACCAAAGCCGGCGGAGCTCGCGTGCCCACCCCGCCCACGCCGCGAACGCTGTCAGCCAGTGTTGCGCATCCCGGCAGCAATGCCGGTGATGGTGACCATCAGCGCACTTTCCAGCCGGTCGTCCGCCTGGGGCTGCTCACGCAGCCGGCCCATCAATTCAGCCTGCAACAAGTGCAGCGGATCGGTATAGGGGTTACGCACGGTGATCGACCAGCGCATCACTTCGTTGTTGGAAAGCAGATCGGAGTGGCCGGTGATGCGCCGCAGGGCATCTATGGTGGTGCTCAACCGCTCGCGCAGGCTGGCGCCCAGTGCGTGCAACGCCGGGTCATCGGTGAGGCGCTCTTCGTAATAGCTCGCGACGGCGAGATCAGCTTTCGCCAGCACCATTTCCAGCATATCGAGCACGCCTTGGAAAAAGGGCCATTCGCGCTGCATCGCTTGCAGCGTTGCCGCACGCGCCGGCTCCGCCAGTGCCTCGGCAAGCGCAACATCGGTGCCCAGCCAGGCGGGCAGCATCAGCCGCATTTGTGTCCAGGCGAACACCCAGGGGATGGCACGCAACGATGCCAGCCCGCCGTCATTGCTGCGCCGCGCCGGGCGACTGCCCAACGCCAGCCGGGTCAGCTCCTGCTCCGGCGTCACGGTGCGCAAGTAGCGCACCAGCTCCGGTGTATGTTGCACGACGGTGCGATAGGCCGGCACCGATGCCTGCGTCAACCGCGCCATCTCGGCGCGCCATGCTTCGGTAGCGCCCGTTGGTGGCGCCAGCGTCGCCTCCAGTGTGGCGGCCACATATTGTTCAAGATTATGGATGGCCACTTGCTGCTGGCCGTACTTGAAGCGAATTACCTCGCCCTGCTCGGTCACGCGGATGCGCCCGGCCACGGAGCCAGGTGGCTGCGACAGCAGCGCCATGCGCGTAGGCGAGCCACCCCGGCTGACAGAGCCGCCCCGGCCATGAAACAACGTCAATGGCACATCGTATTCCGCGCACACGGCGGCTAGCTGCTCCTGCGCCCGGTACTGCGCCCAGGCGGCGGCCAGAAAGCCGGCATCCTTGGCAGAATCGGAATAACCGATCATCACTTCCTGCCCGCCCTGCGCCTGCACCTGCTGGCGATACCAGTCCACCGCCAGTAACGCACGCAAGGTGGCGGGGCCGGCGTTCAGGTCTGCCAGCGTTTCAAACAGCGGCACCACGCGCATCAACTGGCTGACGCCGGCTTCGCGTTGCAGCAGCATCACTGCCAGCACATCCGACGGGGCTCGGGCCATGGAAATCACATAGGCACCGAGCGCCTCCGGGGATTCCGTGGCGATTACGCGGCAGGTATCGAGCACTTCGCGTACCTCATCGGTGCACTCGGCACTGGCGAGAAAACGCTCATCCACCAGCGGTCGGCGGCCCTGCAATTCGCGCAACAGGAATGCCTGCCGGGCGGCTTCATCCCACTGCTGATAACTGCCCAGGCCCAGATAACCGGTGATGGCATCCAGTGCCGCGCTGTGGCGTGAGGCTTCCTGACGGATATCCAGTTTCAGCAGGCACACACCGAAGCTGTAAAGGCGCCGCAGGGTATCCCTCAGCGCACCGTCCGCCAGCGCGGCCATATTGCATTCGCGCAGTGACGCATCGATCAGCAACAACGGCTGCAGCAGATCATCGCGGCCGCCTACAATATCGTCCACGGCAGGCTCTTCGCCCGCCAGTTGCGCCTCGATATGGCGCAGGGTGTTACGCAGTTTTTCGCGCAAACCGCGCAGCACCACCCGATACGGTTCCGGCCCGTCACCGGCTACCGCACGCAGTGCCGGGCTGGCGTCGTGCATGGCAAAATCCGCCAGCAGTTCTTCGATATCCCGCAGGTAAAGATCCGCTGCCATCCAGCGCGCCAGCCGCAACACTTCGCGGCTGACCTGCGCGGTGACGTTGGGATTGCCATCACGGTCACCGCCCATCCAGGAGGCGAACCGCACCGGCGCCACCGACAGCGGCAACGGCCCGCCCAGCAGTTCCTCGGCAACGTCATCCAGCTCCGATAAAAACGCCGGCAGCGCGTGCCAGAGGGATTGCTCAAGCGTCACAAAACCCCATTTTGCTTCATCCACCGGGGTCGGCCGTTCGCGGCGAATTTCGTCGGTGCACCAGGCAGAAAGAATGGCGCGCTTGAGTGCAGCACGGCAGCGCTCAAGCTCATCATCGCCCAGATCGGTGCGCGCAAGCCCGGCCAGCAATTCCGCCATCTGATCGTATTTGCGTATCAGGGTGCGGCGCGATACCTCGGTCGGGTGTGCGGTCAGCACCAGCTCGACGGACAGTTCGCCAAGCGTATTACGCACCGCCTCGACACTGTTGCCGGCCGCCAGCAGCCGCTGCACCACATCGCGCAGGCTGTCCGCCTCCGGCGCATCGGCAGCATAACCCTGCCGCTGGCGGCGCAACCGCACCCGGTGCTGCTGTTCGGCCAGATTGGCCAGATTGAGAAACTGACTGAAGGCTCGCGCCACATCCAGCAACTGCTGTTCATCCAAAGGCTCCAGCAGCGCTCGCAAACGCGCCATGTCCACCACGCCGGCGGCGCGTGCCGCTACCGCGACCTGACGAATACGCTCGACAGTATCGAACAGCGCGTCCCCTTGCTGATCGCGCAGTGTGTCACCCAGCATTTCGCCCAACCTGCGCACATCATCGCGTAACGGTGCATGGAGGTCTTGCGCCACGTTTTTTTCTCCTTCCGGCAAAATACTCGCCCCGTTTTTACGGTAAGCAACACGACAGACAGTATCATTGTGCCTGTACCACCGCATCGCTGCCGCCTGGTGCGGTGCGTTTTACAGTTATCCGCCCGGCCTCTGCGGCAGCAGCTTCCTTCTCTCGCTCACTTGTCGCAACATAACAGACATCCTTTCCAAGTATGATAATCCTATGAACCTGCCCAGCTCGCTTGCCACTGATCGCGGCCTTAACACGCTGCAATTTGCCGCCCGCGCCTTGTTCGCCATGCTGGCTACGCTTTATTTCGCCGCGCTGCCGGCGTTGCACCTGCCCGTGCCCAAAGCCGTGCCAGCAACAATGCTGGTGATTTATCTGCTACTGCACACGCTGCTGATGGCGCGCTCGTTTACCGGCGCCATCCATGCCGCCAGCGTGCTTGACCTGCTCGCGCTGGGGGTGCTGCTGTTGCTTGATCCGGCCGAGCCGCCGCCCACGCTTGCGCTGATCATTGTTGCCGTGCTCAGCACCGGCCTGCTCGGCGGGCTGCGCCGTTTTCTGTATATGCTGGCGGGCGCCGTGGTGATTCTGGCGGTGGTGCTGCCGCTGCGGCAGGAGCCCGGTGCGCTGCCGCTTTCACCCAGCACGCTGTTTCTGCTGGCGGTCATGCTCACCTGTGCGCTGTATTTCGGCCTGCTGCTGTATCGCAATATGGTGCTGACACGCCGGGCCGAGGCGGCCACCTGGCAGGACCCTGAAACCGGCTTGCTCAGCCGCACAGCGCTGGCTCATACCGCAGGCTGGTTGCAGCCACTGCACGAGCGGTTGTCGAGCCCGCTGACGGCCATTTTGCTGCGCCCGCATGATCCGGCTCAGTTGCCCGCGCTGGCCAACAGCTTTGCCCAGCGGCTGCGCCGCAGTGATATCGGCGCGCGGGCGGATGAGCATTGCCTGGTGCTGTTGCTGCCGGATACCGATGTTGGCCATGGCGAGCGTGTATTGACGGCGCTACGCGCCATTGCCCCGCCCTTCACGGCGGTGATGGCCCCGGTGCCGCGGGAAACCAGCCTGGATCTGGTGCTGGATCACCTGACGGCAACCTTCCAGCGCGGCGCCCAGGAAGAAGCCCGTGAGCTGATCCATGCACCGCCATTGCGCCTGTAGCTCACTCGTAAAAGACCGCTGGGGTAATTTCTGATCCTGTTGAAAACGGAGCCTGTGATGTACCGTGCCCTGACGGCCGGCCTGCTGTTGTTGTGCAGCCACGCGAATAGCCATGCGAGTGCCTATGCAGGCCTCCATATCAGCAACGATGCCAGCCCCCATATCCCTGCACCCGCCATCACTCCCCGGATTTATCACGGCTCGGATGCCCGCCCCGGCGACTGGCCCTGGATCACCTATGTGGCCGCGGGCTCGCCGGATTTTGTCACGCAGTTCTGCGGTGGTGTGCTGATCGCGCCGGAGCTGCTGCTGTCGGCTGCGCACTGCGTGTTTGTCGGCACCACCAGAATCACCGAGCTGCACGCCAGCCTGGAACCGATGTCACGCCCAATCAGCACGGCCGACTTTGACGCCACAGCGGTGGAACAAAGTGGTGAGGTACGCATTCTGCCGCACCCCGATTACCAGCCGGGCGCCGAGCTCTATGAACACGATATTGTGCTGGTGAAGCTGGATACCGCGCTGCACCCGGCACGCTTTCCAGTGCTCGGCGCGCCTGCCGATATCGCCGCGCTGGAGCGCCTGCCGGCAGCGGCCCGGCGTGGCGCTGTGCAAGTAGCGGGCTGGGGAACAACCGATGCATCAGGCCAGTTGCCGCAACGCTTGCAGCAGGTGGCGCTGGATTATATCCCGCACGCGCAGTGCCGCAGCCAATGGCGGAGCTACACCTCTCGGCTCGCGATCACCGCTACGATGCTCTGCGCAGCCGGTGCCGGGCCGAGCCTTCCGGCGCCGGATACCTGCGCGGGCGACAGCGGCGGCCCGCTTGTTCGCGGCACGCCGGACACTGGCCGGCTGCTCGGCCTGACCAGCTTTGGCAAGGCCTGCGGCGTCATCAACCCGCCGGGCGTTTACACCGATGTCACCGGTTATATCGGCTGGCTGGAACAGGCTGCGACCACGCTGGGCCAACCGCTGGTGGATATCGCTACCTCGCTGCCTGATCGGGTGCGCGCCGGCATCGGTGCCACCACCACGGTGCGCTGGCAAGTGCGCAACGAAAGCCTGCGCACCACTGCCGATGGCATTGCGTTCAGCCTCGCGGTGCCTGCCGGGCTCAATATCGACAATTTTCAGGGTGCCAGTTGCCAGCAGTCGGGCGCGACGATCAACTGCCAATTGAGCCAGCCGCTCGGGCACGGCAGCGCGCACACGATCAGCATGGATATCGCCCATCTTGGTGATACCGAACTGAGCACCCCGCTCACGGTGCGCGTCACCCAGCAGCAGCACGATTATCGCGGTGACAATAATGCGGGCACGATCATGCTCACATTCACCGACCGCCCGGCGCCCAGCCGCAGCAGCGGCGGTGCCGGCTACTGGCTCCCGATGCTGGCAGCGCTGGCGTTGCTACGCCGGCGCAGGGCCGCGTTCAGCCACATCAGCAGGTGATCTGCATCGGCCAGTGGTGCGCGGTAGGCCAGATGGCCATCCGGGCGCACCAGCCATAAATGACCACCTTCACCAAAGCGCGCCTGAAAAGCACCTTGGCTGTCCTGCCACAAGATGAAGGCGCTGCGGGTGAGATCTTGCAACTCTGCCGGCCACTCGCCAGCAGCGATCACCTGCACACCCAGCAGCCCGTCGAAATCCTCCGGCAGCCGTGTGGCCAGCGCATAGAGGGTGAGCACGGTGGCGTGATCGGGGTGTGGTGGCAGCTGAATCAACAGCTGGAAACGCGCTTCGCGCAGGCAGCCATGCAGGCGCACCGGCGGGCCTTCGCCAACCGGCGACAGCAAGGCATCGGGCACCCTCGCCCCCGGCGCCGGGCCGGCCGGACGGCGTTGCGTCACCATACTGGCGCTGGCACCGACCAGCGGCGAACCGCTGTAGTGAATATCCAGCTGACTGGCACGGCGCAGCAGGCGCGAGGAAAAGCCGGGCCGGTTGCCGACCATCCGCAACACGGTATCGCGCACGCCACGCAGCGGCGCTGTGCGAGTGAACGAGCTGCGCGACAAGACATCCACTGCGGTGAGCATCTGCCGCGCCACCGGGCGCCGCTCTTGCTCATAGCTATCCAGCAGCGCGCCGCCGCCGATCCCGCGCAGGTACAGCGCCAGCTTCCAGCCCAGATTGAAGGCATCGCCAATGCCGGTATTCATGCCCTGCGCACCCAGCGGGCTCTGGATATGGCAGGCATCACCGGCCAGTAGCACCCGATTGCTCCGGTAACGGCCGGCCAGCCGGCGGTGGATCGAGAAGCGGCTGAGCCAGCGCGCTTCCCCCAACGGCGGCGCTTCGCCCAGGCATAGCGCCAACCGACGCCGGAAGGGTGTCAGATCGGGCATGGGTTGCAGATCATCATGAGCGCCCTGATTGATCACCAGCCGCCAGCCCTGCGGCATCGGCAGCGCGATCAGTGCGCCCTCGGCAAGCAGGAAACCGTGTGTTGCATCGCGCGCAAGCGGCCAGTCGATATCCACGTCCGCGAGCAGAAAATGATCCGCGTAACGCACGCCATCAAAACTGATGCCCAGAATCTGCCGCACTCGCGAGGAGGCGCCATCACAACCCACCATCAGGGCGGCGCCGAGCTGATGTTCTGCCTCGGCCCAGCGCACCCGTGCCTGCACGCCGGCAGCGCTCTGGCGGAAATCGAGCAGTTCGCAGCCGCGAATCAGCATCCCGCCCAGAGCCGTGAAGCGCGCCGCCAGACACAGTTCGACCTCGGCTTGCGGGCAGCTCAGCACATGGGGGTGTGGCGCATCCAGGCTGGTCAGATCAAGGCTGAACAGCGGGCCGCGTTCGCCGTAAACATGCACGGCTTTCAAGATCAGGCTGCGGGCGGTGACGGCATCAAGCACACCCAGCGCGTCAAAGATTTCCAGGGTGCGGGCGTGCAGGCCCAGCGCGCGTGACCACGGCAGCGGCGCGGGCAGTGTGTCGATGATGATACAATCCACACCCTGTTGCCGCAGGCTGATCCCCAGTGTCAGGCCAGTCGGCCCGGCACCGACGATCAAAACTGTTGTCTGCGCTGGCAAGCCACTCATGGGCACCCTCTTTCAACACATGATTGATATTCAATATCCCTCGCGGCGCCGCCGGCATACGGTGTCGAGACGCACGTTCAGGCCAGCGGCGGGCAGCGGAGCAATCTACCATATCCACGCCCTGCCGCGCGCGCGGCACCCCAACGGGCGGCTGCCGGGCGGGCGCTGCCATGTCTGATTCTGCGGAGCGTGCCCAGCCGGCCGAGCGCGTGCGCAAGATCATTCACATTGATTGCGACTGCTTTTATGCAGCCGTGGAAATCCGTGATGATCCCCGCCTGCGCGGGCGCCCGGTGGCCGTCGGCGGTGATCCGAATCGGCGCGGTGTCATTGCCACCTGCAATTACGAAGCGCGCCACTTTGGCGTGCACTCGGCAATGGCCTCTTCGCAGGCACTGCGGCGCTGCCCCGAGCTGGTGATCCTGCCGCCGCAGTTCGATAAATACCGCAAGGCGTCGGCCGCCATCCAGCAGATTTTTCACCGCTATACACCGCACATCGAGCCGCTGTCGCTGGACGAAGCGTTTCTCGATGTCACCGATTGCACGCAGTTTGACAACAGCGCCACCCGTATCGCGGCAGCGATTCGTGCTGCGGTGCGCAGTGAGATCGGCATCACTGTTTCTGCCGGTGTGGCGCCGAACAAGTTTCTCGCCAAGATTGCCAGCGACTGGCACAAGCCGGATGGCCTGTTCGTGATCCGCCCCGATCAGGTGACAGCGTTTGTGCGCGCCCTGCCGGTCACACGGTTGCACGGTGTCGGGCGAGTCACTGCTGGCCGGCTGGAGGCACTGGGCGTGAAAACGTGCGAAGACTTGCAGCAGCTCAGCCGCCTGGCACTCGGGCAGCATTTCGGCAGTTTCGGCGAGCGGTTGTTTCAGCTGGCGCGGGGAGAGGATGAGCGCCCGGTGCACAGCACACGGCGGCGCAAGTCCGTGAGCGTGGAAGAAACCTTTGCCACGGATCTGCCGACACTGAAGCACTGGCAGGAGCAATTGCCGGAGCTGCTGGAGCGGCTGCGCCAGCGCATGGCGCGCCTGGATCATGGCTATATGGTGCAGGGGCTGACTGCCAAGATTCGCTACACCGACTTCAGCCAGGCCACCTGTGACGGCCCCGGCGACGTGCTGGATGCCGCCTCTTTTGGCGAACTGCTGGCGGCCTTGTGGGCACGGCGCGGCGAACCGGCGAGGCTGGTGGGGATCGGCGTGCGCCTGCGCGATCTGGATGAACCCCGGCAGCCGGATCTGTTCGAGGAAGAACGAAGGCAGGCGCTTGCCCGCCAACGCGAGAGGCTGTGATGCAACGTAGCGGCATCGTTTAAACGTGGTTTGGCATTGTGGCGTAACGGCAGGACATGATGTGACGCAAGAAGCATGAGGTAGCGCAAGAACCCTGGCGCCGCCTGAGACGCATGGCCGAACGCAAGAAGCAAGATGCCGGGTGGCCGCAGGATATGGCGAGAGATGGACTACCAAGAGGTGGCACAGCGAGAGCCGTGACGCAAACTGGCCCGTGCGAGGGCCAGTTTTATTATCAGACGTTTGTTATCAGGTTTTTGGTGCCAGGCCTTTTTCCCAGACTCTTTTCTACCAGACCTTGCGATCCGGCTATTTGCTCTGGCAATGTCTTCAGTCCGAAGCAGGTCGCTCAGGCGATATAGCGCCGCTGCCCTTCATTGGCCGCACGGGCACCGCCGACAATAGCCATCCACTCGTCGAACTGCTCGGGCAACAGCGTCTCCATGATCTCCGTGCCGCGCACCCGCACCGGCTCGATCTGGCCGCGCAGATAGTCTTTCAGCACCTCCGCACACTCGGCACACCGGCTGAACTGCTCCAGCCCGGGATGCAGGCGTGCCGCCTGTACCGCACGATCCAGTTCATTCAGATATTTGAGCAACATGGTTGGTTGGCTCCCGCCTTTGATCACATCTGCTATGACCCTAACAGTGTGAGGCGACAACCATAAGCGTCTGTATCTGAAACTTTGTGACAGGATATTTCCCATGGCACACAGTGCCATCATGACTGACAGGTCACAGGCGCAAGCCGAGGGTTCGACGGCTTTTCTGCGGCATCAAATCCTGCCGGAGAAAGGAGGGCGACAGGTGTTTTCGACGCCGCTTTTTCCGCGCCAGGCAAGCGCCGGCGGCAATACTTGCCGCCGGCCTGCCGGATCAGCGTGGCTGAATATTGCTCAGCGTGGCTGCATGCGAATGCCACCATCCAGACGGATGGTTTCACCGTTCATGAAGTTGTTTTCGATCAGATGTGCCACCAGCGCCGCGTACTCCGGTGGATGCCCGAGACGCTTGGGAAACTGGGTCATTTCGATCAGCGGCTGCTTCACTTTATCCGGCGCTGCATTCATCAGCGGTGTATTGAAAATGCCCGGCGCGATGGTGTTGCAGCGGATGCCCAGCGGCGCCAGATCCCGTGCGATCGGCAGCGTCATGCCAACCACCCCGCCCTTGGTGGCCGCATAAGCCACCTGGCCCACCTGGCCATCAAATGCCGCCACCGACGCCGTGTTGATGATCACGCCGCGCTCGTTGTCTTCCGCCGGCTCATTGTCGGCCATGGCAGCGGCTGCCAGCCGCAGCACATTGAAGGTGCCGATCAGATTGATCTTGACCACCATGTCGAATACGCCCAGATCGTGGGGCTTGTTCTCGCGGCCGACGGTCTTCATCGCTGAGCCAACGCCTGCGCAATTGATGCACACATGGATGGCGCCGAACTTCTGCAAGGTCGCCTCGATGGCCGCCGCCACGGACGCTTCGCTGGTGACATCGCACTCCACTGCCGCCGCCTGCTCGCCCAGCGCTGCCACTACCTCTGCGGCACGGGCAGTGTCGCGATCCAGAATCATGACCTTGCCCCCCCGGGCGACAATCATCTCTGCTGCCGCACGCCCCAGCCCCGAGGCACCACCCGTAATCACTGCGACCTTATTGGCAATTTCCATGCTCGACTCCTTTATCGTTAGTATCGTTTCGCCGCCGGCAGCACGGGCTGCCCGCCGATGACCGGCCGGCAGTATACCGTTGCATGCCGTTGGCGACACAACCCCGCCCGGCCATCGGAGCGGCCCGTCAGCCCTTCGTTGAGCGCATCGTAAAGTGATATAAAGACGCTCTGGCAGCACGCTGACATCGAACAATGAACAAGACTATACTGCGAAGCGTTTCGTACGGGGGCACCCCCGTCCGGGGGAGATTACCGAATGTTTGAACTCATCAGTGCCGCAATGCGACGCAAGCGACCGCCGACACACGGGCTGTTCGATACCGTCTCGATGGATTTTCGCGTCGGCCTGCTGGATCTGGATCTGAATCTGCATCTCAACAATGCAAAATACCTGAAGTTCATGGATCGTTGCCGGCTGGAGCACTCTGTGTGCACCGGCCTGCTCAATGAAATGATTCAGGCGCGCTGCAATGCAGTAGTAGCCAATACCGAGGTCGCCTACGTGCGCGAGCTGCGGCCTTATCAGCAATTCAGTGTGCTTACCCGCGTCCTTGGCTGGGATGAAAAGTACGTTTACTACGAGCAGCGCTTTGAATCCCAGGGCAAGCTGCATACCCATGCGTTGCTACGGCTGGTGAACATGTACGGCGGCAAATCGATCAGCCCGCAGGCTGTTCAGGAAATGACCGGCATCAACCAGACCTCGCCGGCGCTGCCCGAGTTTGTCGAGCAATGGAAAACATTGCTGCAAACCAAGCGCCGGCATACCGAACAGGGTCTGGACATTCCCGCAGAGTGATCAACGATGGCGGCGGGCAAATGCCTGCCGCAATCTCGTGTTTGAACGCCGACTCCCTGCGCTCGTGCAACGCGCACTAGAACCAGCCAGCCACCCAGCGCTGCATCCGCTGCCAACGGCTTTCGGGCGACGGCACCCAGGCTCCACCTGCCACCGGATAGCTCTCGAAGGGCGCCCAACGCGGCTCCTGATACATGCTGCCGCCGTGATAATGCCCGGCTTCATCCAGCCGCAAGTTACGGATTTCAGCCAGCGCCAACCCCTCCGGCACCTGCTGTAGCGGCCCGGCCTGCATGAACTGCGAGGCATCCAGCCCACGCGCTTCGTAATCCAGCGGTTGGTCTTCCGAGTAACGCAGGTAATAGATGCCGCCGCCCTCGACCTGTAGCGGCAGCTCGAAGATGGTCTTGAGAAACAGGATCGCCAGCGGCCGGCGCGCATATAACTCATAATCGCCAGCGTGCAGCTCAAGCCAGGTATAGGCGCCACTTTTGAGGCCCGCCAACTGCTGGCCATCGACAAAGAAGGTGGGCGCCTGGACTTCCTCATACCCCCACTGGTTGCCGGGGCGGTAGAGGTAGACCATGGCGTTACGTGGATCAAGCGTATCCATCGGCTCGAAAGTGGCGCCGCCTGCCGCCTGGATAAAAGCCCCCGGTGTACGTGGAATGGCGAGGTTGCCACAGCCGATCAGGCAGCCCGCCAGCAGCGCTATCAAGGTCGCGCGCATCGTTATTATTCTCCATTATTTCGTGCACCGCGGCAGACGCCCGGCACGGCAAAAACGCGGTTACTATCGCTGATTTGCCGCCCCCTCACAAGCCGCAACCGGCCAGCCGGCAGAGCCTCACGACCAACAGCCGCTGGCCGCATCGCGAGGCATTTGGTAGGCTTGCTGCCATGGCTCCCCACTCCCCCGGCAATACGCTCAAGCGCGTCAGCACTCCCTGTATCGGCGTCTGTTCGACCGTGTTCGGCGACACCGTCTGTCGGGGCTGCAAACGTTTTGTGCACGAAGTGGTGCACTGGAACAGCTATAGCGATGCCGAGAAGGCAATCGTCTGGCAACGCCTGGACAACCTGGTGAAGCTGGTCGTCAGCAATTATTTTGTAGTCACCGATGCCGCCCGCCTGCGTGCAGCGATGGAATACCAGAACCTGCGGTTTCAGTCCGAGCTGTCGCCCGAAGGCTGGGTGCCGGATCTGCTCAAGGCGGCTGGCCGGCAACGGCTGGATTACGCCGCGTTCGGCCTGCGCCCCCTGACCGCCACCGCCGACCGCACCGCCCGAGAGCTTTACGACATCATCAGCGCCGAATTCTATGCCCTGTCACGCGCCCACCACGAACGAGGCTTTCTGCAAGCCAGCCGCGTCCAGACATTAATGGGCGAAGCCCTGGCGCAGAGCAACCCGAACGAATAACTCCGCCGCAGCGCCCACTCCACAAAGATTGCCCGACAATCCTGTCCGCGACTGCCGGATACCCGCCATAGGCGCCAGAAACCCGCATCTGTGCCGGGTTTACGTATGGAATTGGTTTCCCTGCCCCGCCCCAACGTCGGTAAAGCCAACGCAAAACACCTTCAAAATGCCTGCAAAGCTGGCAATTCGGACCGGCCGGACGTTACCATTAGGCAATGTCACAATAACCAGAGGAAAGCCGTCATGAATATGGCCGTGCTCCCGATACGCAGAGATCTGAGTTTCAATCTGCCGGCTGACAAAGCCACTGACTGGCACGAGGCAGGCATGCACGTGGCCCAGTTTTTCAACACCCTGAGCCTTTTTTTCCCGGTGGGCGAGCGCTTCTTCATTGATTCCGTGCGCCATTATCGCGATCGGATCACCGATCCTGAGCTGAAGAAAGCCGTCACTGCCTTCATCGGCCAGGAAGCCATGCATGGCCGCGAGCATGAAGAACTGAATGATCTGCTCGAACAGGCTGGCGTGCCCGTCAAAGGACAAGAGCAGTTTGTCTATAAGCTGCTCAAAGGCGTGCAAAAATATTCACCGAAACATTTCCAGTTGGCGGTTACCGTCGCACTGGAACACTTGACCGCCATTCTCGCCAACTCGGTGCTGAGTAACCCGGAAACCCTGGGCGACTCCGACGAGCGCTTCGTGGCGCTGTGGAACTGGCACGCGCTGGAAGAAACCGAGCACAAGGCTGTTGCCTTTGATGTGTATGACAAGGTGATGGGCAAAACACTGTATTCCTACGCCTTGCGTACCAGCACGCTGGTGCTGGCCACCGGTATTTTCATGTCGCTGCAATATCCTTTCTACATCGAGAACGTGCGCCGCAAGGGTGGCCTGTTCAATGTGCGGGGCTGGGCAAAATCGTTGCAGTACCAGTGGGGCCGCCCCGGTACGCTGCGCAAGTCCGTCGGCGACTGGTTTTCCTGGTTCAAGCCCGGTTTCCACCCCTGGGATCACGACAACAGCCACTTCCTCAAGCAGCTCGACACCATGCTCGAGGTGGTGCTCAAGGAACAAAAGGCCGCCTGAGCGGGCGGCCTGCAAGGCCCGCTGTGCAATACCTGTTGCGCAACAGACCTTGGATCCACTGAATACATTGCAGTAGCGCCTGGCCACCGCGCAAGCGGCTGGCCTTTTTTTTCGGCGCACCACACACCTGAACGTGGCGCAGGAGCACCCGCCGCTCAGGATTCGTGCGCGGCTGGTTCAATGCAGGAGCCATCGCATGCTTTCACGGATACGAAAATCGCAGCCAGGCCCCCCGAGCATTTCCCGTACCGCTGGCCCGGCACTGGTCGGCGTCGCCACATGTTCACCCGTCGAGCTTGAGCTGTTCAGCGGCCGCGCCGATCTGCCTCGCCTGATGACACTCCCATATGGCCAGTTGCCGGCGGATGAACAGGCTTTTCTGGACGGCCCCGTCCAGCAATTGCTGCAATTGGCAGATACCGCCGCGTTCACCCGGCATCAGCGCGTGCCGCAGCCGCTGTTCGATTTCATGGCGGAAAAAGGTTTTTTCGGATTCCAGATCCCCACCGGATTCGGTGGCCGCCCGATGTCCGCGCTTGGTCGTTCCTGCGTCATTGCCCGGCTGACTTCACATTCGACGTTGCTCGGCAGCCTGGTGGCAATGGCCAATTCCGGTATCGCCGAGCTACTGCACATGCACGGCACGGAAGCCCAGAAAGCGCACTATTTGCCACGGCTGGCGCGGGGCGAGCAGCTTCCCTGCCTGGCGCTCACACGTCCCTTCACGCCCGCTGCCACGTCGGCCGCCGCCGCGGCAGGCCAGGCCGAGGGCGAGGTATTTCGTGCCAGCGATGGCAGCGTGAATCTGCGCCTGAATTTCCATCGCCGCTGTGTGCCGTTTGCGCCACTGGCGAACCTGCTGGTGCTGGCCTGTAGGCTGCATGACCCGGCCCGGCTGCTTGGAGCAGCCGGGCCGAGATGCGCGCTGATACTGCTGGATACCACTACGTCGGGGCTGGTGATTGGCAACGCCGGCCCAGCGGATGCCAGCGGCACCGTTATCGGCCACGAGGTGATCGTGCCCGCCACCGCCCTGCTCGGCGAGCGGGCCGGGGGCCTCCGTAGCGACGACACACTGCTGGCGCCATCGCCGGTGATACAGCGAGCGGTTACCAGCGCTGCAGTGGCCGCCGCAACGCTGCAATACACCACCGCTGCCGCCGCTACCTATACTGCTGTGCGTGGCCAGCGTCCATCAGCGCGGCTCGGGCACCTGGCGGCCACCAGCTATCTGTTCGAGGCCGCTCGCGTGTTCAGTTGCACCGCACTGGATCGGGAGCAAAGCTCGCTCGTCACGTCACGCAGCCTCGCGATGTGCATGGCTGAGGCCGCCACCGAGGCGGTCGAACATGCCGGCGAACTGATGGCCGAGGCATCGCCCCGCTCACCCGTGCAGCACAGCACGCCCGGCCGCACTGCGCCGGTAATTGCGGTGCTCGCTGCTGCTCAAAGCAAACAGCGCATGTTGGTGGCACTGGCGGACACCTCCAGCGATGGCGCCACGACACCCGACATCATTACCCGCGCCCGCAGCGCAGGTGCTTCATTCGGCGTGACGCGGCTGCTGATCGCGCTGGTGCTGGCGCTGGGGCGCGGCCTGAGCCGCGGGCACCTATTTGCCCGGCTGCCGGATACGCCCTCCGTGACAGGCCGTTACCATCGCCGGATCAGCCGGGGAGCATCGCGCCTGGCATTGCTGCTGGCGCTGGCCGCACGGTCGCGCGCCTTGACACCCCCGGCTCGCAATGCGTTTGCAGGGGCGCTTGATCGGGCCGCCACCTGGCACTATCTGGCGCTGGCCACACTACGTCGCTTCGATGCCGACGGGCACCCGGCCGACGATCTGCCGCTGGTACATTACAGTTGCCGCTATGCGCTGGCTCAGGCCGAGCACCATCTCGGGCGCAGCACGCAACACTTGCCTGGCCTGGCTGGTACATGGCTACGCGTGGCTGGCCGGCTGGCCCAGGCGCTGAATCCTCTCTCGCGGCAACCAACGCCGCGCTGGTCGCGGGCAGCCGCAGCAACGCTATGGGGTGATCTCGAACAGCAGCAGCGGCTCTGTGACGCCATTCTGCTGCCCACCGATACCCGCACCGGGCTCGGCGCGCTACTGCATGCCAGCCGCTTGCGTGGCGACACACAAGCGATCCGCGACAAGCTACACCAGGCTCAGCGTGCCGGCCGGCTGGCGCCGGGCGAGCCGGAAGCGCAGCTGGCTCAGGCCACAGAACGGATGATACTCACCCGCACCGAAGCCGCGCTGCTGCGCGCCGCGCACCACGCGGGTCGCATGGCTCTTGAGGGTGAGGCGGAGGCAATCGTGAAAAGCATGGCGGCATCGGCAAGCCCACTACCGGCATCAGCGGACGCCGCACCACCACGCGCTTCAGCCTCGGCAACCATGCGGAAATAAAGCACCGGGCGATATTGGCCCGATCAGTGATCGCCGCATCCGCGAGCGGCCATTAAGGTAGGCGTTCTTTCACAAAAGGGAGCATGACGTGCCCAGCTTTACCGCCCGTTTGGTCAAACTGTTCGCTCGCCGCGCCATCAAGCGCCGCGATCTGCCACCGCAGGCATTGGTGGCTCATCTGCGCAAGGCGTTCAATCGGCCGCCCGGCATCACGCTGCTGCCTCGCGGTGTGCGCTGTACGCGCATTGAAACCACGCAATTTACCGGTGACCGTGTGGCCACTGCCGCGCCGGAGCGCGTCATCCTTTACTTCCACGGCGGTGCTTATGTGGCCGGGGTAACCCGCACCTATCACAATCTCGCCGGCCGGCTGGCGCAGCAGCTCAATGCCGCCGTCTATCTGCCGGTGTATCCGTTCGCACCGGAGCATCCGTTTCCGGCGGCCGTCAACCGATGCCTTGATGCCTACGCCTGGCTACTTGAGGAAGGTTATAGCAGTGAGCAGATCACCATCGGCGGTGATTCGGCTGGCGGCGGGCTGACGCTGTCGACCTTGCTGGGCTTGCGAGACAAGGGCTTGCCGTTGCCCGGCCGGGCATTTGTGTTTTCACCGGCCAGCGACGCCCACGGCCGTGGCACCAGCCTCGATGCCAACGACAACGTTGATTGCATGCTCTCCGCCAGCATGATTCGCACTGCGGCTGATGTGTATGTGAGCCCGGAGCAACGCGACAATCCGCTCGCCTCACCTTGCCTGGGCGACTACCACGGCATGCCGCCACTGCTGATTACCGTGGATCAGGATGAGTGCCTCTACAGCGATGCGGAGGCCGTGCGCGACAAAGCACTGGCGGCCGGCGTCAAAGTGGAGTGGATTGCGCGCCAGGGGCTGTTTCACGTCTGGCCGATCATGGTGCCATGGCTACCGGAAGCGCGGCGTGAGCTACGCGAATTAGTGGCCTTCATACGCCAGCATTGAGCTTCGCGGCACCCGGCTTTCCGGGTGCCGCAGGTTTTCAGAGCGTCACACCCGAGAACGACATGAAGGCCAGGGCCATCAGCCCGACGGTGATGAAGGTAATGCCCAGCCCCTTGAGGCCATCCGGCACATCGGAATATTTGAGTTTTTCCCGCACTCCAGCCAGCAGCACCAGTGCCAGACCCCAGCCTATGCCGGTGCTGACACCGTACACAACACTCTCTGTAAAGTTGTACTGCCGCTCGACCATGAAAAGCACGCCCCCCATGATTGCGCAGTTCACAGTAATCAGCGGCAGGAATATGCCCAGTGTGCTGTAGAGGGCCGGCACATAACGATCAAGAAACATTTCCAAGATCTGAACTACCGCAGCAATAATGCCGATGTAGACCATCAGTTGCAGGAAATCGAGATTCAGATCGGCGAAACCAGGGCCAAGCCAGGCTAACGCGCCGGCTGAGAGAAAATGGGTAAAAATCAGATTGTTCAATGGCACAGTGATCGCCAGCACGATGACTACTGCCAGCGCCAGACCAAGGGCCGTGTCGACTTTTTTCGAAATGGCGAGAAAAGTGCACATACCGAGAAAGTAGGCGACGGCCATGTTTTCGATAAAGATCGAACTGATGAAAATACTCAGATAATGTTCCACCAGATATTCCTCCCCACATGACGCTGCCGCGCCGTCGCTACTTCAAAAGGTTGAATAAAGACACCACGCGAGGCAAATACGAGCCTGGGGTGACGCGTTCAGCACCTGAGACACCTACCGGGTAGCTGGGCCAAAGCGCGTGCAGATGCGATCTGGCTGGCGGGGACAAAGCCAAAGCGTGCTCAAACATGGGCAGCAGATCTCCTGCATGCCGGTCCGACCATACCGTAAAATTAACCTGCCTCACTGCCCGTTGCAGCTAGCACCCGTCGCGCATTCTAGGGTAAGGAAAATCGGGTTGCAAACCAGCGCAAAGCATCCTCCGGGCATCAGAAGACACACCCGGGCGACGCCCTGGCGCACGGCCCGCCAACTCACCCGTGGAGAGACAACCCGCGCAAGCGCCTGTCCGACGTGAGAACCTGAGATGCACTCGAGCAAGACTGGCGTTGCGGACCACAAAACACCCTTGCTGCCTCCTGGGTCGGCAAGGGTGGCTAGCGCGGACTGATCTCGTACTAAATATGTGGTGCGCCAGGAGGGACTTGAACCCCCACACCTTGCGGCACTGGAACCTAAATCCAGCGTGTCTACCAATTCCACCACTAGCGCGTGGGGGGCATTGTAGCAGCGCTGTGCGCCACAACCAACGGTGTCATGCTGCCGCTGCCTCAACGGCCCTGGATCGCATCCAGCCGGCCGTTCACTTGCCGGCGATAATCGTCGAACGCGGCGATGGCGGCCTCGATTTCATCCAGCCGGGCAGCCACGCCGCCGCCCTGCCCTTGCGCGCTGGCCAGCGCCTGTATTTGCGGCAGCACGCGCCGTACCTCTTCCAGCGTGCGCTGTTGGGCGGCGGTGCGGCTTTCAAGCTGCTTCAGGCTCTCGTGAGCGAGATCCAGCTGCGTCTGCATCTGATTGCGCGCTACGGTGTGCTGTTGCTGGGAGGCCCGCAGCTCATCCACGGTTTTCTTCGCCGCCTCTGCGTCGCTGCGCACGCTGGCCATCTCGCGCCGCAGTGCCGTGAGGCTGTTGGCGATTTCGGTCTGGCTGGCCTGTAGTGCCTTGACGGCTTTCTGGTTTTCCTCGATCCAGCCACGGTTGCGCCGGTTGGAGACATCCCACAGTTTGCGGATTTCATCCATGTGCAGTTTCAGGGTGTCCTGCACCTGGCCTGTGGATTGGCTGAAGCTCTCATCCGCCGCAGAAAGCTGGGATGCCAGGCTGCCGAGCTGTTCACTGGATTCACTGATGCGCGTATCCAGCTGCGCCCGCACGGCGCTCAACTCCTGATACATGAAGGCGCCCATGCCCAACGTGATCACCAGCAGGATCAGCGTACTGGCGATCCAGAATCCACCTCCCCGCCGGGGCGGCGCGGGCGGCGCAGCACGGGGGCGGCGCGGAGGCTGACCGCCGTCGCCATTGTTGCCGCCGCCGGCTGGCTTACGGGCTGGCGGGGTGCGGCGATCATCATCCAGGCTCAGGCGATCGATATCGCCCATCGGTAAATCACGTTCCTGATTCATAGTGTCCACTGTCGCAATACAATGATTCCCTGCCGGCCTGAGACTGATTGCCGGCAGCCTGGTTCCGCGTCACTCGGCGATCGGGAACGGGAAAATGTGTTGCTCCGAACCGTAATAGAGCAGCTCGCCCATGCGGTGCTGCCCATCTTCGCCCGGCAGGAAAGGCAGGAACAACAACGTCGGCCGCAGCTCACGGTGATCCAGCAGCACCCACAGGCCCTGCACATGGCCATCGCCGCTGCGCGTCGGCACCTGATGCAGCCGCACCAGCGCTACCGTCGTGACGGTTTCATCCGTCTCGGCCAGGTTTCGCAGGCGCTGCAACAATAGCGCGCTCCACTCCTGTTCCGGCGGCCGGGCGTCCGGATCGCCCTGATAGCTCATCAAATGGGCTTGCTCACCACTTACCACCATCGCATAGGGATACAGGCCGCCACTGCGCTCGATCAGTTGCAGGCCGCTGGCCAGCGCCTGCTCGCCCAGGGCGTTCATCTGCTGCTGCGCGGGATCCGGTGCCTCAGCGGCGCTCTCGATAGCGCTCCCGGCATCGGCAGCGCTCTCTACAGCGATCGCGACGGCACTCAGGGCGGCGCTACTCGTCATCGCCAGCCACAGCAGCCCGATACACAGTCGGCGCCAGATGCTCTGACATTGTTGTTTTATCACGATCCTTTTACCTCGCACCGGCAGCTTGTCGCATCTGTCGCGCATCATGCCGCAGCCTTCGGCCACCGGAAAGGCCGAAAATGCAAAAGGCCGCATGAATGCGGCCTTTTGCTGCCCAGCGGGCGGGAAATCAGGCGAAGTTCTTCGCTGCAAATTCCCAGTTCGCCAGCGCCCAGAAACCGTCCAGATACTTCGGGCGTGCGTTGCGATAGTCGATGTAGTAGGCGTGCTCCCATACATCCACGGTCAGCAGCGGGGTCTTGCCTTCGGTGATCGGTGTTTCGGCATTGCTGGTGTTGACGATTTCCAGCTCTTCGCCAGTTTTTACCAGCCAGGTCCAGCCGGAGCCGAAGTTGGCAATGGCGGAGTTGGTGAAGGCTTCCTTGAACTTGTCGAACGAACCCCATTTGGCGTTGATCGCCTCGGCCAGCGCACCGCTCGGCTCGCCGCCACCGTTAGGGCTCAGGCTGTTCCAGAAAAAGGTGTGGTTCCAGACCTGCGCCGCGTTGTTGAACAGCGGGCCCGGGCCGGCGCTCTTGATGATCTCTTCCAGGGACTGACCTTCCTTGTCGGTGCCAGCCACCAGCTCGTTGAGTTTGGTGACGTAAGTCTGGTGGTGTTTGCCGTGGTGGAATTCCAGCGTCTCGGCCGACATGTGCGGCGCAAGCGCGTCTTTTGCATAAGGCAGTGCGGGCAGTTCAAAAGCCATGGTGTGTCCCCTGACGTTATCCAGCGTTGTGAATGGCACCGGCCTGGAAAGCGTTTCGGGATACGGAACCCTCTCCGGGCCAGCGGCTGTACTTCCTGATTCCTGACACGCCGTGCGCAACCGCGCGGGATCGCCACCCGGGCGCGAGCATCACAGCACGGCCAGCGGCGGCTGGCTGCCGGCGATCATAACAACCTGTCTTCACAGGAGCTACTCGCCAGCACCTTTCCGAAGGTGCCGTGTGCAGCGGCGGTATCAGTGAAACCCTTATATGGGGGCGAGGCAACAAACTTCAAGGGCACAAGCAGGGTGTCTCGCCGTGCCAGTGCCAGTACAATGCGGCCTCGAAAACCCGGCCGGCTGCCTCGCCCGTTATCCACCATCACCGGATGCCAGGGCAGCACGGCGCGTAACAGGCCCAACAGGAGAACATACATGAGCTTAGATGGCGTAGTCATCGTCAATGGCGCCCGCACCCCGATGGGGGGCTTTCAGGGCACGCTGGCGCCGGTCACCGCCCCGCAACTGGGGGCGATCTCGATCCGCGAAGCGGTTGCCCGCGCCGGGCTGGCGCCGGAGGACGTGCAGGAAGTGATCATGGGTTGCGTGTTGCCCGCCGGCCTGAAACAAGGCCCGGCCCGGCAGGCCATGCGTGCCGCCGGCATCCCCGATAGCGTCGGCGCGACGACCATCAACAAGCTGTGTGGCTCCGGGATGAAAGCGACCATGTTCGCGTTCGATTCCATCCGCGCAGGCACCAACGATATTGTCGTCGCCGGTGGCATGGAATCCATGAGCAACGCCCCTTATGTGCTGGACAAGGCGCGTGGCGGCATGCGCATGGGCCATGGGTCGGTGTACGACCACATGTTCCTGGATGGCCTGGAAGATGCGGAAACCGGCCGCCTGATGGGTTCGTTTGCGCAGGAAATCGCCGACAAGCGAGGCATCACCCGTGAAGCCATGGATGACTACGCGATCGAATCGCTCAAGCGCGCACAAGCCGCCATTCGCGAAGGCTGGTTCAAGGACGAGATCGTGCCGGTCACGGTGCAAACACGCAAAGGCGAAACGGTGGTCGATACCGACGAGCAGCCGGGCAATGCCAACATCGAAAAAATCCCCACGCTGCGCCCGGCATTTGCCAAAGACGGCACCGTGACGGCTGCCAACGCCAGCTCGATCTCCGATGGCGCCTCGGCGCTGATCCTGGCGCGGGAATCCGTCGCCAGCGAGCGCGGCCTGAAACCGCTGGCGCGCATTCTGGCGCACACCACCAACTCGCAACACCCCGGCGAATTCACTCTGGCGCCGATCGGCGCCACGGAGCGTCTGCTGAAAAAAGTGGGCTGGAGTGTAGACGACGTGGATCTGTTCGAGATCAACGAAGCCTTCGCCATGGTGGCGATGATGCCGATGCTGGATCTCGGCATCCCGCACGAGAAGCTGAATATTCACGGTGGTGCCTGTGCGCTGGGCCACCCGGTCGGCTCCACCGGCTCGCGCATCATCCTGACGCTGATTCACGCGCTCAAGCGCACCGGCGGCAAGCGTGGTGTGGCCAGCCTGTGCATCGGCGGCGGCGAAGCGACCGCCGTGGCGATCGAACTGCTGTGATCCATCGGGGCGACGGGGAGCACTTCCCGTCGCCCTGCTCAGCCTGTCTCGCTCTGCCTGTCGCCTGGCCCCCTGCCTGCCCTGTTTTCCCGCCTCGCTCCCTAACGTAAAGCGGCTCCCTTGCACCGCGACTCCTGCCCCAAGCTGCCCCGCCAAAGCCCCTCCGGCCAAGATATTCCAGCCAGCTTTTCCTGGCTTCACCCGGCCATCTCCGCCCTGACCCCGTCACGCTGAATACGCTTCTGCACCCTGGGCTGATGTGTCATTCACGGACGGCGCTTGACCAGCGGCCACTTCGATACACTGGCGAATGTCGTGCTGCCGTGGCCGGTTCGGTCTCAAGGGCGGCAAGCACAAGCAGGCGCGTACGCGGCGCCGGGGCCGGCCGCAGGGCCGGGCGCCGTTATCGTGCCTGGTTACATATTGATACCAGCGTCGGCTGTGCGGCTTCGGTGATTGGGGTAGAATCCATGACCCATTGGTCTGACCATTCGGTCACGAATCAACCGGAGTCTTTTCCTTGTCTGTACTTCCCGTCATTACCGCCATCGGGGGCGTCAGCCCGGCAGGCCGCACTGCTTGTCATCATGGTTTCAATCGTCTGATCTTCGACGCGCTGGATAGCGCGGCACAGGCGCAGACGCTGCGTGCGCTGCGCAATCTGGATGTGATTGGCCGCTATGCCGATGATGCGGCGCTGCTGGAAGGTTCGCTGGTGCGCCGGTTGGAAGCGCCATTGCTTGATCCCGAGCACATACCGGTGGCGGTCAACAGCAGCAGCGAGAGCAGCCAGCACTTTATGGTGCGCAATATGGATCTGCCGCAGCCGTTGCCCGATACCTGGCGGGTCACCCGGCTGGATAATCGCCGCAGCATGGTCACGGTGCCGGCCGGCGCCACGGTGCTGCTGCCGGCACCGCAGCGCAGCAAGGTGCAGTCGGCGGGCCAGTTGCCCGGCGGCTTTGACCCGGCGCAACTTTACCCCGCACGCAATCATCCTCGGGCCTTGCAGCTGGCGGTCTACAGCGCCTCCGATGCGCTGGGCATGCTGGGGCTGGAGTGGCAACAGCTGTGCCAGCGATTATCGCCGGAGCAGATCGGCGTCTATGCCTCCAATGCCATGTCACAGCTGGATGATTACGGGCTCGGCGGGCTGTTCCGCTACCCGGCCACGGGCCGCCGCATCACCTCCAAGCAGGTGCCGCTGGGCCTGGGCGAGATGACGGCAGATTTCATCAATGCCTATGTGCTTGGCGCGGCCGGCAGCACCGGCGGCATGCTCGGTGCCTGCGCCACCTTTCTCTACAATTTGCAATTGGCGGTGCAGGATATCCGCTCCGGCCGGCGCCGGCTGGTGGTTGTAGGCACCAGTGAAGCACCTCTGGTGCCGGAAGTGATCGAAGGCTATCGCGCCATGGGCGCGCTGGGCGAAGATGAGGCGCTGCGTATGCTCGATGCCGGCCGCGAGACGCCGGATCACCGCCGCGCCTGCCGCCCGTTCGGCTTCAATATCGGCTTTACCATTGCCGAATCGGCGCAGTTCGCGATCCTCATGGACGATGCGCTGGCGCTGGAACTGGGGGCCGATATTCTCGGCGCTGTGCCGGATGTGTTCGTGCACGCTGACGGGCCGAAAAAATCCATCTCGGCACCCGGCATTGGCAACTATCTCACCATGGCGCGTGCCGCCGCGCTCACTCGGCAGCTGGTCGGCGAGCGCGGCCTGCGTGAGCACAGCTTTGTGCATGCGCACGGCACCGGCACACCGCAAAACCGGGTGACAGAATCCGATGTCATCAACCGCATCGCGGCCACCTTCGATATCGACCGCTGGCCCGTGGCAGCGATCAAGTGCTATGTCGGCCATAGCCTGGGCACCGCCGGCGGCGATCAGCTGGCCGCCACCCTGGGCACCTTCGCCAGCGGCATTCTGCCCGGCATTTTCACGCTGGATCAGGTGGCGCCGGACGTGCACGCCGAGCGACTGGGCCTGAGCCAGGCGCACCAGCATCTGGATCAGCCGCTGGCCGCGCTGCTGAACTCGAAGGGTTTTGGTGGTAATAACGCCACCGCCGTGGTGCTCTCGCCCGCCGCCACGCTGCCGCTGCTGCGCCAGCGCCATGGTGAGCGCGCCTTGCAGGGCTGGCAGGCGCAGGTCACGCAGACCCGCGCACAGATCGCCGCCTGGGATGAACAAACCCTGAACGGGGAAACCCGGCCGCGTTACCAGTTTGGTGAAGGGGTGCTGGATGGTGATGACCTGGCCATCTCGGACAAGCACATCAGCGTACCGGGCTGGGCTCATCCGCTAATGCTGAACGACGACCCGGATTTCAACCACTATCTCGACTGATCACGGCTAGCGGCAGGCCGCAATCAGTGGGCGGTGGGCGAAAAAAATCGAGCGAATAATCAAGCAAAAAATTGAGCAAAAAAATCGAGCAAAAAAACAGCGCGATTTCATTTTCTCGCCCGTCTCGACTATTGATCGCCTTGCGGCGTTGCCGCTCGCGCCGCCTCCGGCACCTGCTCACGGCAGCGGTGGCGCCAGGGCATTTTCGGGCAACGCACTGCGGCCATCGGCCGTCAGCAGCGGCAGCTGCACCGTGCCCTCCACCTCTACGATAATGCTCAGCAAATCACGTGAAAAAGTGCCGACATAAGTCGGGTGCACACCATAGAGCATCAGGAACAACTGATCGCCCGGCTGCAACCGTTCGGCGATGCCCTCCAGCATCACCTCATGTTGGCCGATGCCGCGCAATGGATAGACCTGCTCATCAATCAGCTCGGGCACGGGCAGCGGTAAGGGCAGCTCCGGCAGCAGCGCCGCTCGCAACACGCCGATGCCGGCGAACAGGATCACATCCTCGCCCTTGAGCACCAGCAGCGGCGGCGTTTCTTCACCGCAACGAAGCATGTTCACCAATGGCCCGAGCAGGCCGCTGATGATGTCGTTGCACAGCAACGGATCAAGCAACACTTCTTCAAGCGGGTCGAGCACCGCCAGCGGATCAGTGAGTGTGACTGACAGCGTCGGGATGCCGGCCAGCACCGCTTCTTCGGTCACACTGCCCAGGCTGACCAGCGTGGGCAGTGCCCCTGCTGCGCCGGAGCGCGCTGTCACCGGCAGGCCGCCCGGCCCGTCAAGCGCGACGGGCTGGCCACCGACGGTGACGTCCGGCACGGTTACCGCATCGCCGTAGGTCATGGTCAGGCATATATCCTGGCCAGAGGTAATGACGTCATCGGCATTGCCCCGCCCGCGCAGCTTTTCGTCAAACCAGGCGATTGTGGCACTGGCGGCATCCACTTCACCACAACTGGCAAACGCATCCAGGCTCCCTTGTGCAAGATCAGGCAAGGCACCGAGAAAAGTCGGCAGGTTCTGCGCGGTCTCCAGCACGAAGCCCGCATTGGGTGAAAGATAATGATGGCCGAAAGGATACGTCAGCAGGCGCACATCACCGCCCTGCGCCTTCAGGCACTGGTAGTTGGCAAATGCTTCATTGAACGTGAACAGCGAATCGCGAAAACCCTGGAACATCAACACGTCGATCGGGTACAGCTCACCGCGCGGTTGCTGCACCATGTAGCGACTGCCGCCGGTCAGTGGCCCGAGCAGCTGCATCAGCGGATCCAGCACATAATCGCCCGTGCCGGGCGCCGACAGCAGCTGCAAACCTCGCGGGTTGCTGCAACTGTAAGCCAGGCCGCTGTAGCTGAGAAAATCCTGTGCCGAGGCCGGCATCACATTGGCCACGGCAGATTCCACCAGCGTGGCGCGCAGCAGCGGGTCCATCGACAACCCGGTGCGCACATCACCCATCGCCGCCAGCACCAGGCCCCAATAGGATTTCACCGTATTGCCGGGGCTCAGGCTGTAGCTGAGATCGTGCCAGGTGATGTGGGGCACCAGCGCATCCAGCCGCTGATCCGGGTCCATGCTGTAGAGCATATATTGAAAGCCGCCACCGTAGCTGGCGCCCACCGCACCCAGCAGCAGGTTTTGCGCGCCAGTATGGTTGGGCGCATAGGCAAGGTAATCCAGATGCACCTGCGCCCAGTCGACGATCTGGATCAGATCCTGCCCCTCGAAATCGGGCGTCATCACGCGAACCGTGCCGCCACTTTCACCATGGCCGCGCTGATCGATGCTGATCACCGCGTAGCCGGCCTCGGTGAGCTGCGCAATCGGCGCGGAGAAGCTGCTGCCCGCCGCGGTTTGCCGCGAGCCGGCAAAGCCATGCCCTTCGAGAATCAGCGGATGCCGAGCCCGGCAATCGACAGTGCGCGGCTCGAAAACCTGAAACACAATGGCCGCGCCATCAATGCGCGACGGCATTGATACCCGATAACTGCGGCCGCCCTCCAGGTGCTCGCCTTGCTCACAGCTGGCCGCCGGGCCGGCCGCCTGGCTGGTCGGCAGCGGCCGCAACATGCGCGGCGGCTCTGGCGCGCCCGGTTCAGGCTCTTCCGGCTCGGGTGTGCCGGGGCCGGGCTGGCCTGCGGGCGGTGCGGACGAGCTGCTGCCTCCGCACGCAATCAGTGACAAGCTCAGCAGCACTGCACACAGCAGCAGCCAACCTCGGCGGGCAAGGCAAAGCGGGCAGCTCATGACAATCATCCCGGTGAATTGTTGTAATGTGCGATGCCTGTACGCCGCAGGCATCCGATTGCCAACTTAACCACCAATTTGTCGGCACGACTGTGCCAGAACTGTCCGCGAACTGTTTACGAACTGTTGCGCGTGTTAACCGTCTGTTGAGCCCAGCGCTGCCAGGCATGAACCAGAGGCGATACCGCACACACCAGCGCCAGCAGTGCCAGACTGCCGAGCAGCGCTTGCCGGTGGCCTTGCTCAAGCAGCTGCGTGCCCGGCACCCAGGCCAGCAATAGCAAACTCCCCACCAGCCACACCACCGCCGGCACCAGCAGCCGGCGCTGCCATGGCGCGGCCAGGCCAGCCAGGCCCAATAACGCTCGTGCAGCTTCCAGCGCCGCCCACCCCAGCAATATCACGCCCATCAAAATGCCGGCCATCAAAGCACTCCTCCGCTGTGATTGTCAGATTGATGCGCAGCATAACAGCCGCTGTCATTGCGCTGTAGCGCTCAGGCTGGCTACGCTACGCGCAACTGCGCTGCTGCCGAGCCTTGCCATGATGCCTTTCGTGATTCGTTCTCTCGCCGTTTTTGTCGCGTTGCTGCTCGGCCTGAGCACCCTGCATGGCTGCCGCTCGCTACCCGCCGGCATGAGCGTCGCCACCCCGCCTCGTGCGCTGGAAGGCGCCGAACTGCTGATTGACTACACCGGCGTGCGCCGCAGTGACGGTGAACGGCAGATTCAGCAGCACATTTTCGACGAGATTTTCCAGCTGGTCGATCAGGCGCAGCAGCTGATCGTGTTGGACATGTTTCTCTACAACGATTTTCAGGGCGAGCCACCGGAGCTGCACCGCGCCTTGTCTGCGGAGCTGACCCAGCGCTTGCTGGCGCGCAAGGCAGCCGTGCCGGGCTTGCGCATCATCGTCATTACCGATCCTTTCAATATTCTTTACGGCGGCATGGCTGCGCCGCATCTGGATGCATTGCGAGCCGCCGGCGTGGACGTGGTGGTGACGGATCTGACTGCGCTGCCGGATTCCAACCCGAGCTGGTCGGCGCTGTGGCGGCTGTGCTGCCAATGGTTTGGCAACAGTGACAGCGGTGGCTGGCTGCCGAATCCGGTCGGCCCCGGCAAAGTCACGCTGCGCACTTATCTCAGCCTGTTGAACTTCAAGGCCAACCACCGCAAGACGATAGTGGTGGATCATGGCGACAGCTGGGCGGCGGTGGTGGCCTCCGCCAACCCGCATGACGGCAGCAGCGCGCATGGCAACGTGGCACTGCGTTTTACCGGGCCGGCCGCGCTGGATCTGCTGGAGACGGAGCTGGCGGTGGTGCGCTTCTCTGCCCCGGATATTCCCCTGGATGATTTTCCCGCACCGCTGGCCGCCGCCGAGGCCGCGCCACAAGCGGCGGCCAGCCTGCGCATTGTTACCGAGGGCCGTATCGGCGCTGCGCTGCTGACAGCGGTGGAACAAACCCGGGCGGGCGACCGGATTTATATCGACGTGTTTTATTTTTCTCACCGGCCGCTGTTGAAAGCGCTGCTTGATGCAGCGGATCGCGGGGTGGCCCTGCGAGTGCTGCTGGATCCGAACAAGGATGCCTTCGGCCGCCAGAAAAACGGGGTGCCCAACCGCCAGCTGGCCTCCGCCTTGCATCGCGGCGGGGTACCCGTGCGCTGGTGCAACACCAGCGGCGAGCAATGCCACGCCAAGCTGATGCTCGTGTTGCGGCAAAGTGGCGACGCCGAGCTGCTGCTCGGCTCGGCAAATTTCACCCGCCGCAATCTGAATGATCTGAACCTGGAGACCAACGTCCAGCTGCGGGCGCCACTCGCCCATCCACTGATACAGAAAGCCGAAGAGATGTTCCAGCGTCGCTGGCACAACACCGACGAGGTGACCTACAGCCTCGAATATGCCGCCTATGCGGATGAATCGACGCTGCGCTACTGGCTGTATCGCTTCATGGAAGGCACTGGCTGGTCGTCGTTCTGATCGGTTGTCAGGGTTCGCGCTCGGCAAAATAGCGCATTGCATGCTGCAACGTCGCCGCTGACACTTCGCCAAGGTGGCTGTCTACCAGATTGCCGTCTGCATCATAAAACAGCGTCGTGGGCAGCGCCGACGAACCCACATGGGCGCCCAGCGCGCCCTGAGAATCAAGCAGCACATTGCTCAGGCGCAGTTGCTGGCCGGTGAGAAACTGCTGCACTGTCCATACCGGCTCGCGCTGATTGACGAACACGAACTGCACCTGCGGGTGCGCCTGCTGCGCCGCTTCCAGCACCGGCATTTCGCGCCGGCACGGCGGGCACCAGGTCGCCCACAGGTTCACCACCATCGGCCGCCCGTCGTGCCGCGCCGGCAATGATGCAGCGGCGCCGCTCATTGTGGTCAGCGGCGCCGGCGGCATTTCTCTGGCGCTGTTTTCAAGCAGCATGAAGGCCGCACTGGCGGCCAGCCAGCTGCCGGCGCCCGCCGCCAGAGCAAACGATAGCGGCCGCCGCAGTGGCGGCCGCCGTGCCATCAGCCAGCCGGCACACAGCGCTGCGGCCAGCAGGCCACCGATCGGATCAAAGCCGCCATCGCGGATATCCAGCATGGACAACGGCGCAGCCAGATAAAGATCGGCATAGCGCGCCACAAACACCAGCCGCGCTCCGATCACGCCCCAGCCGATTACCGACAACACCGCATCCGCCACCGGCACCCGCCGTTGGCGCGCCAGATAGATCGCCACCGTCAATGCCACCAGCATCGCCACCACGAACAGGCCACGTTGCGCCGACATCACCAGCGGCCCAAAGCTGACAGACAACATGCAAACTCCCCCGCGCTCCGGCTATATGGCGCTACGTAAACCTGCGCCTGTGTGGCGCATCGAAACATGGCGAGGCAGCGAATGCCAGCTGGCCGGCGGTTGCGATGAAGGAAGCGATCAATTCAGGCGCGGCAGGAAGGAAAGATCCATGTAGTAACAGCCCGGATCGGCGGGATCGATAAAGACCGGTACGCTGGCACGATCTATGAAATCGGTGGGGTCGTCGCGGAGATTTTCACTGTGGTAAACGTAAACACGGGCGGTGGCCGGGTCCTGCCACTGGCCAACCACGCGAAACGGATGGCGACCCTTGATCTGTAACGCAAAGTTGCGCTCCACACCGTGAAAAGCGGCGGCAACCCGGCACCCGCGAGCACGCAACCGTGCGACACGCCGTCGTCGCGCCCACAACATGCCCAACGCCCCCAGCGCAACACCGCCCAACACCAGCGCCAGCCCGCCGAGCCTCAGCGCCGGGGCCCACAGCGCCTGCGCCCCCGCCAGATGTGCCTCCAGAGGCCGGTGCGGGTGATACAGCACTGTGGCCGTATCACCTACTTCATAAGCCGGCGTATTGCGCCCCACGGCGTAAATGATCTCGTAGGCCAATCCGGTGGCCGCCACAAAGGCCACCTTGGGCGCGTAGCGCACGCCCTCGCCACCGGGCTGCTGCACAAGCTCGACCACGCGCCCCTGCGCACGCTCTGCGACACTGACGAAACGGTAGGTTTTCAGCCCGGCCACACTCGCCGCCACGAACACACCCGCCCCGACAACGCCGAATATTGTGCCAATGATCCTGATGGCTCGCATGGATAATCCGCCGTAAACCCGATCCTGCCGCGAATTATAGAAGTGTGCGCCACCGGCACAACGCACCCGCCCACACCATCAGGTAAAAAAGTGCATAACCTGTCACAAAGCCGGGGAACTCACGTCCCGAGCTCAGGCCGCCAGGCCCTCGCAACTGCCCGCCCGGCGCGTGCGTGTCTGGCAGCGCCACCTCTGTCACGCTCCCGCGAATCGGGCCTGCGGCCGTGCCGCTGCATATTTGCCGTATAATGGCCGCAAAACAGTGACCCAACATTTCAGGAGCCTTCGTCATGTCACGTCATTTTGAACAGGCCGAGGGGTTGTGCGAGCAGCCGGATGCCATCACCGCCCGCTATCGCTTTACCCAGACCATGCTGCGCATCAAAGACCCCGTCGTCAGCCTGGATTTTTATACCCGTGTGCTCGGCTTGCGCCTGGTACGCAAACTGGATTTCCCGGAAATGAAGTTCAGCCTGTATTTTCTTGGCTGCCTCGATGACGACGTCGCCAAAGATATTCCCACGGACCCACATGCCCGCAGTACCTGGACCTTCGGCCGCGAGGCGCTGCTGGAGCTGACCCACAACTGGGGCACCGAAGACGATGCCGCGTTCAGTTATCACAATGGCAATCAGGAGCCGCGTGGCTTTGGCCACATCGGCTTTACCGTGCCGGACGTGTATGCCGCCAGCGAGCGTTTTCAGCAGCTTGGCGTGCCATTTGTAAAAAAACCGGACGAGGGAAAAATGATGGGCGTCGCTTTTATCACGGACCCGGATGGCTACTGGATCGAAATCGTGCAAGCCGACATGATGGAAAAACAGGCGCGCGCCGCCGGCTGATGACACCACGGAAAACCGGCACGGTATACCTGCCGCCGTGCCGGACGGGCAAGGAAAGCCCGGGACAGCGGGTGCCATGAAGCTGAAAACCGCAGCATTGCTGCGCTAGCCCTGTTTGCGTAGCGGCTGAAAAATCAACTTCACGGCATCCTGTCGCTGCCGACATCCGTTGAACACTACCATTGTCGTGGAATTTTTATAGAGGTTTCCACTGAAGGTAAGTGAAAGTAATGCGACATGTAGCGGGTATTCTGACCGCTGGAAGTTCGTCGCTCGCTCTCCCGCCCCCTTATTCGCTTCGCTCACCCTTCGGGCCAGCTTGCGGCTGTTCTGCGCTTTGCTTGTCTCACAAGGGCGAGGGCAGCAAAAAAAGATCGGCATTCGGGACCACCCATCGAGGCTTTCGCGGACATCGGAAATGGCTCGACGGAAATCGACGATGGACCATTATGTCTTGCCTGTCCGCCTTGCGTAGCGGTTGGCAATGACCACGCAAACCATCAGTTGCAGCTGATGGAAGATCATGATCGGCAGCAATACACTGCCGACCGTGCCCGCCGCGAACAACACATTTGCCATGGGCACGCCGGTGGCCAGGCTTTTTTTCGAGCCGCCGAAAACAATCGTTATCTCGTCCTCCTTGTTGAAGCCCAGCAACCGCGCCAGCCAGACACTGATGCCCAGCACCAGCGCCAGTATCACCACACAGATCACAAACAGCCCCAACAATGCCGACCCCGGCACCGCCTGCCACAAGCCTTCCAGCACCGCCCGCCCGAACGCGGTATAGACCACCAGCAGGATCGACATCTGATCGACATAGCGCAACCAGGCTTTATTGCGATCCACCCATTCCCCGATCCAGCGACGCGCCAGATGGCCCACCACAAAAGGTACCAGCAGTTGCAGCACGATTTTCTGAATCGCATCCAGCGTCGAGCCGGTATCGCCGTGCACTTCCAGCAATAGCTGCACCAGAAAAGGGGTAATGAAAATCCCCAGCAAACTGGATGCCGACGCGCTGCACACCGCCGCAGGAATATTGCCGCGTGCAATCGAGGTGAAGGCAATGGCGGATTGCACCGTGGCCGGCAGCGCGCACATGAACAACACACCCAGATACAGCTCCGGCGTCACCAGCGGCGCGAGCACCGGCTTCAGCGCCAGACCCAGCGCCGGAAACAACAGGAACGTGAGGGAAAAGATCAGCAGATGCAGGCGCCAGTGCAATGCACCGGCGAGAATGGCCTCACGGGACAGTTTTGCACCGTGGAGAAAAAACAGCAGCGCGATGGCGCCGATGGTGAGGCCATCGAACGCCTCGCTCACTTGCCCCTGCGCCGGCAGCAATGTTGCCAGCACCACGGTGCCAACCAGCGCCAGGGTAAATTTGTCAGGCAGCAAACGGGATAACGACAACGACATGAACGACATTCCCACGAATCAGGCCGGAAGGCGAAGACTCTACCGTCGTGGCCACCGGCGCGCTAGCTGCGCCGGGTGCTGCGCCGTTCAGCACTGCTCTTTTTTGCACTGGCCGGTTTCACACTGCCAGGTTCGGCGCTTTAAGGTGAAGGTGTTCAGCACCAGCGTGTTCAGCACTGGCGGGCAAGCTGACGCTGCGTGGTGCGCAGCGCGGTGTGAAATACCTGTCGCCGACGCGCCGGGTCCATCATGTTGAACCCGATGGCGCGTAAATCCTCGGCTTCCGGCTCCAGCCGGATGACGCGAATACCGGCCTGCTCCAGCGCCTTCACTTCACGATCCACGATCGCTGTCATGTAGCGGCGCACGCGGCGCTCGATCCGCGCCCAGGGTGCGCGTGGTGCATCCGGTTGCCGTGACGCCATCGGCGCCAGCACGATCGCTTCATCCACGTCTGCCGCCAGCAGCATATCTGCCGAGGTCGGCGACGCGATGCCGCCATCCAGATAAGTACGCCCCTGCCAGGCCACCGGCGGGCACCAGCCGGGCACGGCGTAGGAGGCGCACACCGCCAGGTTCATCGGCATGGCCGGCGCATCGTGGCGGCCCAGCGCGACGCGCTCGCCGCTATGCTGGTCCACCACCACCATCCAGGCATTGGGGTGCGGTGCCCACTCACCGGGCGGTACGACGCTGTCAATCAAGGCCATGAACGGCGCCATATCGGCACGCCCACGGGGCAGCACACCGGTTAGCGCGGTAAGCGGCGCTATTTCGCCACGCAGGCCACGGCGCAACAACGAAAGCCCGCTGAAGCCCATGCCTGGCAGAGGCGGCAGCGCGCCGCCAGTGGCCGTGTCGTGATCCCAGATGCAATCCGGCAGTTCATCCCGCTGGCTGGCCAGCAATCGCGACACTGGCGTGCCTGCTGCGAGCAACGCAGCCAGCACGGCGCCGGCAGAAGTGCCGATCAGAATATCGGCATCACGTGCGTCCCAGCCCAGTTGCTGTTCCAGATTCGCCAGCGCGGCAATTGACCAGGCCGCGCCGGCGACCCCGCCGCAGCCGAGCACCAGCGCCCGCTTTTCATATCGCTGCTGCATCCTGCACCTCCCCCGCTGCCGCCTGCACCTGATAACTCTCCAGATCAAACTGCGCCAGCAGCCGCCGCATGGTCAGCGTGCTCCAGGGGAAGCCGGTGCTGTTGCGGCCGTTGGCATCAATGTAATAACTGGAGCAGCCGCCGGTGTTCCAGACCGTGCCCACCAGCGCCTGCTGCACCTTCTCGTTGTATTGCTGCTGCACGGCTTCGCGCACCTCCACCCGCGCAAGGCCCTGCTCGCGCATCGCTTGCAGTGCCGCCAGCGCATAACTGATTTGCGCCTCGATAACGATGAACGCGGAATTGTGCCCGATGGCCAGATTCGGCCCCAGCACCAGAAACAGATTGGGGAAACCGTGCATCGTGGTGCCGCGATAGGCTTGCGGGCTGCCGGCCCACAGCTCGGCCAATGTGCTGCCGTTTGTGCCGTGCACGCGCTGGGCAATGGGCTGTTCCGTGACATGAAAGCCGGTGCCGAGAATAATGGTATCCACGGCCCGTTCGCTGCCGTCGTCGGCCACCACGACATTGCCGCGAATTTCACGCACGCCGGTAGCCAGCACTTCCACATTCGGCTGGGCCAGCGCCGGATAATAATCATTGGACAGCAGCACACGCTTGCAGCCGAGGGTGTAATCCGGTGTCAGTTTTTCCCGCAGCGCCGGTGGCTTGATCGCCATGCGCAAATGCGCGCGCGCCAGCCGCTCCACCTGCTTGAGCAGCGCCGGCCTGCGAAAGCCGATACCGAAGGTTTCAAAACCACTGTAAAGCAATCCGCGCAAAAGCTGACGCACCCCCGGCAGCGCCAGCAGGCCGGTTTGCACAGCGTTCAGCGATGCATCCGGTTTCGGCAGAACCCATTGTGGCGTGCGCTGATACACTTTCAGCTCGCTGACCAGCGGCTGTATCTGCGGCACAAACTGGATCGCCGAGGCGCCGGTGCCGATCACCGCCACCCGCTCGCCGCGCAAATCGTGACTGTGATCCCAACGCGAGGAATGAAATACCTTGCCGGGAAACACATCCAGCCCCGGCAGTGCCGGCATGATCGGCTCGTGCAGGTAACCGGTGCAGGAAATCACCACGCTGGCGTGGTATTCACCGCGCGTAGTGCGCACACGCCAGTGGCTGTGCGACTCGATCCATTCGGCTTGCTGCAATTCCTCGCCGTAACGGATATGCGCCTGCACGGCGTGGCGGGCAGCGGTGTCCTTCACATACGCCAGAATCTCCGCCTGCCCGGCAAACAGCCGGCTCCAATCTGCTTTTTGCGCAAAGGAATAGGAATACAGCGCAGAGGGCACATCGCAGGCACAGCCGGGGTAGGTATTGTCACGCCAGGTACCACCGAGCTGATCGGCTTTTTCCAGCACGGCAAAGTTATCGATGCCTTGCTGGCGCAAGCGAATCGCTGCACCGATACCACTGATGCCGGCGCCGATGACCAGCACATCAAACCACTGAGGGCGCGTGTTACTCATGATTGTTGTTATTCCTTTTGACTGTTGGCCGATGATTGTTGCGCGCGTTATCCGGCGTGCAGGCGTCTTTCGATGCACACCTTGCCGCCGCCTTGCCGCGCGTCCCCGCATCGCCGGCACCTGAAAAAACGGAGTATAGCTGTTCGCAGGGCATAGCATGATGCCAGCGCCCGTCAGGTCGCCTATCATCACGGGCCAACCGTCTCTTTTGCCCGCAGGCACTGTGCCTGCCTGGGTAGCAGGAACCCTGTGTTGTCATGAGCTCACCTATTCCCGGCTATCGCACCCTGATTCGCCTAGCCATTCCGGTGATCCTCGCCAATGCCGCCGTGCCGCTGCTGGGCCTGGCCGATACCGCCGTGATCGGACGCACCGGCGATGCGGCCGCGCTGGGTGCCATTGCGCTGGGCTCGCTGGTGTTCAGTTTCCTGTATTGGGGATTCGGCTTTTTGCGCATGGGCACCACCGGCTTCACCGCGCAAGCAGCCGGCGCTGGCGACATGCCCGAGGTGCGCGCAGCGTTTGCCCGCGCCCTGCTGATGGGGCTGGCGATTGGCCTGGGCCTGATCCTGTTGCAGTGGCCCTTGCGGCTGGGGGCATTGTCGCTGCTCAATGGCAGCGATGCAGTGGAGCTGGGCGTGCAACAGTATTTTCAGGTGCGTATCTGGGGCGCACCGGCCACCCTGGGCATGTTCGCCCTGCTCGGCGTTCTGATCGGGCTGGGCCACACCCGCCAGTTATTATGGTTGCAGCTGTTTCTCAATGGCCTGAACCTGTCGCTGGATATCCTGTTCGTGGCGGGCTTTGGCTGGGGCGTGCGCGGCATTGCGCTGGGCACGGTAATCGCCGAATGGACCTCGCTGGCGCTCGGGCTGTGGATGGTGCTGCGCCTGATCCGCCCGGCACCGGGCGATACTGCGCCGCTGTGGCCATGGGCGTTATTGAAAGTACGGGCACTGTGGTGGCGCACCTTGCGCGCCAATGCGGATATCATGTGGCGCACCTTGCTGCTGCTGGCCGGCTTTGCGCTGTTTGCCGATCAGGGTGCCCGCTTCGGTGACGACACTCTCGCGGCAAACCATATCCTGTTGCAGTTCATTTCGTTGTCGGCGTTTTTCCTCGATGGCTACGCCTATGTGGTGGAATCTCAGGTGGGCCGCGCCATGGGCGCGCGGCAACCACTCTGGTTCCGGCTGGTGATTGTTCGCTCCACGATGCTGGCTGCGGCGACCGCGCTGGTGCTGGCGCTGCTGGTATGGCTGCCGGGGCCGTGGTTTATCGACATGCTGACAACCGCCGCAGGGGTACGGGAAACAGCGCGCCTTTATCTGCCGTGGGCTGCCGTTTATGTGCTGTGCTCGTTCGCTGCGTTCCAGCTCGACGGCATTTTTATCGGTACCACCACCAGCCGCCCGATGCGCGACGCCACCGGCGCATCGCTGCTGTTGTTCATGCTCGCCTTATGGCTACTGGTGCCGCTGTACGGCAACCATGGCTTGTGGCTGGCGTTTATCGGGTTTGTGGTCGCGCGTGGGCTGACGCTGGGCGCGTTTCTGCCGCTGCTGTATCGGCGCGTGCAACGCTGACCGCTCGCCGCTGCCGTCTGTACCCGGCCGGCTTGCACCAAAGCGTGGCGGCACCCACAGCGCAGCCGGCGCCTTACGGTATGCTCGCTGCGAAGTCGCTATCGACCAAAAAAGCTACCCGGAAACACTCTTGCGCAAAAGACTATTGACCGAACGCCTGTTGATCGAACGCCTGTTGATCGAGAAACTCATGAGCGAGAGGCTCATGACCGAAAGACTTTTGATCAACAGGCTATAAGCAAGGGGCGATAAGCAAAGGGCTTTGCCCAAAGCGTGCTTCCTGAAGCAAGGCACAGAACGCTTCTCGCCAGCGCCCTTACCAATAGGGAAACACCCCACCACAGCTGCAACACGGAGGCCGCATGAAGTTCATCTTCGAGGTGCATATCAAGGACGGTTATCAGACCGAGGATTACGCGCACGCCTGGGTGCGCGCCAGCGAATTGATCCAGCGTGCGCCGGGCGCCCGTGGCACGACGCTGCATCGCAAGCTGGGCGATCCGCGCACGCTGATTGCCATTGCCTACTGGGACAGCAAAGCCGCACGGGATGCCATGGAAGCGCGCCCTGATCCCGAGGTGGCGGCGATCATTCGCGAGGCGGCGCAGTATTGCGACATCCGCCTGATCGGTGAATTTGATGAACCGGAGTGGTGCGTCACTCCCGCTGCGCCTGCCACGCCCTGAGCTGCGCCAGTACGGCCTCGGGCATATGGATTTGCGGCTCCGACGGCACTTTTATGCCTTCTTGCTCTTCTCGCGCAAGGACGCGCTCGCGAGCGGCATGGAAGGCCGCCACAAAATCACCGTCGGCGGCCAGGGTGTCGCGAAAATAGGCACCCCCGAAATAGGTAAAATCGGCTTCATCGGTGCAGCCGAACGAGGTGCGATCTGCCCGCGCTGCGGTGATCACCAGCGTGTGCTCGTTTTGTAGTGGCTCGATAAAGCCACCCGAGTAGCAGGCAGAAATAAGCACCACCTGCCAGCGGATGCCGCTCTCCGCCAGCAGGCTCGCCAGCGTATCGGCCGACAGCGCTGGCAATGTCAGCCCGTTCTGATGCAGCAGGAAGCGATGATCCTGCGACCCGTGGCTGGTCATGAACACGAACAGAATATCGCGCTCCACGTCCATCTGTTCCGCCAGCCGCGCCAGGCTGCGGCGTACGCTGGTGATCGTGGCCAACGGATAGCTGCCGGTGGTGCTGCGGCTATTGATCAGCGTGATGCTGCGGCTATCGGTATCGAACCAGTGGCGGAACATTTCCTCCACGTATTGCACCTCACGCCGAAACACTTCCTGTGAGCCGTCGCCGGCAATCGACAACAGATAAAGATTGATCCGTTCCGGTAGCGAAGGCTGCACCGCTGCCAGCATGGTATCCAGCAGGTCACTTTGTGAGTACAGCAGTGCCTCCACCTGCTCGCCGAGCCCCTGCTGGTGAGCAAGCACATCCGGCCAGAACTGTCCCGACTGCCATTGGCCTTCGCGCAGCAACTGGCCGCTGGCGTCGAATTCCCGCCCTTCTCCGTGACGCTGGTCGCGTGCAAAGGCGCCTTCGTAATAGCTGCCATCTGCCTGGGTAAGACGCCCCTGACCATGCAACATGCCGCGCCGGAACTCGCCTTCATAGCGGGTGCCATTTTGCCCGATGAAAACACCCTCGCCGCTCAGCAGCCCATCGACGAAATGCCCGCGGAATTCATTGCCCTGCGCATCAATCCGGGCGCCGTCCCCGGACAGCCGCCAGTCGACAAAATCGCCCTGATAAAGCGTGCCCTGGGTATCGCGCAGCTGGCCGCTCTGCAATTCGCCTCGCACAAAGCGGCCATGCATTTCCATGCCATCCGGCCAGAGCTGCCGGCCCCGGCCATGCAGCAGACCATGCTCGAACTCGCCCTCATAGAGCAGGCCGGTATGATCCACCATCGCACCGTGGCGCAACTGGTCGTCGGCAAACTCACCTTGGAGGCTGCCGCCGCTGGCCAGCTCCATCAGCCCGGTGCCGTGCATTTGCCCACGCCGGAAGCCGCCTTGATAAACATCACCGGAGGCCATCACCAGGCGGCCGGTGCCGGCCAGCTCACCGCGCACAAACTGGCCTTCGTAGTAACTGCCGTCCGGCCACTCCAGGCGGCCCGTACCGTGCATCAGCCCGGCCACCAGTGGCCCCTGGTAACGGCTGCCATCCGCCAGCCGCGCCGCTGGCGCATGCAGCCATTGCCATCCCAGCACCAGCAGCGTTACCAGCAGCAACACCGCTGCCGCTGCACGCAATATTCGCAGTAACCCCCGCATCACGCTCTCCCGCTCCGGCTTCGCTGAAGTCTACGCGCATCGCCGGCGATATCGAAACAAGGCACTTTCACGAAGTCCGCACAATAACTACACAGCTTGTCACGCATACAAGTTGTACAAAAGTACCAGATAGCTCGCTGCCGGGCGCGCCCCCTTGCCCGGCATCAGAACAACAATCTGGCCGGCCGTCAGGCACGGATCGGTCAGCAGCGTGGGAGATTTTCATGAATAAGCGCGCAGGGTATCTGATCGCTCTTCTGGCATGCTTTACCTTGGCCTCGTGCGGCGGCAGCAGCAGTGGCAGCCGAAGCAACCCGCCAACACCAGGCGACGGCAACCCACCACCGCCAGCCAGCGAGGGGCGTACTTTCACCATCAGCCCCGGCGCGCAAGCCACCTCGCAGATGGTGGCCGCGATGATCCAGCTGCGGCCCGGTGATACGCTGGCCTTCGAATGCGGCTTTTTCGAGCTGGATCAGGGTCTGCTGGTGCAGGCAACGGAAGATGTGACCATCACCGGCTGCGGCCGTGACGATACCGTGCTGTCATTCCGTGGCTCGGTGAACGCTTCTGGCCTTGAGGCGCTGAACGTGCGCGGCATCACGGTGCGTGATCTGACCATCCTCGATTCGCCGGGAGATGCCTTCAAGCTCAAGGGTGTGAAATGGGGCACGCTGGAAAATATCCGCGCCATCTGGTCTGGCGGTGGCGGCCCGATCACCGCCGCCAATATGGATACCCGGCTGCATGTAGCCTGCACCAGCCCGCCACTGAACGAGGGCGATCCCGCACCGGATTATGTACCCAGCTCCAGTAGCGGCCGCTATGGCGTTTACCCGGTGGAGTCGCAATACATTCTGGTGGACAACGCCGAATCCATCGGCGCCTCCGATGCCGGCATCTATGTAGGCCAGACCAACACCGCCATCATCCGCAACAGCCGCGCCGCCTATAATGTCATGGGCTTCGAAATCGAGAACGTGCGTGGCGGGGAATACGACAGCAATCTGGCCGAGTGCAACACCGGCGGCTTTCTGATTTATGATCTGGAAAACATCACCCAGTACGGTGATACCTCGGTGATGCTCAACAATATTGCCCGCAACAATAACACCTACAACTTTGCCCACAGCGGGTTGGTCTCCATGGTGCCACGCGGCTCCGGCCTGATCACGCTGGGCTACGACAATATCGAGGTGTACGACAACCTGTTCGAAGATCACAGCACTGCCGCCATCCTTTACATCAGTTACGCGCTGATCGATGGCGCCGGCGGCACTGCGGATCGCAAGCTTGACCCCTACACCGAGGGCCTGCACATACACAACAACATCATGCGCCGCTCCGGCTATTCATTACCGCCACCCGATCTGGAAAAAGCCTTGCAGGGTGACATCGAAACATTGTTGCCAACCTTGATCGGCCTGAAAAACCTGCCGACGCTGAACAACCCGCTGGAATTGCTCGACAGCTTGCAGAATCTGGCCAATCTGGGCCGGGGTGCGCACATTATCTGGGATGGCCTGCTGGATGAGCTTGACGCAGACTGCCCCTATCCCGTGGACGCCAACGGCAAGCCGGTGCCCGCCGATAGCCACGGCAAGCCTATCCACACCAATGAACACCCCAACCCTGGCTGCCACTACAACGCCTATAAATTCGACGATCAGGGCCAGCGTAAATTGCCGCAATGGGGCGCTTGTGTTCACAGCAACGAATTCGCCAATGACAGCGCGCCTTATCTGAATTTTCATGGCACCGCCGGCCTGGAACTGTTGATTGCGGTGCTGGAGCAGGATCTGTCGATACTCACGCCGGAAGGGCTATTGGCAATCGTGGGCGGCGTGCTGAATTTCCCGTCCAGCACCAATCTTGGCGAGCTGGATTGCCAGGCGCGCCATGGCCAACTGCTGCCGCCGCTGCCCCGCGTGCAAATTCCGCCGTTCGAGCCTAGCGGTGATTTCGACCCGGCCATCTCCGAAGAAGAAGTGCGCCAGCTATGCGAAGCCGAGCTGGCGCCCGGCGAGATCAACCGTGACGCGCTGGCGGTAAACTGCCCACTGCTGGCGCAATACAATCTGTTTGCAGATCCCCGCGACCCGCGTAGCATGCCGCACGAAGATGGCGTGCCGTTCGTGCTCAACACGCGGCTGTTTTCCGATTACGCCACCAAGTATCGCGTGGCGTTCATCCCACCCGGCACCCAGGTGGTGTATCGCGACGGGCAAGCTGGCCAGAACCCCAATGGCACCCTGCTGTTCCCGGTGGGCACCGTGCTGGCAAAAACCTTCGCCTTTACCCACGAAGCCAACGGCACGGAAACGCCCGTGGAAACACGGCTGCTGATCAAGCGCCTGAGCCAGAGCGGCAAGCCTTTCTGGGAGGGCCTGCCCTACCTCTGGGAAACCGATGACACCGGCGCGCCGGTCGCCCGTCTCGCCATGGGCGGTGCCACTGTGCCGGCGGACTGGCATTTCCGTGACAGCGACAGCGGCATCCTCTCGATCGGCAGCACCAGCGCCTATCAGGTGCCCAACGCGGGCCAGTGCATTACCTGCCACGGCAACGATGACAACGTCGCAGGCTCCGCGCCGATCGGCCCCAAACCGCGTAACCTGAACCGCGCCTACGTGCCGGAAACCGCCTTCATGGGCAACCAGGGGCAGGCCGGTTTTCCACGCGTGAACCAGCTTCAGTATTGGGTGGAGCACGGGCTGTTGGCCGGTGCGCCGGCGCTCACCCTTGATGGCGATGGTGTGGCGATCAACATCGAGCGCTTGCCGCGCTGGAACGTGCCGGGCGATGGCGGCCACAGCGCCCACTCCCCGGCCGATATCGAGCAACGCCTGCGCGCCTACATGGAAGTAAATTGCCAGCATTGCCATAACGACCGGGGCGCCGCCTCCAACACCGGCTATTACCTGGATCATTTTCGCCCGGTAAACGCCAGTTACGGCATTTGCAAACAACCCACCGCCACTGGCGGCGGCTCCTGCGGCCATCAGTTTGTGGTGGTACCCGGCAGCGCTGACAGCTCCATCCTGACCTGCCGCATGGAAGCGGAAAACGACCCGCAGCGGCTGATGCCGCCCATCGCCCGCAGCGTGGCCCATGACGAAGCTGTCGCGCTACTGCGCCAGTGGATTGATAGCGTGGTGGATAGCAATTATGAGAACGGCCGCGCCTGCCCCTGACGTCCTCATACAGAGCACTACCGCCGAGGTATTTCCGCAGTGCCCCGGAGTCATTCCGGGGCACTGCCCCCCGAAGAGATACACCTCTCGATCACGCTGCCTCTGAAGCCGGCGATCAACTCTGCGATAAAGCCTTGGCCAATATACAGACCACAGCCTCGATACATTGAGCGCGACCCCGGCAGAGCCGGGGCCGACGCACCCACCGGCGCCAATGTCTTACATCTTTCGTCGTACAACGCCTACACCTTTTTCCGCCTTCTCAGACAGACAGCCCCTTACCAGGGCCAGTACGCTGCCAGATCACCAGTGCGCAAACACTGGCGCAAGGGAAAGTGCACAGAAGAGTGCACAAAAATACCACACCGGCGCCACAGGGAGGTGCCCATGGACAATCACGACACCAGCTACCGGCTGCTGTTCGCACACGCCGAAATGGTGCGTGAGTTATTGAAGGGTTTCGTGCCCGGCGACTGGGTCAGAGAACTGGATCTGGATTCGCTGGAAAAAATGAACGGCAGCTATGTCAGCGACGATCTGCGCAGCCGCCACAGTGATGCGGTCTGGCGGGTACGCTGGGGGCCGCGCTGGGTGTATGTGTACCTGCTGCTGGAGTTTCAATCCACAGTGGATCGTTTCATGCCGGTGCGCGTGCTCAGTTATATCGGGCTGCTGTATCAGGATCTGATCAAACGGCGTGAGCCCGGCAACAGCCCCCTGCTTCCGCCGGTGCTGCCGATCGTGCTATATAACGGCAAACCCCGCTGGCGCGCCTCGGTGGATCTGGCCGATCTGATCCAGCCCATGCCGCAGGCCCTGCACGAATTCCAGCCCCGGCAACGCTTTCTGCTGCTGGACGAAGGGCGCTATCAGGCCCATGAGCTGCCAGCGGGCCGCAATCTGGTCGCGGCGCTGTTCCGGCTGGAACACAGCGCCACGCCGGAGGCGCTGCGGCAGGTGCTGGCGCTTCTGGTAGACTGGTTGAAGACACCGGAACTGGCAGATTTGAGACGCCATTTCGTGGAATGGCTCCGGCGCCGGGGGCCGAGCCTGGATCCGCAGACATACTGGCGCGAGATCAACGACCTACAGGAGGCCAACACCATGCTGGAAGACCGCATTCGCGAATGGAAGGCGCAATTTCGCCAAGAAGGGCTGCAAGAAGGCCTGGAGCAGGGCCTGGAGCAGGGAGTGGAGCAAGGTGTGGCACAAGGCGTTCGAACCGTGCTGCATCGCCAATTGCTCCGTCGCTTCGGCAGCGTGCCGGAGCCATTGGCGCAGCGGCTGGCCGAGGCCACTCTGCCGCAGCTGGAAGCCTGGGCTGATCTGGTCTACGAGGTCGAGACGATCGACGACATCTTTCACTGAGTGATCGTGAAAACCCGCCGGCCGTAACCTGGTCGCGGCGCTGTTCCGGCTGGAGCACAGCCCCAACGGCGCCACGCCTGACGCACTGCGGCAATTGAAGGCGTCGTTTATTGAAGGTGCCTTTTATTGAAGGCGTCGCCCACCGAGTCGCCACCTCGTCCATGCTTTCACACCGAGCTTGCATCATCGAAGGGCTTTGCCGGCAGCGATAACGCCCATCAGCGCAGGGGGCATGGCAAAATATCCGCCCCGGCTGGCGCGTCTGAGCATCCAGCCCGGCACTAAAAAAACGGCGTAGTGTTTTTTGCCTACGCCGCTTTCCTTCTATCGATCAATCCTAGAAACGGAAACCGAGACCGATCGACAGTGCATCAAGCTCGTAGTCATCGCCATCCAGCAGGCGAGCATATTCCACCGAAACAAAGGTGTTCACGTTAAGCAGCAGCTCACCGCCGACACCGTAGGACAGATCCGTTTCGGAGTCCGACATGCTGAAACTGCCTGTGGCGTCGCGAAACTTCGCGGTGATCTTGCTGCGCGTCAGGCCCACCATGGCGTAGGCTGTAAACCGCTCACCCATGGGTGCCATCACGCGTGCGTAAGCGCTGATAGCGTTATCCAGCTCCAGCGTCAGTTTCTCGGGGCCTACGGTGATAGAATCATCCGACAGCCCTGTTCCCACTCGCAGCTCCAGGCCAAAGTTGGGGCTCAGGTTGGCGCCCAGTCGCGCCGTCAGCGCAGTCGGCTCCAGATCAGGCGCACCGCTTTCGGAATACTCCACCTGCGACAATTGCAGCGCCGCATAGGAATCCGGGTTTGCCATCGCCGCCAGCGGCATTGCCGCCGCCCCTACAGCCATCAGTAATAATCCACGTTTCACGCGCATACACTCCCTTGGTTCACGATTGAATTGTTATCCGGCAAGCTTCGCTGCCTGCCATTCAAACACACCCGGCGCTGCCCGCCCAGACCGGGCAGCGGCCGGCTCACTCTAGAAACGCAGCCCTACCCCGATGGATAACGCATCCAGATCATAAGCATCATCATCACTTTGCAGCAGCGCATACTCCAGGTTGATAAATCCGTTGGTGGTCAACATCAGATCCACGCCCGCACCGATGGAAAGATCCGTCTCGGACTCGGAAACTTTCACTCCGAAGCCGTGCATCCTCGCACTGGCTTCCAGCTTGACGCGCGTGATGCCGGCCAGGCCGTATACCGTGACGCGCTCACCCAACGGCGCTAGCAGGCGTGCATAAACACCAAAGAGCTGCTTGATCTCCAGGCTCGCATGGGTGGTCGGATCAATCTCCAGCCTGTCGGACGATACGCCAGAGCCGAGCCGTGCTTCGATGGCGACATTTTCCGATAGCGCACTGCCGAAACGCAGCGCCCACGCGGTGGGCTTGGAGGTATCAAAGCCGCGCTCATCGTAACGGGTTTCAAGATAGTTGAGGCCGATATAATTATCGGCGTTTGCCGCCGCAGGCAGGCACAGGCTGATCAGCAACCCGAAAAAGATACGCTTCATCAATATCCCCAAATGCTTGTCATTGCTCCATCAGAGCCGCCGCTGCTTATCGTTCGACCGGAGCCCCGTTTGATGGCAAGCAGTGAGTATTACAGCATCAGCCAGAAGACTAAATGGCATCACTGTGACATCAGTGACCAGAGCGGGTGAAGCGTGCCCCCGCCCCGGCACATAGCGATCACACTTTTCGCACGAATTCCGATTTCAGTTTCATCGCGCCGATGCCGTCGATCTTGCAGTCGATATCATGATCACCGCCCACCAGGCGAATATTTTTCACCTTGGTGCCTACCTTTACCACGGTGGAAGAGCCTTTCACTTTCAGATCCTTGATGACCGTAACGGTATCGCCATCCGCCAGCGGATTGCCGTTTGCATCGGTGATAACGTCCTCTGCGGCAGGTGCGCCCGCCGCATCGGCCGCCCACTCTTCACCGCAGGATGGGCACACCAGAAAACCCTGATCCTCATAGGTGTAGCCTTCGCCGCACGTCGGGCAGGGTGGCAATTCACTCACAGCATTCTCCTTCGGGAAATTTTCGGTTATCTGACACTATATCGGACACTCGCCCTAACGCTGACAATCATATTTTCCCAGCCACACATGCTGCCGCCCCGGCCCAGAACGGCATCGGGCCTGAGGCGCCGCACCAGACTGCCACGGCCGCCGCCGAGCAAACGGTAGCAGGCACGCAGGTGCAGCGGGCGGGAAGCCGTCGCGGCGAAAACACCGCTGAGGAAGAGGGCCGCAGCACAATGCCTGCGACCCTCGGCCCACGATCAGCACAACACACCAGAGCGCTCCACCGCCATCGCTTGCCACGGCCTCACATCAGCGCCACGCCATACGAAACGGCTTTCCCACCGTGCCCGCTGTCGGGTTGCGACGCCCGGCGCGATCTTGGCAAGCACCGCGACCGTCTCAGATTTCCCGTGTTTCGTTGAATCGGATTTCCGGGTGCCGCTCTTCTGCCAGCGACAGGTTCACGCGGGTGGGTGCCAGATATGTCAGGTGCCCGGCGCCGTCAATCGACAGGTTGTCGTAGGCTTTGGCGCGGAACGCCTCCAGCTCGCGCTCGTTTGCCGCTTCTACCCAGCGTGCCGTGGCCACGTTCACCACGTCATAGGCGCACTCCACACCATATTCGTGCTTGAGCCGGTGGGCGACCACATCAAATTGCAAGGTGCCCACCGCGCCCAGGATCACATCGTTATTGCGCAGCGGGAAAAATACTTGCGTGGCGCCTTCTTCCGCCAGCTGCGTCAGCCCTTTGTGCAATTGCTTGCTTTTCAGCGGATCACGTAGCACCACACGACGAAACAGTTCCGGGGCAAAGTGGGGAATTCCGGTAAATTGCAGCGCTTCACCTTCGGTGAAGGTGTCACCAATCTGGATAGTGCCGTGGTTATGCAGGCCGATGATATCGCCGGCAAATGCCTCCTCGACATTTTCACGTTCCCCGGCGAGAAATGTCAGCGCATCGGCGATACGCATATCCTTGCCCGTGCGGCACTGCTTGAGTTTGATGCCTTTTTCATAACGGCCCGAGCAAATGCGCATGAATGCAACACGATCGCGGTGCTTCGGATCCATATTGGCCTGAATCTTGAAAACAAAGCCGGTAAATTTCGGCTCAGAGGCATCCACAATGCGCTCGATGGCTGCACGCGGCTGCGGCGGCGGTGCCCACTCCACCAAGCCATCAAGCATATGATCGACACCGAAGTTGCCCAGTGCCGTGCCGAAAAATACCGGTGTCAGCTTGCCGGCGAGAAACCGCTCCAGATCAAACTCGTGGCTGGCACCGCGCACCAGCTCCAGCATTTCCCGCAGCTCGTCGGCGTAGCTGCCCACAGCGGCATCCAGCTCGGGATTATCCAGCCCCTTTATCTCGCGCACCGCTTGAATGGCGTGCCCCTGCCCGCTTTGATACAGCACCGTGGTATCACGCAGCAGGTTGTAGACACCCTTGAAGCTCTTGCCCATGCCGATCGGCCAGGTCACTGGTGCGCATTCGATCTTGAGCACGTCTTCGATCTCGTCGAGCACTTCGATAGGCTCACGCACGTCGCGATCCAGCTTGTTGATAAAGGTAAGAATCGGCGTATCCCGCAGCCGGCACACTTCCATCAGCTTGATGGTGCGCTCCTCCACGCCCTTGGCGGCGTCAATCACCATCAGCGCCGCGTCCACAGCGGTCAGGGTGCGGTAGGTATCTTCCGAGAAATCGGCGTGGCCTGGTGTATCGAGCAGATTCACCATCGCCTCCCGGTAGGGAAACTGCATCACCGAAGTGGTCACCGAGATACCGCGCTCCTTCTCCATCTCCATCCAGTCGGAGGTGGCATGGCGGCCGGATTTCTTACCTTTCACGGTGCCTGCCATCTGAATCTGGTTACCGTACAGCAGCAGCTTTTCGGTAATGGTGGTCTTCCCGGCATCCGGGTGGGAGATGATGGCGAAAGTGCGCCGTTTACGGATTTCGTCGAGCGGATTCATACAGGGCCTCAAGATAGTGCGAGGCGCAGTATAGACCGCCTGCACAAGTGACAACACCGTCACCGCTCTGTTACCAGTAGCGAAACGGCCCGGATCACGAGGCCGAAGGCGGAAGACGCACCACGAAACGGGCGCCTTCACGATAGCGGGCATCCAGCCACACAGTACCATCGTGGAGCGTGACGATGCGCTTGACGATATGCAGCCCGATGCCGATACCGCTATGACTGAGTACGCCGGGCGAGCGGTAGTAACGCTCGAACACCTGCGCCTGCTCGTCCGGCGGCACCCCCGGGCCCTGATCCGCCACGGCGATTTCCACCGCCCCATCAGGCTGGCGCCGCACACTTAGCAATACCGGCGAATCCGGCCGGGCATACTTGAGCGCATTGCCGATCAGGTTGTCGAACACCACCTGTATCAACGCGGCATCCACTTTCGACATGACGGGTTGCACGGGCGCCGTCAGCGTGATTTCCCGGCCGCTGGCATGGCGCCGCTGCTCACAGGACTCACGCAACAGCCGCGAGACATCCTGCCATTGCAGGCGCAAGCGCATCTCGGCGCTATCGAGCCATTCGCTGTTCAGGCACGCATCCACCAGGCCCAGCAAGCGCTGGTTGGCGCGGGTTGCTCGGGCCACATCTGCGCAGGTGGCAGCGTTATCCTCATGCCGGGCACCGATGTTGTGCGCTACCATACCCATCACCGCCAGCGGCGTGCGGAATTCATGGGACACCATGGCGAGAAATGAACGCTGTTCGCTGAGCATGTCATTGAGCTTGCGCTCGGCCTGACGGCGCGCCTGCAACTCAGTGCGCAAGGCGGTGGTGCGCTCGGCCACCTGATGCTCCAGCAACGTGTGCATTTCTGCCGCCACCCGCAATCGCTCACGCTCGGCATTACGCTCCAGGCGGCGCGCCGAGCTGATGCGCACCGCCATCCCGGACAACATCAGCACCACATGGCTGACCACCAACCCCTGCGGCAACAGCGTTGCACGGCTCAGCGGCACCAGCCCCAGGTAAGGCAAACTTTGTGACTCACATCACAGCAATTTACCCGGATTTCAGAAATCAAGAATGGTATTTCCCGGAAACAGTCAGCTGATGGCCGTCTCAATCGGCATCGCCATCATGGTATACCTGACGCGAGCGTCGGTAAGCGCCCGGCGTGACACCGAAGCGCTCCTTGAACATGGTGGTGAAGTTGGCGGCATTGCCGTAACCCACCTGATCGCTGATCTGCTGGATCTCAAGCGCTGTCTCGGCGAGCAGTTCGCAGGCCAGCAGAAAACGTTGCTCGCGCAGCCAGGCAAATACCGTGGCCCCGGTTTCCTTGCGGAACAGCTCATTGAGCCGCCGCTCGTTGGTGCCCACCTGGTGCGCAAGCTCCGTCAGCGACGGTGCCTGGCCAAGATCCTGCCGCAGCACATTCATGGCCGCGCACACGGTGGTGCTGATGCGGCCGGGGGCCAGCGGCTTTTCTGCATCAATGGCGCTGGCGTCGGCGGCACGGCGGCGATGCAGGTCCAGATGAATATTGATGCGCACCAGCACCTCTTCGGGTGAGAACGGCTTGCTGACATAATCCACCGCGCCCAGCCGCAGCCCGGTCAGCCGCTCTTCCACTGCCTGGGCGCCGGATAAAAAAATCACCGGGATATCGCGGGTGCGCGGGTCGGCTTTCAACAGCCGCAACGCCGCAAAGCCGTCGGTGCGAGGCATCCATACATCTAGAAGAATCAGATCGGGCTGTAGCACGGTGGCTTTCTGGTAGCCCTCCTGGCCGTCGCTTGCCAGCACCAGCCGCCAGCCGACAGGCCGCAGAAAATCCACCAGCACCGCCAATAGATCGGGCGAGTCGTCTACCAGAAGCAGCGTCACCTGACGGGTTTTATCACTGGCAAGGATTTGTTTTTTCATTGCTGCCGATCCCCAGCGATGCCTTCCTTTCCATACACATTGCCGACAGACTTCTGCCTTGCCCAACGTAGCAGAACGAACTTGCGCTGACGAATCACCACGCCCCCTTCAGGCCGGCAACTCGCAGCGCATCAACACGGCATCTTCATGGCCGTCGGCGGTGCGGTAATAATTGCGCCGCATACCGGTACCGACAAACCCCAGCCGCTGATAAAGCGCACGCGCCGCTTGATTGCTCTCGCGCACCTCCAGAAACAGGCAGCGCGTATCCGGCCGCAGCACATCCATCATCTCGCGCAGCAACGCGGCAGCAATGCCTCGCCGCTGATAGCCAGGCGCCACGGCAATATTCAGCACGTGAGCTTCATCCAGCACGCAATAGATGATGACAAACGCCACCACTGCTCCGGCCACGTCCGTGACCACCCGGCACAGATAGCCCTCGCTCAGACAGTCGCGAAACACCTGCTCGCTCCAGGGGGTGAACTGGCTTTGCGCCTCCAGCGTGGCCACCGCAGCAAGATCCGCCTCCTGCATCGGCCGCAACTGCCAAGGGGCCGGCATCTCAGGCATGGCACGTCTCAAGCATGAAAACCGGCCTCTACCATCGCGCGCCAGGTACGGCGCTTGTGCTCGACTGGCTCGGCCAGCATTTCCGCCAATGAGCTGACCGCCAGCCACAGGCTGTGGCCCTGCGGCACGGCACGAAAGCGCGCCGGCAAGATCAGCGCCGCTGTGGCCTCACTGGCGCACAATAAAATGCGCGGCGTGCCGCTGCGGCCCAGCCCGCCGAGAAACGCGCCGAGCGCCAATGCAGCCTGATCTGCCGCCATCGGCCGGCCATCCGGCGGGCACAGAAAACGGCGCGGCTGGCCCGGTTCCACACGCCAGACACGCAGCAGGTTGGCGGCCAGTTGCTGCGCCTCCCGCCCGAAACCTGGCGCATCGGCCTGCTCCTGTTCCAGCACCACCCATACATTCGGCGTTGCAAACGCCTGCAAGGTGAAGCGCGGGCCCTGGGCCACCGCGGCTGTGGGCGGGCGCGGAGCCGGGGGCGCAGGTGCCTGCCCGCCCTCAAGTGCCTTCTCAAGCGACGGCAAGGGCGGCCGCCCGGCATCGGCTGCGGCCCGAGCCGCAACCGGCGCATTTTCGGGCGACGCTGCTGCGCTCATGGCCCTCATGGCGCTTGCAGCCATCTCGGCGGGCTCCGGCGGCGCCGGGGCGGCCAGCCTGGGCGACGGCGCAGCGCCCGGCAACGCAGCACCGGCCACCCACGGGGTAAAGCCCATGGCACGCAGATAAGCCTGTCGGTGCAATTCGTCCATTACATTCTTCAGAGCAGATGGGACAGGCAGTCTAGAGCCTGGCCGCGCTATTTTCCATGAATGACCGGCGCCGCCGGTGCACCAGCGCTACCCCTGCGGCCAGCAATACCCCTGTGAGCGCGCCATACAAGTGGGCATTGACGTAAACCCGGCCATCAATCCAGTAACGCAGGTATTCCGCATCGTAACCCGGCAATTGCTCCCCGATCAGCCGGCCCGCTACCAGCGCCAGCACCAGCCCATGCAGCCAGGGATGGGTGCGAAAACCCAGCAGCAACGCCAGCACCAGCCAGCCGTGCAAAATCCCGGATAGCCCGACATAAGGCCCGTTGGCCTGATCCACGTACAGCATCAGCAGGCTCACCACCAACGGCGATACCAGCAGCCACAGCCACAGCAGGCGGCGGCTGTAAATATCGGGAAAGAACCAGGCACACAGCAGAAAACCGCCAAGATTCATCAGCAAATGCCAGTGGTTCAGATGCACAAAGTGGGCGCTATACAGCCGCCACAGCTGACCATCGACAATGGCGATGCGCTGATATTCGAGCAGCGGATTCACCCAGCCATGCGCCAGCCCCAGCACCACCAGCAGCAGTGAGAACACCAGCAGATGACGCCGCAGCAACGGATCGCGCAGCGTGCTGACAGAAGCCGAAGACATGGGGCAGATTTCCGCGTATCACAAACCGCAAAGTATAGGGGAAAAACGACAGCAAGGTGCCAACGCCGGCCGCGGCACCGGACACAATGAAAATGCCGTGCCAGGCGAAGGTGCCAGCCAAACAATTGTGCCGCCCGGCGAAAGCGCCGCGCCCGAGGCAGGTGCCACAGAAAGGTGGCAGAGAGAGGTGTCCGAGTTATGTGCCTGAGAGAGGTGCCTGAGAGAGGCGCCAGGCTTCCCCATGGATCAGGAAAAGCGCCCGAAAACGTCCGGTCTTCAACACTGGGGAGCCTGGTCAAAGGCCATGAAAACACTTGCGCAAGGGAGTGCTTTTGCCTTCACATCAGCCAGCGAAAACCGCCGAACACGGTTTGGCATCGACATGGACCATAGCAAGGATGATAACCGAGGCGGGTCTGCAAACAGCTACCCGAGAGAGCACGAAACGGGGTGCAGATGTGTGAGCACACCGCACCCCGCCACGTTCAACGCTTGAGGGATTTACCGAATTCCAGCATCCGGTTCAGTGGCACCAGCGCCTGCTCTGCCATCGCCGGATCAACAAACACTTCCTGGCCTGCGCCGTCGTCGCTCTCCAGCACGGTGCACATGTTCTCCAGCCCGTTCATCGCCATCCACGGGCAGTGTGCGCAGCTGCGGCACTCCGCACCGCTACCGGCGGTGGGGGCTTCCAGAAACCGTTTGCCCGGCGCCAGTTGCTGCATCTTGTAGAAAATGCCGCGGTCGGTGGCAACGATGAAGGTCTGGTTCGGCAGTTCAACCGCAGCCTTGATCAGCTGCGATGTGGAGCCCACCACATCAGCGATATCCACCATCGCTGCTGGCGATTCCGGATGCACCAGCACGGCGGCGTCCGGCCAGGCTTCTTTCAGCTCCAGCACGCCACGGGCCTTGAATTCCTCGTGCACGATGCAGGCGCTGTCCCAGCACAACACATCAGCACCCGTTTGCCGCGCCACGTAATCGCCCAGGTGGCGATCCGGCGCCCACAGGATTTTTTCGCCCTGGCGATCCAGATGCTCGATCAGCTCTACAGCAATACTGGAGGTGACCACCCAATCAGCACGCGCTTTCACCGCCGCCGAGGTGTTGGCATACACCACTACGGTACGATCCGGGTGCTGATCGCAGAAGGCAGAAAATTCATCGGCGGGGCACCCCAGATCCAGCGAGCAAGTCGCTTCCAGCGTGGGCATCAGAATGCGTTTTTCCGGGCTCAGGATTTTGGCTGTCTCGCCCATGAAGCGAACACCCGCTACTACCAATGTGGAAGCCGGATGTTCCTTGCCAAAGCGCGCCATTTCCAGCGAATCCGCTACACAGCCGCCGGTTTCTTCCGCCAGCGACTGGATCTCCGGGTCGGTGTAGTAATGAGCCACCAATACGGCGTTGCGTGCTTTTAATAATTGCTTGATCCGCGTGCGGTATTTTTCACGCTGGGCGGAATCTAGCTCGTCGACGGCCTGGATACCGTCGAGGTGCTGGCGAACCAGCTCGATAGCCTGTGCAGTCATCGGCATACAAGGAAAGTTTTGCTTCCCTTTCAACAAGTTGGTGAGTGCCTGATAGGCAGTTTCAGCGCGTATGATACCACAGATAAATGATCTGGCAGGTAGCCTGCCGTCCTCTCCGCAGTACGCCTGTCCCGTTTCCCGGCGAGCACTATCGCGTGCCTTGCCCCAAGTGCCGCCGGCACACCTCCAGAGCGCCTCCACGCCCCGCTACTGGTCCGCTGCCCCGTCGTCGCCTGGCTCCCCGGCAGCTTCGCTCGGCTCGCCTGCTGTCGCACTCCGTATCCTGGCGGGCGCTGAACCGGACAATGCAGTGAGGGAAACATATATAAGCTGGGCAACGTCGAGTGCTGTCTGGCACCGGCTCTCAGCGGGCCGGAAACAACAAGGGCCCGCATGACTGCGAGCCCTCTGGAATTTGTTGGTGGGTCGTGATGGATTCGAACCATCGACCAATTGGTTAAAAGCCAACTGCTCTACCACTGAGCTAACGACCCGCCGAAAGAGGCGCAAATGATACTAATTTTTTACGGGATGACAAGGGTATCGTGAAAACTTTTATTCATTCACCCGAAACATAGCGCGTCGGATCGGCCACCGAAGCGGCTGCAAAGCCCGCCCGGCGCAGCCGACAGCTGTCACAGCGGCCACAGGCACGCCCTTGTTCATCGGCCTGATAACACGACACCGTGAGGCTGTAATCCACCCCCAACGAGGTGCCGGCGCGGATAATCTCGCCTTTGCTGAGATCCAGCAGCGGCGTTTCGATCAGCGGGGCACGGCCCTCGACGCCCGCTTTGGTGGCCACGGCGGCCAACGCACGGAAGGCATCGATGAACGGCGGGCGGCAATCCGGGTAGCCGGAATAATCCACCGCGTTGATGCCGATATAAATCGCGCCGGCATCCAGCACCTCGGCCAGGCCCAGTGCCAGCGAGAGGAACACAGTGTTGCGCGCCGGCACATAGGTGATCGGAATCCCATCGCTCTCTTCTTCCGGCACGGCCAGGCTGCTGTCGGTGAGTGCCGAGCCGCCGATGGTGCCCAGATCAAGCCGGATCACGCGATAGCTGGCGGCGCCGAGGCTGCTGGCGACTCGTTCGGCGGCGTGCAGCTCGGTGTGGTGGCGCTGGCCGTAATCAAATGCCAGTGCATGGCACTGGTAACCGGCCTCGCGGGCCATCGCCAGGCAGGTTGCAGAATCCAGCCCGCCCGAGAGCAGGACAACAGCGTTCTTCATGGCTCACCTTGTCAATAAACACCGCTCAGCGGCCGCGCGCATCTTCCCAGAGCAGCTTGTGCAATTGCAGTTGAAAACGCACCGGCAGGCGATCCTCAAGTATCCACTGGGCGAGCTGCGCCGGGGGTAGTTGCCCCCAAACAGGCGAAAACAGCACATCGCTGACACGTTCCGCCAGTTGGTGCTGATCCAGCTGCATGCGCGCCCAGTCGTAATCCCGGCGGCTTGCCAGCACGAACTTGACCTGATCGCTCGCCTTGAGCAGCTCGATGTTGCCCAGCCGGTTGTTGTGCATTTCTCCCGAATCGGGAGCTTTGAGATCCATCACCACGCTGACCCGTGGATCGACCCCGGCAAGATCCATGGCGCCGCCGGTCTCCAGGCTGACGTCATAACCGGCATCGCACAGTTGCGTCAGCAGTGGCAGGCAGTTGGGCTGCGCCAGCGGCTCACCGCCGGTCACTGTCACGTAGTGCGCACCGTGGCTGGCCACTTCCGCGAGAATATCGGTCAGTGTACGGCGGCTACCGCCCTGAAAGGCGTATTCGGTATCGCACCAGACACAGCGCTGCGGGCAACCGGTGAGGCGCACGAACACGGTCGGGCGCCCGACACTGCGGGATTCTCCCTGCAGGGAATGAAAGATTTCGGTGAGGCGTAATTCCACGATGTGACCGGCCGGCTTATCTGACAGAAGCGGCCATTCTAGCATACCGCGGTGGCCTTCACTTCAGCTGGTCGAGCATCCCCTGTGCCAGACGCGCCTCCGAGGTACCCTCGTATTGCTGCACGATCCGGTTGAGCGTAACGCGCGCCCGGTTGGTGTCGCCCGACTCCGCCTGCAATGTGGCAAGTTTGTAGAGCGCGGCAGGCACCTGGCTGTGATCGGGGTAATCATCCACCACTGTCTGGAACTGCTTCATGGCGCCGGCCCGGTCGGGTGTCGCCTGGCTACGATAGATTTCACCAAGCCAGAAGTGGGCGAACGGCCGGAATTGCCCTTGCGAATAATCGGAAAGATATTGCTCGAAGGCCTTGCCGGCCTCTGGAAAGTCTCGTGCCAGCAATTTTTCACGCGCCGCAGCATAGGCTGCCCGGTCGCTTTCAGGGCTGGCACCGTTGGCGCCACTGGCGCCGCTGCCATTGGCCTGCTCGGTGGCATCGGCTGCCGCCTGGGCAGTGGCGGATTGATCCAGCGAAGCTTCGGCCACCGCATTGATGCGGGTATCCAGATCCACGTAGCGTGCGCGTTCGGCTTCGCGGCCGCGCTCAAGCTCATGGCGCAGTTCCTCGATCTGCCCCTGCAAGCGTTGCAGCTCTTCTTCATATTGCTGCATCTGCTGCATCAGCATCATCACGCCGCCCTGGGGTTGTGCCGACAGATCCCGGGGTGACGCATCACCCCGGTTATCGGTAGCCGCCGACGACTGAGGCCGGGGATAAACCCGATCCTCGACCGTCAGCGGGCCGGTGGCGGCCTGCGCCTGCGCAGCCCCCGCCACCACCCCCAGCAGAAGGCCTGTAAGAAGGCGTTTCATGCCGGTTACACTTGCCATGCCTTACGGACGGCCAGAGGTGTAGTTCAGCTCGACACGGCGGTTTTTGGCCCAGGACAGCTCATCAGAACCACGTGCGGCCGGCTTCTCTTCGCCATAGGAAACCGTTTCCAGCTGCGATGCAGAGACACCCTGTACACGCAGGAACTGCTCTACCGCCTTGGAACGGCGCTCGGACAGAGCCACGTTATACTCGCGGGTGCCGCGCTCATCGGTGTGGCCTTCCAGGCGCACACGGGCATTGCGGTTGCTCTTCAGGTGGCTGGCGTGTGCACGCAGGGTGTCAAACGCGGCAGCCGGTACTTCCGAGCGATCGAAAGCAAAATAGATGATGCGGGAATCGGTGGTGCCGTCGTAGTGCGACGGGTGGTTGTGATAGTTCTCGGCGGTCAGCGGAATATTGCTGTAGTCCGGGCGCGTCGGGCGCTGCTGGATAACCGGCTCGGTGGTGGCTGGCGGTTGCTGCTCGACCACAGGCTGAGTGGTCTCATAGGTGTCTTCTTCGGTGGGCTTGCTGGAGCAGGCGGCAAGCATGGCTGAGGCCAGCAGAGCCACGAACAGTTTATTGAAAGTTGTGAGGCGCATGACAAAAACTCCTGTTGATTCCCATGAGATGTTAGATCCTTTCAGAGAAACGGCGACCACGCCGGCTCTCTGACTTCCCCTTCCTTCGATGGCAGGTTCACTTTGACGCGGCCATCGATGGATACGGCCTCGAGGACTCCAGTGCCACCCTCTTGCGTGCCATAAATTATCATAGTTCCATTGGGCGCAACACTGGGCGACTCGTCCATATTGGTACCGGTGACCACATTGAATGTGCCCCGTTTCAAATCCTGCACACCGATCTGGAAGCCACGATCAGTGCGATGCACGAACACCAGATGCCGTCCGTCGGGTGTAATGTCCGGGCGCGCATTATAACGCCCCTCGAACGTCAGCCGCCGCACACTTTTATCGCTCAGATCCAGACGATAAATCTGTGGCCCGCCACCTCGGCTTGAGGTGAAGATCAGCGAGCGGCCATCCGGCAGCCAGCGCGGCTCGGTATCAATGGCGCGGCTGTTGGTCTGCCGTGTGAGTTGCCCGCTGGCCAGATCCAGTGTGTAGATCTGCGGGTTACCATCTCGTGACAACGTCAGCGCCAGCTGCGCACCATCCGGTGACCAGGCCGGAGCGCCATTGATACCGCGCTCGCTGGAAACCACGCGCCGCTGCGAGGTGGCCAGCTCATGCACATAAATTTTCGGCAACCCATCGCTCTCAAACGACACATACGCCACATGGCTGCCGTCCGGTGACCAGGACGGGCTCATAATCGGCTCGCGGCTACGCAGGATCGTTTGTGCCCGATGCCCGTCAGCGTCTGCATATTGCAGTTGAAACGGGTAATCGTCACGCTCGTTCACCGTGACGTACAAAATCTTGGTGCTGAACGCGCCCTGAATACCGGTCAATTGCTCAAACACACGATCCGCGATCGAGTGCGCCACATCTCGCAACTGACCCCGCCCGGCGGTATAGCTGGCACCAAGCAGGCGCGCCCCGCGTGCCACATCGTGCAGCTCATACTCAATGCGGTATTCGCCTTCGCCCTGCGGCTGCACACGTCCGAGCACCACGTAGTCGGTCTTCATCACGCGAAAATCGCGCCAGATGATATCCTCACCACGCGACGGACGGCTGAGCAGATCGCCCACCGGCAACGGGCGAAACTGGCCGCTGCGGTGCAGATCCGCCGCCACGATGGCGGCCACGTCTTCAGCCGGTTGCCCGCCGCTGGCCTGAAACGGCACCACCGCAATCGGCACCGCATCATCCCTGCCCTGGGTGATCTCGATGACCAGGCTGGCGTGCGCCAGCGGTGTGCCCATCAGACTCAGCCATCCCATGACGATAATAGCTATCCACTGTCTCACAACCGCATATCCTCCGGCCGGAACAAAAAGGTGAATTCACGAAATTTTTCGAACGCCGCGCCGTCCGGCACCGGCAGCCGACCCGCATTTTTGACCGCTGCAACGGCTGTTCTATCCAGTGCCGCATCCCCGCTTGATTGCTGTAACGTGACACTGAGCACATCCCCGCCCGGGGCCAGCCTCACATTGAGTTTCACCTCCATACCATTGCGGGCGCTGGGCGGGCGTGTCCAGCGGCGCCCTACCGTGCTCTGGATAGCGGCCACATATTCTGCCGTTTCCGGGTCTGCTTCCAGACTGTCGCTGTCGCTCTGGGCGGGCTGCGGTGTCTGCTCGCTGGCGGCCTGCCGCTGTTCCGCGCGGGTGACTTCTTCCTGCGCCAGCAATTCGGTCAGATCAGGCTGCTCGAATGAGGGCGCAGGTGGTGGCGGCGTCGGAGCAGGCTGCGGCGCCGGTTCGGGTGCAGGTGCCGGCGCAGGCTTTGGCGCCGGTGTCGGCGCAGGCTTGGGCGGCGCAGGCTTCGGCGCAGGCGGGTCGGGCCGGGGCGGGGGCGGTGTGGGCCGGGGCGGCGGTTGCGGCGCGGCAGGCTTTGGTGCCGCAGGCTGCGGCCGCTCCAGCACCACCGCCTGTATATGCGGTGGCGCAGGTTTCGGGCGCCGCAGCTCCGGCGTGCCGGCCCAGCTGAACATCACCAGCCCGACCACCAGCAGGTGCAACAGCACCGACACCCCGACGGCGGGCAGCCCGTCACGCCAGTTCATCAGCGACCTGTCTCCGGCGGCTCGGTGACCAGGCCCAGTCGCTCGACGCCCGCACCCTGCAACGCCGACATCAGTTCTATGACTCGTCCATAGGCCACATCGGCATCACCTTCGACGAGAAATTGCGTTTGCGGCGCGTTACGCCGGATGCGCTCCACATGCCCGCGCACGGTGTCCAGTGATGCCGAACTTTGTTGGGATTCGCCTACGTTGATGAAGTAGCCGCCATCGCGCTTGACGGTAAGCACCACCGGTTCGTCATCGGTGGTGATCGGCTGGCTGGAGGTTTTCGGCAATTCCACTTGCAACCCCTGGGTCATCATCGGGGCGGTAATCATGAACACCACCAGCAGCACCAGCATCACGTCGATATAAGGCACGACGTTGATATCTGCCACCAGCTTGCGCGGCGCCCTTACCTTGACCATCAGGCGCCTCCCCGGCCGTGGGCCTGCCGATGCAGCACTGCGGAAAACTCTTCGGCAAACATTTCACATGCGCCCACCAGTTCGTCGGTAGCCGCCGCAAAGCGGTTATAGGCGACCACCGCCGGAATGGCGGCGAACAGCCCCATGGCCGTGGCGATCAGTGCTTCGGCAATCCCCGGCGCAACGACGGCCAGCGTGGCCTGGCTGACATTGGCCAGTGCTCGAAACGAATTCATGATGCCCCACACGGTGCCGAACAGGCCGATATAAGGGCTGGTGGAGCCCACTGTGGCCAGAAACGGCAAGGTACGATTGAGCCGCGACTGTTCCCGTTGCAGTGCCACGCGCATCGCACGCTGCGTGCCTTCCATCACGGCATCTGCATCGCGGGATGTTTTCGAAAGGCGCACAAATTCCTGAAAGCCGGCGCGAAAAATGGCCTGCTGCCCCGAGGCTTCACCAGGCTCCTTCTTGACTTGCTGATACAGCGAAGCGAGATCTTCGCCTGACCAGAAACGCGCCTCGAACGCGGCCCCGGCCCGGCGGGCACTGCCGATCACGCGCCAGCGCGTCCAGATCATCGTCCAGGACATCACCGACAGCACCACCAGCAGCAGCATGACCAGCTGCACGACCAGCCCGGCTCCGCTGATCAGGCTCCATATGGACATGGCGTCCGAGTCCAGTTGCATCTACCCCGTCTCCTTCGCTGTTCGCCTTGTGTGGCGGTTATGGTCAGCTTTCATGCTGCATGGCCTTTCGCAGCGCATCCGGTAACGCCCGTGGGCGCAGTGTCGAGGCGGTGACACAGGCCACCTTGATGCGCCCTTCGCACAACAATTCATCGCCCCGCCAGATCTGTTGCAGAAAATCGATGCCTGCTCTGCCGACGCGCTCCGCCAGTGCCGTGGCTTGCAACGCATCGTCTATGCGCGCCGGCCTGAGATAGCGCACCGTGCATGAATGCACCACAAACTGGAAATCGTCATGCGCCAGGCCGTAGTGCTGAAAACCAAGCGAGCGCAGCCATTCTGTCCGCGCTCGCTCCATGAATTTCAGATAATTGACGTAATACACGATGCCACCGGCATCAGTATCCTCGATGTAGACCCGCACGGGCAGGCTAAATTCCGGTGATCTGTGCGTGGCGTCGCTCATAATGTTGAAAACTGTGTTAAACGTCGAACAGTTCGCCGGCACCGGGCGATGACGGCGGGCGCAGCCCGAAGTGTCGCCAGGTGTGTTGGGTGATCTGCCGGCCACGGGGCGTGCGGTGGATGAATCCCTGCTGGATCAGATAAGGCTCCACCACATCTTCCAGCGTGCCGGCATCTTCGTTCAGCGCTGCTGCCAGGCTATCCAGCCCCACCGGCCCGCCGTCGAATTTTTCCATCATCATGCGCAACAGCCGCCTGTCTGTGCCATCGAGGCCGTGCGCATCGACCTCCAGCATATCCAGCGCCGCCCGCGCAATCTCTGCGGTAATGCGCCCATCGCCACGCACCTCGGCATAATCACGCACGCGACGCAGCAGGCGGTTGGCGATCCGCGGCGTGCCTCGGGCTCGGCGCGCCACTTCGGCAGCGCCATCGGCCTCCACTGGCAGGCCCAGAATATCGCAGGAACGTTGCACAATGGCGGCAAGATCTTCCACTGAATAGAACTCCAGCCGCTGCACAATACCGAAGCGATCACGCAGTGGTGCCGTCAACAGCCCGGCGCGGGTGGTGGCGCCGACCAGCGTAAAGGGCGGCAGATCAATCTTGATCGAGCGCGCCGCCGGCCCTTCGCCGATCATGATATCCAGTTGGTAATCTTCCATTGCCGGATAGAGAATTTCTTCCACCACGGGCGAGAGCCGATGAATCTCGTCGACAAACAGCACATCGCCCTGCTCCAGATTGGTAAGGATCGCTGCCAGATCGCCAGCTTTTTCCAGCACCGGCCCGGAGGTGCTTTTCAGTTCCGAGCCCATCTCGCGGGCGATAATATGTGCCAAGGTGGTTTTGCCCAGGCCGGGCGGGCCAAAAATCAGGGTGTGATCCAGCGCCTCGCCACGCAAGCGCGCAGCGTCGATGAATATTTCCATGCGTTGGCTGACTTTCGGCTGGCCGCGATAATCCGCCAGACTGGAGGGCCGGATGGCGCGATCCAGCTGCTCTTCTACGCCGCTGCCAGCTTCGGCGGATATCAGTCGTTCAGTGTCCATGGGTGCTGCCTTTCATGAGCGTCATGGGCGTCGAGTCGCAAGGGGCAAAAAAGAGCAAAGCGTTTCAGCGCGCCAGGTGCCGCAATGTGCTGCGAATCAACTCGGCGCTGTCCAGTGCGCTGCGCTCGGCATCATCCATGCCAGCCGTTATTTTCGCTACCGCCTGCTCCGCATCCTTGCCGCGATAACCCAGCGCTTCGAGCGCCGCAACGGCATCGGCCAAGGGCTGCGATGCCGACGGCGCCACTACCACACCCGGCCCCGGCGCAGGCGCACCATCAAGCCGGTCGAGGCGATCGCTCATTTCGATCAGCAGCCGCTCGGCTGTTTTCTTGCCGATGCCGGGCACGCGCACCAGCGAACGGGTGTCCTGCTCCTGAATACAGCGCACCAGTCGCTCGGCCTCGATCCCGGAGAGAATCGCCAGGGCCGTCTTCGGGCCGACACCGTTGACCTTGATCAGCGCCCGAAACAGCTCGCGCTCGAACCGATCCACAAAACCGTACAGCAACTGTGCATCTTCGCGCACCACCATATGCGTGTGCAGCACAATTTCGCTGCCCGGCGCGTGCTGCTGATAGAAGGCCGTCATCGGTGCCTCCACTTCATAACCTACCCCGCCCACTTCCACCAGCAACCACGGCGGGCGAGCGTCCAGCAGGATGCCTCTCAGTCTTCCGATCATCGAATTCTTCTTCTGCGAATGGCGGTAGCGCCGGCCATGCGAGCCAGGCTGACGCGCATGTGAGCGTGGCAGATGGCGATGGCGAGGGCGTCGGCAGCATCTGCCTGCGGCGCCTTCGCCAATCCCAGCAAATAACACACCATTTGCGCCACCTGCTGTTTTTCCGCACCGCCAGAGCCGACCAGCGCCTGTTTCACCTGGCGGGCGGAGTATTCAAATACGGGTATTCCATGCTGCACGACCGCCGCAATGGCAGCGCCGCGTGCCTGCCCGAGCTTGAGGGCGGAATCGGCGTTGCGGGCCATGAAGACTTTTTCGATTCCCACTTCCACCGGCGTGTGGCTGCCCACCACTTCATTGAGCTGTGCGAAAATCTGCCCAAGCCGGGGCGCGATCTCTTCGCCCTGCGTGGTGATGGTGCCACAAGCGACAAAGTGGCACTTCTGGCCGATCTGTTCGATCAGGCCATAGCCGGTGAACCGGGAGCCGGGGTCAATGCCTAGGATGCGCGTCATGCGGCATTGATACTCAACTTATGGACAGTATGCAAGGAACACATCCGTCAGCGGGCGAAACAGTTACCGCGCACAAGGCGCGAGCAGGAGCGCCTACTATAATATGGCGCTGCGGCGCGCCACCATAATACTGACCAGTGCTGACCAGTGCTGACCAGTGCTGGCCAGTGCCGGCAGCGGCCGATCTGCCCGGCACCATGCGCGCAAACTGTCCCTGCGGGCCAGCCACGGCCGCCAGTAACCCCCCGCCGCTGGCTTATCCTTCCCGACCTACCCTTCGAAGTCGTCTGGAAAACGCACGTTGGTATAAACGTTCTGCACGTCATCCAGGTCTTCCATGTGATCGATCATCTTCATGATCGTGGCGGCGGTATCACCATCCACCTCGGCTTCGGTGCTCGGGTGCATGGTGACCTCTGCATCCACCGGCGCAAAGCCCGCCGCCTTGAGCGCGTCCACCACTTCACCGAAGCTGCCGTCCGGTGTCGTGATCACGGTAATGGAGCCGTCGTCATCCACTTGCACATCTTCGGCGCCGGCTTCCAGCGCCGCTTCCATCAAAGCTTCTTCGTCGGTGCCCGGCTCGAACAGGATCTCGCCGCGCTTGCTGAACAGGTACGCCACCGAGCCGTTGGTGCCCAGGTTGCCGCCGTGCTTGGTAAACGCATGGCGCACATCGGAGACGGTGCGATTGACGTTGTCTGTCATGGTTTCCACCAGCACAGCAACACCGGCCGGGCCGTAGCCCTCATAGGTGATCTCGCTCATGTTGCTGGTGTCATCGTTGCCGGCACCGCGCTTGATCGCCCGATCAATGGTGTCGCGGGTCATGTTTGCAGTGAGGGCTTTGTCCACCACCGCTCGCAGGCGCGGATTGTCGTTAGGCTCCGGGCCGCCCAGCCGGGCGGCGACGGTGATTTCCCGGATCAGCTTCGTGAAGATCTTGCCCCGCTTGGCATCCTGAGCTGCCTTGCGGTGCTTGATGTTCGCCCATTTACTATGCCCGGCCATAACAACCTCTGCTTCCTGTCACTGAAATGCTTGATGAAAAACGGCCCGCATCGGCGGGCCGTTGACGCTTACTCGCCCTTGCGCTCGTCTTTGCGCAAGGCGATTCCCAACTCTCGCAGTTGGCGATTGCCGACCTCTGCCGGCGCCTGCGTCAGCGGGCAGGCCGCGGTCTGCGTTTTCGGGAAGGCGATGACATCGCGGATCGAATCACTGCCTGTCATCAGCATCACGATCCGATCCAGGCCAAATGCCAGGCCACCGTGCGGCGGCGCACCGTACTTCAGCGCATCCAGCAGGAAACCGAATTTCTCCTCGGCCTCTTCATCGGCAATGCCCAGCGCCTTGAACACCGCACGCTGCATGGCCGGCTCGTGAATACGGATCGAACCACCGCCCAGCTCGGTGCCATTGAGCACCATGTCATAAGCGCGCGACAACGCAGCACCCGGATCGGCCACCAGTGCCTCGGCGTCACAGGAGGGCTGTGTGAACGGGTGATGCAAGGCTGCCCAGCTGCCGTCATCGTCCTGTTCGAACATCGGGAAATCCACTACCCACAGCGGCGCCCAGTCGCCCTGCACCAGGCCCCGATCATGGCCCACACGAATGCGCAGTGCGCCGAGGGATTCGTTCACGATGCGGGCTTTATCGGCACCGAAAAAGATCAGATCGCCGGTCTGCGCGCCGGTGCGCTCAAGGATGCCGGCGATGGCTTCATCGGTGAGGAATTTCAGGATCGGCGATTGCAGGCCATCGTGGCCGGCCGCCAGATCGTTCACCTTGATATAGGCCAGCCCTTTGGCACCGTAGATGCTCACATATTTGGTGTAGTCGTCGATATCCTTGCGGCTGAGATCGGCGCCGGCGGGCACCCGTAGCGCGGCAACGCGACCTTTCGGATCGTTCGCGGGGCCGGAAAACACCTTGAAATCCACCCCGGCCAGCAGATCACCGATGTCGATCAGCTCCAGCGGGATACGCAGATCGGGCTTGTCGGAACCGAACCGGCGCATGGCCTCGGCAAACGGCATACGCGGGAATTCCGGCAGCGTCACATCCAGCATTTCGCGGAATACGGTACGCACTACGTCCTCGGTGATCGACATGATGTCCTGCTCGTCAACAAATGACGCTTCCAGATCGATTTGCGTGAACTCGGGCTGGCGGTCGGCACGCAGGTCTTCGTCGCGGAAGCATTTGGCAATCTGGTAGTAGCGATCAAAACCGGCCACCATCAGCAACTGCTTGAACAGCTGCGGCGATTGCGGCAGCGCAAAGAAGCTGCCCGGGTGGGTGCGGCTGGGCACCAGATAATCCCGAGCGCCTTCCGGTGTGGCTTTGGTCAGGATCGGCGTTTCCACATCCATGAAGCCGTGCGCTTCCAGCGCTTGCCGCACCACTGCGGTCAGGCGCGAGCGAAAGCGGAAGTTGGCCAGCACTTCCGGGCGGCGCAGATCAAGATAACGGTACTTCAAGCGCACTTCTTCGCCCGCTGCCGAGCGCTCATCCAGCTCGAACGGCGGCGTATCAGAGGTATTGAGCAATGTCAGGCCGGTGCCGAGCACTTCGATATCGCCGGTTTCCATACGGCTGTTGCGCACCGCTTCATCACGCAGCCGCACACGCCCCTGCACCTGTACCACATACTCATTGCGCACCTTGTCCGCACGAGCGAAGGCTTCTTCGGTATCCGGATCGAACACCACTTGCACCAGGCCGGCGCGGTCGCGCAGGTCCAGAAAAATCACACCACCGTGATCCCGGCGCCGGTGAACCCACCCACACAGGGTCACCTGCTCCCCATCGTGGGCAGCCCTCAAATCTCCGCAGTAATGGCTTCGCATAACGTCTGTTCCACTGAATCGTTCGGGCTCGCCACGGCGCCAGACGGCCGGGCGCGGAAAGGCGGCTAGTATATCCATTCACCCTGCCGGCAGCCATGCCGGCGCAATGACAGCCGCCCATTCGGCCGAAAGCGGCCCTCAAACAGGCAAAAACATCAAAAAGCCTTTGAAAATGGGGGCAAACTGCTTGCTGCCGTGCACACCTTCGCATATAAAAGGCCCAGAACACGCGGCTAGCGGCCCAGTGGCAGCAGCTGCTGTGGTGACGGCGCGGCACGCAAGCGTCATCAGCGCCAACTGTTCGCACGGAACCATACCAATTATCTCGGATGAACCAGACAGGGGTACCCAGACCAATGGCTGCAAAAACGAAAGCTGCTGCTGCGAAAAAACCGGCTGCGAAACCAGCTGCCAAGAAAGCACCGGCCAAGGTAGCTGCAAAGGCAACACCCAAGAAAGCCGCCGCGCCCGCCGCACCGCGCAAGCTCAAGGCAATCACCGAGCCGATGAGCAAAACCCAGATCACCGCCACGCTCGCCGAATCCACCGGCCTCACCCGCAAGCAGGTCACGGCTGTTTTTGACGAGCTGTCGAATCTGATCGGTGCGCATGTTGCCAAAAAGGGCGCAGGGCAATTCACCCTGCCCGGCCTGCTGAAAATCAACACTGTCAAGAAGCCCGCCACCAAGGCGCGCAAGGGCATCAACCCCTTCACGGGCGAAGAAACCACCTTCAAGGCCAAGCCGGCCAGCATCGTGGTGAAAGTGCGCCCGCTGAAGAAACTGAAAGACATGGCTGCCAGCTGATTAGCCTGCGCACCTTGAACAAAGGCGGCTTCGGCCGCCTTTTGTTTGCCTGCCGAATGTGCCGGCCAGCACCGCCGTTACCGCCTCGCCTGATGCCCCACCCAAGCCCGACAACCTGTGCCGGCTCCGCTGCGCGGCACGGCTCGCGACAGTGCGCACGATAATATATGTCGCTCGCCGGCGCGCTTGGACATGCCCCGGCCCTTGTGTCATAAAGGGCGGCCTGACCGGGGAGTTCAGATGTCTGCCATGACCGCACCGACTGTGCCCAGTACGCCACGCCTGCTCTGGCGCGCACGGGGGCGCTATGCCCGCGTGCTGGTCGCTTGCCGTCATATCCAGCAAGCGCTGTGGCAGCATCGCGATCTTTTGCGCAGCAAGGATGAACAGCAGCGGCTCCCCCTGCACGCCGACATTGCGCAGGCGCTGGCGGCGCTGTGCCGACATAACGGCGGTGCCTGGATCAAGTTTGCACAGTTTCTCAGTTGCCGCCCCGACCTGCTGCCTCCTGCGTACATCGAGGCGTTCGCGGCGCTGCGCGAAGATGCGCCGGCGGCTCACTTTGATGACGTGCAGCCTTGGCTGGAAGAGCTGCTGGGCAAGCAATGGGCCAGCCATTTCAGTGCTTTCAATATTATTCCCGTGGCCTCGGCATCTATCGCTCAGGTGCACCGCGCCCGCCTGAAGGACGGCACCGAGGTTGCCGTGAAGCTGCAACTGCCACGCGTGCAGGCCGAATTCACTCAGGATGCTGCCGCGTTACGCATGATTGCGCGGCTGCTGGCGCCGCTGTTTCGTGAAATCGACCTGCGCCAGATTGCCGAACAGCTGATCCGCACCACCGAGCGGGAGCTGGATTTCACCGAGGAGCTGCATCATCTGACTGCGTTTGCCGCCCTGCCACACGCGGCCGGCATCCGCGTGCCGAAAGCATTTCCCGCGCTATGCAGCCAACGCCTGCTGGTGACGGAGTGGATTCCGGGTGACAGCCTCTCCCATGTGCTGGCGCACTCGCCCCGGCGCGCAGCCACGCTGCTCACACGGTTGCAGGAAAGCACCTTGCAGCAGGTGCTGGAGTTCGGTCTTTTCCATGCCGACCCGCACCCCGGCAATTTCATTGCCACGCCGGACGACGAGCTGGCGATCCTGGATTTCGGCGCAGTCGAGCAACTCAGCGCCAGCGAGCGCGGGCATTACACTGCGCTGTTGCAACGGCTGCTGGGCCATAGCAGCGGCCCCCTGCTACCGCTGTTCGAGGCAGCCGGCTTCCACGGGCTGGAGGAGGCGCACCTGGCACAGCTCTCCGACGCACTGGTGCGTGCCCATACCACTGACAGCACGCTGGTCGGCAGTTTGCGCGCATTGCTGGACGAATTTCGCCGGCTGAATCTGGTCATCCCCGACCCGTTTGTGGCCATGGTCAGGGTGCTGATTGTGATCGGCGGGCTGACCACGCGGCACCAGATTCCATTCCAGTGGCCAGCGGGGCTCGCCGGGCAGAGTTGAAACTCCGGCCTCGCCCCGGAGATAATCACGCCCCCGAGCAGGAGGACACGATGAGCGAACGCAAAGACAAGAAGAAGGTGATCGGCGAGCCGATGACCGACGACCAGATCAGGATTTTCCTGGATACCCAGCCTGAAGCAGGCGTCGATACCGATTTCCATGTACTGCTGCGCGCCTACCGCAGCCTGCGCGAAGAAGATTTCGAGCGCTTCATCGGCTTTTTCGTTGCCAACGGCGGCAATCTGCAAGCCCGCGACCCGGCCGGCCGAACGCTGGCAGACATCATTTCCCGCCATACCCAGGCGACCGCCTATCTGCATGCCCTGGGGCACCAGAGCAGCTGATTGCTCACCGCCCGGCACTGCGCAAGCCCCAACATCCGCAGTGCCGATCGCCTCGCCCGAGTTTCTCGACCCGCCACCCGCCCGCTCGCCTGTCGCCTTGTGAGCGCTTTTCCGCCCGCCCGCTGTTCAAGTGCTGCCTGATTATGGCAAGGTTCAGTCTTGGCAACTTGCCTTTTGGTTTCACATAACAACAAATCTCATAACCAGAATAAGAGCCCGATCATGACCGTTACCCATGTTCCCGCCAGACCATTCTGGCTTGTGATATTGCTGACCTGTTGGCTTGGAGCGGCAGCTCACGCTTTCGACGACGAAGGCAATCTGGACGAAATGGATGAAGTCCGGCCGGGGGAACTGAGCTATGAAGATATCCCTGTCGATGACCGTATCTTCGAACGCCCCTGGACATCGGTGCCCTTCAACACCGCTTTTTTCGACTACACACCTGAAGAAATCGAAGCGCGCTGGGACGAGCTCATGGCCGGCATCCGGGCGCCCTTCCCCTCACCCGGATACCTGGAATACATGATTTCCAATTACCCGGAAATCGTCGAAGGTGTCGAAGCGTTCAACGGCGACTATGAGGAATTCAGCCGCCGTAACATCCACGTCTGGCGGCTGTTCCTGCGCGGGGATCTGCAACAGGCCCGCGAGGAAGGCATTCAGCTTGGTGTGATGGGGTTGTACCCGGCCATGTTCGCGCAAACGCTTTATGCGATTTACCTGAGCGAGCGGCAAACCGAGAAATACATGATGCTGCAGGATGTCGCCAACCGGGTGCGTGACAACTTCCATCTGCTTGATCGCGCCGAGAATGATCCCATTGCTGCCGAGCTGGTGGCGTTCACCAAGCTGGGGTACGCCTACGCGCTGGGGCGTATTGCCGAAGAATCACCGGTGCCGGTGATCGTGTTTCGCCGCTATATCGGCAAGATCAAGGGCGGTGCCGAAGAGGTGGTGGACCTGATCCCGGATCATCCACTGGGCCACGCTTTCCGCGCCGGTGTCGATGCCGGCATCATGCGCCGCGTCGGCCGCGCCACCGGTCGCATCACCTATGGCGCCCGCAGTACCGTGGTAGATGAATCATTCAGAAAAGCGTTCGAGATGGCGCCGGATATCCCGATTCTCAACTATGAATACGCCAACGCGCTGATCTACATGAGCCGCAAGCGAGATCTGGAACTTGCCTACGAATACCTGGATCGCGCCACGCACTTCACGCCGCAGTGGTCGATGGATGCGCTGGATACCATGTACGCGTTCAAACGCCTGCAGGAAGTGCGCCTGTTCGACCAGCATTACCGCAGCTTCCGCGCTTTCGAGCGCCACCGCCGCCGGTTCAGCCGCGTCACCGATCACAATCTCACCAACGTGCTGTCGCCGCCGCTGACGATGGATATGATGGAAAACCCGGAGCAATACACCTTGCCGCCATTGGAGTAACACTGTGGGCTGGTACGAGAACCATGTGTTTCCCCCGTTGCTGGACTGGGCCACGCGCCCGCTCCAGCGCACCCGCACCGAATTGCTGGCCGGCGCACGGGGCCGCGTGCTCGAACTCGGCGTCGGCACTGGTGCCAATTTCGGCAGCTATACTCGCGCTGCCACGGAAATTCACGGCATCGAACCCACGCCCGCCATGCTTGCCAGAGCACAGCGCAAGGCGGCATCCCTGCCTGAGCCACAACGCTTCACGCTGGTGGAGGCAGGCGCCGAAGCACTGCCCTACCCGGACGCACACTTCGATACCGTGATCGCCTGCCTGGTGTTCTGCACCATTCCCGATGCCGAAGCGGCGGCGGCAGAAGCCGCACGAGTGCTGCGCCCGGATGGCCAGCTGCTGGTGCTGGAACACGTCGCCAGCCACCGGCCGCTCATCAATCGGCTGCAACGGGGCATCAATCCGATATGGCGCAAACTCGCCTGCGGCTGCGAACTCACGCGCGATACCGCCGCACTGTTGCGCCGCCACGGTTTCAATCTCGACAACACGCGCCATTGGCAGCACCCGGCGCTGCCGGGGCTGATGGCCCAGGTGCTTTATGGCCGCGCCATGCGCGGCTAGCAGCGCTGTGCTGGCTGGTTAGCTGGTTAGCTGGTTAGCTGGTTAGCTGGTTAGCTGGTTAGCTGGTTAGCTGGTTAGCTGGTTAGCTGACAACAGGATAGGGCGCTGCCAAGATAACGCCATGTAGCTACGCCATGCGCGACCCACACGACACCCTGCGCGAGCGACTATACGAAGGGGCAATTTGCCGCACCCGTCTGGCGCACAAGCACACTCACCACCGCTACAATAGGCCACCAATTCCGGGCAAGAGAGCAGGCCATGACCCCCAGCTGGCAAGATCCTCGTACCTGGCGGCGGCGCCTGGTATTTCTGCGTGGCAGCCTGGTCACGCTGCTGGCGCTGCTGTATCTCGTCGCAGACTGGCACGCCGCCTCCCCCCTGCCCACTTTTCAGGTGGGCTTGTGGCTGGCCTTGCTGTGGCTGCCCTCGGTGGTCTTCCTGCTCACGCGCAACCGCCCGCCGCGCTGGCAATGGTGGCTGTGTGGCATGGAAGTGCTGGTCGATCAACTGCTGTTTCTTGCGCTGCTGCACCAGCTCGGCGGCTCCGCCAACCCGCTGGCGTTCTACCTGCTGCTGCCGGTATTGATTGGCGCGCTGGCGTTGCCATCCGCGGCGGCCGGCTTGCAGGTCGTGGTGGCGATCAGCGGCTACGGGCTGACCTTGCACTGGCATAACGTGCCCTATCACCATCCGCACCTGCACGCACTAACCAACGAGATTCACCCCGATCACGGGCTGGGCATGTGGCTTGCCTTTGCTGCCGTTGCCGTGGTGCTGACACTGCTGGGCCAACTGCTGCGGCAAGCACAGCAACGTGAGCAGCGCAGCCAGGGGACCGCACTCACCCTCGCCTTGCAGCGCGAGCGCATGTACCAGATCGGCGCCACGCTGGCCGACCGGGCGCATGAACTGAATACCCCGCTTTCCACCTTGCTGCTGATCAGCGAAGGCCTGGCAGAAGATCCGGCACTTCCGGAAAGCCGCCGCAACGATGCCCGCCAGATCGGCGAGCTGGCACGCCGCATCAGCATCTTGTTACGGCCCACGGCCCCGGACAGTGCCAGCCTGGCGCAACCACGGCGCTTGTCCACCCTGTGTGAAGAAGTGGCGCTGACACTGCGCCACCTGGCACCGACGCTGACTGTGCGCTGGCAAGGGCCGGCCGACCCGGCGCTGGCGCAAAGCAGCAGCTGGCAACGGGTGCTCGCCAATCTTGGCTACAATGCCTGTGACGCCGGTGCCAGCACATTGGATATCGCCTGCGTACAAACCCAGAGCGGCTGGCTCATTCAGATCAGCGACGATGGCCCGAGGCAGCCCGGCCAGCCCGGCCGGGAAGGGCTGGGCATTGGCCTGGCGCTGGTGGAAACCAGCCTCGCCGCACTGGGCGCCACTCTGGAGCTGACCTTCGAGCGCCAATGGACACAAGCACGCATCCAGCTGCCCCGGATATCGGGGGCACAGCCGGCGCCGGATTCACAGGGAGAGCCCGCGTGAGCACACCGCAGATGCTGATCATCGAGGACGACGACGCGCTACGCGACCAGTTGCAACGCGCGCTTGGCAGCCGCGGTTGGCTGTGCCATGCGGAAAACAGCGTGGCCAGTGGCCTGACACGCCTGGCCACCTTGAGCCAGCTGGACGCGGCGCTGCTGGATCTGAACCTCGGGGCCGACAACGGCCTGGCCCTGATCGAACCAATCCTGGCGCGCTTTCCCCGTTGCCGTGTGCTGATTCTGACCGGCTATGGCTCGATTCCCTCGGCGGTCGCCGCCACGCGACGTGGTGCCCATAATTACCTGACCAAGCCCGCCAGCCTGGCCGATATCCTCGCCGCACTTGATCAGGACACGGCGCAGCAAACGCCCGATCTTCCCGATGCGCCGCCCTCGCTGGAACGGCTGGAATGGGAACATATCCAGCGCGTGCTGGACGAACATGAGGGCAATATATCGGCCGCCGCTCGTGTGCTGGGCATCCACCGCCGCACCCTGCAACGGCGCCTTAAAAAACGCCCCAGCCCCAGCGATTACGCCCGCGACCGGAATCCGGCAAGCTCTTGAGCCCTGTACCTGCCGGCTGCCGACAGCTAGCGCCGAGCGCATAGACCCCGGCCTCCAGCAACGCACAAGTCGGCGGGCAGCGCGTGAGCGGCAAGGCGCGGCAGGCCCGCCGAATCAATTTTTTACCGTTGTCGCAACTGAAAAGCTGATACTTTGTCTCAGATGACTAGAATGGCCTTGGCGCTTCAGGTGCAGCCGGAAACGCCATTTCGGTGCCCCGGTTCGGGCACGCACTCGGGCATGATCGGCTTCGCGGGCTTGGCATGATTCGGTTTTTCAGACACATAGTCCGCGGCAGCGCAGCACCCTCTGTCGTGCTGCGAGGCATGTTGGTGCTCGGCCTGCTGTGCGTGTGCGCGAGCGCTCGCGCCGCCAGCCCGACGTTGCAGCTCAATGGTGTCAGTGGCGAGCTGCAAGACAACATCCGTGCCCATGTGACGATCAGCACCGAAGCCTGCGAGCTCGCCAGCTGGCGCGAGCGGGCGACCGTGCGCAATGCGCGACGGGCCGCTGACAACGCCCTGCGTGCGCTGGGCTATTATAGCGCCGAAATTCAGGCCGAGCTGATCCGCGCCGACGGCTGCTGGGCAATTCGGATGAACGTTGCCGCCGGGCCTCGCGTTACTGTTACCGAAGTGCTGGTCAGCGTCACCGGCAGCGCCGAGCAAGACACCGCTTTTCGCGATGCGCTGCGCAATCCTCTGGTGCGCCCAGGTGATCCGCTGCGCCATGATCTCTACGAGCAGATGCGCGGCACTCTGACTCGCCTGGCAGCCGATCGCGGCTACTTCGAGAGCCAGTGGCGTGCACACCGGCTGGAGGTGGATATCCCGCGTCAGCAGGCTCGCATCGTGCTGCATCTGGAGAGCGGCCCGCGCTATCAGTTCGGTGATGTGACGCTGGAACAGGACGTGCTCAACGACGATCTTGCCGCCCGCTTCATTCCGTTTTTGCCGGGCGATCCGTACGACAACCGTGAGCTGATCAGCTTGCAGCAAGCGCTCAACAGCAGCGGCTACTATGGCAACGTACGCATTCGCAGCGAGCCTGACAGCGCCGAGCGCCGCGTGCACGTAACCGCCGTCACGACCGCGCGGCCGCGCCATGGTTATCTGGCCGGGATCGGCTTTTCCACCGACACGGGGCCCCGGCTGCGGCTGGGTTACGAAAACCGCCGCGTCAATCGCGCCGGCCACCGCTATAACGCGGAAGTGGAAACCTCGCCAGTGCGCACCACCGCCGGCCTCAATTATGAAATCCCGATTGATCCGGCGCGTGAAAAAATCTCGCTCTCCGGCGGCTATCGCACCGAAGACACCGACACCAGTTTCAGTGAACGTTACCGGCTCGGTGTGGCGCATCAGATCGAGCTCAATTCCGGTTGGGTGGCGACTACTTCTCTGGAATTCGAACGTGAGCATTTTACGGTGGCGGACGTGCGCGATCGCACCGACCTGGTGATGCCCGGCTTCGAGCTGGCCCGCACGCGTTCCGATCACCCGATCTACCCCCGGCGCGGCTGGCATCTGGGCGGCAAGGTGCGCTTTGCGGAAGAAAACTTTCTCTCCAGCGTGACCTTTGTGCAGTTTCGCGGCCGTGCCCGCCTGATTTTTCCGGCCCTTGGTGGCCGCATTCTCACCCGCGCCGATCTGGGCGTGACCGAAGCCGACGAGCTGGTCGAATTGCCCACCTCGGTGCGGTTTTTTGCCGGCGGCGACGCCAGCGTGCGTGGCTACGCCTACGAGAGCCTGGGCCCGATCAATGATGATGGCGAAGTGATCGGTGGCCGCCACATGTTCACCGGCAGCATCGAATACGATTATCTGTTCCTGCCTAGCTGGAGCGTCGCTGTGTTTGCCGACGGCGGCAATGCGTTTGATACCGTGGACAGCTTCGAGCCCGTCTACGGTTTCGGTATCGGCATCCGCTGGCGCTCCCCCATTGGCCCGATCCGGCTTGATGTAGCCCGGCCCACGGATCACAGCGACAATTTCCGCATCCACGTCAGCATGGGGCCAGACCTGTGAGCGCGGCAATGATCCGCTTGTGGTTGCGCCGGCTGCTGATACTGGCAGGCATCCTGGTGTTGCTGCTGGTGATCGCCCTGCCGCTCGCGCTGGGCATCGCCATGTCCCGTGAAGCAGGCAGCCGCTGGCTGCTGGTGCAGGCCGCAGCCTATGCGCCCGGCGAGCTGCACATGGACAGCGTTCAAGGTACTTTTTTGCGCGGGCTGGATGTGTACGGCGTGCATTACCATCTGTCGGCCGTGACGATTGAAGCCGACCGGCTGCAACTGGCGCTGGCGTGGCCTGCGCTATTACAGCGCCGCGTCAACGCCACGGTACTGAAAATCGACGCATTGGCGATCACGATGCACGGCACGGAAACAGAGGCCACCCCGGCGGACGACACGCCGTTCGGCCTGGCCGATCTGCCCGATATCCGCTTGCCTGTGGAGATCGCCATTCCGGCTGGCGAGGTCAACGGCTTCACCTTCACGCCCGCCGGCGGCACGCCGATCCGGCTGGATCAGATCCTGCTGGCGGGCAGCACCAGCGCCGATCATCAGTTGCACCTGCAGCAATTGCTGGCACGCCAGGGCGATTATCATGCCTCGCTCAATGGCCGGCTCGGACTGCTTGGCCCGTTCCCGCTCGATGCCTGGCTGGACTGGCAAGCGCCGCTGCCTGCGGCGGCGGCCGAGGCGCTGGGCACCACCGAATCTGCCCACGGCGAAGCCCGCTTGCAGGGTGATGCCGCCACGCTGCGCTTGCGCCACCGCCTGCGTGCGCCACTCGCGCTGGAAACCGAAGGCCAGCTGGCGCCGTTCGCTGCACCGCTACGGTTTGAACTGGCCAACCAATGGGCGCCCTTTACGCTGCACCTGCCGCCCGGTTCTGACGGTGCTGCCACGGAAGAGCCGGGCATTGAAGGAACGATCACCGAAAACACCGGTACGGAAAGCGCTCACACGGACGGAGAAGACAACGCAGGTAGTGAAGGCAACGAAGACAAGAACCCCGAAGACAGCAACCCTGCCCGCACCCTGGCCGTAGCGGGCGGCACTCTGGCGGTGGCCGGCTCACCCGATGCCTACCAGCTCCAGCTGGCCAGCGGCACTCAATTGCCCGACCTGCCCGCGCTGACCTTCACGCTGGCCGCCGAGGGCTCCACTCAGGGCTTGCAAGTGCAAGAGGCCACCGTGCAGGCCGGTCAGGCCACCGCGCAGCTACGGGGAGAGATCGAATGGGCACCGCTGCTGCGCTGGGATCTGGCCCTGGCCGTGCAAGAGTTCGATCCCTCACTCATTCTGCCCGAGCTGCCCGGCACGCTGGCGCTGCGCGCTCAGACGCAGGGCCAATTGCGCGAAAGCAAGCTGGCCCTGGCAGTAGAGCTTAAGCACCTCAGCGGCACCCTGCGCGGCCAGCCCGTCGGTGGCAGTGGCAGCGTTGCCCTGAGCGACACCATGGCGCTGGAGAGCGACCTGCAACTGCGCGCCGGCCGCAACCGCGTCAGCCTGCGTGGCCGCGCCGCCGAGACACTGGATATTCGGCTGGATATCGTCGCCAACCAGCTCTCCGCGCTGTGGCCCGGCTTGCGTGGCCAACTGCATCTGGACGGCCGCCTGCACGGCACACGCGCCCTGCCCCGGCTCGATGCGACCGCTAACGGCCAATCGCTGGGCTTCGGCGCTTGGCAACTGGCCCGCCTGGCACTTCAGGCCGGGGCCAGCGATCCGCTGAACGAGGAGGCTGCGCAGCTTGATCTGCACCTGACGCTCGATGACCTGCAACACGGCACCGAGACGCTGCTCGATAGCGCCGAGCTGCGTGGCCGGGGCAGCGCGGCCGATCACCGCCTGCACTGGCAGCTCAGCGCGCCGGGTGACGGTCTCTTCAATCCGAGCTCCAGCGCTCTTTCCAGCACTAACTCCAGCACAGGTTCCAGCAGTCTCTCCGGCGCCGTGCAAGGCGCGCTGCACGATCTGCGCGCCTGGCAAGGCCAGCTGCAAAGCCTGGCCATCGACAATCCACTCGCTGGCCAATGGCAGCTGGAGCAGCCCGCCGCGCTCGCGCTATCAACCAGCGCCGCGCAACTGGCCCGCGCTTGCCTCGTTTCCGACGGGGGGCGGCTGTGTGCCGAGGGCCAATGGCAGAGCGACGGTGCCAGCCAGGCGCGGCTTGATCTCGACACCATGCCGCTGGCGTGGCTGGCCCGCGCCCTGCCGGACGATGCCGCCGCGATCGACGGCAGCCTGAGCCTGCACGCCGAATATCACCGCCAACGTGGCGGCCAGGCGCAGGCCGGCAGCGCACGACTGACCATCAGCCCCGGCAGCCTCACGCTTGCCAGCGGCGACGACGATCCGTATCAGATCCGCTGGCAGGGGGCGGATATCACCGCCACCCTGGAAAACACCCGCCTTGATGCACGCGCCACCCTGCATCTGGATGACGACAACCGCGCCCAGGCCCGGCTCGGTGCCGCCCTTGCCGGCCCGCAAACCCGGCTGGACGGCGCGCTGGACATTCTGGTCGATGAACTGCGCTGGCTGGAATTGTTTATCCCGCAGGCCCGACAGATTACCGGCCGGATACGCGGCAATCTGGTGCTCGGCGGCACCATCGCCGCCCCGGTTTTCAGCGGCCAGTTGCGGCTGGAACAAGGTGGCACGGAGATCCCCGATCTCGGCCTCGCCCTGACCGATCTCAACCTGCTGGTAGGCGCCCGCCCGGACGGCACCCTTGACGTCAGCGGCGCTGTCCGCTCCGGCCCCGGCCAGCTCGGCATCTCCGGCACCCTGGCCACCCGTGGCCCCCAGCCCTGGCCGTTGCAGCTGGCCATTCAGGGCGAGCGTTTCCAGGCAGTGCAGACACCGGAGGCCCGTGTGCTGATCAACCCGGATATCACCGTCGAGCTGCGCGGCAACCAGTTGGTGATCCGGGGCGATATCCTCGTGCCGGAAGCGCAATTCGAGATCAACACGCTGCCGCAACAGGCCGTCACCACGTCCAGCGATGAAATCATCGTCTCCGAAGATATCGAGCAAACCTCGCCCTGGGATATCGACACCGAAGTGACGGTCCGGCTGGGTGAGCTGATTACCTTCGAAGGCTTCGGCCTCAGTGCCCGCTTCGGCGGTGGTGTCCGCATCGAAGACAAACCCGAGCGCAGCACGCGGCTCACCGGCGAAGTGCGCATTCTTGACGGTCGCTACCGCGCCTACGGGCAGAACTTGCGTGTCGAGCGCGGCACACTGATCTTCCAGGGCGCCCCCGACAACCCCGGCCTGGATATCGTCGCCGTGCGCACCATCCCTGCCTACGATGTGCGTGCCGGGCTGATCGTCGGCGGCACCCTGCAAGACCCGCGCTCCCAGGTGTTCTCCGAGCCGGCCATGGAAGAAACCGAAGCCATGGCCTATCTGCTCACCGGCCGGCCGCTCAATCGCGCCTCCGACAACGATGCCAACATGATCGTGCAGGCCATCGCCCGCTACGGCATCGAGCGCGGCGAATTCATCACCGATCGTCTCGGCCAGACTCTGGGGCTGGAAGTGGGCGTGGATACCGAAGGGGAATTCGAAGACACTGCCCTGATGCTGGGCAAGCAGCTTTCGTCACGGCTTTACCTGCGCTACAGCGTTGGCCTGTTCGAGGCTCTTTCCACCGTCATGTTGCGGTACACCCTGACCAGCAGCCTGAGCCTCGAAACGCGCTCAAACGCAGAAGAACAGGCCATCGATCTGATTTTCCGTACCGAACGGTAGCCACCGGCACATCAAGGCAGCGGCACGTGCGCGAGCAGCACCAGGCACAGGCCGGCTCTTCTGCACAGCCGCGCCAGCCTCATGCGGTATGGCTAGCCGCTGGCAGGGAGCGCGTAAGTGCCGGTCACATGCGCTACCGGCTCCTCCTCCCCCTCGCTGTAAAGCCACACCTCCAGCACCACCGAGCGGCGCCCGAGGCGGATGATATTGCACTCCGCCAGCAAATCCCGCGGCGCGGGCCGACGCAGAAAGTTGATATTCAGGTTCTGCGTGACGGCCATTTCCAGCCGCCCCAGTTGCCCGAGGATCGCCGCATACATGGCGGCATCCGCCAGCCCCATGATCGTCGGGCCGGACAATGTTCCGCCCGGACGCACCGCCGAAGCGCGGAACGGCTGCCTGACTGTCGCCTTGCCGCCACCTGCCTGCTCCACCTGAATCCCGGTTTCGGCGGCCGCCGGCAAGCCATTCACAATCAGCTGCTGCACCGCTGCTGCATCCAACGCCATCATTGTTCCCCTTCTGCAAACTGCCCCGCATGATACCCGCCCGCCCCGGCCTGCACACTGTGCTAACTGCCCGCCAGTGCTTACAATGGCCGTTTTTCACCGACCTTCAGGAAACTGTGCATGCGTGCCTCCCGTTATCTGCTTGCCACCGTCAAGGAAACACCCGCCGACGCCGTGGTGATCAGTCATCAGCTCATGCTGCGTGCCGGCATGATCCGCAAGCTGGCGTCAGGTCTATACAGCTGGCTGCCAACCGGCCTGCGCGTATTGCAAAAGGTAGAGCAGATCATCCGCGAAGAAATGAACAATGCCGGCGCTCAGGAAGTGCTGATGCCGGTAACGCAACCGATCGACCTCTGGGACGAATCCGGTCGCGCCAGCAATTTTGGCCCGGAGCTGCTGCGCTTTACCGATCGCCATGGCAACGGCTTCTGCCTCGGCCCCACCCATGAAGAAGTCATCACCGATCTGGCGCGCAACGAGCTGCACAGCTATAAACAGCTGCCGATGAATTTCTACCAGATCCAGACCAAGTTCCGTGATGAAACCCGGCCACGTTTTGGTGTCATGCGCTCGCGTGAATTCATCATGAAGGACGCTTACTCCTTTCATCTGGATCACGCCAGCCTGGAAGACACCTATCAGATCATGTACGACGCCTACTGCCGCATCTTTGATCGGCTCGGCCTGAATTATCGTGCCGTGGCCGCTGATACCGGCTCCATTGGTGGATCCGGCTCCCACGAGTTCCATGTGCTGGCGCAATCCGGCGAAGACGCCATCGCCTTTTCCGATTCATCCAGCTATGCCGCCAACGTGGAGCTTGCCGAAGCCATTGCCGAGGGCGAGCGTGCGGCGCCTGAAAAGCCGCTTCAGCTGCAAGACACCCCCGGCGCCAAAACCATTGCCGATCTGGTCAGCCAGTTCCAGCTGCCCATCGAGCGCACGGTGAAGACGCTGGTGGTGGCCGCCAGCGAGGCAGCCGGCGGCGGCCTGATCGCGCTGCTGGTGCGCGGCGATCACGAACTCAATGAGCTGAAGGCAGAAAAGTTGCCTCAGGTGGCTGCCCCGCTGCGCTTTGCCACCAATGAGGAAATACGGGAAGCCATCGGCGCCGGCCCCGGCAGCCTGGGCCCGCTCAATCTGCCCATTCCTTGCCTGGCCGATCGCAGCGTGGCGGTGATGAGCGATTTCACCGCTGGCGCCAATATTGATGGCAAACATTATTTCGGTATCAACTGGGAGCGCGACCTGCCGCTGCCCGACACCGCCGATCTGCGCGATGTAGTGGAAGGCGACCCCAGCCCGGACGGCCAAGGGCGCCTGACCATCAAGCGTGGCATCGAAGTCGGCCACATCTTCCAGCTGGGCACCAAGTATTCCGAAGCATTGAAAGCCACCGTGCTGGATGAGAACGGCAAGAGCCTGCCGATGCCCATGGGTTGTTACGGCATTGGCGTCACACGAGTTGTCGCCGCTGCCATCGAACAGAACTTTGATGAGCGCGGCATCATCTGGCCCGAGGCCATCGCGCCGTTCCAGATCGCACTGATTCCGGTGAATCTGAAGAAAAGCCCACGCGAGCGCGAACTGTGCGAGCAGCTCTATCGACAGCTCACCGAAGCGGGCTTCGAGGTGCTCTATGATGACCGCGAAAAAGAACGGCTGGGCGTGAAGCTTTCGGACGCGGAACTGATCGGCATTCCCCACCGCGTGGTAGTCGCCGAACGTGGCCTGGATGACAACACCGTGGAGTATCGCGCCCGGCGAGAGAGCGAGAACACACTGGTCGCGCCCGATGCCATCGTTCAGTTCCTGCGCGATCGGCTAAAGTAATGCTCGCGCATTGAGCACCGGCGGTGGGCGAGCATCTGCGGTGGGGCAAGCGCTTGTGGTGGGTAAGCCTCTGCGGTAGATAAGCTCCTGCGACAGACAAGCCCCTGCGGCGGGTAAGCCGACCGGCTACCCGCTGCACACCTCAACTGTCGCGCCGCAGGCGCTGCACCTCATCCAGCGGCAGCCCTGTGGCTGCGGCGATGGCTGTATCGTCCAGCGCGGTCATGCGCATCAGGTTGCCTGCTGTTTCGCGCCGGGCGCGCAGGCTCCCTTCCTCCATGCCTTGCTCCATGCCGCGCCGGATGCCCTTTTCCAAGCCGATGGATTCGTATCGCTCCGCAAATCCCGCCATGACACGGCCCTCCTCCTGGTAGTATTGCTCGAAAAGCGTCCGCTCATTATTGGTAAGCTCGGCATAAATGTCGATAAACGCAAAATACTTGACGCGCCTGTCCGGGTGCTTCTCCAGGCTGGCAAGGCCACGGATGGCGCTGGCATACATGGCCAGCTTCAGTTCCGGTGGCCAGCGCATGTTCAGCAGGTTGAGCCTTGCCACCAGATTATTGCTGTTCACATACTGCTGCCCCTCAAGCTCCGGCAATACACAGCGGATATAATTTACCGTTATATAGTCGCGGATCTCGTTGCCGAGGATGATTTGCGCAGGCACTTTGCGTGCCTGCCGCAGAAACACCACCACCGGCACCACTCGGTCTGTCTTCAGCAGCTCCGCCAGTGACAGGCAATATCGCCCCAGCTTGTGAACCGAAAATCGTGCCGGGTCGGTATGCTGCTCCACCACGAACAGCAGGGCTTCGCGTCTGCCGTCCGGGCACTCCAGCAACAGCGGGATATCCAGTTCCAGAAATCGATCGCTGAGCCGGTCCTTGAGCTGTTCTTCCCGCAGCGGCGTGAATACCACCCCGTCGTCAAGGCAAGCAGCCTGCTCCGGCGCAAACAGCGCCCGTGCCTCGCGCGGATAATCCAGCACGAGATTCTTGAAGTTCTGATCATGACTGCTTGGCATTGCGCCCCGTCCCTGGCCGCTGACAAACCCCGATACTGACGCCACACAGACGGTTCGTCTGTCAGCCAGACCGGACAAAGCGCGTAAGAGAATGCCGCAGAGAAACGTATGAGATTGTCCAACCGACGAAAGAGCTGAATAGAATACGGCCGCACCGCCATCCTGCCTACACGCTGCCGACCCCATGCGGCAGTGCCCACAGGAGATACCGGGAAAACATGCCCGCCGAGCAGAAACAGCCACGCAAGCACTTTTTTAGCCCTTCTCCCCGTGCAGAATAGCCGCAGGCTCACTCTTCGGACCAGCCTGCAGCTGTTCTGCGCTTCGCGTGTCCCACAAGGAAGAGGAGAGCAAAAAGAGCGGTTTTTGGACAACCCGTTGGTGCTTTCGCGGATATCGGAAAAGCCTCCACAGAAATCGACGATGAACCTTTTATAGCCCCTCTCCCCTTGTGGGAGAGGGGTTGGGGAGAGGGGGGAGATTATGGCAGGAAATATATACCCGGCACCTGATCTGGAACGAAACTGGCTAGCGCTCGGAATCTTTCTTCTGTGTATTTTTTATGGAAATTTCTACTGAAGATAATTTAAAGCAATACAACATGTAGCTGGCATCGTGAAAGCTGAAAATCCATCGCCCCCTCTCCCCCAACCCCTTATTCGCTTCGCTCACTCTTCGGGCCAGCCTGCGGCTGTTCTGCGCCTCGCTTGTCCCACAAGGGGGGAGGGGAGCAAAAAATATCGGTATTCTGGACAACCCATTGGTGCTTTCGCGGATATCGGAAAAGCCTCCACAGAAATCGACGATGAACTTTTTTGCATCGCCGCGCATGCCTGATCCGGAAACGATGATTCTTGCAATCAACAGGCGTGCACACGGCCTCGGCTCCAGCCGGGATAGCCATCACAAGATAACCACATCACAGGATAGCGAGGCGTAGACGAAACCTAGCGCTTGCGCACCAGCAGTTGTGTCATGGTCTGGTCGCCCAGCGGGGTCAGTTGCCAGCTCACCGTATTTTGCCCCGGCGGACGTGGGCACTTGCGGATCAACCCCAGCGCACGCAGCTGCACCTTCACCTGATTGAAACTTTCTGTCTCAAGCGCGATATTGCGCACCGCGTGAGCTTTCGGCATCGACTGTTGCACGTCGGCGAGCGCCCGGCTGGCGAGCGCTTCTTCAAGTGCTTCACGCATTTCCGCCTCCGAGACTTCCTGCAGCATCTGCGGCGCCAGGCAACCGATAATCGCATCCCAGCTCATTTGCGTCTGCGCTGCCCCGGCCTTGCAATCGCCCTTGATATAGATATCGCACCGGTAGCGCAGTGCCACGGTGTCGGCGCCACGTGCCAGGGTTTCCAGCGGCGGCCGATAGCCGGCCACCAGCTCCTCTTTTTCTCGCTCCAGCTCGGCGACGCGCTGCGTCAGCCGCTGGACTTCAAGCCGCGTCATCGCTTCCGCGGCCTCGCCTGCGCGCACCCAGCCGCTGGCAGGATGCTTGATCACCATTTGCGCCATCGCCTTGCGGGCGACATCACCAAGATCGTCAGGGCTATGCCAGAACCGGGTCAGGCACTTGTTTTGCAGCAGTTGACGAAAATCATTGAAGCGCACCTCGCCCTCGCGGGTGGGCTCACGCTGCTCCGGTGGCAGGAAATCAGGGGAATCATGCAGCAGCGCCAGCATCGGTTTGCCCTTGGTCGCGGCGTAGACGAATTCCCGGTGGGTATACGACAGCCCGATCGGCGACAACGAACCGTAGCGGCCACCCACCAGCACCAGATAGTAATCACACTCGTTGATCACCTTCTGGATCGCTGGCCACTGGCTGTCCGCGCCGCCAGAATGCAGCTCCATGCCAGTCGGTATCATGCCCATGCCCAGCAGCGAGAGCAGCAACGACTGCCGCGCCTCCTGCAAATCCGCGTAGGTCGAGCTGATAAACACCTGATATTTGCGTTCGGTAGTCAAACGGGCCCGGCTCCTGTCCGAGTAGCCTGTTGTCGAGGCAGAGTGCGCCGGCCAGCGCGCTTGTCACCGGCGGCGCCAGCATTGTGCCAGAATCATGCGGCGCGGTACCGGAGCCATGCATCACCCCACGCAGCGCGCCAACCGGCAAGCAGTGTAACGCAGTGGCTCGGGCCGGGCGAGCCGCCGCCTTTGCCCCCTCCAGCGCAGCAAGGCACTATAGGCTCCTGTTTCTGAGCCCTCTGCCCCTGCGGGGAGCGCTGCGAACGGAGATCAGCATGAAAACGGTTGCCTTCTACAATCTCAAGGGTGGAGTGGGCAAGACCTCCGCCGCCGTCAACATTGCCTGGCATGCGGCGCGCTGGAAGTATCCTACGCTGCTGTGGGATCTTGATCCTCAGGGCGCAGCCAGCTTCTACCTCGGCGTGGAGGGTGCGCGCAGTTACAAGGCCGGCTCACTGGCCAGCGGCCGGCAAGCCGCCAGCAGCCTCACGGTGCCCACCCGCTGGCCGGGGCTGGATGTGATCCCTTCCGATATCACCCTGCGCAATCTGGATATCAAGCTCGCCGAAGCCGGTGGCGGCAAGCAGCGCCTGCGCCAGTTGCTGGCGCCCCTCAAAGCTGAATACAGCCTGGTGCTGCTGGATTGCCCGCCCACGCTCAGCCCGGTTGCCGAGCATATCTTCGCCGCCGCCGATTACCTGATGGTGCCCGTCATCCCGACGCATCTGTCTGTGCGCGCGTTTCAGCAGGTGCTTGATTGGGTGGAGCAGAAGCAATATCGCCGCCTGGAAGTGGTGCCGTTTTTCAATATGGTCGACCGCCGCCGCGTGCTGCATCTGGAGATGCTGGTCAAGCGGCCGGCAGTGATGCGCAACGGCCTGCAAACCTCCATTCCTTACGCGACGCACATCGAGCAGATGGGTGAACATTGCGCCCCGGTCGGTGAGTTTGCCCCGCACACACCCGCCGCACGTGCGTTTCGCAATCTGTGGTTCGAGATGGCAGACAAGCTACAGCTTCAGTGATGGTTCTGCTCGAAAACCGTTGCGGGCGCCCGCGAACGGAGCACTGCACCAGCGTGGCGTCCATGCCGCCGCTGGCGCGGGCTCAGGCATCCTGACGGCCGCGCTCGATAATGGTGCGTACATCCAGGCCACGCGGCAGGGTGCCGTACTGTCGATCGCCCAGGCCGCCGAGTCGCGAGGCAATAAAGGCTTCTGCCACGGCACTGTTGCCCGCTTGTACCAGCAAACCCGCCTGCATGGTCAGCGCCAGCTGATCCACCAGATGCCGGCCGCGATATTCCGCCTCGTCCAGATCAACGAACTCGTCCTGCAAGGCTTTTACCGCACGATCAAGGCGTGCATCCGCACCGGCACTTTTCGCCAGCTCCGCAAACCAGGCATCCAGCACTGCGGGGGTTTTGCCTACTGCACGCAGCACATCAAGCGCCTGCACATTCCCCGAGCCTTCCCAGATCGCATTGATAGGCGCGTCCCGGTACAGTCTCGGCAAAATGCAATCCTCCATCACGCCGTTGCCACCGATGCACTCCATCGCCTCATAGGCATGATGCGGCGTGCGTTTGCAGATCCAGTACTTGCCGACTGCCGTGCCCAGGCGCATCAGCAGTTGCTGTTGTGCATCGTCCAGATGATCCAGCGCCTCGGCCATGCGCAAGGTGATCGCCAGCGAGCCTTCCAGCTCCAGCTGCAAATCCGCCAGCACATTCTGCATCAACGGCTGATCGATCAGCGTTTTGCCAAAGGCGCTGCGGTGCGCAGCATGGTGAATCGCCTGTAGCGTTGCCTGCCGCTGGCTGGCCGCCGAGCCGATCATGCAATCGAAGCGCGTCATCGCCACCATCTCGATGATGGCCGGCACGCCGCGCCCTTCTTCACCCACCATCCAGCCCAGTGCTCCACGCAGCTCCACTTCCGACGACGCATTGGAGACGTTGCCCACCTTGTTCTTCAGGCGCTGCACCTGCACCGGGTTCTTGCTGCCGTCCGGCCGCCAGCGCGGCACCAGAAAGCAGCTCAAGCCACGCTCGGTTTGCGCCAGCATCAGGAATGCATCGCACATCGGCGCCGACAAAAACCACTTGTGGCCCACCAGCTCGTACGCTTCGCCCGGCCCACCGGCACCCAGCGCATAAGCACGCGTAGTGTTGGCGCGCACATCCGAGCCGCCCTGCTTCTCGGTCATACCCATGCCGATCGTCAGCGCCTGCTTTTCCATATGCGGCACGTTGCGCGGGTCATAGTCTCTGGCGTGCACCTTGCCCAGCCACTGCTCGGCAATGGCAGGCGTCAGTTGCAAGGAGGGCGTGGCCGCAAAGGTCATCGTCACCGGGCAGCAGTGGCCGGATTCCACCTGGCTGTGCAGGTAGTATTTCGCCGCTCTCACCACTTGGGCACCCGGCCGGGGATCAACCCATGGGCTGCTGTGCAGGCCCTCGGTAAGCGCCAGCTTCATCAGTTCGTGATAAGCCGGGTGATAACGCACCAGATCAATGCGATGCCCGAAGCGGTCATGGGTATCGAACTGCGGTTTGAATTCGTTGGCGCGGTAGCCCCACTCGATCACATCGGGCCGGCCGCACACCTCACCGTAACGCTGCAAATCCGCTTCGGCCCAGCTGCCGCCATGCCGCGCCAGCCCTTCGCGCAGCGCAGTATCGCCGGCAAACAGATTGTGGTTCTCCAGCGCTGTGCTCTGGTTGAATACCTCATGCGTGGCCGCGAGCGCGTCCGGGCGCAAATCCATCGGTTTGGTCATGATCATTCTCCTGTTCAGCCAGCCTCGCACCCGTGGCGCGCAGGCAAAAAAGTGTCAGTTCGTGAATCACCGGCTCATCGGCTTGATGATCCGCCAGCGGGCCGACCAATGCCTCCGCCAGCGCACCGACCAGCGCCGCAGCCGCCAGGCGCGTCGGCTGAGGCGGCAGTTCACCAGCACGCAGCCCCGCAGCAATCACCTGCTCGAACAGCTCGGCATAAGCCGCCCGATAGCGCAGGCGCTCCGCATCCACTGCCGGATCAACTGGCTCGGCAATCAGGCCCCATGCCAGCCGGGGCGCACGCAATGCCCGGCGGGCAAAGCAGCCGATGGCTGCTCGCAGGCTCGCCACCGCATCCGGCTGGCCTGCCAATGCCGCCGCCACCGCTGCTACCTCGCGCTCCGTTGCACGGCGAAATACCTCCGTGGCCAGCTCATCCTTGGCGCGGAAATAACGGTACACCGTCCCCACACCCATGCCCGCTCGTGCCGCCAGGGCCTGCACCGTGAGCGCAGCAAAACCACCCTCGCGCACCAGCGCCTCGCCGGTGGCAAGCAGCAGCTCCCGCTGCGCCGCCTTGTGCTCCCTGACCTTGCCTGTTTCACGGTACGCCATAGCTGAATCCATATTCACTTCTTGGCCAAGTGAATCACGATTCAGCCCTATGGAGCAACTAGTTCACGTGCCACTGGCGCACCTCAAGCGGACGCGAGGACGCAGAACAGCCCAGTTCGCCTCGCTGCGACGGATTCTGTGCCGAGCACCGCAGCGACGTGGCAGCTGCTCTCTCGGTGGCGCGGCCATTGGCGGAGCTGCCAAGCGTTGCTGTGGCGCGGCCGCAAGGTTGCACCGTGGTCATAAAGGCGTGCCAGAAGGGAGCCGAACACGGCCAGAGAAAGGGAAAAACGGGGCAAAAACAGGGGAAATCGGCAAAAAAGAAAGCCCCGCGAGGTTCAGCTCGCGGGGCTGTCTGACGGCGCCTTGCGGCGCCGAGGGAGCGGTATGACCGCGTAGCAGGGCGCTTACATCATGCCGCCCATGCCACCCATGCCGCCCATACCACCCATAGCGCTCATGTCCGGCCCGCCTTTGTTATCTTCAGGCTGGTCGGCCACCATGGCTTCGGTGGTAATCATCAGGCCCGCGATGGACGCAGCGGCCTGAAGCGCGGAACGGGTCACCTTGGCCGGGTCGATGATGCCCATGTCGAGCATATCGCCGTACTCACCGGTGGCAGCGTTGAAGCCGTAGTTGCCGTCGCCGTTGCGCACGGTCTGCACCACAACCGAGGCTTCTGCACCGGCGTTGCTGGCGATCTGGCGCAGCGGTGCTTCCAGCGCACGGATTGCCAGAGCAATACCCACGTTCTGGTCTTCGTTGTCACCTTTCAGGCCAGCGATATTGGCCAGTGCGCGCACCAGCGCCACACCACCGCCCGGTACCACACCTTCTTCCACCGCTGCGCGGGTTGCGTGCAGGGCGTCGTCAACGCGGGTCTTCTTCTCTTTCATTTCCACTTCAGTGGCTGCGCCAACCTTGATCACGGCCACGCCGCCTGCCAGCTTGGCCACGCGCTCTTGCAGCTTTTCGCGATCGTAGTCAGAGGTGGATTTCTCGATCTCGGCGCGGATCTGCTCAACGCGCGCCTTGATGTCACCTTCGTTGCCAGCGCCGCTGACGATGGTGGTGTTTTCCTTGTCGATGTTGACCTTCTTCGCGGTGCCCAGATCTTCCAGGGTAGCGCTTTCCAGGCTCAGACCGACTTCTTCGGAAATCACGGTGCCACCGGTCAGGATAGCGATATCCTGCAACATGGCCTTGCGACGATCACCAAAGCCCGGCGCTTTCACTGCCGCGCACTTGATGATGCCGCGCATGGTGTTCACTACCAGCGTGGCCAGCGCTTCGCCTTCAACGTCTTCAGCGATAATCAGCAGCGGCTTGCCTGCTTTGGCAACGGCTTCCAGCACCGGCAGCAGCTCGCGGATGTTGGAGATTTTCTTGTCAACCAGCAGCAGGTAGGGGTCTTCCAGTTCTACCGCCATTTTTTCCTGGTTGTTGATGAAGTACGGGCTGAGGTAGCCGCGATCAAACTGCATGCCCTCGACGACTTCCAGCTCGTTCTCAAGGCTGGTGCCCTCTTCAACGGTGATCACGCCTTCCTTGCCCACTTTTTCCATGGCGTTGGCAATGATCTGGCCGACGGAGCTGTCGGAGTTGGCGGAAATGGTGCCCACCTGCTCGATGCCTTTCGAGGTTTCGCACGGTGTGGACAGCTTTTTCAACTCGGCAACCACGGCGGTGACTGCCTTGTCGATCCCGCGCTTGAGATCCATCGGGTTCATGCCGGCAGCAACCGACTTCAGACCTTCGTTGACGATCGCCTGCGCCAGCACGGTGGCGGTGGTGGTGCCGTCACCGGCTTCGTCGTTGGCTTTGGAAGCAACTTCCTTCACCATCTGCGCGCCCATATTCTCGAACTTGTCCGCCAGCTCGATTTCCTTCGCGACGGAAACACCGTCTTTGGTGATTACCGGCGCGCCGAAGGATTTTTCCAGCACCACGTTACGGCCTTTCGGGCCCAGCGTTACCTTGACAGCATCAGCCAGAGTGTTGACACCACGCAGCATGCGCTGGCGAGCTTCGTCACGAAACAGAACTTCTTTAACGGCCATCTCAAATTCCTCAACTTAAATTCGGGGGTATATACGGCAACAGCTGAAACGTGCCGGATCAGCCTTCGACAACGGCCAGGACTTCGCCCTCGCCCATGATCAGCAACTCTTCACCATCGATCTTGACGGTGTTGCCGGAGTACTGGCCAAAGATCACCTGATCACCCACCTTTACGTCCAGCGGCCGGACATCACCGTTCTCGGCGATCTTGCCCTTACCCACGGCCAGCACTTCACCACGGGCCGGCTTTTCAGCCGCAGAACCAGGCAGCACGATGCCGCCAGCGCTCTTGGTTTCTTCTTCAGCGCGGCGAACCACGATGCGGTCATGCAAAGGACGGATTTTCATTGCCTCTGTTCTCCTGTTGAGGTTCAAGCAAGTTGCAGTTTTCAGTGGCAGCCTGGAAGCGCGCCGGCCTGTCGGCCCTGGCACTCTCCCCGACCCAGTGTTAGCACTCTCTATGAGCGAGTGCTAATCATAGTAACCCGCCTCGGTGAGTCAAGAGGGCCGGGCCTCGCCTGCCGCACCGGGCAGCTGCGCTGTAGGTAGGGGCGGCAGCGCCACTTTTCAAGAGGCCGCCGGGGGCGGGCATCTGCTTTGCTGCGGGCGCGGTTGGCAATGTCATTGCAGGCCCGCGCCACAGGCCGCCATAATGCGGCCACCCTAAACATGCTGTTTAACGAGGAAGCCAGCCGATGGACGTGAAAGACAAGGTCATCGTAGTGACAGGGGCCGGCCGTGGCCTGGGCCGTGCCATTGCCACAGGGTTTGCCCGCCAGGGCGCCAAGCTCGCCTGTGTGGATCTGAATCAGGCCGATATCGACGAGACGGTAAACCAGTGCAAGGCCGCTGGCGGTGATGCCCGCGCTTATCTCGCCAACGTCGCCAAAGAAGAAGACGTGATCCAGCTGTTCAATAATGTCGTGGCGGATTTCGGCAGCCTGCACGGGCTGGTCAACAACGCCGGCATCACCCGCGATGGCCTGCTGGTGAGAGCCAAAGACGGTGAAATCAGCACCATGAGCCTGCAACAGTGGCAAGCGGTGATCGACGTCAACCTGACCGGGGTGTTCCTGTGTGGCCGCGAAGCCGCCGCGCACATGATCCGCCTGGGTGTCGAGGAAGGCGTGATCGTGAACATCTCGTCGCTGGCCCGCCATGGCAGCTTTGGCCAGAGCAACTATTCTGCCGCCAAGGCCGGCGTAGCGGCCATGGCCGAGGTGTGGGCCAAAGAGCTGGCACGCTATAACATCCGCACCGGTGCGGTCGCGCCCGGCACCATCAACACCGACATGATCGCCGCGATGAAACCGGAAGCCCGCGACCGGCTGGTGGGCGCTGTGCCGCTCAAACGCCTGGGCGAGCCGGAACACATTGCCATGAGCGTGCGGTTCATTTTCGAAAACAGCTATTTCACCGGCCGCTGCATCGACACGGACGGCGGGCTGCGCTAGGTCAGGCGGCGCCAGGCCAAGCCGCAGCCAGGCCAAGCCGCAGCCAGGCAAAGACGCACCGAGCAGAGACGCGACAGATGGAAACAGGCTCCTTCGAACAGGCGGTGTGGCAAATCGTCGGCGCCGTGCCACCGGGCCGTGTGTGCACCTACGGCCAGGTTGCGCAACTGGCCGGCTATCCGCACCATGCACGGCACGTCGGCCGTACGCTGGCGCGGCTGCCGCCCGGCTCGAAGCTGCCGTGGCACCGCATAGTGCGCGCCGATGGCCGCCTGCCGCTCGGTGACGAACAGGCCACACGGCTGCGTCGGGAAGGCGTGCCGGTGCTGGCCGGCCGCGTACGGCTGACCCTGCTCGGCTGGCCGTGACCGCCCGCGCACAGGCATACTTGGCGGCTTGTGCTGCTCTTTCCATGTCTTTCTTTCGCCCCCTGTGCTGAAGGCTGCCGATGCGACCTCGTTTATTCCCCAACCCTGCCAGCAGGCTGAAAGGCTATTTTTCGCGGCGCATGCTGACGCTGCTGGCACTGGGGTTCGCCAGCGGCCTGCCGGCGCCCTTGGTGTTTTCCAATCTGTCGCTCTGGCTGCGGGCGGAAGGCGTCAGCCGCACGGACATCGGCCTGTTCGCGCTGGCAGCCACCCCCTATGCCATCAACTTTCTCTGGGCGCCATTGATCGACCGCCTGCGCCTGCCCTGGCTGACCGATGCCCTGGGCCAGCGCCGTGCCTGGATTCTCCTGAGCCAGCTATTGTTGATGCCGGCGATCTTGTGGATGGCGTTGACCTCGCCTGCGGATCACCTGTTCATGATGGCGGTGGCAACATTGATGGTCACCACCGTCAGCGCCACCCAGGATATCGGCGTGGACGCCTACCGCATTGACGTGCTGGAGGCGGATCAGCTTGCCACCGGCTCATCTGTGGCGATCTGGGGCTGGCATCTGGGCGGCACCGTGATCGGCGGTGCGGGCGGGCTTTATCTCGCGCACGCCTTTGGCTGGAGCGTGGCGTATCAGGTGCTCGCATTAGCAGTGCTGATCGGCATTGTGGCGACCCTGCTCGGCCCCCGGCCGGCGGTGCGCGTAACGGCCGCCATCAGCGACGAGGAAGCGCGCACCCGCGCACGTTTTGCGCAAACCATGCCGCCCCGCCGTGCGGCGGTGATGGCCTGGTTGCACAACGCCGTCATAGCACCGTTTGCGGAATTCGCCCGCCGCGATGCCTGGGTGCTGATTCTGGCTTTCATCTTTTTGTTCAAATTCGGCGACGCCATGCTCGGCCGCATGTCCGGTGTGTTTTATCAGGAGCTTGGTTTCGAGCTGGATGAAATCGCCGATGTCGCCAAGCTGTATGGTTTTGCCGCCAACATGCTGGGCGTCATGGCGGGCGGCCTGCTTGCCCATCGCCTTGGCTTTCTGCGGGCGCTGTTCGTGGCCGGGCTGCTGGCCGCCGCCACCAACCTCACCTATTCCGCGCTGGCCATGGTCGGCCAGGAGCGCTGGATGCTGATGATCGCGGTGATCTCGGACAACTTCACCGGCGGCCTGGTAACAGTGGCGTTCGTGGCCTATATCTCCAGCCTGTGCAACGTCGCCTACACCGCCACGCAATATTCCCTGTTGTCCTCGTTGGGCAATCTGTCACGCATCTGGCTCTCCGCCTCCAGCGGTTATCTCGTTGACCGCCTTGATGGCGACTGGGCACTGTTTTTCATCATCACCGCCGCACTCGCTCTGATAGGCCTGCCGCTGCTGTGGCTGCTGATCCGCCGCTTCCCCCTGCCCGCCGACGCTGCGCAGCCCGGCGCCGTGAGCCCGCGACCATGAGCCTTCACTGGCATATTCTCGGCGCCGGCAATCTCGGCACACTGGCAGCGTTCTATCTGCGCCAGGCGGGTTTTTCCATGTGCCTCGCCGGGCGCCCGGAGGCGCCACGCCGGCTGACATTTCCCGACGGGCGCAGCCATGATCTGCTCCTGCCCGGCGATGACGGCGCGCCGATTCGCTATCTGATTCTGGCCACCAAAGCCGCACAAAGCCTGCCGGCGTTGGCGCCGCTGCGACCACGGCTCGGCACCGGCACCACGCTGGTTCGCTTGCAAAACGGCCTGGGCAGCCTCGACCATCTGCCGCCGCCACATCCCCACATTATCGACGCCGTGGCCAACAGCGGTGCCTGGCGCGAGCCGCTGCCCGGCGGTGGCGAACACATCCATCTGGCGGCCGAAAACACCACCCTGCTAGGTGATGGCCACTCGCAACCGCCGAGCTGGTTTGGCACGCTGGCCGACCATTGGCCGCAATTGAGCTGGCGCCCGGATATCCGCTTGCAACAATGGCTGAAGCTGTCACTCAATGCCGTCATCAATCCACTGACCGCACTGTATGATTGCGACAACGGCGCACTGCTGGCCGATAGCCGCCTGCAACCACGCTTTGGCGCCCTGGCAGAAGAAATCGACGCGCTCGCCCGCCACCTGCTGCCCGAGTGGCCCGGCGAGACAGCTGCCCGGGCGCGAGCGCTGGCACAGGCCACGGCCGGCAACACGTCATCCATGCGCGCAGACGTACGCGCCGGGCGCGCCACCGAGATTCACTACATCAACGGCTATCTGTTGCGCCAGGCCGAACAGATCGGCATGGCACTACCGGAGCACCAGCGAATCGTAGCGGAAATCCTGGCGCTGCATCGACCCTGATCCGCCAACGACTCTGCTACCATTGCACGCCCGGTTGTTGGCCACAGCGAAGCGGGCTTTAATCGCTCATAGCCTCATCGACTTTCACCGGCCGCCCCGCGCAGCCTGACGAGGAATTACAGGATGTTCACACCTGCAGCACCCTTTCCCTTCCGGCCTGTTGCGGCCTTCGCCCTGGCCGCCACCGTCATCAGCACACCCGCCCAGGCCGAAGCGCCCGGCCAGTTGCAGCCGGTGCACGTCAGTGCCTCGCGCACCGGCGAGCAGACCGCGCGCCTGCCCGCCGGCAGCGTGGTGCTGACGCAAGACGACATCGCCCGCCTGCCGGCCCGCGATCTGGCCGAGGTGCTCGATACTGTCGGCGGCCTGCACGCCACGCGCTACTACGGGCTGGGCGACAGCCGGGTTGCCGTGGGCATGCTCGGTTTCGGCGAGAATGCCACCGCCAACACGCTGGTGCTGCTCAATGGCCGTCGCCTGAACGATGTGGATCTGACCGGTGTCGATTTCTCGGCCATCCCGCTGGCGATGATCGAGCGCATCGAAGTGATCCCCGGCAGTGGTGCAGTGCTATATGGCAACGGGGCGTCGGCCGGCATCATCAATATCATCACCCGTGAAAATCCCGACACCGGCGGCGGCATCAGTGTTACCGGCGGCAGCTTTGACACACGCATCGGCGATGCCTGGGGCGCGGCCAGCAATAGCCGCAGCAGTATTCTCGGCAGCGTGCGGGCACACAACAGCGACGGCTATCGCGACAATAACCGCATGCAGCAGCGCTCCGCCTTTGCCGACCTGCGCCACCGCCTGGACGACACCACCTTTTACCTCACCGCACAGGCCGATACGCAAAAACTCGGTATCCCCGGCGGGCGGCTGGTCAGACCCGGCGTCACCAACGAATTTCGCGATGACCCGGAAGGCACTGCCACACCGCTGGACTGGGCCGAACAGGATGGCGTGTATGTGATGCCGGGCGTCGTCATCCATACGGAGGCGGTCAATATCCATCTTGAAGCCGGCGCACGCCGCAAGCGGCAGGAATATTATTACGACTTCAGTGGCGCCCCTCATTATGGTGAAACGGAAATCACCGGCATGAGCCTCACACCCCGCTTGACCGGCACCGTGCAAACCGGCCCGGTGCGCCACGACTGGACAGCAGGCTGGGAGCTTTATCACAGCGACTATGAATCCGACACCGCGGACAGCCCGGCCAATATCGGCAACCCCACGGGCACCAAGGATATCGAACAGCGCATGGAAGCCTGGTATGCCCAGAGCACCAGCCAGCTGACCGATACACTGCATCTCACCGCTGGCCTGCGCACGGAAAAGCTCACACAACAGACCGAAGAAACATCCCAGTTCGGTAACGGCGCCGAACGCACCAGCGATCGCTATGAGATCTATGAAGCGGGCCTGACCTATTTCCCGGCGCCGACGCTGGCGCTGTTCGTCAGCGGCGCCCGCAACGCCCGTGTGGCCACAGTAGACGAGCTCTCGCCAGCGTTTGGCCTGGGCACCCTGCGCCCGCAAACCGGCAAGCTCTACACCACCGGGCTACGCTGGCAGGAAGGGCCGCAACGCTCCGCGCTCACCTATTTTCGTGGCCGCTACGAAAACGAAATCATTTATGACCCCGGCGCCGGGCCCTCTGGCGGCAACGTGAATCTGGACGACGATACCCGCCGTGACGGCTTTACGCTCAACAGCCAGTGGGCACTGGACGATGGCCTGTGGCTGACATTCAACGCCACCCTGCAACAAGCGCGCTTTGTAAACGGCCCCTACGCCCGCAACGATGTGCCCGGTGTGCCGCGCCGCAGCGGCTACCTGCAATTCGACTGGCGCGCACTGGACTGGCTGCAATTGAGCGTGGCGCAGCGCTATGTCGGCAAGCGTTATATCGGTAATGATCTGGCCAACAATTTTGGCGAGCGGCTACGCAGCTACCGCTGGACAGACCTTTCCGCAACCGCCCGTTACCAGCAATTTTATCTGCGCGCAGCCGTGCACAATCTTCAGGATCGCAACGTCACGGATATTGCGTTTCTCGATCCCACCGGCGCGAGCTACACCACCTACCCCCTGCCGGGCCGGCATTACATGGTGGCAGTGGGAGCCGAGTTTTGAGCACCGACAAGCACCGCATCAGCCGCGTTACCACCCGCACCGGCGATGGCGGCGAAAGCGGCCTCGCTGATGGTTCGCGCCATTCCAAGGATGCGCCGGTGTTTGCTGCCATGGGCGATCTGGATGAATTGAACGCTGCGCTGGGCGTGCTGCGCAGCCATGCCTTGCCGGCTGATCTGGATGCCCCGCTCGATGAAGTGCAGCAACGGTTGTTCGATCTCGGCGCCGAGCTTGCCGTGCCCGGCATGCTACGGCTGACGGATGGCGACCCGGAAACGCTGGAGCACCACGTCAATGCGCTCAATGACGAGTTGCCGCCGCTCAAGGAATTTGTCTTGCCCGGTGGCACACCGGCAGCGGCCTGGTGCCATATGGCACGCACCATCGCCCGGCGCGCCGAGCGGCAGCTGGTGCACCTGCACCACACTGTGCCGCAAAACCCCGCCAGCATTGCCTATCTCAATCGGCTCTCGGATCTGCTGTTTGTCCTCGCCCGTGCCCTGAACCTGCGGCACGGCCACCCGGAAACCCTGTGGCGCAATCCTCATGGCTAAGATCAGCTCACTGCTTCGCACCCGTTTCCTGCGCTTCCGCAAGGAAGTCATCGTGTTGTGGTATGCCTTCCGGCACCCGGCCACCCCTGCCTATCTCAAGGGCCTGAGCGTGCTACTGGCACTGTATCTGCTCAGCCCGATTGATCTGATCCCCTTTGCGGTGCCGATTCTCGGCCTGCTGGATGATCTGATCATCGTGCCCATGGGCGTGAGCTTCGTGGTGAAAAGACTGCCCGCGCCCGTGCGCGAACAATCCGAGCAACAGGCCACCCGATGGATCGGCCAATATGTGAAGCGGCCACTGCTGTTTGCGCTGGGCGTGCTGCTGGCACTGCTGCTGTTCTGGGCCGGCGTGTTCTGGCTGATCCTGCATTTCTGGTTCGGTGCCTGACGACCAATATGAAAAAACTGTGCAGGCCCGCCCGGCCTGCCAGTGCTGCGCTATCATGCTGGCACTCTCGCCTGATTGAGCGTTGCCATGCACAGCATCCGCACCCGGCTTTTTCTCGTTCTCTCTGCCACCGGCATGTTTCTGGTGCTGGCCGCTGCCGCGCTGTATCAATTCAGTTTCGAGCACGCCTTGCAGGATTACCTTGAAAAGCGAGAGCGTCACCGGCTCACGGAATTCAGCGAGCGCCTGAGCGAGTATTACCAGAACGCTGGCGGATGGCCTGCCGGCGCCGAGACGCCACCACCGGGGCTGCGCGTGCCGCGACATATGGTGGTGCTTGACGAGCAACAACGCCCCATTGCCGGCGCGCTGACGCCATCTGCCGAGATCAGCTACCTGCCTATCGAGGCCAGTGGCCGCATTGTCGGGCAGCTGGGTTATCGCCCACGTTCCGACGTTTTCACCGATGGCATCGATCGCAGTTTTCAGGCGCGGCAGTGGCACACCTTGCTGCTCACCACCTGCATCGCCCTGCTGGTGGCGCTGCTGGGCTCCTGGATCATCTCGCGCTATCTGGTGCAGCCGCTTACCGCTATCGCGGCGCTGTCGCGGCGCATGGCCAACGGCGATTATTCGCGCCGGCTGGATACGCAGCGGCGCGATGAACTCGGCGCCCTCAGCCGCGACATCAACCATCTGGCCGCCAACCTGGAAGATGCCGCCCTCGCCCGCGACCGCTGGCTGGCCGATATTTCACACGAGCTGCGCACGCCACTGGCCATCCTGCAAGGCGAAATCGAAGCGCTGGTGGACGGCATCCGGCCCGCAGACCCGAAGCGCCTGGCCTCGCTCCACCATGAAATCCTGCACCTGCGCCGGCTGATCGATGATCTGCATGATCTGGCGCTGGCGGATGCCGGCACACTGCGCTACCGCATGGCCTCACTGGATCTGGCCGAGCTGATCGCCGAGCAGGCAGCCGTTTTCCGCGACAGCTTTCGCCAGCGCGAGCTGACCTTTCAGGCCCATGCAGGCACGCCCTTGCCCATCAACGGCGACGCCACACGCCTGCGCCAGCTACTTGCCAACCTGCTCCATAACAGCACCAAATACACCGACCCCGGCGGCCAGGTGCGCCTTGCCGCGCAACGTAACGGCACCGAGATCGAACTGACGCTGGATGACAGCGCACCGGGCGTGCCGGAAGACGCTCTGGAGCGCTTGTTCGATCACCTGTTTCGATCAGAAAGCGCTTCCCGCAATCGCGGCTTTGGTGGCTCCGGCCTGGGCCTGGCGCTGGCGCGCCGCATTGTCGAAGCACACGATGGCCAGATCAGCGCCAGCGCCTCGCCGCTGGGCGGGCTGCGCATCAGCGTGCGGCTCCCGGCCAGTCGATAACTGCGCGGGTCGCCGCCTTGAATATTGCAAACGCTCGCAACGCCAAGGTGAGACGAATCGATGCGTCCGATGGAAGAACCGAGGAAAGACGCAACGGAAAAATGCGACGGAAACCGGCACTAACAAGTTGCGAAAAAAGGGAACGCCATGAGCAATCAAATCCTGATCATCGAAGACGAGCCCAAGATCGCGAGCCTGCTGTCGGATTACCTGCAACACGCAGGCTACCAGGCCACGGCCTGCCACACCGGCGAGGACGGCCTGGCCCTGTTGCGTGACCAGCCTTTCGACGTAGTGCTGCTGGATCTGATGCTGCCCGGCATGGACGGGCTGGAAGTCTGCAAGCAGCTGCGGCGTTTTTCCAACGTGCCAGTCATCATGATTACCGCCCTCGTCGATGAAGTGGATCGGCTGCTGGGGCTGGAGCTGGGGGCCGACGATTATATCTGCAAACCGTTCAGCCCCCGGGAAGTGGTGGCCCGCGTCAAAGCCATGCTGCGCAGAGTGCAACTACAGAGCGACGGCAGCCCCGGCGATACCGGCGGCTTGTCACTGGATGAAAACCGCGTTCAAGCCATTTACCAGGGGCGTTCGGTGACATTGACCCTGGTCGAATTTGCCCTGCTCAAAACACTGGCGGAACACCCCGGCCACATTCGTTCCCGCCAGCAGTTGATTGATCGCATTTATACCGACAATCGCGTGGTCAGCGACCGCACTGTCGATAGCCATATCAAGAAACTGCGCCGCAAACTGGCGGAGGCTTTCCCGGAAACAGAGTTTATCCACTCCATCTATGGCGCAGGTTACCGGTTTGAAGCCAGCCCGGTGGAGCAGGAGGAAACGCCGGGGCCATCGTGATGCGGCGTGGCCGGCATTGTATCCGGTCGCCTATCTGATGCGTGATGAACTCGAACCTCGCGGGTTTTACCGTCGCTCTGGATCAACGAAAGCCAGGATAGCGGGTGCCACGAAGCTGAAAAAAGCGGCACTGCTGCATTAGCCCTGTTTGCGCGGCGCGGCTGACAAATTACCTCCACGGCATCTTGTCGCGTTGTCGACATCCGTTGAACACCAGCATCGTCGAGAGCATCAATAACACCATCAAGGTGATCAAACGCCGGGCCTACGGCTACCGGGATCAGGAGTATTTCTTCCTCAAAATCCGTGCCGCCTTCCCCGGTATTCAGCGATGAAACTTTTTTTAGCCCCTCTCCCCTTGTGGGACAAGCAAAGCGCAGAACAGCCGCAGGCTGGCCCGAAGGGTGAGCGAAGCGAATAAGGGGTTGGGGAGAGGGGGAGATTATGGCAAGAAATATATACTCGGCACTTGATCTAGAATGAAACTGGAAAACGATCAATATTTTTTTGTCTATGGAGTTTTCATCAAATTTCTACTGAAGATAACTGAAAGCAGTGCAACATGTAGCGGGCATCGTGCCAACTGCATGTTCGTCACCCCCTCTCCCCCAACCCCTCTCCCACAAGGGGAGAGGGGAGCAAAAAGATGATTTTCTCACCCTTGCGGCCCGCCTGAGGCTGTTCTGCGCTTCGCTTGTCTCGCCAGGGATAGAGCAGCAAAAAAAGATTGGTATTTTGGACAGGTGCTTACGCGGATATTGTAAATACCTCCCCCGAAATGACGATGAATATCTTTTCCCTGTTTGTCGTGCTGCTCGTTGTTATAATTATTGCGCTTTCTTCTGCTGGGGCTTCCGCCAGGCAACTGCTGCACTCTTTCGCATTTGCTGCATATTGCTTGCACACTGCAAACGCAGACTGAACCTGTCGCATCCACTGATGCAGAAATTCAGACAGGAGCAGTAAGCATGAAACCCACCTTGAGAACTACCCTGATCGGCGCATCCCTGCTGGCCCTGCTTGCCGCCTCCGGCGCCAGTGTTGCCGGCCCCCGTGACGGCGAACGGCGCAGCCACGCAGAGCGCTTTGCCGACACCTTGCAACTGGATGACAATCAACGCCAGGCCATGGCCGACATCTTCCGTGAGCAGCGCCTGGCACAGCAGCAAGTGCGCGCCGAAACCCGGAGCAAGATCGCCAGCATCCTGTCCGCAGAGCAGAAGCAGACGCTGGCCGAGCTGCGCGCCAAGCGCGAGGCAAGATGGGAGGAACGCAAGGCACGCATGGAGGAACGTCGTGAAGCCCGGGCGGAACGTGGCGAGCGCAGTGAGCGCGCCCACCGTGGCGGCCATCACGCACGTACGACGCGCTGAGCTGCCAGCGCTCGTCGTAGCTGGCTTGAGCCGCAGCTTCAGGCATTATCGGTAGAGATAGACCGGCGGTAGAGACAGACTGGCGGTAGAGATAGCCAGTAGTAAAAATACACCGGCGGTAGAGATGTACTATCGGTAAAGGTGCATCCGCAGTAGAGAAGCCCCGCCAAGCCAAGCCAAGCCAAGCCAAGCCAAGCCAAGCCAAGCCAGTATCAGCGTTTACGATACATGCAGGAAAAATCCCGGCCTAAAGCCGGGATGACGAACGTGAAGGGAACCTGGCGCTGCGAGTGCCCCGGATTGCTCCGGGGCACCTGCGTTCAGCTGGTGCAATAGCTGAGGTCGCTCAAGTAGCTAACGTAGCTGGGCACACCTAGAGCAGCGCTCTGCGCATATCCGCCAGTACCGCAGCAAGGAAAGTGGTAAAGCGTGCTGCATCGGCACCGTCGATAACGCGGTGATCGTAAGACAAGGATAACGGCAGCATGTCACGAGGCTCGAAGCCTTCGCCGTTCCAGACCGGCTTTTTCTGTGTACGGCTGACGCCCAGAATAGCCACCTCCGGCCAGTTCACGATTGGCGTAAAGGCGGTGCCGCCGATGCCGCCCAACGACGACACACTAAAAGTCCCGCCCTGCATTTCCGCCGGCGACAGTTTGCGGTTGCGGGCTTTTTCCGCCAGCTCGCCCACCTCGCGGGCAATATCCACCACGCCTTTGCGATCCGCATCCCGCACCACCGGCACCACCAGGCCATTTGGGGTATCCACCGCCACACCAATATTGATGTAGTGTTTCTGGATCAGTGCTTCGCCACTTTTTTCCAGTGAACTGTTGAAGTGCGGGAATTCCCGTAACGCCACGGCACAGGCTTTTACCAGAAACGCCAGCATGGTCAGTTTCACGCCTGATTTTTGCAGCCGCTGGTTTTCACTCTGGCGGAACGCTTCCAGCGTAGTGATATCCGCCTCGTCAAACTGCGTGACGTGGGGGATCGTCAGCCAGGCGCGATGGAGGTTGCTGCCGGCCACCCGGCGCAGTTTGTTCAATTCGATACGTTCGGTTTCGCCGAATTTGCTGAAGTCCACTTCTGGCAGATCAAGATCGAAACCACCGCCAGACGCGGCGGGCCGCTGGGTCAGCAACCCTTTGACGTGTTCATGCACGTCGTCTTTTATGATCCGGCCTTTATCGCCAGAGCCTTTGACCTGCGCCAGATCAACCCCGAGCTTGCGGGCCAGCTTGCGCACCGCCGGCCCGGCATAGACTTTGGCCGAGGAGGGCTGCCGGCCGCTGTCCGCGTGTGACGACGCTGTGCCAGTGGGCGCACCCTCTCCCGAAACCTGAGCCGAAACCTGCGCCGGAACCTGCGCCTCCGTGCGCTGCTTTTTATCCGCAGAAGATTGCTCTTCCGCATGATCTTTTTCAGCTTTTGCCACTGATGCAGCCGGCGGCTGTGCCTCGGCATCTGCGCCGCTGGTTTCAAGCTCCAGCAAGGCGTCGCCGCTGCTGAGCTTGTCACCCACTTTGGCGATAATCGCTTTTACCACGCCTGTTTCCGGCGACGGAATTTCCAGCGATGCCTTGTCGGATTCCAGCACGCCGATAATCTGCTCCTGCTCAATACGGTCGCCCACATTGATATGCAGCTCGATCAGTTCGGCACCTTCGATATCGCCCAGATCAGGCACAGGAACCACCTTCACTTTGGCAGGCGCTGCCGGCTGCCGTGCTGAAGCAGCCGGGGCTTCATCCTGCTCTGCGGATGCATTTTTCTGTGCTTCTTCATCCTGGGCTTTCTCATCCGGCGAGCTGCCCTGCTTCGATGCTTCATCAGCCTCAGCGGCCACAGCAGTGCTACTTTCCGTTTCGGCTGCGCCGGTATCCACTTCCAGCAACGGATCGCCTTCCTGCACACGATCACCGGCTTTCACCAGCATCTTGAGCACCTTACCGCCCAGCGGCGCCGGCACCTCTACTGTCGCCTTGTCGGATTCCAGCACCACAATAGTGTCTTCGGGATCAATCTGATCGCCGATCTTTACCGGCACCTCGATCACATCAACAGGATCGCTGCTTCCTGTGTCGGGCACCTTGATGATTTCAACGCTCACGCGCCACTCCTTCTTTTGGAAGTTGCCGTTCAGGCCCGGGCCGGATAGACCTTATCCGGGCTGATGCCGAATTTCTCCAATGCACCGGTGACTACAGAAGCCTCCAGCTCACCCGCGTCTGCCAGCGCTTTCAACGCGGCAATCGTCACGAAGCGGCGGTCGACTTCAAAAAACTCGCGCAACTTCGCTCGGGAATCACTGCGCCCGAAGCCGTCCGTGCCCAGCACCTTGTACGGCGCTCGCACATAAGGGCGTATCTGATCGGCGTAGATCTTCATATAATCCGACGCCGCGATGACCGGGCCGCTACGGTCCGCCAGGCATTTTTCCACCCAGCACTGGCGCGGCGCAGCCTCGGGATGCAGCATGTTCCAGCGCTCCACCTCCAGGCCCTCGCGCCGCAGCTCGTTGAAGCTGGTCACACTCCAGACATCGGATTCGATCTTGAATTCCTCACGCAAAATATCGGCTGCCGCTTCGACTTCGCGCAAAATAGTGCCCGCACCCAACAGCTGCACGCGCTTCGGGGCTTTCTTCGCTTTCGAAACCCGCCCTTCGTGCAGCAAATACATGCCCTTGCGGATGCCCTCTTCAGCGCCCTCCGGCATGGCAGGGTGGGTGTAGTTCTCGTTCATCAGCGTGATGTAATAGAACACGCTCTCCTGCTCGTGATACATACGCCGCAGGCCGTCTTGCAGGATCACCGCCAGCTCATAGTTGTAAGCCGGGTCGTAGCTGATGCAGTTGGGCACGGTACTGGCCAGCACATGGCTATGGCCGTCCTGATGCTGCAACCCCTCGCCGTTAAGGGTGGTGCGCCCTGCCGTAGCACCGAGCAAGAAACCCCGTGCGCGCAGATCGCCTGCCGCCCAGGCAAGATCGCCGACGCGCTGAAAGCCGAACATGGAATAGAAGATATAAAACGGCACCAGCGGCAGATTGTGGTTGCTGTAACTGGTGGCAGCCGCCATCCAGCCGGACATGGCACCCGCCTCGTTGATGCCTTCCTCCATGATGCGGCCTTTGGTGTCTTCACGGTAATACATCACCTGGCCGGCATCTTCCGGCTCATATTTCTGGCCGCCGGAAGAATAGATACCCAGCTGCCGAAACATGCCTTCCATGCCAAACGTCCGCGCTTCGTCGGGCACAATCGGCACCACGCGATCGCCAATGCCTTTTTCGCGAATAATGGACGACATCATGCGCACAAAGGCCATGGTCGTGGACAGCTCACGCTCACCACTGCCTTCCAGAAAATTGCTGAACAGGCTCAGCTCCGGCACCGGCAGTTTTTCCGACAGGCGCCGGCGTGCCGGCAGGCTGCCGCCCAGCGCGGCACGGCGCTCGCGCAGATAGCGCAACTCGGGGCTGTCTTCATCCGGCCGATAATACGGCAGGTTTTCCAGCTCCTTGTCGGAAAACGGCATGTTGAAGCGATCCCGAAAACCCTTGAGGCTTTCCAGGTCCAGTTTTTTCATCTGGTGCGCTTTGTTCACGGCCTCGCCCGCACCAGTGGCGTAACCCTTGATCGTCTTCGCCAGGATCACGGTCGGCTGGCCAGTGTGGTTCACCGCCGCGTGGTAGGCGGCATACACCTTGAACGGATCATGGCCACCCCGGTTGAGCGCGTAGATTTCATCGTCGCTCATGTCAGCGACCATTTCCTTCAGCTCGGGATATTTGCCAAAGAAATGCTCGCGGGTGTAGGCGCCGCCGTTTTTCTTGTACGCCTGGTATTCGCCATCCACACACTCTTCCATGCGGCGGCGCAGCTGGCCTTGTTTGTCTCGCTCCAGCAGCGGATCCCACAGCCGGCCCCACACTACCTTGATGACGTTCCAGCCGGCGCCCCGGAACAACCCTTCCAGTTCCTGAATGATCTTGCCGTTGCCGCGCACCGGCCCGTCCAGCCGTTGCAGATTGCAGTTGACAACGAAGATCAGGTTATCCAGCCGTTCACGGCCGGCCAGCGACAGCGCGCCGAGGGATTCCGGCTCGTCCATCTCGCCATCGCCGAGAAATGCCCAGACTTTACGGTCCTGCTTCGGGATCAATTCGCGGTTTTGCAGGTACTTCATGATGTGCGCCTGGTAAATCGCCTGAATCGGGCCCAGCCCCATGGACACAGTGGGGAATTGCCAGAAATCCGGCATCAACCAGGGGTGCGGATACGAGGGCAGGCCCTTGCCATCGACTTCGCGGCGGAAGTTATCCAGCTGCTCTTCGGTGATACGGCCTTCCAGATAGGCGTGCGCATAAATGCCCGGCGCCGAGTGCCCCTGAAAGTAAACCAGATCACCGCCGTGCTCCTCGGAAGGCGCTCGGAAAAAATAGTTCATGCCAACGTCATAAAGTGTCGCGGCCGAGGCAAACGATGCAATGTGCCCGCCAAGATCGTCATCGTTGAGATTGGCGCGCATGACAGTTGCCAGCGCATTCCAGCGCACCAGCGAACGGATGCGCCGCTCCATGAACATGTCACCGGGGAGCGGCGCCTCGTCACGGGGCTCGATGGTGTTGATGTAGGGGGTGGTCAGATCGGTGCGGTGCAAGCCCTGCTCGTGGGCCACATCCGCGAGGCGATTGAGCAGCCAGGAAGCGCGCTCCGGCCCGGCCTCGCGTACCACCGAGGCAAATGCCTCGAACCATTCACGGGTTTCGGCGGCGTCGGTGTCGTCAAAAAAGGTTGTCAGTAGCTCATCTTCAAAGATGCCACGCTTGTTCATCGGCAGTGCGTCCCTCTCACGTTACCCGGGTTGACCGGGCATGGACTGGCGATATAGCCGGGGGTCACCCGGCCATCGGCGAATTCAGGATCGGCACGCAGGGTGGGCGCGCCTTGCCCTCTATCCTGACGGAGTGTGACTCGCGGGTCAACGCAACAAGCAGCGAAAGCTGTTTCAAATCAATCAGCTACCGACAATAAAAACACGCCCCGCGACACCCGCTGGCATCACGTTTTGTCGTGGCGGCGCTTTGCAGGGATACCGTTTTGCTTAAAGAGTGCTCTGTATAGAGAGCGCATCACCACGCCCGCCTGCACTACGCTGTCACTGTTATATAGCACGCTCAGGGGAGCTGCTCTGGCGGCTAACCGGTCAGCACTGTCCACAAGCCGCCCAGAATCAGCCATATCGCCAGACACCGAAGCAACAGGCTTTGCAATGCCTCCAGGTGCGCAACGCCCTGCTCGGCGGTGATTATCGGCGGCGTTGGCATATCCAGGGCGGCCGCGGCGGCGTCGTTCAACAACGCCTCGCTGTTGTCCAGTTGCCAGATACGCTCTTTCACCGCCTCTGCCACCCGCCCGAAGTGCCCGGCCAGCGCCAGGCAAAGCACCAGCAACCGGGCTGGCATCCAGAACAATGCGGTGTGCATCGTCCACGCCGGCCCCTGGCGATCTTCGTCGTCATTACGCAGCAGCGCCAGATTGAGTTGATACAGCAGCGCCGCCCAATAGCCCAGCGTCAGCAACCAGAATATCGTGGCAAACAAATGGCGCGCGTCCTGTTGCAGAATGCGACGCGACAGCGCAGTGAAGTAACCTTCATCCAGCGGGCTACCGGCCATGCCAAAATGGGCCTCGGCCCCTTCCGCCAGCCGCTGCGGATCATTCATGCGGCTACGCACCAGCAGATCGTCCACCTGGCGGAATTCGCTCTCCCCACCGAGCAGCCATAGCAGCAGCAGCGTGCCGGCAACGAATCCCGGCAACCCCCACAAGATGCTGTGTAACAGCGCAAGCAGCAGCGCCACGATCAGCACTGGCAGCGCCACCAGCAACAGCCAGCGCGGCACGCCGGCCAGCCCCACCGGGGCTACGCGCGCGCGCCAGCGCTCCAGCACCATGCCAACGCGGTGGCGCTCCACCAGCCACGCCGGCCAGGTGAATTCCAGGCGCCGTAATACCAGCACCAATAGCAGGATCAGGAATTTCATGATTCTCGCCCCTCCTCCGCGGCCAGCATCCGTTGCAGCCGCTGCCAGTCAAATGCCGGGCCCGGATCAGTCTTGCGGCCCGGTGCAATATCGCTATGCCCGACTATCGCATCTGCACCGATGCCGGGATACGCCTTTCGCAAAGTCACCACCAGCGCCGCCAGCCGGTCGTACTGCGCGTTGGTGTAGGGCGTATCATCCGTGCCTTCGAGCTCGATGCCGATAGAAAAATCGTTACAGTTCGCACGCTCGCGCCAGACAGAGCGCCCAGCGTGCCAGGCGCGCCTGTCGCAGGCCACATACTGCCGCACCGCGCCATCGCGCCGTATCAGAAAATGCGCCGACACTTGCAGGCTGACAATACTGGCGAAATAAGGATGCGCCTCGGCCTTCAACCGATTGGTGAACAGATCATCTATATGAGGGCCGCCAAATTCGCCAGGCGGCAGGCTGATGTTATGCACGACAATCAGCGAGATATCCTGTGGAACCGGCCGCTCGCCAGCATTCGGAGAAGGTATATGGATGGCCTGATCCAGCCAATGATCTGTCAGTGTGAGCACGCCATATCCAGAAGGGTTGGGCCCGCACGGGGCACGCCCCGCGCAAACTGAAACACGGTCGACAATACACGACAAAGGAGCGCCAGTGGAGAGCACCTATCGAGAATGCCTGTCAAGAGCGCCCAACGAGAGCCCCCATCAAACACCTATCGGGAGCAACCATCAAGAGCGCGGATAGTGAGTATGGGCCTGATTAAAAGCACAGCCCAGAAGCGCCATAAGCGCCTCAGCGCTGGCTGGCGCCCTGCCGTTTGCGCAAGTCGCCGATCACAGCCTCCAGCGCCCGATCGAACAACGCCCCATCCTCGACGAGCTTGGCGCTCCCTTGCTGCAACGCGACAGCGAGCGTCATGGCGCTGTGCTCGCACACCTTGATGCCGCGTCGATTGATAAACACCAGCTTGCTGCCATGGCGCAGATTGGCCGCCAACCGGCAGCGCTGCGCCTGGCCATCTTCGGTAAACTCCACCCATTGGCCAGTGCGCATGCCCCGCAGCGCCCGCACCTGGGGATGATCTTCCGGCAGCAGCTCCGCCTCGGCCACGGCAACGGCGGGTGCCTCTGCCGGCGCCGGCTCCGGTGCAACCACCTCACGGGCGGTATCCAGCCCTTGCAGCAATTGCTGGTGCAGGGCCTGCAAACCGGCCAGCATCTCGCGCATTTCCAGCGCATCAAAGCTGATCCGCTCCAGGCCCTGGCGCAGGCTGTTCAGCAGTTTCGGGCTCAGCGTTTCAAGCTTTTTCAGCTCCTCGTGCTCACGGTGCGGCAACACACTCCAGATCACGGCATCCACTACCCGCACATCCCGTGCCCACGCCTCGCCCGCTTCACCTTCACGCAGGCAAGTGAGATACAGCACCTGTTGCCAGCCCTGCCTCAGCAGGCGCACCGCCAGCCCCGGCAAGGCGCGCCCGGCCAGCCGCTGATCCAGCACGGCAGCCACCGCAGCACGCGCCGCCTCGGCACGCGCACGGCCCTCTTCCACCTCACGAATGCGCGCCTCGACACGCTCCGTGTGCTGCACCTGCCGTTGGAAGAAATCACCAAACTCGCGCAACAACTCGCCGAACAGGGCGGCATCATCATCGTAGTCATTGAGGATGCGGAACACGGCTTCCTCGATGGAGAGATACAGCTCGTCATCCGTGCCCTGCACCGGGCTCCACTGGGCGCCGGCACGCGCCAGCAGATTCAGCAACTGGCGGGCCGGGTGTTCGTCGTTGCTGAAAAAGCCCTTGTCGCTGATCGCCACTTTCAATAGCGGGATCTGCAACCGTCCGATCAGCGCCTTGATTTCGGTGGCCAGCCCCTGGTCATCAAGAATGAAATCGAACAGCATCGAAACCAGGTTGATCACATCATCATCAGCCTGCTCAAGCGCGTGCACACTATCGCTGCCGTGCTCGGTTTCCAGCAGGCTGGCCAGCTCGGCCCGCACGTCGATCTCTTCGGGCACTGCAGCCTGCTCGCGCGCCTCCAGCGACGATTCAAGCCGTTGCAGCCGGTTGAGCAAATGCACCAGATCGGTGGAATCCACCGGCGCAACCTGGGTGCCCGGCGCCAGCGGCACACCGTTTACCACCGGCACGTTGTTGTGCATCACGGCAATATTGCCGGGGCCCTGGAGGCTGGCAGGAATGACCGGGGGCATGGCCGCTGCCGAATGCCCAGCCTCGGCCGAGGCGGCAAAATGCGGCGCACCACCCGTGGGCCGTAACGTGGACAACAGCTCCTGCAACAGCCCGAACATCTGATTCTGCTCGGTGGCAGCTTCGCCTTCCGTGGCCGGCCCCGCCGGGCCGTGAGCGGCCGCAGGCGCGTAGGCACGCCCGGCCGGGCCGCGCACCGGGCGGATCGGCGGCGCCTTGATCTCCGGTAGAATGCCTGCATCAATCAGGCATTGGTTGGCCTCGCTGACAACCAAACCGATCTCCGCCAGCACCATGCGCTCGAACAGCTTGAGCACAATGAGAGCGCTGCGGATATCCAGATCAAGCTTGTCCACACACAGGCGGAAGCACTCCGCCACCTGACGCGGCTCCAGCGGGTTGCGCCGCTCGCCAAATTCGTGGCGGCCTTCGAAAAGATATTCCAGCCGATGATTGAAGATGCGCAGCTGCTCGTCACAGCCACCCCGCGCCTTGCGGGCCATGTTGTCGATGGCGACGCCGGTTTCCACCTCGTCTTCGTTGACCAGCGCCAGGCTGTCGATGTCGATATCGTGATTGCCCAGCACACCGCCGGAATGATCCACCGCCAAGGCCCGGAAACTGTTGTGAAGCGCCTGCCGAAAGCCCGTCTCCAGCCCGGCCCGTTTGACGCGCAGCTCGCGCATTGCATCAAAATAGCGGTCGCGCTCGCCTTCCGCTGCGGATTCCGCCAGATCGAACAGCCGATCATCAGCGCCATCCAGCATCCCCGCCAGCAGGCGTGCAAGCAGCTCCGTAGTACGCTGCTGCACCTTCTCTAGCGGGCGTGGCAGCGCAACAGGGGTGGCATCCGGTGTGCCCTTCCTGACAGATTCCAGCCGGGCGACCTTCTTCATCTCAAGCTCCAGTGGCTTACGCGGGCAGGATTACCCCCGCCCCGCAGCGCCGGTACAAGCATCTCCGGGATAACCAGAACCCTAGCACGAACTCATCTAAATGAATTATGAACAGGTTAGCAGACCAGCCTAAAGTCGTAGATACGCGACGGACGGTAGCCCGGCCACACCAGCCACAGACAACTTCGCATAGAAAACAACCTGTTACAGCCAGATCCGGCGAGCATCTGCGCTCCGCTGGCGCATCGTGCTACCCTTGCGCCCCTCTGTTTTACTGACCGAGCCAGCACCATGACCAAAACTGCAAACCTCACGCCCCCCACCCTGCCAGAATGGGCCCGCGCTGATCTGCCCCGCCAGGTAGAAGCCGCCCTGCAAGAAGATATCGGCAGCGGCGACATCACCGCCGAGCTGATCCCCGGTGAGGCAGAATCCAGCGCACAGATCATCACGCGGGAAGACATGGTGCTGTGTGGGCAGCCATGGGTAGATGAAGTGTTTGCGCAACTCGGCGGCCCCGCCAGCCTTGATTGGCAGCACCAGGACGGCGAGCGCGTCCGAGCGGGCGAGACGTTAGTGAAACTACAAGGCCGCACGCGCACCCTGCTCACCGGCGAGCGCACGGCTCTCAACTTTCTGCAAACGCTTTCTGCCGTGGCCACCAGCGCCCGCCGCTACGCTGACCTGGTAGCCGGCACCGGTGTGACGCTGCTCGACACCCGCAAAACCCTGCCGGGCCTGCGCACCGCACAAAAATACGCCGTGCTGTGCGGCGGCTGCGGCAACCACCGCATCGGCCTGTACGATGCCTTCCTGCTGAAGGAAAACCACATCGCCACCCACGGCTCGATCGCCGCTGCCGTCGCCCAGGCGCGCACCTTGTACCCGCAGCGCTGGGTAGAAGTGGAAGTGGAAACCTTCGAAGAGCTGGAACAGGCTGTCGCCAGCGGCTGCGATGTGATCATGCTGGATAACTTCAGTCTGGAAGACACCCGCGAAGCCGTGCGGCGCGTCGGCGGCAAGGTGAAAATCGAAGCCTCCGGTGGCATCAACGACGATACCCTCGTCGCCGTGGCCGAAACCGGGGTGGATTACATCTCCATCGGCAGCCTGACCAAGCATATCCAGGCGATAGATTTATCCATGCGGGTCGTTGGCTGAAGCAAGCACAGAGGTGACGCCTGTCGCTTTTTCGCACAATTGCCCTCCCCAGGACAGGCGGCTAATATTTAGCCATGGCACACGCACACCTCCCCCCATGTGAGAGGCTTGTCACCACCGACGACAAACCTCTCCTGCAGGCCCTCATCTGGCAAGGCCGGCCTCCCCGCGCCTTGTCAGAAGAGGAGGCGCTGGCCATCTATGAACGCAATTGGGACTTTGCCGGCCTGCTCGCCACCCCCACCGAGGCAGAACTGGCCTTTATTCGCCAACTGGGCAAACGGCACCGGAGCTGGCTGGCAACAGCCACGCTGTAAACCCGTGCCCACCTCGCCCAGCCATCCCCGTCATCAGCGCATTCTTCGTGTATTGCAGTGGCTCAATGCCGATTTGCTGCGCACGCGACTTGTTAACTGCCTCCGCCCACTCCCTTGAAGCCGGACCGGGCAGCCCCGGCATTGATCACAGCTGCTGCGGGCAGATATTGAAGGCTCCCCCCCGCGAATGGCGCTCATGCGGCTTTTCGTGGCCACATCGCAAATGTAAAAGGCTTCTGGCGCACCGAACCCCGCGCAACAACACCGGTCATAAAACAGACAAATGCTGAATCGGGAGGCCCGTCATGCCAGCACGCCAGATTACGCCGCCGCTCGCCTTGCTGTTCGGTGCGCTCCTGCTGGTCAGCGGTTGTGCTTCGACCAAACGTGTCGTCGTCGATGACAAGGGCATTGATCAAGCTGCCTATCAACAGGATCTTGCGGAATGCGAAGCTATTGCCGATCAGGTTTCCACCGGCCGTGATGCGGCAGGTGGCGCTGTAGGTGGCGCGGTCATCGGCGGTGCATTGGGCGCAATCTTTGGCAACAGCAGCACCGCTGGGCGCATGGCAGGCGGTGGAGCCGTGGTTGGCGGCGCCAGCCGCGCCGGCAGTGCTGAACAGGAAAAAGGGCAAGTGCTGAGAAACTGTTTGCGCGGGCGGGGTTACCGAGTGCTGAACTGAGGGCCGCGCTCGCTATATCGTCTGGATTTTGACCGTCGCGCTTTCATCCGTCATTCAGGGCTGGTTCATAACGTGCATATGGACCAGGCCAATATACTGCGGCTGTCTCGCCCAAGGCCGGCGTGCAAGCACTACGCCGTAAACCAGGTGGCGTGCCCGCTGGTAGCGCCTTTCACTGACAATCAGCATCGTCATCCTCTTACACAAGTTGCTCGTTTTCGCTGACAGACAGCTCTCGCCCCCTCACGCATCATCCCTCTCAACAGGAGCTTCACCAGAGCCAGGGATGACTCGCCATGTCACAAAGCCACGACCAGAATTTCAA
>NZ_JALKII010000006.1 GCF_023051175.1 Alcanivorax quisquiliarum | reverse complement strand
TGGCCGGCAATCCAGGGTGCACAAAAGACAAAGGCCGCGTTAGCGGCCTTGATCCTTGAAATGGCGCACCCGACTGGATTCGAACCAGTGACCCCTGCCTTCGGAGGGCAGTACTCTATCCAGCTGAGCTACGGGTGCAAATTTTTTCAGCTTCGTCAGCAAGCTGGATACTCGCCGACGACTCTAGCAGCGCTTCCGCGCTGCGCAGTACTCCCCTCGGCGTTGCCGAGGGCCCTGCCCTGTGCGTTGCATCGCACAGGGCGTTCCGGCGGCGGACGCGTCGCGTCCTTATTTCCGCCTGCACCCAGCTGAGCTACGGGTGCGGGGAGGGCAATGATAATGGCTCTGCCGCCGTGCGTCCATGGGCGGTGTGGGTGCGCTGGGTTGAAAACGCAGGGAAAGTGCCCATATCCCCCGCGGCAGCGTCTCTTTGCGGGTTTCCGGCGCGGCCCGTGTTTAACGAGCCCGATTTCACTGGTTTGGAGAGAGACAGAGTGTCGATTTACTGGGTCGTCCTTTTTATCGCCGTGTTCTTCGAGGTGTGCTGGGCACTGAGTCTCAAGTGGATACAGGTTTCGCCGGGTGCCTTGTCGTTCAGTGTTGTCGGCGTGCTCACCGTGGCCAATATTGTAATGCTGTCTTTTGCCATGCGGGGTATCCCGGTGGGCACAGCCTATGCGGTATGGACTGGGTTGGGCGCTGTGGGCATCACGGTGGCGAGTGTCTGGGTGTTCAATGATCCGGTGACGTTGCAGCGCTTTCTTTTTATCGCTCTCATTATTGGCGGCGTCGTGGGGCTCAAGGCAACCGCAACCGCCTGAAGTGTTCTTTCCTGGCAGTCAAAGGGCCAGATTGGGCGATGCATCTCTCGTCGAGTGGGAAATGCCGTTTCCTTTTACAAGCTTTGACGCACTTGCGCTGGTGCCTCCGTTATTTTAGCGGGTGGGGAGAACGGCGCGAGGCCATCGCGCTATGATGATGGTGGCGGGCTGTGCTATGGGTGGAAGGATAAAGAGGAGCGGGATCTTGCGTATTGCCTATCTTGAGGATGACGCCGCGCAGGCGGAAATGGTGCGTCATTGGCTGGCGGAAGCGGGCCACACTTGCATGCATTGCACCAACGGGCGCGAGTTCATGGTGCTGATGCGCCGTGAAACCTTCGATTTGCTGTTGCTGGATTGGGAAGTGCCGGACATGAGTGGCCGGGCTGTGCTGGATGAGCTGCGCGCTGCCGGCAACCCGGTACCGGTGCTGTTTGCTACTCAGCGTGACGATGAAGCATCCATTGTGGGGGCGCTCAGCAGCGGCGCCGATGATTATATGGTGAAGCCCATCCGGCAGGCGGAGCTGCTGGCGCGGATCACGGCCTTGGGCCGCCGTGCCGGGGTTGGCGAAGTGGTACCGCAGACGGTGCAGGAGCTGGGCCCTTGGGTGATTGACCGCGGCCGGCGCACCATCACGCTGGATGGCGAAGCCGTAAAGCTGACCGATAAAGATTTTGAGCTCGCCAGCTACCTGTTCCAGAATGTGGGCAAGCTGATGTCCCGCTCGCATTTGCTGGAGAAGGTCTGGGGAATCATGTCAGCGATCGAATCACGCACCGTGGATGTGCATATCAGCCGGATCCGCCGGAGCTTGCAGATACGTCCGGAGCGCGGCTATCGAATAAAGACCATCTACCAGCACGGCTATCGTCTGGAGCCGGTCGAGGAGCAGGGAGCTGCCTGATGGCCCACGCAGTCACGTACGCGCAACGAGCCACTTCGGTGGGGTTCGTGCACTACTCTTGCCAGGAGACGACGTTACCGCCATGCTGCGGCAGCTATCATGATGGCTGCTGAGTCTGGCGATGCGTGAGACGTCTCGGCGTTATTACATCGAACATCTGGCGGTGCTGCTGGCAGTCGCGGGCTTGTGTATTGTGCTGTTGCACACTGGCGCCTGGATGTCGCTCAGCCGGCACGCCTATGACCGTATGCTGGCGTTCCTGCCACCACCGGACGTTAGCGACATCACCATCGTCGCCATCGACGAAGCCAGCCTGCGCAAGATTGGCCGCTGGCCCTGGGATCGCAGCGTGCATGCCCGGCTCGTCGAACAGCTGGATCGCTACGGCGCCAGCGCCATCGTGCTTGATCTGATCTTTGCCGAGCCGGATCGCGTGCGCCCGGAATCCGACGCGGCGCTCGTGGATGCCATGGCGGCCCATGGCCATGTGTTTCTGCCGGTGCACGTCAGCGACGGTGGGCCGGACGGCGTATTGCTGGAAGTTATGCCGCACGCCTCGTTCGCCCGAGCGGCGGCAGGTATGGGGCACGTGGATGTGGAGCTGGATAACGATGGTGTCGTGCGCGGGCTGTATATGCGCAACGGCATTGGCCAGCCCTGGTGGCCACACCTGTCCCTTACTCTTCTGGAACATCTTGCCCCGCGAGGCATCCCCCGTTTCCCTGCCCAGCAGACACCCCGCGAGCCTGCGTTTGGCGCGGTGCGCCAGTATTACCGGCTGGTGCCTTTTACCGATCTCGCCGGCAACTTGCCACGGTTGTCTGCGGTGGATGTGCTCAACGGCGAGGTGGATGAGGCGCTATTGCGAGAACGCATTGTGTTTCTTGGTGCTACGGCACAGGGGCTGGGTGATCTGCTGCCCACGCCGCTGGCGGGCAGCAACGGGCTGCTGCCCGGCGTTGAAATGAATGCCACGGTATTTGGTGCGCTGCGTGAGGATCGGTTGCTTACGCCGATGTCCACCGGCTGGATCTGGGGCCTGACGCTGGCGCTGGCGTTGATCTCTCCCACTATCTTGCCGTTTGTCGGGCCGCGCTGGTCGATTCCGGTGCTGTTGGGTGTGTTGCTGGGCATCCTGCTGTTCAGTTACGCGCTGCTGTACTGGTATCAGCTCTGGTTCCCGGTGGGCCCGGCAATGCTCGGCGCCATGCTGGCGTATCCGTTATGGACCTGGCGGCGCCTGGAATACTCCTTGCGCTACATGCGGGCAGCGCTGCGCCGGCTCTCGGCGCACGACGATCTCAACCGACGTCTGCTACAGCCAGCGCCGCTCAAACGTGTGATCGAGCTGATCGAAGCGGCGCTGCCCGTGGCGGCGTGGCGGCTGGAAAAGCGCAGCGCTGGTGGCAAAGCGCTGGCGCAGCGTGAGTCTGGCGGTGCAGAAATTTCCGAGCGCACATGGCAGGGTAATCGCGCTCGCTATTACAATATTCTGGCCGGCAACCAGCGTTACGAGCTGGGGCTGGTGTGGGAAGAGGGCGGACCGGCGCCAGCGCACGAGCAGTGGGTGCGTGCAATGGTGGCTCGCTGTGAGGAAACACTGGCCACTGATGAGGGCCATTATGATGTGGTGGAAGACCATATCGAGCGGGTGCGGGCGCAGGAGCTGCGCCAGCAGGCGCTGACGCGCTTCTTCGAGGCTATTCTGGCGCAGCTGCGTGACGGGGTGGTGATTGCTGACGCTTGCGGCTGCCTGCTTTTCGTCAACGCTCAGGCCTCCGAGTGGTTGGCCTTGCCGAGCCGGGAGATGGATGACACCAGCCTGTTGCAGCTCGGCCGAGAGTTGCTGGTGGGCGAGGATGGCAGTGGCTGGGCGGCCGTGGTACGAGAGGCGCTGTCCACCGGCCGCAGCCAGCTGGAGTGTCGCAGCCGCCGCGGGCAGGATATGTATCTCGACATGCTGCGCATTCGTGCCGGCCGCCAGCCGGGTGAAGTGCTGATCCTGATGCTCAAGGATATCTCTGACGTGAAGCAGGCCATGCGAGCGCGCAGCGAGATGCTGGATTTCCTGTCTCATGATCTGCGCAGCCCGATGATCTCGCTGCTGGCGCTGGGCGAGCGCTACCGGCAGCAGCCTGGCACCATGTCCGATTTGCTGGAGCAGATGGAGCATTATGCACAGCGCAGCCTGGGCATCGCCGAGCAGTTCCTGCAACTGGCACGGGCGGAAGCCACGCAAGAGGCCGATATGACGCCGCTGGACATGTTGCCGGTGGTGGAGAGTGCCGTCGAGCAGGTCATGTTGCAGGCTCAGCAGCGTCGTGTACGGCTGCGGTTCGAGTATCTGCCGGAAGATGATGTCTGGGTCAGTGGCAACCATGAGTTGCTGGAGCGCGCCGTGGTGAACCTGCTGACCAACGCCATCAAGTACAGCCACCCGGACAGCCAGGTCGACGTGCGACTGCACTGTGAGGAAGGCTCGGTGCGTTGCGAAGTGGTGGATGCCGGGGTGGGGATCGAGCCGGAGTTTCTGGAGCATCTGTTCAAGCGCTTCCGGCGTGCCCAGAGCTCAGGCGGCGCCCGTACGCGTGGTGCCGGGCTGGGGCTGCGTTTCGTCAAGGTGGTGGCCGAGCGGCATAATGGCGATATTCTGGCCAGCAGCCGGCTTGACCACGGTAGCCGTTTCACCTTGTGCTTGCCCCGCATCGAGATCGAGTAAGTTATTTTGCCTGTCTCACCATAGCCTGGCGGGGAACATTTAACCTGAGCGGGCTAAGGGGTATAATCCCGCCGCCGGGTCAGTGGGGCATGTCCGCGCCGGCCTGAATCAGGCTAACCGCCACTTCACGCCGAGATGAGGTATTCACCGTGAACAAGTTTGTCGTCGCTGCACTGGCTGTCACTGCCACCCTGCTTGCAGGTGTGAGCCACGGAGCCCGCACTACCCAGGAAATCTCCCCCCATGGCCTGGGCGATCGCTCGGTTCTCAGTACGCGGGCCATCAGCGAGCGGCTGGCGCCCGTCGGCACCGTGTGCGTCGAAGGTGAGGCATGCGGCGACGAGATCGCGGATGCCGGCGGCGCGTCTGCGGCGGGTGGTGCTGCCGCGCCCAGCGGCCCGCGTGACGGGCAGACCGTCTACAACACCGCCTGCACCGCCTGCCACAGTACAGGTGCTGCGGGTGCGCCCGTGACCGGCGATAGCGCAGCCTGGGCGCCGCGTCTGGCAAAAGGTGTAGATGTGTTGTTCCAGCATACCTGGGATGGTTTTGGTGCCATGCCGCCGCGTGGCATGTGCATGGACTGCTCGGAAGAAGAAGTGCGTGCTGCGGTTGATTATCTGATCGAGCAGGCGCAGTAATCCATGCGGACATGGCCGGCGCTTTGTCTGCTGACCCTGCTCGTTGCGTGTACTGATGATGCTCCACCGGCTCCACCCGAGCCGGTGCTTGAAGGCGGCGCACGTCAGGAGGCGCCGCCAATGGTGGCTCCCGCCGATGCGCCACCGCCGCTGGAAGAGCCCGTAGAAGAAGAGCCTGTAGAAGAGTAAAGAAAATAAAGAGGCGTGAAGAGAGCAGGCCGCCAGCACACGCAGTCGGGGACCATGCCCCGGTCGGAGCGCTCTCTCTATCGCTCGGTGCTCTCTATCTTCTGGTGCTCTCTGTTACGCGGCTTCTCTGCCTCTCCGCGCGCTCTCTACTACCCGGCGCGTTTTATCCCCGATGATTTGCATCACTCCAGTAACGCACGCAGCCCGGCAATGCTGGCCTCGGCCATTTCATCGGCCCGCTCCGGATCGATTTTCACCCCTTCTCCGATGAATTCCAGATCTTCCTGTGGCAGCTCTTCGATGAAGCGGCTGGGCACGGTATCGACTTTTTCACCAAACTGCCTGCGTGTCATGGCATAACTCATGGTCAGATTACGCTTGGCGCGGGTGATGCCCACGTACATCAGGCGGCGCTCCTCGACGATGGTATCTTCCTCGATGCTGGTGCGGTGCGGTAACAGCTCTTCTTCCACGCCCATCATGTAAACATGCGGGTACTCCAGTCCCTTGGCGGCGTGCAGTGTCATCAGTTGCACGCGATCGGTATCGTCTTCGTCGTCCTGTTGTTCCAGCATGTCGATCAGCACCAGCTTGGCGATCACGGTTTCCAGATCGGCGTCGCCATCTTCGTCCTTGTCCAGCATGCGCTGGATGCTGGCGACCAGCGTCCAGATATTTTCGACGCGCTTTTCGCCAATGCGCGGGCTGGAGGATTGTTGATGGAGCCAACCTTCATAGTCCATATCGCTGATCAGCTCGCGAATGGCGCGGGTGCTGTTGTCGCGGAAACACAGCTCGCGCTTGGCATCCAGCCATTGTTTGAATTCGCGCAGTTTTTCCGCCGATTTGGCCGGCATGATTTCCGATAGCGCGAAATCGTCACAGACGTGGTACATGCCCTGATCGCGGCGCGCCGCCCAGCCGGCCAGTTTTTCCAGCGTGGCCGGGCCTATTTCCCGGCGCGGTGTATTGATGATGCGCAGGAAGGCGTTATCGTCATCAGGATTGACCAGCAGCCGGAAATAGCACATCAGATCCTTGATTTCCGCCCGCGAGAAAAAGCTTTTGCCACCGGAAACCTTGTATGGAATCTGCAATGATTGCAGCTTCGTTTCCATCAAGCGCGACTGGAAATTACCCCGATACAAAATGGCAAAATCTTTCCACTTCAGCCCGCGCTGCAGGCGCTGATGAAACAGGTCGCCGGCGATCCAGTCGGTTTCGGCATCTTCGTCGCGCATGGCCACAACCCTGATCGGATCGCCGTAGCCATAATCCGACCACAAGGTTTTCTCGAAGACATGCGGGTTGTTGCTGATGACAGCGTTGGCCGCCTTCAGAATACGGCCTGTGGAGCGGTAGTTCTGTTCCAGCTTCACCACGTTCAGATTCGGCCAATCGGTTTGTAGCTGGGCCAGATTTTCCGGCCGTGCGCCGCGCCAGGCGTAGATCGACTGGTCATCATCTCCCACCACCGTGAAGCGGCCCAGCGGTTCCACCAATTGCCGCACCAGCTCGTATTGCGCGCTGTTGGTGTCCTGATATTCGTCCACCAGCAGATAGCGAATCCGGTTGCGCCACTTTTCCATAATGCGCGGCTGTTCCCGAAACAGCGTCACCGGCAGCATGATCAGATCATCAAAATCCACCGCGTTACAGGCGCGCAGCATGCGGTTGTACTGGCCGTAGGCGACGGCGGCGCGCAACTCGTCATCATTGGCTGCGGTGGAAAGGGCCTGTTCCGGCAGCACCAGCTCGTTTTTCCATTTGGAAATGCGTGCATGGATAAAGTCGGTGGCCTCGATATCGCGCTCGCTGTCACCGCGATGCAACAGCTCCTTGAGCAGCTCTCGGCTGTCGGTCTGGTCGAGGATCGAAAAGCCACGGCGCAGCCCGCTGGCGGCTTGTTCCTGCTTGAGAATGCGCAAGCCCAGATTATGAAACGTGGAGACGATCAGGCCGCGGGTTTCGCTGCGGGGCACCAGCGCCGAGACACGCTCTTTCATCTCCCGCGCCGCTTTATTGGTGAACGTCACGGCGGCGATGTGGCGTGCGCTGATCTGTTGATGCTGGATCAGCCAGGCAATCTTGCGGGTGATCACACTGGTCTTGCCGGAGCCGGCGCCAGCAAGCACCAGCAGCGGGCCTTGGGTGTAACTGACGGCTTCTTGCTGACGGGAATTGAGCTGGCTCACTGTGCCTCCGGGTCGGGGAGCGCACATCATACCAGCCGATCGGGCGGACTCCAGCACCCCGCGCAGGTGCCGCGGCAGGCCGCAGTTGACCGGGCTGTGAGTGTTTTGGTCCTTGAGCAGCCTGACGGGACTCTCTAGTCTGCCTATGCTGCAAGGCTGTCAGTCAGGCTGCCAATGTGTTCCATATAAAGGGGGTGGCAATGAGTAATCTGTTTTCCATGGCCGGCAAGCGCGTATTGGTGACCGGCGCCTCCAGCGGGTTTGGCGCACATTTTGCCTCCGTGCTGGCCGATGCCGGTGCCGATCTGGTGCTGGCTGCCCGGCGGCTGGATCGTCTGGAGCAGACCGCCGCCAGCGTGCGTGAAAAAGGGCGCGAAGCAGTGGTGGTGGCAATGGACGTGGCCGACCCGGCCAGCGTCAAAGCCGCGTTTGCCGAGCTGCCAGAGCTGGATGTGGTAATCAACAATGCCGGCATCAGCCGCGTCGGGCGCACCGACAATTACACAGAAGATGACTGGGATGCGGTGCTTGATACCAATCTCAAGGGCGTCTGGGCCGTGACACAACAGGCGCTTGCTCGCTGGATGGAAGGCGGGCGGGGCGGCAATATCATCAATGTCGCCTCAATCCTGGGGCTGCGTGTCGGCCAGCAGTTGTCCGCCTATGCGGCATCCAAGGCGGCGGTGGTGCAGCTGACACGTTCGGTGGCACTGGATTACGCACGGTATGGGATTCGCTGTAATGCGTTATGCCCGGGATATTTCGAGACAGACATCAACCGCGACTGGTTACACAGCGAGCACGGTGAGCGCCAGATCAAGCGCATTCCGTTTCGTCGCGTCGGCAACATGCCGGAAATTTCCGGCCCGTTGCTGCTGCTTGCGTCGGATGCTTCAGCTTATATGAGCGGTGTCGCGCTGCCCGTCGATGGTGCGCACCTGTGCTCGGCTTTATAACGATAAGGACTGACCAACATGGATTTTTCTTTGCCGCCGCATATTGACGCGCTGCGTCTTGAAGTACGGGACTTCATCAATAGTGAAGTCATCCCGCTGGAGAGTGATCGCAGCAATTTCGATGCGCACGAAAACCTGCAGGAAGACGTGCTGGCTGCTGTGCGTGACAAGGCCCGAGCGAAAGGGTTGTGGTGTTTCCAGATGCCGCAAGCACGCGGTGGCCGCGATGTCGGTGTGATGGGCATGGCCGCATTATATGAAGAAGCAGGCCGCTCGCCGTTCGGGCCGGTGGTGTTCAATGCCGCCGCACCGGATGACGGCACTATGATCCTGCTGGAGAAGATACTGACCGAGCCGCAAAAGGAGCGCTGGTTGCAGCCTCTGGTAGATGGCCGGGTGCGCTCTGCATTTGCCATGACCGAACCGGATGGCGGCTGCGGCTCCGACCCGTCGCTGACGTATACCCGTGCCGAAAAGCAGGGTGACAAATGGGTCATCAATGGCCGCAAGTGGTTTATCACCGGCGCCGAAGGTGCGCAGCATTTCGTGCTTGTGGCACGCACCAGCGACGATGATCGCAAAGGGCTGACGGCATTCCTGTTCGATGCCGATCAGCCGGGCTGGGAGATAGTGCGGCGGATCGGCATTATGGGGCCGGAAGAACATGGCGGCCACTGCGAGTTGCGTTTCGACGGGCTCGAGATTCCCGATGAAAACCGGTTGCTGAATGTGGGCGACGGCCTGAAGGTGACACAGATTCGCCTGGGCACGGCGCGGCTCACGCATTGCATGCGCTGGCTCGGGCTGGCCCGGCGTTCAATGGAAATCGCCGCCGAGTATGTGGAGCGGAGGATGAGCTTCGGCAGCACCCTGGCCGAGCACGAAGGGGTACAGTGGATGCTGGGTGATGTGGCCAAGGATATCCAGATCGGTCGTTTGCTGGTCATGCACGCCGCCTGGAAACTGGATCAGGGCGATTTTGCCCGCAGCGACATCTCCATGGCGAAGATCCACGTGGCGGACACCCTGCACAAGGCGGTGGATACCGCAATCCAGCTCTGCGGTGCCCGAGGCTACTCCAAAGACACCATGCTGGAGTGGATCTACCGTTACGCCCGCCAGGCACGGCTGGTCGATGGCGCCAGCGAAGTGCACAAGATGGTGCTCTCAAGAAGTTATCTGGCAGAAAAGAACAGCTTTTTCCGGTGGGGGTTGTAAGCGCTCAGCGCTGATCGTGCCGGCGGGGCAGCCTGGGCAGCAGGCCGCCGGTGCGCTCCATGTATTCCAGATAGCGGTAGCCGTAGCGTTCCAGCAGGCGTTGTTCTCGCCGCGGCATGCGCAACACATAAACCAGCAGAAAAGTGACCGCTGCGGCGGGCCCGGCAAGCCAGTTTTGCAGCAGCAGGATTTGCGCCAGCGCCCACAACAGCATCGCCGTGTACATCGGGTGGCGCAGGTGGCGATAGATGCCGAAGGTGATCACCTGCTGGAGACTGGCCGAGCGGCGCACATCACCCTGAGCGCGCCAGAACAGCCACAGAGCGCTGGTGCCCAGCGCCAGCCCCACCCAGGCCGCTTCATCATGGAAACTCAGATCAGCAAACTCCAGCCACGGCACAACAGCGTCGAGCACAGGCACCACCAGCATGGTGACGGTAGTCAACGCCAGCAGCAGCCAGCCTTCCACGTCACCGGCGGCCATGCCCGAGGTGTGACGATGCGGCCAGCGCAGCCCGGCGCATAGCAGAATCATCATTATCAGGATCAGTTCAGCGGTGTCCTGGGTCATCGTGGTGGCTGTCAATCCGGGTCGCTTCGGTAGTGTTCTGGCCTTGCAGCCAGTGGGTGCTGTGTGAGACAGGGCTCCTGCACCGAGGTTCAGCTGGGCAGTATGCCATGTGCCATGAATGGGTAAAGGGGGCGCAGGAGCATTTGCGCCAGGCGTTCAGCCTGGCGGGCCAGACGGTTCTGCGGCCCGATAGGCGAGCGCCTCGCGCAGGGCAGTGTGGTCTACCTGCTCATTGCCAGCGAGATCAGCCAGCGTGCGCGCCACTTTGAGTAGCCGATAAAGCGCCCGCGCAGATAACCCGAGGCGTTCAACCGCCTGTTCCAGCCAGCGCCGGTGTTGCTGCAACACATCGCCCAGCGCGTTGCCCGGCAGCGCCTGGTTGAGCATGCCCTGGCGGGCGAATTGCCGGGCGCGTGCCGCGACCACGCGTTCACGCACCGCGTGGCTGGGCTCGCCGGCGGGTGCATTGATCAGCTCGGTAGGCGAGAGCGCGCTGACCTGCACGTGCAGATCAATCCGATCCAGCAGCGGCCCGGAAATTTTCTGTTGGTAGCGCCGCGCTTTCTCGCATACATAACCACAGCTGCGTCGTGGATCGCCGAGCCAGCCGCAGGGGCAGGGATTCATCGCGGCGATCAGTTGGAAGCGGGCCGGAAAACATGCGCTGCGAGCAGCTCGGGCGATATGAATTTCGCCGGCCTCCAGCGGTTCACGCAAGGATTCCAGCAGGCGGCGATCGAATTCCGGTAACTCGTCCAGAAACAGTACCCCGTGATGCGCCAGTGAAATCTCGCCGGGGCGCGGCTGTGCGCCACCTCCGGTCAGGGCAATGGCAGAGGCGGTGTGATGGGGCGCCCGGAACGGCGGCAGGCGGAATACGCTCAACGGCCGCGGTGTTTGCAGCGAATGAATGGCGGCAACCGTCAGCGCCTGCGTTTCATCAAGCGGAGGCAGCAAGCTTGGCAAGCGCTCCGCCAACATGCTCTTGCCGCTGCCCGGCGGCCCACACAGCAGCAGTGAGTGGCCGCCGGCGGCGGCCACCTCCAGCGCTCGCCGCCCCTGCACTTGCCCGCGTACATCAGCGAGGCACGGCCCGCTATCGAGTGCGGGCGGCGGTGTCGCCGCCGGTGTGGGCTGGAGGAGCGTGATGCGTTGCAGGTGGGCGCACACGTCAAGCAGTGTTGCCGCGCCATAGACAGTGCCACCTCCCAGCGCGGCTTCGGCGGCATTCTCGGCGGGCAGGATCAGGCAGCGGCCGGCACGCGCTGCGGCCAGCGCTGCTGGCAGCACGCCTTTGCCGGGGCGCAAGGCGCCATTCAGGGCCAACTCGCCCAATAGCTCAATCTCGCCGGGTGCCTGAAGCGTCAGCTGGCCGCTGGCGTGAAGAATGCCCAGCGCGATCGGCAGATCAAACAGCCCGCCGGCTTTGGGCAAGTCGGCCGGCGCGAGATTGACAGTGATTCGCCGCTGCGGAAATTCGAAGCGGCTGTTCAGCAGCGCCGAGCGCACCCGGTCGCGGCTTTCTTTCACCGCCGTTTCCGGCATCCCGACGATAGAAAATGCCGGCAACCCACCAGAGAGATGGGTTTCCACCTGCACGGCCACGGATTCCAGGCCGAGCTGTGCGCGTGTATGCAATAAGGAAGTGCTGGCCATCCTGGCTCCGTTAACCCCGCCTGCTTGCCGCCAGTCTAGCGAAACCGGCGCTCATCGCTGTACGTAATCCCCTTGGAAACAGGTAAGCGATTGCCCTCAAAAACTGTCAGCCATTGGCGACGCACAGAATATGCCCTGCGCGGTGTGCGGCACTGCGCCCCGCCGTGCCAGCCAGAACCGAGTGCCTTCTCTGATCCGGGCAGGCCGGCATGAATAAAGCAGTTGGGTTCTGGCGGCCCGCTGCCTACGCGCTCGCAGCCGGAACAGGAGCCTGGTTGCTTGCAAGAGCTATCAGTGATTGGCGATACGGCGTGCGGAACGTGGCCAGTGGGTCGAGCGAAGCGGCACCGGCTCATGCCTGCCCGAGCCGAGTGCCCTACTGAGCCGGGCAAGGCCGGTATGAACACAACAGCAGGGCGGTGACGGCCCGACGGCTACGCGCTCGTAGCTGAAGCCGGGAAGTCATTATGCGGCAGGCTGCCGGTTATCGGCGACGCAGCGCGTAGAGCATGGCCAGTGCGGCGAGCAGGGTAGTGGCGGCCAGCGTCAGCCAGAATTGTGCGTCTCCTTTGGCCAGGCAGGGCTGGCATTGATAGAACAGTGACGCGCTGGCAGCCAGCGCGACACCCAGCGCGGCCAGCAGCGCGATGGTCAGGCGCAGTAGCGGCTGGCGGCGGCGCAGCTGCCGGGCGGCGAGGGCAAAATAAAGTATCAGTGCGGCGCTGAATGCGAGCAGGAAAAATGCCGCTGGGGTGTGGTCCAGTTGTGGCAGCGAGGTGGCTGCTGGCGGGGGCGGGCGGTAATAGCAGCGCAGGTCGCAGCCGCTGTGGTTGACCAGGGTCGGGTCGGCACCGTGATCGAGCATCAGTTTTACCAGCGCATGATTGCCTTGATGGGCGGCGTGCAGTAGCGCTGTGTTGCCGTCGGCGTCGGCCGCATTGAGGTCGGTGCCGTCGAGAATCAGCCATTCCACCATGGCTGGCTGGGTGCCGCCGTACTGGATGTAATGGAGCAGCCAGGCGTGCTGCGGTGGTTGTTCCGGCAGGTGGCTGGCAACCAGCTGTACCAGTGGCAACCGGTCTGTCGCCAGGGCGGCGGCCATGGCGTCTTCGGGCTGGGTAACGGGGAGGCCGGCGTCGAACAGGCGGCGCGTGAGGCCGAGATCTCCGCTGCGGATGATGGCCAGCAGCAGGGCCTGGTGTTCGGGGCTGCTGTAGTGCCCAAGGCTGTCTCTTCGCTCAGCGCTGCTTCCCCGCTCAAGGCTGTTATTGAGCACAAGGTTGTCGTGAATCTCGCGGCGCTCAGTGGCGGCGAGGGCGTGTTCGAGCAGCCACTGGGCCTGAGCGGAAAAGCCTTGTTGTAACAGGGTGGGCATCAGTGTGGCCGCCTGTTGTGTCAGGCCCTGGGTGATCCGCTGCGGCGAGGCGCCGCTGTGGTAGAGCGTTTCCAGCTGCGAGACGGGCAGGCCGTCCGGCAGAGCCTGGAAAAGTTGCGCCAGCGCGTCGTCGGTGGGCAGCACCCAGCCCGGATCAGCGCGCAACAGTTGCGCTGTTTTTCTCGGCGAGCCGGCGGCCAGCACGCGACTGCGTAATGCGGGCAAGGTCGTGTCGGCACCCGCCTCAAGCAGCATTTCCCACGGGACCGTATTGTGGCGGCCGGCCGCCGCATACCAGAGCGGTGTGCGCCCGCTGGCATCGCGTGGGTCAACCTCTGCGCCGCTATCCAGTATCAGGGCGGTGATCTGGCCATCGCGCTCGGCAACGGACAAGTGCAGCGCCGTGATGCCGTGAGCGTCCGGCAACGCGGGATCGGCGCCCCGCGCAAGCATCAGTAGTGCGGCGTCGCGATAAAGATGGACTGCGCCGCTGCCATCACCCAGCTGCGCCAGGCTGTGATGCAGCGGAGTGCGGCCGTTGTTGTCTGCCTCGTCCGGTGACAGCCCGCTGTCGAGCAATATTTCCACCAGCCGGGCGGCATCGGCGTGCTGCGGCGGGTGTTGGCAGCGCATCAACCGGTGCAGTGCCTGGCCGCCTTGCGCATCGCGGTGCCCGGTGCCTGCGCCGGCGTCGAGCAACACCGGCACCAGAGCTGGCGCCGTGCATAACGCATGATCCAGCAAGGTGCGGCCTTGCGCATCTTGAGCGTCGATATCTGGCGCGGCGGTGAGCTGATGCTGTAGCTCGGTGATGGTGATGTTGGGCAACCAGGGCGCAAGCTCGCCGACCGTAAAGGCAGCCGCCTGCGGTGTTTGCCACAGTGCCAGACAAACAAGGAGGCACTTGAGAAAAGAGCCGGGCGGGAGAAAAAAGAGAGAAAAGGCGGGCATCAGTGGCCGGTGTCGCGCTCCATGGCGCCGAGCTCCCGCTCCAGTGCTTCCAGTTTCTGCCGGGTGCGTGCAAGCACCTGCGTTTGCAGATCGAATTCCTCGCGGCTGACAAGATCAAGGCGGCTGATTGCTTCGCGTAGCACTGCTTGCACGTTGCGCTCCACCTCGCCGCGCAGCTCGCCCAGCCCGGCCGGCAGGCGCTGGCTGATTTCAGCGACGATTCGATCGATCAGAGGCAAGTCATTCATGGATAAAGCCTGATACTGTGGGAGCTGCCATGTTAGCGCCGTTAGGCAGCAGGAGCCACCGGCAGTCTGGGCTGGCTCGTGCGACGCGTGCACCATTTTGGAGAGCGCAGAAAAACTGTGCGCTATAATGGCCCGGCCGCCTTGGGCAAATGCGCGGGGCGGTTGTTCAACCCTCTGATTTTGCGTGCGATTTCAAACAGGCATGGATCGTGCAAATCAAAGCAGGCGTAGCGGGTGTGAACCCGCCGCTGACTCAGGATCGAGGCATCACCTCGATTGGGGAACGGAAGGCGTCGTAATCAGCGGCGCAAGCCACAGGAGACAGACATGAAACTCGTCACAGCCATTATCAAGCCGTTCAAGCTTGACGACGTGCGTGAGGCGCTATCCGAAGTAGGGGTGCAGGGCATCACGGTTACCGAGGTCAAGGGTTTCGGTCGCCAGAAGGGCCACACCGAGTTGTATCGCGGCGCGGAATATGTGGTCGACTTCCTGCCGAAAGTAAAAATCGAAGTGGCGACACCGGACAGCTCGCTGGATCAGGTCGTCGAAGCCATCTCGAAGGCGGCCAACACCGGCAAGATCGGTGACGGCAAGATCTTCGTCACCGAGCTGTTGCAGGCGATCCGGATTCGCACCGGCGAAACCGGCGAAAACGCCGTCTGAACCACCGTCAATAACGATCCATGCCTGGAAAGTTGAGACTCATCGTCACGCGGAGGGTTACATTGTGGAAAACCATGTCCTTGAGCTGCAGTTCGGGCTCAATACTCTGTATCTGGTGCTGTGCGGCGCGCTGGTCATGTGGATGGCCGGCGGCTTCGCCATGCTGGAGGCGGGCCTGGTGCGGGCTCGCAATACCACTGAAATTCTGGCCAAGAATATCGGGCTGTTCTCCATCGCCTGCCTGATGTACCTGGTTTGCGGGTACGCGATCATGTACGGCGGTGATCTGTTTTTGAGCGGTATCGGGCTGTTCGATCACGGCGCCGAGCTGGCCGCGTCGCAGGCCGCCGGATTCGATGGCGATACCCGCTATGCGACACCGGCTGATTTCTTCTTTCAGGTGGTGTTTGTGGCCACCGCCTGCTCGATCATTTCCGGCGCTGTGGCCGAGCGCATGAAGCTGTGGCCGTTCCTGCTGTTTGTGGTGTTCATGACAGCGCTGATCTATCCCGTCGAGGGCGGCTGGACCTGGGGCGGCAAGGATGTATTGTTCGGGCTGTTCAATCTCGGTGACTTGGGCTTCAGTGATTTTGCCGGCGCCGGCATCGTACATCTGGCGGGTGCGTCGGCGGCGCTGGCCGGGGTGCTGCTGCTCGGCCCGCGGCAGGGCAAATATGGCCCGGATGGCAAGATCAATGCCATCCCCGGCGCGAACCTGCCGCTGGCAACACTGGGCACCTTGATCCTGTGGATGGGCTGGTTCGGTTTCAATGGCGGCTCGGTGCTGAAAGTGGCCGACATGGCCTCGGCCCATAGTGTGGCGATGGTGTTCCTCAACACCAACACCGCAGCGGCGGGTGGCGCGGTGGCAGCTATGATCACCGCACGGCTGCTGTTCGGCAAAGCGGATCTGACCATGATTCTCAATGGTGCGCTGGCGGGCCTGGTGACCATCACTGCCGAAGCTGCCACTCCTTCTGCGCTGCAAGCCACGTTGTTCGGGATGGCGGGCGGGGTGCTGGTGGTGTTCAGCATTCTGCTGCTGGATCGGCTGAAGATCGATGATCCCGTCGGTGCTATTTCGGTGCATGGCACCTGCGGTGTGCTCGGCCTGATGCTGGTGCCGCTGACCAACGTGGATGCCACCTGGGTCGGCCAGATTGTCGGAGCGCTGACCATCTTCGCCTGGGTGTTCGGCATCAGCTTGATCGTCTGGGGCGGGCTGAAATTCTGCTTCGGCCTGCGCGTTGACCCGGAGGAAGAACGCGCCGGCGTCGATGTGGCCGAGTGCGGCATGGAGGCGTACCCGGAGTTCGTGAACAAATAACACTGGCAGGGGTATTGGCAGCAGGGCGGTGGATAGCCACCGTTTGCCGAAGCCCGGCCATACAGGCCCCGGCCGGAGACATCCGCCGGGGTCTGTTTTTTCTGCCGGAATTTATCGGCGGCGTTGATGAGCCTCCGGCACGATGATGTCGGCAGTGCCGGGCAGCGTTGCCGGGAGCTCGCTCAGGGCGCTGATCTGGTAGGCCGTATTTTCCATCTGCGCCTTCATGCCGGTGAGTGTGGTCAGTGGCGCACGGGTGGCAACGAAGTTGGCCAGCCAGGCCGGAATCGCACCGCCCGGATCAACGAAGGTCTGGAAGGTGATGCGGCTCCAGCCATCAGCCAGCGGCTCGATCCGGAAAATATTGTTCAGCGCTGGCAGCCGCACATAGCCAGACTGTGGCGGTAGCACTGCGTCGGTTGCCTCGGAATGGATCGTCAGTGCGAATGTCTCCGGGTCTTGTTCAAGCCGGCTGCGCACGATCACGTCACGGTCGGACACCGGCCAGATGCCCTTGATCATCACACGCGAGTGCTCCGGCCCCCGGCTCTCATGCTGCTCGGCAGCGTGGCACTGGAAAACCCAGGCGGGGAAATTCGGCACATCGCTGAGCACGGCGAGCGCGGTCAACATCGAATGTGGCACTTCGACAACGCCACGAAATGCTTTGATGGCATTGCCCGGCACGGTGCGCACCCAGGTGCTCACCTCGCCACGTTCGCTGGCAGTGCGCATGGTCTCCCATTCTTCTTCTGCAACAGCCGGCAGCGTGAACGCGGCCAGCCATACCAGCAAAGCGAGGCTGAATCTGTAAATCATATTGCTTCCGTCCATGTCATGCGGGTGAGTGCGGGCGTGAGGCCGCTGCGGAAAAAGCGGAAGCATAACGGTGAGCGGCCGAGTGAGGTAATGACGGCCGCCGCGCAACGTGCTAATGACCCGGAATGACTTGCACTGTATTGGCCGCTAGGCCAGAGTAAAACGCCTTCTGTTACATTGAATAATGGCGCGGTTTGTAATGTAATCAAATTTACGCGCCAGCTTTGCCCAAGGCGCGCCTTGTAAAAAAGGCGTGCAGCGTGACGAAGGCACGCCACATGAAAAGCCACGCCACATGAAAAATGTCGCGTGAAAAAGAATTGAAAGGGCCGCACTGATAACTGAGGGAGGCTCTCATGCCTGACGGAGGCTCTCATGCACAGTAGTCGCTACCGCGTGCAATCTGGTGATATAGGGCTACAAGTTTACACTTGGGGCGATCCTGGCCACACCCCATTGGTGCTGGTTCACGGGTACCCTGACAACCACCGCGTCTGGGCGCCGGTGGCGGAGCGCCTGGCGGATGAATTTTATGTGGTGGCCTATGACGTGCGCGGTGCGGGCGAATCCGACCGGCCGCGAGGCCGCCGCGCCTACCGTATGCCAAAATTGGCACAGGATCTGGCCACTGTCGTGGACGCGGTGCTGCCAGGCCGTGATTTTCATCTGGCCGCGCACGATTGGGGCTCCATCCAGAGCTGGGAATCGGTGACCACGGCGCCGCTCAACGAGCGCATTCTCTCTTACACGACGATCTCCGGCCCGAGCCTGGATCACATGGGTTTCTGGATGCGCAAGCGGCTGCGCGGGCACACCCGTACGGCGCGGCGGGATCTGTTCCGGCAGACATTCAGCTCCTGGTACATCTGGTTTTTCCAGGCACCGTTCATGCCGGAGCTGGTATGGCGCACGGTTGCTGGTCGCTTCTGGCCGGTGTATCTGGAGAAGAGGGAAGGGGTGCAAGAACCTGAGCCCAATCCGACGCAAACCGACGATGGCAGCTATGGTGTATGGCTGTATCGCGCCAATTTCGTGAACAAGCTGTTGCGACCCGAGCCGCGCCACGCGCAATGCCCGGTACAGCTGATCGTGCCGACAGGTGACAACTACGTTGGCACCATGCTGTTTGATGATCTGCATGAGTGGGTGCCGGAGCTGTTTCGGCGTGATCTGGATGCCACCCATTGGGTGATGCTCAGCCATGCAGATGAGATCGCCGCTGCGCTGCGTGAATTTGCCCAGGCTGTCGATCAAGGTGCGCACCGTGAGCAGCTCGCACATTTGCGGGTACAGAATAATTCATCACAAGAACGAGCGATGGCCTCATGACAACGATTACAACGCATGAACTGAAGGCGCGGCGGGTAGAGTTTGATTTATCCGACTCGCCGTTGCACTGGATTCCGAATGACCCGGTATCCAGCCATCTGATCAACGGTGTCAATTTGTTGCTGCCCGCCGGGGAATTATGGTTTTGCCGTGTTTATAACAAGGCGCTGCCTTATGTGACCGACGACGACTTGCGCGCTCAGGTAGAGGGCTTTATCCGTCAGGAGGCGATTCACGCCAATGCCCACCGCAAGGGCGAGAAATGGTTGCAGGAGCATGGTCTGGAGACGGACCAGTTTCGCGAGCGCATCGATTACCTGTTCGGGCACGTACTGGGCGACGAACCGTTCGGGCTGTCGTGGCTCAACCGCCCGAGCCTGGCAAAGCGTTGGCTGGTGCTGCGCGTGGGATTGATCGCAGCGGTGGAGCACTTCACAGGGCTGCTCGGCGACTGGTGCATGAACAGTGACAGTTGGGACAGCGCTGATCCGGTGGTGGCCGATCTGTTCCGCTGGCATCTGGCGGAAGAGGTGGAGCATCGCACGGTGGCGTTTGATCTGTTCGAGCACCTGTGCCGCACCCAGCTTGGTTTCTATATCAGCCGGCAGGCGCTGATGGCGCTGGTATTCCCGTTGTTTTTCTATCTGCTGGCAGAGGGTGGTCGCAGCCTGGCGCGCCAGGATAGCGATCCTCGTGCGCGCAAACTGGCGCGCTCCACGCTGGTAAAAATACTGTGGGAATTACAGCGCACCGGGCGCAGCAGCGGCAATACGCCTACTTTCACCTATATGCTCGGCCGCACGGCTCGCTGGGTGGCGCCCTGGTTCCACCCGCGCACCGAAGGCGATACCCAGCAGGCGCTGGACTACATCGCACGTTCCGCTGCCGCACAGGCGGGCGCTGCCCTGCATTGATCCACCCTGGCCGGCTTCCCGCTGCGGGAGCCGGCCTGATCCCCTCGCTTTTTGCATAACCGGCCCGGCGCCCTGTCGTGTGCACCGGGTCTGGTTGTTGCAATCTTCTACTCCTGAAAAGCGCTGCTGACATACATGCGTACCATTTCTGCGGTAACGTAGGGTGTTGGTGTGCGCCGGAGCGGCTTTGCTGCTTTCAGGTGGCTCTCGCATATCGCGCATGTGTTGGCGCGTCTCTGTAGATTTGCGTACGTGGTTTGCATGGGTGGGCGTTTCTGCGTGTCTCACGACGGCTTTGTATGTATCGCTGCGGTGCCCGGTATAGCCCCGGCCAACGGTCGGACAAACACCGTCAGTTCCCGTATCTTGACGTAGATCAACGGCACCATGGTCCTTATCGGGACAATGAATCGGCCGCAACGGTAACCATCGGGTCAGGGAAAAAGCGTTATGGAAGGTACGTTACTCCCCATTGATTGGCTGCACTGGTCGCTGGCGGCCGCACCAATCGTCATTCTGGCATTGCTACTGGTGAAGCTGCGCTGGACGGCTCAACAGGCCGGCACGACCGGCATGTTCGTGGCGGCCGCAGTCGCCTTGTTCGTGTTTCGCACGCCGCTGGAGACGCTGGCCGTGGCCGGTGCCAAGGGCGTGTGGGATTCCGCATCGATCCTGTTCGTGATCTGGCCGGCGCTGCTGCTGTATCACATCATGAACAAGGCTGGTGGCTACGAGGCGCTGCGGCAGGGCATTGTCGGTTTCAGCCGCAATGAGTTGTTCGTGGTGGTGGCGCTGGGTTGGGTATTTACCTGCTTCCTGCAAGGTATCGACGGTTTCGGCACGCCGATTGTGGTGGTAGCACCGTTGCTGGTGGCGATCGGCATGAAGCCGGTTTATGCGGTTGCGATCCCGATCATTGCGCATATCTGGGCCAAGTTTTACGGCACCCTCGGTGTCGGCTGGCTGGCGACGTTGCAGGTGGTGGATCTGGATGCCGCCACCATTGCCGCCACGGCATACCAATCGGCATTGCTGCTGACGATCCAGGTGTTGCTGGGTGGCTTCACCGTGGTGTGGATGTATGGCCGCTGGGCGGCGGTACGCCACGCCTGGCCGCTGGTGCTGATCATTTCGGCGATCCAGGCCATCGGGCAGATCATCGTGGCATTGTACGAGCCAGTGCTGGCGGCCTTTATTCCGGCCGCGATTGCCCTGGTGGCACTGTACCCGCTGTCACGCTGGCGCCGCTACGCGGAGCCGTTGGAGGGTGTGCCCGATCGCCCCGCGATGGAAGGCAGCATGGTGCGCGATGTGGCCGATGCGCCGGCACCGATGGGCGTGCTGATGTCGTTCATGCCGTATGTGCTGTTGACGGTGCTGGCATTGGGCACGTCGCTGATTGACCCGATTGCCGACCTGCTGCGGCTGCTCACGTTCGGGCTGCCGTTCCCGGATGTGACAACCGGCTACGGTGTCACCAACGCTGCCGTGGAACGCTATTCCGTCATGGCACCGCTGACCAACCCCGGTACCAGCTTGCTGCTGACCTCTGCCATCGCCTGGTTTGTGTTTCGCTCACGCGGCTACTTCAAAGCCTGGGAGGCAACAGGGCCGGGTGGCCTGCCCAGCGTGGGCCGGGGCGTGCTGGCCAGCGCGGTGCCGGCATCCGTGCCGATCATCGCCTTTCTGGTGATGGCGCGGATCATGGATCACGCCGGCCTGAACGAGACCCTGGCATACGGCATTGCCGCCGTGGCACCGGCTTATGTGTTTGCGTTCCTGTCCAATGGCATCGGCATCATCGGGGCCTTTACCACGTCCAGCAGCACCTCCTCGAATACGCTGTTCTCGGATTTGCAGGTCACGCTGGCGAACCTCAAGGGCTTGTCGGTGGCCACTATTCTTGCTTCGCAAAGTGCTGGTGGCGCGATTGGCAATGCCATCGGCCCGGCTAACCTGGTGCTCGGCGCCAGTACCGCAGGTATCAGCGGGCGTGAAGGCGAGATTTTGCGCAAGACCCTGCCGTGGACGCTGGCCGCGTTCGTACTGACCGGCTTTGCCACCCTGTTGATGATCATGCTTGGCATGTAAGGAAGGGAGATCATGATGATCACATTGTTTCAGAACCGGCTTGCGTATCTGAGCCTGTCGCTGGTGCTGCTGGTCGCAGCGTTTCCGCTGATCAGCGCGGGCACCGTGCATGGGCCGGAATCACTCTGGTGGCTGGGTTTGCTGGCGCTGACATGCGGTGGCCTGATCCCGCCCGTGCAGCGGCTGGTGTGGGGGCCACCCAAACCGCCCGCTGCCAGCGCGCCGGCTACCGATGAATCAACACCCGTCAAAGGAGACAGACAATGAGCCACGCCAATGGACCGCGCACCGGGCGCCCCCCGGTTCTGGCTTCCCGGGGCATGGTATCGTCGCCGCACTATCTCGCTTCGGCCTCCGGGCTTGAGGCGCTGCGGCGCGGCGGCAGCGCGGTGGATGCCGCCATTGCCACCAATGCTACGCTGTGCGTGGTGTATCCGCACATGGCCGGGGTCGGTGGTGATGGTTTCTGGCTGATCGCCGGGCCGGACACCGACGGCGTGCAGGCACTGCATGCCTCCGGGCCGGCCGCACAAGGCGCGACACGTGAATATTTTCGTGAACAGGGCTGCACCGATCGCATCCCGGATCGCGGTCCGCTGGCGGCACTGACCATTCCCGGTGCTGTGGATGGCTGGCGGCTGGCGCACGAGCGCCATGGCCGTCTGCCATGGGCGGATCTGTTTGCCGACGCCATTCACTACGCCCGTGACGGAATGGCGGTGACCCGCTCGCTGGCCGACTGGCTGAAAACCGACGAGCCGATCTTGCAACAATTCCCCGAGACAGCGCGCATCTATCTGCCGGAAGGCCGGCTGCTGCGCGAAGGCGAGCGGCTGGTGCAGCCGGAGCTCGCGCACACGCTGGAGCAGATCGCCACACTCGGCGCCCGCGCCGGCTTTTACGAAGGCGAGACGGCACGCCGTATCTGTGCGGCAATGAGCGCTGCCGGTTCACCCCTGCGGGCGGAAGATTTCGCCGGCTATCAAGCGCAATGGACAACGCCGATTTCCACCACCTATCGCGGATACGACGTGGTGCAGCACGGCCCCAACACGCAGGGCTTTGCTGCGCTGATGATTCTGAATCTGCTGGAAGGCTTCGATGTATCCGCCTGGGGCGAAGGTTCGGCAGATTATTACCACCACCTGGCCGAAGCCATCAAAGTAGCGTTTGCCGATCGCGACGAATGGCTGACCGACCCGGCCTTCGTGAATATCCCGCTGGACACACTTTTGTCGAAGAAATATGCCGACGAGCGCCGTAAGCTGATCACGGCGGCACGCGCTTTGACGGACGTTGCACCGGGGCTGCGTTACGGAGAGGAATTCGACCATCAGACGCCCGGCGGCGACACCGTCTATTTCTGCGCCACCGATGCCGATGGGCTGGTAGTCTCCAACATCCAGTCGATCTACCACGACTTCGGCTCGGCCGTGGTCGCCGGCGATACCGGCGTGCTGATGCAAAACCGGGGCAGCTTCTTCTCGCTGGATGATCGGCACCCGAACCGGCTGGAGCCGGGCAAGCACACCTTCCACACCATCATCCCGGCGATGCTGCTCAAGGATGGCAAGCCGGTGCTGGCCTACGGCGCCATGGGCGGTGAAGGGCAGCCGCAGACCCAGGCGGCAATGATTACGCGCCTGATCGATTACGGCTTCGACGTGCAGCAAGCTATCGAAGCGCCGCGCTGGCTGATGGGCCGCACCTGGGGCACCGCGTCCAGCAACCTGTGGCTGGAATCGCGCATCAGCGACGAAACCGCACGCGAGCTGCGCTTGCGCGGCCAGCCGGTGCAGATGACAGCACAGTGGGAAAGCACCATGGGCCACGCGCAAGCCATCCGCATCGACCATGAAGGCGGTTTCTTCGAAGGCGGTGCCGATCCGCGAGGTGATGGCGCGGCTGTCGGCTATTGATGACTATTGATGGCTCTTGTTGAGTGTGCGCCGGCCGGGCATCTGCCCTGGCTGGCGCCACTGCCCTGCTTTCCCTCGCTCACGGTGCCGTGCCCGGCGCCGGGTGAATCCCCCCTCGCAAACCCCTATAATTCCTGCCCTTCAGTGAGTGTTTGAGCCATCCATGTCTGAAGCGCTCCAAATCTGTGCAGAGGAGCCGGCAGAATGAGCAAGATTCGTATTGGCATCGTCGGGTACGGCAACCTGGGGCGCGGCGTCGAGCTGGCGCTATCGCTGACTGATGACATGCAACTGATCGGCGTGTTCAGCCGTCGCGATCCGGCCACGGTGCAACTGGCCGACAGCAGCGTGCCCGTTCACCCCTACAGCGCCATCGACGATTTTCGCGATCAGATTGACGTGCTGATCCTGTGTGGCGGATCAAAAGACGATCTGCCGGAACAGGGGCCGGCACTGGCGGCGCATTTCAACACCGTGGACAGCTTCGATACCCACGCCAGGGTGCCGGAATATTTCGCCGCGATGGATGCCGCCGCCCGCAGCGGCGGCAATGTTGCAGTCATCTCGGTGGGTTGGGACCCCGGCCTGTTCTCCCTCAATCGCCTGTACGGTGAAGCCATCTTGCCCAAAGGCGAGACATATACCTTCTGGGGTAAGGGATTGAGCCAGGGCCACTCCGATGCCGTGCGCCGCGTGCCCGGCGTCAAGGCGGGCGTGCAATACACCTTGCCCTCGGAGCCGGCGATCGAGCGCGTGCGCAGTGGCAGCCGCCCGACATTGAGCACCCGCGAAAAGCACCGCCGTGAATGTTTCGTGGTGCTGGAAGAGGGCGCCGACGCGGCGCAAGTGGAGCAGGCGATTGTCACCATGCCGAACTATTTTGCCGATTTCGATACCACCGTCACCTTCCTGAGCGAGGCCGAGCTGCGCGAGCAGCACAGTGCCATGCCGCACGGCGGTTTCGTTATTCGCAGCGGCCTCACTGGTGCCGATCAGTCCACCAACCAGGTGGTGGAATTTGCCCTGAAACTCGACAGCAACCCCGAGTTTACCGCCAGCGTACTGGTGGCTTATGCGCGTGCCGCCAGCCGCCTGGCCGGGCAGGGGCAACAGGGAGCTTATTCGCCGCTGGAAATCGCACCAGCGCTCATCTCACCGAAATCACCCGAGCAACTGCGCAAAGAACTGCTCTAGCAAAACGACCTTGCGCCGGGCGGGCGCCTTCGCCCCGCCCAGCGCGGCGGCCGGGCTTCACCGCCCGCGCCTTCAGATTTTTTCTGTTCGGCTCTCTCGCTTAGCTCCCTCGCCTGACTATCATGCCCGGCACCTGGCGCGGGTATTGCCCCGCCCGGCGCGGCGGCCCGGCTTCACCACCCGCGCCTTCAAACTCTTTCTGTTCAGCTCTTGCGTCTGGCTTTCTCGCCAGGCTCTCTTGCCCGACACCGACACCGACACCGACACCGACACCGACACCGACACCGACACCGACACCGGCACCGGCACCGGCACCGGCACCGGCACCGGCACCGGCACCGGCACCGGCACCGGCAAGAGACGTCTTCAATGGCTATCCGCGTGACCGCCCGTGCCGCTCACCTGTGCGCCGCCCAGCTGTTCCATCCTCTGCGCCGGGCTCTACGCTGAGTTCTGCGCTGCGTTCCACACCGCCACCGGGGCGGCTCGTTTGGGGGATGGGTGAAAATCGCTCGTGCCATTACCCTGTCACGGTTTCCCGAGTTGAGAAATGCACCTGCCGTAACGAGCAGGCAGCTTTTCCGGTATCGTTGCGTGGGCGCAGCTCTCGCTCACCACTACAGGCAAGGAGCAAGCTTTGAAAAAAATTACGGGTTTGGGCGCCGGGCTCCTGTTGGCAGCCAGCTTGGCTGCTACGTCACAGGTAGCTCAGGCAGCAGAGATCAGCTACAGCAATGCCGAGGCAGGCTACCAGATGCTGACCGGCGACGGCGATTTCGACGGTTTCCTGGTGCGGGGTTCCTTCCAGCTGAACGATGATTTTTATCTGGCCGCAGGCTTTGATGAGCTGAAGGACGGCGGCATGAGCCAGGAAATCCTCAGCGTGCGTGGGGGCATGCGCTTTGCGTTGGAAAACAACCTTGATGTGTATGGCGAACTGGGCCTGGCACGCGCCAAGATCAAGGTGGAAGTGCACACGCCGTTTGGCACCATGGGCGGCAGCGATTCCGAAACCGGCATCCAGCTTGAGGGCGGTGCACGAATGATGCTGTCGGAAAAGCTCGAAGCCCGTGCTTTTCTGCGTCATATCAATGCCAGTGATTTTGATGAAACGTTTCTGGGTGCACAGGGCGTCTTTTACGTCGCCGACCAGATCGGCCTGTTCGCCGGCGTAAGCCGCTTGTTCGACGCCTCCGAGTTTGCCATCGAAGCTGGCGTCAGATTTTCATTCTAGGTTTTGTTGACCCTCCCCACCCCGGCACCTGCCGGGGTTTTTTTTGCCCCTATTCCCTTGCGAGCGAGGGTAGAAAAAAACTGATTCGCTCACCCTTCGGGCCAGCCTACGGCTGTTCTGCGCTTCGCTTGTCCCACCACGGAAGAGGGGAGAAAAAAGATCGGTATTCTTGACAAGCTATTGGTGCTTTCACGGATATCAGAAATGCCTCCACGGAAATCGACGATGAATTTTTTTAGCCCCTCTCCCCTGGTGGGAGAGGGGCTGGGGAGAGGGGGAGATTATGGCAAGAAATATATACTCGGTACTTGATCTGGAACGAAACTGGCTAACGCTTGGTATCTTTTGACTGTGTAATTTTTATGGAAACTTCTACTGAAGATAAGTGAAAATAGTGAAGCATGTAGTGGGTGTCGTGACAGCTGAAAGTTCGTCGCTCCCTCTCCCCCAACCCCTCTCCCACAAGGGGAGAGGGGAGTAAAAAAATCGGTGTTTTGGAGCATTCATTGGTGCTTTCACGGATTTCGGAAATGGCTCACCCGAAATCGACGATGAGTCTTTTTTACTGCCAATGCCGTGCCCGCTCAGCTCATTTTCTTGACGATGGAAAGCGGCAGGTTGCGCATCAGGACACCGATCAGCACCCACGGCCAAGTAGGTACGCAAGCGCTGGCGGGCTGTTTCTCGATAGCCTTGACCAGCGCACGGCAGCCTTCCTCGGTGCCGACCATAAACGGTGTGTTTTTTACTTTTTCGTTGATCTCCGAGCGGATATAACCGGGGAACAGCGTGGTTACCTTGATGGGCGTGCCCAGCAGCTCCGAGCGCAAGCCTTCTGCCAGCGTCGCCACGCCTGCTTTGGTTGCGGCATAGGTCGTCAGATTTTTCGGCATGCCGCGCATGGCGCTCATGGAGGAAATCATCACCAGATGACCGTTGCCCTGTGCACGAAAAATTTCCATGGCCGCTTCTGCTTGTGCCAGCGCCGCCACAAAGTTGGTTTCGGCTGTCTGCCGGTTTGCCCAGAAGAAGCCTGTGCCCAACGGCTGGCCCTTGCCCATGCCGGCGTTGATGATCACCCGATCAAGCTTGCCAAAATCGTCGCGAAACGCACGGAAGACCTCGAACACCTGCTCGTAATCCAGCACATCCAGAGAACGCGTTTCGATGCGGCGGCCAGGGTGCCGCTCAAGCAGTTCTTCTCGTAGCGCTGCCAGTCGCTCTACGCGGCGTGCACAGAGCGCAAGATCGTAACCGCGCGCGGCAAACTCTCGCGCCATGCCTTCGCCCAGCCCTGAGCTGGCGCCGGTAATCAGAATGATTTTTGCCATTTGGGATGCTCCTTGTCAGGCGGCGTGGTCGGTGTGATCGAGTTTGCGGCGCACGCTGCGCCCCATATTGCCCAGCGTTCGGTTATACACCAGCGGCGCGAATTTTTTCAGGCGCCAGAGCCAGCGGCCTTCGCGGTGCGGAAAAATGAGAAAATGTTTTCTGGCCGCTGCCCGGAAAATATAGTCGGCCACCTGAGCGGCATCGAGCTTGCCACTGGCCAGCAGCTTGCGCACGCTTTGTTCAAGGCCGGGCTCCGGCGAGCGCAGCGAGTCCGCGAGGTTGGTCTGGAAAAAACTCGGGCAGGCCACCGAGACGGCAATGCCGTAGGCGCCCAGCTCGTGCCGCAGTGTTTCCGAGAGCGATACCACGGCAGATTTGGTGACGTTGTAGGAGCTCATTACGGGCGCATTGGCGATCGCCGCCAGCGAGGCGATATTGATGATCTGGCCGTGGCCCTGCTGTTTCAGCAGAGGAACGAATTCGCGCAGGCCACGGATCATGCCCTTGAGATTGATCTCGATGATCCAGTCCCAGTCATCCATCGGCAGTTTTTCGATTCGCCCGCCCGCCGCCACGCCAGCGTTGTTGATCAGCACATCCAGCCCTTGCCAGCGTGCCTGGCACCAGGCGCGCAGCGCGTGCCAATCTTCATCACGGCATATATCGGCCAGGTGAAAGTGCACACTGCCGCCGTAGCGGCTGGCCAAGGGCTGCAATGCGTGGCAGGTTGCTTCGCCGCCTGTGGCATTGCGATCGGCAATGAGCACATGCGCGCCGCTGCGCAGGTAGCGTTCCGCCAAGGCCCGGCCAAGCCCGGAGGCGCCGCCGGTGATCAATACATGATGTGGCATAGGTTTTCTGTTCCCCCAATTGAGCGATTGTCACGATATTTCATCGGTGGCGCGGCGGCCAGCGCCGGCTAGCCAGCCGCAGCGATTGCCCTGCGCCCGCGTCTGTGAAAACCTTTGCCGATCAATGTCATGAATAGTGCGCGCACCAGCAAATGAGAAACCTGAATATCGGGTCCATCGACCTTAACCTGTTTGTGGTGTTCGAAGCGATCTATCGCGAGAGTTCGATTACCCGAGCGGCCAACCTGTTGAGCCTGAGCCAGCCGGCGGTCAGCCACGCGCTGGCCCGCTTGCGGGAGCGACTGGGTGATCCATTATTTATCCGGCGTGGCCGCGACATGGTGCCCACGCCCCGTGCACGCGAGCTGATCACGCCGGTGCGCGAGGCGCTGCATGGCCTGCAAGGCTGCCTGGCAGGCGTGGGCGGCTTCGAGCCGGGCCAGGCGCGCCGCACCTTTGTGCTGGCGCTGCGCAGTGGGCTGGAGGCGTGTGTGTTGCCGGCACTGATGCGCACACTGGTGGCGCAGGCGCCGGGCGTGGATGTGCAATCGCTGACTATTGGCCGCCGCGAATTGGCCTCGACGCTTGCTGCCGGGCGGCTGGATCTGGCCATCGACGTGCACTTGCCCGTGGATGCAGACATCAACCAGACGCACCTGATGGATGTGCCGTTGGTGGTGATGATGCGAGACAGTCATCCGCTGGCCGCCAGGCCGCTGACGCTGGAGCGCTATCTGGCCGCCCGCCATGTGCTGGTGTCATCCCGTCGGCGCGGGCCGGGGCTGGAGGATTTCGGGCTCGCACAGGCAGGCTACCACCGGCAGATTGCGCTGCGCTGCCAGCACCACCAGTCCGCCATGGCCACCGTCGCGTCCACCGATCTGCTGCTGACTTTGCCGAGCATGTTGGCCGAGCAGTTGCCACCGCCGAATGTCGTGGTGAAGGAGCTGCCGGTCAGATTGCCGCCGTTATCGCTGTACTTGTATTGGCATCGGGATCAGGAAGACGATCCGGCGCTACGCTGGTTGCGCCAGCAGGTGCTGGCAGGCTGATCTGGTTGCGGCGTGCCTGGCAGCGGCAGGCTGAAAAGCGGTGCCGGGCGTGCCGGCAGAGCGAGCGGGAAAGTGAGGAAAAACTGCCAGAAGCGATAAAGAAGAAAGCCGCCCGAGGGCGGCTTATTCATACAGAGCTATAACGGTTTGAGCTGCATTCAGAGCTGTCAGGCCGACGCTTGCGTCGCACCTTTGGCTTTTCCTGTGGTGCCCTTGGCGGCGGCATTCTTTTTCGCTGCCTTCGCTTTGGCCGGTGCTTTTTTGGCAGACGGCTTGGCAGATGCCTTGGCGGCCGGTTTGGCCACGGGTTTGGGGTTGGTGAATTCCACCGAGCCGTCATTGAGCTTGCTGTAACGCAGCATCGCCAGATCGAAGGCGTAGTTCTGCTTCAGCTTCCACGGCGCCCGGTCGCCCTGTTTCGGGAACTTGTGCTGGGCACGCTGCACATAGCCGGATTGCATATCAAGGAATGGCCGTTCGACAAGATCGCCGGGCGCTCGCGGAACGCAGATGCGCGTGCCGGTCTCGTCCATGTGCTTGAGCAGTCGGCAAATATACTCGCAGCTGATGTCCGCTTTCAGCGTCCAGGACGCATTGGTATAGCCGAAGATCATGGCGGCGTTGGGCAGGTCGCTCAGCATCAGCGCTTTGTAGGCAGTGGCCTGGCTGAGATCGAACGGCTTGTCGTCCACACGGATTTCCGCACCGCCCAACAATTCCAGCTCCAGCCCGGTGGCCGTGATGATGATATCGGCATCCAGTTGCTGGCCGGATTTCAGCTTGATACCGGTTTCGTTGAACGTCTCGATCTGATCCGTCACCACCGATGCCTTGCCCTTTTTCAGCACCTTGAACAGATCACCGTTGGGCACTGCGCACAGGCGCTCATCCCATGGGTTGTAACTGGGCGAAAAGTGCGACATGTCGTAATCCTTGCCCAGTTGCCACTGCACTTGTTTGAGCAGCAGGCGGCGCATCATGCCGGGGCGGGATTTGGACAAGCGGTAGACCAGCATCTGCAATGCGACGTTGCGCGTGCGAGCCAACCGGTAAACCAGTTTCTCCGGCAGGAAGCGGCGCAGCTGCACGGAGATGGGGTCTTCCAGCGGCACCGTGGCGACATAGCTGGGCGAGCGTTGCAGCATGGTGACGTGCGCTGCTTTGTCGGTCATCGACGGCACCAGCGTTACCGCTGTGGCCCCCGAGCCGATAATCACCACGCGCTTGCCGGTGTAATCCAGATCTTCCGGCCACAGCTGCGGGTGAATGATCTGGCCCTTGAACTGTTCGCGGCCGGGAAACTCCGGCGTGTAACCGTTCGCGTACTTGTAATAGCCGGTGCAGGCGATGACAAAACCGGCGCTGAATTCCACCAGCTCGTCGTCGCTGGTGCGGCGTGTCTGCACCGTCCAGCGTGCGGTTTCGCTGCACCAGTTGGCGCCGAGAATGTGATGGCCGAACCGGATGTTCGGGCGCACGTTGTACTCGTCGGCGGTTTCGTTGATGTAGTCGCGGATGGAGGGGCCATCGGCGATGACCTTGGGGTTCGTCCATGGTTTGAACGAATAACCCAGAGTATACATGTCCGAGTCGGAGCGAATGCCGGGATAACGGAACAGATCCCAGGTACCACCAATGGCATCGCGGCCTTCCAGAATGGCGTAGCTCTTGCCGGGGCATTCGCGTGTCAGGTGGCACGCCGCGCCGATACCGGAAAGGCCCGCGCCAAGGATCAGCACATCAAAATGTTCGGTGGACATAAGCTGCACTCTCTCAGTATTGATGCCGGCCAGCGAACAGCGGCTGGCACAGACAAATTGTAGACACACCGGCGACAGACAAGCGAGGCATTCGCCTGTGCGTTGCATCCGGCAAGGCGCCAGTTAAAGCGCCTGCCTGGCCAGATCGTACCCGAGGCGCGCCCTGTACCCTCGAGCCGCCATGCTATCACCGGGCTAACAACCGGGCTGGGCGTATCAGGCCAATTTAACTGTTACATTGGACAATGGCATGGCCGGCACGACCCCTTTCCGGTGCGATCAGGCCAAGCAAGCGAGCGTTGTCGAGAGTCATCGGGGGCAGGCGCAAGCCGCAAGCGTAGGCGGGAGAGAGAGCATCCGCTGGCTGGCAAGCAGCGGCACCAGGCGCGTCGCGCCGGGCACCCCGTGGCCGCGACGTCAGCGGTTCAAGGCTTGCCGGTTTGCCTTGAAAAACTGCCATCAGAGTGGTGGTCGGCTGTGCGTGGCGGGTGCAAGCGCAGGCCAGAGAGACGGAGCGAACATCTCCTTGGCGGCGAGAGCAGCGCTTGAAGGGCTGGCGATCTGCTTTGAAGAATTACCGCCAGCGGCCGTCGGCGCTTGGCTATCGTTGGCGGTTTTGTAACAGGAAGCAGTGCTGGCGTCAGGCCATGGTGGCGGCGCCAGCGGGTAAATCAGGCGAGGGCTTTTTTCATGAACGGCGGCAAAACGAGCGCGCCGCGATGGATATCCGCCGTGTAGTAAAGCGTTTCAAATGGCTTGGCCGCCGCATCTGCTTCACGGAAACCGGTGACGTCACGGCCTTTGCCCGCCATGGTGCAGCTCCACCAGCCGCTGGGATAGCAGGGCTGCGGAAAAGGCAGCGTCTGCGTGCTGGTGAAGCCGGCTTCCCGCATGTTCACATGCAGATCGCGGATGATGGTATCGCTGTGCAGCAGCGGCGATTCGCTTTGTTGCACAATGATGCCTCCCTCACGCAGCACCCGATGGCAATCGCGGAAAAAGTCCGCTTTGAACAGGCCCTCTGCCGGGCCGACCGGGTCGGTGGAATCGACGATAATCACATCAATGCTGCCCGGCTCGCATTCGCGCATCCATTTCACGCCGTCGATAAACAGCAGCTCGGCACGCGGGTCGCTGTTGGATTCGCACAGCTCGGGGAAATACTTTTCCGACATGCGCGTGACCATTTCATCAATATCAATCTGCGTCGCCTGCTCGACACCGGGATGGCGCAGCACTTCGCGCAGCGTGCCGCAATCGCCGCCGCCGATAATGACCACGCGCTTCGGGTCGGCATGGCTGAACAGCGCCGGGTGCGACATCATCTCGTGATAAAGAAAATTGTCGCGGCTGGTGACCATGGTGCAACCATCAATGGTCATCAGATAGCCGAAGGTGTCGGTTTCCCACATCTCGATATGCTGGTAAGGCGTTTGTACCTCCTCCAGCTTGTTTTTCAGGCGCAGGCCAAAGGCCGTGCCGGCACTGTCGAAATGTTCGATAAACCAGTTTCCTGAAGACATGAGGCACCTTATGCGTGGGGCGGGAAAGAGCCGCCATTCTAGGGCCAGGGCAGCGCTAATGCCATGGGTTCCCGCCGGTGTAAGCAGCCTGCTTTAACGCTGCTTGCCGCCACCCCGGCGTGCTGTTGCCGGCCGGGCGGACTGCCGCAGTGGCTGCCGGCTGGCAGCTCGTTCGTGGCAGGCCGGAAAGCCGGCTCAACCGCAGCGGCGGCGAGGCTGCGCCAGACTGTAAAAAACACGGCTTTCGCTGAAAGAGCTTGGGCCGGGCAGGGGGGTCTGGGATAATCGCCGGCGTGTGCAGGAGGGCCCATGACAGTTTCCCCGCAAAATCCAGTGGTAACGGCCGCAGCGATCTACAATGTAGAGCGTTGGGGAGAAGGTTATTTCGGTGTTGATGGCGATGGCCATGTGACGGTGAGCCCCAATGGCAGCGTTGCCGCCGGCACGGCACGGCTGGATGATGTGCTGCGCGCTTGCCGGGAGGCCGGGCTGCGTTCGCCGGTGCTGGTGCGGTTCGACGGCATCTTGCGCCATCGCGTGCAGATGCTGGCGGGCGCCTTTCGTGAGGCGATTGCCGCGCAGGGGTATCAGGGCGGGTATATTCCGGTTTACCCCATCAAGGTAAATCAGCAGCGTCGTGTGGTGCACGAGATCCTGCGTGCGCGAGAGCTGGGCGAGCGCGTCGGGCTGGAGGCCGGTTCCAAGCCCGAGCTGCTGGCGGTGCTGGCGCACTCGGGCGAGGCGGGCAATACCATTGTCTGCAATGGCTACAAGGATCGCGAGTATGTACGCCTGGCACTGATGGGCGAGAAGCTCGGTTTTCGTGTTCACATCGTGGTGGAAAAACTTTCCGAGCTGCCGCTGATCCTGGCGGAAGCCAAAGCGCTGGGCGTGACGCCACGGCTGGGGCTGCGGGTGCGGCTGATGTCGATCGGCAAGGGCAACTGGCAAAATACCGGTGGTGAAAAATCCAAATTCGGGCTGTCGGCCTCGCAGCTGGTGGAAGCGGTAGAGCGCTGTCGTGAAGCCGGCTATCTGGCAAGCGTGCGGATGCTGCATTTTCATCTCGGCTCGCAGGTTGCCAACCTGCAAGACATCAAAGCCGGTATGCGCGAAGCGGCGCGCTATTATCAAGAGCTGCGCGCATTGGGTGCGCCGGTGGATACGCTCGATGTGGGCGGCGGGCTGGGTGTCGATTACGAAGGCACGCGCTCGCGCTCGGCCTGCTCGATGAACTACGGGCTGGCGGATTATGCCTGGCATATCGTGCAAACCGTGCGTGAATTCTCCGATCGAGCCGAGCTGCCGCAACCGGATATCATCAGTGAATCAGGCCGCGCATTGACTGCGCACCATGCGGTATTGCTGGTCAATATCATCGACCGTGAGCAGCTGCGAGAAGTGAACGTAGCGCCACCGAGCGGTGATGCGGCAGAAGAAGTTGCCACCTTGTGGCAATTGCAGCAGACGCTGCGTGGCCCGCGCACTTATCTGCTGGAGACGCACCAGGATGTGCTGGCCGCCTGGCAGGATGTGCAACAGCGTTTTCTGCTGGGCGAAATGTCACTGACGGAGCGTGCAACGGCCGAAAAGCTCTATATCAATTGCTTGCTTGCCATTCGTGCGCAGCTTGATCCGCAACGCAAGCATCAGCGAGCACTGCGTGACGAGCTGAGCGAAATTCTGGCCGATAAGCTGTTCGTGAATTTTTCGGTATTCCAGTCGGTGCCGGATGTGTGGGGCATCGGGCAGATTTTCCCGATCCTGCCGTTGTCGGGCTTGCAGAATCCGCTCACCGCACGAGCCGTGGTGCAGGACATCACCTGTGATTCCGATGGCCGTATCGATCAGTATGTGGATGGCGAGGGGCTGGAAAATACATTGCCGTTGCCGGAAAACGCCGGCGATGAGCTGGGCATTTTCATGGTCGGTGCTTATCAGGAAATCCTCGGCGACATGCACAACCTTTTCGGCGATACCGATGCGGTGGATGTGGATATCGATGCCGATGGCAATATTCACCTTGATGAAGCGATTCAGGGCGATACCGTCAGCTCCGTATTGCGTTACGTCAACTACGAACCGGAAGCGTTGCTGGAAACACTGGCGGCCCACTGCCAGCGGGCTGCGCTCAGTGATGCGGAACGGCAGACCTTCATGACGGATATTCGCGAAGGGCTGGCCGGCTACACCTACCTGGAAGAATGAACTACTTCGCGCACCTCGTATTGGCACAACCGACGGTGGCCTCGAAAGTGGGCAACCTGATGGGCGATTTCATGCGCGGGGTGCGCGAGGAACAGTTGCCGCCTGCGGTGCGGCAGGGATTGCTGAATCACCGGCTAGTGGATCGTGTTACCGATGAGCACCCGCTGGTGATCGAAAGCCGGCGGCTGTTCTCACCCGAGCGGCGACGCTTCGCCGGGGTGGCATTGGATGTGGTATTCGATCATTTTCTGGTCCGCCATTGGGATCGGATTTATGCAACGCCGCTCTCGGCGGAAATTCACCGTGATTATCGCTGGCTGCGTGAGGGCGCGATATTGATGCCCGCCCCGATGCGTCTGATAACCCGGCGCATGGCACAGCACGACTGGTTCAGCCAGTACGGTGATCTGGGCAATATCGGGTTGGCGCTGGATCGCATTGCCGCCCGTATCCGTTTTGCCAATCGCTTTACCGGCATCATCGAGGAAGTGGATCAGCATTACGCCGAACTGGAAGAGGTATTCCTGACGCTGTATCCGGTATTGCAGCAGGCGGTGGCGGAACACGCGCTGGAAATCATCCCCTCAGCCGAGTGAGATAATCAGCCAGCGGCAGGCGCACCGTCGCCGGCCAGGCATCGATGTGCGCCAGTGCATCGTCAAGCCAGGTGCCGTTGCCCCAACGCTTGTGCTGGCGGTAGCAATATACTTTCAGCACAAAGCCTTCCACATCGGCCGCCCGCGCCAGTTGCGTTTCGCTGATCATCGGCAGCAGCGGCAGCCGTTCACGCAGGCGATGGGCGAAGGCGCCGGAGGCCAGCGCAGTGCGCGTTGCCGATGTCGATGCCGATGCGGGTGTTATCGGCGTATCGCCGACACCACAGCTCGGTGAACGGGCCTTCAATACCGCGCCGCAGATGGAATCGGGCACTGTGTCGGCAAAACCCCGCAGCGCATGGGTATAATCCTTGCTGACGTCGGTGGTGCCGAGCACACGCAGGCCATCCGCAGTATCCGTCAACTGAATTGGCGGCCGGGGCACGCCCAGGCCAATGGCAACCTCGGGGCAGTATTCCTGCAAACGCACCCAGCGCCGGAGCACCCGTGCCACGGTGCCGTGAAAACGATCACCGCCGTCGTAACGTACTGCCTGCCCGGTGAGGCAAGCACTCACAGCAATCCGTGGCATATCATCCGCCTGGCCCAGATGCAGTTCGTTCAACCAGGCATCAAGACGAGACGGCGGCACAAATCTGAATTCGGAGTAGCTCATGCAAGGCGTGTTCCTGGATACCGGCACCATGCGGCCGGAGGAGCTGGATTTTACCAGTCTGGAGGGCAGCTTGCCCGAGTGGCAACTGTTTGCGCAGACGCAGCCGGAAGAGGTGGCGGCGCGTATCGCTGGCGCAGCGGTGGTGGTGAGCAACAAGGTGGTGCTGGATGCCGCCACCATTCGCGAAGCGAAGGCGCTGAAACTGATCTGCGTGTGCGCAACCGGCACAAATAATGTTGATCTGGCGGCGGCGCGGGAGCGGGGCATTCCCGTGTGCAACGTGGGTGACTACGCCGGCCCGAGCGTGGCCCAGCACACCCTGGCGCTGATCCTGGGCCTCGCCACCCGCTGGCACGAGTACGATCAGGATGTCAAAGCGGGCGAATGGAGCCGTTCGCCGATGTTCTGCCTGATGCATCGCCCGGTGATGGAGCTGGCAGGCAAGAAACTGGGCATTATCGGCTACGGCACCTTGGGGCAGGATGTGGCACGGCTGGCGGAAGCGTTCGGCATGTCGCTGCTGATCGCGGAAGGCCGGCGTGGCGCCGAGCCGGGCCGAGTACCGATGACACAACTGCTGGCGGAAGCCGATGTGGTTTCGCTGCATTGCCCGCTTACGGAAGAAACGCGAGGCATGATTGGCCGCGACGCACTGCGGGCCATGAAACCCAATGCCTTGCTGGTGAACACCGCCCGCGGCGGGCTGGTGGATGAAGACGCACTGCGCGAAGCACTGCTTCAGGGTGAGATCGCAGGTGCTGCGCTGGATGTGCTGTCGGTGGAGCCGCCGCCGCTGGATCATCCGCTGCTGGCCGGAGACGTGCCGAACCTGATCATCACGCCGCACAACGCCTGGATCAGCGTGGATGCGCGGCAGCGTCTGCTGAACGGGGTGGTTGCCAATATTCACGCCTGGCAGGCCGGTGCGCCGACCAATCAGGTGAATTGAGGCAGGAGCGCGCACATGGCCTGGGTGCAGCGAACGATACGGCTTACGCCACGTTCCCGTGGGTTCCATCTGATCACTGGCGAGGTGCTGGCGGCATTGCCAGCGCTGGCCGGGTGCCGTATCGGGTTGTTGCATGTGTTCATCCGACACACGTCGGCGTCGCTGGCGATCAACGAAAACGCCGACCCGGATGTGCGCGGTGATCTTGAGCGGCACTTCAACATAATGGTGCCGCAGGGCGTGCCACATTATGTGCACACCGACGAAGGGCCGGATGATATGCCGGCCCATATCAAGAGCGTGCTGATCGGTGCTTCGGTAACGGTGCCCGTCACGGATGGCCGGTTGGCGCTGGGCACCTGGCAGGGCCTTTATCTGTGCGAGCATCGCGATCACGGCGGCCCGCGCGAGCTGGTGCTGACCTTGCAGGGCGAGATGCCGCCCGCGGCCGGTGGTGGGTGAAACTGGCCGAGAGCGTCGTGCTCCGGTCACCGTTTTGTGCCGAGACGGCCCGCACAGCCGGCCATTTACAGCGCCCGCGGCGCGGGAACGATCACTCGCCAGCCACCCTGCTTGGCGCTGGCGGCGCCTGCTCCGGGTTCTGTTCGAGCGCATGGCTACCGGGCATCGCCTGTTACTCCGCGATCCAGCGCAAAAATGCGCGCCGTTCGTCGCTATTCGCCTGCGACCAGTAGGCTTTCAGCATATCCAGATAGCCGCTTTCAGCACCGCTTTCATTGTCGCTCACGGCAACGGGCGCACGGGGCGGCGTGCTGCTGCCAGCGGGCGCGATGGCGGTCGCTGGTGCCGGTGAGGGCGTTGCCGAGCCGCTGGTCAGAGTGCCCAGCAGGGTCGGGCGTTGCAGATTGCTGCCCGTGGTAGCGCGGCGCTCGCCGGTAGCGATGTTTTCCGACCAGCCGGAAAAATCTTCAGCAAGACGCTCCGCTTCCGCTGCGTTGGCAGGTGTTTCATAGGCCAGCAGATAAATCTCGCCAGCCTCGCCATCCACGGTGAAGGTCACCGGGTCGGAGCGGTAGGTGTAATGGGAGTCCACGTTCGTGGTCCACAGCTCCTTGTAATACGCCTCGATCCGGTATTCGCCCGGTGTGAGTTTGAGTTCCTGGCCGGAGGAAAACAAGGTGCTGCCTTGGCTCAAGTGCTGGCCGTTGATGGCAAGGAGTTCAAGTTGCTCCGGGGCGCGTACCGTCAGCAGTGCCGAGTCAGGAAGCTCGGGGCCTTCGTAAAGGCGCAATACAGAATCGCTCTGGCATGCAGCGAGCAGCCAGCCGAGAGAAGTGATGAAGGCGAGGCGAACGAGGATTTTCATGCGGGGACTCCAAGGCAACCGGGCCTCATGATGACGCCCGGATGTGACAGATTTGTGGCAGCCCTGGCCGGCAGGGCTGCGCATCCTACCAGAGCCAGGTAGTGGGGTTGGCGACGGGCTGGCCATTACTGATCGCCATCAGCCCTTTGGCACAGCGCACGATCATCCAGACGGCCAGCGCCAGCATCAGCAAAAAGCCGATGCCGATGAACGCCAGCAGCAAGCAGATGAGCGCATAAACCAGGCCGATCCAGAATGTGCGGTACTGGTACTGAAAATGGCTACGTTGCAGGGTGGCGGCGTTACCATGATAGACGTGGGCGAGAATGACGCCGACGATCGAGGTGATGCCGACCACCAGCGATACCAGATAAAGCACATAGACGATCTTGACCATATTGTTCTGGTCTTTGAGGGCACTATCGTTTGCTTGCTGCATGGGCCTTGCTCCCTGGGTCACCGTTGGATTCAGAACGAAAGGCTTTGCTGGAAGGGGGCCACCGGCGCGGCATCCGACGCCGGCGCATTGCAGGCTTGCTGGCAGTCCTGCATGGTTTCGAACGGCACACTGCCGCCGCAGCCACCCCAGATAAAGCTGCGGCAGCTGCCGCTGGCTTCATCGAAATAGTAGCGGGTAAAGGCGGCGCGGCACATGCCGGCATCCGGCTGCATCAGGCAGGCTGGCGCCTGGCCGCCGGCGCTGTCTTGCGGGGCTGCGCCATTGCTGGTGCAAGCTGCAAGGCCGAGGCACAGCAGCGTAAGCAGCGTGAGGGGGATCAGCGAACGTGTTTTCTGTCGCATGGAAGCTCCTTGGTGGGGGCAAGCCGGATAACGGTGCGCTGTAGTAGCACGTTGTTGGGCAGCGTGTACTGATGATCATCGCCATCCTCCAGCGTGAGATGAATGAGCCCGATGTGACGCACGCGGCCTGTCACGGTGTTATCGCCATCGAGCACGCGAATGCGATCACCGACACGAAACGGCGCGCTGAAGAACAGAATGAAAGCGGCGGTAACGTTGCTGAGGATCGACCACACCGCAAACAGCGCGATGCCCACCACAGCGAACAGTGATGAAGCCACCACCAGAAAACCTTGCCCGGTAAAGCCCCAGATAGCGCCGAGTACCAGCAGGCCGAACAGGGTGGCAATAATGTTGATCACCACCACTACCTGAAAAATCCGCCCCGGCCCGTAATTCTGCCGGCGGCCAAAGCGGCGCGCGAGGCGGCGCATCACACTGGCGGCCATCAGAATCACGGCAATGCTGATAATGGTCATCAGCAGCCGCAAAAAGTTGTGCTGCGGAATATAGTCGTTGAAGAACGTGTACAGTGCGTCAGCCACGGTGATCGCTCACGAAGGGGTTGGTGCGGCGCTCCGTGCCAAAGTCCGACATCGGGCCATGGCCGGGAATGAACGCGATGCCGTCGCCCAGCGGGAACAGGCGCTCGCGGATCGAGCTGACCAGTGCAGCATGGTCACCCCGAGGAAAATCCGTACGGCCGATGGAGCCGGCAAACAGCACATCACCCACCACGGCAAGTTGTGCCTCGGGCTGATAGAACACCACATGGCCGGGTGTGTGGCCGGGGCAGTGCAACACTTGCAGCGTCGTATTGCCCACCGTCACGGTATCGCCATGGGCCAGCCAGCGATCCGGCGCAAAGCTGCGCGCCGGCGGAAAGCCGAACATCTGCGATTGCTGCGGTAGCATATCGAGCCAGAAACTGTCGTCCTCGTGCGGGCCTTCGATGGGGATAGCCAGCTTCTCGGCCAGCTCGGCCACGGCACCGGCATGGTCGATATGCCCGTGGGTAACAAGAATTTTCTCCGGCTCGCCGCCCAGCTCGGCGAGTGCGCTTTCGATACGGGCAATATCGCCGCCCGGATCACAGATCGCCAGCTTGCCTGTGTCTTCACAGATCAGGAAAGAACAGTTCTGCTGGAACTGCGTCACCGGCAGGATTGCATACTTCATCGGAAACGAGGCCCTGTTGCACGGGTTGAACGGAAATAATGCCGGCAGTATAGCAGGGCCGATGACGGCCGCCCCAGCCTTGCGCGGGACGGCCTGCCCGGGCAGGTAAAAAGAACGTAAAACGCCTTACAGAGCGCGGAGCGTGACCGGCAGCCCGTCACCCGGCATGGCAAGCGGCACTTGCAGGGCCGGCATCCGGTAGCCAGCCGGCACGCTCACCTCGAAGCGGCGCAGGAAGTGGAACAGGAAGGTGGTGCTTTGCAGTGCCGCAAAGTGCAGGCCGATGCACTTGTGGTGACCGCCGCCGAACGGCACCCACAGGAATGGGTGCTGTTTGTCCTCGGCGCGCTCGGGGCTGAACCGCTCCGGGTCAAAGCGGTGCGGCTCGCTCCAGTATTCCGGCATATAGTGCGTGTGCAGCGGCACTATATGCACATGCGTGTTGGCCGGCAGCCGGTAGCCCTGCCACGAGGTTTCGGCCACGGTGCGCCGGGGGATGGTGGGCAGCGGCGGGTGCATGCGCAGCGCCTCGCGAAATACCCAGGAGGCTTGTGGCAGGCGCTCCAGATCCGCGTGGGTAATGGTGTCCGTGCCCAGGCTCTGGAATTCGGCCCGCAGGCGTGCTTGCCATTGGGGGTGCTGGGCCAGTGCATAAATGATCGAGCACAGGGTGCTGGTGGTGGTGTCGTGCGCGGCGAACAGCAGGAAAATGATGTGATTCATCACATCTGTGTCGGTCAGTTGCGCATCGGCATCCTCGGCCGCAGCGCGGCACAGCTCGGAGAAAAAATCCGTGCCGCCCTTGCGCCGGGTGGCGATCAGCTCGGTAATGAAGCGCTCAAGATAACGGCGCGCCCGCAGGCCCCGGTGCCATTTGGTGCCGGGGATGGGCAAGCGCAGCAGCGCCAGCGAGGCATCTACCTCATCGACGAATGCCTGATTGACCCGCGCTGTCTCCGGCCCCATCTCCAGGCCCAGAAATATCTCGGCGCCCACATCCAGCAGCAACGCCTTGACCTGATCCAGGAAACGGAACGAGCGCCCCGTGGGCCAGTTGGGCAGCGCCTGAGCGATATGCGGGTTCATGCGCTCCATATAACCGGCCAGCGCTGGCTTCTTGAACGCCTGCTGCATGATGCGCCGATGGAACTTGTGATCGGCAAAATCTCGCAGCATCAGGCCATCGGTGAACAGCCGATCCAGCACTGGGCTCCAGGCGGCACGGCTGGAAAGCATATGTTCGGTGTCGCGCAGCAGGAACTCGTTGGCCTCCGGCCCTAGCAAGGTAACAGTACGCTGAAACAGGATATTGCTGCGAAAAACAGGCCCGTATTGCGCAGCGCGGCGTGTCATCAGGCCGCCGAAATCTCGCAAGAAGGCCAGTGTGTGGCCGATCACAGGGGCGCCGTAATCGCCAGGGATATGAGCCAGTCGACGTTGGGGCCACCGGGCCAGCCGGGCTGCCTGGGCCTGCGCCCGGTGCATGGATGTGGTCATGGAGCCTCCGCAGTAAGGGGATATACGCAATGTATCCTTTCGCGGTCGGGATAGGCTAGTGCGATGATCTGAAAATGGATGTAAGGGGCGGATTCTGGCGCTCAGGGTACCATTATTCATGCGCTGAATAGCGAACATAAAGTATATTAATTTCTTTTATGTGCGCGCGGGCCGTAGAATGCGCAGCACTGCCACTGGCCAGCGTGGGATATCGCGCCGCCAGTGGCCTCGTCGGCGTCATCTCAGGGCCGCCGTTATCCGCCCATGAACGTGTCAACGTAAAGGACCCGACCCCATGTCTCAATACTCCAAGGAGATCGATGCCGTTGCTTCCGCGGTGAAAGGTTTTTCGACCTGGAATGCCATCAACCCGGAATCCGCAGCGCGTATGCGTCTCCAGAATCGTTTCACGACGCACCTGGACATCGCCAAGTACAACGCGAAGATCATGCGCGAAGACATGGCGGCGTACGACAAAGATACTTCCCAGTACACGCAGTCGCTGGGTTGCTGGCACGGTTTCATCGGCCAGCAGAAGATGATCTCCATCAAGAAGCACTTCGGCAGTACCAAGCGCCGCTACCTGTACCTGTCCGGCTGGATGGTCGCCGCTCTGCGTTCCGAGTTCGGCCCGCTGCCGGATCAGTCCATGCACGAGAAAACAGTCGTTGCCGACCTGATTCGCGAGCTGTACACCTTCCTCAAGCAGGCTGATGCGTGGGAGCTGAACCACCTGTTCCGCGACCTCGACGAAGCGCGCGCCAAGGGCGACAGCAAGGCAGAAGCCGAGATCATCAACAAGATCGACAACTTCGAAACCCACGTGGTGCCGATCATTGCCGACATCGACGCCGGTTTCGGTAACGTGGAAGCCACCTACCTGCTGGCCAAGAAAATGATCGAAGCGGGTGCGTGCTGTATCCAGATCGAGAACCAGGTTGCCGACGAGAAGCAGTGTGGCCACCAGGACGGTAAAGTGACCGTTCCGCACGACGACTTCATTGCCAAGATCAACGCTGTTCGCTACGCGTTCCTGGAGCTGGGCGTGGACGACGGCGTCATCGTTGCCCGTACCGACTCCCTGGGTGCTGGCCTGACCAAGCAAATCGCCGTGACCAATGAGCCGGGCGATATTGGCGACAAGTACAACAGCTTCCTGGATGGCGAGTACATCGACAGCGCCGACCAGATCGCCAACGGTGACGTGGTCATCAAGGCAGATGGCAAGCTGAAGAAAGTGAAGCGTCTGGCATCCGGCCTGTTCTGCTTCAAGGAAAATACTGGCGTTGACCGTGTTGTGCTGGACTGCATCACCAGCCTGCAAAACGGTGCTGACCTGCTGTGGATCGAAACCGAGAAGCCGCACATTGGCCAGATCAAAGGCATGGTTGATCGCATCCGTGAAGTAGTGCCGAACGCCAAGCTGGTGTACAACAACAGCCCGTCCTTCAACTGGACGCTGAACTTCCGCCAGCAGGTATTCGACGCATGGCAGCAGGAAGGCAAGGACGTTTCGGCGTACGATCGTGACCGCCTGATGAGCGCGGATTACGACGACAGCGAACTGGCCAAAGTGGCTGACGAGTGGACCGCAAACTTCCAGCGTGAAGCCTCTGCTCAGGCAGGTATCTTCCACCACCTGATCACGCTGCCGACCTACCACACCGCTGCGCTGTCTACCGACAACCTGGCGAAAGGCTACTTCGGCGACGAGGGTATGCTGGCATACGTTGCTGGTGTTCAGCGCCGCGAAATCCGCGAGGGTATCGCGACCGTGAAGCACCAGGACATGGCCGGCTCCAACATCGGCGACGATCACAAAGAGTACTTCGCTGGTGATGCCGCGCTGAAAGCCGGTGGTAAAGACAACACCATGGGCCAGTTCGAGAATATCTGAGCGAACACAGCACTGGTGTAATGAAAGAGGCGGGAGCAATCCCGCCTCTTTTTTTATGCATGGCTGCCCTGAAGAGAATTGCCAGTTAAGCCATGCAGGCATGGCGAACGAAGCGGCATAGCGAGACGGGAAACTGAAGCGGGTGCAGCCGCGCCGCCTTGCGGCATACCCGCAAATCCAGCTGATCGGCGCCGACCCAGGGCCCTTCGGGTTCGCCACGTCGCGTCACACTCGGGCGACATAGGAGGCACACGCCGCAGCGCCACTTTCATGATGAAATACCGCTGCGCCTTCCAGCCGCCAGCCGTACCAGGCGGCAAGTATCGTGGCCGGGGCCATCAAGACGACGCCACAGAATCCTTTCCACGTCCATCGACATCCTCCGTGCTGGCCCGCAACAGATGGTGTTCGATTGCAAACACATGCTCGTCTTCCGCACCCAGCTCGCGTAACGCTTCGGCAAGCCGCAGCAGATATTCGCTGTTCGGCCCCGAGGGCCCGGCGGCACTGGCGATATGACGCGCGATGGCAGCTTCCGGTGCCGGGCCGAGAAAGGCTGCATTATCCTCAGTGGCGATATACACCAGCCCCTCGCAGGTATCGCCGTCGTCGAATGTCAGAGGTGTGCGAAAGCGCAGATAGCCGTTTTTTTCGCGAAAATCCAGATGCGCAAAAACTTCCGGCGTCACCAGAAATGCCATGCCCAGGCAGCGAGTGCCCGCCTGGGGCACCAGCGTGACCACACGGCCTGGCCGTTCAAGAGTGCCGCGATGATCGTGCGAGCCTTGCCAGAAACGCCGGGCCCAGCCAGTGATGCAGGCCGGCCGGCGCGCCAGAAAAGGAAAGTCCGGGCGAAAAATAAGTGATCCATAACCGAACAGCCAGACTTCCTGATGCTGATCGAAATGGGTCATGCTTTTATTCTGGGCGGTGGTATCCGGGCTCATTGGTTTGACACAGCCAGCGCAACGAACTGGCCAGTCTACCAGACGAGCCGGCGGCCGGGTGGCCGCCGGCGATCATCAGGCGGCGTCGAGCTGCAATTGCCCCGGCCGAAAGCCATGCGCCACCAGGCAGGAAAACAGGCCGTGATCGGTATCATCAACGCGGATACGGCTGCGTGATGCATACGGCACCTGCACGTTGGCGACACTGCGCGCTGCGGAAATACCGAGGATCTCGGCCATCACCATACGAATTACCCCCGAGTGACAAACCAGCAGGATGCGCTGGCCTTGCAGGCGGTCGATCCAATAGGCCCAGGCGCTGGCGACACGCTGTTGAAAGCTGGCGAGGGTTTCGCCGCCGGGTGCGGGATAATCCTCGTCGCCTGCCCAGAATTCGGCCAGGCGTTTGCCATCGCGCACTTTGATCTGCTCGGCGGTGCAGCCTTCCCAATCACCGAAATTCAGCTCGCGCAAATCGGCGTCCTGATACAGTGGCCAGCCGCGCTCGCTGGCAAGTGCTTCGGCAAAAGCGTGGCAACGCAGCAACGGAGACGTCAGTACGGCGTCCCACTCTTCGTCGGCGCCGATTGCATCGTGCATCTGTCGCCAGCCGCGCTCGGTCAGCGGATCATCGCGATGCCCGCGATAGATAACGCCGCCCTCCGGCTCACCGTGGCGAAGTAGATCGACCCAGGTGGAAGGCGCCTGGGGTGTGGGGTCAAGAAGCATAGCGGGCACCTACGGATTCAAAAAAGCTCATGGATACGTATTGCCGGCAACTCACCTTGCGCTCGCTGGCGTGCATCCGATGCAGTGCTGCAACCCGCTCTGCGGCAGGTGCCGGCAGGGCCTGACGAGGGGGTTGGCATATCAATATGATATAGCTCCAGAGTGGTGGCGCCAGGCGCCAAATAGCAGCTTGGCTCAAGTTTACGTCCGGTGTAATGGCAAAGTGTGTGCGCAGGATGGTCTGCCCCTGCGCTGCGCCTGTCAAGTGGGGCTACATATGTAAACACTGTGGTGTGCCTTGAGAGCGGCAGATCACTTGGTGCATTCAGCAGGAAAGGAATGCCGGGCTTTGCGCGGCTATCGCGCAGCACCGCTGGCCGAGGCCAATTGTAGACAATGTTCGGCGTGCGCTGGCGTAACGCGGTAAGCGCTGGTGGCGCGGAGTGAACGATGAGGCTTGGCGCTTTCGCCATTCATGGCTTCGGCATGCTGTCGCCTACCGCGGCAGAGCGGTGGCAGGCTGAGAGACTGAGAGGGAGAGAGAATAGGCGGCGCAGCAGCGGGGGGTGTTTAAGCCGCACGAGAAAGGGTGGCTGGCGGAAAGGGCAGCGCACTGCTGCACAAGCGCGCTTTGGCCCCGCTGCCCATTGACTGAATTGGCAGCGGGGTATCGAACTACCGAAATCAGTCTTCGGTCACAAAGGCGATATCGGTAGGCAGTAGCTGGGTTTGAACAAAGGCTATTTGCTGATCGGTGCGCGGATCAATCACGCGCAGGCCGGGCGGATCATCAGGGGTGCTATCGCCCGCATCACCAATCCACAGACGGCCGAGAGGATCGGCGGCAAGAGCACGAATGTCCCGCCCGGCGGCGGCGTCCACTTCGCCCAGCAGCGCGCCGCTGCGCGGATCGATGCGGTGCACATGCGCCTGTCCGTAAAGCTGATGGGCGCTGATGTACGCGGTCGTTTCGTCGATGAGAGCCAGATGTTCGATACGGCCGAAAGTGCTGTCACCGATCAGGATTTGCGTGACAGAAAAATTGTCAGGGTTTATGCGATCAATGCCGCCGGATAAATCCCAGCCCATCCACTCCCCGGTGCCTTGCACAAGCAGGCCGACAGCGGGCTGGTAGGCGATGCTGGCCGGATTGCGGCTGACAAGCGGGATGCCCTTGAGACCGTCTTTATTGTGGCCGGTGTCGATTTCTTCGTCCGTATCAGTATCAAACACCGCGACGTAACTGGCAGCGGTCGGGAGCCAGTTGCTATCCAGGCGCTGCAAGGTGATGAACAGACGATCACCGACGAGAATGGCGGCGGACATGTGCGGGTGGCGGCCGCCGGCATTGTAAGCAGAGAGATCCAGCTCACCGAGGAAGAAATCCGCCGCCGATGTTGCGGAGGGATCGACGATCCAGGCGGTGTTCGATTCGTAGCGAAGCAAATAGGCTTTTTCGTCACTCACGAACACCAGATCGTAAAGATTGGGTGTGGCGGTGTCGGTGGCCCGGTAACCGTGATGCCGCCACTCGAACACACCAGGGTTGGTGATATCTACCTTGCTTATGCGATCCAGGCTGCGGCTTTCGATCAGATAATAATGCTGGCCGTAGCTGTTGACGGAAATATCGGAAATCGTGCTGTGAAAGCTTCCGGAGGATTGCATGGGGCCATCCCGTAAGGCAATCAGCTCGACGGCGCCTGCCGTGTAACCAGGGTCAACAGTGGCGACCACGGCAGTGATGCCGGTGGCATGATCAAAGGCTGGCCGGGAACTGCTGCTGCCGCCGCATCCGCTGAGGACGACGAGCGTCAGTAGCGCGGCGCTGATTGTGCGCCAGGAACCGGCGGCCGGGGTTGAGATGGAAATCGTCATGAGTATCCTCGCAGGAGATGGCTAAAGCGTATGTTGAAGCGTCAGGAACCAGGCGCGCCCGGTGCCCGGAAAGCGGTTGAAATCCTGGTAGTGGTGGTCGGCAAGGTTGCGCACGGAAATGGCCAGGCGGGTTTCATGCCCGAGCTGCCAGGAATGTGTCCACGACAAGGTGGCATCGGCGGTGCGGCGCGGTTCGGCAGGAAGAATATTGGCAGCGTCATAAAACATTTCGTCGTCTATATGCCACGACAGATCAAACTGCCAATGCTGCCCGTGCCAGGCGCTGCGCAACATCGCCGTGCGGTGGTAAATGCCGGGAACCTGCTTGCCGATATAGGTGTAAATCGTGCGCGAAACATTCTCGGAATGCTGCCAGGTGGCATTGCCTGCCAGCGACCAGCGCGGCGTTAGCGCGTAATGGACCGCAAGCTCAGCGCCTTCGAATTCCGCTGCCACATTGACGTGTCGGCCGACACCACGAGCGTCGAAGACGGTGATGATGGCGGGGTCGAGATCACGGCGAAATGCGGTGGCTTCCAGGTAGCCCCCGGCCAACGCCAGGCGGGCGCCGATCTCGGTATTGAAGGCTTGCTCCGCACGCAGGTTGCGATTGCCCACAAACAGCCCTTGCTGGCCAAATTGCTCAAGCAACGACGGAATGCGCACCTGCCGAGATACGTTGGCATACAGCTCAAGGGGCGTGAAAAGCTGATACCGCAGGCCCAGTTGCCAACCGCTGAAAGAATCATGCTGGCGTGTGCCGGCAGCACTGCCATCAGGCAGTGCTTCGTCGGCTTCATCGATCAGGTCGGTGCGGCGCAATACTGCTTGCGTGCGCCACCGGGTGCTGCTGGCCCATTCATGGCTCAGCGCTGACGCAAGCAGCCAGCGCTCGCGTTGCACCGCCCGTTGGTGGCTGAGACGGTTGCGCTGCTGCTGATCGTAGTAGGACAGCTCAAGCGTGCCGGTCATTACGTGGTGCTGATGAATCCAGCTGGCGGTATTGCTGAAGCTGAGTTGTGCGGTATCGGTACCTGTGTCGTAGCGGCCCAGGCCCACCAGCCCGGCACGATCATGGTAACGTTCTTCAAGATGCGCCACGCTCAAGCGATGGCTGCGATGCAAGCGGCCGGCGAAGCTGCTCATGTCGCGAAGATGGATTTGTGCTCGGTGCGTCCGCGTTTTCAGCCGGGCACGATTGCTGGGCCAGTTCTGTATTGATGGGACGCCTTGCTCGCGGGTGGTTGTTTGCACCAGCGCTGACAACTGCCGCGCCGGGCTGAGCTCGTAACCCATGCTGGCGCTTGCATCGTACTGTTCGGTATCTGCATTGCGGCGCCGCGTCTGGCGGCCATCGGTCGGGTTGTACCAGTCGGAATGATTGGGGTAGCGAAAATCATTGTCCGCCGCCTGTCGATTGGCCGACAACCAATAATGCAAACGCCCGTGGGCACCACTGTTGAACAGCCCTTGCCGCTGCGTACCGAAACTGCCGGCGCCAAGATTGAGACGCGTCTGCGGGCGCGTTTCCGTGCCCAGCGACTCCATCATGATAACGCCACCCGGCCCGGCTTGTGCGATGCGCGCAGGGGGGTTGCCGGGATAGATCTGGATTCGGCTGACATCGTGCAAGGAAAAAAGACTCAGATCCACACTGCCGTAGAGTGGGTCGTTGAGCAACATGCCATCCAGAAATACTTGCACCTGCTTACCGGATGAGCCGCGCATGGAAACGGTGGCGGTACTGCCCAGGCCACCGCTTTGGCGGATCTGTACACCAGTCTGGTCACCGAGGGTATCGGCGAGCGTGGTGACGCGGTGTTCGAACGTATCGCGCTCGATCACGCGCACCGGGCTGGTGCTGTCTTGCGGGTCGATATCGGCCGCGGCATTGAGCGGGCGCACAATGACCTGCACAGGCGCAAGAGTTTTTTCCTGAACCGGCGCTTTTTTTGCGGCAGGCGTAGTACTTTCAGCCGCCACTGCACCGCTGCCAAGCAAGCCAATAGCGATAAAAACCAACCCGCGAAAGGGCATCATTTTTCCATTTTCCCGTGATAGCAGACACAGCTCCGCCGCACGTTATTCCCATCGGAAAACGCGAGCATTTGCAGCTATCAAAGGGCCTGGAAACGCCGGTATGATGCACCGGCCGAGGCAGAATCCCCGCACGAACGCCCACCGCGATCGCGACGATAGCCGGTGGCAGGCCGGTCTCCGGGCTGACGGTCGGATGCGCAGCATCCCGGTATATACGCCTTCCCGCGCATCGCGCAGTGGCTGGCTGCTTGCAGCCTGTAGATACCTGAACCGATCACCGTTGCGGGGGCAGCGCTGGTGTTGCACCAGCTTCCCAGTTTCATCCAGCGGCGCAGACATCAAGCCTTGCGCTGCCGGACACCTGCCACGGACAGATTGTCAGGCGCGCCATTCATCATCGGCGCGCAATGGCGGGCATGTTAGGGCGTGCGAGGGCCGTTGTCATCCCGGAGCGGCAGGAGGGCGGGTAGCGTGACAAATCAAAAAGAGCAGCGCGATGCCGTGCGCCAGCGGTTGTTACGGTGCATGGCAATGGCGGCATTGCTCACTGGCGCGACGATTGCGCAGGCGCAACCGCGTTGCGTGATCGATGATACGGAGCAAGAGCTATGCCTGGCTGCACCCGCGCAGCGCATTGTGTCGTTGTCGCCGGGTGCGACGGAACTGCTGTTTGATGCCGGTGCGGGCGCGCAGATTGTCGGCACGGTGAGCTTTAGTGATTATCCCGAGGCGGCGCAGGATATCCCGCGCATTGGCAGCTATAACCGCATTGATCTGGAATCCTTGCTGGCGCTGCGGCCGGATCTGATCATCGCCTGGCACAGCGGCAATCCACGCGGTCAGGTTGAGCGCCTGCAACGCATGGGCCTGCCGGTTTATTACACCGAGCCGCGCAGTTTTGCGCAGATTGCCAGCACCTTGTTGCGGCTGGGCCGCCTTGCCGGCCGTGAAGAAACGGCAGAAACAGCAGCGGCCGCGCTTGAGCGTGATGTGGCCGCGCTCGCGGAAAGGTATGCAGAAGCTGAACCGGTGCGGGTGTTTTATCAGATTTGGGACGAGCCGCTGATGACCATCAACGACACGCATTTCATCAGCGAAGCGATCAGGCTGTGTGGCGGCGTGAATATTTTCGGCACCTTGCCACGGCTGACCCCCACGCTGGATCCTGAAACAGTGCTGGAGGCAGATCCACAGGCGATCATTGCCGGCGGGATGGGTGAAGCCGAGCAGGCCTGGGCGCTGGGGTGGCGCCGCTACGATGCCTTGCAGGCGGTGCAGCAAGGGCATCTGTTTTTTGTGCCGCCGTCGTTGCTGCAACGGCCGACGGTGCGATTGTTGAGCGGCACCCGCGCCCTGTGCACGCATTTGCAGGCGGTGCGGGATGGTGATTGAGCGGCGCTTTTGCTGGGCATTGGCCGCGCTGCTGCTGTTGTCAGTGTCGGCATTGTTGATCGCGGTGACGGTCGGCAGCGTAACGCTGTCGGCGGCGGAGTTATGGGCGGTGCTGCAAGGCGGCGGTGATCCGCTGCACCGCACCCTGTTGCTGGATTTGCGAGCGCCGCGAGCGGGGGCGGCCTTTGCGACCGGTGCGCTGCTGGCGCTGTCCGGCGCGTTGATGCAGGTGCTGCTGCGCAACCCGTTGGCTGATCCGTATGTGCTCGGGCTGTCTGGCGGGGCGGCGGTGGGTGCCTTGAGTGCGATGTTGCTCGGGTTTGGCGCCGCCATGATTTCCGGCTCGGCGTTTATTGGTGCGTTGTGTTCGGCATTGCTGGTTTTCGGATTGGCCCAAGGCGCCGGCAGCTGGTCGCCGGCGCGGTTGTTGCTCACCGGGGTGGTGGTTGCGGCTGGCTGGGGCGCGCTGATCAGTTTTCTGCTTTCCGTGGGGCCGGCGGAGCGGTTGCCGGGGATGCTGTATTGGCTGATGGGAGATCTCAGTTATGCGCGCAGCCCTTGGCCGGCGGCGATGTTGCTGGTGGCCGTGATGGTGCTCGCGTTACCCGCCGGGCGCAGCCTGAATGTGCTGGCACGCGGCCCGTTGCAAGCCGCATCGCTGGGCGTGCCGGTGGTGTGGCTGGAGCGAGGTGTTTATGTGCTCGCCAGCTTGCTGACCGCCGTGGCGGTGACGACGGCCGGATCGGTCGGCTTTGTCGGGCTGATCGTGCCGCACATGCTGCGGCTGGTGCTCGGCAATGATCAGCGCGTGATCCTGCCGGCCTCCGCCCTCGCGGGTGGCTCGTTGCTGACATTGGCAGATACATTTTCGCGGGTGCTGATCGCGCCGGAACAATTGCCGGTCGGGGTGATTACGGCGCTGATCGGTGTGCCGACCTTTCTCTGGCTGCTTTACCGGAGCCGGTAATGACACCGCTGCTGCAAGTAAAGAATCTGGTTATCGATATTCCCCAACGTGCAGGCGGCGAGCCGCTGGAGTTCGCTGTGTTGCCGGGGCAGGTATGGGGCGTGCTCGGCCCCAATGGCGTGGGCAAGACGACGCTGCTGCATACGCTGGCCGGCTTGCGGCCGGCACGCGCCGGAGAAGTGCGGGTGAAAGGCAGGCCGCTACAAGCCTGGCGCCGGCGGGCGCTGGCGAGGATGCTGGCAGTGTTGTTTCAGGAGCGGCACGAAAGTTTTCCGGCGACCGTCATGGAAACCGTGCTGATCGGCCGTCATCCGTGGCTGCCGCCGTGGCAGCTGGAGCGGCCGGAAGACATCGCACTGGCTCGGCAAGCGCTGGAGCGGCTGGCGGTGGCCGAGCTGGCGCCCCGGCTGCTGAGCACGCTCTCCGGCGGCGAGCGGCAGCGGGTGGCGATTGCCACGGTGCTGGCGCAGGCGCCGCAGCTGTGGCTGGCGGACGAGCCCACCAACCATCTTGATCTGCATCATCAGGTGGGCGTGATGGCGCTGCTGGCGCAGCAGGCGGCGGCGGGCTGCGGGGTGCTGATGTGCATGCACGATCTCAATCTCGCAGCGCGCTGGTGTGATCATGTGCTGCTGTTGTATCCCGATGGCGCAGTGCGGGCGGGCACGGCGCAGCAGATGCTGAAGCCGGAGCTGTTATCAGAGCTTTATCGTCAGCCGCTGGTGGCGGCCGAGGTGGATGGCGCGCGGGTATTTGTGCCGGTGAAATAACCGCGTGTTGCCCGCTCGCGAGTTCAGGGCGTGCCGTCCGCCCCGCTGTCCGGCACCGAAAGCGGCGTGACCAGCAGTTTGTCCACGCGGCTGCCATCCATATCCAGCACCTCGAATTGCAGGCCAGCACACTGAAAGGTGTCCGCCGCCGCCGGCACCTTGCCAAGCTGGTGCATGGTGAAGCCGCCCATGGTGTAGTAATCGTCCTCCGCTTCATCATCCAGGCGGCTGAGGTGAAACGCGTCCTTGAAGCGCTGGATGGTCATGCTGCCGTCCAGCAGCCAGCTGCCATCGCTGCGTTGCACCAGCTCGGGCGGGTCGGCGTCGTTGCCATCCGGCAGCTCGCCGACGATTGCCTCCAGCACATCTGTCACGGTCACCACGCCCGTCAGATCGCCATATTCATCGACGATGCAGGCCAGTTGCGTGCGTGTCTGGCGAAATTGTTCGAACAGATTGGTGATGGTGGAAGAGTCGGGAATATAAGCCGGCTGGCGCATCACCGCCCGGATATCCGGCCGATTGCCGGCGAGCACGCTTTTCACCAGATCGTTGGTGCGCAGCACGCCGGCAATCTGCTCCAGGCCGCCCTCGCACACCAGGATGTGAGCATGGGGATTGCTGAGAATGCGCTGGCGGATTTCTTCCGCCGAGCCATGCAGATCAACATAGGTCACATCCTTGCGCGGTGTCATGATTTCATTGATGTGCTGCTCGTCCAGGCGCAGCACGTTGGCCACCAGCGCCTGTTCGCTGGCATGAAACACACCTGCTTCCGCGCCTTGTTCCATCAGCACGCGGATTTCCTCGTCCGATACAGGCGGCTCCTCGCGAGCATGGGCGCCAAGCAGGCGCACCAGCAGATCGCTGGAACGTGACAACAGCCATACCAGCGGGCGTGCTGCGGCGGCGAGCCAGGTCATCGGCCGGGCAACGAGGCCAGCGATGCTCTCCGGGGCCAGCAGCGCCAGGCGCTTGGGCACCAGCTCGCCCACGACCACCGAAAAATAGGTGATCAGAATGACCACCAGCGCGAGCGCCAGGCCGCTGCTATAGGGCGCCAGCAGCGGCACGCCTGCCAGCGTCTCGGCAATCGGTTGCGCCAGTGCGTTCTCGCCGATGGCGCCACTGAGAATCCCGATCGAGGTGATGCCCACCTGAATGGTGGATAAAAAGCCGGCCGGGCGCTCCTGCAACGCCAGTGCCACGTCTGCACTTTGCTGGCCGGCATCGGCGCGGACTTTCAGTCTCGCCTTGCGCGCCGATACCACCGCGATTTCGGACATCGCGAACAACCCGTTGAGCACAATCAGAAACAGTAGCAGTAACAGTTCCATGACACGGCCTTGCCGCAAGAAAGGCGCGGCGGGGAAATGAAGGGAGCCTTGATGGTGCAATAGCAGGCTCGCCGTGCCAAGGCATGGCCGCTGGCGCGGCCAGATGGTTCAGGCAGGCTGGGGATCAGCGGGGCGATAGGGCAGCAACGCCAACAGGGCGTTGAGGCGCTCGTGCAAACCTTCCACCTGCGCCGCGCCAGCCACCAGCTCGCTGATGCTCTGCACCCATTCGCCCGGTGCCAGATCATCGCGGCAGTGGCCACACAGCCCGGCCACCGTGGCTGCATCACTTTCCAGATGACATTGCAGGCCGAGCACGCGGTCGCCGATCAGAAATGCCTGATTGGCGCAGGCTTCGCTGGCCAGCAGGTGGCAGGCGCCGTCGGGCAGGGTAAAGGTATCGCTGTGCCAGTGCAGCACCTTCGGCATATCACGAAACAGCAGCGCGATATCGGGCGGGCAATCAATGGTCGGCTGCACCGGGAACCAGCCGATCTCGCGGCAGGCGCCCGGCACAAGCAGGCCGCCGAGCGCGGTGGCAATCAGCTGCGCACCAAGGCAGATGCCGACCACCGTGCAGCCGTGCTGAACCGCATCGCGAATCAGTGTTTTTTCGGCGGCGAGCCAGGGATAGGTGGCGTGGTCGGCGGCGCTCATCGGGCCGCCCAGTATCAGCAGCCAGTCGAAGGTGCCCACGGCCGGCAGGGGCTGGGCGTCGTACAGCGCGACGATCTCGATATCGAAGCCCTGTTGCTGCAGCCAGGGCAGCAGGGCCGCGGGGCCTTCAAAAGCAACGTGTTGCAGGATCACGGCACGTGCCATGCCAAGAACTCCTCTCGCCCTGGTCAGTACAGGTAGATCGCTTGTAGTTGCGCCAGGGTCTTGCCGTTCGCATCCAGCAGATAAAGGGTTTCGCCGTCGATGCGCGTTGAGCGAGTGGCGACCAGCGCGGCGCTGAAATCACCTTCGGTATCCATGCCGCCGAGGCAGGCCATTTTTGTCGAGGCCAGATGGCCGAAGCGGAGTGCGCCCTGCTCTTCGCGCTCGTGTACGGGGCCGCGCTCATAACTGCCGGTAAAGCTGTTGCAGCCAAGATTGCCGCGTGCCTGGCTCTCTGCGCTATGCAGTACCATATGGGCCTCGCGCTGGTGAGTGGGGCTGCTGATGCGGCGGCTGCCCAGGTGGGTCAGTTTCCAGTAGGTGTTTTCAAGCTCGGCAGTGCCGCGAGTAGCGCAGTTGGCGCCGGGAATAGTGCGCTCCAGCGTCTGCACGAACAGCTGTTCGACGATCGAGCCCTCTTCGGCACCGGGGCCATCCTGAAGGGTGCCGGTGACCGTCATCAGCACCGGCGTGGGCATGCCGTCTCCGCCGATTTCCCGCTGTGCCAGATAGGCGCGTTCAAGCTCAACACCGCCTTCGCTGTATGCCACCGGGTAGCGGCGGCCGGTGGCACACTCGGTGAACAGCGCCGCATCCGCAAAATAGACATATTCGCCGTGCAGTGTGCGCACCGCTGCGGTGGCGCCGCGCGTGGCGCCCGATAACGCTTTCAGCGTGATCGGCTGCGGCTGCTCGGGAGCCAGCTCCGCCAGCGCGGCGCTGTGGCCGTGATACTGTTGCGCGCCGTCAACCAGCACGCGCACGGTCAGGCGTGCCTGCGGATGTGCGGCCACTTCAGGGGGCGGTATATAAAAACGGTAGCTCAGTGCCTCGGCGCCGGCAGGTGGGCGGCTCAGCTGTCGGCGCACGATTTTTGCCGGCAAGCCGTCGGCGTCCTGTTCTTCCAGCGTGATCGCCAGCACGGCGTCGGCAGGCATACCGAAATCCTCCGGCAGCCGGATGTCGCCGGCGATGCGCACCGCTGCGGTGGCGTCGCGTTGCCAGCTGCCGGTGAAAGCGCCGTCTTCGTCATTCAGGGTGAGGAGGCCATCGTCTGTCAGCGTATAAGGAATCTGCTGGTAGCGCGGCAGGCCGGTGCTGCGGGTCACACTTTCCAGCTTCAGCGTATCGCTGTTGGCGTGCCAGCGATGGCCCTGCTGGTCTTCAAAGCCGAGCAGGTGCAACTGCTGGCTCTCATCCAGCACCAGCACCCGCTCCGCGCCATCACCCTCGACCCAGAGGCCACTGAGCGACTGCTCCTGCTGTGAGGGCGGCGGTGGTGGTGCTTCCGCTGCGGGCGCGGGGGGCTCGTCTCCACAGGCGGCGAGTAACGCGGCCAATGCCAGCAGTGCAGCCAGCCGGTGACGAAGGGAAAGCAAGCGAGCCATTCTAGGGTGTCCTTTAAACGGGAAGCGGGTAGCCTTTGAGCGATATCGCCGGCAGCGGTTCCATAACAGGCGTCAGGGTACCTGAACCTGGTGCATGCGTGCCTGAATGATTTGGCTGTACTGGCGCAGCCAGGGTGTCGGCCCGTGCTGGTGGTAATGGCGTGGGCGCGGCAGTCGGGCGGCAAGTTCCGCCGCTTCCGCCGGCCCTAGCGCCGCCGCAGGCTTGCCATACAAGCGCCATGCAGCGGCCTCGGCGCCGAAGATGCCCTCGCCCCATTCCGCCACATTCAGATACAGCTCCAGAATGCGCCGTTTGTCGAGCAACTGCTCTTGCATCAGAGTGATGGCCAGCTCCTGGCCCTTGCGAATATAAGAGCGCCGGCCGGAGAGAAACAGGTTTTTGGCCAGTTGCTGGCTCACAGTGGAGCCGCCGGCCACCGGCTCGCCGGCCTCACGGTTGCGCTCCAGCGCATGCCGGATACCGTCCCAATCGACACCGCCATGCTCCATGAAGCGGGCATCCTCGGCGGCCAATACAGCACGCTTGAGATGAATCGAAATCCGCTCGTAATCCACCCAGCGATAGTCCAGCTGCGCGTCAGGGTTCTGTTGTTGAAGGCGGCCAAGCTCGCGGGACATGAACGCCGTTGTCAGCGGCGGCTGGTTGCGATACCAGACCAGCCAGGCGGCAAACCACAGCTGCACCAGCAGCAGCGCCACCAGTAGCAGCGCGAGCAATTGCCACAGGCGCCGCCAGCGGCGAGGGCGGGAGGCAGGCATAGCAGATCCTTGCGTGCAATGGGCATCATCAACACCACATTGTTGCCCGCTGCACCGGTTCAGGCCAGTAACGCTTTGTTGAATCGAGCGTAGCATCGCGGTGCCGAGCCCAGCCCAGCCAAGCCCGGCCCAGCCAAGCCAAGCCAAGCCAAGCCAAGCCAAGCCAAGCCAAGCCAAGCCAAGCCCGACCCGACCCGACCCGACCCGACCCAGCTTGGCTCGGCCTGGTGCGTGGCCTGGCACCGGCAGCGAGGAAGTTTGCCGGTTGCTGCGGAAAATGGCCTGCAATCTGCAATCTGCCATCCACCGTCCCTCGTCCGTTTCTGCTGTTCCGTTACCTTTTGCTGCTTTGCTTGTCTTGTTACTGTATAACATTTGCGGCCGCGGTCTTGCGTGTGGTGAAGTTGGCCGCCATCAACACTGCTGCTGTGAAGGAAACCACGCATGCCTCGATTTTCCCGCTTGTCGCTCGCGCCGTTGTTGTTGCCCGCGCTGGCCTGCCTCAGCATGCCGGCGTTCGCCGGCACGCCGCATGTGCACGGCCAGGGGTTGCTGCAACTGGTGCGCGAGGGCGAAACGCTGTGGGTAGAGCTGACCGTGCCGGCGATGGATGTGGTCGGTTTTGAGCAACTGCCCACCCAGCCGCAGCGGGTGCGCGATGTCGAGCAGGCCGCACAGCGCCTGGGTGATGTGGCGCACCTGTTGAAATTGCCGCCAGCTGCCGGCTGTGAAGTGCAGACGGCATCGGTGGAAAGCGGGCTGCTGCCAGTTGCAGCGCAGGCGCCGAGGCATCACGCTGACCACGACCACGACCACGACCACGACCACGACCACGACCACGACCACGCCGATTTTCATGGCCACCTGGAACTGAGCTGCAAACGGCCGGATGCGCTGCGCTCGGTGGAGATCGTGCTGTTCGTCACCTTGCCGCGCCTGGAGCGGCTGATCGTGCAGAGCCTCGGCGAAACGAGCGCGCAGGAAGTGCGCCTTCAACGCGGCGGCGATTACCGCGTGGTGCTGCCATGACGGCGCCAGCGGCTCTGCATATGGCAGATGTGCGCTACCGCTGGCACCGGCGCGCCCCCTGGGCGATCAACCTGCCGGTGCTGACGCTGGCAGCCGGGGAGCATGTGTTTCTCGCCGGCCCGAGCGGCAGTGGCAAGAGCACGCTGCTGGCGCTGATCGCCGGCATCGCGGCACCACAGGCCGGGCAGATCACGGTGCTGGGCGAGCGGCTGACCAGCCTGTCCGGCGCCCGCCGCGACTGCTTTCGTGCCGAGCATCTGGGCATCATCTTTCAGCAATTCAATTTGCTGCCTTATCTTTCCGTGCTGGATAACGTACTGCTGCCGTGCCGGTTTTCCCGCCGCCGGCGCCAGCAGGCCATCGAGCGTGACGGTAGCCCCGAAGCGCAGGCAACGCGGTTGCTCGGGCGGTTGGGGCTGGCGGCGGACGATGTGCTGCGCCGGCCCGTGACGGCGCTTTCCGTTGGCCAGCAGCAGCGCGTGGCCGCAGCGCGAGCCCTGATGGGCGCGCCGGGGCTGGTGATTGCCGACGAGCCGACCTCGGCACTGGATGCTGACCGCCGGGCAGAATTCGTCACCCTGCTGGTGCAGGAGTGCCAGGCCGCCAGCGCGGCGCTGCTGTTTGTCAGCCACGATCTGTCGCTGGCATCGCGCTTTCAGCGCAGCGTGTCATTGCCGGACATCAACGCGCTCTCACCGCCCGCTGCATTGGCGTCGAGCGGCCCGCACACGCAGGGAGCCGCCACCGAACACAGCACGCTGCCGGGCAGCCACGGGAGCCGCCCATGACGGTACTGAAACTGGCGCGAGCAAGCCTCTGGAATCGCCGCACTACCGCCGTGCTGGTGGTCTGTTCGATCGCCCTGAGCGTGGCCCTGCTGCTGGGCGTGGAGCGGGTGCGCACCGAGGCCCGGCAGAGCTTTGCCAATACGCTCTCGGGGGTCGATCTGATCGTCGGTGCGCGCAGCGGCCCGATCAATTTGCTGCTTTACAGCGTGTTCCGCATGGGCGACCCGACCGCCAACGTCAGCTGGGCCAGTTACGAGACATTGCGAGAGCATCCTCGCGTTGCCTGGGCCGTGCCGCTATCGCTGGGCGATTCCCATCGCGGTTTTCCGGTGCTGGGCACCACGGCGGAATATTTCGAGCATTATCGTTACCGGCAGGGCGAGCCGCTGGCGCTTGCCAGCGGACGCATCTTCGACGATGTGTTCGATGCCGTGCTGGGGGCCGAGGTGGCGCGCAAGCTCGGCTATCGCGAGGGGCAGCGTATCGTGCTCGCCCACGGCACCGGCGCCATCAGCCTGACACACCATGATGACAAGCCGTTTCGTGTGGTCGGCATATTGGCACCGACCGGCACGCCCGTGGACAACACCGTGCATATCAGCCTGGCAGGCATGGAAGCACTGCACATCGACTGGCGCGGTGGCGCGCCGCTGCCCGGCTACCGTGTCGGCGCCGAGCAGGCGCGGGACATGAACCTGACACCTTCTTCGGTGACGGCGGTGATGCTCGGCCTGACTTCACGCCGGGCTGTGTTCCAGATGCAGCGCGAGATCAACACCCGGCGTGATGAAGCGCTGCAAGCGATACTGCCCGGGCTGACACTGCAACAATTGTGGGACATGATGCGCGTCGGCGAGCAGGCCCTGCTGGCCGTTTCGGCGCTGGTGGCCGTGGTTGCCCTGACGGTCATGCTCACCGCCTTGCTGACCGGCCTGAACGAACGCCGCCGGGAAATGGCGCTGTTGCGCGCACTCGGCGCCCGGCCGTGGCAGATATTTGCGCTGGTGCTGGGTGAATCGCTGGTGCTTTCGCTGGCGGGGGCGTTGCTCGGCGTGCTGTTGTTGCAGGCGCTGGCCTGGGGTGCATCGGGCTGGCTGGGCGGCCAGCTTGGCATGACGCTGCAACTGTGGCCGCCCACCTGGCGCGAGGCAGCGCTGCTGGCCGGATTGATCGGCGGCGGCGTGCTGGCCGGGCTGTGGCCGGCCTGGCGCGCTTATCGCAATGCACTGGTCGATGGCATGACCATCAGGATGTAAAACCGTCGGAAAGGTGAATGATGCACAACCTCAGATTTGCCGCGCTCTGCCTGCTGCTGATGGTAATAGCGCCGCTGCACGCCGCCGAAGAGCTGGAGTGGGATGACATGATCCCGCCCGGCTGGCCGCCGGAAGAGCTGTTCGATGGCGTGGACATCAACCAGCTCGAAGATGACGACCCGAAAGCTATCGAGTTTTTTTCCCGCCTGGAAAAACTCTGGGACGAAGCACCGATGGTGGACGCCCTGCACGGCAAGCGGGTGAAACTGCCGGGCTACGCGATTCCGCTGGAAGGCGACGGCGAAACCGTCACCAGCTTTTTGCTGGTGCCGTATTTCGGCGCCTGCATCCATGTCCCGCCACCACCGCGCAACCAGACCGTTCTGGTGGACATGCAGGGCAACAGCAAAGCGCAGATTGATTACGCTTTCTTCACCGTGTGGGTCACCGGTGAAATGCGCGTGGAGCACAGTGAAACGGATCTGGCGCTGACGGGCTATACCCTGCTGGCCGAACAGGTGGAGCCATATCTGGAGCCGGAAGACGACGCCGGCGGCTATCAGGGCGAGGGCGCCTATGACGATCCCTACGGCGATCCCTACGGCGATCAGTATCAGCAGCCCTGACGCGATGCGGCACGCGTGATGCAATCAGCAGCGCGCCGGTGACATTCGCGCAGCGATAGCGCTACACTTGGCCCCGTCAAGGGGAGTAGCTTCTCGCCACAGTGTCGTCATCACGGCGGTTCCGGTTTCGGTGCCCCCGGTGCTGTGGGCAACGGATGCAACGTTGCAAGCAAGACCTTGCCTTCAACGGGCAGGTCGTGCGTGCAAGAAACAGAAACGGCCTGTTCAAGTGAGCGGGCCGTTTTTATTTGAGAGGCAACAACATGCAGACAATCGGTACCTGGTGGATGTGGGCCGGCTTTGCCGTGATCGTGCTGGTGATGCTCGCCATTGATCTGATGATCGGCGGCGGCAAGCGCCACCGGGTTTCGTTCCGCGAGGCCGCCACCTGGTCGGTGGTGTGGGTTGCGGTGTCGCTCGCGTTTGCCGGCGGTTTGTGGTTTTACCTGGATCAGGTTGCCGGGCGTGTGGTGGCCAACGACACGACGCTGTTATTTCTCACCGGCTATGTGCTCGAAAAATCGCTCGCCGTCGATAATGTGTTTGTGTGGATGCTGATTTTCAGTTTCTTCAGCGTGCCGGCCGATCTGCAAAGGCGGGTGCTGCTGTACGGCATTCTCGGCGCAATCGTCCTGCGCACCATCATGATCTTCGGTGGCAGCTGGCTGATCAGCCAGTTCGAATGGATTCTGTATATCTTCGGTGCGTTTCTGGTGTTCACCGGCATTCGCATGTTGATGCCGGAAAAGGAAACCGATCTCTCCGATAACGTGCTGGTGAAATTCGTGCGCCGCCATTATCCCGTTACCGAACAGCTCGAAGGCGAGCGGTTTTTCGTGATGCGCAACGGTGTGCGTTTTGCCACGCCGCTGTTTCTGGCGCTGGTGCTGGTGGAGATTTCCGATGTGGTGTTTGCGGTGGACAGCATCCCCGCCATTTTTGCCATCACCACCGATCCGTTCATTGTGCTGACCTCGAATATTTTTGCCATTCTCGGTTTGCGGGCAATGTACTTTCTGCTGGCCGGCATGGCCGAGCGCTTCTCCCTTCTGAAATATGGCCTGGCCGCCATTCTGGTGTTCATCGGCACCAAGATGCTGCTGATGCACTGGTTCCATTTGCCGGTGCTGGTATCGCTGGGCGTGATCGTTTCGATCCTCGCGCTGACCATTATCCTCAGCCTGCGGCGCCCGGCCAAAGCTCATTGAGGCCGGGTGCCGGAGCGTGCCGCCAGCAATTGATCGAGCAGGCGCGCCAAGGCTGCCTGTAGCGGTGGCTGCACGCTTTCCGCCTTGCCTTTGCGGCATAGTGCGAACAGTTTTTCCAGCTCGCTTTCCTGGCGCCGGCCAAGCACCGTGCGCCAGTCCGCTGCCGGCTCGGCAGGCAGCTTGCTGCCGGGCAGGCGGCTGCTCAGCGTGCTCCAGGCAGTGATCAGCCGGCCAAGCAGCACCCATGGATACTGGCGATTCTCCACCGGCCCGAAGCGCACCGTAGCGTGATCGGCGCTGGTGCGCGCCAGCCGCTCGGAAAAATACACCGACGCCGCCGAGCCGGCCGCACCCACCGCCGCCAGCGCGGCGGTCAGCGAGCCCAGGCTCATGCCACCAGTGGCGGCATCCAGCGATGCACCCACACCAGCGCCCAGCGTGCCACCGCCCGCACCCGCCAGGAGCGCCAGCCGCTTGCGGCTCAGGCCCCAGCGCTCCCAATCCTCGATCACGAACAGCTTGCTCGGGTCGGGCATGCTCGGGTCTGGGACATCCTGCTCGCTGGCATAGCGCATCACATCCGCATCAGTCTGTAGATAAATTTCCGCTAGCGCCGACAGCGCCTGCGCTTCCTGCTGTTGCTGATGCGACTGCCAACGTGCCTGCAAGGTAGCGATAAAAGCGGCATCCAGTTTATGGCCATCCAGCTCGGCCTTTTCCTGATGCGTCAGCATGTCGAGCAGCGTGCGGCTGATCAGCCGTGCCGATTCCTGCGCCGCACCATGCTGATCGAATACAAACTGCGCCATGGTGCGCTGATACAACGGATGCTGCTGCAACGCATCACGCTGCGCCCGCTGCCAGCGGTGCGCACACCAGCGCAGCAGCAAAAAACGCGGCAGCAGGGCATACACCAGCCACAGGCAAGCGAGAAACGGCCACCAGCGGCCCAGCAGCGCCGGGTCAGCCGCGCTGGCGGTGCCCGCCAAACGGTAAAATTGCGAGGCTTCCACCAGCTCCAGCGTCGGCACCGCTGGCGCCAGCCACAGCCAGGGCAAGGCCAGTGCGCGAACAAACGCGAGCAACTCCGGCGGCTGGATATTCAGCGTCGTGCTCCAGCCGAAGGCAATATCCTGCACCGTCACATACACGAACAACGCCAGCAGCGCGGCGGCATTGAAGGCCAGCGCAAAGCGTTGCGTCAGTAACAGCAAAAACGGCGTGTGCAAAGTATCGAAGATGCCCGGTTGCTGATGCGGCGCATCCAGCAGCCGGCGCAGCGGCCCGCGTAAAAAACGGGCCGGTAAATAGCCCAGCAGATCACTGAGCAGCGGCAGCCGCCGCGCCTTGCCCAGCGACATCGCCAGCGCTGCCAGCGCGAGCAAGGCTTGCAACAAGGCAAAGCCGATAATCCACAGCACATTCACCTGCGCGGTGCCATCGTAGGCCACCAGCCCGGCCATGAACCCGAACCCGAGCAGCAGCCCCAGCAGCACAGCGGCGGTTTGCACGCGCCGCAGCGCCGTCACCAGCCGGGCGCCGGGCGAGGGTGGTTGCGGGAAGGCGTTGGCCAGCCACTGGTCAAGCCGCGCCGTTTCGGGTGTGTCCGGTGTGGTTTGCTTCAGCACATCGGAAAATCCGGCCTGCGCCGGGGTGGTGAAAGTGCCGCCCGGATGCCAGGCGGCATCGAGATCCACCAGCCGCTGCAACGGGTTGGGCGCTGCCCGCTGCGCCGCCACGGCGGTGCCAGGCTGCGGCGGCAGTATCTCATGCGATGGCCCGGCTCGGCGCATCCGGCGACGCAGCAACAGGCGAGTCAAAATCCAGCTGGGGCGATGCTTCATGCACGGCTCACAATAATGGCAAGACCAGTTCAGGATAAGGTGCCGCCCCAGTGTAGCGGAACATTGCGGCGGCGACTGCATGGCAGGGCTTGCCGCCGGGTGCGGCTTGCCCGAGGTGCGTTGGCCAAGGCTTGGGCTGGGGGTATCTCAGAGCGGAACTCAGAGGAGGTAACCCGGAGGAGGTGGTAACCCAAGGCAACCCCGAACGTAACCCAAGAAGTACTCAGGAAGTAACCCAGGACGTGCGACCAGCCTTGTTGTGAAGTGTGACGGGCGGAATGTTGTCGGCTCGTGAGCGCGAGAATGGCAATCCCGGCGCAGGGCCGGGGGCGCGTATGATGGAGCAAGGTGTATCGAAAGCTGAAGGAGCCGGCAGCACCTCGTCCGGGTATGAACCATCCCGCACGGTGCACACTATGCCATCAGCATCAGCATCAGCATCAGCATCAGCATCAGCATCAGCATCAGCCGTCAGCCGTCAGCCGTCAGCCGTCAGCCGTCAGCCGTCAGCCGTCAGCCGTCAGCAGTCAGCAGTCAGCGCCAGCGAATGCAGCCGCGCCTGATGATCGTAAATATCCGCCACAACAATCAGCTCATCCGCACCGGTTTGCGCCACCAGCGAATCAATGCCGGCCCGCACCGTTTGTGGCGAACCGATAATTGAACACGCCAGCATCTGGCTGGCCTGCATTTTTTCACGCGGCGACCAATACTGCTCGATATCGTCAATCGGCGGCTGGCTGAGCCCGCGTGCGCCGCGCAGCAAATTGGCAAACGACATCTGCTGGGTGGTCGCCAGCCGGCGCGCTTCATCGTCAGTATCCGCCGCAATAATATTGACGCCCACCATGGCGTGGGGTGCTTGTAACTGTGCCGAGGGTTTGAAACGGCTGCGATACACCTCCAGCGCCGGCATCAGCTGCTGCGGCGCAAAATGCGAGGCAAACGCATAGGGCAAGCCAAGCTCCGCAGCCAGCGCCGCACCAAAGGTGCTTGAGCCCAGAATCCACAACGGCACCTGCGTGCCTTCCCCGGGAATAGCGCGAATATTCTGGCCTGGTAGCGCCGGCGCCAGCAGCGCCTGAAGCTCCAGCACATCCTCGGGAAAGCGATCCGAGGTCGCCGGTGTGCGGCGCAGGGCGCGCAGCGTGCTTTGATCCGTGCCTGGCGCACGGCCCAGGCCGAGATCAATCCGGCCGGGATAAAGATGCGCCAGCGTGCCGAACTGCTCCGCAATCACCAACGGCGAGTGATTCGGCAACATGATGCCGCCGGCACCCACGCGAATGCGCGACGTACCCGCCGCAATATGGCTGATCACCAGCGACGTTGCCGCACTCGCGATGCTCTCCATGTTGTGGTGCTCCGCCACCCAGATACGCTGGTAACCCAGCTGCTCGGCGTGCACGGCCAGATCACGCGCATTGTCCAGCGATTCGCGGATGCTGCCGCCTTCCGTGACGCGCACCAGATCGAGAATTGAAAGGCGGGGCATGATACCTCTCCTGTGCAGGGGGTGCGGGTAAGCACGACCCAGAGAAAAGCCCCAGTCGGATCAGCGCCTGGGGCTTGGGCTGCCGGAGGGCCGTGCGTGCAGCAGGCCGATCCGGCCGGATCAGATGCAGCCTAGTGTAACGAAATGGCGCGGCGATGGCTGCCCGGCAGGACAAGCGTCGGCCGTGACGGAAAACCCCCGGCTGGGAATGTCCGGCAAGTTGCTGATAGCGATCAGGGCTGCTGGAAGCTTGGGAATCGTTGTGCTGCGTGCTCCGTGTGACACACCAGGCAGGCATCCAGCATCTCACCAAATACAGCGCGCTGCCGAGGCTTGTCTCCCGCCTGAGCTGCCTCTGCCAGCCGGGCACTCAACGCGTGAAATGCCGCGTCACGCGCCAGAAACTCTTCCGACGCGGCCGCGAGCAGCGCCCGTTCCTGATCTTCGGTCAGCGCCTGCGCCAGAATAAAACTGTCATGGATTTGCCGGGCCTCGCGAGCGACCAGCGCGTCCTCGCCACGCACCATGGCGTTGATGATGTTCTGGGTAGCGCCGAGAATGGCATTCATTTCCTGGATCAGCAGCCCTCTCACATCGGGAGGGAGTCGAGAGCCAATGTCTTCTTCCGCCAGGGCCGGCGTGACAGGAAAAATGCTGTATGAAAATAGCAGTACACATATTTTCAGATATCTGTTTATCGACATTGCAGTGGCCCGCCTATCATGGATGGGTGTGCCTCGATGCTACGGGGCGGGGCAGGCCGGTTCAAGGGCACAGGTGCCTGCTGTGATGGGCGACAAAAAACGAGATGGCGCGCGCCAGTGAGAAATCAGCCGAACCAGCATGTGTTGACCATGAGCCTTATGGGTTCTACATTCGGATTTGTATCGAGGGCAAGTGGGGCAGCTCTTTACAGGTGTCACAGTATTGCCGCTGAAGAACGCCATATTGGGCAGGTTGTGGTGCGGTGGATCGCCAAGCTACTGTGCTCTGGCATATGTCCATATTTTTATGGCGTGAAAAAGTGCTGGCCACGGCTGGGCGGGCGTTATAACGATAACAGAGCTGCATTTGAGGTTGGGACATCCGGCGCAAGCCGATACCAACAGGGAGAAAGGAGTATGGAACGCAAGAAGCTGTATAAGCCCATTCGCATTGTCAGTTTTATCGTGCTCGCCTTGATGCTGGCATCCGTCCTTTTCGCATTCACCATGACCGGCCTTCACTGGACCGGCATCAATGTCTGAATCCTGAAAGGGGTGCCCTCATGAATAACAGACAAGCCAGGATCTTCGCGTGGGGTTCGACCATCGCCGCTGCGGTGATATTTCTCGGCCTGACGCTGGATAGCCACCGGCAGTTTCCCAATCTGACCAACGCGGAAAATATTACCCCCGAGGTGACGCACGGCAAGGACGTGTGGCACAAATACAACTGCATCAACTGCCATACCCTGTTTGGCGAAGGTGCCTACTACGCACCGGATCTCACCAAGATTACCCAGCACCGCAGTGAAGCCTATCTGCATGCCTACATGCGCGATCCCGGCAGCTTTTACGATGAGCAGCGCCATCGGCGCCTGATGCCGCAGCAGAATCTGAGCGAAGAAGAGATCGTGAATCTGGTCAAGTTTCTTGATTGGGTAGCCAATGTCGATAACCAGGGCTGGCCGCCCCGGCCGATTCTGGTCACGGGTGGCTTCACGGCCGGGCCGGGTTCCAGCGGGGCAGGGCAGCCAGTGCCGGTGCAGAGTTCCTCCACCTCGGTGGGTGTGCGCCCCGTTGACGCCGGGGATGATATCCGCGCCCTTGGCGAAAATGTATTCCGTACCGCCATGCCCACCTGTGTTGCCTGCCATTCGCTGGCGCCCGGCGCGGACGGTGCCGGCCCGAGCCTGGCGGGAATCGTCCGCCGCACCGAGGCGCTGCTGGCGTCGGGAAATTATCAAGGGCAGGCATCCGATGTGGAAGGTTATCTGAGAGAGGCCATCGTTGATCCCAGCGCACACCTGAATACCGGCGGCATGTATTCCGCCAATGGTGTGTCCTTCATGCCGGACACCTACGGCGAGAGCCTGAGTGAAGAAGAGATCGAGCAACTGGTCGCGTTCCTGACCACACTCAAGTAATACAGGCAGCCGCAGCGCCGTGCTTGCCACGGTGCGTGGCTCAGACGGAGAACAACGATGCGCTACAAGTCACAGTCAGTCGCCTATTGGTACTTTGCCGTCGCCCTTGTGCTATTCGGTCTGCAACTGGTCTTCGGCCTGCTGTCGGCAACGAAATATCTGGGGCCCGATCCGCTGCTGTATATTCTTCCTTTCGACGTTACCAAAGTCATTCACACCAACCTGCTGATCGTCTGGGTGCTGACCGGTTTCATGGGCGCCACCTACTGGCTGGTGCCGGATGAATCTCGTACCGAGCTTCACAGCACAAAATTGGCCTACGTTCAGCTGATTCTGTGGACGGGCATGGGCGTGGCGGCGGTGATCGGTTATCTGTTCCGCTACGGCACCGGAAACAAGTTGCTGGAGCAACCTCTGCCGCACAAGCTGGTGATGGTGGTCTGCTTCCTGATCTTTATCTACAACATCGGCATGACGATCAAGAAATCCGGGCGCTTCACCACTACCGAAGGAGTGCTGGTGCTGGGGATCGTCAGTTCCGCCGTGCTGTTTTTCCCGGCACTGCTTTATTACGAAAACTACACCGTTTCGATTTTCTACCGCTGGTGGACGATTCACCTGTGGGTGGAAGGTGTGTGGATGATGATCATGGGCGCGTTCCTCGCCTACCTGCTGATCCGCCTCTCTGGCGCGGATCGCGAGGTGATGGAGAAATGGCTCTATGTGATCGTCGGGCTGGTATTTCTGGCCGGCATCCTGGGCACGGCACACCACTATTACTGGGTCGGCGTGCCGCATTACTGGTTGCCAATCGGCGGGTTTTTCAGTGCGCTGGAGCCGCTGGCTATTGTCGGCATGGCGATTTATGCCTACGGTGCGATGCGCCGCTCGGGCATGTCGCACCCTAATGTGCTGGCGTTGCACTGGACATTGGGCAGCACTATTTTCACCCTGTTTGGCGCCGGGCTGCTGGGGCTGGCGCATACATGGCCGAGCATCAACAAGTGGACACACGGCACGCTGATAACCGCCATGCACGGCCACGCGGCCTTCTACGGCGCCTATGCCATGATCACGCTGGCGATGATCAGCTACGCACAGCCCTCGCTGACCCAGGGCCGCCCGGAAAAAGGCACGAGCATTGGCTATTGGGCATTCTGGCTGCAATTGGGCGGGATGTTCGGCATGACGATCTCCTTTGCCACGGCGGGCATCGGCCAGGTTTATCTGGAGCGCATCATGGGCATGGGTTATCTGGATGCACAACTGAAAATCCAGATTCACTTTGTCATGCTGATTATTTGCGGCACCATCTTCGCTACCGGGGTGGCGCTGTTTATTTACGATTTCTTCCGCTATCGGCCGCGCTTCGATGTCGACGAACCGGCGGCAGAGGGCAGCACGGCATCTGACGCCCGCGTGAGTTGAGATGAGAGCAGACGACGCGTTGCGCGGCCTGGGCAGCCAGGCCGCCGAAGCCCCCTGGTATCACCCCACCGGCAACGAAGTGGGCCGGGTCGGACAGTGCCACGCCAATGGCCTCGCGGTGATGCTCAAGGGGCCGACCGGTTGTGGCAAGACCCGTTTCATCGAGCACATGGCCTGGAAGCTGGGGCGCCCACTGGTCACCATTCCCTGCCACGATGATCTGGCCGCCAGCGACCTCATCGGCCGCTTCCTGATCCGCCACAACGGCACCGTCTGGCAAGACGGTCCGCTGACGCGTGCGGTGCGGGAGGGGGCGATCTGCTATCTGGATGAAGTGGTCGAGGCCCGGCAGGATACCGTTGTGGTGCTGCACGCGCTGACTGATCACCGCCGTATTCTGCCGATCGACAAGACCGGCGAAACCGTACAGGCCGCGCCCGGATTCCAGCTGGTGGTGTCGTATAACCCCGGCTACCAGCGCATGCTGAAAGACCTCAAGCCGAGCACCCGCCAGCGTTTTGTTGCAATGGATCTGGATTTTCCGCCTGCGGATATCGAGGCGCGCATCGTGCACCGTGAAAGCGCGGTTGATGACGCCGCCGCTCGCGGGCTGGTGGCACTCGCCGAACGTATCCGGCAGTTGCGTGACCGTGGCCTGGCCGAAGTGCCCAGCACGCGCTTGCTAGTGAACGCCGGCAAATTGATGGTCGCCGGTATCGGCCCGCGAGAAGCCTGCCAGGCGGCCATTGTATCGCCGCTTTCCGATGAGCCATCCATGGTGGCCGCGTTAAGCGATCTGGTCGAGGCCACTTTTGTCTAGGCGGGCAAGGGCAATGAAAATCTGGCGCGTGCAAGCCCGCCGAATGCGGAGAAGCGCATGTACACAATATGCCGCGTTGCAAACAATGCTTTGATGAAACCCGCCGCCGGGCCAGCAAATCATGGCTGAAGCAGAAGACCTGCTCAGTGATGCCGCACGCCACGCAACGGTTTATGCCCAGCGGCTATGGCGCCGCTACCGCCCACCGCCGCCGGCGGCACCCACCGCGCTGCTGGCGGATATCGCACCGCGACTCGATCTGCTGGTGACCGCCGTGGCCGGGCGCAGCCTGCCCATTCGCATCGCGCAACTGCCGGCCCGGCCGACATTGCTGTCACGCATATATCGCCGCAACCAGTCGCCCTGGCTGAAACAACCCATACCGGCCACCAGCGGGGAGCGGCTGTGGTTGCCGGCCGACTCCGGCATGGAAAACATCACCCAAGGCAACGCATTTTTCCGCGCCATGGCACTGCAACAGGCGGCAAGGGCCAGCCGTGGCAGCGCCGAGTGGCTTGATCCGGCCTGGCCGGCATTGCTTGCGGATGCTTATCTGCTGCTTGAAGCCTGGGCCGCCGATATCCAGCTGGCGGAGCAACTGCCCGGCATGGCCAGCGCCGTCACCCGGTTACGCCAGCACGCGTTGCAGATGCGCCCGCCGCTTCACGCGTTTTCTCCCGTGCGCCGGCCACTTGAAAGCTTGCTGCGGCAATTGCTGGCAACACCCTGCGGGCAGCTCTGCACGGTAATGCCGCACAGCTCGTCACCGCAAGATTCGGTATTGCTGGCACCGAAAGTGCTGGCCAGTATCGGCCTGCCCCCTGACGACAAAAACGGCGGCAATGCCCCATTATTGAAAGACTGGTGGACAGGCGAACTGCGCCGGCCAGCGCTCGGCGAGCGCAACACAATTGCCGACAGCGGCATACTGACCGAACCACAGACAACCAGCGAACCGACGCGCAGCTCCCGCCTGCTGCGGCGGCCGGAAGTGCGTGAAGCGGAAGACGGCGAGGACGATAACAAAGACCCCGGCATCTTCATGGTGCAAGCGGATGAACCGCATCAGCAGGCGGAAGATCCTCTCGGCCTTAATCGCCCGGTCGACAAAGATGAAGACATCAGCGCCGATGAATATGGCGACATGCTTTCGGAGCTTTCCCATGCGCGGCTCGTCTCCACGCCGGGCCGCTCCAGAGAAGTGCTGATCTCCGACGACCCGCCCGACACCAACACCGCCATGCAATTGAAAACCGCGATCCGCGAACAGAACGGCCTTCGCTACCCGGAATGGGATTATCGCATCAGTGCCTATCACCAGCCCGGCACAACGCTGCATGTGCTGCCCAACTTGCCGGGTTCCCAACAGTGGGTGGACGAGACACTGGCCGAACACCGCAGCCTGCTCAACCAGATCCGCCGTCGCTTTGAAATGCTCAGCGCCCAACGCGTTACCCGGCGCAAGCAACTGGATGGCGACGATATCGACCTGCAAGCCTATATCGACAGCTATGCTGATTTCCGCGCCGGCAGCAGCCTCTCCGAGGCGCTATACCAGACCCGGCGCACCGCCGAACGCAATCTGGCCATCACCCTGCTGATCGACATCAGCGGCTCCACCGACAGCTGGATAGCCAGCAACCGGCGCATCATCGACGTGGAGCGCGAAGCGCTGTTGCTCGTCAGCGTGGCACTGGAGGGGATGGGCGAACCGTGGTCAATCCAGGCATTCTCCGGCGAAGGGCCGGATGCCGTCATCGTCCGCCAGATTAAATCCTTCGATGAAAACTACAGCAACGACGTGGCGCTGCGCATCAGCTCACTGGAACCGGAACACTACACCCGCGCCGGCACCGCCATCCGCCACGCGAGCACCGGGTTGCTGAAGCAGCCGGCCAGCCACCGGCTGCTATTGGTGCTCTCGGATGGCAAGCCCAACGACAACGACATCTACGAAGGCCAATACGGCGTGGAAGACATGCGCCAGGCCATCACCGAAGCCACCCTGCAAGGCATCTCCGCCTTCTGTCTCACCATTGATCGCCAGGCCCCGGCTTACCTGCCACGCATCTTCGGCGCCCACAATTACGCACTACTGCCGAAGCCGGAGTTATTGCCAATGGTGTTGCTGGATTGGATGAAGCGGCTGGTGATGCATTGAGTGTCGACCATCGGCGAGCGGTGCCAGTCTCTATGTCGAATCAAGACCGCTTCCATTTTTTTCCAACCCCGCCAGCACCGCCCGGAAATTCGCCAGCCTTTCGATAATTGCCTCGGTCGGCTCATTCAGCGCGGCCGTAAATGGTCGCGAAGCAAATCTGGCAGGCGGCTTTCCCCATCTGCTCGCTACCCGAATCAATAAAAACCCAATAAAGTGTTCGCCTGCCGGGTAAATTGGATACTGATAACAGGAGCGCCCTGTGAGCATTCTCGATAGCGTCAATAACCCCCTTGAAATTGCCAGCGTTACTCTGCCCGCTGGCGGTGTTATCGGCATGGCCATCTGCCCGGGGAAAATTCAGCAGCAGTCCGTATCTGGTGAATTCAAGCGTGATCTCGATCTGGATCTCGACCTGATCAAAGTCTGGGGTGCGGCAGCGGTGGTCACGCTGATGCCACAAAGCGAACTTGACGCGTTGCAGGTTGGTCATCTGGGTACAGTGACAGAAAGCCGGGAGTTGCTCTGGTTTCATTTACCTATTGAAGATATCTCCGTACCCGAAACCTCTTTTGAGCGCGATTGGCTATACCAGGGTTTACGACTGCGGCAGCTACTGCGGGCGGGCAAGCGTATTCTGATTCACTGCCGGGGCGGCTTGGGCCGTACCGGCATGATAGCGGCCCGCCTATTGGTCGAGCTGGGAATGTCCGCCAACCAAGCTGTGACGGAGGTGCGCAAAGCCCGCCCCGGCGCCATTCAAACGCCGGCACAGGAGCATCATGTCCACGAGGCAAACCTCGCCACCAACGACGACTGGCTGGATCGCCTACTGGGCTGTTTGCTCGGCGGGGCTGTGGGCGACGCCTTTGGCTATGCCGTCGAGTTTGATTCCCTTGAATTGATCCGACAACGCTTCGGCCCCAAAGGGATGACTCAGCCACAGTATCAACAAGGCAAACTGGTGGTCAGTGACGACACGCAAATGACCCTGTTCACGCTGGAAGGCTTGCTCCGTTGCACGGACGGTGAGGGGGCTGTCAATCAGGAAGAGGCACTGGAGCAGATTCGGCTGGCTTATCTGGATTGGTTGGATACGCAAAGTGGCCGAGCCGCCTCGCCCCATCTGAGCGGACAACTGGCACGCAGCCCAGCCTTGCGAACACAGCGAGCACCGGGTAATACCTGCCTCGCAGCACTGAGCCAGGGCGGTAAAGGCACCCTGAGACAAGCCATCAATAACTCCAAAGGCTGTGGCGGGGTTATGCGAACTGCACCCGTTGGATTTCTGAGCCTGAACGACCCTTTTGATTTGGCGGCGGGAGCAGCAGCTTTGACGCACGGCCATCCCGACGGGTGGGCATCGGCGGGCGTATTGGCGCGTATCGTCCGTCGTCTGATTCGTGGCGAGCGCAAGTTTCTGGCCGTGCGCAACGGTTTCAGCGACGCCTCCGAATGGGGGCATGTATATGGCGTCGTTCCGAGCACTGATCTCTACCGTCTGGCCAAAGAGCTTGGCAGCCGGATGCGCTTCAATCCCGAGCAGGCAATTCGCCGTCTGGGGCACGGTTGGGTAGGTGACGAAGCACTGGCCATTGCGCTCTATGCGTTTTTATCGGCCCGCAACTTTCAAGATCTGATCATCCGCGCCGCCAATCACGATGGCGACAGCGACTCCACTGCGTCCATTGCCGGTCAGCTCTGGGGTGCCGCACGGGGTATCGCCGATATCCCTCACGCCTGGGTGCGCCGGCTGGACGTGCTGGACGATATTCTGGCTCTGGCCGCACAAGCCAAAGATTGGCCAGTCGAGGTCGATAGCCAAAAAGAAAATTGGTTTGCATCCGGCCGGTTACCGCCGCCTTTAGCAGGTGTGGGCGAAGGCGGTGAAGACGATAGCAGTCCAGAAGATGATGAAGGCTGGAGTGATGGCGAAGACTGCGAAGTAATAGATGAAAACGCAGAGTGGGAAGATATCGCGGTCGAAGGGTGCGACAGGCTGAAAGAAAAGTGCGAGCCGACGGGCGAAGAAAAGTGGGACGACACCCTGGAGATTGTGATCGAGCAGGCGAAACCGGACATTGTCAGCCAATCGCCGGGCTTGAAGGAGCAGTTTGACGCCGCCTGCATACCTGCCGAAGCGTCAGCCACCGAATACCCGCCACCGGCTTTTTTTGATTTTTCCGATGCGGTACAGCGAGCGCATGGCCTGGTTGCCTTTTATCATCATGGAAACTCTCACCGGCTCCAGACCACCCAGCTGATTTGGGAGCAGCTGCCGGCGCCGCGAGCGGATAACAGCACCCGCCTTTGCCAGCACATGGGCATAAAAGGTCATGGCAAAAAAGGTCTGCTGCGATTAATGTCCCGCTTCCTCAAAGAAGCCGATGAGGCCTGCGCCGCCGTTGTCACTGACGGCACCAGCCTCACGCCCGAAGGCACCATCGACTGGGCTGCCACCGCAGACGAATTTCAGCAAATGGATAAAGCCCTGTTGAGTTTTGCCTGGGCTTTCAGCCGGGCGGTTGAACGATTTGTGCAGAAGGCCTCACACATCCAGCATGAATAGATTGCTGATTGGAGTTATCCGGCACCACCCCGCAGCCTTGCCGGTGGTCTTGAGCATACTGCGGATATGCTGCACGAAGTTGAGCTGCTTGTTCGAGGTGGTTGCCCAGAAGTCCTGACGGTTATAGGTCAGGTCATCAGTTTCCTGCTCGCCTTCTTCATTGGTAAAGCTCATGGAGTTTTTCTTGCCGAAAGGCGGGTTGGCCAGTACATAGTCCACACTGATCGGGCTGGGCGCGATCAGTGCGTCATTCGGGGAAATCAAGCTCTCGCCGTCAATTTCGCCGATGTTGTGCAAAAAGATATTCATCAGGCAAAGGCGGCGATCATTTCGATCAGTCGATACAGCTTCGCCGGGTCCTGAATTTTATTCTGTGCCTTGGTAAAGATTTGCCCGAGCATACCCTTCTTGTTGCCCAGCTTGCGTAGCAGCTCCACATACAGCACTTCCAGCTCCGCACCCTTCTTGCGAGTGAGCGCCTGCCAGGAATATTTTTTCGGAATACCCACATCCCGATTGTGGGGCGGCTTGCTGTATTCACCGGCCATTTTCAGGAAGATCAGGTAGGTGAGCCACTGAATACGGTGTCCGGCTTCCCTTCACAAATGATAGGTTGCCGCCGATACATGGACGAGTGTAGCCCGAAAAGAGCTGCTCCGGCCCTTCCTATTACAGCCAGCCGATTGCAGCCAGTAGAGGAGGGTAGCGGTTGGCAGCGCCACGGGCAGGCTTTTTATGAATCTGCGAAATGCCCCTGCGAGGAAGGGGCCGGGCTTACCGGCCCCCTGATCGGGCTTCTATCGTCGCGTGATCATTCCGCTGGCGTCAGCTTCAACAACGCACTGCCACCACCCCGCGTGCCGTCTTCCAGCAGCCAGATGGCACCCTCCGGGCCTTGTTCCACTTCGCGGATGCGGCGCTGCATTTCGAAACGCTCGGCTTCGCGAGCGTTCTCGCCATCGAACTCCACACGCACCAGCGCCATGGACGACATGCCGCCAATAAAGCCGCTGCCGTGCCAGTCGGGGAACTGATCGCCGTCATAGATGATGAATCCGGCAGGGGAAATCACTGGCGTCCAGGTGATGACGGGTGCATTGAATTCCGGGCGGGTGCTGTGATCGGGGATCGGCGTGTCATCGTAATGGTTGCCGTTGGAAACGAGCGGGTAGCCATAATTGCCGCCGCGCTCGATCAGGTTCAGCTCGTCGCCGTCTTTGGGCCCCATTTCATGTGCCCACAGGCGGCCGTCTGCATCGAACGCCATGCCAAGAATGTTGCGGTGGCCGAGTGACCATATTTGCGCGGCAATATCGCCCTGATCGGCGAACGGGTTGTCTTCCGGCACGCTGCCATCGTCATTGAGGCGCACGATCTTGCCCAGGTTGGTGTTCATGTCCTGCGCCGGGTCGAATTCCTTGCGTTCGCTGGAGCTGATCCACAGCATGCCATCGTCGTCGAAGGCGATGCGGTAGCCGAAGTGGCCGTCACCGCTTTTCTTGGGGGTTTGGCGCCAGATCACCTCAAGGTTTTCTAGCGCGCCGCCACCTTCGTCATCGAGCGCCAGTTCGGCGCGTGCGACAGCTGCGCCAAGGCCGCTCTCGTCGGCTTCGACAAAGCTGATGTAAACGAGCTTGTTATCCTCGAAATCCGGGTGCAGCACCACATCGCCCAGGCCGCCTTGTGCGACATGCTCAACCTCGGGGACGCCGGTGATCGTGCCGGTGTGGTCGTTATCAATGTCGTACAGCTGCAATTCGCCCGCCATTTCGGTGACCAGCAGGCGGCCATCAGGCAGAAACGTCATCGCCCAAGGGGAATCGAAGCGTGCCACTTCGATCACGTTGAACGCTTCCCGCTCGGGCGTCACTTCTGCGGGCGCGGCTTCGGGGGCCGCGGGCGCGATTGCGCTGGGGGTTTCTGTGGTGGCCGTCTCTGCGGCGGTGCTGGTTTCAGGGCTGTCTGTGTTGTCGCTGCACGCCGCAAGCAGCCCGAGGGCCGCGGCGAGAATCAGTGAATATCTGAGGGGGATCATGACAACTCCTTCTGCGTCTGAAGGGGAGCGAGTGCCGGGGCGCGGCTCCCGTTATGAGCATGACGAAGGCCGGTCTGGCAGGGGCTGCCGGGGCCTTGTCAGCCGACTATAGCAGACGGTGCGTGTTTTGCCGTGGCGGTGGTGTAGCTGGGCGCAGGTGTCGTCGATCTGCCTCGGCGCGAGGGGCGACATGATATGTCGCCCTTGTGCGCGATGATCGTCGGCAAGCTTGAAAGCCTTCCAGATGACGGGCTGAATCAAGCGGCCGAAATATCAGACACAATAGGCGATTGATTGCTGCGCGTCGGGGAAGGTCGCGTTGCAAGAAGTCTCAGAGCAGGTGGCGCGAAAAAAAGCACGACGAGGGGGAGGATAATATGGCGGGGGCAATCGCAAAGGCCAGCGCATACGGCGGTATTCTGTTGAAAGAGGGCGGCCAGATACTGCTGAGAGAGCCGAGCAACCATTACGACGGTTACGTCTGGACGTTCGCCAAGGGCCGGCCGGAGCCGGGGGATACACCTGCTGTGACAGCACTCCGCGAAGTGCGGGAAGAAACCGGCTATCAGGCAGAGATCATCGACGTGCTGCCGGGCCTGTTTCATGGCGGCACCACCACTAACGCCTATTTCATCATGCGCGCCCTTGAGCCTCAGAGTGCGCTGGATAGCGAAACCTGGGCCACCTGCTGGGTAACATTTCAGGAGGCGGAGCAGCTTATCGGGCAGACAAAAAATACGATAGGCCGCCAGCGTGATCTGGCCGTGCTCGCTGCCGCCAGAGCCTGGTTCGAACAGCATGGCGCAGCCTGTTTCGAGGGCGCGACGCGCACCAAAGAAGCGGTACAGGGCGAGCCCGTGACAAAGGCGCTTGCACTCGCCGCCGAGCAGCACTATCTCGGTTCGCCAGACGTGGTGCAGGCGTTGATGGCAAGCTGGTTTGACGTGGTCATCGACTGCCTGGCGCAGACCGCCACCGCAGAGCAACGCCACGCCAGAATGGTCGAGCTGGTACGCATCATGACGGAGGATGGCACCGGCTACACCCGCATCCCCAGCTGGCACACTGAAGGCGCGCTGGGCAAGGCGCTGATAACTGCCTGCAATCTGGATGCTGAATATGACCAAGGGGAAAACCTGGCGCTGATTGTTTCGGAAGCGCTGACTGCCATTGATTCCGCAGTACGCGAATTGGCTTACTACACAGTAGACGCACGCGACGGCGCCGAGCAATTCCAGCAGCGCACCGGCGAGCTTCTCAGCTTCGCGGTGGCGGTGTTCTTCGGCACCCATGAACTGCTGTTTCCCGGAAAAACACTGGTGAGTTTCAAGCCGCCGGCGGCTGCCAGTTAGTTTTAACTTTTTGGCCGAGCTGAAAGCCGTGGAGAAGCGCCAGCCCCCGCTCAAGTCCAGAGCATTGGACATCGCCCCCGGCACCCTGCTGATCTTCAAACCGGCCCCGGCGCTTCAAGCCCAGGTGGTGGAAGGCAGTCGCGTGGAATTCATGGGTGAAACCCTGAGCTTCTCCGGGGCCGCCATCAAAGCGTTTCGGCAGATCGGCCACCCTCGTAAAGTGGCGCGAGGGCCGGATTACTGGTGCTGGGAGGGTGTGACATTGACGGAGTGGAGTGTGGAGAAGCAGGTTTAAGCAGGGGGAGGCAAGCTGTTTGGGTCGGCCGCTTGGCATCTTCCGTAAAGGTACGGGCGATCAGGTGCCCTGTCTCCACGCACGCCGGCCACACGGACAAACGGGCATGGCAACCTATGACAGTCGATAGTGCAGCGGTTAAACTCGCCGCTTTGTCCCTCTCGCAAGGAGTTGTTGCGTGAACACGGAAAATCATTCCCAGACGGCTGCGTTTCTCTGGTCTATTGCCGATCTGCTGCGCGGCGACTTCAAGCAGTCCCAGTACGGCCGCATCATCCTGCCGTTCACGTTGCTGCGGCGTATGGAGTGCGTACTGGAGCCGACCAAGGCCACGGTGCTGGCCCAGGCGCAAGAGCACAGCAACAAGCCCGACCTGGTCCGTGAACGCCTGTTGCTGCGTGCCGCCGGTCAGCAATTCTTCAACGCATCTCCCCTGAGCCTGGCGACCCTGTCCGATACCCAGACGCGGGACGACCTGATGAGCTATGTGCAGTCCTTCAGCAAGGACGCCCGGGAAATCTTCGAGCACTTCGAGTTCGATAACTTCGTTCAGCAGCTGGCCAGCGCCGATCTGCTTTATCAGGTGGTGCAGCGCTTCGCCGCCACCGACCTGAGCCCCGAGCGCATCAGCAACTTCGGCATGGGTATCATCTTCGAGGAGCTGATCCGCAGGTTCGCTGAAAGCTCCAACGAAACCGCCGGGGAGCACTTCACCCCGCGTGACATCGTGCACCTGACCACCTCGCTGGTGATCACCGGGCAGGACGACAAGCTCAAGCCCAACAGCATCGTCACCATATATGATCCGACAGCGGGCACGGGCGGGTTTCTATCCGAGGGCGACGAGTACATCCAGTCCATCAGCGACAAGGTCACCGTATCGCTGCATGGCCAGGAGCTGAACCCCGAGTCCTACGCCATCTGTAAAGCGGACATGCTGATCAAGGGGCAGGACGTTACCAACATCAAACTCGGCAACACCTTGGCCGATGACCAATTGGCCGAGAACCGCTTCGACTTCATGCTCAGTAATCCGCCGTTCGGCGTGGAGTGGAAAAAGGTGCAGAAGCAGATCACCGATGAGCACAAGGAGAAAGGCTACAACGGTCGTTTCGGCCCCGGCCTGCCGCGTGTGTCGGATGGCTCCCTGCTGTTCCTGCTGCACCTGGTCAGCAAGATGCGTGCTGTACAGGGAGGTACGAATGTCGCGGGAGGCAGGACGCCGGGAGCGACTGATCCACGGGAAGGCGGTTCGCGCATCGGTATCATCCTCAACGGCTCGCCGCTGTTTACCGGCGGAGCAGGATCAGGCGAGTCCGAGATCCGTCGCTATCTGCTGCAGAACGACGTGGTCGAAGCCATAGTCGCGCTGCCCACCGATATGTTCTACAACACCGGCATCGCCACTTATGTCTGGGTGCTGTCCAACCACAAGGCAGCCGAGCGCAAGGGCAAGGTGCAGCTGATTGACGGCAGCCAGCACTTCGCCAAGATGCGCAAATCCCTGGGCAGCAAGCGCCAGTACATCACCGACGAGCAGATCGACGAGCTGGTGCGCCTGTATGGCCGCTTTGAGGAGACCCCGCAGAGCAAGATCTTCCCCGTTGAGGCCTTCGGCTACCGCCGCATCACCGTCGAGCGCCCGCTGCGCCTGAACTTCCAGACCAGCCCCGAGCGCATCAAGAAAGTGCTGGAAGAAAAGGCCATCCAGAAGCTGGATACGCCAGTTCAGGAGCGCATGATCGACGCCCTTCGCAGCATGGACGCCAGTACCGTGCATCGCAACCGTGAGCAGTTCACCAAGTCGCTGAGAGAGGCTCTCGCGAAGCACTATGTCAAACCCAGCACACCTGAGCTAAGGGCCCTGCTCAACGCCCTCAGCGAGCGCGACCCCGAGGCGGATATCTGCATGACCAAGGGCAAACCGGACGCCGACACCGGCTTGCGTGACTACGAGAACGTTCCGCTGGGTGAGTCGGTGTATGACTACTTCGAACGTGAGGTAAAACCCCATGTACCCGACGCCTGGATCGACGAGAGCAAGACCGATGCGCTGGATGGTGAGGTGGGTATTGTCGGCTTCGAGATTCCCTTCAACCGGCATTTCTATGTATTCCAGCCACCGCGCCCGTTGGAAGAAATCGACCGCGACCTGAAAGCCTGTACCGACCGTATCAAGCAAATGATCGAGGGGCTGTCGGCATGAGGGAAGGTTGTCAGTCCGCAAATTCCGGGTACAATCCGGTCAACAATACCCGCCAAGGCTATGTTCTCTGGAGCACCCTCAAACCGGCAGGTTACTCAATACACCCGCCATGCCTCTCCTGGAAGCACACTCTGGCGGGTTTTTATGCCTGAAGTTTAACGCAGTAGGCGCTTGCGAAAACGTGACACCAGCGGTGGCGCAAAGCTCTCCGGTACACAGCGTCATCCCTGCTGCTGACACTATCCCCCCGAGAGCCCAAGCTGTCACCCTGAGGGCCCAAGCTGTCACCCCGAGGGCCCAAACTGTCATCCTCATTGCCCAAACTGTCATCCCCGCGAAGGCGGGGATCCACACCGGCAAGCAAAGGAGTGCTGCATGAAACAATCCGCCGTCTACCTGTTGTGCAGCAAACCCAATGGCACACTCTACATCGGTGTCACATCCAATCTTGTACAACGGATATGGCAACATCGTGAAGGTGTAGTCGAGGGATTCACTCGTCGATACGGCGTAAAAACACTGGTCTGGTATGAGCAGCACGAAACCATGCAGAGTGCCATCAGCCGCGAAAAAGCATTGAAGAAATGGAATCGCTCCTGGAAGTTGCGTCTGGTGGCAGAACGCAATCCACAATGGCTCGACCTGTGGCCAGAAATCACCGGCCAAGAGTCCGGGTTTTCAAGTACGCCGTCATTTCGGGAAGCCTCAGGCGCACCGCTATCCCGGAACGATTCAGGTGGCTCGTCATTCCCGAGTGCTTTTATTGAGAATCCACGCTCACCCATGGATTCCCGCCTTCGCGGGAATGACGGTATTATTGAGGTAGACGAGCAATGAGCGGGTTTAAGCCGTACCCGGCGTATAAGGATTCGGGGGTGGAGTGGTTGGGGAAGGTGCCAGAGCATTGGGCGTTGATTCCAATAAAGCATCTCGCCTCACTCAATCCGAGAAAGTCGGATTTCCAGGTTGGTATACAGCTACTTTGCAGCTTCGTACCTATGGAAAAGCTGAAGACTGGTGTTTTGCTGTTGGATGAAGAACGCCAAATTAAAGAGGTTATAAATGGCTATACCTACTTTGAAGATGGCGATGTTTTACAGGCCAAAGTGACGCCGTGCTTTGAGAACAAAAATATTGCTATTGCTACTGGGTTGACCAATGGCATTGGCTTTGGCTCCAGTGAAATTAACGTGTTGAGGCCTAATCACTGCGTGAAGGCTGAGTACCTTTATTACCGCTTGCAGGAAGACAACTACATGGATTTCTGCACTTCCAGCATGATGGGTGCTGGTGGACTCAAGCGGGTGCCTACAAATGTGATCAATAATTTCACGATCGCGGCACCTGGGCTCGCAGAGCAAACCCAAATCGCCCGCTTCCTCGACCACGAAACCGCCCGCATCGACGCTCTGATCGAAGAGCAGCAGCGCCTGATCGAACTGCTCAAGGAAAAGCGCCAGGCCGTCATCTCCCACGCCGTCACCAAAGGCCTCGACCCGACGGTGCCGATGAAAGATTCCGGCGTGGAGTGGCTGGGAGAGGTGCCGGCGCACTGGGAGGTTGTTCGGCTAGGTGCACTCTATTCCGAAGCTGCAGATAAGGGTCTACCAGGACTTCCAGTCCTGCAGGTATCGATTCATCATGGGGTCTCGGATAAAGAGCTTACAGAAGAAGAATCGGATAGGAAAATAACCCGCATTGAGGATCGCGAAAAATATAAAAGAGTTCGCACCGGTGATCTCGTTTACAACATGATGAGGGCTTGGCAGGGCGGCTTCGGTGCCGTCAGGGTTGAGGGCTTGGTAAGCCCTGCTTATGTAGTTGCTCGACCTGAAAAAAATTTTGAAATTTCTCGGTATGTTGAGCAGCTATTGCGAACGGACCGCGCTGTGGAGGAAATGAGAAGGTATTCATACGGCATAACGGATTTCCGTTTACGTTTGTATTGGGACCAATTCAAAAATATCCGTATTGCTCTGCCGCCTGAACAGGAAAGGCAGGAAATCATGAAACGGTTGGCTTTGGTAACAGGCGAAGCACGCGTCTTGGAGGATGAGGCGGCCCACTTGGTATCGGTATTGCGCGAACGTCGCTCCGCCCTAATCTCCGCCGCCGTCACCGGCAAAATAGACGTGCGCAACTGGCAACCCGCAACAGCGGATAAGCTGGTGCACGAGCCCATGCCGATGACAGCTGAAGAGCCAGCCTGCTACAAGGTCAGTCCAGAGGGCATGGCATAACCAAATCATTATTGAGGGAGGATGTTATGGTGAGTGATGATTCGGGCTGTTACATCGGCAAGCAGATCTGTAGCTGACCATGGCAGGGGCGGCGCATATGTAAAGTTGCCTGTGTATCCTTACATGATCAGGACTGTATGTAAGGATTCCGCCTGCATCCTTACACATGAGACACAAGCCCAGCCGGAGTCGGTGAGCGGTGAATTCTATGAATGAAGCGCGTTTGCAGAAGTATCTGATACAGCACTTCCCCAGGGAAGACGCCACCTGTGAGTGGAAAGAGTTCAAAAGTCTGCGTCATGCATTGGTTGGTGGCGCTGGTAAAGACGTCATCAGTTATCTGTCCGCTATCGCTAATATGGAAGGTGGTCACCTGGTGATCGGGGTAGAGGACGCTACGCTGCGCATCGTGGGTATTCAGGACTTCGGCAACCATACGGTCGATAATGTGCGGCAGCGTGTATTGGAGCGGTGCCGGGCGTTGGACTCTGAGGGCTTTCGCATTGAGTCTTTCACCACGGACGACACCCACAGAACAGTGTGGGTTTTTCATATTCCCAAGCATCGACCACGGATGCCGGTGTATGCCCATGACAAAGCCTGGCAGCGTTTGAATGACTCGCTGGTGGAGATGCGTCAGGAGCGCTTGGAAGCGATCCTGCAAGAGCCGCTGGAAGTCACTGATTGGTCAGCGCAGATTGTTGAGGGCGCCACGCTAGCTGACCTGGACCCAGCCGCGCTTGAGCTGGCCCGTGAAAAGTTTTCGGAGAAGCATGAAAGAGCGCCTTTTGCTTCTGATATTCGTGATTGGGATTTACCGACGTTTCTCGATAAAGCCAAAGTCACTATCCAAGGTAAAATCACTCACACCGCATTATTGCTGCTAGGTCGGCCAGAAGCAGCACATTTCCTGCCGACCTTGGCGCAAATTACCTGGAAGCTCGTTGGTGAAGAGCGAGCCTATGAGCACTTTGAGCCCCCGTATCTACTCAGCACGACAGAGGTGCTGCACCGTATCCGCAATGTCGGGTACAAGCTGTTTCCGAAGAACCAGCTGCTGTCTACCGAAGTAAGCAAATATGACACCCGAGTGATTCTGGAGGCCCTGCATAACTGTATTGCGCATCAGGACTACCGGCTGCGCTCGCGCATCCTGGTGACTGAGCGTGCAGACCGGCTGGTGTTTGAAAATGCTGGCGGTTTCTACGAAGGCAAGCCGGAGGACTACTTCGGTGGTGAAGTTACGCCGAGCCGTTATCGTAATCCTTGGTTGACCCATGCGATGGTTAATCTGGGGATGATCGATACCATGGGCTTTGGGATCAGCGCTATGACTCAGTCGCAGCGTAAGCGTTATTTTCCTCTGCCTGATTACAGCAAGTCATCTTCGGACACAGTGGTGCTGGAAATCTATGGGCATGTCATTGATGAGAATTACACCCGCTTGTTACTGGAGCACCAGGACCTGCCGCTCAACACCGTGATTTTGTTGGATCAGGTACAGAAAAAACAGAAGATCACGGCTGATGCAGCTGCTTTGCTGCGCAGGCAGGGGCTAATTGAGGGGCGCAAGCCAAACTATTATCTTGCAGCTGAAATAGCGCAGACCACCGGGAACAAGGGCGAATATATCCGCAATCGTGCTTTTGATGACGCCTACTACAAGGACCTGATTCTTGACTATCTGCGAGAGTATGGCTCGGCTAGCAGAGGTGACCTGAGAGGGCTTGTTTTAGACAAATTGTCGGATGCCTTAGACGATCAGCAGAAGGAAAATAAGTTTCGCAACCTGATGTACGCAATGTCAAGACGCGACCAAACCATTGATAGACAACGAGTTCAAGGCAAGCAGCGCTGGGTTTTAGTCCCTAAGCGGCAAGACAACATTTAGACGAATTAGACGGTGTTTAGACAGGTTTTAGACGAAATCCGGGGCGGCGAAGATTGCCGATGCCTCGGGGGTAGACGCTTTGGAAGGGGAATGAGCATGGCCATCAGCAAGGAACACCAGTTCCAACAGGACATCATCAGCGCCATGACCGCCCAAGGCTGGCTCACCGGCCCCGCCAGCGGCTACGACGAGGTCACCGCCCTGTATACCGAGGACTTTCTCGGCTACTTCAAGGACGCCTGGCCGGAGCGCTGGGAGAAGTTCGCCAAGGCTAACCCGAACAACCCGGACGGCGTGCTGGTGCAGAAGCTGGTGCGCGAGCTGGAGCAGAGCGGCACCCTGGATGTGCTGCGCCATGGCTTCAAGTTGCCGGGGGTGAAGATCGAGGCCTGCAGCTTCAAACCCGACCACGGTATGAACCCGGACACCCTGCGACGCTACCAGTGCAATCGCCTGCGCGTGGTGCCGGAGGTATCTTATTCGCCGCACGCGCGGGAAGCCGCGAACGGCGGGCAAAGCTACAACCCGCGTCTGGATCTGGTGCTGTTCGTCAACGGCATCCCCACCGCTACGCTGGAGCTGAAAAGCGAGTTCAAGCAGGCGGTGGAAAAGGCCAAGCACCAGTACCGCTACGACCGTCCGGTAAAAGACCCGCTGACCCGCAAGCCCGAGCCGCTGCTGACCTTCAAGCGGGGTGCGCTGGTGCACTTTGCGGTAGGCCAGAGTGAGGTGGCCATGACCACCAGGCTGGCGGGCAAGGACACCTTCTTCCTGCCCTTCAACATGGGCAGCCTGGATGACGGTGCCGGTAACCCGCCGCCACCGGATGACAGTCAGTACGCTACCGGCTACCTGTGGAGCCAGTTGTTCCAGCCGGATGCCTGGCTCAAGGTGCTGGGCCGCTTCCTGCATCTGCAGAAGACCGTAAAGGAAGACGTCGACGGTAAAAAGATCACTCAGGAAACCATGATCTTCCCGCGCTACCACCAATGGGATGTGGTAAACCAGCTGATCGACACCACCCGTGCCGAAGGGCCGGGGCAGCGCTACCTGATCCAGCACAGCGCCGGCTCTGGCAAGTCCAACTCCATTGCCTGGACGGCGCATCAGCTGGCTGCCCTGTATGGGGATGATGGTCAGAAGCTGTTCAGTTCGGTGATTGTCATTACCGATCGCACCGTGCTGGACAAACAGCTGCAGGACACCATCTACCAGTTCGAGCATGCCCAAGGCGTGGTCAGGTGCATCACCCGGGATATCGGTAACAAGAGCAAGTCCGAGCAGCTTGCCGAAGCGCTGGCTGAACAGACTCGTATCATCATTGTTACCATCCAGACCTTTCCGGCACTGTTCGACGCGCTGGACAAGCATCCCCAGCTGGCCAGTGGGCGCTATGCTGTGATCGCTGACGAGGCGCATTCCTCGCAGACCGGCTCCTCGGCCAGCAAGCTGAAGCAGATTCTCGGCAGCGATGCCCCTGGCGCTGATAGCCAGGATCAGGAAGAGATCAGCGCCGAAGAGCTGCTGGATGCCGCCGTGGCCGCCCGCGCGCCGAATGAACGCATCAGCTATTACGCCTTTACCGCCACGCCCAAGGCCAAGACCCTGGAGCTGTTCGGTCGCGCGCCTGATCCAACCCTGCCACGCGGCCCTGACAACAAGCCCGAGGCATTCCATCTGTACTCCATGCGTCAGGCCATCGAGGAGGGCTTCATTCTCGATGTGTTGCAGAACTACACCACCTACAGCACCGCCTGGAAGATCGCACACCCGGATGGCGGCGACGAGGAGGTGGACTCGAAGAAAGCACGGCAGAAACTCGCCCGCTGGGTGCGCCTGCATCCGTACAACATCAGCCAGAAGGTGGAGGTGATCGTCGAGCACTTCCGCGCCAACATCCGCCACCTGCTCGACGGCCAGGCCAAGGCCATGGTGGTCACCAGCAGCCGGCAGGAGGCGGTGCGTTACCAGTTGGCGATGGTCGCCTACGTTAAACAGATGGGTTACACCGATGTGCATCCGCTGGTGGCGTTCTCCGGTAGCGTACTGCCCGATGAGGTCATTCCTGAAGAGGTGACCGAGAACAGCAGCCTGCTCAATGCTGGCCTGAACGGGCGGGACCTGGCGGATGCCTTCGACACCCAGGATTTCAACGTTATGATCGCCGCCAACAAGTACCAGACCGGCTTCGATCAACCCAAGCTGTGCGCCATGTACGTGGACAAGAAGCTGCAAGGTGTGGACTGCGTGCAGACCCTGTCGCGGCTGAACCGCCTGTTCCCGGGCAAGCAGACCTTCATCCTCGATTTCTTCAACGAGGCTCAGGATATTCTCGATGCCTTCCTGCCGTACTACGCCAAGGCTGAGTTGACCGATGTCACCGATCCGCAGCTCATCTATGACCTGCAGAAAAAGCTGGATGCCGAGGGCATCTATTATTGGAGGGAGGTAGAAGCCTTTGCGCTGGCATTTTTCGATCCCAAAGCGCCGGCCAGCAAGCTCAGTTATTACTGTGCTCCAGCTCGGGAGCGTTTTGCCAAACGCTATGCCTTTAGTATCGAAGCCCAACAGCAAGCGCTGGACTGTAAGCGTACGGCTGAAGCCAATGGTGACGCTGTCGGGTTGAAGAACGCCGAACATGCGCTCAAAGAGGCTGGCGAGCAGATAGACCAGCTCGACCTGTTCCGCAAGAACCTGCGCAGTTTCGTGCGGTTGTACGAGTTTTTGTCCCAGATCGTCGCCTACGATGATCAAGAGCTCGAACAGTTGTGCGTGTACTACAAACACCTTCACCCGCTGCTACATGGCGACCGCCTCGACGACGAGGCGGTGGATATAGGCGATTTGAAACTCACTCACTACCGGTTGGCGAAACGAGCGGAACATCGGTTGCGTCTGGGCGATGAAGACGGAGAGTACGGGCTCAAGCCCGTTACCGCTGTGGGCAGCGGCAAGGCCCATGATCCTGATAAAAAGCGCTTGTCGGAAATTATTAAAGCGCTGAATGATATCTTCGGCGCCGAGGTTAGCGACGATGATCAGCTGCAATTTCTTTCAGGCATTGCCCAGCGCATTAGCCGCCAGGAGGATGTCATGGCCCAGGTTAACAATCACTCGGCGGAACAGGTGATGCACGGGCTGTTCCCCAAGCGCGTGTTGGAAACGGTGCTGGATGCCATGACAGATCATGAAAAACTGTCACTGGAAGTATTGGATAACGAAACTAAAAGCCGTGCGTTCGCGTTGGTGATTCTGAAGATGCTGACGCAAGCGGAAGACTTTTTCCCGATGCGACGAAGCTAAGGCGCCCGGTGGCGGCAGCCACGAGATCAATAGCGGTCATTTAATATCGGGAAGCCGGCTGCAGGTTGGGGCGTCTGTGCAAGGATGGCGCTCTCGGCGAGAATGCTTGGGGTTTCACTTTTAGCTTCCACATAGCCGTAAGCTCGTCCGCCACATAGGCAGCTCAAATCTGTATTTCGCCGAGTCGGACTATTCAGGTTCCTACTGCGCGGATTTGCCAGAAGGTTCCCGTTACCGCGGAAAGCTTGCAAGGCCGCCAATATATCAATTCGACACTTTTTCGGCACTTGAACAAAAAAGCGGAACGGAGAATATATAAAAGCCTTATATATCAACGCGTTCCGCTTTCATTTGTTGGTGGGGCAGATGCGGCTGGGGCACAGCCAGCGCCTGGAAGAGATCTCCGTGGAGGCGGACATCGCCGAGAGCCAGGCACTCTACAAGCATGACAACCGGCTCACCGGTGTGAAATGGGTGGACGGCTTGCGCGCATCGGTGCGCCCGGTGATCACCTATGCCTTCTTCCTGCTGTTCACCGCCGTGAAACTCAGCGCCCTGTACGTTCTGATGGCCGACTAGGGACTCGCATTCGTGGTGGCCCTGCCGCAGATCTGGGATCCGGAGACCCAGGCGCTGTTCGCGGCGGTGATGAGTTTCTGGTTTGGCCAGCGCGCACTGGCCAAGGCGCGAGGGCAGTGAGATGCGGCACATCACTCAGGACGGACTGGACCTGATCAAATACTTCGAGGGGTTCAGCCCGACCGTCTACATTTGCCCGGCCGGATACCCGACCATCGGCTACGGCCATCTGGTTCGGGGTCATGAGCGGGACCGGTACGGGCAGGGCGTCACCGAGCCAGAGGCCGAGGACCTGCTGCGCCGGGATGTCCAGGCGGCCGAACGCGCCGTCCTGCGGCTGATCGACGTGCCCCTGACCGATGGTCAGTACGATGCGCTGGTGTCGTTCACTTTCAACCTGGGGGCAGGGGCACTTCAGCGGTCCACGTTGCCCAGAAAGGTGAATCGGGAGGAGCATGCAGAAGTGCCAGCACAACTGATGCGGTGGGTGTGGGCTGCAGGAAGAAAACTAAAGGGACTGATTCGACGAAGAAATGCTGAGGCCAGGTTTTATGCTGGAATTTCTTGTGACGGAAGAGGAGCTTCAGCCTCGGTTATGCCGGCGCAGGTAGGCTAACAATCGCTCATATCTCGCATCGTTTTCCAATGCTGGATCGACGTTTCGAATTTGTTCCAAGCAAGCACCCAAGTCACCGGGTGGCCACTGTGCTTGTTCGCCGATCACCAAGTCCAGAAAATCCAGTGAAGGTTGGGGGAACTGTCGACAGAGATCGGCTTCGTGAAGTTGATGGACCAGGAAGTCTGGATGTGCAGGCGGTTGTAACCAAGCCCGAAGCATAGTGAATGCTTCTGGAAAGGCGTCCTGTGCCGCCACGCACAAACGTCCGAGGCTTTCCGCAATATTCGGTGAAGTGTGTTTCCTTGTCTTTGGCCAAATCGAGCGGAGGTAAGGAGCGACCCTGTTGGCCCAGTAGTCGGCACGCTGATTACCCGCTCCTTCGAGCGCGCGGACAAGGGCTTGTGCGGCGTCGTGGAGGCCATCCGATGGCAGTGCGCGAGTGGCGCGACCCAATTCAGCAGTTGTGAACGTGTCACCGGGGTCTAATGCGGCAAATGTGAGCAGGGCTGCGTATTGCCCATCGTGTTTACCAAGGGCTGCATAGTGTCGAGCAGTGTCGAGGAAGAAGGGTTTGATTGCTTCCATCAGTGGGCGATAAAGTCGTGGCGACCAGAGGAAGCCTTCCCATGCAGAACGGGCCTCACTTTCGGAATGCTGCCAGTCAAATAGTGGTAGCAGATTTTGTCTTGCCCAGTCTGGGTCCACGCGAAATAAGGCGATAACGTGTGCCGTTAGTAATACGCGGCCATGCCGGTATTTATCAATACGAGTATCACAAAGTGCCGTAAAGATGGGGCTTAGCTCGTCGGGAAGGCCCTGCTCATCTTCCAATGACCTTCGGTACCACCAGTGTAGCAGCGCCTGTGTAACGTGGCCTATCGGATGATTGATTGCGCGCATCACAGGGTCGTCGGTGTCGACACCTTCCTGATGATCCAACGCCAGGATACGGCTCGTGAGCGAAAGAAATAGCTTCTCATGGCCTTCGAAGGTCTTGGCGATGGCCTGAATCCACCAGCTGACGCCATGAGCAAGTGTTTGCAGTACTTCGTCTGGAGCATCGGCTATCACCGGTGCCATGTAGCGCCATGAGCGCTTGATGAGTTTTTCCTCTGACCAGGCCTGCAGGGCCTCACGCCAGCGCTCGGTTGGCCAGACACCTTCCCTGGCTAAGGCGCACAAGGCACAGGCCGTGGTAGCAAAGTTGTCGCGGCAGCGTTGTCGCCAGTCGTCTTCCTGCCAGTGGTCTGTGGCAGGTTGCCGCTTGAGCCATTCGATCAGCTCACGGCGACGACGAGGTGTGGCAACGAACTTGCGCCACTCGTCACCATCGCCCATCCAGTATGGAAATTCATCACGCTGATCCGCCGCTAGCTCCCACTCTGGATACTGGGCTGAAAGTGCGTCCAGCCTTTTCTTGCCAGCTTCGCCCAAGACAGCGCCAGCCTGGGCGATCTTCGCCAGTCGCAGCCAAATCTCCCGGTCCACGATCCTAGCCCAGCGCTCGGGCTCGATGTCGTCCTTGAACATACCGCGGGGTGGTCCAGCAAGGATGGCCTGCTCAAGTTCTTCCAACATCAGCTCATCGAGTTGCGGTGCAAGAGCAACCAGCAAGCGCATGGATTCACGTTCGGTTTCCACCGACCACAACCACCAATGATCATCAGCAAGCAGCCAATCGAGCGCCCGGCGACGGGGTATGACATCGTCTTGCGCTGCGGCGAAGAACGACAAGCGCCGGAACAGCGGATAGGGCGTGTGCGACCACGATCCCGCCGTGAGTGCCGCGCGCTCGCGGGATTGCGCCGCCGTGGCTAGCCACGCATCCCGGGTCAGTTCGATCAAGGCCGTCCAGTCGTGGAAGTCCTTGTTCTGAGGGTGCTCACTGATCGAGGGTTGATGAACGTAGGACAGATCACTTCTGTCATCCGCGCCGCCGAGCTCGCGCATTAGATCGAGCGCATCGCCTAGCAGGCCGGTGAAATCGGATAGCAACTCCGGCAATGCCGCAGTCCATCGTTTATCCTTGGGCAGATCGCGCAAGCTGGAATGGACATGATCCGTGGACAATACGATCTCCCATTCAACGAGATCCTTAACACGCTGCGGTTCGCGGGTATCACCATCCTCCTCAGTCCAACGAAACGGTTCACGTAGCGATACTCGTGGCGTGAGCGCATCGCGTAGTTCCAGACGCAAGGCAGTGGTTAGGCCGTCACGTTTGAAGCAGCCTTGCCAGCGGTAAAGATTGAAGTCGCGGGCCCATGACCTAACACGCCCCGTCAATAACAGGCGCCAAAGCGTCTGCATTATTGGGCGTGGAATCGCGTTTGGAGCGTTGGCACGGATACGGTCCAGTTCATCCGTGTTGCCATCGTGTTCGAGCTTGGCCAACTCGTCCAGTCGGTGATCGATCCACCACGCTAGGTTGTCGTGTAGTCGGCTACCACGCTTGGCCAGCCACAGCAGCAGAGACGGATCATCGAGATGTCTTATAAGCCAGCGGGAAATCTGCCGCATTACTTCATCCCACTGGGCACCACGTCCTCCGGTATCGACGAGAACCATCCAGGGGGCCAAGTCGTAGGGGGACGGTCTCCGGGTCAAACTAAATGACAGATTGTCGTCATAGTTCGACTTGGGCAGCACGCCGAAACGGGGCAGGTCAGCCTGCTTATAGCGTTCTTCGCTCAAAGTTGCTAACCAATCCAGCGATGGGACCGGGTCCAACTCGGCAAACCGCTTGGCAGGCAGGCCATGCGGATCGCTCAGCGCCCAAATTAGCCGGCCGACGAAGTCGTCCTGCTCCGTGCTCGCCAAGGGGCGAGCCATGGCGGACTCGATGACGATGCGCTCCTTGCCGCGTACACCGTCGCGGTACGTCTCAGCCCAGGCTCGCAAGGTCTTGTGCAGGTAGGCGTGACGATTATGTTCGCGGTATAGAATGGGTGTAACGTTCTTGGCGCGCCATTCGTTGGCGCGCTCCTCCTTTCTACCTTTGGAGTGACTGCCAAAGGCGAACATCTCCGGCGGCGACTCGCCAAGCAGGCGGTCGGCAGCGAGTGCGTCCATCATATAGCGCAGCACCGGATCATTGATGCTGTAGCCCACGAAACAAACGGTATAGTTGCGAAACAGCTCGCTGACGAAGCGGGCCGCCCAGCGTTCGGTAAGGTACGCCAAGCCGAAGTCGCCGCTGGAGACGACCAGACGATCCAGATCACTCGGCGTTGAAGTGGCAGTCAGCAGGCCATGCAGGTAAACCAGCCCATCCCAACGGTTCTTAGGTACTGGCAGCAGCGGCGCTTGGAAACGCTCGACCGAAAGCGACCTCGTGGTAATCACTTCCTCGAAGAGGCGGTCGAAGTTGGTGGTGACCAGCCGCGTGCGGCCATCACGGCATTTGCCTAATGTCAGCAAGGCCTCGTGAGTTGCCATTGCGTTCGGGGCGCTGAGGTCTGGCGTCAGGATGCTCGCAAGCGTCGGCCGCACTGCCTCGCGACCGCCGACGATGTCTGATTCCAACAAGCCAATGGCGGTGTCGAACTGCCCGGCTTTGATCGCCGCCTGTTGTACTGAATTGGGCTCCTCACCCAGTGACTCGAAAATCTGCTTCACAAGGCCGGCAAATCCAGGTAGACGAGCTGGGTAGGAGATGCCAGCTCCGCAGAAAAAAACAACGCGTCCATCCTCATGCGCCTGTAGTAGGCGCTCAGGGATGTCCGGTCCACCTTTTATAAACTGCACGCTTACTCCTCTTCGAACTCAGCGTTGCTAAACCGCAGCACGTTGCAGTTCTCCTTCACAGTCCGCTGCAGCGCCTCATCAAATCCGTCGCGGCTCTTGGCTTCGATTTCGACTGAGATCGTCACGTCGACGCCCAGTTTGGCGGTGAACTGCTGCACTACTTCGTCCATGAGGGTGGCGAAATCCATCTTCGCTTTCACCGGGTCCAGGGCGATGGTGCCGTAGAACTGCTTTTTCACGGCAGCGGTGCTTCCTGCACTCGGTTGTCCCGTTTCACCTGGGGTCGGGGGTGGCGTTGTGCCTGTTTCGCTTGTCGTGCCAGGGGTTGGTGTTCCGCCGGTTTCGCCGGGTTGGGTCGGTTGTGGTGTTGGCTGCATGGCCTGACGGATGCGCTCTGCATAGGCTGCGGCCGCTTCACGGTCAATCAGCAACGAAGATTCGTCCAGAGAAGCGATGGAGCCTCGGCCGAAACTGAAGCCGAGGTAGCGATCGCCCTCCTTGTCGGAGGCGAAGCCAAAGTAGTCCTCGCTTTCAACGCCCTGAGCAATGGCGTTACGGAAGACGTTGTCGTTCACCAGCCGCGGCAGGTAGAGGTAGTGGCAGGTGTCTTGCCAGACCTTGAGCGCGCTGACTTCTGTCACCCCGTCCTTCAAATACCACTGTTTCAGCACGTTGCGCAGGTGGATCGGGGACCACTCGTAGATCAGCCATTCCTCCTCGCGCAGTTTGTCTTCGATCGCCTGTACCAGGTTGGGGGCCGTGGGTGATACGGAGACCACTTCCCAATTCAGGGTCGGCTTGCCCTTGATGAATTCTTCAACCGGTGCGATCAGCCACTTGTAGGTTTCCCGTATCAGCTGCGTCAGGGACTGCTCCGAGCCGTCCCGGTGGCGCTTGGCCTGGTTCAGATGGGTCAGGTCCTGATTGAGGGTGCCGCTCTCGATATCCGTAACGATGGATCTCCAGGCGAGGTAGATGCGGCCCTGTTCCTTCAGCCGGCTGACCACGTCGAAATCCGGTGCCAGGAAGATCAACCGGTTCTGCTTCTGGCGCGGTTGGTCGCCGCGGTTGCGCAGGATTTTTTCGGCTTCCCCAAAGGCCTGATTGGTCTCGGCGCGGCTGTAGGCGGCATTGGTCGGCAGCACCACCAGCCTTGGGCCGGAGCCGTAGTCGTCGGGCACGTCCACCGAGGGGGTGAACACATGGATACCGCCAAACTGGTGGTTGCGGCCGAAGATGCGGTTCACACGCTCCTTTAACAGGGGCAGCAGTTCATCCCGTTCGTTTATGTTCTGCTTGCGGCTCTCCATTTCCCGGCGCAGGTTGGGCTTGGTATCCAGCCAGTAGCGGTCCTGCTCGGCATAGAGATAGTGCAAACGGTCGCGCAGGCGCTTGAGCACGTCCTCGAACACACCAATAGCCTGACCGGGCTGTACCGTTCCGAGCAAAATGCGCTCGGCCTGAACGCCGCGAATCATCTGCTCCCGTGTGGACGGCGCACTGCCCAGGAAAATAGTGCGGGCGGTGCGGCGCGCGGCCTGCACACCACCGAATAGCGTGTGGTGACCGTCGATGTCGTAGGGGGCGGAACGCGGCCCGTCTACCTCGCGTTCGATCACCGGCTCCCAGCCCTGGGGCAGGTAGTGGATGCTCTTGTTGCGTACATTGCTGTCTTCCAGCGGCAGCGAGCCAGGCATGATCAGCGCGTCTTTGTTGTCCGAGTTCCACAGCCGGTGGATGACGATGGCCATGTATTGGAGCACGCCGCGGGTGCGCTGGAATTTTTCCAGAGTGGACCAATCCTCGTAGAGCCGGTCGAAGATCTCCGGGTGGATAGGGTAGGAGCGGCACAGACGCTCGAAGTATTCGTTGGACTGGGTCTCAACCGGGAACTTGTCGGCGTGCTGCCGGTAGAAGTCGGAAAACTGGCGGCTGATGCCTTCCACCTGAGCGCGCTCGCCCGGGTTCTCGAACAGCCGCCGGCGCACGATCTCGAACGCTTCCTCGGTGCCCACCGGCTTCCAGACCGACTCCACCCGGGCGAAGTATTTCTCCAGGGAGTTCAGGGCGCGCTGGCCCATGGTCCCGCCCACCTCCAGCTCGGACTCGGGTAGCGAGGCCAACAGGATGGCGTTAGGCACAGCCTTCATGGCCTCGGTCAGGCCCTGAATAAAGCTGATGTTGCTGTCGAAGGTGCCGGCCTTGTACTGCTTGCCCAGCTCCAGCTGACGGATAAACGCCACCAGCTCATCGATTAGAATCACGCACGGCGCCGCCTGTCGAATCAGCGCGGTCAAAACCTCTTTGCCCGGCGAAGTGCCATCGGCATCGCTGCCGGCGACCATCTCATAGCCTTGCTCACCGAGCAGCTGATAGGCCAGTTCTCCCCACAGAGTATTAACGGAGGTGTTGCCGTATTTGCGCGGCTGACTGGGTGACAGTTTGATACCGTCGATCACCGCGATCTTTGCGCGGGGCAGGTCGTGGATACCGGCCTCATCCAGTACCGGTGGCACGCCCATCAGCTTGTCGGTACTCACTTCACGGCTGGCCAGGTGGTACACCGCGAGCATGGTATGGGTCTTACCGCCACCGAAGGCGGTTTGCAGCTGGATGACCGGATCGCCGCCCTGGCCCGCCAGGCGTTGCGCCACCGAGATCAGCAACAGGCGCATGCCTTCGGTGATGTAGGTGCGGGAGAAGAACTTCTCCGCGTCCTGATATTCAGCGGGCGCCGTGCCGCTGGCCACTTGGGTGATGTCGGCAGCAAACTCAGACTGCTTGAAGGAGCCTTCCAGAACGTCTTTGTGGGGGCGGGCGATCTCACGCCAGGGTTTCAAACTCATGGTCTACTCCTCAAAAGTCCAGTCCGTGCTGCTCGCCGGCGTGGCCGACCTCGTGGGAGGCGGCGACGATGGCGTGCCAGGAGCCGATCAGTTCGTTGTAAGCGCGGGCTTCCTCGGCCCACTTCTTGCGCTCGCACAGGGTGTACAGGTGGTAGGCAAGCTGGCGGATGGATTCGCCTTTCTCCGGCATCTTGGCCAGCAACTCGCCCGCGGCGGATTCGCCCTGATTATTGAGACGGCGAATCATCTGGTGGCAGGCTTCCCAGATGGGGGTGCGCTGGTCCCGTGTGGGATCCCAATCCGCCTCGTACTCGCTCCATTTGAGCAGGCGCACCTTGCCGCCGCCGGATTCCACCACGCCCGCTTCGCGCACACCGTCCACGCTGGTGCCTTTGGCGCGGGAGAGGGTATCCGCCTCGCCAAAGGGGCCGGCGCTCCAGCCGTATTGGTCGAACCAATTGGCGCAGAACTGGGTGTCGGCATCGAAACTGCCGGACTCCGGGCTCAGGTATTCGGTGATGGCACGGTTGATCAGCACCAGGGCGTCGTGCACGCTCATTTTGGAGCCGTCCTGGTTCAGCACGGCTTCGTATTTGGAGAAGATGGCCATGCCGGGGCCTATGGCGGCCTGGGCCAAGTCCACCGGAGCGATGGGCGTCTGACCGGTCTGGCCGCCGATCATGGTTTCCAGGGCCTCGGGCATTTCCTCGCGCAACTGGCGCTGGAAGTCGCGGCGGGAAATGGACTCGGCGTTGGCTTCGCGTTTGCGGCAGACCAGAACGATGGATGAGGCCAGGGCGTTACTGCCGATGCCGATACTGCGACCTTCTCGTTCAGTTCGCACAGGCCAGGTCCCGTCAATGGAAAAGCCAGCCTGAATTACTGCCTCGAGGAATGTGACCCATCCAGTGCTGGTGGTACTGCCTTCCTTGGTTTCCGACTGCTTAAATGCGTAATAGATCGAAACAGGAAAAGCCGGATGTGACTTCTCTGCCATGTTATGAATGGCGCGGGTCATGCCATCCATAAAGAAGGTTTCTGCTTTTTCCTTGCTGCCGTGGCGATAGGGTGTGGCGACCAGTTCTTCCGCCTTGGGTACCGCCATAGTGCCGAATAACGCGGGATAGATATTGCGCAAGGAGCGACGCAGCCAGATATAGAAAAAATCGGATAAATCTGCGTAGCCAATGTTGTCGTAATAAGGTGGGTCGCAGGAAACTATCTTGTTTTGTGCATGGTCCGAGGTGGCTGCGTCAACTTGTAGCGAGTAGCTTGCTGTATTAGCTGGTATTGAAGCGAACGCGTTGAAAATGGACTCAACTGAAGAGAACCAAGGGCCAACTTTTGAAAAGGGGGATAGCTCAACAAAATCCCAATTCATTGGTATTGCTTGTCGCGCAAATAGCGCTCGGACATTCTGGTTGGTTGAGTTCCAGCTACAAACGGAGTTTGACATATCTGACCAACGAGATGTTGCAAGCCCTAAGTACACCGATATGGCCTCCCCATAGGCAGTAGCCCCTGAGCCGCCTTGGGCCAGGCCTTGGCCATCATCCGGCAGGCCGGCGGCTTTGGCATCTGCAATGGCTTTTTCGCGGGCTTCCTGCACCAGATCGGAGAAGGTGGTTAAGGCCACCAGTTGGCGGGGGGTGAAGAGGTCGCCAAAGGTATTGAGTCCATAGTTCGGTGTTTTGAAGTCCCGTGGATTTACTGGCAGGTTGTGCTCCGGTTTCCACTCGGGCTGGGCTTTACGAGCGACCTGTATCATTTCCTCAGTCGGTGAGAGGTAAACCCGGCCCCGATTACCTTCAGCCACAATTGCCATCAATCGCTCGCCCATGCGTCCGGCTTTACCTTCCTCGCGGACATACTTAAACGGCATGGCTGTCTGCGACATGATGCAGGTGGCGCCGGTACGCTCTACCGTTCCAGCAATAGCATCGGCGGGCTGTTTGCCCATCCTGACTTCAAAGTGATAGGTGTTACCCTCGATAACCGGCTCTACCCAGGCCTCTTTGCCCTTTTTGCTGGATAGCACAAACGAACGCACCAGAGGCACATCCACGTCACTAAAGGCAGGGTTAGGACTTTTCACCGTTCTGGCCCACAGCCAGGCAATCACTGTCAGTTCTTCACCTTCGTAGGCTTTCAGGTCTGGCCGCTCGGCCACCATCTTCGGGGTAATTTTGATTTTGGGGTAGAGGTGGCCAATGCGTTCAAAGGCCTCTTCGCGCATCCAGTGGCCATAGCGGCGCACATCCTCGGCCAAGCCCTTGGCCCCGGCCCAGTCTTCCATCATATCCGGCTGTTTCTCGCCTTCCGGCAGCGGGCCTACAGGCTTTTGCCCAGCGAACTTGGGCGGAATCTCGATCATGGCCTTGTTGATCATCACCGCCACCGGGTTCAGGTCACTGGCGTAGCTTTCCAGCCCCAGACGCTGGGCCTCCAGAGGAATGGCACCGCCTCCGGCAAAAGGGTCGTGGAAAGCGGGCAGCTTGTCGGGGTTGAACAGCTCCGCAGCCTGCGGGTGGTTGCGGTTGAGGTGGCAGGTCTCTCGCCAGCTTTCCCAGATCGCCTCGCGGGCGCGGTTCAAGACCTCTTCGTTGTTGGTATTCTCCCACTTCACCAGGTCGCGAATGATCTGGAACAGCTTCTCGCGCTTGATCTCCGCCTCTTTCTTGTTGACCCCATAGCCCAGCTCGCGCTGGTAGCCGGGGTCGTTCACCAGTTGTGCAAATAGGATGGCCCTGGCCGTTACAAAAGGGCGCCTTGCCCACCAAATGTGAATGGAGCGTGGGTGATTGCGCGTGAATGGCTGCTTCTCATTTGTCGAAGCTACATTGATATCATCCAGCGGCAGGGCGACTTCGATGAGTTTTTTGGGTGATTTTATGTCTGTCATCTTGTTCCTGTTTATTTCCAAGTCGCGGGGCGTTGCAACACAATGCCCGCACTGGTCGTGATGGTGTCGGGTAGCTGGCTCTGCCGGATTTTGGTCTGGCTCAGGGTGAACGCGGCTGTAGCCGCGTTGGCCAGCTGTACCGAGTTCCGCCCTGGCGGCTGGGCGACGATAATCCGTTTTTGCGGAAACCGCTTGCGTACGAACTGCACGGGAGTGGTCAGGTCACTATCAGCCGAGATGATCAGCGCGGTGTCAAAATGATCGTCAAAAGCGTCAGCCAGCAACTGTACGGCGATATTGACGTCCGTCATCTTCTCTTCGTAATCCGGCCACTGGGCGCCGCAGCTGCGGCACTGGCGCATTTTTTTCAAGTAATGACCGTGGTGAATATGCAGGTTAGGCCGGGTGGCCAGGGCGTCCAGATAGTCGTCCTGGCGCTGCTTGTCCGCATGGTTTTTGCCGGCCATGCGCAGACGCGCCGTGAAGTAATGCGTGGCCAGCAGGGTCTGCTCTGGCTTGAGCAGCGACGTTGACAGAGCAGCCAGGTCCAGCCAGTAATAGCGCTTCCAGCCTTTGCCCTTGAGGCCAAAGTACAGGTTGAAGCCGTCGATATAGCTGATCACCCGGCTCACCAGCGACCTCCTGCCCGTTCAACTTCTGGTTGACAACCGGAGGTTGTGAACCTATAGTTCGGGTCATTAACCCCGCCGGTGAGAGTATCACCGGCCCGACGCCTCCCAAAGCCACTGGGGGGCGTTTCTCTTTCTGGGCCTTGAAAATCCGATGCCTGATAAAACCCATTTGGAATCATAAGATTGCCTCTGGCTTCTCGGCTTTGGCCAGCAGGTCGTCGAGGTGGTAGTTGATGCTGGCCACGCCAAAGTCCGGTTCGGAGGTAAATGGGTTTCTGACATAGTAGGGGCCTTCGTAAGCATCTTCGTCCACCAGGACGATGGCCAGGATGAACTTCTCCGCCTGGTTCAGCGCGTAGATGATCTCGTTACGGCTGACGGTAATGGTGCTCTGGCCCTTTGCGCGGCCCTTGACCTCGATATGGCGGTCAGGCGGTATGGAGCCATCAGGGTTCGCCGGCGGTCTTGCCGTGACGTCCCAGCCGCATTTTTCGGCGGAGACGTCCTTCACCTCATGGCCAAAGTCGCGTTCGATCTCCATCACCGCTTGCATGGCGACGTTTTCTATACGGGAGCGCGCTTCGGCATCGGCGCAGAAGGTGGTTTCGCCCTTGCGCTGGGCGAGCAGGCCCTGGGGAATCACCAAGGCACCGCCGATCACTACCGGCGTACTGGAGACCACGTTTTTCATGGCTTCCAGTTCGCGCTTGCGCTGTGCCAAACGCTCGGTGAGTTCGTCCACCCGGCGACGGGCCATTTCCGGCTGCATGCGGGGCTGTTTGCCGGCGGCGACGTCGTCGCTGAGCTTGATGTAGCGGTCGGACCAGTAGTTGATTTCCTTCACCAAGCGCTCATTGACCGCCGCCAGCACCTTGTCGGCCTGACGCTCGCGCCGGGTTTTGACCTCTTGGTAGTGTTCCGGTACCAGGTGCTGCGAGGCGTGGTTCAGCGCCAGACCTTCCAGATTGGCGTTGATCCAGGGGGCGTCGAGGATGTCCTGAACCAGCTTCCGGTCGTAGTCGTCAATGGGTTGCAGATCCAGGTGAGGCGCCCAACCGGCGTGGTAGGCATTGCCCTGACTGTCGATCTCAACGAATTGCAGGCGGCGCGAGGCGATGTGCGGTTTGTCGCTCTCTTTTTCAGAAATGCCTTCGCGGACGCTGTGGTCCACCATAAACAGGATCTTCGGTTCCAGCCCGTCGTCATTCGGGTCCACCAGTACGGCGCCTTGCTTGAGTTTGCCGCGGTGGGCCGAAAGGATCAGATCGGTAGTGGCGTGCATCAGTGGATGGCCGGGATGGATGAGGTCGGCCATGGGTTTGCCATGCACCCGGACCAACTGCTTTTCAAAGCAGATGCGTTCGTACTTCTTCAGCACCGGGGTGCGCCCCTGGCCTGGTAAAGAGCCGCCAATGACCCTGTCCCGCTCGCGAATGGCGGCGGGCACGTGGCGCACTTCATAGCGACCGGCTTCGCGGGGGCGCATTTCGCCATTGAGGTTCTGGAAGGCCTCGGTGAAAAAGGCGCGGATGAAGTAGGGCTGCAGTTTGCGCGCCTCGGCCTTCTCCATCTCCTCCTTGACCGCGTAGAGGTCCTCCAGGCTCATGTGCTGCTCGACCAGGGCATTGCGACGCAGGATCTCCCGCAGGTGCTCGGTGTCCAGCGCACCCTCGATCACCTGGTTAAGTTTGTCTTTGACTTCTGGGGACTCGCCATAGCGGATAGCCTCGATCAACAAATCCTTGAGAGACTTGTTCTCAAAGGCCTCGCCCAGGATGTCGAACACCTTGCCGCCCAGGGCCTGCTTTTCCACTTCCAGTTTGTCGAAGAGTTTCTGGAAGACTTCGCCCTCCCGGGTTTCCCTGGCCACCAGGTTCCACAAATGGCAGACCTCGGTCTGGCCGATACGGTGGATACGGCCAAAGCGCTGTTCCAGCCGGTTGGGGTTCCAGGGCAGGTCGTAGTTGACCATCAGGTTGGCGTTTTGCAGGTTGACGCCTTCGCCGGCGGCATCCGTGGCGACCAGCACCAGTACATCCGGATTGTTGCGGAACTCTTCCTGGGCCTTGCGGCGGTCGTCGCGGCTGGTGCCACCATGGATGGTGATGACCGCCTCCGGCTTGCCCAGCATGCCGCCGATGCGCCCCACCAGGTAGTTGAGGGTGTCCTTGTGCTCGGTGAAGATGATCAGTTTGCGCCGAGTGCCGCCGTTGGTATACATCTCCGGGCGGTCTTGCAGCAGGTGGGAGAGTTCCTCCCACTTCTTGTCGTTGCCGGACTGGACTACGCCCAGGGCCTGCTGCTCCAGGTCCTTCAGGATCAGGATTTCCGCCTCCAGTTCGGGAATGGTCTCGGCGGCGGTGGCCTGGTCGACCACCTGGTCGGCGTAGAGTTCGTACTCCTCGGCACTCAGTTCTTCGTCGAGCTCGTCGATGTTGTCGGGCAGGTCGATCTTCTTTTTGACGGCGTATTCGCCCAGAGTTTCGGCGATGCCGTTTTGGACGCTGTGTCCACGGGCCACCAGTTTCATCTCTTCCAGGCGTGATTCGAGTCGTTTGCGGCGACGCTTGAGTGACTGATAGATGGCTTCTGGGCTGGAGGCCAGGCGACGCTGCAGCTGGGTGAGGGCGAAACCGACGGTGCCTCGGCGTTTGCCGTCAAGGTTGTCGGCCCGGTTCATCTCGTTGCGGACATAATCGGTGACGGCCGCATAGAGCGCCGCTTCGGCATCGGAGAGCTCGTAGTTGGCGGTGTAGGCTAAGCGCTCAGGGAACAGGCGAGTGCCATCGAACTTGAGCAGCTCTTCCTTGATCATGCGGCGCATCATGTCGGAGACGTCCACCTTGTGGGCGCCCTCCCGGAACTTGCCGTAGAAGCGATCGCCGTCCAGCAGGGAGAGCCAGATCTGGAAGTCTTCCTCCTTGCCGTTGTGGGGCGTGGCCGTCATCAGGAGGAAGTGGCGGGTGATGGAGCCGAGCAACTCCCCGAGTTGGAAGCGCTTGGTTTTATTGACCTTGTTACCGAAGTAGTTGGCGGAGAGCTTGTGGGCCTCATCGACGATGATCAGGTCCCACTCGGTGTTCTTAAGCTTCTCCTGGTACTCCTCGTTGCGCGACAGTTGATCGAGCCGGCAGATCAGCTGGTTTTGCTCATCGAAGTAGTTGCCGGAGGCGCACTGTTCCTGTTTCTCTCGGCTGAAGATCTCGAATTGGACGCCGAATTTCTCCAGCAGTTCGTCCTGCCATTGCTCGGTAAGCCCTCCGGGCGAAACGATGAGGATGCGCTTGGCATCGGCGCGCATCAGCAGCTCGCGGATCAGCAGGCCGGCCATGATGGTCTTGCCGGCACCCGGGTCGTCCGCCAGCACAAAGCGCAGCGGCTGCCGGGGCAGCATGGATTCGTAGACGGCGGAGATTTGGTGCGGCAGCGGCTCCACATTGGAGGTGTGGACCGCCATCATGGGATCGAAAAGGGCGGCCTGAGAAATCCGGTAGGCTTCCAATCCCAGTTTGAACTCTGCACCGGGCGCATCGAAGGCCCAGGGGCGGCCTGCCTGTGCCAGCTCAAGGCGAGATTCGTCCGAGCGGAAGAGCATTTGCTCGGCCAAGCGGCCCTGGCTGTCCTTGTAGTAGACGGTGAGCGCGCTGTCGCCAACGGGCTCCACCTGGACGATGCGTACCACCTCATCGCCTTGTATGCCGCGGACTTGAGCGTCTTTTTTGATGTCTTCGAGCTTTAGCATATGGCCCCCCCTAATCAGCCTCCATGCCCTGGGATGCCTGCGCATCCTGAGTGCCCTCGGCATAGCCCGGTGCAATGACCAGATTTTTAACGCCATAGAGCGTTTGGCGGTTTTTTAGCCACAAATGGTACTCGGCCCCCGTCAGCGCGTGATTCTCCGAGCAGTCGACGTTCCAGCGCCGCAAGACATAGCCCGCCACGGCCGCACGCACGTTTACCTTCAGCATGCCGTTCTGCATGCCGTATTCGTATTCAATGGTTTCCGGGTATTGCAGGCGCGGGTGCGGCACCAGGTGCATCTCAACGATGCGGTTCCACTGAATGTCCGCTTCTTTGGTCTCGTTGGCCGGTATAGCGGATTCGTTCACCAGTTTGGGCTTGGCGATGCGGTTGATGACAAAGTCAGTGAAGCGTTCGCGCTTGCGGTCATAGGCGCGCACATGCCAGCGCAAGCCGTTATCCACCAGGGCAAAGGGCACGATTTCGCGGGTGGTCAGCCCGCTGGACAGGGAGCGGTATTGGATCTGCAGTGCTTGCTTCTGATAGATGGCCTGGCTCACTTTGGCCAGAGTGTCGAGCTGAGGGGGGTTGAGCTGGGTAGGCGTCTCGGCACTGATCAGCGGCCGGTGCGTGCCCACATAGTCGTCGCCGAGTCCGTAGCACAGTGCGGCGAGTGCCTGGCTTTGCGAATAGTCGAATATCGGCTTGAAGTGATCGGACTGGATGTAGGTCTTGGCCTTGGTGTCGTATTCCAGGTTCTTGGGCGCCAGCTCCTTATAGAGGGATAGGTCCCGGGTAGCCGCCGCGGCCTTGATGCCGAAGCGGGTGACCAGGTCAGCACGGTTTACGGCGCCCAGAAATCGCAGCTTGAAGTCGATGTGGAACAATCGCTCTTGCTGCGCCTGGCTGATGTCATCTAGTAGGGCTGCCCCCATCTGCTCACCTGTCAAACCCGTGGCCTTATGTTGTGCTTAAAATTAGCACGATCATAGTGCTGATGCCGCATGGGTGTCAATACTGGTTGTTGACATCATCAAAATGATGATGATTAAATCGGCAAGGTATCAGCAACCAACGAGGCATCACCATGGCAAATGGAGCGACACATCAACTGGCGGGCGCCGTGGCTGGCATTGCGGCCTGCGCGACCGACAACCCTGACCGGGCGACCGGCGTCCATCACCCTCTGGCGGCCGGTGCAATCGGAGCGGCGCTAGGCAAACTCCCGGACCTGATTGAACCGGCGGTCCATCCCCATCACCGACAATTCTTTCACAGCGTGGTGGTGGCGGCCGGCCTGGTGGCGGGGATGCGCAAGCTGTACCAGTGGGCGCCGGACGATGATTTTGAAAAACTCGTGCGTGCTTTCCTTCTGGTGGGCGGTGCCGCCTACCTGAGTCACCTGGCCCTGGATGCCCTGACCAGCCGCTCGCTGCCTCTGGTTGGGAAGATTTGAAGCGTGCTGTTTCCTTCGCCCAACCGGTTTCCCAATCAAACCTTTCGCCAAGTCCGTCGATAAGTCATTGATTGTAAAGGATGCGGCATTCTCCGGTCACGGACTTCGCCCATTTCGGCCGGTGAGAGTGGCAGAGAATATCTGGCCGGAGAGAGCGGATTCCGGCGCGAGGCGAGCTGGGTGCTCATTCTGGGAAGTCCGAGAGAGTCCGCCGGAACCCGCGCGGGTACGCAGCCCCAGAAATGAAAAACCCCAACCGAGAAGGGTTGGGGTTTGGGTATTGGTGGAGCCGGCGGGAATCGAACCCGCGTCCGTCAGCCATCCACCTGCAGATCTACATGTTTAGCCCGCTCTATTGATTTAAGCGCTTACGGCCCGAGGGGCAGGATGTCAGCGCCGATTCCCTGAGGATTTAGCAAATCAGCCCGGGACGAGCCTCATTGCGAGCCTGTGTAGCTTAGCCGGTCGCGCTTCCCCACAGGCTGGGTCGCTTGACCGTAGGCGGGGTATTAGGCCGCCAGTGCGTAAGAATCGTCGTTTGCGATTACTTAAGTGTCACGATGGATTTACGAGAACCGTAACCTTCTCGACATGCACCACAGGATTCAGCACCAACGTCGAAACCTTGTCGGCCCCTGATCTCGCGTAGTGTACAGGAAATTGGGTCTGCGCGTGGATTTTCAAGTGCGAGCCACGTCGCAGCGGGTGCGAGCAGGACGTTGCCATTGGGAAATGTAAACTTCGCTGTTTCCTGTCTGACAATCCGGCAAGGAGGCCATTATGTGGTTGACAGATGCAGGATGATACCTTTCGTAACACGAGCTGAAGCGCAGGAAGCAGTTGCCGTCAGGGCCGGGGCCACAAGCCACGGGTTGGGTCAGCAAGAGTCTGTTTCCGCTGTGTACCACACGAGGCTTGCGGCGGCCCCGTTTCCGGGGAGCCGATCAGAGCGTAATCCTCAATGAGGAGGAAGAGAGATGAAAGCAAACATAGTTGCAGTATCGAATCGTCTGGATAGCCGCCGGGGCCTGGCTCTGGTGTATCGCGCGCTGGTTCTGCTGGTGGCAGTAGGTGCCTATTTTGGTGGCCTGCTGATGGTGGATGCTTTGTTCGATGCTCGCCTGCCAGTGGTGATGTTTGCGGTATTTTTCCTGCCAGCGTTGTTGCGGGCCTGGCTGATGGTTTATTGGCTGGTTCGCAAGGACCCACGCGCCGGGGTGGGTGCCGCTAACGAAAAAGTGATCTGACTTGATGGCTGGGCAGCAGCCCGCCGGGTGTGATGCCTGGCGCGGCGGTGTCGGCGGATGCGGAGCAGGTTTGGCCTGGCTCCGCATTTTTTTTGCGGCGCGCCGGAGCGGCGCGGCGCTGGTGATGCCTGAGCCGTTTGCAGGCGCTATTAATGACGCATGGGGCTTGGGTTGAGCCTGGATTGAGCGGCTTGTTCCGGCGAGCAAGTGCAGCAGGGGCAATATGTAGCAAGCGCAGCTTTGCCAATCGGCGCGGGGCGCTTCGATTGATCCCGCGCCGCTGCAGCTCCAAGCCCTGATGGCCATCTTGTTCGGCATCTGGCGGTGTCGGCGCCCGATAAGGCTTTGCTTCGCCCCGCTCGGTGGCACGGCGGGCAGCGTATCAGTTGCGCCGCATCAGCCTCTGTTTCTGCCGGTTCCAGTCGCGCTCTTTTTCGGTGGCGCGTTTGTCGAACTTCTGCTTGCCGCGGGCCAGTGCGATCTCCAGCTTGGCGCGGCCGTGGCTCCAGTAGAGGCTCAGCGGCACGCAGGTGAAGCCTTCTTTCTGAACGCCGCCGAAGATGCGGCCCAGCTCGCGCCGGTTCAGCAGCAGCTTGCGCAGCCGCAACGGGTCGGGTGTCACGTGGGTGCTGGCGCTACCCAGAGGCTCGATGCGGCAGCCGAACAGCCACGCCTCGCCGTTCTTCAGCATGATGTACGCTTCAGACAGGTTGCAGCGGCCCTCGCGCAGTGCTTTGACTTCCCAGCCTTCAAGGACGAGGCCGGCCTCGAAACGCTCGTCGAGGTGGTAGTCATGCCGTGCTCTGCGGTTGATGGCGATGTCTTTGGTGCCGGTTCTGGATTTCGCTTTGCTCATAGGGCGGCGATTATAGGGCAAGCTCGCGGCTTGAGCACGCTGGTTAAACTGGCGAGAATGGCCGCTTCCTGAACGGGGACAGCTTTATGTCAAAGGACAACACGCCGATTCACGGCATCTGGACTAGTCGGTGGGTATTTATCCTCGCAGCGGCAGGCTCGGCGATCGGTCTGGGAAATATCTGGAAGTTTCCGTACATGACGGGCGCCAACGGTGGTGGTGCCTTCGTGATGGTATATCTGGTGTGTATCGCCTGCGTCGGCATGCCCATCATGATTGCCGAGGTCATGCTCGGGCGGCGTGGCGGCATGAGCCCGGTCAACTCCATGCGCAAGTTGGCGCGGGAGAACGGCGTGAGCAGCCGCTGGACGGGGGTTGGTGCGCTGGGTGCCCTGTCAGGTTTTCTCTTGCTGTCGTTCTATACCGTGATCGGCGGCTGGACGTTGTTTTACGTCTGGGAGATGGCCTCTGGCGCATTGCACCAAGCCAGTGCCAGCGAAGTGCAGGGGGTGTTCGACGGTATTATGGCCAATCCCTGGCTGGTGCTAGCTGGCCATACCACGTTCATGGTGATGACGATGGTGGTTATCGGGCGTGGGGTGGTGCGGGGTATCGAGGCCTCGGTGCGTATCCTGATGCCGCTCTTGTTCCTGCTTTTGCTCGTCCTGTTTGGCTATGCCCTGACCAGTGATGGTTTTGGAGCGGCGCTACGCTACCTTTTTGCGGTGGATGTTTCGCGGCTGACGGGTATGTCTGTGCTGGCGGCGGTGGGGCACGCGTTCTTCACGTTAAGCATCGGGTTGGGGGCGATCATGGCCTATGGCGCCTATATGCCGCGTAATACGGTGGACGGCAAGGGCGTGCGCAAGCCGGTGTCGATTGGCAGCACCGTGTTAACGGTGGGCGTGCTGGATACTGTTGTCGCCTTGATGGCGGGAATGGTGATATTCCCTGTGGTGTTTGCCAATGGTCTGGCGCCGAGCGAAGGCCCGGGGCTGCTGTTTGTCACCCTGCCGCTGGCGTTTGCAGAGGTGCCGCTGGGCGCGCTGTTCGGGTCGCTGTTCTTTATTCTGGTGGTCTGTGCAGCCTGGACCTCTTCGATCTCCATTGCCGAGCCGCCGGTGGCCTGGCTGGTGGAGAAGGGCTTCAGTCGGCCTCAGGCTGCGGTATTGGTGGGCTTGCTGGCCTGGACACTGGGTATCGGCTCGGCGCTGTCGTTCAATGTGCTGTCGGATTACACCTTGTTCGGCAAGACGTTCTTCGGCCTGGTGGATTTCGTCACGATCAACATCATGTTGCCGGTGGGCGGCTTGCTGATTGCCATTTTTGCCGGTTGGGTGATGAAAGAAACCCATGTGCGCAAAGAGCTGGCGATGAAGCGCTTCGGTGTGTATCTGGTGTGGCGGGCAGTGTTGCGCGTGGTGGTGCCGCTGGCGCTGGGGACGGTGTTCGTGTTCTCGCTCTGGCAGGGCCTGAAGCCGGCGGCTGCGCCGGAGTCGCCCACAGTGCCGGTCGAGGTGCCGGCTGCTGATCAGGGCGCCGAGAGTGTGCCGCCGGGTAAGCTGTGAGCCTGATCCACATCGAAGTGGCCTATGCGTTGCCGGCGCACCAGTGGCTATTGAAGCTGGCGGTGCCAGCCGGCACCACGGTGCTGGAGGCGGCAACGCAGGCGGTGGCTTCGGGGCAGTTGGGTGAGCTGGATCTGGCGGCGCACCAGCTGGGCATTTTCGGGCAGTTGCTCAAGGCGCCACAGGAACGGGTGCTGGAGGAGGGCGAGCGGGTGGAGATTTATCGCCCGCTGCTCGCTGACCCCAAGGAGATTCGCAAGGCGCGGGCGAAGCAGGCGCGCAAGCGGCTACGTCAAACGTCAGATTGACGGCACGCCCGGTTCGTTTGCTTCGCCGGGCGCCGGGGGCTGCGGCACGTCGCCGCCCTGGCGGGCACGTTCCTGCTCGCGCAGGCGCTCTTGCAGCTCCCGATCCTGCTGGCTGGTCACGCGGCGGCGGAAATCCTTGATCACTTCGCCTTCGTGATGGCTGTAAAGGCCATTATCAAAATGCACCACAATGCGCTGTTCCACCTTCTTCCCGCGGCCGGGCTGATACACCATGGGGTAGAACCACATGTCCGGTGTGAAAGGGTCGATCAGGGTCGGCTGTCCCAGCACATAACGCACCTGTTCCGGGGTCATGTTCGGCTGTAGCTGGCCGAGCATATCTTCGGTAACGAAGTTGCCCTGGGGGATGTCGATGCGGTAGACGCCGGGGAAGCGCAGGCCGCTGCATCCGGCGCTCAGAAGCGTCAGGACAAGCAGGCTTGCGGTCAGGATTTGTGGGCTGGACAAGGGCAGCGGCATGGTTTTTTGATTTCGCATAGGTTCCGGCGATAATACAGACTTGGTTTTGGGACACAAGGTTCCCGCCTCTCGTTCCTGCTTGCAGGTACAAATGGAGATATGACGTTGGATAATCTGGATCTACGCAAGGCCGGCCTGAAGGTCACGCTGCCACGGGTGAAGATTCTTCAGCAGCTCGAAACCGCCGTCGAGCGGCATATGAGCGCTGAGGATATTTACAAGGCCCTGATGGAATCCGGTGAGGACGTTGGCTTGGCAACGGTTTATCGGGTGCTGACTCAGTTCGAGCAGGCTGGCATCGTGATGCGGCACAATTTCGAGGGTGGCTCGGCCGTGTTCGAACTGGCTGATGAGGGCCACCACGATCATATGGTGTGTCTGGATACCGGCACGGTGCTGGAATTCCTCGACCCGGAAATCGAGCGCCGCCAGAAGATCATCGCTGAAGAGCATGGCTATGATCTGGTGGAGCACTCGCTGGTGCTGTATGTGCGGCCGAAGAAGCAATGAACTCAGTCGAAGGCTCCTCAACGGAGTCTTTTTTTTGGGGCACGCCCCGAGTTTGAGATAGGGCACGCCAGCCGCTGCGTCGGGGCCGGGCGTGCCCGCTCTTGCAGCCGGATTGATATCCCGCGCTTCACCATGCTCCCCGCCACCGGCCCAGGCCCCATGGCCACCGTGATGGCAAACTTGGCGGCCAGACGGCCAATGAGCGGCCAATGAAAGACACATCTCGCCGCGCTCCGCCACTACTCCGGGCCTGATTCAGGGTCTTCTATCACCGGGATTTTCTGTGGTCCGGGGTTTCTATAGTCGCCTACTATAGTCGCGGCTTCCCATGATCGGGGGTTTCTACAGCCGGTTGTAGCTGGGGCTTCTTAAAAGTCAGGCTCTACTCCGGGCTGCCGTTCAAACAACAGCACACCCATTGCGAATGACACTCCCGGCCCTGCGGCCGGGATGGTGGCAGCGGCGTGGTTACGCCTGCGCTTTCTCCAGCATCTCCCGAGCATGCGCCAGCGTGGAGTCGGTCATTTCCAGGCCGCCGAGCATCCGCGCCAGCTCGTTGGTGCGGTCGGTGGTGTCCAGAATCTGGATGCGGGTGCGGGTGGTGGTTTTGCTCTGCTTTTTGAGCACATGCCAGTGCACCCGCCCCTGGGCGGCAACCTGAGGCTGGTGGGTGATGCACAGCACCTGGGCGTGCTCGCCCAACTCGCGCAGCAGCCGGCCGACAATCTCCGCCACCGCGCCGCCGACGCCCACATCCACTTCGTCGAACACCAGCGTGGGCACGGTCAGCACGCGGGCGCAGATAACCTGAATGGCGAGGCTGACACGGGAAAGCTCGCCACCAGAGGCCACTTTTGCCAGCGGCCGCAACGGCTGGCCGGGGTTGGCGGTGAACAGGAATTCGATGGTTTCCAGGCCATCCGGGCCAGGGGTGCAGGGTGTCAGCGAGACTTCCAGCCGTGCCCCGCGCATGCCCAGCGCCGCCAGGTGCTGGATCACGCCGTTGCCCAGCTCGCCAGCCTTGCTGCGGCGGCGCTCGCCCAGTGCGCGGGCGGCGGTGTCGTAGGCGTCATGGGCGGTTTTTTCGGCTGCTTCGAGCGCGGCGAGATGTTCGTCGTAGTGGGCCAGCGTGTGCGCTTCTTCGCGCAGCTGCTGGTGCCGCTGGTACAGCTCTTCCGGGCGCACGCGATGTTTGCGGGCCAGTGAATAGGCCTGGCTGAGGCGCTCTTCCACCTGTACCAGCCGCTCAGGGTCGATCTCCAGGCGATCAAGGTAATGGCGCAGGTCGTCGGCGGCGGCTTCGACTTGCAGCCGCGCGGATTCTACTGCGCTGAACACGCTCCCCAGCGCCGGATCATCATGGCTGGCGTCGCCGAGCCAGTTCAGCGCCTGGCCAAGTTGGTCATTGATGGTGCCTTCCTCCTGCTCGAACAGCAGGCTCAGGCTTTGCTGGCACAGGCGGATCAAGGTGTCGGCATGGCCGAGGCGTTTTTGCTCAGCTTCCAGGGCGGCCAGTTCGTCTTCGCCCAGCGCCAGCGCGTCGAGTTCTTCCATCTGGAAGCGCAGCAGTTCTTCTCGCTCGTGCTGCTCGCGGGCCTGGGCCAGGCTCTCGTCGAGCGTGCGGCGTGCGGCTTGCCAGGTTCGCCAGTGCTCACGCACAGCAGCGGCAAGCTCGCCGGCGGCCGCATAGCTGTCGAGCAGGCTACGGTGCACGTCGCGGCGCAGCAGCGCCTGATGCTCGTGCTGGCTGTGAATGCTGATCAGCATCTCGCCCAGCTCGCGCACGGCCTGCACCGGCATGGGGCTGCCGTTGATCCAGGCGCGGGAACGGCCGTCGGCGCGCACGGTGCGGCGCAACATGCAGTCGTCGCCATCGTCCAGCTCGCGCTCGGCCAGCCAGGCGCGGGCGGCGGGCAACTGGCGCAGATCGAACATCGCCTGCACCTCGGCGCGTTCGGCATCGGCGCGCACCACAGCGCTGTCGGCACGCTCGCCCAGTGCCAGCCCCAGGGCATCGATAATGATCGATTTGCCGGCCCCGGTTTCCCCCGTCACGACCGTCAGGCCGCTGCCGGGTTCCAGTTCCAGGCTGTCGACCGTGGCAAAATTCTGCACGCTGAGATGGGTGAGCATGGGCGCCTCTTGCATGGGCTGTATGGCTGAAGAGCCGGGCCAGTAAACCGGCATGGCATGCACTTTAGCAGGGTACTGCCACTGTCCGTAAGGTCAGTTGACCGAATAATAAGGAAATCGCAGCCGCTTGATAAGCCCCGGTGCCGTTGTGGAGAAGCGCCAGCTTGGCTATAACAGAGTTTGTAAATATGGCGGTACCCCCCAATATATAAGCTATGCCTCGTTACCAATTGAATGAACGCAAGCAGCGTCTGTTGATGGCTCTCGTGGAACGTCATATCCGCGATGGGCAGCCCGTGGGTTCGAAAACGCTGGCGGCGTCCGGCTCGTTACCGGTCAGCCCGGCGACGATCCGCAATGTGATGGCGGAGCTTGAGGATATCGGGGTGCTGTATAGCCCGCATACCTCCGCCGGCCGGGTGCCGACTGATCTGGGCTATCGCATGTATGTGGATGCGTTGCTGCGTTCGGCGCCCATGAACCAGCCCCATGCTGGTGTGTTGCGGCAGGAGCTGGAGCAGCTGCTGGATGTGGATCAATCCCCGCAGGAGCTGGTGATGCGCGCCTCGCGGGCGCTGGCGGAGCTGACGCGGATGGCGGGCGTGGTGGTGGTGCCGCGCCGTGAGGTTGTCACGCTGCGCCAGGTGGAATTCTTGCCGCTGGCGGATCGGCGTGTGCTGGTGGTGCTGGTGGTGAATCGTGCCGAAGTGCAGAACCGCGTCATTCATACGGAGCGGGAATATTCCGAGGGCGAGCTGAAGCAGGCGGCCAATTATATCAACCGCACCTATGCAGGCTGCGATCTGGACGATATCTGCGACGGGCTGCTCTCCACCATGCGCACCGACAAGGATCAGATGGATGCGCTGATGCAGACCACCATGGATGTGGCCGCCAAGGCGCTGCAACAGGACGGCGATGCAGGCGATTATGTGGTGTCCGGCGAAGCCAATCTGCTGGGCATGGCGCAGGCCGATAACCTCGATCGGATGCGAGATCTGTTCGATGCCTTCAATCACAAGCGCGATATCCTGCATCTGCTGGAGCGGTGCGTGCACGCCGAAGGGGTGCAGATTTTCATTGGCAGCGAGGCCGGTTATCAGGTGTTCGACGAGTGCTCGCTGGTCTCTGCGCCGTATCAGGCCAATAGTGGTACGGTCGGCGTGCTGGCCGTGGTCGGCCCTACCCGGATGGACTACGAAAAGGTCATTCCCACGGTCGATATAACCGCCCGCATCCTCTCTGCCACGCTCGGAAAGCTCTGAAACCGGGCGCTCCGGCCTTGAATACGGCACCTTGATTCCCATATCTTTGCCACCTTTCCAAATGGCGGGCCGCCTCGTGCCCGCCTGATGACCTCGGAGCAAGACATGAGTGAGCAGGACAAATCACGCGACATTCCGGGCAACGAGCCGACAGAGGATCTGAATCAGAGCGCGCAGGCCGCGATGGACGAGGCGGCGGATGTGGCAGCAGAGGCGGCTGCCGAAGGCGGTGACGAGGGCGCTGACAAAGGCCCCGGTGCCGAGGAACAGCTGGCGCAGCTGAGCGAGGAATTGGCACAGACGCGCAAGGCGCTGGCGGAGGCCGATTTGCGCGCCCAGGCCGAAATCCAGAACATGCGCCGCCGCATGGAGCGCGAGGTTGCCAATGCCCACAAGTTTGCCGTCGAGAAGTTTGCCGGCGAGATCATCAGTGTGGCGGATTCGCTGGAGCGTGGCCTGGCCGCGCTGAATGCGGAAGACGAGGCTCAGGCGCCGGCGCGCGAGGGGCTGGAGCTGACACTCAAGCTGCTGCTGGATGTGTTCGGCCGCTTCAATATCGAGCAGATCAATCCGCCGGGGCAGCCGTTCAATCCTGATCTGCATGAAGCCATGGCGATGGTGCCGAGCCCCGATGCGGAGCCCAACAGCGTCATTGAAGTGCTGGAAAAAGGTTACGCGCTCAACGGCCGGCTGCTGCGCCCGGCGCGCGTTGTCGTGGCAAAAGCCTGACGCGCCTCTTGAAACGCAGTGGATGACCACAATATAGCCAATCAAACAGTTCAGTCGTGGCAGGCTGCCTGAGGGGGTCGCCACGATGTGCAAGGAGAAAGAGAGTTATGGCCAAGATAATCGGTATTGACCTGGGTACCACGAACTCCTGTGTCGCCATCATGGAGGGCGACAAGGCCAAGGTGATCGAGAATAGCGAAGGCGGCCGTACTACGCCGTCGGTGATCGCCTATACAGACGAAGAGACGCTGGTCGGCCAGTCTGCCAAGCGGCAGGCGGTGACCAACCCGACCAACACCGTGTTCGCGGTAAAGCGCCTGATCGGCCGTCGTTTCAAGGACGACGTGGTGCAAAAAGACATCAAGATGGTGCCTTACAAGATTGCCGAGGCGGACAACGGCGACGCCTGGGTTGAAATCAAGGGCGAGAAGCTGGCGCCCCCGCAGATCTCTGCGCAAGTGCTGATGAAGATGAAAAAGACCGCTGAGGATTATCTTGGCGAGTCGGTGAGCGAGGCGGTGATTACCGTTCCGGCGTACTTCAACGATGCCCAGCGTCAGGCCACCAAAGATGCCGGCCGTATTGCCGGGCTGGATGTGAAGCGGATCATCAACGAGCCGACCGCTGCCGCGCTGGCCTATGGCATGGACAAGAAAGGCGGCGAGCGCACCATTGCCGTGTATGACCTGGGCGGCGGTACCTTCGACGTCTCTATCATCGAGATCGCAGAAGTGGATGGCGAGCATCAGTTCGAAGTGCTGGCCACCAACGGCGACACCTTCCTCGGTGGTGAAGATTTTGACCTGGCACTGATCAATTTCCTGGCAGCCGAATTCAAGAAGGATTCCGGCATTGATCTGGGCGGCGATCCGCTGGCCATGCAGCGCCTGAAAGAGGCAGCCGAAAAAGCCAAGATCGAGCTGTCCTCCGGTGAGCACACCGAAGTGAACCTGCCGTATATCACCGCAGACGCCACCGGGCCGAAGCACCTGGTGGTCAAGGTAACCCGAGCCAAGCTCGAATCGCTGGTGGAAGAGCTGGTCAGCCGTTCGCTGGAGCCGTGCCGCATCGCACTGAAAGATGCCGGCCTGCAGGCGTCGGGCGTCACCGATGTGATTCTGGTGGGTGGCCAGACGCGGATGCCGCTGGTGCAGCGCAAAGTGGCCGAGTTCTTCGGCAAAGAGCCGCGCAAGGACGTCAACCCGGATGAAGCCGTCGCTATCGGTGCCGCGATTCAGGGTGCAGTGTTGTCGGGTGATGTGACAGACGTGCTGCTGCTGGACGTGACCCCGCTGACGCTGGGTATCGAAACCATGGGCGGCGTGATGACTCCGATCATCGAGAAGAACACCACGATTCCGACCAAGGCATCGCAGGTCTTCTCCACCGCAGATGACAATCAATCGGCGGTAACGGTGCACGTGCTCCAGGGTGAGCGCAAGCAGGCGGCGCAGAACAAGTCGCTGGGCCAGTTCAACCTGGAAGGCATCCCGCCGGCGGCGCGCGGTGTGCCGCAGATCGAAGTGACCTTCGATATCGACGCCAACGGTATTCTGCACGTGAGCGCGAAAGACAAGGCCACCGGCAAGGAGCAATCGATTCAGGTGAAAGCCTCTTCCGGGCTCTCGGATGAAGAGATCGAACAGATGGTGCGCGATGCCGAAGCACACGCGGACGAAGACAAGAAATTCGAAGAGCTGGTGCAGGCGCGCAACCAGGGCGATCACCTGATTCACGCCACACGCAAGACGCTGGAAGAAGCCGGCGACAAGGCCACCGATGACGAGAAAGCAGCCATCAACACTGCCATCTCCGAGCTGGAAGCCGTATTGCAGGGCAATGACAAGGAAGCCATCGAAGCGAAAACGAAAGCGCTTACCGAAGCATCCGGCACTCTGGCGCAGCGTTTGTATACCGAGGCGGCCCAGCAGCAGGGGGGCGCCGAGGGCGGGCAAGCCGCTGGCGATCAGGACAGCGATGTCGTGGACGCCGAATACGAAGAAGTGAACGACGACACCGACAAGAAATAAGCGGTGCCGAAAACAGCGCAGCGGACGCGTGGCGCCGGGCATTGCCCGGCGTCAAGCCGTCTGGGCGGTGCTCGCCGGGGAGCGCAGATGCCGGCAATCATGGCGTGATATCCGGTGGCTGTCGGTAGTCGTTTGGCGAAGTGGCGCGAACAGCGCAGACAACGAACGCAGACAACGCAGACAACGAAAGCAACGAAGGCTCAACCATGTCAAAGCGGGATTACTACGAAGTGCTGGGCGTCGAACGCAATGCCGACGCACAGGACATCAAGAAAGCCTACCGGCGGTTGGCCATGAAATATCATCCGGATCGCAACCCGGGCGATGAGGTGGCAGAGGAAAACTTCAAGGAAGCCAAAGAAGCCTATGAAGTGCTTTCCGACACCGAGAAGCGTGCCGCGTACGATCAGTTCGGCCACGCCGGCGTCAACAATCAGGGTGGCTTTGGCGGTGGCGGTGCAGCAGGCGCCGGCTTCTCGGATATCTTTGGCGATATTTTTGGCGATATTTTCGGTGGCGGTGCAGGTGGCCGGCGCCGGGGGCCAGCCCGTGGCGCAGACCTGCGCTACACGCTGGAGCTCACGCTTGAACAAGCGGTGCGTGGCACCGAAGAAAAGATTCGCGTGCCCACCTGGGCCGCGTGCGATACCTGTCACGGCAGCGGCGCGAAGAATGGCGAAAAGCCGGTCACGTGTACCACCTGTGGTGGCATGGGCCAGGTGCGCATGCAGCAGGGTTTTTTCACCGTGCAGCAGCCGTGCCCGGCGTGCGGCGGCAACGGCCAGGTGATTCGCAACCCCTGTGGCAGTTGCCATGGCCAGGGGCGCGTGCAATCCACCAAGACGTTGTCGGTGAAGATTCCGGCGGGTGTCGATACCGGTGATCGCATTCGTCTGGCAGGGGAAGGCGAGGCCGGTGCCAATGGCGCGCCGGCGGGCGATCTGTATGTGCAAGTGAGCGTGCGCGAGCACGATATCTTCCAGCGTGACGGCACCGATCTGTATTGCGAAGTGCCGTTGGCATTTGTCGATGCCACCCTTGGCGGCGAGCTGGAAGTGCCGACCCTCAGCGGCAAGGTGAAATTGAAAGTGCCGCCCGAGACACAGACCGGCAAGCTGTTCCGGTTGCGCGGCAAGGGCGTGACCTCGGTGCGTGGTGGCCCGCCTGGCGATCTGCTGTGCCGGGTGGTGATCGAAACGCCGGTCAGCCTGACCAGCGAGCAGAAGGATCTGCTGCGCCAGTTCCAGGCATCGCTGGAGAAGGGCGGCAAGCGCCACAACCCGCGCAACACAAGCTGGTTCGAAGGCGTGAAACGGTTCTTCGACGGGCTGTGAGCCGGCCAGCAAGAGCCATGCTCAACGACGGCGCCAGAGGGCGCCGTCGTGCTTTTACCGGGCTAGCTCCGGCTGTTAAAGATTAAATATGTATTAAAAAATTCCCCTTTGTGCGATAGCGTTATATGCGATAAAGTGCGCAGGCATCGTTTCCCGCAGGCCGTCATGATATGAATCAATCACCGGCTTGCGGATGACGGGTTCGCCCGCTATTTCTTTTGTCGCGCGTCGCGCGCGCCCATATGCCTTGGCGGCATGGGGCTTCGGGGCTACCCGCTGAAAGGGTCACGCAGACCCACCATCCGACATGTGAACAGACAACCGTAGGCTCCCTCGCCTGGAACAGGGGGTGCTGGTGCCGAGGGTGTGGAAATCCCGTTGTCTGGTAGTTGCGCCAAACGGTGTGCTGCCGAAAAGCAGAGAGAGGCCGAATGTCGCTGGTTCTGATCGTACTTTTGCCCTTCATTGGTAGCTGTCTGGCGGCGCTGTTGCCGGCCAACGCCCGTAACTGGGAAGCCTGGCTCGCCGGGTTGATAGCGCTCGCCTGCGTAGCGTTGTCGTTGTCACATCTCGGCGTTATCTCCGAAGGCGAGGTGGTGCGTTATCAGCTGGCCTGGGCGCCGGAGTACGGCCTCGATCTCTCCTTCAGAATGGATGCCTTTGCCTGGCTGTTCTCGCTGCTGGTGTCCGGCATCGGTGTGCTGGTGGTGCTTTATGCCCGCTATTACATGTCGCCGGAAGATCCGGTGCCGCGCTTCTTTTCGTTTCTGCTCGCGTTCATGGGCGCCATGCTCGGTGTGGTGCTCTCCGGCAATCTGATTCAGCTGGTGCTGTTCTGGGAACTGACCAGCCTCACCTCGTTCATGCTGATCGGTTACTGGCATCACCGTGCCGATGCTCGCCGTGGTGCCCGCATGGCGTTTACCGTCACCGCCACTGGCGGCCTGGCGCTGTTTGCCGGCATGGTGATTCTCGGCCAGGTGGTGGGCAGCTACGAGCTGGATGATGTGCTGGCGGCGGGTGATCTGGTGCGAGCCCACAGCAGCTATCACTGGATTCTCGGCCTGGTGGCGCTGGGCGCGCTGACCAAAAGTGCGCAGTTCCCGTTCCACTTCTGGCTGCCCCGTGCGATGGCGGCACCGACGCCGGTTTCGGCTTACCTGCACTCGGCGACGATGGTGAAGGCTGGCGTATTTCTACTGGTGCGTTTCTGGCCGGTGCTGGCGGGCACCGAAGCCTGGTCGCTCATTATCGGCGGAGCCGGGCTGGCAACCCTGGTGATCGGTTCGTTTCTTGCCATCTTCCAGCACGACCTCAAGGGGCTGCTGGCGTACTCCACCATCAGCCACCTTGGCTTGATTACGCTGCTACTGGGCATCGGCACACCGCTTGCCGCCGGCGCGGCCATCTTCCACATTCTCAACCATGCCACCTTCAAGGCGTCATTGTTCATGGCGGCGGGCATCATCGATCACGAAACCGGCACCCGGGATCTGCGCCTGCTCGGCGGCCTGTGGCGATCCATGCCGATCACCGCTTCGCTGGCAATGGTGGCGGCCGGTGCCATGGCGGGCGTGCCGCTGCTGAACGGTTTTCTTTCCAAGGAAATGTTTTTCGCCGAAACAGTGCAAGTCAGCGGCGGGCTGAACTGGGGCCTGCCGCTGTTGGCAACGCTGGCGGCTTTGTTCACGGTGATTTATTCGCTGCGTTTCATCCACCAGCTGTTTTTCGGCACGCTGTCGCCGGAGCTGCCGCGCACGCCGCACGAGCCGCCGCACTGGATGCGCCTGCCGATCGAGTTGCTGGTGCTAGTGTGCCTGGTGGTGGGGGTGCTGCCCGCACTCACGGTTGGCGCACCGTTGCATCTGGCGGTGGTGTCGGTGCTGGGCGATGCCACGCCGGATTACAGTTTGTCCGTGTGGCACGGGTTTAACCTGCCATTGATAATGAGCCTGATCGCGCTCGGGGGCGGCGTGCTGGTATACGGGTTACTGGAACGTTTTCGCCCCATCAATACGCTCGAAAAAGTGCCGTTGCTGCATCGGTTTGATGGCCAGCGCGGCTTCGAGCGAGTGCTGATGGGGCTGACCGCACTGGCCGGGCGCATCAATCGCCGGCTGACCAGCCGCCGGTTGCAGGTACAGCTCATGTGGCTGGTGCTGGCGGCACTGGTGGCCGGGTTGCTGCCCTCCTTGCGGGGCGTGGCCAATTTTCGCGAGCTGCCGATCGCGATTGATCCGGCCTTTGCCATGTTGTGGCTGATCGGCGGTGTGTGTGCCGTAGCGGCTGCCTATCAGGCGAAATACCATCGCCTTGCGGCACTCGCGCTGCTCGGTGGCGCCGGGCTGGTAACGTGCGTGACCTTCGCCTGGTTCTCCGCGCCCGATCTGGCGCTGACGCAACTGGCGGTGGAAGTGGTGACCACGGTGCTGATTCTGCTCGGGCTGCGCTGGCTGCCGCGGCGGCTGGAGCCGCAGGAGCTGGGCATCCGCGCCTCCCTGCGGGATCGTGTGCGCCGCTTCAGAGATTTTCTGATCGCGCTCGCCACGGGTGGCGGCATGGCGCTGTTGGCCTATCTGGTGCTGACGCGGGAAACCGGCGACAGCATTGCCGAATTCTTCCTGCAACGGGCACTGCCCGAGGGCGGCGGCACCAACGTGGTGAATGTGATTCTGGTGGATTTCCGTGGCTTCGATACGCTGGGGGAAATCGCCGTGCTGGGGATTGTTGCGCTCACGGTATATGCCTTGCTGCGCCGCTTTCGTCCGGCACCGGAAAGCATTCTTCTCCCACAACAAAAAGACGACCCGGATACTTATACACCGGCCGAGGATGCCTTGCGCGGCGACACGATGGTGCCGGGCCTGTTCATGCGTGCGCTGATGCCGGTGTTGATGGTGATGGCGATTTATCTGTTCATGCGCGGCCACAACCTGCCGGGTGGCGGCTTTGTCGCCGGGCTGGTGATGTCGGTGGCGATCATCCTGCAATACATGGTCGGCGGCACCGTCTGGGTGGAAGAAAACCTGCCCATCCGGCCGCACATATGGATCGGCAGCGGCCTGCTGCTGGCGCTGTTCACCGGCCTGGGCGCCTGGGTGTTCGGGTTCCCGTTCCTGACCAGCCACTCGCCACATCCGGTGCTGCCGCTGCTGGGTGAGGTGCCGCTGCCCAGTGCTTTCCTGTTCGATCTGGGCGTGTTCCTGCTGGTGGTCGGCGCTACTGTGTTGATGCTGATTGCGCTGGGGCACCAGTCGGTGCGCAGCCATCGCACCTGGCTCACATTGAAGGCCAGTGAAGGCGCCGCCGACAACAACCGAAAAGGAGCCCTGCCATGGAACTGATTCTGGCCCTGGCTATTGGCGTGCTGGCGGGCGCCGGCATCTGGTTGCTGCTGCGGCCACGCACCTTTCAGGTAATCATGGGGCTGTCACTGCTGTCCTATGCGGTCAACCTGTTCATTTTTTCCATGGGGCGATTGAACCAGAACATGGCGCCGGTGATTGTTGATGGCGTGTTGCTGGAAGTGGCCGAATATGCCGACCCGCTGCCACAGGCACTGGTGCTCACCGCCATCGTGATCAGCTTTGCCATGACCGCGCTGTTTCTGGTGGTGCTGCTTGCGGCCCGTGGCCTGACCGGCACTGATCACGTGGATGGCGAGGAGGGCAGCGACGGATGAGTGGCTGGCTCCAGCATCTGATAATCATGCCGATCTTGCTGCCCCTGCTGATCGGGGCGGCGCTGGCGCCGGTGGATGAACAGCGCCGTGGGCTGAAGCTCGGCATCGGCCTGGTCGGTACGGTAGGGCTTTTGGTGATCGCGATTGGCCTGTTGTGGCAGGCCGATCAGGTGAGCGGCGCGGCACCCAGTGCCACTTACCTGCTGAGCAATTGGCCGCTGCCGTTCGGCATCGCCCTGGCGGCGGATCGGCTGGCAGCGCTGATGCTGCTGCTGACTGCCGTGTTGGCCTGCGCAACGCTGCTGTTTGCCGCGGCACGCTGGGATCGCGTCGGGGTGCATTTCCATGCGCTGTTCCAGTTTTTGCTGATGGGCGTGAACGGCGCCTTCCTGACCAACGACCTGTTCAATCTGTTTGTGTTTTTCGAGGTGATGCTGGCGGCGTCCTACGGCTTGCTGCTGCACGGCTCCGGCAAGCAGCGGGTGCGTGCCGGCTTGCATTATGTGGCGGTGAACCTGGCGGCATCGTCGGTGTTTCTGGTGGGGGTGGCGCTGATTTATGCCGCCTCCGGTTCGTTGTCGATGGCTGATATCGCGCTGCGTATCCCGGCCATGTCGCCGGCGGACACACATTTGCTGGAGACGGGCGCGGCTATTCTCGCTGTAGCCTTTCTGGTGAAAAGCGCCATCTGGCCGCTGAACTTCTGGCTGCCGGCCAGCTACGGCGCGGCCACGCCACCCGTGGCGGCGATGTTCGCGATCATGACCAAAGTGGGCATCTATGTGATCCTGCGGCTGTGGCTGCTGCTGTTCTCCGACGAGGCGGGCGCCTCGGCCGGGTTCGGCACACACTGGTTGCTGTACGGCGGGCTGGTGACGCTGGGCATCGCCAGCCTGGGGATGCTGGCGGCACAGGATTTCCGCAAGCTCGCCGGCCATAGCGTGATTGCGTCCTGTGGCACGTTGCTGGCCGGCATGGCCATCGGCGGCACCGGTGCCACCGCAGCGATGCTGTATTACTTGCTCGGTTCCACGCTGGCACTGGCGGCATTTTATCTGCTCACCGATCTGCTGGATCGCATCCGCGATTTCGGTGCCGATCTGCTGGCCGTCACTGTCGAAGCGTTCGAGGCCGAAGGCATGGTACTGCCGGAGCCGGAAGAGATCGGCGTCATCATTCCTGCTGCGCTGGCGTTTCTTGGGCTGAGCTTTGTCGCCTGTACGCTGATGTTGACGGGTATGCCGCCGCTGGCCGGTTTCGTGGGCAAGTTCGCGCTGATGGCGGCGGCGCTGGAGCAGGGTGCGCTGGCAGAGGTGCCCTGGAGCACCTGGGTACTGGTGGCGTTGCTGATCTTGTCCGGGCTGGCGGGCGTGGTGGCATTGATGCGCCTGGGCATCCGTCTTTTCTGGGTGCCGGAGCAGCACCGCACGCCGCGCCTGCGGGTGATCGAGGCGGCACCGATTGCCGGCTTGCTGTTGTGCTGCATCCTGCTGACAGTGTATGCCGGGCCGGTGCTGGATTATTTACAGCGCACCGCCGAGGCGCTGCTGCACGGCCCGGCCTTTGCCGAGGGCATATTATCCTCCGAGCCGGTCTTGAGGGAGGGCCACTGATGAAACGCTGGTTGCCCTTCCCGATCATCTCGGCGCTGCTGCTGATCATGTGGCTGCTGTTGAACGAAACGCTGGCGCTGGGCCATTGGCTGCTGGGTGGCTTGCTGGCCTGGGGCGTGCCCTATGCGACGCGGCGGATGCAGCCGCTGCGTGCAAAGAAAGTGCGCCGGCCCTTGATGGCGGCGCGGCTGGTCGGTGTAGTGCTGGTGGATATCTGCAAATCCTGTTATCAGGTCAGCAAGGTGATTCTGGGCGGCGCGCACCGGCGCCGCAATTCCGGTTTCATGATGGTGCCGCTGGATATCAAGGCGCCACACGGGCTGGCGGTACTGGCATGCATCATTACGTCGACGCCGGGCACGGCCTGGGTCGAGCTGAGCGCGGACCGCCGTTGGCTGATGATCCACGTGCTGGATATTCACGATGAGCAGTGGTGGATAGATACCATCAAAGGCCGCTATGAAACTCCACTGAAGGCGATTTTCGAATGATGACGATATCCATCGCCCCGGTACTGACGTTTGCCTTGCTGAGCATTTGCCTGGGCATGTTGCTGGCGCTGCTGCGCCTGTTGCGCGGGCCGACCGCGCAGGATCGCGTGATCGCGCTGGACATGATCTATGTCAGCGCCATGCTGCTGATGCTGGTGCAGGGGATGCGCTACGGCAACACGCTGTATTTCGATATTGCACTGCTGATCGCGCTGCTGGGCTTTATCGGCTCGGTGGCGATGGCGAAGTTCCTGCTGCGCGGCGAGGTGATCGAATGAGCCCGATGGAGCAGGTGCCGTTGTGGCTGGCGATTCCGGTATCCGCCTTGTTGATCCTGGGCAGTTTCCTGTGCGTTACCGGCGCACTTGGCCTGTTGCGGCTGTCGAATTTTTTCCAGCGCGTGCACGGCCCCTCGCTGATCAATACGCTCGGCGCCGGCTGTATGCTGATCGCCTCCATGCTGTTTTTCAGCGTGATGCAATCGCGGCTGGTGATCCATGAGCTGCTGATCACACTGGCGGTGTTGTTGACGGCGCCGGTCACCACCATGATGCTGACCCGAGCAGCGCTGGCACGGGATCGCCGCTCTGGCCGGCCGGATGTGCCGCCCCGTGCCGGCGAGAAGGGCGGCGACGTACACACCGGTGATCGGATCGAGTAACCCCGGGCGGCTTTGCCCGCCTTGCCGTTTCCCTGTAGCCTTCCCAGCCCATCAATCTGCAACGGAACCCTGTCCATGAAAGTAGGCATCATCGGCGCCGCCGGGCGCATGGGGCGCACCCTGATCGAAGCGGTGCAGGCGTTTGACGGCCTCGTTCTCGGCGCCGCGGTCGATGTGCCCGGCAGTTCGCTGATCGGTGCCGATGCCGGTGAACTGGTAGGGCAGGGCAAGCTGGGCGTGTTGCTGGCGGACGACATCAACAAGGTCATCAACGACGCGGATGTGTTTATCGACTTCACCATTCCGGAAGCAACCATGGTGAATATTCGCGCCTGCCGCGCTGCCGGGCGCCGCCTGGTGATCGGCACCACCGGCCTGACAGACGAGCAGAAGGCGGAGCTGCACGCCGCTGGCGCGGATATCGCCATCTGCTTTGCTGCCAACTATTCAGTGGGCGTGACGCTATGCCTGAAGCTGCTCGACACCGCAGCCCGCGTGCTGGGCGACGAGGTGGATATCGAAGTGATCGAGGCGCACCACCGACACAAGATCGATGCGCCGTCCGGCACCGCCCTGGCGATGGGCGAAGTGGTGGCCAGTGCGCTCGGCCGCGATCTCAAGGATTGTGCTGTTTATGGCCGCGAAGGCCGCACCGGCGCCCGTGATCGGAAGACGATCGGCTTCGAGACCATCCGTGCCGGCGATATCGTCGGCGAGCACACGGTGATGTTTGCCGGCGAAGGCGAGCGCATCGAGATTACCCACAAGGCCAGCAGCCGCATGAATTTCGCCCGCGGTGCAGTGCGTGCCGCCGCCTGGCTGGCAGAGCGTGAGCGCGGCGTATTCGACATGCAGGACGTGCTTGGCTTACGGGACTGACGTCTCGTATTTCAGCCCGATGCCCTGCCAGTGTGTCCTTGCGCTGGCGCCCGGCGGCGATTGCCCCTAAAATACCGCGATCCTGAAGGGCCGGTGACGCGGCTGGCGGCCAAATGAGCCGAATTCGAGCGAGATGGATCACTCCATCTCGCTTTTTTGCGCACGCGATGCACGGTGCGGGCCCTTTCCCGCAAGACACAGTAATGAATTCTGGAGGTTGCGTTGACGGTACCGGCCATACTGGCGCTGGAAGACGGCAGCATCTTCCGGGGCGTCGCACTCGGCGCGTCCGGCAAGACCGTTGGCGAGGTGGTGTTTAATACAGCGCTCACCGGCTATCAGGAGATCCTGACCGATCCTTCCTATGCCCAGCAAATTGTCACCCTCACCTATCCGCATATTGGCAACACCGGCATCAATGCGGAAGATAATGAATCCTCCAAGGTATGGGCTGCGGGTCTGGTTATCCGCGATCTGGCCCAGACGGTCAGCAACTGGCGTGCCGAGCAAAGCCTGCCCGAGTACCTGCGCCAGCAAAATATCGTCGCCATTGCCGAGATTGATACCCGCCGCCTGACCCGCATCCTGCGGGAAAAAGGCGCCCAGAGCGGCTGCATCATCGCTGGCGAAGGCGTCTCGGAAGACGACGCCCTGGCCGCCGCACGCAGCTTTTCCGGGCTGGCGGGCAAAGATCTGGCCCGCGAAGTCAGCACCAAAGAAGCCTACAGCTGGACAGAAGGCACCTGGCGGCTGGGCGAAGGCTACCGCGAGCAGGCCGACGCCCGCTTCCATGTGGTGGCCTACGATTTTGGCGCCAAGCGCAACATCCTGCGCCTGCTTGCCGAACGCGGCTGCAAGCTCACCGTGGTGCCGGCGCAGACGCCGGCCAGCGAAGTGCTGGCGATGAAGCCTGATGGCGTGTTTCTTTCCAACGGCCCCGGCGACCCCGAGCCGTGCGATTACGCCATCCAGGCGATCCGGGAAATTCTGGATACCGGGCTGCCGATGTTCGGCATCTGCCTTGGCCATCAACTGCTGGCGCTGGCCTGTGGTGCCAAAACGCGCAAGATGAAGTTCGGCCACCACGGCGCCAACCATCCGGTGAAAGATCTGCAACACAGTACCGTGATGATCACCAGCCAGAACCATGGCTTCGAGGTGGATGGCGACTCGTTGCCGGCAACGCTGCGAGCTACTCATGTCTCGCTGTTCGATGGCTCACAGCAAGGCGTTCATCACACGGAAAAGCCGGCCTTCAGTTTTCAGGGCCACCCGGAAGCCAGCCCAGGGCCGCACGACCCTGCCTCGCTGTTCGATTACTTCGTCGAGCTGATGGCGGCTCGCGAGGCGAAGTGATCCCGGTAAAGCCGGTAAAAGGAAAGCACCGCGCCGGCGGGCCAACAGGGCCGCCAGCGCCACGTCCGGCGTTTGACGCCAGACGCTAAACTCTCAGTGGGCCAGGGCGGCACGCCCCCGCGGCGTCCGAAATTCGACGTCCGGCCCAGTAGCAAGCACCCATGCGGACGGTTACTCGACCATGCCAAAACGCACAGACATACAAAGCATCCTCATCATCGGCGCAGGGCCTATCGTGATCGGCCAGGCCTGCGAGTTCGACTACTCCGGTGCCCAGGCCTGTAAAGCGCTGCGCGAAGAGGGATACCGCGTCATCCTGGTGAATTCCAATCCCGCCACCATCATGACCGATCCGGCCATGGCCGATGCCACCTATATCGAGCCGATCACCTGGGAAACCGTCGAACGCATCATCGCCAAGGAGCGCCCTGACGCGCTGCTGCCCACCATGGGCGGCCAGACCGCGCTGAACTGCGCGCTGGATCTGGAACGCCACGGTGTCCTGAAAAAATACAACGTGGAAATGATCGGCGCCAACGCCGATGCCATCGACAAGGCAGAAGACCGCAGCCGCTTCGATCAGGCGATGCGCAAGATCGGCCTGGAATGCCCGCGCTCAGCGCTGGCGCACTCCATGGAAGAAGCCTTCGCAGTGCTGGAAGATATCGGCTTCCCCTGCATCATCCGCCCCAGCTTTACCATGGGTGGGTCAGGTGGCGGCATCGCGTACAACCGCGAAGAGTTTCAGGAAATCTGCGAGCGCGGCCTGGATCTTTCACCCACCAAAGAGCTGCTGATCGATGAATCACTGCTCGGCTGGAAAGAATTTGAAACCGAAGTGGTGCGTGACAAGAACGACAACTGCATCATTGTCTGCACCATCGAAAACCTTGATCCGATGGGCGTGCATACAGGTGATTCCATCACCGTCGCGCCGGCGCAAACGCTGACCGACAAGGAATACCAGATCATGCGCGACGCCTCCATCGCGGTGCTGCGCGAGATCGGCGTCGAGACCGGTGGTTCCAACGTGCAGTTCGGCATCTGCCCGCAAACGGGCCGCATGGTCGTTATCGAAATGAACCCGCGCGTCTCCCGTTCGTCCGCACTGGCCTCCAAGGCAACCGGTTTCCCGATTGCAAAAATCGCCGCCAAGCTGGCCGTTGGTTATACGCTGGACGAGTTGCAGAACGACATTACCGGCGGCAAGACGCCGGCCTCGTTCGAACCCTCCATTGATTACGTTGTTACCAAGATTCCGCGTTTCAACTTCGAGAAATTCAGCGCTGCTGATCCGGTGCTCACCACGCAGATGAAATCCGTGGGCGAAGTAATGGCGATCGGCCGCAACTTTCAAGAGTCGCTGCACAAGGCACTGCGGGGCCTGGAAACAGATTCCTGCGGTTTTGATCCGAAGCTCGATCCGAAAGATGGCGATCTGCGCCAGCAAGTGATCGAATCGCTGGCTTCGCCAGGCCCGGATCGTATCTGGGTGCTGGGCGATGCGTTCCGCGCCGGCCTCACCGTGGAGGAACTGTATCGCTTGACCAAGATCGACCACTGGTTCCTGGTGCAGATCGAAGACCTGATTCGTGACGAGCAGCGCCTGGCCGACATCACTTTTACCGGCCTGGATCGCGACACCTTGTATCGCCTCAAGCGCAAGGGCTTTTCCGATGCGCGGCTGGCACGCCTGCTGGGCGTGAAAGAGGCCGATGTGCGTGGCAAGCGCCATGAATTCAATATCCGGCCCGTGTACAAGCGCGTCGATACCTGCGCGGCAGAATTTGCCACCAGCACCGCCTATATGTATTCCACATACGACGAAGAGTGCGAGTCGCTGCCGTCGGATCGTGAAAAAATCATGGTGATAGGCGGCGGCCCGAACCGGATCGGTCAGGGCATCGAATTCGACTATTGCTGCGTGCACGCCGCGCTGGCAATGCGCGAAGACGGTTACGAAACCATCATGGTCAACTGTAACCCGGAGACCGTCTCCACCGATTACGACACATCAGACCGCCTCTATTTCGAGCCGGTGACACTGGAAGACGTGCTCGAAATCGTTGCCAAGGAAAAACCGAAAGGCGTGATCGTGCAGTACGGCGGTCAGACACCGCTGAAACTGGCCCGCGCACTTCAGGGCGCTGGCGTGCCGATCATCGGCACCAGCCCGGATGCCATCGATGAAGCCGAGGATCGCGAGCGCTTCCAGCAGATGGTCAACAAGCTTGGCCTGAAGCAGCCGCCGAACCGTACCGCACGCAGCATTGAAGATGGTGTGCGGCTGGCCGCCGAAATCGGCTATCCGCTAGTGGTACGGCCTTCGTATGTGCTTGGTGGCCGCGCCATGGAAGTGGTGTTCAACGAAGACGAACTGCGCAGCTACATGAAAAACGCAGTGTCCGTTTCCAATGAATCGCCGGTGCTGCTGGATCGCTTTCTTGACGATGCCATCGAAACCGATGTGGACGCCGTATGCGACGGTGAAGACGTGGTGATCGGCGGCATCATGCAGCATATCGAGCAAGCTGGCGTGCACTCCGGTGACTCGGCCTGCTCCCTGCCGCCATACAACCTGCCGGACGATGTGCAGAACGTGATGCGTGAGCAGTCGGCGGCGATGGCCAAAGAGCTGGGCGTGATCGGCCTGATGAACGTGCAGTTTGCCGTCAAGGATGGCGACGTGTACGTGCTGGAAGTGAACCCGCGTGCCTCGCGCACGGTGCCCTATGTGTCCAAGGCAATCGGCGTGTCGCTAGCTGCCGTGGCGGCCCGCTGCATGGCCGGCACCTCGCTGAAGTCACAAGGTTTTACGCGAGAGATCGTGCCACAACATTACTATGTAAAAGAGGCGGTGTTCCCGTTCGCCAAGTTCACCAAGGTCGATCCGATCCTGGGCCCGGAAATGAAATCCACCGGTGAGGTGATGGGCGTCGGTGCAACCTTTGCCGAAGCGTATGGCAAGGCGGCGCTGGCGGCCGGCGAGCGCTTGCCGCGTGAAGGCACGATCTTCATTTCCGTGCGCGAAGCGGATAAAGAGCCGGCGGTGGAAGTGGCGCGCAAGCTGGTTGCGCTCGGCTTCAATCTGGTCGCCACCGACGGCACCGCGAAACGTATCGACGCGGCGGGGATTCCTGTCACGCGAGTGAATAAAGTGATGGAAGGCCGCCCGCACGTGGTGGACATGATCAAGAACGATGAAATCGCCATGATCATCAACACCACCGAAGGCAAGCAGGCGGTGCGCGATTCGTTCGCCATCCGGCGTTCGGCATTGCAGCACAAGGTGTATTACACCACCACCATCAGCGCCGCCTGGGCAGTGTGCCAGACACTGAAACTGGAGGACGACTTGCAGGTACGACGCCTGCAGGATCTGCATGCGGCACTTGAAAATGCCGTTAATGGAGGTAACTGATGCAGCGATTCCCGATGACTGTCGAGGGTGCTGAAGCGCTGCGCGCAGAATTGCAGCGTTTGAAAATGGTCGAGCGCCCGCGCATTGTGCAGGCGATTGCCGAAGCCCGCGAGCACGGCGATCTGAAAGAAAACGCAGAGTACCACGCGGCGCGTGAAGAGCAGGGCTTTTGTGAAGGCCGGATCAACGAGATCGAATCTCGGCTGGCAGCAGCACAGATTATCGATGTGAGAGAAATTCAGCCCACCGGCAAGGTGTTGTTCGGTACGACCGTGACCATCATCAACGTCGATACCGACGAAGAGCGAGTCTACAAGATCGTGGGTGATGACGAAGCGGATATCAAACAGCAGAAAATTTCGGTCAATTCTCCCATTGCCCGTGGCCTGATCGGCAAGGAAGAGGGCGACGTGGTGCAGATCGAAACACCCGGCGGGGTGGTCGAGTACGAAATCGACAAAGTGGAGCATCTGTAACAAGGCGAGCCTTTGAGGCGCGCACCCCGCCGCTCCCTTTTTTAGTGGCGAAGCGAGCCGGGCGCAGAGGTGCGCCTGGTGAAGGGTCAGGTAGAAAGAACAGTGTAGAAAGAACAGGCCAGCCGCCGTGCCTGGCCGCGCCGCGTCAGGCTTCGCTAGTGCAGGCCGGTTAATGCAGGCCCGCTCACAGGTCTGCTAATGAAGAATGGCGCCGCCGGGCTCAGCCCTGTTGGGCGCGCAGAATGTTGGAGAGCTTGGGGTTGGGCTTTTTCGCGGCCCGGTAAAGCAGCGCGACGTTACCGACTCGCTGCACCAGCTCGGCAGCAGAAGCCTCCAGCAGGGCCGCGATTACCGCGTTGCGATCATCCCGGTTTTCGGCATTGATGCGTACCTTGATGAGCTCATGGTCCTCCAGTCGGGCATCCAGCTCGCTGGTGAAGGCATCGCTCAGGCCGTTGCCCCCGAAAATCAGGATCGGCTTGAGATGATGGCCGATAGCGCGGAAGCGGCGAGTGTCCTGGGCGGAAAGAGGCATGGCGGATCTCCGGAAAAGGGCGCACATTCTAACCGGATCTGCGCCCGCTCGCGAGCAGTGGCGCCCGTAGCAAGCAAGGCAGGTCAAAAGCAGATGGCACGATCAAAAAGCAGCGGCCGCTGGTTGCAGGAGCATTTCAACGATCCCTGGGTGGCCAAGGCGCAGGCCGAGGGTTATCGCTCCCGCGCCAGCTACAAGCTGCTGGAAATACACGAAAAGGACAAACTGTTCCGGCCCGGCATGCGGGTGCTGGATCTCGGTGCCGCCCCCGGCGGCTGGTCACAGGTGGCCGCCCGGCTGGTGGGCAGCAGCGGCCGGGTGGTAGCCAGCGACATCTTGCCGATGGACGCGATCCCCGATGTAACCTTCATTCAGGGCGATTTTCACGACGAAAGCGTGTTCGAGGCGATCCTCGAAGCGCTGGGCGGGAACAAGGTTGACCTTGTAATGTCCGACATGGCCCCCAATATGAGTGGTAACCGGGCGGTGGATCAGCCACGCGCCATGTATCTGGCGGAGTTGGCGCTGGATATGGCACGGCGAGTGCTGTCCCGCGAGGGCCGTTTCCTGACCAAGATATTTCAGGGCGAAGGGGTGGATGAGTACCGGCGCGAGCTCCAGCAGGGGTTCGACAAGCTGGTTACCCGCAAGCCTGCGGCCAGCCGCCCGCGCTCCCCGGAGACATACCTGCTGGGGACCGGCCTGAAAATGGTGTAAGTTCTATGGTGTGTGGCGAAATGCCATGCACGCAAATCGGCGTCAACGGGAAGAGGTGTCCCTTGAACGACATGACCAAGAATATCGTGCTCTGGTTGGTGATTGCCGGCGTCTTGTACGTAGTCGCCCAGGGCATCAGCCACGAGCCCGCCGTGCAGACGGTGGAATACTCCGAGTTCATCAAGCGCGTGGAGCGCGGCGATGTGGCCCGCGTACAGGTGCAGGATTACCGGATTCGCGGCGAAGACCGCCAGGGCAACGGCTTTGAAACCGTGAAGCCGGCGCTGCCCGATCTCGACCTGATGCCGACGCTGATCCAGAACAACGTGCGCGTGGAGGGCAAGGAGCCGGAGCGGCAGGGCTTCATGACCCAGCTGCTGCTGTCGATCCTGCCGATCCTGCTGATCCTCGCCATTTTCATCTTTTTCATGCGCCAGATGCAGGGCGGTGGCAAAGGTGGCGGCGGGCCGATGACATTCGGCAAAAGCAAAGCGCGGCTGCTCTCCGAAGACCAGATCAAGACCACCTTCGCCGATGTGGCCGGCGTGGAAGAGGCCAAGGAAGAAGTGCAGGAGCTGGTGGAATTCCTGCGTGATCCGGGCAAATTCCAGCGCCTTGGCGGGCGTATTCCCCGTGGCGTGCTGATGGTCGGCTCGCCCGGTACAGGTAAAACCCTGCTGGCCAAAGCGATTGCCGGCGAGGCGCGGGTGCCGTTTTTCTCCATCTCCGGCTCCGATTTTGTGGAAATGTTTGTCGGCGTGGGCGCCTCCCGCGTGCGCGATATGTTCGAGCAGGCAAAAAAACACGCGCCCTGCATCATCTTTATTGATGAAATCGACGCCGTGGGCCGCAGCCGTGGTGCCGGCCTGGGCGGCGGGCACGATGAGCGTGAACAAACGCTGAACCAGCTGCTGGTGGAAATGGACGGCTTTGGTGCCAACGACGGCATCATCGTCATCGCCGCCACCAACCGCCCGGATGTGCTCGATGCGGCGCTGCTGCGGCCGGGCCGTTTTGACCGTCAGGTGGTGGTGCCGCTGCCCGACGTACGTGGCCGCGAGCAGATCATCAAGGTACACATGCGCAACGTGCCGGTGGCCGATGATGTCAACCCGAGCCTGATTGCCCGTGGCACACCCGGTTTCTCCGGTGCTGATCTGGCCAACCTGGTGAACGAAGCGGCGCTGTTTGCGGCGCGGGGCAACAAGCGCCTGGTGAGCATGGAAGAATTCGAACGCGCCAAGGACAAGATCCTGATGGGCGCGGAGCGGCGCTCCATGGTGATGAGCGAAAAAGAGAAGCTCAACACCGCGTACCACGAAGCCGGCCACGCGATCATCGGCCGCATCGTGCCGGAGCATGATCCGGTGTACAAAGTGTCGATCATTCCCCGTGGCCGCGCCCTGGGTGTGACCATGTACCTGCCCACCGAAGACAAATACAGCCAGTCCAAGCGGGCGCTGGAAAGCATGATCTGCTCGTTGTTCGGTGGCCGTATTGCCGAAGAAATGATCAATGGCTTCGATGGCGTCACCACCGGCGCCTCCAACGATATCGAGCGTGCCACCAAGCTGGCGCGGGCGATGGTGACCAAATGGGGTCTGTCGGAAAAGCTCGGGCCGTTGGCCTACGAGGAAGAAGAAGGTGAAGTCTTCCTCGGCAAGACCATGTCTCAGACCAAGCATGTGTCGGAAGAAATTGCCCAGGAAATCGACCGCGAAGTGCGCGCCATCATCGACAGCTGCTATGCGCGTGCAAAACAGATTCTCGAGGACAATCGCGACAAGCTGGAAGCCATGGCACAGGCGCTGATGCAATACGAAACCATCGACGCCGAACAGATCGAAGACATCATGAGTGGCCGTCAGCCGCGGCCGCCGAAAGACTGGCAGGACCCCGGCCCCGGCAGCGGCTCGCCGGCCAGCGAAGGCGGCTCCGAGCCGGCCGGCCCACGGAGCGAAGGCCCGATCGGCGGGCCAGCCAACACCCACTGACTATGGCAAGCGATTACCTACTGCAATGCGGGGCGCGGACACTGGCACTGTCCGCGCCTGTCGTTATGGGCGTGCTGAACGTCACGCCCGACTCCTTCTCCGACGGCGGCAAATATGTGCAGCGCGACGCAGCGCTGGCGCAGGCACGGCGCATGGTGGAAGAAGGCGCGAGCATCATCGATATCGGTGGCGAATCCACCCGGCCAGGTGCGGCCCCCGTCACCGTCGAGCAGGAGCTTGAACGAGTGGTGCCGGTGGTCGAGGCCATCGCCGCCGAGCTGGATGTGGTGATCTCACTGGATACCAGCACGCCGGACGTAATGCGCGAAGGTGCCCGCGCTGGCGCCGGGCTGATCAACGACGTGCGTGCGCTCACCCGCCCCGGCGCGCTGGCGGCGGCGGTGGACACCGGGCTGGCCGTATGCCTGATGCACATGAACGGCGAGCCGGGCGTGATGCAGCAGCAACCCAGCTACCCCGATGATGATGTGATCAGCGCCGTGGAAAATTACCTGCGCGAGCGTGTCGAGGCGTGCCTGGCGGCGGGTATTCCCCGGCAGCGGCTGGTAATCGATCCCGGCTTCGGTTTTGGCAAGACCCTGGCGCATAATCTGCGCCTGCTGCGTGAAATGAACCGTTTGCAGGCATTCGAGCTGCCGATCCTCGCCGGTATGTCGCGCAAATCCATGATCGGCCACGCCCTCGGGCGGCCGGTGGATCAGCGGCTGGCGGCGGGATTGGCGCTTCATGTCATGGCATTCGAGCGCGGCGCGCATATTATTCGCGCCCACGATGTGCGTGAAACCGCGGATGCATTGAACATCGCCCAGGCGGTGCTGAGCGCCTAGGCGCACGCAACGTCGCCGGCGTTACCCGCCGGCGGCCGGCAAAGGGCAAGAAAGAGGACGAGACAGGATGACCCGCAAATACTTCGGCACGGATGGCGTACGCGGCACCGTCGGGCAGTTTCCGATCACCCCGGATTTTGTACTGAAGCTGGGCTGGGCCGCCGGCAGCGTGCTGGCCGAATCCGGCCAGAGCAAGATTCTGATCGGCAAAGACACCCGCATCTCGGGTTACATGTTCGAATCCGCCCTGGAAGCAGGCATCTCCGCCGCCGGCGTGGATGTGCTGCTACTCGGGCCCATGCCGACGCCAGCCATCGCTTATCTGACGCACACCTTCCATGCCCAGGCCGGCATCGTGATCTCCGCCTCGCATAACCCTTACACCGACAACGGCATCAAGTTCTTCGGCGCCAATGGCCGTAAGCTGCCCGATCATATCGAAAGTGAAATCGAGGCGCGTCTTGATGAGCCGATGCAAATGGCAAACGCCGATTCGCTCGGCAAGGTGCGCCGCATCGTGGACGCACGCGGGCGCTATATCGAATTCTGCAAAAGCACCGTGCTCGGCCGCCTGAGCCTCAGAGGCATGAAAGTCGTGGTGGATTGCGCCAATGGCGCCGCTTATCACATCGCGCCGGACGTACTGGAAGAGCTCGGCGCAGATGTGATCGAGCTGGGCACCGAGCCGGACGGCGTGAATATCAACCTGAACTGCGGCAGCACGCACCCGGAAGCCTTGCAGCGCGCTGTTGTCGAGCATGGCGCCGATCTCGGCATCGCGCTGGATGGTGATGCTGATCGAGTGCTGATGGTTGACGATCAGGGCAACCTGGTGGACGGCGATCAGCTGCTGTATATCCTCGCCATGGATCGCCACCTGCGCGGCACGCTTCAGGGCGGCGCTGTCGGCACGCTGATGTCGAACTTTGGCCTGGAGCTGGCGTTGAAGGCGGTGGATATTCCGTTTTGCCGCGCCAAGGTCGGCGACCGCTACGTGATCGAAAAACTCGATCATCACAGCTGGCAGCTCGGCGGCGAATCCTCCGGCCACATCATTTGCCTGGATTGCACCACCACCGGCGACGGTATCATTGCCGCCCTGCAAGTGCTGGCGGCGTTGCAGCATCGTCAATGCACATTGCGCGACGCCTGCGCCGGCATGCAGAAATTACCGCAGACAATGATCAATGTACGTGGCGAGCGCCGCGACGGCGTTGCCGAGCGCGACGACGTGAAACAGGCCATCAGCGCCGCCGAAGCGCGTCTGGCCGGCAAAGGGCGCGTATTGCTGCGCCCTTCCGGCACCGAGCCGCTGATCCGCGTGATGGTGGAAGGCGAAGACGAAGCGCTGGTGGCGCAGGTATGCGGCGAGCTGGCTGAAACCGTCCAGAGCGCCATCGCCTGAAAAGCGGCAACTCTGAACCACACGGGCAAGTGCGCGCCACTTGCCCGAAAGAAGGCGCCTGACCTGTTCCCGGCCCAGGCCGAGCCATCCGAGAATTGAAAAAAGGCAGACGAACCATGTCCACCCCTCGTACCCCCCTGATCGCTGGTAACTGGAAAATGAACGGCCGCCTGACCATGGCCCGAGAATTGGCCAGCGCCATTGCCAAAGGCGCCCCAGCTGGCGTCGAGGTGCTCGTGTGCCCGCCGTTTCCTTATCTTGCGCCGGTGGCGGTGACACTCCAGGGCAGCGCCGTGCATCTCGGCGCACAGGATCTGGCAGCCAGCGAAGACGGCGCTTTTACAGGCGAAGTCTCCGGCGAAATGCTGGGTGATCTGCAATGTGGCTATGTGCTGGTGGGCCATTCCGAGCGCCGCACCGTGTATGGCGAGAGCGATGACGTAGTCGTCGCCAAGTTCCAGCGCGCCCAGGCGGCTGGCCTTGTGCCAGTATTGTGTGTGGGCGAAACTCAGGCTGAGCGCGAGGCCGGCGAAACGGAAGCGGTGGTCGGGCGGCAGCTGGATGCAGTGGTTAAAGCCGCAGGAATACAGGCACTTGAGCAAGCTGTGGTGGCATATGAACCGGTCTGGGCCATCGGCACCGGGCTCACCGCAAGCCCCGCCCAGGCGCAAGCCGTGCACCATTTTATCCGTGCGCGCCTCGCCGCTATCGACGCGAAAATCGCAACCGGCATTCGTATCCTTTACGGCGGCAGTGTAAAGGCGGATAATGCCGCCTCCCTGCTGGCCGAGAGTGACATTGATGGCGCTCTGATCGGAGGGGCGTCACTGGACGCGGACAGTTTTCTCGCCATTTGTCAGGCGGCAACAGCGCAATAAGCGGACGTTATGGATATTGTTCTTCACGTTGTTCATGTGTTGACGGCACTGGCCCTGATTGGCCTGGTGTTGATTCAGCACGGCAAAGGCGCCGATGCCGGTGCATCCTTTGGCGGTGGCGCATCAGCCTCGCAAAGTGTGTTCGGCAGCAGCGGCTCCGGTTCTTTCCTGACCCGGGCCACCGCGATCCTGGCGACCGTCTTCATGCTGACCAGCCTCGGCCTGGCCTGGTATGCCCGTCAGGCGGTGGACAACATCGGCAGCTTGCCGGTGCTTGAGCGCCTCCAGCGTGAAGAGTCCGATGTGCCCGGCTGGTCGAACGACCTGGTGATCCCGCAAGCGCAGGACGCCGAAGCGGGCGATGTGCCGCAGCCGATGGAAAACACTTCTGAGGTGCCGGCAGGTGATGTAGAATCGCCGGCCCCGGCCGAGGACGTTCCGGAAGCGCCGTAAGGCACGCAAAAATCAGCCGAAGTGGTGGAATTGGTAGACACGCTATCTTGAGGGGGTAGTGAGCCTAGCTCGTGCGGGTTCAAGTCCCGCCTTCGGCACCAATTAGTGAAAGGGCTGGCGCCCGCTTTTGTATCTCGGGCGGGCCTGCCGGCCAGCGCCGGGACGCGGCGAGCGATATCTCGCCGCTGCGCTGGCGCGAGAAGCGGGGCTTCTCGCCCCGCCTTCGGCGCTAATCAAGGAAAGAGCTAGCACCGTTCTTGTGCCTCAGGCGGGCTTGTGTGCGGTGCAAATTTCAGCAAATAGTTTATTTCGCGCAATGCGGGAAATTGGTTTGACAAAAAGCACTTAGGTGCGTAGGATTTGCGGCCAGTTTTGGTGTGATTGAAAGGCTTCAGGCAACAAGGCGAAGCGGCAATTACAACCGCAAAGGAAGCGACGAGCTTCTCGGTAGCGCAGCCAAACGTAGGGCTTAAAACAACGTAAGATTTGGTTGCGACTGAAGTGCTTTTTAAAATTGAGCTTTCAGACGTAACAAGCCGAAGGGAGTCCAGACGACCTTCGGGTTGTGAGCCCAGTGCCGGGGTTTACAACGGGCATAAAGGTTTAGTTGCGGGGTGGAGCAGTCTGGTAGCTCGTCGGGCTCATAACCCGAAGGTCGTAGGTTCGAATCCTGCCCCCGCTACCACAGAGAAGAATCTACGGCTGCTCGTGGATTCTGTAACAAAAAGCCCCTCTAGCAGGGGCTTTTTGTTTGGTGCGCCAGTACCCTGAGAGGGCTGGCAACTGACAGGCCACTCTCTTGAGGGGGCGGCCGGAGCTGAGGTTACGATGCGTAAAGCCGATCAGCTGGAGGCGCTACTGGCGCCAACAGTGGAGAGCATGGGATTCATGTTCTGGGGCCTGGAATATATTCAGGGCCGCGGCGCTGTGCTACGCGTTTTCATCGACCACGAAGAAGGCATCACCGTGGATGACTGCGCCGACGTCAGTCACCAGATCAGCGGGGTGCTGGATGTGGAAGATCCGATCACGGGCGAGTACACGCTTGAGGTGTCTTCCCCCGGTATGGATCGCCCACTGTTTACGCTGGAACAATGGCAGCTCTACATTGGCGAGCAGGCGCAAGTGCGGCTGTTGGCGCCGGTGGAGAACCGCCGCAGAATGACGGCTGAGATTACAGCTGTAGACGGCGACAACCTGCATCTGACCGTGGATGGTCAGACTCTGGTGGTCCCATTCGCGCAGGTTGATCGCGCCAATGTGGTGCCACAGTTCGATTGAGCCGCTCGCGGCCGCGCACTGTGTTCAACCTGAAAACTGAATTTTTGTCTTTGTAAAGGCCTGGCCATGAACAAAGAGATCCTGCTGGTTGCGGAAACCGTATCCAACGAAAAAGGCGTCAGCCGCGAAGTGATTTTCGAGGCGATCGAGCTGGCTTTGGCCGCTGCGACCAAAAAGCGCTTCAAGGAAGATGACGTCGAAGTGCGGGTTCACATCGACCGGGTGACTGGCGACTACCGCACCTATCGGGTGTGGCATGTGGTGCCGGACGAAGAGCTGTACGAATTCGGCCGCCAGCTGACTCTGGACGAAGCACACGAGCAGGATCCGTCGCTGCAAATTGGCGACACCTGGGCCGAGGAAGTGGAGTCGGTAGCGTTCGGCCGCATTGCGGCGCAGACCGCCAAGCAGGTGATCGTGCAGAAAGTGCGCGAAGCCGAGCGCGCCCAGATCATCGAAGAATACCGTGATCGCATCGGTGAGCTGATCAGTGGCAGCGTCAAGAAAGCCACCCGTGACACCATCATTCTGGATCTGGGCGGCAATGCCGAAGCGTTGATTACACGCGAGCACATGATCCCGCGTGAAACAGTACGCCAGAACGATCGCATCCGTGCTTACCTCTCCGGCGTCAACCCGGAGAACCGTGGCCCGCAACTGTTTGCCAGCCGCGCCGCACCGGAAATGCTGATCGAGCTGTTCAAGATTGAAGTGCCGGAGATCGGTGAAGAGCTGATCGAGATCAAAGGCGCTGCCCGCGACCCCGGCTCGCGCGCCAAGATCGCCGTAAAAACCAACGACCAGCGCATCGACCCCGTCGGCGCTTGTGTCGGTATGCGTGGCGCACGCGTGCAAGCAGTCTCCAACGAACTCGGTGGCGAGCGCATCGATATCGTGCTGTGGGACGACAACCCGGCGCAGCTGGTGATCAACGCCATGCAGCCCGCAGAAGTGGCCTCCATTGTTGTGGACGAAGAGCGCCACGCGATGGATATCGCGGTGGAAGATGAATCCGCGCTGGCCCAGGCAATCGGGCGCGGCGGCCAGAATATCCGGCTGGCTTCCGAGCTGACAGGCTGGGAGCTCAACGTGATGACGCTCGAAGCCGCACAGGAAAAACAGCAAGCGGAAACCCAAGAGGCGCTGGAGCGCTTCATGAACGATCTGGATGTCGATGAAGATATCGCCGTTGTGCTGGTAGAAGAAGGCTTCAGCACACTGGAAGAAGTGGCTTACGTACCGATGGAAGAAATGCTCGCCATCGATGGCTTTGATGAAGATATCGTCGAAGCCCTGCGCCAGCGCGCCAAGGATGCGCTGTTGGCGCGTGCCTTGAGTGGCGGCGAATCGGAGCATGCCCCGGCAGAAGATCTGCTGAACATGGAGGGTATGGATCGCGCCCTGGCCATGCAGCTGGCCGCTCGTGGTGTGGTGACCATGGAAGATCTCGCCGAGCAGGCGGTAGATGAGCTGCTCGATCTCGAAGGCGTGGACGAGGAGCGCGCAGCGCAGTTGATCATGACTGCACGTGCGCCCTGGTTTGCCGACGAGGCTTGAACAAGACAAACGCTGAACGGCCCTGCGGGGCTGTTTCAGTACCAGGCGCCGGGCATAACGACAAGGCCCACGACAGGCGCCGAAACAGGGCAGGTGGGCTCAAGGCCAGCCTGCAGGCAGGCAAAGCTTGCCAGGCGAGGTGCGCCACCAGCATGGCGCCTCGCAAGAGCGGACAGGAGAAAGGTTGGCTGACATGGCAGATACGACCGTTAAGAAACTCGCGGATATCGTCGGAACCCCCGTCGATACGCTGCTGAAGCAGATGAAAGAAGCGGGCCTGAACCACCAGGGCGCGGATGATCCCGTGTCGGCGGAACAGCGCCAGCAGTTGCTCGACCACATCAACCGCACCACCGCCGCCGCCCCTGGCAAAATTACCCTCAGCCGCAAAAGTACCGGCACCCTGAAGACTACCGGTGCATCTGGCAAGGCCAGAACAGTCGCGGTGGAAGTGCGCAAGAAACGCACCTATGTAAAGCGTTCGGTGATCGAAGAACAGGAGCGCGAGCGTCAGGAAGCCGAGCGCCTGGAGGCGGAGCGCCTGGCAGCCGAAGAGGCAGCACGCAAAGCGGCCGAGGAAGCTGCACGCAAGGCAGCTGAAGAAGAGGCTATTCGCAAGCGTGAAGCCGAGCTTGCCGCACGCGCCGAAGCCGAGCGCAAGGCGGCCGAAGCGGCCGGTGGCGACGCGGACGACGACAAGAAGTCCGCCGAAGACAAAGCCAGGCGCTTGTCGGTGCCGAAAGGCGGCGTCAGGAAAGCCGATGCCGTGAAAGAGGAAACGGCAGAAGAACGCGCCAAGCGGGAAGAGGAAGAGCGCCGCAAGCGCGAAGCCGAAGAAGCCCGCCGCAAGCAGGAGGCCGAAGCCCGCAAGAAAGCGGAAGAAGAAGCTGCACGCCGCACAGCAGAAGAAGCGCGCCGTATCGCCGAGGAGCTGGAGCGCCGTGGCGGCGAGCAGCCGGCCAGTACCGGCAGCGAAGAGATCGAAACCAGTTCGGGCATCGTGTCCGAAGCGATGGAGGCCAGCTGGCGAGACGAAGAGCGCACCACCAAGCGCCGCCGTCGCCGCCCGCAGGCGCAGGTGCGCAATGTCGTGGCGCACGGCCAGATGAAGAGCTCCTTCCATAAAGAACACGGCTTCAAGAGCCCGACTGAAAAAATGGTATATGACGTGGAAGTGCCTGAGACAATCACCGTCGGTGATCTGGCTCAGCGCATGAACATCAAGTCGCGTGAAGTGATGCGCACCTTGATGAAAATGGGTGAGATGGCCACCGTCAATCAGCATATCGATCAGGAAACGGCGATGCTGCTGGTAGAAGAAATGGGCCACAAACCGCGTGCCGTGAAAGGCCAGGAAGAAACCTTTGCCGACGATCTGGCCAGCCTGGTGCAGTACACCGCCGAGCCTCAGCCGCGCCCGCCGGTGGTGACCATCATGGGCCACGTTGACCACGGTAAAACATCACTGCTGGATCACATTCGCCGCGCCAAGGTAGCTGCGGGCGAAGCGGGTGGTATCACCCAGCACATCGGCGCCTACCACGTGGAAACCGAGAAAGGCATCATCACCTTCCTCGATACCCCAGGCCACGCCGCCTTCACGGCGATGCGTGCCCGTGGTGCCCAGGCGACGGATATCGTCGTGATCGTGGTGGCCTCCGACGACGGCGTCATGCCGCAGACCGAAGAAGCCATCAACCACGCCAAAGCGGCCGGCGTGCCGCTGATCATTGCCGTCACCAAGATGGACAAAGAGCAGGCCGACCCGGAGCGCGTGAAAAACGAACTGTCGCAGCGCGACGTCATTTCCGAAGAATGGGGCGGCGACTATCAGTTCTGCTACGTGTCGGCACACACTGGCATGGGCATCGATGAGCTGCTGGATTCGATCCTGCTGCAAGCCGAATTGCTGGAGCTGAAAGCCGCACCAGAAGGCCCGGCGCGTGGTGTGGTGATCGAATCACGCATCGAAAAAGGCCGTGGCCCGGTGACCTCCGTGCTGATCCAGGAAGGCCGCCTGAACGTGGGCGACATGATGCTGGCCGGCGCCAACTTCGGCCGCACCCGCGCCATGGTGGACGAGAACGGCAAGCCGATCGATACCGCCGGCCCGTCGATCCCGGTAGAGATTCTTGGTCTTGACGGTGCGCCGGAATCCGGCGAGCAGTTCCTGATCGTGGCGGATGAGAAAAAGGCGCGTGAAGTGGCCGAGTTCCGTCAGCACCGCGATCGTGACCTCAAGCTCAAGCGCGCACAGGCGTCGAAACTGGAAAACCTGTTCGAGACCATGGGCGAGAAAGAAGCCAGCCAGGTCAATATCGTGCTCAAGACCGATGTGCGCGGCTCACTGGAGGCATTGATCGGCTCGTTGAACGAACTCGCCACCGATGAAGTGAAAGTGAACATCGTCACCTCCGGTGTGGGCGCGATCAACGAATCCGACGTGAACCTGGCGATGACATCCGAAGCCGTCATCCTCGGCTTCAACGTGCGTGCCGATTCCGGAGCAAAGAAACTGTGCGAGCGCGAAGGCATTGATCTGCGCTACTACAGCGTCATCTACGAATTGATCGATGACGTGAAAGCCGCCATGAGTGGCCGGCTGGAACCGGAGCGCCGCGAAGAGATCGTCGGCGTGGCGGAAGTGCGCGACGTGTTCCGCAGCTCCAAGTTCGGTGCCGTGGCCGGTTGTATGGTGGTCGAAGGCACATTGCGCCGGAACCTGCCCATCCGCGTGCTGCGCGACGATGTGGTTATCTTTGAGGGCCAGCTCGAATCGCTGCGCCGCTTCAAGGAAGACGTGCAGGAAGTGCGCAACGGCATGGAGTGTGGCCTGGCAGTGAAGAGCTACAACGACGTCAAAGCCGGCGACAAGATCGAAGTGTTCGAAGTGCGCGTTGTGGCGCGGACTCTCTGACGGGTTTTTGACGAACCCCGAGCAGGTCTGAGTAGAGACGCCCCGCAGCCTGCCTTGCCCCACCGCAAGGCAGGCTGAATACAAAGAGGTTTGGTGTTGCAAACAAACGACGCTTGGCGCATCGCCTGTGCCAGTGAGTTTCTCTGGCACAGCCAGAGGCTGCTACCACAACGCCGGCTGGTGAATCGCCGGCGTGGCAATGCCGCAGCCGATGCGCTGAATGCGCCCCATGCAGCCAGAGGCTACGCATCATGACCAGACATCGCCGCCCGCAGGGCTTTCAGCGCACCGACCGGATCGCAGATCACATCCAGCGCGAGCTGGCCTCGCTGATCCGCTTCGGCATGAAAGACCCGCGTTTGGGCATGGTCACCATTCAGGCCGTGCGTGTCGCACGCGATCTGTCCTGGGCCGATGTCTATTTCACGTTGCTGGGCGAGGGCGAAGAAGCGGGCCGCGAAGCGGAAGAAGTGCTGCGTAACGCAGCCGGCTTTCTGCGCAGCCAGCTGGCCAAGGATCTGAACACGCGCACCACACCCAAACTGCGGTTCCATTATGACAAGCTGCCGGAAGAGGCCAGCCGCCTCTCCGCGCTGATCGACCAGGCGCGAGCGGAAGACCGCGACCTGCTCGGCGACGACAACGACGGCACGGACAGCCAGTAACGATTCAGGAGCACGCACAGTGGCCAAGCGCCGTCATCGCGGGCGGGATATCAACGGTATCCTGCTGCTGAACAAACCCGCCGGCATCACCAGCAATGGCGCCTTGCAGATCGTCAAGCGGCTGTTTGCCGCCGCCAAGGCAGGCCACACCGGCAGCCTCGATCCGCTGGCGACCGGCATGTTGCCGATCTGCTTTGGCGAAGCCACCAAATTCAGCCAGTTCCTGCTGGATGCGGACAAAAGCTATCGCGTTACCGCCCGGCTCGGCATCACCACCGAAACCGGCGACGCCGATGGCGAGGTGGTGGAAACCCGCCCGGTGAATGCCACCGAAGCGCAGATCGAAGCCGCGCTGATGGGCTTCCTCGGCGCCATCGAGCAGGTGCCGTCGATGTACTCCGCCATCAAGCACGAAGGCCAACCGCTGTACAAACTGGCGCGGCAGGGCATCACCGTCGAGCGCAAACCGCGCCAGGTGACCATCCACCGCCTGGAGCTGCTTGGTGTCGAAGGCGAGGATGTCACCTTCGAGGTAGACTGCACCAAAGGCACTTATGTGCGCTCGTTGGTGGAAGATCTCGGCGCCGCGCTGGGCTGCGGTGGCCATGTGATCGCCCTGCACCGGCTCTCCGCCGGGCCGTATCCGGCCGGGCAGATGCTGACCCTGGACGAACTCGGTGCCTTGAAAGACGAAGGCGGCTTCGATGCCATCGATAAAAAGCTCTTGCCTTTGTACACCGCCGTGGCAGACTGGCCGCGCGTGGAGCTGGGGCAAGATGCCAGCTATTATCTGCAACAGGGCCAGCCGGTCATGGCCACTCAGCGGCCGAAAGAAGGCTGGGTCACGCTGTATCGCACCGATACCGAGGAATTTCTGGGTGTCGGAGAGGTCCAGGAAGACGGTATGATAGCCCCCCGTCGCCTGGTAACGGCCCACTGAGGCCGGAGTTTACCGGGGCTTGAACTGGCGGCAGCTATAAATATGCATGGCTGACCGCGTCATCAATCGCGCATATTGGAGAGCAATACCATGGCACTGAGCCCGCAAGAGAAAGCACAGATTCTGAAAGATTATGGCCTGAAAGACGGTGATACCGGTTCCCCGGAAGTTCAGGTGGCCCTGCTGACCGCCAACATCAACGGCCTGCAAGACCACTTCAAGGCCCACAAGAAAGATCACCACGGCCGCCGCGGGCTGATCCGCATGGTAAACCAGCGCCGCAAGCTGCTGGACTATCTGGCCAAGAAAGATCAGAGCCGCTATGCACAACTGATCGAGCGTCTGGGCCTGCGTCGCTAAACGCGCCGGATCGCCGCAACATGCTCAATGCAACAGAAGCTCGGTAGCACCGGGCTTCTGTTGTTTTGGCGTTTCTGCGCCAGAGCCAGCGGCGGCACGCAATATTGTTGTTGAGAAGAGAGAAGAGACGAGAGATATGTTCAATACTGTACGCAAAGAATTCCAGTATGGCCGCGACACCGTCGTGCTTGAAACCGGCCGCATCGCCCGCCAGGCCTCCGGCGCAGTCATGGTCACCATCGGCGAAACCGCCGTACTGGTCACCGCAGTAGGCAAGAAAGAAGCCGACCCGAACAAAGGCTTCTTCCCCCTGACCGTCAACTACCAGGAGCGCACCTACGCAGCCGGCCGCATCCCGGGCGGTTTCTTCAAGCGCGAAGGCCGCCCGTCCGAGAAAGAAACCCTGACCAGCCGGCTGATCGACCGCCCGATCCGCCCGCTGTTCCCCGAAGGCTTCATGAACGAAGTGCAGGTCATCGCCACCGTCATGTCCGCCGACAAAGACAATGATCCGGATATCGCCGCACTGCTGGGCACCTCCGCCGCACTGGCCATCTCCGGTATTCCGTTCGCTGGCCCGCTGGGTGCTGCGCGTGTCGGTTTCATCGACGACATGTACATCCTCAACCCGCGCTACTCCGAGCTGAAAGATTCCGCACTGGATCTGGTGGTTGCCGGCACCGAAGGCGCCGTGCTGATGGTAGAATCCGAAGCCAAAGAGCTGACCGAAGACCAGATGCTGGGCGCGGTGCTGTTCGGCCATATGGAACTGCAAGCTGCCGTCAAAGCCATCGGTGAATTTGCCGCCGAAGCCGGCAAGCCGCAGTGGGAATGGCAGGCCGCCGAAACCAATAACGCGCTTTACGGTGAAATCCAATCCCGCTTCGGCGCCGGTGTGGCAGAAGCCTACACCATCACCGACAAGCAGCAGCGCTACACCCGCCTGGGCGAACTGAAAGCCGAAGCCATCGAAGCGCTCGCCACCGGCGAAGAAGGTGCGCCGGAGAAAGCGGAAGTGGCCAGCCTGTTCGGCAGCCTGGAAAAAGCAACCGTGCGCGAAGCCGTTGTTTCCGGCAAGCCGCGTATCGATGGCCGTGCGCTGAACACCGTGCGCCCGATCAACATCGAAACCAGCTGCTTGCCCAAAGCCCACGGTTCAGCCCTGTTCACCCGTGGTGAAACCCAGGCCATCGTCGCTGCCACCCTCGGCGGCATGCGCGACGCACAGCTGATCGACGCCCTGGAAGGTTCACGCCAGGATCGCTTCATGCTGCACTACAACTTCCCCCCGTACTGCGTGGGTGAAACCGGCATGGTCGGCTCACCAAAGCGCCGTGAAATCGGCCACGGCCGTCTGGCCCGCCGCGGTGTGCAAGCAGTGCTGCCAACCGAACAGGAATTCCCGTACGCTATCCGCGTGGTCTCGGAAATCACCGAATCCAACGGCTCTTCTTCCATGGCCTCCGTGTGCGGCACCTCGCTGGCACTGATGGACGCCGGTGTGCCGATCAAAGCGCCGGTGGCCGGTATCGCCATGGGCCTGGTGAAAGAAGAAGACGGCCGCTTCGCCGTACTCTCCGACATCCTCGGTGATGAAGACCACCTCGGCGACATGGACTTCAAAGTAGCCGGCACCGAGAAAGGCGTGACCGCCCTGCAAATGGATATCAAGATCCAGGGCATCACCGAAGAAATCATGGAAGCCGCGCTGAACCAGGCACGCGAAGGCCGCCTGCACATCCTCGGCGAAATGAACAAGGTCATCAGCCAGCCGCGTGCGGAGCTTTCTGCCAACGCACCGACCCTGATCACCCTGAAAATCAACCCGGATAAAATCCGCGACGTCATCGGTAAAGGCGGTGCTACCATTCGCGCCCTGTGCGAAGAATTCAGCGCCAACATCGATATCGAAGACGACGGCTCCGTCAAAGTGTATGCCGAAACCCGCGACCTGGCCGCTGCCGCAGCTGCCAAGATCGAAGGCATCACCGCCGAGCCGGAAGTGGGCGAAATTTACCAAGGCAAAGTGACCCGCACCGTCGATTTCGGCGCCTTCGTCGAAATCTTCCCCGGCACCGAAGGCCTGCTGCACATTTCGCAAATCGCGCAAGAGCGCGTCGAGAAAGTCACCGACTACGTGAAAGAAGGCGACGTGATCAAAGTGAAAGTGCTGGACGTGGATCAGCGTGGCCGCATCAAGCTGTCCATGAAGGAAGCTGTTGAAGCGTAAGTGACGCTTTGATGGGTTGCAGAGACGCCACCTTCGGGTGGCGTTTTTGTTGGTGGCTGGCGTTAAATGGCGGATTCCCTGCTCAGAAGTAGAGCACGGTAAAAGTCATAGTGATGACATGAACTAATTTTCTTGGAGGCCTGGGATGAATTTTTCGACGCATGACAAAAACGTACCGCACGCGGTATCTGTGAAATGCACGGATACCAAACTCATCGTGTCTCTGGTGGACGGAAGAGAGCTGTCCGTGCCGCTGGCCTGGTTCCCCCGGCTGGAAAAGGCAACCGATGGGCAGCGCGCAAGCTACGAGTTGCTCGGCGAAGGGCAGGGCATTCATTGGCCTGAGCTGGATGAAGATGTTTCTGTGGAAGGGCTATTGCATGGTCGGCGGGCTGCCCATTGAGCAAGGCGGGTATCTACTTGTGACTGGTTTGGGAGATCGATCAATGAAAGCGAGAGCCCGGTATCAATAGCGGCTGGCCGCTTTCAGAGCTTCTGTTCATATCTCATTCATCCCACCTATGCCCGGTAGACTTGCACCCGAAATGTGAACTGTGCACACTCTGTGCCATCACAAAATAAAAAGGGAACACATCAGGCCAAGGATCATGGCTGCGCCGGCGCTGCAGCATATCCTCTGAGTCTGTTCCCACTAATGGCATATCAATTTAAGTGGCTGTTTACTTCGGCGCGCGTGCGCTTTGGCTATCCGTTCGCGTTGCCTCCGGGGTTTTGAAAAACAACAGGTTACTGGGGATTCCATTTTTATTCTGGTTTTCCCGTTATTAAATCGAGACTTTTTTGACGTTAAGCGAGCTGTTTTCGTTTGAGAATTGTTCGCGTTTGACGGGGCGGTAGCGTGCCTGGTGAATAGTGGTGCTGGCCTCGGGGTGCGATGGGACGGCCGCTGATAGAAGGCATGAATGTGTCTATCAGTCAGTTTTGCACTGACTTGGCCCGTCCACTGGCTTTTACTGCCCCGCTGAGTGCGATGCCGCAGGCCAGCTTGGTCTCTGGCCGAGTTGGGCCAGCTTGGGCCGTGTTGTCGGATTGGGGAAAGAAGAAGTCACGCGAACAGGATCTGGTAAATCAGGCCTCTTCCTAACTCCTTGATAGTTATGGCTTATTTTAAACCGATGTCGTGATAGGTCGCGTGCGTCGTTATTGGATATAAGCGCGTGCGTCCTAATCTCTGTTATAGATAAAAATGGGAGTACCCACTTGGCTGTACCTGACTTTCAATCATTGATGTTGCCATTGCTCAAGTTTTCCGCTGATGGAAAAGAGCATACGATGCAAGAAGCGCGTGATGGGCTCGCTAAGGTAATGGGCCTTTCCGAAGACGATCTACGGGAAAGGCTGCCAAGTGGTCGGCAAACGACATACGCAAATCGCGTGGCATGGGCAAAGGTCTACCTCACACAGGCAGGTGTCTTGGAGTCACCAAAGCGGGGGCGCTTTCATATTTCTGAGCGAGGCCGAAAAATTCTCGCCGAAGCACCTGAAAAAATTGACATTAAATATCTGGAACGGTTCGAAGAGTTTCAAGAATTTCGGCAGGCGAGCAGCAAGAACAGAACCGAGAAAGTTACCAGCAATCCTGAGGGCGGGCCGTCATCCGCGACCCCTGAAGAAACATTAGAGCAAGCATATCAGCAATTGAGAGATGAAGTGGCGAATGAGTTACTTCATCTGATTAAAGGCAACACGCCGGAATTCTTCGAGAAATTAGTCGTCCATCTCATTGTTGCAATGGGATATGGCGGTTCTGTTAAAGAGGCTGGCAAAGCCACGAGAAAAACCGCAGATGAAGGTATTGATGGCGTCATAAAAGAAGATCGCCTGGGCTTGGATGCAATCTATTTGCAGGCCAAACGATGGGAGGCTGTTGTTGGCAGACCAGAGATCCAGAAGTTCGTTGGCGCTCTTCACGGACAGCGTGCCAAGAAGGGAGTTTTCATTACAACCAGCCGGTTTTCAAAAGAAGCTTTAGACTATGTGGGGCAGATTGACCCTAAAGTGGTTTTGATCGACGGTACCGATTTAGTCCAGCTAATGATTGATCATGGTGTCGGTGTGAGTTCTGCGGCGGTATACGAGGTTAAAAAAGTAGATACAGACTTCTTCATTGAAGATTGACCGTAAGACCTATAACAACCGGCTACACAGCGACTGGGTTTCCGCCGCGTCGCGGCTCCAAACCGGCGCGTGAGCCGGGCGTTAGGCAATAAAACACAGGAGTTTATAGTAAGTGTCATCATTAACTGACTGGATTATCGCCGGCTCAAGTATCATTACGGCGGCTGGTGTTGTCTTTGTGGCGTTTCAGGCCCTCTTGGCTCAAAAGTCTTTAAAAGCAGATCATGAAAGATCCAGAAGAGAAAAGGCTATCAAGCTCCTTATGCATATGGATGTTATTAGACAAAGGCAATCTTCCATTGCTAGGAAATTTGCGGAAACACTAAGTTTTGAACAGTCAAAAGCCCTTTTGAATCAGGAGAGCTTTACGGTGGACTCGAAGCATAAGGAATTATTGCTGGGTTGCGTTTCGAAAGAATCGAGCCTCCACGAGTCCTCCAAAAATTCAAACGGCCCAATTGAAATCCCAGTATCAGACTGTGCTGATATCAGGTGGCAGATCGTATCTTATCTAAACAATCTTGAAAGTACGCTCTCAGCTTGGAGACACAACGTGGCTGATAGAGATATGTTAGAGGAACAATATCACTTTTTGGTTTCCCCATCAGATGGTCACTACCTGCTTAAAGAGTTCCGTAAAGCTGCAGGTGGGCCAAGGCACTTTCCATCAATAGAAGAATTTGTGTTGCATATCCAGAATAAATCAAAAAATAGCAGTGGAAAGGCACAGGTTGCCTAACAAGGCATTGCAGCGGACAAGCCGCTGAATGCGGCGTTAGGGCGAGTTCAGAATCATGCCATACATGGGGCAGATCATCGAAAAGGAGCGCTTATGCCTAGTATCATTAGCGAGATTGCGTGGGATTCCTGTCAGTTCTGCTCAATGCAAAGGATTGAGATAGCCAAGATCATTGCTGATTCTGAAAGGTGGAAGGAAATACCGATCCAGTACAAATGTGCATGGGACAGAGTTTGCCAGGTTGGATTTGGCCGATTCCGAAAAAAGAAGATATGGAAAGACCTATGTAAGTATAGGGGCGAACAGAATAACTTGCCTTCGTCAGAACCATATCAGGAATCCGAGTGGCTCGAGACAGAATGCGAGTGCTATAAGAAGGCCAAGAAGGAAATCGGCCTTTAAGTTTGCTCATGGTAACTTTTGGCCCTAACAAGAAAATTAACTTCGCGCTTGCGGCGCCGGACGCAGCAAAGCTGCGCCGGTTATTTAGGCGTTAGGCATCACGCAAAGATTGGAGTATTACTAGGATAATGGGAAACATTTCTTTTCTAACTGGAAGCAATCAAAGCCCGTCCAAGTCCATTGGTGAATCCATTTATCAGCTAGAAAATACTTCAGTGGTCTTTCTCAACGCTTGGCAGAGAGTAACTCCAGACTTTCAGCGGGCTGCACGTGCCAGCCAAGAGGCGATGCTTCATCTGGACCATATCGTTAATGAAATAATGAGAAATCGAGATCAATTGCAAGCCGATGGAACCTACGCAGGCTCGCAACTAGAAAGCCAGCTCAATATACCAAGAGCCGTATCGGTATCGCCGGTAACACGTACAGAGCAAGATGATCTTGCGAGCCAAGGCCCTGGTAACGGAGTACTCCCGTCTGCGGGCTCTTTTATCTCTATGGAAAAGCTTCTAAATAAAATAAAACATCGAAGAACTAATTCCTCCAATTTTAGAGTCGGTGCTTCCGGAGAACACATTTTTCTAATTGGCGTTGATAAGCCAAATCGGCAGCCTGATTCCATTGTTGAATTTGTTGTTGGCGATTTTTGTCAGCACTGTAGTGATATAGCAGCACTAATTTAAAAATGCCTAACAAGTCAATCAACTTCGCGCCTTTCAGGCGCCGGACGCAGCAAAGCTGCGCCGGTTATTGAGTCGTTAGTTCTTAAGCCCATATTCACTTAGTTGCCCAAACTAAAATAAAGGAATTGAATTAAACAATGAACGTTCGTAAAGAGATTACCGAGGTATTCACACCGAGACAGGGAGAGGTGAATACAGAGATGTACGTTGATAGGCCTCTACATGAGAAATCCTTAGCTAGGTCCTTGAAAAGAAATTCCCATACGCTGCTTTTCGGCGACAGTGGAAACGGAAAATCATGGCTTTACAAAAAAGTTATGAAAGAGAATGAGATCCCGTATGTCGTTGCAAACTGCGCTAATGCATCTAGGCTGAAGTCAATTACGCAGGAAATATGCAATTGCTTGATAGAACCAGGAACGGTTACAAAATTAGGGTTCAGCGAAGAGAAGGCAGCGGAGGTAAGCGCATATTTTGCCAAAGGAGGCTTGAAGCACAGTGGCAACTATAATGTTAGCCAAGAAGAACCTTTGCTAAAAGCGTTTAAGATGTTTGCTGACACTACACCAGATAGAAAAATAATTGTTCTAGACAACCTCGAATCCATATTTTACTCAAAGGAGCTAATGGATGAACTGGCTGATATCGTCATATTGTTAGATGATGACCGCTACGCGGCATGTAATATAAATATTCTTATCGTAGGTGTTCCCAACGGTGTCCTTCAATACTTCAGTGAAACGAAAAATCTAGAATCGGTCTCCAACCGAATACAGGAGGTCGAAAAAGTTGCTAGCCTAGACTCTGGGCAAGTCATGGAAATTATAAGGAAAGGCTTCGATCAGTTATCTATCAAGATCACCGGGCAAACATTGATAGATCTGTCGGATCATGTGTGGGATGTAACCTTGGGCATTGCTCAGCGCGTTCATGAATACTGTGAATGCCTAGCTTATGAGGTAGAGGATAATGAATGGAAGTTTGAAAAAGCACTTTTACAATATGCTGACTTGTCGTGGTTGAAGCAAGGTCTTCGGCAAAGTTACCAGGTAATAGAGGCTCACCTCAACAGCAGGGAAACAGCCGTCGCAAGAAGAAATCAGGTTATCTACTGTATCGCAAAGATCCGACAGCATCAGTTTGACTCTAACGACATCGATGCACTAATACGAAAGGAGTTTCCTTCGACTATCCCAGTAACAAACATGGGTATTGGATCGATATTGGGAGAGCTGGCAAAAGGGGGTTCTCCGCTATTAAATAGGAATGAAAAGAACAATTCATATTCGATACGAGACCCCCGCTATCTAATGTGCATTAGAGTCGCCTTGTATAAAGATCAGGTTTCCGAAAGGGTTATTAAGAAGCAATTTTCGAGATAATGAACTAACAAGTCAAAGCACGCGGACGCAAAAAAGCTGCGCCGGTGTTTGAGGCGTTATGCCTCAAAGGAATCGAAGTGCGTGATCAACTGAAAGGCCTTACCGAAAAACAATACTGGGTCTATGGCATCACAGAATCCGACTTTGATCATGCAGTCGAGCTAGTCAGAGAGATGATTGATGCTCGAACCGAGCAATATGAAAAAGAGGCAGCAAAGGTAAGAAAAGAAAGCCCAGACGTAGCGGACGATATTCTCGATGATGTAGCTTACTACCGATATACGGACAACCAGTATCTGTGGCAATTCGCTCTGTGGCGACTGCAAGGACTAATTGAGGCTGTAATAGCTCATCAGCTAATAATTGACGGAAAGAAGTTGTTCGGTTTGAAGGCGAAGCTAGAAGCCCTTCAAGCGGGCGGCTACACCATTGAGCCTAAAGAAATACAAGAACTTCTGTTGTGGGCCAATCTACGAAATGCTCTCTCACACGCGCCTCCAGAACAGTTTAGGCCGGCACCGTTAAGGGAAGAGGATATAGTGGATTACTTGGCATTTGTAAAGGGGCTTTATCTTCGGTGGGAAAAGGAGAGGCGAAATGCTCCAAAGGCATAACCAGGCGCACCAATACGCCGCCACAAGTGGCGGCAGGACGCTCGCAAGCTCGCGCCTTTGTGCGCGGCGTTAAATTCCTAATTCAAGTTTTGAGTAAGTTCACGAAGGAAAGATCATGTCTCATGGAGTAACTCCTCCTCATCCCGAAAAGTTTTTAGAAGTAAGGTGCCAACAATATGAGGCTGAACCTTGGTTAGTTGCAATGTGTGCGGGATATGAACTTGGGGAGTGGAGAGGTGAGCAACTTGCAGAGCATGTAATGGAATGGTTGCCTGAATTTGCTTTGAAATATAGTGAATGGAAATCACTTGGCCCAAGCAACGCTGTAAAATTGATTAAGAAGGCGGCAAAAGCAATATATAAAACAGAGAAATATGGAAGTAGAGGTGAATTTGGTGAACTACTTCTTCACATTGTTATACGCCATGTATTTAGAACATTTCCCGCTATAAGTAAGATGCATTATAAAGATTCAAGGAATGACACAGTAAAAGGATTTGATTGTGTTCATACAATTGCAAAAGAAGATAAGCTGGAGCTTTGGCTAGGAGAGGTTAAATTTTATAAGGATATTGGGAGTGCAATTCGAGATGTCATAAAAGAATTAAATGACCATACGAAGCGTGACTATCTAAGAGATGAATTTTCAGCTATTACAAATAAAATAGATAAAAGCTGGCCTAGCTCAGATAAATTAAGCAAGCTTTTAGATAATAATACTTCACTAGATGAGATATTTGATTCAGTCACCATTCCTGTTCTTTTGTCGTATGATAGTGGCACTGTAAACAGCTATGATCGAGTTACAGATGACTTCAAGCGGGACTTTGCGTCTGAAGTAAACGAGCACTGGAATACTTTTAGAAGTAAAAACCTCCCAAAATCAGTCAACATAGTTCTAATTTTATTGCCCCTGAAGTCAAAGAAAGACCTCCAGGATAAACTTCATGGAGAGCTTCAAAGATGGAACTAGTAGAAGTTGAAAATCATCTTAAAGATGACGACTATATTTCACGAAACTCATTCGAGCTTGCAAAAAATCTTTGTACTTTATACAACAATGCGGACTCCCAATCAGTGAGTAAAGTGCAAAATTTAGTGATAAGGTCGTTAGAAAAATATGAGTTGTTCGGTTCAAGCAAAATAATAATTGATAATTTGTTGAGGGAGTTAAAGCTATTCCCATACTTAAATTCAGATGAATTATCCCTTGCGGATGCATTAGCGTACTTTGCACATACAACAGACATTGGAAATGACTCAGAAGCTGTACTGCATGGCCCTCAGGCTGAAATTTTCTACAAGCTTTTGTCTGGAGTTAGTGTTGTTCTTAGTGCTCCAACAAGTTTTGGTAAAAGCTTGATCATTGATGCGGTAATAGCGAGTCAAAAGTTTAGCAATATAGTAGTTGTTGTTCCTACTATATCTCTAATAGATGAAACAAGACGCCGGCTTTCAAAGTTCAAAGAAAACTATAAGGTGATTACCCATTCCTTACAGGAAGCGTCTGACAAAAATATATATGTTCTAACTCAAGAGCGAGTGATAGAAGAAGATTTTGTTGGTGATGTTGATTTTTTTGTGATTGATGAGTTTTATAAATTAAGTACTTGGGCCGACAGTGGAAATAGGTGTGCATTGCTCAATGAGGCTTTTTACAGGCTTTATAAAAAATGCGAGCATTTTTATATGTTAGGGCCAAACATAAATGGTGTGGCTGGTGAATTTGTTGAAAATGTAAAGTTTGAATTTGTCAAATACAATTACAATACAGTTGTTACTGAGATACATGACTTCACAGGCTCTGATAAAGAGGGCTCACTAATTGACATATGTGAAAAAGTCGAAGGGCCAACTATTGTCTTCTCAAGTTCACCTGATAGAGCAAACAAAGCAGCTGAGTTAATCTATGAGAATATTAGAAAAGAACCAGGCAATAAAGCTAGGGAGCTAGCGGCATGGGTTTCTGAAAATTATCATGAAGAGTGGATTCTTACCAAAGCACTAAAAAATGGTGTAGGCATTCACCATGCGAGAATTCCAAGAGGAATTTCTCAGTATATTGTTGATTTATTTAACTCGGGTGAAATCAAATATTTAGTATGCACGTCAACGCTTATTGAAGGTGTTAATACATCAGCAAAAAACATAGTCTGTTATGATGATTCGATTAACAGGAAGAAGCTAGATATATTTACATTTAATAATATCTCAGGAAGAAGTGGTCGAATGTTTAAGCATTTCGTTGGAAATGTGTATATATTATCTCCACCTCCAATAGATCAGCTCCCCCTTGTAGAGCTGCCTTTATACAATCAAGATGAGAATACACCTGACTCTTTGCTATTAAATATTGATGAAAATGACCTCACTGAAAAAGGCAAAGAGAAGATCAAGAAATACTACGAGCAAGATTATTTGTCGCTTGAAACAATAAGATTAAATAAGACGATAGATCCAAGTGATCAAGTCAACTTTGCTAAAGCTCTTGAGACAAATTTTCAGAACTGGAGTCATATGCTGCTCTGGAGGGGATACCCTGACTATGAGCAGTTGTCCTTCATCTGTACACTGATTTGGAACAACTTTAATGGTAAAAGTCTTGGTAACAGAAGTATTAGCTCAGCTAAACAGCTTGCTTTCAAAATAAACCAGTTAATGTCTAAGCCCACTATCCATAACATAGTTAATGACAGGCTCAATTATAATGCAGACTCAGATATTACAAGCATAATTACGAAAGAGCTCGATTTTAAAAGGCTTTGGGCGAATTTTCACTTCCCTAGAATAATACGAGCAATTGAAACTATCACGAATGAGTACTTGAGAAAGCACAAAATTGATTACGAGTGCGAATACACAGCTTATGCCTCCTCAGTTGAGAACTATTTCTATGACTCATCCATAGTCGCTCTAGAAGAGTATGGGCTTCCAATAGAAATATCTGCATTAATTGAGGATTATCTGTCCACCGATGGAGACTTAGATGAAGCTCTAAATCGCCTATCAGCGGTTGACACTTCAAAAATAGAAGATCCTGTAATCAAAAGCTTCTTAGAGAGAGCCGCATACGGAATATAACAAGTGCATCCAGGTGACGCTTACGGCGCACCTGATGCAGGCGTTATGCAATCAAACCAACGGAGAAACACCCATGAAAAAAGTAATATTAGCAATATCGGCAGTAGTAGCATTTTCAGGCGTAGCGCAAGCGCAAGACTATTTACATGGTCAGTCTGGCACTACATATCAAAATATTGGTAACACCACTTACGGGTCCAATGGCTCTACTTCGCAACAAATTGGAAACACCACATACGGCAGCAATGGCTCAACATCGCAACGTATTGGTAACACTACATACAACTCAGACGGTTCCACATCTCAGCAAATAGGCAACACGCTATACAACTCTGACGGGAGTACTGTTCAGCGTATAGGCAATACAACCTATGGCTCTGATGGCACAACTTGCCAAAAAATTGGCAGCCAAACTTACTGCAACTAAATGCATAACAAGGCCAGCCAGAGGGGCACGAAAACCGCCGCTTCGCTTTGGTTTTCGTGCCCCTGCTGGCAGCGTTAAGCGAGCAGTAACTATGACTGAGACAAGCCCACCCACCGTTGCCCCGCCTTTTCAGTGCATTTTTTGCAGTGGCTTGGGACCATTCGTTTCAGAAGAACATATTGTGCCTCATTCCCTTGGGAATGACCTCTTGGTACTTGCTCCGGGCTGGGTCTGCGAGGAATGTAACAACACTTGCTCGGGCTTCGAATCTAGAGTATTGAACAGTTCGATTCTTGGCTTAGAACGTTGCCGATTGGGTGTTGTCACGAAGAAGCGTAAACCTGCCCGTTCAGATGTGCACAGAATTACTTGGTTCTCGGAGTCTGACCTTCCATCCAACATTTTGTCAGCTGAGGCTGAGTGGGGAAAGATTCCTATGCTCCTTTCCCCCGATGGGAGTTCAGGCAAGATTGTGTTTCCTCTTCATGACGATTCCTGCTATGCCATAGCCCGCTTGTTGCTAAAGATGGGCGTCGAGATTATGGCTCCGTGCCAACCGTCAGGCTCAATTGCATTCCAAGCTGCCTCACAACACGTCCTTGGGATTGAGTCAGATCCTTGGCCTTACTTCGTGGTTCGATCTGAGGCTGTGGATAACCACCTTGTCAGTGTGCTTGCTTCGCTACCAGAGGAGCACAAATATGCTTTGTCCTGCGGCTTCGATGTATTCATTCTAGAAGTGGAAGAGGAGGTTGTGTTCTTCTTCCGCTATGGCAATTTCAGGGTAGGAATTTGCCTTTCCTCAAGGAGCACCGACTGGCGGCACGTTCTTGTTGATTGGGATGTTCCCCATGTGGGCTGTCCTATCGAGTTTTCGAAAGAGAGCGCTTAACAATGCCATGCACGCGACTGGCGCGTGATGGCCGGCGTTAGCTGGCACACATTGAGCTGCGCAGGAGGCCGCCGCTAGATTGCAAATGAGGCTTGCAATTCCTGGTTGAAATGAATACTATGAGTAGCATTTGGCTCATGGGAAAAACATGTCTACTGCTGATCAAGCCGTTTCGGTATCACGCTACTCTTCCGTCACGGAGGACAAGTCTGCTGGTGCCACCTATACTCCGAAGTTGCTGGCGGATTTTGTAGCCAAGCAGATCGTCCAGGGTGTCGGGAAGCTTTCCGGTAAGGGGACCCTTCGAATTCTTGATCCGGCCGTAGGGCATGGAGAGCTACTTGTAAGCTTGTTAGAACAATTGCCGTCCCAAAGAGCTTTAAAGCTCGAAGTTTATGGCTTTGAGACAGACCTAAACGCGCTCAATATCGCAGCCGAGCGACTTCAGAAGAAATTCCCCTTAGTATCATTCCATTTTGAATCAGTTAGCTTCCTAGATTATGTGCTCGAGAATTTTGGGATTCACGACTATGGGGATCTTTTTAGCCCTTCTGTCCCTGAGGCCTACGATCTTATTATTGCCAATCCACCCTATGTCCGCACTCAAATTCTGGGGGCAAAGCAGGCAAAGCTTCTAGCAAGTCAGTTCGGCCTTTCTGGTCGTTTAGATTTGTACTACGCCTTCATTCTTGGCATGTCACGAGTTTTGAAACCAAAGGGTGTTGCTGGACTTATTGTTTCTAACCGCTTTATGACCACAAAGTCGGGCGCCTCTATTCGCCAAGCTATTTTCGACCGTTTCAATATTCGGCACGCTTGGGATTTTGGTGATACCAAGCTATTTGAAGCGGCTGTGCTTCCTGCGGTTCTTCTCGTAGAAGGGAAGAACGGCCATAGTGACGTTAAGCCTGCGTTTTCTACGATTTACGAGACCAAAAATCAGGAAACTGATGAGGCTTCAAATCCAATCGAAGCGCTTTCTAAAAAAGGGATCATTAAGATCAATGATGGGCGGCGTTTCCATGTTCAACACGGAAAGCTCCATACCAATGATACCCCAGATGGGGTTTGGCGCGTTGCTACAGAAGCTGTTGATTCATGGTTAAAGAAAGTAAATTCTCATACTTGGGGGACCTTTCGCGATATTGGAAAAATTCGTGTTGGGGTGAAAACCTGCGCAGATAAAGTGTTCATCCGGAAAGACTGGGAGAACTTGTCTTTAGAGGATCGCCCCGAGCTGCTCAAACCCCTGACCACTCATCATATAGCGCACCGTTTCAAGCCTCGCGAACTCGCCCAGAAAACGGAAATCCTTTACCCTCATGAAATCGCACAGGGGCGTCGGCGCGCAGTAAATTTAGATAATTATCCGCAAAGTCAAGCCTATCTTGAAAAATACCGAGATACCCTAGAAGGGCGCAAATATGTGATTGAATCTGGGAGGGAATGGTACGAAATATGGGTTCCCCAAGACCCTAGCTCCTGGGATCAACCTAAGCTTGTCTTCCGAGATATTGCCGAGGAACCTACCTTCTGGATTGACTTGAGTGGCTCAGTTGTTAATGGCGATTGTTACTGGCTCATATGCGAAAAAATAGATCAGACAGATCTTTTGTGGCTGGCATGTGCTGTCGGCAACTCCACTTTTATTGAAAAATTTTACGACCTTAGCTTTAACAATAAACTTTATGCAGGCCGCCGCCGCTTCATTACTCAATATGTTGAAAAGTTTCCTATTCCAGATCCATACAGCCATCTCGGACAAAAAATTATAAATTTGGCAAAGCAAGTATATGATTGCAGCCCTTCGCCAGAAGCTGAGCAGCTAGTAGAAAAGTTGGACGCCTTGGTATGGGGCGCCCTTACAGGTGATGAAGAAGGTTGACGTGGAATACTATTTCCAGTTAATCGAGGAGTGGCAGCATTCCTAATCGTCGAAAAATCCAGCAGGGAGAGGTATCTGAAGTTTTTTGTTAAGCACTTTCCCTTGAAATTGCGGAAAGCGGGTAAAAAAGTCTTCGCCAGTAGTCAGGAACAACTTTGTTAATGTGACGTCTTGGCCGTTCGTGAACGCATAAAATAGGGCATAACGCACATCACAGTGTCGGATTTGTCTTCCCTCGATCATCGGGACATCCAAAGCTTCAGTGCTATTCGGACAGACTAGACCAAGGTCAATGGTCGGTGAAGTTTGCAGCTTAACTTCTAAAAGCTGATGGCGAACGTCGGGGAACTGCCCATCATCCCGATAGTCTGCGTACCCTAAGCTTTGACAAACAAGTCGGTGGAGCGCTGCTCCTCGATTGCGCTCTTGGTCATAGCCGCTATCAGCAAAGCTTTTTCCAACCAGTGATTTTAGCCGATCGAATATTTCCCCAATAGGCAGCAGCTGATCCGCCTGTGGCTGATTGACCGGGCTAGCTACGGCGGCTAGATCCAATGTCGGCCGAACAAATCCGCGAAGGAGTTCTGTGTCCTTGTTGCTGATGAGTTCTAACTCGGTCTCTCCGGGGTTTAGCCTAGCTTGGTATTTTTGTGTCAAAGTTCCAGTGGTATCCAGCATGGCCAGCGTGTCACCCGTCACAACTTTTACCTTGACGACAATATCTTCGTCATTTAAACGAATGATTACATAGCGCCGCGAAGGCGCAAGCTCTTCGTTCCAAACCTGAAGGTTGTTAGATTTTTGAACATACGTGTCGAAGAACTGACCTTGAAATCTTGGCTGCGTCTTTTTAAAGCTGGCGGGGACAGGATATCCAAGAGCCCGACAAACATGTTCTTTCACTACCTTTGAGCGTGTTCGAAGAGGTAGGCCAGTAAGGGAAAGTCCCTGCATTGCAGTGTTGAGTAAATGCTCCAGCTCTGGTGTTGGAATCCAAAGATCAGGATCACCAATTTCAATGGCATCATAAATCGTTAGGCCGCTCTCTTTTATCATGGTAGCGTAATGATTCGGCTCAAGAGAGTCATACTTCATCGCTTATATCTCGCTTACTCAATAGTTCTATGATGCTAACGTCGAGGGCTAAGGCCAAAGTTTCCAGCGTGCTCAGGGTTACATTTCTCTCGCCTCTTTCCACTGAGCCGATGTATGTTCGGTGTAACCCACAGCGCTCGGCTAGCTCCTCTTGAGAAAGCCTCTTGGCGTGTCGAAAGCCACGGACATTTGCTGCAAGCATTTGCATCAAACCGTCACTGGGTTTTCTCAAGCTGCTTTGTTTCATATCAATTGCAACCGATCATGGAAACATGCTACTTGTACGTCAAAGATGATTATGAGTCGACCGACTATAAGTAGCATTTTTATCGATCGCCTAGTGGAGGGTGAGTGGGGAGAGGCAAGCCAGCTAACAAAAGCGTCAACACGGACCGGCTTTTCCGCTGGCGCTCCAAAGCCGGCCGGTTACGCTAAGCGTTATGCGCTTTCGCGAGTAAATAAGGGACACCCACCAATTTCAGGGGCGTTATTCGCCGAGACTTACAAGTGGCTAGTTCGATATCTTAGTGAATTGGTGGGTGTCCCCGATCTATCATCCTGGCGCTGGCTGGGCACGGTGTTCAATATCCAGAACTGACACAAAGCAGGCAACCCAATGGCCACAATCATCCCCAACCTAAGCACCATCCGAAACATGACTAGCGGCGAGCGCCGGCTGGGTCGTCGTTTGGAAAGTCTACTAGAGGATGATTACACCGTCTGGTACGACATTCCGCTGGGCAAACAGCGGCGGTATCCTGATTTTATCGTGCTGCATCCAGGGCGAGGTCTGCTGTTTCTGGAAGTAAAGGATTGGAAGCTCGATACCGTCAAGAGCATCAATCCTCAGTCGGTGGTAATTGAGACGAGCTCGGGTAGGAAAACGGTCAGTAACCCGTTGGAGCAGGTGCGGCAGTATGCTTACGTGGCCGTGAATCAGCTATGCCGCGATCAGCAGCTTGTTCACGCAGCGGGGCGTTACCAGGGGCAGCTGTGCTTCCCTTACGGGTATGGTGTTGTGTTTCCTAACATCACCCGGAAGCAGTGGAACGAGGCGATCTCTGAGGGAGATCAAGAGCTGGTGCTGCCGCCGCACCGCGTGATCTGCAAGGATGAAATGACGTCGGTTACAGATCCAGAGACATTTCAGACTTGCCTGTGGGATATGTTCGAATACGCCTTTGGAAGCAAGCTGAGCGTGCCGCAAATTGATCGCATTCGTTGGCAATTGTTTCCCGAAGTCAGAATCAACCCGTCGCAGGGCGGCCTGTTCGGTGCAGAGGAAGACGAGCCAGATCAGGAGCGCGCGCAGATAGCCTCCTATGCTGCGATACCGGATATCGTGAAGGTCATGGATCTTCAGCAGGAGCAGATGGCCAAAAGCATGGGCGATGGCCATCGGGTCATTCATGGTGTGGCTGGTTCCGGGAAAACTCTTATCCTCGGATATCGCTGCCTTCACCTGGCACATGCGGTGCAAAAGCCGATACTGGTGTTGTGCTTCAACGTGACGTTGGCCGCCAGGCTGCGTGGTTTCATTGCTGAAAAAGGGATTGCAGAGAACGTCAAAGTGCATCATTTTCATGAATGGTGCAGCCTGCAACGGAAGACCTACAACGTCAGTTTGTTGCCGGGCGATCAGCCTGTCTGGGAGCGCGAAGTGCTCAGCGTTATCGAGGCGGTGGACAAGGGGCGAATTCCGAGGGCTCAGTACGGCGCGCTGATGATCGATGAGGGCCACGATTTTGAGCAAGAGTGGTTGAAGTTGGTGGTACAGATGGTCGATCCAGACACCAACTCCCTCCTGTTGCTCTACGACGATGCGCAATCTATATATAAGCGAAAGTCGCTGAAGTTTCCGCTGTCCAGCGCGGGAATACAGGCTCGTGGCCGTACGACGATCCTGAAACTGAACTACAGAAATACACGCGAGATTCTCGGCTTTGCCTATGAATTCGCCAGTGACTTCCTCAAGGCAGAAGAGGCGGATGAAGATAACGTGCCGCTCATTGCGCCGGAAGTCGCTGGTGCGAGCGGGCCGGCGCCTGCGTTTCGGAAGTTCGCCACGGCAGATCAAGAAGTGAGCTATATCGCCCGCTGCATTCTAAAATGGCGCGCACAAGGTTACCCAATGAGCGATATCGCCGTGGTTTATGTGTACAGCTGGCAAGGCGATAAAATTCAGAGCGAGCTGACTGCCGCCGGCATTCCGTGTGCTTGGCTTAAAGGGAAAGAAGCCAAGAGAGCCTATAACCCCAGCGACGACAAAGTAACTATTCTGACGCGACAAAGTAGCAAGGGCCTTGAGTTCGATACGGTAATACTCGCTGGCGTGGGCGGCATCAAAGGCGATCCGGAAAACCGGGACCAGGAAGTGCGCTTGCTCTATGTGGGTATGACGCGGGCCAAGAAGCAGCTGCTGATCACTGGAAGTGGTGCCAACTGGTTTACGGAACGCTTGGAGGCTGTGGCGAGCTAAGCTGGGTATCCCGATAACAAAGACCCGTGGCAAGATTAATTTGTCACGGGTTTTTTATTTCCTCAAGCCTATTTAGAATCAGTAATTGCTTTTTTGGAATCCACATTGAAAGGTTTTAAACGTCTGCGCGGTCTCCGTTTATCTGATGCCGGAATTTTTGATTTGCATCTTGACGGTAAGATAATCGAGCCGAAAGTTCGCAGGTTATAAGTATGATAAGTTTATTTGTCCCTTAGTTATCGACGCCGACGCGGCTTTCCTTGATACACTCCCAAACTAGCATTTGATAGAGAAGACTGAGCCCTTCCGAAGACGGATCTTCTGAGTACATCTCTGCGAATTCTAGTACGCTTTCTGCGGCCTGTCCCGGCGTCTGCTCTTCGATCGGGAATCCCAATTTTTTAAAGTACTGCGAGTACTGGCGGTCTAACCTAGCGACTCGTCTTTCAATCTCAGTGCGAGACAGTGATGACGCTACGCTTTCCTTTGATAGGAGGTCGACCACTTTCTTGGCCGTAATTTGGCACAAGCCGAACACCGTATTGGTATAAAAGGCTCCTGATGCGTCTCTGCTCTGGTCATAAGCTGAAATCGGGAGCGGGAGAGTTAAGAACAGAAACAAAATTATATTTTTCATGGCCTATATTCTCCGATTTCTGTGCTTATACAGTATGTGCCAATTAGCGAACCATATTCTTGGGAAGGCATGTGGGCGGCTCGATACTCTTCGTAAAGGGAGGCCGCCTGACTCTCCAGCTCATGGTTGAAAGGACGCCCATGTGCTTGCCAAAAAAACTGCATCGCACGCATAAAACTATGCATATCCTCGCTTATATACTCTGAGATTGTACTTTCGAACGCTCGGCAGAGAGAGGTTAGTTTTTTTAAATCCTCGGCCCGCTTTATTCGTGCTCGAATATTGTTGCAATCCTGCTCAGGAAGCAAAAATACATTTGGCATGTTCCCTGTGAGGATCTGAAAGGCTGCCGCGGCCTCGCTTTGCGATGCCAAACGCGCGGTGACTTTTACGAGTTCTTCATATTGTGCCAAGTCTGAAAGGTATTCGGAGACAAGCAAATCGTAATCCTGGCCGACCCTAGCGAGGATGGCGGTGGCAATGGCCGCCCTGATATGCGTGGCTTTTGCTCGCGTCGTCAGGCGGAACTCGGCTTCTTTGCTAGCTTCTTGGGCAGCGTAGGTCATGTAATCGCACTGAAGCGGTCGATGTTGGGCATGTGCGAAGGAGGCGACTGTCACAAGGAGCATTCCCAGCGCGACGCGGAGTACGTTAAGACTTACCATCCTTGACGCTCCATTTCATCAATTAGTGTCCGGAACTGCTGTCGCGGTTCATCTTTCCGTTCTTCCAGCATCACAATTGTCGAGCCCATGCTGAAAACAAAAAAGAGAGTTACGCATAGCCCAGCCCATAGGCGCTTGCGGTAGCCGTATTGATGGCGTTTCCAAGCATAGAGTGGGTAGGCGATACCCCAGATCAGGCATGTTGCAAGGAACCAGACGAACGGGTGCGTGCCTTTAGCGGATGGCTGTAGAGCGCGGGCTTTTCGAGCCTCCAGAGCAATGAAGAGGGCTGTGAGCCCGAGACAGAGGAAGATCATTGTGTTGGCAAGTATTAGCCCGGCTTCAATATCTGGCAGGCCGCTGACGATGACCAGGGAGATCAATCCGATGATGATGGGAGTAAACAGTATGCTCCCACCAAGACCTTTCGTTATTGTCACTGGTGAATCCAGTGACGAACCGCAATGTTTGCATTTTTGCGCGACAGCGAGGATTTCCTCGCCACAGAAATGACAGGATTTGGTTTCTTTGCTCATTCTTCCCTCTCGTTCCTTCGAATTAGCGACTCCGGCGCGGTGTCTTGGCACCGCTTTTCTCGGGTGTGGTATACCTGAAGCTGCGAAGTATCGTATTGCTGTACTTGCAAAGTCAACATAGCCCGTACGACACAGGTCTGGCATTTCCTTAGCTTGGCGGGGTGAATACCTTGTTGAGGCTCCCAATGTCAGGATTTCCAGAGCGTTTGAAGGCGGCTCGGCTCCGCCTTGGGATGACCCAAGAGCAATTGGGGTTTGAGCTGAATGTCACTAAAGCGTCGGTGTCGGCGTGGGAGAATGGTCGCGAGGCGCCTGGGTTCCGTCTGTTGCCGAAGCTACGGGAGGTGGTGGGGGTATCGCTGGATGAACTGCTTTGTGGTGCTGACTCTGCCGGAGCGCTGGCTGAGCCGTACCACGCATACGGCGCTGAGGTGCGCAGTGAGACAGAGGCTGCTTTACTGCGGGCATTTCGCCGATTGTCAGTCAAGCGTCGTCAAGGGTTGCTCGACTTGATCGAGTAGCGGTCGCCGCTCTGCCATCTAAAGAATGCATAGGTGCTGCGGGATGCACTGACTGTTTAGCCAGCACATCCGCACAGCACTGCAATCAACTCTCCAATCACCTCTCCGGCACCACCCGCCAGATCGTATTCGACAAATCATCCGCCACAATCACCGCGCCACGTGGATCGACGGTCACGCCTACGGGACGGCCGCGTGTGGTGCCGTCGTCGTCGCGAAAGCCGTACACGAAATCCACTGGCGGGCCGGAGGGCATGCCGTTGCTGAAGGGCACGAAGATTACCTTGTAGCCCACCGGGTCTTTGCGGTTCCAGCTGCCGTGTTCGCCCACAAATGCACCGTCGGCGAATTCCGCGCCCATCGCCGGGTTGGAGAAGTCGACGCCGAGGGCGGCGACGTGGGAGCCCAGCGCGTAATCCGGGGTGATGGTGGCGGCTACTTTCTCCGGGTTTTGCGGGCGCACGCGCTCATCTACTCGTTGATCCCAGTAGGCGTAGGGCCAGCCGTAGAAGCCGCCGTCGCGCACGGAGGTGAGGTAGTCGGGCACCAGGTTGGGGCCGAGTTCGTCGCGTTCGTTGACGACGGCCCAGAGTTGCTCGGTGTCCGGGTTGATGGCGAGTGCGGTGGGGTTGCGCAGGCCGGTGGCATAGGGGCGGTAGGCGCGGGTTTCGGGGTTGATTTCCCAGACCATGGCGCGATTCACTTCGGCCTCCATGCCGCGCTCGGTGATGTTGCTGTTGGAGCCGATGCCCACATAGAGCAGGCGCCCGTCGGCGCTGGCGGTGAGGGCTTTGGTCCAGTGGTGGTTGATCATCGAGGGCAGCTCGACGATTGTTTCCGGTGCGCCGCTGGCCTGGGTCTGGCCTTCTTGATAGTCGAAGCGCACCAGTGCGTCCTGGTTGGCCACGTAGAGATTATTATCGACCAGTGCCAGGCCGTAGGGCGCGTTGAGGTCTTCTGCGAATACGGTTTGCAGTTCGTAGACGCCGTCGCCGTCGCTGTCGCGCAGCAGCGTGAGCCGGTTGCCGCTCTCGACGGAGGTGGTGCCTCGGGCCTTGATGAAGCCGGCGATGATGTCTTTCGGTTTCAGTGCCGATGCGCTGCCGCCTCGGCCTTCGGCCACGAGGATATCGCCGTTGGGCAGTACCAGTGTCTGGCGCGGAATTTTCAGATCGGTGGCGATGGCGCTGACGCTATAACCTTCCGGCACGATGGGGAGCCGGTCGCCCCATTCGGAAGGCTGGGCGATGGTCATGTCGGGGAGCAGGCCGCGATAGGGTTCGGGCAGCTCCGGGTTGGCGCCGTATTGTGTCGGGTCCGGATCGCTACCACATGCGCTCAGCAGGGCAGTGGAAAGTGCGATGATGGCGAGTGCGCTTGAGTGTTTCATTGTGCACCTCCTGCGCGGGGGCTACAGAAACCGAAGGCGGTGGCCGCGCAGGCGAGCACGGCGACGATAACGGACAGCACCAGGGCGGTCGGCATGATCGCCCACGCATCGCGGGCGTGCACCAGCGCATTGAAGAAGCCGAGTACCCAGGTGGCCAGCAACAGCAGGAAAGAAAACGTGGCATGCCGCTCGCGACGTTCGCTGCGGATCAGCCCGATCAGGCCGCACAGCAGCGCAAACCCGGCCAGCACAAGCGCGCCGGCAAGGAGCCAGGAGGCGAAATTGCTCCACTGAATCTGGTAACTTGAGGCGTAGGCGATATCGCTGAGCAGTGCGCCCAGGAAGAGCGGGAGAGACCCGGCAAGCAAGATCGCATGAACCGGGTGAAGCGTCCTTGAATAGATTCTTTCAACAGTGACAGCCACGACGGTTTCCTCGTTGTTGATGGTATGAGGCCCCTTTTTGCTGGCTTCGGCGCGCCAAACGATAGAGGGTAGTCCGATCCTAGCACTTATCAGGAGGGTCACACCCCATGCTTTATACCTGCTTTTACAAGTGCCGATCGCGAACAGAGCCGTGGCTCGCAAGCAGGTTGCACGCCAAAATGAATGCTGATTCGGAAGCAGGGCCTCGATGATTCAACTGAACGTGACGCAGAAATTGTTCCGGCAGCTGCCGCTGGACCAGTTCGGCCAACTGGCGCCCACGCCGGCCACCAAGGCGTTTTATGGGCAGCCAGCGCAGGGCGGCAATCCACTGAGCGGGTGGCACGCTAATCTGATCGCGTTGGAGCATTATAGCTGCCTGTTGTTTGCCCATGACCGCACGCGCTTTCCGTTAGTCATGCTGTGGGCGGGCACGCCTGATTTTGCTCAGTTGAATTATTACTTTGTCGATGCGCTGATGAACGTGTTGCTTGAATGCGGCGCTAATGAGGTGCAGCTGGAGGCCGCTCAGCGCTATCTGCGGCCGCTGCAAGTCGGCTCCCGGTGCGATCGCTCCACGCTGGGCACCTTGAACCAGATGAAGGACGAGCTGGAGCAGTTGTTGTGGTACGAGCGGTGAAGCGTGAGCGAGTTGGATGGTTACGGGGCTGCTGCCTGGCTATCTGAGTCGCCGCGTGCGGTCAGAGGCCAGCAGGGCTTGTGGCCAAGGAAGGAAATGCTGGGGATATTGACGAAGCTGGCGGATGAATAACGAAATTGCTGCCTCGCAAAAGGCTGCGGTGTGAGGGCTGCTGATCTGCCGCAGGAGTGGCTGATGGGATCGGGAGGAAGGCGGGCTTGTTTGGCCCGCCTGCTGCGACTGCGATCGTGCTTGTTACTGCGGCAGTCAGCGGGCCACTTGTTTCAGGGTATCCAGATATTGTTGGCCGGCACTGCGCACGGTAGCAGGGTCGGACGTTTCTGACGCAACGTGCACCGCTTCCAGTGCTTCGGCGGCGGCTTCCAGTTCGTTGCGCAGGGTTTCCAGTGCGTTTTCCAGGGTGTAAGTCAGCTGATGCACGGCGTGCATGGATTGCGGATCGAGCGTTTCTTGCTGGATCAGCTCGGCCAAGCGTGGGTTATGTTCGGCCAGATTGCTCAGTGCGATATCGAGGGTCGGTGCGGCTTCGCCCTTGAAATGCGCGACACGGTCGGCCTGCGCCAAAGGTGCGCCTGCGACCAGCAACAGGCTGAACACACCAGCGATCAGGTGACGGCTCATAGGGATCTTCCTACGGGTAAGAGGATAGGTGTGTCGATGTTAATGTAAATCAATATCATTGGGAAGGATGGACCGCGGATCTGCGCTCGGGCGGTGGTGGGGTATGGTCGGCCGGTCTTGCCGGGGCAGGCGTGCTCTGATCTGAGGTGGTTGCGGCTCGTGCTGGCTGGGCTCCCGCACAGCTGGGCCGGCCGGTGGCCATGCTGGGCAAGCCAAGTAGGGTAAGCCAAGTAGGGTAAGCCAAGTAGGGTAAGTCTCGCGGGGCAGGCGGGGTAGAGTGTATCCGGCAGGGCGAGGCAGGGAGATGGATTCTGGCGCGTATGGGAAGGAGCTGGGCGCGGGCGGCTGAAGCTGGCACATGGCGGGTGACGGGTCGTCTGGTGCTGAAACCGGCACCGGAGCTGGCCAGCTTTGCTGGCCGACGAAGGGAGGTATGGCCTATTCGATTGCGCGACTGCGAAGCAGGGCGGGCGCTCAAGTATATTCCCCACCTCTCGGCACTGGCGCTATTATCTCCCTTGACTGGCCGTTTCCGTTTATTCATCTGAGAAGGATTTTTCCAATGGCCCTTTATCGCTTGCTTGCCATATTTGGCGCTGGTCTGTTTTTGCTGGGTGGTTGTGCGACGAATCTGCCGACCACAACGGAAGAGATCACCTGGAATATCAAGAATAATTATCGACAGTCGATCATGGTGGAATTTTATTCCCAGCATCGCAATGCGGCCTGGCCCGGCGGTGGCCGGGCTTATGTGCTGGAGGCGGGGGAAAGTGGCAGTTACGACTTGCCGTGCCGCTCAACGGAAAAAATTTGCTATGGCGCCTGGGTGCGGGCTGATTCCAATATTTATTGGGGCTCCGGCATGGATGATCAGGAGGGGTGCCAGGAGTGTTGCATGATTTGCAAAAAAGGCAGCACATTCAGTTTGACGCTGAAATGAACTTTCCACACTTGATTTTCTCGTCCTGAACTCTTCCGCTCTGGGCTTTCCGCACTGAATTTTCCACGCAAAAAAAGCCAGCCCCACACTTTTGCTCGGGGCTGGCTGGTTTTCTGCGTGGTGCAGCTGGATCAGAAGCCGGATACCGGCTGTGTGAAGATGGCTCGCTCACCGGTTGCCAGATTTGACTGAAGGTGGCGGAGCGAATGCGCCTGGCGAGTGTCCACGGCGACAACTTCATAGCTGTTATCGTGCTGAACTTGCAGCAAGCGGTGCGGGCCAGTGCCGAGGCCGAACATCTGCACGTTGGTAACGGTATTTGGCAGATCACCGAGCAGCACACGGCCCAGCTCCGGGGTGGCGGCGCTGACGGCGGATAGCTCGCGGGTGCTTTCGTTCCAGGCAAATACTTCGCTGGCGTTAAGGGTTCTCAGGTTGCCTTCCAGTGTGCCGGTGCCATCCGTCGAGGCGCCCAGCCAGCGGGTGTGGCGCAGCATGATCTGCGGGCGGCCGTCGGTGTGGGCGGCGAACGCACGATATTCATCGCTTGGCATCTTGCGGTTGAAGAACAGCCAGCCATCCCGGTATGCGACCAGCTCGGGGGCGTCGAAGTTGTCGTCTGTGCCGCCGACCAGAACAGTGCGCTGGTGTGGTGCTGCTTTGGCAACGCGCTCGATCTGGCCATTGATAGACCAGATAAGGTGGTTGCCGTCATCCAGCAAGAACTCACCAAGCACTGCATGGTTGTTGAAATCCAGAACCTGGTCGGTGCCCAGCGATAGCATTTCTGCCCAGCCTTGCGGGCCGATCCGGTACAGCTGGGTGTCGGTAGATAGTAGCAGGCCGGGCGAGGTGGTCGCGATAAAAAGGGTGTCGCCACTGGCAACCATGCGATCGGGAGATGGCAGATGGAGCGTGTCATTCCACATGTTTTTCGGGAATTCCAGGGCTTCGTTCTGCGCATTTTTCAGCTCTGTTAGCGTGGCGGCCTGCGCGGGAGTGGCGCCAGGGCTGAAGCGCCACAGGGTGCCGTGATCGTCGCCCAGATGTGCAATGATGAGCAGCTGTGAGCCGTCGGCAAATGTCTCCAGCGGGGCTACGTGCTCCACGTCGGCCAGCAGCACACCACCGACCAGCGCCTGGCTCATGCTGACTTGCCGCAGGTCGCCGGATGCAACCACCAGCCAGCCGCCGGGGCCTATGAGCTGAGGATCAAGCACGGTGCCTACCACCCTTTGGCCTGCTGTAAAGGCAGGGGCTGCTACGCCAGCGCCTGTGCCACTGCGAATCTGGAACCAGGCGTGGTTGGCGCCATCGTTACCGCGAAAGGCGTAAGCAGTATTGAGCGGATCGGCCAGATCATATTGCAGCACCTGAAGATTGACGACAGCGGAGCCAAGTTTCTGTGCGCTGTTTTCTGACGAGACTTGCGATCTGGTGACGGTGGCCGGTGCGGGGTCGGTGGAGACACGCGCAAACTGGTCGGGAAGCATCATGTTGTTCTCATGACGAAAATAAAGCAGGTGATCAATCTGGAACTGCGACACGCCCCTGCCATCGTTGCCGACCGTGGCGCGGTGAATCGGGTGAATGCTGGTGACATGCCCGTTTACATAAGGCGTGGGGTCTACCAGAACTCGCTCGTCTCTATCGGGGTGATAAGCAAACAGGCCGGTGTTGTTTGCTTCCGTGGAAATATAAAAGCGCCGCCCCTGGTCACCGGCATCGCTGAACAGCCCTGATAGTTCGGGGAGTGCTGTGGAGGAGCCGCCGCCGGTATTGCCGCCGCCAGCGTTGCCGCCGCCGCTGCTACTGCCACCGCCGCCACCGCATCCAAGTAATACCAGGGTCAACGCCCAGGCCAGACCGCCTTGCTGTCAGCTTCTCATCTCTGATCCTCTTCCTGATTGGTATGTGCTCGCGTGGCTCGCGCCGGGCGAGCGCTCACCAAGGCGGGCGTCACGGGGGGCGGTCACGAACGAGGTAAGATTCGAGCCACGCGCAGGGAGGGCGCATGGGCTGCTGCATAGGCACGATAGAGAAGGTCGGTGGGTTCACCTATCCCCCAAACGGAGCGCTTCATTGATGACCTTGCAGCTTGCTCGGTTGTGAGAGAATTTCGTGATTTCCCTGTAAAGAAATGTGTCATTTTTGTGGTGCTGTACAAACTGTATTTGTGCGCGCGTTCAGTTTTTACAGGGGCAGGCTGGCCTCAAGCATAAAGCGCGCCGGTGGGCCGGGGTGGATGGTAGTGCGCAGCTCGCCTGAAAGCTCGGCCATGCGGGTTTTCATATTGCTCATGCCGCGCCCCGGCAGGCGGTCTTGTTCATCGAACACTGGTTCGGTGCGCAACGGGTTGGATAGAATGATTTCCAATCGCTCCTCAGTGAGGGTTACCTGCAATCGGATGCCGGTGCCGCAGCCATGTTTCAGGGCATTGGAAACGGCTTCATCGAGCACTCGGCGCAGGTTGACGTACTGGCGCGGTGTCAGTGTGTAATCGGCCAGCTGCTCCGCTGGCGGTAGCACAATATCCGGCAGGCTGGTCAGTGGTGCCAGGCGCTCGTGCAAGTCTGCGCACCAGTCCTCCAGCATATCGTGCAAGGCGTGGCGCCGTGTGTGGTCGAGCACGTAAATGGTTTCGCGCAAGGCTGCCAGCGCTTTGCGGGAAAGCCGCTGATACTGTTCGTCCGGTGCGGTAAGGATCAATGAAAGCAGCCGTGCGCCGACTTCGTCGTGCAGATCGCGCATGATGCGTTGGCGTTCCTGGCGGGCGCCGTGCTCGCGTGCTTCGCGCACCTGATTGATGCGCGTGGCGGTGGCGGTCAGTGCGCGGGCGATAGCTTCGTCGCGCCGATTGAAGAGCCGCCGGCCGCCGTGGCTGTAGCGCAGGCTCAAGCCTTGCAACGGGTTTTCCAGATCCGGCACCAGCAACCGCGCTCCGTTTTGCGCGATGCGGGCTTCCGGCAGTGCTTGTTGCACCGGCTCAAGGCTCAGTGGTCGGAATGCCTGTTGCAGCAGTTGCTCCCACAAGGGGCGCACCTGATCGGCTTCGCAGTCGTACAGCGCCGCAACGAATGCGGGCATGTATTGCTCCATGGATGCGGCAGGCGCGGCAGACATCCGGCGTAGCACCCACTGCCGTGCCGGAAAGTAGCCCCAGCCGACCAGCACCACCGATAGCCCGAGCGCTTGCGCCGGGCGCAGCCCGAACCAGGTGATCACGGCGACATCCACCAGCAGCACGCTCAGCCCGCCGAGAAACCACATCCAGGCAATAAACCACCAGCGCTCCAGGTCGAACAGTCGGTAGCGCAGGATGCCAAGTGCAAAGCCGAGATACAGGGTGACCACCACGCCCACCATGGCCGAGGGTGAGGCCACTGGCGGGATATCCAGCATCACCGGCAGAAAATACACCACCATGCCCATGCTCAATGTCAGCAGGGTTGATAACAGTACCCAGCGCAGCGCACCGCGTTCCTCCGGCATGCACCGGGAGCGCTGCCACTGTAGCCATGCCGCGCGGGTGCCCAGCACATAATAAAAAAGCAACGGCAGGTAGAAGGTGTGGAAGGGTAGCTGTAGCCATTCCAGATTTTCGTTCACCAGCAGGGCGGCCACGCCGCTGCAAGCGACCACGGCCCAGCGGCGGAAGTGGGGCAGCGGGCGCGGGTAGAGCACCAGCAATAATAATAGCGACAACAGCAGGCCGTGCAGTGCCAGGTGATTGCCGCGCATGAGCAGATCAAACAGCGTCGCCGGCAAGGCCAGCTCACGGGCTTCCCACAGGCTGTGCTGCCAGGTGGCGATGAACATACCGACGCCGGAAAGGGCGAGCAGCCGGGGCGGCCATTGGCGCGGCAAAAATACCCAGACGGATACGCCGATCATGCAGGCCAGCGTGCCGTAGAGGTGCAGCAGCCAGAAGCCGACGGGCAGCGATGCCAGTGTTCGGTCGCGGGCGGGGGCCACGGTGTAGTGGCTGCCATCGGCACGCACCAGAGTGATTTCCGGGCTGCGCAGGGCGTTTGCCACGGCGCCCTCGCGTTGCAGGAAGGCGTGGTAGCCGGCGAGCGTGGGTGCCGCGTGGGGCTGCGAGGAAAGCGGATAGCCGCGCAGATCCAGATGGCGCCCCTCGGCGATCAGCGTGGAGACGATATCGCCCACCTGCGCATGGGCGGCGGCCGGCCCGCCGGCGGCAACGCGTTCGACACGCAGCCCCTCGCTGTGGCCATCGCTGAAGGTCAGCCCCAGCCAGGGTGGCTGGAGCGCAAACACGATCGCCAGCATCGTTGCCAGGGCCAGTGTCAGCAGAACAAACAGCAGGCTCTGTAAAGGCGCCAACGCGAAGCGTGGGGAGTGATTAATGTGGTTCGCCATCAACTACACCGAGGCGCACTGCATACAAGGTCGCTTCTGCGCGCCCGGAGACATCCAACTTGCGATAGATATTTTTCACGTGGCCGGCGACGGTATTGGGTGTGATGCCGAGTGCTTGCGCGATATCACCTCGGGTAAAGCCGCGCGCCAGAAAATGCAGCACCTCGGTTTCCCGTTCGCTCAACGCTTGCGGCAGTTCGCTTTTCGGTAAGGCGGGCGGCGGCGTGGCGCGAAAATGGCGCAACATGCGCCGGGCAATGCTGGGCGAGAGTGGCGGCTCGCCACGGATGATCCCCTGAAGGTGGGCAATCAGCCGCTCCCGTGGCTGATCCTTGAGCACATAGCCCTGCGCGCCGGCTTGCAGCGCTGCAAACAGATGTTCGTCGTCATCGAAAATCGACGCCATCACCACATAAGTGTTGGCATTGCTTTCACGCAGCCGCCGGACGAGATCAATGCCGGAGCCATCAGGCAGGCTGATGTCCAGCAGTGCCAGGCAAAAATGCTGGTGCTCTACGCAGGCCACGGCGTCGGCCAGCGTGGTGTGCACAACGATGTTGATGCCGGGAAAAGCTTCGGCAACAAGCTCGGTCAGCCACGCACGGCTTTCCGCGTGGTCTTCCAGTATCAATGCTGTATTCATGCTATCCCTGCCAGACGGCGCGCCTGATTACCGCGCCTCTGCCCCGTTCAAGAGTCTTTTTTTAACCGGCTGTGCGCAGCAGCATCCTGTGCAGCGCCCGGCGCAGTGGAAAGGATACCACGGGCAGCGTCTTGGCTGATGGCGGTTGGTCACAGATTGAAGCCGGACTGATTGATGAGAGGGGCGCTGGTGGTAGGCAGGTTACTCGCCGCAGACCTCGACAGACGTCACGCCAACCAGCCCAAGGAGGCCTGTATGGGCGATGTCCACGGAGTCTACGCGGCGAATGCCGGCTTCTGCTTTGGCCGAGGCGACACTGGCATCGCCAAATGCCACCAGGCCGAGCAAGTTAGTGCTGGAACCGGTGCCTTTCTTTGCACAGCTGGTGCTTTGGTTGGGCGTATCCAGCGGCATTTTCTGCTGGGAAAACAGCAGCCCGCTCTGGAAAGGATGTACGGCACAACCGGAAAGGGTTACTGCGCAAGCCATCAATACAATGATTCCGACGTTTCTCATTATTTTCTCCATTGGAAGAGTAAGCCCCATGCTTCCGTGAGGCGGCCGCATGATAAGGCGCTTTGTCGCGCATTTGCCATCGCAGGCGGCTGGATGGTGGCGGTTGGGCAAGTGGGAGCAAGCAGAAGGGCCCGGATACAGTGCTCCGGATGCAGTGGGGCTGTCGGCGCCGGTGGCTCAGCCGGCAATTGCACGCTCGGCGGTTAATGCCGGTGCTCGCTGTCGAATGCCTCGATCAGGTAATCCACCATGGCGCGCACCTTTGCCGGCGGGCGCCGATCTGGCGGGTACAGCACATGAATGCCACCGAGCTCCATCGGTGGCTTGTCCAGTTCCAGCGCCACCAGTTGCCCCGTCGCCAGCGCGTCATCAACGATAAATGCAGGCTGATAAATGATGCCTTGCCCGGCAATGGCGGCGGCAAGCAGGGCATCACCGTTGTTGGCAGCCAGATTGCCGCTGGCAGGCACGCGGAATTCACCCTTGAGGCCGAACGCCCACTGGCCTGTGTTCTGGAGTGCGCTTTGGGTATAGCTCAGGCAGTTGTGCTGGGCCAGATCGGCAATCTGGCGAGGGATACCGCGCTGCCTCAGATACGCGGGCGCGGCGCATACGCGCATCGGGCTCTCGCCCAGACGCCGGGCTTGCAGGGCGCTGTCGGCAAGGTGGCCGATGCGAAGGGCCAGATCCCAGCGACCATCGATCAGATCCTGCTGCGCATCGCTCAAGCCCATTTCCACACGCACCTCCGGGTGGCGTTCGCAAAATACCGGAATCAGCGGGGCGATAAAGCGGCTGCCGAATGACAGCGGCACTGTCATGCGCAACAGGCCGGTGGCCTTGATGCGTTGCGAGGTGGCGGCTGCTTCGGCGTCGTCGATATCGGCAAGGATGCGCTGGCAGGCTTCCAGGTAGTCGCCGCCGGCGTCAGTCAGCCCCAAGCGGCGCGTGCTGCGGTGAAAAAGCTTTACGCCCAGCCGCGCCTCCAGTGCGTTGACATGCTTGGTGGCCATGGCGGGCGACATGCCGAGGCGCCGGCCAGCGGCGGAAAGGCTGCCGGCCCTCGCAGCTTCAACGAATACCCGCATGCTTGTTACCCTATCCATGCTCATCTCGCACTAAGGGTGTTAAGTGTTGGTCCATTGTGCCCGGTTCTCACACTGAGGGCACGGGCGCATACTGGTATTCATCACTTATTCAGGGAGCACCCACCATGCAAACGGATACCCAGGCCGCCGTGCCGATGCCCACGCTCTTCATTCCGCACGGCGCCGGCCCCTGTTTCTTCATGGACTGGAACCCGGCCGATGCCTGGGATGGCATGGCTGCATTCCTGCGCGGGTTGGCGGCCACGCTGCCGCGTCAGCCGAAGGCGATCGTGATGGTGTCTGCGCATTGGCGCGAGGTAGAGGGGTTCCGAGTCACAGGCCAGGCACGGCCGTCGTTGTTTTATGACTATTACGGCTTTCCGCCGCACACCTATGAGCTGAAATACCCTGCACCGGGGCAACCTGAGCTGGCGCAACAGGTGGCGGAGCTGATCGCACAGCGTGGGTTGGCCGTGAGCGTTGATGGCCAACGGGATTTTGATCACGGCATGTTCATCCCGCTGAAGCTGATCTACCCCGATGCAGAAGTACCTGTGATTCAGTTGTCGTTGCGCAGCGATCTGGATACGGCAGCGCATCTGGAGGTTGGCCGTGCCCTGGCATCCCTGCGTGAGCAGGATGTGCTGATCATTGGCAGCGGCATGAGTTTTCACAACATGCGTGCCTACGGCGACAAGCGCTACACGCCGATTTCGCAGGAGTTTGACCGCTGGCTCACGGCGGCGGTCGAGGCGCCGCCCGCAGAGCGCGAGCAATTGCTGCGGCAGTGGGAAAGCGCACCGCAGGCGCAGCAGTGCCACCCGCCGGGCGATGAAGAACACTTCACCCCGCTGCTGGTCGCGGCGGGTGCCGGCCACGACGCGCCGGGCAAGAAAATCTATTCCGAGGTGGTGATGGAAACGCAATTGTCGGCCTACCAGTTTGGCTGATTGAACCGGAGAGCGCAGGCGAGCACAGGAGGGCACATATGATTTCTACCCTCCTTCAATTGCCCACAACGAGAAAGGGAAAAAAATAGTTCATCGTCACTTTCAGCGAGAGCACTTTCGATGGACTATAGCTTTATTTGATCGCACTTTTTGGGGTGTCAGTGTCCGGCGTTGTGCAAGGCCGCGATCAATTCTGCACGGTTCATTTTGCTGCGCCCTGCAAGATTGCGCTCCTGCGCCAGCGCATAAAGGTGCGCACGTGTGGCGTTGGCGTAGTTTTCTCTGGCGGGTGCAGTGCTGGCGGGTGCGGAATCGGGTTCGGTCACCGCGAGGCTCTGCTTCAGAATGGCCATCAGATCAGGCGGGGCTTCGCCGGGCTCTTCTTCGTCGGACGGGTCGTCCGGGGCGGTTTGAAGGACGTCGCGATTTTTTTTGAGTTTCTCGCGCGCCAGCGATTCGATGGCGGTAATGTTCGGGTTATGCAAAGGGGCGTCGTCGGGCGCTTCGGCGCGCAGGGTCTTGATGGCGCCTTGCAAGCGCTGGATATCCTTGGCGCGAGGTTTTTCCGGCGACGGCAGGCCGATATCGCCGGGGTTGCGCAGGGTGTCGGCGAAGCGCAGGGTTTCCGCTCGCAGGATGCCGCCTTCGGCAACGATGGCGATGACGTACTCGTGGCCGCGCATCACGAAAGTGGCGATGCCGGCGCGGTCAGCTTCTTCCATGGCGCGGGCCAGCAGGCGGTAGGCTTTGATGGCGCCTTCTTCCGGTGTCAGGAAATAACCGCGTAAAAAATAGGCCGGGTCGAGTTCATCGCGCTCGACAAATTGCCGCAGGTCGATTTCGCGGGATTTCTTTGGTGCGAGCGCCTCCAGCTCTTCATCTTCGACGGTGATGTATTTGCCGTCTTCGGTTTCGTAGCCGCGTATCAGATCGTCTCGTTCCAGCAGTTTTCCATCGCGGCTGCATCGGTAGCGGCGCCGCAGGCGCTGGCCTGCTTCGTCGACCATACGCAATGAAACGGCGCTGCCGCGGTGGGCGGGGTAAAGGCCCACCGGCAGGCTGACCAGGCCGAAGGACAAGGTGCCCGACCAGAACGGACGTGGCCGCTGTGGTGTGCCCGTATCATTATTGTCGTTGGCGGCTTGTTGTCGGGCGGCCCGCGTTTTCGGCGCGCTCTTGTCACGAGCCTTTCTGGTTTTGCGAGCCTTGCTAGAGGCTGCCTTGCGTTTAGCCATGGCGACGTGCTCCTTCGAGGCTGGCTTGCAGGGCCTGCGCCAGATCGGTTTCGCTGCGGCGCCGTTGTGCAGGCATTGATTTGCGTGCGCGGCCACCGCCGGCTTTGCGGCGCAGCATGGCGAGCACGCTTTCCCGGTAGTCATCCTGATACTGAGCGGGATCAAAGGGCGCGGCGAGCATGTCCATCAGTTGTGCTGCCATTTTCAATTCGCGGGCATCCAGTGCGCGGCCAATGGGTGGTGTGAGTGCGTCCTGGCTGATGATTTCCTCGCTGTAGCGCAGTGTGACCAGCATCGGGACGCTCTGGTGAAGACGCAGTGCGCCGAGATAGTGTTTGTCGCGCATCACCCAGCTCACCAGCCCTTCGCGGCCCGAGCGGGCCAGGGCGGCGGCGAGTGCTCGCCAGGCGGCATCGCCGCCATCATCCGGGCCAAGGTAATAAGGGCGGTCGTAACGCCGATGATCCAGCGCGCCGGCGGGCAGAAAGCATTGCACGGTGAGGTCGCGGCTTTTTTGCGGCTTGAGGTTGTCGAGTTCGTCTTTCCTGAGTAGCACCATATCGCCTTCGTCGTTGGCCCAGGCGCGCTGGGCCTCTTTATAGGCGACGATTTTGCCGCTCTCGGGATTCACAAGAATTTGCTCGACCGGTGCTTTGTCGCGGCGGTGCAGCAGGCGAAAGCGCACGGTGCGATCGGTCACGGCGGAGTAGAGCTTTACCGGCACCTTTTCGTCAGCGAGGCGTAGCACGCCTTTGAAAATGGCGCGGGCGCTCATGTGGCCTCCTGTTCCCGGCACTGTTCGCACAGCAGCACTTCGGTGATGCGTTGGTAGCGGATGCAGGCGGGGCACAGCGGCGCGTCGCAGGCGCTACAGTAATAGCCGGTTTCGATCTGGTAATAACTCTCGCAGCCCTCGCATTGGCCGGGGCCGCTTTCCTGCCACCAGGGTTGCGGCCGGTTCATGAGGGTGTCGCGCCCACGGCGCGCAGCAGGGTGGCGGTGAGCGGCTGGCGCGCCTTGTCGAAACCCGCCCAGGGTTCCTGTTTCAGCGCGGCCAGGCGGCGGCGCAGGTTATCGACGGTGTAGCGATCCGGCGCCATGGCAACGGTCAGCTCGTCCCAGCGGATGGGCACGGCAACAGGGGCGCCGGGGCGCGCACGCACAGTATAAGAAGCGACAGCGGTAGCGCCGCGCCCGTTGCGCAGGTAATCCAGAAAGATGCGCCCACGGCGTTTTGCTTTCAGCAGATTGGTAGTGAGCTGCGTGGGCTGGTCATCGGCCATGCGCTGGCACAGCGCACGCGCAAAGGCTTTGCTGTCATCCCAGCCTGCCCGTGGTACCAATGGCACCACGATGTGCAGCCCCTTGCCGCCCGTGGTGCGTACGAACGGTGTGAGCTCGAGATCGGTGAGCCGTTCGGCCATCTGGTGGGCCACGGCAACGGTGCGGCGCCAGCTGATGCCTTCGTCCGGATCAAGGTCGAACACCAGCTGATCGGGATGCTCCAGATCATCTACCCGGCTGCCCCATGGATGCAGCTCCATCACGCCGGCTTGCACCAGAGCAATCAGATCAGCCAGCTCTTGCACATACACATAATCGCCCGCGCTGGTTTTGCCTTTGATATGAATACGCGGCACGCGCTCGGCCAGCATCTGGCGCGGATGTTTCTGAAAAAAACATTCCGTGGCCAGGCCCTCCGGGCAGCGCAACAGGGAAAGCGGGCGCCCGATCAGGCCCGGTAGCACGACGGCGGCGATGCTTTGATAAAACTGTGCCAGCGCCAGCTTGGTCATGCCCTGCTGCGGGTACAGTACTCGGTCGGGGTGTGTCAGACGTACGCCTTCCACTTCGGCGTTTTCTGTTTTGCGCCGGGCGGGGGCGCTTCGGCGGCCGGCCGTGGCAGGCGTTGCGGTGCTGCGTTCGGGATGAGTCATCATGATCCCTCCGGCGTTACGATCTTCGCGCACGCCACGGAAGCTGGGGTGGCGTAGCACGCCGTCGCGGGTGCGTTCGGCATAGGCCACTTCTACCACCAGGGCCGGTGTGACCCAGGTGGCGCCTTTGCTGTCGGGAGGAGTGGCCAGAAAGGGGCTTTTCGGAATCTGGAACTTGCTCAGCCGGGTATGCAGTGACTTCAGTTGCTTGCGGCTGAAGCCGGTGCCCACGCGGCCGGCATACACAAACTGCCCCTGGGCGTTCCAGGCGCCGAGAAGCAGGGCGCCGAAGGCGTCGCGCTGGCCGTTGGGCGGCGTAAAGCCGCCGACCACAAATTCATCATGACGTGCACATTTCAGTTTCAGCCAGGAGCGGGTGCGACGCTGTTGATAAGTGCTGTCGGCACGTTTCGCGATCAGGCCCTCAAGCCCCAGTTCGCACAGCCGATCCAGTAGCGGGGCGCCGTCGCCGTGCAGATGATCGGTGTAGCGGACGCGGCCGCCCGGCATGTCACCCAGCGCGCTCATGACATCGGCCAGCGCCTGTTTGCGGGCCAGGTTGGTGCAGTGGGTCAGTGATGTGCCGTTCAGGTAAAGCAGATCGAAGGCGTGATAGATCAGCGCATCGGTGCGCTGTTCGGCCAGTGCCTGCTGAAGCTTGGCGAAGCTGGTCACGCCGTCGGCCTGGAGGGCGACGATCTCGCCATCCAGAATGGCGCTCTGCACTGGCCAGGCCGCAAGCTGCCGCGCCAGAGCGGGGAAGCGGTCGCGCCAGTCCTGGCCGTTGCGGGTCATCAGTTGCACGCGGCCCTGCTCCAGATGCACGAGGATGCGATAGCCGTCCAGCTTGATCTCGTGCAGCCAGTCACCATCGGGCAGGTTATCGGCAAGGGTGGCCAGTTGCGGTGTCAGCGTGCCAGGCCAGGCCGCTCGGCGAGCGCCGGGCAGTTTGGCGACGTCCGGCATGGGCTGCGGCCCGGCCCATTCCCTGTCGTGGTCAGCGGCGATCTCGGCCATGGTACGGCCGCTGGCGATGCTGCGGTCATCGGGCTCGGGCAGCGGGCCGTCGTCATCGCTGCGTTTGATGAACAGCCACTGGTTTTGCTTGCGTTTGCCTTTGTCGCGCATGCGCGTGAGCGTCCAGCGGCCGCGTAGTTTGTTGCCGTGCAGTGCCAGGTCGATGCGGCTCTCGCTCTGCTGATGGCAGATCCAGTGCCCGGCGTCCCACAACATGACAGTACCGCCGCCGTACTCGCCGGCGGGGATCACGCCCTCGAAATCACCGTACTCCAGCGGATGATCTTCCACTTCCACCGCCAGTCGTTTTTCCCCCGGTGCCATGCTGGGGCCGCGTGGTAATGCCCAGCTGCGTAACACACCATTTTGTTCCAGGCGCAGGTCGAAATGATCGTTGCGTGCTGCATGATGATGCATCACATAACGGCCAGACTGTGCGTCGTCAGGTGCGGCGCTCGCGTTCGCGCCCTGGGGTTCGGTAGTCACGCGGAAGTCCCGCTTCTGGCGGTAGCGCTCGAGCCTGGTTTCAGCGTTGCTTCTGCTCATGCCTGCCATGCTTGTCGGCAACTTGTCGCGGGGCAATGGGCCGGCCGTGTGGCAATGTAAAAGCTGGCGGATGTTGTGATTCGATGCACGGAGCACCACAGCCAGAGCGCCAGGCTGGAGGGTGCAAAACGCTCGTTGAACACCCCATTTTGGGGGTGGCGCGCCGGTGGTAGTGCTGCGGATGATGGCTCCCTTCTCGGTTGTGAGGCGTTAGCTCGAAGGGAGTCATGGGAATGAAGACAAGAACATGGTTGATTGCCGCTGGGGTGATACTGGCTGCGGTGCTATCCGGCTGTGGTGGCGGTGGCAGCAGCAGCCGGTCTGGTCCGGCGGTGACGGATGTCCAGGGCGCCGCAGTGAAGGGCATTCTCAAATTTGCCGATGTTACCGCTTACGCTCTTGTTGATGGCGCTGTGGAAGCGAGCCCGTTGGCGAGCACATCCACGGATGCCAGCGGGCGCTATCGGCTGAAGGCCACCCATCGCGGCCCTGCCCTGATTCGCATCAGCGGCAATAGTGATGCGCGCATGGTCTGCGATCTGCCTGACGGTTGCGACGATGGTGCTGGCGGCACGGCGGATTTTGGCGAAGAAGTTCCTTTCGGCAGCGATATGGCCTTGGAAGCTGTCACTGTGCTGGAAGGGCGCGGCACCTCGGTGAATGTGACGCCGCTGACCCACCTGGCGGCAGCGAAAGCGCGCGCCGCAGGGCTGAGCGAGGCAGCTGTGTTGCTGGCCAACAGCCACGTAGCCAACCTGTTTGACCTCAGTGATGATCTGGTGGCCTTGCCGGTGATCGATATCACGGACAGCGGCGCGCTTGAACGTGCCACCGCCACTGCACAGCGAGCCGCCCTGCTGGCGGCCGCGCTTTACGGTGCCGCAGTAGAGGAAGGGCAGACGCTGGATGAGCTTGCCATGGCGTTCCTGAATGACGCGGGGCAGTTCCGCGGTGAGAGTGCGCTGCCGGGTGTGGACCTGGCCTCGATCTACCGCATCGCTCAGGACGCCCGGTATGCGTCCGGTGCCGATCTGCCGGCTATTGCGACGGGTTTTGATACGGCCCTGGCCGCGGCCGAGCAGCTGGGTGACAGTTTTACTACTGCTGCGCCCTCCGATTCGGCGACGCTTGCCGCGCTCGACAAGGCAAAGGCGCTGGTGGCGCAGGTGCGGACTATTGGCACGTCTTTCATCTCCGAACAGGGTGTGCAGCAGTTCATCGACGAGCTGGATGCCGCTGCAACGCTTGTCTCGGATGATGTGGAGCGGTTGGCGGAGGCGCTCGGGTACGCCATGGAGGCCATCATGCTTGTCTACGGCGAGCTTCAGGCTGGCGCAGGGGAAGAGGGCCAGATCGAGAGCCCGGTGGTGATCCCGATGGGTGCGGTCGAGGTCGAGCTGACCATCGACGGCGACGTTGTGACGGTGACGCGCATCAGCGGCCTCGGCGATGACTTGACGATTGCCCTGACGACCACCTTGAAGAGCGAGTTTGGTTGTGACTGCGACGCGCTCGATGTGGAGGATGGGTACGCTTCGTCGGATCAGGGCAGTCTGGAGCTGGGGCTGCAGGGCAGCCTGGGTGTGCCGGCGCTGACGTTGAACATTGCCGAGGGCAGCGCCTCGTTCGCCGCTCGCGTCGATGTGGCCGGCAACTGGCACGAGGAAGATCTGCCGAACGGCGATTATTCCTTCGAGGATTTTTACGAGCAGAGTATTCAGGGTGCCGTGGACTTCGTGCTGCACGCTCGCCTTGCCCAGACCGATGAGACGACGGGGGTTGAGCTACCCTTCGGGGCGGCTCTTGAGGGGCGTCTCGAACTGTCACTGACAGGTTTCCAGGCGGAGAGCCGCAATCACTACGAGGAGCTTTGTGGCGATGAGGGATGCGAGGAAACAGAGCTGGACGAGGAGCTGCTCACCTTTGGCCTGGCTCGCGTGGCGTTTCTCGGGGCAGTTGATTCCGGCAGCAACGAGGTCGCGCTGAACTTTGCTTTCGAGGCAGATGGGAAAGGCCTGACGCAACGGGAATGGCGGAAATATCAGGAGCGCTGGTGCTATTCCGGCCCTTGTGATTACGAGTACCACGATAGTGGCTGGCAAGACGAGCCGTTGGAAGAAACCGCGAGTCGATTTGTCGAGGGCAGTTTCTCGCTGGTGTTGCAGATCAATCTGGACGGCATTGCCGAAGCAAGCCGGATTGAGCTGGCCGGGAGCCGGCAGGCACTGACCACAGGTGATGTGGCCCTGAAGATCAGCTACCCGGGCAAACAGCTGCTGATCAATGCTCCGTTGGAAGCTGCGGAGCAAGGTGGGATATCGCCGCCGGTCGTGACCGTCACCAATCAGGATGGCGTGATAGCAACTTTGTGGGTGGATGAGCGGGGCGAGACGCGTGGAGATATTCGGGTCGCGGGTGTGGTCTATGCCACGATCACCGAGCCGAACGTCATCAAGATCACCTACGCGGATGGCACGTTCGAAAGCCTGCAATAACGGGGCTGCCGGGAGCCCAGTCCGACACACGGTGGCTGGCGCAAAATGTCTGCCGCAACGCCTGGCCCGAAGTCAGGCCCAAGGCCAGACATGAGTGCCTTGTATGGCGCGCTGGTGGGAAGGGCTAAAGGTGCCTCGGACAATGGCGGCTTCGGCCGCCATTGTCATTCTTGAGAAACGTTGGGCGGTGACACAATGATCCCGAGTTGCACGCGCACGCTGCTGGTGTTGATTCTGCTGCTGGCAGGCTCGCCTGTGCACGCCGGGCCGGTGCCCTATGGGCTGCTGCATGTTGAAACGCACAGTGATGCGTTTCCTGTCCGTGATCTGATACGTGGTATCGGCCGGCAGTTCCGCCCCGGTGAGCAGCATGTGGGCTTTGGCCGTGCAGAAAGTGGCGTGTCATTTGGTCGTGCGCACTTAGGCCTGCTATATCGCTATGAAGTGTTCGCGCACAGCTCGCGCGGCGCTAGCGAACTGATCTGGCGTAGTGAAACAGATCAGGATATCCCGGCCGGGAGATACTGGCCGCTACGGCTGGCGATCAATCAGGTTGCGATGCACGGTGTGACTGCCGGATATTTGTTCAGGCCCACTGCCAGCCTGACGCTCTCGGGCAACATGCAGTTGCTCAAGGCCACCGAAATGATAGATGGCCATGTGAATGGCGCTATCGCCACCGATGCAGCGGATTATCAAGGGCAGGCCAGGCTCCAATATTTCTATACGCGGGATGCGCTCTGGGAGCGGCCCACCAACCGTCGCTATGGCACAGGGCTGGCGCTGGATATGAAGTTGCGCTGGCGGCCCAATGCCAGACATGAGGTGTCGCTGGAGTTGCTCGATGCGCTCAATGGCATTTACTGGCGGCAAATGTATTACACCCGGGCGTGGCTGACCACGGATCGCATCAGCTACGACAGCGACGGCCAGCTCGATGTGCGTGCTGCAATGACTGGCTATGAAGGGAACAGCAGCCACTGGCAGCGGTTACCCGTCAAAGCCTATCTGCGCTGGCATGGCGGCCTGGCCGGCCGTCGGCTCGGTGCGGAAGTGTTGTGGGTGGATGACTACCGCGACGTCCGGCTGCGCTACTATGTAACGCGGTGGCCGGGCGCTTATGTGGCGGCCACTGCCGAAGGCGCAGTGGGGTTGGGGTACCAGCGAGGATCGCTGGCTCTGGCGCTGCAACTGGATGCTGCGCCAAAGCAGGCACGGACATTCACGCTAGGCATTGCCTGGCAGCCCCCTGGCCGGTGACATGCGCGTAGCGGGGCATGGCTGCACGGGGCGCAGAAGCAGCGAAGCTATGTCATAATGCCCGCCCATTCCGCGCTGCGGCCTTCCGCCTTATCCGGTACCTGACTTTGCTGACCACCGCCAATCTCACCATGCAATTCGGCCCCCGGCCGCTATTTGAAAATGTCTCGGTCAAGTTCGGCGATGGCAATCGCTACGGACTGATCGGCGCTAATGGATCCGGCAAATCTACCTTCATGAAAATTCTTGGCGGTGATCTGGTGCCGTCCTCCGGCAATGTGTCGAAAGCGCCGGACGAGCGCATCGGCAAGCTGCGCCAGGATCAGTTCGCCTACGAGCAGTACACCGTCATTGATACCGTGATCATGGGGCATGACGAGCTTTGGCAGGTGAAAGCGGAGCGTGATGAGATTTATGCCAAGGCCGAGATGAGCGAGGAAGATGGCATTCGCGCTGGCGAATTGGAGGGGGAGTTTGCCGAGCTGGATGGTTATACCGCGGAATCTCGTGCGGGCGATCTGCTGCTTGGGCTGGGTATTCCCGTGGAGCAGCATTTCGGCCTGATGAGCGAAGTGGCGCCGGGATGGAAGCTGCGCGTGCTGCTGGCGCAAGTGCTGTTCTCCGACCCGGATATCATGTTGCTGGATGAGCCCACCAACAACCTGGATATTCATACCATTCGCTGGCTGGAAGATATTCTGAACCAGCGCCAGTGCACCATGGTGATAATCTCCCACGATCGCCACTTTCTGAACAGCGTGTGCACCCATATGGCGGATCTGGATTATCGGGAATTGCGCGTTTACCCCGGCAATTATGATGAATACATGACGGCCGCAACGCAGGCGCGTGAGCGGGTGCTGGCGGACAACGCGAAAAAGAAAGCACAGATTGCCGATCTGCGAACCTTCGTGAGCCGCTTCTCGGCCAACGCTTCAAAATCGCGGCAGGCAACCTCGCGCGCCCGGCAGATCGACAAGATCAAGCTGGAAGAGATCAAGCCGTCGAGCCGACAGAGCCCTTACATTATTTTCGAACAAGACAAGAAACTGTTTCGTAATGCACTGGAAGTTACCGGCCTGACCATGGGCTACGATGGCAAGCCGCTTTTCAGTGGCCTTGATCTGACGGTGGAAGTGGGCGAGCGAATTGCGATCATCGGCGCCAACGGCATCGGCAAATCCACCCTGATGCGCTGCCTGATGGGCGAGATCACACCCACGGCCGGGACCGTGAAATGGTCGGAAAACAGCGCCATCGGATATTACGCCCAGGATCATGCGGCAGATTTCGAGCAGCGGCAGCCGTTGGTGGAATGGATGAGCCGCTGGGGCAAGCCCACCGATGACGAACAAGCGATTCGTGCCACGCTGGGGCGGCTGCTGTTTTCCCAGGATGATCTGGCGAAAACAGTGGATGTGCTTTCAGGAGGCGAGCAGGGGCGGATGCTGTTCGGACGTATCATGCTGCAACGGCCCAACATCATGCTGCTGGATGAGCCCACCAACCACCTGGACATGGAATCCATCGAATCGTTGAACCTGGCGCTGGAAAACTATGCCGGCACGCTGCTGTTTGTCAGCCATGATCGCGAATTCGTTTCTTCTCTGGCGACGCGGATCATTGAGCTGACGCCTACCGGCATCGTCGATTTCCGTGGCAACTATGATGATTACCTGCGCAGCCAGGGCGTAGCCTGAGCCATGCGCCTGCGGCCGGCGCAGGCGCAATGGTTGTCAACTCAGGCGGGTGTGATTTCCACCAGCATTTCGCCCGGCGTCACGCGATCTCCCTTGGCGACAAAGATGCCCGACACAGTACCGCTGATCGGCGCCTGTACTTCAGATTCCATTTTCATTGCTTCCGTCACCAGCAACGGCTGGCCGGCCTGCACCTGATCGCCCTCCTTGACCAGCACGGCGACGATGTTGCCCGGCATGTTGGTGGTGACATCGCCCTCGCGGGTGGCCTGCTTGCGGCCGCTTTTGCTTTCCGCCTGATATTCGTTCAGCGCTTCGAAAACCACTTCCTGCGGCATGCCGTCCAGCGTCAGGAAAATGCGGCGCTTACCGGCGCCTTTCAGGCCTACGCCGGTGACGGCCACCTGGTAGCTTTCACCGTGCACATCAATGACGAATTCGGTGGGCACGCTGGTGCTGGCTTCCGCACTTGAGGTGTCGGCGGGCAGCAGTGGCTCGGGCTTGAGGGTGCCAGCGGCGCGCTCTTCCAGAAAGCTGCGGCCGAGATCGGGGAACATGGCAAAGGTGAGCACGTCTTCTTCGCTCGCTGCCAGCTCGCCGATTTCATCACGCAGCTGGTCAAGCTCGGGCGCCAGCAGATCGGCGGGGCGAACGTCGATCACTTCTTCGTTGCCCACTGCCCGGCGGCGCAGCTCTTCGTTGACGGGCGCGGGCGGTGTGCCGTACTGCCCCAGCAGGTAGCGTTTCACTTCATTGGTGATGGTTTTGTAGCGTTCATCGGAAAGAATATTCATCACCGCCTGGGTGCCCACGATCTGCGACGTAGGCGTGACCAGCGGCAAATAGCCGAGATCGGCGCGCACGCGGGGAATTTCGGCAAACACGTCGGCGATGCGATCCAGCGCGCCTTGTTCCTTCAGTTGGTTGGCAAGGTTCGACATCATGCCGCCCGGCACCTGCGTGATCTGCACGCTGACATCTTCGCGGGTGAACTCACTCTCGAACTGATGATATTTCTTGCGCACTTCCCAGAGATAGTGCGCGATCGGTTGTAGCGCGGCGAGATCAATGCCGGTGTCGTAGGGGGTGTCTTTCAGTGCGGCAACCAGTGACTCGGTGGCCGGGTGGCTGGTGCCGCCGGCAAATGCCGAGATGGCGGTATCCACATGATCGGCGCCGGCTTCGATGGCTTTCATCTGGCACAGCGCCGCCAGGCCGGCGGTATTGTGCGAATGCAGGAACAGCGGCAAATCCACGGCGGCTTTCAGCGCGGTGACCAGCTCGCTGGTGGCATAGGGCGTCAGCAGCCCGGCCATATCCTTGATGGCAATGGAATCGCAGCCCATGGCCGCCATCTTTTTTGCCAGCTCGACAAAGGATGCCGTGCTGTGCACCGGGCTGGTGGTGTAGGAAATAGTGCCTTGCGCATGCTTGCCGCTGGCCTTCACGGCACGCACGGCGGTTTCCAGATTACGCACATCGTTCATGGCATCGAAGATGCGAAACACATCAATGCCATTGGCAGCGGCGCGCTCGACAAATGCTGTTACCACATCATCGGCGTAATGGCGGTAGCCCAGCAGGTTTTGCCCGCGCAGCAACATTTGCAGGCGCGTGTTGGGCAGCGCCTGGCGCAGCTTGCGCAACCGTTCCCATGGGTCTTCTTTCAGAAAACGCACGCAGGCATCAAAGGTGGCGCCGCCCCAGACTTCCAGTGACCAGAAGCCGATGGCATCCAGCTGGGCACAGATCGGCAGCATGTCTTCCGTGCGCAGGCGGGTGGCGATCAGCGATTGATGGCCGTCGCGCAGGGTGACATCAGTAATATAAATTTTTTTCGGCTGGCTCATATTATTTCTCCTGCGCGTCTTCAAAGGCCGGCGTGGGCAGCAATAGCCGTGGCAATGGCGATGGCGATATCTTCCGGGCTGGATTTGTCGGAATATTGCAACAGCTCGGGATGTTCATCGACAAAACTGGTGTCGAATTCGCCGCTGCGGAACATCGGGTCTTGCAGAATGTTCTGGTAGTAGGCGGTGGTGCTCTTGATGCCTTGCAGGCGCATATCGTTCAATGCGCGGCTGGCGCGGTTGAGCGTTTCTTCCCAGGTCAGATTCCATACCACCAGCTTGAGGCACATGGAATCGAAATAGGGTGGAATGGTGTAGCCGGTGTAGATGGCAGTATCCACGCGCACGCCGGGGCCGCCGGGGGCGTAATAGCGGCTGATCTTGCCGAAGCTGGGCAGGAAATTGTTTTTCGGGTCTTCCGCGTTGATACGAAACTGCAAGGCAAAACCCTGATGGCGGATATCCTGCTGGCGGTAGGTCAGCGGCTCGCCAGCGGCAATGCGGATCTGCTCACGCACAATATCCACGCCGGTAATCTGCTCGGTGATGGTGTGCTCCACCTGGATGCGGGTGTTCATCTCCATGAAATAGACCTGGTTGCCGGTCACCAGAAATTCCACCGTGCCGGCATTTTCGTAGCCCACTGCTTCTGCTGCTCGCACCGCCAGATCACCCACATAAGCACGCTGCTCGGGTGTCAGTTGTGGCGAGGGGGCAATCTCGATCAGCTTTTGATTGCGCCGCTGGATCGAGCAATCGCGCTCGAACAGATGGATAGTGTTGCCGTGCCGATCGGCCAGCACCTGCACTTCGATGTGGCGCGGGTTGACGATGCATTTTTCCAGAAACACATCGGCGCTGCCGAAGGCTTTGGTGGCCTCGGAAATCACTCGGTGGTAGTTGTGTTCCAGCTCGCTTTCATCGTCGCAGCGGCGGATGCCACGGCCGCCGCCACCGGAAGTGGCCTTCAGCATGATCGGATAGCCGATGCGGGCGGCTTCCGATTTTGCTTCATCGAGGCTGGCAAGGTTGCCTTCGCTGCCGGGTGTGACCGGCACGCCGGCCTGTATCATGGCCTGGCGGGCTTCGGTCTTGTCGCCCATGCGGCGGATGATCGACGCCGACGGGCCGATGAAAATGATGCCGCGCTGGGCGCAGATTTCTGCCAGCTCCGGGTTCTCGGCCAGAAAGCCATAGCCGGGATGCAGCGCATCGCAGCCGGTCTCCACGGCCACGTTCACGATGTGGTGCGGGTTCAGATAGCCCGCCAGCGGGTCGTCGCCGAGGCTGTAAGATTCATCGGCGCGCTTCACATGCAAGGCGTAGCGATCCGGCTCGGTATACACCGCAACCGAGCGAATGCCCATCTCCGCGCAGGCGCGGACAATGCGCACTGCGATCTCGCCACGGTTGGCGATCAGGATCTTTTTGATGGTCACGGTCACGTTCTCCTGCTGCGCTGGCGTTTGCCGAGGTATGCACACTATTGCCGAGGCGCCCGGTTTTAAAATTGATATTTATGTTAGCATCCATAACTAATTGGTTATGATTGGCCGCCAGGCCCGGTGCTGTCTATGGAACCGTCCCATCTCCGCCGCCTCACGCTGCGCCAGATCCAGATCTTTCTCGCCATCTGCCGGCACGAGAGCCACTCGCGGGCAGCGGAGGAGTTGGCGCTCACCCAGCCGGCCGTCAGTGCGCAGGTGCGCAACCTGGAAGAGCTGGTGGGCGAGCCGCTGTTCGACTATCTCGGCAAACAGCTTTATCTCACCCCGGCCGGGCAGGCGCTGCGCCGGGCCGGGCAGGAGCTGCTGCAACGGCTTGGCCACCTTGAGATGGAGCTGGCGGAATTGCGCGGTGTGATAAGTGGTGCGCTGTCGCTGGCGGTGGAGAGTAGTGCGCAGTATTTCCTGCCGGCGGAGCTGGCTGCGTTTTGCCGCCAACACCCGGCCGTGACGGCAGATATGCAGGTGATGAATCACGATCAGGTGCTCAAGGGGCTGTTGGAAAATCGCCATGAGCTGGTAGTGATGGGCCGCGTGCCGGAGGATCGCAGCCTGCGCTTTATTCCGTTTCGCGACAACCACTTGCTGGCGGTGTGCGCGCCGGACAATCCATTGCGCCATGGCCCGCCGCTCAGTCTGGTGGCGCTGGCCGAGCAGCCGCTGCTGGTGCGGGAGCCGGGTTCCGGCACGCGGGGCATTCTGGAGGAGCATTGCCAGGCGCAGGGCATCCGGCTGGGCGAGCGGCATCAGTTCGGTTCGCTGGAAGCATTGAAGGGAGCGGTGGCGGCCGGCCTGGGCGTGGCGGTGCTACCGGAGGATGCCTGCCGGCGTGCGCTGGCGGCGGGGCATCTGGCTGCATTACCCGTGGAGGGATTTCCTCTGCGACGCTCCTGGTGCCTGGTGCATCGCCGCGCCCGGCACCTTTCTGCCGTGGCCGAGGCGCTGATCAAGCACCTGCTGGCAACGCCCTGAGCTGCCTCAGATCACGCTGCCCTGAGCGCGGCTGCCGGCTTCGCCGGAGGCGGGCAGCTGCGTGGGCAGGATGATGGTCAGCCGGGTGCCGCTGGGCAGCGGCTCGATCAGAATCTCGCCATTGAGCTGGCGGATACGGCGGCGCATGTTGTTCAGGCCGGTGCCGCCACGGGGTGGCACGGGCGGGAACGGAATGCCGTCGTTTTCGACACTGAGCAGCGCTCGCCCGTCCGGCCCGACCATGCCGTGCACCACAATGCGGCGGGCATGGCCGTGTTTGACTGCGTTGGTGATCGCCTCTTGCAGAATGCGCAGCAGGTTCAGTGCCTGTGATGGCGTGACGCCGCTGATGTCGGGGAGCTGCGAGGTCGACCACGCAAGCTCGATACCCAGCCGCTTCAACTGCCGCTCGATGCGCTCACGAAATCCACCCAGCGCCATGCCCAGCTCGCCTTCACACACGTCCAGCGACAGGATCACCACGCGCAGATCATCCAGCGCCTCCCGTGCAGTGCGCTCGATATGAGTGGTCTGATCGCGCTCCGCCATGGCGATGATCGAGGCCAGGTAGCCGCTGAGGCCGTCGTGCAGATCCACCGTCAGCCGCTGTCGTTCTTCGCTGCGCACCAGGCGCACCGCGTCGCGCTGTTCTTCTTCGTGCAGCCGCGCCAGCTCGGCTTCACGTTGCGCCAGGCGCCGGGTCAGGTAGCTGTTGACGTTGTCCAGCTGGCGCAAGCTCAGGGCCAGCCGCCGCATCAGGATCAGTGCGATACCGATCATCAGCAAAGGCCGGTAATAGATGGACAGCAGCACCGGGCCTTCCATCCAGCCGGCAAGCACCATGATGTCGTGCACGGCGGCGCTGACGGCGAGCAACAGCGGCACCAGCAACAGCCGCGCATCACTGTGGCCTTTTAATGCACCCCAGCTGCTGATCAGCAGGCTGGCGAGCAGGCCCAGCAGGCCCACCGGCAGGCTCACGCCGATCACCAGCCATTGCGTGGGAACACCGGCGGCGGCCAGTGCCAGCGTCAGGGCAGGCAGCGCCACCACACTGGCCTTGAGCCAGCGCGGCGGCGCCAGATCGTGGATCAGCAGCGTTACCACAGCCAGTGCCGGGCCGGCGCCCATGCTGACCATGAACAAATACGGCAGCCAGTGTTCCAGTTGCGGGATCAGATCACCCAGCAGCCCGGCGTAGTTGAGCAGCGACAGCGGCAGCAGCAGCGCCAGCCAGCTGAACAGCGGCTCTCTTGGGCGATACAGCCAAACACCGAGCACCGCTATCGCAATCAGCAATTGCCCGGCGGGCACCATCAGGCGCAGGTATTCCAGCAAGAACACTTTCAGGCGGTAATGCGGCGCCAGCTCGGTGGCGCCGCCCAGATAAACCGGCGATAGAAAGCCATGCAAGATAGGCGGCGTCAGCAGGTGCATATCCACCGTCAGCCGGCCCTCGGCCAGCAGCGCCGAGGGCAGCGGCACCAGCATGGTCGCGCCGCTTGACTGCCCCGACATCAATACGCGGGTTTCGGAGTCCGCCAGCCGATAGCCGCCGGCTTCGATAACGGCCCGCTGGCTGAGCATGGGCACATACAGATACAGCGGCCGCTGTGGCGGCAGCTCGGCAAAATGCAGGCGGTAGTGTGTCCAGCCACCGGGCGTGGGGCGCAAGTGGGGCAGGCCGAGCAACGTGACACGGCCATCGGCTTCCACGCGCTGAGCCTGCTCGGCGACGGCCGCCGCAGGGGGCGGCAGGCGCAGCCAGAACGGCGCGCTGGCGGCCAGCGTCACCAGTGCCCAAAGCAGCGCCCACAGCAGACGTGTGCTGAGGCGGTGCCTTGCCGTGGCGCGGCTGAGCGGCGCGCCGCTATCGCGGCGACCGATATCGTCATGCCCTGCCGCGCCGGGCGGTTGCTGCGCGCCGCTGGCGTGACCGTGGCCCTCGCGGTGATCCATGCGCCGGCTCGTATCGGTTGAGGTTGGTTGAATGTGGCTCTGGTTTTTTTACTTCTATGCATGCCGGCGCGGGCGTGTTGCAGATGTGCTTGCGGTTCGCTGCGCGGCTATGCACCACAGGCCGCCGCCCTCGTGAGTGGGGCTGGCCGGCTCGTTCCCAGCCGCTAACCTAGCACATCAGGCGGGCTGGCCGACACGATTATGATGCGCGGCGCGCCCTTGCCTGATGTGCCGCCGCCCCAGGCAAGCCGAGCGGGCCGGGAGCGCACGATTGTGCGCAACGTTATTGCAGTGCCAGCGCCATCAATCCGCGCTGGCATCGAGGCGGATAAAGCCCTAACCTGCACACCTTCGGTGGTCTGCCCCGCCGAGCACAACGCGGGCTATTCTGATTCCGCGCCTGCCTGCCTCTGCTGTGTGCAGGGTGTTGCACGGGCGGTCAACAGGGCAGCTGGCCCCGCCGATTCCAGAGCGGGCATGTCGGGGCGCCGGCAGGCCCGGCAGTAACAGGGACCCGGCATGATCAGATTCAACAAAGACTATGTATGGCCCGTGATCGGGCTCGCCGCCGTGGCTTTCTCGGCCTGGCTGCTTATTCACCAGCTGCGTGACATCTCGCTGGAGGATGTGCTGCGCAGCATCGAAGCGATCCCCTTGCATCGCTGGCTGTTGGCGGCAGCGGCGACTGTGGCGGCGTATGTAGCGCTGGCAGGTTACGACCGGCTGGCGCTGATGCATTTGCGCAAAGCGGTACCCTGGCGCTTTATCGTGCTGTGCTCGTTCACCACTTATGCGTTGGCACACAATATCGGTGCCTCGGTCGTCTCCGGCGCGATTGTACGCTATCGCGCCTACAGTTCTCGCGGGCTGGGCGCGGCGGAGATCGGCGTGCTGGTGGCATTCTGTTCGTTCACCTTTGCTTTGGGCACTATGGTTCTCGGCGGCCTGCTACTGCTGATCGAGCCGGAGCTGTTCACGCGCTTTTTCGAAGACATGCCGCTGTGGATGCCGGTAAGCCTGGGTGCGTTGCTGCTGGTGCTGGTGGCGCTATATGTGTTGTGCAGCTGGCTGGGTTTCCGGCCCATGCGGGTGCGGAACTTCGAGATCCAGTACCCGCGCTTGCCGATCGTGGCAAGGCAGCTGCTGATCGCACCGCTGGAATTGATCGGTGCAGCAGCCATTATTTATTTTGCCTTGCCGGCCAGCAGCAATCCGGGTTTCCTGATCGTGCTCGGTATTTTTCTGGCGTCGTTTACGGCGGCGCTGCTATCTCATGCACCGGGTGGGCTCGGCGTGCTTGAGGTGCTGTTCCTGCTGGCGCTGCCGGATGTTGATCCGGCGGATGTGATTGCCGCGCTGCTGGTGTTCCGGCTGTTTTATTTGCTGATCCCCTTTGCCGTATCGCTGGTCGTGGTGGTGCTGTTCGAGCGCTCCCAATTGCTGTTACGTTTGCCGGGGAAGATCAAGGTAGGGTTGAAAAGATAATGGGGCTGGAGTGGCAAGCGCTCTAATCCGATTCTCTCTGATCAGGCGCCCCTTGGCCTGTCTTCTGCCTGAAACTGTATTTTCTTCCGCGCATCCTGCGCGCCACCGCCTCCGCCACCGCCGCTTGGCCGCAATAACCAAACCCATCGCTGTGTCATCACGGCAGAAACTTTCGCTGGCATGGCGGTGACGGCGGGATGCTCCCGGCCGCCCCGCTGTGGTAGGACGGCGCCGCGCCCGCATGAAGCGGCGGTGCGCGGCGCGATGGTTATTCGGCCACCGGCTGGTGCAGCAATTGCAGGTGTTCGCTGGTGTAGGCGCGGCGGCCAGCCCTTCAAGCCTTGCGCAGCAGGGGGCTGGAGTCAAAACGAATTTGCGCTCGGTGTGAAAAATATTTCAGGGCACATGGTGTGCGGCGTGAAGGGCGCCAGCGGTGGTGCAACAAGTTCCGTCATTAGTTACGGCAGGAGCCACAACCACGTTACAGGAAAAGCCACACCAGAAGAGCGCCGCCCCGGATCAGAGCCGGGGCGGCGAGCAAGCCGAGCAAGTATCGCGCTGTGTCGCTCAGGGCGCGATGGTGAACTGGTCGGCGTCGCGCCAGGCGGGGAAGCGCTCACGGTAGCTGTTGAGCTCGCTGGCCGACAGTGTGGTATGAAACACGCCGTCTTCCTCGCCTGCATCCAGCAGTGCTTCACCGTTGAAATCGAACACAGCAGAGTCACCGGGGTGTGGCGCGCCGCGGCCATCGTCGCCGATGCGATTGACGCCGGCGCAATAGCACAGGTTTTCGATGCCGCGTGCGGCCAGCAGGCGTAACCAGTGCAGCCGTCGTGGCGTCGGCCAGTTTGCAACATAGAGCAGCAGATCGGTATCGGTGGCGCGGCTCCAGGCGGGGAAACGCAGGTCGTAACAGATCAGCGGCCGGATGCGCCAGCCACGAAACGTCAGCGCCAGCGGTTCTTGCCCGGCGGCATAGTGTTCGTGCTCGCCCACCATGCGAAACAGATGGCGCTTGTCGTAGTGCAACAAGGTGCCGTCGGGCTGTGCCCAGTAAAGCCGATTGACGAACTGACCGTCGTCCTTGCGCACAATGACGCTGCCGGTGATGGCAGCATCCAGTTGTCGCGCGTGGCCGAGCATCCAGTCGGTGGTGGGGCCGTTGGGCGGCTCTGCAAAGCGTTCCGGCGTCATGGAAAATCCGGTGGTGAACATCTCCGGCAGAATCACCACATCGGCACCCTGGCCGGCAGGTAGCAGCGCATCGAAATCCTGCAGGTTGGCGTCACGGTCTTCCCAGTGCAGCGCGCTTTGCACCAGCGCCACGGTCAAATCTTTCATAATGCACACAGCCTCTCGGCGGCCTGTTGCAAGGTGCTTTCCTGCTTGGCAAAGCAGAAGCGCACCAGGCGCAGGCCGGGTGGGGGGTCACGGTAAAAAACAGAAATCGGAATGGCAGCTACGCCGGCTTCATGCGCCAGCCATTCGACCATGGCCACATCGTCCAGATCGGCACGAATGGCACTGTAGTCCGCCAGTTGGAAATAGGTACCCGGAGTGGGGGTGAAATGAAACTTCGAACTGCCCAGCAGGCGGCAGAAAAAATCTCGCCTTGCTTGATAAAAGCCGGGTAATTCCTCCAGATGCTGAGGATGGCTGGCCATGAATTCCGCCAGCGCATGCTGGATCGGTGTTACACCGCAGAAGCTCACATATTGATGCACTTTGCGCAGTGCGGCGGTCAGCGTCGGCGGCGCGGCAACGTAGCCTGTCTTCCAGCCGGTCACATGATAGGTTTTGCCGAACGAGCTGATCACCAGCGCTCGCTGGTAAAGCTCATCGTGTGCTAGCACGCTGGCGTGTTGCCGGCCGTCATAAACCAGATGCTCGTAGACCTCATCGGATAGCAGCCAGACATTTTTGCCGCGCAGCAGGGTGGCAAGCTGATCGAGATCATCGCGGGTAAACAGGGCGCCGCTGGGATTATGTGGCGAGTTGATGATCAGCATTCGCGTGCGCACCGTGAAGGCATCGGTGAGGCGTTGCCAGTCGATGGTGAAGCCTGGCTGTTGCAGCGGCACGTGCACGCAGCGGCCCCCGGCAAGCTGCACCGAGGGCGCATAGCTGTCGTAGCTCGGGTCGAGCAGGATGACTTCGTCACCGGGATGCACCAGCGTTTGAATAGCGCAGAAGATCGCTTCGGTAGCGCCGGGTACGATGGTGAGCTCGGTATCGTGATCAAGCGTGCGCTGGTAACGCTGGGCGATTTTCAGGGCCACTTGCTGGCGTAGCGGCTCGATGCCGGCCATTGGCGCGTATTGATTATTGCCGTCGCGCAGGTGCCGGGCAGCGGCCTCCAGCAACGCCGCCGGTGGTGCAAAATCCGGGAAGCCTTGCGACAGATTGATGGCGCCGGTTTGCTGCGCCAGTTGTGTCATGTGGCTGAAAATGGTCAGGCCCTGATCGGGCAACTTGTCGGAAAGCATGGCGCCGGCACCGTGCGAGATAATGAAGCAGCGAGCGTGCCTGTTTTGCTGCGCTGCTTCAAGCGTGCGGGCTGCTCAGTAGCGCCAGAGCAGGCCGACAATAAGGTAACTCAGCACAGTGATCAGGATGACGCCGAAAATATTCAGCGCCAGGCCGGCACGCATCATTGCCGGGAGCGCAACATGGCCGGTACCGAACACCAGTGCATTGGGCGGCGTGGCGACGGGCATGATGAACGAGCAACTGGCGGCGATGGCGACCGGCACCGCAAGCAGCTCCGGTGGCAGGCCCTGAGCCACGGCAAGGGCTCCCATGAGTGGCAGAAAGGCGGCTGCCGTGGCGGTGTTGGAGGTCACTTCGGTGAACAGGTTGATGACCAGCACCACCAGCCCGATCATCAGGATGACTGGCAGCGCGCCGAGGCCGCCCAGGCTGCCGGCGATCCACTGCGCAAGCCCCGAGGAAGTGATCACGCCCGCCAGAGACAGGCCGCCGCCGAACAACAGCAGCACCCCCCAGGGCAGTTTCGCCGTGGCCTCCCAATCCATCAGAAACACGCGTTCCTTCCAGTTTGCCGGTATGAGAAACAGGGCGATGGCCATGATCATGGCAATGCCGGCATCGGTCAGCCCCGGCAGGTAGCGCGCCAGCAACGGCCGCAGCACCCAGGCCAGGGCCACGGTGACAAACACCAGGCTGATTCGTTTTTCGCCGGCCGACATCGGGCCCAGCGCCAGCAGCTCGCGGCGCAGCAGTGCGCGGCTGTCCTGAACCGGGAAATCGAAGCCGCCGCGAGTGAGCCACCACCAGGTGAACAGCATCATGCCGGCGGCAACGGGCATGCCGATGCTCATCCATTGCACAAAGCCGATCTGGATATCGTGATGCTCGAACAGATAGGCGGCCAGCATGGCGTTGGCCGGCGTTGCGATCAACGTGGTGATGCCGCCGATGCTGGCGGCGTAAGCGATGCCCAGCAGCAACTTGGTGGCGAAACGTTGCCGTGCCGGCTGCTCGGCGGGGTCGGTGCCGTTGCCCAGAAGTGACACCACCGAGAGCGCAATGGGCAGCATCATCACCGCAGTGGCGGTATTGCTGACCCACATGCCGATCAGCCCGGTGGCCAGCATGAAACCGCCGATCTGATTGCGCGGCTGGTTGCCCACCGCAAGCAGCGTGAGCAAGGCGATGCGGCGGTGCAGCTGCCAGCGCTGCATGGCCAGCCCCAGCATGAAGCCGCCCATGAACAGAAAAATTACATGGTTGGCGTAAGGGGCGGCCGCGCTGCTGATGGTGCCCAGCCCCAGCAACGGGATCAGCGCCAGTGGCAGTAGCGAGGTGACTGGCAGCGGGATGGCTTCTGTTGCCCACCAGCAGGCCATCATCAACAGCAGGCCCAGCGTCACCCAGGTGTCGCGCGCCAGCTCACCGGGCGGCGGCACCAGTAGAAATGTCAGCAGCAATATCGGGCCAAGAAAAAAGCCGATGCTGGCAACGCGGGTGGTCAGGGGTGAGCGTATGGCGGGGCGCGGTGTATCGGTCATGAGCGAGCCTTGCGAGTCAGTCGGGGTGAGCCGGTGGTTTGACATTTGCCGGGCAGCTGCGCCGCCTTGCTGAAGGAGCCGGCCCCGGAAAAAAGCCAAGTATAAGGGGATTTTCAGCCCGGCGGCGCCCTGAAGAAAGTACTTTCGTGCCATGTGTTGCAGGCGCTCAAGCCTGAGCAGGATGCAGCGCTGCAACCGCAGGGCGGCATCCATGATTAATCCACTTTTCAACCCACGTTTGGGAGGCTCCCTGCCGAGGCGTTGCGGAGTACACTTCACGCGAGAAGTCCGACAAGAACTGGAACTGATAAAGGAAGGGTGCGATATGCGTTTGCGCGGATGGTTGGCCCTGGCGGCCCTTTTGTGGTGCCTGCCTGGCTGGGCGGCGGATTATTATATCAAGATCACCAACAATACCGGCTATGCGATCTATTACATTTATGTCAGCCCGCAGTCTTCGGATGAGTGGGAAGAAGACGTGCTCGGGGCCGATATCCTGCCCGACGGCGAGACGCTTCGTGTCAACCTGAATGGCTACGATTCACCTTACTTTGATGTGAAGCTGGTCGATGAGGATGGCGATTCCTATACCTTCATGGGGGTTAACGTGGCCAGGCGCGATTTGACCGTCACGCTGGATGATCTGGACTGGGGGTATTGAGGGCTGGTGGACAAGGTGAAGGATTTCAAGGCACGAGAAACCCTGATAACCGGCGCCGGGAGCGGGATTGGCCGGGCGACGGCACTCGCGTTTGCACAGGCTGGCGCCCGGTTGTGGGTGGTGGATATCCGGCTGGAGGCGGCCCGCGATACGGCGGCGCTGATCCAGGCGCAAGGCGGCGTTGCGCGGGCGCTGCAATGCGATGTGGCGGATGTTGATGCGGTGCAGGCGATGGCCGCTCAGGTGCACGACGAGATCAAGGCGCTGGATATCCTGATGAACAACGCCGGCATCGGCAGCGGCGGGCGGTTTCTGGATACCACTATTGAAGCGTGGCGCAAAGTCATGGATATCAACCTGATGGGTGTGGTGCACGGCTGCCATGCGTTCCTGCCCGCCATGGTTGCCCGAGGTAAGGGCGGGCACGTCATCAACATTGCGTCGGCGGCGGCGTTTGTGGCAGCGCCGGAGATGCCGATTTATGCGGCGAGCAAGTTTGCCGTGCAGGGTTTCACCGAATCGCTGCGCGGTGATATGGCCGCGCACGGTATCGGTGTGAGCGCTATTTGCCCCGGCATTATCAATACCGGCATCGTGGCCAGCTCCTTGATGCAGGGCGCGCTGGGAGAGCAGGGCCGCCAGGGCCGGGTGGAAGCTTTTTATAAAAAGCGCAATTACACGCCAGAGCAGGTGGCTGCCGCGATCTTGCGCGCCGTGCGCCGCAATGTGGCGGTGCAGCCGGTATCCCCGGAGGCATGGGGCATGTATTACGCCAAGCGCCTGGCGCCGCGACTGGTGGACAAGCTGGCGGGGGTGCAGTTGCCGTTTCTGAAATGAGGCCGCACTTGCCTCGGCGCGCATGGCCCGGCTCAGAACATCCGGGAAAGCTCGCGCAAGGCGGCCAGCGCCAGCGCGATGGCGCCCGCTATTACCAGCGCCAGTGTGATCCCGCTTGTGACGGCGGCCGCTTGAGCAAGACGGCGCTCACGCGGAGCTAGACAGGTGTACGCCGGCGCGGCGTGACGCAGGGCCGTTATGCGAACCTGCGCAGTGCCGCGCCGGCAGCAGCGGTCACAGTGCGATGATCACGCCGTAAAACAGCACCAGAAAGCCACCGATCTCGCCGGCGATCAGCGCCAGCATAAAGCCACCCATCAAGAAACCGGGCAGATGAAACCGGCCGAGCTTGAACGGCCGGCGCAGCTGGTTGTCGGTGTCGGCCAGCCAGCCGTGCAGCACATAAGAGCCGACAGCGGCGGCAAAAAACACCACTTGCACCGCCACGGCCCAGAACTCCAGCACCGGATCAAGCTGGCTGAGCGTGGCGAAGTGCGCCAGCAACAGGCAGGCAAAGCTGTAAAGCAGCGCAGTGCGGTGGGCGATATTGACATAGGGATGCGCTTCGCCTGCGGCGCTGCCGTGAATCTGGCTGTACTTCCATACGCCGGTGAGCAGGCCGGTGAGAAAAAATCCCCCGGCGGCGAGTGTGGCCAGGTGTTCTGCTGGCATCATGAAAAATCCCCCGTGATCGGTGTTGATGGCGTTGCAGTGCCGCGCTCAGGCGCACGCTCTGGCGGCTGATTATGCCGCGATCAGTCGCTGCTTTCCTGACCGGAGAGCACCAGGCTGGCGGCGCGCAGCAAGCTGACGATGCTTTGATCCACTTCGCGGATCACATTCAATGCCGTGGATTGCAGGTAGCCGCCCCAGCCGCCGGGCAGCGCCATAGCCTGATGAATGGCTTGCTCGTGCGCGCTGGCCAGGTGTGCCAGGGTCTGCGTGGCCACGCCGCTTGCGGCATCGCCGGGGGCATCTTCCTGCTCGCCGGCAACGTGAGCCACCAGCAACGTTTCCAGAGTGGTGGCGGTGGCCAGTACATGCCCACCGAGATCAGTGATCCAGCCCTGGGTAGCGGGCCGGATGCGCATGTCTTCCAGATTGCCGAGCACATCCTTGATGGATTTTGCTGCATACACCGCCTCGCGCACGGCATTGGTGAGCCGGTTGTCGCGTGCCACGGTCGCCTCGCTCAAGGTCGCGGTGTGCATGCGCGTGGCGAAATCGAGAATATCGCCTTCCAGGGTTTTCAGCGCGGCATAATCTTCAAGATGCCCCGGCCGACTGGCCAGCCGGTGGCGCGCTGGCTGCGGGGGGCGCAGGGCTTCTCCGGCCTGGCCGCCAAAAGGGCGCACCACCAGATCCAGGGCGCGGCCCAGCGCGTGCAGGCTTTCCCTGGCCAGCGCGGTCTGGGCCGCCTCGCTCACCAGCGGCGGCACCTTGCTGATGTAATGCCCCAGCTGATCGCGGCGGGCGCCGACGTAGCGCTCCAGCAGCGGTGCGGCGCGCACGATAAAGGGGTAGAACAGCAGCACGCCGAGCAGCGTGAAGGTGGTATGAAACCCCACCAGCATATACAGCGGATCGGTCACGCCGAGCCGTGCCTGCATCGGCGCCAGCCAGGGCAGCAGCAGAAAAAGCGCCAGCAGTGCGGTGCTGGTGCTGTAGATGACATTGAAAGCCGCCACGCGCCGGCTGCTGGCATCGCCGCGCAGCACGCCCAGTACCATGGTGCCGGTGGTGCCGATATGAGCACCGGCGGTGATCGCGGCAGCCATGGGCAGCGTGATGACACCGCCATGCAGCGCCGAGAGACTGATCATCATGGTGGCGGTGCTGGATTGCAGCACCGTGGCCAGCAGCAGGCCCAGCAGCGCAAACATCTGCACCGGGTAATTATCGAACAGGCTGATATCCACCTGCTCGGCCAGGCCATCGACGGCGGTCTTCATGAAGCCAAGGCCGAACAGCAACAGGCCGAAACCAAGCAGCAGCCGGGCGGCGGCCGCGATGCGCCCTTGCGGCGCCAATAATGCGGTGACGAAACCGCCAATGCCGATCAAAGGCAACGCCAGCGTGGTGAGATCAAGCTTGAAGCCCAGTGTGGCCACCAGCCAGCCGGTCAGGGTGGTGCCGACGTGGCTGCCCGCGACCACGCCCAGCGCGTTTTGCATCGGCATCACGCCCGCGCCGACAAATGCCAGCACCAGCAAGCCCACCAGCGTGCTGCTCTGCATCAGTGCGGTCGCGCTTGCGCCCACCAGCACCCCCCGCCAGGGCGTGACGGTGCTGCGGCGCAGCACGCGCACCAGCAGCTCGTTGCCGAGCCCTTTCAGGCCGCGCTCGATGTAATCCATGCCCAGCAGGAACAGGCCCAGCCCGGCCAGAACCTGCCACACGCTTGTCATTTTGTGCGCCTTTCCCCGACACGATGAGAGAGCAGATTAGGCGGGCGGCAACGCCACGGCAACTATTGCGATTCGCGCTCCGTTTGTTGCTCGAACCAGGGCTGGTAGGCTTCGACGAAAGCATTGCGCAGCACACCGCCAATGGCGCGAAGGATGCTGGTTTCGGTTTGCTCCAGGCTGCCTTCGATGGGCACGCGGGTGGCGAACTGTCGTTGCGGCTGGTTGCGAAACACGGTGGCCACCAGATCCACCAGCGCTTCCCAGCCGGCGCGTATCAGCGGTTTGTCGTCGGTTGTCACATCCTGTTCCCAAGCGAACACGCGTACGTCGCGAAACAGTGGTTTGGCATAGCCGGAGAGGCGCCCCTCATCCGCATTTAGTTCCATCACGAAATCCCCCTCGCCGCCGGCGAAGTCGAATTTTCCGTAAGCGCCGGCCAGCTCGTTCAGTGCTGTGAGGGAGAGGTCGGTAATGCGCAGCTGAAGGTCGAAATCGTTTAACTCGCCGAACGGATCAAGCTGCGCCAGCGCTTCGGTGGGGGCTTGATCCTGCAACAGGCCGGTGGCTTCCACGGTGGCGACGCGTGTGCCATCGGCATCGCGAGTGTTGCGCAGGTTGAGGATGTCCATATCAAGTTGAGTGAGATAAACATCCACCGGCGGTTCGCTGTGAAAATTACGAAAGTGAACCTGGCCATCGCGCACACTGAGTTCGTCAATGCGAATCGGCACCAGCTGCTCCAGCCGCACGCGCCAATCCACGCCTTCGCCGGCCTGGCCCTGTGCGCTATCGCCGCCGTCGACGAAATTCAGCGACGGCGAACGAAACTGCACTCTGGCGACAACAGCACCGCGCCACAGCGCTCGCCAGCTCACCGCCAGCAGAATCTGCGGCGCATCAAGGAACGGCACCGGCATCTCGGTGTCGGTGCGTTCCACCATCAGGCCGTTGATGCGGTAGGCGCCCCGCCACAGTGCCAGATCCACATCCTCGATATGCCCACGGTAGGCGCCCATATCGGCAAATTGCCGGTTGAGATAATCACGAATCAGCAATGGTAAAAGCAGGTGCAGCAATACCAGAGCTGCCGCGAGCGTGGCAAAAATAATCAGGCCGAGGCGACGGCGGCGCATGGGAGGCCCTCCTTGCCTGGGTGGTGTGTGGCCGCATGGGCCGTGGAGTTTTATCGTCGCAGCCGGGAGCTTCGATGCAACGCGCGCTGGCTTATTGCTCTGTGCGCTATGCCACAGCGGGGCTGCGCTTTTACAGATTGTTGCGGGTAAGCGAACGAGCCCTCGCTGTGGAACCGTTGCTGGTGTTACAGGGCGGCTTGTGTAATGGCGTGGGGCAAATCGGATCGACTTGAGTACAGGTATTTGGCAAAGGGAGCGGCATGAAGACACGACGCAACGCCGTGGCAAACCGGCAGGGCCGGGCGCTGGTGTTATTGCTGGTGGTGCTGACGTTGGCGGTGCTGATCGCTGCCCGGCCCTGGCGGCTGCTGCCGCCGCAGTGGAGCCCTTGGGCGCCGCTGTCGGTGGCGCACCCGATGACGCCTGTGACGCGCTGGAAACTGACGCGGCTGAAAAGTGCGCCGGCGGCACGCTGCCAGGCGGTGCTGGCGGCGGTGCCAGCGGCAGAGCTGGATTATCTGCCGCTGGAGGATTACACGCCCGTGGCCGAGTGCCCGCTGACCAACGTGGTGCGCTTGCGCGGCAGCAGCGTGACGTTCAATACCCCCTTTACCGCCCGCTGCCCGTTGGTGGTGGCGTGGCTGATGTACGAGCGCCATGCCTTGCAGCCGCTGGCGCAGCGTCGCTTCGGGCAGCCGATCCGGATGGTGGAGCACTTTGGCAGTTTTTCCTGCCGTAATATTTATCACCGCACGGATGCCCGGCGCAGTGAACATGCCACCGCCAGTGCGCTGGATGTTGCTGCCTTCAGGCTGGCGGACGGTCGGCGTATTACGGTGCTGGAAGGATGGGACGGGCACCAACGGGACGCGGCGCGTTTTCTCCGCGAGGCGCATCAGCGCGCCTGTGGTTATTTCGGCACCGTGCTGGGCCCGGATTACAACGCACCGCACGCCGATCACTTTCATTTCGGCACACGCGGATTACGGTTTTGCCGGTGATCCGGCGTGCTTTTGGCAGAGCGCTGCACAGCAAGCACGCCGGGCTGGAACCGGAGCGGCACTCGCCGGTCGCAGCGAGAACACTCTTTGCGCATTCTCTATGCATTCTCGACACACTCTCTGGACAAGGAGCCGAGCCATGCCCCGCACGGGATCGTCCGCCAGTAGCAAGGGCAGCAACAAGCGTGAACGCATGTATGAACATGTGCGTGAAAGCTATCGCGAGCGCGGCCGCTCGCCAGCCAAGGCGAAAGAGATCGCGGCACGCACCGTCAACAAGCAGCGGCGGCAGGAAGGCGAAACGCCCAACCGAAAAACCCAGGGCACCGGCAATCCCAATACGCCATTGGATGACCGTAGCCGCGACGAGCTTTATAACCTGGCGCGGGAGCGGCAGATTTCCGGGCGCAGCCGCATGACCAAGCAGCAGCTGGTCAATGCCCTGCGTGGCCGCTGACGCGCCATGGAAGTGTGGGATGCGTTGCTACTGGCGCGAATCCAGTTTGCGTTCACGGTATCGTTCCATTTTGTTTTCCCGGCGCTGACGATCGGGCTGGCCAGCTATCTGGCGGTGCTGGAAATACTCTGGTTGTGGCGTCGCCAGGATATTTATCTGCAGGTGTTCCGCTTCTGGCTCAAACCGTTTGCGCTAATGTTTGCCATGGGCGTGGTGTCCGGCATTGTGCTGACGTATCAGTTCGGCACCAACTGGTCGGTGTATGCCGATCGTGTCGGGCCGGTGCTCGGACCGCTGATGGCTTACGAAGTGCTGACGGCCTTTTTTCTGGAGGCGGGGTTTCTCGGGTTGATGCTGTTCGGTATGGATCGCATCGGCCGTGGCTTGCATTGCTTCGCCACGCTGGCAGTGGCGGTGGGCACGGTGCTTTCCGCATTCTGGATTATCGCCGCCAATTCCTGGATGCATACGCCAGCGGGGTTCGGCATCAACGAAGCCGGGCAGTTTGTGCCGGAAAGCTGGTGGCAGATCATCTTCAATCCTTCACTGCCGTTTCGGCTCGGGCATACGGTGCTGGCGGCCTACCTGACCACGGCCTTGCTGGTGGGCGCCACCGGCGCCTGGCATCTGCTGCGTGACAATACCGAACCGCGTGCCCGGCTGATGTTTTCCATGGCCATGGGCATGGTCATCGTGACAGCACCGATACAGATTCTGGTGGGCGATTTTCACGGCCTGAACACGCTTGAGCATCAGCCGGCGAAGGTGATGGCGATGGAGGGGCATTTCGACAGTTACCCGGATGGTGCGCCGTTTTATGTGGTCGGCTGGCCGGATCAGAGCGCTGCCGAAATCCGTTACGGGCTGGCGATTCCCGGTGGTTCCTCGCTGATATTGCAGCATGACTGGAACGCACCACTGGAGGGTCTGGAAACCGTGCCACGGGAAGAGTGGCCGCCGGTGGCGATTGTGTTCTGGAGTTTTCGGATCATGGTGGGCCTGGGGGTTCTGATGTTGCTGTTGGGCGCCTGCGGCCTGTATGCACGGCTACGCAAGCGGCTGTATGACACTCGCCCGTTGCACCGGTTTGCGCTGGCGATGGGGCCAGCGGGGGTGGTGGCGGTGATTGCCGGCTGGGTGACAACAGAAGTCGGGCGGCAGCCGTATACTGTATACGGCCTGCTGCGCACGGCGGATTCGGTGTCGCCTTTGGGAGCTCCGGCATTGTGGGTGTCGCTGACGATGTTTGTGCTGGTGTACTGCCTGGTGTTCGGTATCGGCGGCATGTATCTGTTTCGCATGTTGCGCAAGCTGCCGCTGGTGGGCGCGCAAGATGACGACGAAGGCACGCCGATCCGCACGGCCGGGACCACGCCGGCAGCCGCCATTGATCCGGCTCGGATGTTTGGCCGGAAGGAGCCACGCCATGAGTAGCCTGCCGGTAATCTGGGGCGCGTTGATCGCTTTTGCGGTGTTCGCCTATGTGGTGCTGGATGGCTTTGATCTCGGTATCGGTATTCTCTATCCGCTGCTGAAACCGGGCGAGCAGCGCGACCGGGCGATGAACTCGGTGGCGCCGTTATGGGATGGCAATGAAACCTGGCTGGTGTTTGGTGGTGGCGGCTTGATGGCCGCCTTTCCGCTGGCTTATGCGGTGATTTTGCCGGCGTTGTATGCACCCATCATTGCCATGTTGCTGGCGCTGATATTTCGAGGTGTGGCGTTCGAGTTTCGCTGGCGCGATCCGGCCCACCGGCCGGCCTGGGATCTGTCGTTCACGCTGGGCTCTGTGGTAGCGGCGCTGGCACAAGGCATTACGCTGGGCGCCTTGCTGCAAGGCATCACCGTGGAGGGCCGAGCTTATGCAGGCGGCTGGTGGGATTGGCTGACGCCATTCAGCCTGCTTACCGGGGTGAGCCTGGTGGCGGGTTACGCGCTGCTGGGTGCCACCTGGCTGATCATGAAAACGGAGGGCGCCTTGCGCGAGCGGGTGCGTGCGCTGGCCCGGCGTGCGGCGTGGCTGACGCTGGGTGCGCTGGTGCTGGTGAGCCTGGCCACGCCGCTTTTGTCGCTGGAGTACATGCATCGCTGGTTTGACTGGCCACGAGTGTTATATACGGCGCAGGTACCGCTGGCCGTCACTGTGGTGGCGTTGCTGCTGTGGCTGGCATTGCGCCGTGGCGCAGACTGGCAGCCGTTCGTGCTCACCATCATTCTGTTTGCGCTGGGCATGGCGGGGTTGGGCGTCAGCATGTTTCCCGAGATCGTGCCGGGCAGCCTGACGCTTCACGAGGCAGCGGCGCCGCCTGAAAGCCTGATCTTCATGCTGGTCGGCGCAGTGATACTGCTGCCGATCATCCTGACTTATTCCGGTTACGCTTATTGGGTATTTCGCGGCAAGGTGGGCACTGACGGCTATCATCGTTGACGAGCCGCCAGTGCTGCCAGTGTCGAGTGCGCTGCGTCACGAATTTTTCACGCCGAGTGCTTCGCGCAACCAGATGCGTAACGTGCCGAGGTGATCCTGCTCCTGGCGCAGTGCCTGCTCGAAGGAAGGCACCATGTCGCTTTGGCCGGCTTCACGGGCGAGATCGATAAGCAGGTCCCAGGCGGCATTGTCGGTCAGTTCTGCGGTCAATAAAGCATCCAGCGATTGCGCCATATTGGTGCGAGGATCGGTAATCACCTGGAGCACACCGAGGCCGCTGACACCAGCCACGTCGGCGGAGGGTGTTTGCGCTGTCGGGTCGGCGCCAAGCGATTCCATCGCCTCTTTGACGCGCTCCATATGTTCGGCTTCTTCATCCCGAAAATGTTGCAGACGATCGAGCTTGTCCTGGGGTTCGCCAAGCGCCTGTGCCTTGGCGATCATGGCATCGTAAAGCCGCACGCCGGTACGCTCGAATGCCAGCCGTTCGCCCAACTTGTCGATCAGTATGGCCGGGTTATGGCCAGATATTTTCTGCGCTACGGTTTTGACAGCACCTTTGATCGAGCCGGGAATCGGCACCGAGCCGACCGGCTCGGCGCTGGCAACTGCCTCCTGCCGTGCTTCGGCCAGCTGCCGGGCAGAGCCGGGTACGGTGGGCCGCACCTGTTCGGCCGCGGCTTTTTGCTCTGGCGTGTGCAGCGGCGACATTTGCGCACCGGTGCGGTTCATGCCTGTGTGGGCGGGCTTGTCCATGTGTCGTCCTCCTGAAAAAAAGCTTCGGGCTGTTACGGTGCCGGTCGGTTCAACTCGGTGCCGGGGTGCCAGCTATAGCCGGCGGAAACAATATCGGCGGGAATGCCTTGCGAGTGCAGATGCTGGCGGTAATCGAGAGTGAGCTGGCCTTCATCCTCACGCGGCACGAAGTTGATGCCGAGCGCTCGCAGGTCCACCTCTTCGGAAATCACTTTGCGAATGAAGTCGCGCTGGCTCTTCAGTTTCATCAGCCGCGGCATCGGCCCGGCGAGCACTTCTGCCGGATCACGCCGTTCGTGCTTCTTGAACAGCTCCATGACCAGGTTCATATGGCCGAGCTCGTAGTCGAGAAAGCGCTCCCAGATGGCACGGATACGCGGGTTGTCTTCCTGTTCCACGCAGCTCAGATAGTTGTAGGCTTCCATCACTTCGTGGATCAGCCATTTCTCCAGAAAGCTTTCGTTCGGGTCCATCAAGGAGCCGTACTGGGTGACATGCTGCTCTTCCACCGAGGCGATCTCGGCATACAGGGCGCGCGCTAGCGGATCAGCAAACAATGGCCCGATATTCATGTAGTAATCGTGGGTCTGGTATTCCGCGGCGGTAATCATGGCCGCGTGAATCTTGGTGATCAGCGCCGCATCGCTACGGTCGTAGTGTTCGCGCAGATCGTCATCGGGGTGGCGGTGGTGATCGGCGGTGGGGCGGGCCGGGATGATATCGGTGTAGCCCTGCAGGATATTGTTGGCGTCCTTGCCTTCCAGCCGATCCAGCATGGCGGCGTAACGGTACAGGTGATCGAAATCTTCCAGCAAGCCAAAGCGATAAGTTTGCGCCTGATAGGGGTCAGGTTCGTTCTGGGCTACCGCAGCGGTAACTTCGATCGCGACCTGTTCGTAGGCCAGTGTGGTTTCCAGCGGCGAGTGATCCGCCGACAGCAGCCAGTTGATCTGGGTCTGCTGATGCTGCTCCACGCGCCGCACCTGTGCCAGCGGCTCGCGCAATTCACCGAACATGCGCGCGCCGATATGTTTAAGGCGCAGGGCATCGGTTTCGATGCCGTTCATGAGGATCACCCGCACGCGTGTGAAGGCATCGTCATCGAGCTTGCTGATCGGTGCGTTGCTCATTTCCCGCCAGGTGAATCGCTGCCGATCAAGCGGCGTTCCTTTTGCATCCAGTAGATTGGTAATGGTGTCCATGTGGCCTCCGGTCAGGCGCGGAAATAGGAAGGCCGGCAGCGCGCCGGTTATCAGATGGACTGGGAGAGGAGGAAGACGGTTCAGGCGAGCGGCTTGCTTATGTGATGCTGATAGCAGCGATCAGCAGCGAAGTTTGTTTGCCGCGGCGACAGTGTTGCCCGCCCGTGCGCTGGCACGCGAAAAGCAACCGCGCCGCGAACCATGCCTGCGCTGCTGCCTCGAAGAGCAATGGATGGCATCGGGAGTCAGCGATGAACAGCAACAGGCCGGTGACATATTCAGGCCGGAAAGTGCTTACGCCAAGCTGGCGTGCTGCGGCGCTGGTCGGTGCCGGCATGATGGCGGCGGTCGATGAAATCGTGTTCCACCAGATATTGCAGTGGCATCATTTCTACGACCGGGGCACGCCAGCGCTCGGGTTGCTGGCGGACGGCCTGTTGCACGCGCTGGAGCTCATGGCAATCGCTGGCGGCGGCTGCATGTTGCTGGCGCTGGCGCGCCGACATGCGCTGCACGGGCGCGCGGCATGGTCGGGCCTGTTGTCGGGAGCCGGTGCTTTTCAACTGTTCGACGGCATAGTGGTGCATAAGCTGTTGCGGCTGCATCAGGTGCGTTATGGCGTCGATCTGTTCTGGTACGACCTGACATGGTGCCTGAGCGGGCTGCTGTTATTGTTGGCGGGTCTGTGGCTGCTGGCACGCGCCAAGCGTGTGCAGGGGCGCTGAGATGGAATGGATTGCGCCGCTGATCGGCACTGGCTATCTGCTTGGCTGGGCGGCGCAGGCTAACGCACGCAGCGACGCATACAAACGCTGGCCCCGGCAGCGGCTGCTCTGTGCCAGCGTGGCGGTAGTGTTGCTGGGGTTCTGTTTTTCCGAGTGGGTGATGCATCAGGCGCACGGTGATTACCGCTGGCACATGGCGCAACATGTGCTGATCGGCATGGTGGCGCCGTTGCTGCTGGTCTGCTCGGCGCCCGGTACGCTGCTGCTGCGGGCATTGCCGGTTGCCATCGCTCGCAGGCTGGTGCGCTGTTGGCACAGCCGGCCGCTGTGTTGGGCCTGGCATCCGCTGCCTGCCAGCGTGCTGCATATCGGCGGCATGTATCTACTGTATCTGACGCCGTTGTTTACCTGGGGCATGGCACACCCGGCCGGCCACGTCTGGCTGCATCTCCATTTTCTACTGGCGGGCTATCTGTACTGCCAGGCAATTCTTGGGGGGCCGGATCGGCTGCCCGGCACCGCCTCACGCCGGACGCGCGGCATGTGGCTATGGTGCTCGGCAGGGCTGCACGCATTGCTCGGAAAATTGATGTACGCCGGCCCCTGGCCGGATGGGGCAGGCATTGCCAGCGACAGCCTGCGGCAGGGCGCGATGCTGATGTATTACGCCGGGGACCTGGCCGAGCTGATGCTGATGGTGGTGTTCTTCGCTACCCCGCATTGGGCTGCCGCTGGCAGGCCGATACGGCGTCGGGCTTACGGCAAAGTTGCGCGGTGGCGATCGTCGCCGGGCTGTGTCGGCTGCCGTCATGGCGGGCCGATCTCTGATCTGCCAACATCTGCCGCTTCCATGTCTGGCCGCACGGCCAGCGGTGATCGCGCATTTCGAGGGCCCGCAGGATGAGCACCATTTTGAACACGCCGCCGCCAGATACTTCCCTGAACGATAATCTGGGCTGGCTGTTGCAAACATCGCACGCGGTCGCGGCGCAGCCCTCGCTGCATACGTGGCGCGCCGTGTGGCAGGGGCTGGCAAGCGAGGCCGATGATCCGGTGGCGCTCGCGCTACGCGGCGGGTTCATGGCGGATCGTATCGGCTGGGCATTTGCGGCGGGTTATCAGGCGGCGCTGCGTGCCCTGGTGCCGGGTGTGCGGCCGGAGGAGATTCTGGCGTTGGCGGCCACCGAGCCAGCGGGCAACCGGCCACGGGATATTGAAACCCGCTGTGCCGAGACGGTAGAAGGCTGGCGACTGGATGGCCACAAGAGCTGGATCACGTTGGGTGGCGACTGCACGGCAGTGCTGGTGGTGGCCCGGCTTGCCGACGATGATGAGAAGGCGCGGCCACGGTTGAAAGTGCTACGGGTGCCGGCGATAGCGGCGGGGCTGGAATGGCCGCCCTCGCCGCCGCTGCCGTTCATCCCCGAGTTGCCTCACAGCCAGTGTCTTCTGAAAGCTGTGGTGGTGCCGGCAGCGGCGATGCTGCCCGGCGACGGCTACAGCGATTATGTGAAGCCTTTCCGCACCATCGAGGATGTGTTTGTAAACCTGGCGGTGCTGGCGTATGCGCTGCGGGAGGCGCGCGCCCGAGGCTGGCCGCAGGCGTTGCAGGAGCGGCTGGTGGCGGCGCTGTGCAGTTTGGCTGCGCTGGCCGGGCAGCACCCGGCCTCGGCGGCGACGCATGTGGCGCTGGCGGGTGCGCTGGCCGTTGCGGGAGCGCTGTATCAGGAGACCGGCGTGCTCATGCAGCAGGCGGATGATGCGGCGGCGGCGCGCTGGTGCCGGGATGCGCCGCTGTTCGGTGTCGCCGGCAAGGCGCGTGCCGCGCGCACGGTGCGCGCCTGGGAGCAGCTGGCTGGCGCGGGCTGATACGCCGTTGCGCCGGGCGAGCGTGCGGGGCAGCATGGCAGCTTCGCTGCTTTTTCTACCGGAGGTTCCGATGAAGCCCACAGCCACAGCCACCGTGTTCGCCAGCGGGCCGGCCTATCGTCATGAGGTGCATACCGGCTGCCATCAATTGCTGGCGGATGAGCCGGCCAGTGCTGGTGGCCAGGACGCCGGGCCGGCGCCTTATGATCTGGTGTTGGCCGGGCTGGGTGCCTGTGTGGCGATTACGCTGCGCATGTATGCCGAGCGCAAGAGCTGGGATATCGGTGATCTGAAGGTGGAGCTGCAACTGTTCAAGGATGCCGACGGCAAGGCGCGAGTAACGCGGCGGCTGCTCACGCCCGCTGTGCTGACGGCCGCACAGCAGGCGCGGCTGCTGGAAATAGCCGGCAAGACTCCAGTTACGCGCACGCTGGAGGCCGGGCTGGCCATGGTGACCGAATGGGGTGCGGCACCGGAATAAGGTGCGCGTTTGGTCACGGCCGCTTGGGCAGCCGTGACGAGCGGATTTACTGCGTATCCTGCGGGGCAGCCGCGAGCAGCAGCGGATTGTGCTGGCTGATGTCGTGCAGATCGGCACCGCTGGGCTGCTGGAAGACGCGCAGGCCGAATTCCGGCAGGATCGCCAGCATGTGATCGAAAATATCCGACTGGATACCTTCATACTGCGCCCAGGCGACTGTGTTGGTGAAGCAATACAGTTCCAGCGGCACGCCGGTGGGGCCTGGTTGCAACTGGCGCACGAGCAGGGTCATTTCCTGGTGGATGCCGGGGTGGTTGCGCAGATACTGGTTCATGTAGGCCCGGAATGTGCCGAGGTTGGTAACACGGCGGCTGTTGATCGGGTCTTTGCCCTGTTCGATCAGTGAGCTGTTCCATTCTGCCAGCTCGGCGGCTTTTTCATCCAGATAGTTGTCCAGCACGGCAAAGCGGTGCAGATGGGCGATTTCCTCATCGGAGAGAAAACGCACACTGGTTTGATCCAGGTACAGCGAGCGCTTGATGCGGCGGCCACCGGACTGGCTCATGCCGCGCCAGTTCTTGAATGATTCGCTGACCAGCTTGCGGGTCGGGAAGGTGGTCAGCGTTTTGTCCCAGTTGCTCACTGTAACGGTGTGCAGGGCAATGTCGACCACGTCGCCATCGGCATTCACCTGCGGCATTTCGATCCAGTCGCCGACGCGCACGGAGCCGTTCGAGCTGATCTGCACGCTGGCGACCAGCGATAAAATAGTGTCCTGAAATACCAGCATCAGGACCGCTGCCATGGCGCCCAGGCCGGACAGCAGGATCAGTGGGTTCTGGTCCACCAGCGTGGCGATGGTCAGCAGCGCGGCGATGATGTACAGCACCAGCTTCAGCACTTGCAGATAACCCTTGATGGGTTTGTTCGGCGCATCGGGGCGTCGCTGATAGACCAGATTGGCATAATCCAGCAGATGACCTGCCGCAACAGCAATGGTGACGATGATAAAAGCACCGCAGACGTTGCGCGTGATGGTGACAATGATTTCCGGTAGCCCTGGCACTGCGCCAATGCCCGCCGCGATCACCAGCGCTGGCGCGATATTGGCAAAGCGCGCGATGGCACGCAGCTGCGGCATGCGCAGCTGTGCACCGCGCTGTTGTTCATCTTTGCTGAGGCGGCGGCTGAAAATCAGCCGGAGAATGGCACGTGCGATCCAGTTGACGAGCCAGGCCAGTAGCAGCAGGCCTGCGATGGCGAGCAGCGTTTCTGCCCACGGGTAAATGGCCAACGTGTCGGTGAAGGACGAATACAGCTCCTGCACAAATCTCTCCTTGGAATAGTGCTCGCGGGGGGAACGCCCTAGGGTAGAGAAGCGGGCGCTGTGGATCAAATGCGCATCGGAGGGTTATGGCGGCGTACGCCGGGGCTCCATCTGCGGTGCCAGCGGGGACGGGCCGCCGAGCTGCCCGGTAAGCAGTGCACGGGTGATCGCTTGCTGGCGGTTACGCGCACCCATTTTGCGGCAGGCATTGGTGATGTGATAAATCGCTGTGCGATCACTGACGCCGAGTGTGGTGCCGATTTCCGCATTGGTCAGGCCGTCGCTGGCAAGTGCCAGGCAAGCACGCTCGCGATCGCTTAACAGCGGTTGCCCGGCGGGCAGAAGCGGCGCCAGACGCAAGGCGCAATCCTGAAGAGTAAATGCCAACAGCACAGCTTTAGGCAGGAAAGCATGTAGCAGCGCCTGGCTTGCTTCGTTCTGCTCGCTACAGGCCAGTGTGAGCCAGGCGGTAGCGCCGCCGTGGCTTCTCAGCGGCAGGGTATAGCCGCTACGCAAGCCATGTTGCTGATGCTGCCGCAGCACCGGCAGCGTGTCCGGGCCGGCGCAACAGGACATTTCCTGCAATTGCTGCCAGGCAATCGGCTGGTGATGGGCGTGTGCGTAGCGCACAGTGGGATCGAGCTTGAACAGTTCATCGGAAAAATATTGCTGAGCCCACGGCAGCGGCAGGTTATGCAGCGCCAACAACTGCATACGCACCAATGACAACGAACGGTCGAGGCCAAAAAAGAAATAACGGATCTGATAATCATGCAGCAGATTGCCCACACCCAGGGAGAGACGCTCCAGGGTCGTCAAGCGCTTCAGCAATTCAATCCGTCGGGTTAGCGGCTCTCGGGGGAACATGCTGCGGGTGCCTCTCGGGTTCGCCGCGTAAACGGGCGTTTGCCGAGAAGGGTAATCTGCGTTGGTGTCAGGCACATGACAGAAAAATGAAAATGGGGTGCGCGGTCGGAGAGCGTTTTTTTTAGCCCCTCTCCCCTTGTGGGAGAGGGGTTGGGGAGAGGGGGAGATTATGGCAGGAAATATACACTCGGCACTTGATCTGGAACGAAACTGACTAACTCTCGAGATTTTTTGGCTGTGGGATTTTTATAAAAATTTCTACTGAAGGTAAGTGAAAGTAGTGAAACATGTAGCAGGTGTCGTGACAGCTGAAATTTCGTCGCCCCCTCTCCCCCAGCCCCTCTCCCGCAAGGGGAGAGGGGGCAAAAAGCTGATTCGCTTGCCCTTCGGGCCAGCCTGCGGCTGTTCTGCGCTTCGCTTGTCCCACGAGGGAGAGGGGCTAAAGAGATCGGTATTTTGGACAACCTCGTAGGTGCTTTCATAGATATCGAAAATGCCTCCACAGAAATCAATGCTGAATCTTTCTTTAGCCCCTCTCCCCTTGTGGGAGAGGGGTTGGGGAGAGGGGGAGATTATGGCAGGAAATATACACTCGGTACTTGATCTGGAACGAAACTGACTAACGCTCGAAATTTTTTGGCTGTGGGATTTTTATAAAAGTATCTACTGAAGGTAAGTGAAAGTAGTGAAACATGTAGCAGGTGTCGTGACAGCTGAAATTTCGTCGCCCCCGCTCCCCCAGCCCCTTATTCGCTTCGCTCACCCTTCGGGCCAGCCTACGGCTGTTCTGCGCTGCGCTTGTCCCACAAGAGACGAGGAGAGTAAGAAGCTCGGTATTTTTGACAACCCCGTAGGTGCTTTCACGGATATCGGGAATGTCTCTACGGAAATCGACGATGAACCTTTTTTTCTTGTATCCAGCCGTCAGAAGAAAAGAGGCCGGTAATGCCGGCCTCTTTCTCTGGTCCCGGGCATCAGCGGTTCAGGCGTTCCTCAATCAGTTGTTCCACCACTGAAGGATCGGCCAGTGTGGAGGTGTCACCCAGGTTGTCCAGCTCGTTGCAGGCAATCTTGCGCAGGATGCGGCGCATGATCTTGCCGGAGCGGGTTTTCGGCAGCGCCGGGGTGAACTGGATCATGTCCGGCTTGGCGATGGCACCAATTTCTTTCCCCACGAAATCACGCAGCTCGGCCGCGAGCGCGTCGCTGGGTTCAAAGCCGGCCATCAGGTCCACATAGGCGTACACGCCCTGGCCCTTGATGTCGTGCGGGTAGCCGACCACGGCGGCTTCCGCCACGGCCTCATGCAGCACCAGTGCGGATTCGATTTCCGCCGTGCCCATCCGGTGCCCGGAAATATTCAGCACATCATCCACACGGCCGGTGATCCAGTAGTAACCATCTTCGTCACGGCGCGCACCGTCGCCAGTGAAATAAACACCTTTGGGCGTGGCGAAGTAGGTTTCCAGCATACGTGCGTGATCGCCATACACGCCACGGATCTGGCTCGGCCAGGAGCTTTTGATGATCAGGTTGCCGGCGGCGGCACCATCAAGCTCTTTATCGTTCGGATCGAGCAAGCCCAGTTGCACACCGAACAGCGGCAGCGTGGCAGAGCCGGGCTTGGTTTCGGTTGCGCCGGGAATCGGAGCGATCAGGATGCTGCCGGTCTCGGTCTGCCACCAGGTATCGACGATCGGGCAGCGGCTGTCGCCGACCACGCGGTGATACCACTCCCAGGCTTCCGGGTTGATCGGTTCGCCCACGGTGCCGAGCAGGCGCAAGCTGCTGCGGTCGGTTTTCGTCACCGCCTCATCACCCAGGCCCATCAGGGCGCGGATAGCGGTCGGCGCAGTATAGAAAATATTGACCTTGTGTTTGTCCACCACATTCCAGAACCGTGACGCATCCGGGTAGGTCGGCACGCCTTCGAACATCAGCGTGGTAGCGCCGTTGGCCAGCGGCCCGTAGACGATATAGCTGTGGCCGGTCACCCAGCCCACATCGGCGGTGCACCAGAAAATATCGCCATCTTGATAATCGAACACGTATTTGTGCGTCAGCGCGGTGCTGAGCAGGTAGCCGCCGGTGGTGTGCAGTACGCCTTTGGGTTTGCCGGTGGAGCCGGAGGTGTACAGGATGAACAGCGGATCTTCCGCGCCCATCGGCTCCGGCGGGCAATCGGCGCTCGCTGTGGCAACGGCTTCGTGATACCACAGGTCGCGCTTGTCGTCCCAGGCCACATCCGCGCCGGTGCGGCGCACCACTACGCATGTATGCACGCTGTCGCAACCGGCCAGCGCTTTGTCGGCATTGGTTTTCAGCGGCACGTTACGGCCACCGCGCACGCCTTCATCGGCAGTAATGACAGCGCTGGCTTCGGCGTTGAGAATGCGGTCTTTCAGTGCTTCCGGGGAAAATCCACCGAACACCACCGAGTGCGCCGCGCCGATCCGTGCGCAGGCCAGCATGGCGTAGGCGGCCTCGGGAATCATCGGCATGTAAATGCAGACGCGGTCGCCTTTTTTGACGCCGCGCTGTTTCAGCACGTTGGCAAGTTTGGAAACCTGTTCGTGCAATTCGGCATAGGTGATATGCCGGCTGTCATCCGGCTCGTCACCTTCCCAGATGATAGCCGTCTGATCGGCGCGCTCTGGCAGGTGGCGATCAATGCAGTTGTAGCTGGCGTTGAGTTCGCCGCCGACAAACCAGGCAGCGGTGCCTTGGGCAAAATCGCCGTCGCGCACCTTGTCCCAGGGCTTCGACCAGTGCAGGAATTCTTGTGCTCGGGCGGCCCAGAATGTGTCCGGGTCTTCGATTGAGGCACGATACCACTCTTGGTACAGCGCTTTATCCATCAGCGCGCGCTGACGAAATGATTCCGGCACCGGATAGCGTTTCTCATCCGACATCTATGGCCTCCTAGGGTTTGTTCTTATGTCGTCGTGATAGGCCGTGATAATGGCGGCCGCAGTTATATTCCAGCGCAACACTATCGCGAATCAATGACGAGGCGTAAAGGCCGCGGTGGTCGTTGTCATTGCACCCTCCGTCTCGGCACAGTGAGTGAACAGCGCGACACTGACTTGGCGCTGGCCGGAAAAGGCTCAGTGTGCGAGCTGTTCCAGCGCCGTCGTGGTATCGGCAAGGTGATACCGGCCCCGCGTGTCACGGGCGATACGGCCGCACGCGATCTCGGGATCATGCGTGAAAACCAGCCGCCCCTGTTGCGGCAGCAGCGCCTCCAGCAAGGCTGTTTTTTCGTCGATGACAGCTTCGGGGAAACGGTCGTAGCCCATGGTGATCGGCGCGTGCACCCAGGCTGCGCCCGGCACCAGATCGCCGCCGAACACCACCGGGCCGCCCGGCATGTCGATTTGCGGCAGCAACTGGCCCGGTGTGTGCCCGTCACTCCAGTGAAAATGCCAGCCTGCGCCCAACGGGCAGTCGCCATCTGCCACCAGCGCCAGCCGGCCGCTGGCCTCAAGCAGCGCCAGCAGTTCGGGAATATACGAGGCGCGATCACGGGGGTGCGGTGCGCAGGCGCGCTGCCATTGGCGCCGGCCGGTGATATAGCGCGCATTGGGAAACAGCAGGCGCGCAGGGGTATCTGGCTGCCAGGCGGCGAGCAGGCCGCCGGCGTGGTCAAAGTGCAGGTGGGTGAGCAGCACGATATCAATATCGGCGTCACTCAGCCCGGCGCCGGCGAGGCTGTCGAGCAGCACATGGTGCGATTCCTGCACACCGAAACGCTGCTTCAGTTCGGGTGAAAAAAATGCACCGATGCCGGTTTCGATCAGGATATTGCGGCCCGGCTCGCGCACCAGAAGTGCGCGGCAACCCAGTGCAATGCGATGCTCTTCATCGGGGGGCAGCCAGCGCTGCCAGAGCGCTCTGGGTGCATTGCCGAACATGGCGCCGCCATCAAGCCGTTGGCTGTTGCCGAGCAGCGTGGTGAGCGTGCGAGCCGTCATGGCCGCTCGACGACCAGCGCCACGCTCTGGCCGTCGCCGATGCACGGTGTGGCCAGGCCGCGCCGGGCATCGCGCTGCGGCCTTTCTGGCAACAGCGCGATGATCGGCACGCGGTAGCCGGAGGCGTCAATGAGGACAACATCTTGCATGGTCTGCTCCACTCAGAATTGCTCGGCGGGCAAGGCGGTCAGCGATGTGCTGCCGCTGCGCAAGGTCGCTTCCAGGCTCAGGATGCGCGGCAACAGGCGCTGGAAATAGAACGCAGCGGTGTCTTGCTTTGCGGCCCGGAATGCCGGGTCGCCCTGCTTGGCATCGGCGGCGGCAACATCCATGCGCGCCCACAGCCAGGCGTAGGCAACGTAGCCGAGCAGATGCAGGTATTCCACCGCACTGGCGTTCACCAGCGCCGGGTCAGTAGCTGCTTGCTCGATCAGCCATTGGCTGGTCTGCTGTAGCCGATCCAGAGCCTCTTTCAGGGGGGCGCGGAAGCGCGGGCAGCTCTCAGCATCGGTGCGCATCAGGTTGATGAAATCCATCAGCGCCGCGCCGTTATCGGCCACGACTTTACGGCCCAGCAGATCCAGCCCCTGAATACCGTTGGTGCCTTCGTAAATCTGCGCGATGCGCACGTCGCGCACCAGCTGCTCCTGGCCCCATTCGCGAATATAGCCGTGCCCGCCGAGCACTTGCTGGCCGTGCACGCAGCTCTCGAAACCGGTATCGGTGAAGAACGCCTTGGCTACCGGGGTCAGCAGGGCCACCCTGGCAGCGGCGGCAGCGCGTTCTTGTTCATCGTCGCTGAATTTCGCCAGATCCAGTTGCAGGCCAACATAAGTGGCGAAAGCACGGCTGCCTTCGGTGAGGGCTTTCATGGTCAGCAACATGCGGCGCACATCGGCGTGCACGATGATCGGCGCGGGGCCGTCGCTGCTGCCAGCGGCGCGGCCTTGCAGCCGATCGCGGGCGTACTCGCTTGCCACCTGCAACGAGCGTGCAGCGCAGCCGATGCCCTGGATACCGATCGACAACCGTTCGTAATTCATCATTGTGAACATGGCGGCCAGGCCACGGTGGGGTTCGCCCACCAGATAGCCGATGGAGTTCTCGAAATGCATCACGCAGGTGGCCGATGCCTTGATGCCCATCTTGTGCTCGATGGCGCCGCAGATGACGCGGTTGTCTTCGGCGGCCCGGCCCTCGGCATCTGGCAGCCGCTTGGGCACCAGAAACAGGGAAATGCCCTTGGGGCCGGCCGGTGCATCCGGCAGGCGTGCCAGCACCAGATGGATGATGTTGTCGGTGAGATCGTGATCGCCGCCGGTGATGAAGATCTTCGAGCCGGTGATGCGGTAGCGGCCATCGTTATCCGGCTCGGCCCGGGTGCGGATCAGCCCCAGATCGCTGCCGGCGTGGGCTTCTGTCAGACACATGGCGCCGGTCCATTCGCCACTGTAGAGCCTGGGCAGATACTGCCGCCGCAGCGCATCGCTGGCGTGCGTGTCGATCGCCAGGCAGGCGCCGGAGGTGAGTGTGGCATACAGGGCAAAGCTGCTGTTGGCGGCGTACAGCATCTCTTCGCACTGCACCGACAGCATTTTCGGCATGCCCATGCCGCCGTAGTCCGGGTTGCCGGCCAGGCCGATCCAGCCGCCTTCACTGTAGCCGCGATAGGCTTCTCGAAAGCCGGGCGGTGTGGTCACGTCGCCGTCATGCCATTGGGCGCCGATTTCATCGCCTTCGCGGTTGAGCGGCGCGATCAGGCCGCTGGTCACGCGGGCGGCTTCTTCCAGAATGGCATCGGCGGTATCGGCATCGACATGCCCCGCCAGTGCCGGCAGGCGTGCCCAGGTGGCAGGGGCCTGGAACAGATCGTGCAGCAGAAAGCGCATATCGTGCAGGGGGGCTTGGTAATCAGACATGTGTTGGCCTCGATACGAACAAAGCCGGCACCGGGCCGGCTGGTAAGCTGAAAGCGGGCGTGGCTGAGCCATCATGGCGCGGCTAGAGTGCGCGTGCCCAGTCCCGCAGGATAAATTTTTGCAACTTGCCGGTGGACGTTTTCGGCAGGGTCGTGAAAACCACCGTTTTCGGCACCTTGAAGGCGGCCAGATGTTCGCGACAGAACTGCATGATCTCGGCCTCGGTGGTGTGTGCCTGATCGGCCTTGAGCGTGATGAAGGCGCACGGCGTTTCACCCCAGCGTTCGTCCGGCCGGGCAACCACGGCGGCTTCCAGCACGGCGGGATGGCGGTACAGGATATCTTCCACTTCGATGGTGGAAATATTCTCACCGCCGGAAATGATGATGTCCTTGGCACGGTCGCGAATTTCCATGTAGCCGTCTTCGTGCATCACCGCCAGATCGCCGGTGTGGAACCAGCCGCCGGCAAATGCCTCGGCGGTGGCCGCCGGGTTCTTCAGATAGCCCTTCATGACGGTGTTGCCGCGCATCAGGATTTCGCCCAGCGTCTCGCCATCTGCCGGCACCGGCGCAAGGGTTGCCGGGTCGGCCACCATGACGCCTTCCAGCGTGGCATAGCGCACGCCCTGGCGGGATTTGACGCTGGCCTGCTCGGCTGGAGGCAAGCTGTCCCAGCGTTCCTGCCAGGCGCACACGGTGACCGGGCCGTAGACTTCGGTCAGCCCGTAAACGTGGGTGACATGAATGCCCATGGCTTCTACCGAGCGGATAACCTGCGCAGGTGGCGCGGCGCCGGCCACCATCGCCTGCACCGGGTGATCGATGGCGGTCTTGTCGGCCTCGGGCAGATTCACCAGCGCATTGAGCACGATCGGCGCACCGCACAGATGCGTCACCCGCTCGTCGCGAATCAGCGTCAGGATTTTTTGCGGGTCAACGCGCCGCAGGCAGACATGCACGCCAGCCAGTGCGGTGACTGTCCAGGGATAGCACCAGCCGTTGCAGTGGAACATCGGCAGCGTCCAGAGATAGACCGGGTGGTGCCCCATGGCCCAGGTCATCTGGTTGCCCATGGCATTGAGAAAAGCGCCGCGATGGTGATAGACCACGCCTTTGGGATCGCCCGTGGTGCCGGAGGTATAGTTCAGGGAAATCGCCTGCCATTCGTCTGCCGGCCATTGCCAGGCGTAGTCGGGATCACCTTCGGCCAGCACCGCCTCGTAATCCAGCGCGCTGTTCGGCTCGCCTTCGCCGTATTCGGGATCGTTCACATCGATGACCAGCGGTGGCTGCTCCAGCGTTGCCAGCGCATCGCGCACTACCTGATGAAATTCGCGGTCGGCGATCAGTACTTTGGCTTCGCCATGGCGCAGCATGAAGGCGATGGTTTCTGCATCCAGGCGCACATTCAGGGTGTTGAGCACGGCCCCCGCCATCGGCACGGCAAAATGCGCCTCCAGCATCGCCGGCGTATTCGGCAGCATCACGGCAACGGTGTCGCCGGCTCCGATACCGCGCCCGGCCAGAGCGGAAGCGAGCTGGCGGCAGCGCCGGTAGGTTTCTGCCCAGGTACGCCGCAGCGCGCCGTGAACCACAGCGGGGTAATCAGGATAAACGCTTGCAGTGCGCTCGATGAAGCTCAGCGGTGTCAGGGGGACGTGGTTGACCGCAGAACGATCAAGCCCCTGCTCGAAAATCGACATTGTGCTAGCCCTGTTGTTGAAATGTTCAGGCAACCGCCGTAAGGAAGGCGGTCCCTATTTATATACATTTTGCCGCAGATATGGAATATCACTGACTCTATATAGTATTTGTACTATATTTATTGGTCTTCGATTCGGGACAGACGACAGCAAAGCCCTATGACCCAGTCCCCACCCGATCCCGCGCCGTTGCCGTGTGCGGCAGCCGACCCGCAGCCGAGCCTGTGGCTGGCAGCCGATGGCCAGCCGCTGATGGCCAATGCGGCCTGCCTGGCCCTGCTTGAAGGCGGCCTGCTCGCCAACGCACCGGCCCTGCTGCCGCCCAATCATGCCCACCTGGCGCGCGCCTGCCTGCACCAGCAGCGGGCGATCGAGGAGGTGGAAGCCTGGTGGGGCACGCGAGGGCTGCTGTGGACGTTCATCCCCGATACCGCGGCTGGTCGCGTGCTGGCGCGCTGCCGGGATGCTACCGAGGCACTGCGCCGGGAACGCGAGGCGGCGCGTGCGCAGCGGCTTTACCGGCTGATCATCGAGAACACCACCGATCTGATCTCACGCCATACGCCGGAGGGCCGGTTTCTGGATGCCTCGCCGGCTTCCTGGCGGTTGCTGGGATACTGGCCGGAGCAATTGCGCGGGCGCTCGCTGGCCGAGCTTCTGCACCCGTCGGAAGTCGCGGCTTTCGGTCAGGCCGAGCTGGAGGCGCTGGAGGATGCCGGTTATCACACCAGCACCTACCGGGTGCGGCACCGTGACGGGCGGTATGTCTGGCTGGAGACATCCAGCCGAGCCATTCGTGAAACCTATACCGGCTCGGTGGTGGAAGTGGTCAGTGTGTCCCGCGATATTTCTTCCCGTATTGCCGCAGAGGCGCAGCAGCGGCAGTTGGAAGAAGAGCTGGCCCACAGCGCACGGCTGGTGACATTGGGGGAGTTTGCCTCCGGCATCGCGCACGAAATCAATCAGCCGCTGGCGGCGATCATGAACTATGCCAGCGCCGGACAGCGTTATTTACAAACCGTCGCGGAAAGCCCGCTGGCGCGCGAGCGGCTGGCGTCAGGCTTGCGCCGCATCAACGAACACGCCAGCCACGCCTCGGCTGTCATCCGCCGCCTGCGTGCGTTCTTGCGCAAGGGGCAGCGGCACATGCGGCCCCTTGCGCTCGATCAGGTGGTGCGCGACACAGTGCAGCTATGTGCCTGGGAAGCGGCCCAGCGGCAAGTGGACATCATTCTGGCGCTGGCGGAGAACCTGCCCGCGCTGGTGGCCGACAAAGTGCTGCTGGAGCAGGTGTTGCTGAATTTGCTGCGCAACGCCATGGAGGCCAACTCAGGGGTGCATCGGGGCCCGTCGCGCGTGTGGGTGTCAGCCGCAGTGGAAGACGACATGCTGGCGCTGGCCGTGACGGACGAAGGGCCGGGTTTGGCCCCGCAAGCGCGGGAGCGAATATTTACGCCGTTTTTTACCAGCAAGGCAGAGGGGCTCGGGCTGGGGTTATCCATGAGCCGCACGATTGTCGAGGGCTTTGGTGGCGAGCTTGAGGCGGTGCCGCAGCAGGGCGGTGGCTTGACTATGCGCTGCCGGTTTCCGCTGCACGCCACCCGCACAGAATAACGATGCAGGAGACAGAGGTGTTTCAACACGATCAATCGGGCCAATTGCCGGCCGGGCAGCAAGTGTATGTGGTGGACGATGATCCCGGCATGCTGGAATCGACAGTGTGGTTGCTGGAATCGGTGGGGTTGTCGGTGCAGCCGTTTACGGATGGCCGTGTTTTTCTGGAGGCGTGCCGACCGGACATGCGCGGCTGTCTGCTGCTGGATGTGCGCATGCCGGGCATGGGCGGGTTGAGCGTGCAGGATGCGCTGCGTGAACGTGGCATCGACCTGCCGATCATTTTTGTCAGCGGCCATGCGGACGTGCCGATGGTGGTGCGGGCGTTTCGTGCGGGAGCCGTGGATTTCATTGAAAAACCGTATAGTGAGCAGCTGCTGCTGGATAGTGTGCAGCATGTATTACGCCACCGGCAGCGCGACGTGTCGCCCCTACTGAAAGCGGTGCACGCACGGCTCGCCGCGCTCACCCAGCGCGAGCAGGACGTGTTGCTGCCGCTGGTACATGGCCACACCAATCGGGAAATTGCCGATCGACTGGGGATCAGTGTGAAAACCGTGGATCTACATCGGGCCAGGGTGATGCGTCGAATGCAGGCCCCGCATTTGCCGGCACTGGTGGGCATGGCCATTGCCGCCGGCCTGGCTGATCCGCTGGCGCTCGGGCTGGCAAAGCGTACTGACGCCGAGGTTGATCCGGCACAACGGTGAGATCGCCGGAGCCGTGTGGCCGCTTATGCGATCGTGCTCGCCGGGCCGGGCAGGTGTTGGGCGCGGGGCGACGATTGCCGCAGAGGGTAGCCATCACGGTGCAGAAAAATTGTCTCGCGCAGGGCAGCCATTGCCTCGCCCGGCCATCGTGTTAACAAGCGAGCTATCGGTGGCACATGATCGTTCGCAGTTGTTTGTCCGCTCGGTGCTCTACTCCTTTGCTTTGCTTTGCTTTGCGATCGGCTCGCCATGGGGGAAGGCAAGATGCTTGAAGATGTTTGTTGCCGCAAGCAATCGAGAAAAGCGTCATTCGATGCATCGTCCTGGTGCTGTGCTGCGGGTATGCGCGGGCGCTCGGCTCTGCCTTCGCACGGCACGAAAAAAACCCTCAAGCTGTTGCAGCTTGAGGGCGCTTTATTGTCGGGCTTTTGGGCTTGCTTGCGGATCGCCTCGTGGCTTTTCCCTGCAACTTTTCTTGCGTCTTCTCGGGCGCTTGCGGTGCCCGTCCGCCGCAATAGAAAATTACGCCACTTGCACCGGGATCGCGTTGCTTGTGCCTTTCACGGCATTACCGTCGGCAAGATAGATCAGGCGCGGTTTGAAATTGATCAGCTCCGCACTGGAGTAATTTGCGTAAGCACAGATGATGATGCGATCACCTGGCTGTGCCTTGTGTGCGGCAGCACCGTTCACGGAGATCATCTTCGAGCCTTCTTCGCCACGAATGGCATAAGTGGTGAAGCGTTCGCCGTTATCGATGTTATAAATCTGGATCTGTTCATATTCCAGAATGCCGGACAGATCGAGGAGCTCGCCATCAATGGCACAAGAGCCTTCGTATTCGAGCTCCGCGTGGGTAACTCGTGCCTGATGCAGCTTGGCTTTCAGCATTGTGCATTGCATAACTTTTCTCACCTCTCTGCGCTGCCCCGGAGGGCCGTTGCAACTGTATGACAGGCTTTCAACCAACCCTGCCAGCAGGTCAACCGGCATTCAGACTGTCAATCAGCCGGGCGCCAGTGCCGAAAATGGCGCGCCAGTATGCCGGAATGCTCAGTCACGTACAATTGCCACTGATATATTGTCTATCAATCGAGTTTTTCCCAGCCTGGCGGCGACCGCGACAACCAGTTTTTCGTTCGCGGGGGTGGCGGGCCTGAGCCGTTCGGCGTCCATGATTTCCAGGTAATCCACCTGAAACCCGTGGGTCTCAAGCGAGGTGGCGAGCTGTGCGGAAAGCCCGGCGAAGTCCGTTTCCCCTGATATGAGGGCATTTCGTGCGGCACACAAGTGCGCGTAAATCTGTGGCGCCACAGCTCGTTCGGCGGCACTGAGGTAGCCGTTGCGGGAGCTCAGAGCCAGCCCGTCGCTTTCCCGTTCGGTGGGCACGCCGATGATGCTCACGCCAAAACACAGATCCCGCACCATGCGCCGGATGATCGCAAGCTGTTGATAATCCTTTTCGCCAAAGCAGGCCACATCGGCCTCGACGATATGGAACAGTTTGCTGACGACGGTGGAAACGCCGCGAAAATGCCCCGGCCGGCTGGCACCGCACAAGTAATCACCCAGCTCGGCCACGTCCACGGTGGTGAGGCCCGGTTCGGGATACATTTCTGCCACCGATGGGGCAAACACCAGATCGTTGCCGGCCGCCGCGAGTTTTGCCTGATCGTCGGCCAGCGTGCGCGGGTAGGCATCGAAATCTTCGTTCGGGCCGAACTGGGTCGGATTGACAAAAATACTGGTGACGACTTTATCCGCATGCTCGCGTGCGGTGGTGACCAGCCGGATATGGCCGGCGTGCAGATTGCCCATGGTGGGCACAAAGGCGACACGCAGGCCAGCGGCTTTCCAGGCACGCACCTGGGCGCGCACTTCATCAATACGATGCAGGGTTTGCATACAGGCTCCGGAAGAGAGCAGCAGCTGCGCCCTGGCAGTGATGCCGGGCGCAGCTGCTGTGGTTCAGAAACAGTGTTCGGCGGCAGGGAATGAGCCGTCTTTGACGGCGCTATCATAAGCCTTGATGGCGGCGGCGATATCGCCGTTGGCGGCAGCCATGAAGTTTTTCACGAAACGCGCCGTCTTGCCGGCAGTAATGCCCAGCACATCCTGAATCACCAGCACCTGGCCATCGCATTCCGGCGCAGCGCCGATGCCGATCACCGGGATGCCCACGGCAGCGGTCAGTTGCTTGCTGACTTCGCGGGGCACGCATTCCAGCAGCAGCATGTCGGCGCCGGCGGCTTCCAGCGCTTGCGCATCGGCAATCATCTGATCGGCCTGGCTTTGCTCGCGGCCCTGCACCCGGTAGCCGCCGAATGCATTTACCGATTGTGGTGTCAGGCCCATGTGCACGCACGTGGGCACGCCGTTGCGCTTGAGCACCTGAACGGTGTCTGCCAGCCAGCCAGCGCCTTCGATCTTGACCACGTTGGCGCCGGCCTGCATCAGTTTCAGCGAGCAATCCAGCGCCCGATCCAGCGTTGCTGCTGCCAGAAACGGCACGTCAGCGATGATCAGCGCGCCCTGGTTGCCGCGTGCCACGCAGGCGGTGTGGTAAACGATGTCGTCCACGGTCACCGGCAGGGTGCTGTCGTGGCCCTGCACCACCATGCCGAGCGAATCGCCGACCAGAATGGCGTCGACGCCTGCGCTGCTGATCTGATGCGCGAAGGTGGCATCGTAGGCGGTGAGGACGGAAAACTTGCGGCCTTCGTTCTTGCATTGCTGAAGGGTGCGGACGGTTACGCTCATAGCAGGTACCCGGGTCGAAGATGGTATGGGCGGCTGGCGGCTATCAGCCTGCCAGCGGCCGGGGGTTAAAGTAGTGCCGGCCCCGGCGGATGTCCAGCAGGTAGCTCAGCAGCTGCTGGTAGTCGTCATCGTTGCTGGCGAAATCGATATCGGCCGCGTTGACGATCAACAGCGGTGCCTGGTCGTAAAAGTGGAAGAAGCGGGCATAGGCGCTGTTGAGCTGATCCAGATACTCGGCGCTGATGGCGCGTTCATGCGCCAGGCCGCGCTTGCCGATACGTTGCAGCAGCACGCTGGTGGGCGCCTGGAGATAGATCACCAGATCAGGCTGTGGTGCGTCGATGATGAGGTGCTGATGCACGTTCTGATACAGCTGGAACTCGTCTTCATCCAGTGTCACTTCGGCAAACAGGGCGTTCTTGTCGATCAGGAAATCGCTGACCCGCACCGGCTCGAACAGGCTGTTCTGTTTCAGATCGCGCAGTTGCTCGGTGCGTTGAAATAAAAAGAACAGCTCGGTTTGCAGGGCATAGCGGCGCGGGTCGCGGTAAAAGCGCTCCAGAAAGGGGTTGGCCTCGGCCTGCTCCAGCAGTGTTTCATAGTTGAAGGTGGCCGCCAGACGCCGTGCTAGCGTGGTCTTGCCCACACCGATCGGGCCTTCCACGGCGACAAAACGGGGTAGCTCGCCGCTGTCGCGCAGGGCTTGCAGTCGTTCTGTGGGCATCGTTTTCTCCCCCGATAAGGCGTGATTCATGCGGCTGGTCGCCGGTATGCGTTACGGGTTGCCTGGGCATCGTCGGTGCAGGGCAGCGGCTAGTGCCTGAGTGCGGCTCCGCGTGGGTGCGCCTCTACGCAAGCGCCTGAGCTGGCCGGCTGAAGCGGGTGGCAGGCGCCCGGTGGGCTGTGCATTGCCCGGCTTCGCCGGTCTGCCTACAGGCTGTTGTTACATCCGGTCATCCGCGGCCACCCCCGGGGCTATCGCGACCATCCACGCGGCCATCATAGTACCAGACATCATCCCGATTGCATTGCGCCAGCCAGTGGGTGATTGGCTGGCCGTCAGGCAGGCGCAGATCGGGGGCCAGAGCGGCCAGCGGCACCAGCACGAAGGCTCGTTCATGCAGGTGCGGGTGTGGGACGGTCAGGCGCGGCGTGGCGATGTGCTGGTCGCCGTACAGCAGCAGATCAAGATCCAGCGTGCGTTCGCCCCAGGGACGCAGGCGCTCCCTGCCGGCGGCTTGCTCCAGCGCCTGCAGCGCATCCAGCAACGCCAGCGGGGGCAGCGAGGTATCCAGTGCGGCCACGGCATTGATGAAATCCGGCTGATCCTGCGGGCCCACGGGCGCGCTGCGGTAAAGCGGTGATTGCCCGGCAAGGCGGCTGTGTGGCAGGGCTGTCAGGGCGCGCAAGGCAGCGCGCACCTGAGCTACGGGATCGGCCAGGTTGCTGCCAAGCCCGATATAGGCGCGGATCATTCGCCGTCGCCGGCCTGATTGCCGGCCCCGCCACGGCGGCGCCGGCGGCGGCGTTTGCGCGGCGCGCCCGGCTCGCTGTCGCGGCGGCTGAGGGAGGCCAGCAGTGTATCGCGATCCACCGGGTGGGCTTCCTGATAGCGCGTCCACCACTCGCCAAGGCCCGGCTTGATTTCGCCGGCTTCCTCGCGCAGCAACAGGAAATCGTAGGCGGCCCGGAACCGGGGGTGCTGCATCAGCTGCTCGGCACGATTGCCGGCGCGGCGCGGCAGGCGCAATTGCAGATCCCACATTTCCCGCACCACGGTGGAGAAACGGCGCGGAATAGCAATCACGGATACCTGCTCGGCCATGATCTGCCCCGCGGCCTTGTTCATGGCCTGCATGGGCGGCATGCCATGATCCAGGTAAAACGCCAGCCGCCGGCGCAGCACGGGCCACAGCAGCACGGCGAACAGAAACGCCGGGGTGACAGGCTTGTCCTGCGCCAGTCGCTGGTCAGTGTTGCGCATGGCGGCGTGGATCAGTTTCAGGTCGCTGGCGCCGTCTTCGTCGGCCAGGGCTTCGGCGGTGGTGGGAAACAGCGCATCAAACAGGCCGTAGCGTTGCAGGATGGCGAAGGTGCGCTGGCCGTGGCCGCTGAGAAACAGTTTGAGCACTTCTTCGAACAGCCGGGCCGGTGGCACCTGTTGCAACAGTGGAGCAAGCCGGGACAGCGGCGCTTCGGTGTCGGGGTCGATGTCGAAATCCAGCTTGGCGGCAAACCGCACCGCACGGATCATGCGCACCGGGTCTTCGTAGTAGCGCTGTTCGGGGTCGCCGATCAGGCGCAGGGTGCGTTGCTCGATATCGTGCAGGCTGTCGGCAAAGTCGTGCAGGCTGAAATCGGCAATATCGTAGTAGAGCGCATTGCAGGTGAAATCGCGGCGCAGCGCGTCTTCCTCGATGGTGCCGTAAACGTTGTCGCGCAAGATCTGGCCGTTGGCGCTGCGGCGGCTGAGGTGGTCGTCGTGGTCATCATCGCCGGCCAGGGCGCGGAACGTGGCCACCTCGATCACATCGCCCTTGAAGCGCACATGCACCAGCCGAAAACGGCGGCCGATAATGCGGGCGCCCCGGAATACGCGCTCAATCTGCTCCGGTGTGGCATTGGTGACGACATCGAAATCCTTCGGCTTGATGCCGGTCAGCAGATCACGCAGGCAGCCGCCGACCAGGTAGGCGTCGTAACCGGCATCCTTGAGGCCATACAGCACATGCAGGGCGGCACGGCTGAAATCCTTGCGTGAGATATTGTGCTGGTCGCGGGGAATGATGCGACGTTGGACTGCGGTGCTGCTCCCTCGCCGGAATGGCCGCATCAGGGATTGGCAGAAGCGTCGCAGAGGCTCAGGGAGCTGAGGCGGCATCGGCAATAGAAACTCGATTTATCAATGAACGAAGCCCGGCATCTTAGCGCAGGCGGGCGCCTGTGCCCACTTTCGCCGATGAAACCCGTGCCGGGCGGAGCAGGTCCGCTGGCGTGGTCGGTGCGGGCAGCCACCGCCAGCTGGCCGGCGGCAAGGCTGGCGGGGTACTGCCTGAGGCCTGCGGCGGGTGGGCTGGCGATGTTGTGGTATCTGGCGACAGTGCCGGAAGCGCTCCAGAGAGCCGCAGCACGGTCACCGTGCCGGCCGCAACGCCGGGCGCGCCTGTGAGGCCGCGTGTGTTGTGCGCCCGTGGTGCGGTGAAGGTTTATCCGACCTGGCTGTTGCGCGACAGGCGCAGCGCGGAGCAGACGGAGCAGACGGAGCAGACGGAGCAGACGGAGCAGACAGGGCAGACAGGGCAGACAGGGCAGACAGGGCAGACAGGGCAGACAGGGCAGACAGGGCAGACAGGGCAGA
>NZ_JALKII010000005.1 GCF_023051175.1 Alcanivorax quisquiliarum | reverse complement strand
CGCCGCCCGTCCGGCCATTCCAGCAGCAGCGGAATATCCAGCTCCAGGAATCGGTCACTGAGGCGATCCTTGAGCTGCTCTTCCCGGATCGGCGTGAACACCACCGCGTCGTCCAGCTTGGCGGCTTCCTCCGGCGCGAACAGTTCCAGCGCCTGACGCGGGTAATCCAGAATCAGATTCTTGAAATTCTGGTCGTGGCTTTGTGACATGGCGAGTCATCCCTGGCTCTGGTGAAGCTCCTGTTGAGAGGGATGATGGGGGCTGCCGGCAGGGTTGTCTGTCAGTGAATACAACCTCGGCTTGTAAGAGAACAATGACACGGCACAGGGGGTAAAAGCTTACCCGGCACGCTTGCGAGCCCAGAGGGGAGTGCGCCTGCAGGTTGTTATCCCACTCTGCAGCTGCTTCGTTTACCGGCGCCAGAAAGCGCGAATGCCGGCCACGCCACGAGCGCCGGCGGCGCGGGCTGCGCTCAGATCCTCCGGGGTGACGCCGCCCAGCGCATAGATCGGGATCGGCGTGCCTTCTGCCAGGGTCTGAAACTGTGCCCAGCCCATGCCCGGCTGCTCTGGGTGGGTCGGCGTCGCCTTGACGGGTGAGAGCACCGCCATATCTGCGCCCAGCGCCTGGGCATGGGCCAGTGACGGGGCGTCGTGGCACGCTACCGACACCCAGGGCAGCGGCGGCCGCTCCGTGCGGGCCAGTGCGCTCTGGTGGCGCAGATGGACGCCGTCAGCGCCGACGGCCTGCGCCAGCTCTGAATCGTCGGCAACGAGCGCCTGCGCACCGTGTGCGTGGCAGCATTGCACCAGCTCTCGCAGCTGCTGCTGATCGCTGACCCCGCGCAGATAGACCAGCGTGGCACCAGCCTGGATGCTGCGCGGCAAGGCATCATGCCAGTCGGTGGGTAACGGGCTCGGCAGGATCAGCCAGTGATCGGGCAGGGCCAGGCCACGCACCACCGGCTGGTTGGCTTCGGGAAAATCCAGTTCGCTCAAGGCGGCGGGCTCAAACCACTGCACCGGCTGCCCCTCCCGCCCGCTGGGCTGGCCGGCGAAAGCAGTGACCTCACGGAAGCACAGCCGCACGGACAACTCGGGGTAATCGTGTTGCACTGTCATGAAGGGCTGGCAGGCCAGAACCGACAGGCCAAGCTCTTCGTGCAATTCCCGCGCCAGCGCGTCGGCCAGCGATTCGCCCTGCTCCACCTTGCCGCCGGGGAACTCCCAACAGCCGCCTTTGTGCTTGTGCGCCGGGCGCTGGCTCAGGAGGATGCGACCATCAGGCCCGCGAATGATCGCGGCCACTACCAGTAAAGGGGCGCACGCTGATCGTGGCCGCTCATAGCTGTGATTGCCGCTCATGGTGTCGTCCGGCTTATGCTGCATTGTTGGCTAATGGTTGTGCGCCTTGCTCATGGCTGTGTTGCCTGTTAATAGCTGCCTCACCCTGCTTGTGGCCTGCTTACCCTGCCAAGAGCTAAATCGTCTTGGTTAGGGCTGTGCCTGTTCATGACCATGATCATGATCATGACCGTGCCGCTCTGCCGTTGGCCTTGGTGGTGCCGCCCTGTACGACGCGATAATGCCTCGCTCAGCTTCGGTACTCCGCATTGATGCGCACATAGTCGTAACTGAAATCACACGTCCAGACACAGGTTGCGGCGGTGCCGGCGCCGAGATCAACGCGGATCGTGATATCGCTTTTCGCCATCACCGCCGCGCCATGAGCCTCCTTGTAGTCGGGCGAAACGCCGCCATCGCGGACGATCTGCACCTCATCAAGCCACAGGTTTACGCGCGCAACGTCCAAGGTTGCAATCGGCGCTCGGCCTACGGCGGCGAGAATGCGGCCCCAGTTGGGATCAGATGCGAACAAGGCCGTTTTCACCAGCGGTGAATGCGCTACCGTCTCGGCGACGAGGCGGGCATCTTCCGCGCTTCCCGCGCCGCTGACTTCGACGGCGACAAATTTGGTAGCGCCCTCACCATCACGCACGATAGCGTGCGCCAGCTCTACAAAAACCTGCTCCAGCGCCTGGAACAGCGTCTGTGCATGGGGGCTCGCCGGGTCATCAAGCGTTTCGCCGGAGCGGCCGGTAGCGACCAGCATGCAAGCGTCGTTGGTCGAGGTATCACCGTCGATGGTAATGCGGTTGAACGAGCGATCTGCCAGCTCTTGCGTCCATTGTTCGATCAGCGGTTGCGCGATATCCGCATCGGTGGCAATAAACGCCAGCATGGTGGCCATGTTGGGTTTGATCATGCCAGCACCCTTGGCCATGCCGGTGACCGTGATCTCGTGCTCACCGAGGCGCACGCGGCGGCTGGCCAGTTTCGGCCGTGTGTCAGTGGTCATGATCCCTTCGGCCGCCTTGCCCCAGGCGTGCTCATCAAGCTCGGCCAGCGCCTGCGGCAAACCGCGCTGAAAAGGTGCCAGCTCGAACAGCTCGCCAATCACGCCAGTGGAATATGGCAACACTTGCTCCACCGGCACGCTCGCCAGCTCCGCCAGTGTCTCACAGCTGGCCAGGCAGCGGCGCATTCCCTCATCGCCTGTACCGGCGTTGGCATAACCGGTATTGATGAGCAGATAGCGCGGCACAGCTGCGGCCAGATGCTGCTGCGCCACTTGCACCGGTGCCGCAGAAAATCGGTTGAGGGTAAAAACCCCGGCTGTGCGGCTGCCCTCGGCCAGCTCCAGCACGACCAGATCGCGACGATTGGCTTTTTTGATACCTGCGGCCACGGCGGCAAGGCGCACGCCGGGAACCGGAAACCACTGACTTTGCATTCTGACTGCCCTTGCCGGTTGTGAAAGCACCGATTCCTCCTGAGGGAGGGCCTTACTCCCCTCCCCCTTGTGGGAGAGGGGCCGGGAGAGAGGGGTAGCCTCGGTGCCAGCAAGCTGGCTCTGAGGGGCGGGAAGTATGTAGCCCCCTCTCCCCAACCCCTCTCCCACAAGGGGAGAGGGGCTAAATCCTCTATATCCACTGTGCGCAGCCTACGGCTGTGCTGCGGTGTAGCGACTGGACTGCTCTTCCTTACCCTGTGAGGCGCTTGCCTGATGGGGAGCGGGCTCCCCTATGATTCCTGCTTTTTACTCCCCTCTCCCCTTGTGGGAGAGGGGCCGGGGGAGAGGGGTAGCCTCGGTGCCAGCAAGCTGGCTCTGAGGGGCGGGAAGTATGTAGCCCCCTCTCCCCAACCCCTTATTCGCTTCGCTCACCTCCGGGCCAGCCTGCGGCTGTTCTGCGCTGTGTTCGTCGCCCAAGGGGAAAGAGCAGGCTTTAAAAACCTGGTGCCTCAAGAGGATGTTGGCGTTCCGCTCTCGCAAAAGAAAGGCTTTTCAAAAAACAGGCGCCTCGCCGCTCTCTTTGGAGCCGCGACGCGCCGGTTCTTACCACAGCGAGGCTGTCGGCCGCCCGCTGGCCGCTCGTATCCGCTCTTTCCTCTCCGCATTCTCTGCGCCTTGCTCAACGTTGAGGCGCGGCAAAAGGCGCTATCTTATCAGGCGTCGAGGCGGCCATGGCAGTGCTTGTATTTTTTGCCCGACTCGCACCAGCATGGCTCGTTGCGACCCAGCTTGCGGCCTTCGCGTACGAAGGGCTGGGCTGCGGCCTCTCGCGCGGGCTGCGGCGGCGGTGCGCTGCCCTCGCCCAGTTGCGGTGCCTGCTGTGGGGTCTGGGTCTGCATCTGGCCGGCAAGGCGACGGGCTTCTTCGGCACGCTGCTGTTCAAGCCGCTCCACTTCGTCGTCGCGACGCAATTCCAGTGCGCTCAATACTCGAATCAGCTCATGCTGGATTTGCGACATCATTTCCTGGAACAGCTCGAACGCTTCGCGCTTGTATTCCTGCTTCGGGTTTTTCTGTGCATAACCACGCAGGTGAATGCCCTGGCGCAAGTGATCCATGCTGGCCAGGTGATCTTTCCAATGCCGATCCAGCACTTGCAGTACCAGGTGCTTCTCGACTTTGCGCAGCGAAATACCCAGTTCGGCGACTTGCGCTTCCTTTTCTGCGTAGGCCGCCTCCATGGTGGCGATAGTGCGTTCGATCACACCTTCGATATGCAAGCTGGTATCTTCTTCCAGCCATTTGCTCACCGGCGCCTGCACGTGATATTCGCTTTCGAGCACTCGCTCCAGGCCCTCGATATCCCACTGCTCTTCGATGGACGCCGGCGGCATGTAAGTGTGCACCACTTCCGTCATCACATCGCGGCGGATACCTCGTACGCTCTCGGAAAGGTCTTCCGACGCAAGGATCTCGTCGCGCTGATTGTAGATCACGCGGCGCTGGTCGTTGGATACGTCATCGTATTCCAGCAGGTTTTTACGGATATCGAAATTCCGTGCTTCAACCTTGCGCTGGGCATTTTCAATGGCTCGGGTGACCCAGCGGTGCTCGATGGCTTCGCCTTTCTCCAGCCCCAGTGAGCGCATCATGTTGCGGATGCGGTCGGAGGCGAAGATGCGCATCAGGTCATCTTCCATCGACAGATAGAAGCGGGTGTAACCCTGATCGCCCTGCCGGCCGGCCCGGCCACGCAGCTGGTTGTCGATCCGGCGGGATTCGTGCCGCTCGGTGCCGATGATGTGCAGGCCACCAGCGGCAAGTACCTTGTCGTGATCTTCCTGCCAGCGGGCGCGGACAGCTTCGATCTCGGCCTCGGTGGGATTGTCCAGTGCACGGATGGCTTCGTCAGGATTACCACCGAGCACGATATCGGTTCCGCGACCAGCCATGTTGGTAGCAATGGTCACCGCGCCGGGGCGGCCCGCCTGCGCAATGATCTCGGCTTCTTTGCGGTGAAACTTGGCGTTGAGCACCTGGTGGGGCACGCCTGCTTTTTTCAGGCGTTCCGACAGCAATTCCGATGCGGCGATGGTGGCAGTTCCCACCAGCACGGGCGCGCCTTTCTCCACGGCTTTTTTCACTTCCGCAACGATAGCGTCGTATTTTTCTTCCAGCGACAGGAATACCAGGTCATCGGCGTCGATACGGGCCATCTTGCGGTGTGTCGGGATCACCACCACATCAAGCCCGTAAATCTGACGAAATTCCGGTGCCTCGGTATCCGCCGTACCGGTCATGCCGGCCAGTTTGCGATACAGGCGGAAATAGTTCTGGAAGGTGGTGGATGCCAGCGTCTGGTTTTCCTGCTGGATTTGCAGTTTCTCTTTTGCTTCCACTGCCTGGTGGATACCTTCCGACCAGCGCCGGCCGGGCATGGTGCGGCCGGTGTGCTCGTCAACAATGACGATCTGGCCTTCCTGCACGATGTAGTCGCGATCACGGTGAAACAGCACATGGGCTTTCAGTGCCGCATGCACATGATGCAGCAGGCTCAGGCTCTGCGCGGAATACAGGCTTTCGCCCTGCTCCAGCAGGCCCGAGTCGGTCAGCAGTTGTTCGATCAGCTGGTGGCCATTTTCGGTCAACTCAACCTGCCGGGCTTTTTCATCGATGATGTAGTGGCCTTCCTTTTCCTCGCTATGAGGTTTCAGGCGCGGCATCAATTCATTGATACGTATGTACAGCTCGGAGCTGTCCGAGGCGGGCCCGGAAATAATCAGCGGCGTGCGGGCTTCGTCGATCAGGATGGAGTCGACTTCATCCACCAGCGCGTAGTTCAGGGGGCGTTGCACGCGGTCTTCCAGGCGGAAGGCCATGTTGTCACGCAGATAGTCGAAGCCGTATTCGTTATTGGTGCCGTAGGTGATGTCGGCATCGTAGGCGGCCTTCTTCACCTCTGGCGGTTGCTGCGACAGGATCACGCCCACCGACAAGCCGAGAAACTCATACAGCGGCCGCATCCAGTTCGCGTCACGCTCGGCGAGATAATCGTTCACGGTCACCACGTGGACGCCTTCGCCGGACAACGCATTGAGATAGACCGGCAGTGTCGCCGTGAGCGTCTTGCCCTCACCGGTGCGCATTTCGGCGATGCGGCCTTCATGCAGGGCGATACCGCCCATCAGCTGCACATCGAAATGGCGCATGCCCATCACTCGCGTGGCAGCTTCACGCACCACGGCAAACGCTTCCGGCAGCAACTCATCCAGCGAGCGGCCTTCCTGGTAAGCCTGCTTCAGCTCCGCAGTACGGCCCTGAAGGGTGGCATCGTCCACCTGCGTCAGGTCTTCTCCGAATGCATTGATCTCGTTGACGATGCGCTGCATGCGCTTGATTTCGCGTTCGTTCTTGCTTCCGAAGATGGACTTTACAATAGCTGAGAGCATGGAACTTCCGGTGTCTGTTCAAGTATTGGGCGCGCCAGTCAGGGCGCGGGCGGGCCATTCTACACCCTGCGCAATAAAACGGGGTGTCTGGCAACATGGGGCCATAAGACTACGGATCAAGGCGCACTCTGCCAAGCGCTGGCAGAATGACTTACCCGGGCGCTTGCGGTTATCGCGAACCTGCGTCCGGCAGCTGGCTGACTGGCGATCACGCTGGAACCAAGCCGCTACGCCCGTCCACCCGGCATACGTTAGCGACGGGCGCGCACGATATAGGGGGTCGGATCCACCTGCCGGCCGTTGCGCAGCACTTCATAATGCACATGCGGCCCGGTGGAACGGCCGGTCGAGCCGACTGTCGCAATCACATCACCCGCACGCACGATATCCCCCGCATTGACCAGCACTTCCTTCATGTGAGCATAGCGCGTAGCGATACCGTTGCCGTGATTCACTTCCACCAGATTACCGTAGCCCCAACGCTGGCCGGCAAACGTGACCACACCTGCGCCGGTCGCGATCACATCCGATCCTTCCTTGGCCGCAAAATCCACACCGCGGTGCATTGTCAGGCGGCCACTGAACGGATCGGTGCGCTGGCCGAATCGTGATGACAACCAGCCGCGCACAATCGGACGGCCGGAAAGCTCCGTTTTGGCGGCGATGCGGCGGTTATCCATCAGGCGCTCCAGAATCGAGAGCTGGTCTTCACGGCGATCCAGGGTGACGGCGAGATCAGTCAGAGCATCTGTAAAGGAGGGCGCGGTGTAAGCAAGGGAGCGTTCTTCGGGAAGTTCCGGGCCGCCGACGGCAGCCGGAGCGCTGAAATCGAACTCATCGCCGGGGATGCCGGCCAGGTCCACCAGCCGCTCGCCGAGCGCGTCGATGCGCATCAGGCGGGCCTGCAAATCCGCCAGACGCACGGTCAGCGCACGCAACTCTTCATCGGTGCGGCGATTGATATCGTTGAGCGCATCGCGCTGGGCCTCCAGCTCGCCCTGCCAGCGCGCCGTCATGCGTTGATCCAGCACCGGGTCGCCCCAGTGATACATGACGTAGTAAGCCCCCACTCCGGCCATGACCGGTATCACGAGCAGCACTGCGAGCAGCAGCGCGGGGAGTCGGCGTGGCAAACGAACGGCACGCGACTGGTGGCCGCGACTGTTGAGGACTATGATATTCATAAGTTCCGGTTGCTCTCTGCTCGGAAAGAAAACCCTGCAAATCAAAAGGTTAGGCTTTATTTAATGATTTGTTTACATTTTGTGCGGTTATACTAGGTAAATATCATGGCTAAGGCAATTGGCCCGCGCTCAATTAATGGCTTGCTGAACGCCAGCCGGAGCCTGGGGCAGCTGCGCCGCCGCGCCGCGGAATATCGCGCGCCCGCCGCTGTCACTTCCCGGGCACTCCCGCCAGCGCTGGCCGAGCGGGTGCACATCGTGCAGGAAGAGGGCCGGCTCTTGCTGATGGCCGACAACAATGCCGTCGCCCAGTTATTACGCTTTCATGCGCCACGCATTGCCCGCGAGCTGCAAGCCAGTGAATGGGACATCCGCATCAATCGCGATGCCGCGCTGCGCCCTGCCGTCGCCGCCGCTCCGGCAAGCTCCCAACCGGCCCGCACCCTGCCCGCTTCTGCTGCGGCCTGCCTACGGGAAGCGGCACAAGGGATCGACGACGAAGATTTGCGTGAAGCCTTGCTGAAACTGGCACACCTCGCAGACTGACCGCAGGCAAACACAAGAGTTCAGGGCTATCGCGGGAACAGCGCGGTGCCCGGCACGGGAAACAAAGCAGCGCCCGGTACGGAAAACAGCGCGCCGTTCAATACCGGAAATTGAGTGGCGCCTGATCTGACTACCCCACCGCGTAAAAGCCACCTTGACCAAGCTCGTGCGGTGAAAGCGGCCCGCCACTCTCCAGGCAGGAAATCTGGAGCCCCATTACGCACAGTGCCGCTTTCAGTCGCTACCGCGTCACCTGATTCAAAACGAAGCTGGCGATCGCTCGGCTACTTTTTGGCTGTAGTTTTTTTTGGAATTTAAAGAAGCGAAATGAAAGCAACATGACATGTAGCTCGCATCGTGCCGGCTGGAAGCTCGGCCCCCTCTCCCCCAACCCCTCTCCCACAAGGGGAGAGGGGAGCAAGAATTTCTTTATTTACCTTTCGAGCTAGCCCGTGGCTTTTCTGTGCTTCGCTTGTCCATGGAAGCAAACACACTGCCGCAGATTTTTCTTAAGCCCCTCTCCCCTTGTGGGAGAGGGGTTGGGGAGAGGGGGAAATTATGGCAGGGGAAATCTTCCTGTCACTTCATCCAAAACGAAACTGACCATTGCTCGGATATTTTTTAGCTGTGTATTTTTTTAATATTTAATGAAGCCAAGTGAAAGTAACATAGTATGTAGCTCGCATTGTGCCGGCTGGATGCTCGGCCCCCTCTCCCCCAACCCCTCTCCCACAAGGGGAGAGGGGGAAATCATGGCAGAAAATATTTTCGTGGCACTTGAAAATAACAAAGGCCTGGCGGGAGACCAGGCCTTTGTATTCAACGACGTTGACTGCTCTGCCTTTCCGTGGAGGCAGTGATCCGGCCAGGCGATCGCCGGGGCCAGGGCAACCCCTTCGATCGTCGTGCCGTTACTCGCTGGCGAGTACGGGTTTCATATAGGAAATCGGTGCGGTAGAGGCGTCCTCGAAGGTCACCACTTCCCAGGCATCAGTTTCCTTGATCAGTTTGCGCAGCAGCTGGTTGTTCAATGCGTGGCCGGATTTATGGCCGACGAATTCGCCGATCAGGCTGTAGCCCAGCAGATACAGATCACCGATGGCATCCAGCATCTTGTGTTTGACGAATTCGTCTTCGTAGCGCAGCCCGTCTTCGTTGAGGATGCGGAAATCATCCACCACGATGGCGTTATCCACGCTGCCGCCAAGCGCCAGGTTCTGCGAGCGCAGGTATTCGATATCCCGCATGAACCCGAAGGTGCGTGCACGCGCCACTTCCTTCACAAACGAGGTGGAGGAAAAGTCGATGCTCGCCATTTGTGAGCGGTTGGCAAACACAGGATGGTCGAACTCGATCGAAAAGCTGACTTTGAAGCCGTTGAACGGCACAAAGGTGGCTGACTTGTCACCCTCTTCGATCGAGACCTTGCGCTTGATGCGAATGAACTTTTTCGCCGCCGCCTGTTCCTGAATGCCTGCCGATTGCAGCAGAAACACGAAGGGGCCGGCGCTGCCGTCCATGATGGGCACTTCCGGCGCCGACAGCTCCACATAGGCATTGTCGATGCCCAGCCCGGCCATCGCCGAGAGCAGGTGCTCCACCGTGCCGACTTTCACGCCATCCTTGACGAGGGTGGACGACAAGGTGGTTTCGCCTACGTTTTCCGCGTTGGCCTCGATCTCGACTACCGGGTCGAGGTCCACGCGCCGGAAAATGATTCCGGCATCCACTGGCGCCGGGCGCACGGTGAGGTAGACCTTTTCACCCGTATGCAAGCCGATACCGGTCGCTCGGATGACGTTCTTCAGGGTTCGCTGTCTGATCATGGATCTGTCGCTATCTTGACGGCATCACACATGATACCGCGCTGCTGAACACAGAATAAGGGGGGGCGATCCTAACAGACCCACCTGTTCTGTACCATTATCCGTTTCGCCTTTCCGCAGGCCCGGTGGGCCGAAGCCCACCAATTGACCGGGCGGACGCTGATCAGTCCGCCTGGCGCCGCAGGAAGGTCGGGATATCGATGAAATCCAGATCCTCTGCCGAGTTCATCGCTGCCTGAGCGTTGCGCCGCGCTTCCGTCATCGGGTTTTTGCGACCGAATGCCGGGCGTTCCAGCTCGCCGTAATCCACACGACCGTCAGCGCGTACAGGAGTTTGATTGCCGCGAACAACTTTTAGTTCCTGTGCCGCGCCCAGCCCGGTGGCGACCACGGTAACGGTCAGCTCGTCATCCATATCGGGATCAATGGCGGTGCCGATGATCACGTTGGCGTCGTCGGAGGCCAGTTCCTGGATCACGTCACCGACCGTGGTGAACTCCTGCAACGAGATGGATTCGCTGGCGGTGATGTTGATCAGGATACCCCGTGCGCCGTGCAGATCGACATCTTCCAGCAGCGGGCTGGAGATGGCTGCGTTGGCAGCCGCTTCGGCCCGGCCTTCACCGCGGGCGGTGCCGGTGCCCATCATCGCCATGCCCATTTCACTCATTACGGTGCGTACGTCGGCGAAATCGACGTTGATCATACCCGGCTTGACGATCAGATCCGCGATCCCCTTCACAGCACCGAGCAGCACATCGTTGGCGGCCTTGAAGGCGTCCAGCAGGCTGGTGGAGCCGCCCAGTACCGCTTGCAGCTTCTCGTTGGGAATGGTGATCAGCGAATCCACGTGCTGGCGCAGCTCGTTCACGCCCTCTTCTGCGATTTTCAGACGCTTGCGGCCTTCGAACGGGAACGGCTTGGTCACTACCGCGACGGTCAGGATACCCAGCTCGCGAGCCACTTCGGCGACGATGGGCGCTGCACCGGTGCCGGTACCGCCGCCCATGCCGGCGGTCACGAACACCATGTCGGCGCCGTCCAGCAGCTCCGCCAGGCGCTCGCGATCTTCTATTGCCGATTGCCGGCCTATCTCCGGGTTGGCGCCCGCACCCAGACCTTTGGTGACCTGGCTGCCGAGCTGAATCACTGTGCGTGCCGAGGCGTTGCGCAGTGCTTGTGCATCGGTATTGGCGCAAATGAATTCCACGCCTTCGACGTTCGAGCGCACCATGTGGTCTACCGCGTTACCACCACCACCACCAACGCCCACTACTTTGATCACCGCACCATGCGGCACGCTGTCTTCCAGTTTGAATTGCATGATTGATCTCCCGTTTTGCATCCCTGTGTCGTTGAATCGTTCCAGCGTGGCCTCTGCCCCGCCAGGAACCTCGTTGCACGGCCGGCCCATGCCCGCCGTGCCAGCCGCATTGCGGCCGGGGCCTGATGGCCCTAAAAATTGCCCTTGAACCAGCTTTTCACTTTTTCCAGCCAGTCGATGCCGCCTTCCTGCGAATCGCGGCGGCCGCCCCGGCCTTCCTGTTCCATCCGCTGCCCGTACAGCAACAGCCCGACGGCGGTGGCGTAGATCGGATTGCGTACCACATCCGTCAGGCCGGCCACGCCCTGCGGCATGCCCAGCCGTACCGGCATGTGGAAGATTTCTTCTGCCAGCTCCAGCGCGCCTTCGATCTTTGCCGACCCACCGGTGAGCACGATGCCGCCGGGGATCAGATCTTCGAAGCCGCTGCGCCGCAGCTCTGCCTGAATCAGCGTGAACAGCTCGTCATAACGGGGCTCGACAACTTCGGCCAGGTTCTGGCGGCTGAGCGTGCGCGGCGGCCGATCACCCACGGAGGGCACCTTGATGGTTTCATCGGCGCCGGCCAGCTGGGTCAGCGCGCAGGCATATTTCATCTTGATTTCTTCGGCGTACTGTTTCGGCGTGCGCAGCGCCATAGCAATGTCATTGGTGACCTGATCGCCGGCGATAGGAATGTTCGCCGTGTGCCGGATCGCGCCTTCGGTAAAGATGGCGATGTCGGTGGTGCCGCCGCCGATATCCACCATGCACACACCCAGCTCGCGCTCGTCTTCGGTGAGCACGGCGTAACTGGACGCCAGTTGTTCAAGGATCATGTCCTCGACTTCAAGCCCACAACGGCGCACGCATTTTTCCACGTTCTGGGCGGCGTTCACGGCGCAAGTGACCAGATGCACTTTTGCTTCCAGGCGGACACCACTCATGCCCACCGGCTCGCGCACGCCTTCCTGGTTGTCCACTACATATTCCTGCGGCAGCACGTGCAGGGTGCGCTGGTCGGCGGGAATGGCCACCGCTTGAGCCGCGTCGATCACGCGATCGATATCGGCCGGCAACACTTCACGATCACGGATTGCGACGATGCCGTGGCTGTTCAGGCTGCGCACGTGGCTGCCGGCGATGCCACCATATACCGAATGAATCTGGCAGCCGGCCATCAACTCTGCTTCTTCAACGGCACGCTGGATCGAGCGCACGGTCGCTTCGATATCCACCACCACGCCTTTCTTCATGCCGCGTGACGGCTGCGAGCCGATACCGATGACCTCCATCGCACCGTCGGCGTTTACCTGGCCGACGATAGCCACCACTTTCGAGGTGCCGATATCGAGGCCAACGATCATACGGTCTGTGGAATTAGCCATGGTTCAGACTCTCTCATCAGGCTTGTTTTGCGGGGCAACAACATCGCCCCACGTCACCGCCATGCCATCGGCATAGCGAAGATCCACACGCACCAGGGCGCGTTGGTCTGCTTCCAGCGACGTGCGATAAAGCTGCACAAAGCGGCGCAGTTTATGTGCGTACTGATCGCGATCCACTACCAGCACGATTTCGTTATCCAGTGTCAGCTCTGCGGTCAGCCGGGCGTTCACGCCCACTGCGCGAATGCCCAGCCCGACGTCTTGCAGGATGCGGCTCATGCTGTGGTAGTAGCTCATCACCTCGGCAAGCCGCAGTGCCGGGCCGGAGAGCCGCGGCAAATTGTCGGTGTTGTACTTGTCCAGCGCCTGGAACGGTTCCCCGTCACGCGCGACCAGTGTTGTGTCATTCCATATTGCAACCGGCTCGCGTTCCTGCACTTTCAGGATCAGTTCACCCGGCCAGCGGCGGCGCACTTCGGTTTCTGCCACCCAGCTCAGATCGCTGACTTCCTGGTGCAGTCGCGCCAGCGGGACGGAAAAGAAATTCTCGCCGCGTACAAGCGCAGACAGTGCCAACTGCACTTCCTGCTGCCGGCGTGCATCTTTCACGCCTTCCACTTTCACCGCCTGCACCGGATAGCCATCCAGCACGCGTGGCAGATGCATGCCTGCCACCGCCACCATGCCCAGCGCCACGCTGGCAAGCAGCCACGGCAGCGCCTGCCCGAGCCGCGCTGCCACAGCACGCAGAGGCACTTTCGGCAGCCGCGCCCTGGCGGGCTTACGCGCAGGTTTGCGCACTGCGCCACGGGCGGGCTTGCGAAGCGGCCGGCTAGCCATCGGTGTGCTCCCTCGCGGAAAGCAGAATCTCCGCCACCAGTTCTTCGAAGGTCATGCCGGCGGCGCGTGCGGCCATCGGCACCAGTGAATGATCTGTCATGCCGGGCACGGTGTTGATTTCCAGCAGCTGGAAACGGCCATCGCTGTCCTGCATCACATCCACCCGGCCCCAGCCTTCCGCACCCACTTGCCGGAATGCTTGCAGGGCCAGTTCTTTCAGTTCGCCTTCCTGTTGTTCACTCAGGCCGCACGGGCACAGGTAACGAGTGGTATCGGCGCGGTACTTGGCATCAAAATCATAAAAACTGTTCGGCGTTTCCAGGCGTATCGCAGGCAGTGCGCGGTCATTGAGGATCGCCACGGTAAATTCCGGCCCGCTGACCCAGCGCTCCACCAGCACCGCATCGTCGTACTCGCGGGCGGCGCGGATGGCCTCGTCAAGTTCCTCGGCGTTATCCACTTTGCGCATGCCGATGGACGAGCCTTCACGTGCGGGCTTGATCATCAACGGGTAACCCAGCTCCGGCGGCTGCGCTGTGCCTGCCACGTAGAATTCCGGTGTAGGCAGCCCCGCACCGGCCCAAAGCAATTTGGTGCGCACTTTATCCATGCCGATTGCGGAGGCCATCACGCCGCTACCGGTATAGCGCACGCCGAGGTGCTCCAGCACGCCCTGGATCACGCCGTCTTCACCACCCCGGCCGTGCAGGGCGATGAACACCCGCTCAAAGCCCGTCAGTGTTTCCACCGTCACTTCGGCGGGATCGACAATCTCTGCCAGCACGCCCAGTGCGCGCAACGCCGCATGCACTTCGCGGCCACTATCCAGTGAAATTTCGCGCTCGGCCGAACGCCCGCCGGCCAGCACGGCTACCCGCCCGATACGCGCCAGTGCTTTTTTCAGTTGCGCCCGCGCATCAGTCATTGCGTACGCCTCCTGCGGCCAGTTGCCGCGCAATGGTGCCGACGTTACCAGCGCCCTGCGTGACCAGCAGATCGCCGTCCTGCAACAGTTTTTCCAGCAGTTCCGGCAGCTTGGCCGGGTCATCCACAAACACCGGGTCCACGCCGCCGCGCTGGCGAATACTGCGGCACAGGGCGCGGGCATCGGCGCCAGGAATCGGCTCTTCGCCGGCGCTGTACACATCCAGCATCAGCAGCACATCGACACCGGAAAGCACTTCGACAAAATCCTCATAAAGATCACGGGTGCGAGTGTAACGGTGCGGCTGAAACAACATCACCAGCCGCTTGCCCGGCCAGCCCACACGGATTGCGTCGATGGTGACTTCCACTTCCCGCGGATGGTGGCCGTAATCATCCACCAGCATGGCTGCGCCACCCTGGCAGGGATATTCGCCCAGCACATCGAAACGGCGGCCAACACCACGAAAGCGCTCCAGCCCGCGCACGATGGCAGCATCGTCGGCGCCTTCATCGGCGGCGACGGTCAACGCGGCCAGCGCGTTGAGCACGTTGTGCCGGCCCGGCAGATTAAGCGTGATCTCCAGCGGCTCATGGCCCTTGCGCAGCACGCGAAACCGGGAGCTCATGCCTTGCTGATCAAGAATTTCGGCACGCACATCGGCCAATTCGTCAAAGCCATAACGGATCACCTGGCGGTTGATACGCGGCAGCAGCTTGCGCACTACCGGATCATCCACGCACAGCACAGCCAGGCCGTAGAACGGCAGGTTGTGAAGGAAATCCACAAAGGTGTTTTCCAGCCGGCTGAAATCGCCGCCGTAGGTGTGCATATGATCGGCGCCAATATTGGTGACGATGGCTGACATCGGTTGCAGATGCAGAAACGACATATCCGACTCGTCGGCTTCTGCCACCAGATAGCGCCCTTGCCCCAGGCGCGCATTGGTGCCTGCGCTGGTGAGTCGGCCGCCGATGACAAAGGTCGGGTCCATCCCGGCTTCGGCCATGATCGAGGCGGTCATGGAAGTGGTCGTGGTCTTGCCGTGCGTGCCCGCCACTGCGATGCCATGGCGGAAGCGCATCAGCTCGGCCAGCATCTGCGCGCGCGGCACCACCGGTACTCGCCGTGCATGGGCGGCCAGCACCTCTTCGTTTTCCGCGCTGACCGCGCTGGAAGTGACGATCACGTCTGCATCCTGAATGTTCTCCGCCGCATGGCCAATCGCCACGCGCACGCCCAGCTCGCGCAGCCGCGCCAACACTGGGGATTCGCGCAGATCCGAGCCGCTGACGGTGTAGCCCTGGTTGCACAGCACCTCGGCGATGCCACACATCCCCACGCCGCCGATGCCGACAAAGTGAATATGGCGGATACGGCGCATGCCGGGCACCACATGCGCTACTTTTTCAATCTGATCGTGCTTGCCGTGATCAGCCACGCAGCACCTCCTCACAAATATCTGCCACCCGTGTTGCGCTGCCCGGCAGCGCCACAGCGTGGGCTCGAGTTGCCATTTCCAGCAGCGCGGAACGATCGCGCAGGCCGGCGAGTTTTTCCGCCAGCCCGCCTGCGTCCAGTGCCTGCTGCGGCAACAGCCGTGCGGCATTCCGCGCTGCCAGCCAGCTCGCGTTATGGGTCTGATGATCGTCTACGGCCGTGGGTAGCGGCACGAACAGCGCGGCCAGCCCTGCTACGGCCAGCTCGGACACTGTCGAGGCGCCGGCGCGACAGATCACCAGATCCGCCCAGCCATACGCGGCCGCCATGTCATCGATAAATTCTTCTACCGTTGCCGGCAGTGAAACCGCCTGATAAAGCGTTTCGGTTTGCGGCACCTGCCCGCGGCCAGCCTGGTGCCGCACCATTACCGGCTCATCACCGAACAGCCCGGCCAGCGCCGCCGGCAGCCGATTGTTCAGTGCCTGTGCTCCCTGGCTGCCACCGAGCACAAGAATGCGCAGCGGCCCTTCGCGTTCTGTGTAGCGCTCGGCCGGCGTCGGCAGCGCGGCAATAGCGTCGCGCACCGGGTTGCCGACAAATACCGCCTTGCTTTTGAATGCCCCATCGAAGCCGGCCAGCGTGCGTGTGGAAAAGCGGGCCAGCACGCGGTTGGTCAGGCCGGGAATCGCATTCTGTTCATGGATGACCAGCGGCACGCCGCACAGGCGCGCGGCAATGCCGCCAGGGCCGCTGGCAAAGCCGCCAAAGCCCAGCACCAGACGCGGCGACAGCGCATGTATTTTTTTGCGCGCTGCCAGCACGGCACGCAACAATTGCAGCGGCATTTGCAATTTGCGCCGCAACCCGCCGCCGCGCACGCCTTGCACGGCCAGCGTATGCAGCGGGTAGCCTGCCGCCGGCACCAGCCGATTTTCGATGCCATGCTCCGAGCCCAGCCAATGAATTTCGTAGCCGCGCTCGCGCAGCACATCAGCCACCGCCAGCGCCGGGAACACATGACCGCCTGTGCCACCTGCCATGATCAGGATAGTGCCCGCCGGAGTAGCGCCCGCCGGATGGGCGCCTGTTGGAACAGCGCTTGCCATTACCGCACCCTCCCGCGTTCGCGTTCTTCGTAACTGCGCAGTTCGGTGCCGGCGCGCAGCACGATGGCGATCATCGCCGCCGACACCAGCAGGCTGCTGCCACCTGATGAGACAAAAGGCAGCGTCAGGCCCTTGGTAGGCAACAGGCCCATATTGACGCCCAGGTTGATCAACGCCTGTGCGCTGAAAATCAGCGCAATGCCGTACACCAGTTGCGCATGATAAAACCAGCCGCGCTGTTCAAGCCGGCCACCTAGCAGGAAGACTCGCGTAATCACGAAAGCGAACAAGCCGATCAGCACCAGATTGCCCAGCAGGCCAAGCTCCTCGGCAAGCACGGCAAACACGAAATCCGTGTGCGCTTCCGGCAGGTAAAACAGTTTTTGCACGCTATTACCCAGGCCGACACCGAACCAATGACCGCGCCCGAAGGCGATCAGGCTTTGGGTGAGCTGATAGCCACTGCCGAACTGATCGGCCCACGGGTCCATGAACGACATCAGCCGCGCCACGCGGTAAGGCTGGGCAAACGCCACCACCGCTGCCAGCGCGACCACAACCAGGCACAGCAACAGGAATCGCCGAGTGGGCACGCCGGCCAGAAACAACATGCCCATGGCGGCGATGCCCAGTACCACCACGGCGCCAAAATCCGGCTGCAGAAGCAGCAGCACGGCCAACATGCCGAGCACACCAAGTGGCAGCAGAAACGCTTTCCAGGTGGTCTCAAGCACGGCGCGGCGCTGGGCAATATAACCGGCGAGATACATCACAAACCCCAGCTTGGCGAATTCGGATGGTTGCAAGGTAAAGCCACCCAGATTCACCCAGCGCAGTGAGCCGTTCACCTCACGCCCCAGACCCGGAATGAACAGCATGAGCAGCACCGCCACCGCTGCCGGCAACGCCAGAAAACGCAGCTTTTCCAGCAGCGCCAGCGGCACCAGCATGTAAAGCACAGTGCCGCCTGCCAGACCAAGCAGCAGGTAGATGCCGTGGCGAACAGCATAATGAAATGGTGCACCCAATCGTGTTTCGGCAATCTGCAAGGAGGCGGACGTCACCATCACCAGCCCGAGCAGTGACAACGCCAACGCACCGGCCAGCAGCGGCACGTCAAGCCGCTCCAGTGACGGACGCAGTACGTTCCACTCAAGCTTCACCAGCCACCTCCTGTGCCAGGCGGGTGAATTCGTCACCCCGAGCCACATAGCTGCTGAACATATCGAAGCTGGCGCACGCCGGGGACAGCAACACCGCATCGCCGGGCTGCGCCTGTGTAGCGGCTTGTTGTACCGCCTCGGCCATACTGCTTACACGCTGGCATTTCACGCCTGGCAATGCCGCTTCAAGCTGCGCTGCATCTTCGCCAAGCAACAGGGCTGTGCGCACATGGTTGCGGGCGGCCTCTACCAGCGGCGAAAAATCCTGCCCTTTGCCCTGGCCACCTGCGATCAACACGATTTTGCCGTCAATGGCAGGGCCAATGCCTGCCAGCGCCGCAAGAGTGGCGCCCACATTGGTGCCTTTGGAATCGTTGAACCATTTCACGCCGCCACGCTCGGCCACCAGCTGGCAGCGGTGCGCCAGGCCACGAAAAGTACGTGCCGCCTGAAGCGCTGGCTCGCGGGGAATTTGCAGTGCCTCAGCCATGGCCAGCGCGGCCAGCACGTTCAGGGCGTTATGGCGGCCAGGCAGGCACAATTCTGAAGTCGCCAGCAGCACTTCGCCCCGGCATCGCAGCACACCCTCGCTGGTATCCAATTGATAATCCGCTTGTTCGTGCTCACCGAAGGTGAGTTCGCGGGGCACGCTGCTCTGCGGGCGGGTGGCTTCGTCGTCGCGATTCCAGACAGCGATTTCACAGCCGTCGTAGACGCGTTGCTTGGCTGCAATGTAATCGGCCAGGCTGCGATAACGATCCATATGATCCTGGGAAATATTCAGGATCGTGGCGACCTGTGCATCCAGGCTGTAAGTGGTTTCAAGCTGAAAGCTCGAAAGTTCCAGCAAATAAAGCTGCGCATCGGCATCAAGCAGATCCAGCGCCGGGGTGCCCAGATTGCCGCCGGTCAGCGCGTTGCGCTGCGCGGCCTGCGCCATTTCACCCAGCAGCGTGGTCACGGTGCTTTTGGCGTTGGAGCCACTGATCGCCGCAATGGGCGCGCTGGCGGCACGGGCAAACAGCTCGATGTCGCCAATGACTTCCTTGCCGGCGGCTATTTGCCGGGCGATCTCGGGCGTGCTGAGAGCGATGCCGGGGCTGACCAGTAACCGCCGCGCCTGTTCCAGCCAGTCTTCCCGATAGCCGCCGGTATGCACCGGCACATCACGAAACTGCTTGCGCCACGCGTCCAGACCCGGCGGCTGGGCGCGGGTGTCCAGCGCCCGCACGGGCATGCCCTGTGCCGCCAGATAGCGCACACAGCTTTGCCCGGTGATGCCCAGCCCGATAATCAGATCGAACGCTTCTTTGCTCATCTACGCCGACGCCACTATCAACGAATCTTCAGGGTGGCCAGCCCTACCAGCACCAGGATCACGGTGATGATCCAGAACCGCACAATGATCTTCGGTTCCGGCCAGCCTTTAAGTTCAAAATGGTGATGAATCGGTGCCATGCGAAACACCCGTCGCCCGGTCAGCTTGAACGATGCGACTTGCAGCATTACCGACAATGTTTCCATCACGAACACACCGCCCATGATGAACAATACGATCTCCTGCCGAACGATCACCGCCATCACGCCCAGCACCGCACCCAGCGCCAGTGCGCCCACATCGCCCATGAAAACCTGTGCGGGATAAGCGTTGAACCAGAGAAAACCCAGGCCGGCGCCGCAGATGGCGGTGGCAATCACGACCAGCTCGCCACTGCCGGCGATGTAGGGAATATGCAAGTAGTTGGCAAACTCGGCGTGGCCGCTGACGTAGGCAAAAACGCCGATGGCACCTGCCACCAGCACGGTCGGCATGATCGCCAGGCCATCCAGCCCGTCCGTCAGGTTCACGGCGTTGCTGGTGCCATTGATGACGAAATACGTCAGCACGATATAAAACAGGCCCAGATTGATCGCCACGTTTTTGAAAAACGGCACGATCAGCTCTGTCTCGGCGGGTGATTGCGCGGTGAAGTAAAGCGTCAGCGCAGCCGCCAGTGCACCAATGGATTGCCAGAGATATTTCCAGCGTGCCGGTAAACCGCGTGGATTTTTCTGCACCACTTTGCGCCAGTCATCCACCCAGCCCACGGCGCCGAAGATGAACAACACGCCAAGGGTGATCCACACAAAGCGATTTTCCAGATCAGCCCACAGCAGTGTGGAAAGCACGATGGCGACCAGAATCAGCGCACCGCCCATGGTCGGTGTGCCGGCCTTGCTCAAATGGCTCTTCGGGCCGTCATCGCGAATGGCCTGGCCCACCTGATAAAAGCGCAGACGATCAATCATCACCGGGCCGACCACGAAGCAGATCACCAGCGCGGTCAGCACGCTGAAGATGGCGCGCAGTGTCAGGTACTGCACTACCAGGAATCCGGCGTGAAATTGTGTCAGATACTCCGCCAGCCAAAGCAGCATCAGTGTGTCTCCCCCAGTTTCCGCAGCGCTGCAACAACAACGTCCATGCGTGCGCTGCGTGATCCTTTGACGAGCACCGTGCCCCCGCCCTGCAACAACGGCAGTGCTTCCCGCACCGCCGCCTGATGATCGGCAGCAAAGCGTGCCGCCGTTCCGAATTCTTCGCCGGCAGGCCGGGCGCCTTCGCCCACGGCTACCAGCGCATCCAGCCCTGCCTCTTGCGCTGCGCGCCCCAGGCTTGCGTGAATATCGGCCGCCTGCGGGCCCAGCTCTCCCAATGCGCCAAGCACCAACATGCGCGGTGCAGGGCATTGCGCCAGCAATGCGATGGCCGCCCGCACGGAGCCGGGATTAGCGTTGTAGCTGTCATCAATCAAGGTGCCGCCGAGGCAGGGGAAACGATTGACGCGCCCTGGCACGGGCGGCATCGCGGCCAGCTTCGCGATCGCCTGTGACAACGGCACACCAGCGGCGTGCACAGCCGCCAGCGCCAGCAGCGCATTGCCGACCTGATGGCGGCCGGGCAGCGGCACAGCCACCGGATACGTGTCGCCGGCCACGCGCAGCGTAAAGCGCACGCCCTCGGCATCGGCTTCGATATCAGTGGCGGAGTAATCGGCATCGTGCTCGGCGCTGACGCGGCGCACATTCAACGCGGCATCCTCAGCACGGGCGGAAAAATAATCGGCAAATGCATCGTCGCCATTGATGATCGCGATGCTACCGGCGGCCATGCCGGAAAAGATTTCCGCTTTCGCGGCGGCAATGCCGCCGAGCGTGCCGAAGCCTTCCAGATGTGCGCCGGTCACATTGGTAATCAGCGCAATCTCGGGCTTGAGCAGTCCGCTGGTCCAGGCAATTTCACCCGGCGCACTGGCGCCCAGCTCGACCACGGCATAACGATGCTCTGCGCGCAGCGACAATAATGTCAGCGGCACGCCGATGTCGTTGTTCAGATTGCCTTGCGTGGCCAACGCCTCGGCACCGAGCATGCTGCGGATCATTTCCTTGACCGTGGTCTTGCCGGCATTGCCGGTGACACCGATGCGCGTGGCAGTGAATTGATCGGCCCAGCCGGCGGCGGTTTTCCCGAGAGCGTGCCGGCTGTCGGCCACTTGCACCTGGCTGGTAAACACCTCACTGGGCACTTCCACCAGCGCGGCATCGGCACCGGCGGCGGCAGCCTGGGGCAGAAACTGGTGTGCATCAAAATGCTCGCCACGCAGCGCAACGAACAAATCCCCGGCACGCAGGGTGCGGGTGTCGGTGCTCACGCGCTGGATATCCTTGTCGGTGCCGATCAGGGCACCGCCTGTCAGGGCTGCAATATGGGAGAGCTTCATGCGCGCGCCTCCCATTTTGCCAACGCCTGTTGCGCCAGCTCACGATCATCCATCGGGTAACGCTGGCCGCGAATTTCCTGCCAGGTTTCATGGCCCTTGCCGGCGATCAGCACCACGTCTTCGGCACCGGCTGCGGCGATGGTGGCGGCCACTGCTTCGGCTCGATCGACGATAATCTGCGCTTGCTCCGGCCGCACAAGCCCGCCGCGCATCTGCGCCAGAATGGCCTCGGGGGCTTCATCGCGAGGATTATCGCTGGTAAGCGTGACGGCGTCGGCCCGTTTCTCGGCTGCCGCTGCCATCTCTGGCCGCTTGCCGGCATCACGGTTGCCACCGCACCCGATGACACAGTGCAAACGTCCACTGAAATGCATTCGCGCAGCACGCAGCGCTTTGTCGAGGCCGTCCGGTGTGTGCGCATAATCCACCAGCACCACCGGGCCGTGGCCATCGGTGGCGCGCACCGGCTGCATACGACCCGGCACGGGCGTTACCGCGCTCAATGCCCGCGCCAGCGCAGCGGTGTCGTAGCCCATGCCGTACAGCACGGCGGCGACAGCCATCAGGTTGTCGAGATTGAAGCGACCGTAAAGGGGGGCTGCGGCCGCAACGGTTTCACCGGCCACACTCAGTTCAAAGGCGATGCCTTCGGCGCTTGCCTGCAACCGCTGGCAGCGCACCACCGCGTTCGGATGATCGCCGAACGTCACGCAGGGCAGCCGCTCGGGCAGCAACGCCGCCAGCCGTGCGCCAGCGGGATCGTCGAGATTGATGACCGCCAGGGACAGCTCGGGGCGCTCGAACAATTTCGCCTTGGCGCTCAGGTAACGCTCCATGTCACCGTGGTAATCCAGATGATCACGGCTGAGATTGGTGAACACGGCAATGGAAACAGGCGTGCCATTGAGCCGGCCCTGATCGAGCGCATGGGATGACACTTCCATCACCACCGCCTGCGCGCCGTCATCACGAAACCGGGCCAGTGCTCCTTGCAGCGTGACCGGGTCCGGCGTGGTGTGGCCAACATCTTCCAGCGCGGCACCAAAACGCAGCCCGAGGGTGCCGATCAATGCGCTGCGTTGGCCCAGGGCGTTGAGTGCATCACACAAAAACCAGCTGGTGCTGGTCTTGCCGTTGGTACCCGTGATGCCGGTAATCGTCATGGCACGGCCCGGCTCGCCAAACAGCCGCGCCGCGATCACGCCCAGCTGTTGCCGCAATGCAGGAATGCCGATCACCGGCACGCCCTGCTGATCCGCCACGGTATCGGTGGCTGTTTCTGCCAGTACCAGGCTGGCGCCGGCTTCGATCGCCTGCGCGATGTACGCCTGGCCCTGGTGCTGATGGCCGGACAACGCCACAAATGCATCGCCGACGCTGATGCGCCGGCTGTCCAGGCACAAGCGCGTCACTGGCAGGTCAGCCAGCGACGGTGGCAATGTGCGCTCGGGCAGCAATTGGTTCAGGGCGCAGCTCATATACGCCCCTCCTCACCGCCGACGCCGGCATAGATGCCGGCCGGCTGTTCAGGTTCGAAGTTCAGCATCCGCAGCACGCCGGCCATGATGTTGCTGAACACAGGCGCGGCCACCAGCCCACCGAAATAAGCTTCGCCACGGGGATCATCCACCACCACCACAGTGACGATGCGTGGGTCATCGGCAGGCGCAAAGCCGGCGAACAACGCCATGTAGCGGTCGTCCGCATAGCCGGCCGTGGTCAGCTTGTGCACAGTACCGGTCTTGCCTGCCACGCGATAACCCGGCACGGACGCGCGCCGTGCCGTGCCTTCGCTGATGACGCTTTCAAGCATGTTCACCAAGGCGTTGGCGTGCGCCTCGCTGATGATGCGTTCGCCCTGCGGCGGCTGCTCCACTTTTTCCAGTGAGAGCGGCAGCTTCACGCCACCGTTGGCGATCACGGCATACGCGCGCGCCAGTTGAAGCGCGGTGACGGAGACGCCGTAACCATAAGACAACGCCGCTGTCTCGATATCGCGCCAGCGCGTGCGGATCGGCATCATGCCGCTGCTTTCGCCGGGAAAAGGAATGGCTGTCGGCAGGCCGAATCCGAAGCGTTCCATGAAACCGGGCAACACCTGATCATCCATGGCCAGCGCCAGCTTGGTGGTGCCCACGTTGGAGGATTTGGTCAGCACGGTGGCGATATCGATGACACCGTAATTACGGTAATCGCGGATTGTCTTGTTGGCCACGCGAATGGTGCCGGGGCGGGTATCCACGGTGGAGCTGACATTCACCAGCCCGCTTTCCAGTGCAGCGGCCACCGTCAGTGGCTTGATGGTGGAGCCGGGCTCGAACACATCGGTGATGGCCCTGTTGCGCAGCGCCGCTGTTTGCACCCCCGCACGGTTATTGGGGTTGTAGGCCGGCTGGTTGACCATCGCCAGCACTTCACCGGTGCGCGCATCCAGCACCACGGCACTGCCGCCAGTGGCCTGATTGCGTGTCACCGCAGCCAGCAGCTCGCGGTACGCCAGGTACTGCAGACGCAGATCAATACTCAATGCCACGTTGCTGCCGGGGTGGGCTTCCTGCAGCACGGCGATATCCTGGATCACGCGGCCGTGCAGATCTCGCACCACGCGCTTGCGGCCTGGCTGGCCTCGCAGCCGTGCATCCATCGACAGCTCGATGCCTTCCTGGCCCACGTCATCAATATTGGTGAAACCGACCAGATGGCTGGTCACTTCGCCGGCCGGATAATAGCGGCGATATTCCGTCAATGGATAAATGCCAGGCACTTTCTGCGCCAGCACTTGCTGTGCCTGCTCAGGGGCCAGGTGCCGGGCCAGATAAATGAATTCGCGGCTGGCGTTGGCTTCCACTCGCTGGGCCAGCGTGCGGCTATCGACCACCGGATTGCCGGTGAGCTTCGACCACTGCTCCCGGGCTGCCAGCACTTCACGCGGGTTGGCCCACAAGGTGGTGACCGGCGTGCTGACCGCCAGCGGCCGGTTGGCACGGTCGGTGATGACACCCCGATGCGCCGCCAGCGGCTCGATGCGCAAGTTGCGCAGTTCGCCCTGGCGCGCCAGAAACTCGTGTTGCATCACATGCAGATCGACGGCCCGCCAGCCCAGCAACAGCGCACCGGCAGCCAGAAACGCCAGCACGACACGTAGCCGCCTGGCGCTATAACCTGCCTGTTTTCCCTGACGCCGTGCTCCGCTCATGGACGCACCACCACCCTTTCATTATTCGACGGCTGCTTCATGTTCAGCTGTTCGCGTGCCAGCCGTTCCACCCGTGCATACGAGCCCCAGGTGCTTTCTTCCAGGAGCAATTGCCCCCACTCCGTGTGCAGCCGATATTGCTCGCGCTGCATTTGCTGCGATTGCGCGGTGAGCTTGCGCGCCTGATGCACGCTGTAACTCACCGCCAGCGCCGAGATCACCACCGCTGCGGCCAGCAACAGCCAGATCATCGGGCGCGGCGTGGCGGCCAACGCTGCCATCAGGCGGCTACCTTTTCTGCCGCCCGCAACACAGCGCTGCGCGCGCGGGCATTGCCAGCGACTTCCGCATCACTCGCCTGCCGCGCCTTACCCAGCACGCGCATCAGCACAGGCTGCGGGGGCACCGGCAGCCCACGCGGCTGTGGCGTGCGGCCGGCCGCATCGCGCATGAACAGCTTCACCAGCCGGTCTTCCAGCGAGTGAAAGCTGATCACCAGCAAGCGGCCGCCGGGTGCCAGGCATCGCAGCGCCTGATCGAGCACCGCTTCCAGCGCGGCCATTTCCTGATTCACATGCATCCGTATCGCCTGGAAGCTGCGCGTTGCCGGGTGCTTGCCGGGCACACCACGGCCCAGTACCGATTCGATCAACGCTGCCAGTTCAGCGGTGGTCGCCAATGGCTGCTGCCGGCGCTGCTCGACGATGCGCCGGGCAATCGCCCGAGAACGCTTTTCTTCGCCATAGCGATACAGCACATCGGCGATGTCTTTTTCATCGGCGCGGGCCAGCCATTGCGCGGCACTCTCGCCGCTGGTGGGGTCCATGCGCATATCCAGCGGCCCGTCGCGCATAAAACTGAAACCCCGGGCCGGGTCGTCCAGTTGCGGTGACGACACACCCAGATCCAGCAATACGCCATCCAGTGGCCGACCGACCTCGGCCACCACCTGCTCGAGACAATCAAAACGGCCGGCGCGAATGCGAAAGCGTGCATCGCTGCCGGCCAGTTCTTCGCCCGCGGCCACCGCCTGCGGATCACGATCTATGCCCACCAGCAGGCCGCGCTCATCCAGCCGCTGCAACAAGGCGCGGCTGTGGCCACCACGGCCGAAGGTGCCGTCGACGTAGAAACCGTCTGTCCGGGTAGGCAACAACTCCAGCACCTCCTCCAGCAAAACCGGCTGGTGTGCGTACTGCTCAGGTTGCGTCATGGTGTGGCCCTTGTGGCTGTCGGATTGAAACGTCAGAACGCGGATCAGAACGCCAGCTTCTGTACGCTCTCCGGCATCGCCGCGAGATCCATCTGGCTGTATTGCTCCTGCTCTGCCTGCCAGGCGGCCTCGCTCCATACCTCAAAACGGTGGATCTGCCCGACCAGCATGGCGCGCTTCTCCAGGCCGATCAGGTCACGCAATTCGCCAGGCACCAGATAGCGCCCGTTAGCATCCATCTCCAGCTCCACCGCCTGGCCAAGAAAGCGGCGCTTGAGGTAGCGCACCACCGGCTCTGCATCACTGAGGCTTGCCACCTGCCGGGCGACGTCCTGCCACTGCTGCTCGGGATAGAGCGAAAGGCAGTTGTCGTAGGGGTGATGCGTGAGCACTACTCGGCCGCCGCAGATGCGCGTCAGCGCTTCACGGTGCCTGGTCGGTACTGCCAGACGCCCCTTGGCATCTACGTTTAGGGCCGTGCGCCCACTGAACACGCTGCTTACCCCGCTGCCGGTTCCTTCCGCCTGGCTTGGCCAGGCTGTTCACCGGGAGCCTCACAACCGATCGAACCAGTCGAAAAACTCCCGAAAATCCCACTTGTTCCCACAATTCTCCACATTGCGACACTCTAGGGCCGCAGCAATTTCAAAGTCAAGCGACGCCGGGTCAGCGAATGTAAAAGAAAGCGTTTGTGAATCAGTGATTTAGGGGTTATTCGGGCTATCGGGGCCCTGATGGGAGAGAGAAGGAGCGAAGTGAATCAGCGGCCTGGGCAGACCACGTGAGGATTTACATTAACTTCTAGACCGATTGGCTATATGAAAAAGACATATTGCCACCGCCAAGTTATAAACAGCAGCAGGGAGGCGCTGTTGGGAACAGCACCTCCCCGCAACCGTGACCCAGTTCAGGTGAACCAACCGATAAGCCGGGTTCTGTCGTGGACAGTCATTCATCTGGGGCCGGCGTCGCCACCGGCCTCTAGCGACCTACCCGTGCCCAGCGCGGGCCGCGCCATGGGGCACCTATTTGGTCTTGCTCCGGGTGGGGTTTACCCTGCCACAACGGTTGCCCGCTGCGCGGTGCGCTCTTACCGCACCTTTTCACCCTTACCTGTGCCACCTTCCGGAGAAAGGGCCATCGGCGGTCTGGCTCTCTGCGGCACTTTCCGTAGCCACGCCGTCGCCAGCGTAGCCCCCAGGCGTTACCTGGCACCCTGCCCTGTGGAGCCCGGACTTTCCTCCAGCGGCTTGCGCCGCCAGCGACTGTCTGGTTGGTTCGGCCGCTAGTGTAGCGGCGCCCCTGCTGCCACGCCAGCGCGCAAACCGTTTCGCGCTCCGGCACATCGAATGCTCGCTGCCGCCTGCGTCAGCCACCCGCGCTCAACTGCTCAAGCCAGTCGTAAACAGCCTGTCGTTTGCGCCCTGACACCGATGCCAGCACTCGGGCTGCACGGGACACGGGCAACTCGGCCAGCAACAGCCGCGCCAGTGGCTCAAGCTCGGCATCACGGGCTTGCCCCGGTGTCGCACCTGCCAGCACCAGCACCACTTCGCCTTTCTGCTGGTCTGCATCCTCGGCCACACGCTCGCGCAGCGCACTCACGGTGGAGCGGATCACTGTCTCGAAACGCTTGGTGAGTTCCCGGCACAGCGTGATCTCACGCTCCCCTGCGCCCGCTGCCTCCATGCTGCCCAGCAACGACAACAACCGGTGCGGCGCCTCGAACAGCACGGTCGTGGTGCTGTGGGCCAGCACTTTGCTCAGCGCTTCTTCACGCGCTCCGCCCTTGCTGGGCAAAAAGCCCTCGAACAGAAAGCGATCCGTGGGCAAGCCGGCGACAGCAAGCGCGGCCAGCACGGCACTGGCGCCGGGCACCGGCACCACCTCAATGCCGGCCTGCTGGCAAGCCCGCACCAACCGATAACCCGGATCGCTCACCAGCGGTGTGCCGGCATCCGAGATCAGCGCCACCGACTGGCCTTGTAAAATTTGCGCGACCAACTGGCCGCTGCGTTCATCTTCATTATGGTCATGGCAGCTCACCAACCGCGCCTTGATGCCAAGTGCGTCCAGCATCACACCGCTTCGGCGTGTGTCTTCGGCGGCCACCACGTCCACCTCGGAAAGCACGCGCAATGCGCGCTGCGTCATGTCTTCAAGATTGCCGATCGGGGTGCTGACGACAAACAAAGTGCCGGCCATGGCGGGAACCTCTGCAAACGGCGGCCATCACAGCAACAGGCGCGAACTGCAACGCATGCAGCGACCTGCTTGGTGGTGGGCTATAGATGAAGCGCCTACAATAGCCGCTTCGTTTCTACAATTCGACCGCTGGTGATCATGCGCTACCGTCTGCTGGTTTCTGTCTTGTGTCTGCTTGCGCTGCTGAGTGCCTGCACTACCCGCCCTGGCGCGCCGCCCGGCGCCCGCCCCGAGCACAGCCAGGTATTGCCGGCGCCAGCCAATACCGAAGCCGCTCTCTCGCAACTGCGGCAACGTAGCGGCGAGGCGCAGGCCGAGCTGGCGATGGCCTGGGCGCGCAGTTATCTGGCGGCCGATCGTGTCGGCGACGCGGAACTGATGCTGGCGAAGGTTGACGGTGCACAACTCAGCGGCACCCAGCGGCTTGAATGGCTCATGCTGCGTGCGCAACTGCTGCTGGCGCGTCAGGATGCCGACGGCGCGCTGGCCATCCTGACCAACGACAGCCGCTATCGCACCGGCCAGCTGGTGCAGGCGGCGGCGCCCGCCGTCCAGAACCGTTACCGGCTACTGTACGCCGACGCGCTGGCAATCCAGGGTGATCTGCTGGCCAGCCTGCGTGCGCGCGTGGCGGCCGATGCCATGCTCCGCGACGATGCCCTGCGCTACAACCAGCAAATGATCTGGGCACTGCTGATGCAGCTGCCGCAATCCAGCCTGGATGCGCTGGCGCAGGATATTGAACCGGAGCTGGCCGGCTGGGCGGAGCTGGCGCAGCTTTATCGCGATCCAATGGCGGACATTGATCGGCAGGTGAGCCGTCTCGCCGAGTGGGAACGGCGCTGGCCGGGGCACCCGGCCAACCTCGACAAGCCGGCCATGGTGCAGGCGCTGCAACAGGCCGTGCGCGACCGGCCCCGGCAACTGGCCGTGTTGCTGCCGGAATCCGGCCCGCTTGCCGGCGCAGCGCAGGCGGTGCGCGATGGTATGCTGGCCGGTTATTACAGCGCCCTGGAGCAGGGCCACACGGTGCCCGAGTTCCGTTTTTACGATACCCGGAGCGACGAGCTGTTCACGCTCTACAACAAGGCGCTGGATGACGGTGCCGATTTCATCATCGGCCCGCTGGACAAGGAACAGGTGACGGCGCTGGCGCAAGTGCAGGCACTGCCGGTCACCACGCTCACGCTCAATTACAGCGATGAAACAGCGCTCTCCGACAACCTGTTCCAGTTTGGCCTCGCACCGGAAGATGAAGCCCGACAGATTGCCCGGCAAGCCTATAGCGAAGGCGCACGCCTGGCTGGCGTGCTTTACCCGGGCACCGAGCTCGGTCAGCGGCTGGCCATCGCCTTTACCGATACCTGGCAAGCACTCGGCGGTATCGTTACGGCGCAGCGTGCTTATGGTGATGACATCAGCAACGATGTGCGGCGCATGCTGGCGGTGGACCAAAGCGCCGCCCGCTCCCGCGAAGTGGCGCAGTTCGTCCGCGAGCAGGTTCATCTGGAAGGCCGCCGGCGCCAGGACCTGGATTTCATCTTTCTGGTGGCAAGCCCGCTGCACGGCCGCCAGCTCAAACCAGCGCTGAATTTCCATTACGCTGAAGACTTGCCGGTGTACGCCACGTCGCATATTTACTCCGGCCAGCCCGAGCCACGCCGCGATCACGATCTCAACGGCGTGCGCTTTGTCGATGCGCCCTGGCTGCTGGATCAGGATTCCAGCCTGCATCAGGCTGCTGCGGCCGCCTGGCCGCAAGGGCACGGGCGCTACGAGCGACTGTTTGCCATGGGCATTGATGCCTATCGATTGCAAGCACGGCTGGCGTTGCTGCGGGAAGTGCCCGGCAGCAGCCTGCCCGGCGCCACCGGCGCGCTCTCACTGGATGATCACCGCCGGCTGGTGCGCGAGCTTGATTGGGCCTGGTTCCGCAGCGGCCGGCCGCAACGGCAGCCGGTGGTGCTGCACCCTTGACGTCGCGTGTGCGCTCCCTCATCGAGCGCCTCGGCCCCGACCGCCGCAGCCGGGGCGCGAGCGCCGAGCAACTGGCAGAGCGCTGGCTGATCGAACAGGGCCTGACGCTGGTGACCCGCAATTATCGTTGCCGCATGGGTGAAATTGATCTGATCATGCGGCATCGTGCCTGCTTGGTATTTGTCGAGGTGCGCTGGCGCAGCGGTAGCGGCTTCGGCAGCGCTTCCGCCTCGGTGACTCGCAACAAGCAGCAGCGGCTGATACGCGCCGCACGGCATTACCTGGCCCGGCACCCACAGGCCGCCGATCTTGATTGCCGGTTCGATGTGGTGGGTATGGCGCCGGGTGCCGCCGGGCGCCCGGACTTTGAATGGATACAGCATGCCTTTTATGCTGAATAACACGGTTTGATTCGGAGTAGATTCCCAATGAGCGTAGAACGCATCCGGCAGATGTTTGTCGATAGCATTGAAACCAAGGTACAGGCGGCCGAAGTGCTGCCGGCCGTGATCGAAGCCGCCGGCGCACGCATGGTCGAATCGCTGCTCAACGGTGGCAAGATTCTCACCTGCGGCAACGGTGGTTCCGCAGGCGATGCACAGCATTTTTCTTCCGAGTTGCTGAACCGCTTTGAACGGGAACGCCCGGCACTGCCCGCCGTGGCGCTGACCACCGATTCCTCCACCGTGACTTCGATCGCCAACGATTACAGCTATAACGAAATCTTCTCGAAACAGATTCGGGCACTGGGTAACGCGGGCGACGTGCTGCTGGCCATCTCCACCAGCGGCAATTCGGCCAACGTTATTCAGGCGGTACAAGCCGCACATGATCGCGATATGACCGTGGTAGCGCTCACTGGCCGCGAAGGCGGCGAAATGGCGAACCTGTATAGCGCTGGCGATGTCGAAGTGCGCGTGCCGTCGAAAAGCACAGCTCGCATTCAGGAAGTTCATCTGGTCGTCATTCATGCATTGTGTGATTACATCGACCAGCAATTGTTCGGAGGGGAATAAATGGCAGGCAAGGCATGGCGTGTGCTGATGTCGTGCGGCCTCGCTCTGGGCCTGGCTCTGGGAGGCGCCGGCTGCGCCAGCATGACCGCCTCCTGGTCCGATGAGCCTGTTGATCGTGACCATGGCAAACGTACGTGGGGTGCACGCATCGAAGACGGCAGCATCGAACGCAAGGTGCGCATCAACATGCTGCGCGACAACCCGCGATTCTCGTCGGAAGCCTCGTTCGAGGTGATCAGCTTCAACGGCAACGTGCTGCTGGTGGGCGAGGTGCCCGATGCCGAGCTGAAAGCACGCGCCAGCGATATTGCCGGCCGCGTTCGCCATGTGCGCAATGTGCACAACGAGCTACAGATAGGCCCGCCCAGCTCATGGCTGGCCGGCTTCAACGACGGCTGGCTGAGCACCAAAGCCAAAAGCCGGCTGTTGCTGGATAGCGAAGCACCCGGCCGCCGCACCAAGGTAGTGACCGCCAACGGCGTGATTTATCTGATGGGGCTGCTGACACGCGCCGAGGCAGATGCAGTGGTGGCGCAGGTGCAGCGCGTTTACGGCGCACAAAAAATTGTGAAGATCATCGAATATATCGACTAGCGTTTGCCTGCGGCGCCGCCGAACATTGCGTGGGCTGGCTGTGGCTTTGAGTCGAGAGTGAGAGCTACCCCCATAATCACCCTCTCTCCCCGCCCCTCATTGGCCTCACTCACCCTTCGGGCCAGCGATTAAGGGGCTGGGGGAGAGGGGGACGCTGGCACAGCAAGTGCTAGCTGTGCTGCCGTCCCTTCGGATCACTTTTTATTGTGGTGCAGCATGTAACGCTGGGTTTCATACAGCCCTTCCAGCAGGTTTTTCATCTGCGCGGCTTTCTCCGGCTCCAGTTCGGTGCGCTCGTTATCCAGTGACGGCTCCAGCAACGAATAAAGCCGTGGCTGTTCGCCGTTGTAATACATTTGCAGATAATGCTCGGCCCCAATCAGGCCGATGCTCGGCCGCACGCTGCGATCACCGCCGAATACAGTGACGTAATTCCAGTCAGGATCGATATCGAACAGGTTCCGGCCCATGGTTCTGTTCTCGTAGGGCAGCCCGGCCAGCTCCAGCACAGTAGGCAGGATATCCACGAGGCTGGCATTCACGTCCATCACTCTGGCTTCTTCGATAATACCCGGCGCATGGATGATAAACGGCACATGGTAGCCATCCAGGCCGAGGTACTCGCTCCAGCTCATATGCTGTCCGAAGGTGCCTCGGGTATTGTGATCGCCATACAGCACAAAGATGGTATTGCGCTCGTACTCCGAACCGGCCACCAGCTCTGTCAGATAATAGTTGATATTGAAATCCAGCAGGCGAGCGGCGTTGTACTGCGCGTGATCCAGCCAGGTGTATTTACTCAGCTCGTCCATATCCGGCTGCTTGATCTCGAAGCCGGAATCATCCACCGGGATGGTGTAGGGCCGGTGGTTGGCCGCTGTCTGGATGAACATGACGAAGGGGCCGTCTTTGGCGACTTCGTTGGCGCGCTGGTGCGCAGCCTTGAACAGCTCCCGATCCGAGATACCCCAGACATCTACAGTGGGCGCATTGAAGTCTTTCTGCTCCCACAGTTCCAGGCCGTGAATGTTGTGCTCCAGCAAGCCGCGAATATTGGCCCAGCCCGCATCACCCCCGATGAAATACAGCTTGTGGTAATCCTCGAATTCATTCACCAGGGTATATTGGTCGATGATCACCGGATTACGCGATGACGTGGAGCCGCCCCAGGAAACGTCCGGGATGCTGGTCACCAGGCCGAATACCGTGCGGGCCGTGCCACTGGCAGGCACGAGAAAGCGTGGGAAGAACAGGCTCTGGTTGTTTGCCAGCGCATCCAGATGGGGCGTGGCGCCGGTGGGATTGCCGTAAAGCCCCAGGCGGTTGGCACCCAGCGATTCCAGCATGATGAACACCACATTAGGCCGTGTGGTGTTGTCGTTACCGGCAGAGCGGCGCACGAAGTTCAGCGCTTCCGCATCCGGCTCGTCGACGCCCAGATAACGGGATATCTGGTCGTAATGAGCGCGCACCTGTTCCCGGTCGTAGCTGGTGCCCTGGTTGGAGTAGGTATCGAAGAAATACATCACCGGGTTCAGGCCCAGAGACGAAATCTGCACGTTGCCGGAGAAGAATGCGTTGCTCCAGCGCAGCGGCACCACGCTGGTCACCTTGCCCAGAATCCCGACGCAGAACAGCGCCAGGCACACCCCTACCACCATCAACCGCGCCGGCCAGCCGCGTTGCGGCCATACCTGGCTGCGATACCGCGCCAACAGCCAGCCCGCAAAGCGGTAGCCGATATAACCCGACACAGCAAGCAACAATGCCAACCGCACCACAGGATAGCTTTGCCACACCATCAGCATCGAATCACGCTGATCGTTGAAAAACTCTTTCACCGTGATATTGATGCGTTCGCCGAGATAGGCAAAGTGAGCAAAATCGGCAACGTAGAATGACGTCAACGCCAGCGCCACCACGGTCAAGTAACCTGTCAGCAGGCCGCCACTGAGGCGGCTATCGCGCAGCCGCAGCGGCCAGGGCAGGAAACTCAGGGCGGCCACCGGCAGCATCACCAATAACGCCAGCCGCAAATCAAAGCGCACCCCGATCCAGAACGCACGCCACAATGCTTCACCGTGCATCGCCGCCTGCGGCCGCAGAAAATAAAGGAAAAAACCGATGCGCAGCAGTGCCAGAATGGAAAATACCACCAGCACCAGGGTGAGCAACATGCGCACCCGGGGGGTCAGTCTTGCCAACATGCAAATAGGCTCCGAATCAGAAAACGGCGGCGCGATGCCTGACAAGGCAACGGCGCACGGGCCATAGCGTCCGCCTGCGTTCGGCCCCGGCGGGCCAGCGCTTTTATCACGGCAGGACGGCAGGCTCGACACAATACCGCTAATGCCGGGCGAGGTGAAGCAGGGAATACAGCATCGGTGCGCCTGGAGCACATGGCTTGCGTTACGGCTTTGAGTGTTAGCCCCCACCTCTGGCACGAAGCAATTCTCGTCACACAGGCGGGGGCTTGGTCAGCGCTGGTGCGCTCCGAATGCGAGGGTTACTTTACAACCTTGAGCGTTGGCCGCCCGCCAGGCCCGGAAGGAGGCTCCGGTGGCGTCGGCTCCGCCGGTGGCGGGGTCGGCTCAAAGGCCATGCCTTCACCGTTCTCCCGTGCGAACACGGCCAACACGGCGTTGACCGGCACTTCGACGGCCATCGGCTGCCCGCCAAAGCGCGCAGAAAAGCTGATCAGTTCGTTACCGGCCACAAAGTGCTGCACCGCTGCCGGCGCGATATTCAGCACGATCTGGCCGTCGTTGACAAAATCCCGCGGCACGATCACGGCGGGATAGTTGGCATCAACCAGCAGATGGGTGGTCAGGCCGTTATCGCAGATCCATTCGTGCACGGCCCGAATCAGGTACGGACGATTAGGTGTCATGCCAGACATCAGATTACCGCCGTCGCGGCCCGCAACCCGCTTTACAGCGGGTTGCGGATCTCCCGTTCCTGCTCAGACAGGCTGGCCTGGAAGCTGTCACGGTTGAATACTCGCGCAGCGTAATCCAGCAGCGGCTTGCATTGCTTGGTCGGCAGCTCGACACCCAGGGAGGCCAGGCGCCAGAGAATGGGGGCGATGGTGCAGTCCACCAGCGTGAATTCGTCGTTCATGAAGAACGGCTTCTCGACAAAGACCGGGGCGATCGTTGTCAGGCCATCACGCAGCGCCTTGCGACGCTTGTTCAGCTCGGCTTCTTTCTCCACACCAGCCGCCAGCGCGTCAACATGCACGGACCAGTCACGCTCAATGCGGTGCATCAGCAAACGGCTTTGCGCCCGTGCAACCGGGTAAACCGGTAGCAGCGGCGGGTGGGGAAAACGCTCATCCAGGTATTCCATGATCACGTTCGACTGGAACAGCGTCAGTTCGCGATCCACCAGGGTGGGCACTTCATTGTAGGGATTCAGCTGCGCCAGATCTTCCGGCTTGCTGTTTTCGTCCACATCGACGATATCCACGGTGACGCCTTTCTCTGCCAATACAATGCGAACCCGGTGGCAATAATGATCCCGGGGATTGGAAAAAAAGGTCATCGAGGAACGCTTGGTAACAACGGCCATGGTAAGTCGTCTCCCGCGACAGGGGTTAGAAATTCAGATACGGGCTGGCCAGTGAGCCGGGGCGCTTGTGCGCCCGGCTGTGACACAACGCCCGGCAGAGCCGGGCGTTGTGTACAGATCAGCCTGTCTGGCACTGAAAAAAGTGGTGTTATTCCACGTCTTTCCAGTATTCCTTTTTCAGCAGATAGGCCGGGATCAGCAGGACGAAAAGAAACACCAGCACATAGACCCCGAGCCGTTGCCGTTCGAGCTGCATCGGCTCGGCGGTATACGTGAGGAAATGGGTCAGATCCAGCATCGCCTGCTTGAACTCGTCCTCGCTGAGCTCTTCCTGAAGGTCTGCCATCACGTGCGGCATCCCGACAGCCGGGAACACCCGGTTGTTATATCCGTAGGGGCGGCTGTCGTCCGGATAGAACCCTATCAGGTACGAATACAGCCAATCCGGCGTGCGCAAACGCGAAATCAATGTCAGATCCGGCGGGGCTGCACCAAACCACAATGCGGCCTCATTCTTGGGCATGGCGATTTTCATCTGATCACCGATCTGCTCGGTGGTGAAGTTCAGATGCTGCATCACCAACTCGTCAGGAATACCAAGATCCTCGCCAAGACGGCCATAACGCTGATATTCCAGCGAATGGCAGCCCATGCAGTAGTTCACGAACAGTTGCGCGCCACGCTGGGCGGACACTTTGTCTTGCAGATTCAGCGGCGCTGAAACCACATGTTCGTTAGCGCCACCGGCAGCAAACGCGAGCACCGGAAGGCAGCTGAGCAGCAATACAACCAGCTTTTTCATCAGTGGCCTCCTGTGACGCGATCCGGAACTGGTTTCGACTTTTCAAAACGGTGACCGAACGGCAGGATCACCAGGAAATAGATGAAATAGTAGAACGTGCCGATCTGCGCCCAGCCGGTGAAACTGATACCCAGGAAGCTGTTATCCGCTGGTTGCGTCCCCAGGAAACCCAGGAACAGGAAGAATACCGCGAACAGCATCAGGGTCACCTTGCTGACCATGCCCTTGTAGCGGATCGACTTGACCGGATGACGGTCGAGCCACGGCACCACAAACAGGATCGCAATGGCGCCGCCCATGATGATCAGACCCCAGGTCTTGGCATCGAACAGGAAGCTGAAGGTGGTAGCACGCAACATGGCGTAATATGGGCCATAGTACCACACTGGCGCAATATGATCAGGCGTGGCCAGCGGGTTGGCCGGTTCGAAGTTCGGACGCTCGATGAAATAGCCGCCGCCATCGGGGAAGAAGAAGATCACCACGGCGAACACCATCAGGAACACCACCACACCGACAAGGTCTTTCACTGTGTAATAAGGGTGGAACGGAATGCCATCTTTGGGAATGCCGTTTTCATCCTTGTTTTGCTTGATCTCGACGCCATCCGGGTTGTTGGAACCCACTTCGTGCAGCGCCAGAATATGCAGCACCACCAGTGCTACCAGCACCAGCGGAATTGCCACCACGTGCAGCGCGAAGAACTTGTTCACAGTCGCATCGGAGAGCAGGTAGTCACCACGCACCCAGGTGGTAAGTGCTTCACCCATGGCAGCGGCTTCGGCGCCATCGACAAAGGGCAGCACCTGGAACGGAATGGCTTCGGCCAGCGAAATGATGACCTGTGCGCCCCAGTAGGACATGTTGCCCCAGGGCAGCACATAACCCAGGAAACCTTCCGCCATCAGCGCCAGGTAGATCATCATGCCGAAGATCCACACCAGCTCACGCGGCGGCTTGTAAGAGCCGTACATCAAACCACGGAACATGTGCAGGTAGACGACCGCAAAGAAAGCAGAGGCACCGACCGCATGCATATAGCGGATCAGCCAGCCCCATTGCACGTCGCGCATGATGTATTCCACCGAGGCAAACGCATCGGTGGGCGAATAGAACATGGTCAGCCAGATGCCGGTCAGCAGCTGGTTGACCAGCACCACCATCGAGAGCACGCCGAAGTAGTACCAGAAGTTGAAATTCTTCGGTGCGTAATACTCGGACATGTGCTTCTTGAAAGCGTTGACCACCGGCAGCCGGGCATCAACCCAATCCACCGTGCCTTTGATGATCCCCATCACGCGGTCTCCCCTTCTTCAGAGCCAATGATGATGACGGCATCGCTGAGATAGGAATGCGGCGGCACGACCAGATTGGTCGGCGCCGGCACACTGCGATACACCCGTCCCGCGAAATCGAACATGGAGCCATGGCACGGGCAGAAGAAGCCGCCCTGCTCCAGTTGTACCGTCGGTTGCGGGTTATACGTCGGTGAGCAACCCAGATGGGTACAGGTGCCGATCAGCACCAGCACTTCCGGCTTGATCGAGCGATGCGCGTTCTGCGCATAGCCCGGCTGCTGGTTGGTGTTTTCGGACTCCGGATCAGCCAGCACGTTGCCGGCGGCCAGCTTCTCAAGGCCTGACAACATTTCCGGTGTACGCCGCACCACCCACACCGGCTGGCCACGCCACTCGCGAACCACACGCTGGCCCGGCTCGAGTTTGCTGATGTCGATCTGCACAGGCGCGCCGGCGTTTTCGGCCCGGGCGCTGGGCAGCCATGACTTGACAAAGGGAACTGCAACACCGACTGCGCCCACAGCACCGACGGCAGACGTCAGGCCAATCAGAAAGGTACGCCGGCTGGTGTTTACGCCGTCTTTACTCATCGAGATGATCTCCCCTGGATCCCACGCTCGGGTGGTTCGGTCGACGCGAGGCAAAAGACCCCACGTTCCGGGCGGAATAAGGCGCCGCAAATGGTAAAGAAAAAGCCATCAGCTGACAACCGGATTAAACCCACCGGAGCCGCGATAAATGGCTGATTTGACCATAAAAAAAGCCCAGCCATTCGGCTGGGCTTTTCGGGCCATACAAACTGTATCAGCGCTTGGAGAACTGCGGGCGCTTACGGGCTTTGTGCAGGCCGATCTTCTTGCGCTCGACTTCACGCGCATCACGGGTCACATAACCCGCACGACGCAGCGGCGAACGCAGTGCTTCGTCATAATCGATCAGAGCGCGAGTAATGCCGTGACGAATGGCACCGGCCTGCCCGGTGTTGCCACCACCAGCAACCGTTACCAGAATATCGAAACGCTCGGTCATTTCGACCAGCTCCAGCGGCTGACGCACTACCATGCGCGCAGTTTCGCGACCGAAATATTCGTCCAGCGGACGGCCGTTGACAACGATCTTGCCGCTACCGGGGCGCAGAAATACGCGAGCTGCGGAAGTCTTGCGGCGGCCAGTGCCGTAATTGGATGCTACAGTTGCCATCAAATACCCCTTAGATTTCCAGTGCCTGCGGCTGCTGTGCAGTGTGCGGGTGCTCACCACCAGCATACACTTTCAGCTTGCCCAGCATGGCGCGGCCCAGCGGGCTGCGCGGCATCATGCCCTTCACGGCCAGTTCCAGCACCTGCTCGGGCTTCTTGGCAATCAGGGTCTCGAAGTTGGCTTCACGGATACCACCGGGGAAGCCAGTGTGGCGGTAGTACATCTTGTCGCTGACCTTGTTGCCAGTGACATGAATTTTTTCAGCGTTGATCACAACGATGTAATCACCGGTATCCACATGTGGGGTGTATTCCGGCTTGTGCTTGCCGCGCAGACGAGTAGCAATCTGGCTGGCCAGGCGGCCCAGCGTTTTGCCGGAAGCGTCTACCACATACCAGTCGCGTTTTACGCTGTCCGGTTTGGCGCTGAAGGTTTTCATGAAATTCTTTCCCAAATTCAGGCGTTTACGGGCAAATATGACCCAGCCGATGGCGCACCATCGGGTAAGAGAGCGCGCATTCTACCCAAGCACCCCCGCTAAAACAAGCGGTTTCACCGGCATAAATGCCGCCTCGGGGTTGTTTACCCAGGCTCATCTCCGACGACCGTTCAGGTGGGCAAAAAGGCTCGGCTGGTATAACCACAATGGAACCCGAAGGGCACATGGTTGCGCAGCGGCACCGCGGCCACTTCTTCCAGCTGCCGGCTGCGCGCATCCAGCAACACCACCTCGCTGCGATCGCTGGCGGCATCATACACCACCGCGCACAAATAACCTGCCCCCTCGGCCTCCCCTTCCGGTACAAAAACCGCCTCGGAGGTAAACCGGCCCGGCCCGAAATCATGCATCGCCAGCTCGCCGGCTTCGGTATCGAGCCGCTGCACGCCATTGAAGAAACCCGGTGTGCCATTTTCCAGGATCGCCGCGCTATACAAAAATCGGCTCTCTGCGGTGCTGAAACGCTCATCCCACTGGGGAAATTCGCACGTTGCCAGCTGTGGCAGCGGCGCAAGCGCCGAGGTGCCGGAGCGCAGGTTCAGCGATATCTGCCAAAGAGCCCCGCCTTTTGCGGCCCCGCCGGCAAAGACATTGCGCAAGGTATCGGCGACGGCGTAATCCTCGAAGCGCACCAGCTCCAGCACCAGCTCGTCACCGCGCTCGCGACAATTGCCCACATGGAACACCGCAAACGGCGGCAACTCGAACACGCGCACCACCTCCAGCGTATCCAGCGACACCACATAGGCTTTCATGCCCCATTCGGGCCGGAAGGCGACCGATTCATCAAACGTCTTGAGGCCGAACAGAAAAGGCGCCATGCCTTCCATGGCCAACGGATGCACCAGAAACACCCAGTGGCGAGCCCCCAGCGCGGCATCATGCACAAAGGCCAGCCGATCGATATTGAAGTGCGCCTTGCGCGCCAGTTGCCCCGCCGGGCTGATCTGATACAGATTGATGCGCGGGCCGCTCAGGCCCATGGTGACACCGTGGTTGTAGTAGCAGCCGTTGCCGGGGTGCACCTTGCCATGGGCACTGAAGGGCTCCCAAAGCCGGAGCTTGCCGCCATAACTGAACTCGCCACGCGTCTCCAGCGTGGCCGGATCCAGTTCCCAGGGCCTGCCACCCTCCCACAATGCCAGCAGCCGCTCGCCATGCCAGACCATGCTGGTATTGGCACAGTTGGCGGGCGGGCGGCCGATGTTCTTGCGCCAGCCACCCGGCGCGTTATGCCCGAACGAGCGATAACGGATTTGCCCTGCGGCGGTTTCGCCAAGGTACTTCGGCGTGCGCACGTAGCGATTGCGATACCAGGCGCCGCTTTCGGTAAAGGTAAGGGCATGCATCATGCCATCGCCATCGAACCAGTGGCCGAACGCCTGCCCGCCGAGGCTGTTACGCCCCGGCCCGATACGAAAAAAAGTGCCCCGCACCGCCGCTGGCACCCGGCCACGGATCTCGCTGGCGGGAATCTGGTAGTCGAATTCCTGTTCCAGTGCCTGGAAGCCGCCAAGATGCTGCCGCAGCGGATCATCGCCGGCGGTAGCGCTGGTGGCTTGCGCCGCATTGTCCGTGGCTCGCGCCGCATTTTCCGTTGCTTGCACTTCACTTTGCATGATTGCTCCCGGCTGTAAGCTCAACCCCATCTGGCACCAAAGCTCCATCTTGCCAGCCTGCTCCAACCCGCGCCAACCTGCTCCGCCCGGCTCACATCTCGCACTGCGATGGCCCCTCGTCCGGCGCGCCGCTATCATCCGGGCTCATCGATCAACAGGAGCGGAGCATGCAATATCGTCGTCTTGGCAACACCGACCTGAGCGTCAGTGCCCTTTGCCTGGGCACCATGACCTGGGGCAACCAGAATACCCAGGAAGAGGCTTTCGCCCAGATGGACATGGCCGTGGCCCACGGTATCAACTTTTTTGATACTGCCGAAATGTATGCCGTGCCCTCCTCCGCAGAAACAGCCGGCAAGACCGAAGAAATCATCGGCAACTGGCTGGCCAAGACCGGGCGGCGGCAGGATCTGGTGCTGGCCACGAAAGTGACCGGCCCGGGCGACTGGATGAGCCATATTCGCGGCGGCCCCCGGCTCAACCGCGAACACATTACCCAAGCGATAGAAGGCAGCCTGCGGCGCTTGCAGACAGACGTGATTGATCTGTACCAGTTGCACTGGCCCGAGCGCAGCACCAATTTCTTTGGCCGCCTGGGCTACCGGCACCGTGACGACAGCGACGCTGTGCCGATCGCCGAAACGCTGGCGGTACTGGATGATCTGGTCAAGCAGGGAAAAATCCGCCACTACGGTCTTTCCAACGAAACCGCCTGGGGCGCAATGACCTGCATCCACGAGGCAGAACGGCTTGGCATGGCACGCCCGGCATCCATCCAGAACCCCTACTCCCTGCTCAATCGCAGCTTTGAAGTGGGTCTGGCAGAAATAGCCCATCGCGAGCAACTGGGCCTGCTGGCCTATTCGCCGATGGCCTTCGGCATGCTCAGTGGCAAATATCTCAATGGCCAGCGCCCGGAAGGCGCCCGGCTGACGCTGTTCAAGCAATTCTCCCGCTACACCAGCGAGCAAAGCCTCACCGCAACGGCGAAATACCAGGCGCTGGCTGAACAACGCGGGGTATCACTGGCCCAGCTGGCCTTGCAATATGTCACCACACGGCCTTTTGTCGCCAGCAACATCATCGGCGCTACCAGCACCGCCCAACTGGAAGAAAACCTGGGCAGCCTGGCGGTGAACATAGACAAGGAACTGGAACAGGAGCTGGATGCCATCCATGCCATCCACACCTATCCCTGCCCCTGATCCCCGGCAAAGCTTCGGTGGAGGGCTTGCCAACAACACAACGCGGCCTTGACTCGGCACGGCCGCGACAATGGAAAAACGATGCGATTCTGGTTGCTCCTCCTGGTTCTCTGCCCACTGCTGCTATGGCAGGCACGGCACACCCGGCACGGCACTCCCCGCCTGCCGGAAGCCGCCGGGCCGCAGCACGGCCACTGCGGCGAAGGCCCCGCACTGCGCCTGCTTGTCATCGGTGAATCGCCGGTAGCGGGCGTCGGCGTGGAAAAACAGGCGCACGGCCTTGGGCCGGCCATCGCCGCCCCACTGGCGCAGCGCATCGGCGGTCGTGTCCATTGGCATTGCCATGGCACCAACGGCTTGCGCCTGGCTGACCTGCTGGACAAACCACTGCCTGCCACGGCTCCCGACGAGCACGCGCCGGATATCATCCTGATCATGATGGGCGTAAACGACACCACCGCGCTGACATCGCTCAAACGCTGGCGCGCCGAGCTGCGGCAATTGATCAGCGCACTCGCGCCACATGCCACATTGTGCTTCTCACCCGTGCCGCCCATGCGCCACTTTACGGCGCTGCCGCAACCGCTGCGCTACGTCATCGGCACCCGCGCTGCACAGCTTGACAGTTCCCTGCGCGAGATTTGCGCGGAAACCGGAACGCCTTATCTCTCATACGGCAAGTTGCAACATCCGTCGTTGCTGGCCCGTGACGGCTATCACCCTTCCGCAGCCGGCTACCGCGCCATGGGCGATGCATTGGCCCGGCAGATGCTTGAGAAAATCCCCGCGCTGCGCCACCCTCGTTGATAGCATCCCCCGCATGGGCGGCGGGCGGCTTCCGGCCCGCCACCCCCACCGCCAAGGAGGCCACCATGGAGAAAACCTGGATCGTTGTTGCCGACAGCTCCCGTGCGCGCATCTTCTATGCGGCCAACCGCGTCAAACCCCTCACCGCCGTTACCGAACTCAACTTCCCCGAATCCCGCTTGCGAGAACAGGACATTTACACCGACCGGCCCGGCCGGCTTTTCGAAAGCGCCAACGAAAGCCGCAGCGCCATCGAAGCACCGGATATTCGCGAGCAACAGCAACTGGCCTTTGCACGGGAAATCTGCGAAGCACTGGACGCTGGCCGCAACCGGCAGCGCTTTGAAACACTGATGGTGGTGGCGCCGCCCACCTTCCTCGGCGCACTACGCCAAAGCATGAACCACCAGCTGGAAAAGATGGTGGACAAATCAGTGCAGAAAAATCTGGTCAACGAGGAAGAGGCCCGCATCCGCGAGTATCTGTTCGACTGAACAACTGGCACGCCGCCATCTCTGCGCGGCCACCGAAGCTGGCGTGGAGGTGTGCGGCACGGCACGATCACTGCGCCGCGCCATCTTCGTTACTGGAGTGGTTATTCCGTTAATTTCCCGGCTCGGCCTGGCCGTATCTTTTCGCCCGGACTTAATGAGGTTTTTGCTCCGGGTTGCTGTGCTTTTGTTCCTGCGTTGCTTGCTCTGGGGCTGCTTGCTCCAGCGTTCCCTGCTCTAATGTTCCGATGTTCCTTTCCCCAGCGCTCCTTTCCCCAGCACTCCTTCCCCAGCGTGCTGCGTTTTATTCCAGCATGCTGCTCGCCTTGACGTCCCATGCTGCGCCTTATTACAAGCCACTATGCATTAGTCCAAGACGCTGGGCTTTACTCCAACACACTGCGCTTGTCTGGCGCTGCTCACTCCGCACGAAGCATCCCGGCGAGCGCCCTGATGCCATCCTCTCCCGCCACCTCCAAGCGCTGCAAGACCACCTCCTCAACGGGCAACTGCGGCAATGCCTCTCGCAGTTGGGCAAGATAGTGCTGCTCCTGCTGCTGTTTCTCCGCAAAAAAATCACCCGCTTGCGCAGGCATACGCTTGTTGACCACCAGCCCGGCCACCGGCACGCCAGCGCGCCGCAGCTGCCCTTCGAACTCGATGGTTTCCAGCACCGGTAATCGCTCTGCCGCCAGCACAATGACGAAGCCCGTGCGCTGCGTATCAGCCAGCACATCACGCAGCACCACAAACCGCTCGCGACGCCGATTCAGCACACTGCGAATAGTATCGTCGCGCTGGGCGGGCGTCAGAATCTGATCGCCCTTGCCAATAATGCGTGCGGCCATATCCTGCGCACCGCCCGCCCCGTGCAAGGCCGCACCCAGTTTGTCGCTACGCTCGCGCTGACGCAGCATACCTTCCGTCCAGGCGGTCATCATTTCCGGTAGCGCCATCAGACGCGCCGTGTGTCCCGAAGGCGCCGTATCGAACACCAGCAAATCATACTGCTGCATGCCGTCGATCAGGGTTTGCGCCAATCGCTCAAGCAACGCCGCTTCATGGATGCCGGGCGCATCACGAGAGCGGGCAAGATGCTTGTCTACCTCGCCCGCCAGATGGTGCGGCATCAACTTGCGGAGCGAACGCCCGACCTGCTCGAGATGGCTCTCAAGGCTCTCCGCCGGATCAATCTCCAGGCCATCCAGCCCCGCCATCAGCGGCACCGCATGGGGGCCAATGCGCCGCCCCCACAAGTGGCCAAGACTGTGCGCCGGATCAGTCGACACCAATAGCACCCGGCGCCCCTGCTCGGCCGCCATCACTGCCACTGCCGACGCCATCGTCGTCTTGCCGACGCCGCCCTTGCCGCCAAAAAACAGCACCCGCCGCTGCCGGGCAAGATTCAGCAGCACCCGACATGCTCCAGCGGCGAGCGCTCCATGCCCATGCGCGTGTGCCACTCGTGAAAACGCTCGTACAACACCGGCATCAGCTCAAGCGTATGGAAGCCGACCGGATTCGGCACACCCAGGGATTCCGAGAACACCAGCAGCATGAACAGATCCTCCTCCTCACGCTGCGCACGGCCAACGGCACGGCGATAAGGCGCGGCGTAGAACTCCGTCAGCGCAGCGTCAATACGCCGCAGCAGTGCACAACGTTGCTTCTGTTTCATGCTGCGCTCACTGTTGTTCTTCCTCGCCCGCTTCTGGCTCCAGAGAGCCGCCACGCCGGATGGCCGTTACCGCCTCCAGCGCCACCCACAATGCCGCCACCAGAATGATCACATCCAGGCCCAGCAACAACCAGTTGCCCGCCTCGTAAAATTGCCGCAACTGCACCAGCAGCCCGAAAATAGCCATCAGCAACAGGAACACCAGCGGCCCGACCAGCATCCACGTCGGCCGGCGCAGCCGTACCAGAATCACCGTCAGGATAACCAGCGTGAGCGCCGCCAACAGCTGGTTGGTGGTGCCGAACAGTGGCCAGATCAACATGCCACCAGTACCTTCCTCACCTGCGCCAAAAGCCAGCGCCAGACAGAAGCCCAAAGCAATGATGGTGCCGATCACACCGCCGATACGCACACCAGCCAGCTCGGCGGTTTCCTGAATTACATAACGCTGCAAGCGTACACCGCTATCCATTGTCGTCGCGGCAAACAGCACAACCATCGTGGCCAGCAATGTAGCGCCCAGATCATCCGGCAACCCCAACCCGTTGCTCAGGATTGCATCCCCGCCCTGAACAAATGCCGCCACGTTACCGCCACCAAAGGTGTCATAAATCGATTCCCATTCCACCAGCGAAGCAAAGCCCGCCGTACACGCAATGATCGCCGCCAGCGCCAGCATGCCCTCGCCCACCGCGCCTGCATAACCGATAAAGCGCGCATCGGTTTCCTTGTCAATCTGCTTGGAGGTAGTCCCCGATGACACCAGCCCGTGAAAGCCACTGATAGCGCCGCAGGCAATCGTTACAAACAGCAGCGGGAAAATGCCTGGCGTGCCGGACGGCACGTTATCATTGAACATCGGAGCCACGATGTCCGGCGCACCAATCAGCACTGCCACAAACAGCAGCAACACCCCGATGGCCAGTTGCATACCGTTGATATAATCACGCGGCTGTAACAGCATCCACACCGGCAACATCGAGGCGATACCGCAATAGACGAACAGGATCAGAATCCACAACGACCGTGCCGATAAACCAAGCAAACCATCAGGCAGCAAAACGGGGTAACTATTACCGACAATCACCAGCGTATAAAGCACAGCCAAACCGACTACTGACGGCCACAGCAGCCCCACCTTATAACGGTAAAAAAGCTGCCCGATCACCAAGGCAACAATCACAGCACTCCAGACCGGGATAACAGAAGACGGCGTGCTTACGAACAGATTGGCGATCACCACCGCAAACGCCGCGTTGACCATCATCAACAGCAAAAAGATGACAACCAGAAACAGATTTCGGCCTCGCGCACCAACCACACCTCCAGCCAAGGTGCCAATCGATTTACCCTGATTGCGCACACTGGCCCAGATCGCCCCCATATCGTGCACACCAGCAAAGAACACCGTGCCCAACGTTACCCACAGGAACGCCGGCCCCCACCCCCAGATCACCGCGATGGCCGGCCCCACAATCGGCGCAGCCCCCGCCACAGAGGTCGTGTGGTGCGCCCATAACACAAAGCGGTTGGTGGGCACATAATCCACCCCATCACGAAGCGTGTGCGCAGGCGTGACGTAATTCGGATCAAGCCTGTAAATCTTGTCTGCGATAAACCTGGAATAAAAGAAGTACCCCAGCAACATGGCACCCATGCCTAGCACCATCAGGAATATCGCGTTCATGCAGCCTCCGCACTTTTGTGGTTGATATGTCCGACACAGGGCGCCCCGCCGAGAATCATGGCTCCCGCTTTGGTGAGGAGAGCTCACCGCAGGGACCGGGCGGAGATATACAACTTTGCGGATTTAGTCTAATGCTTGGGGTGGGAGGGTGCCAGTTTTAGGGCTAGCTCCACTTGGGAAAATCCAGCGAACAGGAACTCACCAAGAGGCGACAATGGGCCGCGTGTTGTCCTTCGCCAGACCACGATAGCGAGCCTTGCTATAGCCGAACATGCGTTTGATGTAGAAAGAAGCATATCCAACATTGGCTTTAACGCTGACCTTGATATGCTCCGCCTCTTCGATAACGCAAGCTTTTTGCGCTGACCGAGACGCATGGCAACAAACCATGCACAATTATCCCAAACAAGATTCTCTTGATTCTGTACGTCGGTATAACCGGTATCCGCCCAGACTCGCGCCTCCTGCCCATGCAACAACTTGGCTGCGACATTCAGGCCATGTCGTTTGCAGGTGTCGTTTCGAGGCTGTGAATGAGCCCGAGCAATTCCTCGACCCCAATGTGCATCTTCATCCCCATGTGTCACTCGTCGCCTTCCTTAATCTGATGCGTTTCCAGATCGCGCTTTCCATCCTCGTTCTTCGTTGAACCGCGTATGGCAATGATGCTGGCATCGACAATACTGCCTTCATGAAGCACCAGATCATGTCGATCCAGATGGCTATTGATTGTGTGAAACAGTTTCTGGTCCAACTTATGCCGCTCAAGCATCAGCACTCGTGACCCTTTGCATGGGCTGTCACTGCCGATTCTGTTCTGATCAGATTGACCAGATCATCTAAAGACATTTCTGGGGCACCACACTAGATTACGCGCAAGAAACAGCCGTTTCAGGCAGGCCCAGCCGTAACTGTTCCCGGTTTACCCCGCTCATGCGGGGAATAGAATAAATGGCACAATTCCGGCTACCCTATTGATGGTTTATCCCCGCTCACGCGGGGAACAGTGCCGGTTGCGCATCGTCTCGGTGATGCGCTCCGGTTTATCCCCGCTCACGCGGGGAACAGTCAGTGGCACAAGGTAGCCGCGCATGCCGTGACGGTTTATCCCCGCTCACGCGGGGAACAGGCAGCGCGGGCGAAGGCAATGCCCGGCTCCAGCGGTTTATCTCCGCTCACGCGGGGAACAGTTTATTCGACAAAAAATTACCCGGCAGCCGGTCGGTTTATCCCCGCTCACGCGGGGAACAGTGATCGACCGGCACCGCACGGGTACGGTCAGACGGTTTATCCCCGCTCACGCGGGGAACAGTAAAAAACCCTAGCCCCGGCGCATCGCTAAAACGGTTTATCCCCGCTCACGCGGGGAACAGTCTTGCACCTGGCGCGGTGTTGAGCCGTTCCACGGTTTATCCCCGCTCACGCGGGGAACAGCAACAGCCCCACCGGGTGCCCCTCTGCCGTGACGGTTTATCCCCGCTCACGCGGGGAACAGCCCGCTGCGCGAGTACATCCAGCGCCTGGAAGCGGTTTATCCCCGCTCACGCGGGGAACAGAAGTGCAGCCGCAGGTTACTGCCCATGCCGACCGGTTTATCCCCGCTCACGCGGGGAACAGTTGATCGAGGTCAACGCAGAGCCGCAGGAGGGCGGTTTATCCCCGCTCACGCGGGGAACAGAATTCGCCGGCGCCGCTGACCGTGTACGGCCGCGGTTTATCCCCGCTCACGCGGGGAACAGACGCTCGCGATGTCGTAGACCGAAGGGATGCCCGGTTTATCCCCGCTCACGCGGGGAACAGGGCATCGCTCTCGCGGCGCCGCTCGCCTGTATCGGTTTATCCCCGCTCACGCGGGGAACAGCAATGCCAACCTCAACAGTGGAAAGATTTGCGCGGTTTATCCCCGCTCACGCGGGGAACAGGTCATCGCGGATGATCGTGCGCGGCACGAACGCGGTTTATCCCCGCTCACGCGGGGAACAGGCAAGGCTGGCGTAGCCACGCGAAGCGCTCGGCCGGTTTATCCCCGCTCACGCGGGGAACAGGTGTCTTCCCAGCGACGCCCCTCGTTAACTCCCGGTTTATCCCCGCTCACGCGGGGAACAGGCTCCTGTACACCATTTCCAGCCACGCGCAGTCGGTTTATCCCCGCTCACGCGGGGAACAGTCAAGGGCCCGTTTCTCGTCCGCCCCCATCGACGGTTTATCCCCGCTCACGCGGGGAACAGGGAGCGGAATTGGTGCCGGGTGTGCTTTTGGGCGGTTTATCCCCGCTCACGCGGGGAACAGCGCTGTTTGCCTTGAGCGGGTCAAGCTTCTGGCGGTTTATCCCCGCTCACGCGGGGAACAGGGCCTCTCTCAGCCGATCAGTCCACAGGGTAACGGTTTATCCCCGCTCACGCGGGGAACAGGTGTAAGCAAGCATATGAGGGGAATTTCAACGCGGTTTATCCCCGCTCACGCGGGGAACAGGGAAGTCGCCCATGAACCTCACGGTCTGGGAACGGTTTATCCCCGCTCACGCGGGGAACAGATGACGCGACTGTGATGCACGCTGAACATGCGCGGTTTATCCCCGCTCACGCGGGGAACAGTGGTTATCCAGGCCCTTCTGGCGGCCGATCCACGGTTTATCCCCGCTCACGCGGGGAACAGGCCGCTGGGGCGCAGACCACGAACCCTGCCTGCGGTTTATCCCCGCTCACGCGGGGAACAGGAACAGACCGCGCTGCGCCAGTTGATTGAATGCGGTTTATCCCCGCTCACGCGGGGAACAGTGCTCGTGCGGCATGAAAGGCTCCATGTCGCCCGGTTTATCCCCGCTCACGCGGGGAACAGGTCAGGGCAGCTTGCACCGACACGGAGAGGCGCGGTTTATCCCCGCTCACGCGGGGAACAGAGGATCAGGGCGATGGGGCGAAGGGTGTGGTGCGGTTTATCCCCGCTCACGCGGGGAACAGGCGTTCGACCGGGCCGGTATCCGGGTCTACGGCGGTTTATCCCCGCTCACGCGGGGAACAGGCGGCCGATTACTCCACACCTGGTACGCCCACCGGTTTATCCCCGCTCACGCGGGGAACAGGCGTATTCGAGCAGCGCCACTTCGTCGTACAGCGGTTTATCCCCGCTCACGCGGGGAACAGACAGACACGTCGCGACCGCCCTTGCGCTCGAACGGTTTATCCCCGCTCACGCGGGGAACAGTTGCGGTTTGGCTCGCGCAGATTACAGGGCCACGGTTTATCCCCGCTCACGCGGGGAACAGGGGCGGAACTTGTGCGTGTGAACCTCCGCACTCGGTTTATCCCCGCTCACGCGGGGAACAGGCCTAACGCACTTTTCACACTGCTAATAAGCGCGGTTTATCCCCGCTCACGCGGGGAACAGGACGTGAAGTAGTCCGCACTCAGCTGGTAGTACGGTTTATCCCCGCTCACGCGGGGAACAGGGGTTGGCCGGCTTATTCGCTGGCTACGTTGCCGGTTTATCCCCGCTCACGCGGGGAACAGGAGGCGCGCAGCGATGACGGACTGCCGGCAGGCGGTTTATCCCCGCTCACGCGGGGAACAGTCAAGCGCAAGCACAGCTTCCACCCCGGCTACCGGTTTATCCCCGCTCACGCGGGGAACAGGCTCGGTACGGCTCGCCGAGATCTCGCAGCTCCGGTTTATCCCCGCTCACGCGGGGAACAGGTTTTCATTCAGCCCCATCCAGTGCGCAATGTACGGTTTATCCCCGCTCACGCGGGGAACAGGCTGAGCCGGAATCCGCTGCTCATCCGCCAGTCGGTTTATCCCCGCTCACGCGGGGAACAGACTGGGACATCTGGCAGGGGGCATGGGCAGCGCGGTTTATCCCCGCTCACGCGGGGAACAGGGCGGCCGAAATCGGCGCAGCGTAAGAGAGGGCGGTTTATCCCCGCTCACGCGGGGAACAGGGTCGGCTGACCGTCCGGGGTGTTGAGCGGGATCGGTTTATCCCCGCTCACGCGGGGAACAGGCAGATGCCAGCCGCCCGACCCGGCCCTCAAGGGGTTTATCCCCGCTCACGCGGGGAACAGATGACGATACCGTGGGCCGGCTGGCGTACCGGCGGTTTATCCCCGCTCACGCGGGGAACAGATCCCCGCCATACGGCGAAATACGCAACCCAGCGGTTTATCCCCGCTCACGCGGGGAACAGGACCCTGAGGAAGATACCGTAACGCTCCCAAACGGTTTATCCCCGCTCACGCGGGGAACAGGCGATCATCGTGTCTGTGGATCACGACCTGTCCGGTTTATCCCCGCTCACGCGGGGAACAGTGCTTGCCCAGCGGGTCAACAAAGCGCTCGAGCGGTTTATCCCCGCTCACGCGGGGAACAGGCGGAGACTGTGTTGCGGGGGACTCGCTAACACGGTTTATCCCCGCTCACGCGGGGAACAGGAGAATGGTCTGACACCCGCACGTGCGCCTCGCGGTTTATCCCCGCTCACGCGGGGAACAGGCCTGCTCCACATGCTGCCCCTCGATACCAGCCGGTTTATCCCCGCTCACGCGGGGAACAGCTGCTACACCGCGTCAACTGCCGCTGATCGAGCGGTTTATCCCCGCTCACGCGGGGAACAGCTGAACTGCTGCTACGACGAGAATGATCCAGACGGTTTATCCCCGCTCACGCGGGGAACAGTTGCGCCGCCTGTGAGGCCGAGGGCCGCATCACCGGTTTATCCCCGCTCACGCGGGGAACAGGCCGATATCCTCTCAATCATGACAATCGCGGGCGGTTTATCCCCGCTCACGCGGGGAACAGTAGTAGGGATGGGAGCAGGTGACGCGTTCATGCGGTTTATCCCCGCTCACGCGGGGAACAGCGTTACCGTATACGGCACCGCTGTATGACGATCGGTTTATCCCCGCTCACGCGGGGAACAGGAGGGCCGCTCGTGCGGCATTGCTGTCGTTGGCGGTTTATCCCCGCTCACGCGGGGAACAGTTGTTTATTTCACGTCTCACGCCATCTCTGGCCGGTTTATCCCCGCTCACGCGGGGAACAGTCGCAATGCTGGCAGTGTTAGCGCCGCACCTCCGGTTTATCCCCGCTCACGCGGGGAACAGAATCGGGGGATACATCACCGCTCCTTCATGGCCGGTTTATCCCCGCTCACGCGGGGAACAGGACAGTCTCATCGCCGCATTGACGGTCACCGGCGGTTTATCCCCGCTCACGCGGGGAACAGGCATTGTGTGCGCCCCACCTGCACCGGGTTAGCGGTTTATCCCCGCTCACGCGGGGAACAGCTATAGTCAGTGACTATGCTGTCGCCAAAAGGCGGTTTATCCCCGCTCACGCGGGGAACAGATGCGGACGCCTGCCGTATAGGCGAGTCTAGACGGTTTATCCCCGCTCACGCGGGGAACAGCTGGTGGCAGCCGAGTGCATCGCCGGGCGTGACGGTTTATCCCCGCTCACGCGGGGAACAGGGCCACTTGCCGCGCGTAGAACAGCCCGCTCCCGGTTTATCCCCGCTCACGCGGGGAACAGCTGATGCCTGTCACCGCTTAGATCCCAGAAGGCGGTTTATCCCCGCTCACGCGGGGAACAGGCTGGTATTCAGGGAAGCTCGGCTGGTACGGGCGGTTTATCCCCGCTCACGCGGGGAACAGGGGATAGGACAATCGAACCCTGACCCAATCCGCGGTTTATCCCCGCTCACGCGGGGAACAGCTCAGCGCCCGCGAAACCAGTCCGGGCGTTGTCGGTTTATCCCCGCTCACGCGGGGAACAGGCAGACCTGCTCGATGGCCCGACCAAAACCGACGGTTTATCCCCGCTCACGCGGGGAACAGTTTCATCCTCCGCATCCGCGCCTCAATCCGCGCGGTTTATCCCCGCTCACGCGGGGAACAGGCTGACGTAAGCCTGATCAACGTCGGCGTGGACGGTTTATCCCCGCTCACGCGGGGAACAGATCCGCGAGAACGTGGGCGAGTCCATCGTCGGCGGTTTATCCCCGCTCACGCGGGGAACAGGATACTTGCGGGTGGCGGGCTCATAGAACACGCGGTTTATCCCCGCTCACGCGGGGAACAGCTACGCCGACTACAAGATAGAGAACGGCCACGCGGTTTATCCCCGCTCACGCGGGGAACAGGCTCACCATCCAGCTCCCGCGCCCTGATCGCGCGGTTTATCCCCGCTCACGCGGGGAACAGCGGCCGGTATCAGTGGCTGCGCCCCTTGCTGACGGTTTATCCCCGCTCACGCGGGGAACAGTTGTGAAAACGCACACCTCCTACCTTTGCGGGCGGTTTATCCCCGCTCACGCGGGGAACAGTTGCTGTCCCACATCGGCACGATGTGCACCGGCGGTTTATCCCCGCTCACGCGGGGAACAGGAACGGGAAGAACGCCTCATCACTGATGACGCCGGTTTATCCCCGCTCACGCGGGGAACAGGCATGGCCCTGATACTAAAGGGAAACTGCCCCCGGTTTATCCCCGCTCACGCGGGGAACAGCGCGTACAAGGAGCACCCTCAGAGGGAGAAATGGGTTTATCCCCGCTCACGCGGGGAACAGGCCTCGCCCCTGTCAGTCAGTTCCCGTAGCTGCGGTTTATCCCCGCTCACGCGGGGAACAGGGCCTTGCCGGTGAGATTCAGGATCGCGCCGTCGGTTTATCCCCGCTCACGCGGGGAACAGATCGCTGGGATGGTGACTCTCGAGAGTGGGCGCGGTTTATCCCCGCTCACGCGGGGAACAGAGCCAAGGCTGAGGCCGCTGCGCGCAAGCAGACGGTTTATCCCCGCTCACGCGGGGAACAGCTGCGCATTCCTGACCTGCCGGGCAAGCCGACCGGTTTATCCCCGCTCACGCGGGGAACAGAGTCGTGCCGTCACTCGGTACAACAAAGCCCACGGTTTATCCCCGCTCACGCGGGGAACAGACTAATCGCAAGCGATTGATTTTCAATATAAAAATTGACGACACATGTTCCACCAACAACTTTGGCTATTTTTCAGCATATGTGAAAATGTTAATAACAATTAAAATCAACAACTTATCTTAAGCAGGAAGAAAACGTACCAAGCGCAACCCATCATGATCCCAGGGCTCCCGACGGTTCGAACCATAGGTCTGAAACTCGAAACCCGACTCATGATTACTGGCCCACGCCATCACGACATTTCCATCGTCCGCCAAGACGTTGATCTGCTCCCAGATCATCTCCCGGATCCGTCTGCTGACATCGCCGATATAAACGCCGGCGCGGATCTCTAGCAGCCACACAGCAAGCCTGCCACGCAAACGGGGCGGCACCGTTTCAGTCACCACGACGAGCATGGCCATATCAACCGCTCCTATGACCTACATCACCGACAGACGTAGGCTCCGGTATAGCCGGTGGAACAGCTTCCGGGGCAGGCGGCGGTGGCTCGATATCGCCTGCCGAAAGAACTTCTTCGATCATCGGTATCAGACTCTGGAGCAGCTTCGTCTGCCTGAAAGCATCACGGCAAGCTATGCGTACTTCGCGTTCCGGCGACGGTGGATTGCGTGCCGCCACGCGAAACGCTGCAGGAACCACGGTCTCGAACTTGACAATATCGGCAATATCGTAAACGAAGCTTCTTGGCTTGCCGGTGTGCAGAAAACCTATAGCGGGCGCATAACCCGCAGCCAAAATAGCAGCTTCCGTGACGCCATACAGACAGGCCGTGGCAGCAGAGAGACATTGGTTGACGGTATCCGAGGTATTCCATTGGCGCGGGTCGTAACGGCGTCCTGTCCATTTAACGCCGTATTGTTTGGCCAATTGCTGATATGTCTTGCGTACCCGAGCACCTTCGATTCCTCGCAATTGTTCGATGCTGCGCCGCTCCGGCGCGGGCTCACCGAAACGCAACTCAAACATTTTTCGAACGACCTTGAGCCGTAACTTTTCCTCGAGCACCAGCTTGGCCTGGTACAGCAACTTGTCTGATCTGGCGCCACCTGGCTGCCCTGCACTGTAGAGCCGCACGCCAGCATCTCCTACCCATATCAGCAGTGTGCCGACCACCGCAGCAAGCTTGACGGCAGCATGCGAAACCCTGGTGCCGGGCTCCAACAGCAAGCACGCAACAGACCCGACCGGTATGTGCATGCGCTCGCCATTGACATCATCGATCACTACAAAGGCGCCATCGCGTACATCGATCTGCCCCATGCCGATGAAGATCATCGACATACGATCCTTCATCGGAATCGGCTTAAGGGGAATAAAGCTCATAGCCCCGCTCAAGGCCTCCGCAGCATCATCAACCCACAGCCAAACGCCTTGGCACGGCCAATGCCGTGAACGAGCGTTTCGATCAAACGCTCCGGGTCGGCTACTTCCAGAAGCCCTTCATAATCGACGCTGGAAAATCGAATGGGAACGCATCGACCGGGCTTGTGAAGAACATGTTGGCGATAGGCGCCCACATTGGGCTCGACCGGCAGCCGGAACCCCCATGACTCGGCCCGTGAGGACAACCAACTGCGAGCGGCTTCGTCCATGGCCTCTATGCAGACCCGACTGCTGCGGGCATCACCCGGCTCAAAAGGAAACTTGGCGGCCATCACGACATCTGCACGCTGTCCTCGTTTACCCTCTACCGCCTTGGCGACTGTAGGATTGGCACGCACACGAAATGCCAGCTGCTCACCAACTTCCAGTACTGGTGCGAATGGCTTGCTCTGCACATTGAGCAACCCCGCTACTGCCACCGGTTCACGATCAGAAAGCATGTAAAACAACGGCAGCCCTTTGGGGGCTTGATCCGGCCCTGTTGGCTCCTCCATTTCCTGGCGGAACAGGAAAGGGCGGTCCTCTGAGTGGTCGGGAAAAAGTTGCCAGAGGAGCTGGTGAGCACCGTAGGCGCCGCCGCCCATGATCTCGAACAGCAGTTCGCGGGAAAGGCCGTTGAGGTCCACACGTACACGAGAAAGAAACATCAGAGGCCCTCCTCGAGCCGTACAAAGCGACGATATTCGATACGCGGCGCGAACTGCCACCGCCTACGGTTGAGCGGGCTGTCCCATACATCGCTGGACTCCACCCCTTCCTCTTTCCCATCAAGCATGGCTGCTTCGCCCTCCCAGCAATAAAGCGATTCGTTGGGCAGACGGAGCGCCTGTTGCTCATCAAGACCCAGCTTGGGAAACTCGGTATCGAGCGCCTCCTTCAGCCGCTCTACGGTTACACGACGTGGGTCCAATGGGGCTGCCGGCGGGCAAGCCTTGCGGCCGAGATACAGCGGGAAGTACGGCGTTTTCAAGGCTTGTTCCAGCGCCTCCAGTGCCACGGAGGCCCCCGGCGTCAGCCAAACAGCAACGGTCCAGAGCCCATCACAGCGGTAGTTACGACTGGAGAGAATAGTGTTGATGACTTTGTGTGGTGCACTGAGCTCATCACGGCGTGTGCGATACACAACTTCCTTGCGCTCACCCGGCACCTGAGCCGTGTGATAATCACGCAGCAAGGTTCCCGGTGAACGCTGCTTGATCGCGACTCGCACGCTCTCGCGCAGCCCGTTCTGCCCTTCGTCGTCATCACGTCGAATGCCGAGGGCGGCACCAAGCAGGCCCAGGATAGCGCCACGCCCCGGATAGGTGGCGCTGGGGCGTACCTCACCTACCGCGGGCTCCCCCCAACTGGCCAACGGCGCGTAGAGTCGGAAAACAAGAAATTCCGTCATTACGCACCTCATTGGTCGGCTTTAAGGAATTCCACCAGCTCTGCCAGGCTCCCTTGCGCCACCTTGCCTTCAAGCAGTGGACCGCGATAGCCCGGCTCGGCGGCCACGACGAAGCGCCGATCAGCACCGGCGCCATAAGCGCCATCGAAAGCCTTGGCCTGCTTTTCCAGCCGTTCGATGGCTTCCACGGCCTGGTCCTGCCCGCTGACCGGCCGCAAGAATGCCACTGACAGCGAGCGGGGCTGCTGCTCGCCTTTTTCGGCAAGCAGGTAACTGGCATGCGCACGGGAGCCGAAACTGTTCTGCTTACCCTTGGGCGAGGTTCTTGCTGCCGCCTCAGCCAGAGCGACAATCGCTCTGTCGGCAAGCTCTGTGTCTCCCTTCAGGTTTTCCACAAGTTGGTTACGATCGATACAGACATAACTGTAGAACAACCCCGCCCCATAACCGGCCTCACCGACGTGGGCGGCACCGCGATGCTCATTGCCCGTATTGAGATCGTCCACGGCAGTGAAATAGTCGTCTTCCACTTCAGCAGCATGCACGGTGATGGCATGTGCCACTTGGCAGGCCGCCTCCACGTTGAACTCAGGCACAGCGGCCAGCATGCGGCCAAACAAAGCGATATCGGCAGCGGTAGGTTTATGGCGCAACAAGCCCAGATCTTCTTTTTCAGGCGACCGATTTTCCCTGGCAAGGGTATCGACCAACGCATCGACCGCGGCCTGCTCTTCAGGGCCGATATGCGCGAGCTGCCTGGTTTCCAGCTCGCCCTTGGCCACCTCGCCGAAGACTTTGGCGATGTCGATTGCCCACTCCTGCGCATCCTTCTCCTTTACCCCTTTCTCGATCAGGCGCAGTTTGGCCTCGATGCCGATACGCTTGGTGCGGTAGCCACGATGCTGACCGACGGCCTCTTCGAACAGCGCCGAGGTGCGCCACGCGCGTTTGAGGCTCTGGGAAGAGACGCGAAGGCGCTTGGCGCCCCCCATAATGGCGGTCTTGGGGCGGCCCAGGTCGTCACGATTAAGATTGGCCGGCGGATAGGAGGTCAGCAGATGCAGTTGGATAAAGTGGCTCATGTGTCAGTTTTCCCTGTTCGTAATAGAGTGTTCGATCAATCGTTATCGTGCTGGTATTGGAGTCGAGCGCCGAAGTAGTCATTGGCCCATTGAAAAGCCAGACGTTGTGACGGTCGGCTAGCTGCCCAACCTTGGGACTCACGCCATCTTTCAGCCCACCAAAGGGCAATGTTATCGGCCAGGTAGACCGTACTGACGCCTCTCTTGTCGATCAGCGCCAATGCGCGGCGCAGGTGTGTAACCAGCTCCCCTGGCGTGCGGCAGGCCAGCAAACGCTGGAAGCGCAGCTCGCTCATATGAGGTTTCCCTGTTTTGTTCTTCTCTTTGCCGAGCTCGCCACCTAAAGTGGCACCGGGGCTTTCGGCCCTGACCTCAGCCAGCACCAGCGCGATAGACGCCCAGGTTTGCAGCCGATGATTGCGTTGTTTGTCACTTTCCCCTTGAGGTGCTGGCAACCTGTGCCATAGCAGCCGAAAACCTTCGGTCAGCATGGCAGCCTCCGTGGCATCACAACGCCGGAGTGTGGCCCGCACGCCCTTTGGCCATGGGGGCGCATCGCTGAAGTGCTTCAGCTCTGCTGCCGGCAAGGTCAGACGCTGCCACCAGCAACGCACCTGGAAGGCTTCGTCCCTACTAATGGCAAGCAGCCGCTCTTCCGGTACCGGTCGGGCTTCACTGACTGTTTCAACGGCCGTCGCTTCATTCATGAGATCCCCTCCGTTGCTTTACTTTTTTGGCCAGCCGTTAGGCTAAAGCCCCCCTCTTTTGCAAATTGCTGGATCACCTTGCTCCCCTTGCTTCGTCCAGAGAGCCATGCCAAAAGGTTTCTCCTTGCCTTGATAATACGGCGCATATCCAGCTCTTCATGCGGGCCGCTGAGTGTCAGAAGTTCGAACAAGCGCAGCGACTCTCGCCGCAAATCGCCATACCAGCTTTTAGCGACCTGAGAAGGCATGTGAACGCCTTGCCCGTTCTGAAGAGCGGCATGCAGTTCAAACAAGCTTCGAAAGAAAGCGGCCTCAGTCGCGTCGTACAGCTGCTCATCAATGCTGCTCATGTCACCCTTGACATCGGCAGGGCGGGAAAACCAGGCGCCTTTTATCTGGTTGCGCAGCATCCAGGCGACCTGGCGCGCAAGTTCGGTAAAAGCTTGCACCCAGCTCCTGAATATTTCCTCGTGTTTGGGTGAGACGGCTATCAGCGGCATCTCGACGCCATACCAGCAGCGTGGCTTCATGTTGTCCATGTCGTAGCCGAAGGCCCACAGACGCACCTGATTCAGCAGCCTCTGGCTGGTATCTCCTTCACGGTAAGCCTCTTCGCTCGTCGGGAGCTTGCCGTGCAGATAGTCATGCACGACGGCGGCTGGCAGAGCGCCGCTCGATTTCGCATCCTGCAGCACCAGATGCGACCAGTGCCGGTAACCCAACCCACCAGGCTGGCCTTTCTGTGAGAGCGGCGGCTCGTTCGGCTTCTTGGGGTCTTGCCGGTAGGGTGTCAAAGGATGCAACCAAGAGCCATCATAATTGGCGCCATAATTCTTGGCCCGGATATCCCGAACAAAGCGTGTCGCTTCTCGCCCGCACAGATCACACCGGCATGAGCCGTCTTCGAACAGCAGGCGGAAACGGCGTGGCATAGCCCAGTACGGATGCAAAGGATGCATCTCGTCAGGCGTCACAACGGCGCCCTTCTTGTCACTGACGCGAGTTGGCCCCATCCAGGGAAAGAGCGTGTCGTCCTCGGGCCTGGCTTCGACACTACGCCCGCTTGGGCCAGCCACCGAAGCCATCGGCATGACATTCAGCCAAAGCCGTTGCCAGAGTGTGGCATCCGCACGCTCAGGCAATACCAGCGTCGTGAGCGGCCCACCACCCCGCAAGCTCACGCGGTATCCCGTGCCACCCGCTGGTGCATTGATCTGCATGGTAAACAGGGCAATTGCTGCACAATCTGGGCACAGGGCCTCAATGCGATCCCGCTTAATGAAATGATCAATATTTTTTTTAAGGCCGTTGCCCCCGGGAGAGTCGATCAGTAACCCCGTCACCGGTGCGGAATTGACTTCCTCAAGAGGATCGAGATCCTGCATGAAGCGCGGCCCGTCGCCCTCCAGTTCGAACGCAGCTGCCAAAGGAGAGAAAGCGTCTGCCAGCTCCTCGACCGTCGGAGGCTCCAGGTATCGATCCAACCAATCATCGTGACTTCTGGGCGGAAGAGCCGTCTGTAACAGCCCGATCAGAAATTGGTAGGCCGCGCCCTGAAAATCGGCTCGTGGCAAATCCAAATCGAGGATGCTCGGATCAGCAAGAGCTGACGGAGAACAATAGATACTCGCCCCGTCTTTGGCTCGCATGGGTAGCCAGCTTCTTTCGGTCAGGTTCACGCTATCTCCTTTTTGCAACCAACCAAATCCAAAGATTAATCAACAGACTGCCCGCCACACGCAGAGCAACTCTGACGCAGATCCACTCCCACTCCGCCATCCGTGGAAGCCAGTCTTCGAGGAATGCACCACTAGGTGCCCGTAATCTATCCTTTCCCAGAGGGTGGCCGCTCTATGCTTCCGCCGGCCGCTCAAACAGACATCCAAGAACCTTGTCATAAGTCACCTCGGCATCCTCCTCGGCCAACCAGGGCTGCACGAAACGCAGCGCCTTATAGCCTTCCTGCAAGACCTCCCATTGGTCGAGATATCTGGCGGGCAGCTCCGCCAGCTTCCTGGCCTGGCTCTGACGCAGCTTGATCTGGCTCAACATCTCGGCATGGCGCTCACCCTCGGCCCATAACGCCAAGGCGCCCGCAGCGTCGCGCTTGAGTAACGCCACATTGACCGTCGGCTCATCAATCAACCGAGTACCGATCTCTTGCTCCTCCTGCCACTTGTGGCGATCCCAGACATATCCAGCCTCCAGCTCCAGTGCGCTGTAAAAAGCTCTGGACCCGGCGATTTTCTGCAAGCCTCGCTGCTCGAAACGCGCCTCATGCAAGTCATCCGGCACCTCGTCGACCACAGCGCCATAAACGGACTCGATGAGTGCACGCGCCTCCTCCGGCATGCGAATCGCCTTGAGGCGCCGGAGTACACGCTGGGTCAGCCATAGGAGAGACGTGTCTCGATAGACCGCTTGGGTACCGGGCAGTGCGCGCTTCAGCCACTGCGCATCCGGATCTTCCGACCACTCCGGGGCCAGCACTCGCAGCAGGGGCGGGCGGCGCGGCCCACGCTGGTGACGCTGCAGCCTCCCCGCGCGCTGAATCAGGAGATCAACAGGCGCAAGGTCGCTGATCATCAGATCAACGTCGCAATCAAGCGACTCCTGAAAGACTTGAGTACTTACAATCACTTGCCCCTTGCGAACATCAAACGCAGACGTCTTGCCCAAGCGACGGAGAACATCGGATTCGATGCGCTGACGATCCAGCATGGCGAAGCGGCTATGGAACAGCAGGCACCGCTCAGGCTGCGGATGGCGCTCCCGAATCGCCTCGTAAGCACGGATAGCGTCATCCACTGTGTTGCGCACCCAAGCAATGCACTCACCGGCCTCCACAGCTTGCATGACAATATCGATCGCCTGCTGCTCGTCGGCCAACCATTCCACACCGACCTCTCGCGATACCTCGGGACGCGATTCAAGAGAAACTTCACGAACGGCCGCGCCGGAAATCTGGGTTAAGAGCGGAAAATCACGGCATTCAAGGGAACCCGGAGGCAGATTCAGCCCTGCCTGCCAAGCTGCCACCAACGCCTGCCGCATCGCCTGCGGCAAGGTAGCCGTCAGCAAAACAGCACTGCCGCCCTGGCGGGCGTGATGACTCAACAGTCTGCCGAGCAGCGCCTGCATGTAGTGGTCATAGGCATGCACCTCGTCAACGATCAGTATCTTGCGGGTCAGCCCGAAGAGCCTCAGAGACTGATGACGAAACGGCAGGACTCCCATTAACGCTTGATCGATAGTGCCCACCCCAACCTCCGCCAACAGTGCCTTCTTGCGGGAATCGGCAAGCCAGCGATTGCATTGAGCTGTGGCAGAGGCTTCACCGGGGCCATAATCAAGATCGTACGGCTGCGCATTGTCGATGGCCGCCGAGAAGGATTCGTTCAGGCGGCTGGCACCATGAGCCAACACGAACGAGGGGTTGGACTCAGGTGTATAGAAACGCCGATGCAAGGAGCCAAGCCGCTCATACATGGCATTGGAGGTCGCCATGGTAGGCAAGGCGAAATAAAGCCCCTCAGAGTGGCCGGCGGCCAACAGGCGTTGAGCCAGTATACAGGCGGCTTCTGTCTTGCCCGCTCCCGTTACGTCCTCAAGTATGAAAAGTTGAGGGCCGGACGGTATTGGTAATGACTCAGCCTCTTTCTGCAACGGCGTCGGTACAACTTCAGGATCGTCGAACCAAGCCCCAAGGCCGTCGTATGGCAGCGGCGTAAGGGGCTGGAAGAACCCTGTCTCTCTCAACGCCGCTTCCGCTCTGGGCAAAGCGCAACGCTGCCAATACTCGGTCAGTGATATCCGATCCTGACAGTAGTGAAAGTGCTCTTGGTTGGAGCCCAGCCAGTCGCTGAGTGTCGCCCACCCCGAAATTGTCCAGCTCAGCGACAGGAAAGATGCCAGCCACTCTTCCGATAACAGCTGCTCGATAGGCCAATCGATAGCAATCAAGTCTGCCCACTCAGCAACGAAGAACTTCGCTGACTCCACATCACTGACGTGCTCGTCTGAGCCGAAGAAAACCTCCAGACGGAGCTGGTCCGCTTCGACAGGCTGGCCATGGTGCCCAAAGAAAGGGTTCATCAACGCTTTGATTGCATTACGCCGCCGCTGCCTTTGCCCACGATCAAGAGCAACTTCCGGCCAGCGCAGTACCCCTTCGTCCAGCCAGTCGAGCCAGCATTTACGCCAGAGCAACATCCCGAGGCGATCATGCCGTACAGTGTATTCATAGCGCTCAAGGGGAGCCGCCAACTCCACCCCCTCAGGCCGTGCCAAACTCTGAAAAGTACGAGAAAATTTACCCAGATCATGCAGCCCGAGAAGGAATACAAAAAAACGACGTAGCTGTCCGGGCGACATATCAAGCCGGGCAGAAAGGATTTGGGTCAATGGTTTATCAGGCGCGAGGAGGTGCCAGCCGACCGCCGCGACATCAAGACTGTGCCACGACAGGAGGTGACAACTTGGACCTTTTGCGCCTGGCTTTGCCTTTCCCCAATAAAGCCGGTAAGTCACTAAACAGCTCCTATTTTATTTCCAGGCATACTGCTTTCACTCAGCAATAGTTACAGCTGTCGCGGGGACTTGAGCTCTGCCAACTCATCGCTGCTATACCAGTGCTTGGCAGCTCCATTACACGCACACGGCGCCAGCACCTGTTTGGCGCCGCACAACCATTCACCAGGCACGCTACCGCCCCGTCAAACGCAAATCGTTCTCAAAACGAAAACTGTTCGTTTAACGTTAGAAAATCTCGATTTAATAGCGGGAAAACCAGAATACAAACGGAGTCCCCGGTAACCTATTATTTTTCAAACCCCGGAATCAGTGCGAGCGGATAGCCAAAGCACGCGCACACCGAAGTAGACAGCCGATAAATCGGTATACCGTTAGTGGGGACAGATTCAGGGGGAGATGCTGCAACGCTGACGCAGCCATGGTCCTTGGCCTGATGTGTTCCCTTTTTATTGTGTGATGGCATTAAGTGTGCACAGTTCACATTTCCGGTGCAAGCCTCTGGGATGAACAAGATATAACAGAAGCCCTGAAGCGGCCTGCGAGGCCATGGGTGTTGGTAAATCACGGAGTATCGGGTGCGCAGGCTTCGAGCCGAGCGCTCAGGCAAGGCGCCACAAAAAGGTGAGGCGCTGACCCCGGAACAGAGTAAGATTCAGGAACTGAAACGCAAGTTACGGCGGGTGGAGGAAGAGAAGGAAGTAGTTGCGCTGACCGGTTGAACTCACCGTAGCCTTTTCTGGGAAGGGAAGAACAGCGTGCAGGCTATCGGCCCGCACGCTGTTACAAGCTTTACGACAGGATGGCGCGAGAAATAATGCTCTTCATAATCTCATTCGTACCACCATAAATCCGCTGCACACGCGCATCCGCAAACATGCGTGCAATCGGGTACTCCCACATATAGCCGTAGCCACCGTGTAATTGCAGGCATTCGTCAATGACCTTGCACTGCAGATCGGTGGTGAAGTATTTCACGGCAGCGGCGGTCGGCACGTCGAGTTTTTTCTGCAAGTGCAGTTCGATGCAGCGGTCCAGATAGACCCGTGCGGCTTCCACTTCAGTGTGCATCTCGGCCAGTTTGAATTGGGTGTTCTGGAATTCCGCCACGCTGCGGCCAAATGCCTTGCGCTCTTTGACGTAGGTGATGGTGTGTTCCAGTGCACTTTCGGCCATGGCAATGGCGTTGACGGCAATATTCAGGCGCTCTTGTGGCAGCTCCTGCATGAGGTAGATAAAGCCCATGCCTTCCTGCCCGAGCAGCGCATCTGCCGGCACACGTACATCCTGGAAAAACAGCTCGGAAGTATCCTGAGCTTTCATGCCGATCTTGTTCAGGTTGGTGCCTTTCTGGAAGCCCGGTGTGCCGGCTTCGACCAGGAACAGGCTGGTGCCTTTGGCGCCTTTGGTAGGATCGGTTTTCGCCACTACGATCACCAGATCGGCGTTCTGGCCGTTGGTGATAAATGTCTTGGAGCCGTTGATGATGTAGTGGTCGCCATCTTTCTGTGCGGTGGTCTTGATGCCTTGCAGATCGGAGCCAGCCGCCGGCTCGGACATGGCGATAGCGGTGATGGTTTCGCCAGTCACCATCTTCGGCAGGTATTTCTGCTTTTGCTCTTCCGAGCCGTAGTGCTCGATATAAGGCGCGACAATATCCGTGTGCAGGCCCCAGCCGATGCCGGTCAGGCCCAGGCGGGCGATTTCTTCACTGACCACTACACTGTAGAGGAAATCCGCACCGATGCCGCCGTATTCTTCGGCCACCATGGGGCAGAGAAAACCCTGCTCGCCGGCCTTGCGCCACAGTTCGGCGGGCACCTGGCCGTCTTTTTCCCATTGTTCGTGATGGGGCACGGCTTCGTTTTCCAGGAAGCGGCGAACGGTATCACGAAAGGTTTCATGATCGGATGTGAACAATGTGCGCGGGATCATATCGGTCTCCTGTCAGGTTCTTGCCGGGGCCGGCAGTGCCGGCTGCCAGAAAACGGGCTCAGGCGCGATGTTCGCGCATCAGGTATTCTCTGGATTGCATTTCCAGCAATCGGCTCCGGGTGCGATCAAACTCGAACTCCAGCCGGCCGCCGCTGTACAGATCTTCGATGGGTGTTTCAGCGGTGATGATGAGCTTGACGCCACGGTCATAAAACTCATCGACCATATTGATGAAGCGCCGCGCGATGTCATCTGTTACCACGCTCATGCGCTCTACATTAGCCAGCAGCACCGTATGAAACTCCCGCGCCAGCTCGATGTAATCGGTCTGCGAACGCGGCCCGTCGCACAGCGACCGGAACTCGAACCAGGCGACGCCATCGCTTACCCGTTCGGCGCGGATCACGCGGCCTTCCACGTCCAGGTCTACCTGCTCGCGGTGCCGCGCCTGTTCCGCTTCGAGGGTCTTGAAGCGTTCTGCCAGGAACCGGTCGGCGCTTGCTCCCAGCGGGCAGCAGTACAGCTCTGCCTGCTCCAGCAGCCGCAGCCGATAATCGGTGCCGCCATCCACGTTGAGCACCTCTGTATGCGTTTTCAGAAGCTCGATGGCTGGCAGAAAGCGCGCGCGCTGCAAGCCGTCGCGGTAGAGGCCGTCCGGTTCGATGTTCGAGGTCGCCACCAGTGTCACGCCTTCGGCGAACAGTGATTCCAGCACCGTGGCCAGGATCATGGCATCGGTGATGTCGGTGACGAAAAACTCGTCGAAACATAGCACCCGCACGTTGCGGGCGAAATCACGGGCGATCGCCACCAGTGGATTTTTTTGTCCTTGACGGGCACGCATCTGCTGGTGCACGTGCTGCATGAAGCGGTGGAAGTGCATGCGCCGCTTGTCGGGGAACGGCAGCGCCTCGAAGAACACATCCATCAGGTAGGTCTTGCCCCGGCCGACGCCGCCCCACATATAGAGCCCGCGCACCAGCTCGCGTGTGCGGCGCCTGCCGAACAGCCCGCCACGGCGGGGCGGCTCGCTGAGCCGTGCATGGAGATCATCCAGCCGGCGCATGGCGTGCTCCTGTGCTGGATCATGGAAAAAGTCCGGGCGCGTGAGATCCCGTTGATAATGTTCTAGTGGTGTCATGAAATCCGCCCGATGGGCCCTGCGGGGCGCTCAATGTAGCGCCGGCTCGCGGGGTTGGCAATTTGGTGGCCTCGCAGCGGGGCTGCTTGCCAGCGTTCTCAGCTGATGCCGCGCCAGGTGCGCCGCTGTCTATTCCGGCAGGCGGCTGCGCACCACTTCGGCCAGCTGCACCAGCTTGCCGTGGAAGAAATGGCCGGCACCGGAAAAGCGGATCAGATCCGGCGCCAGCGGGGTGCTCTGCTGCCATGCAAATACCTTTTCGGCGGGCACCACTTCATCATCTTCGCTTTGCACCACGGTGACCGGGCAGCCAGGGCTGTCGACGCTAGTGAAATCGAAGTTGTGCACGGGCGGCGCGACCAGAAACAGGTGTGCCGGGGCGCGCTCGTTGGCAGCCAGTACACCGGCGCCACGGGCGGCGACGAAGCTGCCGAAAGAGAAGCCCGCCAGCCACAGCGGCAGGCCGGGGTAGCGCTGGCGTAGCCAGCTCTCGGCGGCGAGCAGGTCTTCTGTCTCGCCCTGCCCTTCACTGAAGGCGCCCTGGCTGGCCCCTACGCCGCGAAAATTGAAGCGCAGCACGGCGGCGCCGGCATCGCGGCAAGCGCGGCTGAGGGTGGTGACTACCTTGTTTTGCATGGTGCCGCCAAACAGCGGGTGCGGGTGGCATACTATGGCAATGAAAGCGGGCGTATCAGCCGTCAGCTCCAGCACGGCTTCCAGTGCGCCGGCGGGGCCGCTGAGGGTGATTTTTTCCTGGCTGGGGCGCGACATGGGTGGCTCCTTTGAGTATTGCTTGTGCCCGGTGCCGGGCTTGCCAAGAATTCTAACAATTACGGCGGTAACGTGCTTGGCGCGACTCTGCCGGCTATGCTGCAATAGCCGCTCACCTCGTGGCGATATCCCGCCACAGCATTCCGGCGCCCGCAGAGCTTCGCTCGGCAGCGCCGGCCAAGGAGTTGTTGATGATGGAGAATTCGGCCGCCATGTTCCTGGCCTTCCTGATCGGTGGCGCCCTGGGCGCTGCGCTGATGTATCTGCTGCTGCCAGCCCGGCGTGCGCAGCGGGCGCTGAAACGTGAGCGGGATGAAGCGCGGGCCAATCTGGCGCGCCACCGTGAAGAGGTGGATCATCATTTCCTGCGCACCGCCGAGCTGGTCAATCAGATGACAGCCTCCTACCGGGCGGTGCACGAGCACTTGTCTGCCGGGGCGCGCACCCTGTGCAGCGAGCAGGGCCGCCGCCTGGCGATGGCGAAATCACTGGACAGCCTGCCGGGCTATCCGGGCACCGAGCAGGACAACGCCGCGTCGATCAGCCAGCCGCTGGATTATGCGCCTTCGGCTCAGGGCACGCTGGCGGAAGATTTCGGCCTGCGCGATGAGCCTGAGGGCGGCCCGTTCTCGCCGGTGGATGATCTGGCGCTGGCCGCCAAGGAGGATACGCCATCTCAGGTGGAGCCGCCGCGGGATTATGCGGAAGGCTGCGAAGATCAAGGCTGCTCTACCGACGAAGACGCCCCGGCCAGCAAGCACGCCTGAGCCGGGCGGCGTCAGGCGCTGTCGCGGGCAACGCGCACCAGCACGGCGCGCTCTGCCACTGTGACCCGTGCCGGCAGTATGCCGGCCGGATCACCGTCTGCCTGCAACGGCTCGTCTTGCTCGCTTGCCTCTATTTCGATCTCGCGGGCGGGCAGGGACACAATTCCGTCAACCCGCTCCATGGCGCCAAACGGCAACGCCATCAAGCACTTGAGCAGGGCCAGGCGCCCCGGCGCGTTGAACAGCAGCACTTGCAGCGTGGGCTGCGTCAGGTCCGCCTGCCGGGTGAGCACAAAGCGGCCGCCGTAATGGCGGCCGTTGGCGATGATCGCCGAGCGCGCTTGATAGTCGCGCCCGTCGATCCGCAAACGGTAGTCGGTGGTGCCGTAGCGCGCCAGCTGGCGAATCATCGCCAGCACGTACGCCAGCTTGCCGAAGCGGCGCTTCACGCCGAGATCGGTGCCTTGCACTACCCAGGCGTCATAGCCGACGCCTGTCCACATCATGAAGCGGCGGCCCGCAAGATCGCCGGGCCACACGGTCAGGCTGGCGCCGTTCACCATTACCTCGGCGGCCTGCTCCGGGTGCCGGGGCAAGTTCAACTCCCGCGCCAGCACGTTGGCTGTGCCGGTGCCGAAAATGCCCAGCGGCACGCCATCGTCGAGGCCGTTGAGCACTTCGTTGGTGGTGCCATCGCCCCCCACAGCCACTACCACATCGCCTTGGTGCGCGCGCGCCTGCAGATGGCGGGTGGCATCGCCGGGCGCCTTGGTGCGATACACTTCCACATCCGCGCCACGGCGCTCAAGCGCCTGCACCAGCCGCTTGAGCAGCGCTTCCCGGCCGCCCCCTGCGGCCGGGTTGTAAACCACCAGTATTTTCATGGAATCCGGCCCCGTCTTATCCGGTACTGCCAATGCTCCGGCCCGCCGTCTCCCTGGTGCTGGCCACAAAGCGGCGGATCATAGCACAGTGCCACAGGGCCGGTGATAACCGGCCTGGCGCTCGAAAATGACGGTGAAAGTCAGCCGCAGCCGTGCAGCAAGCTGCCCCGGAATATCGCCGGAGCAGCAGCAGGAAGATCAGACAGGATTGTCGATATCGATGAAAATATGCTCGATATCGAATTGCCGGGCCAGCCACTCACCCACGGCTTGCACACCGTAGCGCTCGGTGGCGTGGTGGCCTGCGGCAAAATAATGAATGCCGGTTTCTCGCGCAAAGTGCACGGTGGGCTCGGAAATTTCGCCGGAGAGATAGGCATCCACGCCGGCGGACTGAGCCTGATCGATAAAACCCTGTGCGGCGCCGGTGCACCAGGCGATGGTTTCAATTTCGTCTTCGGCTTCGCCAATGTGCAAGGTTTCGCGGCCCAGCACATCTTCCACCAACGTCGCGAACTCGGCGGCCGGCATCGGGTCAGGCAGGCGCCCCACCAGCCCCAGCGAGCTGTCGTCCTCGCCCAGCCAGCCTGTAACTGTGAGCCCGAGCCGGCGCGCCAGCTGGGTGTTATTGCCCAGATCGGGGTGCGCATCCAGCGGCAGGTGGTAGGCAAACAGATTCAGATCGTGGCGCAACAAAGTGTGCAGGCGCTGGCGCTTCATGCCGCGCACGCGGGGGTCTTCGTTTTTCCAGAAATAACCGTGATGCACCAGCACGGCATCCGCCTCTTCTACCAGTGCTGCATCCAGCAATGCCTGGCAGGCCGTCACGCCCGTCACCACACGGCGGATTTGCTCGCGCCCTTCTACTTGCAGGCCGTTGGGGCAGTAATCCCGAAACTTGCCGGGCTTGAGCAGATCATCCAGTGCCTTGAGCATGTCATCACGTTTCACTCTTGCTCCTCCATTGATTATGCGTTGCCGGTGTTATGTGGCATTGCGACGAGTTCGTGCTACGAGCTCTTTGCGAATCTCTTACCAAGAGCCGTGGCAGCGGCTCTTTTGCCAGCGGCATCTTCGCTGCCGCCTGCGCAGCCTGTTACACTTGCCGGGAAATCCGCCGCACCTCTGGCGGCTTCCCAGTGTACCCCAGCCGGGCACGGGCGCCTGCCCCCTCCGGCGTAACAGGATAGCGCCATGCCGGATAGCGCCATGAAAGCCCTGAAATTTCTGGTTGGCCCCGTGCTGGCCGGGATTGTGGCCGGTATCGCTGTGCTCTGGCTCAATCACAACGGCTCTGCCACCCAATCCAGCGCCGCAGCGCCGCCAGTGGTGCATTCGTATGCAGATGTGGTGGCGCGAGCCGCGCCAGCGGTTGTGAATATTTACACGACACAGATCGTCACCCGCCGTCAGGCGGCTGTGCCAAGGCCGTTTCTGGATCAGTATCAGGAACCACGACGCGAGCGTATTCTTTCAAGCCTGGGCTCGGGCGTCATCGTGTCAGCCGAAGGCTATATTCTCACCAGTTACCACGTCATTCGCGATGCAGACGAAATCCTGGTGGCGTTGTCCGATGGCCGCGAGGCGGCGGCACGCGTGATGGGCACTGATCCTGAAACCGATCTGGCGCTGTTGCAAATATCGCTGGAGCGCTTGCCGGTGATCAATCTCAATGGTGACGGGCCGGTGCGCGTGGGTGATGTGGTGCTGGCCATCGGCAATCCGCTGGGTGTGGGGCAAACCGTTTCCATGGGGATCGCCAGTGCGACCGGGCGCAGCAATCTGGGCATTGCCACCTTCGAGAATTTCATTCAGACCGATGCGGCCATCAATCGCGGCAATTCCGGTGGTGCGCTGATTGATACCTTCGGCAATCTGATCGGCATCAATACCGCCATTCTTTCCACCGATGGCAGCTGGGAAGGGATTGGTTTTGCCACCCCTGCTACCACTGCTCGTAATGTGATGAATGATCTGATCGAGCATGGTCGCGTGATCCGTGGCTGGCTCGGCGTAACGGTAAAGGATGTCACGCCGGCGATGGCGTCGGATCTGGGCCTGCGAGAAGTGCGCGGCGGGCTGATCCAGGAGATTGCGCTACAAGGCCCGGCGCACCAGGGCGGCATTCGCCCCGGCGATGTGCTGGTGGGCATCGAGGGGCAGTTATTGCGCGATGGTTATGAGGCGATGAATATTATCTCGGCCGCTCGCCCCGGCACCCGGCTGGAGCTGACGGTCATCCGCAGCCGTGAGGAAATAGTGGTGACGGTGGAAATCGGTACACGCCCGCCCGCCAGCGAAAGCTGATCGGGGGGGCGCAAGCGCCCGTCTCTGCAAGCAAAAAGCCGGGCAGCAAACGATCGCGAAGCAAAAGATCAGAGCGCCTGATCCAGTGCCGCCAGCAACGCCTCGTTCTGTTCTTCTGTGCCGATGCTGATGCGCAAATAAGGCGCGATGCGTGCGGGTGTCTTGAAGTGGCGCACGATCACGCCCTGCTCGCGCAGTGCCGATGCAAGCGCTTCACCTTCGTGACCGGCATGGGTGGCAAACACGAAATTCGCCGCCGATGGCAAGACGGAAAAACCACGTTGTGTCAGTGCTTGAACGAGGCTTTCTCGGCTATCGATGATGCGTCGGCAGTTGTCTTCAAATGCTGCCTGATCTTCGAACGATGCGACGCCGGCTGCAATGGCCAGCCGATCCAGCGGATAGGAATTGAAGCTGTTCTTGATACGCTCGAGCCCTTCGATCAAGGGCGCCTGCCCTACTGCAAAACCGATGCGCAGGCCCGCCAGCGAGCGGGATTTGGATAACGTCTGCACCACCAGCAGGTTGGGATAGCGATCCACCAGCGCAATCGCGCTTTCACCACCAAAATCGATGTAGGCTTCATCCACTACCACCAGCGTTTCCGTGTTGCGCTCAAGCAACGCCTGAATATCCGCCAACGGCAGCAGGCGCCCGGTAGGCGCATTCGGGTTCGGGAAAATGATTCCGCCGTTGTTGGCGTCATAATCCGCCAACGCAAGGCTGAAATCTTCTCGCAGGGGCACAGCGCGATAATCGATATCGTAAAGGCCGCAATAGACTTTATAGAAGCTGTAGCTGATATCCGGAAACAGCAATGGTTTCGGCTGCCGGAAAAAACACATGAACAGATGCGCCAGCACTTCATCCGAGCCGTTACCGAGAAACACCTGCGCGCTCGATATGCCGTGGTGCCGGGCTATCGCCTCTTTCAACGCGGTCGCATCGGGGTCGGGATACAGCCGCAGCGCGTCATTGGTGGCGTCCGCAATCGCCTGCATCACTGACGGCGGTGGCGGATAGGGGTTCTCGTTGGTGTTGAGCTTCACCAGCCGTGCCATTTTCGGCTGCTCGCCGGGCACGTAAGGCTCAAGGTGATGAACGAACTCGCTCCAGAATTTGCTCATGTTTTCTCAAAATATGCGGGGCTTATGAAACCGGACAGCCGACACTCAAGGCCGTTCGCTGCCGCGTCCGGCCTCAGACATCAGGCTTCCGGCGCCTTCAGAATTCTATATTCTGCACTGCGCGCATGCGCGGTCAGGCTTTCACTGCGCGCCAGCGGCGAGGCAATACTGGCAAGCCGGCTGGCGCCGGCCGGCGTGCAACCGATCAGGGAGCTGCGTTTCTGGAAATCGTACACGCCCAGCGGCGAGGAGAAACGCGCCGTGGCCGAGGTGGGCAGCACGTGGTTCGGGCCAGCGCAGTAATCGCCCAGCGCTTCCGGCGTATGGCGCCCAAGAAAAATCGCGCCGGCATGGCGCACTTTCTTTGCCCATTGCTCGGCATCATCCATGGACAGCTCCAGATGCTCCGGGGCCAGGCGGTTCACCAGCACCATGCATTCATCCAGGTCACGCGCCAGGATCAGGGCGCCGCGATTGGCCATGGAGGTGCGCACGATATCTTCGCGCTCAAGGGTTGGCACCAGGCGCGCCATACTTGCGGCCACCTGATCCAGAAAATCTGCATCCGGTGATACCAGAATTGCCTGCGCTTCTTCGTCGTGCTCCGCCTGGGAAAACAGATCCATGGCGATCCAGTCAGGGTCTGTCTTGCCGTCGCAGACCACCAGAATTTCTGATGGGCCGGCGATCATGTCGATGCCCACCTTGCCGAACACCTGGCGCTTGGCCTCTGCCACATAGATGTTGCCGGGGCCGACGATCTTGTCCACCGCCGGCACGGTATCGGTGCCCCAGGCCAGCGCGGCCACGGCTTGCGCGCCGCCCACGGTGATCACGCGATCGACACCGGCAACCGCCGCGGCCGCCAGCACCGTGTCGTTCAGCACGCCGTCCGGCGCTGGCGACACCAGCACCACTTCGCCCACGCCGGCCACCTTGGCGGGCAAGGCGTTCATCAGCACGGAGCTGGGATAGGCGGCCTTGCCGCCCGGCACATACAGTCCGGCGCGATCCAGCGGTGTTACTTGCTGACCAAGCAAGGTGCCGTCTTCGTCGTGGTACTGCCAGGATTCCTGCCGTTGCCGGCTGTGGTATTCGCGCACGCGTTCGGCAGCCATCTCAAGCGCTTCGCGATGCGCCTGCGGGATGCGCGCCAGCGCCGCCTGCAAGACTTCCTTGCCGAGCACCAGCTCGCTGGCGTGCTGTACATTGCGGCGGTCAAAACGGTTGGTGTATTCCACCAGCGCCTCATCGCCACGCTCGCGCACGGCACGAATAATTTCGCTCACCCGCGTTGCCACCTCTGCGTCACGCTCTTCGCTCCAGGCGGTGAGCGCTGCCAGGCGCGCATCGAAATCAGCCTCGGTGGTGGCAAGGCGATGGGTTTTCATGCACTGGCTCCTGTCTTGCGCGCCTCGACAGCCGCCGACAGCAAATCGACGATGCGCTGGATATCCCGGTGACGGGTTTTCATGCTGGCGCGGTTGACGATCAGCCGGCTGGAAACATAGGCAATCAGCTCGGTCGGCTCCAGGCCGTTGGCGCGTAGCGTATTGCCGGTATCCACCACATCCACGATGCGATCCGCCAGGCCCACTATCGGCGCCAGTTCCATTGCGCCATAGAGCTTGATGACATCCGCCTGGCGGCCACTGGCGGCAAAATACCGGCGGGCAATATTGACGAACTTGGTCGCCACTTTCAGTCGGCCGGCCACCGGCGCAGCGTCCACCGGCGCCGCCACCATCAGCTTGCAGCGGGCGATATCCAGATCCAGCGGCTCATAGATGCCGGCGGCACCGTGCTCCATCAGCACATCCTTGCCGGCTACGCCGATATCCGCCGCGCCGTATTGCACATAGGGCGGCACATCGGTGGCGCGCAGGATGATGATGCGCACATCCGGGCGGGTGGTTTCAAACACCAGCTTGCGGGATTTTTCCGGGTCTTCCAGCATCTCGATGCCGGCGCTTTTCAGCAACGGCAGCGTTTCTTTCAGGATGCGCCCTTTCGACAGGGCGATGGTCAGTGGTCGGTCAATGGCCATGGGCGTCGGTCAGCCTTGTCAGCCCGGCACGCGGCGAATGCACGCGCCCAGCAGTTGCAGTTTTTCCTCGATACATTCATAGCCCCGGTCGATGTGGTAGATGCGATCCACCACCGTATCACCGTGGGCCACCAGGCCGGCAATCACCAGCGACGCCGACGCACGCAAATCGGTTGCCATCACGGGCGCTGCTTTCAGGTGCGGTACGCCACGGGAAATCGCGGTATTGCCTTCCACCTGAATGTCGGCGCCCATGCGGTTCATTTCCTGCACATGCATGAAGCGGTTTTCGAACACCGTCTCGACAATGGTGCCGGTGCCTTCTGCCACCGCGTTCAGGGCGGTGAATTGCGCCTGCATGTCGGTCGGCATGGCCGGGTAAGGCGCGGTGCGCAGTGATACGGCCTGCGGCCGGCGGCCTTCCATATCCAGGCTGATCCAGTCCTCGCCCACCTCGATCGTGGCGCCCGCTTCACGCAGCTTCTGCAAAGTGGCATCCAGCAGGTGCGGCGCCGTGTCCTTGACCTTGATGCGGCCGCCGGTGGCGGCTGCGGCGATCAGGTAGGTGCCGGTTTCGATACGGTCCGGAATAACGTTATGGTGGCATCCGCCCAGTTTCTCAACACCTTCGATAGTGATGGTATCAGTGCCGGCGCCGGTGATCTTGGCGCCCATCTTCGTCAGGCAATCGGCAAGATCGACCACTTCCGGCTCGCGAGCAGCATTTTCGATCACGGTGACGCCATCTGCCAGCGTGGCGGCCATCAGCAGGTTTTCGGTGCCAGTGACGGTGACGGTATCCATCACCAGCCGTGCGCCTTTGAGGCGGCCGTTCACTTTCGCGTGGACATTGCCGTTGACCACATCAATCTCGGCACCCAGTGCCCGCAGGCCGCGCAGGTGCAGATCTACTGGCCGGCTGCCGATAGCGCAGCCGCCAGGCAGCGATACGATCGCCTCGCCAAAGTGCGCCAGCAGCGGCCCGAGCACCAGAATCGAGGCGCGCATGGTGCGCACCAGCTCATAGGGCGCCTCAAGCACTGAAATGGTGCTGGCATCCACCTCGACATTCATGCGGTCGTCGATCACCAGCTTCACGCCCATGCGGCCGAGCAGCTCGATCAGGGTGGTCACGTCCTGCAGGTGTGGCAGGTTGCCCACGGTGACCGGCTCGGAAGCCAGCAGCGTAGCGGCAATGATCGGCAGTGAAGAATTCTTGGAACCGGAGATACGGATTTCGCCGTCCAGCCGCTTGCCGCCGGTGATGATCAGTTTATCCATGCGTGGAAAGTCCTGGTCGATTATGTGCTGGTGCTGTCTATGTATCTGTGCTGTGGTCTGTGCTGTGGTCTGTGCTGCTGCGTGCGCCGCAGCGCCCATTGCCAACGCACCCACTGTCACACACCCATATTGTGCCCTGCCACGCTCACAAAGGCGGGAACAGGCACACGGGTTCAGGCAATACCCATACGCTGGGCTTTATCCCATTCTGCCGGTGTGTAGGTATGGATGGTTACCGCGTGAATGTTGCCGCTGGCGATCTGCTCATTGATGCAGGCGTAGACCTGCTGCTGGCGGCGCACCTTGGACATTCCTTCAAACGTCTCGGCCACCACCAGAATCTCGAAACGGTCACCGCCGCCCTGCACGGTTGCCCGCGCACCTTCAATGCCTGCCTCAAGCAGAGCCTGTACCTGTTCAGGGTTCATCATGGCGCTCTCAAGCTATAAATGACCAAAGGGCGCCATGATACGGGTTTTGCGGGGAAAAATCAGGCGCCGTCGGCCGCTTCCTGCACCGCCTCGGCCGGCGTCTTGCCCTCGACTTCCACCTCCGCAGACCAGGATGCGATCACCCGATCAATGCTGCCATTGTGCTGTGCCATGGCCTGATCGAACTGGGCCCGGAACAGCCGCCCGAGATTCAGGCCGTTGACAATGACGTTGTCCACCCGCCAGCGATCGTCACTCTGGAACATGGTATAGGCGATCGGCACCACACGCCCGCTGCCGGTGATGAACTCCATCTGCACGCGGGCGCGGTTGCCCCGCAGATCACCCTCCGCCAGCGGCAGGACGTTGATCTGTTCGCCGGAATACATGGTGACGCCCGCAGCATAGGTCTGTACCAGGCTGTTGCGGAAGCGCTCCAGGAAGGCATTGCGCTGCTCGCGGGTGGCGGCCTCGAAATGCTCCCCCATCACCAACCGAGTGATCCGGCGAAAGTCCACCAGTTCTTCCAGTTCCTCGGTAACCACCATGCGGGTATACGCCGGATCGCGGGTCATGCGCTCACGCTCCGCCTCGATCCGTTGCGTCAAGGTGGTGACCGCGTCGCGAATGACTTCATCCGGCTGCTTGGCCTGTGCTGCTGCGGCCATGCCCAGCACCAGCAGCGGCAGGAAAAAAACGGATTGCCAGAAAGATTTCATCGGATTGCAGCTCCTTGGTCCGGCGCCTGGTGGCAACCGGCTGTCTTTGTCGATGTGCTATCCAAACAGGCGAACCCGGCGCTGTCCAGCCTTGTACGCCAGCCTTGCACGATAGTGACTGCCCGGTCGCTTCAGGCAGCCTGTTCTTGTTGGAACCGTTGCCGGCACGCAGGTTCCATGGCCGCAACCACTCGCCCGCCATTCATTTTGTAACACTTGTGCGCTGGCCGCCCCTAGGCTGCCCACCCCACAGGCGGCACAATTCCCGTTTGATGGCAACATAGCACCCCGTTTCGGCCTATAATGCGCGCCCTTCCGCAGGAGAGAACATGAGCAAACGCTTTCAGGATACTGCTCGCCGGGTGCTGCGCCTTGAAGCCGACGCTGTGGCCGAGCTGATCGACGCCGTTGACACACATATCGACCGAGCCTGTGAGCTGATGCTCAACTGCCGGGGCCGCGTGATCGTGACCGGCATGGGCAAATCCGGCCATATCGGCGACAAGATCGCCGCCACTCTGGCGAGCACGGGCACACCATCCTTCTTTGTTCACCCTGGCGAGGCATCCCACGGGGATCTGGGCATGATTACCCCGGATGATGTGGTGCTGGCACTGTCGAATTCCGGCGAAACCGGCGAGGTGCTGGCGATCCTGCCGGTACTCAAACGCCGTGGCATTGCATTGATCAGCATCACCGGCCGCCCCGGCTCTACCCTCGCCCGCCAGGCTGATGTACATATTCCGGTCGTGGTGCGTGAAGAAGCCTGCCCGCACAATCTCGCCCCCACCTCCAGTACCACCGCCGCGCTGGCCATGGGCGATGCGCTGGCCATCGCGCTACTGGAGGCACGGGGCTTCTCGGCCGAGGATTTCGCCCTGTCACATCCGGGTGGCAGCCTGGGCCGGCGGCTGCTTTTGACCGTTGACGATGTGATGCACACCGGCGAGCGCCTGCCCTGCGTGCAAGAAGATACTCCGTTGCGCGACGCGCTGCTGGAAGTCAGCCAGAAGGGCCTGGGCATGACCGCCATTGCCGATGCCGACGGCTGTCTGGCCGGCATTTTTACTGATGGCGACCTGCGCCGCACACTGGATCAACCACACATCGACCTGCGCCAAAGCCCGATCCGCGATGTCATGACGCCAAGCCCGGTGGTGATCCGCACCGGCCATCTGGCCGCCGAAGCACTGAAAATCATGGAACAGCACAAGATCAGCGGCTTGATCGTGGTCGATGACGCCGGGCACCCGGTGGGCGCACTCAACATGCACGATCTGCTGCGCGCAGGGGTGGTGTAATGAAAGACGGCACGACGAAAGACACCGGCAAGATGAGCATCCTGCGCGAGCGCGCCATCGCACTGCAACTGATGGCCTTCGATGTAGACGGCATCATGACCGACGGGCAATTGCTGTTCGGCCCGGAGGGCGAGCAGCTCAAGGTGTTCAATACGCTGGATGGCCACGGGCTCAAGCAACTGGCCCGCGCCGGCGTCACGCTGGCGCTGATAACCGGGCGCAATTCGCCCATGGTAGCGCGCCGCGCCGCTGATCTGGGCATTGAGCACGTCATCCAGGGCCGGGAAGATAAAGGCGTTGCCTTGCAGGCACTGGCCGGGGAACTCGGCGTTACCGCTGCCGCCGTGGGTTATGCCGGCGACGACGAGCCCGATGTGCCGGCGCTGCAATGGGCGGCACTGGCCTTTTCCGTACCCAATGCCCACGCCTGTGCCCAGCAAGCCGCCGACATCGTTACCCAGCGGCGCGGCGGCTACGGTGCCGTGCGCGAAATGTGCGATTTCATTCTGGCAGCACGCCGGGAGGCGGATCGCTCATGAGGCGCCAGGGCCTGCTCTCCGCCACCGGCCTGATACTGCTCAGCCTGATCGTGCTGATGACCTTGCACGAGTGGGAGGATCGGGTGCCCGATTTTCTCACCCAGCGGGAAGACACACCGCTGATCATTGCCGAAGCCGTGACCGCCCGCAGTTTCACCATTGAAGGCCAGCTGGAATACGACTTGCAGGCGGAGAAACTGACCGAAATGGATCTGCTCGGTGAAACATTGCTGGAGCATCCACGGCTGGCCCTGCACGATACGCAGCGCATCTGGGAGGTGGAATCGCAGGCCGGGCGCGTCACCGACAAAGGCCGGCACATCCGCCTTACCGGCGCGGTGGCAGCACGGCATTTCGGTGGCCAGCCAATGACCCTGCACACCGAAGAGCTGGTCTATCGCTCTTCACAGGAACAAATCAGCGCGCCGGGCGCGGTACGGATCACCCACCCGTCTGGCAGCACCCGGGCGGGCGCCATGGAGGCCAATCTCGTCACGGGCGAACTGCAATTGAAGAACAGAGTGGAAAGCCACTATGACATGCCTGCTTCGTAACTTGCTGCTGCTCGGCCTGCTTGGCCCGGCGGTGGCGCTGGCTGCGCCGCCAGCGGGTGAAATCACGGTGCGTGCCGATCAGGCAACCTTCCGCCAGCAAGAGGGCCTGGGCGTCTATCAGGGCAATGCCGAGCTGCGTCAGGGCAACCGCCAGATCAATGCCGATCGCATCGAGCTGCGCCTCAGCGACGGCGCGTTCAGCCGCGCCGAAGCGACCGGCAGCCCGGTACGGCTGCGCGAAGGCGATATTCTGGATGCTCGCGGGCAGGTGCTGGTGTATGACGTCACCAGCCAGACCATCACCCTGACCGGCGATGCCTATATCCGCCACGAAGGCCGCACCTTCGAGGGCGCACGTGTGGTCTACGACCTCGGCTCACGCAATGTCGAAGCCAGCGGCGATGGCGAAGGGCAGCGGGTGCGCCTGGTGATCCCGGCGCAGGATACCCGCGAGAGCACGACCACGCCGGAGGAATGACCGCTTCACACCTGCACCACCGCCGGGCACAGGTGTGGCCGGCAAGACATGACAGCATCGTCCATCGGCCGCCGGCGCGCCCAGCGGCCGATGGGAAATGAACAGGCCCGAAGGAGAGGCCCGGTGAATTTGCTCAGTGCCCATAATCTGGCAAAAAGCTACAAGGGACGCCGCGTTATCGAGGATGTCTCGCTACAAGTGGAGGCCGGCCAGGTGGTCGGCCTGCTCGGCCCCAACGGCGCCGGCAAGACGACCTGTTTCTATATGATCGTGGGCCTGGTGCCACCGGATGCCGGCTATATCACCGTCAACAGCGACAATATCACGACACTACCGATGCACGGCCGCGCCCGGCGTGGCATTGGCTATCTGCCGCAGGAAGCCAGTATTTTCCGTCGCCTGTCGGTGGCCGACAACATCATGGCGATCCTTGAGACGCGCAAGGATCTGGATCGCCCGGCCCGCGAAGCCCGCATGGAAAAGCTGCTGGAAGAATTCCATATCACGCACATTCGCGACAGCCTGGGTATGAGCCTTTCCGGCGGTGAGCGGCGCCGCGCCGAGATCGCCCGGGGGCTGGCTACCGACCCGGATTTCATCCTGCTGGATGAGCCCTTTGCCGGCGTCGATCCGATCTCGGTGAACGATATCAAAGGCATTATCCGGCACCTGCGTGATCGCGGCATCGGTGTGCTGATTACCGATCACAACGTGCGCGAGACGCTGGATATCTGCGATACCGCCTATATCGTCAGCGAAGGCCATATCATTGCGGCGGGCGACGCTGATTCCATTCTCGCCAACCAGAAAGTACGCGACGTTTATCTCGGCGCTGATTTCCGCCTCTAGGCGCTGACAGGTTACCCGGCACGCACGCGCCCGCTGCGTGCCGCTCTGCGTTACCTTGCCCGGCGCGGCCATGCCCGCCGCTGCCTTTCCGGCGTCTGCGCTATCCCTGCCCTCCTGCCTGTCCTGCCGATGAACCTTTTTCGCCCCTCTCCCCAACCTCTTATTCACTTCACTCACCCTTCGGGCCAGCCTGAGGCTGTATCTGCGCTTTGCTTGTCCCGCGAAGGAAGCGAGAAAAAGAGGGGGAGAAAAAAGATCGGTATTTGGACAACCCGTAGGTGCTTTCACAGATACCGGAAATGGCCCCACGGGAATCGACACTGAACCATTTTTTTGCGCCTGACGGCCCTGCTTTGCTACGCTTCACAGCGCCCAGCTTTCCTTCGCCCCCGGCTCCCCTAAACCTTTCATCGCCGACTTTCAAGAATAGGCACGATATTTGCTTATTGCTATGCTGGTAGCCGATCCACTTCTTGATCGGGGGCTGCGTAAATCAGAATGAAGCCAGGGCTACAGCTACAACTTGGCCAACAGCTGACAATGACACCGCAGTTGCAACAGGCCATCAGGCTACTGCAGTTATCGACGCTTGATCTGCGCCAGGAAATACAGCAAGCGGTGGAAAGCAATCCCTTGCTGGAACTGGAAGATGGCGGCCTGGAAGATCAGCTCCCGGATGATGACGACGCCGAGCTGGCCGAAGTCACCGGTGACGCTCCCGAGACGCTGGCGGAACTGGACAGCGGCGTGGACACCGAATGGGACGACGTCTACACCGAATCCCCCGGCGCAGGTGCCAGCAACGACGAATACGATCCCTGGGAAGAACGCACCGCCAGCACCGAGAGCCTCAGCGAACACTTGCTCTGGCAACTCAATCTCGCCGTGATGACGGACGCCGACCGGGCCATTGCCTACGCCATCATCGACGCCCTCGATCAACGGGGTTATCTGACCTCGAGCCTGGCCGATATTGCCGCTGCCACCCGACAGCTGCTCGGCGAATACCGTCCGGATGAACACTTGTCCGAGGAAAGCTTGCCCGAAGACGGCTTGCCCGACGACTTTCCCGAGGAAGACGAGGTGCTAGCCGTGCTGCGCCGGGTGCAGCATTTCGATCCGCCCGGTGTCGCCGCCCGCGATCTTGCCGAATGCCTGGCGATCCAGCTCCGCCAGCTGCCCGCCGCCACCCCCTGGCGCGACGAGGCGCTGGCGCTGACCGCCCACCTGCCGTTACTGGAGGCACGAGAGCTGCCTGCCCTGCGCCGCCAGCTGGGCGTCAACGAAGAAGGACTGGTGGCTGCGCTGCAACTGTTGCGTACTCTCACACCCAGCCCGGCCGACCAGATTGGCAACGTCGAGCCGGATTACATCGTGCCGGATGTGATCGTGCGCCGGCGCGGCCAGCGCTGGCTGGTGGAGCTCAACGTCGATGCGTTGCCGAAAGTAAGATTGAATCGCCACTACGAAAGCCTGGCCGGGCATGCCCGGCGCGAGGATGACAACCAGTATCTGCGCACACAAGTGCAGGAAGCGCGCTGGTTTCTCAAGAGCCTGCAAAGCCGCAACGAAACGCTGCTGAAAGTCGCCACTCGCATCGTCGAGGTGCAGCGCGATTTCTTCGAATACGGCGCAGAAGCGATGAAACCACTGGTGCTCGCAGATATCGCCAGCGCCGTGGAAATGCATGAATCGACGATTTCACGCGTCACAAATCAGAAATTCATGTTCACGCCACGCGGCATGTTCGAATTGAAGTTCTTCTTTTCCAGCCACGTCGGCACCGACGGCGGCGGTGAATGTTCAAGCACTGCTATTCGTGCCATTATTAAGAAGCTGATTGCTGCCGAGAATCCGCGCAAGCCGCTCAGTGACAGCCGGCTCGCCAGCCTGCTCAATGATCAGGGGATACAGGTGGCACGACGCACAGTCGCCAAGTATCGGGAGGCGATGAAAATTCCGGCGTCCAGCGAACGCAAGCGGCTGCTTTAGCTTGCCAGCAGCCATGCCCCTGGCAGGTTGCGGCAGGCACCACGGCAGCCCCGCTGGAAGCCGGATCACACAGCATGTACAGGAGTCAGCCCATGCAGATCAATATCAGCGGCCATCACCTGGAAATTACCGATGCCCTGCGGGAATATGTTAACGACAAGTTTGTCCGCCTGGAGCGCCACTTTGACCATATTACCAGCATTCAGGTGATCCTCTCGCCGGAGCCCAAAACTCACAAGGCCGAATCGGTGGTGCGCATTGCCGGCGGCGAGGTGTTTGCCACCGCAGAGGCCAATGACATGTACGCGGCCATCGACATGCTGACCGACAAACTCGACCGGCAGATCCTCAAGCACAAGGAAAAGTCGATCAATCGTAATCAGGGCCACTAGCCCTCTTTGACTTCAGGCAGCATCATGCGTGTACGGGAATTACTCAGTCCGGAAAGAACCCACCATCACCTGCACGGAGCCAGCAAGAAACGCCTGCTGGATCAGGTCGCACAACTGGCGGCCCAGTGCAGGCCGGAGCTGAACGAACAACAGGTTTTTGAAGCACTGATCGCCCGTGAGCGCCTGGGCAGCACCGGCATTGGGGAAGGCATCGCCATTCCCCATTGCCGCCTGCCCGGCTGCCAGCAACCGATGGGCATACTGATCAGCCTGGATGCCCCCATCGATTTCGATGCCGTGGACTCACGGCCGGTGGACCTGGTATTTGTGCTGCTGGTGCCAGAGGAGAACCCGGAGCAACACCTGAAAACGCTCAGCCATCTGGCTGCGCTGTTCAGCCAGCAAAGTTTTCGCGATGGTCTGCGTGCCGCCAGCGACGACGAAACCCTGTATCACGCCGCCGTGGATTCCGAGGCGGAACTGGATCTGGCCACTTGCTGAGCCGGCACCGATTTTTCAATGTCTGCCACCCTGGCAGCGCACGGGAGACTGCTGAATGAAACTGCTGATTCTCAGCGGCCGCTCCGGTTCGGGCAAGACCACCGCCCTTCAGGCTCTCGAAGACCTGGGCTTTTACTGCGTCGACAACCTGCCGCTTGGCCTGCTGCCCACGCTGGCGACGCAGCTGCGTGAAGAAACTCACGACATCAAACGCGTCGCCGTGGGTATTGATGCGCGCAACCTGCGCAGCCAGCTGCCCTGCTTCAGCGATATCCTCGCCCAGGTAAAGGAGCAGGGCGTCGATTGCGAAGTGATCTATCTGGATGCGCCACACGAAACCCTGCTCAACCGCTTCAGCGCCACCCGGCGCCGCCACCCGCTGAGCGATCAGAACATGTCGCTGGCCGAGGCCATCGAACATGAAGGCACGTTGCTGGCGAGCATTCAGGGAGCCGCCGATCTGCTGGTGGATACCAACCACCTCGACCCTCACAGCCTGCGCAATCTGATCCGCATGCGTGTGGCGCAGCGGGACGGCCGCATGTCGCTGCTGCTGGAATCCTTCGGTTTCAAGAATGGCGTGCCGGCGGATGCCGACCTGGTGTTCGATGCGCGCATGTTGCCCAACCCCCATTGGGATCCTGCGCTACGCCCGTTTGATGGCCGCCAGCAGCCGATCATCGATTTTCTTTCCAGGCAGCCGGATAGCGCCCGGCTGCTGGACGACATGGAGCAGTGGCTGCTGCACTGGCTGCCGCGCTATGAAGCCAACGACCGCAGCTACATGACCGTGGCGATAGGCTGCACCGGCGGCCAGCATCGCTCGGTCTATCTGGTGGAATGCCTGGCCGAGCGCCTGAACCGCGCCGGCTGGCCGGCACAGATCCGCCATCTGCAACTCGAATGACCGACCAGCGCACGTCACCGGGGGCCGATGCGCCCGCCACACTGCATGCAGAGCTGACGGTGAGCAATCGCCTCGGCCTGCACGCACGCGCGGCGGCCAAAGTAGTCAGCGTGGCCTCCCGCTTTGATGCCAGTATTCGCGTGCGTTGCGGTGAGCGAGAAGTGGATGCCAAAAGCATCATGGGCCTGCTGATGCTGGCGGCGACTCAGGGCACAGTGCTGCATTGCAGCATCAGCGGCGAGCACGCGCAGGAAGCCCTTGATGAATTGGTGGCGCTGTTTCAGCGCCACTTTGACGAAACGCCGTAACGCTCCCGGCCATTTTCTCCGGGTGACAGCGCAAGGCTGAGCAGTCAATCAGAACAGTCAAACCGAACGTTCGAACAGGGCGCCGGGGCCAGGCCCCGGCGCGACGAATCACAACGTATCAGTATAAATATCGCGGAACGAGCTGTAATAGGTCACCGCCAGCACAGGCAGCACCACCAGCAGCCCCAGCCCGAACGGAATCATCGCCAGCGCCAGCAGCACTATCGTGATGATGGTGTACCACAGCATCGGCAGGATATTCTTCAGGCAACCTGACAGGCTCGCTTGCAGGGCTTCAACGGGGCGTTGCCCGCCAAGCAGCACCAGCGCCGGCGCAAACCAGTAAGCGGCTATTACCGGGATGAACAGGGCGACGACGATCAGCGCCCAGAGGATCATTGGCTGCCAATTGACGCTATCCAGCTGCCCCATTGTTTCCGGGTTCATCAGCAGGCCGAAGGTGCCCCCGAGCATCACCATGCCCAGCAGCCCGGCCGCCACCATGACGGCAATGATCATCAGCAGATACAATCCGCCCAGCGCCAGCAACGGCGTAAAATGGGTGCTGAACGGGGCAAACAGATCCCCCACGGACGGATGGCGCTGTTCATCCGCCTTGTACAGCACACTCACCAGCCCGGCTGACAGGAACGGCGCCAGCAACACCGGCAGCAACAAACCCAGCAGCGGAATGAACTGCACCGCCATGGACAGCAGCCAGGCGACAAGCAGCGTCAGCAAAATCGTGCCCCAGGCGCTTTTGAAAACACGCCAGGCATCGGTGAACCAGCGCCAGCCGGCACCGATATCCCGCGCCCGTGGCGAATTGACCGTCAGAACGCCCTGAGGCGCGTGATCGGGCCGGAGATCGGCCGACGGCTGCTGGTAAGGGTTAGTCATACATGCTCCATTTTTATGGTGGTGACAGGCTCCACTGCCTGACTATTCAGATCCCCGCGATTTTCATCGGTGCCAGCAACAGACTGCCGCAATGGATATGCCCGCGCTGGTCGATATCGCTCCCCGCTGCTACCAGTGAGGCAAACATCTCGCCGAGATGGCCTGCAATGGTGAACTCCTCCAGTGGCGCCGTGATTTCGCCGTCTTCCACCCGGAAGCCCGAGGCGCCACGTGAATAATCTCCGGTGACGAGGTTTACCCCTTGCCCCATCACCTCGGTAATCAATATGCCGTTACCCATGCGCCGGCACAGTGCTGCCTGATCTTCTTCGCCATGGGTGATACGCAGGTTTCGCACGCCGCCGCCGTTGCCGGTGGGCGCCAGCCCCAGCCGGCGCGCCGCGTACAATCCCAGCGCGTAGCTCACCAGCACGCCATCGCGCACAAAGTCCTGATCCCGTGTGGCAATGCCATCACTGTCGAAGGGCGCTGAAGCGGCTCCCCGGAGCAGGCGCGGCAATTCGGAGATAGTGACCCATTCGGGGAACACCTGGCTGTTAAGCCGGTCACGCAGGAAGGATGCATTGCGATAAAGGGCCCCGCCGCTGATGGCCGAAACAAAATGTCCGAGCAGACCGCGTGCTACTTCCGGCGCAAACAGCAGCGGGCTTTCACCGGTGGCCGGGCGCTGCGCTCCGAGCCGCGCCAGCGTACGCTGTGCGGCGCGCTCACCAATTACCTCCGGGGCTGTCAATTGCGCTGCCTCACGCTGGCTGTCGTACCAGTAATCACGCTGCATGGCGCCTTCGTGCTCGGCCACCAGCACGCACGAGCGGCTGTGCTGAGAGCCGGCATAGGCACCGACAAAACCGTTGCTGTTGGCGTATACGCGAACGCTCACGGAGCTTGATACTGTGGCCCCTTCCGAGTTGACGATACGCGGGTCGGCACGCCCGGCGGCCTCGCACGCCTGCGCCTGTGCGATGGCTTCCGCCGGCGTGATGGCCCAGGGGTGGCAGAGATCAAGATCGGGCACGTCGCTGGCCAGCAGCTCGGGCTCGGCCAGCCCGCTGTGGGCGTCTTCTCCGGTCTGTTGCGCGATCGCCAGGGCCGCAGCAACGGTTTCACGCACGCTGCCTTCGGAATCGTCGCTGCTGCTGGCTGCGCCCTTGCGCTGGCCGATAAAAACTACCACTGACAGCGCCCGATCATTATGGAATTCAAGCGTTTCGATTTCGCCCATGCGCACCGTCACGGACAACCCGTTGCCAGCGCTGATGCCCACCTCTGCCGCTGTTGCACCTTGCCGGCGCGCTTCTTCCAGCACGTTGTGAGCACGCTCGCGCAGTGCATCAAGCGCCTGGGGCGTGGGCGCATTCAGAGTCGGGACAGCGGACATTTCATTCATAGGTCAGTTATCATTCGCGGGTCGTGTATGAAGGTGGCCAGCGGCCACGGCGGAAGATGATGATGGATGAGTATAGCGACGACCTCCTGCCCAGCAAATCAGCGCGCAAACGAGAAGTCGATGCGCTGCAGGATATCGGCGAACAATTGATGAACCTGAAGCCGGCAGATCTGGCCCGGCTGCCTTTGAACGATGCGTTGTTGCACGGCATCGAAGAAAGCCGCCGCATCACCTCGCATGAAGCACGGCGGCGGCAGGCGCAATATATCGGCAAACTGATGCGCGGCACCAACGGCGACGAGATCGAACAGGCGCTGGCAGCGCTGACCGATCCGCTGCGCCACAAACGGCTGCTGGACTGGATGGAGCGGCTGGATGGCTGCGCCGACACCCGTGCCGCTCAGCCGGTGATCAATGAAATCATCTCGTTTTATCCCGATGCCGAACGCCAACACCTGCGTAACCTGCTGCGTAACTACCTCGCCAGCCGGGCGCCGGAGGGGGTGATCCCGGATGACGTCACGAAAGACAAATTCCGCCGCGAGCGACGCAAGTTCTACGACTATCTGAACGAGCTGGAACGCCACGCGCCGCTGTATTGAGCAGCACTGGTGCGCTGGCAGCGCCTTGCCAGAAACGGCCCCTTTGTTGAGGCTCGCTCTCCAGCATCACTGCAAACGCATCGCTGCCGCCATGCGAAGGCAACCGGGGAAGGTGATTACCCGAAATGCCGGAAGTCCAGCCGGGCTTCCATCAGCATACGCATCAGGCCAGCCTGAGAATCCTGGCCGGTCTTCTGATAGATGACCTTCATCATGCTGCGCACAGTACTCAACTGCACGCCCAGCTCCGCCGCAACACTTTCCAGATCTGCGCTATTGACGAATGCCTGGCACGCCTGCGCTTCTCTGGGCGTCAAGCGATACAGCTCCTGAAGCGCGGCCAGCGGCAAGTGATGCTCGCCGTGTGCCTGGCTGATGAACAGCGCCGCAGCAATCTGATCGTGGCTCAGGTCCCGATAGGCGGCGAGCGTGGAGAGCGGCACTACGCTCAGCGTGAGGGCTTGGCCATCGGCGGTGGCAGGTATCCCCAGCACGCCGCCGGCCACCGGCGTATTATCGCGCTGGCTGGCACGGATGGCGCTGCGCACCAGCTCCTGCAAACGCCGCGCCAGCCCCAGATCATGCGGCAGCAGCCCTTCGTTGCGCACACTGATGCCGCCATGCTGCTGCAATTGCTGGCGGGCCACGGGGTTCGCATAACGGATGCGTTCAGCCCGATCAACCAACACGACGCCGGTGCCGAGCAGATCGAGCATCTGGTAAAGATGCTCGTTTTCACTTCTGACGCGCACCAGTTGCCGGTGGATTTCCACCGCCCGGCTCAGATGCGGTGAGAGCCGCTTGAGCATGGCCGCACTGTGTGCGGGAAACGGCTCGTAGTTGTTCAGCCCAACGCCGGCCAGACGATAGTGGCCCTTGTCGAACATCACGATTAACTGGCGGCGAATACCACGCTCGTAGAGCATGTCATAAAACGGGCCGGCGGCCGCGCGAAAGCCGTCTGGCCCGCCAAAGAATTCGTCGCTGGATGAAGGCTCGCCGGGCGCCACGTTGGCCATCCAGCGCTCATGCAGTTCCACTTCAAGCGCATCAAACCCCTGTTGACGCCACACGGCAATGTCATCTGGCGAAATATTGTGGGTGAACTGGAAATTGCTGCCGGGTTGCAGTACGTCCGTCACGGCGAGCATGATTTTCTCGCCGCCGCAGACATCAGCCAGGCCCGCCGTAACCTGGGGCCATAATTGGCTGTTGATCGCTGCGTCGTAGATATCCCCGATAAGATGCTGTTCCTGCACCATGCTCCGCCTGCCCCCTGCCCGCTTTGCTGGCCGCTTTGTTCTTGTTGTGCGGTATATCACAACGCTTCCTGCGACGGTAGCACTTTGCCTGCCGGCAACCCCCAGGAGAGGGTTGATCACGCGCGTCGGAAGCTGCTAGCACGGCAGGCTTATGCCCTCAACCCAACGGCAACATGTATTGCGTCAGCTGCGCCGAGGTGCGCCGTAAATTGGCACTGAGCAAACGGGCAATATTCTCCAGCACCACATGCGCCGCCGCCGGCGAGCGCTTGCGCAACTGCTCGAAGCCTTTGCGTGTCAGCACGATCAGTGTGCTGTCTTCCACCGCCTTTACAGAGGCCGAGCGTGGCCCGTGATCCACCAGCGCCATTTCGCCCAGCGAATCACCGGCACGCAAATGCGCGATCACCACATCATGGCCCTCCGGGCCCTGCTTGCTGATGGCCAGCTTGCCGCGCACCACAAAACACATGAAATCGCTGGTATCCCCTTCGCTGCACACGCTCTCGCCACTGTTGAAGCGGTTGACGAACACCAGCTTTTCCACATGCTGCAATTCTTCTTCGCTCATGCCCTGAAACAGCCGCATACGCGCCAGCACTTCCCTGACCTTCGACATCGTACTCCCCCGTCTTCAATCCTGTTTGCAGCGCTTTGCTCAGGCCGTGCCACCCACGGTCAGCGCATCCACCCGCAGCGTCGGCTGGCCCACCCCGACCGGCACCGATTGCCCTTCCTTGCCGCAGACACCGATGCCGGTATCCAGCGCCAGATCATTGCCGACCATGGATATCGCCTGCATCACCTCGGCGCCGCTGCCAATCAGCGTAGCGCCGCGCACCGGCGCGACAATGCGCCCGTTCTCCACCAGATACGCCTCGCTGGTGGAGAACACAAATCGACCGGAGGTGATATCCACCTGTCCACCGCCAAAATTCACGGCATATATGCCACGCTTCAATGACGCCACGATGTCGGCGGGATCATCCTTGCCGGGCAGCATGTAGGTGTTGGTCATGCGCGGCATGGTCACATGCGCATAGGATTCACGGCGGCCGTTGCCGGTGGGGCGGGTGCCGGTCAGGCGTGCGTTGAGCTTGTCCTGCATATGGCCGACCAGGCGGCCGTTTTCGATCAAGGTGGTGCAAGCCGCCGGTGTGCCTTCGTCGTCCACATTGAGCGAGCCACGGCGGCCGGCCAGGGTGCCGTCATCGACCACCGTACACAGGGGTGATGCGACCTGCTGGCCCATCATCTTCGCGAACATGGAGGTGCCTTTGCGATTGAAATCACCCTCCAGCCCGTGTCCGACCGCCTCGTGCAACAGCACGCCCGGCCAGCCGGGGCCGAGCACTACCGGCATGGTGCCGGCGGGTGCCGGTTGCGCTTCCAGATTCACCAGTGCCTGCCGCACCGCATCGCGCACCCAGCCTTCGGCACGCCCGCCGGCCTCGAACCAGTCGTAATCCACCCGGCCACCGCCGCCGGACGAGCCTCGCTCGCGGCGCCCGTTGCGCTCGGCAATCACCGACACGCCCAGGCGCACCAGCGGCCGCACATCAGCGGCCAACGTGCCATCGGTGGCCGCCACCAGAATCACATCGTGCACCGCATTGAGCGACACCGTGACCTCGGTGATGGCCGGATCGAGGCTGCGCGCCAGCCGATCGAGCTGCTCCAGAAACGCCACCTTGCGCGGCGCTGGCCACACACCCAGCGGATCAAAGGCGCCATAGAGCGCCGGGGTGGCGACACCACTCAGTACCGGCGCCGTGCCTTCGCCGTTGCTGCGGGCAATAGCCCGGGCAGCGCCGGTGGCGCGATCCAGCGCCGGCAAGGCGATTTCGTCGCTGTAGGCAAAGCCGGTGCGCTCGCCGCTGATCACACGCACGCCGGTGCCGCGCTCAAGGTTATAGCTGGCATCACGCACCACCCCATCCTCCAGCACCCAGCCCTCGTGGCGGCTGTGCTGGAAATACAGATCGGCGTAATCCACGCCGGGCGCCATGGCCCGCCCGAGCAGGCGGTTGAGCGCTGTTTCGGTCAGATCAGCGGGCGCCAGCAGCACTTTCTCCGCAATGGCCAGGCTGTCGGCCTGCGCGGGTGCCGGGCTGACATGCAGCTGGCTGGCACTGTCCAGCCGTGCCAGGGAAGCAGGATCAATCGTCACGGATGTCATCGGGTAAACCTGTCAGTAATCTTTGATGGGTATGAACCGGCAATCTGCGCCGGGTCTCGTCGATCTCGTCCTGCCGCAGTTCGGCCAGCAAGATGCCGGGGGCATCGTCCAGCTCCGCCACGACACGGCCCCAGGGATCAGCCAGCAAGCTATGGCCGAAACTTGCGCGGCGCTCGCTGTGCTGCCCGCACTGGTTCACGCCGAGCACATAGCAGCCGGTTTCCACCGCGCGGGCGCATAGCAACAGCCGCCAGTGCGCGGCGCCGGTCACGGCGGTAAAGGCGCTGGGGTAGACCAGCACCTGCGCGCCGCGATCCACGAGCGCACGCGCCAGCGAGGGGAAGCGCAGGTCATAACACACAGCAAGGCCGATACCGAAACCGCCCACATCAGCTACACGGAGCCGATCACCGGCCTCGAAGCGAGCAGATTCCTGGTAGCTGCCCTGAGCGTCCGCCACCTGAGCATCGAACAGATGCAGCTTGTCATAACGCGCCTGCAACGCACCGTCCGGCCCATACAGCAACGAGGCCGCCCGCACACGGGGCGCGGCAACCGCGCTGCCGTCTGCGCGCTGCACCAGCGGCAAGGTGCCGCCGAGCAGCCAGACACCCTGTTCGCGGGCCTGCGCAGCCAGCCATGCTTGCATACTGCCGCCTTCACGTTCGGCCAGCGCCCGGTAATCGCCGCCGTAGCAGGCAAAATTTTCCGGCAGCACGATAAAACGAGCGCCCTGCGCGGCCGCTTCGGCAATTTGCGCACCGGCCCTGGCAAGATTTGGCCCCGGCTCGCGGCCCGCGCAAAACTGAATCCCGGCGATGCGCATGCTCAGTCTCCTGGCGGGGGCGTACCGGGTGAAGACGGCGTGCCGCTGCTGCGCGGGCCGAACAGGCCCTGCACTTCTTCCACCTCCGGGTTATCCCAGCCGCCACTGACGTGATAACTCATCGAGGTCATCTTCTCAAGCCGCTCGCCCCACAACCGCTCGACCACAAAAATGCTGGCGCAGGCAGCCGGGCCGGCCAGGCAACCGGCGTAGAGATTGCTCGACAGCGGTAGCGTGACTTCAATGTGATAATCCATTGTTTGAGGCACCAGCCCGAGCGTGCCGTGAATGGCAAATTCGGCGGCTGACGAACGGATACGCAGGTTGTCAGTGCTGATCGAGGGGCCATCAAAAATAAACTGCCCGCGAATACGATCCGTCAGCAGGCCCTCACTCACCACGTCGGAAAAATCCAGCCGCAGGCGCCGGCTCAGGGTGTTGCCAATATTGATCAGCCCCAGCAGCCGCAGCGCCGAGGTGCGACGATCACTTCCTGGCAGCAACGCATTATTGATCTCCACCGTCAGGCTGCCGCCCAGCTGCCGGTAATCAAATGCCAGCGGGGAACCCTGCCAGTGCAAGTCCACCGAGCCGGTGGCATCCCTGCTTTCGATAAAGGATTCCAGCCCGAAATTACCCAGCAGCGCGCCCAGATCCGTGCTGCGGAAACTGCCGCTGACGCTACTGGCGCCGCCCTGCACGCCTGTTGCCAGCCAATCGAGCTGGCCATTGAATGTCGTGTCACGCCAGCGGCCAATGAGCCCGCCGACGTGTGTGCCCTCGGGCGTGGGCCGCAGTTGCGCCTGCCACTGACCATAATCGCGGCCATGCACAACCACCTCTCGCACACTGATATCCGCTGCGGGAATGCGCAGCGGGTCAGGCTGCGGCAGCGCCAGCTGTGCCAGCACATCATCCACCTCCGGCACGCTATCACCCGGCCGGAACGGCCAGTGCAGCCGGCCAATCTCCACCGCCAGCGGGCGGTCGCCACGGGCCTGATAACCCTGAGGCAGAAACAGCTCGCCGGCCAGCGGCGCACTGGCCACGGCCAGGTGCCAGCCAGAGAGCCGCTGTTGCAACGACAGGCTGCCACGGCCCAGCGACTGCCCCTGAAAGCGCAGCTCGGCGCTGTCCACGGCCAGATTGAGCAACGGCAGGGCAGCGCCGCCACTGCTGTCCGCTCCGCGCAGCGGGCTGTCATCGTCGGCAACCAGCAATGCCCAGGGCAGCGGCTCCAGCACCGGCAGCCAGCCATCAATACGCAAGCCAGTTTCCGGCATCGGCGCGCCGGGGGCACCAAAGCGCACGGCGCCACGGCGCAAACTGCCATCCGATGCCAGCTCCAGCTGGGCGGCGGCCAGCTGCTCAAAATGCAGATTCAGCCGTCGCCGGTCATCGCGAGCGGTCAGCACCAGCTGCGAGACGCGGCGCTCGTCGGCCGTCTTGCCCAACGGCACCGGCAGGCTGCTGCTGACGCCATGCAGATCGGAATCCACTTGCAGCCGCACCGTGCCACCACCACGGGGCAGTGCCAGCGCAGCACTATAAGGCAACACACCAGCCAGCGGTGTCAGCCAGTGTTTCTCACCCAGCCAGGTGCGCAGCGCCGGCACTGGCGCCACGCCTTCTGCGGCCAGCCTTACCTGATCGGCGCCGGTGCGCACGCTACCGGTGATCGGCTCACCAAACAGCACCCCCGTCAGTGCCGGAATCTGCAAGCCGTCCTGCAAGCTGAAACGGCCACTGCCGGCAAGCTGTGTGGCGGCCAGCCGCCAGCTATCGGAATGCAGCCCGACGCCACGCATCCGCGCCTGTGCCACCACTTCCCGCTGCGCTGCGCCACCGCCCAGCGGCAGCTGTAACACCAGATGACCATCCAGCTCACCACTGCGTATCTGCCACGCCTGTAGCGCCTCTGGCAGGCTGTCCGCCAGCGGGGTTTCGTGAAGCACGGTTTGCAGATCACGCGCCGGGCCCTGCACCTCGCCGCTGATGATCAAAAGCGGCTCACCGGCGATGATACCCAGCACATCCACTTGCGCAGCCTGCACCGTACTGCCCAGATAGCGCGCCGACAGATCACGCGCCAGCACATCGAGCCCATCCAGCATCACTGTGCCGGAAATAGCCTTCACATCCGGCCATCCCTCCAGATAGTGCAGTGTCAGATTCTCGACACTGAAAGCCATTTGCTGGGTGCGCGATTGCTGTTGCGAGCGGTCGTAACGCAGCGGGCCTTCGTACAGGATACGCCCGCGCCGCAGCTCACCGCCGAGGAAGGCTTTGTTGAGCCAGTTCGCCGCACCGTCGCCCATACGGGCCAACGGAATGTAACGGGCCGCATGGCCAGCGTTGCCTTCATGCAGATCGGCGCGCAGGCTCAGATACGGGGCCGCACCGCCGCCCGGCAATTGCAGATCAAGCAATGCCTTGCCTCGGGCGTCGGCGTTGTAAGCCTGCAGCACACCACTACGGACATGCAGTGCCTCGGGCGCTGGCCGGTGCCACTGCACCAGGCCGCTGAGCGAAGCGGCCAGGGGCGCCTGAAACAGGGCGGGCAGATCAAGCATCAGCGCCGGGCTGGTGAGCCGTGCTATGCCAGCCTCGGGTGTGCCGGCAACCCAGCCGCTGACCCCTTGCACGCCGGGGCGCGCTGCGCTGGCGGCCACGGAAAGATTGGTGAAGCGGCCATTGAAGGCTGCTATTTTTGCGCCGTGCCCGCTCAGATAAACCGCCGGCACCTGGCCCGACGGCGCCAGCGATACCAGTTGCTCACGCAGCGCCGCCAAGTGCTCCGGCAGCGGGAACGGCCAGGCCAGCAGCTGCTCTCGGACTGCCGTGGCGTTCAGCCCCTCCGCCCGCAGACGCCAGGCGGTGTCGGCACTGAAACGGCCATCCCACCAGGCCGCCAGCGGCCCCATACGCAGCTCTCCGACGCTATCTGTCTCGCCGCGCAGTTCATCCAGAGTCAGTTGGTAACCTTCTGCCTGACGGGCCAGATGGAAGCGGGCATCCAGACGATCAAGGCGCCAGCCCAACGCCTGCGCTTCATGGTCGAGTTGTACCTCGCGGGTGGCCAGTACGGCGGTGGCGCCGGTGACAGCGCCGTCTGCCATGCCGGCCCACAGCTCCACGCGCCCGGTGGCGGCAACCGGCTTGACCGGCAGCGGCCAGGTCTCGGGCAGCCAGTATTCCAGCCCCTCGCCTTCGACCCGCAAATAGCCTTCGCCGCGCAGATCTTCCATTTGATACGCATCGCCCTGCAATCGCAGCCGGGCATCCAGTTGCAGCGGCCGGTCGCGAGCCGAGAGCCGCAGCGCCACTTGCCGCTCACTCCCTTCGCGCACCAGCGCCACCGAGAGATCATCCGAGCGCAGCGGCGGTAGCCCCGGCCAGTCTACCCGCACACTGACATCATCGAGCACCAGCCGCTGCTGCCGATAGACGATATCCAGCAGGCCGCGCCCGCCGTCATCGGCACCATCGTCCTGGCGCAGCGCCTCCAGCCCACGCAGGCGAATGCTGCCTTCGCCATCACGCACCAGGTGCAGATCAAGCCCGCGCACCCATAATTGCCGCAAGCGCAAGGAGCGGCTCCAGATCGAGGCTCCCACATCAATGGCCAGCTCCACATGCTGCAATGTCAAAGGCGCGTCGTCGGCGTCCGGCGCCGCGACCTCCAGATCCTGCAACACGAACACCGGGACCACGCCATCCAGATAGCCGCGCAGGCTGCCGATCGTGACCGGCGCACCCAGCCGCTCGCCAGCCAGTGTTTCCAGCTGGTGCCGCAGCTCCGGCACCAGCGTCATCGCCTGCCTCGCCAGCACCACGTAAACGGCCAGCAGCAACAGCGCCAGTGTCACCAGCCACCACAGCTGGCGACGCAATGCGTCAAGGCTTGTGCGCAGCCTGCTGCGCGCCGGGGATTGAGTCACGCCGTGCCCCGCTGCCAATAAGGAATCTTTGCCCAGTGCAGCAATTGCCGGGTTTCTGCCAAAGGCAGCCCGACGACGCCGCTGTAACTGCCGTGCAGTTGCTCCACCAGCAGGGCGCCGCCGCCCTGGATACCGTAACTGCCAGCCTTGTCGAAAGGCTCGCCGGTGTCCAGATAAGCCTCGATCTCGTCATTCGCGAGCGGGCGGAACCACACGCGAGTGGTGGACAACAACGTCTGCTGCTGGCCCGAGGGCAACGCCAGCGACACCGCCGAGAGCACTTCATGGGCCTGCCCGGCCAGCGCTGCAAGCATTGTTCGGGCATCGTCGCGATCAAGCGGCTTGCCGAGGATGCGCGGCCCCAGCACCACTGACGTATCCGCGCCCAACACGGCACCGGGCGGCTCTCCGGCCGGCATGGCCGCCATGCCCGCCAGCGCTTTTTCACGCGCCATGCGCTGCACGTATTCGGCCGGCGTTTCTGTGGGGATGGGGGTTTCGTCGATGCCGGGAAATGCCAGGCGTGAAAAACGCACGCCGATCTGCGTCAGCAGCTCGGCACGGCGCGGGGAAGCGGAAGCAAGATAAAGATGCACTGTTCAGCGCACCAGGAAACGGTGACGTACCCAGCGCAACACGGCAAACAGCGGGCGCCACAACAACGCGGAAACCAGCGCCGGCAGCAACACCCACACGGGCGGCAACAGGGTCCGGCCCACCGCATTCTGCACAATATAGGAAAGCAGGCTACCGGTGCCGACCAGCAGAAACACCACCACCACCTGCTGGAGCGGCAGAAACACTCGCAGCCGCTTGTGCATCGCCAGCGCAATATAAGCCACCACCGATAGCGCCACCGCGTGCTGCCCCAGCACACTGCCGGTGAGCACATCCTGAAACAGCCCGGCACCGAAGCCCCAGAACACGCCCACTCGATGCGGCAAGGCAATGACCCAATAGATCAGCACCAGTGTCAGCCACTCCGGCCGGCCCAGCGCCAGCGCGTCCGGCAGCGGCAAGATCGCCAGCCAGCCGGCCAGCAGGAAGGTAATGACAATGGCGCCCGTGCCGGATGCCTTGCGTTCACGCATCAGCGCCGCTCCTCCGTTGCCGGGCCCGGGTCGTCGGGCTGCTCGCCCACACGCAGGCCAAGGTGGCGCGGCCCTTCGACCAGCAGCACGTGGCTGGCACGATCAATATGCGCCGTGGGCCGGGCATCAACGCGAGCGAAAGGCGCGGAGCGATCATGCTCGATGCGCACCACCTCGGCCACCGGATAACCACGGGGGAAAAGCTGATCCAGTCCGGTGCTGACCAGCAGATCACCTTCTTCGATATCTGCGGTATCCGGTACAAACAACAGCCGCACGATGCCCAACTGCCCAGTGCCAGCCAGAATGGCGCGCACGCCGTTACGATTGACCTGCACGGACAACGCATGGCTGGCATCGGTGATCAGCAGCACTCGCGCCGTAAACGGCCCCACATCCACCACTTGCCCCAGCAGGCCGCTGGCATCCAGCACCGCTTGCCCACGATAAACGCCATCGTGGCTGCCCTTGTTGATAATCAGCTCCTGGCGCGAAGGATCTGGCTCAATGCCGATGATCTCAGCCGCCAGCACGCCGGTATCCAGTTCCGAGGAGGAGTTGAGCAGCTCTCGCAGGCGCGTGTTTTCTGCTTCCAGCACAGCCAGCCGCTGCACTCGTTGCTGCAGGATCAGCAATTGACGGGCCAGTTGCTCGTTCTCGTCAAACAGATCGCTGCGCGAGCGCGCCTGGCCAGTCACCCAGCTCCCCATGGCACCAGGAAGGTGCGCCAGATAATGAACCGGTGCTGTCAGATAGCCCACACTGTGGCGGATTACCTGCACCTGCTCGGTGCGCTGATCCAGCAGCATCAACACGGTGCCAAGCACCAGCGCCAGCAGCAGGCGATAGCCGGGATTGGGGGTTTCAAATGAAAGGTTCAACAACCGGCCTCCGACATGAATCCGAACAGCGGCGGCCTGCCATCAGGCCGCCGCGGCCGGCAGCGTTCAGCTCAACGCAAGTGTGTCGAAACCGCGTGTATCCATCAACTCCAGCGCCCGGCCACCACCGCGGGCCACACAGGTCAGCGGTTCGTCGGCGAGAATGACCGGCAGGCCGGTTTCTTCGCTCAGCAGGCGGTCGATATCACGCAGCAGCGCTCCGCCGCCCGTCACCACCAGGCCACGCTCGGCGATATCCGAGGCCAGCTCTGGCGGCGATGCTTCCAGCGCATTCTTGACCGCATTGACGATGCTGTTCAGCGGGTCTTTCAATGCTTCCAGGATTTCCTCGCTGTTCAGCGTGAAGCTGCGCGGCACCCCTTCGGCCAGGTTGCGCCCACGCACGTCGATCTCCAGAATCTCGCCGCCCAGATAGGCAGTGCCGATTTCGTGCTTGATGCGCTCGGCGGTGGATTCGCCGATCAGGCTGCCGTATTCCTTGCGCACAAAGGAAACGATGGCTTCGTCAAAGCGATCGCCCCCGACGCGAACAGATTCTGCATAAACGATGCCGTTCAGCGAGATGATGGCGATCTCGGTGGTACCGCCCCCGATATCCACCACCATCGAGCCACTGGCTTCGTGCACCGGCAAGCCGGCACCGATGGCTGCGGCCATAGGCTCTTCGATCAGAAATACTTCGCGGGCGCCAGCGCCGTAGGCAGAATCCTGAATCGCCCGGCGCTCCACCTGAGTGGATTTGCACGGCACACATACCAGCACACGCGGCGCCGGCGGAAAGAAGCCGCTCTCATGCACCTTCTTGATGAAGTATTGCAGCATTTTTTCGGTGACTTCGAAGTCAGCGATCACCCCATCCTTCATCGGACGAATGGCAGTAATGTTGCCCGGTGTGCGGCCCAGCATCCGCTTTGCCTCAGTGCCGACTGCGGCCACACTCTTCTGCGCGCCGTGATGACGGATGGCCACTACCGACGGCTCATCGAGCACAATTCCCCGGCCACGAACGTAAATAAGGGTATTGGCGGTGCCGAGGTCGATGGAAAGATCGGTGGAAAACATCCCCCGGATACGCTTGATCAAGGACATCCTGGCCAGCTTCCTGAAATGTGAGGCAAGACGGGAATGCCGCGTGGCTGCGGCATCTAGTGGCGCAACTCTAGCAATGGCAAGGTCATTGAGCAACCCGCCAAACGCCGCTCAAACACTGATTGAACGCGGCGACAACCGCACTTCATATGGCCTCGATCGGCCCGTTTGTGGTAGGTTTTACGGTTTCCCGGCTACCGCTACGGCCGCACACAAGCATCGTATCAGGAGTATTTTCATGGCCCTTGATCCTCAGGATCTGGCGCGTGTGGCACACCTCGCGCGGCTGCATCTGGACCCGGCCGACAGCGACGCGCTGGCCGAGCGACTGAATCGCATTCTCGGCATGATCGACCATCTGCAGGATGCCGACGTGGGCGAGATCGAACCCATGGCCCACCCGATGGACATGGTGCAGACGCTGCGTGACGACACCGTCACCGACACCGACATTCGCACCACCGTACAGCCGCTGGCGCCCGCCACCGAAGCCGGCTGCTACCTGGTACCCCGAGTGATCGAGTAACCGCCCGCTTTCAGGACACCCTAACGACCATGCATAGCCTCACGCTTACCGAACTCAACGCCGGCCTGGCTCGTGGCGACTACTCCGCCCGCGAGCTGACCGAGCATTTTCTCCAGCGTATTCAGACGCTTGACCCACAGCTGAACAGCTTTGTCAGCATCACAGCAGAGCAAGCGCTGGCTCAGGCCGATGCCGCCGACGCCGCACGCGCGCGCGGCGAAGCCGGCCTGCTGAACGGTCTGCCGATCGCTCACAAGGATATTTTCTGTACTCGGGGCGTACGCACCAGCTGCGGCTCCAAAATGCTGGACAATTTCATCGCCCCTTACGATGCCAATATCGTGGAGCGCATGCGCGCTGCCGGCGCAGTGATGCTTGGCAAGACCAATATGGACGAGTTCGCGATGGGCTCGTCCAACGAAACCAGTTACTACGGGCCGGTGAAGAACCCCTGGGATACCAGCCGCGTGCCCGGCGGCTCCTCCGGTGGCTCGGCGGCAGCGGTCGCTGCGCGCCTGATACCGGCAGCCACCGCCAGCGATACCGGCGGCTCGATTCGTCAGCCTGCGGCCCTGACTGGCGTCACGGGGCTGAAGCCCACTTATGGCCGCGTGTCACGCTGGGGCATGATCGCCTTCGCCTCCAGCCTGGATCAGGCCGGCGCGATGGCCAACAGCGCCGCCGACTGTGCCCTGCTGCTGCAAGCCATGGCCGGCCACGACAGCCGTGACTCCACCTGCGTGGCGCGCCCGGTAGACAACTACCTCGGTGAGCTGGAGAAGCCGCTGGCCGGGTTGCGTATCGGCGTGCCCGCCGAGTTTTTCCCTGCTGATCTGGATAGCCGCATTGCCGACCAGGCTCATGCCGCACTAGCCGAGCTGGAGCGGCAAGGCGCCACGCTGGTGCCGGTGGCACTGCCGTCGGTGCATCTTTCTGTACCAGCCTATTATGTCATCGCGCCGGCAGAAGCCTCCTCCAACCTGGCGCGCTTTGATGGCGTGCGCTATGGCTATCGCTGCGACAATCCCGCCGATCTGGAAGATATGTTCAAACGCTCGCGCTCGGAAGGCTTTGGCGCCGAAGTGAAGCGCCGTATTCTGGTAGGCACCTACGCCCTCTCCCACGGCTATTACGACGCCTATTATCTGAAAGCGCAGAAAGTTCGCCGCCTGATCAGCAACGAGTTTGCCCGCGCCTTCGAGCAAGTGGATGTATTGATGGGGCCGACCACACCGGAGATTGCCTTCGGTATCGGCGCCAAAAATGATGATCCTGTCACCATGTACATGGCCGACGCCTTCACCATCGGCGCCAACCTCGCCGGCCTGCCGGCGCTGTCGATGCCGGCCGGGCTGGTGGACGGCCTGCCGGTGGGTGTACAGGTTATCGGCAATTATTTCCGTGAAGCACAGATACTGAACGTGGCCCATCGCTTCCAGCAGGCCACCGACTGGCACCGCGCCAGGCCGGCAGTGGGAGATGACGCATGAGCTGGGAAACCGTGATCGGGCTGGAAGTGCACGTCCAGCTGTCAACCGCATCGAAAATCTTTTCCGGCGCCTCGACCGCATTCGGCGCCGAGCCCAACAGCCAGGCCAGTCTGGTTGATCTGGCCATGCCGGGCACCTTGCCGGTGCTGAACCGCGAAGCAGTACGCAAAGCGGTCAAGTTCGGGCTGGCCATCAATGCTGAAATCGGCAAACGTTCGGTCTTCGAGCGCAAGAACTATTTTTATCCCGATCTGCCGAAAGGCTACCAGACCACACAACTGGCGGAGCCGATTGTCGGCGCCGGGGTGATCGAGATTCAGCTTGAGGATGGCACGCGCAAGAACGTGCGCATCCACCACGCCCATCTGGAAGAAGACGCCGGCAAATCCCTGCACGAAGATTTTTTCGACGAGCAGGGCCAGGGCATGACCGGCATCGATCTCAACCGCGCCGGCACGCCGCTGATCGAGATTGTCACCGAGCCGGACATGCGCAGCGCCGAAGAAGCGGTGGCCTGTGCGCGCAAGCTGCACAGCATCGTCACCTCCATCGGCATTTGCGACGGACACATGGCGCAGGGCTCGATGCGCTTTGACGTGAACGTCTCGGTGCGCAAGCAAGGCGACCCGAAACTGGGCACCCGCACCGAAACCAAGAACCTCAACTCGTTCAAGTTCATGGAGGCCGCGATCAAGCTGGAAGTAGATCGCCAGATCGATCTGCTGGAAGACGGCGGCACTATCGAGCAGGAAACACGGCTCTACAACGGCGACACCAATACCGCGCGCTCCATGCGCACCAAGGAAGATGCCAACGATTACCGCTATTTCCCCTGCCCGGATCTGCTGCCGGTGATCATCACCGACGAAGACATCGAAGCCCTGCGCGCCGAATTGCCGGAGCTGCCGGATGCACGGCAGGCCCGCTTCAGCGCAGAGTACGGGCTATCGGACTATGATGCCGGTATCCTCGCCGGTGATCGCGCCGTGGCCGACTACTTCGAGGCCGCCGCGCAAGCGGCGGGCGATGCCAAGCTGGCGGCCAACTGGGTCATTGGTGACGTGGCAGGGCAACTCAACGCCGCCGGCATCACCATCGAGCAATGCCCGTTGAGCGCGGCCGATCTTGGCCAGATGATCCAGCGTATTCAGGACGGCACGATTTCCTCGAAGATCGCCAAGCAGGTTTTCGAGGCGTGCTGGAACGGCGAAGGCACCCCAGATGAGGTGATCGAAGCTCGCGGGCTGAAGCAGATGTCCGACACCGGTGAGCTGGAGAAAATCGTCGACCAGGTCATTGCCGACAATGCCACGCAGGCGGAGGCATTCCGCGCCGCAGACGAAGGCAAGCAGAAGAAAATGTTCGGCTTCTTTGTCGGCCAGGTGATGAAGCTCACCCAGGGCAAAGCCAATCCACAGCAAGTGAACGCACTGCTACAGGAAAAACTGAAAGAGACTCCCGGCGCCTGACCTGACGGCTGGCCCGAGCTGACGCCCGAGCCGTCGGCTTGATAACGCCCTTGGCTCCACCGCTGTGCCTGACAACCTTGTTGCAAGGCACAGCGGTGCGCCACGCACGCATTGACTGACTCGGCGCCACCAGACGCCCGACACACCTGCCTACTTCACCAGCGAGAGCGCCCATGTCCGAACCCCGACACTTTCGAAACCGCATCACCGTTCGTCGCAGCGAAAATGGCATCGCCTATGTGGCCCTCGCCCGGCCGGAAAAATACAACGGCCTGGATCTGGATATGCTGTATGGGCTGGTGGATGCCGCCAAAAGCCTGCGCCGGGATCGCTCTCTGCGTGCGGTGATCCTGCAAGGCGAAGGCAAGGCATTCTGCGCCGGGCTGGATTTTGCCAGCGTGCTCGGCAAGCCGCTCGGCCTCTTGCGAGCATTTATCAAGTGGGGCGGCCGGCGCACCAATATTTTTCAGCAAGCCTGCTGGACGTGGCGTGAGCTGCCGGTGCCGGTGATTGCCGTGACACACGGGCACTGCTTTGGTGGTGGCCTGCAAATCGCGCTGGCGGCGGATTTTCGCTTCACTACACCGGATTGCGAATTTTCGGTAATGGAAAGCAAATGGGGTCTGATCCCCGATATGACCGGCAGCGTGAGCCTGCGCGAACTGGTGCCCATGGATGTGGCCAAGGCGCTGACCATGACCGGCCGTATTATTTCCGGCGAAGAAGCCCTGCACCTCAATCTGGTCACCGGCGTCAGTGACGATCCGCTGGCCGATGCCGAAGCGTTGGCACAGGAGCTTTTACAGCGCTCGCCGGATGCACTGGCCGCCACCAAGCGCCTGTTTCACGAAGCCTGGGCGGCGCCGGAAGACATCGCCTTCGATCTGGAAAGCAAATATCAGTTCCGACTACTGCGTGGCAAGAACCAGCGCCGCGCCATGCAGGCAGCACGCAACAAGGAAGCACCCGCCTTTCTGCCCCGCCAGTTCGACTGATATCTGCTCGCCGGCGCGGCCTCACCGCGCCGGTGTTCTGCCTCAAAAAACTGTGACCGCCTGCCCGCTTTCCCCGGCACTGCGCACCACCTTGACCTGCGACGCCTTTACGCGCTCGTCAATGCAGCATACTCTGCCAGCACACACGGCCAGCACACACGGCCAACTCGGCTTGCTGGCCGTGTTTTTTCGGGGGAAAAACGGAGCCTGACCATGCTGTCTATCGTGGAGCCCACGAGCGGCTTTTCTGCACTGGCCCGGCAATACAAACGCCTGGCTCGTGAACTGACTCATCATCTGCCGATCACCGGCGACACCCTGCATCTCAATCCGACCCGTAACGCTTTTGCCCACGGCATGGATCCCACCCGCACCTATCTGGTGAAGGGCGGTATGTTGAGCATGGCGCACCAGAAGAAACGGCTGCTGACCTGGGACGAAGGCGATCTGATCTTTCCCGATGCCAGCGGCGAAGGCATCCGATATCAGGCGGATGCCGCTGTATTACTGCTCGGATTCGATACCGAAGCGCTACACGCGGCCGTGCTGGCGGACGCCACCCGCGCACGGCAGTGGACGCAACTGATGCTGACCCAGCAGGCGCTGTGGGTGCGCCTGCTGGCCGCGCAAACCGGTGAAATGCCACTGACCAACTCGCAATTCGCCTATTACCAGCCAGGCGAAGAGATCATTCGCCAAGGCGAAAATGCCGATTATGTCTTCAGCCTGTTCGAAGGCCAGGCAGAGGTACTGGTGGATGATGTAAGCGTGGGTGACGTTGGCGAAGGTGAACTGCTCGGCGCGCTGGCGGTGCTGACGCGCTCGGCGCGCACCGCAACAGTGCGTGCGAAAAGCCGTTGCGCTGTCATCAAGGTGCCGGAACACCAGTTCGAGCAATTGATTCGTGCCAATCCGAGCATGATTCACGGCCTGCTCACTGATATGGCACGGCAGATAACCCGCCTGAACGCACAAGTCGTGGCACTGGCAAATGGCGGCGCGGCGCCGGCCGGGATACACACCCCGCCCTCATCATGAGAACTGCGCTAAGATCACCGCCGTACCAATTTATCCATTACCGTTTACACGGAGGTTTTTCATGCTCAAGAAACTGATCCGCCCAGCACTGGCGCTGTCGCTTTTTTGCCTGGCTCTTGGCACACATGCCGCTGATCTGACCCAGGCACAACTGGATCGCTGGATTGCCGCAGCCACAGAAGGGCGCGAATGGTCAGACCAGCTCCCTGAAGATGACGATTTTCTTGATGATGCAGCGCCATCAGGCATGAGCTTGCGCGATCACCTGATCGCCTCCGCCAAGGAACATCCCGAGGTCATGCGTATTCTTCGCAAGCATGGATTCTCCTCGGCCACCCAATGGGCAGACACCACGGTGCAGGTGCTCAGTGCCTATTCGGCCGTGCAGGCTGAGCAATACGGCACCTCGCAGGCCGACATGCATGCCGGGCTGCAGGAGGCATTGCGGGAAATCGAGAACAACCCGCACCTGCCTGCCGAACAGAAGAAAATGCTGCAACAGTCGTTACAACAGTCGAACCAGTTCCTGGGCGAGCTGAACAACGCCAGCTCGCCCGCAGATCAGGCTCTGATACGCCGCAATCTGGCGCGCGTGGACGCGGCCATGGGTGCCGAAGACGATTAATGAACACTGCCCAGCGGCCAGAAATCATCCACCATTTCCAGTGGCCGGATGATCTGGCTGCGCGGGTGCTGCGCCGGCCAGCCCTCGCGTGCCGCAAGGCCGCGTGTGGCAAGAAAGCGCGGCCGGGGCGGCTGCCCGCAAAACGGCGTCACCGGCTGATTGTCGATACTGTTGTAGACAAAAAACAGATTCGCCCGTGGCCAGGGCGAAAGGTTGCGGTTCGAGGCATGCAACACGTTGCACTCGAACAACAGCAATGAACCCGCCGGGCCTTTCGGCGCGACAATACCACCCTCCCGCGCAAGCTTCGACAACGCCGATTGTGGCGGCACACCCAGTTGCTGGGCCTTCAAGGAATGGCGCCAGTTCTCCGGCGGCGTTTCGCCCGCGCAGGGAATAAAATACTGGTGCGAGCCGGGGATCAGCATCAAAGGCCCATTGAATTCGTTGTTGTCCGTCAGCATCAACGAGGCGCTCACCGCACGCATGCGCGGCATACCATCTTCCGCGTGCCAGGTTTCAAAATCCGAGTGCCATTGAAAACCGCTGCCCTCAAAACCGAACTTGTGGTTAACGCGAGACTGGTGAATATAAACATCGCCGCCGAGCAATTGCCGCACCATGCCGAGGATGCGCGGGTCACGGGTCAGGCGATCAAAGCGCTCCGACAGCTCATGCATGGCAAACACCGAGCGCAGCGCGCCGTTTTGCGGATCGAGAATCACCTGATCGGATTTCATCAGAGCGCTGTCACTCGCCATGGCCGACAGCTCATCAAAAAAGGGCTCCACCCGCTCGCGGGAGAAGAAGCCTTCAAACCACAAGAAGCCGTCGCGCTCGTAACGCGACAATGCCTCTTCATCCAGCGGCCCCTGCCAGCGTTGCGGCACACGGGAATGCACTACCGGGTCCTGGCGGGGGAACATGCCGGGTAACTCACTGGCCTCGGCAATACGGGAGGGATAAGGATCGGCCGGCTCAACCGGCGCAGATGCATCCGGGCGCTGACTCTGCCGCCCGACGAAAGTGCTGGACATATTCCTGTCTCCTGTCTGGAAAGAATCACCTGACAAGGACAACGGCGCACCCGGCACCCCGGCGCTGGCGGTGCGGGTTTCAAACATGCCGTCGCCAGGCCACATACCTTGCCTCAACAGCGCTTTTACCGCAAACCTGCCACCCGCCTCGCCACGCGGTTGCAGGGCGATGCGTCACAACTTTCACCCGCGCCGGGCGAAAAGATTGCAAAACCAGCCGGCCGCGCCCGAGCACCCACACCACGATGTGCTAGCGTTTTCAAGGTCACCAATGCCCGTGGAGGAGAACACCCATGAACACAAGAGCTGTTATTGTTCGCGCACTTGTCGTCGTCATGCTGGCGGTACAAACGCTCATGCTGCCTGCTGCCCATGCGGCCATGATCGGCACCGACCTTAATGGCATGATCGGCACCACCGACTTGCTCGCGCAGGAGCAACGAGCCGACAATCAGGCACGGCTTAAAGCCGCTCTCGAACGCAGCGAAGCCACCAGTGCACTGGAGCGTTTCGGCGTTGATCCGGCGCAGATTGATGAGCGGCTGGATCGCCTGAGCGACGCAGAGCTGGCCAGCCTTGCCGACCAGGCGGACGAGTTGCCAGCCGGCGAAGGGGCACTGGGCGTATTGGTATTTATTCTGGTATTGCTGATCGTGCTTGATCTGCTCGGCGTCACCAACGTTTTTCCGAGAATTTGATAGAGCATTTAATAGGAATTTAATAGAAAGCCTGACCGAGAACCCGAGAGAGAACCTGACTCATGCCATACCTGCGCGGGCACCGCCGTTGGGCCCTGCCCGCTCTGTTATTGCTGGTAGCCCTCGCCGGCTGCCAGAGCCGCGCCCCGCTGAGCGCCGGTATGCCCGGCGAGGCGCAGGTGCCGGCCGTGCCATTCTTTCCCCAGGACGATTACCAGTGCGGGCCGGCGGCGCTGGCGACGGTGCTTGGCAGTGCCGGGGTAGCGGCGGCGCCGCAAGCGCTGGTGGCGGAAGTCTGGCTGCCGCAGCGGCAAGGCAGCCTGGCGATGGAGCTGGTGGCCGCCGCTCGCGCTCGGGAGCGACTGGTCTATCCGGTCACGACGCCCAGTGCCTTGATGGCCAATCTCGACGTGGGTTATCCCGTGCTGGTGCTGCAAAACCTGGCCCTCTCTTTCTATCCACGCTGGCACTTTGCCGTGGTCACCGGTTATCGCCGTGACGGCGCCAGCGTGATCCTCAATACCGACACACGCGAAGCGGAACCGATGCGCTGGAACCGCTTCGTTCGCACCTGGCAGCGGGCCGATCAGCAAGGCTGGGTGGTGCTGCCTGTCGGCGAGTTGCCGCCACAGACGCGGCCCGTGCTGCTGGTGCAGGCGCTGGAAGAATTGGCCGGCACCGCGGGCGCCGCCGCCGCCGCGCCTTACTGGCACGCTACCGCACAACGACATCCGGACGATTATCTGGTGCAGTTCGCGCTGGGCAATCATCTATGGGCACGCCAGCAATCCGCAGCTGCCATCGAGGCCTGGCGCACCGCCACCGTGCTGCGCCCGCAAGCCTTCGCGGCCTGGAACAATCTGGCGCTGGCGCTGGCAGCGCTTGGCTGTGATACGGCAGACGCACTGCGGGGTGCGCGCCACAGCGAGCATGCACCGCAGGCTCTGGCCGCGCTCGAACGCCGCCTGGCGGCTACCGCGACCACTGTCGCGGCATCAACTGCCGCAGCATCGGCTACCGCAACGAACATCGCCGCCTGCCGCTAGCAGGCCACCGCAGCGAAGCAGCACCATCACAGGCACTGGCGGCGGCGCCAGATTCTGCGATCATGCAGGCTGCTTGTTCTCGTCACAGGAACCGACAATGATCCTGCCGCCATTCTTCCTGCGCTCACTGCTGCCCTGCATGGCCTTGCTCGGCGTTGCCCTGGCCGGCTACGCCCAGCCCCTGCCTGAACCGGATGCCGTGCGCGGCCAGCTGCAACACCTCGCCACGCAGGAGCTGCCCGCTGCCCAGGCTGCCGAGCTGCGCAGTGAGCTGGAGCTGACCCTGCAATGGCTTGAGGAGCTTGCCGATACCCAACGCCGCCAGCAGCAATTGCAACAGCGCTTGCGCGACGCACCGGCCGACAGCCTGCGCCAGCAGCGCGCGCTGGCGCGGTTTCGCGACGCTGATCCGGCGGCCTTGCGGGCCGATTACCAGAACCGCGACCTGGAGAATCTCAACGCCCTGCTGATGGAAACACTGACCAGCCAGGAAGCGCTGCAACAAACGCTGGCCGACACCACCAGCGACATCGCCGCCCAGCAGATCCTGCCCGAGCGGGTGCAGGCGGCGCTGGCCAGCGCGCTACAGGAGCAGGAAAACGCCCGCATCGAGTTGATGCAGCTGAGCGTGCGCGATGATGCCTCGGCGCAGCAGATCGTCGGCGACCGGTTGCGCACCCAGATTGCGGCGCTGAATGCCCGGCTGGAACTGCACCGCATGGAAATGCAGGCCAGCGCCGAGCTGAAAGCCCTGGCCAGCCAGCGCGCCACGTTGCTGCAACGCCAGATCGACGACCACGATGCCCGCCTGAGCGTGCTTCAGGATGTGCTGGATGCCAAACGCAAGGCGCACACACTCGCCGCCATCGCGGCCAGCCGTGAACAGCTCACCGAGCTGCCGGATACGCCGGTGTTACAGGCACAGCTGGCCACCAACAATACGCTGGCCGAGCGCCTGCTGGCGGTCACATCGCAAGTCAATGAGCAGTTGCGCGTGAACGTGCAGCTGCGCAGCCAGCTCGACAAGGTGCGCCAGCTGGAGCGCTCACTGACCGAGCAGGTATCGGCATTGCAGGGCAGCCTGCTGCTGTCGCGGCTGTTGTTCCAGCAACAACGCCTGCTGCCACAGCTTGCCCGCCAGCCCGGCGGCTCGCTGGATATCCCGGCGCTGCGGCTGGAGCAGTTTCAGATTTCCGGCCAGCGCGACGCACTGCTACAACCGCAGGGGCTCGCCCGGCAGTTGCTGGAAGAAGCCGGCCATGCCGACGATGCAGCGGCCGAAGCAGCCCTCATCAACATACTGCAAGTGCGCCAGGAATTGCTGCAACAGCTTGACCCGGAGCTGACGCAATTGCTGTCGCTGGCCATCAATGGCACCACGCTGCGCCAACAATTGCAGACCGCCAGCCGGCAATCCCGAGCCACCATCGAAGAGCAACTGCTGTGGATGCCCAGCAACCGTGCTTTGACGGTGCCCACCTTGCTGGAGATGCCGGCACGCTTCGCCCGGCAAGTCGCGGCCCTTTGGCAACATCCCACCTGGCGCCAGGCGCTGGAGCGCGTGCAAGCGCGCTGGCCGCTGATCCTGCTCGCCGGGCTGGCAGCGCTGGTATTGCTGGTGCGGCGCCCGGCGCTGCGCCGGCGCCTGGCGGCCATCGACGAGCAGATCGGCTTTCTGCGGCTGGATGCCCAGCGCAACACTCCCGCCGCGCTGGCGCTGAACGTGCTCGCCGTGGCGCCGCTGCCATTAGTGCTCGGTGCCACCGGGCTGGTGCTGCGTAGCGGCGACACCGCCGGCGCCACGCTGATCGGCGCCGCCATGATGAAGCTGGCAATGATCGCGCTGGTATTCGGACTGTTGTTGCGGCTGTTCCGCCGCGACGGCGTCATCATCCGGCACTTCCGCTGGCCGGCCGAGAATACTCGCGCCATGCGTCGCCTGCTGCTGTTGCTCGGGCTTGCCTTTGTGCCACTGGCAGCGGTGATTGCCGTTGGCGAGCAGACACCGCAGCGGCTTGCGGATGATGTGATCGGCTTGTGGGTGATGTTGCTCGCGGGGCCGATCCTGGCGGCGCTGATGTGGCGGCTGGTGGCCGGCTACCCGAGTGCGCCGGGGGTGCGCCTGCTGCGCCTTTCCATTGCTGCCATCGCGCTGGCACCGCTGCTGCTGACAGTGCTGGCCGCGCTGGGCTACTACTACACCGCCGTGCGCCTTGGCGGCCGGCTGGTGGATTCGTTTTACCTGCTGGTGTTGTGGTTGCTCTGCGCCGCTACGGTGCGCCGTGGCCTGACACTGGCGGCCCGCCGGCTGGCCTATCGGCGGGCGCTGATACGGCGCGAAGAGCTGCGCCTGGCCAAGCAGGCCGAGCCGAGCGATGTGCCCGAAGCGGAAGAGCCGCCGCTTGATCTGGCGCTGGTGAACACCCAGGCATTGCGCATCGCACATCTGTTTTTGCTGCTGGTATTTGGTGTTGCCATTTATTGGGTCTGGGCTGATCTGATCGGGGCGATGTCTTACCTCGACACCATTACCTTGTGGCAACAGACCGTGGGCACCGGCGAGCAGGCGCAGCTGGTACGCACCAGCCTTGGTGATGTGGTATTCGGGATGCTATTTCTGATCGTGGCGCTGATGATGGCCCGCAACCTGCCTGGCCTGCTCGAAGTGGCGGTGCTGTCTCGGCTGGCACTACGGCCGGGCAGCGCCTACACCATCACCTCCCTGCTGGCTTATATCATCACGGCGGTCGGGCTGGTGGTCGCCATTGGCTCGCTCGGCGTTTCCTGGGACAAGTTGCAGTGGCTGGTGGCCGCATTGGGTGTGGGGCTGGGCTTTGGCCTGCAAGAAATCTTCGGCAACTTTGTCGCCGGCATTATCGTGTTGTTCGAGCGCCCGGTGCGCGTGGGCGATCTGATTACGCTGGGCAATCACACCGGCACGGTGACGCGCATTCGCATCCGCGCTACCACCGTGCGCGACGGTGACGGCAAGGAAGTGATTATCCCGAACAAGGCGTTCGTCACCGACCGGCTGGTGAACTGGTCGCTCACGGATACCATTACGCGGCTGGTGATCCAGATCGGCTTTGCCCACGGCAGCGACCCGGAGCTGATCCGGCGCTTGCTGCTCCAGGCCGCCAGCGAGAACCCGCGAGTGATGCAAACGCCCGCGCCGCAGGCCATCTTCACCGCCTTCGGCAGCGCCACCCAGGATCACGAGCTGCGGGTGCATGTCAGCGAACTGGCGGACCGCACCCCGGCCGGTGACGAGCTCAACCGACGCATCGACCAGCTTTGCCGCGAGCAGGGGCTGCGCATTTCCTACAGCCAGGTGGATGTACACATTCTCAACCGGGCCGGTGACGAGATTGCCTTGCAGCAATCCCCGGCCAGCAGCAGCCAGGCCAACACCTGAGCAACGGCCCGCAGGCGGCAGCAAGGCCGATGCCTGACGGACTGGCAGACTGACGCCGACATCACGGCGCCGTCGGCGTGGTGATGTCAGCTTTTCAAGCGGTAGCCTGTGCGGAAAATCCAGGCAATCACAGCAACGCAGCCCAGCATGAACAGTAGCGTCATGCCGAAACTGAGCACTATATTCACATCCGCCTGGCCATAAAAACTCCAGCGAAAGCCGCTGACAAGATAGACCACCGGGTTGAACAGAGTGATGGTTTGCCACAGCGGCGGCAGCATGCTCAGGGAATAGAAAGTGCCGCCGAGAAAGGCCAGCGGCGTGACAATCATCAGCGGAATGATCTGCAATTTTTCGAAACCGTCGGCCCAGATACCGATGATAAAACCGAACAGGCTGAACGTGATCGCCGTGAGCACCAGAAACGCGATCATCCAGAACGGGTGCTCGATCTGGAACGGCACAAATAACCGCGCCGTGATCAATACCAGCAGCCCCAGCAGCACGGACTTGCTGGCCGCAGCGCCCACATAGCCGATTACCACTTCGGTCGCCGTGACCGGCGCCGACAATACCTCGTAGATAGTGCCGCTGTAACGCGGCATGAAGATACCAAAAGAGGCATTGGAAATACTCTCGGTGAGCAGCATCAGCATGATCAGGCCCGGTACGATAAAGGCACCGTAACTCACGCCATCGATCTCCACCATGCGTGAACCGATCGCGGAGCCGAACACGATGAAATAAAGTGAGGTAGAAATCACCGGCGAAGCGATGCTCTGCAACAGGGTCCGAAAAGTACGCGCCATTTCGAAGCGGTAAATGGCACTGACGGCACGGAAATTCATTCTGCTCCCTCCCGCGCCTGCACCAGGCTGACAAAGATATCTTCCAGCGAACTCTGATGACTATGCAGATCGACAAACTCGATACCCTGCTCGCCCAGGCGGCGCATCAGCACGGCAATGCCGGCCTGGGCGCCCTGCGAATCAAAGTGGTAGTGCAGCGCGCAGCCATCGGCAGATAACGTCAGCGGCAAATCAGACAATGCTTCTGGAATATCCGCCAGCGGATGCTGTAATTGCACCGTGAGCTGTTTCTTGCCGAGCTTTTCCATCAGCGCGGCTTTCTCTTCCACCAGCGTGATGCGCCCGCCACGGATGATGCCGATGCGATCGGCCATTTCTTCCGCTTCTTCGATGTAGTGGGTGGTGAGAATGATCGTTACGCCGTTTTCACGCAGGCGCCGCACCATTGCCCACATATCGCGCCGCAGCGAGACATCCACCCCTGCCGTTGGCTCATCCAGAAACAGCACCGCCGGCTCGTGGGAGAGCGCCTTGGCAATCATCACGCGGCGCTTCATGCCACCGGATAGCGCCATGATGCGCTCGTTGCGTTTGTCCCACAGCGACAGCTCGCGCAGGATGCGCTCCACCAGTGCCTTGTCGGCAGGCTTGCCGAACAAGCCACGGCTGAAATTCACCGTCGCCCAGACGGTTTCGAACATGTCCGTGGTCAGCTCCTGCGGCACCAGCCCGATCAGGCTGCGTGCGGCACGAAACTCTCGCCAGATATCATGGCCGCCCACCCGCACCTGCCCGCTACTGGCATTGACGATGCCGCAGATAATACTGATCAGGGTAGTTTTGCCAGCGCCATTGGGCCCCAGCAGCGCAAATATTTCGCCGCGCCGGATATCCAGATTCACGCTATCCAGCGCGCGAAAGCCGCCGGCGTAGGTCTTGCTCAGTTCTGTTACCGTAATAATCGACGGCGCTCTTTTTTCTTCCCTTGTCTCTGCCATTGCTCCTTTGCCCCTTCCCTTGCCCTTTTCCTTCACTATGGCGCCTGGGCCGTCCCGATCAGTTATCCAGAAATCCGCCCGACTGCCGCTGCCAGAGCTGTGCATAAACACCCCCCCTGGCAACCAGCTCATCATGTGTACCCTGCTCGATGATGCGGCCATGATCCATCACCACCAGCCGATCCATCGCCGCGATGGTGGACAGCCGGTGCGCAATAGCGATCACCGTCTTGCCGGCCATCAGCTGATCCATGTTTTCCTGAATCGCTGTTTCCACTTCCGAATCCAGCGCCGAGGTAGCCTCATCGAGAATCAGGATGGGCGCATCTTTCAATACCACGCGGGCAATTGCCACGCGCTGCCGCTGGCCACCCGAGAGCTTCACGCCGCGCTCGCCCACATGGGCATCCAGCCCGGTGCGCCCTTTGCTGTCTGCCAGGGCCGGGATAAATTCCCAGGCATGCGCACGGCGGGCGGCTTCGATCACCTGCTCCTCCGTCGCATCAGGCTTTCCGTAACGTATATTGTCGCGCACCGATCGGTGCAACAGGGAGGTATCCTGCGTGACCATGCCGATATTTGTGCGCAGCGATTCCTGCGTCACGCTGGCGATATCCTGCCCGTCGATCAGAATGCGCCCTTGCTCCACATCGTGAAACCGCAGCAGCAGGCCGACCAGGGTGGATTTACCGGCGCCGGAACGGCCTATCAGGCCCACTTTTTCGCCCGGCCGGATGGTCAGATCAAGATCCTCGAACAAGCCACCCGGCTGCCCGTAATGAAAGGCGACATGCTCGAAACGGATTTCGCCTTTTGGCACTGCCAGCGTGCCGGCGTTTTGCTGATCGCGCACCTGATGCGGTAACGCAATGGTGCTGATGCCATCCTGCACGGTGCCGATATTTTCGAACAGGCTGGCGGTTTCCCACATCACCCATTGCGACATACCCCAAAGCCGCAGCACCAGCCCCAGCGCCACCGCTACAGCGCCAACGCTGACCAGCTCGCCGAGCCACAACCACACCGCCAATGCCGCTACACTGAACAGCAGCAAGGAATTGAGCAGATACAACACCCCATTGAGCAAGGTGATCAGTCGCATCTGCTGATACACCGTGCGCAAAAATCCATTCATGCCTTCGTGCGCATAAGACGCCTCACGCCGGGCGTGGGAGAACAACTTGATCGTCTGGATATTGGTATAACTGTCGACGATGCGGCCCGTCATCACCGCTCGCTCGTTCGCCTGGCGCTCGGCAATGCGCCCCATCATCGGCACAAATATCCGCAGGAACACGATATAGCACAACAGCCACACCAGCAGCGGCGAGGCCAGCCGCCAGTCGGCGCTGGCAATGATGAATACCGTGCCCAGAAAATACACCAGCACATAATTGAGCACATCTATCAGTTTGATGACGGCCTCACGCACCGCCAGCGCGGTTTGCATCACCTTGGTGGCGATGCGGCCGGCAAATTCATCCTGAAAGAAATGCATCGACTGGCCCAGCAGATAGCGGTGCACCAGCCAGCGGATGCGCATCGGATAATTGCCCATCAGAATCTGATGCAACACCAGCGAATGCAGCACTACCGCAAGCGGCAATCCCACCAGCACCACTGCCGCCATCCACGCCAGATGCCGCCCCTCGCGCTGGAGAAAGGTGTCGCGATCCTGCACCGACAACCAATCGACGATGTTGCCGAGAAAGCCGAACATCCATACTTCGATCAGCGCGATCACTGCCATCAGCAACGCACTGAGGCACAGATAGGGCCAGGCGCCTCGGGTGTAGTGGTGCAGGAACGCCAGCAGGGTTGTCGGCGGCATCGCCGGTTGCTCGGCGGGGAACGGCTCTAGCCGTCGTTCAAACCAGCGAAACATGAAGAGCCTTTTGGGTCGTACGCCTGATGCTGCTCAGCTGCTGCCTATCAGACGTTGGAAAAAAGATGCCGGATCATAAGATCACCGGGCGGGTCGTGGTCAAGCGATGGCAGTGCCGTTGCAGAAGATGGCGGTTGCCGGCCGTGACTTCAAGGCACCCTGCCGCGCCGATGGCATCAACACGCAGTGCTATCCGCGCCGGGCGCCCGGCACGGCGCACCATGTGCGGCACGTTGGCCCGGCACGCGTTTGCCCGATAGCCCGACTGCCAGCCTGACCATACCACTAGCCTCGCACCCGACCGCCAGCCACTCGGTGCCAGCGGCGCGCCGTCCCACGCCAGCGCCCTCCCTCCACCGTTGACCAGGCGACCCTGCAGCACAAGCCGAATGCAACCTGGCCACAGCAACAGCGCCCATTGACGCAAGCGCAACGCGCTGGCCAGCCATAGTGTGCAATAACCCCAGGCCGCCAGCGCCGTACCCAACCGTCAACCACTCGGCGCCAGCGGCGCGCCTTCCCGCGCCAGTGCCTTCACCCATTGCACCAGCCGCTGGCCATGCTGATCCACCAGCACCAGTTGGTGCCAGCCCGGCGACAGCAGCAGCGCACGCTCGTGAAAATGCCGTGTCTCGCCCAGATAGCGATTGTCCAGATGCCATTGCAGCCGTGCTCGCGGATCGCGATGCACCGCCCGAAACATCACCCGCCCGAGCCGCCCGTCCAGGTCCTTTGGCACCATTACCCGCGTGCCGTCCTGCGGATACAACAGCGCCATCGGGTGATCGCTGCTGAAGTCCGCCAGCTCTGCCAGGCAATCCTCCCGCCAGGGCGGCAGTGGCAGGTACTCCGGGTGGTGGCGGCGCCAGTAGAACTCCTGCGCAGCGGGCAATACAAACCGGGACTGCCCTTGCATGCGCAGCGGGTTTTCACAGCCGGCATGAACCCGCTGGCCGCTGGCATCCACCTGCACCCGGTGATAATGCGGCGACAGCTGCCGGAAGTGGCTGTCACGGGGTGCCTGAGTAACCTGCGTGGGGCAATCACCGCTGGGCAGCAGCCCGTCATCGGCGCACACCTCAAGCGTTTGCAGCGCCCAGTGAGGCGTGGGCAACCAAGGAGCGACGCCTAGCAGGCTGAACACCTCCAGCATCACCGGCGCGGCAGCGGTGGTACCGGTCAGCTGCGGCACCCCCTGCCCTTCGGCGTTGCCGGCCCAGACGCCCACAGTGTACTGCCCATTGCTGCCAATGGCCCAACCATCGCGTAGCCCGAAACTGGTGCCGGTTTTCCAGGCGATCATCTGGCTGGAGCTGTATTCGCGCCACAGGCTGTCCTCGCCGGGCCGCACCACATCGGTCAGCGCGGCCAGTGTCAGCCATGCCGCGCCCTGGCCCATCACTGCCGGCAGTGGCTCTGGCGTCTGGCCCAGCAACCATTGCGGCCGTATGGGTTGCGCATCCGCGCCGTCACGCGCTATGCGCACCAGGTTCATGTTCAGCGTGGCCAGCTCCCACAAGGTGGATTCCGAGCCGCCCAGAATCAGCGCCAGGCCATAATCCGACGGCGGCCGGAACAAGCTGCTCAGGCCCAGCGCGGTGAGCTGATCGTGAAAGCGCTCCACCCCGTACTCGCGCAACATGCGCACCATGGGCACGTTCAGGGAGCGCGCCAGCGCCTGCTCTGCCGGCACCGCGCCGCGATACTGGCGGTCATAATTCTCCGGGCTGTAGCCGGCAAAATGGGTGGGGATATCGGCGACCAGCGTGGGCGGCAACAGCTGCCCTTCATCGAGCATCAGCGCATACAAGAATGGTTTCAGCAGGCTGCCGTTGCTGCGCGGCCGCTGGATCAGATCGATCATGCTGCCGGCCCGGTCGGCCGCGCCGGCAGCATGATTACCCACATAGGCGCGCACTTCGCCGCTGCGATGATCCAGCACCAGCAGCGCCAGATCGTGCACACCCTCGCGGGCCAGCCGCTGGCCATGCCGCGCCGCGATGGCAGCCACGCTTTGCTGGAGGCTGCGGCTCAAAGTGGTGTGGAAAAAACCTGCGTTGCCCCGCTGCTGGAGCGTATCCAGCAGGTGCGGTGCCAGCCGGGGCAGCGGCTGTGGTGCCTGGGGCAAGGGCTCGGCCAGTGCCAGGCGATGATCCAGCGCTGTGAAGGCGCCCTGGGCAAATAATGTATCCAGCAACTGGTCGCGGCGGCGCTGCAACGCCTCGCGATTGCGGCCGGGGTGCAGCAGCGCCGGGTTGTTCGGCAGCACCGCCAGCACCGCCGCCTCGGCCCAGCTCAGTTCCGTGGGCGGGCGATCGAAATAGCGCCAGGCGGCCGCGTTGAGGCCCACCACGTTGCCGCCAAATGGCGCGTGGCTGGCATACAGCGCCAACAATTCATCCTTGCTGAAGCGCAGCTCCAGCCTCAGTGCCAGCACGGCCTCGTGCAGCTTGGCCATCAATGTGCGCTGCTCGTGCCCGGCAATCTGTCGCGCCAGTTGCATGGTCAAAGTGCTGCCGCCGCTGACCACCCGGCGCGCTCGCAAGTTATCTCGCGCTGCCCGCAGCACCGCCAGCGGATCGACGCCGGGGTGATAGTAGAAACGCCGATCTTCGAACGTCAGCAACGCCTCGGCAAAACGCGGCGGCACCTGCGCAACCGGTGCAAAGCGCCATTGCTCATCGGCGGCAATGGTCGCCGCCAGCAGCCGCCCCTCACGATCCAGCAATGCGCGTGCGTAGGGCGCCTCCAGCAGCGGCGAGGGCAACGGCCAGGCGAGCAAGGCGACGATGGCAAGCACCGGCACGGAAAATAAAATGTAACGCTTGCGCAGACGCATGGGGCGTTCCGATCAATGCAGCCGCCTGCATACAGGCGGCTGCGCGGGCTGTCGTGCGGGTTAACGTGCCTCCACCGTGACCCAGCGGCCTGCGGTGCGCGCCTGCACGCTGGTGTCGTACATGTTTTCCACCTGCCAGCCCGGCAGGTAGAAACGCCCGGCAAAGGAGGCATTCAGCGACACCGTGATGGTGCGGCTCTCGCCAGCATCAAGGCCAAAATAACTCAGCACACGGTCATCGCGAATATCCTGATAATCCAGCGCCTGCGGTGTCTCCTCGCCGGCCATGCGCTGGTTGTTCACCTGCCAGCCGCTGGGCAGCACCTGCGTCAAGGCGAGCGGTGCCTGGCGGCGGCCACTGGTATTGGTGATCGTCACCTCGGCCTGGATATCCGTGCCCTGGGTAAGCTGCTGCACCGGCAGCGCAGCGCCGTCGGCGCCGGCAAAGCGCACCGTGAAGCTCAAGCCCTGGGACGCCCCGCGCTCATCGCCCGCCGCCGGCACGCCACGATTGGCCAGCACCACATACAACGGCCAGTCGCTATCGTTGCGCACCGCCAACGGCGCCGCCTCCGGCTGCGGTGATTGGCTGCTGAGCAATGCCTGCGGCTCATCCACCGCCTGCCACGCGGCCTCGCCCTGCCGCCAGGCAAATGCCAGACCGCGGGTGTCCGCGTCAGTGTCGAAATAACGCGCCAGCGACATCAGCGCCCAGGCCAGCGACTGCGTGCTGTACCAGCCATCCTGCGACAACGCATCGGCAATGGCCTGCACCTGCTGTTGCGCTTCCTCATGCCGGTTCAGCCCGCCCAGCACCGGCAGCAAGATAGCGCGATCACGCAATTGTGAGCCGAAGGTGTTGCCGGGCTCGTCGTAGCGTGCGGGCGTCAGGCTGGCGTTATCGGTGAGCGCCGCTGCCACATCCGGCATGCCCATCACCTGATACGCGGCCGCCAGCTGCCAGCGGGCGGTGTCGCCCAGCGACGTCGTATCCCGCAGGCGATTCATGGCGCCGGCATCCGGCGAGCCCGCCAGCGCCAGGGTGTAGAGGCGGTACGCCTGAGCAAGCTGGCTGTAGTGATTGCCCGTGACATAGCTGCGCGCCTGTTGCCGTTGGTAGTTCTGCCAGCGCTCCAGCATGTCTGCCGGCACGGCATAGCCCAGCCGCCGTGCTTCCAGCAGAAAATGCCCGCTGTAGCTGGTAGACCAGTCGTGCACACCAGACGCGCCGGGCCAGTAGGCGAAGCCGCCTTCCGCCAGTTGATAGCCACGCAGCCGATCAATGACGCGCTGCACGTTGGCGGCAGTATCCACTTGCTGCGCCTCGGTCAGCACCATCAGGCCCGGCAGATAAAGCTGCGGGAAGGCCCCGGAGGTGATCTGCTCCACACAGCCGTGGGGATAACGGATCAGATACTGCAAACGCTGCGCCAGATGCAGCGGCGGCACGCTGCTGACTTCCAGCGACACCGTATTGGTGCCCGCCATACCGTGCGGCATGAAATCCTGCGTCCAGGTTTCACCGGGGCTGACGGTGGCCACGATGCGCTCCACCGAGGGCGGGTTCGGGCTGCGCACGGTCATGTGCACTTCCTCGCTGACGGATTCGCTCCCGCCTTCCGCCTGCACGCGCACGGTGCCGGCACCCGCCTGCTCTCCCACCGACAGGCCCAGCACGGTGATCGCTTCACCCGGCGCATCGAAGGCCACGCTGGCCTCGCCCTGCGTTACCTGAAACAGCGGATCGGCCGACAGTCGTACGGTCACGTCATCAATGTCTGGCGATTGCACGAACAGATTCACCGGCACGGCGACTTCTTCGCTCGGCCCCAGCACGCGCGGCAGCGTGGTCAGCAGCGACAGCGGCTCGCGCACGGTAATGCTCTGCTCGGCACGGCCGTAGCGGCCATTGTCGCCGGCCACCAGCATCACGCGCACGGCGCCAAGGTATTGCGGCAAGGTCACTTCATGGCTGCGCTGCTCGCCCGGCTTGAGCTGGAAGGCGCCGAGGAAACGCACCACCGGCGGGAAGCGACGGCGGCGGCTGGCTTCGTCGTCCATTTCGGCGGCATCACTACCGCCGATGGCGATCAGCCGTTCCAGCGCACCGGAAAAAGCGCCGGCCACGTCGTCGAACAGATCCCAGGTGCGCACGCCCAGCGCTTCACGCCGAAAAAATTGCTGGTGCAGATCCGGGGTGCGGAAGTTGGTCAGCCCGAGCAATCCTTCATCCACCACCGCCAGGGTATAGGTCATCGGCTTGCCGTCGCTCTCGCGCACGGTGATGTCGAACGGCTGCTGCGGGCGCACTTCCGGCGCCACGGTAAGCTGCGGGTGCAGATGGGTGCCGGGGTCGGTGACCAGTAACGGCAACAGGCCGAACAATCGTAGCGGGCGGTCGTTGTCGCGCCCGGCATGGGGCTGCAACAACGTCACGCTGACATACACGTTGGGCGCCATATCAGCGGTGATGGGCACCTGGAAGCTTTGCTCACCCTCGCCCACATCAATCCAGTAGTGCCGCAACACCCGGCTGCCGGTTTCCAGGCTGACCAGTGCCCGGCCCTGTTCCGTTTCCGGCAATTGTACGGTAGCTGTCTCGCCCACGCGGTATTGCTGCTGATCGGAATACAGCGTCAGGCGGCTGGCGCCTTCGCCGCGCTCTTCCCGCGCCCGCCCGGCCCAGCCCGGCCAATCCATATAGAACACTTGCCCGGCACAGTGCCCGCCGTCGGGGTCGCACACCCGCACCAGATAACGCCCCCACTCGGGATAATCGATGCGCAGCGACCAGCTGCCTTCGCCATCTTCATTGGTGCTGACCGTGCCGCTTTGCAGCGCCAGGTGGCCTGCGCTGCTGGCATAGCGCGCCAGCGATTCGCCGCTCTGATCCCACCACCAGCGCCACTCGATCTTGTACAGCGACACCTCAAGGTTGCGCCGCGCCAGCGGCTTGCCGCTGCTGTCCAGCGCGGCGATGCGCACGCGATGGTCAGTGTCGGTGAGCAGCATGTCCCGCGCCTGATCGCCGGCCGGCAGGCGCAGGCCCACATAGCGTGGCCAGGGGTGGTAATCCAGCGCCCGGCTCTGGATGCTGAATTGCCCGCCCTGCTCGAACACGCGGCTGGTGAAGGTGACGCGCAACATGCCCGGCGCCGTCCGATCATGCAGCAGGGTCAGCGGAAAAGCTGCCTTGCCGGTGGCATCCAGCTGGCCTTCGAACACGGTCTGCTCGGCGCTGCTGAACTGGCGCGCCGGATCATCAAAATGAAAATCGGAAAAACTGTCGAAGCGTGTCGGCTTCGGGCTCAGCCGCACTTTGACATCCGCCTTGAGGCGGCTGGCGGTGGCACCGGACAACCACTGCGACGCCAGCGTCACTTGCCGCGGCAGCTCGGTCACACGCAGTGGTTCTTCGCCGGCATCCAGGGTGACGCTCAGCCGGTTCGGCACAATGGTTTCCACCCGTACCGGCGCATCGAACACCATGCCGCCCACCCGAGCGAGCACGCGCCACTGGCCGGTGGGCGCATCGTCGTCGGTGCGCAAGGTAAAGGTGTAGAAGTTGCCCACCGGCGTATTGTTGGTGCGGCTGGTGATGCGATTGCCACGCGGATCGTACAGCTCCAGCGTGACCGGATGCTGCGCTGGCAATATATCTTCACGATCTTCCAGCACAAAAGTCAGGTGCATATCGTCGCCCGGCCGCCACACATCGCGCTCGCCATAAAGATAGCCCTTGACCGCGTTGCGCACCTGCACGCCGCCCACATCAAAATGACTGGTGGGCAGTGCCAGGCCGCGTGCCAGTTTCAGGTAGCCGCGATCGGTGCCCCGTTGCGCGGTGAGATAAAACGCATTGCCATCCAGCGGCAGCGTCAACATGCCACGCGCATCCGTGGTGCCTTTTGCGATGCGCTGCTGCTGGTAGTTGTAGACCTCGATTTCTGTCCCGGCTGCCGCCTGCGCGGTGCGCAAATGCGTGCTGACCACATGCAACTGGTTATCGCTGCCCTGCTTCGCCAACAGGCCGAGATTCGATGACATCAGGTTGCGCGTTTCGCTGACCGGGTTGTCGTAGTCGTACAGGTAATACGCCGCGCTGCATGGATTGTGCCGTTCGGAGTACGCCACATAACCGGTGTTGTTGAACCAGTTTTCAATGCCATCCCAGCCGCTGGATTCCACCTGGCCGGGGGCTTCCCAGTTTTGCAGTGGCCGGTCCGGGTCCCGGGTCGGGGTGCTGTCGGCGCATTGCATCAGCACCTGATCGCGATCAATACGCAGCTCGAGCTGAAACAGCGTGCCCGGTTCATCGGTCGCCACCAGCTCGGAAACATCAAGCAGGTAACGCTGCCAGCGATCACGGGGCAAATCATTGAGCTGGAATTCCCGCCGCCACAGATAACGTCCAACATGCTGCAATCCGTGGCCATCGCCAAGACTGTTCTGCTGAAAGAACTGGCCGATATTGTTGCGGTACACTTTCAGCGCCGTCACTGTCACGGCGCGCACATTCACTGCCTCGAACGGCACTGTCAGCTGATCATTTTTCGGCAGCACCACGCCCTTGCCGACAAAACGCACACCCGGTTTGAGGCTGGCAAATGTCAGCGTCTGCTGCCAGGCTTCCCCCAGCCGCGCACCTTGCTCGTTGCGAAGGCCGGGCTCTATTCGCAGGCTCACCTCGCCGGTGACGTTTTCGGCAGGATAGATACGTAGCTGGCTACCCTCCACGCGGGCGCTGGCATCGCGGCCATCCAGCCGCACCAGCCCGGCCAGATTTTGCCGGGGCGCCAGCGGCGCACTGAACGTCACGGCGATATATTGCCGCTCTGCCGCCGTGATGCGCACATCGGTGACGGAAAACTCGCCCCGCGCCGGCACCCGCACCCGGTGTTCGCCTTGTTGTCCTGCGCCGAGCGCATGGCCATCCCAGCGCAGGCTCACTTCGCTGGCGCTGTCGCCACGCTGAATCTGTTCGATAACGAAGGTATGTTGCCGGCCACTGCTCTCATGCTGCCAGGTGATCGGCAGGCGGCGCTCGCCCTGGTGCGCCTGCAAAACGCGGATCACATCGTGCTCGGCGGCCTGATCCAGTGTCACCAGCTGGCCCGGCAGCTGCATCAGATCACCCGCCAGCGGCGCCAGCCCGTCGAGGCGCAGATCCAGGCTTTGCGGCAGTGCCGCCACCTCGAAACGGTATCGGCTGCTTGCGGTAACGCCCGGCAGTGCGGCGGGATCAAGAGTGACCTGATAACGCTCGCCCGCCTTCAACGGTGCAGCCAGATTGATGACCAGCTCGTCTTCACGGGGAAATACCGCCTCGAACTGCACCTTCGGCGTTATGCTGACCAGCCCGGCGACAGCGCGGCCCAACTGCTCCGAGCCCACCACCGGCTGCGTGAAACGGACGCGCAGCGGCCCGGAGGCCGGCACCTGTGCCGGCGAGCGGCTGGCGATATAAGGCGCCCAGTCGGCGGCGGTATCGGCGTGCTCCTGCTGCGCAACCGGCGCTGACGCAGGCTTGTCGTCGCAGGCAGCGAGACCCAGCGCCAGGCACAACAGCAGCAACGATCTGAGCAAACAGGAGGGGGCAACACGGGGCGTCATGGCATGGCATCCTGGCCGAAACGGAATCCAGCCAAACATAGCATAGCCACAGGGGGCGGAATGTAACTGCGTCACTACAATGCTACACTGCTGCGCCGGAAATCCTGGCCCCAGGCGGCCACGCTGCGCGTCTGGCCTCTGCATCTGGAACCTGCTCATGCTGCTGACCTTGCGTAATCTTCAATTGAGTTTCGGCGCCGCGCCGCTGCTTGAAGATGTGTCACTGATCATCGAAAAAGGCGAACGCCTGTGCCTGGTGGGCCGCAACGGCGCCGGCAAATCGACGCTGATGAAGATCATTGCCGACGAGATCCAGCCTGACGACGGCAGCATCGAACAAGCCCAGGGCCTGCGTATCGCACGGCTGGAGCAGGATGTGCCGCGAGATACCGCCGGTTCGGTATTTGATGTGGTGGCGCAGGGCCTGGGCGAACAGGGTGCACTGCTGGCCGAATATCATCAGCTCACCAGCCAGCTCGGCAATGGCGATGCCGCCACGCTGCAACGCTTTGAAGCGGTGCAGGCAGCAGTGGATGCACATAACGCCTGGGATCTGTCGCAACGGGTCGACACGGTGCTGTCGCGCCTGACGCTGGACGGCGAGCTGGAATTTGCCGGGCTGTCTGGCGGCATGAAACGCCGCGTGCTGCTGGCGCGGGCGCTGGTGCAGGCGCCGGATATCCTGCTGCTGGACGAGCCTACCAACCACCTGGATATTGATGCCATTCACTGGCTGGAAGAATTCTTGCGCAGCTTCAATGCGACACTGGTGTTCATCACTCACGACCGGGCATTCATCCGGGCACTGGCCACGCGCATCATCGAGCTGGATCGCGGCCGCCTCACCAGCTGGCCGGGAGATTATCAGAAATATCTCGACGGCAAACAGGCGGCGCTTGAGGCCGAAGAGCGCGCCAATGCCGAGTTCGACAAGAAACTGTCACGGGAAGAAGCCTGGATTCGCCAGGGTATCAAGGCGCGCCGCACGCGCAACGAGGGCCGGGTGCGCGCACTCAAAGCGCTGCGCAATGAGTTTGCCGCACGCCGCAATCGCCAGGGCACGGCCACGCTGACGGTGCAGGATGCGACCCGCTCCGGCAAGCTGGTGATCGAGGCCGAGCATATCAGCCACAGCTTCGGCGAGCGACGCATTATTGATGATTTTTCCATTACCGTACTGCGCGGAGATCGCATCGGCATCATCGGGCCGAACGGCTGCGGAAAATCCACATTGTTGAAAATCCTGCTGGGCCGGCTGACGCCGGAGCAAGGTACGGTGAAAGTGGGCACCCAGCTTGAGATCGCCTATTTCGATCAGCTGCGCGACGCCCTTGATGAAGAAAAAACCGTGCTGGAGAACGTCACCGAAGGCAGCGACATTCTTACCATCAACGGCCAGCCCAAACATGCGATCGGCTATTTGCAGGAATTCCTGTTCGAGCCGTCGCGGGCACGGCAGCCGGTAAAATCGCTCTCCGGCGGCGAGCGCAACCGGTTGTTGCTGGCACGCCTGTTTACCCGGCCGTTCAACGTGCTGGTGCTGGATGAGCCGACCAACGATCTGGATGCCGAAACACTGGATCTGTTGGAAGAGCAGCTGATGCAATTCACCGGCACGCTGTTGCTGGTCAGCCATGATCGGGAATTCATCGACAATGTGGTCACCAGCACGCTGGTGTTCGAGCATGGCCGTGTGAATCAATATGTGGGCGGTTATCAGGACTGGCTGCGCCAGCGCCCGCCGGCGCCGGAAGAAAAAAAGCCGGCAAAGCCGGCCGAGCCGCCTGCGGCCAAGCCCGCCGCTGCCACCCCGCCCGCACGCAAGCTTTCCTATAGCGAACGGCTCGAACTGGAAAAGCTGCCCGGCGAAATCGAGCAGCTGGAGGCGGATATTGCCGCGCTGCACACACGCATGGCGGAACCGGATTTCTACCAGCAGGCACCCGCCGAGATCGCCCAGGCACAAGAGAAACTGGCCAGCCTGGAGAGCACGCTTGAAACGCGCTTTGCCCGCTGGGAAACCCTCGACGCACTCTGAAGCAACGCTACAGCAAACGCTGATCACCACACGCTTGTCATCGGCCTGTACGATAGGCAAGCGGTGCGGGTGAGGAACACCACACCGATTTATCACTCCAACACGCTCGATGCAGTGTTTCAGGAGACCTCATGAAAACCATCCGAGGCGCCGTGTGCGGCGCGCTGGCTTGCGCTGCCAGCCTCAGCTGGCCGGCACTCGCCACCGAAGTGGAAGATGACGATGCGGCACAGCCGGCGCCGCTACAGGTGATTTCCACTGCTGCGCCTGATGCCGCTGAGGTCACGGAAGTGGACGGGCGGCCTGCGCCGCTGGCGCTGCTCGGTGATGCGGTCAAGGCGGGCGAATTCGACACGCTCTACTGGGCGCCGGCACAAACCTTCGCCTCCATTGCCACCCCGGTGCCGGTGCTGGTGGCCCACGGCAGCCGCCCCGGCCCGACCGTCTGCCTGACGGCGGCCATTCATGGCGATGAGCTCAACGGCATCGAAATGGTGCGCCGCCTGATGTATCAGCTGGAGCCAGCCAATCTCAGCGGCAGCGTGATCGGCATTCCGATTGTCAATCTGGACGGTTTTCGCCGCGGCGAGCGTTACCTTGCTGATCGCCGCGATCTGAACCGTTACTTTCCCGGCACGCCGACGGGCAGCTCTGCCGCACGTGTGGCGCACTCGCTGTTTTCCGAAATCATCGTGCATTGCCAGTTTCTGGTGGATCTGCACACCGGTTCACTGCGCCGTGTGAACCATGCGCAGCTACGAGGCGACATGACGCAGCCGGAGATTGTCGAGTTCGCACGGACATTCGGCGGCATCACCGTGTTGCATGGCACAGCCGCCAGCGGCACCTTGCGCGGGGCAGCCGCCAAAGCCGGAATTCCCACTGTCACCATGGAGGCCGGCGGCCCGAACCGGCTGGAAGAAGACGCGGTGGACAGCGGCGTGAAAGCGATCGAAACCATGCTCGACAATCTCGGCATGCGCAAGACGCGGCGCTTCTGGAGCTCACCGCAACCGGTGTTTTATGAATCCCAATGGCTGCGCGCCGATCAAGGCGGCATCCTGATGTCGAAAGTGCGGCTCAATGAACAGGTACGTCGCGGCCAAGTGCTGGGCACCGTCACCGATCCGGTCACCAACACCGGCAGCGCCATCATTGCGCCCTTCAATGGCCGGCTGCTCGGCATGGCAGAAAACCAGGTGGTGCATACCGGCTTTGCGGCCTATCACCTGGGCGTGGAGAAAGCGCCGGAGGAGGTGCAGCAGGAAGCCGCACGGGAAGAAGCTGCACGTGCCGCGCAGGCAGTGACCGACACAGATGCGCCGGCCACTTCGGATGACGGCGCCGCCACACTGAACGATGCGGCAGCCGATGATGCGGCAGCCGATGACCTCGATGGCGGAGAGCCGCCCGCCGCTGGCGCAGAACCAGAACCGGAACCGGCGCCGCAACCAGAGCCGGCGCCGGAACCGGAGCCGGAAGACCACAACGCCGAATGACGATAACGGCTGTGCGCGCCGAAACGCCAGCGCACACAGCCCGGCACTTACAAAATCTCCGCCACCTCGTCAAAACCGGGGCGCGGGCCACGCGGATACAGTTTCTCGGCAACGCCGTAACCGACATTGATCAGCAGATTGGTGCGGCACTCGGTGCCGGCGAAAAATTCCTGATCCACTTTCTGTGCATCAAAGCCGGACATCGGGCCGGCATCCAGCCCCAGCGCACGCACGGCCATGATCAGGTAGGCCGCCTGCAACGAGCTGTTGCGAAAAGCGGTGGCATCGCGCAGTGCCTGATCGCCGGCAAACATGTCACGTGCCGCAGGCGCGGCGGGGAAGAGCACCGGCAAACGCTCGTGAAAGGCATGATCGGAGGCGACAATAATGGTGACCGGAGCAGCCTCGGTTTTCGCCTGGTTACCTTCAGCGAGCAGCGGCACCAGCCTGGCTTTGGCGGCAGGGCTTTTGATGAATTTCAGCCGCATCGGAAAGCAGTTCATGCTGGTTGGCCCCCACTTTGCCAACTCATAAAGGGCTTGTAGCTGCTCATCGGACACTGCACGATCCTGCCACTGCACGTGGGTGCGCGCCTCGGTGAAAAGCTGTGCCAGAACATCGTTCGCCAACACCGGATCAGAAAGGCTCATTGATCAACTCCGTAGAAAAAATGAATGCTGGCGGCGGTTGCCGCCAGCGACATGGGGGATTACCAGCGCCAGCCCAGCTTGTGATCGATACTGATACGCCCGGGGCCTGCGGCGGCCAGGATCAGCAAACCACCAGCGACGGAAATATTCTTCATGAATAACAGCTGTTGCACATAATCGCTATCTGCATGGAACAGCAGCGCCGCCAGTATAGTGAATATCGCCAGGCCCGCCGAGGCCACTCGTGTGAGCAGGCCGAACACGATCGCCAGGCCACCCCCCAGTTCCGCCAGAATCACCAGCGGCAAGAGCGCACCGGGCACGCCGACAGAAGCCATATATTGCTGCGTGCCTTCGAAGCCGCCGATTTTGTCATAGCCGGCCAGCACGAACATCAATGCCAGCAAGAAGCGGCCAGCGAGCAAAATCCAGGGTTGAGCTTGTCCATTTTGAGTCTCCAGTTCAGTTCGTTTTTTTGGGTAAGGGTTGAAACAATTCAAGGCAGATATGGCGCCTGCTCGGGCAGATCGAACAACAACGTCTGGCTGTTTTCCCCTGCCTGCGATAGCAGCTCAGGCTGCCCGTACACGGTCGCGGCGTCGCCGCCGCGCAATACGGTGTCGCCGACCCGGCGCTCGCCGCGTATCTGATGCAAATAAAACAGCCGACCTGCCGCGATCGCACGTTCTTGCCACACATCGCCTCTCAGCAGCCACAGCCGCGCATCCTGACGCAGCACCAGGCTGCCGTTCTCGCCGTCGGGGCTGGCGATCAGCCACTGCGCCACATCGCTGGCGGGCAGCTCCTGATAGCGCGGCGTGCCGCCGACACGATCCGGGCGCACCCAGATTTGCAGAAAATGCAGCGGCTCTGTCTGCGAGGCGTTGTATTCGCTGTGCTCGATGCCGCTTGCCGCGCTCATCACCTGCACGTGGCCGGCCGGCAGGGTGGCCACATTGCCCTCGCTGTCGCGGTGCGCAATGGCGCCTTCCAGCACATAGGTGATGATCTCCATATCGCGGTGCCCGTGCGCGGGGAAGCCGGCGCCCGGTTTGACGCGATCCTCGTTGATCACCCGCAGCACCGACACGCCCTGATAGCGCGGATCGTAGTAGTGGCCGAACGAGAAACTGTGGCGACTATCCAGCCAGCCCAGCTTCACATGGCCACGCTGGTCGGATTTCAGAATGTTCTGCATGGGTCTGTTCCTCCCTGCTGATTGATGAAAACAAGATAATACGCAGCCTGGAGAACTTGAACCGGTCAAACATGACGCATAACATCAAAAAAACTGAACAGTGGTGAGGCGCCCCATGTTGAACCTGGATGCGTTACAAGTGCTGGATGCCATCGCCCGGCGTGGCAGCTTCGCCGCCGCCGCTGCGGAGCTGGATCGCGCGCCCTCGGCGGTGAGCTACAGCATTCAGAAGCTGGAAGAGGATGTCGGTGCGCTCCTGTTCGACCGCTCCGGGCGCAAGGCGCGGCTGACCGCCGCCGGCGAGCTGCTGCTCCACGGCGGCCGCCAACTGCTGCAACAGGCTGCCAATCTGGGGCAGCAGGCACGCGCACTGGAAACCGGCTGGGAGAGCCGCATCACCGTGGCGATGGACGTGATTTTCCCCCCTTCCCTGCTGTGGCCGATGGTGCAGCGTTTTGATGGCGCTGCTCCCGGCACCACGCTGCGGCTCATCAGCGAGGCACTGGGCGGCGGCTGGGAAGCGCTGGCCGAGGGCCGTGCGGCTATTTGTATCGGCGGCCGCCCGGACAGCACGCTACCAGGCGTGCGGGTGCAGGAAATCGGCCAGTCGCAGTTTCTGTATGTGGCCAGCCCGGATCACCCGGCAGTAAAAATGGGCCGGCTGGATAGCCACCAGCTCAGTCGTTTCCGTGGCATTGCCGTGGCCGACACCTCGCGCAGCAACCCGGCGCGCACTATTCGCCTGACGCACTTGCAACCAACGCTGACCGTCAGCGATTTTCAGAGCAAGGCCAGCGCATTGGAAGCCGGGCTAGGCATTGGCACCTTGCCGGTGAATATCGCCCGGCCACTGCTGGACAGCGGCCGGCTGGTGCTGCTGCAAGTGGACACACCGCCAGCACCGTTCCCGGTTTATATGGGCTGGCGCGTGGACAGCGCCGGCAAGGGGCTGCGCTGGCTGATCCGCCATCTGCCGGAATATCTCACCGCCAGCGCCACGTTATGAGCCTGCCGGCGAGCCGCTACCGTCGCGGCAGCCTGTCGGGCCCGGCGCGCTGACGATAGAATCGGGCCATCACCGGCACTACCAGGGAGGGCAGCCATGCGTGCCTCGTTGCCGAAACAGTTTCCACTCAATGTCTACGATGAACTGCTGCTGCATCTGGACAACCCTGCGTCACCGCTGGGCCAGCAGCTGGAAGTGCGCGTCAGCGGCCCGCTGGACGAGGAACGTCTGAGCCGCGCCATTCTCGATGCCGCACACCGGCACCCGATGATGCGGGTATCGCTTGCGCCACCCGTGGCAGGCTCGACCGACTACCAGTGGCGGCTGCATGACGAACTTGTACAAGCCCCGCTACGGGTGATTCACGACTGCCACGAGGAAACGCTGCACGAGGCGCGCACGGCGCTGCACAGCTCACCGATTCCGCTGGCAGAGCCGCCGCCGTTCCGCTGCACGCTGGCGCATTGCGGTGGCGGGGGCGACGTGCTGATGATCAACCTCAGCAATACCGCCAGCGACGGCGTCGGGCTATATCGCTTCCTGGTATCCATATTGCGCGCCTACGCCGGCCTCGGTGACCCGCAACCGCAGCAAGATCTGCTTGCCGCGCGGGAAGCCGGCCGCGAACCGGATCAGCGGCTGCTGAGCGACGGCTTCAACCGGCTGAACCGCCTGCTGGAAATGCTCGGCACCACGCTGAGCCCACCGGCCCGTATCGCCACGGCAGGCAAGGAAGACGATACCGGCTTCAGTTTCATGCCGGTGCGCTTCAGTGCGGCGCAGACCGCCCACCTGCAAGCGCTGCGCTGCGGCGGTGCGACTATCAATGATCTGCTCGCTGCTGCCTTGCATCTCGCGATCCAGCGCTGGAACACCGAGCACGGCCAATCAACCGGCCGCATCAGCATGATCATGCCGATGAACACCCGGCCAGAAGCCTACCGAAACGAGTTGGCCAGCAATCTCTCAATGTGGGTGAACGTGATATCCCGTGCTGGCGAGCGCACAGATTTCGATCAGCTACTGGAGGCCATCACGCGCCAGACCAGCAACCTGAAAGAAAGCGTGACCATGGCGGTGCTGGTGGATCTGATGCACGAGCTGCGCGGCCTGCCCGCCTGGATGCGCCAGGCGATCCCGGCACTGCTGCCGTTGAGCGGCAACCGTATCGGCAGCACTACCGCACTGGGCAATCTGGGCGCGATCCGTTCGCCGCTGCCGGCGGGCAGCGACGTCGCGCTGCGGGAGCTGTGGTATTCGCCCGCCTGCCGAATGCCCATGGGCCTGGCGCTCGGCGCGCTGACGCTGGACGATCACCTGCATCTGTCGTTTCGTTATCACCGGCAACAATTCAGCCGCGAGGGCGCCTGGGCCTTCGCCGAGATATTCCTGGATATTCTCAACCCTGGCGCCAGGCTTTGAACCGAGCAAGGAACACACGAGGACGACACAGGTTGTCGGGTTGGCTGGCAGGCATCACAACAATGTCATCTCAGCGAATGACCGTACACCCAAAATACCTACACTGGCGGCTCAGCTAACAGCATGGCTGAGGGTCTGGAGAGTGTCCCTCCCAGATCTGGAGTGTATTCTCCGTGATAGCTCTCCCGAGCAAAAAACTTCTGGCGCTCCATTGGAGCGCCGTTTTTTTACCTCTCATTCTTACTCTGACCCGAGCCACGGGCGCCAGCTCACGCCGCAGGCAAGGCCCCTTCCAGCCACCGGCTCTGCCGCGAAAACTGGCTGCGCAAAAACTCCATCTGATCGCCGCGAATACGGTGGCTGTTGATCAGCGCCAGATACTCCGCCATGTTCGGCACATACGGCAGCGCCAGCAGCTCCAGGTTGCTCTCCTCCAGCAACCGGTTGCCCTTGTGCTGGTTGCAGCGCCGACAGGCGGCCACCACATTCAGCCAGGTATCGCGGCCGCCGCGTGAAGTGGGCACGATGTGATCGCGCGTCAGCTGACCATCGTCGAAACTCTGGCCGCAATACAGGCAGGTGTTCTGATCGCGGCGAAACAGGGCGCGGTTGGTGAGTGGCGGACGCGTGCGCGGGTGCGGGTTGAGGCGGCCATTGCAGGCAATGATGGAATGCAGCTGCATTTCCGAGCGCAACCCCGTGCAGCGCGACACGCCACCGCGCACCCGGTAGATCACATCGCCCAGCGTCCAGGTCACCAACCCCCTGGCGTAAAGGCAGGCGGCATCCTGCCAGTGCAGCCATTCCATTGGCTTGCCGGCGATATCCAGCCTGAGAATACGTGCGGACATATCAGCTCCCGTTGCAACCCGAACCGCGCTTTACCCGCCAGCGGCTGCCTGCCTCGAACGTGAGACAAACGCAGCGGCTTCTGCGCTGCTCAATCAGAGCGCAGAAACATGACTACCGCATGGCAATGAGCCGCTTCCGTGCTGCCTTCGCGAGCCGGGCCGCAGCCACGCATCAGCCAGCTGCCGGAACACCGGATGCCTTGCACACACGGAGCAGGCGTAAACGCTGTATCAGCCAGGCACAGGCGGCCGCGTTTCACTTTATGCTCGCTTGACTCACCCGCACGGTTTCGACCGGGGAAAGCACGTTGCGAGCGCGGCCCGCACCCTTTTAGCCTGGCTGCGGAAAATTCGTGCGCCCGGCCCTGGCCATGGGCCAGCCCGGCGCTGGTCGCCACACGCTGGTCAGGCACTGAATCAGACACTGAACAGGCGGCGGCGCAACGAAAGCTGCCGAAATAATAACCATGCTGTTCACATTATCACAAGCTCAGCGCCTTCTGTTGCGCTGACAAAGTGCGAAAAAGTGCACCACACGGATACCGGCATTTTGCCAGCCACGGCAGATTTTCCGGGGGTGTGATCAATGCCGAGCAAACCAGGTGCGTCGGGTGCTGCAAGGGAGAAGCGCCCGTCTGCCTGCGGCCCTGGCAAATCGCGCTATCGCATATTGCGCTATCAACAGGGACGCTATGGGTGCTGGCATATTGACCAAACGGTCACAAATAGAGTTCAGTGAACAGGTGTGTCTGCCTACAATACAATGTTGTCGGGTTTGGCTTGCATTGCTTTCTACATTACAGGATTCCACGTTATGTCATTCGATTACCTCATCATTGGCGGCGGCTCCGCCGGTTGTGTGATGGCTGAGCGCCTGTCACGCAATCCGAATAACAAAGTGTGCCTGCTGGAAGCCGGCCCAGATGACAACAGCCTGCTGGTACGGATTCCGGCGGGTATCATTGCCCTGATGCGCTCCAACAAGCGCAACTGGCGGTATTACACCGCGCCACAAACCGAGCTGCATAACCGCGAGCTGTATATTCCGCGTGGCAAGACACTCGGTGGTTCCAGCGCGGTGAACGCCATGATTTATACCCGTGGCCATCCGTGGGATTACGACCACTGGGAATCACTGGGCAACGCTGGCTGGGGCTGGAACGACGTGCTGCCGATCTTCAAGCGCAGCCAGAATCAGGAACGCGGCGCCAGCGAGTTTCATGGGGTCGGCGGCCCGCTCAACGTGGCAGATCTGCGTTATCACCACCCGGTCAGCAATGCCTTTATCAAGGCCTGCGCCGAGGCCGGCCTGCCACTGACCGATGATTTCAACAATGCCACCCAGGAAGGCGTCGGCTTTTATCAGGTAACGCAAAAAGACGGCGAGCGCTGGGGCGTGGCGCGCGGCTATCTGCATCCGGCCATGGAGCGCAGCAACCTGACGGTCATTACCGCCGCCCGTGTCAGCCGGCTGATCCTGGACGGCAAGCGCGTGATCGGCGCTGAATACACACGCAAGGGCCGTGCCGAACGCGTTGAAGCCGGCGAAACCGTGCTGTGCGGCGGCGCTATCAACTCACCGCAAGTACTGCTGCTCTCCGGGATCGGCCCACGGGAGGAACTGGCACGGCACGATATCACTGTGCAACACGAGCTGCCGGGCGTGGGTGAAAACCTGCAAGATCACCCGGACGTGCTGCTGGTGCAGCGTTCGCTGATCAAGGATGCCCTGAGCCTGTCACCGTTCGCACTGCCGAAACACATCAAGGCGCTGTGGCAGTTCGTGCGGCATCGCAATGGCCCACTGACCTCGAACGTGGCGGAATCCGGCGGCTTTATCAAATCACGTGCAGAAGAGCCGATCCCCGATCTGCAATTGCATCTGACCGCTGCAATGCTCGACAACCATGGCCTGAACTGGCTGTTTGCAATGGGCTGGGGTTATTCCGCACACGTTTGCATCCTGCGCCCGAAAAGCCGCGGCCGCATCACGCTCAACAGCGCCAACCCGAGCGACAACGCAGTGATCGACCCGCGCTTCCTGACGCACCCGGACGACATGGAAGCCATGGTGCGCGGCGCCAAGATCATTCGCGATGTGCTGCGCCAGGAGGCGCTCAAGCCCTGGTGCGGCGACGAAGTATTCCCCGGCAAGGCGGTGCAGAGCGACGACGATTATCGCGATTTCCTGCGCCGCAAGTGCGACAACATCTACCACCCGGTAGGCACTTGCAAGATGGGTATCGACGATATGGCCGTGGTGGCACCGGACAGCCTGCGTGTGCATGGGCTGGAGGGCATTCGCGTGGTGGATGCCTCGATCATGCCGACGCTGATCGGCGGTAACACCAATGCTCCAACGGTGATGATTGCCGAGAAAGCCGCGGATCTGATGGGCGTTTAAAAACGGCAAACGGCGGTGGGCTACCCCACCGCCGCTGCCTGTATGACACACGTTGCTTACGGCTTACTGCATCACTGCTTACGGCATCACTGCTTTACTGCCGTCGTCATGCTGCGCACTCTCGGCTGCATCTGTTTCACGCGGCCGCTCTCGCAGTGGCTTCCTGCGATACTCTCTTCAGCATGCTCCTTTGACCTGCCCCTCTCGCGCCTTTCTTTGCTATCTTCCTTCAGCGTCTTGCCGTGATGCCCTTCTTTGATACCTTCCTACAACACAGTACTTCGATAGTTTTCAGGCGTTTCTCTTCGGCAGCTTTACCCGAGCACCCACACGATACAGCCGTGGGATACTCGGGTGCGGCATGTCAGCGAATCACCACATAAAACATTCCGCCAGAGCGGTTCAGCCGCAGCAGCAGGGCAGCATTCTGATCGGGCACCGCAGCGCGCAGCTGATCCAGGTTTGCCACATCACGGCGGTTGACATTGATGATCACATCGCCGCTGCGCAGCCCGGCACGCCAGGCGGCACTGCCGTTCTCCACGTCTTCTACCAGCACGCCGCTGCTGGCGTAATCCAGCTCGCCGTCGCGCAGGTCACGAATGCTGGCCCCGCGCAAGTGCGCCGATACCGTCTGGCCGTCAGCACTCTTGCCGCCGGTTTCACGAATCACGGCCACTACCTGACGCTTCTTCCCGTCGCGCAGGATATCCAGCCGGATCTGTTCGCCCACTGGCGACAGGCCAACACGATTGCGCAGATCAGCCGCTCGCGTAACCGGCTTGCCATCCACCGCCGTGACGATATCACCCGGCCGCAGCCCGGCCTCGGCGGCGGCGCTGCTTTCCAGCACCTGGCTGATCACCACACCGCTTTTTTGCGCCACATCGAATGCTTCGGCCAGCTCAGGCCCGAGATCCTGCACCGTCACACCCAGCACGCCACGCCGCACTTCGCCGTGTTCGATCAGCTGCGTCATGATGTTGGTGGCCATCTCGGTGGGGATGGCAAAGCCGATACCCACGTTGCCCCCTGCCGGCGCAATGATGGCAGTGTTGATGCCGATCAATTCACCGCGCAGATTCACCAGCGCACCGCCGGAGTTGCCGGGGTTGATGGAGGCATCGGTCTGGATGAAGTTTTCGTAGCCGTCGATGCGCAGCCCGGTGCGGCCCAGCGCCGAAACAATCCCCGAGGTGACGGTTTGCCCAAGCCCGAACGGGTTGCCAATGGCGATGACAAAATCACCCACGCGCAACGTGGTCGAGTCGGCAATCCGCATCTCGACAAGATTGCCGGCATCCACTTTCAGCACTGCCAGATCGACGCCGCTATCAGCACCGATCACCTCGGCCTTCAAGGTGCGGCCGTCCACCAGCGTCACTTCGACTTCGTCGGCATTGCGCACCACGTGCGCGTTGGTCAGCACGTAACCATTGGCGGCATCAACAATCACGCCCGAGCCCGCGCTGCGGGTGCGGCGCTCCGGTGCCTCGCCCGGCTGCTGCTCCGGCAAATTGAAAAATCGGCGGAAGAACGGGTCTTGCATCAGCGGGTTCTGGTGCGCACGCACCCGCGCATAAGTGGCGATGTTGACCACCGCTGGCGACACCTCCTCCAGCATGGGCGCCAGCGACGGCAGCACTTCGCCTTCTGCGGTAGCGCGTGGCAACGCTGCCTGCGCCGGCAGGCTGACCAGCATCGCCAGTAAACACAGGACAGCCGGCACCGGCAGGCGCCAGAGATGATCGGCTCGCAAAATGATTACCTCCTGATTCGGCCGGCATATCGCCAGCATCTGTATGGATAAAACCACCCCAACAATAACCGCTTCGACCGGCACCATGGACGCAGGTTCCTGATATCACGCCCTCGGTGCATCGCGCCCTCTTACCCGGCCGGGCAGTGAAACAGGCGCACCTGATTATATTCGTGTGCCTCGCCCAGATCCGGCCAGGTGCATGATTCCACCGCGCACAGCTTTTCATAGCCGGGCGGATCAAGATCGTGAATGCGGGAATCGGCCAGCAACACCGCAGGCGCCCTTGCCCCATTGCGAAAAACGTCCAGCAGGCCAAGGTTATCCCGATCGTAAAGAATATCCGCAGCGGTGATCACCTCGGCCTCGTGCAGGCAATCCTCCAGCGCGGCGCAGGTCGCTATTGTCAGCCCGTTGAGCGCGGCATTGGCTTGTACGGCGGCGCGGGCATCGGCATCGATATCGCAAGCAACCACACGCCGCGCACCAGCCTGCGCTGCCGCCAGTGCCACCACGCCGGAACCGGCTCCCACATCCACTACCGTGCGCCCGGCCACCGCTTGCGGATTATCCAGAATCCAGCCGGCCAGCACCTGCCCGGAGGCCCAGCAGAACGACCAGTACGGCGGTTCCTCCATCAATGCATTGATGGTTTCCGGCGCCAGTGGCTGGTGTGCCAGCGTATCGGCAACCAGCCACAGGCGCAGCACAGCAGCGCCGGGTGGAGAAGTCACTGCCAGCGCGGCCTCCGGCAGCAATGCGGTGAGCCGGCGCGTCAAATGCACCGGCGCTGTCAATCCTGATGGCGCTGTCATAATCTGCCCCCCTTGTTCATCGTGACTGGCGCCATGATACCCGGAGTTTTCGGGCCGCCAGCCCGGCCCCGTTGGGGGCAGAAGGATAACAAGACCCGGCCCCTTTGCCTGCTGCCGCGTCGTGGGCCGGGGCAATCAAGAAGGCGTGAAGGAGACTGCGCATGTCCACCGAATCTCGCCTGCCGTTGGCAGGTATCCGCGTGATCGAGCTGGGCCAATTGCTTGCCGGGCCATTTGCCGGCGCCCTGCTGGGCTATTTTGGTGCTGAGGTCATCAAGATCGAGCCGCCCGGTGGTGATCCGATTCGCAACTGGCGCAAGCTTGACGAGGGCGGCACCTCGTTCTGGTGGCGCAGCCTGGCGCGCAACAAGAAATGCGTGACGCTGGATCTGAAACAACCGGAGGGCATTGCACTGGCACGCCAGCTTATCGAAAGTGCTGATGTGGTGATCGAAAACTTTCGCCCCGGCACCATGGAAAGCTGGCAGCTCGGCCCGGAAGATTTTCGCGCTGACCACCCTCGCCTGGTGTATGCGCGCATTTCCGGCTACGGCCAGAACGGCCCCTACGCGGACAAACCCGGCTTTGCCTCGGTATGCGAAGGCATCGGCGGTTTGCGCCACGTCAACGGCGTGCCGGGCGAGCGCCCGGTGCGCCCCAATCTCTCCATTGGTGACACGCTGGCCGGCATCAATGCCGCACTGGGTATCGTGCTGGCGCTGTTCGAGCGCGAGCGCGGCGGCACCGGGCAGGTGATCGACGTGGCGCTGTTCGAGGCGGTGTTCAATCTGCTGGAAGCGGTGATCCCCGAGTTCGACGGCGCCGGCGTGGTGCGCGGGCCTTCCGGCTCCACCGTGACCGGTATCGTGCCCACCAACACCTATCTCTGCGCAGACGGCCGTTACGTGATTATCGGCGGCAACGGCGATTCGATTTTCAAGCGCCTGATGCTGGCCGCGGGGCGCGAGGATCTGGCCAATGACCCCCGGCTGGCCAACAACGCCGGGCGCGTTGAGCACGAGCAGATGATCGATGATGCGCTCTCCGTCTGGTGCGCCAGCCTGGACAGCAGCCGCCTGTTGCAACGTCTGGAAGATGCGCGTGTGCCCGCCGGCCCGATCTATTCCGTGGCCGATATGTTCAACGATCCGCACTTTCACGCACGCGGGCTGTTCGAGCAGGTGGAGATCAACGGCAAGCCCCTGCGCATCCCGGCGATGATGCCGAAGCTCGACGGCACCCCCGGCCGCACCCGCTGGCCAGGGCCGGCAATGGGCTCACATAACGAGGAAGTATTACGGGATGGGCTCGGGCTGGACGCCGGCACCTGGGAGGCACTGAAAAAAACCGGCGTGATCGCCTAGCCGCGATATTTTTTCGTAGCGCGTGGCGTGCAGCAGATAAAATGCGGGCTCTCTCTATCGCTATCGCGCCGGTGTCGATCAGTTTCTGCAACCTGACAGCGCGCCGCTCAGACTGGCGTCCGAGGCGGGCATGCAAGACGGAGCTTGAGGCGCTCGCCTCCCGCAGATTCGCCCGCGGCATGAGTTCGATCAGGAGCTGTCCTGCGCCGGATCAGCCAGCCTTTCAAAACGGGCTGGCCTCACATGGAAAAACAGCTTGCGCACCAAAGCCGCAGCGGCTACGCCCGCCTGATATCCGCAAACCGTGCCGCCAGCTGCGCCGCCAAGTCGTCGGGTGTGAGTTCCAGCTCCAGCCCGCGCCGCCCGGCACTGATGAAGATTGTTTCGAAGTGCTGCGCACTGGCATCAATGACAGTAGGCAAACGCCGCTTCTGCCCCAGCGGGCTGACGCCACCCAGCACATATCCTGTGCTGCGGACTACCCGATCCGGTGTCGCCAGCCCGACTTTCTTGCAGCCCAGTGCCTTCGCCAGCTGCTTCAGATCAAGCTGGCCTGCCACCGGCACGATGCCCACCGCCAGCGCGCCGCTGTCGTTCTCTACTACCAATGTCTTGAACACGCGGCCAGCCGGCACGCCCAATCTGGCCACCGCCTCCGCGCCCCACGCCGCGCCGCTACATGAAGATGCTTCCCCAGCATGGGCGTACTGATGAATCCGAAATGCCACACACGCCTTTCTCAAGGCGTCGATCGCGGGTGTCACCAGGCGATGCGCCGCGTGAGAATATCCTTGAACATGACGAAATCACCAGCAAGGCTGTAGAACGGGTGCTTGAAGGTGGCGGGCCGGTTCTTTTCAAAGATGAAATGCCCGACCCAGGCAAAGCCGTAGCCAAACACCGGCACCACCAGCAGCAACCAGGGCGTGGCGCCCAATACCACCGCCAGTACCAGCGCGATCACACCCAGAGTGCCGAAGAAATGCAGACGGCGGCAGGTCGGGTTGCTGTGCTCCTGCAAGTAGTAAGGGTAGAACTCGGCAAATGACTGAAACCCGCTTTGCTTGATCGTATTCATGCTGCTTCTCCCTCGGCGCACGGCGCGCCGGCGCTGTTGTTATCTCTTTTGATGCGGCTGCCAGCTTCCGCATTCAAGCCCGCTGGCCGCCGATAACCCCATGACTATATTAGAAAAATGCCACAGCCAGGGCTTGTATGCATCCGCTATTGACCCAAAATGCCCAAAGGATGTCATCCGGCGGCCTGCCACCCGCCGGGCTGGCGCCGTAGAATCCAGCAAAATCAGTGCGCTAGCGCTTTCCGCCAGCGCGCCACCTTGACTGGAGACGCTTCCCCCCATGGCCCTGCCACTGCCCCGTCTACGTTTTGCCGCGCCCCGTGCCGCCCCTGCCCCCGCCGACCGTGGCGACGAGGCCGCACCCGAGCTGGGCGGGCTCTCGCCAGCAGCCATCAACAGCATCCAGCGTGGGCTGGCCGGCATCTACCGTACCGGCATGTCGCCCGGCGTGGCCCTGGCGCTGCGCCGAAATGGCGAGCTGATATTCGATCGCACCCTGGGTATGGCCGACCGGGAAGCTGGCACGCCGCTTACCGTAGACACTCCGATCTGCCTGTTTTCGGCCTCCAAAGCGGTGACCGCGATGCTGGTCCATCATCTGGCCGAGCGCGGCCAACTGGATCTGCACCAGCGCGTGAGCCACTACCTGCCCGAGTATGGCCAGGCGGGCAAGCACCGCACCACCTTGATGCATGTGCTGACACACCGTGCCGGCGTGCCCCGCATCCGCGAGCCGGTATCACCCGAAGACCTGTTTGATCATGAGCGCATCATGGCGCTGATGTGCCGGGCCAGGCCGGAAAAACCCGGCCGCCAGCAGGCTTATCACGCCATCACGGCAGGCTTCGTGCTGGGCGAAGTGATGGAGCGCGTCACGGGCGAGACGGTGAACGACATTCTCGACCGGGTGATCCGCAAACCGATGGGGATGCGCTATTTCCGATTTGGTCTTGGTGACGAGGGGTTGCCGGCAGCAAAAAATGCCGCCACCGGCCTGCAATTGTCGGCCGTCGATCGTTTTCTGACGCATGCGGTTGGCGGCGGGCTGGGTGAGGTCGTCGATGTCTCGAACGACCCTCGTTTTCAGCAAGTCACCATTCCGGCGGGTAACTTGTACGCCACGGCAGAAGAGGCAACGCGTTTTTTCCAGATGTTGCTGGACGACGGCCGTTATCAAGGCCAGCAACTGTTCCGCCCGGAGACGGTGCGCATGGCCACAGGCCACACCGGTCGTGGCGGGCGCCTGGACCGGACGCTGATGCTGCCACTGGAATTCTCGCCTGGCTTCATGCTCGGCAGCCGTGCGCTGAGCGTCTACGGGCCGGGCACTCCGAACGCGTTCGGGCACCTTGGCTTTATCAATATCTACTGTTGGGCCGACCGTGATCGCGCCCTCGCCGGCAGTCTGCTGACCACTGGCAAGGGCCTGCTCGGGCCGCTGCTGCCGACGATCGTACGCCTGCAACACAGGATCAACTCGGCGACTCGATAGCAGCGCAACCCTTTCTCCTTTGAAGACATAAGCACGCATCAGGCGACATGCGCTGCTGCGTGCTCTGAGCCGGCGCAGGCTTCTTCAGCAACCCCCAAATGGGGTAAGCAAGCTCGCGGCTTTATAAATATCCTTCCGGTTTTCGCAGGCGCACCTTTTTTTGCTACAAATATTTTTTGGGGATCTGAACGCGGGGGAAAATATGAACATGAAAACGGTGGTGGCCGGCCTGATGCTGCTGACCGCCTTGAACGGCTGTGTCAGTCTGCAAAAAGCTTCACGCACCGGCAACGTCGACGCACTGGTAAAAGCGCTGGATGGTGGCAAGGACGCCAACACACTCAATAGCCACGGGCGCCCGCTGCTTACCATCGCTGCTGCCCACGGCCAACTGGCCGTCATGCGTACACTGATCGAACGCGATGCTGATCTGGAACTACCCGACCAGCAGGACATGCGGCCATTGTTCGTAGCCGCCGCTGCCAACCAGCTGCCCGCAGTGCAGGAGTTGGTCGTCGCTGGTGCCGATCTTGAAAGTCTCAATACCGCCGCCGAGTTAACCCCGCTGATGCCTGCCACCGAGCAGGGCTACAAGGCGACGGTAGAATATCTGCTGGCCCGTGGGGCAACACCCACCACCGTGGCGGCGGACGGCCAGACCGCACTGAGCCGGCTGGCACGCCGGAACCCGCAGAGCAGCCAGAGCGATATCCTCGGCACCGCCCGCACCCTGGTAACCCACCTGCGGGATCATAGCGGCAACCCTGCTGTGGTTCGTTACCTCGATCATCAGGATGCCAGTGGCTACACCGCACTGCACCGGGCAGCACAGAGCAACAACGCAGAGCTGACGGCCTTCCTGCTACAACAGGGTGCCAGCCCTCTGCCAACCGCGACGCTGCCAGACCAGACTGAGTTCCAGGCACTCGACCTCGCTCTCGATACGCCCAGTGGCCTCGCGGGTGTCCTTGCGAACACGCGCACGGGGCTGCGAGCCCTGACGACCCGAAGCGCCAATACCAGCACGTCACCGGAGGAACCAGCCAATGCGGAGCCTGACATCATGGGCTGGAGCGTACTGCACAGCGCCGCGCAGCATTGCCAACCCGGCAACGAAGTATTCCGCTCGGTACTCGCCGCGACCACGCAGCCTGCAGTAGGTAGCAGCGACGAGCAGACGGTGCTGCATCTGCTGGCGCGCTGCCATGAAGATATGTCCGACGACGTGCGTCTGCTGCTCGAACGCGTGAGAACACGCGGCACTCGTCACGCATTAAAGGCCTACCTGGATACGCCGGCGCCGCGCACCGGGGAGACAGTGCTCTACATGGCTACCGCCACCCAGCGACCGGCGCTGGTCAACGTGTTACTGGCCGCGGGCGCCACACCTGATAAAACCGGCGCCAGCGGTGAGCGCCCCCTATTTGCTGCCATCCGGCACGGCAATACCGAGCTGGTCACTGCCCTGCTGAAAGCCAAGGCCAGCACCGAGCAGCCGGATGAGCAAGGCATTCATCCGCTATCGCTGGCCGTGGAACTGCGCCATGCACAGATTGCCGAGGCGTTGCTGGCTGCCGGCGCCCGACCAAACGTCCGTCTCCCGGATAGCCGCACGCCTCTGCATCAAGCTGTCGCCAGCGGCCAGGCAGAGGTAGTGAAAGCATTGCTCGCGGCACGCGCCAATCCAAACCTGACCTTGGTGGACTCCGAGGAAACACCACTGCACCTGGCCATCGCACAGGGCAATCTGAATGTGGCTGATCAGCTGCTGTCTGCCCGTGCTGCGCCCAGCCCGCGGCGGGCAGATAGAGCGACGCCGCTGTCCATGGCGCTGGCAGCGGGCAACCTTGATCTGGCCCGCCTGCTGCTGGCGCGCGGCGCCAGCCCCGACCTGACCTTTGACGACAACGATACGCTGCTGCACCGGGCTGCCCGGGATGGCAACGAGCCCGCTTACGAACTGTTGCTGGCGTTTGCGGCCAACACAACCCTCCGTAATGCCGACGGCAAAACCGCCCTGACATTGCGCACTGAGCGCCTGGAAGCAGAGCGCAAGGCGTTTCTCGCCGGTCTGGAAAGCGCCGGCCGTTGCCTGGAAGCCAATAATCCACAATGTGCCAGCTCGGCACTGGCCGACATCCAGCCACTGATCCGTGACCCGTCCCAGCAATCGCTGTGGGACCAGACGCAAGCTGATGTACAGGCCGCTGCGCAGCGCCTCGCCGAGCTGCGTGCCGCCCAGGAAGCCGAGCGTCAGCGGCAGGAGGCAGAAGCCAAGCGCCGGGCCAGTGAAGCGAGAACCCGAGCGTTCATGGCCATCGCTGGCACGGCCTATATCGCCTCGAATGCCGACGAGCTGGGCTCTGACAATGCCGGCCGCATGATCAACGCCTGGAATCAGGATGTGCTCAGCGGCGATGCCGGCATGACCAGCATGCGGTCACTGCAGCAGAGCATCCAGCAGGAGAATCAACTCCGTCATGCGGAAGTCATGCGCCGGCTTGCCGAACAGCAAGAGCGGGAACGTCGCGAGGAAGCCGCACGACGTGCTCAGGTAGAACGAGAGGCCCAGGCATTGCGCGCCCAGCAGGCGGAACAGCTCGCCATGGCAGCGCAATCCAGAGCTGCCGCAGAGCAACAACGACAACAGGCAGAGCGGGAGCGCGCCGAACAGGAACGCGTGGCCGAGCAACAGCGTCGAGCCGAGGCGGCCGAGGCGGAACGGCAGCGCCGGGCCGCAGCAGCGACCGCCGAGCGTGAGCGTCAGGCGGAAGAGCGCCGGCGAGCAACGGAGCGCCTGGAACAGGAGCGACGTCAGGCCTACCAGAACTGGTTACTGCAGAAAAAGAATGGCACGCGCCTGGGCGCGAAATCCTGCGACGGCAAAGACCAGCCCTATCGTCTTGTTGGCACCTTGCCCTCCATTCCCCTGCCACCGATTATCAGCCATTACACGGCCTGCGTGACGGTGTTTTATGAAGCACGCTGCCCCGGCACGCCGCGCGGCGCGGGCCTGCGCGGGTCCCAATACAACTTCACCGGGATGGGGGCGGGATGCCTGAGCGCGGAGGGACAAATGTCCCGGACACTTCCGTGTGAGGACCGGGACGTCATTGTCGAGACACTGGATGTGACTGCCTGCGGCGGTTGAGCCAATCCGCTCAGCGGGGGCGGCGCGCCTGTCGCCACTCGCTGGGGGATTGCCCGGCCCATGTGTGAAATGCTCGGCTGAAGGCGGCAACATCGTCGTAGCCGAGGTTCAATGCCAGTGTCGTGATGCCCATGTCCGTGCGCGCCAGATACTCGCAGGCCAGGGCATGGCGGGCCTCGCGCAACAACTGGCCGTATGGTTTCTGCTCGTGCTTCAGCCGCTGCTGCAAAGTGCGAGGATGCAGGCCGATCATGGCCGCCACTTGCGCCAGCGAGCACTCCCCGGTGGGCAGCAATGTCGTGATCACCCGGCTCACCTGGGGCGCCAGCCCGCCCGCTTCATATTCCGCCTGCCATTGCCGCGTCAGCCGCTCTCTCAATGCCGGGCTCATCGCCACCGGGCGAGCAAGCAGCGCAGCAGGAAAACGCAAGCTGTTGAACGGCGCGCCGGTGACGAGGCTGCCTTGCAGCCCGGCCTTGCGCCGCAGCAGCGTCTCGTCCACCGGCAGGCGCAGCGTGACGCCCTCGGGCGGCAGCGGCACTGCCTGCACCTGTTGCAGGCCCTGTAATAATTGCAGCACGCTGAGTGCGCCCAGCTGATCGCAATCTACCTCGGCCTCGAACGCGAACCCCAGCCGCAGCACCACCTCGTCGCCTTCAAGCCGGCGTGTCAGCTGCACGCCATGGGCATGAAAATCCATATGCCGGATCAGCAGTTGCATGGCTTCGCCAATGCTCGGCTGCAAACACAAAAATGATGCCAGCGGGCCGAGCACCTCCAGCCCCTGTCGCAGCCCCAGCCGCACACCGAAATCAGGCGCGGCACAACGGTGCGCCGCCAAAGTCAGCAACTGTGCCAGCGCCGGATAGTGCACGTAGAGATCGGGATTGCTGCACAGGGTGGCAGGCAACCCCGCCTCGCGCAGCAAAGCGCCGGGATCGCCGCCCAGCTCTTGCACCAGTTCGTCAAACCCCTGCAAACCACCACTGCGGGCGAAATATCGCATCAGGTTTTCCTTTTTGAGACGTGGTTTTTTGCTTTTGAGGCGTGCTTTGAATCGTGACTTTGACTCGTGCCTGCGAGCCGTTGCCTTGAGCTTAACCCCGTCCCTTGAGATCAAGCCATTGCTCCGACTCGCAAAATATCAAGCCTGCACTCGCCAAATGTCAAGCGTACGGGCGTCCCAGCGCCTACGCTGTAGCTACCAATCCGGGCTGGGAAAACAACAATGACACAGCATTACGACATCATCTTGCGTAACGGGCTCTACTTTGACGGCACTGGGGCACCAGCGGCGGTGCGCCATCTGGGAATTCGCGACGGGCGCGTCGCTTGCGTCAGTGACACGCCGTTGGAAGAACACGGCTGCCCAAACGTGATCGATGCCACCGGCCGCTGGATCACCCCGGGCTTTATCGACATGCACACGCACTACGATGCGGAAATCATCGCCGCGCCTTCGCTGTCGGAATCTGTCCGCCACGGCGTCACCACGGTCATGGTCGGCAGCTGCTCGTTGAGCATGGTGTGCAGCGAAGCAGAGGACGCCTCGGACATCTTCACCCGCGTTGAAACCGTGCCGCGTGAAAAAGTGCTGCCGCTGCTGCGCCAGCGCAAGACCTGGTCGACGCCGGCGGAATGGGTGCGCTTCGTCCGCCAGCAACCGTTGGGCCCGAACGTGATGTCGATGCTCGGCCATAGCGACCTGCGCGTGGCCACCCTCGGCCTGGTGCGCGCCACCGATCCCGCTGTAGTGCCCAACGAGCCGGAAATGCAGCAGATGGAAAATGTATTGAAAGAAGCGCTGGATGAGGGGTTTGTGGGCCTTTCCACCATGTGCCTGAAATGGGACAAGGTGGACGGCGACCGTGCCTGGTCGAAAAGCCTGCCCAGCACCTACGCTCGCTGGCGCGAGCTGCGCCGCCTGAACCGACTGCTGCGGGAGCGTGACCGTGTGCATCAGGGCGCGCCGAACGCCGCCAACCCGCTTCAGATCACGCAGTATTTCCAGCAGACGCTGGGATTGCTGGGCAAACCACTGCGAACCACGCTCATCACGCTGATGGACCTGAAGGGCAACGCCACCACCCGCCCGCTGGCGAAGCTGGTATCGTGGGCAGCGAACCTGCTGGGTGGCGATTTCCGCTGGCAGCTACTGGCGACACCATTCACTGTCTATGCCGATGGCATTGATGTGGTGTTCTTCGAGGAATTCGGCGCTGGTGAGATGGCGCTGGATCTGAAAGAGCAGGTGCAGCGCAACAAGCTGTTGAAGGACGAAAAATATCGGCGCGACTTTCGCAAGTTCTATGGCGAAAAACTCAGCCCACGCGTCTGGCAGCGGGATTTCGGTGATGCACTGGTGCTGGATTGCCCCGATCCGACGCTGATCGGCCGCGATTTTGCCGACATCGCCCGCGAGCGCGGCGTGCATGTGGTCGATCTGTTTCTGGATCTGGTGGTCGAGCACGGCCGCAAATTGCGCTGGTACACCACTCTGGGCAACCACCGCCGTGATGTGCTGCAACGGATGGTGACCGATGAACACACGCTGATCACTTTCTCCGATGCCGGCGCCCACCTGCGTAATATGGCGTTCTACAACCTGCCGCTGCGTTTTCTGAAACTTATTCTCGACAGCCACGCCGATGGCGCGCCGATCATGTCGCTGGAAAAAGCCATCTGGCGCCTGACCGGTGAACAGGCGGACTGGCTCGGCGTGGAAGCCGGCCGCATTCGCGAAGGCGATCGCGCCGATATCGTTGTTATCAATCCCGAGGCGTTTGACCAGGACCTCACCGCCGTGAGCTGGGCCGACATGGAAAATTTCGGCCTACAGCGCCTGGTGAATCGCAACCCCGGCCTGGTGGAGCATGTGCTGATCAACGGCAAGCAGGCAGTGCGGAACGAGGCGCTGGCGCCGGAGCTGGGTACCGTTACCGGGTTTGGCACTTTCCTGCCCGCGCTGCGGCATTGATTCAAGCTCAAGCCCGGTCTTGCGGGCCGGGCAGCACGCCGGCCGGAGAAACGGCGCGGGATATCTGCCAGAAAGCGACACCTTGCGAGAAAGCGGCGTGTTTGCGAAAAAAGCGCCGTACTTGCGCAGCACAGTGTTTACCGAAAAAAAGAATCGCAGCCGGCCTTGCCATGTAACGGGCTCCTGACTTTCAACCCATAAACGCCACAAAAACCGCGGGCTAGAATGTGGTAACCACTGCTCGCCTCCGCTCGGCATTTAAAAAACGAAAAAAGGGCTTCATCCTCGATTGCCAGAAGTCTTCAGGAGTGCATTCTCACTCTTTATCCCGGATCCCAGGTTTTTTTTGAGCGAACCCTGCTGGACAGGAAGACGATAGCGACGCTGGGCCGTTTAGCCGGCTATCGGGATCAGAAGTATTTCTTCCTCAAAATTCGTGCTTCCTTCTCCGGCAACAATCAGAAAATGGACGGCGACATGATTATGATCCGGTTCTCAGGCGGCATTGCCCGGAGCTGTAGTCAGCACCGGGCTGCCTGCGAGCCCGGCGGCGCTATGCCGGGATATACGAAAGCTATTCTCCGTTTTCGTCATTTCGCGGCCGCTGCTCGATCTGCTGTTGCGCGCGTTGTGTCGCTTGCTGCAACCGTTCCACCAGCACCGCACGCGGCGGCAGCGAAGTCAGGTACTCGGCCACATGAATACCGGATTTATCCAGCTCCAGCAGTTCGACTTGCTCACGCTTCTTGCCGGTGCATAGAATGATCCCGACGGGTGCAGCTTCGCCCGGTTCACGTTCATGCTTGTCCAGCCAGCGAAGATAAAGCTCCATCTGCCCCTTGTCGGCCGCCTTGAATTCGCCGATCTTCAATTCCACTGCAACCAGCCGCCGTAACTTGCGGTTGTAGAACAACAGATCGAGATAAAAATCCTCGTCGTCAATCTGGATGCGCTTTTGCCGAGCCAGGAAGGAAAAGCCCGCGCCCAGCTCCAGCAGGAAGGATTCCATTTCGCGGATGATGGCGGCCTCCAGGTCGCTTTCCTGCCAGCTATCCTGCAGCCCCAGGAAATCGAGGATATACGGGTCACGCATGACCAGCGCGGGTGACATGCGCTGCACGTCGCGCAGTGTCGACAACTCCTGTGCGATGGTTTCCTCGGGCTTTCTGGACAGCACCGTGCGCTCATAGAGCATCGAATTGATGCGCTCGCGCAGTGTCCGTACGCTCCAGCGCTCAGCGCCGGCCATTTGCGCATAATAGTCCCGTTGCACCGGCTCCTTGAGGGCCAGCAGCAGGACGAAGTGCGACCAGCTCAATTGTCGCGACAGTGTCGCGACAATTGGCTCATCCGGGAAAGTGACGGCGAATTTGACCATCCGGCGCAGGTTTTTCTCTCCGAATCCACGCCCATAGTCCTGGGAAAGCTGCGTGGCCAGCGTCGGCAGTATTTCTTCGCCGTACCCGGCCCGCTGCCCGGCCAGCACTTCCGTATGAATGCGCTGTCCGATGCGCCAGAACAGCAGGGTCAGCTCCGCGTTGACCGCTGAAGCTGCGCGCTGGCGTGATGCCTCGATCAGTGCCTGAATGTCGCCCAGCAGCGCCGACGGCGCTGCGGACACCGATGTGGATACCTTGCGTTTGCTCATGTTGTTTCCTCCTTGATAACTGCTATCCCAACATCCGTGTGTAGCGATGAGCGTATTACGCTGGCTTGCCAGTCTTCAGCCGCCCGCCGAACTGCGCTGCTTCGACAAAAACATCGCCACGATCTTGCGCGCTGTGAGCATCACGCTAGCCCCCGACGACAAGGCCGGGGCTGGCAATGATGCCTGGTACGAAATCAACGGCGGATATCCTACCTTGCCCCCATCTCCCACCTCGGCGCTTTGCAAGACAATGCCAGGGTGCGCTGCCGCCGTTGTGATAGCCCCCGGTGATCAAAAAATGCTTCTTTTCAAGCCAATAGCGCTCACGGCTTGCGCACCAGCCGTGCCGGAATCTGCTTGCCGGGCAAGCTGGCCACCGATTCACGCTGGCCGCTGCGCCGGCTGCCGCGCTGCGCTTCACTGATCAATTCGGGGATAAGCCGCCCTTCTTCGAGCTGCGCCCAGAAGCGCCGGGGCATGTGACCTTGCATCGCCTCTCGATTAAGCCGGGCCGGATTGAAGATATGTCGGTAATAGGTCGCCCACAGGCTCTCATCGTCGCGCACTCCTTTTGCCACGGCGCGCCACGGCTCTGGGCAGGGCCGGGCGTAATGCAGCGCCTCGCCGTCGTAAAAGACGCCGTCCTGCGGTGTCGCGATGACCCAGCGCTGCTGCCCGAGCCGCTCGGCAAAATGGCTGCTGGCCAGATCAAGGATGTCATGTGCCGGCTCGTGCCAGGCCACCCAGTCCAGCTCGGCAACGGTGCTCTTGCGAAACCGCAGGAAGGCATGCAAGTGGTGCATTTCCCTACGCACGGCCTTGATTCTTTTCTGCAATATTGCGCCATCAGGATCGCCGGCCATGATTGCCTGCCGCTCGCCCGCATTCAGCCGCCACAACACTTTATAGAGAAAATCCCAGCGCCCCGGGGCGCGAAAACGGGCCGCGAGCGCCAGCATGTCCACCGCCCTGGCCGGCACCAGCAAGGCAGGCGCCGGCTCCGGCAATGGCGCCAGCACAGCGCTCTGCGCGCCAAACAGATCGGGCGCGGCCTCGGCCTGCCAGCACACCTCGCCGGGCAGCAGCGAGCGTTGCAGTGCTATGCGCGCCTGCTCCCGCCATTGCTCAAAATCATCCTGACAATCGAGCACATACATGTTGGCTAACCCCATAACGACAGCTGCTGGGCGGAGAGGCTCAGACGCTGCCGCAGCACCACGGACGCGCTGTCCTGCCGGGGCCGGTAATCCCGTGTGATGATGAATGGCCTGGCTTTTTCCAGTGCGCAGCGTAGCCGGCGCAGATCCTCCAGCCGTACTGCACGCACCTGCCGCAACGCCACGATACGCTGTGCCGACCGCAAACCGATGCCGGGCACGCGCGCTATCATTTGCTGCGAAGCGCGGTTGATATCCACCGGAAACTGCTCCCGGTGCCGCAGTGCCCACCCCAGCTTGGGATCGATATCCAGCGGTAAATCCTCTTCACTGCTGTGCAGCAGTTCCTCGGCCTGGAAGCCGTAGCCCCGCATCAGGAAATCGGCCTGATACAAGCGGTGCTCACGCAACAGCGGTGGCGCTTGCAGCGGCACCAGCGGCGGGCTTTTGGGGATTGGTGTAAAAGCCGAGTAGTACACGCGCCGAAGCCCGAAGTTCTGGTACAGATGCTGTGCTCGCGTGAGGATCACTTTGTCACTGCTCGGCTCGGCGCCGACGATCAACTGGGTACTTTGCCCGGAGGGTGCAAAGCGCGGCGCTTTGGCGCGGCCGCGCGCCGGCTGCTCCTGCACGGCCTTGCGGCCATCACGGATGACGCCCATCGCAGCCTGGATGCCGGCGATGCTCTTCTCCGGTGCCAGACGCTGCAATGCGCTGTTCGAGGGCAGCTCGATATTCACGCTCAGCCGATCGGCATAGCGACCAGCTGCGGCAATCAGCTGCGGGTCGGCATCAGGGATCGTCTTGAGGTGGATATAACCGCGAAACTGGTGTTCCTCCCGCAGCAACCGCGCCACTTCCACCAGCTGTTCCATGGTGTAATCCGCCGAGCGGATAATGCCCGAGCTGAGAAACAGGCCGCTGACGTAATTGCGCTGATAAAAATCCAGTGTCAGGCGCACCACTTCTGCAGGCGTGAACCGAGCACGCGGCACATCGTTGCTACGCCGGCTGACACAATACTGGCAGTCGTACAGGCAGAAGTTGGTGAGCAGGATTTTCAGCAGCGAGACGCAGCGGCCATCGGGGGTGTAACTGTGGCAGATACCGGCACCATTGGTGCTGCCGATGCCCGCCTTGTTGCGGGAGCTGCGTTTCGGCGCACCACTGCTGGCGCAGGAGGCATCGTATTTTGCCGCATCAGCCAGAATGGCGAGCTTGGCGATGATTTCCATGATGTTCACCCACCACTGATCTTACGGTCAGTATATGGACTGTCCGCATGGCCAGCAATACAGGCGCGCCTCTCCTCGCAGTCATCTTTCGTCTCGGCACAATAAAGCGCCCGATTCGGGACGATCGTCATGGATCATGGCGGCTGTTTTACCGGATTGAATGGCGCGAGAGGGCGCCTTGGAACAGTAGAGGCACTGAGTGCAGTCGGGGCGGCACGGGGGCGGCACGGGGGTGGCGGGTGACGGACAAAGCCTCGCGGCCCTGGGCCACACAGTGCTTGCCTACTCAATGAACGCCGCCCTGTTTGCCCACTTTACTTGAAGCACGGCAGGCGCCGGGCTGCGCTGCTTCGGCAGCACGCCGGGATGTGGCGGCTACATACAACGGGAGCGCTCTGCCATGCGCGAAAATCCTGCGGCGCTCTCGATACTTGCGGTAACGTCCATTACCTCAAGTACCGCCGTGCTCCGACATCTTCTCCGACACACTCAATAAGCGTCGCGGATCAGATCAATACCGGGGTTAAGCACGGCCCGCCACTGGCGATCCAGTTCGCTGGTATATTCCGGATCGTGCAACTGCACGGTTTCCATCAACGCATCCAGCCACACCGCATAAAGTGCCGGTGGCACATTGTAGCCTTCGCGATCATGGGTCTTGCCCAGATCACGCAGCTTGCCGCCCGGTGCGCCACGGGAATACATCACCAGCCAGGAAATACCGGCGCGCAGCAGGCGCCGCTGCTCGGCCATGTCGGTATTAGTGAACATCTGCCGCACCGCGTCTGAGCGGCCCATGAAAATACGATAGAAATCTTCGAAGAACTGTTCCCGTGCACAGCAACGGCCATAGCTCTGGAACACGCTATCGGAATCGGAAAGGGGACGGGCCATGGACGCTTCTCACGTTTCTCGTTGGGCAGGACAATACCGCCGGCGGATGCCGGCGGTATCGTAAGACAGGGCAGGTTTACATGTGCGAGAGGATCGCCTGTTTCACAGCGTTCAGTTCCGCATCAATGGTGACCATACGGGCTGCCTGGCACTGCTCGATGGCTGTGTCCGGGTCCTTCAGGCCGTTGCCAGTGAGAGTGCAGACGATGGTCGAGCCTTCCGGAATCTTGCCGCTGCGGATATCACGCATGGCACCACCAATGGAAGCAGCAGAGGCCGGCTCGCAGAATACGCCTTCTTTTTCTGCCAGCAGTTTTTGCGCGTCGAGGATTTCCGCGTCGCTCAGCTCATCAAACCAGCCGCCGGATTCTTTCTGCAATGCCCAGGCTTTGTCCCAGGATTGCGGGTTGCCGATACGGATGGCGGTGGCCACGGTTTCCGGGTTCTCGACCGGCGCACCACGCAGGAAAGGCGCGGAACCGGCCGCCTGGTAGCCCACCATTTTCGGCGCGCTGCTAACGATGCCGGCACGCTGGTATTCGCTGTAACCCATCCAGTGCGCGGTGATGTTGCCGGCGTTGCCCACCGGCAGGCAGTGGAAATCCGGCGCCCGGTTGAGTTCTTCGACAATTTCGAAAGCGGCCGTTTTCTGGCCTTGCAGCCGATACGGGTTGACCGAATTCACGATCGTCACGGGCGCCTCGCCGGCGATATCTTTCACCAGCTGCATGCCGGCATCGAAGTTGCCGCGAATCTGCATGATGACGGCACCGTACATCATCGCCTGCGCCAACTTGCCCATGGCGATCTTGCCTTCGGGGATCAACACGAATGCGGTGATGCCGGCGCGTGCCGCGTAGGCTGCTGCCGCCGCCGAGGTATTGCCGGTGGAGGCGCAGATGATCGCTGTGCTGCCCTCTTCCACAGCCTTGGTGACCGCCATGGTCATGCCACGATCCTTGAACGAGCCGGTCGGGTTCAGCCCTTCGTATTTGACGTAGATGTCTATATCCTTGCCCAGCAGGCGCGGAATGTTCTGTAGCCGGATCAGCGGTGTGTCACCTTCGCCCAGGCTGACCGAGGGGGTGCTGTCGCTCACCGGCAGGTACTCCCGGTAGCGGTTGATCAGGCCTGTATAGCGTTCACGAAATGGCATAACGGACTCTCTGTCTTTGAGAAAGCGGGCCTTCCCGCTTTCTGTCTTGTCTGGTGTATGTTTCAGCTGTGTCAGGCGTCCAGTGTCTCGACCCGGATACGCATGATATCGTCACGCACCGCATCAAGGGCGCCAATTTCGGCCAGCGCCTCACGCATGGCCACGCCCTTGACGGTATGGGTCATCAGCACCACGGAAACGTGCTCCTGACCCTCGACATCCTTCTGGTACATCGCTTCGATGCTGATGCCCTTGTTGCTGAGGATGCGGGTGATATCCGCCAGCACGCCGGGGCGATCAAGCACATGCAGGCGCACATAAAACGAGCACTCCACCTCGTCCATGCTCAGCACCGGCACTTCCGACATCGCTTCGGCATGAAAGCCCAGGTACGGCACGCGCTCGTCATGATCGATGGTCAGTGCGCGGCCCAGCTCGATCACATCCGCCACCACCGCCGAGGCGGTCGGCTCGCTGCCAGCACCCGCGCCGTAAAACAGCGTCGGGCCAACGGCATCGCCATCCACCATCACGGCATTCATGACACCGTTCACGGAGGCCAGCAATACTTCCTTGGGGATCAGCGTCGGGTGCACGCGCAGCTCCACACCGTTGCCGGTATCCTTGGCGATGCCCAGGTGCTTGACACAATAACCGAAGTAATCTGCCGCCTTGATGTCCTCAGCGGTGATCTGGCTGATGCCCTCGGTGTACACCTTGCTGAACTGCAAGGGAATGCCGAACGCGATCGACGCCAGGATGGTGAGCTTGTGGGCCGCATCAATGCCTTCCACGTCAAAGGTCGGATCGGCTTCGGCGTAGCCCAGCGCTTGCGCTTCTTTCAGCACCGAGGCGAAATCGCGGCCCTTGTCGCGCATTTCCGTGAGAATGAAGTTGCCGGTGCCGTTGATAATGCCGGCCACCCATTTGATCTGGTTCGCCGCCAGGCCCTCGCCCAGCGCCTTGAGAATCGGAATGCCGCCTGCCACGGAGGCTTCGAACGCCACATCCACACCGCGCTCGTGCGCCGCCCGGAAAATCGCGTTGCCGTGCTCGGCGATCAGCGCCTTGTTGGCAGTCACGATATGCTTGCCGTTATCAATTGCCGCCAGCACCAGCTCACGCGCCGTGGTGGTACCGCCGATCAGCTCGACAAGAATATCCAGCTCGGGGTCACGGGCCAGTTCGAACACGTCCGCGGACACGCGGATGCCTTCGATATTACAGGCCGGATTAGGCCGCCGTGCGCCAATATGGGCAATCTCGATCGGCCGGCCGATACGCCGGGCAATTTCCTGTGCGTTGCGTTGCAGCACATTCACCGTGCCGCTACCCACCGTACCCAGACCCGCAATGCCGACCTTTACAGGCTTCACTTCTCATCCTCTCGTTGTGTCACGATTGTGGTGTCACCATGCAATCCGAAACGTCGCGCCTTGTCATGCTTGCCATACTGGCTGGCACGCCCGCCCCGCGCCGCCGGGCCGCCACGCAACAAAGCGCAAGGCGGCAAGCGCGGATTCGCTGGAATACAGCTGCCACGACAAGTACCCGAGACGGTGTTTGGCGCCAGCGGCGCAGTGCGCACGCTGTTCTGACGCAGGGAGGCCGCCACCTTACTTGTGCACCCGCACGCCGTCAATCCGGCGCCGTGTGCGGCTGACAGCCGTCCTCACTGCGGGCAACCGCATACTGGTTACGGCTGTGTCTGGCTGGCCTTCACAGCATCTTCATGGAGTGATTCACTGAGTTGGTCGACCACAATTGCCCAAGCGGCGTCTGCCTTGACCTGCTCCACCAGAAACTGGCGCTGGGCATCATTCCAGTAGGGTGCATCGGCCAGCGACATATCGGCCGGCAGCTGGTGGTTGCGGATAAACTCCGCAATCCCCTGCTCGCTGGCGTCCAGGCCCAGCTGCAGGAACAGGTTGGTCATTCTCGGTACGACATTGCTCATATTCAGCTCTCCTGCAGTGTGCTGGTAAGGAGAATCACCGCAAACCAAGCGCTTCGGCCAGCTTCGTCGGTGGCAGATAGCCGCCGAGTTGCTTGCCCTGCATGGAAAATACCGCCGGGGTGCCGCGCACGCCGAGGCGCCCACCGAGCGCGTACTGTTCCGCCACCGGATTATCGCAGGCAGGGGGCTTCTCAGTGATACTGCCCGTGCGCTTGGATTCTGTCATGGCGGTCTGACGATCCTTGGCACACCAGACCTGCTCCATCAGCTGGCCGGTAGGCGACCCCACGTTGGCGCGGGGAAAGGCGAGGTAATGCACGGTGATGCCAGCTGCATTGATCTCGTCGATCTCCTCGTGCAGGCGCCGGCAATAGCCGCAGGATGGGTCGGTAAATACCATCACTTCGGCTTTTTCCGAAGGTGCCTTGAAAGTCACCGTCTGCGCCATATCAAAATCGGCAAACGCTTTCTGCCGCTCGCCCTCAAGGCGCCTGTCGGTCACACTGACCGGCCCACGCTCGCCCAGCTCGAACAGCTCGCCGGCAATCAGGTAACGGCCATCTTCCGAGGCCAGCAGGCGCTCTGCGCCATTCAGCTCTACCTCCAGCAGCCCCTTGATGGGGGATGCCTCCACCGCCGTCACTTGCACGGGTTGGCCGGTAGCGCCCAGGCTTTGCTCGATGCGCTTTTTTACCTCGTCGCTGGCAAGAGCCGGCAGGGTGAACAGGATGGCGACGGCGGCCGCGCTCCAGGCTGCTTTCATCAAACTTCTCCGTTGGCGGCCCGTGATGAGCCGGTGCTGTATCGGTCATGCTTGGTCATGCATTGTCAGACGCCACATCTGTCATCAGGTTTCCTGCCCGAGGGTGATGCTCTGCATGCAGGCGCTTGAGACGGTGCTGCGCCACATGGGTGTAGATCTGCGTGGTGGACAGGTTACTGTGCCCGAGCAGCAACTGCACGACACGCAGATCAGCGCCATGATTGAGCAGATGCGTGGCGAAGGCATGACGCAGTGTATGCGGCGACAGCGGCTTGCTGATACCCGCCTGCACGGCCACCTGCTTCAGGCGATACCAGAATGTTTGTCGGGTCATCATGGCGCCGCCACGGCCGGGGAACAGCATCTCGCTGCTCGCCGTGCCCAGCAGCAGCGCCCGACCCTCGCGCAGATACCTTGCCACCCAGGCCAGCGCCTCTTCTCCCAAGGGCACCAGGCGCTCCTTGTCGCCTTTGCCGATGATGCGTACCAGCCCCTGGCGCAAGCTGATCTGATGCATGGTCAGCCCGACCAGTTCGGACACACGCAGGCCGGCAGCATACAGCACCTCGAGCATGGCACGATCACGCAGCCCCAAGGGGGTGGCGGTATCCGGTGCCGCCAGCAACGCCTCGACATCGGCTTCGGTCAGCGTTGCCGGCAGCGGATGAGTACTCTTCGGCTGCTCGACCTGCAACGTCGGATCGTCGCTTGCATGCCCCTCTCGCAGCAGCCATCGAAAGCAGCCGCGTAACGCCGATAGCTGACGGGCGACGGAGCGCCCCTTGATGCCGCGCAGGTATTGCCAGCTCAGATATTCATACACGTCCTCGCGCCGGCAGCGCGCAAGCTCGATCCCGCGCATGCTGTGCAACCAGCCGGCGAACTGCGTCAGATCACGGCGATAGCTGCTCAGGCTGTGCTCGCTGAGGCCTTTTTCCATCCACACGGCATCCAGCCAGGCGTCGATCAGGCGCTGATCGGCCTCGGTCGGGGGCGGCGGCAGGGTCGATTCGGTCATGAGTTGAATGATGACAGCCGCACAGCCCGCCCGCCAGCGCCGGAATTTACCAAACATAACAGCAAAGCCTGCGAGTTCGTGGCCATAATCCGCAGGAACCATCACACAGGGAGCATTGTCATGGGAATTCTGACATGGATCATTCTGGGGCTGATCGCTGGCCTGCTGGCACGCTGGATCATGCCGGGCAAAGACCCCGGCGGCGCAATTGTGACTATTCTGATCGGCATTGCCGGCGCCTTTGTGGGAGGCTGGCTGGGCCAGTTGCTCGGCGTCGGTGGTGTGGTCGGGGGCCTGAGCCTTGCCAGCATCATCACCGCAGTGCTGGGTGCCATTATTCTGCTGGCGCTCTATCGCGGCATTCGTAACGCCTGAATTTGCCGGCGAACCAGCGGGCCGCCCGAGGCGGCCCGCACGCTCTCCGCACCTTTCCCGCACTTTCCTTTCTTTCCTTTCGCCTGATGCGTCATACAGCCAGGTTCCATGGGGCTGATCCGGCACTGGCCGGCAACCCGCCAGTGAACACCAGGACGATCCGGGCAGTGCAGCCATTGCAGATAGCCTCAGCGCGCGCCACCCTCACGACTTGTACCCCAATGCCGCACGCCGCCGCACGAACGCCTGCCGGGCGCGCTAAACCCGTTGTTTCATCAATCACCCGAAACCTCCGGGCCGGGGCATGCAATCTTCCCCCGAACCGGGCCGCTGAGCACCAGCATCGTCAAGGGCACCAACAACACCATCAAGGCGATCAAACGCAGGCCAGGGCTATCTGGATAACGGCTGTTTCTTTCTCAGCATCAAAGCCGCTTTTCCAGACAATCCGCGATGAACCAAAAAAAAAGGGGCCGCCCACAGGTAGCCCCTTTCTTTCTTGCTGTCTGCCACTTGCTTCCTGCCGTTCAGCGCCTGCCTGCAGCGGCAGCGCCTTGGCAATCAGTTCGCGGAGCGAACCTTTTCCTTGATCCGCGCGGATTTACCCGAGCGATCACGCAGGAAGTACAGTTTCGCACGGCGTACATCACCACGGCGCTCGACAGTGATGCCGGCAACCAGCGGGCTGTGCAGCTGGAACACACGCTCTACACCTACGCCATGAGATACCTTGCGCACGGTGAAAGCGGAGTTCAAGCCACGATTGCGCTTGGCGATCACTACGCCCTGAAACGCCTGCAGACGCTCACGGGTACCTTCTTTCACCTTTACCTGCACGGTGACGGTATCGCCCGGTGCAAATTCCGGCACGTCGGTCTTCAGTTGTGCCTGCTCGATGCTCTGCACCAGAGGTTTATTGCCGCTCATGACTGCCTGCTCCTGTTACTGTAATAGCCGGCGCTAGGTCCGGTCGTTGCTGCTCTGTTCACTGTGCTCGCGAATGTATTCCGCCAGCAGGTCCTGTTCCTCGCTGCTCAGGCCCGGCGATAGCTGCCTTGCCTCAAGCAGATCCGGTCGTCGTTGCCAGGTGCGGCCCAGGGCCTGCTTCAGTCGCCAGCGGCGGATCGCCTCGTGGTGACCACTCAACAACACATCCGGTACACGCTGCCCGGCTATCTCTTCCGGGCGTGTATAGTGCGGGCAGTCCAGCAAGTTCGTCAGCTCACCGCTGAAGGAATCCTGCTCTGCCGAATCCTGATGCCCCAGGACTCCGGGCAGCCTGCGTGCCATGGCGTCGATCAACACCATCGCCGGCAGCTCCCCGCCACTGAGCACGTAGTCACCGATCGACCACTGCTCATCCACTTCCGTTTCCACAACCCGCTCGTCGATGCCTTCGTAGCGGCCTGCGATCAGGATCATGGCCGGCTCGCTCGCCAGCCGTTCCACTGCCTGCTGATCCAGCCGCCTGCCCTGCGGTGTCAGATAGATCACCTTCGCCGGGCCGGGCAACTGCTCGCGTGCTGCTTTCAGGGCAACCAGCAGCGGCTCCACTTTCATCAGCATGCCGGGGCCGCCCCCGAAGGGACGATCATCCACGGTGCGGTGCCGGTCGGTGGTGTAATCACGCGGGTTCACCGCGGTCACCGACAACAGACCCGCCTCGACGGCACGCCGGGTAATGCCATGGCCAGTCAGCGCCTGTAGCATCTCCGGGAACAGCGTCAGCACCGCGACTTTCATCTGCGCCTCGCGTCGTTACCCGCTACAGTGCACCGGCTCAGAACTCCGGGTCCCAATCCGCCACCAGCGTACCTGCCGCAAGGTCGATATCGCTGATGACCTGCTCCGGCAGCCAGGGAATCAGCCGTTCGCGCCGGTCCATGCTCTGCGCGTCGCCCTGCACCACGGCCACATCATTGGCGCCGGTTTCAAACATTTGTCGCAACTCTCCAAGATCGCGGCCATCGGGTAGCTTCACCCGCAGGCCGATCAGGTCGCGCCAGTAAATCTCATCTTCCCCGGCCGGCGGAATCACTCCTTTCGGAACAGCGATATCACGCCCCACCTGGGTGGTTTCCGCCTGTGTCCGGTCGGCGCAGCCATCAATGCTGGCCACCAGACCCTTCCCTTGCGGGCGGCCTTTTGTCAGACGAACGCTCTCCCAGCCATCCGGACCACGCAGGTACCAGGGCTGGTAGAGAAAAATGTTCTCTTTCGGGTCTGTGAAGGACTGCACCTTCACCCAGCCTTTAATGCCATAGGCCGCGACAACGCGGCCTATGACCAAGGCATCTTCATCAGGCAACATGCCTTCACCAGCACGCATCAGGCAGACTGCTTGCTGTGCTCCTTGATCAGCGTACGCACACGCTCGGAGGTGCCGGCACCGTTGCTGACCCAGTGCTGCAAGCGCTCCTGGTTCAGGTTCAGGCGCACTTCGCCACCACGGGCGATCGGGTTGAAATAACCCAGACGCTCGATAAAGCGGCCATCCCGCGCGTTACGGCTGTCCGTGACCACAACGTGGTAGAACGGACGTTTTTTCGACCCACCACGGGCCAGACGAATGGTTACCATACGGCTTCTCTACCTTGTAAATCCGCTTCAGGCCCCGCGCCACACGGCATCAGGCTGCCTGGATCCGTTGAGTCGGACCCCGAAAGGCCGCAGATTGTAGCGGCCTCGGGGTGACTTTGAAAGGGCTTTTTACTGCTTCGCGGCTGTCTCGCCGCGGATAAGGCTCACAGGCCGGGGAAACCGGGTGGCAACCCACCGCCGCCGCCCATGCCGCCGGGGCCGTTGCCGCCCATCATTCCGCCCATGCCGCGCATCATCTGCTGCATGCCGCCCTTGCCTTTCATCTTCTTCATCATCTTGCCCATCATCTTCTGCTGCTTGATGAGCCGGTTCAGATCCTGGATCTCAAGGCCGGCACCAGCCGCGATACGGCGTTTGCGCGAGCCTTTGATGAGATCCGGGTTGCGGCGCTCGTTCGGCGTCATGGAATCGATCAGCGCTTCCATGTGCTTGAACTGTTTCATCGCTGCCTGATCTTCGGTCATCTTGGCCAGGCCGCCCATGCCAGGCAGCTTGTCCAGCAGCGAAGCCATGCCGCCCATGTTGCGCATCTGCTGGAACTGATCCTTCAGATCCTCGAAATCCATCGCCTTGCCTTTCTTGAACTTTCTGGCGATTTTTTCGGCTTTGCTCTTGTCCAGCTTGCGCTCGGCTTCCTCCACCAGCGACAGCACGTCGCCCATGCCGAGAATCCGTGAGGCGATCCGCTCAGGATGGAACAGCTCGAGCGCATCGGTTTTCTCACCGATACCGATGAACTTGATCGGCTTGCCGGTGATGGCGCGCACCGACAGCGCTGCACCACCGCGGGAATCACCGTCTGCCTTGGTCAGCACCACCCCGGTGAGTGGCAGCGCTTCGTTGAAGGCGGCGGCGGTATTGGCCGCATCCTGGCCAGTCATGGCATCGACCACGAACAGCGTCTCGGCCGGGCTGATCGCCGCGTGCAAACGCTTGATCTCGCCCATCATCTGCTCATCGATCGCCAGCCGGCCGGCGGTATCGACGATCAGCACGTCCATGAAACGGCGTTTCGCCTCGCTCAGGGCGGCATTTGCGATATCCACCGGGTCCTGCTCGGCAGCAGACGGGAAAAACTCCACGCCGACCTCACCGGCCAGCGTTTTCAACTGCTCGATCGCCGCCGGGCGATAAACGTCGGCAGAAACCACCATCACCTTTTTCTTGTCGCGCTCCTTCAGGTGGCGCGACAGCTTGGCCACGGAGGTGGTTTTACCCGCCCCTTGCAGGCCCGCCATCAGAATGATCACTGGCGGCTTGCTGGCCAGGTTCAACCCCACGTTGGCCTCGCCCATGGTCGCGACCAGCTGATCGTGAACGATCTTCACGAACGCCTGGCCCGGATTGAGGCTGGACAGCACCTCCTGGCCAAGCGCCAGCTCCTTCACCTGCTCGGTGAAATCCTTCACCACCGGCAGCGCCACATCCGCTTCCAGCAGCGCCTTGCGGACTTCACGCAGGGTGTCGCGGATGTTGTCTTCGGTCAGCTGGCTCTGGCCAGACAGGGAACGCAGGGAGGCGCCAAGGCGTTCACTGAGATTCTCGAACATGCAGTACTCCGGGCGGTGTTTCGCGAGCCGGCCAGTATACCGTGCCACCGAGGGCGCCGCGAGCCACTGCCGCCCCAGCGCAGCGCTGGCGACTGCTCGCGATGGCCTGGGGAGCGCGTTATACTGCCCGCCCATTGGAAAACAGACGCCTATGACTATTGCCAGCTGGGCGGGCCTCGCCGCCTTTTTGCTTTACCTCGCCGCATCGATCCTGGTGCTACGGCGCCTGCGTGGCGCTGTGGCCAGGCGTCCCAGCCCGTGGCTACTGGCCCTGAGCATGCTGGCGGTCGCCAGCCATGCGCTGTGCCTGTGGCTGACCACCGTGACCGATGAAGGCGTGCGCCTGGGCCTGTTCCCGATGGCATCGCTGATCACCGGCACGGGCGCGGCCATGGTCATCAGCGCCAGCCTGTATCGGCGGCTGGAGTGGGTGAGCGCGTTGGTGTTTCCCCTCAGCGCCCTGTCGATCCCGCCGATGCTATGGGTGCAATCCGGCTATATCCCGCACGCGCTCCAGCATGGCGTGGCCACCCATGTACTGCTCTCGATTCTCGCGTCTGCCGTGCTGGCCATCGCGGCCGCACAATCGTTACTGCTGCTGGTGCAGCATCGGCAACTCAAAAGCGGCCATATTCGCGGCGTGATGCGCGCCTTCCCGCCGATTCAGGTAATGGAGCGCATGTTGTTCGAGCTGCTCTGGACCGGCGTGCTACTGCTCAGTGCGGCGATGATTGCCGGCTTTATCTATCTTGACGATTTGCTCGCCCAAAAAGTGGCGCACAAGACCGTGCTGACAGTGGTGGCCTGGGGCCTGTTTGCCACACTGCTGGCAGGCCGCCATTTTCTCGGTTGGCGTGCACTGACGGCGGTGCGCTTCACGCTGGCCGGGTTTGTCATTCTGGTGCTGGCTTTCTTCGGCTCGCAACTGGTGCTGGAGTACATTCTACGGCCCTGAGCGGCTGCGGCTTGACCCAGCCAGAATGGCTCCAGACAATACCCCTTCTGTTTGCTATCCAGGCCCGTTTGTCTTGGCTGATCTCCCGGAAACCCTGCTCATTGGCCTGCTGATCCTGTTGCTGCTGGCCTCCGCTTTCTTTTCCGCCAGTGAAACAGGCATGGTGGCGCTCAACCGCTACCGCCTGCGGCACTTGTCGCGCCAGGGGCATCGTGGCGCCCGCCGCGTCGAAGCCTTGCTGACGCGCACCGACCGTCTGCTGGGCATGATTCTGGTCGGCAATAATTTTGTGAACAACTATGCCGTCACACTGACAGCCCTGCTGGCAATTTCCTGGTTCGGTAACACGGGTGCAGCGCTGGCGCCTTTCGTGTTCACATTGATCCTGCTGATCTGCGCAGAAGTAACGCCGAAAACCTTTGCCGCACGCCGCCCGGACGCTATCGCCTACCCCGCCAGCCTGATCCTGAAGCCACTGATGGTGCCGCTGGCCCCTGTTGTCTGGGCTGTCACGGGCATCAGCAACGGCTTGCTGCGGCTTGTAGGGGTCCGTGAATTGCATGGCAGTGATGATCTCAGCCCGGAGGAACTGCGCACCGTCGTGAATGAAGCCGGCGCTCTGATTCCACCCCGGCACCAGAAAATGCTGCTCAATATCCTTGATCTGGAAAAGGTCACCGTCGAAGACATCATGATTCCGCGCAGCGAAATTGTAGGCATCGATATCGACGATGATATCGGCGACATTCTCAACCTGCTGCGCAGCTCCCAACACACTCGCCTGCCCATCTACCGCAGCGACCCGAACAACGTCATCGGCATCCTGCATCTACGTAAAGTAAGCCGGCTGCTGATGCGCCCGCAGGTGAACAAGGCGGAACTGATGCAGCACTCCGTCGAGCCCTATTTTGTGCCGGAAGGCACGCCGCTGCATAAACAGCTGATCAACTTTCAGAATGCCCGCCGCCGCCTCGGCGTGGTGGTGGATGAATACGGTGATGTGCTGGGGCTGATTACGCTGGAAGATATACTGGAAGAAATCGTCGGCGAATTTACCACCGATCTCGCCGCCAGCCATCAGGGCATCGTGCCGCAAGAGGACGGCAGTTTCGTGATTGACGGCACCACTCATCTGCGCGAAATCAACCGTACCTTGCACTGGGAGCTGCCCACCGATGGCCCCAAAACGCTCAATGGGCTGATCCTCGAGCATCTGGAACACATCCCGGCGAGCAGCACGTCATTTCGTCTTGGGGATTATCTGATTGAGGTCATGCAGGTAAAAGACAACCGCGTTCGCACAGCCCGAGTGCGCCAGCGGCAGCCGACAACGTAGTCCGCAGAAGCAGCCACGGCCGCCCGCAAGAAACACACCTCCATCATGCGCAGTATCCGGTTATGAAATTGTCGCCGCCGGTGAAGAGGAAACCAAAAACTCACCGTTTGAAATCAGCGGCGGCACCGTTCAATTGAAAAAATAAGCGCCCGACAATTTCACAAGCACCCCATCAGCCACTCCAGCCGCTCGCGGCTGGCATACACCAGGCGCCGGCCTTCTTCGATGGCTTCCGCTGCGCGATGAAAATCCATGATGGCGTAATCTTCCAGCATCGGCACCAGATTCAGCTCGGCGGGATCACCTGCCATGCGGCTGCGGGTGATACGATCCTGCATGATGTTGACACTGGCGCCGATCACATCGAAGAAGCCCGGCACAGGCTCGGCAGTACCGTCCGCGGGTGACGAGAAATAATCCATTACCTTGCCCCACATGGAGCGCTCTGCCGCTGCCTCGCTTTCCTTTGCGAGTGCGGCGGGTTCTGGCACATCATCACCTGCGGGTTCTTCCAGCGTCTGGTTGCTGATGTCATGGCGGGTCAGGTGGCGCCCGATCAACTGGCCATTGAGATTGACCGCGATCACCAGCTCGGCACCCAGGGCGCGGCAAACGGACACCGGCACCGGATTGACCAGGCCGCCATCCAGCATCCAGCGCCCGTCATGCTGGAACGGCGCAAACAACCCCGGCAAGGCACAGGAAGCGCGGGCGGCATCCAGCACCGAGCCGGTTTGAATCCACACTTCGCGGCCCAGTTTCATGTCGGTGGCCACGGTGGCAAAGCGCTGTTCAAGTGATTCGATATCGGGGTTCTGGTGGTGCTCCGAAAAGAAATTGAACAGCTTTTCGCCTTTCACGACGCCGCCACTGAAACCGATATCCAGATAACCCAGCACGTCGCGAAAAGTAAGCCGTGTCACCCAGTCACTGAAAGCCGCCAACTGGCCGGAAACGTAGACCGCGCCGACCAGCGCGCCAATGGAGGTGCCGGCCACCACATCCGGTCGAATGCCCATGTCTTCCAGCGCCTGTATCACACCGATATGGGACCAGCCACGCGCCGAGCCACTGCCCAGCGCCAGGCCCACTCGCGGTGGCCGCACCGTTGCAGCGGTGCTCACAGACTGCCTTCCGCGCGCGCCTGAGCCACTACGCAGGACGCCGGCTGGCCTGCCATACGCTGCTGCGAGCGTGCCAGCACTTCACGCTGCCAGGGCGCCGGCAACCGCCCCCAATAGCTGATTTCGTTACCCGTGCGGAAACAACCGACGCATAAATCGTCACCATCCAGCGCGCAGATGCTGACGCATGGTGACGCTACCGTGTCGGCGATGCGTGCTGCCGCGTTATCCGACGCGCTTTTTGCCGCATTGCCCGCCACGTTATGTGCTGCGCTGCTCGCCACACTCTTCGTTGCACTCTTTACCGGGCTCTCTGTGGGCATATTCGCCGTGTTCTCCACAACACTCTCTACTGCGTTCCCTCTTGCACTTGCCCCCACGTTTGCCACCCCATCCTCCACGGCGCTCTCCATGGCACTCTCCATGGCACTCTCCATGGCGCTCTCCACGGCATTCGCCACAGCATTATTCGCCATGGAATCGCGCGTCCGGCTTCAGGTTGGCAGCGAAGTGTTTGGCGTGGGCAACGTAGTGCATGCCGCCCAGGGTAATCATTGCCTTGTGCCCGTCACTGAGCTCCTTTACCACTTTCGCCGGCGAGCCCATCACCAGCGAGTTGTCGGGTATTTCCATGCCTTCGGGCACCAGCGCATTGGCACCGATGATGCAGTTGCTGCCGATTCTGGCGCGGTTAAGCACCACGGCGTTGATGCCGATCAGCGTGTTGTCACCCACCGTGCAGCCATGCAGCATGGCCTTGTGACCGACCGTCACATTACGGCCCAGCGTCAGCGGCACGCCGGGGTCGACGTGCAATACCGCGCCATCCTGAATATTGGTTTCATCGCCCACGGTAATGGAGTCGGTATCTGCTCGTAGTACGGCGTTGAACCAGATGCTGGCCTTGTCGCCCAGTATTACCGAGCCGATCACAGTGGCGTTATCTGCGATCCAGTATTCACCGCGAGCTTCCAGCTGGCGGCCATCAATGGTGTAAATCACTTCAGCTCCCCCTGCAGCGTCTCTTCCTCGAATTCGTAATGAATACCTGCATCGAAGGCGTGGTTCAGCAGATCGAGAATCATGAAGGCCGTCAGCCCCCAGATACGTTTGTCTTCGTAATAATAATTCGGCATGCGCAGGCGTTTGCCGAACACATCCACCGGCTCGGACATCTCCGGCTGCGCATCCAGGAAAAACCCCAGCGGCACACGGAAAATACTGGCAATCTCGCCCGGCTCTGCAATCAGCTCGATGGCGGGATCGACCAGCCCCACAAAAGGCGTCACTTTCATGCCGTAGCGAGACGGCAGCGGCGATAACTGGCCGAGTACATTGACACTGCCCGGCTCCATGCCGACTTCCTCTCGGGATTCACGCAAGGCGGTGGCCAACAGGTTGTGATCGCCGGGATCGCGCTTGCCACCGGGAAAGGCCACCTCGCCAGCATGAGTCGGCATGAAGGCAGAGCGCACGGTCAGGATCAGCTCCGGCTCCGGCTGATCGGTGAATGGCATCAGCACCGCCGCCTCGGGCAGGTGCACAGGCAATTCGCGCAGGCGATAGCCGCGCAGGCGCTCTTTCAGTATCTCGATCACCTATCATTCTCCCGCCCCGCCAGCGAGCCGGCACATCGCCAGCGCAGGGCACAAGGTCGCTCATTCAAACGACAGTTTGAACAGCCGCTGCAAGGCAGGCAAGCGCAATATGACTGGCGCCGTCCGGCGTTGCAGGGCTGCCGGCAAGCCGATAGGCTGCGTATGCCTTGGCATGATGCGGACACACGATGAAGTTTTGCAGCCACTGCGGCAGCGATCAGCTCCGCTTCGATGTTCCAGAGGGAGACAACCGGCCCCGCTACTGGTGCCCGGCCTGCCAGATCATTCACTATCAGAATCCGAAGATCGTGGTGGGTTCACTGCCAGTCTGGGAAGGGCGCATCCTGCTTTGCAAACGCTCCATCCAGCCCCGCGCCGGCTACTGGACGCTGCCCGCCGGGTTCATGGAAAACGGCGAGACGCTGCAAGAAGGCGCCATCCGTGAAACCTGGGAAGAAGCGTGCGCCACCGTGAATCTCACGGACCTTTACACCGTTTTCAACCTGCCCCACATCTATCAGGTATATATGTTCTTTCTCGGCGAGCTGGCAGACGGTCGTTATGGTGTCGGCGAGGAATCCTCCGATGTCGGGCTGTTTCTCCCGAAGGAAATCCCTTGGGACGAATTAGCGTTTCCGACCGTTACCCGCACGCTGAGGTTTTATCTGCAAGATCTCGCCACCGGCGAGTTCCCGATTCGCGTTCAGGATATCGCCCCGCTGGGCACGCCCGAGCCCTGATCTCTCAACGGCCACCGCCGCCACATGCCAGCAACGCCTGCTGGCGTGCCGGCCAGTCACAAGTACCTGATACTATCACCTGAATGCGGCTTGCCGGCCGGTATTCAAGGGGCAGCAGGGTGATCTCCCCGGCCACCGCATCAAGACGCCAGCCTGCGCAGCCGACAGCGGCCAGCTCGCCCTTGATCCGCTCCCAGGAAAAACTGGCCAGCCAGCGACGCAGCGCCGTTTCTGTCACCTGCCAGCCTGATGGCAACTGCCAGCCACACGCGTCCCACCGCGTTAGCGGCGCGGACAGGGTAAATACCGGCGCGCTTGCCGCGGGCCGCCGGGGCGCGGCAAGCCAGGCCGCATCCAGCTCGCCATGCGCGGAACACACCGCCGGTAGCTGCGGGCGCCGTGCACAAAGCGCCCGCCAATGCTGCTCCGCAGCGGCGTCCCAGCAATCTGCCCGCGTGCCCACCAGCACATCTGCACAGGCCAGTTGCTGCAACCAGAGTGGCGATTGCGCAAAACGCGCATCGCCCAGGCGCCGGGGGTCGATCAGGCACAGGGTCGCGCCGAGATCGAGCACGCCCTGATACACCGGGTCGCGCAGCAGCCGCAGCAGCTCTGCCGGGTGGCCCAGCCCCGAAGGCTCGATCAGCAGCCGCGTGGGGCGCGTCTCGCGAATCAACCGGTTGAGTGTGACACGCAACGCCACCGCTGCGGTGCAACCCATGCAACCGCCCGCCACCTCGCGCACCTGTGCACCGCTTGCGGCCAGCCAGTCGCCATCCAGGCCCACCTCGCCGAATTCGTTGACCAGCACTGCCCAGCGCTCGTCGGCAGCATGGCCCAGCAACTGGCGAATCAGTGTGGTTTTGCCCGCGCCGAGCATACCGGTGATCAGGTTCACGGGCAGGTTTTCAGCGCGCCAGCGGTCGGTCGTCATGCAGCGCTGCGGCATTGCCGGCAAAGCCCGTGCAGCTCCAGCGGGCGCTTGCCGATATGGAATCCGTGACCCTGCGCCAATTGCGCCAGCAGATGTTGCAGCTCGGCTGCCAACGGCACTTCACGGGCGTCACCGCATTCATCACACAATAAAAACTGCGGCCAATGGGCCGCACGCTCGCCGGTGTGGTCGTGGCCGTGATTGCAGGCCAGATAGCTGTTGGTGGATTCGATCCGGTGGACAAGCCCCTGGTGCAGCAGGAAATCCAGCGCACGGTACACCGTCGGCGGCTGGGCACGGGGCTGGGCGGTGCGAAGATGATCGAGAATCTGATACGCCGTCAGCGGCTGAGGCCGCTCCAGCAGGATCGCCAGCACGCGCCGCCGCACCGGGGTGAAACGCACGCCCCGCTCGCGGCATGTGTGCTCTGCGGCCGCCAGAGCCTGCTTGATAGTGCTCATGCATATGTCTCCTGCAGGCTGGCAACGCTTGTTGCCGGCTCGCCGGGCAACTTGCAGAAGGCGCAGGTGCTTCCTTTGCAAGTGCTCTCGACCACTCGTATGCAGCCTGCCAGGCGCAGGGCATACGGCAGCTACGTTATAACATATCGCAAAGCGGGGCTACTTGAGCTGGTGCTGTGCTTGTGCCCTTGTTGTGCACTCGCCGGCTCATCAATGCACCTGCTGCCACAGGCGCCGCGTCAGGCTGCTCAGAATAGTGGCGGCGGCCACTCCTGGGGGCTCGCTGTGGCCGTCGCCCAGCAGCGCTGTGCGAGCGCGTTCCAGCGTATTGAGCAGCATGGTACGTTCACTGCCATCGAGCTGCGCATCCGATTCCGCCTCCAGAATCAGCTCCACCAACGCCACCCGTGCCTCCGAGATGGCCTGCTGGGCCAGCGCCTCGATGACATACTCCAACTCGTCCAGCCATCGCAATGCCTGAAACAATGTCATGGTGCTCTCCACGATACCCCGGATGCGCTGAGCGCCGGCGGCTGCGGCAATCGTGCCGGCCACTCTGCTCGGCGCATTTTGCCTGCACGTCGTCATACTCCCCTTGCAGGCGTATATTGATTATTGGCCCAGCGTGGCCATCGGGAACAAGGCAGGACTACAGTTTCAGAACAAAGGTGCTACGAAGCGTACAGAACACTCCAACGCGCTTACCTGTGAGGCGGTTCCGCAACGTACGGGAGGCAAAGCCAGCGTTAGCGGCGAGTGGCGGAGAGCGGCTATTCTGGCAAGGGGCCTGGCAAGGGCGCCAGCGGCCACAGATCAATGGCCGGCTCTTCATAGGGGTGAGCCAGCCGCAGTGCGGCCAACGCCGGGCGCAGGGCGTTTTCCTCACAGATCATTTCCACGCGGTATTCCGGCACACGCTCGATCTCGCCCTGCTGGCCGATGAACGGCCGGCTGCCATCCAGCGGCCGGAACTGGCCCTCGCCTGCCACCTGAAAGGCGCAGCAATCGTAATTGCCGATACGACCCGCTCCCGCTGCAAATACGGCCTGTTTGACCTCTTCCAGATGCGAGGCCGGCACATAAAAGCAGAGCTTGTATACGGTACTCATATGCTCATACGTCCTCAATTCAGCCGCGATGCCAAGGGAAAGCCATCGCGCCAGCGGTATTCTCCTCTGGCGCAAATCCATACGCCCTCGGCACGCACCACTTGCTCACCAGCGACAAAGAACAGCCCCTCGACAAACAACTTGCGGCCCTCCAGGCTCTGGATACGTGCCTCCATGTCAATATCCGTCTTCAGTGGTGTGCCGGCCTGATAACGGATATTCAGCGTGCCCGTCATGCCTATGCCGTGCACCATGTCCTGAGTCTTGGCCATCAGGATATCCAGCATCAGCGCCACCACGCCACCGTGCACACGGCCAGGCGGCCCCTGCCAGGGCAGGCCGAGATTGACCCGCCCGCGCACTACGTCGCCATCCAGCCACACGGACAGCGGCGGCGCCAGGGACGACGACAATCCCGTCATGATCTCGTGATCGAAAGCATCCAGCACATCGCGGTGGCTGCCTTGCTCCATGTACAGCCGCTGAAACGCCGCCATCTGCCCCCGGCGCGGGTATTCCTGCACTTGCCCGGCAATGATCGCCATTTGCGCCGCCCATTGTTCGAGCATGTTCTGCGGGGCATCCAGCCGCACCAGCCGATCCTGGATTTGACGCAGCGACGCCGCCAGTGCCCGGCGCACGGCGTATTCCTCGTCAGGCTCGTGGGGCTCGGCAATACGGTGAGTAAACAGGCCGTAGTTGTTGCTCAATGCAGTTCTCCTGAAAAGCGGGTTTTCTGATGTCGCGCTGATGCCATACTGGTTGCCGGAAAGGCACAGCGGGGCAGCATCCGCCCAAAGGCGCAGAGATTAGCCTGACCGACGGCCAAACCCCATGGCCAAACATGCCATCTGCTGACCTGCCCGGCAGGGTATCCGCAGATGGCGACAGGCTACGGCAAAGCGCTGACAACCTGACTGCACGGGGCTGCCTGTAACAGGCAAGCCCTGGCGCGAGTGCGAACGGAGATCAGCGACCGAAGCGCGGTTGCAGGAAGATGCCTTCTGCCTGCACCGTCTGCTCCTCGCCGGCAAATACCCCGCCTTCGATGAACATCTTGCGGCCATCCATTTCGCGCAGGCGTGCGGTGAAGCGCACCGTGGTCTCGATGGGCGTACCGGCGAGGTAGCGCACATTGAGCGTGCCGGTGACGCCGATCTTGAAGGAAGCGTGCATGGCGCGCGACAACACGGCGTCCAGCAACATGGCGATCACGCCGCCGTGCACGCGTCCCGGCGGGCCTTGATAGTGCAGCCCCAGATAGACTTCGGCCTCGACGCCTTCCGGCGTTTCCTTGATAAACCGCAGTGGCGGCGACACCGGATTGGACAAGCCGCCTGCCGGGTCAAAATCCATCATGTCGAAGATATCAGCGGCGGTGGCGGCACCACTGAACACGCGACGGTTCGCCGCCCGGGTATCACGCCGCTCAGGCTGGCCGACAGTCTCTGCCAGCTGCTCCAGCGCAGCCGCCCATTGCTCCAGTTCGGCCTGACTGGCCTCGGCGCGGATCAACCGCTCGGCAAGCTGCTGCATGGCCGCAGCGATGCGCCGGTGCGCGATAAAATTTGCCGGCACATCGCCCTTGTGGGCCGCCAGTAATTCAAACGGCCCGAAGGTTTTTTCACTCATAACGTAACGTGTCCTTGATGACCCGTCCTGGCGTCAGCCAACCCATTTGCGTGCATTCTGGAACATGCGCAGCCAGGGGCCATCTTCGAACGCTTTCCAGTCATCCGGGTGCCAGCTGTTTTGCACCACTCGGAATGCGCGCTCCGGGTGCGGCATCATGATGGTCACGCGGCCATCGGTGTTGCTGAAGCCTGTGACACCCTGCTTGGAACCATTCGGGTTGGCGGGGTAGCGCTCGGTCGGGTTACCCAGCGAATCGACAAAGCGCGCCGCCAGCAGATTGTTTTCGTGGCAACGGGCCAACGCTTCATCGCTGATTTCCGCCTGCCCTTCACCGTGCGCAACCACCACTGGCAAGCGCGTGCCGGCCATGCCGTCGAAAAAAATCGAGGGCGACGAGGTGATTTCCACCAGCGTCGTGCGTGCCTCGAACTGCTCGCTCTGATTGCGCACAAAACGCGGCCAGTGCTCGGTGCCCGGAATCAGCTCCTTGAGCGCGGAGAACATCTGGCAACCGTTGCAGACACCCAGTGCAAAGGTGTCCTCGCGATAGAAAAAGCGATTGAACATATCGCGCAGGCTATCGTTGTACAGGATCGTTTTTGCCCAGCCTTCGCCTGCGCCCAGCACATCGCCGTAGGAGAAACCGCCGCACGCGACCAGGCCGCGGAAATCGGCCAGATCCACTCGCCCGGCCAGCAGATCGCTCATGTGCACATCGACGGTGGTGAAGCCGGCGCGTTCGAAGGCGGCAGCCATTTCCACCTGGCCGTTGACGCCCTGCTCACGCAGGATCGCCACACGCGGGCGCTCCGACAGGCTCAACAACGGCGCGGCCGGATTGTCGGTCATGTCAAACGTCAGGCGCACCGTCAGGCCGGGATCGTTCGCCTCGGGAATTGCATCAAACTCCTGCTCAGCGCAGGACGGGTTGTCGCGCAGTGCCTGGATACGGTAGCTGGTTTCGGCCCAGTTCTGGTGCAGCGTGCGGCGCGGCGATTCCAGCAATACGGCGCCGCCGAGGCGAATGCGCAGCACATCATCGTGGTTCAGCTCGCCTATGCGGTGCACGCACTCACCCAGCCCTGCTTCGGCATACTCGGCAATGACGTGATCAGCGCGATCTGTACGCACCTGCAATACCGCACCGGCCTCTTCGGCAAACAAGGCGGCCAGCGCTTCCTCGTCATCACCGGCAATATGATCCAGCACCAGATCAACGCCGCAGCGGCCGGCGAAGGCCATCTCGGCAACGGTGGCAAACAGGCCACCGTCGGAGCGATCGTGGTAAGCCAGCAGTGATTGCTCGGCAAGCAGGTTCTGTGTCACCTGGAAGAACTGCTTGAGCTGCTTCGGATCATCGATATCCGGCGCGACATCGCCCACCTGACCGTATACCTGTGCCAGCGCCGAACCACCGAGACGGTTCTGCCCACAGCCAAGGTCGATCAGAATCAGCACGCTGTCTTCTTCGGTGCGCAGCTGGGGGGTCAGCGTCTTGCGAATATCGCGCACGGGCGCGAAGGCCGACACGATCAGCGACAACGGCGCGACCACACTCTTTTCGATTCCCTTGTCAGTCCACAGGGTGCGCATGGACAGCGAATCCTTGCCGACCGGAATATTGATGCCCAGCGCCGGGCACAATTCCATGCCCACCGCCTCGACGGTATCGAACAGGTTCTGGTCTTCGCCGGGGTGCCCGGCAGCGGCCATCCAGTTCGCCGACAGGCTCACCGACGACAGCTCGCCCACGTCTGCGGCGGCCAGGTTGGTCAGTGCCTCGGCGACAGCCATGCGTCCTGATGCTGGCGCATCTACCAGGGCTGCCGGGGTACGCTCTCCCATCGCCATTGCTTCGCCGGTGTAGTGCTGAAAACCACTGGCGGTCACTGCGCAATCCGCAACCGGCACCTGCCAGGGGCCGACCATCTGATCGCGATATACCAGCCCGCCCACACTGCGATCACCAATGGCGATCAGGAAGGTTTTGGCTGCCACGCTCGGCAAATTCAACACCCGCTGCACAGCTTCCTTCAATTCGACTTCAGCGAGATCGAAAGGCTGGCGCTGAAAATCCGTGCGCTCGAACTCCCGCTCCATTTTTGGCGGCTTGCCGAACAGCACATCCATCGGCAGATCCACCGGCGGCTCGTTGAAGTGGCTGTCTTCGACATGCAGATGCTCAAGCTCGGTGGCCTGGCCCAGCACAGCAAACGGCGCGCGCTCGCGCTCGCACAGAGCAGCAAAACGGGGCAGATCTTCCGGCAGCACGGCCAGCACATAACGCTCCTGTGCTTCGTTGCACCAGATTTCCACGGGGCTCATGCCGGGTTCATCGCAGGGAATCTTGCGCAGCTCCAGCCGCGCACCACGGCCGGCATCATGCACCAGCTCCGGCAGGGCATTGGACAAGCCGCCAGCGCCGACATCATGCAGCGAGACGATCGGGTTGTTCTCGCCTTGCGCCCAGCAGCGATCAATCACTTCCTGACAGCGCCGCTCGATCTCGGGGTTGTCCCGCTGCACCGAAGCAAAATCCAGATCTTCCGCGCTTTGCCCGGATGCCATCGAGGAGGCCGCACCGCCGCCCAGACCAATCAACAATGCCGGGCCGCCCAGCACGATGATGTGCGCGCCGACCGGGATTTCCTTCTTTTCCACATGCTCGGCACGAATGCTGCCCAGGCCGCCTGCGATCATGATCGGCTTGTGATAACCGCGCACTTCGTCACCGTTGGCACCCGGCGCTTTCAGCTCCAGCGTACGGAAATAACCGCACAGGTTGGGGCGGCCGAACTCGTTGTTGAACGCAGCGCCGCCAAGTGGGCCCTCGATCATGATATCCAGCGCCGAGGCGATACGATCCGGCTTGCCGTACGCCTGCTCCCAGGGCTGCTCGAAGCCGGGGATATTCAGGTTTGATACGGAGAAACCGGCCAGGCCCGCCTTCGGCTTGCCACCCAGCCCGGTGGCGCCTTCGTCACGAATCTCGCCGCCGGAACCGGTTGCCGCGCCGGGAAACGGCGCAATCGCCGTCGGGTGATTGTGCGTTTCCACCTTCATCAGAATATGTACCGGCTCTTGCACATAGTGATAGACGCCGGTATCCGGGTGCGGGAAGAAGCGTGATGCATCCGAGCCCGCCATCACCGCAGCATTATCCTTGTAGGCGGACAGCACGCGCCCCGGATGCTGCTTGAAGGTATTGCGAATCATCCCGAACAGGCTGTTGTCCTGCTGCTCTCCGTCGATCACCCAGCTGGCGTTGAATATCTTGTGCCGGCAATGCTCCGAGTTTGCCTGGGCGAACATCATCAGCTCGGCGTCGGTGGGATTACGTTCCAGGCGCGTGAACTGCGTCATCAGGTAATCGATTTCATCTTCCGCCAGCGCCAGACCGAGCTCGCTGTTGGCGCGCTCCAGCGCAGCGCGGCCGCCGCCGAGAATATCAATGCGCGCCAATGGCCGGGGCGCGTGGCGCTCGAACAGGCAGGCGGCATCTTCCAGCTTTGGCAGCGCCGCTTCGGTCATACGATCGCGAAGTGCCGCCAGCACTGCTTCCTGCTCGATTTCGCCCGCGCCGAACACCAGCCGGTACTCGATGCCACGCTCCACCCGGCGCACTTTGTGCAGCCCGGCGTTATGGCAAATCTCGGTGGCTTTCGACGACCAGGGTGAAATGGTGCCGGGCCGCGGCACGACGACATACAGCTGCCCTTCCGGCAGCGCGGCCTCGCTGGCCGGGCCATAGCTGAGCAGCTTCGCCAGTACATCGTGTTCACGAGCATCAAGCTCGCCGTCCGTATCCACAAAATGGACGAAGCGCGCACCAAGCGCCTGGACGCCGGGCAGCGACTGCAACAGCTTTTCCTGACGGAACGCGGACAACGCGGGGGAACCGGGAAGTATCAGCATAACTCGTTCAGCCAAATTCGGGAGGGATGAGGGAGGCGAATGATACGGGATTTGAGCCCTGATAGCAGCCGCAGCCAAACGGCAAAATCCGGTTTGCGGTGGCTGCCGCGCCGTAGCGGCGTCGTCTCAGGTTTCCGGGGCATCCGTACCAGTTGCTCTCAGCCGCCTTTCCGAGGGGCCGCCCCAGCCAGTGGCCTGAAAATGCGCCTGTCATGCGCCAAGCTGTTGATTGTCGGACAAATAGCCCCGATATTGCCCTTGCGCGTGATAAAATTCGCGCCAATCAGAGCCCGTGCACAGGATGTGCGAAGCTCACGAGCCTGCCGCCAGCCTGCCTGCCAATGGGAGGGGAGCAGGGAACAGATCGGAAGCGGCAGCACCGGCGCGCCAGAATACCCATCTGGCCCGCATTGGAACCGGATATGAGCGCACTGACAAGACAATTCACACACGCCCTGGTGCCTGTGGCAGTGCTGCTGATGGTAGCCATGGTCACAGCCATGCGGCCAGCACCCAGCGCGCTGGAACAGATCCAGGCCCGTGGCGAGCTGGTCGTGGCGACCCGGCTTGCACCAACCACCTATTATCATGATCAGCACGGCGCAACCGGCCTGGAATACGAGCTGGCCGCCGGCTTTGCACGGGAGCTGGGCGTCGAGCTGCGCATGCTGGAAACCGACACCCTTGAAGATATCTTTCTCGCCGTGCGGGATGGCCGCGCCGATCTGGCTGCTGCGGGCCTGACCATCAGCCCGCGCCGCAAATTGCAGTTCGATTTCTCCACCGGTTACCAGACCGTTCAGGAACAGATCATTTACCGCCTCGGCGAGCCGCGCCCGCGCAACATCAGCGATCTGGCCGGGCGCCGCATTGTCGTGCTGGCAGGCAGCAGCCACGCTGAACAGCTGGCCTTGTTGCAGCAGGAAGTACCGTTTCTGGACGTGGAAGAGCTGCCGGGCGCCAGCGCCGAACAGCTGTTGTCACGGGTACATGATGGCCAGGCGGATTACACCATGGTCGATTCCAATGCCTATCTGATGCACCGGGCATTGTTCCCCGAACTGGTGAGCGCGTTTGATGCCAGCGAAGCGCAATTGGGCTGGGCCTTCCGCCGCGAACCCCAGGCACAGCTTTATCAGGCAGCGCAGCGCTATCTCACCCGTGTCAAGGCCGATGGCACCGTAGCTCGCCTTGAGCAGCGCTTCTACGGCCATGCCGAGCGCTTCAACCTCTATGCGGCTCGTTCGTTTATTCGCCATCTGGATCACCGGCTGCCGGAATACGCCACCGCCTTCCGCGACGCAGGCGACACGACCGGCTTCGATTGGCGCCTGCTGGCCGCCGTAGGCTATCAGGAATCCATGTGGGATCCGGCTGCGGTATCTCCCACCGGCGTGCGTGGCCTGATGATGCTGACCCGCAACACCGCTGCCGAAATGGGCGTCAGCGACCGCGAAGACCCGCTACAGAGTATCCACGCCGGCGCCGCCTACCTGCGCAAGCTGCATGATCGCCTGCCGGAGCGAATCGGCGAACCTGATCGCACCTGGATGGCCGTCGCAGCCTACAACGCCGGCATCGGGCATCTTGAGGACGCCCGCGTGCTGACGCAGCGCCAGGGCGGCAACCCGGATCTGTGGGCGGATGTGCGCGGCCGCCTGCCATTGTTGCGCCAACCGCAATATTACCGCGATGCGCGCCATGGCTACGCCAGCGGCGGCGGCCAGGCGGTGGTGTATGTGCGCGCCATTCGCGCCTATTACGATACGCTGGTGTGGGCCACCAATACGCAGCGGCACAGCGAGATGCTGCTGGCCATGGCACAGCCCGCGCCGCAAGCCAGCGGCAATCTTTAGCCGCTCTTACCTTTAGCAACCCTTACCTTTAGAAACCCTTGAAAGCGCTTTCGACCATAAGCCTCTCTCGATAACGGCCTGGCCATCAGAGGCCGTTGCGCCCGCCACGCCGCTGACGAAAGAAAGCACGCAGCATCGCTGCGCTCTGCTCCGCGAGCACACCGCCGATCACCTCGATGCGGTGGTTGTAGAACGTCTGCTCCGGCAACCGCAGCTGGCTGATGCAGGTGCCCGCACGAGGCTCGGTGGCACCGTAAACCAGCCTGCTGATGCGAGCATGCATCAGTGCGCCGAAACACATGGTGCATGGCTCAATGGTGACGTAAAGCGTCGCGCCGGCCAGTCGGTAATTGGCCTGCTGCTGCGCCGCATCACGCAGCGCCACCACCTCCGCATGGGCAGTGGGATCGTTGCTGCTGATCGGGCTGTTCCAGCCGCGCCCCAGCACTACGCCGTCACGCACCACCAGGGCGCCGACCGGCACTTCACCGGCCGCCACCGCCTGCTCGGCAAGCGCCAGCGCTTCGCGCATCCATGTTTCATCGTCCGCCATCGGTGACAACACTCTCTCCCGCACCAAGCACAACGCCCGGCGCACTCTGTGAGGCGCTGGGCAAAGAAAGACCAAGTCTAATCGTTCACGGCAGACAGAGGCAGGCCATGCCTCTTTGCGAGCAACCTTGGCTGCCGCTGCTTGCCTGCCACCAATGAGCGCACACATCTGCCCCGGCCACCGTGCCCAGACCGGGGCACTGCTGCCACTGCCAGCCTCGGCCGCATCAGGTAAACTGCCGCCGCTGCCGTGAAGACACCGGCCGAGAAGACACCGGGCAGACGCCCTGCCGCGTGAGCCTTTGCAGTCTGCGCCAGCTTTCATTGAGCACACAAGACACGAGACAACAGAGAGCCATCATGAGCCAGCCGATTCTTGGAACCCCGCTTTCCCCCACCGCCACCCGTGTGCTGATGCTCGGCAGTGGCGAGCTGGGCAAGGAAGTCGTCATTGCGTTGCAACGCCTGGGCTGCGAAGTTATCGCGGTGGATCGCTACGCCAACGCACCGGCGATGCAGGTGGCGCATCGCAGCCATGTGATTTCAATGCTTGATGGCGCCGCCTTGCGCGCCGTGATCGAACAGGAACAGCCGCATCTGGTGGTGCCCGAGATAGAAGCCATTGCCACCGACACACTGGTGGAAATGGAACAGGAAGGCTTGCGCGTGATCCCGACCGCCCGCGCAGCGCAACTGACCATGAACCGCGAGGGCATCCGCCGGCTGGCCGCGGAGGAGCTTGGCGTCGCCACCTCACCCTACCGATTCGCGGAAACCGAGCAGGAATATCGTGACGCCATTGCCGCCATCGGCCTGCCTTGTGTGGTCAAACCCGTCATGTCGTCTTCCGGCAAGGGCCAGAGCACCGTGCACAGCGATGCCGATATCGCCGCCGCCTGGGAACATGCCCAATCGGGCGGGCGCGCTGGCCGGGGGCGTGTGATCGTCGAAGGCTTTGTGGATTTCGATTACGAAATAACCCTGCTGACGGTTCGCCACCGCGACGGTACCTCATTCTGCGCACCCATCGGCCACCGTCAGGAACGGGGTGACTACCGCGAATCCTGGCAGCCGCAGCCGATGAGCCCGGTTGCGCTGGCAGAGGCGGAACGCATCGCCGCAGCGATTACCGAAGCGCTGGGTGGCCAGGGCGTGTTCGGCGTGGAGCTGTTCATCAAAGGCGACGCTGTGTATTTCAGCGAAGTATCTCCGCGCCCACACGACACCGGCATGGTCACGCTGATTTCCCAGAACCTGTCCGAGTTCGAGCTGCACGCACGCGCAATTCTGGATTTACCGATCCCGGTCATCCGCCAGCTTGGGCCAAGCGCCTCGGCAGTGTTGCTGGTGCCCGGCGAATCCGAGCGCATGACCTACGGCAACCTGGCCGCAGCGCTGGCGCAACCGGATACCGACCTGCGTCTGTTCGGCAAGCCTGAGGTGCACGGCGAGCGCCGTCTGGGCGTGGGCCTGGCGCGTGGCGAAGATATCACCGACGCAGTCGACAAGGCGCTGGCCGTGGTCGGCGCAATCGACGTCACCCTGTAGCGCACCTTGTAACACTCAAGCGGGAACAGATCGCGTTCCCGCATGTTCTTATGTGTCAGCAGCACAACAGAACAACAGACTTCGGGAGCACGGCATGCGGGACATCACCTTCAGGCACGACACGCACAGCAAAATATTCGGCTATCTGCTATGGGTTTTCGGTTTTACCGGCTCACACCGTTTTTATTACGGCAAGCCCATCACCGGCACCATCTGGTTCTTTACCTTCGGCCTGTTTCTGATCGGCTGGATCATTGACCTGTTCCTGATTCCGGCCATGGACCGCCAAGCTGACCACCGCTTCCGCTCCGGCGCCATCGACTACAACATCGCCTGGGTGCTGCTGACCTTTCTCGGCGTGTTCGGCATTCACCGCATGTACCAAGGCAAATGGATCACCGGCATCATTTATCTGTTCACAGGCGGGCTGTTCCTGATCGGCTATCTGTACGATCTATGGACACTCAACAGCCAGGTATCAGAGCGCAACATGCAGCTGGCCCGCCGTTGAGCCACCGCTTGCGGCGGTTGCTCAGGCTGAAGACGCCACGCGCTGATCGCTCCGTAGTTTGCTGACATCAGCACGCGGCGGCGCACCGAACATGCGGCTGTACTCACGGCTGAAATGTGACGGGCTTTCGTAGCCCACACGATAGCTGGCGGTGGCGGCCTCCAGCCCCTCCGTCAGCATCAGCCGGCGAGCTTCATGCAAGCGCAGTTTTTTTCTGAAACTGCAGCGGTGACATGCGCGTGACCGGCGCATTCTGTCGCACCAGTTCCTTTTCAATCCGTTGCCGGTCAGCGCCTCATCAGGCGCTGCACCGGCGAGCGCGACTGCCCGGTGAAATGTGCCCGCACATGCGGTGCGCATTTCACTGCGCCAACAGTCAATGCCGCTGCCGCCGCAACACACCCCGCCGTCATCCACGGCGACATCTGATGCCGGGTGTAGAAACTCATGCGCCGAATATGACTCTGCTGATCACCCAATTCATGGCCGCCGCCGGCGGACTGATGCAACGCCGAGCCACCGCCGCGCGGCTCATCATCGCTGACTGCCGTGCGGAAATAACTGTAGGTGAAAAGCTTGTCCGCCAGCCGGGGCAACAGTCGTGTAAGCCAGGTCATGGCCATGCCGCTGCCGCCAATGGTGATTTCACGCATCGGATGTTCCGCCGCATGCAACACCGCATTGGCCACCAGCTCGGGATGGTAGACCGGCGGCGGCACCTGTGATGCCTTATCGAGATAATTGCGCGCATGCTGGCCAAACGGCGTGTGCACGCCGCTGGGCCGGATCAATGTCACCGATACCGGCGCATGATCATGGATAAGCTCAAGGCGCAGGGAATTGGTGAAGCCTTTGACGGCATGTTTCGAGGCCGTGTAGGCGCTCAGAATCGGCGCCGGCACATCACTTGAAATGGAACCGATATTGATCAGCGCGCCGCCCCGCTGGCGCAGGTGCCGCAAGGCTTCGGTGGAACCGTACACCACACCCCAGTAATTGGTCTGGAACAAGCGGGCGTGATCTTCGTCGCTGATTTCTTCCAGGCGGGCGTACACGCCGACACCGGCATCGTTGATCCAGGTATCAAAACCGCCGTAGCGCTCCACCACCGTATCGACCACATGGCGAACCTGTGCACGATCACCCACATCGGCGACCACATAATCTGCCTGACCTTCGCCCCGCGCCAGCTCGTGGCAAACAGATTTGAGCGTGTCTTCATCGCGGGCCACCAGCACTACTCTGGCACCGCGCTGCACGGCCCGGCGAGCCGTTGCCAGGCCGATACCGGAGCTGCCGCCGGTAATCACCATAGTCTGTCGGGAAAGTGGCTTGAGACTGATACGCATGATGTGCTCCTCCTTGATTGCCTGCCCCTGGCAAATACCCTAGAAGGAGATTTCCAACGCTGTCCAACGGCGGCCTGTAATGCGTGAACCGGCGCACTGCCGGCACGCAAAGCGAGGCTGCATCGCGCAGCCTCGCAGCTGGCAAGCTACTTGGTCACCCACTGGCCATCCGGCGTGCGCACATAAGTGCCACTGCCGGCACGCTCAATGGCTTTTTGCCCGGCCAGGTTGCTCACCTGATCCAGCGTAATGCCATTTTCTCGCGCAATACGCTGATACGCATCGCGGCGGCGATCATTGATGTCCGCCACCAGCTCCACCGCTTCCGGTGTCGCTTTCACCACGCCCAGATAACCGTTCGGCTGCTCGCCCACCAGCCCCTGTGCTTTCGCCGTATCCAGATCCAGGGCCAGCACGGCGCCAGTGAAGGTCAGCAACAGGGCGGCAACAACAAATCGGAATTTCTTCATGTTTGGCCTCCTAGAACAGATCGCTGTCGGCGCTGAACAGCTGATCGATATCCTGCTCCACGCGCAGGCGTATCTCGTGATCAATCTTGACGTTCAGATTGATGGTGATGGGCTCCTTGGGCGCCTCCAGCGCAATGCGCGGCGTACAGGCGATCAAGGGAGACAGAGCTACCGCCAGCAACACGGCACGCGCCAATCCCGATTGTCTGTTCATGTATTCTTGCCCTCTTTCAGCGCCTGCTCGGCAACCACAACACAGGTTAACGTAACCCACCCGGCTGGCGCTCCATCACCTGCCGCGAGATCTCATCACCGATACGCAGGCTGCGCAGCAGCACCAGCACATTCTCCCGGTGAGTGTAATTGAAGACCACCGGCAGGCCCTTTCGTTGCGGATTCACACCACGCAGGGTGACCGCACCATCCAGCCAGCCATCGGCGCTCATATCCACTGCCGCCAGAAAATCATCAATCTGCAACACCGACAAGCTCTCCAGCGCCAATTGCACAGCGCGGTTCGAGTTCGCCATCGCCTCCGTGCCGGCCGACGGCGTCAGCAACAATGCCAACGGCTCTTCATTCGCCAGCCGACCGCCCTGCACGGCCACATGGGTTGCCCCAAGCTGAAGCGGCAGAAAGCCGCCGACCCGGCCGGCTAACTGTACCACCGGATCAGGCTGCAACGCTGCCACCCGATCCAGATCGATACGGCTGATCACAATGGTCTGGAACGCTGGCGATGGCCAGGTGAGCATTGGCGCTCGCAGATAACCGCCCAACACATCGGCATAAATATCGCTGACTTGCCAGGTAGCCAGATCGCCGTCGTCCAGCGTCATGCGCACATTGCGAATGGGTGTACCGATATCCAGCTCATCCAGCGTCAGTGGGCCGACGCTGGCCAGCCGCACAGCCTCGCCCCGCACCGCCAACCGCAACTCGCCCGCGCCGCCATCTGCGCGAATACCGCCCCAGTCCAATTGCAGATCCCGCAAGCGCAGGCGGCCATCCAGCACCGGCTCGGCGCCATCCCAGCGCCACTGGGCATCGCCCTCCAGCAAGCCGCCGCGAAACATCACGCCCAGCCCCTGGCTCAGCTCCGGCGACAGCGGGGTGAACAGCGCCAGCTCGCCGGCAAAGCCATCCTGCCGCTGCGCCGCCACCAGATTCAGTGTGCTTTGCCAATCACGGATGGCCAGCGCCAGCTCACCGGCCAGCCCGGCGACCGACAACGTGCCCGTCAGCGCCGGCACGCGCCAGCGCTCGGCCAGCGCACCCTCGCCAGCCAACGCCAGCGTACCGTGTAGCCCGTCCGCATCCAGATAAAGCGGTTGTGGATTGGTGAGCTTCAGCGGATACACCAGCACGGTGCCGAACAATCCGCGCCGCATCTGTAGCTCGCCGGGCAACAGCCGCAAGCGCTCGCCCGTCCACTGCCATGGCAACGCCAGGTGCAGCTCGCCGCCCTGATCCAGCAATGCCAGCCGCGAGTCAGCCCGCAGCACTCCCTGCAATTGCTGCCCGTGATAACCCGCCTCAAGCTCGCCCGTGAGCGGAAACGCCTGATACTGGCCATCAAAGCGGATCGGCACCCGCCAGTCTGGCGGCGCAAGCTGCGCCACGGGCACCTGTACCAACAACTGCATATCAGGATGTTCGATCGCCAGCCGCGCCGGCTCGCCCTGCGCGCCCTCTGCAGCCACGCTGCCGCGCCAATCGCCGGAGAGCTGATAGTCGTTCCAGTGGCCGGCCAGCCGGAGCGCGCCCTGCCACTGCCAATCGCTGCCATCCCAGGCCAGCCGGCTTTGCGGCGCCGACAACATCAACGCCTGCCAACGGGCCACCAGCGGCAAATGCACGTCGCCATGTAGCGCAAGCGGCACGACTAAAGGAGTATCCCAGCTTAATTGCACCGCGTTGAAGGTGAGCCGGGCGGGCGCGAGCGTCAGTTGCCGGCCGTCCCAGCTCAGTGGCAATTCCCCCTGCATTGCCTCGCCTGTCAGCGAGATATGGCCAGCGCCCTGCGCCGCGCCGGGCGCTTGCGAGGCGAGTGTCAGTCGCAGCGCCCCAGCCGGGCCGACCGCTCGCACATTGGCCTGCACCGCCTCAAGCCCCGCGTCCAGATCACCGCTGGCGGCCAATGCCTCGCCGGTGTCCACCACCCAGCCGCCGGGCAGCGCGATCGGCCCCGTCAGTGCCAGCGCCGCGGCCCAGCGCTGCGCATCGAGTTGCGCGTTCAACCGTGCATCTGCCCGTTGCGGCTGGCTGCGATGCCCGAGCCGGCTGGCCTCTGCCACCAGGCTGCCAGCCGGACGGCCATCCACCAGCGTGCCGGATGCGTGTGCCGTGATGTTGCCAAGCCAATCCGGCGCCAGCGCCGGTAGCGCCACGTCCGCTGCAAGGCTCCATTCGCCATCAAGCCGGGCCAGTTGCAGTGTTGCCGTATTGCCTTGCTGGCGGGCGATCAGCGTCCAGTGCTGATCACGCAGCTCAAGCGTTAGCGCGGCCGGCGGCAGGCCCGGCCAGTGCAAGGCGTCGATCTGCAACGAGAACGGCGGGGTGCGCGGCAAGCTCGGCACGCGCAGCTCGCTCAGCGGTGTGGTGGGAGCTTCCTCAATGTGAGCGTCGGGGCAGCCTTGCCAGTGCACGCTGGCGAGGTGGGCTTTCAGTGGCCAGCGCAGCGGCACGGCCACCCCTTCGCCTCGTATCACTTCGCAGCCAGCGCGTGACCAGCTCCAGCGTTCCACGTGCAAGCCGCCTTGCCAGGTAACGTCCTGCACCGCTATGCCGCTGGCGCGCCACAGCAACCACAACGCCAAGATCACCAGCCAGGACAATAACAGCACCGCCAGCCACAACACGCGCCAGCGGCGCACTCGCGTGCGGCGCGGCTTGTTAGCCGGTGTGCTGGTCATTGGCGTGCACCCTCCTTGCCGCTCGCCCTGCGGCTCTCTCGACCACGCTCTCGGCCCTGCATATCAGGCAAGCCGCCGTGCCATGGCCAGAGGGTCCTGGCGATAAAACGCGCTCAGCTGCTGGTAGAGCGCAGGCCAGGCAGCGTGGATGCGCTCGGGCACCTCGAAAAACACTTCGGTGGCGACGGCAAAAAATTCACCAGGATCTTCCAGGGCGTAGCCATCAATGGGCAGCGGCTCACCATTGCGCTCTCTCGCGGCCAGATCCTCCCAGGCTTCGGTAAAAACCGCGTGCCAGCGCACGGCATCGAGATCGCCCAGCGGCGGCGCACCGTTGACACCGCCATCGCGCATATCAAGTTTATGCGCCATCTCGTGCAACACCACGTTGTAGCCCTCTTCCGTGCCCGCTGCACAGACATCTTCCCACGACAGGATGACCGGCCCCTGCTCCCAGGCTTCACCGCTGAGCACCTCGCCCTGCTCATGCACCAGCCCGAACTCATCCGGCTGCTGGTGATTGGGAATGAACGCGCCTTCGTACAGCACCACGGTATACCAGCCGTCATACCAGTTCAGGCCCAGCTTCAATACCGGCACGGCGGCCATAGTGGCGATCTTCAGCCGCATCTCGTCGGTAATGTGAAAGCCCGCACCGGAGGCAAAACCCTTGCGCAACAAAAATCGTAACGCCATCTCGCGCAACGCGGTCCGCTCTTCTCCCTGATAACGAGCAGCCACCGGCCAGCCGGCGACGGCGGCTTCCCACTGCTCGGGGGGCACTGCCAATGCAGCAAGACGACGGTTCTCACGCCAGCGGCGCAGGCCGTTGAACATGGTTTTCCTCACAGTGACTCACAGTGAACAGTGGCGTGGCCACCGGCAAGCATAACAGTGGTATTTCCAGCGCGGCGAGCACCGCCGTACCGGCAATTCGATTTTACAGATTTTGTTTGGCTGTTCTGCCGCTTCGCTGGTCAGACTTCTTGCAGAGCAGCATTGCTCTGTCAATTTCCACTATTGCGAGGACGTCACGATGAACAAGGATCAGATCAAGGGGCGCACCGAGGAAGCAAAGGGCAAGGCCAAGGAAATCGCTGGCAAGGTCGCCGGTAACAAGAAGCTCGAAACAGAAGGCAAAGTGCAGAATACCGCCGGCAAGGTGCAATCGAAATTCGGTGACACCAAGGAAAAGCTCAAGCGGTAAACGCACCCCAGCCGCTGAACCCAGTGGCTTGAAACCGGAATGATGACGCGATGCCGCACATCATTCAGGCGTTATTCAGGCGCGCCCCCGGCAGGCGGAAACATGGCCCGCTTGCCGGGGGCTTTCTGAATCAGCGCACTGTGCTATCTACACCGTGCTATCTACACCGTGCTATCTACGCCGTGCTATCTGCGCAGCGCATACTTGCCCGGCCCCAGGAACAGCAGCGCCAACGCCGTGAACAGGAAAAAGCCCTGTAGCTCCAGCGCCCATCCGCCCATGCCGCCGAGTGCGAACAGCTCGCTCATGTGCACCAGCACTATCGCCACCAGCATATTCGCCACAATCAGCGCAGCACCGGCCCGCATATAAAAACCTGCAATCACCATCAGCGGTGCAATCACCTCACCCACGAACACGCCATAGGCAAGCAATTCAGGCAGCCCGGCGCTGGCCAGCATCCCCTTGATGCCGGCAATACCGGTGGTGAGCTTGTGGATGCCATGCAACAGCATGAGCACCCCAAGCGTGAGACGAAGAATAAGCTTGCCAACATCAGGCTGGTGCATAGCGGGTTCCTGTTCCGGTTAAATAAACGAACCCGCTTATGACGCGTTACTGCGCAGGCGTCAACTGATGGATGGCAAAGCAATGAGGGCACACAGCAGCCAGTCCGGCGGTGCTGCCCGAGCCGCTCCGGCAGCGGTAAGGGAAACCAGAAGTGTTGCGATAGCCAGCAATCCTGTCTTGTACATGATCTCTCTCCTTGATCAGGCACTTCGGCTGGCGCTCGAACGAACGCCAGTCAGACAAGACATTATAGGAGGTTTTATTTACCTTCAACCCTTCTCGCCGCAGCCGCCTCCACTGGCGCGGCAACGCCCGCACCTCGCCGGGACGCTCGTGCCACCAGCACACCCAGCAGCAACAGGCACAAAGCGGCACAAAAATAAGGCGCTTCCGGGCGAATCTTGTAAAGCACGGTGCTCAACAACGGCATCACCACCATGGCCATCCCCTGCACGGCAGCCACCGTGCCGGCGGCCGTGCCCTGCTCGGTCTCTGCCACCGCGTTGGCGGCCAGTGTCTGGATCGACGGGAACACCATGCCCAAACCGGCTGCCATGACGCTGTAACTGATCACCATGCCGGCGCGGCTGTGCCAAAGCGTGACCAGCACAAAACCGAGCATCGCTAGCAAGGCACCCCACATCAAGCAACGGGCGCTATCCAGCCGCGGAATCCGGCTCATGCTCAATTGCACGACGATCAGCGTTACCCCGACGGCTGTCATGGCGAGGCTGCTCAGCGTTGCTGCGGCATGGCTATCCAGGCCAAGGCGATCAATGGCGTAAAAACCGACCACCATCTGCGACACAATCACCGAGCCCATCGCCAACAGCATGGCCAACGCAGGAATGCGCAGCCGTTTATCCAACACATGCACCGGCGGCGGTGGCGTGACACTGCGCGGCGCGTGCCGAGGCAGCGCCCAGCCGAGCCACACCAGCCCGAGCGCCGGCAACGCCGCCGCGATATACAGCGGCAACGACAAGCTGTGCCCGGCCAGCAGGCCACCAAGCATCGGCCCGAGCACCAGCCCCATGCCATTGGCCGCACCTAACCGCGACATCATCGAGGCGCGCTGCACCGGGCTTGATACGTCCGCCATCTGCGCCGCGCTGACGGTAGGAATGGCGGCATAAAAACCGCCCACCATGCTGCGCAGAATGACCATTACCAGCAGTGTGAGCCAGATCGCCGGAGGCGCCGCCAGCGCATAGTCGAGAAAGCCGGCCATCGCCGCATAAGCGAGCACATAACCGGAAGCCGCCAGCATCAGTATCGGCTTGCGCCCGTGTCGATCGCTGGCCCGCCCCCAGCGGCGCGCCTGTGTCATCCAGAACACGCCGGCCATGGTCACCATCAGTCCGCCGTGCCACTCGGCCATGTCCAGCTCGCGAATGATCGGGCCAATCAATGGTACGAACGCCATCATCGCGGTGAGGGACAACATATTGAAGAAAAACAATGCGCGCAGTTCGTGCATCAAGACACCCTGAAAAAAGAAAAACGCTCACCACGAACAAGCGCATCACACCAGCCTGTTGCCGGCATCCCGCACGACAGCTCACACCGCAGCGGCTACCCGCCACGGAAGGCAGAGCAACATAACGCGCTGCGGTGCAGCGCTCAACTTTTACAACGCCGGACAGTGTGCGAGCGCCGGTCTGCTATAGTAACCGGCTTCGATACTGCTGGCGCTTGCCATGGCTTCTGGTTTTTCTTCGGCGCGCCCCGCTGTGCAGGCGTGGGTCTTTATCGGCATATTGCTGATCGCTGCCAACCTGCGCGCACCCATCACCGGCGTAGCCCCTGTGCTTGATCTGCTGCGCAGCCATTTTTCTCTCAGCGCGAGCGCCGCCGGCTTTCTGACAACACTGCCCCTGTTCGCCTTTGCGCTGATGTCACCCGTTGCAGCACAGCTGGGCCAGCGATGGGGGCTGGCACGCATACTCGGCTACGCGCTGGTTGTGCTTGTCGGGGCACTGCTACTGCGCGTCAGCGGTTCGGTCGCTGCATTATTTGTGGCCACCTTGCTGATCGGCTTCGCCATCGCGGTGGGCAATGTGCTGCTGCCCGCCCTGGTGAAACAAAACTTCCCCAAGCGGGTGACCACCGTCACCGCCGCCTATGCCCTGACCATGGGTATTGCTGCCGGAATCACCTCAGCAGCGGCAATTCCGTTATCGCAGCTCAGCCAGACCGGCTGGGATATTGCCCTGATCGCGCCGCTGGCTGTGGCCGTGCTGGCGCTGGTGACGTGGCTGCCCCAATGGCGCAAACATTCGTGCCAACAGGGGCGCCAACAGGAGCGCGGGGCGCCACCGCAGCCGACGCAACAGCCCGCGATATCTCAGCCGCTGGCGCGCCCTGTCTGGCGTTATGCGCTCGCCTGGCAGGTAACTTTTTTCTTCGGGCTCAACTCGTTTGTCTATTACATCGTGATCAGCTGGTTGCCGGCGATGCTCCAGCCGCATGGCTTTTCGCCCGCTCGCATCGGCGAGCTGCACGGCCTGTTGCAGATCGCATCCGCCACGCCAGGGCTGGTGCTGATTCCGCTGCTGCGGCAGCGGCAAGACCTGCGCGCCGCAGCCATGTGTGTCACGCTGCTGGCCCTGGCCGGGCTGCTGGGGCTGATGTTACTGCCGGGCTGGAGCTTGCTGTGGTGCCTGACCTACGGCTTTGGCACCGGTGCCAGCATTATTCTGGCGCTGGCATTTGTCGGCCTGCGCAGCGCAAGTGTCGGCACCGCCACCGCACTCTCGGGCATGACCCAAGGGTTGGGTTATCTGCTTGCCGCCACCGGCCCGGCGCTGGCCGGCGCCATCCACGACTGGCTCGGTAGTTGGTCGGCGGTGCTGGCATTGTGTGTTGGTTGCGTGGTGGTGCAGGTTTTTCTTGGCGTGCGCGCCGGGGCTGCACGCCGGCTGGGTGACGTCTGACGCCGCTGTCTTTAGTGGCAAAAGTGGCAAAAAACAGAAAACCTCGGCTGGCCCGAAAGAGCTGGCGATTTACAGCAACGCTAGCGCGCCAGTGGCAACGCGTGCTGCTGCTTGCATACAAATGCGTCGGCCGGGGCGGCATAATCCCAGCGCTCGGCAATACAGTGCGTGCCATCGTAATCCAGCACATTGAACGAGTTTGGCACACCGCCACGCACCCGGTGCGAAAGCGCGGTGCCGGCCTGTACCGCCCACCCCCGTCGGCCTGCTGCGCCACATAGCGGCAGCACATAAGGCAGGTGAATGTGCCCCGACAACAGCACATCAAGGCCCGCACCGACCCAGGCCGAGATGGCCTGCTCATGGCCAATGGCCAGATTGGCCTGATCGCGCCGCTCTACCGCGCGTACGGGATGATGTTGCAGCACTATCCGCAGTTGCTGCGGGCGCGCCCGCGCCAATCGCTGGCGCACGCGCTCGATCTGTGCCGCTGTCAGCTCGCCGTTTTTGTGCCGCCTGGGCGTCGTACTGTTGACGCCGATCACCAACAGCTCGTTCGATTCAAGCGCCGGCTCCAGCTCTTCGCCAAAGGCGCGCCGGTAATTGCCATACGGCGAGCGGATACGTGCAGCCAGATTGAACAACGGAATGTCATGATTGCCCGGCACGGCGATCACCGGGCATTGAAGGCCATCCAGAAAATCGCGTGCCGCCTGAAATTGCCGACGCCGTGCTCGCTGCGTGATATCGCCACCGAGCATGATCAGTGCCGGGCGATGCGTTGCGACCCACCGCTGCAAGGCCGCAGACACATCCGGCAACTCGGTGCCGAAATGCGGATCAGACAGGTGCAACAGACGCATCAGCCCTGCTCTCGTTGCGCTGGCTGCCGGGGCACCAGCAACCACAGCGGCTCCGGCGCCACGCGAAACTCAAGCGGCGTGGGCAGCCGGCATATCTCGCCATCCATGGCGACTTTCACCCGACGGCGGCCACGCAGCTTGACCGTCAATGAATCAAAGCCGAACGTGATGACGTTTTCCGCATCACCCAGCCGGCTCAATAAACCGCGCAGCAACAGGCCGTACAAAGCCAGCGGCGTCAGCTCCCGCGCTGTCATCGCCACCAGCCGGCCTTGCGCAAGCTGATCGATTTCATCGACACCGATCTGCTCCAGTTGCAACGGGTTATTACCCACCACCAGCGTGGGCGAGCGCAGCGCTCGGCTGCCGCGCTCGGTTTCCAGTGTCAGCGTCAGTTGCCGGTGCGCCCCGCTCAATGTCACCAGCGCCGACCAGAACGCCACTGTGCGGCTGCGACCAAAGCGCTGCTTCCAGGCTTCGCGGTCTTCCAACAAACGCGGATAAAGGCCGAGGCTGGCGTTGACCAGAAACACCCGGTCGTTCACCAACCCCACAGTCACCGGCTTGAGCACTGCATCGAGCAGCACCTGCACCGCCTCGTCGGTCTGCTGGGAAATCCCGAAAGCGCGGCCAAAATAATTGAAGGTGCCCTGCGGCAAAATGCCGAATGGCCGGCCACTGCCAAGCACCGCCTGACTGACCGCGTTGAGTGTGCCATCGCCGCCCGCCGCCACCACAATGCCGTCCTCGGCCTGCGCCTGCGCCACCGCCTGCCGGGCAGTGGCCGGCAACCGGCGCCCGTCCCTCACTGGCAGCAATACAAAGCGCCGCCCGGCCGCCGCCAGGCCCTTCCGGATCTCACGTTCCACTTCACCTTCGGCATGGCGGCCGGAACCGGTATTGAGCACGATGAACAACGGCTCCTCGCCGGTCAGCGATACAGGAGGTGAAGATATTTCGGAGGGAATCGCCATAGCCTGACGCTACCCAAGGCCGGGCAGCGCCACAACGGTTCGAAGCGGAGCTTTAACATTCGTTGACGAGTGCCGGCATGCGCCCGCTCGGCTTACCTTGCCGAGCAGGCCGTGGACGATGCGCTACATTTTTACATGCTTGCCTGCGTAGGCAATGAACAGACAACCCGCCCCCACGTTCACCGCACCGGTTGCGCTCATGGTCGCCAGTTTCAACTGGATATTGCGTTCCCGCGCAGCCTTGGCCAATTCGTCGTAACCCGGCATGGCCGGCACGCGGGTAATATCGCCGGCATAACTCAGGCACACACTGCTGGACATCAGCTCGCCGGCGGTAATGCGCTCGGTCACATGGCCAAGCATGCGGGCGACTGATTTCTCATAGCTGCGATTGACGTTGGCCGGGTTTTCCTCACCGCGATAAATGCTGATCACCGGGTGCATCGACAACGCCGAGCCCAGCGTCAACGCCATGCCGCGCATGGTATCGCCCAGGCCCTTACGATCGTTCTTGCGAAACCCCCGATCGCGCACATAGCCCAGATTGGCCGGCACCATGTAGCCGCATACGTTGGGGATCATTTCGTCGATCTTCAGGCGGATCTCGTTGGCCGGCACGCCGGCCTCGATCAGCGCCGCCACCTCGGCCACCAGCACCGCGGTGCCGGCGAAAATTGTCTTGGAGTCGATCACGCGCATGGAGAACGGCCCCTGCACATCGGCCGCAGCCCGCACTGCCCGATATTGCTTCAGGATACCGAACGAGGCGCGCGTCGCATTATCGAAAATCTGGCTGTGACGGCTGGATACCGTGATGCAGAACACCAGATCGTAATCGATTACCAGGCGCTCAAGGAATACGGCCTGAACTTGCTCGGAGGTGTACGGAATCGATTCTGCATCCACCCCTTTTGTGTCGATCTGTTCGGCATAAAAGTGCTGGGTGGCGGCCGCATCGCGTTCATCCACAAGCAACTCATCGCCGAGGCGAATCGAGATAGGCATTACCCGAATATTATGCTGTGCAAAATCCGCCTCAGGCAGATCGCAGGTGGAATCCACCAGAATACCGATACGCATTACAAATCCCCCTTTTGTTGTTGTTACGCGTCCTCGGCAGGCTTAAGGAGGCAAAGGAGGAAAGACTGCGGGCTTGGTGAAACCGCCTTTTTATTATTATCGGCACTGTCCTTCAGCCATACTGCACTGGCCCTTCCCAAGACCATACTTCCTGGCACTGTGCTGCAACCAGACATTCCCTGAGCCGCGCTGCGCGGACGCATCTGCTGTAGCAGCCATCCAGTCTAGCCAAATTCGCCAACATTGCAAAACAGATCACACTAATGTGCCAAGCTGCGGGCAGAGAGTTTCCGGCCCGTTGGACAAAGCACGAAAGCGACCCCCAGCAATATCATATTGATATCAAAGAACTTTCAAAAACAAAGAAGGTAGCACCTGCTCCAACTGTCGCGAACCGGCCAAGGCGCCCCCACCCGCGATGAGCCAAAATCAGCTTGCCGATAACGCCTCCCATGGCACACCGTACGGGCGGAAGCGCCAGCCAACCTTTCCACCACCAGCCTCCTCAGCAACATTGCCGAGCTACGCTTATCACGGTGCCCTCTGCTACGCCTTACGCCAGGGCGCGCACTGGCGAAAGCGCCCACTGGAGCAATCAATGTCTTAACGGAGATGCCGATGCCTCAGCCCTTCGCGTTCCGGCAAGTAACGACACAACCCAACCTGCAAATTTTACGTTCAACCGTGGCCGGGCCGCTTGCTGCCACCGCCTCGCTGGGCCAAGGTAGCAGCCGCCCCGATGGGCGAGGAATCCACCCCGCAAGGAGGCCATGCTAATGCCCACGCCGCCATTCCCCCGGCCCAATGCCGGGATCCTACTGTTGTTCGGTGCCATGGCACTATTATTCGGTGCCTTTGCCTTGGTCAGCCCGCTGGATGCCGCCATCGCATTGGCCTGGGCACTGGGTGTGATGGCGCTGGCCGAAGGGCTGATTTCTATCGCCATCTTGTTTGATGGCCAGCACACACTACCGCGAGGCTGGCTGGTGATCTACAGCATCGCCTCTCTGCTGTTTGGCATTTTCACAGTGCTCAACCCTGCTGCAACCGCTGGCATTCTGATCCTGCTACTGGGTGCCTGGCTAATCATCGGCGGCCTGTTTCGCATCGTTTTTGCCACACGTGTGCGGCGCTTTATCCGAGGCGAATGGCTGATCGGTCTCAGCGGCGGGCTTGCCATCGTGCTCGGCGCGCTGTTTTTATCCAGCCCGATTGCCGGGCTGGTGGTGACCACGCTCTGGGTAGGTGTGCTCTCGGTGCTCTACGGTGTCGTGCAGGTCGCAGCCGGCATTTTACTCTGGCGCCGGCGCCGCGCTGGCTGATCAGCGCACCGCGAAACGCGCACGCAAGGCCATCACGGACGACCACAGCGCCAATGCCAGCGCACCTGCAATAACAGCGAAACTCCAGTAGATATAAGCCACTACCGGGGGCGGCGCATGCATGGCACTCACCACGGCCAGCAAGCTGAAAGGCAGCGCCAGCAGCAGCACCGCCCAAGCGCGCCAGTATGAACGCCGATACGACGCCGGGCGCAGGATGGCATAAGACAACAGCCCCTGAATCGTAATCAGCAGCAGCAACCAGAGCACGATGTCCAGCGGGTAACCATGGGGCGGCGCAATATTGCGCACATACATCAGATACGGGTTAGGCAGAAAACCGGCCACGACCACCGCCACCGCACCAACCAACCCGACCGTGAAAATCGCGCCCCGCCCGAACACTGCACCCCGCGCTCCCATCAACCGCCATGCCTACCCTGATCCACCCAGATCAACGCAGACACATCAATGCCAAGCCCTGCGGCCTGTTCCAGCAACTGCTCACGCACGCCCGCCGGCAGCTCTGGCTGGCGCGCAAGAATCCAGAAATATTTTCGGCTTTGCCCGATTACCATGGCCCACTGGTACTCATTATCCAGCGCCACCACGTGATAACCGCTGTAAAACGGCCGGAAGAAGGACACTTTCAACGAGCCCTCACCCGGCTCGCCAATCGGCTTCGCGATGCCGACGGCTTCTTTACGCTCACCCGTATCTCGATCAAAACCACTGTTGATCACTTCTACATGCCCATCCGGCCGCACGCTGTATTGCGCCGTGACGTTATCCAGATCGCGCTCGAAGGAATGATCCAGCCGGGCAATCTCGTACCACTTGCCCAGGTAGCGCTCAAGCTCGAACGGTGCCACTGGTGTAACCCCGTCGGGCGGCGATACCGAACAACCCACCAACCCAAGAATGGCTGCCAGAAGCAGGAAACCGAATTGCTGCAATCGACCGCTGATCACACTCATGGCCATGGTTACGCTCCCTGTAGAATAAAAAAATCCTGACTATAGATCGTGGCATCGCTCACGCTATACCGTCCACGCTATGCCCCCTCCACACTATGCAAAGGCATGAAACGCTACAAGACAGCTTATAAACTTTTAAACTTCACGCTCAAACAGATCTACCAGCGGTAATCATCATCAAGGCGCTAGCGGACACGTTGGCCTGACAGGCTGCTTTTGCATATCAGGGCCAGCGGCAGCCACATCACGACACACGGCAGCCGGTGCTCTTGGATTGGCAATCGGGGAATGCCATGATCCGAGGTTATTAAAAAAGGCGAATAAAAAACACGAGGCCCCTATGCGCCCCCTGATCTGCTCATCGAAATATATTCTTGTATTTCTGGCTCTTGCGGCGTTAACCGGCTGCACAGAGCTATCGCCGGCTGCGGCAGGCAACGACACCAGCACCGACGCCTCCACCAAGCCGGAAGCCGCCTACTACTACATCACCCGGCTCCCCGACCGCAGCTACGTGCAAACCTACGGTGACAGCGACAACCCCCGGCCTTGGTATACCGCCGCCGAAGCGCTCGGCGAAATCGGCAAACCTGCCATCCCGGCCTTGATGGAGCGCCTCGACACCGCCGATCCCTATGAGCTCAAACTAGCCCTCTATGCACTGATGCTGGCCTCCCAGGACACAGCTCTTCAAGCCGAAACCGATGGTGATTACCTACAGCTTGATACCGTGCTGACGGAAGACAGCAATGCCGAGAACCGGCAGAGAGCGCTGGCCTGGTGGGAGCGGCATCGGCATCTGTGGCCGTAGCGCACGCACAGAACCAACGTGAGGGAAAGAGCATGACCACACAATAACCAACCGCCGTTGCAGGCAGGCCGGAGCAAAACAGACCGGGCTCTTGCATAACTCTTGCGGCGTGCCGACGGCCGCAACCACCGATCATGCAAAGCGGGCCGCGCTGGCCCGCCTCGTTCACCTGACAATTGATGCACGCCGATCTAGCTGGCCTGATCCCAATGCAGCGACACGCCAATGGCCTGCTCCAGGCACGTCATGTACTGCTTTACGTTGGCAGGATAACTGACGCCCTTGACGATACTGAGCATGCGCAGCGACGGATATAACGTAAAATCATCGGCGTCGATGTGCTCACGCCCGGCAAGCAACGTATCCAGCTCCACCAACTGCTTTTCCACCTGTTGCACCAACTCTCCGGTATTCACGGGGTGGCTGGCGTCGCCCACCCTTTCGACCACGGCACATTTTTTGCAATTTGCAATCAGTACCGCCAGACACACCTCCTCCAACCCGCCGTCACTGACAGCAGCCGCAGGCCGGCACTGTCAACCATACAAACGACAAGAACCATACCCCTTTCGGTGGAGCGACAGGTACGGCAGGCTCGACCAATTACCAAAAAGCCCGCAATTTCGCGGGCTTAGCGGCGTTTTATGCCTTCAGATGCCTGATGGTGCCAGACGGCCAATCATTCCCACTCAATCGTCGCCGGTGGCTTCGAAGAAATATCATAAGTCACCCGGCTGATCCCCGGAATTTCATTGATGATCCGGCTGGATACTTTTTCCAGGAATTCGTACGGCAGGTGCGCCCAGCGGGCGGTCATGAAGTCGATGGTTTCTACTGCACGCAGCGCGACGACGTATTCGTAGCGCCGGGCATCGCCGACGACGCCAACGGATTTCACCGGCAGGAACACGGCAAATGCCTGGCTGGTTTTGTGGTACAGGCCGGCTTCGTGCAGCTCGGTGATGAAGATGTGGTCGGCCAGGCGCAGGGTTTCGGCGTATTCTTTTTTCACTTCGCCGAGGATGCGCACGCCAAGGCCGGGGCCGGGGAAGGGGTGGCGGTAGACCATGTCATACGGCAGGCCGAGCTCCAGGCCGATCTTGCGTACTTCGTCCTTGAACAGTTCGCGCAATGGCTCGACCAGTTTCAGTTTCATGTGCTCGGGCAGGCCGCCCACGTTGTGGTGGGATTTGATCACATGCGCTTTACCGGTTTTGCTGGCGGCCGATTCGATCACGTCGGGATAAATGGTGCCTTGGGCCAGCCAGTTTGCATTGGCGAGTTTGGCGGCCTCGGCGTCGAAGATATCGATGAAGGTATTGCCGATGATCTTGCGCTTCTGCTCCGGATCGGTGATACCGGTCAGGCGGCTGAGAAAGATCTCTTCCGCATCGACGCGGATCACTTTCACGCCCATGTTTTCGGCAAACATTTCCATTACCTGCTCGCCCTCGCGGTGGCGTAGCAGGCCGTTGTCGACGAACACACAGGTCAGCTGGTCGCCGATGGCCTTGTGCAGCAATGCCGCGACGACTGAGGAGTCCACGCCACCGGAGAGGCCGAGGATGACCTCTTCATCACCCACGGTGCGGCGAATCTGTGCGATGGCATCGTCGATGATGTTGCCCGGTGTCCACAGCTTTTCGCAGGCGCAGATGTCGCGCACGAAACGCTCCAGCAGGCGGCCACCCTGCAGGGTGTGGGTCACTTCCGGGTGGAACTGCACGCCGTACAGGCGGCGCTGGTCATCCGCCATGGCGGCAACCGGGCAGGCATCGGTGCGTGCGGCGACGACAAAGCCTTCCGGCACTGCACCAACACGGTCGCCGTGGCTCATCCACACATCGAGGAAATTGCGGGCGTCTTCTTCGTGATCGACGATGCCGTCAAGCAGTGTGTTGGCATCCACCTTTTCCACACGGGCATAGCCGAACTCGTGCTTCTCGCCGTTGATGACGGCGCCACCAAGCTGCGCGGCCATGGCCTGCATGCCGTAGCAGATACCCAGCACGGGGACGCCAAGCTCGAACACGGCCTGCGGTACTCGTGGCGCTTCTGTTACTGTCAGGGTTTCAGGGCCACCGGAGAGGATAATTCCGGCCGGCCGGAATTCGCGCAGCTCGGCGTCGCTCATGTCGAACGCGCGGATTTCACAATAGACCCCGATTTCGCGCACGCGGCGGCCAATCAGCTGCGTGTATTGCGAGCCGAAATCAAGAATCAGGATACGTTGTGAATGAATATCTTTCATGTGCCGCCGTTCCGGTGCTTGCCAGGGCGTTACGCCCGTGCGCTGTGTTTATCGGCCGGCGGCCCGATGGCGGGCGGCCGACGCTACAAAAAACAAAACGGCCGAGCGGGCTCGACCGGTCTGGTTCAGGCGCCGGGTTCCCGGCGCCTGCCGTGCCTGTTGCTGAAACCCTTGAATCACCCTATCGGGTAGTTGGGTGCTTCTTTGGTGATGGTCACATCGTGAACGTGCGACTCTTTCATGCCGGCGCCCGTGATTTTCACGAACTGGGGCTTGGTGCGCATTTCGTCGATGTTGCTGCAACCCGTATAACCCATGGAGGCACGCAGGCCGCCGATCAGCTGGTGCACGATATTGGTCATCGGGCCTTTGTAGGGCACGCGGCCTTCGATGCCTTCCGGTACCAGCTTTTCCACGCCTGCCGAAGCATCCTGGAAATAGCGGTCGCTGGAGTTCGACTTGCCGGACATGGCGCCCAGTGAGCCCATGCCACGGTAGGCCTTGTAATAGCCGCCCTGGAACAGCTCCACTTCGCCCGGCGCCTCTTCCGTACCCGCCAGCAGCGAGCCGATCATGATGCAGCTGGCGCCCGCGGCAACGGCTTTCGCAACATCACCGGAGAAACGCACACCGCCGTCCGAAATCAGCGGTATGTCGTATTTTGCCAGCGCATCGGCCACATCGGATACCGCCGAGATTTGCGGTACGCCGATCCCGGCGACAATGCGCGTGGTGCAGATGGAGCCGGGGCCGATGCCCACTTTCACTGCATCCGCGCCGGCTTCTGCCAGGGCAATCGCGGCATCGGCGGTGGCAATATTGCCGCCCACCACCTGAATCTGCGGGTAGTGCTTCTTGATCCATGCCACGCGATTGATGACACCGTGGGAGTGGCCATGGGCGGTATCCACCACGATCACGTCCACTCCGGCATCCACCAGTGCTTCGACACGGGCATCGGTATCCGCACCGGTGCCGACTGCCGCACCGACGCGCAACCGGCCAAGCGAATCCTTGCACGCGTTGGGGAACATGGCGGATTTCTCGATATCTTTCACCGTGACCAGCCCGCGCAGCTCGCCGGCTTCGTTCACGATCAGCACTTTTTCAATGCGGTGGCGGTGCAGCAGGTGCTGCACCTCATCGGCGCTGGCGCCTTCCTTGACGGTCACCAGCCGATCCTTGCCGGTCATCACCGCCGAGACCGGCTGATTGTATTCGGTCACGAAGCGCGTATCGCGGCTGGTCACGATGCCCACCACGCTGTCGCCGGAAACCACCGGCACGCCTGAGATATTGTTCGCCTTGGTGATGCGCAACAGTTGGGCAACGGTGGTATCGGGGCTGACCGTGATCGGATCTTTGACGACGCCGCTCTCGAATTTCTTCACCAGCCGCACGTGGCGCGCCTGATCCTCGATCTCCATATTCTTGTGGAGGATACCAATGCCGCCTTCCTGCGCCATGCCGATGGCCAGGCGATGCTCAGTCACGGTATCCATAGCCGCAGAAACCAGCGGAATATTGAGGCTGATCTCACGTGTCAGACGGGTTTTAAGACAGACATCCGCAGGCAGTACTTCAGAGAAAGCGGGAATCAGAAGGACGTCATCGAATGTCAGTGCTTCTTGCACAATTCTGAGCATAAGGCACCGTACCAGATGTGGGCGAAAATTAAGCGGTCAATTATAGGCTCTCTACGGTTTCGGGTAAATGTCAATCGTAAGCGCGCAGGCGCCGGCGGAACCCGCTAGACTGCCGGCCATGAGCAAAGACCTTGATATCCTGCGCGGCCACCCGGTGGCAGAACGCCGTGTTTACAGCGTTTCCCGACTGAATCTGGAGGCCCAGGGTCTGCTGGAAGGCGGCTTCCCGCTGATCTGGCTGGAGGCCGAACTTTCCAATTTGTCGCGCCCCGCTTCCGGGCATCTGTATTTCAGCCTGAAGGACGATCGTGCCCAGGTGACGGCGGCCATGTTCCGCAATCGCAACCAGTTGCTGCGCTTCACGCCGCGCAATGGTTTGCAGGTGCTGGTGCGGGCCAGGGTGACGCTGTATGTGCCCCGTGGCAGCTTCCAGCTGGTGGTGGAGCACATGGAGGAAGCGGGCGAAGGCCGGCTGCGGCAGGAGTTCGAGGCGCTCAAGGCCAAGTTGCACGCCGAGGGGCTGTTCGACACGGCGCGCAAGCGGCCGCTGCCGGCGCTGCCGCGTCAGATCGGCGTTATCACCTCGCCCAGCGGGGCGGTGATCCGCGACATCCTGCATGTGCTGGCCCGCCGCTGCCCGCAGATTCCGGTGCTGGTGTACCCGGCCGCAGTGCAAGGCCGCGATGCTCCCGCTCAGTTGCGAGCGGCGCTGGCGCTGGCCAATGCGCGCGCCGAATGCGATGTGCTGATTCTGGCACGGGGCGGTGGCTCACTGGAGGATTTGTGGGCATTCAATGATGAGCAACTGGCTCGCGATGTGGCTACCAGCGGCATTCCTGTGGTCTCCGCCGTGGGCCACGAGGTCGATACCGGGCTGACGGATTTCACGGCCGACGTGCGGGCGCCTACGCCATCCGCGGCGGCGGAGCTGGTCGGCCCGGATCTGTCGCTGGTGCAGGATCAGCTGGCGGTGGCGGCTCGTCGTCTGGCTCGCCAGATGCAGGCGGTGCTGCGGCAGCAGGCGGAGCAGCTCACTGCCCTGCGCCGCCGCCTGCGGCACCCGCGTGAGCGGCTGGAGCAACATGCCCAGCAGCTGGATGAGCTGGATGCACGTTTGCGGCGACAGATTCGCCATCAGTTGGCACTGGCTGGCCAGCGAGCCCATCAGCTATCGCGCCGCCTGCACGCGCAGAGCCCGGCGGCGCTGCTGGCTCGCCGGCAACAGGAAGTGAACGCGCTTGCCCGCCGGCTGGTGCCGCCTGTGCCAAGGCAACTGAAGCAGGCGCAACGGGAGCTGGCGCAGCTCGGCCAACGGCTGCATACCGCCAGCCCGCTGGCCACGCTGGGGCGCGGATACAGCATCAGCTTTATCGAGGGCGCGGCGCTACGCTCCGTGGCCAGCGCCACGCCAGGCGCTCGCTTGCGCACGCGTCTGGTGGATGGTGAAGTGGAATCCGAAGTGATCGCTGTGCATGTGGCCGACGATCGGGAGTAGCGTTATTGCGCAACGCCTGCGCCGGTGTAGCGGTATCGGCAGCGCTGATGCCAGCGCGGTGACGCTTTGGCACTTCCCGCCGCTGGCTTGGCGCGGCGCTTTGGCACCATTGCCGCTGGCGCTCGCCGTCTATCTCGCCCGGCCTACGCTGTGTGTGTCAGATAGCGGGCCACCACGTTCAGCAATTTGCGGCGCTGGAACGGCTTGGGCAGGTAATCATCCATGCCAGCCGCCAGGCAGCGCTCTCGCTCCCCGGCCAGGGCATTGGCAGTCAATGCCACCACCGGTGTGCGCCGCCGCCCTGTCGCCCGCTCGCGCTGGCGCAGTTGCCGGGTGGCTTCCAGCCCGTCCAGCACCGGCATCTGAATATCCATCAGCACACAATCAAACGTCTCGGTTTCCAACAACACCAGCGCTTGTTCGCCGTTTTCAGCGGTGCTGATCGCCAGGCCTGTGTTGCCGAGCATGCGCTGCGCCACCATGCGGTTGATGGCGTTGTCTTCCACCAGCAATACACGGCCCTGTAATTGCGGCGAACGCTCCTGGGCACCGTCACTACGCAAACGCTCGCTGCGGGGCCGGCTGTCGAGGGTGAAGGTAGCGGTAAAGCAGGTGCCTTCGCCGAGGGTAGAATCCACCTCCAGCTGGCCGCCCAGCATGGTGCACAGCCGCCGGGAAATCGCCAGCCCGAGGCCGGCGCCGCCGTAGCGCCGGGAGGTGGAAGAATCCACCTGCGAGAACGCATCAAAGAGCCCGTCCAGCTTGTCGGCGGCGATACCGATGCCGGTGTCGGCGACGATCAGATACAGCACCACGCGGCTGGAGCCTTCCACCAGCTCCGCTGCGGCACGCACCGTCACCTGCCCGTGATCCGTGAATTTGATGGCGTTGGCAAGCAAGTTGCTCAATATCTGCCGCATACGGGTCGGGTCGGAACGCACCTCCAGCCCGGTCAGCGCCTCCATGCCTTCCAGATTCAGTTGCAAACCTTTTTGCTGGGCCAGGTAGCGGAAGTTGGCCACGCAGTTGCGCAATAATTCTTCCGGGGCGAAGAATAATTGCTCGGTGGTCATGCGCCCGGACTCGATACGAGAGAAATCCAGAATGTCGTTGACCACCTCCAGCAGATGGTTGGTGGACTGAATCGCCGCGGCTGCGTATTCGCGCTGCTCGCGGCTCAGCGGGCTGGTTTCCAGCAGTTGCAGCATGCCCACCACGCCGTTCATCGGCGTGCGCAGCTCATGGCTCATCATGGCGAGAAAGCCGCTTTTCGCCTGGCTTGCAGCTTCTGCGCGCTGCCGCGCTTCGCGCAGATCGGCCATCGCTGCATCCTGCTCGCGGCGCGCTCGCTCCAGTGCGGCAGCCAGTTCATTGATATCGTTCTGCAGGCCAGCCAGCTCACCTTGCAGGGGCTGGCTGCCGCGCACATGGTAGCCGCCGCCGCGTATCTGGCGCACCAGCTGTGAAAGCTGATTGATCGGTGCGGCAATCGTGCGTGCGAGTCGTGCCGCAATCCACAAGGCGGCGATCACTGCCGCCAGCGCGGGTGCCAGCGAGGCCAGCAGGATCTCTCGCTGCCGGGCGGTTACCGAGGCGTTTGATAATCCCAGCGTTACCTCGCCGATGGCTTCCGGCCGCAACGGCGCTGCCACAGGCAGCATCGGCGCCACGTCTGCTGCCAGTAGCAGCGGCTGGCGATAGATACGGGCCCGATAAGTGCGCAGTGATTCCTGGTGCTGCTCGGCCAGTGCGTCATGCTCCTCGGCCCCCTGATAAAGCAGCACCGCTCCTTCAATGTCGGTGAACAGCACATAACGCACTTCCGGGTCTTGCAGCGCCAGGCGTGCTTGCTGGCGCAGATCTTCGTAGTTGCCTGAGAGCACGCCGTATTCCGATGCCGATGCAAGATGCCGCACGACAAAGCGGCCTTTACCATCAAGCTCCGCTTCGACGTCACCAAAGCGCTGCCAGGTCAGCAGGCCCAGCAACAGGATCAGCAAAATCAGCGCCGGCAGGATGCCCAGCCACTGGAGCTGTTGGCGCAAGGGGTGGTGTCGTGGCGGGCGCGTAGCCTGTTTCACTGTCCAGCCTCCAATTGCCGTTGCAGAGCGTCCGGGTCCACCATGGGCACGTCGTAGGCGCGCACCACATGGCTGTTGAGTCGTAGCGAAAATACGTTGGCAAAATCCGGCGGCGGCAGCCAGCCGCGCTCGGCAAAATCCAGCACCGCTCGGGCGGCCTGTTTGACCATGTCGGCGCCGCTACTGTAACTGGTAGCAACGCTGCCGGCCTGCACGAACAGCTCATCTGGCCCGATCACAGGCTTGTTCTGGCGGTAGCTGGTCAGCAGGATCAGCCGCGCCGTCGCTTCGCTGTAGAGCCGCTCGTCGCTGATGGCGAGCAACAGATCGACCTGCGGCAGCAGTCGCGGCAACTCACGAGCCAGCGCATTGCTGTCCGCCAGCGCTGTGTGCACCAACAGCAGTGATTCCCGCTCCGCATAAGGGGCCAGCAAGCCCGCCACCCAGCTTGTTTCCGGGCTGGTAATCAGCCCGATGCGACGGGCGGCGGGGAATAATGCCTGCGCCAGACGCAGCTGCCGCACGGGGTCCGCTTCACTGAAAAAGGCAGAACAGGCACAGCCGGCGGTAAACGCTTCCAATGCGATATTGCGTGAGATAAACAGGCCAAGCACGGGCCGGTTCAGGTGCAACGCCTCTTGAAATGCCTCGTCGCCGAGCGCCAGCACCAGGTCGCTGCGGCGCGGTGCGGCAATGGCCGGTGCGGGCAGCCCCCCGGCGACAAGCTGTGCAGACAGCGCCGAGGTGAAATGAGTGCGGAATTCCTCCGTGCCCCCCACCACTGCCAGGCGTGACACAGCCGCAGCGCCCTGTGCCAGGCACAATAATAGTATCGCCACCAATGGCCGGTCGGCCCTCATCATGGTATCCGTCAGAAGCTCAGCGCAGCGGAGAGCCAGTAAAGGCTGCGGTCACGATGACGGTTTTCTTGGAAAACCACGGGGTGGTCAGAGAATCGATGCTCAATCACTGCTCGCAGCTCCAGTTCCGTTGGGCCAATACGCTGGCGACGCGCCAGTTGCAACGTCGCCTGTTCATAGCGGAAATCGTTGTAGTCCTTGGCCAGATAATACGCCGTGGATAACAGCCAGCCATCCGCCACGTCGAAGCGCCACAGCAGACTACCGCTGTTACGCGCGATCATGCGCCGCTCAGTGCGCACGCTGGCATCGGTGAGAACCCGTGCGGCGGTCACCCGCAGCAGGTGGCTGCGGTGCAGACGCCAGCCCCACTGCGCTTCCCAGCCGCGGTGATCGACTCGGTCGGCATTGCGCGCTTCGAAGACAAACGGGTTCACCGCACGGCTGATCAGTCTCGTCAGTGATTCGTTGAAAAACCGGACATCGATCTCAAATTGGCCAATGCGGCCAAAATAACCCAGCTCACGGGCCAGTATACGCTCCGGCTCCAGCCCGCCTTCGCTACGCTGAGTGACGAACAGCTCCGGTGACGACCATCCCAGCAAGCTCGCTGCGTTGTCTCGGATCGCCGCCGGCAGCCGGGTCGGGTAGACGCGGGTGTCGGCCTGATCTTCATAGGCATCGACGCTGCGCACGGCCTCGGACCGTACCAGCCTCACGCCGTGCCCCGGCGCTGGTGTCCAGATGATCGCCAGCCGCGGGCTGAAGGCGGTGCCGTTTATATCATCGTGCTGATAAAAACCGCCCAGGTTGATGTGCAACGGATCAAGCGGGTTCAGCTCAAGGTTTGCAAACAGTGCATGGCTATGATTCTCATGCGTGCCGCGCAGAAAAAATTGCGACGACGCTCGCTCGTGCCGAATGCTGGCACCGCTGACCAGTCGCACCCGGTCGTGCAATGCCAGGGTATCCTCGATTTCCAGATCAGCCCGCTGCTCGCGGATATCTTGCCGCAAGCCATGGCAAAACGCCGGAGCGCCGCTGCTGGCGAGCACCATGTAACGGCCGGCCACGCCCGGATCGGCGGTCAGCCCGGCAAGGGTTGCCGCCAGATCACGGCCATTGGCCTCATAAAGCTCGCGTGCTTCACGACTGTAGAAAATGCCCCCGCCCGGCCCCCGCGTGCCGGTCACCGGGTCTAGCGTGCACAGTTGCTGGCGGGTCATGCTGCGCGAGCGCTGGCCATAGGCCTGCACGCGTAGATGGTGGCGGTCGCTGATTTCGCGTGACCAGCGCAACTGCAAAAAAGCGGCCTGATTATCTTCCCTGGGCAGTTCGGTGTAATCGACAAAATCCAGCAGCGCTTCGTTGGCCGGTCGCTGCAAGGTGCTGCGGCTGCCACCGGCGAAAAACTCCAGGGTATCGCGTTCGCTCAGGTGCTGGATGCCGCGACTATCCAGCGTTTCTATCCGTTTGCTGTCGCGTTGGGGATAGCCGAACACGCTCTGCCGTGCGTCATAGCCGTCGTCTGCACGCTGGGTGGCAGTCAGCCGTATTGCACCGCTGTGCCACCGGCGGCCATCGGTCAGCCGTACATCACGCACGCCGTTATTGCCGGCGCGTGCCGCAACCGTGGTGTCGGTCACATCGGCCGGATGGCGGGTGATGATATTGATGATGCCGGTGTAGGCGTTGGCGCCGTAGGCGGCCGCGTTGGGGCCACGGCTGATCTCTATGCGCTCGATATCGGCAATCGCAAGCGGAATATCATTCCACAACACGCGTGCGAAACCGGGCTGATAAACGGAGCGGCCATCCACCAGCACCAGCATGCGCCGGGTATCGCGCGCCTGCGTCGGATGGTAGGCCACGGTGGGCACGTTGCCGTCCACGTTGACGGCGGCCATGCCCGGCACCAGCCGCATCAACTGGTAAAGCTCGCGAGCACCGCTGGCCTCGATCAGCGCCCGATCTATCACGGTCACGCTGCCCGGCACTTCCGTCTGCGGCTGTCGCAGCCGCGCCGGCGTGAGCACCACCGGCATGTCGCTGAGCTCCGCCGCAGCGGGCGGCCAGCGCAGATCCGCTGTCGCCCAGGGTGAAACCAGCGTGACAGCCAAGGTCGCTAACAGACTCCGCCTCATGCCCGCTCCGGTCTTGTGTCGCTACCGCTCCCCTTGTCGGCGCGCGCTGTCGTCAGCGCCTGACGTGCTTCATCAACCGGCGTTTGCGCTTGATCTGCCGGTCAGTCAACACGTTCTTCTTGCCTTCGTAGGGATTGTCGCCGCTTCTGAACTCGACACGCACCGGCGTGCCCTCCAGCTTCAGCAGCTCCCGGAAGCGGTTTTCCAGATAACGCCGGTACGCTGCCGGCACGTCGTTGGCCTTGCTGCCATGCAGGATGATGCGTGGCGGGTTGCTGCCGCCGATATGGGCATAGCGCAGCTTGACGCGATGCCGGCCCACCAGCGGAGCCGGGTTGCGCGCCACAATTTCTTCCATCATCCGGGTCAGGGCATTGGTGCTGATCTTCGGAAACGCGGAGGCCCAGGCGCGCTCTATCAACGGGTAAAGATCGCCCACGCCGGTGCCATGCAGGGCGGAAATCGTGTGCACCCGCATCCAGGGTGCAAATGCCAGCTTGCGGCCAAGCTCTTCTTTTACCTGCTCGCGGTGTTCCACACTCAGGCCATCCCACTTGTTGACGGCCATCACCACAGAACGGCCGGCATCAATGATGTAGCCCAGCAAGTGCAGATCCTGCTCGGTCACGCCCTCGCGTGCGTCGATGACCAGCACCACGACGTGCGCGTCATCCACTGCCTGCATCGCCTTGACGACGGAAAACTTTTCCACCGCCTCGAACACCTTGCCACGACGGCGGATGCCGGCGGTGTCAAGCAGCGTATATTGCTTGCCGTGGCGCTCGTAAGGTATTTCGATGGTGTCGCGGGTGGTGCCGGCCATGTCGTAGACCACCACGCGTTCCTCGCCGAGCAAGCGATTCACCAGCGTTGATTTCCCCACATTCGGACGCCCCAGCACGGCGATCCGGATGCCCTTTTGCTCTGCTGCTTGTTCCGCATCGGTGTCGATCTCTGCCAGTGGCGGAAACGTCTCCAGCACGCGGTCGATCAGGCGGCGCACACCTCGGCCCTGTACCGCAGCGATAGCATGTACATCGCTCAGGCCCAGCGCATAGAATTCTGCACTGGCCGCGTCTTCATCCAGCCCGTCGGTCTTGTTCACCACCAGATGTACCGGCTTGCCCAGTGTTCGCATCTGCTGCGCCAGCTGTTGATCTGCGGCGGTCAGCCCCGCGCGGCCGTCCACCAGAAACAGCACTGCATCCGCTTCTGCCAGCGCCAGCTCGGCCTGCTCGGTGGTCGGCTCGGCAACACCCTCAAGGCCCTCGCCGATCCCTCCGGTGTCGATCACCACATAAGGGCGCTCGCCTATTTTGCCGGCGCCATATTTGCGATCCCGAGTGAGGCCGGGAACATCGGCCACCAACGCGTCGCGGGTGCGCGTCAGCCGGTTGAACAGCGTGGACTTGCCCACATTGGGGCGACCGACCAGGGCCAGTACGGGTTTCATGGAAATGCTCGATTCTCGGATATCAGGGCAGCTGCGCAATGCAGCTGCCGCTTCGGTTCAGGGCGGCAATGGCCGCCCGGATCAATTGCGTGTTTCGAGCCGGTAAGCAGCCAGCCGGCCCTCGCGGCCATACACGTAGGCGATGTCATCACGCACCACCGGGGCTGCGGCAAACCCTTTGCGGTGATGGCGTGTACGGGCGGTAATCTTGCCGGTGGCGGCATCCATCCAGTGCAGGTAACCCTCGGCATCCCCCACCACGATCTGCCCGCGCTGCACTGACACGCCGGTCAGGCCCCGGCCGTACAGAAGATCCTGCTTCCACAGGGTGGTGCCGTTGCGCTGGTCGATCGCCCACACATGCCCGGTACTATCGGCCACAAACAATGTGCCCAGGGCGCTGGCCATCTGGCCATAAGTAGACATCTCCTTCGTCCAGTAAGGCCGGCCGCCTTCCTGATCAAGCACGGCAACACTGCCCTGGAAGGTGCCGGTGAACACACCGCCGCCTTCCACAATCAGGTTGTTGCTGATATCCACCAGCCGCTCCAGCTCCGAGCGCCCGGTGGGCTCGGCAACACGACGCTCCCAGACGGGCACGCCGTTGTCGACATCCAGCGCTGCAACACGCCCGTTGGCGAACGCAACATAGACGCGATCACCGACAATCGAGGGCGTAGCCGAGCCGCGCAGAATCAGGATCGGCACCGGATTGTCGAACCGCCAGCGCTCGCTGCCGGTCTGCGCATCCAGAGCTACCACCTGGCCATCAATGGTTTGCGCCACCACCAGCGCCGCGCTCATTGCCGGCGCCGCCAGCACTTCACTGGAGAGCCTTGTGCGCCACAGTTCCTCGCCGTTGTCCTCGGACAGCGTCACCACATCACCCTCGCGGGTGCCGTAGGCCACCATGCCGTAACCGGCCTGCAAGCCACCGCTGATGCGGTCGTCGCCACGCACCCGCCAGAGGCGGCGGCCACGCTCGGTATCCAGCCCCTCCACGGTGCCGTTGAGATCCGCTGCATAGACGCCACGGTGCGTCACGGCAGGCTGCAACCGTAGCCAGGCATCATCAATGCCATCACCAACATTGCGCGACCAGAGCCGATCAACCTTGAACTCGGCCTCGAAATCCGGGAGCGGGTTCGGCTCGATGGCATGCGGATTGCTGCTGCAACCGGCAATGAGCAATGCGGTGACCGCCAAGGCGGCCAGTGTGCTGCGTTTCGACCTTTTGTACACCGGCACTCCTATCCTTTAATGTTGCGCCCGGGCCGGATTCACGAGGCCGGCGCAATATCTTCCAGTTTCATGCGCACTCGCTCGCGCGCACTGTCGCCTGCCTGCAATTGCTCCAAAGCGCTGTCATAGGCGTTACGGGCTTCGGCCAGGCGGCCGCCCAGGCGCAGCGCATCACCGCGCACCTCTGCCACTTCCCCGGCCCAGGCCGAGGGGAAATTGCCGTCCAGCTGCGCCAGCGCCGCATCCGTCTCGCCGGTTTGCACCAGCACCCGCGCCAGGCGCACCCGGGCGGTGTACTCCAGCGCATCAGTGTGCCGTGCACGAATAACGTCGTTGAGCGCCGCCTTGGCCTGATCGTAGTCGCCTTGTGCCACCGCCAGCCGCGCCAATGCCAATCCGGCCTGCCCGGCATACACGGTGCGCGGATATTCATCACGCAGTATCTCGGCAGGCTGGCGGATATCCGCCGCCAGTTGCTCGTCCGGGACGCCTTGCAAGTTGGCAATAGCGGTCATCATGCGCTCATAGACCATCGAAGCTTCCGCAGCGTTGGCCAGCCGGCTCGCGCTCCACTGCCGCCAGCCGACCAGCACCGCAATGGCGATCAGCAGCGATACCAGCAATGTCTTGCCGTTGTTTTCCCACCAGTTTTTCAGCGCCGCCACTTGTTCTTCTTCAGAGCTGTACACCGAATCTCTCCTCAATCGATACTTTGATCAGCGGCCGCGCCGCCTCCCTTCCCGCTTTTTACCGGCCATTCAAGGCAGGTGTGCTGCCAATGTGGTCGCCAATGTCGCCCTCGGCAACTGCTGCTGTTCGCCATCCTGCCGCAGCGGCTTCACCGTGACCAGCCCGGATGCAAGCTCATCCTCACCGAGGATCAACGCAAACCAGGCGCCGCTACGATCTGCCTTCTTCATCTGGCTCTTGAAGCTGCCGCCGCCACAATGACACAACACCCGGCGGCCGGGCAGCGTATCACGCAAGGTTTCTGCCAGCGCCAGCGCGGCCCCTGCATCGGACGACACAATGTAGAGCTCTGCTTCCGGCGCCAGTTCCGGCATACGCTGCTCCAGCAGCAGAATCAGCCGCTCGACTCCCATGGCGAAACCCACCGCAGGGGTCGCCTTGCCGCCCAGTTGCTCCACCAGCCCGTCATAACGGCCACCGGCGCAAACAGTGCCTTGAGCTCCGAGCGCATCAGTAACCCATTCAAAAACAGTCTTGCCATAATAATCCAGCCCGCGCACCAGCCGCTGGTTAATGACGTACTTGACGCCCGCCGCATCCAGCAGCGCCCGCAAACCCTCAAAATGACTGCGGGCTTCGTCGCCCAGATAATCCGCCAGTTGCGGCGCGCCTGCCAATACCTCGCGGGTGCCGGGGTCTTTGCTGTCGAGCACACGCAGCGGATTGCGCTCCAGCCGCCGGCGGCTGTCTTCATCCAGCCGATCCTGATGCTCGGACAGGTAACTGACCAGCGCATCACGATAGCGCGCCCGATCTTCCGCCAGGCCCAGGCTATTCAGCTCCAGCGTGACCTGATCGGCCAGCCCCAGCTCGCGCCACAGGCGTGCAGTCAGGATAATCAGCTCGGCATCAATATCCGGGCTGGCGATGCCGAACGTTTCCACGCCAATCTGGTGAAACTGCCGGTAACGTCCCGCCTGCGGCCGCTCGTAACGGAACATCGGCCCGCGATACCAGAGCCGCTGCGTCTGGTTATACAGCAGCCCGTGCTCTTCGGCGGCGCGCACGCAGCCGGCCGTGCCCTCCGGTCGCAGGGTAACGGAATCGCCGCCACGGTCGTCGAAGGTATACATTTCTTTCTCGACAATATCCGTCACTTCACCGATGGAGCGGCGAAACAGCTCGGTGCGCTCCAGCACCGGCATTCGGATCTCGCTATAGCCATACGCCTGCAAGACGCCGGCCACCCGCGCCTCCAGCCACTGCCACAAGCGTGTCTGTGCCGGAAGAATATCGTTCATACCCCGGATGGAGGTGACTTTCCTGCTCAATGGAGACTCCTGCCCCTGATTCTGGCCAACGTTCAAACGTTTCTGCCGATACTGAAAAACGGCCGAGGGCACGCCACACGGCGCGACACGCCCCCAGCCGCATCTGGTCAGCTTTGTTGGCTGCGAAGAATAACACCGGCCGCTTCGTCCTTGCGCATCCTTTGCACTTTTTCACGCACCATGCGTTCAAGCTCTTCGACCAGCTCCTCCTTGCGCACATGGTGGCTTTTTTCACCATCCACATACGACAGGTTGTTCGGCGTGCCACCTGTAAGGCCGATATCGGCCTCGCGGGCTTCGCCGGGGCCGTTCACCAGGCAGCCGATCACCGCCAGATCAAGCGATTCGTTGATATCTTCCAGGCGCGCCTCCAGCGCGTTGACGGTGGCGATGACATCGAAGTTCTGCCGCGAGCAGCTCGGGCAGGCAATGATGTTCACCCCTTTCTTGCGCAGGTTCAGGCTTTTCAGGATATCGAAACCCACCCGGATTTCTTCCACCGGGTCAGCCGCCAGCGAGACACGCAAGGTGTCGCCAATGCCTTCCATCAACAACATGGCCATAGCGGCGGCGGATTTGACCGTGCCCGAGCGAAACACGCCGGCCTCGGTAACGCCCAGATGCAACGGTTGCTCGATCAAGGCGGATAATTTGCGATACGCCTGCACCGTCATGAAGACGTTCGACGCTTTTACGCTGACCTTGAAATCATGGAAATCCAGGCCGGTAAGAATATCCGCGTGGCGCATGGCCGATTCCACCAGCGCATCGGAGCAGGGCTCGCCATATTTACGCTGTAGCTCTTTTTCCAGCGAGCCCGCGTTGACGCCGATACGGATGGGAATGCCGTGATCCCGAGCAGACTGGATGACGGCACGCACGCGATCATCCCGGCCGATATTACCGGGATTGATGCGCAGGCAATCCGCGCCTTCGTCGGCCACTTTCAGTGCGATTTTGTAGTCGTAATGGATGTCGGCCACCAACGGCACGCTCACCTGGCGCCGGATCTTGCCGAACGCCTCGGCCGCCTCCATGGTCGGCACGGAGACGCGCACAATATCGGCGCCCACCTGCGCCAACTGCTGGATCTGGGTGACGGTGGCCGCCACATCACAGGTTTCGGTATTGGTCATGCTCTGCACGCTGATCGGCGCATCACCGCCCACCAACACAGAACCGACCCGGATCTGCCGGGTCTTGCGACGCTTGATGTCAATCTCGGGCTGCATGTCCACAGGGGCTCTCCACGGGCTCTTCGCTGGGCTTTGCATCAGGTTCATCACCCGGCTCTCTACGCGCTGCGCGGCTCTACTATCCATACCCTAAGCTGGCTGCACCTTAAGCCGGGCTATACCGGGATACACCCGGTCTATAACGCGCTTGCACGAGGCTTGAACGCGGCTTACTACAAGAGCATAAAGCGCGCCCGTCGTTACGGCACTGTGACGCGAATGACCCGCCCCGGTGCCGCTGTCGGCAGGCTCATTGCCTCACCATTGAATTGCATTGCGGTAACGGCCGCAGCATTCCCGAGTGTCACACGAAAGGGCGCCTCGCCTTCCAGCGCCAGCTGGCTGCCAGCTCGTTGCTGGCCCTGAAACAGCGGCTCGCCGGCGGCATCGCGCACCTCGACCCAGCATTCAGCGTCGAAGGTGACGTGTAGACGATCCATCTGGGGCGCTTCCGCCACCGTCGATTCGGCAGCGTCTTCGTCCAGTGCCTGGGCACTCTCGGCGGGCGGCGCCTGCTCAAGGTTCTCCGGCAGCGGCGCAGAGGGCGCCTCCATATTGATTGGCTCCGGCAGGCCAGGTTCCTCAGCCGGCGCCGGCTGCGCTACCGGTGCCGCCATCTCCGGCAGTACCGGGCGCCCCATGGTACGGGTGCCCCACCAGGCCAGCCCGACAATCAGGGCCACGCCAAGAATGACCGTCGGCCACAACCAGGCCGGGCCGCGCTCACTGCGGGCCATCATGTGCACGGGTGAAACGAGCCGTTCTTCCTCGCGCTCCGCCAGCACGTGCTGCTGAAACTGCGCCACCAGCTCGTCCGCCGGCAGCTCCAGCAAACGCGCATAATTGCGCATGTAGCCCTTCACGAATGCCGGCTCGGGAAGCCGCCGGTAGTCGTCTGCCTCCAGAGCGCGCACGTAACTCACCGACAGATGCAGCCGCCCGGCCACATCCTGTTCAGTCAGGTGCCGGCGCAAGCGCTCGTCTCTCAAGCGCCGCCCCGGCAGATTGGTCTGCTCTGTCATCCTGCGCTCCCTGTGCCTTCTCGCCAATCGCGCCAGGCTTTGAATTCAGCGGAATCGGGATACATCTGCCGCAAGGTCAGCTCGTAGCCGGCCTGCCTGTCATGGTCGCCGCTGGCGGCAGCAAGGCGAATCCCGAGCCAGAGTGCGGCCGCCGTTTGCGGATTGGCCGCCGCCGCGTACTGCTGATAATAGCGATCAGCCAGCCGCAGGTTTCCGTCGTCCAGGTGAATCGCCGCCAGCTCCAGCAGGCTGGCACGAGGGTCGGGCACCAACCGCAGGGCGCGGTTGAACGCCTCCATCGCCTTGGCTTTCTGGCCCAGCGCAAGATAACTGCGGCCCAGGTTCTCGAAGGCCGGGCCGCGCCCGGAATAGGTGCTGTCGTTGGCGACGCGCTCGAACTCACGGGCCGCGCCGCGATAATCCCCCCGCAGATAAAGCAGAATCCCATAATTGTTACGGGCTGGCGCATAACCTTTGTCGGCGCGTAATGCCTTGCGGTAGTGGAATTCTTCGCGCTGCTGATCGCCCTCGTACTTGTACAGCAACGCCATGGCGTTGTGCGCTGCGGCGCTGTGATCATCCAGCATGATCGCCCGGGAAAGGTGCTGGCGTGCCTCGACCGGCTTGCCCAGCTGTAAATATTCCATGCCGGCAGCAACGCGATGCTGCACAGCTTCGTCCACTTTGATTTCGCGGCCACCACTGGCCACCATACAACCGGCCAGCGCCAGCGCTGCGGTCGACATCAGCAGCAGCCGTATCAGTCGCCTACCGGGGGATCGCCGCTGCCCGAACCGGAAACTCATGGCTACACTCGCGTCAGGTCGCTATCAAGGGGCGCATCCTTGCCCTCGGCCTGCCCAGTACGCAGAAATACCGTTTGTTGCCAGCGCTCGCTGCGCCGGGTGCGGTCCATCACTTCGCCCACCAGCTGGCCACAGGCGGCATCGATATCATCGCCGCGTGTGGTGCGGATGGTGGTCATCAGGCCATTGTCATTCAGGTATTTGTGGAACGCCAGCACGTCCGGCTTGGCCGGGCGCTCATAACCTGAATGCGGAAACGGATTGAACGGGATCAGATTGATCTTCACCGGCATGCGATTACGCAGCAGCTTAACTAGTTGCCGGGCATGCTCGGGCTGATCATTGACACCCTTGAGCATCACATATTCCATGGTGATGGAATTATGACGATGCTCCACCCCGTCGCTGTAGCGCTGGCAGGCCGCCAGCAGCTCCGCCAGCGGAAACTTGCGGTTCAGCGGCACCAGCTGGTCGCGCAATGCATCATTGGGAGCGTGCAGCGATATCGCCAGCGACACATCCAGATCCTGGCTGAGACGATCGATCATCGGCACCACACCGGAGGTGGAGAGGGTGATGCGGCGTTTGGAAATGCCGTAACCGAGATCGTCTTTCATGATGCGCATGGCGCGCACCACGTTGTCATAATTCAGCAGCGGCTCACCCATACCCATCATGACCACGTTGGTCACCGGGTGCTCGCCCAGATTACGGCGGGGGCCGAAGGCCTTGCTGGCCAGCCATACCTGACCAATGATCTCGGCGCTGGAAAGGTCGCGCTGAAAGCCCTGCTTGCCGGTAGAGCAGAAACTGCAATCCACCGAACAGCCCACTTGCGAAGACACACACAAGGTGCCACGGCGACCGTCGGGGATAAACACGGTCTCCACCGCGCCCCCACCATCCACCTCAAGCACCCATTTGCGCGTGCCGTCGCGAGAGATGCTCTCGTGCAGCACGATCGGCGCACGAATCTCCGCCAACTCCGAGAGCCGGGCGCGGAACGCCTTGCCAAGATCGGTCATCTGCTCGAAATCATCCACCTGATGGTGATGAATCCACTTCAGCAGCTGCTGGGCACGAAATTTCTTCTCACCGATCTCAAGGCAGAATGCCTCCATCTCGGCATAAGAGAACCCCAGCAGATTGACCTTGGCCTGTTCCGACATCACCGGCTCCTGAACAACGAGCTCAGCGAATGCGTTCGCAAAGCTCTTCGTCTTTGAAGAAATAGTTGATTTCACGCGCCGCAGACTCGGCGGAATCAGACCCGTGCACCGCGTTTTCATCGATGCTTTGAGCGAAGTCGGCACGGATAGTGCCCGCAGCAGCTTCCTTCGGGTTGGTGGCGCCCATCAGCTCACGATTTTTCAGCACTGCACCTTCACCCTCCAGCACCTGTACAACAACCGGGCCACTGGTCATGAAAGCCACCAGATCGGCAAAGAACGGGCGCTCCTTGTGCTCGGCGTAGAAGCCCTCTGCCTGCTCGCGACTGAGCTGCACCATCTTCATGGCAACCAGACGCAGGCCGGCATTTTCAAAGCGGGATTCGATCTGGCCAATCACATTCTTGGCCACAGCATCGGGCTTGATGATGGAAAGGGTACGCTCTACAGCCATCAGTCACTTAACTCCGTCAGTAACATTGTGAACAGGGGTGAATATGCTCCTCAGCGGGGCCACTGGGATCAGCCCCCCGGAACCGGCGGATTATACGCATCCGGGGCCAGATATGATACCGTTGCCGCCGCAGCTGAAGCGCCCCCGCAACCAGGGGAGCAGCAGGCATCGCACGACACGAAGCTGGTGAGCACCCGCAAACATCCACCCACCGCGCCCACCCCACCTGGACAGCGGTTTTCTTTCACGCGCCAGGTATCGTATAATACCTGACTGTTTTACTCTGGTATTCCCGAGGGCACCCAAAAGGCGCCCCGACACGACGACACAGGTCATTGCTATGAGCAGCCAAGCGGAACTGGACAAGCTGATTCACGGCGACTACGAAGCCGGCTTCATCTCCGCCATCGAGTCCGACACCCTGCCGCCCGGCCTCAATGAGGACGTGGTGCGCTTCATCTCCGAGAAAAAGGGCGAGCCCGAGTGGCTGCTCGAATGGCGTCTGGCAGCCTATCGCCGCTGGCTATCCATGCCGGTGCCGCAATGGGCGCACCTTGAGCACCCGCCGGTGGATTTCAACGAGATATCCTATTACTCGGCACCGAAGAGCATGAGCGACGGCCCGAAAAGCCTCGATGAGGTCGACCCGGAGCTGCTGCGCATCTACGAAAAGCTGGGCATCCCGCTGCATGAACAGGAAATGCTCGCGGGTGTCGCGGTGGATGCCGTGTTCGACTCTGTCTCTGTCGGCACCACCTTCAAGGCCAAACTGCTCGAAGCAGGGGTGATCTTCTGCCCGATCTCCGAAGCCGTGCACACCTATCCGGAGTTGATCAAGAAGTATCTGGGCACCGTGGTGCCGCAGGGCGACAACTACTATGCGGCGCTGAACTCGGCGGTGTTTTCGGATGGTTCATTCGTCTATATCCCCAAGGGTGTGCGCTGCCCGATGGAGCTTTCCACCTACTTCCGTATCAACGAAGCCAAGACCGGCCAGTTCGAACGCACCCTGATCGTGGCCGACGAAGGCAGCTATGTCAGCTACCTGGAAGGCTGCACCGCGCCGATGCGGGACGAGAACCAGATGCATGCGGCCGTGGTGGAGCTGGTCGCCCTGCCGGGCGCAGAGATCAAGTATTCCACCGTACAGAACTGGTATCCCGGCGACGCCGAGGGCAAGGGCGGCATCTACAACTTTGTCACCAAGCGTGGCGTGTGCCACGACGACGCCAAGATTTCCTGGACTCAAGTGGAAACCGGCTCCGCGATCACCTGGAAATACCCCAGCGTGATCCTGCGTGGGGACAACGCCATCGGCGAGTTCTATTCCGTGGCCTTGACGCGCAATCTGCAACAGGCCGATACCGGCACCAAGATGATCCACCTCGGCAAGAACACCAAGAGCACGATCATCTCCAAAGGGATTTCTGCCGGCCGCAGCAGCAACGTCTATCGCGGCCTGGTGCGCATGAGCCCACGGGCGGAAAATGCGCGCAACTTCACCCAGTGCGATTCGCTACTGCTGGGCGATCAGTGCGCCGCGCACACGTTCCCCTATATAGAAAGCCGCAACCCTTCGGCCATGATCGAGCACGAAGCGACGACCTCGAAGGTGTCCGACGATCAGATGTTCCTGTGCCGCAGCCGTGGCATCGACCCGGAGAAAGCGGTGTCGATCATCGTCAACGGCTTCTGCAAGGAAGTGTTCAAGGAGCTGCCGATGGAATTCGCCGTGGAAGCCGGCAAGCTGCTTGAAGTGAGTCTCGAAGGCGCGGTGGGCTGATCCCGCCCCGCCGTCTCTGCCAAAGATCGCAACAGGATTACACAACGATGCTGGAAATCAGGAATCTGCACGCCACCGTGGCGGGCGAGGAAATTCTCAAGGGCCTGGATCTGACCGTAAAGCCCGGAGAGGTGCACGCCATCATGGGCCCCAACGGCTCGGGCAAGAGCACCCTGACCAATCTGCTCGCCGGCCGCGAGGAATACGCTGTGGCCAGTGGCGAGGTGCTGTTCGAGGGCAAGGATGTTACCGAGCTGGAGCCTGAAGAGCGTGCCCACGCCGGTATCTACCTGGCCTTTCAGTATCCGGTGGAGATTCCCGGTGTCAGCAACCTCGAGTTTCTGAAAGCCTCTCTGGAAGCCACGCGCGCCGCGCAAGGCAAGGAGCCATGGGACGCGGTGACATTGCTGCGCCAGGCACGCGAGGCGTGCAAGCAGGTGGATCTTGATCCGCAGTTCCTCAAGCGCGGCGTCAACGAAGGCTTTTCCGGCGGCGAGAAGAAGCGCAACGAGATCATGCAAATGCTGCTGCTGGAACCGAAGCTGGCACTGCTCGACGAAACCGATTCCGGCCTCGATATTGATGCGCTGCAAGTCGTGGCGCGTGGCGTCAACTCCCTGCGCAGCCCGGACCGCGCCATTGTCATGGTCACACACTATCAGCGCCTGCTGGATTACATCGTGCCGGATTACGTGCACGTACTGGCCGACGGCCGCATTCTGAAATCCGGCGGCAAGGAGCTGGCGCTGGAGCTGGAGCAACGCGGCTATGGCTGGCTGACCGGCGAGGAGGAAGCCTCGGCATGAGCGTGACCGCCAACGAACCGCTGAACGTGCAGCTCAAGCGACAGGCCCTGGCACTCGCTCAGGCACGCCTGCGTGATGATGCGCTGACGCCGGTGCGCCGCGACGCGCTGAAGCTGCTGGAACATACCGAGTTCCCGGATCGCCGCAGTGAGCAATGGAAATACACCTCGCTACAACCGTTGAGCGCCGGCCATTTGCAACGCGAAGCCACGGGCAGCGCGCCGCTGCCGGCAGCACTGGCGGCACACCGCCTGGTGCTCGTCAACGGGCGCTATCAACCCGAGCTGTCACAGCTTCCTGAAAATGTCAGCCTGACGCGCTTTGACGGTGGCGAGGCGCTGGCCGCCGAAACCACGGATGACACACTGCGCACACCGTTCGCCTGGCTGAACAACGCCACGCTGCACGATGGCCTGCAACTCACCGTGGCCGACGATACCGTTGTCGCCGCGCCGATCGAAGTGCTGCTGCTGGCGTCGGACACCGAGGCCGCCCACTGCCACACACGGCTGCGGGTGAGCCTGGGGCGCCACAGCAAGCTGACAGTGATCGAACGCTACGCCGCCAGCGGGCCGGTGCTGACCAATGCCGTCACCGAGCTGGTGGCTGCGCCGGGCAGCAGCCTGACTCACTACCGCCTGCAAGCGGAAAATGCGGAAAGCCTGCACATCGGCACACTGGTCATCGCACCGCAGCGGGACAGCCAGGTACAAAGCTTCCAGCTGATGCAGGGCAATGCGCTACGCCGCAATGATGTGCGCGCCATTCTGGCCGAAAGCGGTGCCCAGCTGGCGCTGAATGGCATTTTTGTCGGCCGTGGCACCACCCATATCGACAACCAGATTACAGTGGAGCATCGCGCACCGCATAGCCACTCCGAGCAGCTGTACAAGGGCATGGGCGGCGATAGTGCGAAGCTGGTTTTCAACGGCCGCATTCATATTTTTGCCGGTGCCAAAGGCACCAACGCCGATCTGAGCAACAACAACCTGCTGCTCACCCCCGGCGCCGAGATCAACACCAAGCCGGAGCTGGAGATTTACAACGACGACGTCAAGTGCAGCCACGGGACTACATGTGGCCAGCTTGATGCCGGAGCGTTGTTCTACTTGCGCTCTCGTGGTGTGGAAGCGGCCGAAGCCAAACGCATGCTGGGCTTCGGTTTCGTCAATGAGCTTTTGGCAGCACTGCCGGATGAGGCGGTGGTCGAGTGGGCCCGCCCCTGGCTTGAGCAAGCGCTGACCGACGCGGAGCCTGTCGCATGAACGCCGCCCTGCCCGTGACACATCTGGAAGCGCTGCGTGCGCAGTTCCCGATTCTGGGCAGCAGCGCCTATGGCAAGCCACTCGTCTATCTGGATAACGCAGCGACGACGCAGAAGCCGCATTCGGTGATCCAGGCAATCGAGCATTACTATCTGCACACCAACAGCAATGTGCATCGTGGCGCGCATTATCTGGGAGATCTTGCCACCGCCGCGCTGGAAGGCGCGCGCGAAAAAGTGGCTGCATTTCTGAATGCGAGCCGCGAGGAAATCATCTGGACGCGGGGCACCACCGAAGGCATCAATCTGGTGGCACACAGTTTCGGCGGCAGCTATCTCAAGGCCGGCGATGAAGTGCTGATCAGCAGCCTGGAGCACCACGCCAATATCGTGCCCTGGCAACAGGTATGCCGCCGCGCTGGCGCCACGTTACGCGTGCTGCCGCTGGCGGATGATGCCTCGCTGGATACCTCGCGGCTGGATGAATTCATCACCGAGCGCACGCGCATCGTTGCTGTGGTGCATGTGTCCAACGCGCTGGGGGTCATCAACCCGATCGACGAGATCATCCGCCGGGCTCGCGCCGTCGGCGCTGCCGTGCTGATCGATGCGGCGCAGTCGGTGGCGCATTTTCCAGTCGATGTGCAGCAACTGGATTGTGATTTCCTGGTGTTCTCGGGCCATAAGCTGTTTGGCCCCACCGGCATCGGCGTGCTTTATGGCCGCCAGACGCTGCTGGATGCCATGCCGCCCTACCAGACCGGCGGTGAAATGATCGAGACGGTCAGCTTTGAAACCAGCACCTGGAATCAGCTGCCGTACAAATTCGAAGCCGGCACGCCTCATATTGCCGGCGCCGTCGGGCTGGGTGCTGCTCTGGACTGGCTCACCACGCAGGATCGAAACGCGCTACTGGCGCACGAGAACGACCTGCGCGACTATGTGACGGAGCGGGCGCGGGCGTTTCCGGGCTTGAGAATTATCGGCGACACCCCCAGTAAAGTAGCGACCCTGTCGTTTTTGCTGGATGGCACTCACCCCAACGATGTTGGCACCTTGCTGGATCAGCAGGGTGTGGCTGTGCGCACCGGGCATCATTGCACGATGCCATTGATGAATCTGCTCGGCGTTCCCGGCACGATACGGGCGTCGTTTGCACCTTATAATAGCCGTGACGATATCGACCGGCTGTTTGCCGCGCTGGAAAAAGCGGCCCGATTCTTGTGATGCGTCGCTTCAGACGAATGCATCCGTTTCAGACAACAGGAGTGATGCCATGACGGTTCAGACTTTCGTGCCCGGCACCGCCCAACAGGTCATCATGACGGCGGCGGCCCAACAACAGGCGCGCCAGGAAATCCTGCGCGAGCAGGCGCTTGGCTTGCGCCTGGCGGTAAAGCCTTCCGGCTGCTCCGGCTACAAATATGTTCTGGAGTATGTGAAACAGCCCGAGCAGAACGATCATCAGGTGGAAATCACCGACGACGTGCGGCTGTTCATCGATGCCACCAGCCTGCCACTGGTAAAGGGCACGGAGATTGATTACGTCACGGAAGGCGTCAACCGCTTTTTCCGCTTCCGCAATCCCAATTCGGAAGGTGAATGCGGCTGCGGCGAAAGCTTTTCGGTGAATGCCTGATGAGCGCACCGATCCAGACACCGGGTGACCGCGAACAACATACTGTAGTGACCTCGCGGGATGTGGTGGCGCTGCGCGTGCCAACCGGCGAACAGATCACCATCCCCGAAGGCAGTTTCGTCAACCTGCGCCAGGCATTGGGCGGCACTTTCACCGTCACCTACCAGGGCAACATGGTACGGATCGACGGCACCGATGCCGACGCCATTGCGCAGCAGCCGTTAGAGCTTGATTTCGAGCCGCCCGAAGCCGATGGGCAAGTGCGGCAGGCGGATCTTGACAGGGTGCTGGGCACCATCTTCGACCCGGAGATTCCGGTGTCGATTCTGGAGCTGGGCCTGGTATACGGCTGCGATGTCATCCGGCGCGACGGCAAGAATATCGTGCAGGTGCGCATGACTCTCACGGCGCCCACCTGCGGCATGGGGCCGGTGCTGGTCGGCGAGGTTGAGTATCGCCTGCGCCGGGTACCCAATGTGGACGCCGTGGAAGTGGCACTGGTATTCGACCCGCCGTGGAGCCGCGACATGATCAGCGAAGTCGCGCAGCTGGAGCTGGGGCTGTTCTGAGCCGCAGCCCTGCCGCTTGATCATGCGCCGCGCACCCTGTGCGGCGCGCCTTCTTCAATCAGGTTTCAATCACGCCGGTTTCTTTTCATGACCACACTGGATCTCGACAACATAGAACTTGGCCGCACCATTACCGCCGATGACGTTGTGGATGCTCTGTCGTTCTTCGACGATTGGGAGCAGCGCTACGAATACATCATCGACCTGGGACGGCAACTGCCCGCTTTCCCGGAAGAGATGAAAGATGACGCCCGCATCGTGCGCGGCTGCCAAAGCCAGGTGTGGCTCGAAACCGGCTTTGACGACGCCAGCGGCGAGCTGCGTCTGGCGGTGGACAGCGACGCGCTGATCGTGCGCGGGCTGGCTGCCATTGTGCTCGCCGCGCTGAATCGCAAGCCCCCGCAGGCGGTGGTGGCATACGACATGGAAGGCTATTTCGACAGCATTGATCTGCTCAAGCATCTGAGCCCGACACGCGGCAACGGCGTGCGCGCCATGGTCAAACGCATTCAGGACGAGGCACGTCGCAGAGCCAGCGCCGCCTAGCGCTCCGCCTAACGCTCCGATATGGTAATTGCCGCGCCCGATACCCGTAACGCCGCCAGCATTCGATCCAGCAGCGCGCTGGAAACCGGACCACCGCTGTGATTGACCAGCAGCACCACGGCCCAGGTGGTTTGCCGTTTGTCACGAGCGAAACCGGCAATCGCGCGCACGCCACGCAAGCTGCCTGTCTTGATATGGCCCTCGCCTGCCATGTCGGTATCGCGCAGCCGGCTGCGCATGGTGCCATCCATTGCCACCAGCGGCATCGAGGCGATCATCTCGGCGGCAAACGGGCTGCGCCAGGCCTGTTGCAGCATCAGCGCCAGCTGCCGCGCCGTCAGGCGCTCGATGCGCGAGAGCCCCGAGCCGTTATCCAGCACCAGCCCTTTCACCGGCACGCCTTTCAGGGCCAGCCATTCGCGTAGCACGCGTTCCGTGGCGGCGAAATCATTGGGATCGCCTGCGATGCGGTTTTGCGCACCGATGGTGAGATAAAGCTGCCGCGCCATCGGGTTATTGCTGTACTTGTTGATATCGCGCACCACCGAGACAAGATCCGGCGAGCTGGTGGTAGCCAGCAACTGCGTGCCTGCCACCAACACACCCCGGTAATGATCGCCCGTCCAGCGCCCTCCCAGGTTCTCCCATAACGCACGCAACAGCGCGCCGGTGTATTCATCCGGCGGCAGCAGTGACATATAGTGGCTCACTTCGCAGCCTGACGGCAGTGCACCGCTCACCGTCAATGTCACGCTGCCGTCTTCATCTGCCACGGGCACCCAGCTCAGGCTCCGGGCGCCGGGGCACATACCCGGCTCCGCCACACGCAATTGGTTTTCAAGGCGCAGGCTGGCGATGGCAGGCGTCGCCCACAGCTGCACTTGATCGTTTTCCGCCCGAGCACGAAGGTGGTGCAAATTGAAGTTGGTGATCATCGCATCCGGCTCGACCAGATACGGCGCATAAGGATTACCGCCGTCGTCATCAAACAGCGGCCAGGTGGCCGGCAGATAAAAGTAACTGTCGTCGAGAATCAGATCCCCGTTGATACGCTCGATGCCTTGCGCACGCAGATCACGCAGCAGCAACCACAGGCGCTCTTCTGTCAGTTTGGGGTCGCCGCCTGAAACCAGATAAAGATTACCGCGCAGGGTGTTCCCCCGTCGCTCGCCATCAGTGTAGAGGCGGGTGTGCCAACGAAAGGTCGGCCCGAGAATTTCCAGCGCCGCATAGGTAGTGACCAGCTTCATGGTCGAAGCCGGTGAAAACGGGATATCGGCATTGAAATACTGTGCCCGCCCCGGCCCGTCCAGTGGTATCGCAGCCACTGCCAGAGCAGATTCCGGCACACCAGCACGGGCCGCCGCTTTCAGCACCTCTGCGCGCCACTGGCTCACCGCCGGCTCGCCGTGCGACACAACGGACACTATTGCCAGCAGCAGGGCACAGCTCCACCGAACCAAGCTCCTCCATGGACGCAACATCCCGGCTCCAGTTTCTCAAGGCAGATCACGGGGAGGTAAAAGCGTGCGCAGCTATTGCCGCGCACATACTCGACAGCCTTGCGCGCAGCCTAACGAAAAGCGCCGGTAACGTCTGTGGGGTGCCAGCCTTCAAACTGTAAAGCTGTGATAAACCACGGCACCAGTTTCAAATCACCGCAGCGAACACAGCCGATCATGCATGGCCCGGGCCCGTACCTGGCCGCAATAACGCCGCGCAAAGCGCAGCCGCCAAAGTATCAAGCAAGCAGCGCCGCACGAACACAGCACCAGGGGGCACATGACGTGGGTCGTCTTGGTGGCCCTGTTCAGGCGAGCCGTTGCACGATATCCACGGTAATCCCGGCCGGGTCGGTGACGATGAAATGGCGGTCGCCCCAGCTTTCTTCACGAATCTCGCTATCGGGGGTGATGCCCTGGTCGATCAGCCGTTGCCGGATGGCGTGCACATCTTCCACGTCGATGGTCACCCAGGCACCTTGTCCGTTGGTGGCTGTGCGAAAACGCGGATGCTGCGCGGCTTGTTGCGGCGCCAGCAACCCCAGCTCGCCACCGCCCAGCTCCAGCAACACGAACCAGTCTTCCTCAAACAGGACATTGCAGCCAAAGGCCCGCACGTAGAAATCGCGGCAGGCTTGCAGGTGCGGTGTCACGATGCCGGTCCAGAGTTTCATGGGCGTCTCCCCTGTCTTTTTACAAGTCACTGAGGCAGGCAGTGTGATGAGAGAGGCCTGCGCCGGATAGAACAAATGCGACATCTGCGCCCGGCCCGTTGCGCCGCAGCCCCCCGGGCGTTTGCCCGGTAAAGCGGCGCAGCTCCCGTGTCATGTGGCTTTGATCGGCGTAACCGGCTTCGGCAGCAATCGACGCCAATGACAGGCTCATCAGTGCCTGCGGTGTGGCCGGCCGAGCCAGCAGCGCCAGCGCTCGGTGGCAACGGCGAATCATCGCAAAACAGGCAGGCGAAACGCCTACATGGGTGCGGCACAGCCGCTCCAGCTGACGCCGGCTCAAGCCGCAGGACGCTGCGAGGGTGGCAAGCGAAGGATGTTGTGGCCGATGCAAGTGAAGCAGCAGGTTATCCAGCGCCAAGCGCCGGGGAGGATGGCGAGCCAGCAGCCTCAGCAGCAGCCTGTCCAGCTCGGCAAACACACCGCCGGCGCCATCCGCCAGCCAATGCGCCTCGGCCAACCCCAGCGCATCGTCGCCCTTTACCGCTTCGGCACGATCGGTCAGCTCGGCGGCACTCATGCGCAGGAAGTGACGCGCCTGGCCCGGCAGAAAACGCACACCCAGGTAACGCACGGTAGGCTCAACATCCAGCACGGTGCGCTGTGTCGCTGTACCATAAAGCCACACGGTTGCCTCGCAGGCCGTCGTTGCCACGACCACGTCAACGCAACCATCCGGCAGCAGCACATGCTGCGGCGCGCCGCCAGAGCTGAGCCAGTAATGGCTTACCCAGGGCTGGAGGCGTGGATCGGGGCGCTGATAAAACATGCACACCTTCGCTGCGGCGGTAGAAAAATGGGTTCATCGTCGGCGTCCGTGAAGACGATTCCGATATCCACGAAAGCACCGACGGGTGGTCCCACATATCAATCTTTTTTGCTCCCCTTGCGGGGGAGACATACAAGATGGCGCCGGGTCACGGCAGCATCGGCGACAGGCTTTACGAAACTTGCGCCCCTTTCCGCAACCGCTGCACGGCCTCACCCACCACCTCAAGCACGGTGCGGATATCGGCGTCGGTAGTGTAGCGCCCCACGGAAAAACGCAGTGAAGCATGGGCCAATGCATCGCTGACGCCCATGGCCTTCAGCACATGAGAAGGGTCCAGCGAGGCCGAGGTGCAAGCCGAGCCGGACGATACCGCCACGCCGGCCAGTGCCGTCAGCAGCAGCTCACCATCCACGCCACCGAAGGCCACATTGAGGTGGCTGGCCAGCCGTTCGGTCGGGTGCCCGTTAAGATGCACATCGCCCAATTCCTGCAAGCCTGCCCACAGCGTATCGCGCAGGCTTGCCAGCCGAACCTGTTCTTGAGCCATTACCGCAGCGGCCAGTTCGCAGGCTGCGCCAAAGCCAACCAGTTGATGGGTGGGCAGCGTGCCGGAACGCAGCCCGCGCTCATGGCCACCGCCGTGGATTTGTGCCTCGATACGCACACCCGGCGCACGCCGCACATACAGGGCACCCACACCCTTGGGACCGTAGAGTTTATGTGCACATACCGACATCAGATCCACCGGCAGGGCTCGCATATCAATGGGCAGCTTGCCGAACGTTTGCGCCGCATCCACGTGAAACAGCACATCGTGCTCGCGGCACAGTGTGCCGATCGCCACGATATCGTTGATCACGCCGGTTTCATTATTGGCGTGCATCACCGATACCAGCACCGTATCGTCGCGCATCGCGGCGGCAACGGCTTGCGGATCAGCGCGGCCGTCGGCGAGCGGGTTCAGCAGTGTCACCTCCCAGCCCTGTTGCGCCAGCCAGGCCAGTGCATCAAGCACGGCCTTGTGTTCACTGGCCATGGAAATGATATGGCGGCCACGGCTGCGGCGCGCCTGTGCTGCGCCTTTCAGGGCCAGATTGTTGGCCTCCGTGGCGCCGCTGGTCCAGACGATTTCACGCGGATCGGCGTGCAGCAGATCGGCCACCTGGCGGCGTGCCGACTCTGCTTTTTCTTCCGCCAGCCAGCCATAGAGGTGGGAGCGCGACGCCGGGTTGCCAAACACGCCGTCAAGGCCCAGGCATTCGCTCATGGCGCCGATAACAGCCGGGTCGACCGGGGTGGTCGCCGCATAATCAAGATAAACAGGGTTCATGAAATTCTCGGATCAAGGGCCAGTGAGCCCGCGTTCGGACTCAGTTGATCACGCTCAGCGGCACCCGCTCCTGCTGGCGCCGTTTCTGCCGCTCGGCGATTTGCTGAATATTACGCTGGGCGACCAGCTCACCCAGCGTAATACCGCTGAGAAACCCGTGCAGCTGCGCCGACAGATCACGCCACAAATGGTGCGTCAGGCAAATTTCGCCTTCCTGACAATCGCCCTGCCCGCCGCAACGTGTCGCATCGACGGATTCGTCCACCGCGTCAATAACGCTGGCCACACTGATCTCGTGGCTGTCGCCACCGAGTTGATAACCGCCACCGGGGCCACGCACGCTGGTCACCAGCTCACGCCGCCGCAACTTGGCAAACAGCTGCTCCAGATAGGAAATGGAAATACCCTGGCGCTCGGAGATATCGGCCAGAGGAACCGGCCCCTGGCTGGCATGGAGCGCCAGATCAAGCATCGCCGTGACGGCGTACCGGCCTTTGGTGGTAAGTCGCATGGTCAGTCCTGGAAACCCTTAAGATTAATGAGGGTACTAATCCTGACCAAATCAGTCAACTATTCCCGCTGGCGCTATTGACTGCTGTCGTCGGCTTTCGGGGCAGCGCCACGCACCGCCGCGAAATCCTCTTCGCGCAGAGACGGTATTTCCTCATCGCAGCCACGAATGCCCTGCTCCCGCAATGAGGTGCACACGCGCTCCAGCCGCGTATCCACCGCATGCAGATGATCGAGCAACGAACGAATCGCCTGCGCGACGGGATCAGGCATGTCGTCGGTCACGCCATAGGCATCGAAGCCGATTTTCCTGGCCATCGCAGCACGGGCGCGCTCACTGTCATCCGGCGCCTTGTTGATGACGCGCCCCGGAATACCCACCACGGTGCTGCCATCCGGCACTTCCCGTGTCACCACGGAGTTGGAGCCGATGCGTGCATTGTGGCCGACCCGTATCGGCCCCAGCACTTTCGCGCCAGCGCCAACCACCACGCCATCTGCCAATGTCGGGTGGCGCTTGCCCTTGTTCCAGCTGGTGCCGCCGAGCGTAACGCCATGATAAAGCGTGACATCATCCCCGATCTCGGCCGTTTCGCCGATCACCACGCCCATACCGTGATCAATAAAGAAGCGACGCCCGATTTGTGCACCGGGATGAATTTCGATACCTGTTGCCCAGCGACTGAAGGCAGAGATGAGGCGTGCCAGCAGTTTCAGGCGGTGATGCCAACACTTGTGTGCCAGGCGATGCAGCAGCAGCGCGTGCAGGCCGGGGTAGGTCAACAGCACTTCAAGGCTATTGCGCGCAGCCGGGTCACGCTGGAAAACCGAGCGGATATCCTCGCGAACAGTAGTGAACATGGCAGCCTCTTATCGGTTACCGCCTTCGCTCTCCGGAGAAGGCAGATATCTGGCAAAACTGGTCAGCACCCCGCGCAAGGTGCTGATTTCCACCTTGTCTGGCCTGGCCCGCAGAAACAGCCGCCGCAACCGGGTCATCACATGCCCGGGGCTGGCCGGATCAACGAAGCCGCTGGCGGTGATCAGCGTCTCCAGATGACGCAGCAAATATTCCAGCTCAGCAGCATCTGCGGGTGGCGCGTCCCACTCCATCGGCGGCAACGCCAGGCAATGGCGGCCAGCGCGGCGTGGCGCCTCGCCAGCCTCCGGATCGCCCACCAGTGCCAGTCGCAGTTCATAGCCGATCAGCTGCACCGCAGAGGCCACGTTGAGCACGGCATAGTCAGGATTGGTGGGGATGGCAACGTGATAATGGCAGCGCTGCAATTCGTCATTGGTCAGCCCACGATCTTCACGCCCGAACAGCACCGCAATCTGCTCCTGCTCGATCCGCTCGGCCGCTACCGCCCCAAGCTGGCGGGGCGACAGGCACGGCCAGGGAATACGCCGCTGCCGGGCGCTGGTGCCGACTACCAGCGTGGCGCCCTCCAGTGCGTCATCGAGGCTGGCGCACACCTTCGCGCTGGCCAGAATATCGGCCGAACCACTGGCGCGCGCCGTGGCTTCCACATGGGGAAATTGCAGCGGTGATACCAGCCGCAGATCCGATAAGCCCATGGTATTCATCGCCCGGGCGGCGGCACCGATGTTGCCTGGGTGAGTGGTTCCCACCATCACAATTCGAATTCGGTCGAGCATGTGTTGTTCCTGCGGCCAGGTGCAAGGCGCGCAGTGTAACATGCAGGGTTGCTGCGGCGGGGCCACAAATCACCTGCCCTTGCAGCCATATTCTGATAAACTGTGGCCTCCCCCGTTCTTTAAAAGATGCCACTACGCCTATGCTCGCCCCGCAAGTGAATATCGCCCTGCGCGCTGCCCGTCAGGCAGGCCAATTTATCCGTCGTGCCGCCGATGATGTACAGCGCATCAAGGTCGAGCAAAAAGGCCGTAATGATTTCGTCAGCGAAATCGATCGCGCCGCCGAAGCACACATCATTGATGTGCTGCAAAAGGCGTATCCCGACTACGGCATTCTGGCCGAAGAAAGCGGCGCTCAACCCGGCAAGGGCGACGATGCCCGCTGGCAGTGGATCATTGATCCGCTTGATGGCACCACCAACTTCCTGCATGGGTTTCCCCAATTCTGCATTTCCATCGCGCTCGCCTGCGACGGCAAGGTGGAACATGCCGTGGTGGTCGATCCGCTGCGCGAGGAAGAATTTACCGCCAGCCGCGGGCGTGGCGCCATCATGAACGGGCGCCGGCTGCGCGTGACACAACGTGCGGGCCTGGAAGGCGCCCTGATCGGCACCGGTTTTCCGTTCCGCCGCGATCAGGCGCAACACGTCGAGCCTTATCTGGACATGATGCGCGATATCATGCCACTGGCGGCTGGCCTGCGCCGGCCCGGCGCGGCGGCGTTGGACCTGGCCTGGCTTGCGGCCGGCCGGCTGGACGGCTTCTGGGAAACCGGCTTGCAGGAGTGGGATATGGCAGCCGGCTGCCTGCTGATCACTGAAGCAGGCGGGCTGGTCGGCGATTTCACTGGTGGCCATAACCATTTGAAGAACGGCAACCTGGTGGCGGGCAGCCCCAAGGTCTTCAAGGCATTGCTCCAGAAGATCCAGCCCCACCTGACCGATGCCCTCAAACGCTAAGCACCCCGACTGCCCGCTCTGCCACACTGCGGGCAGCCAGCCTTTCGCTCGCCTGCCCCTGCTGGAGCGTGAGGCCGATTATTTTCGCTGCCCCACCTGCCAACTGACGTTCATCGCCCGTGAGGCGTTGCCCTCACGCGAAGAAGAGCAAGCCCATTACGCGCTCCATCAGAACAGCCCGGATGATGCCGGGTATCGTGCGTTTCTGGCCCGGCTTGCGGAGCCGTTGATAGCGCAGCTTTCAGCGAGCGCCGAGGCAGGGGCAGCGGAGATCATGGGGCTGGATTTCGGCTGCGGGCCAGGCCCGACGCTATCGAAAATGCTCACGGAAGCAGGCTTTCCCACACTCGACTTTGACCCGCTCTACGCCAACGACCCCTACCTGCTGACGCAACAATATGATTTCGTTACCTGCTCGGAAGTGGTAGAGCATTTTCATCACCCGGCAGAAAGCTTCGGCAAATTGCGCTCATTGCTGCGCCCGTCTGGCACGCTCGCCATCATGACCGGCTGGCTGACGGACGATGCCGGCTTTGCACGATGGCATTACCGGCGCGACCCGACCCATGTGTGTTTCTACAAGCCCGCCACATTCGGCTACCTGGCGCAGCAATGGGGCTGGCAGCTGTCATTGCCGGCGGCCAATATTGCGCTGCTGCGCGCGCCAGCCTGAACCCGCGCGCAGAAGCCAAATTCCCACGCCGGTCACCTGATGAAGTATCGGTACACTGACGCCGCGTCGATAGAATGCGTCGGCGAGAGTGGTACAAGCCGTGTCAGGTCAGCCATAGTTGGGCAATAGACCAGCGACTCTGCCCACTCGTTGGAAAACTCCTCTCGCACGCCCAGCGGATCATCACTTGAGAAACCTGTGGAACGGCTGCTGGTCTGGTAATCCGGCAAGTTTGTACATGCAGCGCTGGTAAAGAAAACACCACGTTGATCGCTATAGGTGGCTTCTGTTTCCAGAAATGCATGCCCCTGCAAGATTGAGCCATCAAGCCCTTGGTGGAGATCAATCATGCTACTACGCCACTGGCCGTTGTCGCTGGACACAACACGCTCCGCGCGATTGACGACCCAGTTGCCACCTGCCGGCTCGCCTTCGTGGCGATAGTGGTACACCGCGTGCCGCTCAAGCAGCTCGCCTTCCAGCGTATGCATACTGAACACGCGCCACGATTGCACGCCGCCTTGCTCCATGGGTTCATCATTCGCGGCCAAAGCCTTGAACATCCGGCCGACATCACGGAACACGTACGTACAGGCAATCTGGGTGGAATTCTGTCGCTGGCACTGGTCCATCAGCCTGAATGTGACGGTGCCTTCCGCGCTGCCGGCGTTGTTGGTCGCCCGGTACTGAAACTGATCCGTGACAAAACCATCGTTCGGAAAGTAGTAGTACTCCGCCAACTCATCGCCATGAAACACGTTCCCACGCGCCGCCTGCGTCACGATCATTGTGGAGGTAGCAAACTCCACCGGGACGGTAAACCGCAATGTATCACCCGGCGCCACGTCAAGCATCACGTCAAACGCGAGCGGTTTGCGGCCAGAAAGATGGCCACGCAGATCAATATTCACTGGTAGCGTTTCACCGAGCCAGGTGTCCGTAGCCTCACCACTGCCAGCCAGGCGAAACGGTAGCAAGCGATCTGGCTCCGGCTCGCCAGTCACGGCCAACTCCACCGACAGCAGGGAGTTCTGCACCACCAAGGTGTTCGCCTTCACGTGCGCACCCGACACACTCAGCTGCGCACTCTTCAGCGGCAACCGTGCGTCGAAGTCAAACAAATACAACCAATCCAACCGCTCACCGAAGAAACCGGAGATTGGCTGCAACGCGCTTTGCAGGCCACGAATGCGCTGCGTCAGCTCTGCCGGCAGCACGCGCCGCACCCGCAAAGCACTTTGATACGGCTGTTCGTGCGCCAGCCGCAGCGTGGTAGTAGTAATAACAGCCGGGCCGCTTTTCGCTGCCACCTGCGGCATGATATCGAAGTCATTGACGCCACCACTGACCAGTCCCCGGTAGTCGGCGCAGATTTGCACCGCTTTGCGCGCACGCAAGCGACTGCCGTCCACGGCTTCACTCAGGATGGCTGCCACCGCGACGCCTCCGAGGAGCACCCCAACCACCGCGGCGGGGCCAGTGAGCGTCAACAGTCCCGTCAACTCGGCTACCCCTACGGCCGCGAGAACATGCACAGCGGTGTAGCTGGCCAGGCCGATCACTGCCATTCCACAATCGGGCAGCAGCCGCGCTGCGGAACGGGCAAGCATCACAGGCTCATGGAGCGCTTCCTCCGCCGCTGTCAGGTTGGCCCATAAATAGCGCACCACGGCCACTTGCTCTAAAGCACTCAACGCCGCGAACAGTGGTTCTATTTCGCCACGTTTCTGAGCAAGATGCTGCCGCCAGCTAGCCAGCGCATCACCGTCAAGCAAGGCCCCTACATCGTCCAGTCTTGCCCACCAATTCGCCATGAAGGTGCTGACGTCAAGCTCTGGTATCGGCGCCACGTCAATCGGGATGATTGTCGGCTCAGCATCGCCGAACCAGACCTGCAATTCGCCGGTGCCACTGATGAGATCCGGCACCAGAAATACCAGCGCATCGTCACGCACCGTGAGCTCCAGGCTGACTGGTACGCTCCCGGCCATGGTCAGCTGCGCACGCAAGCCATCCCTGTGCTGTGCCAGTTCCACCCCGGGCAGAGCCACCCACTGCAAGGGATAAACATGCAGTTGCTGCGGCGTCACCAGCAGCTCGCCGCAAGCGAGCGTCACGATCTCGCCCCAAGGCATGACCTGGAACTGCCAATCCACCGACAGCTCGCAATGTTGCCCTTCGGGCACCGACACCAGATGCAGATCCGGCGCCACACCCACTGCCAAACTCAGCGGCACCTGCTCATCCGGCCCGACGATTACGGTCTCAACCATGCCCTGACCCGAGGGGCGATAGCCAATGGTGACCGGGCCGCGATTGCCCACTGCCTGAAGCAGCAGTTCGCCGGGCGGGCCTTCATAGCCCGTGAGGCGCGGCGGCAGCGGCGGCCCATCCTCGCTGGGAGACGATGACGACGATCCCCCGCCGCCACAGCCGGCCAACAGGACCAGGCCGATATGAAGGACTGCCCACAAGAGATACTTGCTCCACCTGCTTTGCTGAAACATGGCTAGTGCTTTCCTCACAAGACCTGGTCAGGTGGGCCGGCACCGCACGCCACCCTGCTGATGCCGCGGACATTAGCTCCTTCACTGCCAAACCGGCCACTACCATTTGGGAGTGGACACGCCGCAGGCTCCCCGCTGGGTGCACATCCGGTAACGGCCGCATCAAGAGGCAGAAAAGGTATTCCGGACAACCCATCGGAACTTGCGCGGATATCGGAAAATGCTTCCACGGAAATCGACAACGAACAAAAAAACAGGGCACCCGAAGGTGCCCTGTCTGACGTGCGCCCACCGCAACGCAGCGCGGCGGCAAATGAAAGCCCTGGTCAGGGCATGTCATCGATCTCTTTTTGCGTCTCGTGCAGCATGAAATCTTCCTTGCCGACTTTCATGGCAAGCAGAATGCCGTTGGCGACATAGATTGAGGAGTACGTGCCCACTATCACACCGAGAATCAGTGTGACCGAGAAGCCCCGGATCATTTCACCACCAAACAGGTATAGCGCCCCCAACACCAACAGTGTTGTCAGCCCGGTGATCATGGTACGGCTCAATGTTCGCGTCACAGCACGGTTGATGACAGTAACTGGATCACCCAGCCGCGACTTGTGAAAATCCTCCCGGATATGGTCGGCGATGACGATGGTATCATTGATCGAGTAGCCTACTACCGCTAACACTGCTGCAAGCACCGTCAGATCAAATGACCAGCGGAACAAGGCAAAGCAGCCCAATACGATGACAACATCGTGCATCAGCGCCAACAGTGTCGCGAGCCCGAACTTGTTACTGAAACGGAACCAGATGTAGATCACCATCATGATCATCGCCATCAGCACCGCCAGCCCGGATTGGTCCCGCAGCTCATCACCCACTTGCGGCCCGACAAACTCCACGCGCCGCAGCTCGACACCCGGTGAGGCGGTAGCAATGATACCAAATACGGCCGCACCTACTTCATCGCCATTGTCATCTTCATGGGGCGGCACACGCACCATCACGTCGCGAGAGGACCCAAAGTGCTGCACTGTCGCATCGCCGTAGCCACCGGCCTCCAGCGCACTGCGCACGTCTTCCAGCACCACATCCTGGCTCGCGCTGACTTCAATGACCGTACCGCCCGTGAAATCCAGGCCGAAGTTCAACCCGCGCACACCCAGCAGCACCAGGGAACCAACGATCAGAATGATCGACAGCGCATTCATGGGTTTTACCAGCGCCATGAAATTGATGACTTTCTCTTCCGGCTTCGTCGTCATAACCACCTCAGATACTCAGCCGGGCCGGCGCACGCTTGCGGCGACCATAGACCAGGTCAGCCAGCGCACGCGTACCGACGATAGCCGTGAACATGGAAACGCTGACGCCGATAAACAGCGTGACAGCGAAGCCCTGCACCGTGCCGGAACCCGCAGCAAACAGGATCACCGCCACAATCAGTGTGGTGATATTGGCGTCCAGAATGGTCTGGAAAGCGCGCTCGTAACCGGCATCGATGGCCTGTAGCGGCGGCCGGCCATCGGCCAGCTCCTGACGGATGCGTTCATAAATCAGCACGTTGGCATCAACTGCCATACCTACCGTCAGCACGATACCGGCGATACCAGGCAACGTCAGTGTGACGCCTGGAATCATCGACATGATACCCACCATAATAACCAGGTTGCCGAGCAACGCGACGTTCGCGAACACGCCGAACATTTTGTAGCGCCACAGCATGAACGCCAGCACCAACACCAGCCCGAGCACCATGGACTTCATGCCGGCAGCAACATTCTCCGCCCCCAGGCTTGGCCCGATGGTTCGCTCCTCGGCGATATACATCGGCGCTGCCAGGCCACCGGCCCGCAGCAACAGCGCCAGCTCCGCAGCACCTGCCGGGCTATCCAGCCCGGTGATGCGGAAGCGGCTGCCCAGGGTATCGCGGATATTGGCCACGTTGATGACATACGCATCGCGGCTGCTGGTGGCACGCTGCTCGCGTTCGCCTTCTTCATTGATGACCGTCTCGATGTCTGTTCGCGTTTCGATGAACAGCACCCCCATCGGCCGGCCCACGTTGCGCGATGTGACCCGCTGCATGTTGCGCGCACCGCTGGCATCCAGCGAGATATTTACTTCGGGCATGCCGTTTTCATCAAAGCCCATTTGCGCGTTAGTCACTTGATCACCCGTGACAATGTTTTGCCGCCGCAATACTACCGGGTTACGCGTATCGCCCTTGAAGGGGAAGATTTCCGTGCCCGGCGGCGCAATGCCGGACTGGATGCGCACCGGGTCGACGTCATCAGCAACCAGACGAAACTCCAGCGTCGCTGTGCGACCAAGAATCCGCCGCGCCTGGCTGGCATCCTGCACGCCCGGCAGTTGCACCACGATACGATCCGCCCCCTGGCGTTGCACGACCGGTGATGCCACACCCAGCTCATTGACCCGATTGTTCAGCGCAGTGCGGTTCTGATCGACGGCGTAATCCTGAATCTCGGAGATCGCCTCTTGCGTCACTGTCAGCCGCAGCTGGTTGCGATCATTTTCGCGGCGCACGGTAAATTCATTGAACTGGTTACGCAACGCGGCCTGGGCGCTGTTCAGATCGTCGCTATTGTCAAAACGCGCAATCAGATCATGGCCCTGGTGGCTTACCTCACGATAACGAATGCCGGCGTCACGCAACACCAGGCGCAGCTCGGCTGCCCAGGATTCCAGCCGGTGATCCAGCGCCGAGTCCATATCGACCTGTAAAAGAAAGTGTACGCCGCCGCGCAGATCAAGCCCCAGCCCGACCGGGCTGGCCCCGAAGGCGCGCAACCAGGCAGGTGTAGTAGGCGCAAGGTTCAGCGCCACCACATAATCCCGGCCCAAGGTGCGTTCCGCCAGATCGCGGGCGCGCAGCTGTGCATCGGAATCATCCAGCCGCAGCAGCCATGAGCCACCGACAGTCTCTCCGGTACCGTAGCTGATGCCAGCTTGATCCAATGCAGTGGTAAGCCGAGCGATGGCATCTTGTGAGACTTCAGCGCCAGCTTCGGAACGGGTGATCTGTATCGCGGGCACATCCGGATACAGGTTTGGCATCGCATACAGGCCACAGACGACCAGCACGGCCAGCAGCAGGAAAAATTTCCCGCGCGGGTAGCGGCTCATGGGGTTCTCCAGTGGCTTAGATGGACTTGATAGTGCCTTTCGGCAACGTCGCCTGGACCGAGTGCTTCTGCACCTTGATCTCCATGTTGCTGGCGATCTCGATCACTACATAATCGTCTGTCACCTTGGTGATCTTGCCGAGCATGCCGCCACTGGTGACCACTTCATCACCCTTGGCCAAAGCACTGACCAGTTCCCGGTGCTCTTTTGCACGCTTGGTCTGCGGGCGGATCAGGAAGAAATAAAACACCACCATCATGATGACGATGAACACCAGTTCAAAGCCGCCACCGCCCGGTGCTGCCTGGGCAAAGGCCGGGCCGGCCAGCAACAGGCCAGCCAGAACCAATGGCAGGCGTGTCGCCAGGGCACCCATGGCGGATGTATTGTGGGTCTGATTCATGTTTCGCTCCATTCAGACGGCCGATGGCGCAGGAACCGGCAGGCCCCGCGCCGCATAGAAATCGCTGATAAAGGCCGACAATGTACCCGCTTCAATAGCCCCTCGCAATCCGGCCATCAGGTTCTGGTAATAGCGCAGATTGTGGATAGTGGCGAGCTGTGCTGCCAGCATTTCGCCACATCGTTCCAGGTGGTGCAGGTAGCTGCGGCTGAAGTTCTGACAGGTGTAGCAGTCGCAGGTTTCATCCAGCGAGCCGGTGTCCGTCCGATGGCGTGCATTGCGAATCTTGATCACCCCTTCACGGGTGAACAAATGCCCGTTGCGCGCATTGCGGGTCGGCATCACACAGTCGAACATGTCGATACCCCGCCGTACTGCCTCGACGATATCCTCCGGGCGGCCCACGCCCATCAGATAACGAGGGCGATCACCCGGCATGTGCGGTGTGATATCACCCAGCACGCGCAACATTTCTTCCTGTGGCTCACCTACCGACAGCCCGCCGATGGCATAGCCGTCAAAACCGATCTCCGTCAGCCCGGCAAGCGATGCCTGGCGCAGGCTGCCATACATGCCGCCCTGCACAATGCCGAAACAGGCTGCGTCATTGCCTTCATGTGCCTGTTTGCTGCGCACCGCCCAGCGCAATGACAGCTCCATGGAACTGCGCGCCTGCTGCTCGGTCGCCGGGAAAGGCGTGCATTCGTCGAAGATCATGCAGATATCGCTGCCCAGGCTGCGCTGCACCTGCATGGCCCGTTCTGGCGAGAGAAATACCTTGTCGCCATTGATGGGCGAGCGAAATGCCACGCCTTCCTCGGTGATCTTGCGCAGATCACCCAGGCTGAATACCTGGAATCCGCCGGAGTCAGTCAGAATCGGCTTCGACCACTGCATGAAACCATGCAACGAACCATGCGCCTCGATGATCTCGGTGCCCGGCCGCAACATCAGATGAAATGTATTGCCGAGGCATATCTCGGCGCCCGTCGCGAGCAGATCGCGGGGCAACATGCCCTTCACCGTGCCATAGGTGCCCACCGGCATGAACGCGGGGGTTTCCACCGTGCCACGAGGAAAACTCAGGCGCCCGCGCCGCGCCGCGCCGTCCTGGCCCAGCAGCTCAAAAGACATACGGCTCATTGCTGCACCTCTACCCGTTCGATAAACATTGCGTCGCCATAACTGAAAAAGCGGTATTGCTGCGCCACCGCCTCGGCGTAGGCCGCCAGCACCCGCTCACGGCCGGCAAAGGCGCTGATCAGCATCAGCAGCGTGGAGCGCGGCAGATGGAAATTGGTCACCAGCGCGTCCACCACCCGGAAGCGATAGCCGGGATAAATGAAGATGTCCGTGTCGCCTTCGCCAGCCGCAAGCTCACCCGCAGCCGCCGCAGCTTCCAGTGCACGCAGCGAGGTGGTGCCCACCGCCACTACGCGCCCGCCCTGCGCACGCGTCGCAGCAATCTGCTCCACCAGCGACGGCGGCACATGAAAGCGCTCGCTGTGCATCACATGATCTTCGACGCGGTCAGCGCGCACTGGCTGAAAAGTGCCCGCGCCCACATGCAGTGTCACAAAGGCTTGCTTCACGCCCTGTGCCGCCAGCTCCGCCAGTAATGGCTCGTCAAAATGCAGCCCGGCAGTGGGCGCCGCCACCGCGCCGGGATGGCGGGCATAGACAGTCTGATAGCGGCTGAGATCCTGTTCGTCATCGGGCCGGTCTATATAAGGAGGCAAAGGCACGTGCCCGACACGAGACAACACATCGAGCAATGGCGCAGCGCCGTCAAATACCAGCTCGAACAAATCGCCGTGCCGCGCCACCATGGTCGCGCTGGCCTCCTCGAAACGCAGCCCGGTGCCCGGCTTCGGTGCCTTGGAGGCGCGCACATGCGCCAGCGCCGAGTGGCTGCCCAGCAGCCGCTCGATCAATACCTCGACACGGCCGCCGGTGTCTTTCTGGCCGAACAAACGCGCAGGAATCACCCGCGTATCGTTGAACACCAGCAGATCATTCGGCCGCAACAACGTTTTCAGATCAGGGAATTGCCGGTGCGCCAGCTCTTCACGGGCCAGCACCAGCAATCGAGAGCCGGCGCGCTCAGCCGCCGGGCGCCGGGCGATCAGCTGCTCCGGCAATTGAAAATCAAAATCTTCGACACGCATCGTACTTGACCGGCACGACTCATTGGGGGCGCAAGGATACAGGGCGCAGCCCGGCGCTGACCAGTCGCGCAAACGCGTAGCGAGCGCTAATGTTCTTCGGTATACTGCCGCCCCACCGTGCCAGAGTGGTGAAATTGGTAGACACGACGGATTCAAAATCCGTTGGGGTAAAACCCGTGCCGGTTCGAGTCCGGCCTCTGGTACCAACTATCTTGCATGCTTGGTGTCTTGCATGCCTTGCGTGCCCCGCCCGGCCTCACCAAAGCGCTTGGCTTCTCCAAAGACCTGTCTTCTCGAAGAAAGCCCCCGGCCGGCGCCGGCTATTCAAAGTGCTCATGGCTATCCGGCTGCGAACGGCGCCAGTAGCTGGCCGCCCGGATACGGCTTTTGTCGATACCCAGCTCAGTGGCCAGATAGTGCCGCACCGCTTTGATATCGCTGTACTCACCCGCCGCCCAGACATAACCCTCGCCCGGCGGCAGCACCAGTTCCCGCACGGCAGCTTCCAGCGCGCCCATGCCGCCGCTCTCCGGTAGCCCGGCCTCGACCACCCAGCGCAGTTGCAACGAACCCTGGCTGGCAAGCGCCTGCCTGGCTTGCTCGCTCTTCACTTTGATGATGGCAATCGCCGTGGCCTCGGCCGGCAATTCCTCCAGCCGCCGTCCGATCGCCGGTATGGCTGTCTCGTCACCGATCAGCAAGTGCCAATCGAAAGCCATGGGAATAACGAACGAGCCACGCGGGCCGGCAATGCCCAGCGCATGGCCAGGCTCGGCAGCGGTGGCCCAGTCGGTGGCCGGCCCCTCGTGATGCAGCACGAAATCGATATCCAGCTCATTGGCAACCGGATCATATCGGCGCGGCGTGTAATCCCGCATTGCCGGTTTCGGCCGCCCCTCCGCAAACACCAGCCCCTGCTCGCCCAAAACAGGCAAATGCAATGCAGCCCCGGCACGCTCCGGCACCATCAACTTGACGTGATCATCGAACGAGGCAGAGTAAAACCCGGCCAGCTCGGGGCCGGTCAGCGTGATACGCCGCATCGCCGGGCTCAGCTCGGTGATGCGTTTTACCTCCAGCCTGCGCACCTTAATCGGATGGCGCACTCTTCGTACGGCAAGCAGATCGTCGGTCATCATTCACACCTCAGAAGAAGGGCCGGCGCGCCCGGCGACAGCAAGAATTTCGGCACTGGCGCGCTGCAATATTTCGATTAGGCGCCGCTGGGCAGCATGGTCGGCCTCACTATTGGCCAACAATGCGGTTCGTAACGCCCTGCGCGCGTGAATGTATTCCGGCAGCCAGCCAGTGGTCTCGGATGCCAGCGCCTCGCTTTCGCCCGCCAGGCTCAACCACTGCATCCGCTTGGCAGCATGGCGCAACGCGGCGATGAGCAACTCGGCCTGCTGTTGATGAGCCTGCACATAATCGCGCCCGGCGGCGGTCAGCCGATAGCGTTTGCGCTTGCCACATTGCTCCACCTCTGCCAGCCGACTTGCTTCCAGCTGGGCCAGAGCCGGGTAAAGCACACCAGGGCTCGGGCTGTAGTACCCATGAGACAACGCGCCCAGCTGCTTGATCAGTTGATAGCCGTGAGCCGGCGCTTGTTGCAGACACCAGAGCAGCGTGAGCCGCAATTCCTCCGCACTGAACTTGCGCCCACGGGTCAGTTGCTCCGCACCGCTGCGCTGTTGTTGCCGCCTCGTATTGCTCTTTTCCAAGCTGCCTTTCCTTGTATGTCGCCACTAAAGATGCATCTTAAGATATATCTTATCGGAGAAAAGCTCAATTCCCCGGCATAGTCACGCCCTTCCCCCTTACCCGCAGCGTCGTTACAATTTTGCTTCTGCGGCCCGGTACAATGCACGAGACAAGACGAGCCGCCCGCGGTTGCCGCGCCCAAGACTACAAGAGACCTTGATGACAACCCCATTGCCCCCTGCTTCCCTTGCCCGCCGCCTGGCCGCGCTGGGCTATGACGCGCTATTGCTCGCGGCGCTGATCTTCGTGACCACTGGCATCGTGGTGCCGCTCTATCTTCATTCAGGGCTGCCTGTTGCAGAACTTAACGGCGTTACCAAACCGCCGGTCTGGTTCTCGCAGGGCGTGTTATTGCCGTTGCTGTTGCTGGAAATATGGGCCTTTTACGCGTGGTTCTGGCTGCATGGAGGGCAAACGCTGGGCATGAAGACCTGGCGCATTCATGTGCGCCGGGCGGATGGCGGCGCGCTGACGCTGCTGGATACGCTGAAGCGATTTGGCGCGGGGCTGGTGACGTGGATACTGCTGGGTGCCGGATACCTGCTCGCGCTGGTGCCGCCGAGCCGGCAGACACTGCACGACCGGCTCTCCGGCACAGTGACCATAACGTTGCCCAAAATCGGGCAGGAAAAGAAGCAGAGCCGCTAGCGCACCCGCCTGAGCAGCCATAATCCAAGCCCGAAGCACACCAGCGGTGGCACTGCCGCCGCCAATAACGGTGAGGTGTTGAACACCAGGCTCAGGTGGCCAAAAAACTGCTGGCCATAGTAGAACAATAACCCGGCAACGATGCCTGCTGTCAGCCGCAGCCCCATGGTGACTTCCCGCAGCGGCCCGAAAATAAACGAGATCGCGATCAGCACCATGCCCAGCGTTGCCAGAGGCTGCAGCACCTTTTGCCAGAACGACAGCTGATACTCGGCGGCCTCCAACCCCTGCCGGGCCAGATAACGTGAATATTCCACCAGCTTTCTGATCGCCAGGCGCTCCGGATCAAGCACCACCACAGCCAGCAATTCAGGGGTCAGGGAGGTTTCCCACACGCCCGTTTCCTGGGTATAGGGCACCACCTGTTCTTCCAGCAACTTGCTGCCGCGCACGCCCTCCAGAAACCAGTGGCCGCCCTGATAAAGCGCCCGCTGGATAAACTGCGCCTCCGCCAGCGTGCGATCGGCGCGAAACCGATAGCGCGTTACGCCGTATAGCACCCCGTTAGGCTGCACCGCATTAATATGGATGAACTCGTCACCCTCGCGATGCCAATAGCCATAACGTGAACTCAACGCCTCGCCGCCGCCCTCGGCGATGGCGCGATTACTCTGCGCAATCTGCTCGGTGTATGGCGAGATAAATTCGCCTATCGCCATGCCCACCACCAGCAACAGCAAGGCCGGCCGCAGCACCATCCAGCTCACCCGGCCCACGGAAACCCCGGCGGCGCGGATCACGGTCAGTTCGCCGCTGTTGGCCAGCACTCCGAGTCCGATCAGTGTGCCCAGCAGGATCGCCATGGGCAGGAAATCAGCAAACCGCCGGGGTACGGTGGTGAATACGAATTGCAGTGCCTGCCAAGCCTGATAATTGCCGCGCAATCCTTCAAGCTCGGCAATGAAACTGAACAGGCAATCCAGCGCCACCAGCACACCGATGACCCCCAGCGATGCCACCATCACCGCTCGCCACAGATAACCGTTGAGCAACTTCACGTGCGCATCCCCCGGCCGTAGCGGCGTTTTGCCGACCATGCCGGTACCAGATACAAAGCCACCACCAGCAAGGCCGCCAGCAAGTGAATCCAGATGGAGTGCAAATACAACGGCAGATCACCTTCCACGTCGCTGATGGCGCTGCGCATGACCAACAGCAGCCCCATATAGAACATATAGATGAGAATCGCCGGGATCAGTTTGCCAAACCGGCCCTGCCGGGGGCTCACTCGCGCCAGCGGTATGGCAGCCAGCGCCATCAGCGGCACAATGACAATCAGAGACAGTCGCCATTGCAGTTCCGCTCGGGCCTCGTTGGCATCACTGGCCAGCAACTCGCTGGTGGTCCAGCTGCGCGTCTTTGGCGGCCGCATCGGCCCCTGTTCGCGACCGACCCGCACCAGTGCGCGGTCAAAATACACAGTACGGAAATCTGCATCACCAGGGCGGCCCTGATACTGATAGCCACCGGTGAGCTCCAGATAGGTCATCCCCAGCTGTTCCACCAGGCGCCCCTGTCGCGCCCATACTGTCAGCAGCTCTGTGGCGCCATCGCCCTCCGGTGCCATACGAAACTCGGAGAGAAATACGCGCTCCAGCGCGCCCTCATCGCGGTTCAACGATTCTGCATAGGTCGCGCGGTAGCCGCCATCACTACCGCGCACATGAAAGCGCCCCGGCGCCAGCAGCTCCAGCACGGATCGGCCGCGCTGCTCCTCGAACAGCTGCGCCACCTCGGCATCGCCTTTCGGCGTCACATACAGCGAGAACAGCGCAATAAGCGCTGCCGTCATCAGTACCGGCAAGGCCATCGCACGCATCAGTGCCCATTCACTAACGCCGCCAGCCTTGAGCACCACCATCTCGTTATCGACGTACATGCGGCCGAGCACCAGCAGCACGCCGATGTAAAGGCTCAACGGCAGGATCATTTGCAGAAATTCCGGCAAGCGGAACGCCATGATCAGAAACAGCGCGTCGGCAGCGATATCGCCCACCGCAGCCTCTGCCAGATACTTGATAAAGCGGCCGCTGACCAGCACCATCACCAGCACAAAGGTGACGACCACTGTGGTCACGAACAACTGCCTGTTGATATAGCGGTAAAGAATCAAACCGTATCCTGCCGGGTTAGGCCCGTTTCACGTCTAAACCGGCGCATTGTAACCCAGGAGATGAGATGGAGTACGCAGTCAGCGGCAAAGCCGCAGCCAAACTCAAGGTGGACTGTCTGGTCGTACCATTGAGCAAGGGCGCTACCGACCTGCCGGTCACGCTTCCGGAAGCCACTCGCGAGCTGATCGCCGTATACGTCAAAGACGGTGATTTCAGCGGCAAGAAGCAAGAAACGCTGCTGCTACACAATCCGCCGGCGCTCACCGCTCGCCGCCTTTTGCTGGTCGGCACAGGCGTTGAAAACGGGCTTTCTGTACAAGCTTTCTTACAACTTGCCACCACCGCAGCGCGTGCAGTTGCCGCTACCGGCGCCAGCAGCGCAGCATTGCTGCTCACCGACCTGGCCGTCAAAGACCAGGATGCACTCTGGCTGGTGCGCGAGGGCAGCCGTGCGCTTGCCGATGCACAGTATCGCTTTGACGAGTACCGCAGCGAGAAAGCGCCGGCCAAGCGCCTGAAACAATGGACATTGCTGAGCACCGCCAGCCCCGCCGCCGCCCGCAAGGCGCTCAACGAAGGGCTGGCTATCGCGGCCGGCATGGCACTGGCCAAGGATCTCGGCAACCGCCCGCCCAACGACTGTTACCCGGCTTATCTCAGCACCGTGGCCAAGGATCTGGCGAAGCAGTACCCGGCACTGAAAGTCAGGATCATCAGCGAACAGCAGGCCGAAAAACTGGGCATGGGTGCATTCTGTGCTGTCGCACGCGGTAGCGAGCGCGAAGGGCAAATCATCGTGCTGGAGTATCAGGGCGCCAAGGGCGCCCCGATCGCACTGGTCGGTAAAGGCATTACCTTCGACACTGGCGGCATTTCGCTCAAGCCTGGCGCCGGCATGGATGAAATGAAATATGACATGGGCGGCGCCGCCAGCGTCTTTGGCACCATCAAGGCGGTCTGCGAACTGGGCCTGCCGATCAATCTGGTCGCCGTGATCGCTGCTGCGGAAAACATGCCCGATGGCCGCGCCTCGCGCCCCGGCGATATCGTCAAGACGCTCTCCGGGCAGACCGTTGAAATTCTCAACACCGATGCCGAAGGCCGGCTGGTGCTGTGCGATGCGCTGACGTATGTGCAGCAGAAATACAAACCGCAAACCGTGATCGACATTGCCACCCTGACGGGCGCCTGCGTCGTGGCACTGGGCAGCCATGCTCAGGCGGTGTATGCCAATGATGCCGAACTCGCTCAGGCATTGCTGGTCGCCGGTGACGAAACCGGTGATCGTGGCTGGCCCATGCCGCTGTGGGACGATTATCAGGAGCAGCTCGACAGCCCCTTTGCCGACATCGCCAACATCGGCGGCCCGAAAGGCGGCTCGATCACGGCGGCCTGCTTCCTCGCGCGCTTTACCAAAGAAGTCAACTGGGCGCACCTGGATATTGCCGGCACTGCATGGATCAGTGGCGGCAAACAAAAAGGCGCCACTGGCCGCCCGGTGCCTCTGCTCAGCCGTTACCTGATCAACCTGGCTGCCGGCAAAGCATGACCGAGGTTCTTTTTTACATCAGCAACACCCCCGGTATACGCGCCAGGCTCGCCTGGCGCATCGCCGAGAAAGCCTGGCGCCAGCAGCGCAGGGTGTATGTGCATACTGCCAGCGAGCAGGATGCGCAAGCACTTGAGGCGTTGTTCTGGCAGCAGCCCGCGACAGCTTTCTTGCCCCACGTGCTGGCCAACGACACCATCGCCGCCGGCACGCCAGTGGTGGTGGGTTTCGGCGATGATCCCGGCGAACACCATGATGTGCTGATCAATCTTTCTACCACCGTGCCGGATTTCTACAGTCGCTTTACCCGAGTTGCGGAAATGATCTGCGGCGATCCCGAGCAACGGAACAGCGGCCGGCAACGCTGGAAGTTCTACCGTGACCGGGGTTATCCGGTACAGGATCACCATCTGTAGCCCGCACGCTTGCATAACCCCGTGCTCCTGACCAAGAATGCCCCTGAGAGTCGTGTGGGGGTTACATTTATGGATCAGGACAACAAGCGCCCTGCCAGCGCCCTGGGTGCCCGCCAGCGCGGCCTGCTGCATGAGCTGGATGACATTCGCACCCTGCTCGGTGATGGCAGCAACGATGATCTTCTCGACATCCCGCTGCTGGAACCGGAGGGCGATGCCCACACCCAGATTCCTCTACTTGATGCTGCGCTCCTCGCGCCGACAAACGACGGCCCGGCTGCCGTCGAGCGCGCTATCGCCGAGCGGGAAAACCCTTTTCTGCCCCGCGCTACCATAGAGCGCCTTGCGCAGCATCACCGCCAGACACCGGCTGCCCCCGAGGCAGGCGCGGCTCCCGCCATCAACACGCCCGCCGCTGCGCAAGCACCTGACGAACAAACATTACGCGCCTTGGTGGATGAAGTGCTGGCCGTCTGGCTGCCACGCATAGAGCGCGAGCTCCGCGAACGCCTGATGACGCAACTGCGTGACCAGGCAGACTGATACCAGCGGCTGTCTCTCCTGAAGCGCACGCCATAACCCTGTATAATCGCCGGCTTTCGACCACCACTCAGCCCGGGCGACCGCCAGACCATGGACAAGACATACCAACCCGATGCCATCGAACAGCGCTGGTACCAGCGCTGGGAACAAGCCGGCTACTTTGCCCCCAGCGGCAAAGGTGAACCTTTCAGCATCATGGTGCCGCCACCCAACGTGACCGGCTCCCTGCACATGGGCCACGGCTTCAACAATGCCGTGATGGACGCCTTGATCCGCTATCGCCGGATGCAGGGGCGCAACACCCTCTGGCAACCTGGCACAGATCATGCCGGTATTGCCACGCAGATGGTGGTCGAACGTCAGCTGGCAGCCGAAGGCAAGACCCGCCACGATCTCGGCCGCGACACCTTTATCGACAAGATCTGGGAATGGAAAGAAGAATCCGGCGGCACCATCACCGGCCAGATGCGCCGCCTGGGCTCGTCCCTGGACTGGTCACGCGAACGCTTCACCATGGATCCGCAGCTGTCACGAGCTGTGCAGGAAGCTTTTATCCGGCTTCATCAGGAAGGTTTGATCTATCGCGGCAAACGGCTGGTCAACTGGGACCCGGCGCTGCATACCGCCATCTCCGATCTTGAGGTGGAAAACCACGAAGAACAGGGCCACATGTGGCACTTCCGCTACCCACTGGCGGACGGCTCCGGGCACCTGGTAGTCGCCACCACGCGGCCGGAAACCATGCTTGGCGATACCGCCGTGGCGGTGCACCCGGAAGATCCCCGTTATCGCGACATGATCGGTAAAATGATCCGGCTGCCGCTGGCAGATCGCGACATTCCGATCATCGGCGATGATTATGTCGATCCGGATTTCGGCTCCGGATGCGTCAAGATCACACCGGCGCACGATTTCAACGATTATGACGTGGGCCGCCGGCACAACCTGCCGATGATCAACCTGTTCACCGTGGACGCCACCCTCAACGACGACGTGCCCGCGCCCTATCGCGGCCTGGAGCGGTTCGCCGCACGCAAGCAGATTGTCAGCGATCTAGACGCCCTCGGCCTGCTGGAAAAAGTCGAAGACCACAAACTGATGGTGCCACGGGGCGACCGCTCCGGCGTAGTCATCGAACCTTACCTGACCGACCAGTGGTTTGTAGCCGTCGAGCAACTCGCCAAGCCAGCCATCGAAGCCGTCGAGACGGGCGCTATCCAGTTCGTGCCGAAGCAATACGAAAATATGTATTTTTCCTGGATGCGCGATCTTCAGGACTGGTGTATTTCACGCCAGCTCTGGTGGGGGCACCGCATCCCGGCCTGGTATGACGATGCCGGCAACATCTACGTGGGGCGCACCGAAGAGGACGTGCGTGCCGCGCATGACCTCGGCGATACACCACTGCGCCAGGATGAAGACGTCCTGGACACCTGGTTCAGCTCCGCCCTGTGGACGTTCTCCACATTGGGCTGGCCGGATGACACCCCCGAGCTGCGCACCTTTCACCCCAGCAGCGTGCTGGTAACCGGTTTCGACATCATCTTCTTCTGGGTCGCCCGGATGATCATGATGACGCTGAAATTCACCGGCGAAGTGCCGTTCAGGAAAGTCTATGTGCATGGCCTGGTGCGTGATGCCGAAGGCCACAAGATGTCGAAGTCGAAAGGCAACGTGCTTGATCCGCTGGATCTGATCGACGGCATCAGCCTGGAAGCGCTTGTCGAAAAACGCACCAGCGGCCTGATGCAGCCGCAGATGGCGGCACGCATCGAAAAACAGACACGCAAGGAATTCCCCGACGGCATCGCAGCGTACGGCACCGACGCGCTGCGCTTCACCTTTTTGTCCCTGGCGGCAACAGGCCGCGACATCAAATGGGACATGGGGCGCATCGAAGGCTTCCGCAATTTCTGCAATAAGATATGGAACGCCGCCCGCTACGTGATGATGAATACCGAAGGCGAAGATTGCGGCGCCGATGGCGGCGAGATAGAGCTGAGCCTGGCCGACCGCTGGATCATCTCCGCCTTGCAACGGGCCGAGCAAGAAGTGGGCGATGCCCTCGACAGCTTCCGTTTCGATCAGGCCAGCACCGCCGCCTACGAATTTATCTGGAACGAATACTGCGACTGGTATCTGGAGCTATCCAAACCGGTGCTGTATGGCGACCAGTACAGCGAAGCACGCAAGCGCGGCACCCGCCGCACGCTGGTACGCGTGCTGGAAGCCTTGCTGCGCATGGCGCATCCGTTCATGCCGTTCATCACCGAGGAAATCTGGCAGCGCATCGCTCCGCTTGCCGGCCAGCAGGGTGAAAGCATAATGCTTCAGCCCTATCCCGTGGCAGATTCCTCACGCATCGACGCCGAGGCCGAAGCAGACGTCCAGTGGATCAAGGATGTCATTACCGCCGTGCGTAATATTCGCGGGGAGATGCGCATCGCACCGGGCAAGGAGCTGGATATTTTCCTGCATAATGGTGGCGAGGACGATCATCGGCGGCTACAGGAAAACCGGGCATTGCTGAGCAAGCTCGCTCGCCTCGCCTCGATCACCCTGCTCGGCCCCACCGATTCTGCGCCGCCATCGGCGACGCAACTGGTGGGCCGTATGGAATTGCTAGTGCCCATGGCCGGACTGATCGACAAGGATGCCGAGATCGAGCGTTTGTCGCGCGAGATCGAAAAACTGCGCAAGGAAGTCACCCGCTGCGATCAGAAACTCAAAAGCCCCGGCTTTGCCAACAAGGCACCGGCGGAGGTAGTCGCCAAGGAACAGGCCAAACTGGGCGAATTCCGCTCCAGCCTCGCACGCCTGGAAGAACAGCTGGAAAAGATCAAGTATCTGTAGCACCCCAAACCTGCCTGGCGGCGCCTGTCCGGCCCCGCCAGGCAGGGCTCTTCCGCGAGCCTGCCCGCCGATCACCTTCTGCTATACTTCAGCCTTGTTCCCAGGCAGCACAGGGTGCCCGCCTCATGACCGAACCCACCGACAAGCGCCGCGGGCGCATCCTCGCGGCAGCCCGCGAAATATTTGCCCGGGAGGGATTCCGCTCCGCCGATGTCAAAACCATTGCCGAAACCGCCGGCGTAGGCAAAGCAACGATCTACAAGTTCTTTGATTCCAAGGAACAGCTGTTGCTGGTGGTAGTGGAAGAAAACCTGAACCAGATTCGCGACCTCGCCCTGCGCCAGCTCATCAGTAGCGGCCCGCCACTGGCACGCATGGAAGGCGCTTGCCGCGCAATCGCCTCGTTCATCGCCAGCAATCGCGCCTTCACCCGCGTGCTGGTGCAGGAAGCCGGTGATTTCGCCGGGGAGATACAACGCCAGCACCTGACCATGATCGAGCAGAACATGCCGCTGGCAGAAGCCTTCTTCAGCGAGCTGCGGCAGGAAGGCTATTTCACCGAGCTGGAGACCCGCGCCACCATCCAGATGATGGTGAATCTGTTCATTGGCGCCGCCTACACCTGGGCGCTCACGGGCGCCGGCGATCTGGAGGAGCAGACCGCCACCTATCTCCGCGTGCTCACCGCCGGCCTGCGCGCCCCGCTTCCACATTCCGCCACTCCAACAAAGGACTGACCTCATGACTTTGCACGCGTACCGCTGGCCCGGCGCCCTGCTTCTCCTGGTCACTGCACTGCTCGGGCAAGGCTGCGCCAACCATTCCCCGGCGCCCGTCGATGCAATTGCTCAAGCCGCGGCCCATCCGCAGCGCACCGCAGCATTCGTGGCCCGTGACAGCTGGCGCAACCCCGTCGAAACACTGGCGTTTTTCGAAGTCGAGCCAGACATGAGCGTCGTTGAAATATGGCCCGGCGCCGGCTGGTATACCGAGATACTGGCGCCGCTATTGCGAGAGCAAGGGCAGCTCTACGCCGCGCATTTCGACCCGGCCAGCCCGGTGCCTTTCTTCCAGCGATCACTGAATGCTTTCCAGAACAAACTCGCGGCGGCACCAGATATTTATGATCGCACCACTTTGACAGCATTCAATCCGCCCACCGCGACGGCCATTGCACCTGATGGCAGTGCGGATCGGGTACTGACCTTTCGCAACGTGCACAACTGGGCCAAGAGCGGCCACGCCGACGCCGCCTTCGATGCATTTTTTGTCGCCCTCAAGCCGGGCGGCATACTCGGCGTGGTCGAACACCGTGCACCCGCCGAGCGCTCGCTCGCCGAGCAGATCGCTTCAGGCTACATGACAGAGGAATATGTGATTGCACTGGCAGAGCGGGCTGGCTTCCAGCTGCTGGAGCGCGCCGAGATCAATGCCAACCCGCAAGATAGCGCCGATCATCCGGCGGGTGTCTGGAGCCTGCCGCCTACTTTGCGCGGCGCTGACGGGCCTGATCGCGCTCGTTACCAGGCCATCGGCGAAAGTGATCGCATGACATTGAAATTCATCAAACCGTTATGACAAGACGCATTGCGCCCGCTCAGGCTCGGGGCCGAGCGGGCGCAAGCTGCTCAGGATCGACTTCGCCCAGAATGACGGCTTCCGCAATGCCCGTCATGATGCGCTTGCATCGTGCCAATTCGCCATCACCCACTTTATCCGCACCCTCGCGCAGCAGATAAAGCGAATAATTCTCCAGATTCCAGAGCAAGGTGCGCAGCACCAGCGGATCGAAACGACGCTGGATAAGGCGCTCTATCTCCGCCCCCAGAATCTCCACAGCCAGCGCCTGGCCGTTCTCCCGGTGTGGCGCCAGTGCCGAGCCAGTGCTGCGCGCCTCCTCCATCATCAGCCTGATCACCGGGCCCATGGAAACGTGATAATCAAAATAGATATCCGTGGTGTTGCGGATAATATCCTTCACCGTCGCAGACTGTTGCACTTGCTCCCGGAATCGAAGGATCATGTTCTCGACAAATATCCGATATATATTTTCCAGAACATCCAGTTTGTTATCGAAGTATTTGTAGAAAGTGCGGCGCGAGATATCCGCAGCGTCCAGCAAATGCTGTACCGTGGTGCGGTGTAGCCCGCGCTGGGCAAACACTCCCATGGAGTGAATCAGGATTTCCGCGCGCGCCTGCGAGCGCTGCATGTTGTGATCCTGACCCTGGTAGGCATCAAGTACCTGGCTGACCACTTCGCGGATCGCGTCAAGATCCTGATTTGCCTTGTCTTCCATGGAATTGCTACAACCACTGTTAAAAACGAAGGTCAAAGTTTAACCAACCCGGCAAGCAGCGTAAACACAAGTAACCGCGGCACCGGATCGCGTAACACGCAACGCAGGAGGCGATATCATAATGTGGGGACAGATACTGCCCGTGGGTCTGGTCGCGCTATTCGCGCTATTCAATCAGGATGGCTGCGAAATCAGCAGCGGCAACCGGGAAGGCCGCGCCAGCTTTGCCATCACTGATGCACCTGCCGACGATGTCGACCAGGTTCGGATCACCGTCAGCCGCATCGTGCTCGGTTATGATGACCGCTCCGTAAGCTTGCCCATCAATCCGCCCGTGGTGATTGAAAACCTGCTGGATTTTCAAGGCACGACAACCAAACAATTGCTGCCGCTGGAAGAGATCCGCGCTGGCAGCTATGACTGGATTCGCCTTTATATCAGCGAGCGCAACAACGGTGCCAGCGTCCGTGAGCGCGCCACCGGCCAGGAGTTTCCACTTCAGCTCGATGACACAGCCGCCACCGGCACGCAGGTTCGTTACCTTGAGCTGAACCAGGCTTTCAGCATTCCCCGCGACAAGGACAGTAACTTCACACTGGAGCTTGATTTGCGCAAGGCACTCATCAAACGCAGCAGTGAATATTATCTGCTGCGCCCCACCTTGAGGCTCGCTCGCGAGGAAGACAGCGGCACCATCACCGGCACCATCGCCGAGCCACTCGTCAGCGCTGCCGGCTGCACCAGCGACAACGCCGCCGACGAGGGCCGCAGCCTCGGTAACGCGGTATATTTATACCCGGGGACAGGCATGAACATGGGAGATGTATACACCCGCCTTAGCGGCACACCCATCGGCACACGCAACCCGTATGCCATAGCGCCAGTACGCAAAGCGATTGACGATACTGACTACCGGTATGAGTTCGGCTATATCCCCGCCGGCACTTACACCCTCGGGTTCACTTGTCAATCCATGGCAGACGAGCCACTTCGTCAGGACAACCTGCGCTTCGATACCCGCCACGAAGTGACCGTCAAAGCAGGTGAAACACTGGAGCTGCCTCTGTTTTAAACAACGGGGATTTTAAGCAACGGGAGCTTTAAACAACCGGGCCGCTGGCCCGGTCATGCACTCAAAGAAACCCCTTCATCCGGCCCGCGCTCCTTGCGCAGCTTGAGCCAGACCTTTTCGTGGAAGTGATACGCCACCGTATTGACCATTGGCTCCACCAGCGCCACCGCCCCACCTACCATCCAGTCGCCCGTCATGATCCACACCACAATAAATGCGACAACGATATGCATCGCGCCGAAGCTCGCTGTCTTGACCATGAGAAACCTCCGAATTAGCAGATGGACCACAAACGAGAATTATTAACGTTAAGGATAACGGTTTATGGAGCAGGGGAAAGGTAATTGAAGCACTGGCTTTGATAGGGCAGAGCTATCTATTAGCTGGCCACTGCCTGCGCACCTCGTTTGCGCATATCGCGGCCCCTGTCAGCAGAGATACCGGCACCTGACGCTACTTCAAGCAGCCTCGCTTCACGCGATCTGAGAGCTTGGCAACACCTAACGGCAAGTTCGTGATCGTGCTCCTGAGCCTGATCCAGTTAGTCAGGCTAAAGCTGCGTAATCCACCTGCCGCTCTGTGAGATGGGTTACAGCGATTACCGACGCAGAGTATCAAAGCCGTTATTGAGCTTCCGCCTGTCACTGGAAGTGAGATGATATGTGGCGAAGCTTGGTAGCCAGGCACTTATGAGCCGACAACCTGCCGTTGCCTTCGGCCGCTCGGCAACGCTCGGCGGTGTCTTGGCAGGAAGGGTTTCACTCTTATTAGGTGTCCACTTAAAAATAGGTGGACACCTAATTACTGGGGAAAATGACGGCGGGTAGATGGGTTCGCCGGACGCTTGCCCCCAACTCGCATGGCGGAGCGCCGCCGGGCTATGCCCGGTGGCCGGACCCGCGCAGCGGGCCCCACCTGTAAAAAGCGGGCCTCCCCATGCGAGAGTGCACATAAGTAAAACGCCCTGCCAGATTCGCTGACGGGGCGTTTTAGTTGGTTGGTGCGGTCAGATCGTGCGGCAGGGAGGCGGGCTGGGGTGGTCCTACTTGGGTCGCAAGCGGGGCTTGCGATCGCTGCGC
>NZ_JALKII010000044.1 GCF_023051175.1 Alcanivorax quisquiliarum | reverse complement strand
CAACTACCTCTCTGAGGTCACATTCAGAAATCCCCATTGGATGTCCACCGAAAAGTACAACACTCCCTGGCTCAAGAGGAGAGGAGAGAACTACTATCAAATCCTGCAGCAACTGTTCGCCAGGTACAGCCTGGAGAGAGCTGCCCACGGCCTGCCCAATGTAGCACCTCTAGTCTGGGATACGCCAATCATGGTCGGTTACAATCCTCGCGTTACCTATATCAATGGACAGCCGATGTACAACAGACCGGACAAACTAATTCCAGAGGACTTCAACCGTCGTGCAGTCGTGAGGACACAGACCTTCGAAAGAAGAATCCTGGATACCATCGATGCTGGTTCTCTTTGGGTAACATCGAACAAAACTCTTATCCCATTGAATAATGAGGAAGGAATGGAAATCCTAGGAAAGCTGGTTTTTGGTTCAGCTGATAGGCCAAGCAAGAACTTCTTCCAATCCCCTTATTATTCTGCCCTGGAAGCTCTTACTTTCGTCACATCAACAGCAAGCGACCGTACGTACGTTGGCAATGCTCTATCCTCACCCATCACAGCTTCCAGAGATCCTGTATTCTTCAACTACCTGGGAAGGATGATCAACATGTTCTTCCAGCACTATAAGAGACAACAGCACCCTTACTCCCATGACCAAGTTGGTTTCAACGGTGTGTCAGTCCAGAATGTAGAAGTTGACAAACTCTTGACTTACTTTGATATGTTTGACTATGAAATAACCAACAGTGTGCCAATGCAGAAGCCCACGGACTTTATTGACCACAGGTACTATGCTAGGCAGTACCGCCTCAACCACAAGCCATACAATTACAAAGTGACTGTCAACAGTAAACAGGCCATTGACGGAATTGTGAGGGTGTTTATTGGGCATAAGTATGATGCTGAAGGTCGTCTGCTCACAATCAACCAAGCCAGGATGAGTTTCTTCGAGATTGACAGGTTCATCGTAAAATTGAGTGCTGGATCGAATTTGATTGAAAGGAGCTCTAAGGAATCTCC
>NZ_JALKII010000043.1 GCF_023051175.1 Alcanivorax quisquiliarum | reverse complement strand
GTCACTAAGAAGCAGGTCATATTATTATTTACCGTTTAATATTGGTTGAAGATGGGGAAATAAAGGGCATCAGCCACCGCGCACCTTGTGTGCAAAACAAAAGTTATAATAATGGGAGCCAGAATGGCGTTTTTTTATGTATTAAGTAGTAGTGAGTCAACGAAAGTGGGAGATGTCAACACAGATAGGATTATGGAAGCAGGAGCCAGTCTCCCCAGATTGGTTTGAGATAGATGATTGGTCTAACTATGGTGATACTACACTCCTGGAAGAAATTGATTTAATTATAAAAGATGAACCACAGTTTCATGGGTGGCCAGAAAATAATAATGGCTTTGAAAACTACAGCACATCTACTAACGGTTGGATAGAGGAAGCTAAGACCTCCCAGCTGCTTCAAGAATTTGAAGATGTTTTGAGCCGCCAACTGACACCCCCCGATAGCCCCCAGATATCACCTCCTCCTCAGCCTTTAGTGTATTATCCTCCCTCCATTCTTCATCTCCAACCCGCACCTCAACAGGAGCAGCCCTCACCACAGTCTTCTCCATCTCATCAAGCTTATCAGCCAGTCAACAGTAATGAATCTGGTGGTGATTTAGATGAAATAGTTGCTGAAAATTTTTGTGGTGGCGAATGTACTTCTTCTTCGGATTCAGGCTACGAAGATCCTGATTGGGCTCCAATCTCTTCAAAATCGAGAACACGTCCATATCCGTCAGTTGAAGAAAGGAAAGCCCGTAAAAAAGAACAAAACAAAAATGCTGCAACTCGCTATAGACAGAAGAAAAAACAAGAAGTAGAGGTCATCCTGTCAGAGGAAAGAGAACTCCAAGAGAAAAATGAGTCTCTAAAAGCTGAAGTAGAGGAAGTACAAAGTGAGATTAAATACCTTAAGTCATTAATGAGGCATATGTTCAAGGCTAAGGGAATAATTTCGTAATTAAATAACTCCAAACCATTCAGTTTTTAAGTTATTTTTGTTATTTAAGTGTTAATTAAAATAAACTTCATACAATTCCTTACACC
>NZ_JALKII010000004.1 GCF_023051175.1 Alcanivorax quisquiliarum | reverse complement strand
TGTCCACTTAGAAATAGGTGGACACCTAAGTTACTGGGGGAAATGACGGCGGGTAGATGGGTTCGCCGGACGCTTACTGATGATTAACACAACAACTATCTTGAAAAACACCGCCGCCGGACGCTTACGATCTGGCGCGCTGATAGCTATGAAGTATATCCGGCACACCTTGCGAGAACGACTGTTATTTCAGATGCTGGTGTGTCACGCTGCTCTTCGCTCCGCTACCCAGCTAATGATGTGGGTAATGGCTCATATTATCCGAAGTGGAAGTTTTTACTTGTGGCTATACGCTCGGTCATAGCAACCGGAGCGTCATGAGAAGGTAAGATATTCACTTTTATAGTTCGATATCACTTTGATATTTTTTTCTTATCAATTGGTGGTTTTTGATTCTTTGAAGGTGTTTTATTACCAAGCGGCCGTTCAGTTTCCTGTGGATCATGTTAAATTGAGGGTGGTGATATGCCCGTTATCGATTAAGGGTGGTCTGATGCTTTCTGAGTGATGATGCTTTTGGTGTCGTTGGTGGGTGGGGATGAATAAGAAAGTTAAAGTTGCTCTCATGCTTGGGTTGCTTGGGTTGCTTGGCTTATCGCTTGGCACGGCGATAATGTTGGTCGATTGGTCAAGCTTGGTAACAAATCAAAACGCTAAAGGCGCTGCTGCTGAAAACGGCAGGAGAGGCATCGTGTCTTCCCTGCTAGTAACACAGGCTGTAGAAAACACCGTGCAATTGCTGCCGAGTGAAGCACGCAGCGTTCGGCCAGATGCCCGCGATATTGACGAAAGTGAAGTTCATGATGAGCTTTCTCTGTTGGCCCTTTTCCAGGCTCAGAATAGCAAGGCGGCATCTGCAGTCGTTTTGGCCAAGAGTTATGGTGCTTATAGATACAGCGTTGGTGACCAAGTGGCAGGGAAGTATCTGATCTCCCGCATAGCGCCAGACCATGTACTGATAGATGTTGGGGGAAAGCAGTTCAAACTGTTCCTGACGCCCTTGGCCGGCGGTGAATCAAGCCAGATAGAAACGGCGGAAAGAGGCCAGGTGAATGGTGCCGGCATTCTTGAGCGGACAAGAGCAGAGCGTGAGAGGATGCGGCTTCTGAGTACCTACGATCTCTACCCTGTTGTCGAGGGTGCCGCTGCGGGTTACGTGATAGGCGAGAGATTCCCGAGGAACGTGCGGGAACAGGTTGGCATAGAGCCTGGTGATTTTGTACTTTCTGTGAACGGCTTTCCGCTAGGAGTGCTTGAAGGGGACGAGCAGGCATTTATGTCTGTGCAAACGTCTATGAAAGCGACTATTGTTTTTCAGCGGCAGGACGGCTCAATCTTTGAGTATCATTATTCGGAGAATGCCACGGATCACTGACCCCGAACCCAGGCTGCAAGGTATGCTTTTCTACTATGAGAGCAAGTGGTACGGCCTCTGAAGCTTCAGGTTTTAAAGGGGTTCAAATTGAGCCACTATTCGAGGCGAGTTTGGACAACCTCTAAAACTGGTGACTGGGCAGTTGAGCACCCCCATCTTGCCTCGATGAGCAGGGCCTCAAACGCCAGCTTTGATATAAAGGTGCTCAGGCTTGTTTGTATGCTGCTTTTCTTTCCGGTCGGCCCTCCTGTTGGGGCTGTTTTCGGTGCGCCTATGCTTCGTCTTTGCTTGGGTGACAGCACTGTAGTAGTAACTGTCGAGATAGCCGCCAATCCTGCAACCCGCCAGAAGGGCCTTATGCTGCGAAAGTCCTTGGAGGAAAGTAGCGGCATGCTCTTTCTTTATCAGAGCGTACAGCCTGTTTCGCAAGGTTTCTGGATGTACCAAGTTCAGTTCCCCCTCGATATCGCCTTTATATCGGCTGATAACAAAATAGTATCAATCACCCAAATGGAACCTTGCCTTTCCAGCGATCCAAAGTCCTGCCCAGCCTATTACTCGGAGAAGCCTTATAAAAGCGCACTCGAAGTCAATGCAGGCTTTTTTGCAGCGGCAGGAATCGAAGTAGGTGATAAGGTGCGGTATGCAGTAGATGGCAAGTGTGAGCACCAGTAGCGTTGCCACAGGATTTTGAAGCCAGCTGATCCCAGCGCTTGACCTCGCCGCCAGATATTCTCTTAATACCCCATGCCCCGCAGTGTCTCGGCCCGCAATCCCGTTGTATGCCTTCTCCGAGTCTGGCGCACCAGATGGGCGCGCTGCGCATCTGAGTACAGCGCGCGCCTGAACGCATAATCAGAACAACAGAGGTCACGGGATGAAACGCATTTTTATTACTATGGCATTATGCCTGCTTGGCACAGCGGCGCTGGCCACACCTGTCGAAGATTTCCGCAATAGCTGGAATTACGAAGCCCTCACTCACCAGCGCGCATTGGAAATGAGCGAGCCCCTGGGGCAAACAAGCTTCCAGTTCACCCACAACAGCTACAACTCCGTCGCTTATCAAAACCTGGGCAGCTACTGGGATCCGAACCAGCAGATCAGCGTGGTCGATCAGCTCGATATCGGCATCCGGGCGCTGGAGCTGGACGTGCATTGGGCTTATGGAAAGCTGATTCTGTGTCATGGCACCAGCAGCCACACGGGCTGTTCTACGTTTGATCGGCATTTCGAGGATGGCATCAAGGAAATCGCCACCTGGCTGGAGCGCGCTGAGAACCAGGATCAGGTCATCCTGATTTACATCGAGGATCACCTGGATAGCGCCCACGATCAGGCGGTGGATATTCTGGAGCAGCATCTGGGGGATCGCATCTATCGGCCCGGCAGTTGCCGCACCTTGCCGATGGATATTACACGTGCCGAAATGATAAATGATGGCAAGCAGGTGCTGCTGATCGGCGGTGATTGCAGCACCAGCCGCTGGGCGGAAACGGTATTCGATTACGGATTTCCCACCGGTAACGACAGTTTTGCGGCGTATCCGGTATGCACTATCAGTGGCCGCACGCAGCAGTTTGTGCAAACGAATCTGGTGCGCATTTTCGAGGATGGCACCAACCTCAGTGCTACCTTTGGCAACCCGCCACCGCCGATCACGCCGCAGCGTATGGCGGAGGCGATGCAATGCAATATCGGGATCGTGGGGCTGGATCATCTGGTGCCGTTCGATAGTCGCCTGGCTGCGGCTGTCTGGAGCTGGGGAGAAAACGAGCCGAATAATGCGGGCGGCAATGAGCATTGTGCGGAGCAGCGGGCAGATGGGCGGTTCAATGATATTCCGTGCCAGCAGTTGCGGCGCGCTGCGTGCCTGGCCGATACCGGCGACTGGGCCGTCACCAGCACGGCGGTGAGCTGGCCGCAGGCAGAGGCGGCGTGTGCTGCGGAGTTCGGGAGCACTTACCAGTTTGATGTGCCGCGCAATGGCTACAGCAACCAGCAACTCAAGGAAGCCCGTGAGGCGTTATCGGTGTCGGCGGTGTGGCTCAATTACAGCGATCTCGCCAATGAGGGCGAATGGCTGCCGTGGGATTACCCCGATGTGCAACCGCCCGAGCCGCCGGCGGTGCCGGTGTGGCGCAAGCTGCGCAATGACCATGGCCGTTGCCTGGATCTGGAAGACCGCAGCACCGCTGATGGCACGCAGATTCACCAATGGAGCTGCCACGGTGCCGACAGCCAGATGTGGTGGCAAGATCCGCAAGGGCGCCTGCGCGCCATGACGGCGCCGGACAAATGCGCGGATGTCTCCAACTCGGGCACCAGCGAGGGAACGCGCATCGTGCTGTGGCCGTGCCACGATGGGGATAACCAGCGCTGGGAGCGGGGCGCGAGCAATTCCTTCCGGCCGGCGCATGCGCCGCACCGGGCGCTGGATATCCGCAATCCGCTTTGGGGTAATGGGCGGCGGGCGCATCTGTGGACATTCCACGGCGGCAAATCGCAGCGTTGGAGCTGGGATTGATCGCGTTAGCGATAGTCAGTAGTGAAAATCACTAGTGAAAGTCAGCAGCAGTAGTTAGCGATTCGCAGGGCCGGCAGCAGCGTGCTGACGGCCCTGCCACCACAGCCAGAGTGCAATCAGCCAGCCCAGCATGGCGGCCAGTGCGCCGGCCATGAATGCCGAAGCAAAGCCGAGGCTGCCCACCATCAGGCCGGTGATCGGCCCCGTCACGCCGTAGGCGATATCCTGAAATGCCGCGTAGCCGCCCAGGGCGGTGGCGCGCACTTGCGGCTCGGTGCGTGCCACCACCACCAGCCCGAGCGCCGGGAACACCAGCGAGCAGCCGCCACCTGCGATAGCGGCGCCGAGCAGCGCCACCGGCGCGTTGGGCGCAAAAGCGAGCAGCCACAGGCCGGCGCTTTGCACGGCCAGCGATGCCAGCGCCACAGGCGGCCCGCCCAGCCGATCCGGCAGATGGCCGCCGACCAGCCGCATGAAAGCGTAGGCAATACCGAAGCAGGTGAGCGCCAGGCCAGCGCCGCGCCAGCCCTGCTCGGCAAAATGCAGGCTGATGAAGGCGCCGATGGCGGCGAAGCCGACGCCTTGCAGGGCCAGTGCCAGGCCAGGTTGCCAGATGCGCCCGAGCACACTGGCAAAGGAGCGCCGCACGCCCGCTGCCACCGCTACCACAGGCACGCGCTGGATCAGCAGCAGGCCCAGGCCGGGCAGCAATAGCACCACCAGCCCCACCAGCGGCAGCCCGCCTTGGCCATACAGCATCAGGCCGATGGGCGCGCCGAGGGCGAAGGCGCTGTAGATCGCCATGCCCGTCCAGGCCATCACCCGGCCCGAGTGTGCCGCGCCCACCGTGCCAATGCCCCAGGCGAGCATGCCGGCGACCACCAGGCTTTCGCCGTAACCCAGCGTCAGGCGGCCCAGAATCAGCACACTGAAGCGGCCGCTGTTGAGCAGCGGCAACCAGGCGGCGCCAATATAAAACAGCCCGGAGGCAGCACACAGCAGTAGCCCTTTGAGGAGAATCGGCCGTGCTCCGAGGGTGTCGGCTTGCCGTCCGGCGTGGCCGCGTGTGAGCACCGTAGCGAGAAACTGGATGCCGACCGCAGTGCCCACCAGCACGCTGCTGTAGCCCAGCTGTTCGTGAACGAACAGTGATATCACTGGCAGCGGCAGGCCCACGGTGAGAAAAGCAGTACAGGTGGCGAGGCAAAGTAGAGCGAGATGTCTCACACGGGGCTCCGGGCATAACAAGGGAGGGCGTGGCGCAACAGCCGCAAAAGACGCGAGGCAGGCCGTTTTCCGCACACCGAATGCGGCATGATGATGCCGCGCTCGGAGGTAGGGCGCAAATTATCGATATTTTTCAGGCTTGAATATGCGGTGTTGTGGCACAGTGGCCAGTTGGCATATGCAAATGATAATGCCTATTATTACCCTCTTCGGAGCTTGCCCTGCCAATCACAATGAATGCGTCCGCACCGCGTCTCACACGTTTGCTGATTATCGAACCTGATCCGGCTCTCGGGCAGGCGTTGCAGCAGCACTTGAATGGCTGTGGCCACCGGATAACGCTTTGCGAGAGCGGGCGAGACGGGCTGGCTGCGGCTCGTGCCGGCGAGTTCGATCTGGTGGTGCTGGAGGCGATGTTGCCCGGTGTCGGTGGCGCCGGCCTGCTGGAGATGCTGCTCGAAGCCCGCCCCGAGCAAGGTGCCATGCCGGTGATTCTGGTGTCGGCCCACGATGGCGAGCAGCAGCGCATCGAGGGGCTGCGCCGTGGCGCCGATGATTATCTGGCCAAGCCGTTTTCGTTCGATGAGCTGGAAGCGCGCATCAGTGCGATCTTGCGTCGGGTAGCGCTGGAGCGGTTGCGCTGGCGCTGGCCGGCGCGGGAAGGCCAGCACCAATGCGGTGAGCTCCGTTTTTGTCGCGACACAAAAACGGTGGCGCTGGCGGGGCAGCCGCTGGCGCTGACGGAAACAGAGTTTCGATTGCTGTATGCGTTATGCACGCACTGCGACCAAATTCTCAGCAAGGCCTTTCTTTACCAGACCGTATTGCTGCGCCGTTTTGGCCGCCATGATCGGGCGCTGGATCTGCATGTGAGTCATTTGCGCCGCAAGCTGAGCGCGGTAGGTGGCGAAGATCGCTGGCTGCGCACGGTGTGGGGGCAAGGTTATATGTTCTCCTTCGGGCAAGCTTGAACGGGCTGTGTGTGCTGCGCTTCGTACTGTGTTGAGCGTTGTGGCTGCTGGTCAATGGCCGCGAGCCTTTTCGCTGCGACATTCTGTGCTTGCCTAACACCTCATTAGCTGGCTACCGTTGCCGGCGACATAGGATGTGGTGCTGTTGGCTATGCATGTGTTCCGGTTATCCCGTTCCGTCCTGATTGCCATTGTGCTCGCGGTGGTGTTGTTGATATGGCTTGCCTCCGGCGAGCGCCAGGCATTTCGTGATGAGGCGCCGAAAGCGACAGAGACGGATGCCCGGCAGATCAGTAAAGCCCGCGTGGAAGTAGAGCAGTTGCATGCCGAAATGCACCAGGGGCAAGTGCAGGCGCAAGGGGCGCTGTTGCCCTGGCGAGAGGTGGCATTGCGTGCGCGTGTGGCGGGTGTGGTGTCGCGGCGATTGGTCGAGGACGGGCAGCGGGTGGCGGCAGGTGCCACATTGCTGGAACTTGATCAGGAAGATTTGCCGGCGCAACTGGCGCGCAGTGCTGCGGAGCTGGCGCTGCGGCAGGCAGAGCTGGAAGCGGCGCAGCGGCTGGAGGGCCGGCAGCTGGTGTCGGCCAATGAACTGCTGCGGTTGCGCGCTGCCGCCGCGCAGGCGCGCGCGGAGGAGGCCGCGTTGCAGCAGCGGCTGGCGCACATGCGGCCGGCTGCGCCGTTCGATGGCGTGCTGAATCGGATTGATGCAGAGCCCGGCGATCTGTTTCAGGTGGGCGATGTGTTTGCGGAGCTGGTGGATGATTCCCGGTTGCGCGCCACCGCCTGGGTGGGCCAGCGCGAAATAGCGCAACTCGTGCCGGGCTTGCCGGTGCAGGTGACATTGCTGGATGGCAGGCTGCTGGAGGGCGAAGTGAATTTTGTCGCCAGCCGCGCCAGCGAAACAACGCGCAGTTATCGCGTGGAAGTAACGGTGGATAATCCTCAGCGCCTGCGTATCGCCGGAGCCAGCGCCACCTTGGCGATCCAGCTGCCGGAGCAACTTGCGCACCGTTTTTCTCCCGCGCTGCTGGTGCTGGATGAGCAGGGCCGCATGGGCGTGAAATATCTGGATGAGCAAAACCGGGTGCAGTTTGGCGCCGTGCGCTTGTTGAGCGCCAGCACAGCAGAAGTGTGGGTGGCGGGCTTGCCGCCATCGTTGCGCCTGATCACGCTCGGCGGCGGGTTTGTGGAGCCCGGCGACGAGGTGGATGCCGTGGCCGTCACGCACACAACGGCTGCCGAATAGTGCGTGCGCTCATTTTTGCGGCGCTGGATCGCTCGCGCACCGTTCTGTTGCTGCTGGTGTTTCTGTTTCTGGCGGGGATCGCGGCGTTCAATGCGATTCCCAAGGAAGCCAACCCGGATGTCACGATCCCGATGATCTACGTGTCGATGACACTGGAAGGGGTGAGCCCGGAGGATGGCGAGCGGCTGCTGGTGCGGCCGATGGAGCAAGAGCTGCGGGCGATCCAGGGCATCAAGAAAATGACCTCCATGGCTGGCGAAGGCCATGCCTCGATCATCCTTGAGTTCGATGCCGGCTTCGATCCCCGGCGCGCGCTGGCTGATGTGCGTGAGCGGGTGGATATTGCCCGTGCGGATATTCCCGAAGAGGCTGATGAACCTCGCGTGACAGAGGTTAACGTGTCGCGCTTTCCGGTGCTGTCGATCGGGCTTTCCGGGCAGCTTTCCGAGGCCGAGTTGCTGATAACGGCGCGGGAGCTGCGCGAGGCCATCGAAGGCATTCCGGATGTATTGGAAGTGCTGATCGGCGGCGAGCGTGAAGACTTGCTGGAGATCGTAGTCGACCCGCTGGTGCTGGAAAGTTACGGGCTGAATTTCGATACGCTGTTTTCACTGATATCGCGCAACAACCGGCTGGTGGCGGCGGGCAGTCTGGATACCGGCGCCGGGCGCATGGCTTTGAAAGTGCCGGGAGTGATCGAGACATTGGAAGATGTTTTGTCGATCCCGGTAAAGGTGGATGGCGATAGCGTTGTCACCTTTGCGGATGTGGCCAGTATTCGTCGCACTTTCAAAGACCCGCAAGGCTTTGCCCGTATCAATGGCCGGCCGGCGGTGGTGCTGGAAGTGTCCAAGCGTGCCGGCGCCAACATCATCAACACTATCGATGGCGTCAAATATTTGCTGGAGCAGGCGGCGCCATTACTGCCCGATGGGCTGGAAATTGATCTGATCATGGATCAATCTGAGCAGGTGGATGATCTGCTTTCCGAGCTGCTCAACAACGTCATCACTGCGGTGGTGTTGGTCATGATCGTGATTGTCGGCGCCATGGGCTTGCGTGTGGCAATGATGATCGGCCTGACGATTCCGGGCGCTTTTCTGGCCGGCATTCTGATGATCTGGGCGTTGGGTTTCACGCTCAATATTGTGGTGCTGTTCTCCCTGATTCTGGTGGCAGGGCTGCTCGTGGACGGTGCCATTGTGGTGGGCGAGCTGGCCGATCGGCATCTTGCGGAAGGCCAAAGCCGCCACGATGCCTGGGCGGAGGCGGCGGCGCGTATGGCCTGGCCGGTTCTATCGGCACTGATGACGACGGTGGTTGTGTTTGTGCCGCTGCTGTTCTGGCCCGGTGTCGTTGGCGAATTCATGAAATATTTACCGGCCACGGTGATTTTGTGCCTGCTGGCATCGTTGGCAATGGCGCTGGTGTTTCTGCCTGTACTGGGCAAACACTTCAGCGGACGTCCCAGCCGGCCCAGTCATACGCCACCGCGGGCGACGGCGCTCGGGCGTTCGTATCGCCGTGCCCTGGGGCGGCTGCTGGTGATGCCAGGCTGGACGTTGGTGGTATCGCTAGGGCTCGTTGTGCTGGTTTATCTTGCTTACGCAAAACTGAATCACGGCGTGGAGTTTTTCCCCGATGTGGAGCCGGACACCGCGCAATTGCTGGTGCGAGCCAGAGGCGATTATTCCGTCGAGGAAAAAGATGCCATGGTGCGGCGCGTGGAAGATCGCCTGCAAGGATTGAGCGAGGTAAAGGCGCTGTATGCGCGCTCCATGGTGATGCCCACCGGGCAACTCGGGCCGGATGTTATCGGTGTGCTGCAATTTCAATTGATCGACTGGCACCAGCGCCGGCCGGCACGGCAAATCCTGGCAGAGATGCGCGAACGAACATCCGATTTGCCAGGGCTGGTGCTGGAGTTTCAGGAGCAGGAAATGGGCCCCACTTCCGGCAAGCCGTTCCAGGTGGAGATCAGCGCCCGCGATCCTGATCTGGCGGATCGCGCTGTCACTCTCTTGCGCGAAGAAATGGAGCGTCTCGGCGGTTTTGTCGGCATCGAGGATAACCGCAGCCTGCCGGGCGTGGAGTGGCGCTTGCACGTGGACCGTGAGGCGGCGGCTCGTTTTGGTGCGGATGTGACCAGCATCGGCAGCGCCGTGCAGATGATCACCACCGGGCTGATGCTGGCCACTTACCGGCCGGTGGATGCGCTCGACGAAGTGGATATCCGCGTGCGCCTGCCGCATAGCTGGCGCAGTCTGGATCAGCTGGAGCGGCTGACACTCAATACCGAACGTGGCCAGGTGCCGCTGTCGCAGTTTGTCACGCGTGAGCCGGCGCCGAAGGTGGGCGTGTTGCACCGCGTGGACGGGCGGCGGGCGATCACCTTGCAGGCCGATATCGCTGCCGGCAACCGGCTGGATGAACGCCTGCGCGCACTGGCGCCGGCATTGAGCGAATTGCCCGAAGGCGTGATGCTCAACTTTGCTGGTGAGCAGGCTGATCAGGAGGAAACAGGGCAGTTTCTGGCAGTTGCTTTTGTAGTGGCAATCTTCCTCATGGCGATGATTCTGGTCACGCAGTTCAACAGCCTTTATCAGACATTACTGGTGCTCAGTGCAATCGTATTTTCCACCGCAGGGATTTTGATCGGCTTGCTGCTGACACAACAGCCGTTCGGTATCGTGATGGTGGGGATGGGGGTGATCGCGCTGGCCGGGATTGTGATCAACAACAATATTATTCTGATCGATACCTATAACGAGCTCAGGGAGGCGGGGAGCAATCCCGCTGAAGCGGCGCTGGAAGCAGGTTGCCTGAGGCTGCGGCCGGTGTTGCTCACGGCGGGCACCACCGTGCTGGGGCTGATGCCGATGGTGCTTGGTGTGAATGTGAGCTTGCTTGATCCGGGGTTGGGTATTGGTGCGCCTTCTACGCAATGGTGGACACAGATGTCCAGCGCTATTGCGGGCGGCCTCGCGTTTGCATCGGGGCTGACACTGCTGCTGACGCCCTGCATGTTGTTGCTGGGAGCGCGCTTTGGTGATCGTATGCGGCAACTCACTGCACGGTTGCGTTCACTGCTGCCCGGCTGATTTGTCGCCGAAGTGCCAAGTGCCAAGTGCCAAGTGCCAAGAGCCAAGCGCTCTGCGTTTTGCGGAAAATGTGGAGGAAATCCAGCCAGGCGAAGCGCCCAGGCGTGCGCGATCAGCGCCGCCTGTTCCGGCACGTCGGTGCTGAAATTTGGTTCATCACCGATTTCCGTGATGGCATTTCCGATATCTGCGAAAGCACCAATGGGTTGTCTAAAATACAGATCTTTTTTGCTCCCCTATCTTTTTTGAGACAAGCAAAGCTTTGAGCAGCCGCAGGCTGGCCCGGAGAGTGAGCGAAATCGGCTTTTTGCTCCCCTCTCCCCTTGTGGGAGAGGGGTTGGGGGAGAGGGGGCTGCCGGACATTCAGATGGCACGATGCCAGCTACATGTTGCATTACTTTCACTTGTCTTCAGTTGAAATTTCTATAAAAATTCCAAAGCCAAAAAGTCTCGAGTGTTAGCCAGTTTCGTTCTGGATCAAGCGCCAAGCATATTTTCCTGCCATAATCTCCCCCCCCCTCTCCCCAACCCCTCTCCCACAAGGGGAGAGGGACTAAAAAAGGTTTGTCGTCAATTTCCGTGGAGCCGTTTTCGATACCAGCGAAAGCACCAATGGGTTGTTCAAAACACCAAGCTTTTCTTGCTACCTTTCCCTTTGTGGAAAAAGCGAAGAGGGGCTAAAAAAGGTTTCATTATAGATTTCCATGGAGCTAATTCCGATATCTGCGAAAGTATCAATAGGTTTTCCAAAAATCCGATATTTTTGCTACCTTATCCCTTGTGGGGAAAGCGCAGCGTAGAATGGCCGCAGGCTGGCCCGGAGAGTGAGCGAATCGGCTTTTTGCTCCCCTCTACCCTTGTGGGAGAGGGGTTGGGGGAGAGGGGGCTGCCGGACATGCAGATGGCACGATGCCAGCTACATGTTGCATTACTTTCACTTATCTTCAGTTGAAATTTCTATAAAAATTCCAAAGCCAAAAAATCTCGAGTGTTAGCCAGTTTCGTTCTGGATCAAGTGCTAAGTATATTTTTCTGCCATAATCTCCCCCTCTCCCCAACCCCTCTCCCACCAGGGGAGAGGGGCTAAAAAAGGTTCATCGCGGATTGCTGGGAAAAGCGGCTTTGGCGTTGAGGAAGAAATAGTCGTTATCCTGAGTGCCGTAGGCCCGGCGTTTTATCACCTTGATGGTGTTATTGATGCCCTCGACGATGCTGCTGTTTAACGGAGGTCGGCAACCCGATAGCCGGCCAGCGTCTCTATCGCCTTCCTGTCCAGCATGGCTCGCTCCAAAACCCATGAAATCTGGGTTCAAGAGTACGAATCCACCGATAAAGGCTCCCCGGAAGTTGACGATGAACCAAACTTCCGCATCGGCTGTGTTCAATATATTTTTCCATTTTATTTGGTTAATACCGCGTCCGCTGATAGTCGCCGATTCACTAAAGTGGTAGATTCCTGCGGCGCGCCAGGCTGGCAGCGAGCCGCACTGGCTTGTCGTTCATCACTCCCTTCCAGAGTCCGTTCAAGCTGCCTGGCTTTGCCACTTGCCCTGGAATTGGATATGCCAAAGACCACATCTGAAATGCCCGGTTATGCCACGCGCCGCGAGTGGTGTGGGCTGGCTGTGCTGATGCTGCCGACCATACTGCTGGCGGTGGACATGACGGTGCTGCATCTGGCAGCGCCGCATCTGAGCGCTGATCTCAAGCCGACCAGCGCCCAGTTGCTGTGGATTCTGGATATCTACGGTTTCATGATCGCAGGCTTTCTCGTCACCATGGGTACCTTGGGCGATCGCATCGGCCGGCGCCGGCTGTTATTGGCGGGCGCGCTGGCCTTTGGCATCGCTTCGGCGCTGGCGGCGTTTTCCACCAGTGCCGAGATGCTGATTGTCACGCGTGCATTGCTGGGGATCGCCGGCGCCACCTTGATGCCTTCCACACTCTCGCTATTGCGGCAGATGTTCCCGGTGGCGCAACAGCGCACCGTGGCCATCACCATCTGGATGACCGGGTTCATGATCGGCAGCGCCATTGGCCCGTTGGTGGGCGGCTTGATGTTGGAGTTTTTCTGGTGGGGATCGGCGTTCTTGCTGGGCGTGCCGGTGATGCTGGTGCTGTTGATCGCCGGGCCGCTGTTGCTGCCGGAATCGCGTGATGAGCAGGCCGGTGCGCTGGATGTTGTCAGTGCCTTGTTGTCGGTGACGATGGTGCTGGCGGCGGTCTACGGTCTCAAGGACGTGGCGCGTAACGGGGCCGGATGGCTGCCAGTACTGGCGCTGGCCGTTGCACTGCTGCTGGGCGCCGTATTTGTACGCCGGCAGCTGCGCTTGGCCGAGCCGATGTTCGATATGGATCTGTTTCGTGACCGTGCTTTCAGTACCTCGGTGGCGGCCATGATGCTCACGATTCTGGCGATGTCCGGCGCATGGCTGATGATTTTCCAATACCTGCAAGGTGTCGCCGGGCTGTCGCCATTGCGGGCCGGTGTGGTCATGCTGCCCTCCATGCTGGTGCAAGTGGTGGCCTCGTTGTTGCTGCCGCTACTTGCCCGGCATGTGTCGCGGGTGCGATTGATAGCCGGCGGCTTGCTGGTGGCGGCTGCCGGCTTTCTCGTGCTGACTCAAGTGGCCGGTGATACGGCTGTGGCGATGCTGGTGGCGGGCACCGTCGTGCTGGGCATTGGCGTGATGCCGATGATGGCGCTGGGCACAGACTTGGTGGTCAGTGCCGCGCCGCCAGAAAAATCCGGAGCCGCCTCGGCCACTTCGGAAACGGCCATCGAACTGGGCATGGCACTGGGCATTGCCGTGATCGGCAGCGTCGGGGCAGCGGTCTATCGCAGCCGCATGACAGCGCAGTTGCCGGCGGGCCTCACTGCGCCCGATGCCTATGCCGCCACCGATACGCTCGGTGGCGCGCTGGCGGTTGTGGAAGGGCTCGGCGGTGCCGGCCCCGGCGTGCTTGCGGCGGCCAGAGACGCGTTCAGTGCGGCACTGCACGTCAACGCAGCCATCGGGGCGGTGATCGCGTTGGCCACGGCCATGCTTGTGGCGCGTTTTCTGCGCGCCACGCCCGCAGCTGGCCCGGTGCCTCCGCCCGCCGACTCACCCGCCGATTGACGTCGCCGGCTGGCAGGATTGATGTACGTCAACGGGCGGTGCAGGCTATTCTCTAGAATCGAACAACCGGGGCTGCTTGAGCCCCGCCATTGACTACCGGGAGCTGACCATGACCGCCGTTACCGACATACGTATTGCCACAGACTTTTCCCCTCATGCGGAGCGTGCGGCACTGCGTGGCGCACGGTTGGCACAAGCACTGAATGCCCCTGCCACACTGATCCATGTCCCGGAGCGGCCGCGGGTGCTGGCGGTGCAATCGCTGCTGGATGAACAGCATGGCGCCGCCATCGAGCAGGCGATGGCGAGTGCCGTAGCGGCGGTCGATGACTCAGTGGGCGTGCGACTGCAGGGAGAGGTGCGCGAGGGCAGCAAGGTTGGCACCACACTGCTGGACGGCGCCAATTCGGGCACCTTGGTGGTAGTGGGCGGCCAGGGCGAGCACGCATGGCGGGATCGGATGTTGGGCTCGACCGCTAGCGGTATCGTGCGGCGCAGCACCGGCCCGGTGCTGGCGGTGCGCGGCGCAGTGGATGGCCCTTATCGCAAAGTGCTGGTACCGGTGGATTTGTCGGCGGCATCGCGGCCGGCGCTTGAGCTGGCGCTGACGGTTGCGCCGGATGCCGAGATAGAAGTCTTGCATACCTGGGCGCCGCTGGCGCTGCCTTACGGCAGCTTCGCGGTGGGCGCCAAGGATCTGCTGGAAGCCCATGCCCGTGAGCAGGAGGAGACGGGGCGCAAGGGCTTGGAAGAGCTGGTGGCTTCGGCGGGCCTTGAGCCGGGCCGCGTCACGCTCACATTGCGCAAGGATTTTCCCACGCGGGGCATTCTCAGCCAGGCGGAGGAGAGCGGTGCGGACCTGCTGGTGCTGGGCCGCCAAAGCGGCAACCCGGTGGAGAAATGGTTTGTGGGCAGCGTGACACTTCAAGTGCTCACGCACAGTGATAGCGATGTATTGATTGTGCCGCTGCCGGGATAACCGAAATCGTAAAAGGATGCTAAAACCACGGATGGTGCCTGCCGAGGGAGCCCTGCCCGCGTAGCGTAATAGGCCGTTCAATGTGCCGCTACGGCAATGCAGGAGGTGGCCCATGGCATCGCAGAAGCAGATCGAGGCAGCTCGTCGCAATATCCGCAAGGCGCGTGAAGTGTGGCAGAACATGTCGCCGGAAGATCGCGCCCGCGCCCAGCCCGAGGGCCGCCGGCGAGTCAAGCCCGGCCGCACCGGCAAGGGTGATTACTTCCACGTGGAAATCCGCAACAAATATGAGTTCGAGCTGTTTCGTACCCAGGATGTGGGCGAGCCCGGCGGCATCCAGCGCGTCGCGGGCCGGCGCAGCGATGGCAGCTGGGATACGTTGAAATGGCTGATCGGTAAAGATCTCGCACATGTCTCCCAGGGCCGGCTGGTGCCGGATAGCGATGATGCGCGGGAGCTGTTGCAGCAATTGGGCAATGAGCCGGTGCACGTCAAGGGTGATATCTTTCGCGCTCGGCCGTGATTCTTGTTCCGGCCTTGTTCCGGCTTTGCTACCGCCATGCTCGTTTCGTGGCTATACATGGCCGCTCGTGGCCTCGCCTGTTTTGACGAAGGCGAGGCTGGGCGACCGGCTTGCTCCGGCCTGTCATTCGGCCACGCACGAGATGCTGCCTGGCCGATACATCAGGTTACCTGCCCGATAACCCGGCCGCGCTGAACGGCAGGCCGTGCGTTGAAGGCCTCCTGCCAACGTTTCACATGGCGGTACTGATCAAACTCCAGCACGTCAAGGCCGCCATAAAAGCCCAGCCCGTTCACCCAGGGGCCGGTGGCAATATCGGCAATGCTGTAGGCCGGCCCGGCCAGCCATTCGGATTCAGCAAGGCGATGATCAAGCACACCGAGCAAGCGTTTTGCTTCGTTGGTGTAACGGGTCACGCCGTAATCGTCCGACGTCTGATCGGCGGCAAATTTGAAGAAATGGCCGAACTGGCCAAACATCGGGCCGATGTGAGCCATCTGGAAAAACAGCCATTGGTGCACTTGCCGGCGCCCTCGTTCATCGGCAGGGATCAACATGCCGCTCTTGTCGGCGAGATAAAGCAGGATTGCGCCGGATTCCATCATGATCAGCGGGCTGCCATCGGGGCCATCGGGATCAATGATGGTGGGAATCTTGCCGTTCGGGCTGAGCTTCAGGTAATCCGGATGATGCTGGTCGCCGTCACGAATGTTCACCAGATGCCACTCATACGGCAGCCCGGTTTCTTCCAGCGCAATCGACACCTTCTGGCCGTTGGGTGTGGCCATGGTGTAAAGCTGCAAGCGGTCGGGGTGATCGACCGGCCATTTTTGAGTATCAGGAAACCAGGTTTGAGTCATGATGCGCTCCAGAGCGGTTTTCAGGGTTGGGGCACCGAGGGTGGCCGGCCAGCTTCTGGAACCCTACCGCAAATCCTGTGCAGGTAAAACGAGGCACAGCCTGGTGATGCCGTTCTGACCGGGGCCGAGACGCGGCAAGGCACACATCTCGAAGCCTGGGCATGTGGGCGACGGTGCCACAATGCAGAGGAGCCCGGAGCAGAGCGTCAATAGCAAAGCGGGGCAGCACCTGGCCTGTTACACTGCCGCTCCTCTTTCCGATTCAAGGCCGGCGCAGTGACTGATACCGCCTTTTCCACGCTACCACTTTCCCGGCCGATGCTCGCTAATCTGGCGACGTTGGGCTATCACGCCATGACGCCGGTGCAGGCGCAAAGCTTGCCGGTGATCTTGCGCGGCGCCGATCTGATTGCCCAGGCCAGCACCGGCAGCGGCAAAACAGCGGCGTTCGGTATCGGCTTGTTGCACGGCCTGAATCTGCGCTATTACGGCTGCCAGGCACTGGTGCTGTGCCCGACCCGTGAGCTGGCCGATCAGGTCGCCGGCGAGATACGCCGGCTGGCGCGAGGCGAAGACAACATCAAGGTGCTCACGCTATGCGGCGGTGTGCCCATGGGCCCGCAGGCCGCTTCGCTGGAACACGGCGCGCAGGTGATTGTCGGCACGCCGGGGCGTGTTCAGAAGCATCTGAGCCGCGGCTCTCTGGTGCTTGATGGCGTGAACACACTGGTGCTGGATGAAGCGGATCGTATGCTCGACATGGGTTTCTACGACAGCATCATCGGCATCATCGAAGTGACCCCCGCGCGACGCCAGACGCTACTGTTTTCCGCCACCTACCCGGAAGGCATTCGAAAAATCAGCGCGGGCTTCATGCGTGATCCACAGCAAGTGCGCATTGACAGCCAGCAAAGTCAGCCACGCATCGAGCAGCGCTTCTTCGAAGTGGCCCCGGGCCAGCGCGCCGACATGGTTGCGCAAGTGCTGGCCAGTATTCGCCCCGCCTCCTGCCTGGCATTCTGCTTCACGCGCCAGCAGTGTCAGGAAGTGACAGCGACGTTGCGCGCACGAGGCATCGCGGCGCTGGCATTGCATGGCGACATGGAGCAGCGGGAGCGGGATGAAGTGCTGATCCGTTTTGCCAACCGCAGCCTGACGGTGCTGGTGGCGACGGATGTCGCGGCACGGGGGCTGGATATTGATGCGCTGGATCTGGTGATCAACGTCGAGCTGGCCCGCGATGTGGAGACGCATGTGCATCGTATCGGCCGCACCGGCCGTGCAGGTGAAAAAGGCATGGCCGTCAGCCTGGTGGCACCGGCGGAAATACGCCGCGCCCACGCCATCGAGGCGGTGCAGGGCAACCCGCTGAACTGGCACCCGGTCAGCAGCCTCAAGCCACGGCCAGGCGGGCAACTGTTACCGCCGATGGCGACGCTTTGCATCGCCGCCGGCCGCAAGGACAAACTCCGGCCTGGCGATGTGCTCGGCGCCCTGACCGGTGAGGCTGGCTTGCCCGGTGACAAGGTCGGCAAGATCAGCATCACCGATTTCCAGGCATTTGTGGCAGTGGAGCGTGAGCTGGCGGATGTTGCCTTGCAGCGGCTGAACGCAGGGAAGATCAAGGGCCGAGCGTTGCGAGTGCGGCTGTTATGAATGTGGCATATCTTTTCACGGAAGCAGCACCACATCGCTTATTTCGTGCAAGCCAAGTGAAGAGCGGCCGCAGGCTGGCGCGGTGGGTGAATGAAAGATGTGGCGTTTGTCAGTGAACAGGGAGCGCTGGGGATACGGTCGCCCCGTCCGTTTGGGCTTTAGCGTTTGATCAAAGAGTGTGCAGGCTATGCGCGTCCGCGCATATTATGTTGCAGCTTTCGCTTTCAGTCCCTGCTTATGCGTGATCGTGCATATTTCAATGGTTTGCAGTAAGCTAACTCGGAATATGCGTGATCGCGCAGACAGGAGCGGGTGTGCAAAGCAAAGATATCGGCAATATCGTGCGGCAGGCGCGCAAAAATCAGCACCTGACCCAACAGGCGCTGGCGGCGGCAGCAGATGTGAGCACGCGATTTGTGCACGATCTGGAACGCGGCAAGGCGACTGTCGAGCTGGGGCTGACGCTGCGCGTGCTGGCTTCGCTGGGGATTGAAGTCTCTCTGTTGGCTGCGGAAGTGGTTGAGGGGAGAGAGCAATGAAACTCAGGGTGATGTTGGGTGGCACGCCGTGTGGTGAGCTGGTCATTGATGAGCACCACCGTTTCAGTTTTTGTTATTTGCCCGATTACGTTGCCACGTCGCAGCACAGGTTGTCGGTATCAATGCCGATACGCGCGCAGCACTATCCTGATCGCATTGCCTTTCCATGGTTTGAAAATCTGTTGCCCGAAGGCATCTTGCGCCACCAGATTGCCGAGGATCTGGCAACGGATGTGCAGAATATTCCCGGCTTGTTGGCACGGCTGGGTGGCGACGTGGCTGGCGCGGTTTCGCTGAATGTTGATGAAGAGCTGTCGGCGAATACAAAGCTGACGCAAGCCGAGCCTCTGGATGAACAGCGTCTCGGGCAGCTGTTGGACGAATCCGCACGGCATCCTTTTCTTGCAGCTCGTGCAGGCGGGCCTCGCCTCAGCCTCGCAGGCGCACAGCAGAAGTTGCCCGTGGCCGTGACGGGTGATGCGCTGATGCTGCCTGTTTCGATGCCCTCGACGCATCTGCTCAAACCGCCGTCTGAGCGCTTTAATGCGCTTCCGCAGAATGAATATCTTTGTATGCATGCTGCTCGGAGAGCTGGGCTTGTGGTGGCCGACGTTAGCCTTCGGCCGTATCTGACAATGGCGGGCAGGCGCGAGGTGTGCTTGCAGATCACACGCTATGATCGGTTGCGGCGGGAGGCGGGCGATGTGATTCGTGTCCATCAGGAAGATATCTGTCAGGCGATGAGTATTGTCTCCTCGCGCAAGTATGAACAGGATGGTGGGCCGAGCGCAGCGGATCTCTTCGAGACAATCCGTCGGTACTCGGCAACGCCTGCTCAGGATATTGTGGAGCTGTTGAAGCGGATGCTATTCAATATTCTGATTGGCAACGAAGATGCGCATGGGAAAAATTTCTCGTTGCTCTACCGTGGCACGAAACCGGTGTTGTCGCCGGCTTATGATCTGGTGTCCACCAGCCTGTATCCTGATCTGAGCCGGGATTTCGCCATGTCGCTGGGAGGGGCGCGTTGTTTCGACGAGCTTGATGGTGAGAGTTTCGAGGCGTTCGGAGAGCAGACGGGGACAGCGCCAGCACGGATGCGCGTGGTGTTGGCACGGTTTCTGAAACAGGCGCTGGAGGCTGTCGAGCTTGCTGCTGCCGATGTTCAGGCCTGGTGCGACGGCGATGCAGCGCGTATGTCAGGTGCACTGGTTGAGCAGAGCCGGGCGCGTTACCGCGTGCTGGAAAGGCTTGTGGCCGGGCTGCGTTAGGCGAACTGCGGGCGCGCTGGATTGCTGCGTTCGATTCCTACGAGATAACCGCTGCCTGGAAAGTTGCAAAAAAAGTTCAGCGTCGATTTCCGTGGAAGCATTTCCGCTATCCGCGAAAGCCCCTACGGGGTTGTCAAAAATACCGATCTCTTTAGCCCCTCTCCCTCGTGGGACAAGCGAAGCGCAGAACAGCCGCAGGCTGGCCCGAAAGCGAGCGAACCAGCTTTTTGCTCCCCTCTCCCACCAGGGGAGAGGGGCAAAAAAAAGAGCCCGGCATACGCCGGGCTCTTTTTATGCTGCGAGCAAGCGAGGCGTCAGACGCGCTCGATCACTGTCGCAATCCCCTGACCCAGGCCGATACACATGGTGGCCAGGCCGAGGGTGCCGCCTTTCCATTCCATGACGTTCAGCAGGGTGCCGGTGATGCGCGCGCCGGAGCAGCCCAGCGGGTGGCCAAGGGCGATGGCGCCGCCGTTGAGGTTCACCTTGTCCTCGACTTTGTCCAGCAGGTTGAGATCCTTAAGCACCGGCAGGGATTGCGCGGCGAAGGCTTCGTTCAGCTCGACATAATCGATATCGTCGATGGTGAGGCCAGCGCGCTTGAGCGCTTTCTGCGTGGCCGGCACCGGGCCGTAACCCATGATGGCGGCATCGCAGCCGGCCACGGCCATGCTGCGGATTTTTGCTCGCGGGGCCAGCCCCAGTGCCTGGGCACGTTCGGCGCTCATGACCAGCAGCGCTGATGCGCCGTCGGACAGTGCCGAGGAGGTGCCCGCTGTCACGGTGCCGTTGCGCGGATCAAATACCGGCTTCAGCCCCTGCATGGTTTCCAGCGAGGAATCCTTGCGGATCACTTCGTCGATTTCACACAGCACTTTGAAGCCGTTGGCATCGTGGCCTTCAATCGGCACGATTTCGTTCTTCCAACGCCCTTCGACGGTGGCTTCCCACGCCTTGAGGTGCGAACGCACGGCGAACTCGTCCTGCTGCTGGCGGTTGATGCCGTGCATGCGGCCGAGCATTTCGGCGGTCAGGCCCATCATGAAGGAGGCTTTGGCGACGTACTTGGAAATCTCCGGGTTCAGATCGACGCCGTGATCCATGGCCACGTGGCCCATGTGCTCCACGCCACCGACGACAAACACATCACCGTTGCCGGTCATGATGTTCTGGGCGGCAATATGCAGTGCCTGCATGGATGAGCCGCACAGCCGGTTGATGGTCTGGGCAGCAGTGGTGCGGGGCAGGTCGGCCAGGATGGCGATATTGCGGGCGATGTTCATGCCCTGTTCCTTGGTCTGGTTGACGCAGCCCCAGATCACATCTTCCGTCTCGGTGACATCCCACTTCGGATTACGGGTGCGCAGCGCCTCGATCAGCAGTGCAGACAGTTTTTCTGCTCGCACATGGCGGTACTGGCCGTTGCGGGACTTGCCCATCGGCGTACGGACCGCATCTACAATAACAACGTCTCTCGGGTTCAGACTCATTACTCTATCTCCTGTGTCCGTGATCAGCCGAAGAAGCTCTCGCCTTTGGCGGCTTTGTCTTTCAGCAGTTGCGGCGCTTCGTAGATACCGCCCAGGTGTGCGTATTTGTCGCACAGGGCCACGAACTCTCGGGTGCCGATGGAATCAATGTAACGTAGCGGGCCGCCACGGAACGGGGGGAAGCCGATGCCGTAAATCATTGCCATGTCGGCTTCAGCGGCGGAGCCGACGATGTTGTCTTCCAGGCAGCGTACTGTTTCGGTACACATCGGAATCATCATCCGTGCGACGATCTCTTCTTCGCTGATTTCCTGGCGCTCGCCTACATGCGGTGCAAGCAGCGTGTAGGTTTCGTCGTCCACCACTTTCTTCGGCTTGCCCTTCTTGTCTTCTTCATAACGATAGAAGCCGACATTGGTTTTCTGGCCGTAGCGCTTGTTCTCGAACATCACCGTGGTGGCGTCCTTGAAGCCGTAGTTCATGCGCTCCGGGAAGCCTTCCGCCATGACCGCTGCGGCGTGTACGCCGGTATCGATACCGACCACGTCCAGCAGATAGGCCGGGCCCATCGGCCAGCCGAATTTTTCCATGGCCTTGTCCACCGCCTGGAAATCGGCGCCATCACGCAGCAGCAGGCCGAAGCCGCCGAAGTAGGGGAACAGCACACGGTTGACGAGAAAGCCGGGGCAGTCGTTGACGACAACCGGGTTCTTGCCCATCTTCTGGGCGTATTTCACCAGCGTGGCGACGGTGGTATCGGAGGTTTTTTCCCCGCGAATGATTTCCACCAGCGGCATCATGTGCACCGGGTTGAAAAAGTGCATGCCGGCAAAGTTTTCCGGCTTCTTCAGTGCGCTGGCCAGGCGGGTAATGGAGATTGTCGAGGTGTTCGATGCCAGCACGGCATCGCCCTTGAGTTTCTCTTCCACCTCGGCAAGCACTGATTGCTTGATCTTCTCGTTTTCGACGACGGCTTCGACCACCACGTCCACGTCAGCAAAATCGCCGTAGTTGAGGGTGGGGCGGATTTGCGACAGCACCTTGCCCATGCCGGCGGCATCCAGGCGCTTGCGCTCGACGCGCCGGGCCAGCAGTTTGGAGGCTTCGTTCATGCCCAGATCCAGCGCCTTGTCGGCGATGTCTTTCATGATGATCGGGGTGCCCTTGAGAGCGCTCTGGAAGGCGATGCCGCCGCCCATGATGCCGGCGCCAAGCACGGCTGCCTGATTGATCTCCAATGCACCTTTCTTCACGTGTGCGCCGTTGGCTTTCTTGACTGCCTGATCGGCCAGGAACAGGCCAACCAGCGAAGTCGCTTGCGGCGTCTTGGCGATCTTCGCAAAGTTCTTGGCTTCCACTTCCAAAGCCTGATCACGGGTCATGCCGCCGTGCTGTTGCATCACGTTCACAGCGGCGACCGGCGCCGGGTAGTTGCGACCCGCCTGTTGCGCGACGAAGGCGCCGGAGGTCTGGAACGCCATCATGTTTTCCATCGGCGGCAGTTTCAGCGGCTGCTGCTTTTCTGCACGCTTGGCCTGATAATCGATCTTGCCTTCCAGACACTGTTTTACCAGCGCAATGGCGGCATCTTTCAGTTTTTCCGGCTCGACCACCGCATCCAGCACACCGTCTTTCAGTGCTTTGTCGGTTTTATGCTGGCCGCCGGCGGCGATCCATTCCACGGCGTTATCCACGCCGATCAGGCGCGGCATGCGCACGGTGCCGCCGAAGCCGGGGAACAGGCCCAGCTTCACTTCCGGCAGGCCCACCTGGGCGGTTGTGGCGGCGACGCGGAAATCGCACGACAGCGCCATCTCAAGGCCGCCACCCAGCGCAATGCCGTTGATGGCACAAACGGTGGGGAACGGCAGGTCTTCCACTGCATTGAAAGCCTGGTTGGCGCTCAGGCACCAGCCGGCAATTTCGTCTTCCGGCAGCTTGAACATGTCGGTGAACTCGGTGATGTCGGCACCGACGATGAACACGCCCTTGCCCGAGGTCACGATCAGACCTTTGACGTTGCCATCCGCCTTCAAAGCGGCTGCTGCCTGTGCGAGTTCTTCAATGGTTTCGCGGTTGAACTTGTTGACGGATTCGCCCTGAAGATCGAACTTCAGTTCGGCGATACCGTCGTCCAGCAGCGTTGCCGTGACGGCCTTGCCTGAGTAGATCATGTTGATGCTCTCCACGTGGTAGCGAGTGCGCGCAGCCCGGCCGAGAGCCTGAGCGGCGGCGCCCCCGTTGAATCGAAAGCGTTGCCGGCATAGCGCGTAGCGGCCTGCCGGGGACTCTTTTTTGTGTGAACATTTGCACACCTCCGGACGCGGAATGTCCAGCCGCTACCGTCCGGGCCGCCAAGTATAGGGCAAGGCGAGGGTGGTTTGCCCGTTCTTGGCGCGGGCATTTGTGACCACAAGGTTTTCGTGACCGATGCGGCAAAAAATACGGCTGTTATACTGCGCCGCAGTTTCGCTTCAATACGCTGAAGTCAGGACACTTGATGAGCCTCCCCGAAATCCGACGCCGTGCCGTGGCCCAGGTGCCCAGCTGGCCGGGTATCCCGCCGTTGCTTGCGCGTATTCTGGCCGCTCGCGGAGTAGCGCACGTGGAGCAACTTGATCTCTCGTTGCGCAATTTGCCGCCGCCGGCCAGCCTGCCGGGCATTCAGGAAGCTGTTTCGCTGCTGTGCCAGGCCAGGGAGGCGGGCCATCGCATTCTGGTGGTGGGTGATTATGATGCCGATGGCGCTACCGCTACGGCTGTCATGTTGCGCGGCCTCGTCATGCTTGGTTTCCCCATGCCGGGCTTTCTGGTGCCGGATCGTTTCGTTTTCGGTTATGGCCTGTCGCCGGAAATCGTCGAACTGGCGCTGGCGCAGGGTGCGCCAGGCCTGCTCATCACCGTGGATAACGGCATTGCTTCGGTCGAAGGTGTGGCGGCGGCCCGTGCGGCTGGAGTGCGAGTGCTGATTACCGATCATCACCTGCCGGGCGAGGCATTGCCGGCTGCGGATGCGATCGTCAATCCGCGCCTGGTGCCAGGCGGCCCCGGTGAGCATCTGGCCGGTGTCGGCGTGGCGTTCTACTTGCTATTGGCGCTGCGTGCGGCCTTGCGGGAGCAAGGCGATCCGCAGGCCGGCGACGCCCCGCTGGCCGATTTGCTTGATCTGGTCGCGCTGGGCACGGTGGCGGATGTGGTGACGCTGGATAGCGTCAACCGGGCGCTGGTGGAGCAAGGGCTGCGCCGTATTCGCCGTGGCCGCTGTGCGCCGGGGATCACCGCGTTGCTGCGGGCCGGAGGCCGGGCGCCGGAGCGGGTGGTGGCGGCGGATCTGGGTTTTGCTGCCGGGCCGAGGCTGAATGCGGCGGGGCGGCTGACAGAAATGAGCCTGGGCGTGGAGTGCCTGCTGACGGATGACGCCGCACGCGCAGAACAGTTGGCGGCGCAGCTGGATACCATCAATCGTGAGCGTCGCAGCATCGAGCAGGGGATGCGGGATGCAGCCATGGGCTATGTGCAGCAGCTGCGGCAGCGCCACCCCACCTTGCCCCCCGCGCTGTGCCTGCATGAAGACGGCTGGCACGAGGGAGTGGTGGGCATTCTGGCGTCGCGGGTGCGCGAAGCCACCCATCGCCCGGTGCTGGCGTTTGCCCCGGCGCGTGAGCCGGGCGTGCTGAAAGGCTCCGGGCGCTCCATTGCCGGGCTGCACTTGCGCGATGTGCTGGAGCGCGTGGCCACTGCGCAGCCGGGGCTGTTGCAGCGTTTCGGTGGCCATGCGATGGCTGCGGGGGTCACGCTGGCGCGCGCCGATCTGCCAAGATTTGCGGCTGCGCTGAGCGATGCGGTTACTGCCATGGCGCTGCCGGGGTTGTTCGAGGAGGTGGTGGAAACCGACGGTGAGCTGTCACCCTCCCAGCTGGATCTGGTACATGCGGAGCTGCTTTGTCACGCCTTTCCCTGGGGGCAGGGGTTTGCACCGCCGAGCTTTGATGGCTGTTTCGAGGTGCTGGATCATAGAGTGGTTGGGGAGCGGCATCTCAAGCTGACCCTGGGGCTGCCGCAGACTGGCGGCATTATCGATGCCATCCATTTCAACGCCGAGCTGGCCCGGCTGCCGTCGCCGCTGCGTGCTGTGCAGGGGGTTTATCGGTTGGAGGTGAATGTGTGGCAGGGTCGTCGCAGCCCGCAGCTGGTGTTCGAGCATCTGGAGCCGATGTGAGCGGTGAATAGAAAGGCGCAGATTGAAAACGCGCATGGTAAGGCGCGGCTGGAGAGCGCAGCCGGCGAAGCGGCAGGCAGGCAAGAGAGCGCCTGAACACCGTGAAAAAGCAGCCTGCGCGGTAACGAGGCGGTATCGAAGGGTGGCGCCGTGCACTGCGGCCGACCGGCCAGAACGGCGCGAAACCGGCTGCACCTGCCGTTACTTGCCCGCGGGTACGGGCCGGCTGACCGTGATGCGCTAGCAGCCAGCGCGCGGCGCCTGTAGCATTTGCCCCCGGATGGCGCCCACAAGGCGCTTGCTCAGGTAGAAAAGGCGGGAGATCCCCTGAATGAAAACAATACACAAGCACCGGTTGAAGGTCGGTGACGAACCCCAGAAGATCAAGCTTTCCCCCGAAGGTGTTATCCGGCAAGTGGCCTACAGTCCGCACGATCAGCACCTTTATCTGTGGGCGGAAGTGCCGGCAGGCTCGCTGATCGAGAACAGCAAGACCGAGCGTTGCTTCCGCGTGTTCATGACCGGTGATGGCATCCCGGATCACGCGGTATTCGTGGGTACGGCGCTGGATTCGTTGCGGCCCGAGTCGTATCACATTTTCGAACTGACCGAGTAAATTTGCATGCGGCGTGGCGGGCTTTGCCCGGAACCGCTGGATACTTGCAGGGAGGTTCCTTAAAATCCTCGCCCTTTGCGGGCCGCCCGGCCCGCTCCGCCATTCGGAAGGAATACTATGGAAATCAACCCGCTGCGCAATCAGCTGGCCGACCTGAAAGCGCGTACCGAAGCGCTCAGGGGGTACCTTTGACTATGCTGCCAAGCGCGAACGCCTGACAGAAGTAGAACGCGAGCTGGAAGATCCGGCGATCTGGAATACTCCCGAACGTGCCCAGACCCTGGGCCGCGAACGCGCCCAGCTTGCTGCGGTAGTGAATACCGTGGATGCGTTGGAGAGCGGCTTTGAAGACAGCGAAACCATGCTGGAGCTGGCGCTGGAAGAGCAGGACGAATCCATGCTCGAAGAGCTTGGCGAGGAACTCGACAAGCTTGAGCAGGATGTCGCCACGCTTGAGTTTCGCCGCATGTTCGCAGGTGAAATGGATGGCTGTAACGCCTATCTGGATATCCAGGCCGGGTCTGGCGGCACCGAGGCTCAGGACTGGGCCGAAATGATGTTGCGCATGTATCTGCGCTGGGCCGAGGCCAAGGGCTTCAAGGCCGAACTGGTGGAAGCCTCGGCTGGCGATGTGGCCGGCATCAAGAGCGCCACGGTGCATGTGCAGGGCGAGTACGCCTATGGCTGGCTGCGCACGGAAACCGGCGTACATCGGCTGGTGCGCAAGTCGCCGTTTGATTCCGGTGGCCGCCGCCATACCTCGTTCAGCTCGGTGTTTGTCTCGCCGGAAGTGGACGACGACATCAATCTTGAGATTGATCCGAGCAAGGTGCGCACGGATACCTACCGTGCGTCGGGCGCGGGTGGCCAGCACGTCAACCGGACTGACTCTGCGGTGCGGCTGACGTATTTCTTCAAGGATCCGGATACCGGCGAAGAGCACAGCGTTGTTGCCGCCAGCCAGAGCGGACGCTCGCAGCACCAGAACAAGGACGAAGCCTGGAAAATGCTGAAAGCCAAGGTGTATGAGCTGGAGGTGCAAAAGCGCAACGCCGAAAAACAACGGCTGGAAAACAGCAAATCCGATATCGGCTGGGGCAGCCAGATTCGCTCCTATGTACTGGATGATGCGCGCATCAAGGATTTGCGCACCGGGGTTGAAACTCGTAATACCCAAGCTGTGCTGGATGGCGGGCTCGATCAGTTTATCGAGGCGTCGCTGAAATCCGGCCTGTAATCGAAGTGTCGGACGTCCGACGTTGTTATTTTTTTTGCCGCGCACGTTCGACGTCAGACGGCGGGCCAAGGATTGTTTGAATGACCGACGACCAGCACCAGCATGAGGAAAACCGCCTGATCGCCGAGCGCCGCGACAAGCTGCGCCAGTTGCGTGCCGAAGGGCAGGCATTTCCGAACCACTTTCGCCCCGATAGCCTGGCCGCAGACCTGATCGCTCGCTACGGTGAGCAGGACAAGGAAGCGCTGGAAGCCCAGGGCATTGTCGTGGCGGTAGCCGGGCGGCTGATGCTGGATCGTAAATCCTTCAAGGTGTTGCAGGATCAGAGCGGGCGCATCCAGATATATGCCACCAAGGATGTACAGCAGGCAACGCGGCACTGGGATATCGGTGACATCGTGGGCGTGCGCGGTAAGCTCTGCAAATCTGGCAAGGGTGATCTGTATGTGATGATGGATGAGCACATTCTGCTCACCAAATCACTGCGTCCGTTGCCGGAAAAGCACAAGGGCCTGACCGATACCGAGATGCGCTATCGCCAGCGCTACGTGGATCTGATGACCAACGACGATACGCGACGCACGTTCCGGATTCGGGCGCAGGTGATCAGCGGCATTCGCCGTTATCTGGAGCAGCGCGGCTTCTACGAAGCCGAGACACCGATGCTGCAAGTGATCCCCGGCGGGGCGACAGCGCGGCCCTTCATTACCCACCACAATAGTCTGGATATGGATATGTACCTGCGCATTGCGCCGGAGCTGTATCTCAAGCGGCTGGTGGTGGGCGGGTTTGACCGGGTGTTCGAGATCAACCGCAATTTCCGCAACGAAGGGCTGTCGGCACGGCACAACCCCGAGTTCACCATGGTGGAATTCTATCAGGCTTACGCGGATTACAATGACCTGATGGATCTTACCGAGGATATGCTGCGCACGTTGGCGCTGGATGTGCTGGGCACCACTGAAGTGCCGTATCAGGGAGAGGTATTTGATTTTGGCAAACCGTTTGCGCGGTTGACGGTATTTGACGCTATCCTGCATTTCAATCCACAGATTACCGCCGAGGCGCTGGCCGATGAAGCTGCAGCGCGTGCCATAGCTGAGGAGCTCGGCATCGCGCTGAAAGAAAGCGACGGACTGGGCAAGATACAGATCGAAATCTTTGAAAAGACGGTGGAGCATCGCTTGGTGCAACCGACGTTCATTACCCAGTATCCGACCGAAGTGTCACCGCTGGCGCGACGCAACGATGACAATCCGTTTGTCACCGATCGCTTCGAGTTCTTTGTCGGTGGCCGCGAGATCGCCAACGGATTCTCCGAGCTGAATGATGCCGAGGATCAGGCCGAGCGCTTCCGCCAGCAAGTGGCCGAGAAGGATGCGGGCGATCTTGAAGCGATGTTCTATGATGAAGATTATGTGACGGCACTGGAGTACGGCATGCCGCCTACCGCTGGTGAAGGTATCGGCATTGATCGGCTGGTAATGCTTTTTACCGATACGCCATCTATCCGTGATGTGATTCTCTTTCCGCACATGCGCCCTCAAGCGAAGCCGGGGGTGCAATAAACCGGGGGCAACGCTGACATCAAGGGATCGAGATGACATCCGTAATTCAGTATCAGGGTCGCAAGGCGCGTCGCGCCGGCAGTGAACAGCGCCGGCGCGCTATTCTTGAGGCGGCACTGCGCATCATTATTCGTGACGGCGTGCGTAGCGTGCGCCACCGGGCGGTAGCCCGCGAAGCTGATGTGCCGTTGTCGGCTACCACTTATTACTTCAAAGACATCACCGACCTTATCGCCGACACCTTCACCTTGTTTGCCGAGCAGGCCATGACAGAGGTGATCGAGCCGTTCCGGGATCAGGCGTTTGCGCTGATGGATCAGTTCGATACGCGCGCGGGCGCCGATGAGGCATTGCTTGATGGCTTGGCAGAAATGACCGGCGCTTATTTGCTGAACCAGGTGCGCAACAAGCGCGATCACCTGATCGCCGAGCAGGCGTTCATGCATGAGGCGGTGCTCGACGAGCGGTTGCGCTCGCTGGCCGAAGTGTACAAGCAGAAGCAGCTGGATGTGCTGACCGTGGCTTGCGAGCGTGTCGGCAGCCGCAGCCCGGCGCTGGATGCCGAGCTGCTGTATTCGGTGCTTTCCGGTATCGAACAGGATATGCTCGCCATGCCTGGCCGGTATTCGGAAGCCGATGTGCATGCGCGTGTGGCGCATGTGCTCGGGCTGCTGATGCAGGCGGCACAGCCCGTCGAGGGCGCAACCGGCCACCCGGCGGCAGGCAGCCATCCGACAGACGGTGATTCAATGCCAGCCTGAGGCTGGCGGCAATCAATCGGGGATCATGACAACAAATCGCGATATTCAGCTGCATGACAGCTGGAAGGCCATGCTTGCGGCGGAATTCGAGCGCGATTACATGCAATCGCTGCGGGCTTTCCTGTTGCAGCAAAAAAAAGCGGGCCGGGTGATTTATCCACCCGGCTCGCAGATTTTCAATGCCTTCAACAACACACCGTTCGATAAGGTCAAAGTGGTGATTCTGGGCCAGGACCCATACCACGGGCCGGGGCAGGCGCATGGCCTCAGCTTTTCGGTGCCAGAGGGTGTACCGCCGCCGCCGAGCCTGCAAAATATCTTCAAGGAAATTCACCGCGATCTTGGTCTGCCTGTGCCGGCCAGCGGTTGTCTGATTCCCTGGGCGGCCCAGGGCGTGCTGTTGCTCAATGCTGTGCTTACCGTGGAGCAGCGTCAGGCTGCGTCACATCAGGGCAAGGGCTGGGAGCAATTCACGGATGCCGCCATCGACACGCTCAACCGGCAGCGTGACGGGCTGGTGTTTCTGCTTTGGGGTGCCTATGCGCAACGCAAGGGCAGCCTGATAGATCGAGAGCGGCATCTGGTGCTGACCGCACCGCATCCCTCGCCGCTTTCTGCGCACCGCGGATTTATCGGTTGTGGCCATTTTTCGCGTGCCAACGAGTACTTGCGTGCTCGTGGCGAAGCCCCCATCGATTGGTCGCTGTAGCCTGATTGTGCGTATCGCGGCGAGCTTGGCGCAGTAATCGCAAGTGGGTTTCATGCGTTAATGTCGCTTGGTGCACAGTCATTTACACAAGTTTACGGCTTTCTCTCTCAGTCTTTGTGCTTAGATGTCTGCGCCATGCCGTGGCTGCGGTAACGTGCCGGGCTGACGCCAGTCATCTTGCGAAACAGGCGCGAAAAGTAATAAGGATCATCAATGCCCAGCTGTTGGGCGAGATCCGCCACGGACAGCCGGGTGGTTTCCAGCAGATAACAGGCGCGTGCGACTTTCATGTGCAGGAACGCCTGAATCGGCGTCTGCCCCGTGTGGGCGCGATACTGACGGATAAACTGATAGCGAGAGGCTTGCCCGGCCAGCTCGCACAAGTCTTCCAGCGTCAAACGCTCATCAATACGCGCCTGCATCTGTAAATGCAGTGCCCGGATATCCAGCGTGCCGCCCTGTTGCCGGGGCTGGCTCAGTAGCAGCGCGGTGTAGCTCAGAATGGCCCGGCACAGGCTGGCAGCGTGCTGAAAAGCCTGCGCCTGATGGCTGGCTCGGGTGCAATCCATCAGCGCCCGGAAATCGCTTATCAGCCGTTCATGCAGGCCGGGGTGAAGCACTCTGTGCTCGGCAAACAGCTGCTGCAATTGTAACGCGGCATCGTCACCGGCGAGGTGCATCCAGTAGATACTCCAGGGCGCCTCGGTGTCGGCTTGGTAGTCGTGTGGCTCGCCCGCCGGCAGCCACAGCAGGTCACCGGCGCGCACCGTGGCCTGATGGCCGGGCAGGCTGACTCGCGCACGGCCCTCGACGCAATAAATAACAATGTTATCCGTTGGTTGCTGGCGCGCCATGCGGTGCCCCCGAGCCTGCGGATAGTAACCGAAAGCCAGTGGGTGGAATGCTTTGGTGAGCGGATTATCGAGTAGTGCAGCGAGCATCGCCTGGGGCAGCAGCGCGCGTTCACCATGCCTGGAAAGCGGCCAGTCCGAGGTCTGGGCCGGCTGCACTGAAGCGGGTTGCTGTGGTGTGACCATGCAATATAGTCCATCTTGCGCAATGAAAGCCATCTTACCCCAGCGGCCAGCGTGCTAAAACTGTATCACTGACAACCGGCGTGGCCGGGCATACCAACAACAGCTTCCAGGGAGAACGTCATGACTCGTTCCGTACCCCATCTGATCGGTGGCGAATTCATTACAGGCGGCGGGGACACCTTGCCGGTCACCAACCCGGCAACCCAGGAGGTGCTCTGGAATGTGCCGCTGGCGACGCCCGCAGAAATGCAGGCAGCGATCGATGCCGCAAGCAAAGCATTTTTGACCTGGCGCGAGGTGCCGGTGCCGGAGCGTGCGCGCCTGATGATGCGCTACCAGCATCTGCTGAAAGAGCATCACGATGAAATCGGCGAGCTCATCTCTCAGGAAACCGGCAAGACGTTTGCCGACGCCAAAGGTGATCTGTGGCGCGGCATCGAGGTGGTCGAACAGGCCGCCAATATTCCTGCCCTGATGATGGGCGAAACAGTGGAAAACGTTGCTCGCGGTGTAGACACCCATTCCTGGATTCAGCCGCTTGGCGTTTGCACCGGAATCACGCCGTTCAACTTCCCGGCCATGATTCCGCTGTGGATGTTCCCGATGGCGATTGCCTGCGGCAACACCTTTGTGCTCAAGCCGTCCGAACAGGACCCGATGACCGCCGTGCGCCTGGCCGAGCTGTTCATGGAAGCCGGCGCGCCGGAAGGCGTGTTGCAAGTGGTGCATGGTGGCCGCGAGCAAGTGGACACACTGCTCACCCACCCGACGGTTCGTGCCGTGTCGTTCGTCGGCTCGGTGCCGGTGGGCCAGCATGTGTATCGCACCGCCACCGAGCATCTCAAACGTGCGCAGTGTTTTGCTGGCGCCAAAAATCACTCCGTCATCATGCCGGATGCCAACCCGCAGCAAGTTATCAATCAGATGGTGGGCGCATCCGTTGGCGCGGCTGGCCAGCGCTGCATGGCAATTTCCGTGGCGGTATTTGTGGGCGATGCGCAAAAGCTGATTCCGCAATTGCGTGATGAGTTGGCCAAGGTGCGGCCGGGCGCCTGGAATGATGAGCAGGCCGGTTACGGCCCGCTGATCAGCCCGCAGGCGAAGCAGCGTGTGCTGGACATGATTCGCAAGGGCAAGGAAGAAGGCGCCGAGTGCCTGCTGGATGGCTCGGATTGCGTGGTGGAAGGGCTGCCCGACGGTAACTGGGTGGGCCCGACCATGTTCACCGGCGTGACCCCCGAAATGAGCATCTACAAGGAAGAGATTTTCGGGCCGGTACTGTGCTGCGTCACGGTGGACACGCTGGAAGAGGCAATCGCGCTGGTCAATGCCAATCAGTACGGCAACGGCACCTCGATATTCACTGCAAGTGGCGCCGCGGCGCGCAAATATCAGCACGAAGTGGAAGTCGGGCAGGTGGGCATCAATATTCCGATCCCGGTGCCGCTGCCGTTCTTCTCCTTCACCGGCTGGAAAGGCTCGTTCTTCGGCGATCTGCATGCGTATGGCAAGCAGGGCGTGCGCTTCTACACGGAGACCAAAACCGTCACCTCGCGCTGGCCGGAAGCGGACATCGTGCACGAAGCCAACATGACCATCAGCCTTAAATAACACCGCAGCAATAGCACCCGGTGGCGCCAGCGCGCCGCCGGGTGCAAAAGGTTGGAGCTTGCCATGGACTTTTCACTGAGCGAAGAACAGCTGGCCTATCGCGATACAGCGCGCCAGTTCAGCGACAAGGCGCTGGCGCCGTTCGCGGCCGAGTGGGATGCCGAGAGTCATTTTCCGGTGGAGACATTGCGTGAAGCCGGCGCGCTCGGCTTTATGGGGCTTTACACCCCGGAAGAAGCGGGCGGCCTCGGCTTGCCGAGGCTCGACGCCGCCATGGTGTTCGAGGAGCTGTCGCAAGGTTGCACGTCGACAACCGCGTTCATCACCATTCACAACATGGCCACCTGGATGGTAGCCACCTTTGGTGGCGATGAGGTGCGTGCCGAATGGTGCCCCGCATTGACGACCGGCGAACGGCTGGCCTCTTATTGCCTGACAGAACCGGGCGCGGGTTCCGATGCGGCGTCGCTGAAAACCAGTGCGCGCCGTGATGGTGATGATTATATCCTCAATGGCACCAAGGCATTTATTTCCGGCGCCGGCAGCACGGATGTGTTGGTGCTGATGGCGCGTACCGGGGCCGCAGGGCCCGGTGGCGTGTCCTGTTTTCTGGTGCCGGCGGACAGCGCAGGTATCAGCTACGGGCGCAATGAAGACAAGATGGGTTGGAAGAGCCAGCCGACCCGGCAGGTGAACCTGGAAAATGTACGCGTGCCGGCGCGTTATCGCCTGGGCGACGAGGGTGAGGGCTTCCGGATCGCCATGCGCGGGCTGGACGGCGGGCGCATCAATATCGCCAGCTGCTCGCTCGGCGCTGCCAGCGCAGCGCTGGCTCAGGCCACCGAATATGTGCAAACTCGGCAGCAGTTTGGCCAGGCGCTGGCGGAGTTCCAGACGGTGCAATTCCGTCTGGCGGACATGGCGACACAGCTGGTGGCGGCGCGACAGATGGTCTATCTCGCTGCCTGGAAACTGGATCAGGGCGATGCCGAACGCACACTTTACTGCGCCATGGCCAAGCGGTTGGCGACGGATCTGTGCTTCGATATTTGCAACGACGCGCTGCAATTGCACGGTGGCTACGGATACATTCGAGAATATCCGCTGGAGCGTTACTTGCGGGACGCGCGCGTGCACCAGATTCTGGAAGGCACCAACGAAATCATGCGCGTCATCATTGCCCGGCGCCTGCTGGCGGGCGCTACAGCCTGACACCCCTGACCGCGTCAGCGGCCGAGCTTGCCGCAGCGCGCAGCCCAAATAAAAAAGAAAGGAGAAGCACATGCAGATCGCATTTTTTGGTGTAGGCAACATGGGTGGCCCGATGGCGATCAACCTGGTTCGGGCCGGGCATCAGGTGCGCGTCTACGATCTGGCGCAGCCTCTGGTCGAGGCAGTGGTGGCCGAGGGTGCCGAAGCGGGCGGCACGCCGGCAGAGACTGTTGCCGGGGCTGACATCGTGATCAGCATGTTGCCCTCCGCCGCCGCCGTGAACGGCCTCTACCTGGGCGAGCAGGGCGTGCTGAAAGCGATCGCGCCCTCGGCGTTGATCATCGATTGCTCCACCATTGATGCGGCCACGGCAAAACATCTCGCCGGCGAAGCGGCAGCCGTGGGCCTGACCGTCATCGACGCGCCGGTATCCGGTGGCGTCGGCGGCGCCAGGGGCGGCACGCTGACATTTATCTGTGGCGGCGAAACCGATGCTGTGGAACGTGCCCGCCCGGTGCTGATGAACATGGGCCGCAACGTCTTTCATGCCGGTGCCGTGGGCGCAGGCCAGATTGCGAAGATTTGCAATAACATGCTGCTGGCCATTCACATGATCGGCACCTGCGAGGCGTTGCAGCTGGGTGCGGATAACGGGCTGGACCCGAAAGTGCTGTCGGACATCATGCTTGCCAGCTCCGGCCGAAACTGGTCGCTGGAAGTGTATAATCCGTGGCCGGGTGCGATGGAAAATGTGCCGTCGGCAAATCAGTATCAGGGCGGTTTTGCCGTGGATCTGATGAACAAGGATCTGTCGCTGGCAATGGAAACCGTGCTGGCGGTCAAGGGCCGTGCGCCAATGGGCGCGCTGGCGAAAAACCTTTATGGGATTCATGGCGCGCAGGGTAACGGGCGGCTGGATTTCTCCAGCATTCTCTCGATGCTGCGCGCGCAGGAATGACGCGGAGTTTTTCCATGTCTGATTCAGTATTGTTTGAAGAACGGGCCACTGCTTCCGGCCACCGGATCGGGATTGCGCGGCTGAACTCGCCGCGTTCGCTGAACTCGTTGAGCCGCACCATGATCAGCCTGCTGGAAGACAAGCTGACCGAGTGGGAGCAGGATGACGGCATTGTTTGCGTGTGGCTGGAAGGCGAAGGCGAACGTGCCTTTTGTGCCGGTGGCGATATTGTCGAGATGTATCGCAGCATGACACCGCTGGGCGAGGCAAATCCGTTTATCGAAGATTATTTCGCATCGGAATACCGGCTCGATTATCTGCTGCATGTGTATGAAAAGCCGCTTATCTGCTGGGCCCATGGTGTGGTCATGGGTGGCGGCATGGGGCTGATGCAGGGCGCCAGCCAGCGCGTGGTCACGGAGAAATCCCGCCTGGCGATGCCGGAAATCACCATCGGCCTGTACCCGGATGTAGGCGGCAGCTGGTTTCTGAATCGCACACCGGGCAAGACCGGGCTGTTCGCCGGGCTCACCGGGGTGCACCTGAATGCTGGAGATGCGCTGTTCATGGGGCTGGCGGATGTGTGCATTCCATCGGATCAGCGCGATGCCGTGCTGGCCAGCCTGGCCGCCGCCACTTTTGCCGGTGACGAGACGCAAGATGCTGCGGTAGTGCACCGCTGCCTGCGTGCGGCGGCGGCGCCGGCGCCGGCATCGCCGGTGCGAGAGCGGTTTGACGAGATCAATCAGGCGTGCGATCACGCCACATTACCCGAGGTGGCCGCTGCATTACTGGCGCTGAAGGGTGATGACGAGTGGTTCCAGCGTGCCGCCAGTACCTTTGAGCGCGGCTGTGCACAAACCGCTTGGCTGGTCTGGGAGCAGTTGCAGCGCGCCAGATATCTGTCGCTCGCCGAGGTATTCCGCATGGAGTGGTGCATGTCTGTGCAGTGCGCCATGCACGCGGATTTTCGCGAAGGAGTACGCGCATTGCTGATCGAAAAAGACGGCAACCCGGCGTTTCGCTATACCAGCATCGAGGATGTGCCCCGAGCGTATATCGAAGGTTTCTTTGCCAACCCGCTGCCACACCACCCGCTCGCCGATCTGTGACCCTCCTGGCCCGCCCGGCGATGACCGCCGGGCCGGGCAATCGTAAACATGTTTTGTATGTGACGGGCTGTTTTGGCCGCCTGCATCAGCAGCCGCTATGCTGGGTGGCGGCTGCCTGGTGGGCTCGAAACAGCGCGCGCCATCGAATGCTGCCTGACGTTCGGGCCGCATTGGCGGTGGCTAGGGAAAAAGGGGGCAAGGACAAGCGTGATCCTGAATTTTTTCCGTCGCTCGCGCTCGCTGGCGCTGTGTGCATTGCTGATACTCTGCCTTGGCTTGTGGCTGCTCGTTGGCGGCCTGTGGCTGGCGGTGCTCGGCGGCGCATGGTTTTACCTGTTGGCCGGGCTGGCGATGGTGGTGGCCGCCACGCTGGTGTTTGCCGGCCGCCGTAGCGGCGTCGCGCTTTATATGGCCACGCTTGCGTGTACGGTGATCTGGGCGGCAACCGAAGTGGGTGCCGACGCCCCCGCATTGTGGTCGCGGTTGTGGTTGCCGACGATGCTGGGGCTGTGGCTGTCGCTCGCCTGGTGGCGGAGTGCACGCCAATGAGATACGCGATGTTGCTGTTGCTGCTGCCGGTGCTGGCCGTAGCGCGGGAGGCGTTGGTGGCGCCCGTAACGCCGAGCGTCCGGCCCGAGCCTGTGCCGGTGGGTGACGCGCCGGCGGCCGCGCCCCACGCGGACGACTGGAGCGCCTACGGGCGTAGCAACAAGGCAACACGCTTTGCCCCCCATGACGACATCCGGCCGGATAATGTGGCCGCCCTGCAAGAGCGCTGGCGTGTGGCGCTCGGGGCGCCCCCGGCGGAACTGGCCGACCGCTGGGCGCCCCGCACCACACCCTTGAAGATCGGCAACGATCTGTTTCTCTGCACCGCCACGGGCGAGGTGCTGGCGCTGGATGCGGCCAACGGCACGGAGCGTTGGCGGCGCCAGCTCGCCACGGCGGCCGCCGTGAGCGGTGACGCCAGCTGCCGTGGTGTGGCGTTCCATGAATCACTGGGCGCAGATGCGCATGGGCTATGCCGGCAACGGCTGCTGGTGAGCCTGCCGGACGGCACGCTGTGGGCGCTGGATGCGACATCGGGCGAGCCGTGTCGGGAGTTCGGCCGGCGTGGCAGGTTGCAGCTGGGCACAACCGTGCCGCCCACGGTGGTGCGCGGGGTGGCGGTGGTCGCCAGTGATGATGCCGTGATCGGCTTGAGCGCGGTGTCCGGGCGCGAGCTGTGGCGCTGGCCGGAACAAGGTGCGAAACAAGGTGCGGTGCAAGCGCAGACGGTTTTTTCTGCGGACGAAGCGCTCGGGCTGGTCTATGTGCCGCTGCTTCAGCCCGCGCAGCTGGTGGCGCTGGACGTAACACAGGGCGAGGCGGCCTGGGCGTTTACTGCCGTGCACGGAGACGTCTGGGGCTACGGCCTGGCGGCGCAGGCGACTTTGCTGGACTGGCCTGCGGCAGACGGCGGGCGTGTGCCGGCGCTGGTGCTGCCGACCGTCCATGGGGAGTTGTTTGTGCTGGAGCGTGAGCACGGCGAGCCGCTGGTGCCGATATCAGCGCGGCCTGTTCCGGCAGGCTATGGCCCCGCCGGGGCGTTGCCGCCGGCGCAGCCTCACTCGGCGTTGCCGGGGCCGCGCCCGCCGTTGGCACAGGAAGAGGATGCCTGGGGCGGCAGCCTGGTGGAGCAACTCTGGTGCCGTATACAATTTCGCCGGCTGTCGTACCAGGGGCGCTTTACGCCACCGACAGAACAGCCCTGGTTGCAGACGGCCGGGGCATTGAGCGGAGTGGGCTGGGGCGGTGTGTCGGTGGATCAAGGCCGTGGCTTGCTGGTATTGAATTACAGCCGCCTGCCCATGCGCGGTATGCTGCGCGACGGCGTGCCGGTGCGCGAGCCCTGGCCTTGCCTGCGCCCGCCCCACGGCGGTTTGATGGCGATTGATATCCAGCAGGGCGAACTGGCCTGGGATCGTGCGCTGGGCCGGGGCGGGCTGCCGCTGCCGTTTGGCTGGCGGCTGCCGTGGCCGGCGCAAAACGGCACGGTGAACCAGGGTGGGGTGCTGCTCACCGCAGGCGGCCTCGCTTTTGTCGGCGCCACCCCCGACAACTATTTTCGCGCCTTCGATACGTTGACCGGCGAAGAGCGCTGGCGGGTGCGATTGCCAGCCGGTGGGCAGGCGACACCGATCAGTTACCGGCTCGATGGCCGCCAGTATGTGGCCATTGTGGCGGGCGGTGACTATCAATTACCCGGGCAGGTGGCCGGGCGCGCCGGCCACTATCTGCTGGTGTTTGCGCTGCCGGATTGAGTGGCAGGGGTGATCCGTAGCAACCGGCCTTCCGCGCTGTCGGTCAGCAGATACAGCGCGCCTTCCGGGCCAACGCGCACGTCGCGGAGGCGCTCGCCCAGCTCGGTGAACAACAGCTCCTGGCCTGTGCCCTCGTTGGCATCCTTGTGCTCAATACCGTTGTGATCGAAGCTGCTATCGGCGCCAAGCGTTACCCGGCGCACACTGCGTTCTGCCAGTGCAGCGACCAATAGTGAGCCTTGCCAGCCGGGGAACAGCTCGCCCTCGTACAGCGCCAGGCCGGCCGGGGCAATGGAGGGCGTCCACACCAGCCGTGGTGGCACCAGCCCCGGCAGCTCCCGGTAGGGGCTGATGCGCGCACCGGTGTAATCTACGCCATGGGTGGCCAGTGGCCACCCATAATTGCCGCCCGGCTCGATCAGGTTGAGCTCATCCCCGCCACGTGGGCCGTGCTCGTGAGCCCACAATAGGCCGCGGGCGGCGTCCACCACCAGCCCCTGCACATTACGATGCCCGAGGCTGTATATTTCCGGCAGCGCCTCGGGCTGATCTGCAAAAGGGTTATCGGCCGGGATGCTGCCGTCTGCTGTGATACGGATGATCTTGCCAAGGTGGGAATCCAGCCGCTGCGCCTGTTCCCGATAATCGAAACCATCGCCCAGCCCCATCACCAGCGTGCCGTCGGGCAGCCACGCCATGCGGGCGCCGTAGTGTGCGCTGCCGCGTTTGGCCGGTTGCGAGGTAAACAGCTCGCGCACGTTGTGCAGGCGTTCGCCTTGCAGCTCGGCTGCGACGATACGGGCGTGATTGGCGCGCTCGTCGCCGTGAGCGAGCGACAGATAAATTGTCCGGCTCCGGGCAAAATCTTCGGCAGGCAAAACATCGAACAGCCCGGCCTGGCCTGACACAAATGCCGGCGGCACCCCTTCGATCGTGCGCATCGGCTGCGCCGGCTGATACAGCCTGAGCATGCCGCCACGTTCGGTGATCAGTATTTTTTCGCCCGGCAGAAAAGCCAAGCTCCAAGGGTGGTTCAGCCCCTCCGCGAGTGTTTCGATATGGTAGCCGGGCGGCTCGGCGCGTGTGGAAATCGCCAGCATCATCAGCATCAGAATTGTGAACGGGCGCAGCATGTGAAATCCCCTGTTTCGCGAATGTGGAGCCTTTGCCCGAGGCATGTTATCGGCCATTATCTGCCGCGCATAGCGGGCCTGGCTGTTGGTGCCCGCCTTGCAAAACCCGATACACTATCGGCGCGCTGCCGGGGAGGGCAACAGGAATGAGTACAGTGAACAGCAAGGCAACAGCGCTGCGGCGAGCAGGGGCGTTTTTCGTCGCGGTGGTCGTGGCGGTTGCCCTGGGCGCGATGATCCAGACGCAGTACAACCTGGCGGCGCTGGCTGCGTTGGGGGTGGATATTCCGCTTGCCATCCGGCTGCGCACCACCGGGCAGGATTTGCTGGGTTTCTCGCCAGTGTATGCGGTGCTGGTGGTGTGGGCGTTGTTGTGCAGCTTGCCGGTAGCAGCGTTATGCGCCAGGCGGTTGTCGCAGCGGGCGCAACCGCTGGTGTATGGCCTGGCGGCGCTGGTGGGGTTGGTGGTGGCGGTGCTGGTGGTAAACCAGCTGGTGCCGATGCCCACGCTGATTGCGGCCACTCGCGCCTGGCATGGCTTGCTGTTGCTGGCATTGGCAGCCGGTGTCGGTGGCGTGGTGTTTGCCCGTCTGGTGCGGGCCAGCGCTCCTTAGCGCTGGTCTGTCTGTGCCTCTGCTTCTGCCTCTGCCTCTGCCTCTGCCTTCAGCTCGCGGATGCGCTGATCTTTTTTCGCCCAGAGATCACCCACCCAGCGCTGCATCACGACGCGAAAGGCGGGATCATTTTCGTAATCGCCTTGCCATAGTGCAGGATCCAGCGGCAGTGTGCGGATATCGACAATCACGCGATGCACGCGCCCGCAGATCAGATCAGCAAAGCCGGGCGGGGTGTCGGTTTCATAGACCACGGTGACATCCAGCAACGCATCAATCTGTTCGCCCAGCGCTGCGAGCACAAAGGCCACGCCGCCCGCCTTCGGTTTCAGCAAATATTGGTAGGGTGATTTCTGCCGGGCCTGTTTCTCGGGTGTGAAGCGGGTGCCTTCCAGATAATTGACAATGGTGACCGGCATATCGCGGAATTTTTCGCAGGCGGCGCGTGTTATTTCCAGATCCTTGCCTAGCAGATGCGGTTTCTTTTTCAGCACTGATTTCGGATAACGCTTCATGAACGGGTAATCCAGCGCCCAGAATGCCAGGCCAAGCAGTGGCACCCAGATCAGCTCTTTTTTCAGAAAAAACTTGAAGTAGGGCGTTTTGCGATTGAAGGCTTGCACCAGCGCCGGGATATCCACCCAGGATTGATGATTGCTCACCACCAGATAAGACGTATCACGCCGCAACGCCTCGCCGCCGCGTATGTCCCAGTGTACGGGTGTCATCAGCGCGAAAATACTTTTGCAGATTTCCGCCCAGGTTTCGGCGATCCACATGACGCCGCGAGAGCAGGCATTTCTGAGTGGTTTGCCGGGGAGGATCAGCTTGAGCAGGGCGATCAGCATCATCGGGCCGATCAGTATCAGGGTGTTGAGCAGCAACAGGGTGGCGGTGATGACGCCGGTCAGTAACGCGCGCATGGTGTTCCCACTTCTGGTGTCGTCCCGGCACATCATACGCGGCGCTTGCGGTGTTCCCAATGGGCTTGCGTCACAAGCCGCCCGCCGAGGTGGCAGAAGCGAGCGGCCCGTGCTGCGAAGTTGGTATCAGCGTGCCGGGAGCGGATAAGGCAGCGGCTCCCGCAGCAAGCCGTGCAGGGCGTTATCAGGCTCGGAGAACAGTTCGCCTTCGTAATCCAGCCGCAGCACCGCCAGCGCGTGCACACGGCCGTCCGCTGCAATGCTCTGCACTATCTCGCCCTGTGCCTTGCCCTCGGCATTGCGCAACACCGCCCCCGGCGGCAAGGCGTGTTCGCCGGCCCAGCTAAGGCGCTGCATGCGTTGTTTCATTTGCCCCTTGAAGTGCATACGCGCCACCACTTCCTGCCCGGTGTAGCAGCCTTTGCGGAAGCTGACGCCGGCTAGTGCGTCGTAATTGAGTGCTTGTGGCAGGAACAGGTCTTCTGCGCCGGGCAGAATGCTGCCCTCGCCGGCGACGATATCACTCAGCAGCACTTGCTCGCTGCCGCCGGGTTCACGGCCGGCCAGTAGCGTTGGCCACAGGCGCCGGGCGTCCTGTGCCGGCAGCAGTAGCAGGCTGCGCCGGGCATCCAGGCGGGTGCAGGTCAGCGCGCCGGCGAAAACGGTCTGCTCCGGCTCCGGGACTGACAGCCCCAGTGGCGTCAGGTTCTCAGCCATGCTCTTGTGCAAGGCCACAGGGTCGCTATCCTCCAGTGCCAACACCACGCGGCTCTCATCAGCGGCAAGGGTGGCTTTGGAAAACAGGATGTACTTGCCCAGCAGGGCACGCAGGCTCTCCGCCATGCTGGCGGGCACCAGCAGATCGAATCCGTCCTCGGCGGGAATCGCCCGCAGGCTGACCAGGCCGCGCCCTTTCAGGCTCAGATGCATGGCCAGCCGGCTGCTGCCGGCGCTGATTTCGCGTACATCGGCTGTTACCTGCCCCTGCAAGAATGTGGCGGCATCCGGGCCGCGCAAGGTGAACACGCGCAGGTGATCGGCAACACAGAGCCGGGCCGCCGTATCGGGCGCGGCTGCCTGGCCGAAGTGCAATAGAATACCGTCGCCGTCGCGGACAGCGCCGGCCTGATCGAGAAACGATGCCCACAGGGCTGGCTGTGACACGTTGGCTCCTTGATAAACGGAATGGCGCTGGCACCTTGCGGGCGCCAGCGCGCCTGATAATAGATAATATCGCTGACCTGTGTCAGCCGCTGCTCCGAGAGATGGGGGCGGCGTGCGGATTTTCCAGCCCGCAGGCCGGGCATGGTGGAGTGTGGCATGAGTGAAGTAATGTCTCCTGAAGAAAAAAAACGGCGGTTGGTGTGGCAATGCCGGCGTGGATTGAAAGAAACGGATGTGGTGCTCAACGCGTATCTGGATCAGCATTTTCTTGCGGATTCGGTGGCCAATCAGGCGCTGTTCGAGCGCCTGCTGACCTGCCACGATACGGATATGTTCGAGTGGTTCACCGGCCGCTCCACGGCGGATGATGAGGCATTGGATGGCTTTGTCCGACACATGCTCGCCCTGTTGGGGCGCAAGGATTGAATTGCGGCCGGGCAAGCTGCGGTATCTGTGGGCCTGCGCCGTGGCGGCGGTGCTGGCGCTGGCGCTGTGGTGCAACGGCCTGCCGTGGTGGTTGCGGCTGGTGTTGCTGGGGCTGATGGGCGTGCTGCTGCTGCGCTGGCAGCGCCGGCAGCGGACTGCCGAGGCGTTATGGTTATGGCCGGGCGCGATCACGGTGCAGTGCGAGGACGGCCAGCGGCGCCTGTTCGAGACGCCCTTTGCAGTGGGGTTCTGGCCGGGGTGTGTGCGGCTGGAGGAGCTGGTGCTGTATCGCGATCAGATGGCCGACGGTGACTGGCGCAGGCTCTGCCTGGTGCTGCGGCATTGAGCCTGCGGCCGTGCGCCGCTCAGATGGTGTCGGCCAGGTGACAGGCGGGTTGCCGCGCAACCGGGGCGGCGGGCGTCAGGATGCTGTCGCCGGTTTCGGCAGCAGTTTCGGGATAATCCAGAATGTAATGCAGGCCCCTGGATTCGCACCGCTGCAATGCGCACCGGATGATCAGCTCGCCGATCACGACCAGATTGCGCAGCTCCAGCAAATCATTGGAAATCCGGTAATTCGAATAATATTCCGCGATCTCGCGTTTCAGCAGATCAATCCGGTGCATGGCGCGTTGCAAGCGCTTGACGGTGCGCACGATGCCCACGTAGTCCCACATGAAGCGGCGTAGCTCATCCCAATTGTGGCTGATGATGACGTCTTCATCGGAATCGGTCACCAGCGAATCATCCCATTCCGGCACGCTGGCCGGCTCGGCCAGGCCATCCAGCCGGGTGCCGATATCCTGGGCTGCGGCGTGGCCGAAGACGAAGCATTCCAGCAGTGAATTACTCGCCATCCGGTTGGCGCCGTGCAGGCCGGTGAAGGCGGTTTCGCCGATCGCATAGAGGCCACTCAGATCCGTGCGGCCGTGCAGGTCGGTCATCACGCCGCCGCAGGTGTAATGCGCCGCCGGCACCACCGGGATCGGGTCGCGGGTGATATCAATGCCCAGTTGCAGGCATTTGGCATACACCGTGGGAAAGTGGTGAATAATGAAATCGGCCGGTTTGTGGCTGATGTCCAGATACAGGCAATCTGCGCCCAGCCGCTTCATTTCGTAATCAATAGCGCGCGCCACCACGTCGCGGGGGGCCAGCTCGCCTCTGGCATCGTGCTGATGCATGAAGCGCTGGCCATCCGGCAGCAGCAGATGGCCGCCTTCGCCGCGAATCGCCTCGGTAATGAGAAAGGATTTGGCCTTCGGGTGATACAGGCAGGTGGGGTGGAACTGCATGAACTCCATGTTGGCAACGCGGCAGCCGGCCCGCCACGCCATGGCAATGCCATCGCCAGTGGCTACATCCGGGTTGGATGTGTACAGATACACTTTCGAGGCGCCGCCAGTGGCCAGCACCACAGCGCGGGCCAGAAAGACGTCGGTCTTGCCGGTGGTGGTGTCGTGAATATAAGCCCCGGTGCAGCGACCATCCTGCACAATCAGATCCACCGCGGTGCGGTGCTCGAACAGCTCAACATTGCTGCGCTGGCGAATCTGGTCAATCAGTGCGCCGGAGATCGCCAGCCCGGTGGCATCCGCCACATGGATCACGCGACGGTGGCTGTGGCCGCCTTCTCGGGTCAGGTGCAGTGACTGGCGGCCATCTTCCTCGAACTGTGTAAAGCCCACGCCTTGCTCGATCAGCCAGCGGATCGCATCCGGCCCGTTCTCCACCGTCTTGCGCACGGCATCATCGTGGCACAGGCCGGCGCCGGCGATATGGGTATCGGCAATATGGGATTCCAGCGAATCGCGCTGATCCATCACCGCCGCCACGCCGCCCTGAGCGTAATAGGTGCTGGCGCTGGTGAGCTGGCCCTTGGAGAGCAGGGCGACGCGTGCATCCGGCCGCATGCGCAGTGCGGTGGTGAGCCCTGCAGCGCCGCTGCCGATGATCAATACGTCGTGGCGATAGGTGGCCATGGTTACTCCGGGTCGGTGCTTCGATGTCGGTGCTCGAACGTCGATCATTCAAACGGCAGCGGGGGCGCGCCGTGCAGTGGCTGCCGCGTCGGACCTGCGCAACACAGATACCGGCCCTCTCGCCGCTGGCTGGCCTGCTGGCGGTTGGCGATAGTATAGAAACGCAGCCCCGGTGGCACCATATCGCAGTGCAATACTGGCGTGCGGCGTAGCGGGTGGGCTGCTGTGTAAAACCTGCTGAAACGGCTGGCGCGCCTGGCGGAAGGCTTTGCTACAATGCGCCGTTTTGAACACAGTAGCCTGTTGGCGCATGATCGACGCCTGATTGGTATTGATCGCGGTTATTCCGGGCGGGTGTGAAGGTGGTTGCGGAACTTGTTCGCAATCGGGCTATCAGATGGAACCATTGCGGCTTGAGAGAAGCCTGTCGGGGGACCACGGGTGTCAGATGAAGAACTGGTCAAACGCTGCAAGAAGGGCGATCAGCGTGCCTTCGAACTGCTGGTGCGCAAATACCAGCATCGGATTTTTGCGCTGATCAGCCGCTATGTGCGTGACCATGATGAAGTACAAGATGTCGCCCAGGAGGCCTTTATCAAGGCGTGGCGTGCGTTGCCCCGGTTTCGTGGCGACAGTGCTTTCTATACGTGGCTGTACCGGATTGCGGTGAACACCGCCAAGAATCACCTGGTGGCGCAAGGGCGCCGCCCGCCGGGCTCGGATGTCGATGCGGTGGAGGCCGAGCAGTTTATCGGCGCAGATGGTTTGCACGAGCTTGGAACTCCGGAGTCCCTGGCGCTGTCTCATGAACTGGAAACCGCTATCCACGAGGCTATCGATGCGTTGCCGCAAGAGCTGAAGACGGCAGTGACGCTGAGAGAGTTCGAAGGGCTGAGTTACGAAGATATTGCGGCGGTCATGGATTGCCCGGTGGGCACCGTGAGATCGCGTATCTTCAGGGCACGGGAAGCGATTGATCAGGTTGTGCGGCCTCTGATGGAGCGAGGCTAGGGGCTGGAAGAGCTGGTGAGCTGGTAGGATACAGTGCAACAGGGCTCTGCATCTTTGCTATCGGGTTATGTGAAAGGGTGGTGACGCCATGAATATCGAACGTGAGCGTGAAGTCCTGTCCAGCTTGCTGGATGGAGAAACCTCTGAACTCGAAACTCGCCGCATCCTGCGCGACCTCGACGACGCAGGAGCTGCCCGCTGGGCACGCTGGCAGCTCGCCGGCGATATCCTGCGCCATCAGGAGGTGGCTGCCGTGCCGGCGGATTTCAATGCCCGGCTCAATGCTGCGCTGGCGGACGAAAAAAGCCGCCGCAGCGGTTGGCTGGGCGGTGTTGCCCGGGCCGCTGTGGCAGCGTCGGTGGCAGCGGCCACCGTGACCGTGGGCTGGCAATATTGGGGCACCCAGGGTGTTGGCGAGCAGCCGGCACATGTGGCAGCAGCGCCAGTGCAGCCAGTACAGGAAGCACCGCGCTTGCAGCATCGTCCGTTTGCCGAAACGGCGCTGGTGGGCCTGGGCGGCCGTGTTCAGGCCGGGCAGGTGCAGCAGAGCCAGCATCTGAGCCCGATGCTGATGCGGCATAGCGAATTTACGGCTCGTCACAGCAGCCAGGGCATGGTGCCCTACGCGCGGCTTGTGAGCGCGGACGCACGGCAAGGCACACGTTAAGACGATGAGGCATTCCCTGCGCAGGGCTCTGGTGCCTGTTCTGTGTATATTGCCCCATCTGGTACTGGCACAGCCCGCTCCTGCCGAGCCAGTGATGTCGCCCCCGCAATCCTTGCTGGCCGCCATGGCCAGCGCCTACCGGAACCTGGATTATCAGGGTCGCTTTCTCTACACCTATGGTAACGAGCTCTCGACACTGGAGATTCGCCATGCGGTGATCGAAGGTGTCGAATATGAGCGGCTTACGCACCTGAGCGGCCCGGTTGCGGAGCTGATCCGGGCGGACGATCAGGTGATCTGCGTCCACTCTGACCGCAGCATGACCCGCCTCTCTGCCAGCACGGCGCTTGCGCCACTGGGCATCAGCGGGCCCATGGCCGGCCAGCTTCCCCGGCAATACAACGTCCTGCTGGATGGCGATGGCCGCGTGGCTGGCCGTGCTGCGCTGCGTATGCGCGTCAATCCGCTGGATGAGCATCGTTACGGCTACCGGCTCTGGATTGATCGCGACAGCAATCTGCTGTTGAAATCGGAAATGGTCGACGCCAAGGGTGTCGCGCTTGAGCGGCTGGAATTTCTGGCCCTTGACGTGGGCACGCAAGTGGCGCGAAGCGACTTCGACGTTCCCGGCGCGGTGCTTCGCCACGCCATCGAGCCGCTGCCCGAGCCCGCCCCGAAACCACCGCAGCTGGAAGCGGGCTGGCTGCCAGCCGGTTTCGTGGCCGTGCAAGGCGATTTGCGCCGCTCCGCACCGCACCGCCTGCCGGTGGCCGCGACCGCCTACGGCGACGGCCTTGCTTCCTTTACTCTGTTTTTGCAACCCATCCCGGCAGGTGTGCCGGCGGAAGAGGGTGTCAGCCGGCTTGGCCCCACTGTGGCCATCAGCCGGCGCATGGCAGCCGGCAATAACGAAAATTATCTGGTGACGCTGGTGGGCGAAGTGCCGCAGGCCACGGCGGAGCGGGTGCTCAGCGAAATGCGCTTGCCGGGCACGGCAGTGGGCGCCACGCTGCACTGAGTTGGTGTGAGCGGCGCGAGTGGCTAGCGGCAGGCAGTGAACGGACAAGCTGGAGCTCAAAGGGGGCGAAGGACATGACACACAAAATTTTGACGCGCTGGGTTTTCTTGCTGCTGGCGAGCCTGGTCATCAGTTGCGGGCAGGCGGGGCCACAGGCCGGCACCTTGCCGGATTTCACCGAGCTGGTCGAACAGCAGGGCGCGGCGGTGGTGAATATCAGCACGTTGCAGCGCGTCGGTGGCACCGGGAGCGCTGGCCGTGGGCCGCAGGTGCCGGAGTTCTTCCGTCATTTCTTCGAGGGCATGGAAGAGCAGTTCAATACGCCACCGCGTGATGCCGAGTCGCAAGGATCGGGTTTCATCATCTCGGGCGATGGCTACATTCTGACCAATTATCATGTGGTGCGCGGCGCCGATCGTATTCTGGTGCGGCTGCAGGACAGGCGCGAACTGGAAGCCGAGCTGATCGGCCACGATGAGCAGAGCGATCTGGCACTGCTGCATATCGAAGAAGACGATCTGCCGGTGGTCAGGATCGGCTCTTCCCGTGATCTCAAGGTGGGCCAGTGGGTGGTGGCCATCGGTGCGCCATTCGGTTTCGAGAGCACCGTGACAGCCGGTATCGTCAGCGCCCTGGGCCGCAGCCTGCCGAATGAAAACTATGTGCCGTTCATCCAGACGGATGTGGCCATCAACCCCGGCAACTCCGGCGGCCCGCTGTTCAATCTGGATGGCGAGGTAGTGGGCATCAATTCCCAGATCGTGTCGCAATCCGGCGGTTTCATGGGGCTGTCGTTTTCCATTCCCATCGACATGGCCATGGATGTGGTCAAGCAATTGCGTGAAACCGGCCGCGTCGCCCGTGGCTGGCTGGGTGTGCTGATACAGGATGTGGATCGGGATCTGGCGGAATCGTTCGGTCTGGATAAACCGGCCGGGGCACTGGTGGCGCAGGTGATGGCGGATTCGCCGGCAGCCAGGGCCGGTCTTGAGGCCGGCGATGTGGTGGTGCGCTTCAATGGCGAAGCGGTTGATCGCTCGGCGCAGTTGCCGCATCTGGTTGGCCGGCTGGCGCCGGGCGCCGAAGCTGCAATGGAGGTAGTGCGCGACGGCAAGCGCAAGACGTTGAAATTGGTGGTGGGCGAGTTGCCGGACGATCTGCGGCAGGGCCGCAGCGGCAGTGGTAAGCCCGAGGCCGCGCCGCAGGCGGCGGCACCGCTGGGGCTGACGGTGGCGCCGCTAGCGGCGGAAGACCTGGCCAAACTGGATATCGAAACCGGCGTGCGCATCACCGATGTGCAGCCGGGCCCGGCTGCGCGGGCCGGTATGCGCGCCGGAGACGTGTTGCGCACGCTGAATAATCTGGACGTGGAGAGCCCGGAGGCATTGCAGGAAATCGCGCAGAACCTGCCGCCCAACAGCTGGGTGCCGGCGCTGGTGCAGCGCGGTGATAATCCACGCTTCATGGCGATTCGTATCGAGGAGGCGCCCTGACCGGTCGTCAGGATGGTGGCTGTTCGTCATCATCCACAACTCTCCTGATGCCATCTCAGGGCGATGCCGGCCATCGCCCTGAGAGGCCAAATCCGCTATCATCGCGCTCCATCATCCTCAGGTTCGGCGTGCTTTGTGACTGATATCAGCCATATTCGAAATTTTTCCATCATCGCCCATATTGATCATGGCAAATCAACGTTGGCAGACCGGTTCATTCAGGTTTGTGGCGGCCTCTCCGAGCGTGAGCTCAAGGAGCAGGTGCTCGATTCCATGGATCTGGAGCGCGAGCGTGGGATCACCATCAAGGCGCACAGCGTGACGCTGCACTACAAGGCGCGTAATGGTGAAACCTACCAGCTCAACTTTATTGATACCCCCGGTCACGTGGATTTCTCCTACGAGGTATCTCGTTCGTTATCGGCCTGTGAAGGCGCGCTGCTGGTGGTGGACGCGGCACAGGGTGTGGAGGCGCAGTCGGTTGCCACCTGCTACACCGCAATCGAACAGGATCTTGAAGTGCTGCCGGTGCTGAACAAGATCGATCTGCCGCAGGTGGAGCCGGAGCGGGTGATTCAGGAGATCGAGGAGATCATCGGCCTGGATGCCCAGGATGCCTGCCGGGTGTCCGCGAAAAGCGGCCTGGGCATTGATGATCTGCTGGAGCAGCTGGTGGAGCGCATTCCGCCACCGACGGGCGAGCGAGACGGCAAACTCCAGGCGCTGATTATCGACTCCTGGTTTGATAATTACCTGGGCGTGGTGTCGTTGGTGCGCGTGAAGCACGGCCGCCTGAAGAAAGGCGACAAGATTCTGGTGAAATCCACCGGCCAGACCCACTCGGTCGATCTGCTCGGTGTCTTTACTCCGAAGCGCACCGAGCGGACGGTACTCGAAGCGGGCGAAGTGGGCTGGATCAGTGCCAGCATCAAGGACATTCTCGGTGCGCCGGTGGGCGATACGCTGACCCATGCACGCACCCCGGAAGTCGAGGCGCTGCCCGGCTTCCAGAAGATCAAGCCACAGGTTTACGCAGGCATGTTCCCGGTCAGCGCAGATGATTACGAAGGCTTCCGCGATGCGCTGGCGAAGCTGGCGCTCAATGACGCTTCGCTGTTCTACGAGCCGGAAACATCCGATGCGCTGGGTTTCGGCTTCCGTGTCGGTTTCCTGGGTATGCTGCACATGGAAATCATCCAGGAGCGGCTGGAGCGCGAATACGATCTTGATCTGATTACCACGGCGCCGACTGTCGTCTACGAATTGCTGCTGGCCGACGGCTCGCTGCTGTATGTGGACAACCCCTCCAAGCTGCCGGAATCGAACAAGGTCGAAGAATTCCGCGAGCCGATTGCGCGGGTGAATATTCTGGTGCCGCAGGATTATGTGGGCAACGTCATCACGCTGGCAGTGGAACGGCGCGGCGTGCAGAAAAACATGCAGTATCTGGGCAAACAGGTATCGCTGACCTACGACGTGCCGATGGCAGAAGTGGTGCTGGATTTCTTCGACAAGCTGAAATCCTGTAGCCGGGGCTATGCCTCGCTTGATTATGCGTTCGATCGCTTCGAGCAGGCCCGTCTGGTGCGGGTGGATGTACTCATCAACGGCGACCGGGTGGATGCACTGGCGATGATCTGCCACGCCGATCAGGCCATGTATCGTGGCCGCATCCTGGTTGAGAAAATGAAAGATCTGGTGCCGCGTCAGATGTTCGATGTAGCCATTCAGGCGGCGATCGGCAACAAGATCATTGCTCGCCAGACGGTCAAGGCATTACGCAAGAACGTGATCGCCAAATGCTACGGCGGTGACGTATCACGGAAAAAGAAATTGCTTGAGAAGCAGAAAGCCGGCAAGAAGCGCATGAAGCAGGTCGGCAACGTGGAAATCCCGCAAGAGGCGTTCCTGGCCGTGCTGAAGGTGAGTGACTGATGGAAATAGATATCGGCTTCTGGTTGACGCTGGCGGTATTCGTCTCCGGGGTGATCTGGCTGGCGGACAAGCAATTCAGGCTGCGCGAGCGCGGTGGGCGGCTGGTGCGTGAGGTGGTGGAATTCACCAACTCGTTGTTGCCGGTGTTTTTCGTGGTGCTGGTGATCCGCTCGTTCATCGTCGAGCCGTTTACCATTCCTTCGGGCTCCATGTTGCCCACCCTGGAGGTCAACGACTTTATTCTGGTGAACAAGTTTGCCTACGGCTTGCGGCTGCCGGTAACCAACACCCGGATTGTCGCCCTGGGCGACCCCCAGCGCGGCGATGTGATGGTGTTTCGCTACCCGCTGAAGCCGGCCCAGAATTTCATCAAACGGGTGGTGGGTGTGCCGGGCGATCATGTTGTGCAGCGCCAGGGTCAGTTGTATATCAACGGCGAGCCACTGCCACGGGAAGCGCTGTCAAGCGAGCGCATGGGGCGATTGCAGGAGACGCTCTATGTCGAGACGCTGGATGATTCGCGCCACCTGATCCGCCATGAAACAGAGCTGAACCCCTTTACCGGGCAGCCGATGGTGCGCTCGGAAGACCGCGAATGGACGGTGGGCGAGGGCGAATATTTCATGGTGGGAGACAACCGGAACAATAGTAACGACAGCCGGTATTGGGGAATGGTGCCGGAAGATCATATTGTCGGTAAGGCGTTTCTGATCTGGATGCACTGGCGCCCCGGATTCTCGCTGCCGAGTTTTTCTCGCAATGGCGCCATCGACAAAGTAGACGATCTGCCGGACGCGGCTACCGAATAAAGCTGCTACCGAATACGACAGGGGGCTGTGGCATGAAAACCTTTCCTTCACGCATGAAAGGGGTGTCGCTGGCTGGCTGGATGGTGATCATCGTGCTGGCGGTAGTGCTGGGAACCGCAGCCCTCCGCACTATTCCGGCTTATATGGAATACAGCACCATTCGCACCGCCATCAACAGCACGCTGGCTGACAGCAAGGTGGGCTTGCAGTCCGAGAACGAGATCCGTGCCGCGCTTGATCGCCGTTTTGGCGTCAACAACGTCGGTGCCATCAGTGCTCGCGACCTCATCATCAGCAAGGAAAGCGGCATTTTGTATATCGGTGTGGATTACGAAGTGCGGGAGCCGCTGTTCGGCAATGTGGACGTGATCCTCACTTTCAAGCAGGATTTCGAGAAGAACATCCGCTGACGCACACAGTGCCTTGACCGGGCCAGCTCGCCCGGCCCTGATCGGAAGACAACATGACCCACGACCTGGCCAGGCTTGGCAAGCGCCTGGGTTATCAGTTTCAGGATGAACGCCTGTTACAGCAGGCGCTCACCCATCGCAGCGCCGACCGGCGCAACAATAACGAGCGGCTGGAGTTTCTCGGAGATGCCCAATTAGGGCAGATCATCAGCCGCTGGTTGTTCGATCAGTTTCCCGAGGCCAGCGAAGGCCAGCTGACGCGCATGCGCTCGGTACTGGTGCGCGGTGCCACCTTGGCAGATGTGGCGCGTGAGCTGGAGCTCGGGCCATGCCTGGCGCTGGGTGGTGGCGAAATGAAAAGTGGCGGGCACCGCCGCGACTCGATTCTCGCCGATGCGCTGGAAGCCCTCGTCGGCGCACTGCTGCTGGAAGCGGGCGAGGAAACCTGCCGCCAGATCGTGCTGGGCTGGTTCCAGGCGCGGCTGGCCGCTGTCTCGCCGCAGAATGCGGCAAAGGACGCCAAGACCCGCCTGCAGGAATGGTTGCAGGGGCGCCAGCTGCCCTTGCCGGAGTACACTGTGCTGGATATCCGTGGCCAGGCACCCAGCGAGCAGTTTGACGTTCGATGCCTGCTGACCAGCCACCAACTTGAATTTGTGGCGACCGGCAGCAGCCGCCGCCGCGCTGAACAGGACGCTGCCGCGCTGGCGCTGGCGTGGCTGGAGGACAACCTATGACACAGCAGCCCCCCGTGACGACCCGTTGCGGTGTGGTGGCGATTGTCGGCCGCCCCAATGTCGGCAAATCGACATTGATGAACCATCTGATCGGCCAGAAGATCAGCATTACCTCGCGCAAGCCGCAAACCACGCGGCACCGTATTCACGGCATTCTTACCCGCGATGATTACCAGATCATTTTCGCGGATACGCCCGGTATCCACCGCGAGCAGCAGCGGGCGCTTAACCGGAGCATGAACAATGCCGCCGTGACGGCGCTGGAGGATGTGAATCTGATCTGTTTCATGGTCGATGCCCTGAAATGGACGGATGCCGACGACTACGTGCTCAAGCTGCTGCGCCGCGTGAGCACGCCGGTAGTGCTAGTGGTGAACAAGGTCGATACGCTGGAAGACAAGACACGGCTGTTGCCTCATCTTTCCGAGCTGGCGGAAAAGCGCGAGTTTGTCGAAGTGGTGCCGGTGTCTGCACTCGGCGGGCACAACCTGAACGAGCTTGAGCTGGCGCTCGCCCGGCATCTGCCGGAAAGCGAATTCTGGTACGACGAAGACCAGGTAACGGATCGCAGCCTGCGCTTCATGGCGGCGGAAATCGTGCGCGAAAAAGTATTCCGGCAACTCGGGCAGGAGCTGCCGCATCAGGTCGCGGTGGAGGTCGAGGTGTGGGAGGACACACCGACGCTGACCACCATTTCGGCCGCTATTCTGGTGGAGCGGCGTGGGCAGAAAAAAATTCTGATCGGCACGGGTGGTGATCGCATCAAGAAGATCGGCATTGACGCTCGGCGGGATATCGAAGCACTGATTGATCGCAAGGTAATGCTGAATCTGTGGGTCAAGATCCGTTCTGGCTGGTCGGATGACGAGCGCGCCCTGCGCTCGTTGGGCTACGACTGAGGCGCTGCTGTGGAGCAGCCAGGGGCACTGGAAGCAGTGTGGGTGCTGCACGCGCGGCCTTACCGCAACAGTAGCGTGATTCTGGAACTGCTGGGCCAGCGTCGTGGCCGCATGGGCGTGGTGGCCCGTGGCGGCCGCCGCAATCCGTTGTTGCAGCCGTTCCGCCCGCTGCTGGCCAATCTTGGCGGGCGCGGCGAGCTGCTGACATTGGTCCACATCGAGGCGCAAGGCCCGGTGCTGCCGTTGGCCGGCCGGGCGCTTTACTGCGGCCTGTATCTCAATGAACTGCTGGTGCGGCTGCTGCACCGGCATGATCCGCACCCCGGTTTGCTGACCCCTTACGAAGCGACGCTCACCACGCTGGCCGCTGGCGTGCGCGAACAGGATGTGCTGCTACGGCATTTTGAACTGACATTGCTCACCGAGCTGGGATACGGCTTTTCGCTGACGGAAACGGCGGATGGCGAGCCACTGGCGGTTGGCCAGCGCTATCGCTTCGACCCCGAACAGGGCTTGTTGCCGGCAACGACCGGCTGGCCGGGTGAAGCGTTGCTCGCCATCGCGGCGGGCGATTGGCACGACGAGGCGCGCCGTACCGCACGGGATCTGCTGCGCGCTGCGCTGGCACCGCATCTCGGTAACCGCCCGCTGGTCAGCCGTGAGCTGTTTCGCTGACAACACTACGCGGCTGCTCGGCGCCGTCGTTGTCACAGCCGCCCGTAGCCCGAATGCCGCCGGTTATAGCCCGCTGCCCGGTTCCGCTATACTGGCCACCCCGCAATGACTGAACACAAGGTAGTTTTGATATGCCCGTCCTTCTTGGTGTGAACATCGACCACGTTGCCACATTGCGTCAGGCGCGCGGCACGCGGTATCCCGAACCTGTCCAGGCGGCGCTGATCGCCGAGCAGGCCGGCGCTGATGGCATCACCGTGCATTTGCGTGAAGACCGCCGCCATATCAGCGACCGGGATGTGGAGCTTTTGCTACAGACCGCGCAGACACGCATCAACCTGGAGATGGCCGCCACCGACGAGATGATCGGCATCGCCACGCGCCTGCGGCCGCCGCACTGCTGCCTGGTGCCGGAACGACGCGACGAGCTGACCACGGAAGGCGGCCTGGATGTAATTGCCAACGAGGCGCGCCTGAAAGACGTGTGCGCGCAATTGAGCGCCGAAGGCATTCAGGTATCACTGTTCATTGACGCCGAACCCGCGCAGATCGAAGCCGCCGTGCGTTGCGGTGCGCCGGTCATCGAGATTCACACCGGCCGCTATGCGGAGCTGACCGACCCTGCGCAGATACGCGCCGAGCTGCGGCGCATTCACGAAGGGCTGGATCTGGCATTGGAAAACGGCCTGATCGTCAATGCCGGCCACGGCCTGCATTATCACAACACCGCACCGATTGCCGGGCTGCCGGGCATCAACGAGCTGAATATCGGCCACGCAATCGTTGCTCGTGCGGTGCTGACCGGGCTGGATGAGGCCGTGCGCGCCATGCGTACCCTGATCGACCAGGCGGCGTGGCGCGGATGATTGTCGGCATTGGCACCGACATTATCGCTGTTTCCCGTGTCGAGGCGGCTTGCGTGCGGCGTGGCGATGCCTTGGCCGAGCGCCTGCTGCATCCCGATGAGCTGTCCTTGCAGCGTGCCAGCAATGCGCCGGCACGCTGGCTGGCCAAACGCTTCGCCGCCAAGGAAGCGTTGCTCAAGGCATTGGGCACCGGCTTGAGGGCCGGGCTGAGCTGGCACGATATGGCAGTGCTGCCGGATGCGCTGGGGCGGCCGCAAGTCACCTGGTATGGGGCGGGCGCGGCCCGGCTGGCGCAATTCGGCCCGTGCCGCACTCACGTTTCGATCACCGATGAGCGGGATTACGTGGTGGCATTCGCCATCATCGAATCCGGAGGCTGAGCCAGCAACTGTTCGATCTCGTCCAGCAGGCGCTGCGTGCCTGCCTGGATGTCGGCATCGGTGGCGCCTGTTTTCAGCTGTTCTTCTAATGACCCGGTGGCCTGTTCCAGGCGCACGGCACCGCAATAGCGGGTCGCGCCGTGCAGCTTGTGCACCGCCTCCAGCAGCGCGGGCTTATCCTGTTGTGCCGCCAGCGCACGGATACGCGGGCCATCCTGAGCCAGGCTGGCGAGCAGCATATTGTGCATTTCCGCCGCCAGCGCAGTGCGCCCACCGGCGCGTTGCAACGCCAGCGTAGCGTCGAAGGTTGGCGCCTCGTCTTCCGGGATAGCAGCGGGCACGGTGGGCGCAGGCGGGGCATCGCGTTGCTCGGGTTGATAACCGGGCACCCATTTTTGCAGCATGTGGTGCAAGTGGCTTTCGCTGACGGGCTTGGACAGGTAATCGTCCATGCCTGCCTGCATCAATTGCTGGCGCTCGCTGGCCAGGGCATGCGCGGTGAGGGCAACAATCGGTGTATGGCGGGTGTCGCCATCCAGGGCGCGCAACTGCTGTGTGGTTTGCATGCCGTCCATGTCCGGCATCTGGATATCCATGAAAACCAGATCAACCTGCTCTTCCGTGAACGCGGTGATGGCCTCGGCGCCACTGGCGCAAGCGGTCACCCGCACGCCCATCTCCTCCAGGAACACCCGCGCCAGCCGCAGGTTGCCGGGGTGGTCGTCCACCACCATGACGTGCAAGCCGGTATCGGGTGCCTGGCTGGCCGGGCTCGGGGTCGGCTCGCGATTCTGGCCGCTGAGTTCGAGCAAGGCGTCATAGAGCCGCAGGCGTGTTGCCGGCTTGCCGAGAATACGGCACAGGGTGGGGGTGTTCGGCAGCAGACGATTGAGTCGATCCGTCTGGTTGCACAGCACGATGACCGGCTTGCCGAGCTGGTGGCAAAGCTGGTTGAGCATGTTTTGCAGGGTGTCTTCCTGATCGTGGCCGGGCGGCATGCCGATGATGACGAACTCTGCCTCCAGGGGCTGTTCTGTCAGCATCGCCTGCAGTGCGTCCAACGCCTGCACGCTGGTGACATCCATACCCCAGGCGCGCAGCATGTGATACAGGCCCAGGCGGGCATGTTCGTTCGGCTCCACCAGCACGGCTGGAACGCCACGAAAAGCGCGGAAGCTGTCTGTCAGCGGTGTCTGTTCATCCACCTCCACGCGCAGCGTGAACCAGAATGTGGCGCCCCGGCCCAGTGTGCTCTCGACGCCGATCTCGCCGCCCATTTCCTCCACCAGCCGCTTGCTGATCGCCAGCCCCAGGCCGGTGCCGCCGATGCGCCGCGCCGCACTTTGGTCCACTTGTGTGAAGGCGCTGAACAGCTCTTTCTGCATATCTTCGCTGATGCCGCTGCCGGTATCGGTTACGGCCACTTTCAGCGTTGCCAGATGATCGCGCTGTTCTTCCAGCATGGCGCGCACCACCACGGAGCCGCGTGCAGTGAATTTGATTGCGTTGTTGATCAGATTGGTCAGCACTTGCCTGATGCGCAGCGGATCGCCAAGCAGTTGCAGCGGCACATCCGAATAGATGATGGCGGCTTGTTCCAGGCTTTTTTCCTGCGCCAGCGGCGCCAGCATGGTCTGCACCTCTTCGATCAGATCATGTAAATGCAGCGGCACCCGGTCGAGGCTCAATTTGCCGGCCTCGATTTTGGAAAAATCCAGAATGTCGTTGATGATCGCCAGCAGCGCCTCGGAGGATTTGCGAATGGTGCTGAGGTATTCGCGCTGGCGCGGGCTCAGCTCCGAGCGCAGCAGCAGCCGGGTAAATCCGATGATGCCGTTGAGCGGCGTGCGGATTTCATGGCTCATGTTGGCCAGAAACTCGGATTTGATCTGGCTTGCCTTCAATGCCTGCTTGCGCGCCATATCCAGTTCGATGTTCTGAATTTCGATGGTTTCCAGGGTTTCGCGCAAATCCTCGGTGGCCTGATCGACGTTCTGTTGCAGCTCTGTCTGTGCTTCTTGCAGTGCCGCAGCCATATTGTTGATGGTGTGCTCCAGCCGCCCCAGCTCGCCCCCTGCGCCAGTGTGCACACGCACACCCAGCTCGCCATCACGAATCTGCTCCAGCGTTTCGGTAAATCGCTGCACCGGGGCGGTCATGCGGCGGCTGAAGCGCAAGGCAGGGATCAACGCCAGGCCGATGATGGTGGCGGTGGTCAGCAACAAGGTCAGCATGGTTTCGAGAATCTCGATACGCTGACGGCTGCTGCTGAATTCCACTTCCAGCACTTGTGTATTGCTGTCATCCAGCGTTTGGCGCCAGCGCCAGCTGCCGTCAGTAGGGATGACATCGGTACCGGGCGCCAACTGGGTAAGTGTGAACTCCTCGTTCAGCGGGTGCATGCGCGGGCCGGCATGGATTGCACGGCTGCCTTCTCGCAAAGTGGCAGCGCGTACGTCTTGTTCTTCCAGCACGGCACGCATGAGGTGCTGGTAATCATCCAGCGTCGGCGACTGCATGGCGCGAATACGCGCAACATAATTATCGACGATCAGCCGATGCAGGTTTTGCGTATTGCCGCGAATCTCATTGACGCGGCTGCTCAGCACATAGCCACCCAGCACCAGCGCAGCGACGATCGCCGGAATTGCGGTCATTAGCAGAATGCGGGTGCGCAGATTGATATTACTCATGGCCAGCCTGTTTCAACGGGATCACCGGATTATGCCTTCCTGCTGTAGCTGGCCGCCAGCCGCGCTGGTGCGGCCTGTGCCATCAGGTACAATTGCGGCAGCACGACGCTGACGGAGCCGTTATGAATTACCCCAGTATCGAAAGCACAGTGGGCAATACCCCGCTGGTGCGCCTGAAACGCCTGCCCGGTGACACCACCAACGTGGTGCTGGTGAAGCTTGAAGGGAACAACCCGGCCGGTTCGGTGAAAGACCGGCCGGCGCTGCACATGATCAGCCAGGCCGAAGCGCGTGGTGACATCAAGCCCGGCGATACACTGATCGAGGCCACCAGTGGCAATACCGGTATCGCGCTGGCGATGGCGGCGGCGATGCGCGGCTACCGCATCAAGCTGATCATGCCGGCCAACCAGAGCCAGGAGCGCCGTGATGCCATGGCCGCCTATGGCGCCGAGCTGATCTCGGTGAGCCCCGAAGAAGGTATGGAAGGCGCGCGTGATCTGGCCCAGGCGATGGCGGCGCGGGGCGAGGGCAAGGTGCTGGATCAGTTTGCCAACCCGGACAACCCGCTGGCCCATTACGAAACCACTGGCCCGGAAATCTGGCGCGATACCGGCGGGCGGATCACCCATTTTGTGTCGTCCATGGGCACCACAGGCACCATCATGGGCGTGTCACGCTATCTCAAGGAGCAGAACCCGGCGGTGCGCATCATTGGCTTGCAGCCCACCGACGGCGCGCAGATTCCCGGCATCCGTCGCTGGCCGAAGGCATATCTGCCGAGCATTTTCGATGCCAGCCGCGTTGATGAAGTGGTGGATATGGATCAGTACACCGCCGAGGAAACCATGCGCCGGCTGGCACGGGAAGAAGGTATCAGCTGCGGCGTTTCGTCTGGTGGCGCAGTGGCTGCCGCGCTACAGCTGTCGCAGCGTGTCGAGAACGCCGTGATTGTGGCGATTGTCTGCGACCGTGGTGATCGTTATCTGTCCACGGGTGTTTTCACGCCCCCGGCGACGAGCTGATCCCATGGCACGCAGACAGCGACGCCGGCCGCTGCCGCCGCACGCGGTGACGGCCGAGGTGACCGCGCTCAGTCATGACGGCCGCGGCATCGCCCGGATCGACGGCAAGACCACCTTTCTCGATAACGCATTGCCCGGCGAGCAGGTGATGTTTCGTTACACCGCTGTGCACAGCAAGTACGACGAAGGGCGGGCGGAGGAGATTCTGCGTGCCTCGCCGGAGCGCACCGAGCCGCCCTGCGAGCACGCCTTGCTGTGCGGCGGTTGCAGCTTGCAGCATATGCACAGTGATGCGCAGGTGGCGTTGAAACAATCAGTGCTGGCGGAGCAACTGGATCATTTTGGTGGCCTGGTGCCGGAGCGCTGGTTGCCGCCGCTGCGCGGCCCGGTCACCGGTTATCGGGGCAAGGCCAGGCTGGGTGTGCGCTATGTGATCCCGCGAGAAACAGCATTCGTGGGTTTTCGTGAAAAGCGCAACAATTTTCTGGCCGACATCCACAGTTGTGCGGTGCTGACGCCGGCCATCGGGGAATCTTTGATGGCGCTGCGGACGCTGGTGACGGGCCTCGCGGCGCGGGCGCGGCTGCCGCAAATCGAGGTCGCCACCGGCGATGAGCTGGTGGCACTGGTGTTTCGTCACATGGATCCGCTCTCGCCGGATGATCTGGCGGCGATTGTGGCGTTTTGTCAGGCCCGTGGCTGGCATTGTTACCTGCAACCCGGCAATGAGAGCACGGTGCATCGCGTCTGGCCTACGGAAGGTGAGGAGCGGCTCTACTATCGTTTGCCGTCCGATGATGTGGAGCTGGCATTTCATCCCGTCGATTTTACGCAGGTCAACGCCGCCATCAATCGCGAGATGGTGCCGTTGGCACTGGATTTGCTTGATATCCATCCCGAGCACCGGGTGCTGGATCTGTTTTGCGGGCTCGGCAATTTCACCCTGCCGATGGCGCGCCGGGCGCAGCAGGTGGTGGGCGTGGAGCTTAGCGAGGCGATGGTGGCCAGGGGCGAGGAGAACGCCCGGCGAAACGGGCTGTCGAACTTGTCATTCCACGCCTGGGATCTGAGCCAGGATATCAGTGGCCAAAGCTGGGCGGCGGAGCAGTTCGATCGCGTGTTGATTGATCCGCCACGGGCCGGTGCTCTTGAAATGGTGCGTTTGATGCCCCAATTCGGGGCTCAAAAGCTGGTATACGTCTCCTGCAATCCCGCCACGCTCGCCCGCGATGCCGGCGAGTTGAAAGTGCTGGGCTACCGGCTGCGGGCGGCAGGGGTGATGGATATGTTCCCGCACACGACGCACGTGGAGTCGATCGCTCTGTTTGAACGTGGCTGAGCCGGTGCGCGGTCGCAATGGAGGAAGTGTTCGATGGTAACGGTTCGCCGGCAGTCAGCGGAAGCTGGCCCTGACAGCGATCTCGCCGCCTGGCTCGCCAGTGTGGCTGCGCGCTGCCATCTTCAGGACACCACGCTTCTGGAGCGCGCTTGCGAGCGCGCCAGGGGCTGCGAAAAAGCCGGCGATCTGGCTGGCCGCCGCTGGCCCTACGGTATCGGCTGCTACCGCATCGGCCTGGAGATGGCCGAGATACTGGCCGATTTGCATGCCGATGGCGAAGCACTGCCTGCGGCGGTGCTGTATCGCGCCGTGCGCGAAGGCCACCTGTCACTGCTTGAAGTGGAGCGGGAATTTGGCGAAACCATCGCCCGGATGGTCGAGGGCGTGTTGCGTATGGCGGCGATCAGCGCGGTGCTCAACCCCAGCCGCAAACCGGTGCTGGGCCAGCAGGAAGGCCAGCTCGACAACGTGCGCAAGATGCTGGTGGCGATGGTCGACGACGTGCGTGTGGCGTTGCTCAAGCTGGCGGAGCGAACCGTCATCATCCGTGCGGTGAAAGATAGCGACGAGAGCCACCGCCAGAAAGTGGCCCGGGAAATTTTCGATATCTATGCGCCGCTGGCGCATCGGCTGGGTGTCGGCCAGCTCAAGTGGGAGCTGGAGGATCTTTCGTTCCGTTACCTGCAACCCGGTGCCTACAAGAAAATTGCCCGCCTGCTGGACGAGAAACGGCTGGATCGAGAGGAGTATATCGCCCAGGTTGTCGAGGAAATCAAAGGACATCTGGCGCGCTCGGGCATCGAAGATGTGCAGGTGGACGGCCGCGCGAAACATATCTACAGCATCTGGCGGAAGATGCAAAAAAAGCATCTGGATTTTTACGAGGTGTACGATGTGCGTGCCGTGCGCATTCTGGTGCCGGAAGTGCGCGACTGTTATGCCGCACTGGGCGTGGTGCACTCGCTCTGGCAGCACGTGCCGACCGAGTTCGATGATTACATTGCCACCCCGAAGGAAAACGGCTATCAGAGCTTGCACACGGCAGTGGTGGGGCCGGATCGCAAGATGCTGGAAGTGCAGATTCGCACCTACGAGATGCACGACGATGCCGAGCTTGGCGTGTGCGCGCACTGGCACTACAAGGAAGGCCCGCGCCGCCGCAAAGGGCAGGATGACCAGAAGATCGCCTGGTTGCGCCAGGTGCTGGAATGGCACGATGAGCTGGGCGAAGCCAGCCTGACCAACCTGGTTGATGATCTGCGCGCCCAGCACAGCAGCGAGCGCGTTTACGTCTTTACCCCCGAAGGCCACGTGGTGGATCTGGAGGCCGGCGCCACGCCGGTGGATTTCGCCTATCAGGTGCACACCGAGGTGGGGCATCGCTGCCGGGGCGCCAAAGTGAACGGCCACATTGTGCCGTTGCACTACCGCCTCAAGACCGGCGAGCAGGTGGAGATTCTCACCACGCGGGAAGGCGGGCCAAGCCGTGACTGGCTCACCGCCTCGCTGGGCTATGTGCGCACCTCATCGGCGCGGGCGCGTATTCAGCAATGGTTCAAGCGGCAGGATCGCAGCACGCACATCTCGCAGGGGCGTGCCATTCTGGAGCGCGAGCTGTCACGGCTGGCGGTCGGGCAGATGGATCTGGACAAGCTTGCGCCGCGCTTCAATCTGAAAGGCGGCGAGGATGTGCTGGCAGCACTGGGCGCGGGCGATTTGCGCCCGGCCAGTGTGGTCAATCATTTGCAGGGCTTGCTGGAAGCAGATACCGGCCAGCAGGAGCTGGAATTCATACCGCGCAAAGCGCATAAGCGCGACGAAGGCAGCAGCGATATCACCATCGAGGGCGTCGGCAATCTGATGACGCATATCGCCGCATGTTGCCAGCCGCTTCCCGGCGATTCGATCATGGGTTACATCACCCAGGGGCGTGGCGTGACCGTGCACCGGGCGGATTGCCCGAACTTGCTGGCGATGCAAGCGGATGATCCGCTGCGGGTCATCGAAGTCAGCTGGGGCCATGCGGATCGGATCAGTTATCCGGTGGATATTTTTGTGCGCGCCTGGGACCGGCAGGGGTTGCTGCGCGATCTGCTGTCGGTGCTGGCCAACGAGCGCGTCAATGTGACCGCCGCGCATACTGAATCCCATCAGGACGACAACACCGCCACCATGTTGCTGACCATCGAGATATCCACCCTGGGGAATCTTGGCAAGGTGCTGGCACGCATGGATCAGCTGCCGGGCGTGCTGGAAGTCAGACGCTATAAAAACTGACGGCGATAGCAAGGGGGCCGGGGCGCCGCGCTGGCGCATGTCGGCAATCATATCGGCGCCGGTTTTATCGGGCCGGCCCCACGGGCAATGCACAGCAGCCGCGCAACATGCCAGTGCCGTCCGAGCCACTACATGGGCAACTACATGCGTGACGCACGAATAGCCACAATCGAGTAGCCACATGAGCCGCCACGTTATCGAAGAAATGCTCGCCATCATGGCGCAACTGCGCGACCCGGAGCACGGCTGCCCCTGGGATCGCGAACAGAATTTTGCCAGCATCGCGCCCTTCACCATCGAAGAAGCGTTTGAAGTGGCCGAAGCCATCGCGGCCGGTGACATGGACGGGTTGCGCGACGAGCTGGGTGACCTGCTGCTGCAAGTGATATTCCATGCGCGCATGGCAGAAGAGCAGGGCCTGTTCGATTTCAGCGATGTGACGCGGGGCCTGATCGACAAGATGGTGCGCCGTCATCCGCATGTGTTTGATGATCGGCAAGGCGCCTCCGTTGCCGAGATCAAGACAACCTGGGAAGCGATCAAAGCCGCCGAGCGGGCTGTGACCGGCGTGGTGCATACGAGCGCGCTCGACGGCGTGCCACAGGGCCTGCCGGCGTTACAGCGCGCAGCAAAGCTGCAAAAGAAAGCCGCTCGGGTGGGCTTTGACTGGCCAGAGGTTGCGCCGGTGCTGGCGCAAGTGCGTGCCGAACTGGCCGAGCTGGAACAAGCCATGCAAAGCGGCGACGCCGAGGCGGTAGCCGATGAATTGGGCGATGTGCTGTTCTCGGCTGTGAACCTGTCGCGCCACCTGCGCGCTGATGCGGATATGGCCCTGCGCGGCGCCAGCCACAAATTCGAACAGCGTTTCCGCTTGATGGAGCAGCAGGCGGCAGACGCCGGCCACACGCTGGATAACCTGAGCAGCGACGAGCTGGAGGCGCTCTGGCGCGCTGCAAAGCAGCGGCTGGCGGCGCCTGACCGAGTATAGCCGGGTAGCGTGGCGACTGCGGCCCGTTGATCGTGCAGCCGTGGTTTTTTGAAGCATCGGCGCTTTGAAGCGGCGGCGCTTTGACACAGTGGCGCTCTAGAATAATGGCGCTCTAATAAATAGCGGCGCCCTGAAGTAGAGGCCGTTTGACGCAGTGATCCTGCTGGTGCAGTAGCCTTCTAGCGCCGCGACCTTCTAGCGCCGCGACCAAGTGACGCGTCGGCCTGCCTCAGCCGGGCAGGGCGCCAGCGCGTGACAGATCCACCACCCGCCACAGATACCAGGCAGCGGTGGAGCGATAGGGCTGCCATGGCCGGGCGCTCTCCAATAGTGCCGCCGGTGTCGGTTGCGTCGGCAGGCGCTTGAGCAGGCGCCACCCCTCGCGCACCCCGAAATCTCCCACCGGCATGATATCCGGCCGTGCCAGCGTATCCATCAGCACCATTTCCGCGGTCCAGCGGCCCACCCCCCGCAACTGCGTCCATTGCGCGATCAGCGCTTCGTCATCGCAGCGCAACGCCTTGGCGCGAGTGGTGATAATCCCGGCCAGCCGGCCTTCGGCGATGCCGCGCAACGTCTCGATCTTGCGTGCAGAGAGCCCGCAGCTGCGCAGCATCTCGGTGGGCGTGGCCAGCAGCGCGGCCGGTTGCGGGAAGCGTTGGCGCGGGTACAACGCCAGCAGCCGAGCGGTGATGGCTGCGGCCGCGCGGCCGTGCAGTTGCTGGTAAATCACGGCGCGGGCCAGCGCCTCATAAGGGGAGCGCTGCGGCGCGGAGGGCGGCGGCCGAGGCCCGGCCAGGCGGATCACCGGGCGCCAGTCGTCATCGGATCGGCAAAGGTGTTGTATCGCCGGCTCCCCGAGCCACGCCATAGTCGTCATTCCGGCTCGTCTTGGTGCGCTTCCGACGCCAGCAACTGCTGCTTGCGATGCAGCCCCCAGCGGTAACCGGACAAGCTGCCATCGCCACGCAACACCCGGTGGCACGGCACCAGCACCGCGATCGGGTTGGCCGCGCAGGCGGTGGCGACAGCACGGGCCGCACCGGGCGCACCGATGCGTTGCGCCACCTCGCTGTAGCTGACAGTTTCGCCAGCCGGAATACGGCACAGCGCCTGCCAGACACGTTGCTGGAACGCGGTGCCGCGAATATCCAGCGGCAAGGCCGGCGCCTGGCGCGGATCATCCACGCTGGCGATCACGCTGGCGAGCTGGGCGGCGAGCGCGTCGTCATCCCGTGCCAGCTCGGCCTGCGGGAAGCGTTCCGCCAGGTCGGCTGTCAGCAGGTTGTCATCATCGCCGAGCAAAATGGCACAAACGCCCTGAGTGCTTGCTGCCGCCAGCACACGGCCAAGTGTACTCGGGCCGATGGCAAACCGGATGCGCTCATCGGGCGCACCGCGACGAAACTGGCTGGGTGTCATGCCAAGTATCCTCTGGCTGTGATGATAAAACCGGCCCGGTGACCGAAAACCCGCCGCATACAACGCGGTAGTGACGTCATCGCCGGCTGCCAGCCGCTCCCGCACCCGCTGGTCACGGCAGGCATCGGCATAGCCTTTCGGCGACAGGCCGGTGAGGGCGCGAAAACGCCGCTGGAAATGATAACGGCTCAACCCCGCCTGCGCAGCCAGGCTGGCCAGATCGGCGGCCGCCCCCGCTTCTATGCGGCGGCACGCGGCGATCACCAGCGCATGGTGAGGGTCGGTGGCGGCTACCGGCTGGCAACGGCGGCAGGGCCGGTAGCCCGCTGCGAGCGCCTCCGTTGCCGTGGCAAAAAAGCGCACGTTCTCGCGGCGAGGGCGGCGCGAGGCACAGCCCAGGCGACAAAATATCCCGGTGCTCACCACCGCGTATAAAAAGCCGGCCCGGGCATCCTTGTCGATCAGCGCCTGCCAGCAATGATCCGGGGCGGGCAGGCTTGCGCCGTGAGAGTGATTGGTCATGCGTTCCAGTTTGCCTCGGCCAGCGCGCCTGTGCATCTCGAAAGTTGCGCTGCAATCGGAAAACCGGCGCCAAGTTCCCGTTTAATAAAAACTTCATAAACAGGAAACCTGCCTGTCACCTGCTCTTTCCATACTGCGCGCCAGTCGTAGCAATGTTGTTACGTCGCTAACGAAATGACCCTGATTTGGGAGATCACGAATGAACAAGAAGTTGCTTGCGATGGCGGTGGGGGCTGCAGTGTTGTTGCCGGGCGTAGCACTGGCAGACATTTCCATTTACGGTCGTGCACACCTGTCCCTGGACCAGCTGGACGACGGTAACGACTACAACGAACTGAACCTGTCTTCGAACTCTTCCCGTCTGGGTTTCCGTGGCGAAACCAAACTGGGCTCCGGCGATTTGACTGCGTTCTTCCAGATCGAACAGGAAATCAACTTCGCACAAGGTAAAGGCAACGAGTGGGCTGGCCGCGACACCTTTGCTGGCCTGAAAGGCGACTTCGGCCGTGTTCGCGCCGGTCAGTTCGACTCCCCGTTCAAACGCGCTCGTGGCCCGGCCAACCTCTTTGGTGACCAGTTGGGCGACATGCGTAACCTGACACGCGTGGACGACGCCCGCTTTGACGAGCGTATGCCGAACACCATCGAGTACCAGACCCCGGACATGAACGGCTTCAAAGCCACTCTGGGCTATTCGATCCACGAAGGTCAAAACCATGTGGATGATACAAAGGGCGAAGGTGTGAGCCTCTCGCTGGCATATGCGCAGGGCGCCTTTGAAGGTGAGCTGGCGTATGAAGGCTATGGTGAGGATCACGGCCGTGGGGAGCGCGAAGCAGTCCGTGCTGCCGCCGCGTACAAGCTGGGTGATTTCAAGGTAGTCGGCTTCTACCAGACTTCCGATTACACCGACGACGCTGATCCGGTACTGGAAGATGAGCTGACTGCTGACGTGTGGGGCCTGGGTGGTGAGTTCAAGGCCACCGAGAAAACCTACCTGCGCGCCATGTGGCTGAGCCGCGACGCTGATGCAGACGATTCCAAGACAGACATGATCACTGTGGGTGTCGAGCACCGTCTGGATCGCGCGTTCCGCATCTACGCCAACTACGCCGTCGTAATGAACGACACGAATACCAACCTGACCCCGTGGAACCAGGCGCGCACCACCAGCACCGCTGGTACGCAGGACGAAGACGCTTCCGGCTTCTCCCTGGGCGCTCGTTACGACTTCTGATCTGCCTCGCGCAACCAGAAGTATCCAGAACACCCGCCGCGTTACGGCGGGTGTTTTTTGTCTGCGTAAGCCAGAACGAATCGGGTTGTGTTGCTCTGCATCACGCCCGCTTTTGATCGAGCGCCCGGCTGCATCTCGCCGGTTTCATTATCGCGCCAGCTTTGCCGATGAAGGGCTTGTCAGATCGGGATAGCTCAATGGGAAGAGAGCGCGATCACGGGGACAGCTTGATGCCGGGATTGTCCCAAGCAGGGGGTAGCTCGATTCCGCGAATCTGGTGAGTCGGAGATGGCTCAATCGGCAATAGCCCGAGTGCCGCGTGTGAGGCGTGGTTTTTTTGGGTTCACCGTCGATTTTCGTGGAACCATTTTCGATATCCGCGAAAGTACCAATGGGTTGTCCAAAATACCGAGCTTTTTTGCTCCCCTTTCCCTTGTGGGACAAGCGAAGCGCAAAACAGCCGCAGGCTTGCCCGAAGGGCAAGCGAATAAGCTTTTGCCCCCCTCTCCCCTTGCGGGAGAGGGGTTGGGGGAGAGGGGGCGACGAACTTCCAGCTGTCACGATACCAGCTACATGTTGCACTACTTTCACTTGTCTTCAGGAGAAATTTCCATAAAAACTCCACAGCAGAAAATACCGAGCGTTATCCAGTTTCGTTCTTGATCAAGTGCCGGGTATATTTTTACTGCCACAATCTCCCCCTCTCCCCAACCCCTCTCCCACAAGGGGAGAGGGGCTAAAAAATCATCGCTGTTACCGGGGAATGGGGCACGGATTTTCAGGAAGAAATACTCCTGATCCCGGTAGCCGTAGGCCCCGCGTTTGATCACCTTGGTGGTGTTATTGATGCCCTCGACGATGCTGGGGTCCAGCGGATGGCGGCAACGTGACAAGATGCTGTGGAGGCGGTTTTTCAGCCTTCGTGCGAACAGGGGTTAACGCAGCAATGTCGTAGTTCTCAGCTTCGTGGCACCCGCTACCCCAAGCTTTCCTTGTCCCGATTGCGGCATCGCTCATTCGCTGCAACACAATGCAGGTGACGGATATAGAAAGAAGTAACGGCAGGGGTGGTTGACGGGCAGGTTCTTGATGGATTGCACCCCCGCAGCCGCTCACGGCGCTGCGAGGGTAGCAATACTCAGCTATACCGCTTCAACACCAACGACGCATTGGTGCCGCCAAAACCGAAGCTGTTGCTCAACACCTGATTCAGCACTTTTTCTTCTGTCTTGCGCAGAATAGGCAGGTCAGCGGCGGCTTCGTCAAGTTGGTCGATGTTGACGGAGCCGGCGACAAAACCATGCTGCATCATCAGCAGGCAATAAATCGCTTCCTGCACGCCTGCGGCGCCAAGTGAGTGGCCCGACAGGCTTTTGGTGGAGCTGATCATCGGCACGCCGCCCGCGGCAAAGGTTTCCCGAATCGCCTTCAGCTCGGCCAGATCGCCGACCGGCGTGCTGGTGCCGTGGGCGTTGATGTAATCAATCGGGCCTTCTACGGTAGCCAGTGCTTGCTGCATGCAGCGGATTGCGCCTTCGCCGGACGGTGCAACCATGTCGTGACCATCGGAGGTGGCACCATAGCCGACGATTTCTGCATAGATTTTCGCGCCGCGTGCCTTGGCGTGCTCGAGTTCTTCGATCACCAACATGCCGCCGCCACCGGCGATAACGAAACCATCCCGTTGCGCGTCATAGGCGCGGGACGCTTTTTCCGGGGTGTCGTTATATTGCGTCGACAACGCGCCCATGGCATCGAACAGGGCGCTCATGGTCCAGTGTTCTTCCTCGCCGCCACCGGCGAAAACGATGTCTTGCTTGCCGAGCTGGATCTGTTCCATGGCCGTGCCGATGCAATGCGCGCTGGTGGCGCAAGCGGAGGCGATGGAATAGTTCACGCCCTTGATCTTGAACGGTGTGGCCAGGCATGCGGAGACGGTGCTGGCCATGGTGCGGGTCACCATGTACGGGCCGATGCGCTTGATGCCGCGCTCGCGGCCGATATCTGCGGCATCCACCTGGTTGCTGGAAGAGGCGCCGCCCGAACCGGCAATCAGCCCGGTGCGCACGTTGGAAACCTGCTCTTCGGTGAGGCCGGCATCGGCGATGGCCTGCTGCATGGCCAGATAGGCATAGCAGGCCGCATCACCCATGAAACGCCGTGATTTGCGATCAATCAGCGCGTCAAAATCCACCTCCGGGGTGCCGGAGATCTGGCTGCGCATGCCCTGCTCGCGATAACTGTCGTTGTAGCGGATGCCCGAGCGGCCTTCGCGCAGCGCCTCGGTGATGGTTGTCTGATCGTTGCCCAGGCAGGAGACGATGCCCATCCCGGTAATCACAACTCTTTTCATCGGTTTTCAACCTCAATACACGGAACCGGGCGGCGGTCATGCCAGCCCGGCTATTGCCCCCGCCTCGCCACTGTTGCGTGGCAGGCGCACACCTAAAAGCCTTCTGTGGAACCGAACAGGCCCACGCGCAGATCCTTGGCGTGATAAATTTCGCGTCCATCTACCGACACAATGCCGTCGGCAATGCCGAGTGTCAGTTTGCGAGCCATGACACGCTTGATGTCCAGGCGATAGGTGACGGTGCGTGCCGTAGGCAGAATCTGCCCGGAAAATTTCACTTCGCCGACGCCCAGCGCACGGCCCCGGCCCGGATGGCCAAGCCAGCCCAGATGAAAGCCGACCAGTTGCCAGAGGGCGTCCAGGCCAAGACAACCCGGCATCACCGGGTCGCTCTCGAAGTGGCAGGCAAAGAACCAGAGATCGGGTTTGATATCCAGCTCTGCGGTAATCTCGCCCTTGCCATGGCTGCCGCCGGTATCACAGATGTGGGTGATGCGATCCATCATCAGCATATTCGGCAGGGGCAGCCTGGCATTACCGTCACCAAACAGCTCGCCGCGTGCGCAGGCCAGCAAGTCGTCCCGGTCAAAACTGTGCTTTCGTGCTTCCATCAAGTCCTCAAGGGCCTGTTATATATGTTGTCACCGGGCGGGCCTGAGCCGTTGCATGAAGAGCGAGGCCGCCGGTGCGATAGCTGTAAACGCGGGCATGACACGGATGCTGCCGCTGTGTGCCAGCCGGGTCACGACAGGCTCAGCTCTGGCCGTGCCGCAGCCGGAGACGTGTGTGCCGCAGGCCATCGGGCTGCGGAACACCGGCTCGCCGGGCCGGTCTCACCGGCATCAGGGCGCGGCTATCATAACAAAGCGTTTGTGACAGTCGCGAACACCCATGCTGCTGAATTATGTCAAGGTGTTGCAGGGCCGGCCCCCGGCGGAGTGGGTAAGGCGGTGGCTGATCGCGTGTTTGACGAGGATCATTGCAGTGCCGTGAAGGCGCCATAAAAAAGCCGCAATAGCTTGAAATATGGCGCTTTCTCACCCAAGCTATGCGCCCGCGACCGAACCATCGGCAAAGCGTGTCGCGCAGGCCGGGCACAGTGCTCCGGCCGTCCCTGAAGCGGGCTCCTCGCACGGCGAGGGCAGCACCCGCCCCCCGAAAGAGAATCATGACCGTTCCGGCAGCATCGGCCTGATGTGCGGGGCAGTCCAGAACCGGCCCGGTGTCGGCGGGCCCAGAGGAGTACCTGTGACGGCGGAACTGGGACATTTTGCAGTCTGGATGGCGCTGGTGCTGGCCTTGTTGCAGTCGGTGCTGCCGCTGATTGGCGCCTGGCGCGGCAACATTGCCTTGATGAGTACTGCACGGCCGCTGGCCATCATGCAACTGCTGCTGCTGACGATTGCGCTGATCGCACTCGGCTACGCTTTCTACTTCAATGATTTCACCCTGGCTTATGTGGCCAATCATTCCAATTCCGCGCTGCCCTGGGGTTACCGGTTGTCGGCAATCTGGGGTGGCCATGAGGGTTCATTATTGTTGTGGGTGTGGATGCTCGCGGGCTGGGGAGCGGCGGTAGCCTGGCTGAGTAAAAGTGTGCCGGCGACCATGGTGGCCCGTGTGCTCGCCGTCATGGGCATGATCGGCATCGGCTTTCTGTCGTTCATGCTGTTCACCTCCAATCCCTTTGATCGCCTGTTGCCGTGGTTCCCGCTGGATGGCGCGGATCTGAACCCGCTGTTGCAAGACCCCGGGCTGATCGTGCACCCGCCGATGCTTTATATGGGCTATGTGGGTTTTTCCGTCGCCTTCGCGTTTGCGGTGGCCGGGCTGCTGGCCGGGCGGCTCGACCCGGTGTGGGCACGTTGGGCAAGACCCTGGACGACGATTGCCTGGGCGTTTCTCACCGTCGGTATTGCGCTGGGCTCCTGGTGGGCCTATTACGAGCTGGGCTGGGGCGGCTGGTGGTTCTGGGACCCGGTGGAAAACGCATCGCTGATGCCCTGGTTGTCGGGCACCGCGCTGATCCATTCGCTGGCGGTGGCAGAGAAGCGCAATCTGTTTCGCGCCTGGACGGTGCTGCTGGCCATTCTCACCTTTTCACTCAGCTTGCTGGGCACTTTCCTGGTGCGCTCGGGTATCCTCACTTCGGTGCACGCGTTTGCCAACGATCCCGAGCGTGGCACCTTCATTCTGATTTTTCTGGCGCTGGTGGCGGGCGGTTCGTTGTCATTGTTTGCCCTGCGCGCACCCAAGCTGAAGAACAACGCCGGCTTTCGGCTGTTGTCGCGGGAGAGTTTCCTGCTGGGCAATAATCTGCTGCTGTTGACGGCCACGTTTGTGGTGCTGCTCGGCACCTTGTTCCCGTTGATCGGCGATGCACTGGATGTGCGTATTTCGATCAGCGCGCCGTACTTCAACAAATTCTTTGTGCCGCTGACGCTGGTGCTGATGGCGCTGTTGTCGCTGGGCATGATCAGCAACTGGAAATCCCATCGTGGTGATGCGTTTCGTCGCCGGGTGCTGCCGTTGATTCCGGCGTCGCTGGTCGGCGGCCTGCTGGCGGCCTGGCTGCCGGGCGGCACGCCATGGCTGGGCACGCTGGGTTTCATCATGGTGGCCTGGGTGGTGCTGGCGCACCTGGATGACATGATTCGCAAGGCGCGGGCATCTCGGGGCAGTTTTTTTGCCGGCCTGTGGCGCCTTTCCAATGGCTACAAAGGCATGGTGCTCGCTCACTGCGGGCTGGCGCTGCTGGTCGCCGGAATCATTCTGGTGACACACCACGAGATCGAGCGTGATGTGCGCATGGTGCCCGGCGATACCGTTCAGGTGGGCGGCTACGATTTCGCCTTTGTCGATGTCGGCCCCCGTGCTGGCCCCAACTACGATGCCATGCGCGGAGAGTTTCGGGTGACGCGCAACGGGCGTGCCGTGACCACCATGTATCCGGAAAAACGCACCTATCGGGTGGGCGGGCAAGTCATGACGCAGGTGGCCCTGCGGCCGGGGCTGATTCACGATTTGTATGTCGCACTGGGTGAGCCGTTGGACATGCCGGGTGCCTGGGCGGTGCGCGTGTATTTCAAACCGGGTGTGCGCTGGATCTGGGCGGGTGCCTTGTTGATGTCGCTTGGTGGTGTGCTGGCGGTCATCGACAAGCGTTACCGCCGTCGCCCGGCGCGGGATACAACCGCGCAGGCTGTTGCGGAGGGTAGCGCATGAAGCGGCCGATCTGGGCATTGGTGCCGCTGCTGTTGCTGCTCGGGCTGGTGGTGATGCTGTACAACGGGCTGGGCCGCGATACCGAGACGCTGCCGTCGCAATTGGTTGGCCAGCCGATGCCGCCGTTTCAGTTGCCATCGTTGCTGGGTGCAGACAGCGAGCTGGATGAATCGCTGTTCCGTGGCCGCTGGATGCTGCTGAATGTCTGGGCCACCTGGTGCCCGACCTGCTACGTCGAACATCCTTATTTCATGCAGCTGGCACGCGAAGGCGTCGCCATTGTCGGGCTCAATTACAAGGATCAGGACGACAAGGCGCGGCAGTATCTGGCCGAGCTGGGCAATCCGTATACCCACGTGGTGGTAGATAAACGCGGCACGTTGGCGATGGATCTGGGTGTGTATGGTGCCCCGGAAACCTATCTGGTGAATCCGGAAGGCAAGATCATGCTGCGCCACGCAGGCGAGGTGAATGCCCGTGTGTGGGCGCAGAAATTTGCGCCGCTGTGGCCCGGCCGAGAGGCCCTTGAACAAGACGCTGGACGAGACGCCCACGGAGGAAAAGCGCCGTGATCCGATTGCTGAAGCACGCGTTGCTGGTGTGCCTGTTTTTTCCCACGCTGGCGTTGAGCGCCATTGATGTGTACGAATTCGATACGGCGGAACAGGAAGCGCGTTTTCGCAGCCTGACGCAAGAATTGCGGTGCCCGAAATGCCAGAACCAGAGCATTGCCGATTCCGACGCGGATATTGCCAGTGATATGCGCGCACGCACCGCAACGATGGTGCGTGAAGGCGCGACAGACAAAGAAGTGGTGGAGTTTTTCCGCGCCCGCTACGGTGATTTTGTCAGCTACCGGCCACCGCTGGCATTGAACACCGTGCTGCTATGGTTCGGGCCGGCGGTGGTATTGCTGCTGGGTGGTTGGCTGGTGGTGCGGCAATTGCGCCGCGCAAGCGCAGCACCGCTGGATGACGACGAAATAGCGCAGCCGCCCGAGGCGGATGAAGATGACCGCCACGGGAGCAGCGGACAATGATGACGGCAATGTTGTTGGCGCTGGCCGTAGGCACACTGCTGTGGCTGGCCTGGATGTGGCGGCGGGAATCGGCGCGCCTTGGCGAGCCACTGACCAGTCGTTGGCTGTTGGCGGTGGCGCTGGTGCCGGTGCTCGGGCTGCTGGTTTATCTTGCTGCGGGATATCGGCAGGGTACCGCCGAATGGCTGGCGGATTATCAGACGCTGCGCCCGGTGGCCGAGCGCCTCGCCGCTGGCCTGCCTCCGGAAGATCTGAATCGTGATGTATCGCCGGCGGCGCTGGTCCGCGTGTTGCAGCGGCAATTGGCAATCACGCCCAGTGCCGAAGGCTGGTATGCCCTGGGGCTCCTTTACGGTGAGTTGCAGGCGCCGGAAATGGCTGTGCTGGCGGCGCGCCGTGCATTGGAGACTGCGCCGCAGATGGTGCCGGCGCGGCTGCTGCTGGCCCAAGGGCTGATTGGTGAGGCAGAAGGGCGTTTGACGCCAGAGGCGCAGGAGCTGCTTGCCGGAGTACTGACCGAAGACCCGGAACATGACGGTGCACGGATGCTGCTGGGCATGGCGGCAACGCAGAATCGCCAATATGCGCTGGCCGCAGAGACTTGGCGCGCGCTGCTGGCCCGCCACGCCGACAGCGAAGCCGGGCCGGTATTGCAGCGCAGCCTGGATTACGCCGAAGCACAGCAAGCGCTGGCGGAGCGTTTCGAGGTGGTGACCGTGACCATAGAGGCGCCGCCGGAGCTGCCGCCGGGCGGCTCGCTGTTCGTGTTTCTCCGGGTGGAAGGCCAGCGCGGCCAACCGCTGGCCGCTCGTCGTGTGCTGGTGGACAGTTTTCCGCTCACGGTGGCGCTCACAGGGCAGGATTGGCTACAGCCTTATCCGGACGCCCAAGCCGCCGTCGAGGTGGGCGCTCGCTATAGCGCGGCCGCCGCGGGCGGGGTCGATCAGGCGGAACGCAGTGCCGAACCAGCCGCGCTGGTGGCGGGGCAGCCGGTCATTCTAAGCCTGCCGATGGAGCCCTGAGCTGCGTTTACAGCACGCAAGCGAGACAAATTGCGCGCTTGTGGCGCGCTGGCGAGCAAGGTAAAGTGGCGCGTTTTCGAGGTGCGGACGCTTTGCCGAGGTGTTCCCTGATGGCCGTCAGGCCGTCCCGGGAGTGCTTTTCGGTGGGGTGCCCGATTCCCACAAATGGAGAAAGCTATGCGCGTCATCCTGCTTGGCGCGCCCGGGGCCGGTAAAGGCACTCAGGCGCAGTTCATCATGGAAAAGTACGGTATCCCGCAGATTTCCACCGGCGACATGCTGCGTGCTGCGGTGAAGGCCGGCACTCCCCTGGGCCAGGAAGCCAAGAAAGTGATGGATGCGGGCGGGCTGGTTTCCGACGACATCATTATCGGCCTGGTGCAGGAGCGCATTACCGAGCCGGATTGTGCCAACGGTTTTCTGTTCGACGGTTTTCCGCGCACCATTCCCCAGGCGCAGGCGCTGGTCGATGCCGGTATCACGATTGATGCCGTGGTCGAGCTGGATGTGGATGATGCCGAGATCATCGAGCGTTTGTCCGGCCGCCGCGTGCACCCCGCATCGGGCCGTGTTTATCACCTGAAATACAATCCTCCCAAGGTGCCCGGCAAGGACGACGTGACCGGCGATGATCTGGTGCTGCGTGATGATGATCGTGAAGAAACCGTGCGCAAGCGGTTGGAAATCTATCAGCAACAGACACGCCCGCTCGTCGGGTTTTATCAGGAGCTGGCGCGCCAGGATGCCGCTGCCGCACCGGCTTATATTCGTGTCGAAGGGCTGGGCCCGATGGACGAGATTCGCCGCCGTATTTTCGAAGGTCTGGATAATCGCTGAGCGAACCAGCTCGGCAAACCCCGGCAACCCCGCCGGGGTAAGCCCCCCTCCTGCGGAACATCGTCGCACCTGTGAACAGTTTTACAATTCGGGACAGCGCCAGCGCACCTGCCCGGAGTGTCGAGTTTTGCTGCGCGGCCACGTGCCGGCAGTTGAAAACCAGGCTGTGGCCCGCGCCGGCATGCTTTTCCCCTTGCAACCTTTGCTCTAGGCTTGCGTCCCATGCACTAGCCTTCGCCATGTGTGCTGCCGGCCATCCATCTAGTGCAGATGCGGCAGTGCGGCGTTCCAGCAAACGGACTCGTAGACAAGATCAGTGATGACAGCTGTAGAAGAACACACCATTCTCGAATTTCGCGGCCGCATGTTGATGATGACGGTGCTGCACCTGAAAACATTGGCACTTGACGCGCTGCATGCCCAGCTTGATAAAAGCCTGCAAGAATCACCGGACTGGTTGCGCGATGTGCCGATCGTGCTGGATCTGCCTGCCGAGGGCGAAGTGTCGGTGGTGGAACTGGCGCTGGTGCTGGAGGCACTGCGCGACCGGGATATGAATCTGGTGGCGGTGGCCACCGGCACGGCCATGCCGGAGCAGGAGGTCCGGGCGCTGGGCCTGGGTGTGGTCACGTTGGGCGATCAGCGCACTAACGCGTCGCGCCAGGAGAAAAGCGCAGCGCGCGCCGAAACACCCCTCTCGACAGAGCCCGCCGGCGCAGCACAGCAGACGCGGGAGCGCATTGAAACCATGGTGATCGACCAGCCGGTGCGTTCCGGCCAGCAAATCTACAGCCGCGGCGACCTGATCGTGCTGGCGCCCGTGGGCACCGGCGCCGAGCTGTTGGCGGACGGTCATATCCATGTGTACGGCAACCTGCGCGGGCGAGCACTGGCCGGGGTGCGCGGTGACAGCAGCGCACGCATTTTCTGCCAGCAGCTCAATGCCGAGCTGGTGTCCATTGCCGGGCACTATCGGGTTGCGGAAGATCTGCCGGAAAGCTGGCGCAACCAGCCAGTACAGATTTCCCTGGATGGGGAAGCCATGCAATTCATGCCATTGAAGGCGCGTTGAGCGGTATTCACAGCTGCATCGCCCGTCAAAGTAACCTGAGGAGACAAAGTGTGACCAAGATCATCGTCGTGACATCGGGCAAGGGTGGCGTGGGCAAAACCACAACCAGCGCGGCGCTGGCCACCGGCCTTGCGCTGCGGGGTTTCAAGACTACGGTGATTGATTTCGATGTGGGGCTACGCAATCTTGATCTGATCATGGGATGCGAGCGGCGCGTGGTCTATGACCTGGTGAATGTGATTCAGGGCGATGCCAACATTCGTCAGGCGCTGATCAAGGATAAGCGGGTCGAGAATCTTTATATCCTGCCCGCCTCACAGACTCGCGACAAAGATGCGCTGACGCTGGAAGGTGTCGAGCAGGTGCTGGAGGCGCTGCGCACCGATATGGCGATGGATTACATCATTTGCGACAGCCCGGCTGGCATCGAGCGCGGCGCCTTGATGGCCGCCTATTACGCCGATGAAGCGATTGTCGTCAGCAATCCGGAGGTGTCCAGTGTGCGTGATTCGGATCGCATTCTGGGTATCCTGGCCAGCAAGACACGGCGTGCCGAACAAGGGCAGGGTGAGATTCCCGCCCGGCTGCTGCTTACGCGCTACACGCCGGAGCGGGTAAGCAAGGGTGAAATGTTGTCCGTGGAAGATGTGCAGGAAATTCTCGCCATTGACCTGTTGGGCGTGATTCCCGAATCCCAGGCGGTGCTCAATGCCAGCAACGCCGGCTCGCCGGTGATTCTGGACACCGAATCGGACGCCGGGCAGGCGTATCTGGATGCGGTGGCGCGGTTCCTGGGCGAGCAAGTGCCGCACCGCTTTCTCACTGTCACGAAAAAAGGCCTGCTGGGTCGCTTGTTTGGAGGTCAGGGATGAGCATCTTCAGTTACCTGTTGCCGAAACGGCAAAATACCGCAACGGTAGCCAAGGAGCGTCTACAGATTATTGTTGCCCGCGAGCGCTCGGTGCGTGGCGGCCCGGATTACCTGCCACGGTTGCAGGAGGAATTGCTGGCGGTGGTACGCAAGTATGTGCCGGTCGATCCGGAAGCCGTCAGCGTACAGATGGATCGTGAATCCGGCTGTGAGATTCTGGAGCTTAATATCACTTTGCCAGAGAAGGATTGATTGGCACGGTGAAATGATGAAAGACCAGGGCGGCCACGAGCCGCCCTTTTTTGTGCTCGCGCTGGCGCCGGCCGAGGCAGCAGCGCTCTCTCTGCCTCGCTCGTCCGTTCTCTCACTGCCTCTCACTCCCTCCCGATCTCTTTCGCTGTTTCAAGATACTTTCAAGAGAGCGGTTCAAGAGAGCGTTTCAAAAGAGCGGTTCAAGGTGCAGGCACCGCTTGCGCGGGCTGCGGCGCGTCAACTGGCGGTATTTTCATTCCCCGCCCCCTTGGGCAGCAAAGCCATTCATGGTGCTGCTGCCTGTGTTTCGCCTGAGCTGAGCCGTGTGCTAGAGGCTGCGGCGCCGCAAGCGTTCCCGATGGCTCGCGAGACGATGAACCGTTTCGTACGAGTGAGCCTGCCTTGCCACTCAACCCGTCATGGGCGTAGGGCATGGCGGCACAGCGCACCCGCTTCCCGTTATCGGCACTGGTGACCATCAGCCGGGGAACACCTGCGGGACGGCTTCATCGTCTTGGCGGCGTTGGCATTGCTTGAAAGCAGAGGCTTGGAAGCACGCTTACGGCAGGTCGCCAACCTGATCTGCATTGGCGTGAACGGATGACGTACACAGGCGAGAGGTTGCGCGCTGCCTATGATGAACGGTGCTCATGCACCGCCTGACGCTTAGCCTGGCGCATAGCTTGCTGCATAGCGCAGGCCGGTATTGCTGTTTCTTTTATATAGATGCCACATCAGCGTGATGTGCGGGGTTGAACATCGGAAGGGATTATCTGCATCCGTTCAATTCTGCATTTCAATACTGTCAGCGGCTGCTTGATGCTTCGTCATGCTGTGTTCGCATGAAGATATCCGGCGTATATCGGGACGGCCTGGCCAATCAAAGGCCGTGCTGCACTTTCGTTAATTGAGTCGAAGGTTTGTTTTTAATGTGCTGCGCCATGATGGCGCCTTGTCACAGAAAGAGTGCTCTGCTTTGCCAATTATTGACCTCGAAAGGGGCGCATTCGGCTTTTTTTTCCGATTATCAATAGATGTTGTCTAAATTATGTACCAACCGTTTTTTTTTTGTGCTACTTTTCAGCCGTTGCAGTACCCAAAACAATGTATGGTTTAGGAGATCAAACATGGCTCGTGCAAAGAAGAAAGCGGTAACGCCGCGAAAGAAGGCGACAGCATCCAAGGCATCACCGGCCAAAAAAGCTGTTGTATCGAAAGCTCTCCTCAATGCTGAAGCGAAAGTGAAGCAGCAACAGAAAGCGATCGAACAGGCACAGAAGACCGTCACCCAGGTAGGCACCAAGCTGGAGCGCGAGCGCAAGAAGCTCGAAACAGAGCTGGGCAAACTGACCAAGCTGCAAGCTGACCTCAAGACCAAACGCGAGAAAGCGCGTGCTGGTACAGCAACAGCAGCCGCCAAGCGCGCCGTTGTCACTGCACGGGAAAGAGTTGCTGCGCAGCGCGACAAGGTAAAAGACGTACGCGACCAGATCCGTCTGGTGCGTGGGGAAGAGCAAGCGGCCAAGAAACTGGTCACCCGCGAGGCGCGCAAGCTGCGTACCGCAGAGCGTAACCACACCACCAAACTGCGCGAGCAGGAGCGCAAGGCCGCCAAGAAAGCCAAGGCAGCGGCCAAGAAAGCCGCTCTGAAAGCCAAAGCAGCAGAAAAGAAAGCGGCAGCCAAGGCCAAGGCCGCTGCCCGCAAAGCGGCAGCCAAAGAAAAGGCAGCAGAGCTGAAAGCGGCACGCAAGGCGAAAGCCAAGGCGCGCAAGGCCGCTGCGGGCACCAAGGCCGCCGCTAAGCGCAAGCCGCGTGCGACCGCTGCCAGCACCACCGCCAAAACCAAAGCCAAAAAAGCACCGGCCAAAAAGAGCGGCCGTGGCCCGGGCCGCCCGCGCAAGCAGCCTGTGACCACCGGAAACTGAGTGGCTTGTCCATACGTGAAACCCCGCTTCGGCGGGGTTTTTTATTTTCTGCCCCCTGGTAATGACGGCGAGGTTGTTTCGATTGGTAACATGCCGGGCCGGTGCGTGCTTGGGTGAATGGACGCCATCGGCTATCCTCTGCGCTTATCTCGACGCCGTGGCGGCGGCGGTGAAGTCAGCAAGTGCCGCACGGCAGGAGCAAGGTATTGAGTCAGGTTCGCGATATTCTCCAGCTCGGGGAGCGCTTCGAAGCGTCGATCCCCGGCTTTCGCGCGCGTGCGCCACAGGTGGAGATGGCAGTGGCCATCGAGGCAGCGCTGGCAGAGCACCAGGCGTTGGTGGTGGAGGCGGAAACCGGCACCGGCAAGACGCTCGCTTACCTGGTGCCGGCATTGCTCTCCGACGGCCCGACCATCATTTCCACCGGTACCAAGAGCCTGCAAGACCAGCTGTTCTTCAAAGATGTCCCGGTAGTGCTCAAGGCACTCGGCCTGCGGCGGCGCGTCGCACTTCTGAAAGGCCGCGCCAATTATCTGTGCCCTTACCGCATGGAGCTGCATCAGGAAGAGGGCCGCTTTCTTACCCGCGAAACGGCTGAGCAACTGCAAATCGTGGCGCGCTGGGCCGCTCGTACCCGCACGGGTGATCTGGCCGAGCTGCAAGAGCTGCCGGAAGATGCGCCAGTATGGCCCTGGGTAACCAGCACGGCGGACAATTGCCTGGGCCAGGATTGCCCGCGCTACAGCGAGTGCCCGGTGATTCAGGCGCGCCAGCAGGCCCAGGAAGCCGATCTGGTGGTGGTGAACCATCATTTGTTCTTTGCCGATGCGGCACTTAAAGGCGAGGGACTGACAGAGCTGCTGCCGAGCGCCAACGCGGTGATCTTCGACGAGGCGCACCAATTGCCGGATGTGGCGGCGACGTTCTTTGGCGAATCGCTCAGTGCGCGCCAGCTGTCGGAGCTGGGCCGTGATGCGTTGAGTGAAGCCGGGCATACCGCAGCTGATTTGCAGGTGCTCAATTCCATTGTGGCGGCGCTGGAGCGTGCCACCGCCGATTTGCGCCTCGCCCTCGGCGACGAAGGCCGCCGCTCGCCCTGGCACGAAGTAGCCGCCTTGCCGACGGTGCAGGAGGCGGCAGCGGCATTGCAGGCGCGACTCGCGGAGCTTGAGGCGTTGCTGGCGCCTTTGCAGAAGGCCAGCCGGGGCATGGAAAATTGCGTGCGTCGCAGCCGCGAGCTGCTGGCCAGCCTTGGCCGGCTGACGCGGGCGGATGATCCGGCCCAAGTGTACTGGTTCGAAAACTTTCGCCGCACGTTCATGCTGCACGCCACACCGTTGACGGTGTCGGAAGCCTTTGGTGCGCATCGTGCCCGGCATCAGTGCGCCTGGGTATTTACCTCGGCTACGCTTTCCGTCGCGGGCGATTTCAGCCACTTCGTTCAACGCCTGGGCCTTGAGCAGGCGCACACGATGCGCTTGTCCAGCCCGTTCGATTTTCGCCGCCAAGCGGTGCTGTATGTGCCGGATGGCTTGCCGATGCCGGATTCGCCGGATTACACGCGCGCCGTGGTGGAAACCATGGTGCCGGTGATCGAAGCGGCACAGGGGCGCACGTTCTTTCTCTTCACCAGCCACCGCGCCTTGCGCGAAGCCGCTGCGCTGTTGCGCGGCCGGCTGTCATTTCCGTTGCTGGTGCAAGGCGAGGCCGGGCGCCGCCAGTTGCTGGAGCAGTTTCGCGAGCAAGGCAACGCGGTGCTGCTCGGTGCAGCCAGCTTCTGGGAAGGCATCGACGTGCGCGGCGATGCGCTGAGCTGCGTGATTATCGACAAGCTGCCGTTCGGTTCGCCCGGCGATCCGGTGGCGGCGGCACGCATCGACAATATCCGCGCCAGCGGCGGCCAGCCTTTCTGGGTGTTCCAGCTGCCGCAGGCGGTGCTGACGCTGCGTCAGGGCGCCGGCCGGCTGATTCGCGATCCGTCTGATCGTGGCTTGCTGGTGGTTGCCGACCCGCGCATCGTCAATCGTGGTTACGGCAAGTTGTTTCTCGATAGTTTGCCCGGCATGACGCGCACGCGAAAACTTGAGGTGGTGCAGCGTTTTTTCAGAATGCTGGCACAGACACCGCCACAAACGCCCCCACCCACGCAGGTTGCAGATGAAACTGATCGGCATTGAAACGGCGACCGACAGCTGTTCGGTCGCGCTGTGGCAAAACGGCACCGTGCTGGAGCATTTTGAAATGGCGCCACGCCGCCAGACCGAGCGGGTGCTGCCTATGGTTGCGGCGCTGCTGGCAGACGCCGGGCTGACGCCGGCGCAGCTTGACGGTGTGGCGTTCGGCCGTGGGCCGGGCGCCTTTACCGGCGTACGCGTCGCGGTGGCGGTAGCACAGGGGCTGGCATTCTCCATTGATCGCCCGGTGCTGGGTATTTCCACGCTGGCATCGGCGGCGCTGGCCGCGTTTGATCGCGGTGCACAAGGGCCGCTGTTGACGGCCTTTGATGCGCGCATGAACGAGCTGTATCTGGCCGTCTATGAGCAACAGGGCAGCGACGGGGTGCACGCGCTGGTGGCCGACTGTCTCGCCAGCCCGACGACGCTGCCACCGTTGCCAGCGCAAGTGCAGATGGGCACCGGCTCCGGCGAAGTGCATCGCGAGGCGCTGCAACGGGCGCTGCCTGGCTTGCAGCAGTGGTTGCCGGACGGCTACCCCCGCGCAGCAACTATCGTGCGCTTGGCAGCGCCAGGCTTTGCTGCCGGAGAGGGGGTGGCGGCCGCACAGGCCCGCCCGGTGTATTTGCGCGACCAGGTGATTCAGGGAGCAAGGCAATGAGTGAGTGGGATCTGCCCGATCCGTATGTGCTGGCGATGAATGTGGATGCTGCTTTCATTGATCGCATGGGGCACGCCAACAATGCCGCTTATGTGCGCTGGCTGGAAAAAGTGGCCTGGGCGCACACCGATGCGCTGGGGCTGGGCTGGGATGCGTATCAGCGCCTCAATCGAGCATTCGTGGCGCGCCATACCGAAATCGAATACCTGGCACCGGCGTTTGTCGATGAACGCTTGCTGCTCGGCACCTGGATCGTCGAGAACGATCAGCGCATCAGCATGACGCGGCGCTACCAGATTATTCGTGAGCAGGATGGCCTGACGCTGGCGCGTGCCAGAACCCGTTGGGTCTGTGTGGCGGTGGATTCCGGCAAGCCGCGCCGGATGCCGCCGGAGTTTATTTCAGGTTACGCTGTGGCGCTTACCAAGGAGAGCTGATGGACTGGTTGCAGGCCCTGATTCTGGCCGTTGTTCAAGGATTGACCGAGTTTTTGCCCGTTTCCAGTTCCGCGCATCTGATTCTGCCGGCGCAGTTGTTGGGCTGGCAGGATCAGGGGCTGGCGTTTGATGTGGCCGTGCACCTGGGCACGCTGGTGGCTGTGCTGGGCTATTACCGTGCGCAGCTCGGTGCCATGGTGGCGGGCGCCTGGCAGGGCGTCAGCCAGCGCCGCGTGAACGACGATTTGCGGCTGGGGTTATTGATCGTATGGGCGACGCTGCCGGCGGTGATCTTCGGATTGTTGTTCAAGGATATGATCGAGCAGTACACGCGCTCGGTCGCCGTCATCGGGACCACCACCATCCTGTTCGGCCTGTTGCTGTGGGTGGCGGACGCGCGTGGCCGGCAAACGATTGGCCTGATGGGCATCGGGATGGGTGTGGCCACACTGATCGGGCTGGCTCAGGCGATGGCGCTGATTCCCGGCACCTCGCGCAGCGGCATTACGCTCACGGCGGCGCTGCTACTGGGGCTGCGGCGTGAAGATGGTGCGCATTTTTCCTTTCTGCTTTCCATTCCGGTGATTCTCGGTGCGCTGGTGTTGATGAGCCGCGACCTGATCGGGTTCGAGCATGGCTACAGCTTCGCGCAGTTGGCCGTGGCGTGCCTGGTGTCGGCGCTGGTGGCGTATCTGTCGATCGGCTTTTTCCTGCGACTGGTGGCGCGTATGAGCATGGCGCCGTTCGCGATCTATCGTCTGCTGCTGGGCTCGGTGTTGCTGCTGAGCTTGTGGCTGGGCGTGGCCTGAGCCATGTTGCTGGGTCTGTTGCCGGGCGTGCCAGCCGGCTTGCCCGGCACTCCGGTGGCCGACGAGCAGGCAGCGCTAGCCGCGGGTTGCTCGCTGGTGTTGGGGGTGCGCGACGATGCGTTGTCGCTGTGGCGCCCTGGCGGCCCTGAAGCGCCGCTGCGCGTCGATCTCACCTTTGGGCGTACCGGCTATCGGGTTGCGCCCGAGCGCGTGCGCCACGAGAAGCTGGTGCGTGCAGCGGGCGCGTTGCCCGAGGGCGGCGGCACCGTGATTGATGCCACCGCCGGCCTGGGGCGGGATGCCGCCATTCTGGCCGCCGCCGGCTGGCAGGTGATCTTGCTGGAGCGGCAGCCGGTGCTGCACGCGATGCTGGCAGACGGGCTGCGCCGTGCCGGCGTGCCGGCCGGCCGGATGGCACTGGTGCAGGCGGATGCAACCGGTTGGCTGGCGACAGCCACCGAGAAGCCTGAGGTGGTGTATCTCGACCCGATGTTTCCGCAGCGGGAGAAATCCGCCGCCGTGAAGAAGGAGCTGGCCTGGGTGCAGCAGCTGGCGCCGGTTGACAGCTCGGAGGGGGAGGCCGGTCTGCTGGCGGCCGCGCTGGCATGTGCGCGCAAGCGGGTGGTGGTGAAGCGCCCGCTGCGTGCGCCGGTGCTGGCTGGCCGCACGCCCTCGCACCAGCTGACCGGCAAGACGGTGCGCTTCGATGTTTATGTGACGGGCTGAGGGGCTGGCGGTGCGCTGAGGCGGCCCGGCGCACTGCATGACGGCACCTCTTGTCGCTGTCTTTGTTCGCGGCTATCTATTGGGCTATCTAGCCTTATCATCCGGTACTATTTTATCCAGCGATCCGGCATTGTCCTGTCGAGCAGTACGGACGGTCTGAGCACTGCGTACGGGAATCTGCTGCCAGCGCACCAACGTCGCACCTTCAATCTCCCGGCCTGTTCGGCAGGCTCGGGCGCGGAGCGCCAATGTCAGGTTTGCACGGCGGCCAGTACGTGCGAAGTGTCATGGGTAACGCGCCTGCCTCGGATGCCAGCTGATGCCGTTTCCGGAGCGTGAGAGCCGGGGCACGGCACCGCCCGGCGGCGAGCTGCCGCCGAGGCGTCAGTCAGGGTGCGCTGCGTTCCGGCGGCGGCACTGGCGTATCAAGGGCTTGCTCCTGGCACAGTTGCGTCAGCCTGACGATGGCGTGGCGCAGTGTCGGGCTGAGCATGCGCCGGGCTTCATCGTCCAGCGCCCGCAAGCGCTCGTCGAATGACAGCAGGCCGTGCTCGCCGGTGCTGACCAGCCCGTAACCACGCAATTGATTGATGAAGTTGCGTAGCACGACACGATCAAAGAATTCCGGCGAATTGAATTCGTAAAGCAGCGAGAGCCGCTGTGCGGTCTGTTGCGCGAGGTCTTCCAGTATCTCGGCAGTGAGGCGGTTGTTACCGTGCTCCACCAGCAGGCGAATGGTGAGGAAAAACCGCTCCAGCGCCTGCGCGACTGTCTGGCCGAGGTGATCCAGCAGCTCCGATTCCATCGAGTGCAGCGGGGCGCCGCGCAACTGATCACCGGTCACGCGCACCAGCCCCTGGGCCGCAAGCACATCGATGGCGTGATCCACGGCCTGGAACAGATCGGCATCGTTATCCCAGTGCAGGAAATATTCCGCCTGGAAAAACGGATACAGCAGGTGCACCAGCTGCTTGAGCTGGTCGCGCCGGATATCGCGGGCATCTTGCAGTAGCGCACAGACCAGGCCCGGCAGCACGAACAGGTGCAGGCTGTTGTTGCGCACATAAGCCATTTGCAGCGCGGTCATGTTGTCGGTGGTGATCAGGCTGCCCATCGGATGCTCCACCCGCACGATGAAATCGTTGCGCAGGCCGTATTCGATGATGTCGCCGGGGTCGGTATTGGCAATCTCGATACTGCCGCCGTAAGGCGCCTGTTCAAGAATGGTGATGTACAGCGCCAGCTGCCGTTTGAGCTGCATCTCATCCATGGTGTGTTTGGGCGTCGCCAGCAATGCCAGGCCCAGCAGGTTGACCGGGTTGGCAACGGCGGCGGCATTGATGCGCGTGACCACGGTATTGCCGAGCGTGCTGACAACCTGCTTCAGTGTCTCGGGCAGCGGCTGGCTGGCATCAAGCTCACGCCATTGCGGCAGCTCGGCATCGAGGAAGGAATTCAGCAGTACCGGATCGCCGAAATTCACATGCACCTCGCCGAAATGGCTGCGCAGCACCGAGAGCGATTTCACGAAGCCGAAAATACTTTCCTTCTGCTTTTTTGCCCCGTGCAGTTCGCCGATATAGGTGCTGCCCTCGATCAGCTTTTCGTAACCGATGTAAACCGGCACCAGCGCCACCGGTTTGCTGCTGTCACGAATGAAGCTCTCTACGGTCATCTTCAACATGCCGGGGCGCGGATTGAGCATGCGCCCGCTGCGGCTGCGGCCGCCTTCGACAAAGTATTCGATGGAATAGCCGCGGCTGAGAATAATGTGCAGGTACTCGTTGAACACCGCCGAATACAGCGGATTGTCCTTGAAGCTGCGGCGCATGAAGAAAGCGCCACCACGCCGCAAAACAGTGCCGATAACCGGTAGGTTGAGGTTGATGCCGGCAGCAATGTGCGGCGGCACCAGGCCGTTCTTGTAAAGCAGGTAGGAAAGCAGCAGATAGTCAGCGTGGCTGCGGTGGCAGGGCACGTAGATGATCTCGTGGTGCTGAGCTGCGGTTTGCAGCTTTTCCAGATTGTAGGCACGCAGGCCGCTGTAGAGCCGGTTCCAGACCCACTCCAGCAGCACTTCCAGAAAACGGATAACGGTGTGGGAATAATCTGCAGCGATTTCCATGGCGTAGCTGCGCGCACGGGCTTCGTGCTTTTCATAGCTGTCGCCGCTTTCGGCGGCGGCCTGATTAATCACTTCCCGCACCGGAGCGCTTTCGATCAGGCTGTTGACGAGTGTTCGTCGGTGCGACAAATCCGGCCCGATAACCGCCTCGCGCTGGCGGCGGAAATGTACGCGCAGAATACGCTGCGCCTTGCGCACGGCACGCTCCGCCGTAAGGCTTTCGTCCACCAGCTGGCGCATGGACATCGGCTGGCTGATATTGATGAACAGCTGCCGCCCCTGGGTCAGAATGATGAAGAATTTCTTGATGAAACCCGGCGGCGACCAGTTATCGGCGAAGATGATCTTCCAGAGCGAGTTTTCTTTGTCGGGTCGGCGGCCCCAGAACAGTGATACCGGCACCAGCTGCAAATCGTCTTCAGGGTGTTGGCCCAGCGATTCTGCCAGACGAATCAGGCGGGCGTTGTTGCCACCGACACGCTCCCTGCCGACCAGTGCCTTACGGCGATAAAGGTAGAAGTAGCTGCGACGCAAGGTGCGATCGGACAGCGCAAGCGGTGCCAGCGGGCTGGGCAGGCCGAGCCGCCGGGTTTCCCGGTCTAGTAGCAGCAGATCGGCGAGAGACGCCTCGCGCAGCACATAAAAGATCGGCTTTGTGGGGTCGATCCCCAATTCTGCCGCATCACGGTGCAGGCTGGTTGTGCGGGTGCACCAGTTGAGAAAAATGCGAGCCAGAAAGAAGAACAGTCGGTCGAGGCCAAACCAGAAAGTCATAGTTTTTGTCGGGAACAGGTCCGGAAAGGTAGCGAAAGTGTAATCAATGCGCGGCGATGGGGACAGCGGAGGCTTATTTCAGGATGTAACCTGGCGACCAGCGGTGCGGCGACGGCAAAAAGACAAAAGCAAAAAAACGAAAGTTGGCACCATGGTTGCGCTTTGCGCTCGGTTGGGCATGGTTTACCCCCCTGCCGGCAGGCTCAGCCGGCGGGCTCATATGCCTGCGGCAGCGGGCTCCGCCAATCCGAAGAGTCTTTTTTCCGCTGGCGAGCGGTGTAATACTGCCGGCCAGATTCTCGCCGCGCTGGGGTGGCGGGAAAAGTCTGATGCAAGGAGTTGCACAATGCGTAAAGCCTGTATGGCCCTGGGCCTGACATTGCTGGCGCCGGCCGCGTACAGCGCCCCGCTGGTGGATATCTACGCCGGAGCCTATTCCTGGAATGCAGAGCTCAGCGGCACCGTGTCGTCCGGGGGGGATGACATCAGCTTTGATCGGGATCTGGATTTCGACAAGACCCGTGAGAACGTGCTGTATATCGGCCTGGAGCATCCGATCCCGGTGCTGCCCAATGTGCGCCTGCGCCACAGCGAAATTTCGGACTCTGCACGCAATACGTTGAGCCGCCAGATCAGCTTTGGTGGTGAGACGTTCAATGTGTCGGACACAGTGAGCTCAAGCTACGATCTGGAAATGACCGATCTGACGCTCTACTACAGCCCGCTGAACAACTGGGTGAAGCTGGATCTGGGTCTGAATGTGCGCCGACTGGAAGCCGAGTTCAATATCGCCTCCACGACAGAAAGCGCCCGCGAATCCGCCAGCGAAACCATCCCCATGCTGCATCTGGCTGCACGCGGCAATCTGCCGTTCAGCGGCTTTTACGCCGGTGGCGAAGTGAACGTGGTCAGCTACGACGGTAGCAAGCTGCAAGACACCAATGTTTACCTGGGCTGGACATCCGATTTCCTGCTCGGCGTGCAAGTGGGCTACAACCGTCTCGATCTGGAGCTGGATGATGTCAGCGATCTGGATTCCGACTTTTCCCTCAAAGGCCCGTACCTGGCTCTGACGTTCACGTTCTGATGCACTGCGCCTGCGCCCCCGGCCATTGCCGGGCCGGCGCAGGCGCACGTTCCGGCCGGCCTCATCGCTGGCACTTGTTTTCATCCTCCCCCAGAATACCGGCATCACAGTCTGTGTCGGATCAATGTCATGTCTCTCAAGGATCAGTTACTCAAGGCCGGGCTTGCGGACAAGAAACGTGCGCGGCAGGCTGAGCACCAGAAGCGCCAGGCCAACAAGCAACGCGAGCGTGGTGAAAGTGTGGATGACGCCGCTGCCCGGGTGCGGCAGTTGCAGGCGGAGCAGGCCGAGCGCTCACGGCTGCTGAATCAGCAGCGTGAAGACGAGGCGCGGCAGAAGGCGATCAGCGCGCAGGTGCGCCAGCTGGTGATGGCCCATCGCCTGCCCCGTGAGCGCGGTGAGGCGCCGTATCAGTTCACCGACGACAAGAAAATCCAGAAAATTTACGTGCTGCCGCCCATGGTGGATCAGCTCGCCCGTGGTCAGCTTGCGGTGGTGCATGGCGACAACGGCTATGAAGTTGTGCCGGCCAATATTGCAGCGCGCATTCAGGAGCGCCGCCCGGAAACCGTGGTAGTGCTGCACCAGCGTGACAAGAACGCGCCGGCAGAAGACGATCCCTACGCAGATTACCCGATTCCTGATGATCTGATGTGGTAGGCCTGCATGTCTGACACCAAAGCTGACAGGGTAAAACCCGACATGAGCCCGACCGCTGCGGTGGTGATCGGGCGCAGCAATCGTCTTGAAGTCGTGCGGCGCGGCCGTGCCGGGTTCTATGCCGATGGCGGCGAGGATGGGCAGATACTGATCCTGCCCCAGCATACGGCGGCGGATTGCGCGGTGGGCCAGTGGCTGGATCTGTTTGTGTTCCTGGATGCCGATGGCCACCTGGCCGCTACTCCGAAGATGCCGCTGGCGCAGGTGGGTGAGGTGGGCTGGTTCCGTGTCGCCAGCCTCTCGCCGGTGGGCGCCTTCCTTGATTGGGGTCTGCCGAAAGATTTGCTGCTGCCATTCTCCGAACAGCAGGCGCCGGTGGAGCAGGGGCGTCAGTTGCTGGCCATGGTGTTTCGCGATGAGCGTGGCCGGCTGGCGGCCTCGACACGGCTGGATGATTTTATTGCCGATGAGGCCAGCGGGCTGAAATCCGGCGATGAGGTCACGCTGGTGATGGCCGAGCGCACTGATCTGGGCCGCAAGGCGATCGTCAATCACCGCTTCTGGGGTTTGCTCTATCACGATGAGCTCACCACGCCGGTGCGCCGTGGCCAGCGCATGAGGGGTTATATACGGCGTGTGCGCGAGGATGGCCGGCTTGATCTGTCGTTGGCGCCGGTCGGCATGGCGCGGCTGGAAGGTGCTGCGGGCGAGGTGCTGGCGTTACTGAAACGCTCCGGTGGCGTGTTGCCGCTGGGTGACAAAAGTGCGCCGGAGGCGATTCGCGCCAGCACCGGCTTGAGCAAGAATGCCTTCAAGCAGGCGATCGGCATATTGTATCGGCAGCGGCTGGTGGAGCTGGCGGCCAATGAGACCCGCTTGCGGCAGTGAGGTTTGTCTTGACGGCGCAGCAACGGGGGCGTGGACGGCCGCGGCCAGTGTAGCCAGCCAAGGCGGACTACACTGGTCAAAGACAGCCCGGGACAGCCCGGCGCCGCCATCCATGCCGCCGTCAGCGCACATCAGGGCTTCCAGCGGGTGAACATCTTGCGCAGCAGGTAGGGGGTCAGTTTCAGCGAGCTGCCCAACCACTCGCCGATACTGCGGGGAAACACGAAACGCATCGCGTTGAGCAGTGCCCGGTAGGTGGCCTCGTCGAACGGATACCACCACAGGTTGCGTGTCGCCGGCAGCAGATCCCAGTTCACCACTTTGGTGTTGGTCATTTCCAGCAGCCCCTCAGGGCCATGGGTGCGGCCGATACCGGATTCCTTCCAGCCTCCCCAGGGCACTTCCGACAGGCCGTGGGTGTAGAGGTGATCGTTGATGGCGGTGACGCCAGTCTGTAGTTGTGCGGCAAGCGCCCGGCCGCGCCGGGTGTTGCGCGTCCACACCGACGAGGTGAGCGCGAGGTTGGAATCGTTGGCCCGCGCCAGCGCTTCCTGTTCGTCGGCCACCTTGCAGACAGTCACCACGGGGCCGAATGTTTCCTCCCGTTGCACCAGCATGTCGTCGGTCACGTCCACCAGCAGCATGGCCGGATGGAACAGGCCATCCTGTGGCCCCGCCGGTTGTGACTGTGCTGCCACGCTGGCGCCCTTGGCGAGCGCATCTTCCACATGCTGCTGCACCGTGCGCAGCTGGCCAGCGGTGGTGATGCTGCCGATATCAATATCGAAGTTGTCATGGCCAGCGCCATGGCGCAGGGCGCGGGTTTTTTCGGCGAGCAGGCGGACAAATTCGTCATACACTTCGGCCACCACATAGATGCGCTCGACACCACCACAGGACTGCCCCGCATTCTGGTAGCCCGCCCACGCGGCGCCGTTGGCAGCGCGCTCCAGATCCGCATCGGCCAGCACGATCATGGCATCGTTGCCGCCCAGCTCCAGCGACAGCGGCGTGAGGGTGGGGGCGGCCTGGGCCATCAGCTGCTTGCCCACGGCCACGGAGCCGGTGAAGAACAGCTTGTCCACGCGCTGGGCGAAGAACGCATCAGCAACCTTGCCGCCACTGCCGACAACATGCTGGAACAACCCCGGCGGCAGGTCGCCGGCGGCGACGATATCTTCGATTGCCTTGCCCACGGCGGGCGTCGCGGCGGCCACTTTCAACAGCACCGCATTGCCGGCCATCAGTGCCATGACCAGCTCGCCAAACGGGATCGACAATGGATAGTTCCACGGGCTGATAATGCCGATCACGCCCAGCGGCAGGTGCATCATCTGGGTGCGTTTGTTGGCGAACAGCAGGCTGCCGGCGCCGCGCATTTTCGGTTTCAGCAGCTTGCCGGTATTGCGCGCATACCAGTTGCAGGCCAGCGCACAGGGCAGCACTTCGGTGGCCAGCGCATCGGTGCGGGTCTTGCCGTTGCTCTGGCTGATCGTCAGCGCCAGCGCTTCGGCGTTATCCAGAATATAGCGCCGCATCCGCTGGATATGCGCGGCGCGCTGCTTGAAGCTGCGGGCCGCCCACTGCGCCTGGGCGCGCCGCGCAGCCGCCATCATCTCCGGCATGCGGGCCAGATCGGTTTCCGGCATTTCAAAGAAAGCCTGGCCAGTGGCCGGGTTGATGTTTTCCACAGTGCGGGCGGCAAGCGTTTCGGCAGCGTTCATGGCAGTGTCCTTATCATTCGAGCAAGTGCGGGGTGGCACGGTTTTACAGAGCACGAATGTGAACACAAAAGCGGGCGGGCTGCTAGCTGGCGGGTTATTCGTCTATCCACTGCCAGCGTAGCGGCTCGCCGAAATCATCGTAGATGAGCTTGCGCTTTGGCCCACGGCGCGCCTTGATCCGCGGCGGCTTCTGCCGGTGGGCCTGCTTGCGTGCTTCCAGTGTGGCCAGGACGTGATCCAGCGGCACGCGCTCGGTGCGCTCCCCAGTGCGATGGGCGCTGAACGGCTGCTGCCGCCAGGGATTGCCGGGCGGCGCGCCGGAGGCACCGGGGGGCACCTGTTGGATGGCGCCACCGTTGGCCAGGAATTCATCGACCTGGCGCTGTAGTTGCGCACGCTGCCGGGCCTTGAAGGATAGCTCCTTCGGGGACTTGGGCATGTCTCGGCCACATCCTGCTTGATCACAGACGAATGATGATACACCGCCACGCCGCCGGGGTCAGGGCAGCAGCTGGCGCAGCATTCGAAGATAGATCTCAGCCAGCACAGGCAGCTCGGCCACCGGGGTGCATTCGTCGATTTTGTGGATGCTGGCGTTTACCGGGCCCAGTTCCACCACTTGCGCGCCGGTGGGCGCAATGAAGCGGCCGTCGGAGGTACCGCCAGCGGTGGACAGCATGGTATCGCGGCCGGTGGTGTCACGGATCGCCGTGACGGCGGCGTCCACCAGAGCGCCACGCGGCGTCAGGAAGGGCTCGCCGGAGAGATGCCAGGCAAGCGAATAATCCAGGCCGTGGCGCTGGAGGATCGCCTCGGTGCGCTGTTGCAGCGCGGCGGCCGTCACAGCGGTAGAAAAACGGAAGTTGAAAATCACTTCACAGCTGCCCGGTATCACGTTGGTGGCGCCGGTGCCGGCCTGGATATTGGAAATCTGGAAGCTGGTGGCCGGGAAGAATTCGTTGCCGCTGTCCCAGGTTTCCGCTGCCAGCTCTGCCAGCGCCGGGGCCACCTGGTGAATCGGGTTGCGCGCCAGATGCGGGTAGGCCACATGCCCTTGCACACCGGCTATGGTAAGCACGCCGCCGAGCGAACCCCGCCGGCCATTCTTGATCACATCACCGACGGTGGTCGTGGAAGAAGGTTCTCCGACGATACACCAGTCGATCTGCTCGCCACGGGCCTGCAACGTCTCGACCACTTTTACGGTGCCGTTGGTGGCCGGGCCTTCTTCATCGGCGGTAATCAGCCAGGCGAGGCTGCCGCTATGCGCCGGTCGTTCGGAGATGAAATCCTCCATCGCCACCAGCATGGCAGCCAGCGAGGATTTCATGTCCGCCGCGCCACGGCCAAATAACAGGCCATCCCGCACTTCCGGCGCGAACGGTGGTGATGCCCAGCATTGCAGATCGCCCGGCGGCACCACATCGGTGTGGCCGGCAAACGCCAGCAGCGGGCCGCTTGTGCCGCGCCGCGCCCACAAGTTGTCCACTTCGCCAAAGCGCAAATGCTGGCAATGAAAACCCAGCCCGCTCAATTTTTCCGCCAGCCATTGCTGGCAGCCGGCATCCTCGGGCGTCACCGAGGCACGGCGAATCAATTCCTGGCTGTAGGCAAGTACCCGGTCTTGCAGGGGCATGGATTGCTCTCTCATTTATGTGACGGTCCTCTGAAACAGTTTTTCGGCATAGCGTTTTCAGGCGGTTTTTTTCTGCTTCATCGTCGATTTCCGTGGAGCCGTTTCCGATATCCGCGAAAGCACCAATGGGTTATTCAAAATACCGATCTTTTTGCGCCCCTCTCCCCTTGTGGGACAAGCGCAGCGCAGAACAGCCGCAGGCTGGCCCGAAGGGTGAGCGAAGCGAATAAGGGGTTGGGGGAGAGGGGGCTACGGACATGCAGCTGTCACGATAGCAGCTACATGTTGCACTACTTTCACTTATCTTCCGTAGAAATTTCCATAAAATTTTCACAGCCAAAAAGTCCTGAGCGTTAGCCAATTTCGTTTCAGGTCAAGTGCCGAGTATATATTTTCTGCCATAATCCCCCCTCTCCCCAACCCCTTATTCGCTTCGCTCACCCTTCGGGCCAGCCTGCGGCTGTTCTGCGCTGCGCTTGTCCCACAAGGGGAGAGGGGCTATAAAAGGTTCATCGTCGATTTTCGTGGAGCCATTTCCGGTATCCGCGAAAGCACCAAAAGGTTGCCCAAAATGCCGATCTTTTTTCTCCCCTCTCCCCTTGTGGGAGAGGGGTTGGGGGAGAGGGGGCTACGGACATGCAGCTGTCACAATCCCCGCTACAGGTTGCATGACTTTCACTTAGCGTGTCGGCAGCGGGTCGGGCACGGCGCGCGTGCATCACATCAGTTGTGCTGGTGCAGCTCGCCGTTCAGCGTGGCGGCGTCGGTATTGGCCAGGCATTCCACGGCGCCACTGAGGGAGTTGCGGCGAAATAGCAGATCGTTCCGGCCGGCCAGTTCCCGTGCCTTGACCACGCGAGTCGGCTGGCCGGCGGTATCAATGAGATTCACTTTGGTGCCGGCGGTAATGTACAGGCCGGATTCCACCGTGCAGCGATCGCCCAGCGGAATGCCGGTGCCCGCATTGGCGCCGAGCAGGCAATCTTCGCCAAGAGAAATGACGATGTTGCCGCCGCCCGACAGGGTGCCCATGGTGGAGGCGCCGCCGCCGATATCCGAGCCACGGCCCACGACGACGCCGGCAGAGACGCGGCCTTCGATCATACCCGGCCCTTCGGTGCCGGCATTAAAATTGATGAAGCCTTCATGCATGATGGTGGTGCCTTCGCCGACATAAGCGCCCAGGCGCACGCGGGCGGTGTCGGCAATGCGCACACCGCTGGGCACGACGTAATCGGCCATGCAGGGAAACTTGTCCACCGCGTAGATGCTCAGCAGCCGGCCATCGAGGCGGGCCAGCAGGCGCTTTTCCGGCAGCTCGTCCAGATCAATGGCGCCTTCACTGGTCCAGGCAACATTGGGCAGCAGCGCAAACAGCCCGGTGAGATCGACGCTGTGCGGGCGCACCAGGCGGTGGGAAAGCAGATGCAGCTTGAGGTACGCCTCGGGTGTCGAAACCGGCGCGTCGTCGGTTTCCAGCAGGGTCAGTACCAGAGGCTGATCGGATTCCTGGAAGGCGACCGCGTAACTCGCCTGCTCTTCATGCGCGCTTTCGCGCCAGGCGCGGGCCAGTTGCCCGGCCTGCCGCTTGGTCAGCGGCAGCGCAACGTTGCCGCCGTCGTAACCCAGCACCTCATCGACGGCCTTGATGAGCGCTGCGTCGGGGTGCAAGACCGGTGCAGGATAGTAGACCTCGAGCCATTCCTCGTTACGGTTCTGTGTGCCACAGCCTAATGCGAGTGCGAATGCCTTGCTCATGTGCGTTCCTGATTGCTTGCAAAGGTCGGCACCATTATGCCAGCCGGCAGGCAGCCTCTGGAACCGTGTTTTGCCATTGCGTTTCTTCAGCGCATCGCGCTAATGACTGCGCACGACCACGATCACTGCTCCACGCCCAGCGCCTGCGCCCAGGCGGCGGCATCAAAACCGAGCAGCAATACTTTGCCGTCTGCCTCGACCAGCGGGCGGCGGATCATCGACGGATTATCGGCGGCAACGCTCGCGGCAGCCTCGGCTGTCATGTTTTCCCGGGTGCTCTCCGGCAGCTTGCGCCAGGTGGTGCCACGGCGGTTGATAACCTGCTCCCAACCCTGTTGCGCGATCCATGCCGGCAGGCGCTCGGCGGGCGCGCCGGCTTTCTTGTAATCATGAAAATCGTATTCGATGCCATGCTGGTCGAGCCAGGTAAAGGCTTTCTTCATGGTGTCGCACGCTCTGATGCCGTAGATCGTGATGCGCATGGGTTGATCTCCTGTTCAGTGCAAAGCCAGGCTGCGGGTGTGCCGTCAGCGTGGTTGGCTGCGGATAAAGGTACGGATGCGCTCCGCACCCTCGATGCATTGTTCCAGTGTGGCGACCAGCGCCATGCGGATGCGGCCGGCGCCGGGATCGAGACCGTCCACGTCGCGGGAAAGATAGCGCCCGGGCAACACCGTGACGTTCTGGGTGCGTTTCAGCTCGCGGGCAAAATCTTCATCGCTGCCGGGTGTGCGTGGCCACAGGTAAAAGCCGGCTTGCGGTGCTTCCACCTCCAGCTCGCCGGCGAGAATATCCAGCACGGCGGCAAACTTCTGCTGATACAGGCGGCGGTTTTCCGCCACATGCGTTTCATCATTCCAGGCGACGATACTGGCCAGCTGGTGATGGATCGGCATGGCGCAGCCGTGATAGGTGCGATAGCGCGTGAAGTGCGCCAGCAAGGCTGCGTCACCGGCTACAAAGCCGGAGCGCAGCCCCGGCAGGTTGGAGCGTTTCGAGAGCGAATGAAATACCACGCAGCGGGCGTAATCGGTGCGCCCCATTGCGGCACATGCTTCCATCAGCCCTGCCGGTGGCTGGTCGGCGTAGATTTCCGAATAGCACTCGTCGGAAGCGATGATGAAATCGTGTTCATCGGCAAGGCGGATCAATTTCTGAAAGGTGACAATATCCAGCGTTGCGCCGGTGGGATTGCCCGGCGAACACAGATAAAGCAGCTGGCACTGCTGCCAGGTTTCCGTGCTGACGGCATCGAAATCCGGCTGCAAGCCGGTGGCGCTGGTGGCGCTGGTGGCGGGCAGATAAACCGGCTCGCCCCCGGCAAGTAGCGCGGCGCCTTCGTAAATCTGGTAGAACGGATTGGGCATCAGTACTTTCGCCGGGCGGTTGCGATCGATCATCGCCTGCGCAAAGGCGAACAATGCTTCGCGGGTTCCCGATACGGGCAGGGCCTGGCCCGGCTCAAGTGGCGGCAAACCAAAGCGGCGCTCCAGCCAGCCACGGATGGCGGCGTTGAGTTCCGGCAGCCCGGTAGTGGTGGGGTAGCGTGCCAGGGCGATGCTGTTGTCGCGCAGTGCCTGCTGCACGATCTCCGGTGCCGGGTGTTGCGGCTCGCCGATGGACAACTTGATGGGCGGCATTGGGGCAGTGGTGATGCCCTGAAAGAGACGGCCGAGTTTTTCAAAGGGGTACGGGTGCAGCTGTTGCAAATCAGGGTTCATGGCACGGCTCTTTCAGAATCAGCTTGGGGCGAAGGTCGGTCGGGTAGTCAGCAAAAGGCAACGGCAGTTTATCAGTCAGCCACTGGCGGTCGGGGCCAGTGCATCCCGGCTGGTATCGTCCAGCTCTTCTTGCAACCGCTGTTGCAGGCGCTTGCACAACTCCGGGTCGGATACGGGGCTGCCGTCTTTCTGCGTGACGAAGAATACGTCTTCGACTTTTTCGCCAAGCGTGGCAATGCGTGCATTTTGCAGCAGCAGATCAAACTCCATGAACAGCCGCCCGATGCGGGCCAGCAGGCCGGGGCGATCCAGCGCCTGCACCTCGACCACGGTGCGATCGTTGACGATGTCGTTGCTGATGATGACCTCCGTCGGCACTTTGAAGTGTTTGTTTCGCCGTGGCATCTGGCGCTGCACGATACGGCCGAACTGGCTTGGATCACGCAGTGCCTGGGTCAGCGTCTCGCGCATGGTTTGCAGGCGCGGGCGATCGTTGCCGATCGGTGTGCCATGCTCATCCAGCACAATATAGGTATCCAGGCTGAAGCCATCCGCTGAGGTGATGATGCGCGCATCCATGATCGTCAGGTTGAGATGATCCATGGCATTGACGGTGGCGGCAAAAAGGTTTTCCGTATCCGGTGTGTAAACGAATATCTGCGTACCGCCTTCATATTGGCCACCACTGCTCTCGCGCACCAGCACCAATGGCTCGTCCGGTGTGTCGCGGTTGAGAATCGCCTCGGTGTGCCAGGCAATATCGCGTGCGTTTTCCCGCAGGAAATACTCATCGCCAATGCCTGACCAGAATTGCTCGATGCGGCGCATGGGCAGCGGGCGCTGCCGCAACAGTTTCATGGCATCGCGGCGGGTATCGTCGATCCAGTCCTGCTTGTCGATGGGGTTGTTCAGGCCGCGCCGCAGGGCGCGCTTTGTTTCGGTATAAAGTTGCCGCAGTAACGCGTCTCGCCAGGAATTCCACAGCTTCGGGTTGGTGGCATTGATATCCGCCACCGTCAACACGTAGAGATAATCGAGATGCACCAGATCGCCCACCTGCCGGGCAAACTCCAGCACTACTTCCGGGTCGGCAATATCCTTGCGCTGCGCGGTCACGGACATCAACAAGTGGCTGCGCACCAGCCACGCCACCAGCTTGCCGTCCCAGCTGGACAGCCCATGCCGCTGGCAGAAGGCAATGGCATCATCGGCGCCAAGCTCGGAATGATCGCCGCCGCGCCCCTTGGCGATATCGTGATAGAGGCCGGCGACGTACAGCAGTTCGGGCTTTGGCAAGCGATAAAACACGTCACATGCCAGCGGGAACCGCTCACGGGTTTCCTCGTAGCGCATGCGGCGCATGTTCTTCACCACCAGCAAGGTGTGCGCATCCACGGTGTAAATATGGAACAGGTCGTATTGCATCATGCCGATGATGCGGCCGAACTCCGGCAGGTAGCGGCCCAGGATGCCGTAGCGCTTCATGCGGCGCAGTTGTGCCCACAGTTTATGGGGCGAGCGGATCAATTGCATGAACAGCGCTGCGTTGCGCGGGTCGTCGCGGTACGCCTGATTGATCAGGCGGCGCTTGTCCATGCAGTCCCGCATGGTGGTGGCGCGCACGCCTTTCACCTCGGGGTTGTGTGCCAGCACCACGAACATCTCCAGCAGCGCGGAAGGATGTTGGGTGAAGATGTCGGGCTGGGTCACTTCCAGATAGTCGTTGTGAATCTGGAAGCGTCGGTTCAGCGGCCGGATGGTGCGCGGCTGGTCTGCCTGCAGGATTGCTTCGTCAAACAGCTGTAGCAGCAGCTCGTTCATCACCGAGAGCGTCAGGGCAACTCGGTAGAACTCTTTCATGAAGAGCTCCACCGCCATATTGGCGTCGGAGTCTTCATGGCCGAGCAGGGCCGCCACCTGCCGTTGATAATCGAACAGCAGACGGTTTTCATTACGGCCACTGAGGGTGTGCAATGCCCAGCGCACCTGGAACAGAAAATCCTCGCAGCGGCGCAGCGCTGCGTATTCCCGTTGTGTCAGAAACCCCTGACTGACCAGCCTTTCCAGATTGCCGGCACGATCCAGCGGGCAGAAATGACGTTTCGCAACCCAGCTCACCATCTGTAGATCACGCAGGCCGCCGGGCGCGTTTTTCAGATCCGGCTCAAGATTGTATTCGGTGTAGTTGTGCTTGCGGTGGCGCTCGTTCTGTTCTTCCCATTTGGCGGCAAAGAACGCGGCTGTTGGCCAGATATGATCCGGCCCGGTGTGGGCGGCCAGCCGTGCCCGCAGGCTGTCGTCGCCAGCCAGGGTGCGCGATTCCATGATATTCGTCGCCACGGTGATGTCGTCGGTGGCCAGCGCGACGCATTCTTCGAAGGTGCGCACGCTGTGGCCGATTTCCAGGCCGGTGTCCCAGAGGAAGGTGACAAAATGGGCAAGTTGCTCCTGCTGTGCGCTATCGGGCGTTTCGTTGAGCAACACAAGCAGATCCACATCCGAGTGCGGGTGCAGCTCGCCGCGCCCGTAACCGCCCACCGCGATCAGTGCGCCAAGGTGATCGAGCTCGAACAGTGACCAGGCCGCAGTGACGACGCGATCCACCATGGCAGCACGACCACGCACCAGAGCGCGAATGGGAGTGGTGGCGAAAGCGGCTGCCAGGCGCGCCTGGCCTTTGCCGAGCAGTTCGCGAGCGCATTGGCCCGGTGAGCTGCTGTTGCGGAGCATTTTCAGGGCGGCGGCCGGGCTGAAGTCAGGTTCGAAAATCATCTTCTGCTCTGTCTGGTGCCAGATGGCGGCACCGTGAATGCAACGATGCCCAATGATGCCATGCTGCGCGGCTCGGCGTCTCTTTTGCAGTTTTGCAGCGCTTGTGCAGTGTTTTGCGGCGGGCGACGCGCAGCAGGAGCAGGGGCAGGCAGAAGGCGGTGCGCGCTAGCCGATGCACCGCCGCCGGTGTGCTGCAGAGCGGGCTCACCCCAGGTCTGTTTCTTCCTTGCGCAGGGTCAGCACGTCGAAGCCGTCGCGGGTGACTGCCAGCGTGTGCTCCCATTGCGCAGAAAGCTTGTGATCGCGTGTTACCACTGTCCAGCCATCCGGCAGCAGGCGCGTTTGCGGCTTGCCGGCATTGATCATCGGCTCGATGGTGAACACCATGCCTTCTTCCAGCACCAGGCCGGTGCCCGGCTTGCCGTAATGCAGCACCTGCGGCTCTTCGTGGAACACCTGCCCGATACCATGACCGCAATATTCGCGCACGACAGAAAAGCGGTGCGCTTCCGCATGTTGCTGGATGGCCGCGCCGATATCGCCCAGGCGCACACCGGGCCGTACCAGCTCGATGCCCTTGAGCATGCATTCGCGCGTTACCTCGACCAGCCGCTGCGCCAGCACCGACGGCTCGCCCACATAAAACATCTTGCTGGTATCACCATGCCAGCCGTCCTTGATGACGGTGACATCGATATTGATGATGTCGCCTTTCTTCAGCACTTTCTTTTCGCTGGGAATGCCGTGGCAGATGACCTGGTTGACCGAAGTGCAGATCGATTTGGGGAAGCCGCGGTAGCCGAGGGTGGCCGGCACCACCTTCTGGGTGTTGACCATGTAGTCGTGGCAGATGCGATCCAGTTCTTCAGTGCTGACGCCGGGGCGCACATGCTCGCCGATCATCTCCAGCACTTCGCCGGCCAGGCGGCCAGCCACACGCATCTGTTCGATCTGTTCTGGGGTTTTCAAAGTTATGGTCATGGGACGCGGAAAAACTCCTGATATATCATAGGCTTCGCGGATTGGCGCGGAGATGTTCCGGGCGTGGCCAGGGGTCTTTCCGATTGTTGCCGGAGCACGGACGTGGTATAAAGCGCCCGCCCTGGCGGCCCGCAGGGGTACAGATTGTACCTGTTGGGGGTCAACCAAGGGAAATCCACACATGTTCCGTCACATGGCCCTGGGTGCCCCCGCAGTAGTGGGGTTGGGTCATGAGGGAACATGGAGGCCCAACCCGAACCGGAGAAAACAGATGCCTAACGTCACCATGCGCGACATGCTCAAGGCCGGCGTTCACTTTGGTCACCAGACCCGTTTCTGGAACCCGAAGATGAAGCCGTTCATTTTTGGTGCGCGCAACAAGATTCACATCGTCAACCTGGAAAAGACGCTGCCGCTGTTCAACGATGCGTTGAATTTCGTCAACAAACTGTCTGCCAGCAACAACAAGATTCTGTTTGTAGGCACCAAGCGTGCTGCACAGAAGGTCATCGCCGAAGAAGCACAGCGCTGCGGCATGCCTTATGTAGACCACCGCTGGCTGGGCGGGATGCTGACCAACTGGAAGACCATTCGCCAGTCGATCAAGCGTTTCCGTGACCTGGAAGCCCAGGCGGCCGATGGCACCTTCGACAAGCTGACCAAGAAAGAAGCGCTGATGCGCACCCGCGAGATGGAGAAGCTGGAGCGCTCCATCGGTGGTATCAAGGACATGGGCGGCCTGCCGGATGCCCTGTTCGTGGTCGACGTGGACCACGAAGACATCGCCGTTCAGGAAGCCCGCAAGCTGGGTATTCCGGTGATTGCGGTGGTGGACACCAACAGCAACCCGGACGGCGTCGATTACGTCATTCCGGGTAACGATGACGCCATTCGTGCGATCCAGCTGTATGTGCAGGCGGTGGCTGATGCCGTCCTCGAAGGCCGTGAATATGCGGCTACCCAGGCTCCGGGTGCGGCTGACACCGACGGCTTCGTGGAAGTCGACGAAGCCACCAGCTGAACCGACCTGGCGCGGGGCCACACCGTCTTCGAGGGTGGTGCCCCGCTTCACATTCTCCTTCCGGCCGGCCCGTGTCGTTGTCCGACCGTCCGGATTCTCTGACAATGAGGTGAGATCATGGCTGCTGTAACGGCTGCTCTGGTAAAAGAACTGCGTGAACGCACCGGCCTGGGCATGATGGAGTGCAAGAAGGCGCTGGTGGAAGCTGACGGCGACATCGAGCGCGCCATTGATGACCTGCGCAAATCCGGCCAGGCCAAGGCGGCCAAGAAAGCCGGCCGCGTAGCCGCAGAAGGCACCGTGGCGGTGGCTTTGTCTGCCGATGGCAAATCCGGCGCGCTGGTTGAAATCAACTCTGAAACCGACTTCGTTGCCCGCGACGACAACTTCCTCGGCTTTGCTGCCAAGGTGGCTGAGGCAGTGCTGGCGGCAGGCGAATCCGACATCGCTCGCGTGGCCGAGCTGCCGGTAGAAGGTGGCACCGTCGAGAGCGCCCGTGAAGCACTGGTGCAGAAAATCGGCGAGAACATTCAGGTGCGCCGTGCCGCCGTGCTGCAAAGCAGCGGCCGCGTGGGTGCTTATGTCCACGGCGGCCGTATCGGCGTGTTGGTGGATCTGACCGGCGGCGATGAAGAGCTGGGCAAGGATGTGGCCATGCACGTTGCTGCGGTTGCGCCCAGCGTGGTGCGCCCGGAAGAGCTGCCCGAAGCCGAGCTGGAGCGCGAGAAGGACATTATCCGTGCGCAGCCTGACATGGCCGGCAAGCCGACTGAAATCGTCGAGAAGATGGTGGCAGGTCGCGTGCAGAAATTCCTCAAGGACGTGAGCCTGGTCGAGCAGCCGTTCGTGAAAGATCCGAACGTGACCGTTGGCAAGCTGACCAAGGATGCCGGTGCTGATGTGGTCGCCTTTGTTCGCCTGGTGGTGGGTGAAGGGATCGAGAAAGAGGAAAGCGATTTCGCTGCCGAAGTAATGGCGCAGGCTCAGGTCAGCAAGAGCTGAGCAGAGATAGTGATGTTGTTGCAGAACGCCTTGCCGGGTTTGCCGGCGAGGCGTTTTTGTACCTGTTGCCGGCCAGAAATGCATCTGCGCGGCACGGGCGTGGCACTGTGTGCCACGATAGCGCATCATTCACCGCGACGCCGAGCGGTAACGCTGTGTCGCGGTGAATGATGCCAGTGGCCGAGCCAGGGTGCCGGCAAGGCATCCGGCTCGGGTAGCCGTTTCCCAATGACAGATAGTTCAGGCCCTGAATGACAAAGAGCAGTGGAGAATCTGACATGCCCAGCACAAGCAAGGACCGGTCACCGCGCTACAAGCGCATCCTGCTGAAACTCAGCGGCGAAGCGCTGGCCGGCGAAGAAGGCTTCGGCATTGATCCAGCGGTGCTGGACAGTATGTCGCTGGAGATCGGCCAACTGGTGGGTATTGGTGTGCAGGTTGGCCTGGTGATCGGTGGCGGCAACCTGTTCCGTGGCGCCGCGCTACAGGCAGCGGGCCTGGATCGGGTCGCAGGCGATCACATGGGTATGCTGGCAACCGTGATGAACGGCCTGGCCCTGCGCGACGCGCTGGAGCGCTCCAATATCCGCACCCGGCTGATGTCGGCCATCCCGATGAGCGGCGTGGTGGAGCATTATGACCATCGCCACGCCATCCGTTACCTGAAGAATGGCGAAGTGGTGATTTTCTGCGCCGGCACGGGCAACCCCTTCTTTACCACTGATTCTGCCGCCTGCCTGCGTGGCATCGAGATCAATGCAGATGTGGTGCTCAAGGCGACCAAGGTGGATGGTGTCTACGACAGCGATCCGGTGAAAAACCCGGCCGCGATCAAGTATGATCGGCTGACTTATGATGATGTGCTGGCGAGCAAGCTCGGCGTCATGGATCTGACCGCGATCTGCTTGTGCCAGGATCACAATATGCCGTTGCGCGTATTCAACATGAACAAGAAAGGCGCGCTCCTGAAGCTGATGCTCGGGGGTAGCGAAGGCACGCTGGTGGAAGCGGGACGCATCGAGCCCGACTGATGTGCCATGGCACGAAGTACGCCTTCCGGTGGCGGTTGTCGCCGAGCCTGAAGGCGGCGTAAAAACCCCGGCAGGGGTTTTTTGAACATCTGACCAAATGAGGATTGCACGGTGATCGACGATATCAAGAAAGATGCCGAAAGCCGCATGAAGAAAAGCATCGAGGCGCTGGATACCGCGCTCAAGCGGGTGCGCACCGGCCGTGCCCACCCGAGCCTGCTGGATATCATCAGCGTGCCTTATTACGGCTCCGATACCCCGTTGTCGCAACTGGCCAACATCTCGGTGGAAGAAGGGCGTACGTTGCTGGTGTCGCCGTTCGACAAACAGCTGGTGCCGGAGATCGAGCGCGCCATTCTGAAATCCGATCTGGGGCTGAACCCCTCCACCGCCGGCACGCTGATCCGTTTGCCATTGCCGCCGCTGACGGAAGAGACGCGCCGGGATCTGGTGAAGGTGGTACGCGGCGAAGCGGAACAGGCGAAAGTGGCCATTCGCAATATTCGCCGGGACGCCAATGGCGACCTCAAGGAGCTGCTGAAGGAAAAGGAAATTTCCGAAGACGATGCACGCCGTGGCGAAGAGCTGATTCAGCAGCTGACCGATCGCATGGTCGGAGAAGTGGACAAGATGCTGAAAATCAAGGAAGAAGATCTGATGTCGATCTGACGCCCTGACGGCGACAGTAACGGCACACACCGGGCTGCAGGGTCAGCCCGGTTTTGTTTAGGCACCCCGCGCGGGGCCGGGATGGACAGCATGCAGGAAAACCGATCAAGCGCGCCGGACATTGATTCGCTCAAGACTGCCGGCATCCCGCGCCATGTCGCCATCATCATGGATGGTAACAATCGTTGGGCACGCCGCCGTGGGCTGCCGGGTTTCGAGGGGCACCGTGCCGGTGAGCGGGCGGTGCAGGCCGTCATCAGCGTCTGTGCCCGCAAGAAAGTGGAAGTGCTGACGCTGTTCGCATTCAGCTCCGAAAACTGGCGCCGGCCGGAAGACGAGGTGCGTCATCTGATGGGCCTGTTTCTTGAAGCCCTGGATGAGCGTGTGCGCGAACTGCACGAACACAATATCCGCTTGCGCTTCATCGGCGCCCGCGATGCCTTCAGCCAGCCGCTACAGCAGGGTATGGCTGCTGCCGAACAACTCACCGCTGACAATAAAGGCATGGTATTGGCCATCGCCGTCAACTACGGTGGCCAGTGGGATATCACCCAGGCTGCCCAACAGCTGGCCGAAGAAGTGGCCGCCGGGCGCCGGGCGCCGCATGAGGTCACCGCCGAGGCACTGCAAGGGCGGCTGATGCTCGGTGACCTGCCAGCCCCTGATCTGGTGATTCGTACGGGCGGCGAGTGCCGCCTGAGCAACTTTCTGCTGTGGCAGGCCGCGTATAGCGAACTGTTTTTCAGCCCGCTGCTATGGCCGGATTTCGATGAGCGTGCCCTGGCCGATGCGCTGAAAGACTATGCCGGCCGGCAGCGCCGTTTTGGCCGTAGTGGCGAGCAACTGGCCGCCCAGGACGAGGATTCCACATGTTGAAGCTGCGCATCATCACTGCGCTGGTGCTGTTGCCGATTGTGCTCGGGGCAGTGTTCCTGCTGGAGCGCACCGCCTTTGCCCTGGTGGCGGGGGCATTCTTCATGGCAGCAGGCTGGGAGTGGTCGGCGCTGATCGGTCGCCTGACGATGCCGGCACGCCTGCTGTGGCTGGGATCGCTGGCGGCGCTGATGGTGCTGGCAGAAATGATGCAGCCATTGTGGCTGTATCGCTGGTTGCCGCTGTGGTGGCTGCTGGCGCTGGTGCTGGTGGTGAGCTACCCGCGCAGCGCGGTGCTCTGGGCCAAGCCCGCATTGATGGCGTTGATCGGCTACCTGCTGCTGGTGCCGTCCTGGTCCGCGGTGGTGCATGTGCAAAGCAGTGGGGCGCTGGGCCTGGCAGGGCCATGGGCGTTGATGTACATCCTGGTGTGGGTGTGGGCGGCGGATACCGGCGCCTATTTTGTCGGCCGAGCTGTCGGGCGCCACAAGCTGGCGCCGAATGTCAGCCCCGGCAAGACCATCGAAGGCTTGCTCGGCGGGCTGGCGCTCGCGCTTGTCGTGGCCGCGCTGGTGCCGCAACTGCTGACGGTGGATGGCACACTGTCGCGGCTGCTGCTGGTCGCAGCCCTGACCGTGCTGGCCTCGGTGCTGGGCGATCTGTTTGAAAGCATGGTCAAACGGCAGCGCGGCGTGAAGGATAGCGGCACCATGCTGCCCGGTCACGGCGGCATGCTGGATCGTATCGACAGCGTCACGGCAGCCTTGCCGGTGGCGCTGGCGGCGCTGACCTGGGCTGCCTTGCCCGGCGGAGTCTGAGCATGAGCGCAGCGCCGCAACAGGTGACCTTGCTCGGGGCAACCGGCAGCATCGGCACCCAGACGCTGGAGGTGCTGGCGCTGCACCCGGAGCGCTACCAGGTGTTTGCACTGGCGGCAGGCTCCCGCTGGCAGCAGCTGGCCGAGCAGTGCCTGCAATGGCAGCCGCGTTACGCGGTGCTGGCGGATGAGCAGGCCGCGCTATCACTTCGGAACCATCTGCGGGCCGCTGGGTCACACACCGAAGTGCTGGCGGGCGAAGACGCGCTGGCGCAGGTGGCCGCCGCGAACGAAGTGGACACCGTGGTGGCAGCCATTGTGGGTGCCGCCGGTGTGCGGCCGACGCTGGCCGCCGTACGAGCCGGCAAACGCATCCTGCTGGCCAACAAGGAGGCGCTGGTGGTGACCGGCAGCCTGTTCATGGATGCAGTGCGGGCGTATGGTGCCGAGCTGATTCCGGTGGATTCCGAGCATAGCGCCATCTTCCAGTGCCTGCCGCGAGGCCAGGCTGCGCCTTGCGGGACGCCGCTGGCGGGCGTGCGGCGGTTGCTGCTGACAGCCTCCGGTGGCCCGTTTCGCACCTGGGATGCGGCGCAACTGCGCGCGGCCACGCCGGCGCAGGCGGTGCGGCACCCGAACTGGAGCATGGGGCCGAAGATTTCGGTGGATTCAGCCACCCTGATGAACAAGGGGCTGGAGCTGATCGAAGCCTGCTGGCTGTTTGCGATGCCGGCTGACAGGATTGATGTGGTGGTGCACCCGCAGAGCGTGCTGCACTCCATGGTGGAATACGAGGATGGCTCGGTGCTGGCCCAACTCGGCACACCGGACATGAAAACCCCGATTGCCTGCGCGCTGGCCTGGCCGGCACGCATTGATTCCGGCGCCCGGCGGCTGGATTTCACGGCGCTCAGAGGGCTTGATTTCGAGGCGCCGGACGAACAACGCTTTCCCTGCCTGCGGCTGGCGCGGGAAGCGATGCAGGCAGGCGGCACGGCCACAGCGGTGCTGAATGCCGCCAATGAGGTTGCGGTGGAGGCATTTCTCCGCCAGCGGCTTGATTTTCCGGGGATCGCTGCGGTGGTGGCGGAAACGCTGGCTCACATGTCAGCCCCCGCCTGTAGTGATGTCGAGGCGGTGCTGGCGGTGGACGACGAAGCGCGCCAGATTGCCGTGGCACAGCTGATGCGTCGCACCAGCAGTTGAGCGATGATGCAAGGACGATGCAAAGAGCTATGGAAAGGGCCGGACAAAGGGCCAGGCAAAGGAAAGGCACGACAATGACACAGTTTCAGGACACAGCATGCTGACCACCCTGCTGGCTTTCGCGGTCACGATCCTCATCATCGTGGCGATTCACGAGTACGGCCATTATCTCACCATGCGCCTGTTCGGCGTGCGTGTGCTCACCTTCTCGGTCGGCTTCGGCCCGCGCCTGCTCAGCTGGCGCAGCAAGAGCGGCACCGATTTCGTCATCAGCGCCATCCCCCTCGGTGGTTATGTGAAGCCCCTGGATCGCCGCGATTGCGAGGTGCAGCCCGGCGAGGAGAGCCAGGAATTTTCCGGCAAGCCCGCCTGGCAACGGATCATCGTTTATGCTGCTGGCCCCGCCGCCAACCTGATTCTGGCCGTGCTGATCTACTGGCTGGTGCTGATGGGCGGGCAGAGTGGTGTGCCGCCCGTGATCGGTGCGGTGCTGGATGGCTCGCCAGCGGCCACGGCCGGTTTGCGCCCCGGTGATGAGCTGGTGCGGCTGGATGGCCGCACCGTGCAGACGTGGGAGCAGTTCGGCATGGCCATGCTGCGGCATGTGGGTGAGCGTGGCGAGGTGCCGCTGACCGTGCGCGGCGACGACAGCGTGGAGCGCACCGTGGCGTTGTCGCTGGCGGCGTGGTCGGTAGATCCGGAGCAGGCGTTGCTGCCGGTGATCGGTGTCAGCCCGCGCCCGCTGCCGGCAGAGCTGGGGGAGATCACCGCCGGCAGCCCGGCAGAGCTGGCCGGCTTGCGCAAGGGTGACCGGATACTGCGGGTGAACGGTGAGCCGGTTTCCGGTTGGTCGCAGTGGGTGGAAAGCGTGCAGCGTGCCCCTGGGCAGCCGCTGGCAATCGCCGCCCACCGTGATGGCGCCACGCTTAACGTTACGCTGGTGCCTGAATCCATCGTCAACGCCGACGGCGAGGCGGTTGGCCGCGCCGGGGTGCGGCTCGGCGGGCTGCGGGAAATTCATTACAGTCCGCTGGAAGCAATTCCTGCTGCCGTGTCGCGCATGACGCAGCAGATCGGTATGATCTTCGTCGCCGTGGGGCGGATGCTCACCGGTGAGTTGTCGGTCAAGACATTGGGCGGGCCGATCACCATCGCGCAGGCGGCGGGTGAAACAGCCGCCATCGGTGTGGCGACTTTCCTGATGTTCCTGGCGTTTTTCAGTATCAGCCTGGGCGTCATCAACCTGCTGCCGATCCCGATGCTCGACGGCGGCTGGATAGTGTTCGGTCTGGTCGAGATGATCCGCGGCAAAGCGCTGCCGGAGCGGTTTCTGATGGTGGCCCAGAGTGTCGGCATGATGCTGGTGCTCGGGCTGATGTGTGTTGCTGTGTTCAACGACCTGATGCGGCAGTTTGCATGATAGTCGGGGGTGTTTTGCGAGCCTGGTCCTGCTGTGTATTTGCCGGCCTGTTGATGATGGCCGCCACTGCTGCGGCGAATGATTCGTTTCGCGTCAGTGATGTGCGTGTCGAAGGATTGCAGCGGCTGCCGGTAGAGCGGGTGTATGCCGCATTGCCGATCCAGTCGGGCGATCTGGTCGGCCCGCGTGAGGTGGCCGAGGCAGTGCGCCGCCTTTATGGCTCCGGTGATTTCGAGGATGTGCAGATCGGTCGCGATGGCGATCAACTGGTGGTGGTGCTCTCCGAGCGGCCCTCCATTTCCCGCCTTGAGATCAAGGGCAACAAATCCATCGACGAAGACAATCTGCGCAAGGGGCTGCGTGATGCCGGGCTGGCCGAAGGCGAGGTTTTCCGGCGCTCCACCCTTGAGGCCATCACCGGCGAGCTGCAACGGCAGTATGTTGCCCAGGGCCGTTACGATGCCCAGGTGGATACCGAGGCAGTGCCGCTGCCACGCAACCGGGTGGCGCTGAACATCAATATCTACGAAGGCAGCCCGGCCAGTATTCGCGATATCAATATTGTCGGAAACGACGTGTTCAGCGATGCCGAGCTGCGCAGTGTGTTCGAGCTGAAACCACGCGGCTGGTGGCCGTTCGGCAGCCGCCATCGTTATTCTCGCGAGCGGCTGTCCGGCGATCTGGAGCGGTTGCGCTCCTACTATCTGGATCGTGGCTACATCAACTTCTCCATGGAATCCACCCAGGTAGCGGTCACGCCGGATCGTAGTCGCGTATATATCACCATCAATGTGGATGAAGGCAAGCGTTACCGCATCGGCGAGGTGCGTCTGGCGGGCGATCTGGTCGTGGAAGAAGAGGATCTGCGGCCGCTGTTGCTGGCCAAGCCCGGCGAAGTGTTCTCGCAGCGCATCATTACGCAAAGTGCGGAGCTGCTCACGCGCCGGCTGGGCAATGAAGGTTATACCTTTGCCCAGGTGAATGATTTCCCCGAGGTGAGTGAAGACGGCGAGACCGTGGATATCACCTTTTACGTCGATCCGGGGCGCAAGGTCTATGTGCGCCGAGTGAACTTCAGCGGCAACGTCAAAACGCAGGATGAAGTGATGCGGCGTGAGCTGCGGCAGTTCGAGGGCGCGCCAGCCAATACGGCGCTGATTGATCTGTCCCGAGAGCGCTTGCAGCGGCTGGGCTATTTTGGGCTGGTGGAGGCCGAGACGCCCCGCGTGGTCGGCTCGGAAGATCTGGTCGATGTGAATTACACCGTCGAAGAGCAGCCTTCGGGCTCGATCGGTGCCAACGTCGGCTACTCCGAGGCCAGCGGTTTCATTTTTGGTGCCAGCGTCAGCCAGAGTAATTTCATGGGCACCGGCAACCGGGTGTCGTTTGCCCTGTCGCGCAGTGACATTCGTGACAGTTACAGCTTTTCGCACTTCAATCCCTATTACACCCTCGATGGAGTGAGCCGGGGCTTCAGCCTTTATTATTCCAAGATCGATTTCAGCAAGGCGACGGTGGCCTCCTATGCGGCAGACCGGATCGGGGCAGCAGTCAACTACGGCTACCCGATTTCGGAATATTCGCGGCTGGATTTCGGTTTCGGGTACGACAACATCGAGGTGACGTCGGGCGATTTTGTGGCGGAAGACATTTACCGCTTCATGATGGCCGAGGGCAACGAGTTCAATCTGTTCAAGCTGAACGCATCATTACGCACCAGCACCCTGAACCGCGGCATTCTTCCTGACCGTGGCTGGTCACAGACCTTCGGTGTCGAAGTGGCCTCGCCGGGCAGTGATTACATGTTCTACAAGGTATCCTGGAACGGCGAGCGTTACTTCCCCATCAGCCGCCGCTGGACGCTGCGCACGCGGGCCGATGTCGGCTTCGGCGATGGCTATGGTGACAACAATATATTGCCGTTCTTCGAAAACTATTATGCCGGCGGCATCGGTTCCGTTCGGGGCTACGAATCACGCAGCCTGGGCCCGCGCTCCGATGCAATCACCTACGTCAACCAATGCGAGCTCAACCCGGCCAACTGTGTGCGCGACCCTGATCCCGATCCGGTGGGCGGCAACTTGCTGGTGGAGGGTAGCATGGAGCTGATTTTCCCGACGCCTTTCGCGCCGGAAAGCCGCAACGTGCGCACCTTCTTTTTTGTTGATGGCGGTCAGGTGTTCCAGACCGAAACAGCCAACAACCTGTACGAGTTCGATGCCGGCGAAATTCGCTACGCCACGGGTATCGGTCTGACCTGGCTGACAGCCATCGGCCCGCTCAGTTTCAACTTCGCCCGGCCGCTGAACCGGCAATCCGGCGACGATACCGAATTCTTCCAGTTTTCCCTGGGGCAGGTTTTTTAGGAGTGATTTCATGAAAACAATGAAGACGATGCTGTTCGCAGTGCTGATGCTGCCACTGGTGGCTGCGGCGGATATGAAGATCGCCGTGATCGATCCGATGCAGGCGATCGTGGAATCCGAAGAAGTGAAGAGCCGTAATGCGCGGCTGGAGGCCTCGCTTGAAGAAGAGAGCCAGCGCTTGCGCCGGCTGCGCGACGATGTCGCCAAGATCGAAGAGCGCTTGCAGCGCGACGGCATGACCATGAGCCGTGACGAGCGCAACAAGCTGACCGACGAAGGTGAAACAAAAACCATGGAATTTCAGGCACTGCAACAAACGTTGCAGCGCCGGGTGAATACAGACCGCCAGGATCTGCTGGAGAGCATGGAGCCGAAAGTGCTGCGCGCCATCGAGGAAATCGCCGGCGAAATGGGCCTGGATATGGTTATCAGTGCACAGGCTGCTGTCTACGTGAAGCCCGAGCTGGATATCACCAAACAGGTGACTCAACGCATCAACCGGATCAAGTAAGGCCGTGGCGCTGACATTGGCACAGCTGGCGGCCGAGCTGGGCGCCGAGTTGCGCGGCGATGGCGAGGCAGAAATCAGCGGGCTGGGCACGTTGCGTTCGGCAACCCCGGCGCAGCTGGCGTTTCTCGCCAACCCGCGCTATCGCCCTTATCTTGAGCAGACACGTGCCGGTGCCGTGCTGTGTACAGCCGAGCAGGCCGAGGCGTGCCCGGTAGCTACGCTGGTGGTGGCCGATCCTTATCTCGCCTTCGCAAAGGTCAGCCGGCACTTCGATACCACACCGGAAGCGCCCCGCGAAATCCATCCGCGAGCGGTGATCGCCCCGGATGCCGTGATCGAGGATAACGTCTCGATCGGGCCGAATGCGGTGATTGGTGCAGGTGCTCGCCTGCGGGCGGGGGTTGTGGTGATGGCCAATGCTGTGGTCGGCGAGGGCGTCGAACTTGGCGAGCAGGTGCGGCTTTACCCGAATGTTACAATTTACCATGGTGTGGTGATCGGTCCTCGCACTATCATACACGCCGGTTCGGTGATCGGAGCCGACGGTTTCGGCTATGCCTTCAGCAGTGGCCGCTGGAGCAAGGTCGCGCAGGTCGGCGCGGTGAAAATTGGCGCGGATGTCGAGATCGGCGCCAACGTCACCATTGATCGAGGCGCGATCGAAGATACCGTGATTGGCAACGGCGTCATCCTGGATGACCAGGTGCATCTAGGCCATAACGTGGTGGTGGGCGATCATACCGCCATGGCGGGCAAGGTGGGCGTTTCCGGCAGCTCCCGTATTGGCAGTTATTGCATGATTGGTGGTGCTGTCGGCATCGCCGGCCATCTGGATATCTGCGACAAGGTCGTGGTGCTGGGCATGACGCTGGTGTCAAAATCCATTACCGAACCGGGCACCTATGGCTCGGCTTTGCCGGCGGATCGTCATGACCGCTGGCGCCGTAATACGGCACGCTTCCGCCACCTGGATGAGTTGTACCGCCGTGTACGCAAGCTGGAGCAGGACGCCCGCCGGGACTGATCGTCTTTGCCGGTTTGTTCCACATACCGCACGAAGCGGCATCGGATGCGGCTTCTTCTCATTGGGCTTGTTAAAGGTTCCGGCCGGATCAATGGTTCCCGGCCAGCGCGCTTATGATGAACATCAACGAAATCAAAGAATATCTTCCGCAACGGTATCCGTTCCTGCTGGTGGATCGGGTGCTTGAGCTGGTGCCGGGGGAGCGCGTGCTGGCGCTCAAGAACGTCACCTGCAATGAACCCTTCTTCAACGGCCATTTCCCCCACGATCCTGTCATGCCGGGCGTGCTGATCATCGAGGCGATGACGCAGGCGGCGGGTGTGCTTGGCTTCATCACCGCCGGCAAGCGGCCAGCCGACGGCTATAATTACCTGCTGGTGGGCACTGACCGCGCTCGTTTCAAGCGTCCGGTGGTGCCAGGGGATCAGCTGATGATGAGCGCACGCCTGATCACCGTACGCCGCAACATTCTCAAGTTCGGCTGCGAAGCGCACGTCGATGGCAAACTGGTGGCCAGCGCCGAGACGCTGGTGGCCGAGCAGAAAATCTGATCGTCTCCTGACCAGCTGTAGCAGCGCGTCGTGCAGACGGCGCGCATGCGGGCGCGCACTGGCGTATACTTCCTTGCTATTGATCCCGGCTGCCAGGCCGTCGCGGACTGAATGCTTGTGTCCGACTGCCAGGGCAGCCGCCAGAGCCAGCTTGCCGGATCGCACAGAACGTAAAGCTGAAATCAGCCGACAGCGGATAACAGACAACAATGATTCACAATACCGCCATTATTGACGCCGGTGCAGAGCTCGCCGGTGACGTGCAGGTGGGGCCTTACTCGATCATCGGGCCCGACGTGAAAATAGCCTCCGGCACGGTGATCGGGCCGCACGTGGTAATTCAGGGGCCGACCACGATCGGCCGCGACAACCGCATCTTCCAGTTCGCGTCCATTGGTGAAGCGTGCCAGGACAAGAAGTATAACGGTGAGCCGACCGCGCTCGAGATCGGTGATAACAACGTCATCCGCGAGCACGTGACAATTCACCGTGGCACGATCCAGGACAACGGCCTGACCCGGATCGGCGACAACAACCTGCTGATGGTGGGTGTGCATGTTGCGCACGACTGCATGATCGGCAACAACAATATCTTTGCCAACACCACCGGCATTGCCGGCCATGTGCATATCGGTGATGGGGTGATCCTCGGCGGCATGACCGGCGTGCATCAGTTCTGCCGCATTGGCTCTTACGCCATGACGGCCGGGTGCAGCCTGGTGCTCAAGGACATCCCGGCGTACGTCATGGTGGGCGGCAACCCGGCAGCGGCACGCTCGATGAACTTCGAAGGCATGCGCCGCCGCGGCTGGAGCCCGGAGGTGGTCAGCCAGCTGCGCAAGGCCTACAAGATTGTCTATCGCCAGGGCCAGACCCTGGAACAGGCGCTGGCGCAGCTGGATGCGCTGGCGGGCGGCGCAGAGCTGCAAGTATTCATTGATTCCCTGCGTGCCTCCGAGCGCGGCATCACCCGCTGAGCACACGGTTACGGGAGCGACCATGGCAGGCAGGCAGCCCGTCTTTGCACTGATCGCCGGAGAAATCTCCGGCGATATCCTCGGCGCCGGGTTGATCCGTGCGCTGCGCGACCTTTATCCCGATGCCCGCTTTATCGGCGTGTGTGGCCCGCAAATGCAGGCGGAAGGCGGTGAATCCCTGTTCCCGATGGAGCGGCTCTCGGTAATGGGCATTACCGAGGTGCTGCCGCGTCTGCCTGAGCTGTTCCGGCTCAGACGGGAACTGGTGGAATTGCTGGTGCGCGAAGCGCCCTTGGCCGTCATCGGTATCGATTCGCCGGATTTCACCTTGTCAGTGGCACGGCGTGCACACGCCAGAGGCCTGCGGACGGTGCATTATGTCAGCCCGTCCGTCTGGGCCTGGCGGCAGGGCCGCGTCAAGGGGATTCGGGAAAGCATTGATCTGATGCTGACATTGCTGCCGTTCGAGGCGCGTTTTTATCAGGAGCAGGGCGTGCCGGTGGCGTTTGTCGGGCATCCGCTGGCGGACATGATTCCCGATACACCGGATGTGGCCGGCGCACGCGCTGCACTGAGCCTGGCACCGCAGGGCAAGGTGCTGGCGGTATTGCCGGGCAGCCGCAGTGGCGAAGTGCGCCAGCTGCTGCCGGATTTTCTTGCTGCGGTGAAGCTGCTCAAGGCCGATGATCCGGCCTTGACGGTGGTCATCCCGGCGGCCACCCCGCAACGGGCCACGGAAATTCGCAGTGGCCTGCTGGCAGCGGGCCTGGATGATGTGGCGCTGGTGGATGGTCGTAGCCGCGAAGTCATGGCCGCCGCCGACGTCGTCCTGATGGCCTCCGGTACCGCGACATTGGAAGGGTTGCTGCTGAAAAAACCCATGGTGATCGGCTATCGGCTTGGTGGGCTGACCTACGCCATCGCTCGCCGGTTGATCCGCCTTGAGCATTACGGTCTGCCCAATCTGCTCGCTGCCACGCCGCGTATTCCCGAGCTGATCCAGCATGCGCTGACGCCGGAAGCCGTGGCGGCAGCGGTGCGCTACTGGTTTGAACACCCGGAGGCGGTGGCGGAATTGCAGGAAGAGTTTCAGGCCGTGCATCAGCAGCTGCGCCGCGATGCCAGCGTGCACGCCGCAGCGGCCGTGAAAGCGCTGATCGACGGCACGCTCGCGCCGGAGCAGCAGCCATGACACGGCCATTTGCCGAATATCCGGCAATGCTGCCGTGGCAGCCGACCCGCTTTGCCTGGTTCACGGGCATGCGTCTGGCAGGTGTGGATGAAGTGGGGCGAGGGCCATTGGTGGGCGCGGTGGTGACCGCCGCCGTAGTGCTTGATCCGGCGCGGCCGATTGAGGGGCTGGCCGACAGCAAGCGGCTGACCGAGCGCCGCCGCGAGGCGCTGGCCACGGAGATTCGCGAGCAGGCGCTGGCCTGGGCGCTGGGCCGGGCAGAGCCGGCAGAAATTGATCAGCTGAATATTTACCATGCCACCATGCTGGCGATGCAGCGGGCGGTGCAAGCGCTTGCCCAGGCCGCGGATGCGGTGCTGGTGGATGGCAATCGCTGCCCGGATTTCGGGCTGCCGAGCGAGCCAGTGGTGAAAGGCGATGGCCTGATCCCGGCGATCAGTGCAGCGTCGATTCTGGCCAAGGTTGCCCGCGACGCCGAGATGACAGCGCTGCACGAACGCTACCCGCAATACGGTTTTGACCGCCACAAGGGTTACCCGACCGCTGGCCATCTGGCAGCATTGGCCGAGCATGGCGCGCTGCGCGAACACCGCCGCTCGTTCGCACCCGTGGCGCGGCTGGTAAGCGCTGACGCCTGAAGCACTGCGCCGGCGGCGGGTGTTGCCCAGCTGATTCCGTGGCCAGTATGCCCGGCGCCATTCACTCGTGAGGAACATGATCTTGAGCACCCCCACCTTCATCCATCTTCGTGTGCACACCGACTATTCACTGGTCGATGGCGTGGTGCGGGTGAAGCCTTTGATAAAACAGTGCGTCGATCAGGCAATGCCGGCAGTGGCGGTGACCGACGATTCCAACCTGTTCTGCCTCATCAAGTTTTACGAGGCGGCACAGCGAGCGGGCGTGAAGCCCATCGCCGGCGCAGACCTGTGGCTGGAAAGCGGTGTGCTGGACGAACCGGCGCGGCTGTGTGCACTGGTGCAGAACGATGTTGGTTACCAGAACCTGACGCTGCTGATTTCCCGCGCCTGGCAATATAACCAGTCGCGGGGCCGGGCGGTGGTGAAGCGCGAGTGGCTGGAAGAGCTGCACGCCGGGCTGATCTTCCTTTCCGCGGCACGCCAGGGTGAAATCGGCCAGTTGCTGCTGGCGGGCAAGCAGGAAGAAGCCACTCACCTGGCGATGTATTTTCGCGAGTTATGCGGTGACCGCTTTTATATCGAAGTGCAGCGCACCAGCCGCGCCGGAGATGAAAACTGTCTGCACGCCAGCGTGGCGCTGGCGGCGTCGCTGGGTATGCCGGTGGTGGCCACCAACGATGTCCGCTTTCTGGAAGAAGACGATTTCGACGCGCACGAGGCGCGCGTCTGTATCCATGATGGTGCCGCTATCGACGATCCGCGCCGGGCGCGTAAATACAGTAGCGAGCAATACCTCAAGAGCAGCGCCGAAATGGCCGAGCTGTTCAGTGATTTGCCGGAAGCGCTGGAGAATACGGTCGAAATTGCCCGTCGCTGTTCGCTGGACATCCGGCTGGGAAAAAACTTTCTGCCGGAATTTCCGATTCCCGACGGCAAGACCATTCAGGAATTTATTCAGGAAGAGTCGCGGCGCGGGCTGGATAAACGGCTGGCGCTGATTCTGGATACGGCCGCGCCGGATTATGCCGAGCGTCGCAAAGAGTACGATGACCGGCTCCAGTTCGAGCTCGATACCATCAACAACATGGGTTTTCCCGGCTACTTTCTCATCGTCTCGGATTTTATCCGCTGGGCGAAGGAAAACGGTGTGCCGGTCGGCCCGGGGCGGGGCTCCGGTGCCGGCTCGCTGGTGGCTTACGCGCTGGAAATCACCGATCTTGATCCGATCCAGTACGATCTGCTATTCGAGCGTTTCCTGAACCCCGAACGGATTTCCATGCCGGACTTCGATGTGGATTTCTGCATGGATGGCCGCGACCGCGTGATCGCCTATGTGGCGGAAAAATACGGGCGCGCAGCGGTGGGGCAGATCATCACCTTCGGTACCATGGCCGCCAAGGCGGTGGTGCGTGATGTGGCGCGCGTGCAGGGCAAGCCGTATGGTCTGGCTGATCGCCTCTCGAAGATGATCCCGCCGACGCCAGGCATGACGCTGGAAAAAGCGCTGGAGCAGGAAGAGTCGCTGCGTGATTTCCTGCAAAACGAGGAAAACAGCGATCATGAAGCGGCGGCGGAAATCTGGGAAATGGCACTCAGGCTTGAGGGCCTGACCCGTAACGTTGGCAAGCACGCGGGCGGTGTGGTTATTGCGCCGGGCCGGTTGACGGATTTTGCTGCGCTGCATTGTGACGAAGATGGCGAAAATCTTGTCACCCAGTTCGACAAGGACGATGTGGAAGCCGCCGGACTGGTGAAATTCGACTTTCTCGGCCTGAAAACGCTGACCATTATCGACTGGGCCGTGAAGGCTGTGAACGAGCGTCGCGCTCGCGAGGGCGAGGAGCCGCTGGATATCACGCAACTGCCGCTGGACGATGCACGCTCTTTCGAGCTGCTGAAAAAAGGCGAAACCACGGCGGTGTTCCAGCTTGAATCGCAGGGCATGAAGGAGTTGATCAAGAAACTCCGCCCGGACGTCTTCGAGGACATCATCGCACTGGTGGCGCTGTATCGACCGGGGCCGCTTGAATCCGGCATGGTCGACAACTTCATCAACCGCAAACACGGCCGCGAGCCGCTTGCCTACCCTGATCCACAATACCAGCACGAGTTGCTGAAACCGATTCTCGAGCCGACTTACGGGGTCATTCTGTATCAGGAACAGGTGATGCAGATCGCCCAGGTGCTGGCCGGTTATTCACTCGGTGAAGCCGATATGCTGCGCCGGGCAATGGGCAAGAAAAAGCCCGAGGAAATGGCCGAACAGCGCGCCATCTTCGAGGAAGGGGCGCGCAACAAGGGCATTGATGGCGAACTGGCGATCCGCATTTTTGACCTGGTGGAAAAGTTTGCAGGTTACGGTTTCAACAAGTCGCACTCGGCCGCCTATGCACTGGTTGCCTATCAGACCGCCTGGCTGAAAGCGCACTATCCGGCAGAATTCATGGCCGCGGTAATCTCTGCCGATATGCAGAATACCGACAAGGTCGTGACCTTCATTGATGAATGCAAAAGCATGCAGCTCAAAGTGCTGCCGCCGGATGTGAACAGCTGCGGTTTCCGCTTCACGGTGAATCAGGATGGCAACATCGTCTACGGGCTTGGTGCGATCAAGGGCCTGGGCGAAGGCCCGATCGATGCCATTGTTCAGGCGCGTGAGCAGGGGCTGGTGTTCGATGATCTGTTCGATTTCTGCCGCCGCGTCGACATGAAGCGGATGAATCGCCGCTCCATGGAGGCGCTGGTGCGAGCCGGTGCCCTGGATCAACTCGGGCCGACTCGGCATCACCAGGACAGGGCGGTGCTGATGGCCAGCCTGGCGGATGCCACCCAGGCGGCAGAGCAGGATGCCCGCAATGCCGAAGCGGGCATGGGTGATCTGTTCGGTGGCGGCCTTGAGGCCACTGCAACCCCGGTGGCCTGGCGGCCGGCGCGTGTCTGGAGTGATGATCTGCGCCTCAACGGCGAAAAAGACACCCTCGGGCTGTTTCTCACCGGGCATCCGATTGATCAGTTCGATCATGAGGTCAATCAGTTCGTCACAGCACGGCTGAATGCCCTGGCGCCTACCGGCAAAGGCGAGGCGGCGACGATTGCCGGGCTGGTGGTCGCGCTGCGCATCACGCGCAGCAAGCGTAGCGGCGAACGCATGGCTTTTCTGACGCTGGATGACAAGACCGGCCGAGTGGAAGTTTCGGTGTTCGGCCGCACCTTTGCGCAATACAGTGACATCGTGCAAAAAGATGTGCTGCTGGTGGTGCGCGGTGGCGTGCGCAACGATGATTATACGGGCGGTTTCAGCATGTCGGCCGATGAGATCATGGACATCGGCCGCGCCAGAGCAGTGTTTGCCCGCCGTCTCACGGTGCACGCGGAAGTGGTGCCGCAATTGCCGGAAACATTGCGTGGCGCCCTGCGGCCTTATTTGGGCGGTGGGTGCCCGGTGGCGTTGCGCCTGCGGCATCCCCGGGGGCGCGGCATGGTGTGGCTTGGTGACGAGTGGCGCGTCAGCCCTGATCAGGCACTGCTGGAAGATCTGCGCAATCGCTTCGGCGAGCAAGCAGTGGCGGTGGAATACTGACGCCTCGCCCGACTGATCACTGGTGCTGCAGGCCAGCGGCAGCGCGCGCGACTACAGGCCGCGTAACAAGTTGAAACCACAGAAAAAGGGGGCGGCGGTCGACCTTTTGGGCGGCTTGCCGCTAAACTGCCCCGCACAAGACAGAAGAGGTCCAGGAATGAATCCCAATTTCCTCGAATTTGAACAGCCCATTGCTGATCTGGAAGCCAAAATCGAGGACCTGCGACTGGTCGGCAGCGGCACTGAGGTGAATATCTCTGACGAGATCACCAAGTTGCAGGAAAAAAGCATTGCGCTGACGGAAAGTATTTTCCGCAACCTGACCCCTTGGCAGATCTCGCAGCTTTCTCGCCATCCGCTCCGGCCACACACGCGTGATTACATCAAACGCCTGTTTGATGAATTCGATGAGCTGCACGGCGATCGCACCTTTGCCGATGATCCCGCGATCATCGGTGGCGTGGCCCGTCTGGCCGGCAAGCCGATCATGGTCATCGGCCACCAGAAAGGCCGCGACGTGAAGGAAAAGGTGCGCCGCAACTTCGGTATGCCGAAGCCGGAAGGGTATCGCAAGGCGCTGCGCCTGATGGAAATGGCCGAGCGGTTCCGGTTGCCGATCCTGACATTCATCGACACGCCTGGCGCCTTCCCCGGTATTGATGCAGAAGAGCGGGGGCAGAGCGAGGCCATCGCACGGAACTTGCTGGTGATGTCGCGGCTACGGGTGCCGATTGTTGCCACCGTCATCGGTGAAGGCGGCTCCGGTGGCGCCTTGGCCATCGGGGTGTGCGACCACCTGCAAATGATGCAGTACAGTACCTACTCGGTGATCTCGCCCGAAGGTTGCGCCTCGATCCTGTGGCGCAGCGCCGAAAAGGCACCCGAAGCGGCCGAAGCCATGGGCCTGACCGCGCACCGGCTGCACGAGCTGGAGATCGTGGATGAGGTCATTCCCGAGCCGCTTGGCGGCGCCCACCGTGATTATGATCTGGCTGCGGGCCGGCTCAGGAAGAGCCTGCTGGCGGCGCTGGACGAATTGTCCGCGTACGACAGCGAAGCCCTGATCGAACGCCGCTATCAACGGTTGATGTCCTACGGCAATGTGGGCACCACGCCAGCCGACGAGTGATACCGGTTTGAGCAATCCCGGCTGACGCGGTTAAATGGCGTGGCCGCCTGCCGGCGGCGTATGCCTGATAACCAGCTGGCCGATGATCACTGACGAAGCAACCTCGCTGATTGAAAACCTGAAGGCACAGCTTGCTGCTGTGCCCGGCCCGCTGGTGCTCGGCTTCAGCGGCGGGCTGGATTCATCGGTGCTGTTTAGTGCCCTGGTGCGTGGCGGCTTTCGCCATCGGCTGACCGCCGTGCATGTGCAGCATGGGCTACAGGCGATGGCCGAATCCTGGGCCGAGCATTGCCGTGCGGTGGCAGCCGCGGCAGGGGTGCCCTTTGACGTGGTGCACCTTGAACTGGCGGCAGGGCCCGACCTGGAGCAGCGTGCGCGGCTGGCGCGTCGGGCCGCCTTGCTGGCGGCGGCCACGCCGGATGGCGCACTGCTGCTGGCGCAACATGCCGACGATCAGGCGGAAACACTGCTGCTGCGCCTGCTGCGTGGCGCCGGGCCGGCTGGCCTGGCAGCAATGCGCACCGCCTCCCGTTACCGTGAGCGGCTGGTGCTGCGGCCATTGCTGCCGTGGCGTCGGCCACAGTTGGCGGCGCTGGCGCAACACTGGGGCCTGACCTGGGTAGAAGATCCCACCAACGCGGAAATCGAAGCGGATCGTAATTATCTTCGTCATGAAATCCTGCCCCGGCTGGCGCAACGCTGGCCGGCAGTGGTGGAGGTGTTCGGGCGCAACACCGCCGTGCAACACGAAACCGCTCAGCTTTTGGCGGAGCTGGCCGCTGAAGATCGGGCGGCGCTGGGGCTGCCCGATGGCGCCATCAGCCTGAGCGGGTTGCAGCGCCTCGGGCCGGCCCGGCAGCGCAATCTGTTGTACGGCTGGGTGCGCGCACGGGGCTGGCAGGCGCCACCCAGGCAGGTGTTGCAGCGCGTGCTGGATGAGCTGATCTGTGCTGCGCCAGACCGGCAGCCCCGTGTGGAATGGCCAGAGGGCGTTTTTTGCCGGCACCGCGACGGGCTTTATCTGTTGCCACATGCTGAGCTACAGCCCCTGGCGGGTGCCGTGCCGCTACTGCTTGCCGACGGTGCGGTCACGGCGCTGGGGCCGTTGACCGTCACCGTGCGTCGGCTGGCGGCAGGCGAGCCAGCCGGTGCTGAGCAATGGGTGCTGCCAGCTGATGTTTCGGCAGTTACTGTTTCGGCGGCGCCTGCTGGTGCGCGTATACGCTCGGGTGGGTTGTCACGAGAAGTGCGCGAGAGCTGGCGAGCGGCGGGCGTGCCGCCCTGGCTGCGCGCCCGCTGGCCGGTATTGCTTGACGGCGATGAGCTGCTCGCAGCGGCACAGCTGGGCTGTGCGGATGGGTACCAGCGTGCGCCCGGGGCGCCCGGCTGGGCGGTCGCCTGGCATTTTCAGGGTGCGGATTCCGCATTGTGAGAATGGGGGCGTTCTGTTAGCATTTACTCCCGTCCAGTTGCAGCGCATTCCTTGAAGCAATCCATTGATCTGGCCCGCATTTTAGCGGTCTTTGCCATTGGTGAAGCCAGTTTCGAGCGGATTTCGAGGGCTGTGCCGCGTTTTCATTTCCAGCCCGGAGCGATCCGGCGCCGAGTGACCATGACGCCATAGTGCGGGCTGTCACAGAACCTGTTTTTCTGGTGGCTATCGAGTCTGGTGGCTAGCCGGAAAAGCGCCGGTTCCGTGCTGGCTCCGGCATGGCGGGTGACACGGCTCCAGTCTCCTGCGGGCCTGCTGCGGTGAGCGCATGACGCGATTTATTTTTGTCACAGGCGGGGTGGTGTCGTCGCTGGGCAAGGGGATTACCTCTTCGTCCCTGGCCTCCCTGCTTGAGGCGCGTGGTCTGAACGTGACCATGCTCAAGCTTGATCCCTACATCAACGTAGACCCCGGCACCATGAGCCCCTACCAGCACGGTGAGGTGTTCGTGACCGAGGACGGTGCCGAAACCGACCTTGATCTGGGGCACTACGAGCGCTTTATCCGCACCCGCCTGACCCGTCGCAACAGCTTCACCACGGGCCGTGTCTATCAGAACGTGATCGACAAGGAGCGCCGGGGCGAATACCTGGGCGCGACTGTGCAGGTGATCCCGCATATCACCGACCAGATCAAGCTGATGGTGCGCCAGGGCGCAGGTGATGCTGACGTGGCCATTGTCGAGATCGGCGGCACCGCCGGCGATATCGAGTCGCTGCCGTTTCTTGAAGCAGTGCGGCAAATGCGCCTCGCCATGGGCTCCAGCAAATCGCTGCTGGTGCACCTGACGCTGGTGCCATGGATCGCGTCCGCCGGCGAGATCAAGACCAAACCGACCCAGCATTCGGTGAAGGAGCTGCGCTCCATCGGCCTGCAACCGGATATTCTGGTGTGTCGCTCGGATCACGAGATTCCCGAGAGCGCCCGCGAGAAAATCGCGCTGTTCACCAACGTGGAAGAGCGGGCGGTGATTTCCTGTCCCGACAGCCGCACCATCTATCAGGTGCCGCGCGTGCTGCACGAGCAGGGCATGGATTCGATCGTCATCGAGCGGTTCGGGCTCGATTGTCCCGAGCCGGATCTGCGCGAGTGGGACCGCGTGGTCGATGCGCAGCTCAATCCCCAGCAGGATGTCACCATCGGCATGGTGGGCAAATATATCGAGCTGGCCGACGCCTACAAATCATTGAACGAAGCCCTGACCCACGCCGGTATTGCTACCCGCACCCGCGTGAATATCGAGTATTTTGATGCCGAGGACGTGGAGCGCGATGGCACCGCCATGCTGCGCAATCTGGATGCGATTCTGGTGCCGGGCGGCTTTGGCGATCGTGGTGCAGAAGGCAAGATTCTGGCGATCCGCTACGCCCGGGAAAACCGTATTCCGTATCTCGGCATCTGCCTGGGCATGCAACTGGCCGTGATCGAGTTTGCCCGCCATGTGGCCGGGCTGACGGAAGCTGATTCCACCGAGCTGAATCCTGGCACATCTGAGCCGGTGGTCGGTCTGATCACAGAATGGCAGACTGGTGACGGCCGTCGGGAGCAACGCGACGGTGCCTCCGACCTGGGCGGCACTATGCGTCTCGGCGGACAGGAATGCGTGCTGGAAGAGGACTCCATCACCGCTCGCTGCTACGGGCAGGCCCGCATCGTCGAGCGTCACCGGCACCGTTACGAAGTAAATAACCAATACGTGCCGCAACTGGCCGAAGCCGGGTTGCGCATCGTGGGCCGCTCGCTGGATGGCGAGCTGGTGGAAGTGGTGGAAGTGGCCGATCACCCGTGGTTCGTTGCCTGCCAGTTCCACCCGGAGTTCACCTCCACGCCCCGCGACGGCCACGGCCTGTTCCGCGGCTACGTGGAAGCGGCGTTGGCGCACCGCGCCCGACAGGGAGGCTGACGTGACAGCACAGAAGACATTGCACATCAATGATATCGCCGTCGCCAACGACAAGCCGTTCGTGCTGTTTGGCGGCATGAACGTGCTGGAATCCCGCGATCTGGCGATGCAGGTGGCCGAGCACTACGCCACCGTTACCCAGCGGCTGGGCATCCCCTGGGTGTTCAAAGCCTCCTTCGACAAGGCCAATCGTTCCTCGCTGAGTTCGTTTCGCGGGCCGGGGCTGGATGAAGGCTTGAAGATATTCGAAGAGATCAAGCAGACCTTCCGCTGCGCGCTGCTGACCGATGTGCACGAGCCCTATCAGGCTGCGCCTGCCGCCGAAGTGATTGATGTGCTGCAACTGCCGGCCTTTCTGGCGCGGCAGACCGATCTGGTAGTGGCCATGGCCAGGACCGGGCGCACGATCAATATCAAGAAGCCCCAGTTCCTGGCACCGCGTGAAATGGGCCATATCCTGCACAAGTGCGAAGAAGCTGGTAACGATCAGCTGATCCTGTGCGAACGGGGTAGCTCGTTTGGCTACAATAATCTGGTGGTCGATATGCTCGGCTTCGGCGTGATGAAGCAGTTCGGTTATCCGGTGCTGCTTGATGTGACGCACGCACTGCAAATGCCGGGCGGCCGGGCCGATTCCGCCGACGGGCGCCGCCAGCAAGTTGCCGAGCTGGGGCGCGCCGGCATGAGCCAGGGGCTGGCCGGCCTGTTTCTGGAGGCGCACCCGGACCCGGATAACGCCAAATGTGACGGCCCCTGTGCGCTGCGTCTGGATCGCCTGGAGCCGTTTCTGGCGCAGATGAAAGCCATTGATGAACTGGTCAAATCCTTTTCCCCATTTGATAACCGTTAAGCGTTTCGGAGACTTCCATGCCAAGGATCGTTGACATCAAAGCCCGCGAGATTCTGGATTCGCGTGGCAACCCGACCATTGAAGCGGATGTGTTGCTGGAATCCGGCGCGGTCGGCTCGGCATGTGCCCCCAGCGGCGCGTCCACCGGCTCTCGCGAGGCGCTTGAGCTGCGTGATGGTGACCAGCAGCGTTACCTCGGCAAAGGCGTGACGCAGGCTGTCGGCAACATCAACTCGGAAATTCGTGAGCTGCTGCTGGGCCGCGACGTCACCGAGCAGCGCGACATCGATCACGCCATGATCGAGCTGGATGGCACCGAGAACAAAGGCCGTCTGGGTGCAAATGCCATTCTGGCTGTGTCGCTTGCCGCCGCCAAAGCGGCTGCCGCACATCAGAAAAAGCCGCTGTACGAATACATTTCGGACCTGCAGGACGATGACAACGCCTACAGCCTGCCGGTGCCGATGATGAACATCATCAACGGCGGTGAGCACGCCGATAACAACATCGACATTCAGGAATTCATGATACAGCCGGTCGGCGCGCCGACCATTGCCGAGGCGGTACGTTGCGGCGCAGAAGTGTTTCACGCCCTCAAGAGCGTGCTGAAAAAGCGCGGCCTGAACACTGCTGTAGGCGACGAAGGCGGTTTTGCGCCGGATCTGCCATCCAACGAAGCCGCGCTGGAAGCCATCGTCGAGGCCATTGCCCTGACCGGGTACAAACTTGGTGACGACATCACCCTGGCGCTGGACTGCGCCGCCAGCGAGTTCTACAAGGATGGTAAATATGTGCTGGCCGGCGAGAACCGCAGCCTCAGCTCTGAGCAGTTTGTAGACTATCTGGCCGAGCTGTGCGACCGCTACCCGATCATTTCCATCGAAGATGGCCAGCACGAAGATGACTGGGCCGGCTGGAAGATTCTGACTGATCGCCTGGGAGAAAAGGTACAACTGGTCGGTGACGATCTGTTCGTCACCAATACCCGAATTCTCCAGCGAGGTATCGACGAGAAGATCGCCAACTCGATCCTGATCAAGTTCAACCAGATCGGCTCGCTGACGGAAACCCTGGAAGCGATCAACATGGCCAAGGATGCCGGCTACACCGCCGTCATTTCGCACCGCAGTGGTGAAACCGCCGATACCACCATCGCTGATCTGGCGGTGGCCACCGCGGCCGGGCAGATCAAGACCGGCTCGCTTTGCCGCAGTGATCGTGTTGCCAAATACAACCGCCTGATCCGTATCGAAGAAGAGCTGGGCCGGGCGGCGTATCATGGCCGCAAAGAGTTCCGTTTCCTGGGCTGATGATATGACGCCGCGTCGTCCGCAGCGCAGCGTGAACGCCGGTGCCGTACAGGCCCCGGCGTTCGCTGTTTGTAGCACTGGCGGAGCAGCCGCATGAAACGCCCCGCCACCGCGACACTGCTGCTGGCGGTGATGGTGCTCGCGCTGCTGATGCTCCAGGCACGATTGTGGTTTGGCGAGGGCAGCCTGCGCCATGTGGCCGGCCTGCGCCAGCAGCTGGCTGCGCTGGAGGCCGAAAACGCCCGCCTGGCGGAACGTAACCGCCTGATCGCTGCCGATGTTCAGGATCTCAAGGATGGGCTGGACAAGATCGAGGAAATCGCCCGCCGCGATCTTGGCCTGGTGCGCGAGGGCGAAACATTTTATCTGGTGCTGGATCGCGATGCTGCCCCCTGATGCCCGCCTGTTCGGTCTGATTCCCGCTGCCGGGCACGGCAGCCGCATGGGCGCTGCCTTGCCCAAGCAATACCTCGTGTTGCAGGGCCGCACGGTGGCCGAGCACACCGTCAGCCGCTTGCTCGCCTGTGAGCGGCTGGTGCGGCTGGTGGTCGTGGTGGCGCCGGATGATCGGAGATGGCCGGAATTGCCCGTGGCGACGGCGCCCCGTGTGAGCACCGTGCCCGGCGGCGCCACGAGGGCGGAATCGGTGCTGGCGGGGTTGCAGGCGCTTACCGACGCCGCAGACGACGACTGGGTGCTGGTGCATGATATGGCACGGCCCTGCCTGCGGCTGGCGGATATCGAAAAACTGTTGCAGGCGTGCGGCCCGCAGGGGGCTATTCTGGCGCTGCCGGTGGCCGATACCATCAAGCAGGCCGACGCCGCCGGGCAGATCAGCGCGACCTTGCCACGCAGCGAAATATGGCGCGCACTGACGCCGCAGCTGTTTCCCATCGGCGCGTTGCGACACGCGCTGGAGCAGGCGCTGTCGAAAAGCCAGGCGATCACCGACGAAGCCTCGGCGCTGGAGTTGATCGGCTGGCGGCCGACGCTGGTGGAAGGGCACGCAGACAACATCAAGGTAACCTGGCCGGCAGATTTACCGCTGGCCGGGTTTTTTCTGCAACAGCAGCACCAGCAACAACAGGAGTCCGAGTGTTGGCAGCCATCCGTATAGGCCAGGGCTTTGACGTGCACGCCTTCGCGCCGGGGGATCATGTGATGCTCGGCGGCGTGCGCATTGCACACACGCACGGGCTGAAAGCCCATTCTGACGGTGATGTGGTGCTGCACGCGCTGGCTGATGCACTGCTGGGAGCGCTGGCGCTCGGCGATATCGGGCACTTTTTTCCCGATACCGACGAGGCCTGGCGTGGCGCCGATTCCGCCGTGCTGTTGCAGAAGGTTTATCAGCGGATACAGGCCGAAGGTTATCGCCTCGGCAATGCCGATCTGACAATAATCGCCCAGCGGCCGAAAATGGCGCCGCATGTGGGCGCCATGCGGGCCCGCATGGCCGAGCTGCTGCAAGCGGATATTTCTCAAGTGTCGGTGAAAGCCTCGACCACCGAGCGGTTGGGTTTCACCGGCCGCGAAGAAGGCATCGCCGTGCTCGCCGTAGTGCTGTTGGAAGCCGCCGTATGACACTGCCTCGCGCCCACGGTGGGCCCGTGGCGCAGGGCATATTGCGGGCGTCACCGGAAGATTTTGTGGTTATCGAACAGCTCGGCTTCGAACCCGGTGGTGAAGGCGAGCATCTGTGGTTACTGCTGCGCAAGCGCGAGTGGAATACCACCGACCTGGCGCTGGCACTGGCACGCTGGGCCAGGCTGCCACTGCGAGCGGTGGGCTATAGCGGCCTGAAAGATCGCGTGGCGGTGGCCGATCAATGGTTCAGCCTGCATCTGCCCGGCAAGGCCGATCCCGATCTGGCCGGGCTGCCCGATGGCGTGGCCGTGCTCAGCGCCGTGCGCCACCGCCGCAAGCTCAACCGTGGCACCCACCGCGCCAATCACTTCAGACTGGTGATCCGTGAGCTTGAGGGCGATCTGCCCGCGCTTGAGCAGCGCCTTGCTGCAATAGCCGAGCAGGGCGTGCCCAATTATTTTGGCGAGCAACGCTTTGGCCGCGCCGGCGACAATTTCAGCCGCGCCAGCGCTTGGCTGCTGGGCCGGGGCGAGGCGCCACGCAAGCCGGCGTTGCGCAGTCTGTGGCTTTCTGCGGTGCGCAGCGAGCTGTTCAATCAGGTGCTGGCGCAGCGCGTACAACAACAGAGCTGGCACCGGGCGTTGCCGGGTGACATCTTGCAGCCGCAGGGCAGCCGGGGGCTGTTTTGTGCCGATGACGACGCGCAGGCAGCGGCTCGTGTTGTGCAGGGCGAGGCCCATCCTACCGCGCCTTTGCCGGGTGCCGGTGGCATGGCATCATCCGGGGCGGCTGCCGAGCTGGAGGCCGCCGTGCTGGAGCCGCACCAGCCGCTGATTCAGGCGTTGGGTGAGCAGGGCGTGGAGGCGGCACGGCGCGCCATGCGCTTGCCGGTGGGCGATCTGCAATGGTCGCTCACGGACACCACGCTGGTGCTGTCGATGACGCTGCCAGCCGGGGCTTTTGCCACAACGGTGCTGGCGGAACTGATCGAGACGATGCGGCCGCAGCGTACGGCTTGAACTGAAAGGGGAGAAAACATTGGGGGCTGACATGACAGGGCTGGATCGCGCAGGAATCGGCATGACATCCGCACGCACACGCGAGCGGCTGGTGGCACGGCTGCGCGACAAGGGCATCGCAGACCCCCGCGTGCTGGATGTGATTCGCAACACCCCGCGCCATCTGTTCATTGATGAAGCACTGGCACACCAGGCCTATGACGATACCGCCTTGCCGATCGGCCACGGGCAGACCATCTCGCAGCCATGGGTGGTGGCGCGCATGACCGAGCTGTTGATCGAAAAGGGCATTCCGCAAAAAGTGCTGGAAGTGGGTACCGGCTCCGGTTATCAGACCGCTGTGCTGGCGGTGCTATGCCCGCAGATATGGTCGGTGGAGCGCATTCGTCCGTTGCAGGATCTGGCACGCAAGCGCTTGCAGGCGCTGGGCATGGCGGCGGTGCAGTTGCGCCATGCCGATGGCGGCCTGGGCTGGGCATCCGAGGCGCCTTTCGACGGCATTCTGGCCGCCTGTGGCCGGCCCGATGTGCCGGCCGATCTGCTCGCGCAGCTGGCTGACGGCGGCAGGCTGGTGATGCCGGTAGGCGAGGCCGATAGCCAGTATCTCACCGTGATCGACCGCGAGGGGAACGATTATCGCCAGCGCAAGCTCGAACAGGTGCGTTTTGTTCCCTTCCAGAGAGGAATCCGGTAAATGAGCGGTCGCTGGCGAGGCGTTTATTTGCGCGGCATGGCCATGGGGGCGGTGGAAACCGTACCGGGCGTTTCCAGCGGCACACTGGCGCTGATCACCGGCATCTACGAAGAGCTGATTCTCACCTTGGGTGGCATTCGCCCGTCGCTGCTGCGCATCTGGCGCGAGCAGGGTTTCAAAGCGTTCTGGCGGGCCTCCAATTTCGGTTTTCTGCTGGTGCTGCTGGCGGGCATGGTGACCAGCATCGTGCCGGCGGCTCGTCTGATCATCTGGGTCATGGAGCGCTGGCCGGTGCCGCTGTGGGCGTTTTTTTGCGGCCTGATTCTGGTTGGCGTCGTGGTCGTGCTAAGGCCACTGGCGATGCGTCGCCTGCGCAACTGGTGCTGGGTGGCGGCGGGCCTGATGGCGGGCGTCTGGGTCAGCCTGCAGCCTGGCCTGGGCGCGCTGGGGCTGACACCGCTGGTGTTTTTCCTGTCCGGTGCGCTGGCCATCTGTGCCATGTTGCTGCCCGGTATTTCCGGCACTTTCGTGTTGCTGCTGCTGGGCATGTATGCGCCCGTGCTCCAGGCATTGAACGGCTTCGACTTGCCGTTGATCGCCGCGTTTGCCGCCGGTTGTGCCTGCGGCATGCTCGGCTTTGTGCACCTGCTGCGCTGGCTGCTGCTACATTACCACGATGTGGTGATGGCGCTGGCGGCGGGCTTCATGGCCGGCTCACTCGTCAAGCTCTGGCCCTGGCGCGTGGCGGTGCCCGGCGAAACAGCGGCCGAGCAGTGGCTGACGCCGGCCGGCTACAGTATGGCGACTGGCGAACCGGCCATGCTGCCGGCGGCAATCATCGCGGCGACAGCGGCTGCACTTCTGGTCTGGCTGTTTTCAGGCCGAGACAGGCATAATCAGGAGAACCCCGCGTCAGGGACGGTGAACTCTTGAGCTATCGCTGGCTCGCCGTGCTGGCCATGCTGACCGGCGGATGCGCCGCCAGCTACGCCCCGGTAGTCGAATACAATGCCAGTGGCCCACGTGGCGGCGGCCAGATGAGCAGCCGCCCGAGCCAGATTACCCAGGGCAGCCACGTTGTGGTGCGCGGCGATACGCTGTTTTCCATTGCCTGGCGGTATGGCTGGGATTATCGCCAGCTGGCGGCGGCCAATGGCATCCGCGCACCTTTCACCATTCACCCTGGCCAGCGCATTCACCTGGATCGCCAGCCGCAGCAGCAGGTGGCCACACCCACACCATCCACACGCCCGCCCGCATCGCAGACTCCCCCCCCGGCGACGCGGCCCTCGCAGCCGCCGCAGCCATCGCCGCCGGTAGCCAGCACCCCGGCGCCCTCGCAGGGCCCTTCGGCCGGCAGCAGTACACCTAGCGGCACTGGGCCTGTCACCTGGCGCTGGCCAGCCAACGGGCAGGTTATCAGCACGTTCAGCCAGCGCGCCGGGCAGCGCGGCATCAGCATTGCCGGCCGCGACGGCGATCCGGTGCTGGCCGCCAGTGACGGGGTGGTGGTGTATCGCGGCAATGGCCTGACGGGATATGGTAACCTGTTGATTATCAAGCATAACGACCGCTGGCTCAGCGCCTACGCCCATAACGATGAAATGCTGGTGCGCGAGGGCGAGCCGGTGCGCGCCGGGCAGCGGATCGCCACCATGGGCGCCACCGGTACTTTTCGTACTCAATTGCATTTCGAGGTGCGCCGGGACGGTCAGCCGGTCGATCCCGGCTCGGTTTTACCACGGAGATCCTGAACCATGCCTTCCGAGACTTCGCCGCAGCAGGCTGCCCGCCTGATGCGCCGGGCAACGCTGGCCTCCACCCTGGTGGCCGTGACCTTGATCGTCAGCAAGGCGCTGGTCTGGTGGCAAAGCGGGTCGGTGGCCTTGCTGGCGTCGCTGGTGGATTCGCTGATGGATGGCGGCGCCTCGCTGGTCACGCTGATCGCGGTGCGTTATTCCCTGCAACCGGCGGATGCCGAGCACCGCTTCGGGCACGGCAAGGCCGAGGCGCTGGCCGGGTTGGGCCAGTCGGCCTTCATTTCGGTGTCGTCCGTGCTGCTGATGATCGAAGGGGGCCGCAAGCTGATTCACCCGGAGCCGGTGGAGGCGACCGGGATGGCGATTGGCGTGATGGTGCTATCGATTGTGCTGACACTGGCGCTGGTGCTGTACCAGCGCCATGTGATACGCCGCACCGGCTCCACCGCCGTGGCCGGCGATGCACTGCATTATGTCAGCGATCTGCTGATGAACGTGGCCATTATCGGTGCCATCGTTGCAGCCGGTTTCGGCTTCCTGCGGGCGGATGCGCTGGTTGCCCTGGCGGTGGGCACTTTCATGCTGGTGGCCGCGTTGCAGATTGGCCATGCTGCGGTGCAGTTGTTGCTGGATCGCGAGCTGGACGACACCCAGCGCAACCGCATCGCAGCGGTTATTGGTGTGCAGCCCGGCGTGATGGGATTTCATGACCTGCGCACCCGGCTCTCCGGGCGGACGGTGTTCATTCAGGTGCATGTGGAGCTGGACAAGGAGCTGTCGCTGGAACAGGCGCACGACATTATCGTCAATGTCGCGCAGGCGCTGCGGCAGCGGATGCCGGGGGCGGAAATTATCATTCACCCCGATCCGGTAGCGCGGCCGGAGAAAATATTGCTGCCGGGACATGGCCCGGCGATGTTGCCTGACGGCGGCAGCGGGCGTTAAGCGCTACTGTTGCAAGCCCTGCATTCAGCGCGACGTTCCAGCTGCTGAGGCCGGGCGAGCTGCGCAGCTCGCAGCCGGCCTGTGCCGCATCTGCGCTATGCCTGGGCCATCCCTGCTTTATCCCTGCGCTATCAGAAATCGCTGTTCTTGCTAGCCAGCGTGGGCGGCAGCTCGGTGGGCGGGGGGGGCGGCCAGCCGCCAAGTTGGCGCCAGCGATTGACGATGGTGCAAAACAGCTCTGCGGTGCGGGTGGCATCGTAAAGCGCTGAGTGGGCCTGGCTCTGGTTGAACGGGATGCCCGCCATTTCACAGGCTTTCGCCAGCACCGTCTGGCCCAGCGCCAGGCCCGCCAGACTGGCGGTATCAAAACACGAAAACGGATGAAATGGATCGCGCTTGAGATCGTTGCGCACCACGGCGGCTTTCAGGAAATCGTGATCGAAAAAGGCATTGTGGCCGACCAGAATGGCGCGCTTGCAGTGCGCCGCCTTGACCGCCTTGCGCACCGCCTCGAACACGCCGCGCAGGGCCATGTCTTCCGGCACCGCGCCGCGCAGCGGGTTCCAGGGGTCGATGCCGGTGAAATCCAGCGCTGCCTGATCGATATTGGCGCCCTCGAACGGGTCCACATGATAGTGCACCCGTTGGGCCGGGCGCAGCAGGCCCTCGTGATCCATCTCCAGCGTTACCGCGGCGACTTCCAGCAGCGCGTCCGTGTGCGCGTTGAACCCCCCGGTTTCAACATCTACCACTACAGGCAAGTAGCCCCGGAAACGCAGGGCAAGGCTGGGACGATTGTCAGACATGACGGCTCCGTACAGATTGGAGGGCAATGCTACCGGAATCCGGGGATAGTTGGCAGTGCGAAGCGGGCCGGGGCTGTCGGGGCCGCGCCGGCAACGGTACAATGGCGCCCACTTTGACCCTCACTGAGTCTTTATTGTTAACGCGGAGTCTTCATGTCGGATATCAAGAAGGTGGTGCTGGCCTATTCAGGTGGCCTGGACACCTCGGTTATCGCCAAGTGGCTGCAACAGACCTATGGTTGTGAAGTCGTGACCTTTACCGCCGATATCGGCCAGGGTGAAGAGGTGGAGCCGGCACGTGCCAAAGCCGAGGCGATGGGCATCAAGGAAATCTACATCGAAGATCTGCGCGAGGAATTCGTGCGTGACTATGTTTTTCCGATGTTCCGCGCCAACACCATCTATGAAGGTGAATACCTGCTGGGCACCTCGATTGCCCGGCCGCTGATCGCCAAGCGTCTGGTGGAAATCGCCGAAGCAACAGGCGCCGATGCAGTGTCCCATGGTGCCACCGGCAAGGGTAACGACCAGGTGCGCTTCGAGCTGGGTGCCTATGCGCTGAAACCCGGTGTGAAGGTGATTGCGCCCTGGCGCGAATGGGATCTCAACAGCCGCGAGAAGCTGATGGCGTTCGCCGCAGAGCATGATATTCCCGTGGATTTCAAGAAAGCGGGCACCAAATCACCTTACTCGATGGATGCCAACCTGCTGCATATTTCTTATGAAGGCGGCATTCTGGAAGATCCCTGGGCCGAGGCCGAGGAGGAAATGTGGCGCTGGACAGTCAGCCCCGAAAAAGCACCGGACGAAGCCGAATATATCGATCTTGCCTTTGAGAAAGGCGATATCGTCGCCATCAACGGCGAGGCGATGAGCCCGGCGACAGTGCTGACCGAGCTGAACCGCCTGGGCGGCAAGCACGGGGTCGGCCGGCTGGATATCGTCGAGAACCGTTATGTGGGCATGAAATCACGAGGCTGCTACGAAACACCTGGCGGCACCATCATGCTGCGCGCCCACCGTGCGATTGAATCGATCACGCTGGATCGCGAGTCTGCGCACCTGAAAGACAGCCTGATGCCGAGGTATGCCGAGCTGATTTATAACGGCTATTGGTGGTCGCCGGAGCGCCTGGCGTTGCAAAAGCTGATCGACGAAACGCAGCAGAACGCCAATGGCGAAGTTCGTATCAAGCTTTACAAAGGCAACGTGATCGTGGTGGGGCGCCGTTCGGAAGACAGCTTGTTCGATGCCAGCATCGCGACCTTTGATGATGACGCCGGTGCCTACGATCAGAAAGACGCCGAAGGCTTCATCAAGCTGAACGCGCTGCGCCTGCGCATTGCCGCACGTGCGGGCCGCAAGATGAAGTAAATACCGGTATCCGCAACGGATACCTGCTGCAAGATGCTGAAATGCCCGGTATTTGCCGGGCATTTCAGTTTGCAAAATCTGTTCTGCTGGTAATGCAACTGCGATACACACCGCTGATACTGGTCATGGTGCCCTGAGCCAAAGGAAAACCAGAGGAATGACATGCGCATACTGCATACGATGATTCGAGTGGGCGATCTGGAACGTTCCGTCGCTTTTTATACCGATGTTCTGGGCATGCGTGAGCTGCGTCGTAAGGAGTACCCGGAAGGACGCTTTACCAATGTGTTTGTCGGCTACCAGGACGAGCAGGATGGCGCCGCACTGGAGCTGACCTGGAACTGGGACACCAGCGCCTACGAGCTGGGTAATGGTTACGGCCATATCGCGCTCGAGGTAGACGACGTTTATGCGGCCTGCGAGCGCATTCGCGAGCGTGGCGGGCGCATTGTGCGCGAGCCCGGCCCGATGAAGCATGGCAGTACCGTGCTCGCTTTTGTGGAAGACCCGGACGGTTACCGGATCGAATTGCTCGGCAGGCGCGACGCATGAAGTCGGCACCCTCGTCGACGCCACATCCGACGCGGTCGCCGACACATGTAGGCTGGCGTGAATGGGCCAGCCTGCCGGGGCTGGGTATTCGCGCTATCAAGGTAAAGGTGGATACCGGCGCGCGCACCTCGGCGCTGCACGCGTTCGAGGTGAACACTTTCGTCGAGGATGGCAGGGAGTGGGTGCGCTTTCGCATTCATCCGCTGCAAGACAATACAGAACTGGAGCAGGAGTGTGTCTGCCCGGTGCTGGATCGGCGTCAGGTGACCGATTCCGGTGGCCACCGCGAGGAGCGGATTGTCATTCAAGCTGATATCGCCATGGGCGGTCGGCACTGGCCGATCGAAATCACCCTGACCGATCGTGAAACGATGAAATTCCGGATGTTGCTGGGGCGCACCGCCATGCACGGGCTGTGTGTGAACCCGCAAGCATCCTTCCTGTTAGGCGGCAATCAACGTGAGCCCTTATGAAAATTGCAATTCTTTCCCGGAACCCGAGGCTCTACTCGACCCGGCGCCTGGTTGAGGCTGGCGAAGCGGCCGGCCACGAAATGCATGTCATTGATACCTTGCGTTGCTACATGAGCATGGTGTCGCACAAGCCTGAAATTCATTTCAAGGGCCGCACGCTGGAGGGCTTCGATGCGGTGATTCCGCGTATCGGTGCGTCGATCACCTTCTACGGCTGTGCCGTGCTGCGCCAGTTCGAAATGATGGGCGTGTTTCCGGTCAACGAATCGGTGGCGATTACCCGTTCGCGCGACAAATTGCGTTCGCTGCAATTGCTGGCGCGCAAAGGGGTGGGCCTGCCGGTGACCGGCTTTGCCAATGCACCGGATGATATTCCCGATCTGATCAATATGGTCGGCGGCGCGCCGCTGGTCATCAAGCTGCTGGAAGGCACGCAGGGCATCGGCGTGGTGCTGGCGGAAACCCGGCAGGCGGCTGAATCCGTTATCGAAGCCTTCATGGGCATGTCGGCGAACATCATGGTGCAGGAATACATCAAGGAAGCCGGTGGTGCAGATATCCGGTGTTTTGTCATCAACGGCAAAGTGGTTGCCGCGATGAAGCGTCAGGCGAAAGATGGCGAGTTCCGCTCCAATCTGCATCGCGGTGGCAGCGCTTCGCTGATCCGTATCACGCCCGAGGAGCGCGCCACGGCTGTGCGAGCTGCGCGCATCATGGGTTTGAACGTCGCTGGGGTGGATATTCTTCGTTCCAACCATGGCCCGCTGGTGATGGAAGTGAATTCTTCGCCGGGCCTCGAAGGCATCGAGTCGGCCACTGGCAAGGATGTGGCGGGCATGATTGTCAGCTTTCTGGAAAAAGCGGCGCGCCCGCACCGTACCGCTACCAAAGGCATCAAGGGATGACAGTGCAACCATTCGAGCTTGGCGACGTGGTGGCCGCGCCGGGGCAGAGTGCGGTGGTGGAAATGCCGGCCGCACAGCTTTATACGCAAACGCCGTTGAATATACCGGTGCACGTCGTGCATGGCCGCCAACCGGGGCCGACCTTGCTGGTGTGTGCGGCGATCCACGGTGACGAGCTCAACGGTGTGGAGATCATTCGCCGCCTGTTGCGTATGGCGGCATTGAAACGGCTGCGCGGCACCTTGATCGCCGTGCCGGTCGTCAACGTATTCGGGTTTATTCACAAATCACGCTACCTGCCGGATCGGCGCGATCTCAACCGCTGCTTCCCGGGCTCCGAAACCGGCAGCCTGGGTGCGCGCATGGCGTGGCTGTTCAAAACCCGGGTGCTGGATCGGGCCACTCATGCGATTGATCTGCACACCGGCGCTGTGTACCGCTCCAATTTGCCGCAGATACGCGCCAACCTGGCCAGTGCAGAAACCGCCGCCATGGCGGATGCGTTCGGCGTGCCAGTGGTGCTGAACTCGGTATTGCGGGATGGCACCTTGCGTGAAGTGGCCGAGGCGCAGGGTATTCCGGTGATTACCTACGAAGCCGGCGAAGCGTTGCGTTTCGAGGAGGCGTCGATTCGTGTGGGCGTGCGCGGGGTGATCAACGTGATGCGGCATCTGGGCATGCTTGCCGATCGCCGCACGACGCCGTCTACGGTAAAGCCGACCGTGGCGGGCAGCTCCACCTGGGTGCGTGCCGATTGTGATGGTGTGTTCCGTGCGCTGGTGGCGCTGGGTGCGCGCATCCGTGAAGGGCAGTTGCTCGGGCGCATCAGCAGCCCGTTTACCGACGAAGAAATCGAAGTGCGCTCCCCCTGCGCCGGCATCCTGATCGGGCGTGACAATTTGCCGCTGGTGAACGAGGGCGAAGCACTTTTTCATATCGCCCGTTTTGAGGAAGTGCGAGGTGTGGCGCAGCAGGTCGAGACGTTCACCAACGATATTCTTCAGGCAGAGCCGGCCATCGAGGGCGAGGTGCCCATCGCACCCTGATGGCCGGTGAATCAGGCGCCGGAGCCTGGGCGCCCGCTGTGCTGCGAGGCAGTTTGTCCGGCGGCCTGATAGCTGCCCCAGGCATGGCTGCCGACCGTTGCCAGCTCCCGTTGCGGTAGGTCGGCGTTATCCACATAACCGAGGATGACGGCATCCAGCAGCGCAGGCGAAAGGAACGGCCGGTCTTGCGGTGTGCGCAAGAAATGCAGCCAGTTGCGTCGGCGTGCCCAGCGAGACATCGACCACGGGCGCACTTTCATGTCGAGCAGATCGATCAGGCCGAAGTGCTGCTGCGGTGTGACGATGATATTGCCGGGATGAACCGAGCGGAAAAAAACACCCTTGCGATGCAGCAGCGCCAGGAAAGCGCCCACGCGATACATCAACTGCGGTGATGCATGGCCGTCACGCAGCAGCTCGCGCAAGGTGCTGCCAGCCAGCGGTTGATAGACCGCCACGCTATGAGGTTCGCCGGCTACCCGGTGCAGGCTGTCCACGCGCAGAGTGGGGATACCAAGGCGCTGCAAGCGCAGGGCGTGGCGTGCAAAGCGCAATGCCGCCGGCGCCAGCAGATCGCGATTGAAGCGGCGTTTGCGGCGAAAGAATTTCAGGATGCGGCCGTCCGGCAGCGCTACCACTTTCACGCCGTGGCCATCGGCCTCCAGCACTTTGCCGTCACGGGCGAGCGCGTCCAGCTCGGCCCGGCTCAGGGGGTGAATGTTCATGTGTCCTCCCAGAATGGCGCATAGCATAGCGCGCCAGTGCAAGGCATCGCAGGATGGGCGGGTAAAATCAGATCAAACCCGCCCGGCTGTCAATGATCGGGCCAGCAGTGCACCAGCGGCGGCGCTTGCATGAGCCATTGTTTGATCGGTGCTGGCGGCGTCAGTATTCGGGCCGCTGGCTCATCGGCAGCTCGCACAGATCTTCGATGATGCAGCTGCCGCATTTCGGTTTGCGCGCCACACAGGTGTAGCGGCCATGCAGGATCAGCCAGTGGTGTGCATCGAGCAGAAATTCGCTCGGGATCAGCCGCAGCAGGCGGCGTTCCACTTCCAGCACGTTCTTTCCCGGTGCAATGCGCGTGCGGTTGGCGACGCGGAAGATATGCGTATCCACGGCCATGGCCGGCTCGCCGAATGCAGTGTTGAGAATCACGTTGGCGGTTTTGCGGCCGACACCGGGTAATGCCTCAAGCGCGGCACGCTCGCGTGGCACTTCGCCGTCGTGTTGATCGAGCAGGATGCGGCAGGTCTTGATGATGTTCTCGGCCTTGCTGTTGAACAGGCCGATGGTCTTGATGTATTGCTTCAGGCCATCCACACCCAGAGCAAAGATTGCCTGCGGCGTATTCGCCACCGGAAACAGCTTCGCCGTGGCTTTGTTGACACCCGCATCGGTGGATTGCGCCGACAAGATGACCGCAATCAGCAACTCGAAAGTGGAATTGTATTCAAGTTCTGTCGTCGGGTTGGGGCGTTGCTCGCGCAGGCGCCGGAAAATTTCAGTACGTTTTTCCCGATTCATAGTCGTTTTGCTGGTTGTCGATGCGGATGCGGGCGGCGACGGCCGTTGCTGTGCCAGGCCGCGCTGACGAAGGCAGAGCCAACGGGCAAGTATAACATTCTCTATGACATTCTCACGCCGGTGTTGCGCGCCAGCGCGGCAATGCCCGTGCGTTGCGAGGCGAGACTGTAAAAAGACCAGCGGTGGCGGCGCGGAGTGCTTCTCAGGTGCCGGCCCCGGCGCGACACTGAGTGCGCCGGGGTAAAAAAAGGAGCAACGCTGCCATGGCAATCCTGCAACAGCCGCAGGCCGGGCCGACCGTGATCCTGATCGACTGGCACGCGACGCTGGTGGATACCCACGATGCGATGTATCACGCGGTCGATGACGTGCTGCCACGATTGGCAGAGTTGGGGCTGCTGACCGAGCTGCTGGGACCGGAACAAGCGAAAACCTTCGAAGATGCAAAACTGGTGCACTACGTGCGGGAGCACCGTCACCTTCACCCGAAAATTGTTGCCCAGCGCAAGATCTCCCGCACAGATATTTTCGAGGTGCTGTTTGGCGACAACGAACAGGCCAAGCGCCGTGCCCATGAGGCGTTTGATGCAGCCTATCACCGTTATGTGGGCATGGTGCATGCACTGGAGCCGGATGCGCGCACGCAATTACAGTGTCTGCGTGCGCTGGGGCTGCGGCTGGGACTGATCAGCAATCGCAGCCGTCGTTTCATGTTGCATGAGCTGCAACAGCTGGACGCTGGCAGCTGGCCGGCGCTGTTTGACGTGATGGTGTGTGGCGATGAGGTGGCGCGCCGCAAGCCGGCACCGGACATGCTCCTTGAAGCACTGCGGCAGCTGGATGCGCCGGCGCAGGGTTGCTGGTATCTGGGCGATTCCACCACCGACATTATCGCAGCGCACGAAGCGGGTGTGACGGCGCTGTTTTATAATGGAGCGGGCTGGGAGCAGAGTTGGCTGGACAAGATTTTCCCCGGCACGCTCAAGCACCCGTATCGGCCGCATGGTGTGGTGGCGAGCCTGGGCGAGCTGGTGGCGCTGGCACGGCGGATGCTGGCGCAGCAGCTGCGGGTGGAGCGGGCTCGTTAAGTGCTGTCACCCAGCCCGGCATTATCAAGTGCGCGGTTGAGCGTGCGTTCGGCTGCGGCCGCTTCGGTGGCCAGCCGCGTCAGCTGCTTTTGCAGGCGCCGTATCTCTGTCTCGTCGCCGCGCTCGCGAGCGGTGACGAGGGCACGCTGGCCAGCGCCGAGCGCCACGGCTGTTTCCGCCGCTCGCTGTTTCAGCGCAGCGAGGGTTAGGCCCGTGTCGGCAAGAATGCGCTGCCGGGCGTTGTCCATAAGCTGGCCGATCTGCTCCCGCAAGGCGTCCGCCTGTTCGCGCAGGTCGGCCACGCGGGCGGCCATAGCGGGGCTGGCCTGGCCCTGTCGCTCGGCGCGTTGCAGCGCAGCATGGGCCTCGCGCCACAAACGCTGGCTGGTCTTGTAGCGGGTTTGCAGCGCCTTGAGCTGATCCTGGCTGGCGCTGCCAGCAGAGGCCGGCGGCGGCACCATCGGGCGCGGGCGTTTGCTGCGTGCGGCTTGCCGGGCGTTCAGGCGTGCCAGCCGCGCCTGGTAACGCCGCCGAAAATGATCGGCGCGGGCGCGGCCGCGCGGGGTCTGCACCGCTGCATCACTATCCGGCACTGATACCATATCGATGCAGTCTACCGGGCAGGGCGGCAGGCACAGTTCACAGCCGGTGCATTCGTCGGCAATCACGGTATGCATGAGCCGGGCGGCGCCGACGATGGCATCCACGGGGCAGGCCTGAATGCATTTGGTGCAGCCGATGCACTCGTCTTCGCGGATCACTGCCAAGCGCTGCATCGGATAATGCGGCCCGGCGCTGGTATCCAGCGCCAGCACAGGGCGCTGCAACAGCGTCGCCAGTGCGTCTGCGGTGGCCTGGCCGCCGGGCGGGCAAAGATTGTGCTCGGCCCCCGCCGCTATTGCCTTGGCATAGGGCAGGCAGCCGGGATGCCCGCACTGGCCGCACTGGGTTTGCGGCAACAGGGCGTCAATGCGCTGTGCAAGAGGAATCAGATCAGCCTGCGGGTCGTTCATGGTCAAGGGCGTCGGCCAGCGTCGGCAAGGGGCGCCAGTATGCGGCAGGGGAGCGCTCGCTCTCAAGCCGGGCCGGGTGCCGCAGGCCGGGGGCTGGTACGGCGGTGGGTGTTGGGTATGATCACAAGAGCCGGCCCGGGGGGAGCCGGCGCCACATGACAACCAGGGATATGCGCATGAATTTCGAGGAATATCGCAAGCTGGACGGGCTGGCGCTGGCGGCGCTGGTGGAGCGGGGCGAGGTGACACCAGGCGAATTGCTGGAGCTGGCAATTGCCCGCGCCGAACAGGTCAATCCGGCGCTTAACGGCCTGATTCTGCCGTTGTACGAGCAGGCACGCCGCCGTGCGGCCGGGCGCTTGTCTGGCCCCTTTGCCGGTGTGCCCATGCTGGTCAAGGATCTGTTTCAGGAGATGGACGGCGTGCCACATGCCATGGGCAACCGGGCGCTCAAGCAGCTCGGCTATCGCGCTACGGCAGACAGTGAGCTGGTGCGGCGCTGGCAGGCGGCTGGTGTGGTCATCATGGGGCGCACGAACACGCCGGAGTTCGGCGCCAAGGGCATCACCGAGCCGCTTGCCTGGGGTGCAACGCGCAACCCCTGGGACACCGAGCGCACTCCCGGTGGCTCCTCCGGTGGCTCTGCCGCGTTGGTGGCCGCCGGGGTGGTGCCGTTTGCAGGAGCCAACGATGGCGGCGGCTCGATCCGCATTCCGGCGGCCTGTTGCGGCCTGTTCGGGCTCAAGCCCGGCCGCGGGCGCACGCCCTGGGGGCCGCAGTTCACCGAAGCCATGCACGGCATGTCGATCAACCATGTGGTCACGCGCTCGGTGCGTGACAGTGCGGCACTGCTGGATGCCACCCACGGTGACGAGCCGGGGGCGATGTTCCGCCTGGCACCGCCGGAGCGCCCCTATCTTGAAGAGGTGCAGCGCGAGCCCGGGAAACTGCGTATCGGCTACAGCGTCCGTTCGCCGATCGGCACGCCGGTGCATGAGGAGGCGGAGCGGGCGGTGCAAAATGCGGTGCGCCTGCTGGTGTCGCTGGGGCACGAGGTGGAAGAGGCCGAGCCGGAGATTGATGGCGAGCAAATGACCGCCGACTGGTTGCAGATGTGGTTCTCCCATTGCGCCGCCACCGTCGATCTGGTGCGCCAGCAGACCGGCTGCGATGATGATGGCTTCGAGCCGGATACGCTGGTAATGGCTGCGTTCGGGCGCAGCATTCGTGCCAACGAATACGTGGAAAACTATCAGCGCTGGCAGCTTTATACGCAGCAACTGGCAGCATTCATGCAGCGCTACGATTTCTGGCTCACACCCACGCTGGCCATGCCGCCGGCGAAGATCGGCGAGCTGGCCACCCCTGCTTGGCAGCAAACCGCTGCCCGGCTGGTGATGAAAGTCGGCGCGTCGCGGCTGGTGCTGAAAAGCGGCATGCTGGAAAAGATGGCACGCGAAAATCTCCGCTATACACCCTTCACGCAAGTGGGCAATGTCACCGGCGTGCCAGCCATGTCGGTGCCGCTGCACTGGTGTGCCAACGGCCTGCCTATGGGCGTGCAGTTCATCGGCTATCACGGTGACGAGGGCAAGCTGCTGCGCCTTGCTGCGCAGCTGGAGCAGGCAAGCCCCTGGATGGCGCGCGTACCGGCCATATAAAAACCATTCAAAAAAACGGTGTGTCGGTGGCACATGCCGGCCAGGTTGGTTATGGTTTTCCTGATTTTGAAGCGGTGGCGCCCGCAAGGGCGCTGGCGCGGCCGCTTCGAAATGCCTGGCAGGGTACTTGCCGGCGCACGTGGGAACGGATGCGGCGGCCATTGAACGGAGGATTGCGCCGCCACATGTCTGCTTCTCAACGGGTTTACGTCATTTCCGCCGCGATCATCATTGCGCTGGTGATCGCCGGGGCCGCCTGGCCGGATCATTTTGCCGATGTCGCCGGCATCCTTCATCATCGCATCAGCCAGTTTTTCGGATGGTTTTACCTGCTCGCTGTCTTTGCGTTTATCGTCTTTCTGCTTTTTCTGGCGTTTGGCCGTTATGGCAAAACACGCCTCGGGCCGCAGGACGGCACACCGGATTATGATTTTTTTTCCTGGCTGAGCATGTTGCTTTCCGCCGGGTTCGGCGTCGGCCTGGTGTTTTACGGTATGGCCGAGCCGATGCTGCATTATCTCAAGCCGCCGCATGGCCTGGCTGAGCCTGGAACACCGGAGGCCGCAGAGCTGGCGCTGCAATACAGCTTCTTTCATTGGGGCGTGAACCAGTGGGCGGCGTTTTCACTGGTCGGCCTGATCATTGCGTTCTTCCAGTTTCGCAAGGGGCGGCCAGGGCTGGTCTCGAACATGGTCGAGCCGATGATGACGAAGGTAAAGCGGCCGCAGCCATTGCTTGACGGACTCAACGTGCTGGCCGTAGTCGCGACGGTGATGGGGATCGCTACCTCCCTCGGACTGGGTGTATTGCAGATGAACGGCGGGCTGGCTACCGTTTTTGGCTGGAGTGATTCCTTCGGCAGCAAACTGATAATTCTTGCGGCGATGTTTATCGTCTATACGGCGTCGTCCAGTTCGGGCCTGGATCGCGGCATTCGCTGGCTTAGCAACCTTAATATCGGTTTCGCTATCCTGATGATGCTCTACCTGCTGATGACGGGCCCCACGCTGTATATTCTCGACGGATTCATCAATGGAATGGGTGCGTATATCGGCAACTTCGTGCAGATGAGCCTTACCATCCCGCCCGATGACGAGTCCGGCTGGATGAATGACTTCACGTTATTCTACTGGGCCTGGGTGATTGCCTGGTCGCCTTATGTGGGCACATTCATCGCACGGATCTCGCGTGGCCGCACTATTCAGGAGTTCGTCTTCGGCGTGCTGATTGTGCCGCCGTTGTTTGCTTGCGTCTGGATTGCGGTATTCGGGGGTTACGCCCTGCATCTGGAAACCACCGGCCTGGCCCAGCTTGCCAATACCGTCGCAGAAGATGTGCCAAGCGGGTTGTTCGCAATGTTCGATGTGCTGCCAGGCTCTTTGCTCCTGTCAGGGTTATCACTGTTGCTGATCTTCGTGTTTCTCGTCACTTCGGTGGATTCTGCCACCTATATAGTGGCGCAGATGACAGATGACGGCTCGCTGAACCCGCCATTGCACAAGCGGCTGACCTGGGGGGTACTCATTTCAGCAATTTGCATTACGCTGATTGCTGCCAGCGGGTTGCAAGGGCTGCAATCAGCGTCTCTGCTGGTCGCACTACCGTTCACCTTTGTCTTGTTCCTGATCATGCTGGTGTTGCTGCGTGAGTTGGCGGAGGATCGTCGGCAGCTGTTGCTGGATCTTTACCACCGCAACGATTCCACTCCGGTCGGGGCGGATATCTTCGAGGCCGATGAGATCAGCGAGCTGAACGTCGAAGAGCGTATTCGCCGTCGTATGAAAGTGACCAACCCACGCCTGAAGTAAGCGCGGGCGCTGCCGAAGGCTGCGCCCGGTGTGGCCGCCGGAGCCGGCTCGGCGTGAGGGGCTGCGGGCCGTACGGGTGCGCCGAGGCAGCAACTGCCCGCTACATGGACGCGGGGCCGGCCTGCGGTCGATGGGTCACGGTAAAAGGCCTTTACCATGGCTGATGCTGCCGTGTTGGTGTTATCATCGCGCCGCTTCTAACGTGGCTCGACCGTTCCCGGCCTGTCAGCGAGGCTCTTTCTCCTGGCCGGCGACGCCTCAAACGGCCGGGCTGTTCCTCCGCGTGGTTTGCCGAGCGAGATCGTCATGTACCGCAAGTTGTGGTTGGTTGTCTGCTCCATCTTTTCTGTTGCATTACTCTCCTTACTTAGTACTCCCGCGCTGGCTGTTGAAGGCCAGATTGATCTGACTCAGACCTGGGTCGGTTATGTAACGATCGTGCTCTTTGTACTCGCTTATGCACTGGTGATGTGTGAAGAGAAGCTGGGTTTGCGAAAGTCCAAGCCGGTGCTTGTTGCCGCCGGCATCATCTGGGTTCTGATTGGCGCGGTTTATGTCAGCCACGACATGTCAGAGCTATCCGAGCAGGCGTTCCGTCACACACTGCTTGAATTTGCCGAACTGATGCTCTTTCTGCTGGTGGCGATGACTTACATCAATGCGTTGGAAGAGCGCCGGGTATTCGATGCGCTGCGGGCGTGGATGGTTCGCAAGCGTTTCAGTTATCGTAGTTTATTCTGGCTTACAGGTGTGCTCGCATTCTTTATCTCGCCGATAGCAGATAACCTGACAACCGCCATGCTTATGTGCGCAGTGGTATTGAAGGTTGCGGAGGGTGACAGCCGCTTCATCAACCTGTGTTGCATCAACGTGGTAGTGGCAGCCAACGCCGGCGGGGCTTTTAGCCCATTTGGGGATATCACTACGCTGATGGTATGGCAGGCGGGCGTCGTGGAGTTTTATGAATTCTTCAATCTGTTCCTTCCGTCGGTGGTCAACTTCCTGGTGCCAGCACTGGTGATGAGCCTGTTTGTGCCGAACCGTACGCCGGAAAGCATCGACGAAGTGGTGGAGCTCAAGCGCGGGGCGTTCCGTATCCTGGCGTTGTTCCTGTTGACAGTAGCAACCGCTGTGGCGTGTCATTCGCTGCTCGGGTTGCCGCCAGTGCTGGGCATGATGACCGGTTTGGGCTACTTGCAATTCTTTGGCTACTTTCTGCGCAAGACATTGCCGCGCTCGCTGGCGCGCAAGCGTGCCCTGGCCGAGCAGAAAGGGGATGAGAAAGCACTTCGCCGGCTGGGCAGCGTCGTGCCTTTTGATGTGTTCAGTCGGGTGGCGCGCGCCGAATGGGACACACTACTGTTCTTCTATGGCGTGGTGATGTGTGTCGGCGGCCTGGGCTTCATGGGCTACCTGGGGCTGGTATCCGAAGTGCTGTTCACGCAGTGGGATGTGACCTACGCCAACGTAGCGCTCGGTGTGATGTCCGCAGTGGTGGATAATATTCCTGTCATGTTCGCGGTGCTGACCATGATGCCGGAAATGTCGCATGGTCAATGGTTGTTGATCACACTGACCGCAGGGGTTGGTGGCAGCTTGCTGTCTATCGGCTCGGCAGCGGGCGTGGCCTTGATGGGGCAGGCGCGTGGTCATTATACCTTCATGGGGCATTTGCGCTGGGCGCCGGTGATCATGCTTGGCTATATTGCCAGCGTGCTGGCACACCTCTGGCTGAACCAGGGCCTCCTCTGACCTGGGCAGGGGCATGCGCGTGCCGGACGGCAGGCCGGGTCTTTGACGTGACCCTGCTTGCCGGCGGCTGCCGCGAATCAGTTACCGGGAAACAGTCGCTCGGTCAGTTCGCGCAGTTCGACATTTATTTTCTGCCAGCCCTGATCCAGCCGGGCACGGGTGGCATCCCAGCTGCCGCTGGCCTGATCGCGGGCATCGCGGACGCGCTGCTCCATATCGGCCAGCACCTGTTCAAGCTCCGGTTTGCGGCGCTCCCATTTCTGCTGGGCCTCGGCGCCTGCTTGCCGCGCCAGTAATTCCAGCCGGGTCAGCTCGGTATTCCATTGCTCCAGTTTTTCCCGGATGCGTTCGATGTATTCCTTGCGTTCCGTCATGGGTGTGCCCTCCGCGGTACGATGATCGGATGTCAGTGACACAGCGGCGCCAGCGCGAAGACCGCAAACAGCCCGTCGCTATCCTGCCAGCAGCCGCTGATGCGCAGCCCGGCGTCCCGCGCCAGGCGCTCGAAACCTCCGTGTGTGTATTTGCAGGAGTACTCCGTCAGTATGCGCTCGCCCCGGCGCAAGCGCACGATCTCTCCGGCGCAGCGCACTCGCTGCACGTATCGGCTTTGCAGGTACATTTCGATACGGCGATAGCCGCGATGATAACCAGCGAGATGGCGAAACCCGGCTGGATCGAAGTCGGCTTCCAGCAGTTGATTCAGATGTGACAGCACGTTCAGGTTGAACGCTGCGGTCACGCCCGCTGCGTCGTTGTAAGCGGCATCAAGCTGGCGATGATCCTTGTGCAGATCGACACCCAGCAGCAGCCGGCCGTTGGCGCCGACCAGCCGCGCCGCATGATGCAGAAAGGCACGGGCTTCAGGGCGGGTGAAATTGCCGAGGGTGGAGCCGGGATAAAACAGGCAGCGTGGCGCCGCCGGCAGACCGTCGGGCAGCGAGGGCAGGTGTGTGAAATCGGCCCGCAACGCGGTGATGCCCAGCCAGGGATATTCGTCGGCCAGCCGTGCCGCTGCCTGACACAGAAAATCACCGCTGATATCTACCGGCACATAGGCAACAGGCTGTAGCGCCTCCAGGAGCAGCCGCACTTTTTCACAGTTGCCGGCGCCGGGTTCCAGCAGTACCCGCCCGGTGCCCAGCACCTGGGCAATATCGTGCGCATGGTTCTGTAAAATAGCGTGCTCGGTGCGTGTGGGGTAATACTCCGGCTGCTGTGTGATCTGCTCGAACAGTTGCGAGCCGCGTTCATCGTAAAAATATTTGGGATTGATGCGCCGGGGCTTGCCTTGCAGGCCGGCCAGCAGCTCGGTAGTGCTGTCTTGTATTACCGGGCCGCTGTCGATGTAGTGGAAGGCGGGCTGAAGGTGCTGTGGCGCGGGCGTGGCTGCCATCCGAGATCTCCGTCAGTGTGGCGCGGCGCTGCGCGCAAGGCGCAGGCCGCTGTATTGCCAGCGGTCAGCCGGGTAGAAAAAGTTGCGGTAGCTGGGGCGTAGCTGGCGCCGGTCGGAAACGCAGCTGCCGCCGCGCAGCACCAGTTGGTTGCACATGAACTTGCCGTTGTACTCGCCCAGCGCGCCAGCGGGCGGGCGATAGCCGGGGTAGGGTGCATAACTGCTCGCCGTCCATTCCCATACGCTGCCGAACCATTGCGACGCGCGCACTGGCTGCGGGTGGTAGTGGCCGCTATCGATGAACTGGGCGTGCTCGCTGTTGTGCGGGAGCTGGCTTACTGCGGTTTCCCATTCCTGCTCGGTGGGAAGCCGGGCGCTGGCCCAGCGGGCAAAGGCGTCTGCTTCGTAACCGCTGATATGGCACACCGGGCGTGCCGGGTCGATCGGCTGCATGCCGTACAAGGTAAAGCTCTGCCAACCTGTGTGCGGGCTGTGCTCCCAATACAGCGGTGCCTGCCACTGCTGCGCCTGGCAGGCTGCCCAGCCATCGGCAAGCCACAGCTCGGGGTTGTGATAGCCACCATCGGCCATAAAGGCGAGCCATTCGCCATTGCTGATCGGGCGCGCCGCAATCTCGAACGGTTCAAGGAATGTGCGATGCCGGGGCAGCTCATTATCGAAGGCAAAATCGAACGCAGAGGTCTGTACTGCCTCGGCGCCGATCTGATACACACCGCCCGGCAGCGCCTGCCACGCCAAGGGCGGCGCGGCGGTCTCGGCCAGCCAGGTGTGGTGTAGCGGCAGATAAGCCGGCCGCAGCGGATTGCAGGACAAGCTGTACTGGATATCGGTAAAAAACAATTCCTGATGCTGCATTTCATGATGCGCGCCGATCAGCAGGCGGCGACGAATCTCGGTGTGTTGCGGATGCGGTGTGGTGAGCAGCCGGGCCATGGCCCGATCCACCGTGACGCGCCAGGCGTGAACTTCGTCCAGGGTCGGGCGCGACAACAGCCCTCGCCGCGCCCGGCTGAAAGGCTGGCCGACACTGTTGTAATAGGAGTTGAACAAAGAGCGGAAAGCGGTATTGAAGGGCGCATAACCGGGCAGAAACGGTTGCAGCAGAAACGTCTCGAAAAACCAGGTGGTGTGTGCCAGATGCCATTTCGGCGGGCTGGTTTCCGGCATCGCCTGCAAACCGTAATCTTCCAGTGCCAGCGGCGCGCAATAATCCAGCGAGCGGGCGCGCACATCGCGGTATAGCGCCAGCAGCGGCGGCGCGGCCATCCCGGCCGACGTGTCATGCGGGTGCTGCATAGGTGCTTTTCTCCGTGCCGCTCCGTGGTGCTGCCATCGCAAGTCGCCCATGCCATCGCGAGGCGGCATGGCTCGGTTCCGCTCCGCCCTGGCGCTGTCCCTCCTGGCACTGCGGGCTCCGCCTGCCTGATGCGCCGTGTTGCTCACGGTGCACAGCGCTCGGCGGCCTGCTTACGGTCACTATGCCCACGGCTTATGCCAGGGAGCAACGCAGCTGCGCGCATCGACTCGGTGTTTTACCTGCTTTTACCTGACGGCGGCTGTGCCAGAGGCACCTTGTGCGATGCTGGGATCAAGGCGTTGTTGCAAGCCTGAGTTGCGAGGCTGGTTTGCGAGCTGGAAGGAGGAACGGACAATGACGGTTGTGCTGTTGCTGGTAACGCTGGTCGGGCTTGTTGCGGTGATTTATGCCCACCTGCGTTTGCCATACCATAGCGCCTCGGCGGCACAGCGGCGCATGACACGGGTGATATTGATCGGTGTGGGGCTGCTGTTCGGGGCCGTGATGAGCTATATGTTCAGCCGTGGCAGCACCGTCGCAGACCAGACAGCGCTGCCCGGCTGGCTGGTGTTCGCCAGCGCGTTCGGGCTCACCCATATTCCGGCAGCGGGCATTCTGTTCCTGAAGCGGCAACAGCGGCGGGCCTGATCCGCTCAGGCTGCCTCTCGCAATGCCGCAACGATGTCGCAAGCTCGTTGGCGGTGCGCCAGCTCGTACATGTCGCAGGTAAAGATCAGCTCATCGGCGCCGGTTTGCTCGACGATCATTTCCAGCCGCTGACGTACCCGCTCCGGGCCGCCCACCACTGCCAGGCCGTACATATTGCCCACCGCTTCCTGCTCATGCGGCAGCCATCGTGACGCCATGCTCGGCACTGGCGGCACCAGTTTCAGGCTGTGCCCGCGCAGTAGCGCCAGCGCACGCTGATAGGCGGTGGTGGCCAGAAACTCCGCTTCTTCGTCAGTGGGCGCAGCATACAGTGGCACGCCAACCATGGCGTACGGTTTGTCGAGCACGTCCGAGGGTTGAAAATTATCGCGATACACGCGCAGCGCCTGGTGCAGCAGGCGTGGCGCAAAGTGAGAGGCAAAGGAATAGGGCAGGCCGCGCTGTGCCGCAAGCTGGGCACTGAACAGGCTGGAGCCCAGCAGCCAGATCGGTACTTGCGTGTTGGCGCCGGGCACCGCAACCAGCCGCTGCCCCGGCTGAACCGGCCCCAGCAAGCGTTGCAACTCGCCCACCTCTTCCGGGAAATCCTCGCCATCCAGCGGGCTGCGGCGCAGCGCCCGCAGCGTGGTGCGATCTGCGCCGGGGGCGCGGCCGAGGCCGAGATCTATCCGGCCGGGGTACAGCGTGGCCAGCGTGCCGAACTGCTCGGCCACCACCAGCGGCGCGTGGTTGGGCAACATCACGCCACCAGAGCCGACCCTGATGCGCGAGGTGCCGCCGGCGATATAGCCGGCCAGCACGGCAGTGGCGGAGCTGGCGACGCCGTCCATATTGTGGTGCTCCGCCAGCCAGTAGCGATGAAAGCCCAATGCCTCCACATGACGCGCCAGCGCCAGCGAATCGGCCAGTGCTTCGGCTTCGCTGCCGGTGTCGCGGACAGGGATCAGATCGAGCATCGAGAAGGCGGTGTCTTGCAGGCGGGTCATGCAGGCTCCCGGAAAACGTGGGTGGTATGAACACGGAGATGCGGGCGGCAGAGGCGCGGTTCAAGGGGCATCCGGGTATCATGGCCTGTTGCATCCGGCCGTGATCCGCTGTCCAGAAGAATACAAGAGTCAGAAGAATAGAGAGTCAGGAGAATACTGTTGCGTCATATGCAGGATACCGACATCCAGGGCCGCCCGGACTGGCGCATCATTCGCCAGTTGTGGCCCTACCTGATGGAGTTTCGTGGCCGTGTGCTGTTGTCGCTGCTGTTGTTGATTGCAGCGAAGCTGGCCACGGTGGCGATGCCGGTGGCGCTGAAATATATCGTCGATGCGCTGGAGGCCGACGAGCCGGGCACTGGCTGGCTCGCGGCCCCGGTGTTGCTGGTGCTGGCTTATGGGCTACTCCGGTTGGTGTCGACGGTTTTCAGCGAGCTGCGCGATGCGGTGTTTGCCCGTGTTGCCGAGCGCGCCATGCGGCGGGTGTCGCTGGAGGTATTCGAGCATCTGCATCGGCTGGAAATGAGTTTTCACTTGTCGCGGCGCACGGGCGGGCTGGCGCGGGATATCGAGCGTGGCACCAGCGGCATCAGTTTTTTGCTGCGTTTCACGTTGTTCAATATTGTGCCCACGCTGCTGGAAATCGTGCTGGTGGCGGGCATCCTGTTTGCGGTGTTTTCGCCGGGGTATGTCAGCGTGGTGCTGGGCGCGGTGGCGATCTATGTGCTGTTTTCCGTGCGCGTCACGGAGTGGCGTACGCGCTTTGTGCGCGAATCCAACGCCATGGACAGTCGCTCGAATACACGCGCGGTGGATAGCCTGCTGAATTTTGAAACCGTGAAATATTTTGGCAACGAGGCGTTTGAAGCTCGCCGCTATGATGTGGATCTGGCGGCCTGGGAGCAGGCGCGGATGAAAAACCGCTTATCGCTGGCGGCGCTCAATTCGGGTCAGGCGTTCATCATTGCCGTCACCATGACGGTGATGATGTGGATGGCAGTGCGGCAGGTGGCAAGTGGTGAGATCACGCTGGGCGATCTCACCATGATCAATGCCTACATGATCCAGTTGTTCATTCCGCTTAACGCGCTGGGTTTTATTTATCGTGAAATTCGCCAGTCGCTGGTGAATGTGGAGCAGATGTTTTCATTGCTCAAGCAGGCGCCGCGTGTGGTCGATCAACCGAATGCGCCAGTGCTGCCTGATACCGGGGAGGGCATTCGTTTTCATGACGTGAGCTTTGGCTATCACCCGCAGCGGCGTATCTTGCACCAGGTGAGTTTCGTGGTGCCGACGGGCCAGAAGGTGGCGGTGGTGGGCAGCAGCGGCGCGGGTAAATCTACTCTGGGGCGGTTGCTGTTCCGCTTTTTCGATGTGGATGCCGGCGTCATTTCCGTCAATGGTGCCGATATCCGCACGGTCACACAGCGCAGCTTGCGTGCGGCAATTGGCGTGGTGCCGCAGGATACGGTGCTGTTCAACGATACCATCTACAACAATATCGCCTACGGGCGCCCGGAGGCGACAGAAGCGGAAGTGCATGAGGCGATCCGGCTTGCGCATCTGGCGCAGTTTATCGAGGCGTTACCGGACGGCTTGCAGACCAAAGTGGGCGAGCGGGGCTTGAAGGTGTCGGGCGGTGAAAAGCAGCGCATTGCGCTGGCGCGGGTGCTGGTGAAGAACCCGCCGATCCTGTTGCTGGACGAAGCAACCGCGTCGCTGGATTCGGTATCCGAGCAGGCGGTGCTGGGCGCGCTCAATGAAGTGGCCTGCCAGCGCACCACGCTGGTGATCGCACACCGGTTATCAACGGTGCGCGACGCGGATCAGATTCTGGTGCTGGATCACGGCCGCATCGTCGAGCAGGGCACGCACGAACAGCTGCTGGCCGCGCAGGGCGTTTACGCTCGCTTGTGGTATCAGCAGGCGCGGGGCAACGACAGTGCTGAATAAAGCGGCTGTTGCCCGCGCCATCTGACGGCGCGGCGGCGGTGATGCTGCTTTGCAGCATCAGATTGCTGGGGCCGTGGCTGGCGATAGTCAGTCGAGCAGTCTCCAGGGCAGGGTGCGGCCGGCTTGCCAGAGCACAACCGGCTGGCCGTCCATTTCCTGTGCGTCGGGCACCTGCCAGTTTTCACGCACCAGCGTCACGGTATCGGTGTTGCGGGGCAGGCGGTAAAAATCCGCACCAAAGTGGCTGGCGAAGGCTTCCAGCCGATCCAGTGCGCCGTGCTCGTCAAAGAAGGTGGCATACAGCTCCAGCGCGGCCGGTGCCGAGTAGCAGCCGGCGCAGCCGCAGGCGGCCTCTTTGCGATGCCGTGCATGGGGCGCCGAATCGGTGCCGAGAAAAAAGCGCGGGTGGCCGCTGAGCACGGCCTGCTGGATCACCTGCTGATGATCGCGGCGCTTGAGCACGGGCAGGCAGTAATTGTGAGTGTGCACGCCGCCGACCAGCAGATCGTTGCGGTTGAGCATCAGATGCTGCGGCGTCACGCTGGCCGCGGTCAGCTCGCCGGCATCGCGCACGAACTGCACGCCTTCAAGCGTGGTGACATGCTCGAACACGATACGCAGTGCCGGAAACTGGCGGCGGATATCGTTCAGGTAACGGTCGATAAACACTTTTTCGCGGTCGAACACGTCGATATCGTCGGCGGTTACTTCTGCGTGCAACAGCAGCGGCAGATCGTGTTTTTCCAACGCTTCGTACAGGGCGGTAATGGCGGCAGGATCACGCACGCCGCTGTCGGAATTGGTGGTGGCGCCGGCAGGATAGAGCTTGGCGCCGTAGACGATGCCGCTCTCTGCGGCGGTGGCGATATCGGCGGCGGTGGTGTTGTCCGTCAGGTACAGCACCATCAACGGCTCGAACTCGATGCCTGCGGGCACGGCGGCAAGGATGCGCTCGCGGTACGCTGCTGCGTCGGCCGCGTTGAACACCGGCGGCGTCAGGTTCGGCATCACGATAGCGCGCCGGAACACGCGCGCCGTGGCCGGCACTGTGCCGGCCAGCATGGCGCCATCGCGAAAGTGCAGGTGCCAGTCATCGGGGCGAGTGAGGGTCAACGTATCGGCCATGGGATTCTCGGGTCGGGTTTTCGGGACTGCCAAGGATACATGGCCGCGCGGCGCGGATTAAGGGCAGCGCCGCCAGAACAGCACGCCAAGCCCGAGCAGGCTCAGACACCCGATGCTGCCGCCGGAGCCGGAGCGGCCGGCAACGGGTGCCGATGACGGCGCAATAAACGGTGCTGCATACCAGGCCACGCCTTCGTAGTCGGCGCCCAGCCGGGTGCCTTCGCCGGGGTCGGTGGTAAACAGATGGCGCTGAGTGCGTGGGTCGTGGAAGCGATACACTGGCGCCAGGCCCGGCCAGTCTCTGGCGAACGCGCCAAAGGCACGGCCTTCGCTGCGCCAGTGCGGGTCTGCCTCAAGCCGTGCCTGTTCGGCCGCGTCGAGAGTATAGAAGTGATCGCCGCTGTCAGAGACATAACGGCGCACATCACTGACCCCCGGCCGCGCCATCTCGTTGGCATAAGGCACCTGCGCCAGCGTGTAGCCCTGATGAGTGACCAGCGCGTTGGCGACGATGCTGCTGCTGGTCAGCACATCGGCGCGGCCCTCGGCGCGCAGCCGGAACACCACCGGCAAATCATCGTCGAGATCGTAGCTGGCCAGTGTTTGCGCGGCGTAACTGACCGTGTGCGGCGAATGCGGCGCAAGCCTGTGCGTGATCGGAAAGTGCTGCGGCAGTGCCGGGCGGGTGTAGGAGGTGGACGCTGCCGGGGTTCGGCCCGGCCCGCCGGGGTTATAGATATCGCTGTAGCCGGCAACCGCAGCGGTGGGTATCTCTACGGCCTGCAGCAAGCGCACGGCTGCTTCATCACCCTCCAGCACGATATCGAAATAGTTATCGTGATCTTCGACATAGTAAGCGCGATCCGGGGTGCCAGTGGTCGGCGCACCTGCTTCTGCCAGGCCAACGATGGTGACCTGACCCACGCCCAGATCGTACACATGCCCTTGCTTGTCGAGAATCACAGGCTGGCCATCGCTATCGTGGCCATGCAGCCGGAAAAAAGTCTCGAAATCCGTCGGTAGAAAGCCGCTGACGCCATCCGGTGAGAAGCCGCCTGAGGTGAATAACCGCAGCCGATATTGCGCGGCTTCGCCATAAAGCGAATAGGCATCGTTGGGAAAGGCACCCATGAGCGCCGGTGGCGGGAAATCACCAGCCGGTGAGAAACGGCTCAACAACGCGCCGATCAGTGCAGGCCCGGCAACGTAAGGATTACTGCTGGGCGCGGACAGGCCAACTATGGAAACAGGGCCGTCCGGACCGACAGCCATCAACGGCGAGCTGCCAGCGACGAAAGTGACGGTTTGCGGATAAACAGCGCCTTCGCTACCTGGCGGCAGACGATTGCCGAATTCGCCGAACACCACGATCACATGGCGTTCGTTGTGGTCGTAGTTGGGATTCAGCGCGGCTGCCACCGGCGTTACCACATCGCCAGTGTTCAGGGTGATAGCGATATTTTCTGGCGAGACGGAGCTGGGCAGCAGAGGCCAGCTCACTTCGATCGGCATGGCATCGGCCAACTGTGGTGTGGCGCCAAAGCCTGCCACGGCGGCACCAAGCGGGCTGGCGGCGCTGGTCAGGTTGCGCAGCGGTGGCGTCGGCTCCAGCGCGGCCCAATCGAGATTGACCCCGGCGCCGGCGGCCACCGCCAGGGACAGATCATCAGCAGACAGCAGACCGGGCACGCCGATAATACCTTCGAAGCCAAAATTGGCGGCCAGAATCTCCGGTTGCTCCGTCCACAGATCGGCGTTGATCAGCACATCCCGGCGCAACTGAATATAGGCGGCTGTCCGGGTCGCCGGATCAGGCGAAGTGGCGGCGTAAAGCGGCGGTGCCAGCAGCACTGGGACGGACAGGCCGACAGCCAGCGCCAGACGTGTATGACGGTTCATGGTTTCTCCCGTTTATGCGTGATGCATTGTGCTGGCGGGTCTGCTGCACTCCGGGGATATTGATGCCACCGGGTAACGGGGATGGAAATACCATGAATGGGGTATGCGTGGTGCCCGCCTGCCCGTGTGCAGGCCGGCGCTGCGGCGCGACCGGGATCGATACCGATGGTCAGCGTAAAGGTGAAACTTTGCTGCTCGGGTGGCTACTGAACCTGCGCCAGCGCTTCACTGAGCGGCCCTGTGGCGGTGGGGCGTACCACGCGAGCGACTTCCCGGCCGTCACGCAAAAAGATCAGCGTGGGCCACAGTTTTACCCGATAAGAGCGCCCCAGCGGGCGGCCCGGCCCGTCCGCCACCCGGATATGACGCACGGCGGCCTCGCCGGCCAGCACTTCGCTGATCAGCGGGCTGGCAGCGAGGCAGTGGCCACACCAGGAGGCACCAAACTCCAGTACAGTAATGCCGGGCAGGGCATCAATGTCGGCGCGCTGGTGGTTCTCGGGCTGGTAATCAGGTAGCTGGCTCATGGCGTTCTCCCAAGTGTCCGCTACACCATAGCGCAGGTGTTCAGGCCGGGCCACGCCCGGTATCCTGCTATCCATATCAATGCTCTTCTGGGGGGCCGGGATTTGGCACAAGCAACATTTTTCTGGCACGACTATGAAACCTGGGGTGCCAATCCGATGGTGGATCGGCCTTCGCAATTCGCCGGTATCCGTACCGATGCCGAGCTGAACGTGATCGGCGAGCCGCTGATGTGGTACAGCCGCCCGACGCCGGATTATCTGCCGCACCCGGAGGCGTGCCTGGTCACCGGGCTGACGCCGCAGCAGGTGCTGGAAGAAGGCCTGCCGGAAGCAGAATTCATTGCCCGCATTCACCAGGAGATGGCGCAGCCCGGCACGTGCACGGTGGGCTACAACAGCATTCGCTTTGACGACGAAGTGACGCGCCACACCTTGTACCGTAATTTTTTCGATCCCTACGCACGCGAATGGCAAAACGGCAATTCCCGCTGGGATCTGATTGATGTGGCGCGCCTGTGCTGCGCTTTGCGGCCGCAGGGTATCGAATGGCCATTGCGAGAAGATGGCACCCACAGTTTTCGGCTGGAGCAACTGACCCAGGCCAACGGGCTGGCCCATGAGGCGGCGCACGATGCGCTATCGGACGTTTACGCCACTATCGCGCTGGCGCGTCTGATTCGTGAAAAGCAGCCCAGGCTGTTCGATTACGCGCTGTCGCTGCGCTTCAAGCATGAGGTGGCGGGCCTGCTCAATGTGGTGTCGCAGGAGCCGGTGCTGCACGTCTCCGGGCGAATTCCTGCGGCGCGATTCTGCACGGCACTGGTGATGCCGCTGATGGCGCACCCCGGCAATCGCAACAGCATTATCGTTTACGATCTGTCGGCTGATCCGGCGGCGCTGATCAACGCCTCCGTGGAGGAGGTGCGCCGGCGGGTATTCAGCCGCAGCGCTGAGCTGGGCGAGGGTGAGGAACGTATCCCCTTGAAGGAAATCCACATCAATCGCGCGCCGGTGGTGGCCACCGTGAAGCTGGCCGATGAAGCAGTGCAGCAGCGGCTGGGGCTGGATATGGCGGCCTGCCGGCGACATTGGCAGGTGCTGCGGGAGGCGCGTGAGCAGCTGCCGGCGAGGCTGACAGAGATTTATCGCGGGCGTGAATTCACCGAGCACACTGATCCCGACACGATGCTCTATGGCGGTGGCTTTTTCAGTGACGCAGATCGCCAGCTGATGCAGCAGCTGCGTGAAACACCTCCCCAGGAGTTGGGGCAGCGCAGTTTTCCGTTCGAGGATCGGCGGCTACCGGAGATGCTCTGGCGTTACCGGGCGCGTAATTATCCGCACACGCTGTCCGCGCAGGAACTGGCGGACTGGCGGGCGTTCTGCCTGGCGCGGCTGAATGACGATGAGCCGGCGCGCTTGTCGCTGCCGGCCTTCCGTGAACGGCTGGCCGCGCTGGCCACTGAAAAAGCCGATGACGACAAGGCGCGTTTTATTCTGGCCTCGCTCGGCGAGTATGCAGATGATCTGGAGGTGGCTTTGCGTCACGGTGGCTGATACGCGAGGTGACGCAATTCCTTTTTTAGCGCGGTAATCTGAGCATCGCTGTGCATGAGAACAGCACTCAGACTAACCGGGGTTAGCCCTCGTCCGGCAGCTTTCGCAGATCAAGCAAACACGATCTGAATTGCGATACGAGGCCCTTTTTCGAAGTCTGGAGGAAGGGCGATGTAGGGCGGCGATGTAGAGCAGCGATGTAGAGTGCGTATGGGGTCAGGCCGGATCCGCCGCTGAGTTTTGCGAAAACCACGCTAGAATGTCGTCGCGCTGCGTTTCGGTGTGCGGGTGCGCCAGAAGCCCTTCCACCAGAAAAATCGCCACCGTAGCCAGCATTCTGGCCCGCTCTCCACGGATGCCTTTCGCTTTCAGGGTGTGGGCCACTGCAGATTCCAGAAGGCTGTGAAATCGGTCGTGCCAATCACGAATTGCCGCAGACTCGCCCAATTTCCCGTGTACTGTATTCACCAGTGGGCGGCTTTTTTCCAGTTCTCGTAGCGTCCAATCGATCTGGTCTCGAAGGGACAATTCCATCATTGCCGGGAGTTTTTCCAGGCTGTCCGAGAGCAGGCGGTTAAGGACGCCAACCAGAAGTTCGTCTTTGCTGGCGTAGTACCAGTAGAGAGTGTTGGCAGTAACGCCCAGTTCCTTTGCAATGCTGCCCATGGACGTGGCGTCGTACCCACGGGCCATGAACAAGCGGGCCGCCGCCTGTTCCAGCTCCTTTCTCTTCACGTCCAGATCAATGTCGCGCTTGTTTTTCGCCATGCTGCCTGCTCCTGAAGTCACTCAGGTCAATCTTGAATGGCATACAAGAGTGATAGCATTGGTTCTTGAATGCCGTGCAAGAACATTTTACCTCGGGAGCTGCTTCATGGAAAAACTCAGACATGGCCCTGACGATCTTACGTGCCGTAGCGAGCGGGTGGGGTTCTATTCTGACGGTGTCTGGTGTGCGGCCACTCTGCATCAACCCGCAGACGATAGCGGGGAAGCCAAGCCGGCCATTCTCATGGTGCATGGGTGGGGTGGTATCCAGAACGCGCTGACTGTGCCGTTCTACGAGGAATTCACGCGGGCCGGGTACCTGGTTATGACTTTTGACTACCGCGGCTGGGGTGATAGTGCCGGGTTGCCGCGGCAGGCTATTTCGGTACGACAACGGATGCGAGACGCTGATGCAGCGTTGGCGTTCCTCAAGGCTCATCCTGCTGTTGATCCCGCCAGGATCGTAGTCTGGGGCTCTTCGCTCGGTGGCGGCCATGCGGTTGAGCTGGCGGCGGACCACCCGGAGCTGGCTGGAGTGATTGCACAGGTCCCGATGCTGGATGGCACGGCGGCGGTGCGGGCTGTGCCTCTGCGACGGTTGTTACGGTTCGCATTTTATAGCCTGGTGGATTTGATCAAGCCCGGTCATCCGGTCTATATACCCGTTGTCAGCGAGCCTGGCGCTTTTTCGTCGATGGACAGGGACAGCGCTCAGATGGCGTTGCAGCTGGCCGAGCGCAGCCTCGGACGCAAGTACGATAACCGTGTCGCGGCCCGCTCACTCATGACGATGGGGCCATATCGCCCATTCCGGCGCCTGAAAGACATTCGGGTCCCCACCTTACTGCTAGGCGCCACCAATGATACTGTCGCCCCCTTTGTCGAGGCCGCTATTCGCAAAGTGAACAATCACCACGTCCTTGTGCAGACAGTTGAGGCCAATCATTTCGAACCATACTTCGAACCTTTTTTCAGCGAGGTAATTAGCAAGGAGTTGGCATTTTTAGAGAGCTTGCGTTAGAGGGACTCGCTGTAGCAGGGCTTAGATGTGTGACACTTTCGTAAGAGCACAAGCTGGTCCTGCTTGGCACCTGTGGTAAGGCCTGGGTCTGCCCAGCTCTCAGCTTGTCGTTCGTCTATGCGCTGGCGGGCTTGCCTGTTGCCGGCGAGGTGCCGGCAACAGGAGCCTGTCACAACCGCGAGCGGTGTTTTTTCTTGTTTGCCCGGTTGTGTCGCCCTGCCGATTCAATTGAGCAGGGCGGCGGTATCGGCAGTCGTTTCGTGTGCAGATTCATTGGCGGCGGGTGCGAGGATGTCGTCAGGTGTAGCCGCGCTATCCTCGGGCGTCAGGGTGTCGTCGGTGGGCGCGTAGGCATCAAAGGGCGCAGTGGTCGGGGGCGCTGCTGTTTCGCGTTCCGCCATCGCGCTCGCCAAGGCGGCTTCCCGTTGCGCCAGCTCGCGAATGCCGGTCGGGTCGTAGGTGTAGTAAAACGCAGTTTCCTTCTTGTTGATAGTGCCTGCATCAATGGCCGCCGCAGGTGCGGCCCAGACAATGGATACCGGCCAGAACAGCAGGTTCAGAAAGCCATAAGCCCACTGGGAACCTTCGTTGGTGCCAGCCCCGAGATAGAAGTTTCCGAAGCCGGGCAGCAGGTTCAGGCCAGCCGCTACGCCGGGGTGTTTCACCTGCACTTCTGTTTCGGAAATGCCGACAGCGCGTAATTCACGCAGGCGGATTTCATCGGAACGATGCAGGGTGGTGCAGCCGGAAAGCCAGGCAACGGCGACGGCTGTTAATACAACCAGATTGAAATGGCGCATATCTTCCCCAAAAGTTTAACTTCCAGAAGTTCTGGTTTTAAAAAGTTTGCTTTTCAAAAGGTTTAATTTAAAAAAGAACCGAAGCGGTTCGGTGGTGCTTTGTATTGAATCGTTGTCAGTACGGCATGGCGGTGCCGGCCAGCTATTGCGCCCTGCAGGGAGCGGGCCTGTTGCTGTGGTGCTCGGGCTGTTGAGGCGAGCTGGTGCTTTGCCCGACGATGCCCGTTGTCTTGCTGCCACTTTTTTTATTCTTCTTTTAACTGGTTTTCTGTTTTTATCTTGCCGCCTCGAAACGCTTCGCCTCGTTGATGTTCTTCATGCGGCGCCGGCCCTGCCGGCAGCCACACCAGGCGCGGCAGAGCGGGGAAGTTAGCGGCGTGTCAGCAGTGTGTCAAGGCGTGAAGGGGTTAAGCCGCTGACTAACAATTGATTGATATTGAAGTGATATTATCCAGCCAGGGCCTCGATCAACGCCTGATTGAAAGCCGGCAAATCGTCCGGCTTGCGGCTACTGATAAGGTTGCCGTCGCGAACTACAGCCTCGTCGCGCCAGTGTGCGCCGGCGTTCTCCAGATCATCTTTCAGCGAGGGGAAGCTGGTCATCTGCTTGCCGGCCACTACACCGGCCGAGATCAGCAGCCAGGGGCCGTGGCAGATCACGGCAATCGGTTTGCCGGCGCCGACGGCTGCCTGGATGAACGTTCTGGCGGCATCATCCATGCGGATGGCGTCGGCATTGATGACGCCGCCGGGCAGCACCACGGCGTCGTATTCATCCACTTGTATCTTGTCGAAGGTGTTGTCCACCGAAAATGTGTCGCCGCGGTCGGTATGGTGCCAGCCGGTGACGGTGCCGGGCTGGTCGGCAATGATGTCGGCGCGGGCGCCAGCTTTTTCCAGCGCCTCTTTCGGGCTGGTCAGTTCGATTTGTTCAAAGCCGTTCATGACCAGCATGGCGACGCGTTTGCCGTTGAGTGAGGGGGTGGCCATATCTGTCCTCCTGTGTCGCGAGATGAGAGCGCCGTGAGGGTGCCGCGATACTGGTCGCGATAGTTGTCGCGAGAGCGTCGCGAAAAAAAGCAGCGCTTTGAATGCCTGTAACAAATGTGACAGAAGGGGCGGCGCAAGTTCCGCTACGGCGGCAGGAGTGTGATACAGCATAAAAAAACCACCCCGGTCAGAGACGCGGGGTGGTTGTCCGGTTTCGCTTTGTAGATCAGGCGGCAGCGTCCACCGAGCTGCGGATCAGGTGGTCAAAGGCGCTCAACGCTGCCTTGGCACCTTCGCCGAGGGCGATGACAATCTGCTTGTAGGGCACCGTGGTCACGTCGCCAGCTGCAAAAATGCCGGGAATCGAGGTTTCGCCGCGGGCATCGGTGACAATTTCGCCGAAGCGAGACAGCTCCACCGTGCCTTTCAGCCAGTCGGTGTTGGGCACCAGGCCGATCTGCACGAACACACCCGCCAGCTCCACACGGTGTTCTTCACCACTGTTGCGGTCCTTGTACACCAGCCCGTTGACACGGCTGCCGTCGCCAGTGATCTCGGTGGTCTGAGCGCTGACCAGCACATCCACGTTCGACAGGCTGTGCAACTTCTTCTGCAATACCTGATCGGCGCGCAGCTGGCTGTCAAATTCCAGCAGCGTGACATGCTCGACGATGCCGGCCAGATCAATGGCTGCCTCGACACCGGAGTTTCCTCCGCCGATGACCGCCACGCGCTTGCCCTTGAACAACGGGCCATCACAGTGCGGGCAGTAGGCCACGCCGCGGCCACGATATTCCTGCTCGCCGGGCACGTTGACTTCGCGCCAGCGCGCGCCGGTGGCCAGCACCAGCGTTTTCGACTTGAGGCTTGCACCGGAGGCAAATTTCACCTCGTGCAGCGCGCCGTTTTCGCCGGGGATCAGTTGCTCGGCCCGTTGCAGGTTCATGATGTCTACATCGTAATCGCGGACGTGTTCTTCCAATGCCGTGGCCAGTTTCGGGCCTTCGGTGGCTTTCACCGAGATGAAGTTCTCGATGGCCATGGTATCCAGTACCTGGCCGCCAAAGCGTTCAGCAGCGACACCGGTGCGGATGCCTTTACGCGCTGCGTAGATGGCGCTGGCGGCACCGGCAGGGCCGCCGCCGATAACGAGTACGTCAAACGCTTCTTTTTCGCTCATCTTTTCCGCATCGCGGGTCGCGGCGCCGGTGTCCAGTTTGGCGACGATTTCTTCTATGCCCATGCGGCCCTGGCCGAACGGCTCGCCATTGAGAAACACGCTCGGTACAGACATCACCTGACGTTCTTCGACTTCCGCCTGGAACAGCGCGCCGTCGATCGCCACGTGTTTGATATTCGGGTTCAGTACTGCCATCAGGTTCAGTGCCTGGACCACATCCGGGCAGTTCTGGCAGGACAATGAAAAATAGGTTTCAAACTGAAAGTCACCTTCCAGTGCTTTCACCTGCTCGATCACTTCGTCGCTGGCTTTCGGCGGGTGACCACCCACTTGCAGCAGCGCCAGCACCAGCGAGGTGAATTCGTGGCCCATGGGGATGCCGGCAAAGGTCAGGCTGACATCGCCACCAACGGGATTCAGGCTGAACGACGGCTTGCGCGCGTCGGTGCCATCTTCACGCAGGCTGATCTTGTCAGACATGCTCTGGATTTCGCGCAGCAGCTCCAGCAACTCCCTGGATTTGTCGCCATCATCAAGGGACGCGACAACCTCGAACGGCCGGCTGATGCGTTCCATGTACGTCTGAAGTTGAGTCTTGAGGTTGGCGTCCAACATGCTGGCGTTCTCCGTGAGCAATTGATATTCGGGGTATTCTTTGAAGTGCCCGGGCCAGAGTGGCCCGGGCAGTGTTCACGCTCAGTTCAGCGGGCTTAGATCTTGCCGACCAGGTCCAGGGACGGAGCCAGAGTCGCTTCACCTTCTTTCCACTTGGCCGGGCACACTTCACCCGGGTGGGCCGCTACGTACTGAGCAGCTTTCACTTTGCGCAACAGATCTTGCGCATCACGGCCGATACCTTCGGCAGTGATTTCAACGGCTTGGATAATGCCGTCCGGATCCACGATGAACGTACCGCGGTTGGCCAGGCCCTGATCTTCACGCAGCACTTCAAAGTTGCGGCTGATTTGCAGGGTCGGGTCGCCGAGCATCGGATACTTGATCTTGCCGATGGTCTCGGACGCGTCGTGCCATGCTTTGTGTGTAAAGTGGGTGTCGGTGGATACCGAATAGATTTCCACGCCCAGCTTCTGGAATTCGTCGTAGTAGTCGGCCACGTCGCCCAGTTCGGTGGGGCAGACGAAGGTGAAGTCGGCAGGATAGAAGAAGAATACTGCCCACTTGCCTTTCAGGTCGGCTTCTGTGACTTCGATGAATTCACCGTTTTTGAATGCTTGCGCCTTGAACGGCTTGATCTGAGTATTGATAACTGACATGTCTTGCTCCTTCGAAGAATTGTCATCGTGACGAGGGTAAGAATACGGCCTTGAGGGCTATATGTATAATGGATAGCTGGTATGGGTGCGATTGCTTTTGGCAATGGCACGACGCGCTCTGGAGAGACGGCCGCCAGCAATATCAGATATGAGGGCGAGAACAGGATTTTCAAGCATAAAAAGCGCTCAAGTGGTTGTTATTTAACCATTTGAGCGACAGCTGTTACGCGGGCGTGTTCACCGGCGCAGGGCGGACAAGTCACCCTGTTGCAGCCGCTGGAAATCCTCCACCAGCATCTCCGAGCGTTTGATCGCCTCGCCCCAGTCGCGGATGCGTTGGGCATCGGGCAACCGCGTGAAATCGCGACGATCGGGGATGCGGCCACCCGGTAGTGCCGCGACCCATTCGTCGGTGGGGCAGAGGATCACCACGTTGTCGTAATGCCGTGGATTACCACGGCGCCACTTGAGTGCCTTGTCGAACCAGCCGGGCGTGATGGTGGGATAAAAATGCGGATAGAGCACCAGCCCGTCCTGGCTGAACGGAATGTCGAAGTGATAATCCGTCACGCCGCCATCGTAATACATGCCGGGGCCGGCACCGGGAATATCCGGGATGCCACTGAGCACCAGCGGGATGGCACCGGAGGCAAGAATAGCCTGGCGCACATTGTTTTCGGCCAGCGCCACGCGGCGGGTGGGCAGATCATTGAGCTGATAAAACGGCGGCTGATGGCTGGCGGCATGAAACAGCACGCGCTCGAAGAATCCGCCGAGGGCGCGCCGGTGTATCGCATTGGCCAGTGCCGTCAGGCCCAGCCCGGCAGCCTGCAAGGCGCGAGCGCGGGCAGCGTTGAGCCCCCTGGCCCGCGTGGCAATCAGATTGAGTTTGATATGCGGGTTGGCCAGCACCTGCTGGCACGCGGCAGCGTCGGGCAATACCACATCCAGCAGGGTGTGGGTGTGGCGGGTGATCTCGTCAAAACTCATGCCGGGCCGAAAGCAGATTTGCTGGTAGCCCTCGGCAAAACGCCGTGAGGCGGCGGCCGGATCGGCCTGCGCGAAGCAGGCAAAGCGCCAGGCGCCGGAAGAGGAACCGATCAGATGCAGCGGCGTTTCACGGGGGCCGGCAAAAAATTCACCGAACAGATACTCATCCAGGCGCGCCAGCGCAAGCCACTTGGGGCCGCCGCTGGCTCCGGCCATGACGCGGATATCGTCCGCTTGCAGGCCATCGCGCTCCAGCCGGGCGCGGGCGCCGGGGCCGGCGATGAGCCGTAGCGCGGGAGCGCGCGCCATGTGTCAGCGTACCTCCATGCCCGGCTCAGCGCCGTCGTCCGGGCTGAGCAGGAAAATATCCTCGCCGCCCGGGCCGGCGGCCAGCACCATGCCTTCGGAGACGCCGAACTTCATCTTGCGCGGCGCCAGGTTGGCCACCAGCACGGTCAGGCGGCCTTCCAGTTGCTCGGGGCTGTATTTTGCCTTGATGCCCGCGAATACATTGCGGGTTTCGCCGTTGCCAACATCCAGTGTCAGTTGCAGCAGTTTGTCGGCGCCCTCGACGTGTGCGGCTTTGAGAATACGGGCCACACGCAGCTCCACTTTCAGGAAATCATCAATGCTGATGTGTTCTTCCGCAGCGGTAGCAGGCTCGTTGCCGGCGGCGGCCGGCGCCGGCTCCGCCTTTTCCTTTTCTTCCCTGGAAGCCTCCAGCATGGCATTGATCTGGCTGCTGTCGATGCGGCTCATCATGGCGCTGAAGCGCTCGATCTGATGCTCGCCGAGCAGCTGGTCGGCATCGGCCCAGGTGAGCGGGGGTACGCGCAGGAATGCTTCTGTCTTGGCAGCCAGCGTGGGCAGTACCGGCTTGAGATACAGCGCCAGCAACCGGAAGATATTGACGGCCGAGGAGCACACTTCAAGCACCCGCCGGGCTTGATCGGGCTGTTTCGCCAGTGTCCAGGGCGCTTGTTCCTGGATGTAGTGGTTGGCCTTGTCGGCCAGCGCCATGATGTCGCGCATGGCCTTGCCGAATTCCAGTTGCTCGTAATAACTGGCGATGCGCGGCGCGGCTGCCTGCACTTCACGCACCAGTGCTTCGTTGTCCAGCGTGCTGGAAAGGGTGCCGCCGGCTTTATGCACGAAGTTGGCGGTGCGGCTGGCAATATTGACCACCTTGCCGATCAGGTCGGCGTTCACCCGCTGCACAAAATCTTCCAGATTGAGATCGAAATCCTCTACTCCGTTGCCGAGCTTGGCGGCGAAATAGTAGCGCAGGTATTCCGGCTGCAAGTGCTCAAGGTAGGTGCTGGCCTTGATGAAGGTGCCGCGTGATTTGGACATCTTGGCGCCGTTGACGGTGACGAAACCGTGCACATGCAGCGCCGTGGGCTTGCGGAAACCGGCGCCCTCCAGCATGGCCGGCCAGAACAGGCCGTGAAAGTTGATGATGTCCTTGCCGATGAAATGGTGCAGCTCGGCCGTGCTCTCCGGCCCCCAGAACTCGTCGAAATCCAGACCTTTGCGCTCGCAATAATGCTGGAAGCTCGCCATGTAGCCCACCGGGGCATCCAGCCACACATAGAAGAACTTGCCCGGCCAGCCGGGAATCTCGAAACCGAAGTAGGGCGCTTCGCGGCTGATGTCCCAGGGTTGCAGGCCGGCTTCCACCCACTCGCGCAATTTGTTGGCGACGCTGCCTTGCAGCGCATCGCTGGCCAGCCAGTCACGCAACATGTCCTCGAACTGCGGCAGGTCAAAGAACAGCTGGATGTTGGGTTTTTCCACTGGCGCGGCGCCACTGATAGTGGAATACGGTTCTTTCAATTCGGCGGGTGTATAAGTGGCGCCGCAGGCTTCGCAGTTATCACCGTACTGATCCGCCGCATCACATTTGGGGCAGCGGCCACGCACGAAACGATCCGCCAGGAACATGCCTTTGACGGGATCGTAAAGTTGCACGATCTCTTTTTCGACGATATAGCCGGCATCGCGATTGCGCTGGTAGATCAGCTCCGACAAGGCGCGGTTCTCGGCACTATGTGTGCTGTGGTACTGATCGTACTCGATCAGAAAGCCACCGAAGTCGCGCTCATGCTCGGCCTTGATCTGCTCGATATATTCTTCCGGCGGCAGGCCAAGCTGTTCGGCCTTGAGCATGATGGCGGTGCCGTGGGCATCGTCGGCGCACACATAGATGCATTGTTCGCCACGCATTTTCTGGAAGCGCACCCAGATATCGGTCTGGATGTGTTCGAGCATGTGGCCCAGATGAATGGAGCCGTTGGCATAAGGCAGGGCGCTGGTAACCAGGATTTTGCGAGGCGTGCGATTCATGTACGACATTGTCCATCGGCGGAGACGGGGCGCTCATGATACGTGGCGGCGCCGGTTTTTTCACGTCGCGGCATCAGGGCGTGGTGTTTTCGCTGGCGGGCGCCGTGCCGTCGAGGCTGCCAGCAATGGCGTCACTAGCGCCGCCGCGACCACTACCGCCACCACCACCCCTGTCAAGAGTGCCGCGCTGGATTGCCTCGATCACCTGATCGCGCGAGACAGGTTTGCTCAGATAGTCATCCACGCCGGCTTCCCGCGCTTTCCAGATATATTCCCCGGCAGCGTGGGCGGAGATGGCGATGATCCAGGCACGCGGGCGCTGTTGCTGTTGCTCCAGTGCACGGATGCGGCGGGTGGCCTCGTAGCCATCCATCTCCGGCATCTCGCAATCCATGATGATGACGTTCCAGGGCCGTCGGCTTTGCTCGAACCTCGTCAATGCCTCGCGGCCGTTGCTGGCGACGGTGGCTCTGATACCCGCGGTCTTGAGAATCGAATCGATCACCAGCTGGTTGACGGCGTTGTCCTCGACAATCATGACATTGAGGTTCTGAAGTGCCGCTACCGTGCTGCTGGTGGCAGGTTGTGGCGGACTGACGCGTGTGGGCACCAGTAGTTGATACAGCTCCTCGCGCAGAAACCGCGAGCGCACCGGTGTTTCCACGACCACCGCGCCAGCGGCAGCCCCGGCCGCAGGCGTTTCGCCCGTGGCGCCAGCCACCAGTAACGCCGACGGGCGGTGCTCGATGGGAATCCGGCCCAGCTCGGTGCTGAAGCGCTGGTGGATCAACAGCGCATCGAACGGCACCCGGCGAGCGGCTTGCGCCAGGCGTTCGGCGGCCTCGCTGATGTTGCGGCAATCGTCCACCTGCATGCCCCAGCGCGCTGCCATTTGTGATACCGACAGGCAGAAAGCTGGCTCGTCATCCACGATCAGCAGGCGCTTGCCGTGCAGCGCGCTGCCGGCGCCGGGCGAGCCCAGCTGGCGGCACTGGATAGTGAACCAGAAGGTGGCGCCGCGGCCGGGGGCGCTGTTGACCCCGATCTCGCCGCCCATCATTTCGCACAAGCGCTTGCTGATCGCCAGACCAAGGCCGGCGCCATCGCGGCGCCGCGTGGCAGGGCGCTGTTGAGCATTGGCGAATTCGCGGAACAGGTATTGTTTCTGGCTATCATCCAGGCCGCTGCCGGTGTCCGACACCTCGAACAGCAGCACGCAGGCGCCACTCTGATCAGGCGGCTGCCGCAGTGTCACGTGCACGGCGATCTGGCCTTTTTCCGTGCACTTGAAGGCATTGCTGAGCAGGTTGGTGATGATCTGCTTGAGCCGCACCGGATCAGTGCGGATCACTTCGGGCACACGGCTATCGAGAAAGGTGTACACCGGCAGGCGCCGCTCCGCAGAGAGTACCGCAAACAGCGACACGCAGTCGTCAATCAGGCTTTCCACGCTGATCTCGACACTCTCAAGCTCGAGTTTGCCTGCCTCAATGCGCGAGTAGTCGAGGATATCGTTGATCACCGTGAGCAACGATTGTGTGGATTGATAAATCGTATCCACATACTGCGCCTGCTGGCTTCCCAACGGCGTGCGGCGTAGCAGATCGGCCATGCCCAGCACACCATTCATCGGCGTACGAATTTCATGGCTCATGGTGGCCAGAAATTCGCTTTTTGCCTGATTGCGTGCACCGGCTTTGAAAGCCTCCATCTCCGCTCGCGCTTTTTCCTGAATGGAGAGACCATGCTCTTCCTTGAGCCGGTTGATGCGGTTGGCCAGCGCCAGCGACAGCAGCACCACCTCGATGAACACGCCTGTTTGCAGCAGGTGGCCGGCCAGGCCGCCAAGGGGCAGCAAGCCGAACTTGCTCATCACCAGCGCGGTGGCGCCTGCAATGAAACAGAGCCAGGCCAGGGTGAATACTCGCGCATCGGGATCGCCCGCATGGGCGCGCAGCACCCCGACCAGCAAAATCGAGAGATTGACTGCCAGCAGGGACAGCAGATCCAGCGGGATCATGACGCTGGCCGGTACAAATGGCGTCAGCAGCAGTAATGCGATACCGATGCCCACATGCAGCCGCAGCAGTTTTGCCAGCCGGGGGGCGCGCTGCGCCAGCTCAAGAAAATGCAGGGTGAACAGCGCCGGCAGGAAGACGATGAGCGGCAGCAGATACGTCAGCGCATGCACACCCAGCAAGGGGTTGCCCGGCCACAAAAATCGCTGCGCCAGACCATGCAATATGGCGAGAAAAAGCGTGATGCTGCACGACCACGCCACGTAGAGCAGATAAGCCCGCTCGCGAATCGACCAGTACAAGAACAGGTTGTACAGGATCATCACCGCCATCGCGCCGAAGAACAGCCCCTGCACCAGCATGATGTTCTGGGTATTGCCGGTATGAGCCTGCTGTTCGAGCAATTGCAACGGCAGTTGCAGGCCATAGCGGCTGCTGACGTGCAGAAATATCTCGGCGTGTTCACCGTGCACCAGGCTCAGTGGAAAAGTGGGCTGGTGCCAATCGAGCGGGCGGCTACGATAGGGGGTGCGGCTGCCGGCGCTGGCGCGATCGGTAATGCGGCCGTCCGCGTGGCGCAGATACAGGTCCGCATGTTCCAACAGCGGGTTTTCGATTTGCAGCAGCCAGCGGCTGTGGCTCCCTGCGGTCAATGCGATCGGCAGGCGAAACCAGCAATGCTGACTGGTGAATCCATGGTTGGGTGTGTGCTGGCCAGCGGGTTGCCAGGCAAACTGCTCCGGGCGCGGCAACAGCGCTTCCGGCGCCGGCAGATCGGCCGCTGAGGCGCAGAACCAGGCGGCCCGCCGGTGGGCGTCGGCCACCTGCGCGACCGTGTCATCCAGCTGGAGGGGCGTGGCAGGAGGGAGCGGTGCGCTGTTTGCCGGCACGGCCATGGCCAGCCACAGCAGGGCGCCGAGCAGGCACCACCGGTGCCGGGCTCTGCACGCAGAGCGGCGATGATGACGGGGTACATCAGCCAGCCTGGCTACCAGCATATCCATGGAGTTTTCCCGAAGTCACGCCCGTGTGGGGACGCCGGGCGGTGAGGGTTGCCCAATCTTGAACCGCGCCGCCATCATAGCCCTTTTTTCCTATGCGTCATCCTAGCCTTCATGGGCGGCGGCGACAATTTTCCTGAGCAGGTTTCAGGGGCGAGCCAGGGTAAGCCAAGGCAATTCAGGCCGCATCTGTGCCTGAGTTCTCACCTTGGTAAAGAGGAAAGGGTGCCGGAGGTGCCGACGTTGAACGTACAAGAGGGATCTGCAAGTGAACATGACAACGCAAGTGGCGGCTTTTTCGGTGGGACCGATAGTGGGGCACTGCGATCGCACTTCGGTGCGTATTTTCGGCCGGGCCGATATCGCCACGGCGCTGCCCGAAGGTAAGGCGATGCTGGGCCGCATCCAGTGGCGTGTGGTGGCACCGGCTGGGCAGCCAGCGCAGCCGTGGGGGGCGGTGTTGCCGTTTCGTCTGAACCGGAATTTCGACGCCAGTGGCGTCGTGATTCTGAAGGATCTCCAGCCCGGCACCGAGTACGAATTCCGCGCCGGCTGGGTGGTGAACGAGGCGGCGGGTGACGGCTCGCTCAGCTGGGGGGATGTGCCAGCCGGTCGTTTTCGTACCGCACCGGCAGCCGATGAGGCGCCGGTGAGTCTGCTGTTCGGTTCATGCTGCTATCGTTTTTTTGATCTCGGTGGCCGGGTTTCCGATGATCGGGCCGACAAGACGTTCAAAGCGATGCTGGCGCATCAAGCGGACTATGGCGAGGTGGATTTCACGCTGCTGGCAGGTGACCAGATTTATGCCGATCCGCTGAATCGACTGGGTGCAATCAGCGCCGAAGAGCAATATCTCTCGCTCTATCGCCGCGTGTTCGGGCAGCCGCACATGCAGCGCATGATGGCGACCACGCCGACGTACATGATTCTGGATGATCACGAGATCGAGGATAACTGGCCGGCCAGTGCCTCGGCGGCGGATTGGGTCGGCAAGCTGCCGGCGGCGTTGAAGGCGTATCAGATTTATCAGGCCTCCCACAGCCCGGCGATGCCGCTGGATGCTGCCGGGCAGTATCTGGATGCCGACCCGGATCACCTTTGGTACAGCTTCCGGCGCGGCTGTGTGGACGTGTTTGTGATGGATGTGCGCACCGAGCGGCAACTGGCCCGGCGCACGCGTGACCGGATGATGATCTCGGCCCGACAGGAGCAGGCGCTCACCGAGTGGCTGCTGGATGGCCCCGAGCGGGTGAAACTGATCGTCTCGCCGGTGGTGGTGTTCCCGGATCAGAAGCGCCTGTTTCGGCGCCAGGATGCGTGGGAAGGATTCGTGGCGCAGCGTGCGCGTTTGCTGGAGGTGATTCGCCGCCATCAGCTGAAGCGGGTGGCGTTCATTTCCGGCGATGTGCATGCATCACTGGTGGCGGCCCTGCACAGCCGCCGTCGTGGCGAGCCGCAGACGATCTATAACATGGTTTCCTCCGGGCTGTTCTGGCCCACGGCGCTGCTGGCGTTTCGTTGGTACGGGCCGATGTTGCAGAGCAGCGGCAGGCTTGCTACTGGCGGGCTGTGGTCCCGCTACCGGGTGCAACTGCTGCGCGGGGTGTACAGCCGGGATGCGTTTGCGCGGCTGGATGTGACCACGGAGGGCTTCCATTACCGCCTGTTTGATCGGCGGGGCGATCCGTTGCCGGATTATGATGTGCAGCAATCATGGCTGCCGCTGGCATGATGGCGCTTTGGCATCGAGCCAATCTCTCGCATGTTTTGTCAGTAAAAGCTTACATGTAATGTAGGCTTTGGCTTGCTTCGCTCGGCAGCCGGAAGCCCTAAGATGTGGGTGTACGGAGACACACAGCAACACGGAAGTGAGTCATCAATTGGCCTGTAAAGACATCGCCCGCTGACACCAGCGGGCTTTTTTTATCTCACGACAGCGTGTTTTGCCCCACGGCAGGGTATTGCGCGTCTGTCTGTCAGCTCATGCTGCGGCACACTGTGTTCTTGCCAGGTGTTCAAGCGGATTGCTGCCTGACCGCCTTCGTCTCATGTCTCCTGACCCGGTTACCAGTCAGTCCGGTTGCACTAATACCCAGGGCGCCACCACCACTGTCCATAATACGGTTTCGGTCTCATGCCACTGCGCAGCCTGGGCATCAGTCACGGCGGCGACAGCGCCCTCGCGCATCCACACGGCGACCTGCTCTTGCTGATCGGTGGCGAAGGCGGTGGCAACAGCCACCAGATCCAGTTGCGGATCGACACGAATGGTCTGCCCGCGTGCAAAGAAACGCTGGAGGCTGGCCCAATCCAGACGGGCGGTTTCCTGATTCAGTTTGGCGGCGAGGAGGGCGAGATCGTCTTGCATTGCAGTGATATCCGAACAGGCTGGCGGCGGCGCAGTATAGCAGTTGCGCAGGCGGTGGCTTCAGGGTCGACGATATCACCGGATCGGTATACGTGACCGTAACTGACGCAGGTAAACATATTTGTGGTCATTGACCGAAGGCAGCCTGTGTCGGCACTGTGTCGCCCCAGAACCAGCCGGTTTCGAGTTGCCAACTGGAGATAGCCGTATGTCGACCGCCGCCTCTATTCCGCTGCACGTGATTCCGCCGCGCGATGCCCTGCAATACGCCGAGCCTTATACCGAGGCGCAGCTGGATTACCTGCGTAGCCAGGCCGATCCGCTGGGCGATGAAGTGGTCGCGGCACTTGCGGCGGAGGGCTCGCTGAAAGGCTTTCATGATCTGCTCGGCACGGTGCGCGAGCGCGCGGCGCAGGATGGCGGCGTCTATCAGCGCTTTCTGGATGCCTGCAACACCGTGCCGGACTGGGTGAATTTCGATGATATGCGCACCGGGCAGCAGATGCTGGCGGCCTTCCCCGTGAATATGGGGATTGCGCTGTTTACCGGCAGCCTTGTCGGCGGCGCAGTATTCGTCAAGATGGCGCTGGTCACCTCCATGACCGGCATGCTCAGTGGCGACTCCAGCCGCCGGCTGGATGAAACAGCTGCGATGGTGCTGCGTATGGCTTTTCCCGGCAACCTGGAGCCAGGCGGGCCGGGGCATGAGCTGCTGATGCGAGTGCGCCTGCTGCATTCGGCGATCCGGCGCTTTCTGGTGGATAGCGGCCGCTTCAAACATCCGGTTGAGGTGCCGATCAACCAGCAGGATCTGGCGATCACGCTGGGGCTGTTCGGTTATCTGAACATCCGCAGCCTGGCCATGATGAATATCCATTTCAATGATGACGAGCTGGCGTCCTTCAACCTGATGTGGCGTTACACCGGATACGTGCTGGGTATTCAGGATGAGCTGCTGCCCGAGACGGTGGCGGATCAGCAGCAGTTTTTCCTCGCCAGCCTGAAACATCAGGCGCGGCCGGAGCGGCTCGACGAGCGCACCTTGAAGGTGATGGACAATGTTGCCGCGAACACGGCCAAGCGCTCGCCCTTCATCAGTGAGCCGATGGCGCGCAAGTTCCTGTACCAGAGTTGCCGCTGGTTGTCGGGGAACGAATATGTCTCCGGGATGCAGATCGAAGACGCTGGCGAATATGCCGGTATCAAATTGCTGAAAGGGCTGGGCCGGGTGTCTTACTGGATCTGGCGTTATGTGCCGGGCGGCAAGGCACTGCTTTATCGCATTGGCGCCCGAGGATATCGCAAGGCGCTGGCGCGTATGGATCGCAGAAAGGACAAGCAAGGGGAATACCGCGTACGGACGGTGGAGTAAGCCGCAGCGGTGGAGCAAGCAGGGCGACTGAACTTGCGCCCAGGGTGGTAAGACAGGCCGGCTGGTAAAGCAGCCCCCGACAGCTTGATGGCCGGGTGCAATGTCAGATATTCAGCGAGGGCACGTGCCCTCGCTGCTGTGTTGACGGCCGGCCTCGCGGCGGCTGCCAGGTGTGCTCGTGTCGTCAGCGCTGCACCATATTCCTGGCCGCTTCCAGCACCTGCGCAGGCTCCAGTTCCCCCGGCACTTTCACGCCCCGATCCACCGCTTCGCGAGCGCGAATCTGATCCAGCCAGCGTTTCAGATGATCCAGCCCGGTGATATCAATGCCGGACCAGGCATGTGTGCGTGCCCAGCACCAGTTGGCGATATCGGCGATGGAATAATCGCCGGCCAGAAACTCGTTCTCTGCCAGCTGCGTATCCAGCACCGTCAATAATCGCCGCGATTCATTCTGGTAGCGCTGGATAGCCACCTCGATCTTCTCCGGCATATACCGGAAAAACACATTGGCTTGCCCCATCATCGGGCCGACGCCGCCCATCTGGAACATCAGCCACTGCAACACACGCGAACGCCCCTTGGCATCGGTGGGCATCAGCATTCCGGTTTTTTCGGCCAGGTACACCAGGATGGCGCCGGATTCGAACACCGCGAAATCGCCATTGTCGCGATCCACGATAGCCGGGATGCGACCGTTGGGATTGATCTTCAGAAAGGCCGGCTTTTTCTGTTCGCCCTTCATCAGATCCAGCGCGATAACCTCATAAGGCAGCCCCATCTCTTCCAGCGCTACGGAGGCTTTCCAGCCGTTCGGTGTCGCTGCGGTATATAAATCGATCATGGTTGCTCCGGTGCAGAAAACAGTTCCCTTATCTTGCCCGCCATCCCGCCGCCCTGCCATCCCGCCATCCCGACCGAGCCGCCTGAACGAACCAGCGCGGCGACCTGTCCTGTCACGGTTGCCGGGGCGGCCATGCTCTGGTCAAATACTGTCTTTATGTACAGTTTCGAGGCAGCCATGACCCGTGGGCGAGGCAGTATCAGCAATATGCCGGGGCGTTTTACCAATACGGTGACGGTGTTCGAACCCGGAGAGCAGGGCGGGGCGGCACAGCAATCAATGCAGGTGGGGCCTGCGGAGCGCCCCACACGGCTGCATACACAGATGTGCAAAAGCCTTTTGTCACGCAATCAATCGCCGGACATTCCCTTCGAGCAGAGTATCAACCCGTATCGCGGCTGCGAGCATGGCTGCGTCTACTGCTTCGCCCGGCCGACGCACAGTTATCTGGATTTCTCGCCCGGCCAGGATTTTGAAACCGAGATCATCTGCAAGGACAACGCCCCGGCTGTGCTGCGGCGTGAGCTGGCGCGGCGTGGTTATCAGTGCCGGCCAGTAGCCATTGGCACGGCCACTGACCCCTACCAGCCGGCGGAGCGTGAGCGCAAGCTGACGCGGCAGATTCTGGAAGTGCTCGCGGAGCACCGCCACCCGGTATCGTTGATTACCAAAGGCGCGCTGGTGCTGCGCGATCTCGATCTGCTCGCCGCCATGGCGCAGCAGGGCCTGGCCACGGTGGCGATCTCGGTGACGACGCTGGATAACCGGCTGAAGTCGCGCCTGGAGCCACGCGCCAGTGCCGGCAGCCGCCGTATCGCCGTGATGCGGGCGCTGGCAGAGGCAGGCGTGCCGGTGACCTTGCTGCTTGCCCCGGTGATCCCGTTTATCAACGATCACGAGCTGGAGGAAATCGTTGCGCAATCGGCGGCGGCTGGTGCGCGCTCGGCCGGGTATGTGGTGTTGCGGTTGCCGCATGAAGTGAATCCGCTGTGGCGGCAATGGCTGGCGGTGCACTATCCGCAGCGAGCGGCGAAGGTGATGGCGGTGGTGAACGGGCTGCACGGCGGGCGCGATTATCGCAGCGAGTGGTTTACCCGGCAGAGTGGGCAGGGCGTGTGGGCAGATCTCATTGCGCAGCGGTTCGAGATCGCACTGCGGCGCCACGGGCTGGTAGGCGAGCGCTGCTCGTTGCGCACGGATCTGTTTCGGCGGCCGGCAGAGGAGCAGTTGTCGCTGTTTTGAGCGGTGGCGGAAAACGGCGCGCGAAGCTCGGTATACGTTGCGCCAGGCGCAAGGTGTAAATTCAGCCAGACCGTCTGAGTTCAATTGGTGAAATACAGACGCTCAAGGTCACCGCACAAGTTCAGGCGGGCAGGGGCAATCGCGCAAATTCGGCCGTGCAATTTCCAGTCGGACAAGTGCAGCCGGCCAAGCTCAAGCGTGCAAGTTTCGGTTGGCGGAATATAGACGGACAAGCCCCGCCACACCGCTTCAGAGTCAGGGGCGGCCGAGCGATTTCAGTCTGGTGAATCCAGCCGGCCGAGCCCACTTGCACAAGTTCGGTTGGCTGGATGAAAACAGTCATCTCCCGCCGCACAAGCTCGATGGGACAAGGTCAGTCGCGAAAACTCGGTCAGGAAAGCTCAGTCAGGAAGCTCGCACAGCTTGAGCCGGTGCCGAGGCGCAGATAGCCACATGGCGGCGCAGCGCCCAAAAATTCCATTGAGACGCGCAGCCGAGCTGGCATGATGCGCTTTCAAGAAATGACTCGAGGTAAAGGGATGGCGGTTGTTGCAGCACCGTTGCACTGGACGCTGCCGGAAGGCAAGCCTTGCGCATCTTTGCTGTTTGCTCATGGCGCAGGCGCGCCGATGGACAGCGATTTCATGGAAACGCTGGCGTCGTTGCTGGCCGCGCAGCAGATCGCCGTGGCGCGATTCGAGTTTCCCTATATGGCGCAGCGCCGCCACGGCGGCAGCAGGCGGCCACCGGATCGCCAGCCGGTCTTGCTGGCTGCATTTGCCGAGGCGCTGGCAGCAATGCCGAATGATGTACCGTGTTTTATCGGCGGCAAATCCATGGGCGGGCGGATGGCCAGTGTGCTGGCAAGCGAGCCAGGGCCGCTGCCGGTATCCGTGGCCGGCGTGGTGTGTTTCAGTTATCCGTTTCACCCACCGCGCCGGCCGGAATCCTTGCGTATTGCGCACCTGCCGGCGCTGCCGGTGCCGATGCTGATTTGCCAGGGCGAGCGTGATCCGCTGGGCGATCAGGGAGAAGTGGCCGGCTATCACCTTGGCGAACATGTGATGCTTCACTGGCTTGGCGATGGTGACCATGATCTCAAGCCGCGCAAGGCCAGCGGCTTGACGCACGCTGCCAATCTGGCGAGCGCTGCGGCAGCTGCGGCGGCATTCATGGGGCGGATCGCGGGGGCTTGATCTTTGGTTCATCGTCGATTTCCGTGGAGGTATTTCCGATATCCGTGAAAGCACCGCTAGGTTGTCCAAAATACCGATATTTTCCCCTCTCCCCCCGTGGGGCAAGCGCAGCGCAGAACAGCCGCAAGCAAGCCCGAAGGGTGAGTGAATCAGCTTTTTGCTCCCCTCTCCCCTGGTGGGAGAGGGGTTGGGGGAGAGGGGGCTACGAACTTTCAGCTGCCACGATACCCGCTACATGTTGCACTGCTTTAACTTCTCTTCAGCTGAAATTTTTTATAAAAATTTCACAGCAAAAAAATCCGGAGCGCTAGCTAGTTTCGTTCTCGCTCAAGTGCCGAGTATATATTTCCTGCCATATTCTCCCCCTCTCCCCAACCCCTCTCCCACAAGGGGAGAGGGGCTAAATAAGGTTTGTCGTTGATTTCCGTAGAGGCATTTCCGATATCCGTGAAAGCACTAATGGATTGTCCAAAATGCCGAGCTTTTTTCGCCTCTCTCCCCTTGTGGGAGAGGGGCTGAAAAAAAGGGTTCATCGCGGATTACTGGGAAAGGCGGCTTTGACGTTGAGGAAGAAATAGTCGTTATCCTGATAGCCGTAGGCCCTGCGTTTGATCACCTTGATGGTGTTATTGATGCCCTCGACGATGCAGGTGTTTAACAGATGTCGGCAACCCGATAGCCGGCCCAGCCACCCAGCGTCTCTATCGTCTTCCTGTCCAGTATGGCTCGCTCCAAAACCCATGAAGTCTGGGCTTAAGAGTACCGGTCCACCGATAAAGGCTCCACGGAAATCGATGATGAAGCTAATCCTTGCCGGCACGAATGATGACCGCTGCTCGCAGGCGGTCGCGGCCGAAGCGTGCCATGCGATCAAAATCGGTGCGAGCAATAGGCAAATATTGACAATCCAGCTCGCTTTGCACGCCTTCTTCCGGGTCGGAATCGTGCAGATACAGAAAGCCCTCATCAAAGGCAGACAGCACTACCCAGTGCGGGCTGCGCTTGCCATCCAGTTGCCAGGTGGAGATGAGAATAAGCGGCAGGGCACCGTCTTTCATTGCCCGCGTCAGTGTGGCCTGTGTGATCTCGCGATAATGCACGGTAATGCCGGCCTGCTTTGCCTGGCGCACGAAATCCTTGTGTACCATTTCGATAATGTGTTTTTTTGCTTCGTTGCGCACGCTGTCGACAAACAAGGCGCCGCGCTTGCTGATCCACACGTCTGCCTGAAAACCGCGTTTGACGGCGGCCAGTGCCAGCCCCAGCGGATGGCAGCCGCCGTGCCCCGCAGTCATGAAAATGGTCGTGGCTTCGCGCCACAGTTGCAGCTCTTCGCGCTGGCTCGGTTTGCGCTCATGATCCAGCGCCTGCATGGCCATCATCAGCGACGCCGGGCCACAGGTGAACTCTGTGGTCTGCCGGTACCAGGGCACCGGCCGTTGCCAGAGGCGCGCATCGAAATGGCGGATTTTCTTGTGGTAACGCAGTGCATCCTGCTGGTCGGCATAATAATGGCGATATTCGCCAAAGCGCTGATAACCCAGGCTCTCATACAGACGGATCGCGGCGATGTTGTCTTTGCGTACTTCCAGCCTTAAATAGATCCGGTCCGCCTCCAGCGCCGCCTGCTCTGCGGCCTCCATCAGCTTGCGGCCCAGCCCCTGGCCACGGCATTGATCGCTGATGGCGATGGAATACAGCCGCGCCAGCGAGGTGCCGCGGTGCAGGATAACCAGCGCGTAACCGGCCAGCGCTCCGTCCACCTCGGCCTTGATAAAGGCGCGGTGCTGGCTGGCAAGCCAGCGGCGCAGGCTGCGACGGCTGAGCCGATCTGTCTGGAAAACACTGTTCTCCAGTGCCTCCAGTGCGTTGAGATCATCGAGCGTTGCCGGGAGCAGGGTCAGGCTCATGATGGATCCTCAGGGTGGGCGAGGCCGGCCAGTGCCAGGCGTACGACCTGGCGCGTGCGGAACACCGCCAGCTCCTGCCACTGCTGCCGGGCGGGGCAGAAATGGGCCTGCATGGCGCTTTTTACGCGCTGCGTTTCCGGTGCCTGCCAGGGCGGCAATCCGTGACGATGCAGCTGGTGATCGGCGAGGATAATATCGAACAGCTGGTCAGTGCTGTAGGTGCCGAATTCCAGTGTCACGAAACAGCTGCCGGCGCCCATGATGCGATGCCAGGCGTAATCCAGCAGGCCCTCTTTGGGTACGGAGGAAGAAGTACCCGCCGCCGGCAATGTCACTGCTTCACCGTACCATTGCTGTGCCGTGGCGGTGCCGGCGCTGTCCAGCGGATGATCGCAGATGATCTCGCCGTAGCCGTAGGGGCCCAGGCCGGTGTGCAGATCAATCACCGCCAGCTGGCGTTGTGCCAGCGCGTATCGAGCCATGAGATGACGAATCAGCAGGTTGGCCTCGGCGGGCGCCGTGCCGCCATAAAACGGCCCGGCCGGGTCGTGGTACTGGCCGCCACTGACGGCAATCTCCAGGGCCGTGCGGCCGTAGCGCTCGGCATATTCATGCAGCGCTTGTCGTCGTGCCGCAGCATCGGTATTGAACAACTGATCGCGCAACACGGTATAGCCGGGGTTGTCCGGCAGAGGCTTGCTGAAATCCATGAAATTACGATTGAGGTCAATGCCCTGCTGATCGCAGCGGCGCAGCCAGGCACAGCCCCAGGGATTGAGCAGGTGCACCATCAGGCAGGCCGTATCAGCCGGCAAGCGTAATGTGCCCGTGTGCAGTTGCGCCAGCAGATCACATTGCAGCGCCGATCCGCACAAACCTTCTACGCCATGGGTGCCGGACAGCAGCACCAGCACCCGGCGGGCATGCTCCGGGCCGAGCCACAGCGAATGGCTGGCCAGCGTTTCACCGTGCGGGCCTGTGTGTGCCACCGGGTGAGCCAGCGGTGTGCCGGCCTTGGTGGCGACTGCAAGAAAATGCGCTTTGGCCGTCGTATAGTCGGGCTGGAAATGGCGCAGGGTATCGGTGCTGATCACAAAGGTGCGGCCTGAGAAGGGAGGGCTGCCGCTAGCGTAGCGTGAAAGGCGCTGGCGAGGGAATGCCCCGCCAGCGGAATATTCAGGCGGCGTTTTCCTTGAGGGTTTCCGGCGCCAGCGTGACCATTTCGCCCCGGTGATCAGTGATGTACAGGATGCCGTCGGTCAGGCTCACCTGCCAGGTAAAGGTGCGCGGCAGTTCTGTGGCAAGCTGGCCGATTTCTTCCCAGGGCAGCCGCAGCACTTCGGCCCGGTTCATGCGGGTGATATCTTTTTCCTGCCGTTTCCACCATTGCGGCACGGCACGGCCATAAGGGACCACGGTGACGCGCGGTGCGCGCAGGCAGGCACGGCGTACCCGGTCGGCATCCGGCTCGCCCATGTCGATCCAGTGCTGCACGTTGTCCAGCAGATCACGCCGGGAGAGATCCGGTTCGTTCGGTGTGGAAAGCCCGCCGCCAAATGTCAGCGGCGGGTCGTGGCGGCCGCTGAACAGGCACCAGGCCACCAGCCGGGCGACCATGCGCTCCGGGGTTTCTGACGGATGCTGCGCAAGGGTCAGCCGCTGGTGGCCGTAATAACTGCGGTCGTTATCGGCGATATCCAGCTGCACTTGAAAGATGGTGGAGCTCAGGGCCATGGAATAATCCTGTTTCTGCTCAGTTGCGCTGCGGCTTTTCAGTCACCCAGAGGTGAATCACGCCTTCCACGACCACGGTATCGTCGTCGCGCAGGGCACGCACGCGCACGGGCAGCTCGGGGCCGTTGTCCCAGGCATCTTCATCCACTTCGGCGATCACGCGGATATCGGTTTCGGCCTTGGCGGTATAGCGTACGTCCATCCCCTTGGGAATCCAGCGCAGGTGCGCCGGTACGGATGCTTCAGCCAGCACCCCCATGGCAAATTCCAGGCCGTTACAGATGGCAATGACGTGCATGGTGCCAATGTGGTTTTCCACGCCGCGGCGCTTTTTGATGATCGCCTCGCAGTAGTTTCTGCGCAGCGTGATCAGGCGCGGCCGGACGGTGCCGAAATACGGCGCCTTGCGGCAGATGGCCATGGCAAACAGCGCTTTGCCCGCTGGCAGTTTTTCCATTTTTTCGTACATCGCGAGAACACGATTGGGTTGGCTGCTCATGCATTTCTCCTGATGGAAGGGCGGGCCGGGGCAAGCATTGTCCACGGCGGCCAGCGTAGTTGGAAGGGCCGCGTAGCGAGTGCCGACGGTTATTGAGGCCAGCGCTGGGGTAGAATGCGCGCGGCAAGCAATCATCAGTGGAGGGCGGCCATGGCAGTGGTCTGGAGCGCCGGGCGCAATGGCGTGGTCTATGAAGTCAGGCAGCAGGGGCTCACCCGCCGCCTGTATGCCAATGGTGTACAACATTCGGAATTTCACCCGCACCGGCTGGTGACAGGCAGTGTGTGGGATTTGTTGTGGTTGCCGGCGCTCTTGAGCGAGCCGGGAACCTTGCAGCGCGTGCTGGTGCTGGGGCTGGGTGGCGGAAGCCTGATTCCGCCACTGCGGCAGTTGCTGAACCCGGCCGAAATAATGGCGGTGGAGCTTGATCCGCTGCACCTGGAAGTGGCGGAGGAGCAGTTCGGGATTGGCGAATTCGGCGTGGAGACCGTATGCGCAGATGCCGTGGAGTGGGTTAGCGAATACGACGGCCCGCCGTTCGATCTGGTGATCGAGGATCTGTTTGCCCCGGCCAACACCAACGTGACGCGCGCGGTGCAGGCAAACAAACGCTGGCTGCGGCAATTGCAGGGGCTGGTCAGCCGGCGCGGGACGCTGGTGATGAATTTCGGCGAATGGGCGGAATACCGGCGCAGTGATGCAGCCACCAAACCGGCCGGCTGGGCCAGCGGCTTCCGGCTCGCCACACCCGATTGCCATAACGCGGTAATTGCCTGGACGCGCCAGACCAGCAGTAGCAAAGTGTTGCGCCACCGGGTGCAGGATAACGATGAGCTGGCGCGGGAGCTGGACATGGGCCGGCTGGATTACAGTATTCGCAAACTGTTCTGAGGCAGGACGCGGCCGAGGCTGAGTACTGTTGCTCAAGGCAACGCTTTGCCGTTGTGACACACTGCTATTCAAGCAACGCCGTGTCGAAAAAGCGATGCTTCAACCAAGCTCGGCTCAGGCAAAGCGCAGTTCAAACAAGGCATCGCTTGAACAAGCGCCGCCCAAGCAAGCGCCGCCTAAGGCTCCTCCAATAACGCAATGTGATACCCCGGATGCCGCTCGGCAGCACTCACCAGCCGTTGCCGCCGTGCATCCTGTGGCGTGTGCAGATGCTCCAGTAATACCCGGTAGGCCAGCACCGCCTGCACATATTCTCGGGTTTCGTAATAGGGAATGGATTCGATCCAGACATCAAACGGCATCGTCGTGGCATTCAGCCACTCGTCAACCCGCTGCGGGCCGGCGTTGTAGGCCGCCAGCGCCAGCAGGCGGTTGCCCTGGTAGCGATTCAGCAGATCGGTCAGATAGGTGCTGCCCAGCCGGATCGACAGCAGCGGATCGTATAGCTCGCCGGTTGCGGGGGCGGGTTCATCGAGCCAGCCGGCAATCTGGCGGGCCGTGCCCGGCATCACCTGCATCAGCCCCCGTGCGCCCACTGGCGACGTAGCATGGCTGTGAAACGCGCTTTCACGGCGGGCCACAGCCATCAGCAAATAAGGATCAAGCCCCGCTTCGCTCGCCGCCGCCAGGAATTGCTCGCGAAAGGCTTGCGGAAAGCGCCAGCGCAACACGTCATGGGCGCCGGCGTGTAACGCCGTATCCACGGCCAGCGCCGGCCAGCCTTGCTGGAGCGCATATTCCGCCAGTGCGGCGAGGTGATCAGGCTCACGGCGCAACAGCGCCAGCCATTCGTCGCGGGCCAGTGCTGGCTCATCCACTGCCACAAGCATTGCCACGCGCTGCAAGGCAGGCAGCGGCGGAAGCGGTTCATTGGCGGGGGCAGGCGCCGCATTGAATGTATAAGGCTGGCGCAACTGGTCTGAGGCAGCAAAACCCCAGAAACTGCGCGCTGCAGCGGCATTGCGGTAGGCGGCCTCAGCCTGCGCGGGATGGCCGGTCTGCTGATGTGCCCGCGCCTGCCAGTACTGCCAGCGGGCACTGGCCTGCCGGGCGGCGGGCAGCCGTTCGGTCCAGGCCAGCACGTCACGCCAGCGCTGTTCGATCACGGCGCGCCGGGCGCGCTGTTCCAGTAGCTCTTCGTCACCGTGCTCGCGCAGCCAGCTATCGACCCAGCTGCGATTCTCCGGCAGATCACGAATGACGGAGTACCAGGCAATCCGCCGCTCTGCCGGCTGGCTGATTGTTGCAGCGAGATCCGGCTGCGCGGCGCGCAGCTGTTGCAGGCCCGCCAGCGCGGCGGGCGTATCCAGATGTGCCCAGCGATGCAGCGCAGCGGCGGCAAGGTCGGCATAACGCGGCGTGGTCGGCGCCAGGCTCAGGATCAGTGCGGGGGTGTTGTACAGCTGCCGCAGGTGCTGGCCGCTGGCCGCTTCCGTTTCGCTCTGCAAACCATTGAGATACCGCATCAGGCCGGGGTTGCCCTGGCGAAACACCAGCAGCAGCCGCTGCCAGATCAGGTCATCATCAATCACGCCGGCCTGCCGGGCTGCGGCGAACAGTGGATCGCAGGCGTCCGGTCGCGAGGCGCCGCTGAGCCACAGCGAAGGGATTGCTTCGTAAGCTCGCTGTGGCGATGCATCGTGCACAGCACGCCAATAAAAGCAGGCCAGCTCTGGCGTGGCTGGCGGGCGATCACGTAATGCACGCAAGGAAGCCCAATCATGGCGCAGGCCATAGCGTCCCAGCGCGATGCGTTCCATGGCATTGGCCAGCGGCAGGTCCCGGTAGCGCGTCATGAAATCGGAGACAGCGGCAGGGGGCAGCTCCGGCAGAGCGGCGCGCAGGCGATGAAAATCCAGGTAACCCTGCATCAGATAATCATCGCCAAGCTGTTGTTGCAGTAGATCAAGCTGTTCGATATTGCCTTCCCGTGCCGCACCCAGTGCGGCTCGGAACAGGGCCACATCGGCCGGCGCAACAGAGGGAGGGCCTTTCACTTGCGAAGCCCGGGTTACCTGAGAAGCTTGAGCCACTTGCGAAGCCTGGGCTTGCCAGAAAGGCGCCATCATCAAGCTGGTGCACAGCAGGCCAGTGCACAGAAGCGGTATCCTGAAAACCACAGCCTTTCACCATCGGGTTAACCAGAACGGGGCCGGCAATTCGTCTGGCGCACGCAGCACCTTGCCCGGCAATCGGGTGCGATACTGTTTCAGTCTACGCAGCGTTTTCGCAAGGCAACATAGTCGATATGTAAAACATGGCGGCGGCGCGCCTCTGCCGCCGGCCGCCGCTGCGGCGTATACTGCGCGCCGCACACAGGGCGGGAGAGGGCAGCCAGCAATGGAAAACACCACGCGATTGTTACAGCGGCATCAGCCGACACTGGCGAGCCGCCAGGTGCTGATCGTGGACGCCAACGATGCGGCTTTGCGGCATGTATCGCCGGGGCGGGTGGTGTTGCATACGGATCTGGCGAGCGTGCCGGCGGATCAGTTTCAGGCAGTGCCTTCGGTGCCACCGGGCACCGACCTGCTGATTGTCATCTTGCCGAAATCCCGCGAGCGGCTGGATTTCTTGCTGGCGGCGCTGGCAGGCGAGCTTGCCGCACCACTGGAGTGCTGGCTGGTGGGGCCGGGCAAGGGCGGTATCCGTGGTGCGCTCAAGCAGTTTCGCCAGGCGGCGGGCGAGCCGGTGTTGTTGGATAGCGCCCGGCATTGCCGCCTTTATCAGGGCGTGCTAGCGCCGGCTGCGCCGTTGGCCCTGGCGAACTTCGAGCGTTGCTGGCGCCAGGACGGATTGCAGATATGTTCCCTGCCGGGGGTGTTCAGCCATGGCCGCACCGATGACGGCACAGCGCTGCTGATGGAAGAGCTGGCAGCGCAGCCGGTCACCGGTGCGGTGCTGGAAGTGGGTTGCGGTGCGGGCGTGCTCACCGCGATGCTGGCCGCTGGCGGTGCTCGGGTGACGGCGGTGGATGTCAGTGCCACGGCTGTGCTGGCAACCCGGCGCACGCTGGCGGCCAATGCGCTGGAGGCGCAAGTGACCGGGAGTGATCTGTATCAGCAGGTCAGTGGCCGTTTTGACGCGATCTGCACTAATCCGCCGTTTCATGATGGCATTGCGCGCACTATCGAAACCACCCGGATGCTGATTCAGGGGGCGAGGGCGCGCCTGGTGACGGGCGGCGAGCTGGTGCTGGTGGCTAACCATGGGTTGCCTTATGGCGAGATTCTGGCCGATAGCTTCGCGCAGGTAACGGTGGCGCGGGAGAATAATCGTTTCCGCGTATGGCGCTGCCGCTGAGGTGCTCAGCGGGCAGGTTGCAACATCGCCTCGGCGCGCATCCAGTCGATGCATTCTTGCAGCATGGTGCGCAGTGGCACGTTCGCATTGAAGCCCAGCTCCTGTTGCGCGCGTGTACTGCTGGCCACCACACGATTGGTGACCAGTGCAACTTTCTCCGGTGTCAGCCGCGGTTCCTGCCGAGTGAAACTCGACAGTACGGGATAGAGCCGCCCCGCCAGCCGCAACACGAGTTTGGGCACGGTGCGCCGTGGCGGCGTGCGGCCCAGCAGCTCGCTGATGGTGGCGGCCAGCTCCAGAAAGCTGGCGTCGATCCCCGATAGAATATAATTCGCACCCGGCCGGCCGCGATCCACGGCGGCGAGGTGCGCTCGTGCCACTTCTGCCCCATGACAAAAGCTGCCGCTGCCCGGCGGCACGCCCGGCAGCTGGCCCGTATCAATCAGCGCTATCAGCTGTGACCAGTTATGCGTATCACCCGCGCCGATGATGCCGCACGGGTTGAGGATCACCGCTTCCAGCCCGCGTGCCATGCCCTGGCGCACTTCGCATTCGGCCAGATACTTGGTGCGGTTGTAACTGATCCAGTCATCCGCCGCCGTGGAGGGGGTGTCTTCACTGATGGGCTCGTGCTGGATACCGTAGGCAGAAATCGAGGAGGTATGAATCAGCCGCTGTGCGCCGCGCATCAGCGCGGCATTGACCACGGCGCGTGTGCCCAGCACGTTGTCGCGAAATTGCTGCGGCGCTTCGCGGCGCCACATGGAAGTGTTGCCGGCCACATGAAAAATCGCATCGACGCCGTGCGGAATAACCTCTGCCAACTGGCCTGCCTCGTGCAATTGCGCCGCCACCGGCCGCGTGCCCAACTGCTCCAGCCGCTCCCGGTCACCGCCTGGGCGGTGCAGCGCCGTCACTTCCCAGCCCTGTTCGATCAGCTGCCGGATGATATGCCCGCCCAGAAAGCCTGAGCCACCCGTGACAAAAGCTTTCCTTCCCATGATCGATCTCCTCAAACCAGCAGCGAGCATACCCAACCCGAGCACCATCCAGAAAGGCCTGGCGCGGGGAAAGAGAACCGTGTCTCGTCCGCAGCGGGGGGAGGCGTGCAAACGGCTTTACCAAGTATGAATCGTTGTACCCCTCTCGGGCTGGACACTAGCACGACGGGCGCAAATAATGACGCCTTCCTTCAGCCAGGGCCAGCAGCATGCAGATCGAAAACGGCAAAGTCGCGAGCTTCCATTACAAGCTATTCGGGGAAGATGGCGTGATGATTGAAGAGACAGGTGAGCAGCCGATGCTCTACCTGCACGGTGCCAACAATATGATTACCGGCGTTGAAAAGGCGCTTGCCGGCCGCACTGCGGGTGATCATTTCGAAGTTACCGTGACGCCGGAAGAGGGATATGGCATTGCCAAGCCCGAAAATATCCAGCGCATCTCTGCCAAGTATCTGCGCCACGCGGGCAAGCTGCGCCCTGGCATGCAGGTGCCGGTACAAACGGAACAGGGGCAGCGTTGGGTCACAGTGCGGAAAGTGGGCCTGAAAACGGTGGATGTGGATGCCAACCATCCGTTGGCCGGGCGGACGCTACGGTTTGTCATCGATGTAATCGAGGTGCGCGACGCCACCGAAGAGGAAAAGAGCCACGGTCATGCGCATGGGCCGGGCGGGCACCAGCACTGATGCGTCTGACGCGCCCTGCGAGGTAGGGCGCGTGATCTGCTCACGCTCGGCGAGCATGGGTCAATCGCTTTCTCTCACGATGCGATGTGGCGCAGGGTAGCTGCACCCGCCGCTGATCGGGGCAATATCTGATCACCTTGTCTCGCAAAGGAATTTGCAGACCATATAAAACAACGGGTTAAATGGTTGATCATGCAAAGTGCGTGAGACGGCTAGACATGGTTTAACTTCCTGATATTATTGCGCTTTCCCGCTGCGGGTGTAGTTCAATGGTAGAACGGCAGCTTCCCAAGCTGCATACGTGGGTTCGATTCCCATCACCCGCTCCAAATAAAACCTTGCTTTACATCGTCTTTTTGCCGGTTTCCATAACGGTTTCCATAAAGTGTCGAAACTCCCCCCGAATTGAGCCTTACGGCCTCTTCAAGATGATCCGGGGCGAGGTGCGCATGACGCATCGGCATGGTCGCAGTGGAACGACTCAGGATGCGCTGCAACGTTCGCGCTCCGGGGCGGCGGCTGCCGGTGACGGTCGGCTAGCGGTGCCGCCCCTGATATTGGTAAGCCTACGGTCGTGGGCCCAACAGTGCTTCCAGGGTGCCTGACTGGGGCATGCCATTGACGGTTTGCAGCAAGCCGTCATCATCGAGAGCCACGATGCCAGGGGTGCCGCGAAAACCGAGTGTCATCATTAGCATACGATGGTCTTCAAGGGTTCTCCGGGTGCTGTTGGGAATGCTGCGTTTCGGCGTAATCCCGCCTCGGGCAAAATTCTGTTCGTTTTCTCGCAGTGCGGCGGAGCTGTCAGGCGCGTCCAGAATGGCGGCTGCTTTGGTTGCGCTGTCGGCCTTGAGCATCCCGACCATGACGTGCCGCAGTTGTACCGCGCCGGCATCGATCCAGGGCCGTGCGGCCTTCCAGAACTGGTTGCAGTACGGGCAGTTCGGATCGCTGAAGGTGTAGACGATACGAGGCGCCTCAATGTCGCCATCCAGCACCCAGGAGGAGTCGTTGAGTTGCGACCAGGCTTGCTGTGCCATGGGCAGTTCGACCAGCTGCTGTAGCCGGTCTTCGTCCATCGGGCGGCCCCGAGCGTCGAAGCGCGTGCCAACGATAACGTTGCCGCCTGCGGTAACGTAGATTGCCAGCGGTTGCTGGCCTGCGGCGGCAGCGAGGATGCGAAGGTCGTCGGTCGTTTCGAGCTCCTCGACGATGGTGACGCCCTGAGTTTCGAGCGCCTGCAATGCAGGCGGCAGTGCGGGCTCATCGGCGCGGGTGAGCGCAGAGATCAGCAATGTGCTGGCGGTAATTGCCCATAAGAATAGCCGGGTGGTCGGTCGCATGATTACTCCTGTTCCGTAGTGGCATTTGTCTGGCGCGAAGCTGATTGAGGGCTTCGCGGAAAATATCGGTGTAGCGTATTTTTCAGCGCGGGCGTGGTAAGTTCGCCGACATGGGAGGCCACCATCCGCCCGTTTTCATCGAAGAACAGGGTTGTGGGTAGCCCACGGGAACCGGTCTCGCGCATGGTGCTGGAGAACGGGTCCATCAGCAGATGCTTGAAGGACAAGCCTTCTGCATTGAGAAATGAATGAATTTGCGTTGCATTTTCGCCCTGATTGACCAGCACGAAAGCGATATCAGGGTATTCCGTCTGCGCCTGCATCAGCACCGGCATCTCGCGGCGGCATGGCGGGCACCATGTGGCCCACAGATTCAGCACCACCGGCTGGCCGGTGAAATCCACGAGATCGACCGGCTGCTCGTTATCCAGCGTGCTCAACTGCACGGCTGGCAATGTCATGGCCGCGTGCTGTAGCAGGAGGGGCAGCAGCTGCACCGCGCCCCACACCAACAGACCGCCGGCCATGCCGCCGTACAGCGATAGACGAAGCGGCCGCCGCTGTCGGGTTTTCAGCCAAAGCCAGGCGCTGGCGGCGAGCACACCGGCCAGGCCGTGAAAGCCGCCGTCGCCGAATGCCAGCATGGAAAGAGGGCGAGCGGCGTAATCGTTCCACCAGACCAGAATGAAGGTAATGCGCGCTGCAACCAGGCCGACGAACAAGGCATCAATGATCAAGGCGCCGGCGGTTTTGCTGGCGGAGCCGGGCAACCGGCGAGCGAGCAAACGCGCCACCAGCCAGGTGACGAATGCAGCGAAAGCGAACACCACTGTCTGCAGGGAAAAAGGCCCGATGCCGATCATGGCGCGTTCACCGCGTCCAGCCGATCGATGAAATCGGCGGCGGTCACTTCACCCACCACGCGCTGCGCCCGACGCTCGTTGCCATCCGGTGCGATCAGTATGATGGTTGGCGGGCCAAGCACTTGCCAATGTTTCATTAACGCCCGGTCGGCGGCATCGTTGCGGGTGACATCGGGTCGCAACACCTGCATGGCGGCAAGGCGAGGAGCGATCTCAGGATGTTGCAGTACCTCGCGTTCGATGATGTGGCAGCTGACACACCAATCGGCATAAAAATCAATCATGACCCATTCTCCCCGTTCCCTCGCCGCGGCGATTTGCGCATCCACGTCGGCGATGGTCTTGACGCTGACGTAGTCGACTGTTGCCGCTGCAGCCGGTGTCGCCTCTGTCAGGCGCAGGTGCCCGAGTGGCTGGGATACCGATGTCCCACCGGAAGCGGCGCCAAGCAAAAGCAAGGTGCTCCAGAAAGCCGCCAGTGCAGCGCCGAATCGTAATGGCCACACTAGGCGTTGGCGGGTTTGGATAGCTTGTGCCAATGCCAGCAAGCCAAATGCCATCGACAGGCCCCAGCTGCCCCAGAGCAGCAGGCTCACGCCGGGCGCCAGGAAGCGGGTCAACATCATCACCGCCATGCCGATCATCATGAACCCGAAGGCAATGCGTATGCGCTCCATCCAGGGGCCGGGGCGTGGCAACAGATGTGCGCCGAAGACGGCAATCGCTAACAGCGGCAGCCCCATGCCCAGCCCCAGGGCAAACAGCGCAGTGCCACCCGTGACGGCGCTGCCGGTCTGGCCGATGTAAAGCAGCGCACCTGCCAGTGGGGCGGTCATGCATGGTCCGACGAGCAATGCCGACAGCAGCCCTAGCGCAGCCGCACCAGCAAGGCTACCGCCGCTATATCCTTGTCCGGTGGAATGCAGCCTGTTGGTCAATGCAGCGGGGAGTTGGAGTTCAAACAACCCGAACAAAGACGCGGCGAGCACTGCGAACAGCGCAGCAAATACACTGAGTAACCAGGGCGATTGCATTGCCGCTTGCAGATTGGTGCCGATCAGGCCGGCAGCCACACCCAGCACGGCATAGGTCGCCGCCATGGCCAGTACATAGGCAAACGACAGCGCCAGTGCGCGCCGGGGAGGCGCTTGAGTGCCTATGATCATCGACGAAATGATCGGGATCATCGGCAGCGTGCAAGGTGTAAATGCCAGCAGCAGGCCAAGCCCGAAAAAAACCAGTGCCGCCATCGCCGGGCTGGAGTGGTTGAGTCGCTCGGCGGCGCGCTGATCCGCAGCCAAGGCTGGCGTTGCTGGTGCTGTGCTGGTCTCCGGTGCGATGGCCTTCGGCTGTGTGATATGGCCAGTGGGCTGGGGCCGCGAAGCAGTGTTGCTACCCGCCGCGTCTGGTAGAGGGAGTGTCTGTGGGGGATAGCACAAACCAGCTTCTGCGCAGCCTTGCCAGTGTAATGTCAGCGGCGCTTGCGCTTCGCTGGGGAACTGTATTGATAGCAAGCCGCCCGGATATACTTCGGTTTCGCCGAAGAACTCATCGTGGCGCAAAACGCCGTCCGGTAGTTGTAACGCGACATCATTGCCCTCGCGATTCGCCACGCTCAGTGAGCTTCGGTAGAGGTAGTAACCTTCGGCTATTCTGACTGTCAGAACAGCTGTGCCGTTACGTTCGCGAAAATTGTCAATATTCAATACTTGCGAGGCTTCCAGTAGCGGCTCGTCGCTCTGCCACCCGAAGCCGTGCGCAGGTCCGAAGATGGTGGCGCTCATTCCCAGCGCCAGCAATGCGATCAGCTTTAGTCTCAGCAGCACGTATCGGTCCCCTGTTCAGATCGAACCTGACTCTGGCATCCCCGGATTAACCGAGAGTTAAGTGACGAAACCGGACGTGCTGGCTACCATGCCTGCTGATGGGATTCGCTAATCAGTGAGGTGCACCGTGCAAGTGTTGTTGGTGGAAGATGACACTCTGATTGCCACGGGTATCGTTGCGGGCTTGAAAGCGCATGGCATCACCGCGCATCACGCGACGAACGCAGAAACTGCCGAGGCAGCCTGCGTCGATAACATTTTTGACGCAGTAGTGCTCGACCTTGGCTTGCCGGATCGCGACGGGCTGACGTTGCTGGAGACCCTGCGTGTCAACGAGCACACCTTGCCGGTGCTGATTCTCACCGCCCGGGATGCAGTTGAGCACAGGCTGGATGGCCTGCGCGGAGGCGCGGATGATTACATGACGAAGCCGTTTGATCTGCGTGAACTGGCAGCCCGGCTACACGTTCTGGCAAGACGAGCACAGGGGCGTGCAGTACAGGTGATCACGGCGGGCCCGTTGCGGCTGGAGCCGGAAAGCGGTCAGGCTTTCATGGATGGCGAACCAGTGGCGTTGTCGCGAAGGGAAATCGAACTGCTCACTTATCTTGCCGGCAGCAGTGATCGGTGGCTGCCGGCAGATGTCCTGCGTGACCGCTTGTACGGTTTTGGTGAAGAGTTCACCGGCAACGCGCTAAACGTGCATATCCATAATATTCGCCGCAAGCTTGGCAGTCAGTCGATTCAGACCGCACGCGGTCTGGGTTATCGCCTTGGCTGGAAGGTGGCACCGTGAGCCTGCGGCTTCGTACGGTGCTGATTACCGGCGCGGCGCTGGCCGCGCTCTGGCTGCTGGCGGCTGCCTGGATGGTGGCCGGTGCTCAGGTGCGTCTGGAGCAGACGCTGGATCAGCGTCTGGCGATGTCAGCGCGGATGGTGAGCGGCTTGTTGCAACGGTCGATGTTACCGTCGGTGTCGATCCCGGAGGGCGGGCCGGATGCAGCAGTGCGGGTGGGCACCGCCGAAGGCATCGCCTGTCAGGTTCGCTCGATGCGTGGTGAAGTGCTGGCGCAGACAGACGGGGCACCGGCGGCGGTGTTCGGCGCCGACCGCAGTGGCTACGCCTTGCTGGAGCATGATGGGCAGCGATGGCGCACCTTTACCCTGCGTGACGGTGATTACCAGATTACCACTGCGGATCGTGTTGACGAACGACAGGCGCTGCTGCGCCAGATGCGAAGCGCCACCGGGGTGCCATTTCTGATCGCCAGTATCGGTGGGCTGCTGGCGTTGTGGACGGGTATCGCACGTGGCCTCGCGCCGCTGGGCGCGCTACGCCGCGTTCTGAAAGAAAGAGGCGAAAACGACACCCGCCCGATCACGCTTGAACGCACCCCGCCGGAATTACAGCCCGTGCTGGGCGCGATGAACGATTTGCTGGCCCGGCTGGCGGGGGCGCTCGCCTCGCAGCGGGCTTTCACGGATGCTGCCGCCCACGAGCTGCGTACGCCGCTGACAGCGGTGGATACACATCTTCAGGTGCTACGCCTGACTACGGACAAGGCAGGTAGAGAAGCGTCATTGCAACAGGCTGAGGAGGCGGTACGCCGTCTGTCGCGCACGCTGGATCAGATGATGTTGCTGGCGCGTGCCGAGGCGGCGGTGGCGGACGGCGATACCGCGGCATCGGTGGGGGCTGTCGTTGAGGAGGTGATACGGCGCCTGCCCTCTACTGATCAACATCGTGTCAGGCTTGTCAGCCACGCGGATGCACCATCGCTTGTGCCGCGTTCGATGCTGGAATCCGCGGTACGCAATCTTGTCGATAATGCGTTGCGCTACAGCCCGCCCGGCAGCCCGGTAGTGGTCACGCTACAGTGCGATACTTCGGCAGCGCAATTCACCATCGATATTGCCGACCGCGGGCCTGGCCTGGCGGAGGAGCAGCTGGCTCAGGCCGGACGTCGTTTCTGGCGCGGGGATCACAGGCCTGGCCGCGAAAACGGCTCGGGCCTGGGTATTTCCATTGTGCGTGCCATCGCCGAGCATTTCGGTGGCGGGTTCAGCCTTGCGCCCCGTGAAGGAGGCGGGCTGATTGCACGATTGCAGATTCCGGTGGCAAGCGAAAGCAGATGATGGCAGGCCGCGGTCAGCGATGGGTGATGGTTACTCTCCATGTTGTGACGGAAGCGATGTCAGATGCAGGCTTTTGGCCATGCCCAGTTCCGCCAGCAGATCAAGTACGGCATCCTTGCGCACCGGCTTGCTGAGAAAGTGCGACATGCCGGCCTCTTGCATCCGCTGCCGCTCGGGCTCCAGCACGTGCGCTGTCAGTGCCACAACGGGCACCGCTGGCAAGCCGGCCTGGGCTTCGATTGCACGAATTTCTTCGGTGGCGGCGAAGCCATCGCGCACCGGCATTTCGCAATCCATCAGCACCAGATCAAAGGCGCCGCCGGCGGCGTAATATGCGGCCACGGCCTCCTCGCCGTTTTCGCACATCACCGGGTTGATGCGCAGGGTGGCGAGAATCGCACGAATCACCTCCCGGTTGACGGCATTGTCTTCTGCGATCAGCACATTGAGATGGTCAAAGCGGGTGTGGTCCTGTGTCCGTAAGTCAGGCGCTGCCGTGCGCGTCAGTTGTTGCCGGAGCAATTGGCACAGCGCGGTGGCAGTAACGGGTTTGGCAAGCGTGAGAAAATCCGGTTCGCGACGATCCAGCGGCACCAGCACACAGACCCGGTCGCGCCAGCGGTTCAGATCGGCGCGCTGCGCCGCGCTGAGCTGATCGAAGACGGGTGCATCGATCAGGATATGCCGGTAGCGGTCGGCCATGGCCAGATGCAAGGGGCAGCCGGCGCTGCCGGCTTGTAGACCCATGTGGCGCAGCATGCCGAGCAGGGCCTGTTCCAGCAACGGCTGCTGGCACAGCACCAGCGCCTGGCCTTCGGTGGGGGCGATATCGGCGGCGCCGTCGGGTAGCTGTGTCAGCGGCAAGGTGAAGCCGAAGCAGGAGCCGCTGTCCGGTGCGCTGTGTGCAACGATGCGGCCTTGCATGGCCTCCACCAGGCGCTGGCACAGGGCCAGGCCCAGCCCGCTGCCGCCGTAACGGCGGCTGGTGCTCTGCTCGGCCTGAGTGAACGGCTGAAAGATCGTGGCCAGATGCGGCTCGGCAATACCTATACCGGAATCTTCCACGGCAAATTCCACACAGCCGGCAGCAACATCTTCCTGCACGCGTACCAGCACATAACCGCCAGGGGTGAATTTCAGCGCGTTGTTGACCAGATTCAGCAACACCTGGCGTATCCGCAGCGGGTCACTGCGCACATGGCGCAGGGCGTGCAGGCGGACATCGAGGATCAGTTCCAATTGCTGGTGGTGGGCGATGCCGGCAAAGGCACTGACGGCATCCTCCACCAGCTGCTGAAGATCGACCGGTATCTGCTCCAGCAGCAGTTGATCGGCTTCGATGCGCGAATAATCCAGCACATCATTGAGCACGGTGAGCAGGTTTTCGCTGGAGTGCTGCATCAGGGCAAGGTAATGGCGCTGGCGTTCATCCAGCTCGGTACCGGCGAGCAGATCCAGAATGCCGATCACGCCGTTCATGGGCGTGCGTATTTCGTGGCTCATGGTGGCCAGGAAATCGGTCTTGGCCTGATTGGCATTTTCAGCACGCACGCGTTGCTGCTGTTGTTTCTGCCGATCCTGTTGTGCTTCCGCCAGTGCCTGTTCGGTCAACTCGCGCTCGCGGATATCCAGTTGCAGGCTGTCGCGCATATGGTTGATGGCGTCGGTGATATCCTGCAACTCGTCGCGTTCGTGAGTTTGCCGATCCAGCGTCAGCGGGCGGTGCAGTGTGTTGAGATTCAGTTCGCGTGCGTAATGGGCGATCTGCCGCAGGTGGCGGGTCAGGAGGTAGCGCACCAGCGCGATGATTACCAACGCGATCAGTAATGTCTTGAGGGTCTGGAACAGGCCGATGAAGACAGCGTGCTCGGCCACTTGTTGATACAAGGCGCTGCGGCTGAGCCAGATTGTGAGTGTGCCGATGGCTTCGGGGCTGCCGTCGATACGGCGATGCACGAGAGAATAATCGCGCCGGGTGTAGCCATCGCTGGCGCCAGTTTCGGGGCGGCTGGCGGCGTGGCGGGAGAGGCCGTTCCAGTCTTGCCAGTAGACTTCCACCGCGGCGACTTCCGGCAGCCGCTCCACTGCCTCCAGCTGCACTTGCAGCTGTGCTTCGTCGAAATTCCAGAGTGCGCGGGTGATGGCGGGTACGGCGGACAGCTCAACCTGTTCGAGGTTGCGCTCCATGCGGGATACGCCAATGGCATATTCGCGCCCGAGCAACAGCAGCACGGCGATCAATGTGATCGCGGAGCTGGCCAGCACGATGGCGCTCATCAGACGAAACGCCAGCGGGTTTTCCCGCCGAGATCGTTTCAGGCGAGCAAACATTCGGCTGCCTGTGCTGTGTGCTGCGGTGGTAATCTGTCCATGAGGCCCTCGAAACCCGTTGAGGGCGGATACTGCCTGGCTCCGCCAGTGAATGCGTTCCCTGTCTGCGCGCCGGGCATCAGGTGCAGCGCGTGGGTGGGTTCATAGTAGAACCAGTGTCCGGCAAATTCCATGCTTGCCGGGCACTGTGCGTCATTGTTGCACCACAAGTTGCGGGCGCTGGAGTCTTTCCGCTTCATGTTTCTCCAGACGCTGCACGCACCGGCGGAAGGTGCGGCTGATACAGGTCGAGTTATGAATCATGTCGAGGCTGGGCCAGCTGGTGCGCTCTCCGAGCCGGATATATTCCCGTACGTCATCGACGCTGGGGTTGGCCAGCACACGCAGGATATTCAGCGGCCGCCGGGGTGGTATCAGATTGATGTCACCTACATATTTTTGCGACAGCACCGATTTGGCCTTGTCGAGCATCAGGCCGATGTCATTGGATTGCACCCGGCTTTGCGCCAGCTCGACGGCGTAGCGCAAATTCATGGAGACGTTTCGCACCAGCCAGTCTGTCACGATCGGCAGCGAGCGGGAGCGATCAGTGGCACGGGGCAGAAACGGCACCACATGAGGGTTGGTCTGGCTGACAATGGAATGGTTGACGCCATAGAGCCTGGCCAGACGATGAATAGGCAGGTCATCCTTGATCGACCCGTCGACAAATTTGCGCCCCGGAATATAGGGGACTTTTTCTTGTGCAAGATTCTTGGCCCACAGACTCACTGGCGGATAAATGCCCGGGATCGCGCATGAGGCGAGGGTGGCCTTGCGAATGAGCACGTTGGGGGAGGTGCGCCAGTTGAGCAGCCGGGCGTGCTGGTGCCGATCGTACGGACTCACCGGGATATTGATCTCGCGTCCTGTCTTTCGATATGCCTCTTCAAAAGTCATATCGGGAATATTCTCTTCAAGACAAGTCTCCAGATGATCACCATCCAGTACCGGAGTGCCACGCAGGACACCTTTCCAGCCTATATAACGAAAGGCTTCCAGGTAGAGGTTTTCAGGCTGTAGTTTGGCCAGCAGTTCGGTATCGTCATGGCTGCCGACCACAGCGGCGATGATGGCACCTGCGCTGGAGCCGGAAATGACCGAGGGCAAGAGGCCTTGTTCCCACAGGCTTTTGCACACGCCGATATGAAACAGCCCGAGTGCAGCGCCCCCGGACAACATCAGTGCGCTCTGGCCGAAGGCTCGCCCGGTGGTGCGGAAAAACTCCAGCTTTTCAGCCGGCGGGAAATCCGGCAACTCAGTATCACAAAGATAGACCAGCGCATCGCACACCTCGGCCAGATAGCGTTCGACCAGGCGTTTGGTGCCCGTGCGTGTGAAGCGATACAGCATCGGGTTGGAAAGGTTGCCCAGGTTGCCGTGCAGCCCTTCGTGCAGATGGAACACCAGCTGGCTCACGTTGCCCCGCTCGCGTGCCTGGCGGATCTGACCGAGCCGGTTGCGGATCAGTTCGTAATCGTAATAGGGGGAACGGTCGATTTCTTTCCAGGCATCAGCTCCGGAACGCTGATCGTGCTCGGCGGAGGCCTCCCGCCAGGTGGCGTAATCGGGCGCGTGTGCAATGTCACGTTCAAGCTGCCGCAAGGCACGCTTCATGGAACCTCTCCCCTGATAAATTGATGGCGGCTGCCAGCCTGCGCAGTTTTCTTGTTGTGGCCTGCGCGGCGCTGCGGCCGCAATGCATACTGGCGCTTTGCTATGCGGCGCTTTGCCATGTGGCGTGTCGCCACCCGGCGTCACTGGCGCGTTGCCATGCGGCACTGTGCCATACCCGTTATGGCAGCAGTGCGATGATTGTCCGACAGTTTTGTGTCTGGCCGAATGCGCAGTGATGTCGCCGTAACGCCTGCTCAATGGGCACGGGCAATATAAAACAGGCAGTCGCTGCGGGCGATATCGGCACGGTCGGTGGCCATGAAAAGCCGTAGCGGCAAGCGAGGGGTCAGGTAGCCATCGCTGATCCTGAACAGTTCGCCAAACACCGGCCGGCCGCGATGGTCGCGCACGCTCAACAGCCCGGCTTGCCCGTCTCGCAGTCTGGCCAGCCGCTCCTCTGGCATGGTGACACCGAAATTACGCGCCTGAACATTGGCATCCAGGATCACATCGGCCGGTTGCTCGGTGCTGAAACTCACGCTGGCGCCGGGGGCCAGCTCGACACGCACGGGGTTGTGAAATACATGCAAGGTGCCGGTGGCGGGCTGGGGGCTGAACAGGCTGGGGCGGCTGCCAAAACGGCGCAGTACCTCCGCTGCACATTGATGCGCGGCGGGATCGTGGGCGCCGCCGCATTCCACGGTGAGAGTCGGAAAAAGCGTTTCCGCGCTGTCCATCAGCGCGCCCATGCGCAGTTCGGTGACGATCAGATGATTGCAGAACATGCCGGCCAGGGTGCGGTGCCGGGCGTCGTCGATGGCGGCGACGGCAAACGCGGGGCTGCGGCCGGAAGTGTTGTGCAGATCAACCACCGCCTCCGGCCCGCATTCCACCAGGGTCGCCAGCACGGATTGCGCCAGCCGGCCGGGCGCATCTGTCCATGGCGCCCGGAAGCAGCGGTTGAGATCACGCAGGCCCGGCAACTGGCGATGATGGAAAAGCGGTGGTGTGCGGGCGGCTTCCACGTTGGCAAGAATCAGCACGAGATTGGTGGCAAGCTGGGTCTCGATCTGTTCGCGGCCTTGCCGCAACCAGGCGTGGACGGCGCGCAATCCTGAAGGCTCGTTGCCGTGCAGCAGGGTGACGAGCGCACGCGTGCGTCCGGCGTCGGCACCGTTGAGACGTATCTGGATCGCGCCGGGAAGCCGCGCCAGCCAGTGCTCGACCTGTTCCGGAATATGGTCGGCAAACGGATCGTGAAGGTGCACGAGATTATCCATTATGGCAGCTCCCATTCATGCACGGGTCGGCCGCTGGCCTGCTGCTGGTGGTAGGCGTGCAACAGCGCCTGCGCGGCGCTGGCGGTGCCGCCCAGCCGTTGCAGGCCCGACCGCAGCCAGCGGCTGCCAGTCTGGCGGCTTTCGATTCGCGCCTGCAACAGTTGGCACAGGAAATCCGCTTCGGTGGCATCGACGCCAAGTGCTCGCAGGCCATCGTGCGCGGCCGGCAAGAGTTGTGTGAAGATGTCCGTCAGCGGGCGGTCTGCCAGCTGCACTTGCCGATCACCAGGCCACACCAGCCGCGCGGCCATGCCGTGGCGTGCTGCTTCGACAAAATTATATTCGGCGTAGCGAAAGGGCAGCGCGGTGGTGAGCTGTTTCATGTGCGGCCGCAAGTGATTGGCGAGGCCGATCAGAAACGCGCTGCCGGCAACCATGTCGAGGCCGGTGGGGCCGGCTGGCTGGGCGCGCATTTCGATGCGCAGATGGCCGCCGTCGGCCGGGTCGTAGATGGGCCGGTTCCAGAGCCACACCGTGCCCATGTGCTGCCGCAGTTCGGCAAGCGCTTCGGCGGGCGCGTCGCTGCAATCGGGCAATAATGGCGGGTAAAGCGCCACCGCGCTGGCAAACAGCTCCCAAGCGCCTTCCCGCAACCAGCCTTCGCCGAAGGCGACGCGGGCTGGCGGGCGCCAACGCTGCAGCCGCGGCGAGCGGCTGTCGATGGATTGCCGAAACAGTGCGATACGGGTTTCTTCCCACAGTGCCTGGCCAAACAATAGCGGGCTGTTGCTGCTGAAGCCGACGACCAGCGGCGTGGCCAGCTGGATGGCGTTGTACCAGTCGGCAAAATCGCTGGCCGGCACGCGCAGATGAAATTGCCACGAGGTGTTGGCGCCTTCCAGCGTGACATCCTCGCTGGTGATATCCAGCCGCTCATGTGGCCCTTCGATATGAATCTGGAAGGGCTCGCCGCGGATGCGCCGCAGGCCATCCGCCAGGCCGTGGTAGCGGGGTTCGTCGCTCATGCAATCTTGCAGATGGGCAGCGGTCAGGGTCGGCAGGATGCCGATGGCGAGGATGCGGCCCGGCTCCGGCAGGGTTGCCGCCAGCTCACCCAGCTGTTGAAGCTTACGCTGAACAAGGTCGGCGTAATCGGTAAAGGGCGTGCCGGCCAGGGGGCGTGGTGGCAGGTTGTATTCCAGATTGAAACGGTTCAGTTCCCGCTGTAGCAGCGGGTCATCGGCGAGCCGGCACAGGGCATCATTCCGGTTCAGCGGCTGGAACCGGCTATCGGTAAGGTAGAGCTCAAGCTCGGCGCCGACGCTGGCCGGCCCCTGATCCAGTGCCGGATCACGCAGCCGCTGTGCCAGTAGAGGTAACTGTGCGTACAGACGGTGGCTGAACCGCAGGTAATCCTCGTCGCTGTATGCTCCGGTGCACCGCTTGCCGCCCATGCCAGCCTCCTGCCGGTCGTTGCGTCATGTTTGCGGGGACCGGGCGGCGCGATACTCGCCCGGTGTCATGCCGTTGTGACGGCGAAAACTGCGTTGGAATGAACGGATATCCGAGTATCCCAGCCGCTCGGCGATGATGGCCTGTGGCAGTTCGCTGGTGGTGAGGTAGTGTAGTGCGAGGGATTGCCGGAGCTCATCAAGGATGGCTTGCCAGGTGGTGCCTTCTTCCTGCAATCGCCGGTGCAGGGTGCGCATGTTGAGACCCAGCTCGGCGGCAATCTGTTCCTTGCGCGGTAGCCGCTCGCCAAGGCAGGCGCGGATCCGCTCACGCACTTTGTGGGTGAGGCTGGTATCGATGCCCAGGCGACGCAGTTTGCTGGCGGCATGTGCCTCCAGCGTGGAAAGCAGTTGCGGATCAGGGTGGCGCAGCGGGGCGTCCAACACGCGCGGATCGGCGTGCAGGGCCGAGCAGGGCTGATCGAAGCGGACTTCGCAACCGAACACATCTTCATAGGCGGCGATCAGCGACGCGCACGGCGCCGGGTGCTCGAACAGCACCCGTTCGGGTGCCAGGCTGTCGTCATCGGCAAGCCAGCGGCCGTACCGCACCCAGGAGCCGAATACGTTTTCGATCAGGTGGCGGCGCACCGGCTCGCGTGTGTGGCGACATAGCCAGCGCACTTCGACCAGGTGATCGGTGGGGTGCACCTCGGTGACTCCCATGTCGCCGACCAGTTTTTCATATAGCGCAACTTTCGAGAGCGCTTCATTGAGCGTGGCGGCACTCATGGCGATATAACCCATCACGCTGTACGAGCCGGGTTGCACAAACTGGGAGGTGTTCAGGCCGAATAGCGGATCATCGGAAAGCGCGATCAATTGCGCCAGCAGTTCCTCGAACAGTGCGCTGGGCACGCGGCTGTCCGGTTGCCGGGCGCTGCTTTCCGTGAGGCCAGCCGCGGCCAGCGCCGGGCTGATATCCAGCCCGGCAGCTCGGGCGCTGACCAGATACTGGTCAAGTGCCGCGCCGGAGATGCTGCCCAGGTTGGTCATGGGTCTTTACTCAAGCAAGAAGCGGACTTGAACCTGCTGGCGCACGGTCAGTTCGCCGGCCGCGTAGGCGCTGCTTTCACGCTGTACGGCAGCATCCATGGCCATCATCACCGGCTGCGGCATACTGCTGCCTTGTTCCTGGATGGCGATAGCCGCGCCCAGCGTGCGCCCTGCGGCCTGCGCGAGGATATCGGCCTTGCGCCGGGCGTCGTCGACGGCTTGCCGCAGTGCTTGCTCTTCCAGCGAGGCCGGATCAGCCAGCTCGGCGCCGGCCTGATGCAGTTCGGTGAAGCCGAGCCGGGTCAGTGCTTCGAGTAGTTCGGCGTAGATTTCCACGCCATCGACAGCGAAGTCGATATCGCGGGTAACGCGGTGGCCGATCAGTTTGCGCTCCGGCTGCCACTGCCATTCCGGCTGGACGCTCAGGCCCATGGCGCGTACCAGATTGTCGGCAATACCCAGTTCGTCGGCCAGTTTGATAGCAGCACCGATTTCCGCGTCGACTTCCTGTTTCATGGCGTTGATATCACTGCCGGTACGGCTGGAAACAGCACGCACCCGGAAGCGATCCGGCGTCGCCTTGACTTCGCCGGTGCCGGAGACGTCGAGTGTATCGCGAGGCGGCGGCGTGCCTTCCGGGCCGCAAGCGCTGAGTACACCCGCCAGCAGTGCGACAAGAAACAATGAGCCGGTCAATCGGCGTGTGGTCATGGCAGTCTCTCTCTTGTGGAAAGTTCATTTTGCAGAAACAGCGAGGAAAAGTCTCCGCAGGTGGCCTTGGCGTTGCCTGGGCGGCTGCTTATGATGGCCTGCGCATTCGCCCCAGGAGGCCCGTCATGACCACCGCAGATTACGCTATCAGACAAGCTTTGACCGCAGTAGTGCCCGATGCGCTGGGTTGTGATCTGCTCGCTGCTTCGGTGCTGGAGACGGTGCAGGTGACGGATGAGCGCGTCACGGTGGCGCTGAGTTTCGGTTATCCGTGCGAGACTCAGCTGCCGTTGTATCGCCGTCAGGTGACGCAGGCGCTGGAGCCGCTGCTTGACGGCCGGCGGCTGGAGCTGAATCTGGCATGGCGAGTGCTGCCGCATCGTACCCAGCAGCAGATGGCGCCGCTGGCCGGAGTGAAAAATGTTATCGCGGTCAGCTCCGGCAAGGGCGGGGTAGGGAAATCCACCACCGCCGTCAATCTGGCGCTGGCGCTGGCTGCGGAAGGCGCCAAGGTGGGCATGCTGGATGCGGACGTGTTCGGCCCGAGCCTGCCGTTGATGCTCGGCCTGCCGGATGGTACGCGCCCGGGTGTGGAGCAGGAAAAATTCTTTTTACCGCCGAAGGCGCACGGCATCGAAGTGATGTCGATCGGTTTTCTGGTGGACGCAAAGACGCCGGTGGTCTGGCGCGGGCCGAAGGCCAGTGGCGCGTTGCAGCAGCTGGCCACACAGACCAAGTGGAGTGAGCTGGACTATCTGGTGGTGGATATGCCGCCGGGCACCGGCGACATTCAGCTGACGCTGGCGCAGCGCGTGCCGGTGGCGGGTGCGATTGTGGTCACCACACCGCAGGAGGTGGCGTTGCGCGATGCGCGCAAGGGCATCGAGATGTTTGGCAAGGTCGGTATTCATGTGCTGGGCCTGATCGAGAATATGGCCGTGCATGTGTGCAGCCAGTGCGGGCACGCTGATCCGGTGTTCGGCAGTGGCGGCGGTGCGCGGCTGGCCGAGCAGTATCAGGTGCCGATGCTGGGCAGCCTGCCGCTGGCCAGTGGTATCCGCGAGCAGGCGGACAGCGGCACGCCGCTTGTGCTGGCGCGCCCGGACAGCGCCGAGGCGGCGTTATACATGGCCGCTGCCCGGCGCCTGGCCGGGCGTTTGTCACTACGCCCCCAGGGCCAGCAGGCGTTCGCACGCATGGTAATGACGCACACGCCGCCGCCACAATGAGCTGCCGCAGGATGATTTAGCCGCCGCCAGCGTCTATGATGCGGCGGTTCGCCGGGCCCGCCGGGCCGATAGCACAGGGGAAAGGCATGAGTATTAAATCCGATCGCTGGATCCGCCGCATGGCCGAGCAAGGCATGATCGAACCTTTCGCACCGGAGCTGGTGCGTCAGGGCGAGAACGGTGACAGGATCATCTCCTATGGCACCTCGAGCTACGGCTACGATGTGCGCTGTGCCGATGAGTTCAAGGTATTCACCAATATTCATTCGGCGACCGTCGATCCGAAGAATTTCGACGAGCGCAGTTTTGTCGACATCCGTGGCGACTACTGCATCATTCCGCCGAACTCCTTTGCGCTGGCGCGCACGGTGGAATATTTCCGCATTCCGCGCAGTGTGCTCACCATCTGTCTGGGCAAATCCACCTATGCGCGCTGCGGCATCATCGTCAACGTGACACCGCTGGAGCCGGAGTGGGAAGGGCATGTGACGCTGGAGTTTTCCAACACCACCACCTTGCCGGCGAAGATTTATGCCAATGAAGGCGTGGCGCAAATGCTGTTCCTGGAATCGGACGAGGTGTGTGAAACCTCGTATCGGGATCGCGGCGGCAAGTATATGGGCCAGCGCGGCGTTACCTTGCCGCGAGCCTGAAAACAAGACAGCCGGGACGCAGGCCCGGCTGCTCTGCTGATTACTGTTTCAGGTAATCGAACGGCCCTTCGTAATCAATCATGCGCAGCTCACCGAACAGCCCCGGCGATTCGATATGCCGGGCGCGCACCAGCAGATAATCCAGTTCCGGTGCCAGCCAGAAAACGGTGCGGCGGCGGCTGTCCTGATCGCGGCGCTTTTCGATACGGATCGTTTCCAGCTTGCCCAGCGGGGTATTGAGCGTTTCCCGCCCCTGCACCTGAATGAAATGGGTGCGATGGCGCTTGCCGTAGGCGGTGGTGAGCTGGTAATCGGTCTGCTCGTCGTTGAGGCGGCAGCGTGCGGTCAGCAGCATCGTCAACTCGTCCAGTGTCTCTTCCGTGATCGGGTAGCTGCGAGTGTCGGGTTCTTCGTCATCGGAATGCGTGACCACGTCCACGCGTGGCGGCGGTGCCCAGAAGAAATCCATCTGGTAATCCCGTTCCCGCCGAAACCCCTTGAAGCTGTGCAGATAGTGCAGTGTGCGTGGTTCGCAATCTCGCCACCGGAAAATGCTCAGCTCGCTATTGCGCATCAGGCGCGAATCGATATCCAGGCTCAGGCGGTAGGTGTCATCCTCGCCTGCTTCCAGGCGCATGTCGGCCTTCACAGGGGTGGGAATGCGGCTGACGTTGATACGGTATTCGACGCTGAACGGCTGCAGCGGGTGCTGCTCCTGGGCCGCTGCGGTTTCGGCCGCAGCCGGTATGGCCCACAGCAGCGCCAGAGCGGCGGCAAACAGACGCACACAATTGAGATCAGCCATGCCTGTGTCCCGGAAAGGAAGGTGAAAGATCAACGGCTGCGCAGTACCAGTTCGTAGGCGTCGCCGTCGTCATCCTGAATCATCTTTACCAGAGTGTGCCCCAATTCCGGCGCAAACCATAACAGGGTGCGGCGGCCGCTGTCATCGTCGCGCAGGCGCTCCAGGCGGATGGTCTGGAAACGGCCTGCGGGAGTACGCAGTGATTCGCGGCCGGTGACCACATAGGTCATCGGCTCAAGGCGGCGTTCGCTGGCCACATCAAAGGTCATGGGCTCATCATCGAGCCGGCCATTTTCCAGCAGGCACTGGAGAGCCAGCGTCTGGGAAAGAATGTCGGTGGTGTTGTCGGTGATGGCAAATTCGCGGTAGAGGGCGCCGTCACGATGCAGCACCGCCTGACCGGCCGCCTGATCCAGTGTCAGCGCCGCTTCGCGCACACGGCCGAGGCCACGGCGGTAATAGCCATAGTATTCGCTGATCGGCAGGCAGCTGTCCCAGCGGAACCGGGTGGTCTCGCGAATCTCGCCGAGCAGGTTGCGGGCGCGTATCTGCATTTCCCACACATCGGTGCCGGGCAGGGCGCGCAAGGTGCGCTCCGCCTTGATCGAGAACGGCACGCCGGCGCCGGAGAAATTATAGGTATGGGAGAACGGTGCGATCACCTGGCGATCACCCCAGCTCGGGGAGGCCATCGTCGTCACCAGCAGCAACGCAAATACCGGTCGCAGGAACAATCTGCCCATCCAGAGATACCCCTTCTCGGTCGAGTCGCAGGCGCCCGCTGGCACGCCAGCCCAGCACCCGCGGATATAGCCAGTGTTCTGCCTGTTGTACCCGTTCAGACAGGCTGAGGGCGGTATCGTTCGCGCTGACCGGCACCCGTGCGCGGGCGATCAACGGGCCGCCGTCCAGCTCATCGGTGACAAAATGAATCGAGCAGCCGTGCTCGCTGTCGCCTGCTTCCAGAGCACGGCGGTGGGTATCCAGGCCCGGATAGCGGGGCAGCAACGAGGGATGGATATTCAGCAAACGGCCGGCATAGTGGCGCACAAACGGAGCCGTCAGGATGCGCATGAAGCCCGCCAGCACGACGGTGTCGGGCTGGTGACGGTCAATCTGTTGTATCAGCGCCTGATCGAAATCCTCGCGGGTAGCGAACTCGCGATGATCCACCACTGCGGTGGCAATCCCGGCTGCGGCAGCGCGTTGCAGGCCGCCCGCCGTGGGGCGGTTGCTGGCTACCAGGGCAATCTCCACCGGCAAGACACCGGCGTCACGCGCCGCAATGATCGCTTGCAGATTAGTCCCGCTACCGCTGATGAGGATGGCCAGCCGATGCAACCGTGGCTGGCCGCTGGGTGGCGCAATCATTCGAAAACAACATCCGGCTCGCCGTCATGGGCCTCGACCTCGCCGAGCAGCCAGGCACGCTCGCCGGCCGCTTCCAGCAAGGCCAGCGCCTGATCCAGCGCAGCAGGCGGTACCACCAGCACGACGCCGACGCCGCAGTTGAAGGTGCGGTACATTTCGGCGGTTTCCACCTGGCCCTGTTCCTGTAGCCAGCTGAAGACCGGCGGCCAGGCCCAGCTGGCGCTGTTGATGCGAGCACGCAGGCCGGCCGGCAAGACGCGAGGCAGGTTTTCCGGCAGGCCACCGCCGGTAATGTGTGCCAGCGCATGCACGGTGCTTTCGCGGATCAGTTGCAGCACGGGCTTCACATAAATACGGGTCGGCTCCAGCAGTGCATCGATCAGCCGCTGCTCGCCTACTTGTGTGTCCTCATTCCAGTCTGCCTGAGCAAGAATGCGGCGGATCAGCGAGTAACCGTTGGAGTGCGGCCCCGAGGCGGCCACGCCGATAAGCTGATCGCCCGCAGCCACACGGCTGCCGTCGAGGATTTCATCACGCTCGACCACGCCCACACAAAAACCGGCAAGGTCATAATCCTCCCCTTCGTACATGCCCGGCATTTCGGCGGTTTCGCCCCCTACCAGTGCACAGCCGGCCATCTCGCAGCCATCGGCTATGCCTTCGATCACCTCGGTGGCAGTGTCCACATCCAGCTTGCCGGTGGCGTAGTAATCCAGAAACATCAGCGGCTCGGCACCGCCGACGATGAGATCGTTGACGCACATGGCTACCAGATCTATCCCGACGCCGCGGTGGCGGCCGTGCTCCATGGCCAGGCGGAGTTTGGTGCCGACACCATCGGTGCCAGCCACCAGCACCGGCTCGCGGTAACCGCTCGGCAGGGCGCAAATAGCCCCGAAGCCACCCAGGCCTCCGAGCACCTCGGGGCGGCGGGTACGTCGGGCGATCGGGCCGATACGTTTCACCAGGGCATTGCCGGCATCAATATCAACGCCGGCGTCCCGGTAACTCAGGGGGCGCTTGTTGTCCGTCATGGTAAGGCTCCAGGCAGGCGGGGCGAGGGCGCACATTCTAGGGCTTGCGCACGCTGGTGTCATCGCCGGGATGGCAGAGCAGGTTCGCGCCGCCTTGCAGAAATATGGATAATGCGCAGGTTCATAACCGGCCCGGATTATCTGATGCCCACACCCATGCAGCCGCTTTGGCTTCTGCCCCGCCTGTTTCGTCGTGCTCTGGTGATGATCCTGCTTGCCTCTATGGCGCCGTTTGCGCAGGCCAGCACACTGGATGATGTCAGCCTCCCGGTGGAGGATCGCAGTGCCGAGGCGCGCGTGGATGCGCTGCGCATCGCGCTGGAGCAGATCATGGTGCGGCTCACCGGCAGCACCTCGCCGCACGAGCTGCCGGGAGTAGAGGCGATTCTTGCCGAGCCGGAGACCTGGCTGGCTCAGTACGGCTACAGCGGCGAGGGCGAGGAGCTTCGTTTACAGGCGCGCTTTGATGTGCGCGCCATCAGCAACCAGCTGGAGCGCAGTGGCGCGCCGGTCTGGGGTGCGGGCCGACCGGCCCTGCTGCTGTGGGCAGCGCCTGATCGGGGTGATATTTACGGGCGCGATACCGACGCCGGTTTCATTACCGCATTACAGCAACGGGCCGCCGCTCGCGGGCTGCCGCTGCAATTGCCGCTGATGGATGACCAGGACCGCGCCCAGATCAGCGCAGCGGATATTCGCGGGCAGTTCGATCAATCCTTGCAGGCCGCATCCCGCCGTTACGACAGCCCCTTTGCGGTCACGGTGGTGTATTACACCACCGGGCAGCCGAGCTTGCGCTGGCGTGTACTGCAAGGGGCGGCGGTATTGCGCGAAGGCCAGTTGAGCGCCGCCTCGGAAACCGAGCTGGCGGCAGCGCTGGCGGATACGCTGGCTGATCACATGGCGGCCCAGTACGCCGTGCAGGGCAGTGATGTCCGGCTGGCGCGAATACAAGTGGCAGGCATTACCCGCCTCACGGATTGGCAGGCGTTATACGAGTTTGTTGCCAGCCAGGCGGGCGTGCGTGATGTGGCGCTGGCGCGGCTGGCTGGCGACACCGCCGAGTTACGGCTGGATTTTGCCGGCAGCGCGGGCCAGCTGGAGCGGCTGTTGCTGCTGCACGCCCGGCTGGGTCGTTGCGATGCACCAATCGCGGCCGCCAGGGTTGCCAGCGAGCCCGGTGTGCTGCTCACGGACGAAGGGCCAGCACTACGCCTGTGCTGGCGCCAGCGCTAGCACTGGCCGGCCGTGTATAGCGGGAGAGGGGTGGGAGAGAGTGCGAGAGTGAGCCGATGACTGCGCAACTTCCCCTGGCATTGCGTTTGCGTGATGGCCTGAGCCTTGAGACGTTCGTGGCCGGCCCCAACGGTGCAGTGCTGACGACGCTTGCGCCGCTGCTGCGTGGCGAAGGCGGCCAGCTGTACTGCTATGGCGCTCCTGGCGTCGGGCGGACGCATCTGCTCGCCGGCGCGGTGCGGCAAGCCGAGGCCGATGGCCGGCGCGCCTGCCTGCTGCCGGCCCGCGAGCTGGTTTCCCTGCCGCCGGCGCTGCTGGAAGATTTCGATCATTTTGACCTGCTGGCACTGGATGATCTGGAGCAATTTGCCGGCCAGCACGAGTGGGAAGAAGCATTGTTTCATCTTTATAACCGCTGCCGTGATCGGGGTGCCGCGCTGCTGTTCGCGGCGAATGCGGCTCCGGCAGCGCTCGGGATAGTACTGCCGGATCTGGCCAGCCGCCTGGCGGCGGGGCCGGTGTTTCGCCTGCAACCGCTGGCGGACGAGCATCTGACGGAGCTGCTCCAGGGCCGTGCGGCCCGGCGGGGGCTGGCGTTGAGCGGTGAGGTGGCTGCATTCATCGTGCACCGGGGTGCACGCACACCCGCGGCGCTGCTGGCATTGCTGGATCGGCTCGATGAACATGCGCTGGCCCGGCAGCGCCGCTTGACCATTCCACTGGTCAAGGAAGCGCTGGGCTGGTAAAACCCGGGTAACAAATTTACAACAGTGACGCGATTGCCGGCTGGCTAACATTCCGGTAGGTCAAACAGGATCAGATCAGATGCAACAGCCCGGATCAGGCAGGCAACAGCATGCCATGACCGAGCGCCGAGACAAGAACAGCCTGACCGAGTGTTTCTGCCTGGATGTTGCATGCCAGGCGTGCGCCGGCAAGGGCGAAAGATATCAGGAAAGCGCTTTGCAGCCTGCAACACACCGGGCCGGTGTGGGCGGCTGAAGGCGGCGGCACCAGTATAAAAATAATGTTAAGCGGGTACGCCCGCTGGAGAACAATATGATGTATCGCGGGTTGCGACCCCTGACCATGGGGTTGCTGCTGTGCTTGGGTTCCGGGGTAGAAGCAGCTCTTTTCACCATCACCACCACGCAGGATGCGTCGCTGTCGGGCGAGTGTTCTCTGCGTGATGCGTTTCATGCGATCAATTACCAGGAAGAGCGTAACGCCTGCCCGGCCGGGACCGGCAATGACACCGTGCGGCTGACACCGGGTGCGGTGTATGTGCTCGCCGAGGAACTGTCGCTGGGCGGTGTCACATTGCAGATTCCGCGCCTTGACGAAGACGGCGAGCCGGTACTGGAGAATGGCCAGCCGGTGATCGATGAGCGCAAGGTCAATCCGCGCGTGTACTTGCAGCTTGATCCGGCACAGGAAGACGATGACGAGCCAGCCAATGCCATCATCGAAGCCGGCCATGAACAGCGGGTGTTCCGCATTCACGAGAGCGCGCATCTGGCGCTGACGCGCATCGACCTCCGCGATGGCGACGTGCGCAACCTGGCCGAGCCTTACGGCGGGCTGGTCTACAACGAAGGCACGCTGGTGATGCAATACGGGATATTGCAGAACGGCCAGGCGGCGTCTGGTGGCGCAGTTTATCTGGCTAAATCCGGCTCCTTCAGTGGCGGCAATCTTCAGATCATCGGTAACGCGGCGGTGCTCCAGGGTGGTGCCGTGGCGACGGCGGATGATTTTGCCGGCACCTTCGGGCTGAGCCACTTCTACATGGCGGCAAACAGCAGTGGCGCCGAAGGCGGCGCCGCGCTGGTGCAGGGCAAGCACGCAAATATCGGCCTGTTCAACGGTACCTTGCGCGGCAATACGGCAGGCGCAGGCGGGATAGCGCTGCATGTGGAAGAGCTGGAGACATCGCTGAGCCTGGATCTGAACAACCTGACGATTGCCGACAATAGTGGCCCGGCAGGCACGGCGGCGGTGTATCTGGCGGCGGCCAGCGATAAAGACCTGCTGGCTAACAGTGCCGTCGTCGGCAATGCGGCGGCGGACTGCGCAGGCGACGGCTTTGACGATCTGCTGTTGCGGCACACAGTGACCGGCGCGAGCTGCCCGCCGTCGCCACCGGAGTACACCGCTTTTCGCAATATCCAGAACGGGGTGAACCTCTCCAACGCAGCGGACATTTCAGTGTTGCGCAATAGCGACGGCCCCTGCGTCGCCGGCTCGCCGTGCGAGCCGATCATCCTTGACGAGCCGGATGCCCTGCCAGGCTATTTGCCCGAGTTTGCAATACCGGAGAACGCGGGCGTGCCCAGCCTGTTCGATACCGGCAGCCCGATTACTGCCACGCAATACGTGTGTGAGGGCAATGACCAGCGCGGCCACAACCGGGCGGATCGCTGCGACATCGGTGCTTTTGAATTCCAGCGCTCCGAAGGGCAGGTGGACAGCTTCGAGGCGGTGAGCGGTGTTGATCTGGAGCTTGATGTGGTGGCCAATGATCTGGGCGACTCGGGGATTGATTGCCGGCGCGTCACGAACGGCCCCTGCCTGCAAGTGGTCATCCCCTCGACCCGCAACGGCATCACCATCGAGGAGGTGATTGATGCGGATGGCTACCCCAAGCTGCTCTACCGCTTTGCAGCCCGCTTTGATGGCATCGATTATTTTGAATATCTGGTGCACAAGGATGCCTTTGTCGGGGCGACGTTTGGTGATGCGGATGTGGGCGCTCGGGTAGCGGTGATTGCCCGCCCCGGATCCGGTATGACCGGCAGCCGCGACATCAGCGATTTCGGCGGTATCAGCGGCTTCTTGCTCGGCACACTGGTGGCTGCCGGGCTGTGGCGACGGCTGCCGCGCTGGCGCCTGTTGTCAGGCGTGGCGCTGTTGTCAGCTGCCGGCATGGCAGGGGCAGCGGAAATCACCGTCTCGACCACGGAGGATCACATGCCGCCGTTGAATCAGGCCGGGCAATGCACCCTGCGCGAGGCGATTCACAGCGGGATCGACAAACAGCCAAACCTCAGTGGCTGCATCAACGGGCAGACCGGGCAGGATCTGATCAAGCTGCCCGAAGGCACCATAACCCTGGTGGCGCCGCTTGAGATCGGCGCGGCCAACGGCCTTGCGATCGAAGGCGAGGGCGTGGACAAGACCATCATCGAAGGCACCGGCGCCTGGCGACTGCTGAGCACCGACAGCAACCTGGTGCTGCGCAATCTCACACTGCGGCTCGGCAATGCCGGCGCCGACAACGGCGGAGCCATTTTGGCGCGGGCAAACCTGACGCTGGAGAACGTGGTGCTGGAGCAGCATCAGGCTGCCAATGGCGGCGCGGTGTTTCTGGCGTTCAACCGCGACGAGAGCAGCACCGCACGGTTTCGCAATGTCTTCTTCCGCGACAATGTAGCCACCGCAGATGGCGGCGCTATCGGCACCTTTGCCCAGACCCAGCGCCGGGATATCGAAGTGCTTGGCAGTACCTTTGCAGGCAACAGCGCCGGGAGTCGGGGTGGCGCCATTGACGCCAACCTCAGATCAGGCACGCTGTGGGTGATCAACAGCACCTTTATCGACAACACGGCGGCGACTGGTGGTGCGGCACTGGATCTGGCCGATGTCGCCACCAGCGTGTCGATCATCAACAGCACATTTCTGGATAATCCCGGTGCCAGCGGCCAGATTGATCTCGGTGCGGAGTTGCCGCAGCAATCCGGCAGCCGGACGATGGCCAATTCCATCTACGCCGGTGCGACGACAGGGTGCAGCAGTGGTGATCGCCGGTTTGATCGCAGCAAATTCAATCTGTTTGCGAGCGCTGATGTGACCTGTGAGGCGACGGGCGCCAACAATGACGAGGGCAATAGCACCGGCGTGCCGCTGGCGGATATTCGTGCCGCGCTCAATGGCGGTGTGTTGTTGATGGCGGCTGCCGGCGAAGATTATTTCCTGCCGCACGTGCCGCTCACCGACCCGCATTTCAGCGATATCCTTGATGCCGGTAATCCGGCTGCGCAAGTAAATGGCACGGGCAATACCGATGCTTGCCGCGAAACGGATCTGCGTGGCGAGCCCCGCACCTCCGGCGAACAGTGCGATCGCGGTGCCTATGAGTTGCAGCTGACGACCGCTGTCGAAGATGTGGCGGCGAACGAGAATCGTCGTACCCGCACAGTGTTGCTGGATGTGTTGTATAACGATGTGGCGGGCGATGGCTACCGTTTTCGGCCGGGCACGCTGAGCCTGAGCCGGGTGGAGAACGACGCCGATCTGCCGGATACCTTGGGGGAGGCGTTCGTGCGGCTGCGCAAACGCCATCCTGAAGACGAGATGATTCAGGGTTACGACGATATTGCCGGGGTCTCTCGCGAGGGGGTGGAATTCGAGTATTCGGTAACCGATATTGATGATCCGACGCTGTTCTGTGGCGTCGGGCTCAATACTGACGGTTCGGCGAATCGAGGCCCTGATCCGCAGCATCTGGATGACGATTGCGTGATCGTTTACCGGCTCGATACGGTATCGGGGCAGCCTAGCCAGGTGCAATGCGATGCCTTGCCGTTGGAGGATCACTTCCGCTACAGCATCGAGGCAGAGGATTTCAGTCTGGATGCCGATGACGAAATCCAGTGGGAGGGCACGCGCACAGCGGTGACCGGCCTGGTCAAGGTGACGATACGCAACGTGCCGCCACGAGCACCGGCCGAACCTGTCACACGTCGTATCGAACCCGGTAGCCAAGTCACCATTGATCTGCGTGCGCTGGGTCTGATGGACGCCGACGGCGAGGTCGTATCCCTGACGCTGCCAAGCAGTGGCCGCCCGAATTTCGCGGCACGTGATCCTTACACGCGCCAAGTGGAGGGCGTGGGGGTGATCTTCGATCAGGCTGCACTGACGGTCACCTATGTGCACGCGGATAACACCAAGCATTTTACCGATCGGTTTATTGTGCGCGCGGAAGATGATTGCGGTGACACAACAGATATTCCCGTGCAGATCACTTTCCCGCAGCAGAGCAACGGCGGTGGCCCGCTTTCCAGCGCTGGTGGTGCCGCAGCGCCTTGGTGGCTGTTCGGCGCGCTACTGCTGCTTGGGCGTCGCCGGCGCTAGCTTCCGGCCGGGCAGCAGCTCGCTGCCCGGCGCACCCTCGCTCTCGTATTGATTCCCGTGTTCGACACATTGCTCCTGCACACTGCCTACAGCGGGCGGTATGGTGTCCGGTAATGTGGCGATCAGGGCGCACGCGCTGGAAAAATCGCCAGCCGCCCCCATTAAGCTCTTGGCGATACATTCACGGTGCGAGATGATGCGCATGCGGCGGCGCAACAAGCGCTTCATCGGGTAAGGAGCAGTTATGAATACCTCTTCCGGTTGGGACCTTGTAGTGATTGGCAGTGGCCCAGCGGGGGAAGCGGCCGCGATGCGTGCCGCCAAGGGTGGCATGCGGGTCGCGATGGTCGAGGATCAACCGCAGGTGGGTGGCAGCTGCACGCATCTGGGCACGATACCTTCCAAGGCGTTTCGGCATCAGGTGCGGCAACTGGTGCGTCATCGCCGCAACCCGTTGTTGCAGGGCGTGCGCGATTTGCCGGAGATCGGCTGGCCGCAGCTGTTGTCGCGAGTGAACGAGGTCATCGGTGCGCAAGTGCAGGTGCGCTCCGGCTTCTACTTCCGCAACCGCATACAGGTATTCAATGGCCGGGGCCGTATCAGCGGCGAAGGCCGCGTGCTCGTGACTGATGAGCATGAGCGCGAATGGCTGCTGGAAACGCGCAATATCCTGCTGGCCACAGGCTCTCGCCCTTACCATCCCGACGACGTCGATTTCAGCCATCCGAGAGTTTACGACAGCGACACCATCCTCACGATGACGCACACCCCGCGCAATATCATCATTTATGGTGCGGGCGTGATCGGCTGTGAATATGCCAGCATCCTGACCGGGCTGGGCATGCGCGTGGATCTGGTCAACAACCGTGAACACCTGCTGGATTTTCTGGATACCGAGATCAGTGATGCGCTGAGTTACCATCTGCGCGAGCAAGGGGCGACCATTCGCCACGGCGAAGAATACGAGGAGGTGCTGCCCGACGACGATGGTGTCACGCTGGTGCTTGCTTCCGGCAAGCGGCTGCGTGCGGACGCGCTGTTGTGGTCGAACGGCCGCAGCGGCAATTCGCAGCAACTGGGGCTGGAAACGGTCGGCCTGGAGCCCAACAGCCGTGGCCAGCTGCAAGTCGACGAGCGCTATCAGACCAGCGTACCGGGCATCTATGCGGTGGGCGATCTGATTGGCTGGCCCTCGTTGGCCAGCGCCTCCTATGATCAGGGTCGTTTTTGCGTGAGCATGATGTGTGGCGACCCGGAACGCGCCGTATCGAACGTGCCGACGGGCATTTATACCATTCCGGGGATCAGCTCTCTCGGCCCTACCGAGCAGCAGCTCACGGAAGCAAAAATTCCCTATGAGGTGGGCCAGGCGTTTTTCAAGAATCTGGCGCGGGCGCAGATTACCGGTGAGCGTGCCGGGATGCTCAAGCTGCTTTTCCATCGCGACACGCTGGAGCTGCTGGGTATTCACTGCTTCGGCTATCAGGCCACCGAGATAGTACATGTCGGGCAGGCGATCATGTCACAGCCGGCACCGAACAACACCATTGCCTATTTCATCAATACTACGTTCAACTATCCGACCATGGCGGAAGCCTATCGGGTGGCGGCGATCAACGGCATCAACCGCCTGCGCCGTTAACCCGTGAATTGCTCGCGGGTGCGGCGGCTTGCCTCAGCAGATTTGCGCAGCAACACGTAGGTCGCACCCGTGCCACCATGCGCGGGCTGTGCTGTGTGATAAGCCATCACCAGATCGCATTCATGCAACCAGTGCATGACGAAACTCTTCAGTCGCCCCGGCGTGGGGCTGTGCCGCCCCTTGCCGTGAGTCACGATAACGGTGCGCAAGCCGTGACGATGGCCGCGTTGCAGAAAGTCATACAGCATCGCCCGGGCATCCACCAGCGTGATGCGGTGCAGATCAAGCATATCCTGGACTTCATATTTGCCCAGGCGCAATTTGCGATACACCCCTTCCTGCACGCCGTTCTTGCGCTCGCCGACAATATCCAGCGGGCCGATCTCGGGCACGCGCTCCGGCAGTGTCAGCGGATTCGGGTCGTGGCGGCTGAATCGTGTCGCTGCCTGACGGTGTGCAAGCTGCGCCAGGGACGGCCGCGCCGGGGGCGCATCGGTGACGCGATCGGACGGCCCGAGGGGCTGTACATCGCTCATCTGATCACGGAACAGATCCCGATCATGCTTGTTCATCGTCAGCTTCCGGCTTGAGAGTGGCTGAATGCCATATTACCGGCTTGAAAGCGGGAAAACAGCTCTCTGCTGGCTGGCGGGCGGAAACGGAAATAAGCGGCTTCCCTACGCGCACGAACGGCGGTAGCGGTGGGTTCCCCGTGTGCTTACGGCACAGGCCCGAGGGCTGTGCCGTAATCAGCGATCAGTCGTCGAGTGCCCGGCGTGATCGCTTGTCCGTGGCGGGGGAAAGACTGGACGAATCATCGTTGTGCCGGCGGCGTTGCTCTTCCTTGCGTTGCCGTTGGCGTTCCGCGCGGGAGTGATTTTCTTCCCATTCATCCTGATCGTAGTCGTCGAATTGACGGCGTCCCATGGCAGTATTAGCTCGTATTTCGCATCTGTTCCCCGACTGGCCGGGGCAGGCCGCAGCACCCCGACGGTACCGCCTGACCATTTTTAATCGGTTTCGGCGACCTTGTCATCGTTTTTAGCATCGCTGGCCCACGGGGTGCCGTGCAGGCGGCGGAACACGTATCATCAGGCGGCGGCCGGCGCGGCAGCACCCAGGGGAAGGAGAACGGTTCAGGTGGAGCGTATCGAACATTGGCACCAACAGTGGGCACCGCTGCTTGATCGCGTGTTCGGGTACTGGCCGGGCATCGTTGCGTTCACCGGCCTGGTGCTGGCCATCGTCATGATGTCCCACGCCGTCATGAACAAGCGCGATGCCCGCGCTGCGGCAGCCTGGACAGGGCTGATCTGGCTGGTGCCTTTTGTTGGCTCTTTTCTGTATCTGCTGATTGGGGTCAACCGTATTCATCGCCGTGCGCAGCAACTGGTTGCCGAAGGGCTGGCGCAGGATGCCGATCCCTACCCGGTAGTGCAGCCACGGCCCGCCGATCAGCACCTGCACTCCATGGCCGAGCTGGCCGGGCGCCTCACCGGCCTGCCTTTGCTGCCCGGCAATAACGTAACGCCCCTGGAAGCCCCGGACGCTCTGGCAGCAATGATCAGCGCCATTGATGCCGCCAGCGAATCGGTTTATCTCGCCACCTACATCTTTGGCAACGATGCGGCCGGCCGGCCGGTGATAGATGCGCTGGCGAGAGCGGTGCAGCGAGGCGTACAAGTGCGTGTGCTGATCGACGGCATGGGATCGCTGTATTCCTTCCCCACCGTGATGCGCCGGCTGCGGCGGCGAGGTGTTCCGGCGACACGTTTTCTGCACTCCATTGCGCCCTGGCGCATGCCATACATGAACCTGCGTAATCACCGCAAGGTGCTGGTGATTGACCGCGCCATCGGCTTCACCGGAGGCATGAACCTGCGCGCCGGCTACATCAGTGATCCGCCTACCACCCGTGATCTGCATATGCGCGTGGAAGGCCCGGTAGTGGGGCATCTGATGCGCAGTTTTGCCGCCGACTGGCAGTTCTCTGCCCGCGAAACGCTGCCGGTGGAATACATCGGCCCGCTGGTGTGCGGCCCGGTACTGGCTCGCGGCATCAGCGCCGGGCCGGATGCCGACATCGGCAAGCGACGCATGATGTTGCTGGCCGCCATCGGCAGCGCCCAACATGAAATCCGCATCATGACACCGTACTTTGTGCCGGATCAGACGTTGCTGACAGCGCTGCAACTGGCCTGCCTGCGCGGCGTGCGCGTGGAGCTGATGCTGCCGGGTCGCACCAATATCCGCATGGTGCACTGGGCAGCGCTGCATCTGTTGCCGTGGCTGGTGAACGATGGCTGTGCGCTGTACTTTTCTGCGCCCCCGTTCGATCACAGCAAGCTGATGACCGTGGACGGCACCTGGGCGATGCTCGGCTCCGGCAACTGGGACGCACGCAGCCTGCGCCTGAATTTCGAATTTGATGTGGAATGCTATGACCCGGCGCTTGCTGACCGGCTCAACCGGGTGATGGAACAGCATCGCCAGGCGGCACGGCGCGTCAGCCTGGCAGAGCTGCAACAGCAGCCTTACCTGAAGCGTTTGCGCAACGCCGTCGCCTTCCTGCTTGAGCCTTACTTGTGAGCTGCTCGCATGGCACTGAAAGGAGAATGTAATGCGCCTTGAAACAGGAACAGGAAGCCGGATGCCGGCCCGAGCAGTGAAGATGATGCGAATGCATTACGCGCTGGTGCTGTTGGCGGTGCTGGCAGGCATGGCCGTGTGGGTGCCGGTAGATAGCAACCGTGCCGCCATCGCAGCCTGGGCCTGCATGCTGGCGACCGCGTATTTGTGGCACATAGCCGGCCTGTATTGCGCCGGGCTTTTTCATGAGGAGCAGGCATCCCAGCCGGTGGGAGGATTTGGCGTGGCGATGGCGGTGCCGCTTTTGCTGACGCTGCTGGCCTGGTCGTTGCCGCTGGCCTTCACGGTGCTGCTGTTGTTGCTGGCGCTGGTGTTATCAGCATTGCTGGAGCGCCTACCTTCCCATCGCAGCCGCTGGCCTGCGGCCTGGCTCAACGCCCGCCGACAGCAGAGCCAGCTACTGGCGGTGGCGTTGGGCAGCCTTGCAGTAGCCTTGTGGACAGTCGGGCAGACTTACTGACGACAGCGACACGGTGCCGATATCGCGCCAGCGGCCGGGGCGATTTGCCGGAGCACGGGCAGTTCGTGCCCGGGCTATCGCGTCGTATACACATCGCGTTGATCGCCTTGTGCGTGCTCTCGAAGGTGCCTTCTGCCAGGTATTTTCACTTGCAGCACGCCGTGGGTTACCGTGCTCATCGCTGAGCTTTTAACTGCATTTTTCTCCGTGCTTCCTACCGTGTTTTCTACCGTACTCGCTATTTTCCTTTTCACTGTGCTCCCCTTGTATTCTCCATGTGTTATCCACGTGCTCGCATCAGGCTCCTTTCTGTCTTGTGTTCGCCGCGGTATTTTGCACACGGCTTTTCGTGGGCTCGTTACCGTGCCGGTGGCCGCCTTGCCACCGATCAGAGCTTTATCCGTCAGGCATGATCGCAGTATCCGGCCGCAGGAAATGTGCTGTTCGAACAGCACCATGGTGGCAATGCGGTTGGAATAGATATTCCCGGGTGTGGCCCTTCAAGCAATGCTTATGGGAAGGGCAGTCGATGGCAGCCGGCAGATAGTAGATAGTGCACGATAAAGCCGTTGCATCGCGATGGATGTCGGGCGGGTTTCAGGCAGTGGGGTTTCGCGCAGCCATGCAAGCGCGAAAATGGCCTGCTGGATCAATTGGTGCCCCGGAGACGATTCGAACGTCCGACCTAGCGCTTAGGAGGCACTTGCTCTATCCAGCTGAGCTACCGGGGCGTTAAGAAAAGCGCGCACCATCCACGATGGCGATTGCGTAACATCAGGCCGTTGCGCGACGCGCTATTGTAGTATGTATCAGGCCGGCTGCCACCCTTGTGAAGCGAGCTTGTCGCCGCTCATCGCTGCGGCCGGGCCGGCATGTATCAACGCGGCAGGGCGCAGTGCCCGGGAGTAGAAGATGGAGCAGCAGTCAGTGCTGGATGAAACCGTAGTAGCGGAACTGCGCGATATCATGGGCACGGAATACCCGACGCTGGTAGAGGCCTGGCTGCGCGATGCAGCACAGCGGCTGGAGGAGCTGCGGCAGAGCCATGCGCAGGGCAATCGAAAAGCATTGCGCGAGGCTGCGCATACGCTCAAGGGCAGCAGCAGTAATCTGGGCGCCTATGCCGTCTCGGCTCATTGTGCCGTGCTGGAGCAAAAAGCGGATGCCTGGTCGCCGGATGTGATCGCACAACAGTTGGTGGAGATTTCAGCGGCCGTGGAGCAGGCCAGCCAGGCATTGCGTACCACCTTGAGCGAGTAGCAGCCTGCCGGTATGCCGGGCCCGGGCGGGTAGTGATGCCTGGGAAACCGCACACAGGCAAAAAAAACCCCTCTCCAAAGAGGGTGGAGAGGGGGGGTTGTGAGCGCTATGTGTGTATAGCGCCTTGGGGGGATCGTTCTGGCCTGGCCAATAACGTCATGGTAGGGCGGCCCCGTTGGAAATGCTGTTAAAAATCAGACGTATAAATGTAAGCAGCTGCTATGTAAATGCGCCTGATTGTAACTTTTACGCCCGTGATTGCTCGGATGGTGGCAAGTTGCCATCAGTCCCTTGGCTGGGCTCCCGTGTTGCCACGTGCTGGTTTTTTGCTCGCCGTGTAAGAGATTGCTTACACAGGCTGTAGGAAAAGCCTGCGACTTGTTGTGCTTCAAAAGCGCATCTTTGTGATTGCCTGAGTGTATCTGGTTGATTTTATTGCTTTTTTATATCATGTAAGCCGAAGGTATTAGTTGAAGGCGCTGTTCTTCGCATCCACAGACCGAATTCGGCTGTTATAGTAGTTGCGTGTCGCAGGGAATGCCGAGCACACGGATTTGCCAAGGACTGGTAGACACGGAAGTCGAGGTGAGCGCAAGACGGGTAAGGATTACTCGAAAAAAAGGGCGGCAGGATGCCGCCCTTTTTCTTTGCGCGATTTTCAAGCGTTTACTGCTGCCTATCCCGGATACGCCGCCGCGCCTTGCCCGAGCCATCCACAATAGCCTGTAACAGAGCAGCCAGTGCCGTGTACTCAACGCCGGAAGAGCGGGCAATGCCGTGCACGTTGCGGCCACGGCCGGGCGAGCAATCAATGCGTGCACTTTACGTCTAGGGCGGGGCGAGGAGCTAATGCCTTGCACTTGTGACCAAGGCGGTGGTGCGGGGGTTGCCTGAAACAAAAACGCCCGACGTGTTACATCGGGCGCTTGGGGGTGCATCGCACGGGTGGCGCGTCGACGACGCTGCCTCACGCCGGGCATCTCGGCTAACCGGCCGGCACAGCAAGCTTAACGAACCAGCAGCTTCAGCTTGCCTGGCTTGCCATCCCACTCGGCGGCATCCGGCAGGGCATCTTTCAACTCGGTGATGTTCGGCCACTGCTCGGCGAGTTCGGCGTTGATCTTGAGGAATTCCTGCTGATCGTCCGGCAGCTCATCTTCGGAGAAGATGGCGTTCACCGGGCACTCCGGCTCGCACAGCGCACAATCGATGCACTCGTCAGGATGGATGACCAGAAAGTTCGGGCCTTCATAGAAACAATCCACCGGACAGACTTCAACGCAGTCGGTGTGTTTGCAATTGATACAGTTTTCGCCTACTACGAACGTCATAGTCGGTCCTCGTGGTGTCGCTGGCTCGGCGGCGCTAGTCTAGCCAGTTCACCTTGTTCAGGCAAACGGCTGTTGGCAGCCGGCGGCTCTGCTCCCTGGCAAGGGAGCGGGCGGTTTTCAAAGCAGCTGGCGTAGCTGATAAAGCGCCTCAAGTGCCTGCTTGGGCGTCAGATTGTCTGGCTCGAGCTGGCGCAGCTCCTGTTCCACGCGGGAGGGCGCGGCGAACATGTCCGGCTGAAGGGGCGAAGCAGCCGCAGCGGGTGCCGCTCGGGCCGGGTCGCCCGGCGCACCATTCTCAAGCTCGGTCAGCTTTTCTCTCGCCTGCCGGATCACGATCGGCGGCACACCCGCCAGCTGGGCAACCTGCAATCCGTAACTGCGGCTGGCCGGCCCTTCCTGCACGCGGTGCAGAAAAACAATATTGTCCTCGTGCTCGGCGGCAGAAAGATGCGCATTGAAGACGGCAGGCATCTCGTCCGCCAGCTGTGTCAGCTCAAAATAATGCGTGGCAAACAGCGTAAAGGGCTGCAACTCGGTGCCCAGGTGGCGAGCTGCCGCCCAGGCCAGTGCAAGGCCATCAAAAGTGCTGGTGCCTCGGCCGATCTCATCCATCAGCACCAGGCTTTCGCTGGTGGCATGGTTGAGAATATTCGCCGTCTCGGCCATTTCCACCATAAAGGTCGAGCGGCCGCCAGCCAGATCATCCGACGAGCCGATGCGCGTGAAGATGCGATCCAGCGGCCCGATCCTGGCGCCGGCGGCGGGCACACCGCAGCCAATGTGCGCCATCAGCGCAATCAATGCAGTCTGCCGCATATAGGTGGATTTACCGCCCATGTTCGGGCCGGTGATAATCAGCATTCGCCGCTGGCGATCCAGATGCAGGCTGTTGGGCACGAACGCATCGTCGAGCACCTGCTCCACCACCGGGTGGCGGCCATCGACGATTTCCAGTATCGGTTCATCGACCAGTTCCGGCAGCACATAGCCGAGTACTTCGCAGCGCTCCGCAAAGCAGCACAACACATCCACCTCGGCCAGCAGCGCAGCGGATTCCTGTAACAGACCAAGCCGCTCGGCGATTTTCTCCAGCAACTCGTCGTAAAGGGTTTTCTCCAGCGCCAGCGCACGGCTGTTGGCAGAGAGCGCCTTGTCTTCGAATGTTTTAAGCTCGGGCGTGATAAAGCGCTCGGCGTTTTTCATCGTTTGCCGGCGCACATAATCTGCCGGCGCCTGCTCCGCCTCACGCCGGGACAGCTCGATGTAATAGCCATGCACGCGGTTATATTTCACGCGCAATGTGCTCAGGCCAGTGCGCTCGCGCTCGCGCTTCTCGATCGCCACCAATACGTCGCCGGCGTTCTGGCTGATAGCGCGCAGCTCATCCAGCTCGGCGTTGTAACCTGGTGCCACGACACCGCCATCGCGAATCAGCATGGGCGGATTTTCTATCACTGCCCGTTGCAGCAGATCAGCTTCCTCGGGAAACAACGTCAACGATTTTTTCAGCGATGCCAGCACCGGATTGTCATCATCCAGCAAACCGTGAATACGCGGCAGCGCGTGCAGACTTTGCGCCAAACGAGTGAGATCGCGCGGCCGGGCCGAACGCAGCGCTACTCTGCCGAGGATGCGCTCCATATCACCGACATCTTCCAGCACGCGGCGCAACTCCTCGAACAACCAGCCCTGGCGCAGCCGCGCAACCCGCTCCTGCCGTTGCAGCAGCGTGGTGCGATCACGCAGCGGCTGATTGATCCAGCGGCGCAGCAGGCGCGCGCCCATGGCAGTGGTGGTGCTGTCGAGCACCCAGGCGAGGGTGTGCGTGTCACGGCCATCCAGCGTTTGCACCAGCTCCAGATTACGGCGCGTGGCGGCATCCAGCTGAATGCCGGCATTGTGATCCTCACGGCGCAAGCCGCGCACATGCGGCAGGCTGGTGCGCTGGGTGTCGCGAGCGTATTGCAGCAGGCAACCCGCTGCGGCGATTTCCAGCGCGCCAGGGCTGCCGAAACCGCTGAGATCGTGCGTGCCGAACTGCTGACACAGCTGGCGCTTGCCAACCTCGGCATCAAACTCCCACACTGGCCGCGAACGTGCGCCAGTGCGCTGGCGCACGCTCTCCGGCAGCAGAGCATCTTCACTGTAAAGCAGCTCCGCCGGCTGCCAGCGCTCCAGCAGGGCAAGCAGCGCTTCGTGGCCGTCAAGCTGCGTGACGGTAAAGCGTCCGGCAGCGAGATCCAGGCTTGCCGCAGCGAAGTGATCGCCGTGCTGCGCCAGCGCACACAGCAGATTGTCACGGCGCTCATCCAGCAGCGCCTCATCACTGACCGTGCCCGGCGTGACAATGCGCGCCACGCGCCGCTCCATCGGGCCCTTGCCGGCCGTCGGATCACCAAATTGCTCGCAGATCGCAACCGATTCACCCAACCGTACCAGCCGCGCCAGATAACCCTCGGCCGCGTGGTAAGGCACCCCGGCCATGGGGATCGGCTTGCCACTGGACTGCCCGCGAGCGGTGAGGGTGATATCCAGCAGGCGAGCGGCCTTTTCGGCATCGCCGAAGAACAGCTCGTAGAAATCGCCCATGCGGTAGAACACCAGCTGATTGGGGTGCTCGGCCTTGATGCGGAGGTATTGCTGCATCATGGGGGTGTGGGCGCTGAAATCGTCCTTCGACATGTGGGGCGTTTTCCTTGAATCCTGGCGTTCGGTTTTAAAAGAGGCTTTTTATATGCGCGCTTCAGCCCGCAGCCAGTTCCGGCATGAGGCTGGCGACGATACCTGGCGCTGAATATGAGCGATCAGAAAATGGGCATTTCGAACTGAAGCAAGTGGTGAAGCATAACAAATGCGAGGCGCAGCCACTATCCGGGCTGCTGGCCAGGCACGGGCGGAGGATGGCCGGGCGAGTAACAGGAAACGTGCGTCGCGAGGAGGCGAACAGGTATCCGTTGTTCCGTTTTGACGCAGCCAGCCGGGCCCAGCGTGGGCCGTCGCTGCCGTGTGCGAGCCTCATGGAAAACTTGCATGGCGCTGGGTTCCAGAGGTTTCGAGGTTCGCGAGCGCAGGGGCGCGAAGCTGCTTCTGCGGAGGGGTGGTTTGATGATGGCCGGCGTTGCTGAATGGGCGGGCTAACGGTGCGCCATGAGATTGCGGGCGAATGAAAGCAGCTCTCTGAGTACAGGCGCCGGTGCCTGATGAACGATGGCGATCAGGGCCTCTCGCATTTCGGTTTCTGTTTCCACCGTGGGAAACAGAAAGAACTCCTGAAGCTCCACCTCAAGCACCCTGGCCATGGTCACCAGAGTATCCAGGGACGGGAAGTATTTGCCTGTTTCCAGCCGGGAAATGTGTCGGCCATCCACTCCCACCTTCTCTGCCAGGTCATTTTGTGTCATGTGCCGTGCCCGGCGCAGAGTGCTGATGCGTGCACCTATCAATTGCTTTGGGTCTTTCATGGGTGGCTCCTGCTTTCCCGGCAGTTCAGCAGATGACGAAGCCCTTCAGAACGGTGTGGAACGGCGATTGATGGCCTAAATATGATGTTGTATGATGTTTTCTCTGTGCTGGATGTAGAAAAAGGTGAAAAAAAGAGCGCAGAGCGTCTATTGAACAGATATCCCCGGGGTTTTTTATCAGGAGACATGGAGTGCTGCGCCGGCGCGCTTTGCTCCTTGGTATAGGGAAGTATTAGGGGAAGAGACAGTATGTATCCTGCCTGGTTTGCTCGAATTCTGGCCGTGGTAATTTTCTTATCGCTTGCCGCCTGCGGCGGAGGCGGGTCTTCCAGTGGTGGTGGTGGGGCGGTGAATGCCGAGCCAATTGCCCATGCTGGGAATAACCAAAACGTCAAAGTGGGTGACACCGTTGTACTAGACGGCACCAAGAGCTTCGACGAAGACGGCGATGCGTTGTCGTACCAGTGGCGCGTGGTATCCGCCCCGGGTGGCGAGAGCGTGTCGTTGGTGGGTGGCGATACGGTGCGTCCAACGTTCGTTGCACTCAGTGCCGGGCAGTATGTCCTGGAGCTGATTGTTAATGACGGTAGCGCTGACAGTGAACCGGTAACGGTGAGCGTGACGGCAACGGTGGCCAATAGTGCGCCAGTGGCGGATGCCGGTAGTGACCAGTCGGTGAAGACCGGCAGTCTGGTGACGCTGGATGGACGCAACAGTAGCGACGTGGACGGTGATTCACTGACCTATCAGTGGGCGTTTGTTCAGCGGCCACAGGGCAGCACCGCACTGCTGGGTAATGCGCGGGCAGTGACCACGACCTTTACGCCGGATCTGGATGGCGTGTATGTCGTAGGTCTGGTAGTCAGTGACGGAGCACTTGAGAGCGAAACGGATGAAGTCGCTATCACTGCCGCTACACCAAACAGCGCGCCGGTAGCCCATGCGGGGTCGAATCAAACGGTGACGGAGGGTGACACGGTCACACTGGATGGCAGTCGCAGTGCCGATGCGGACGGTGATTTAATTACTTACGCTTGGCATATTGTGTCAAAGCCTGAAGGCAGTGCAGCGGTATTGGGTGGGGCGGATACAGTTAGCCCGACATTCACCGCTGATCTTCCGGGTGTGTACGTGATTGGGCTTGTTATCGATGACGGTGAGCTTAGCAGTGCACAAACCAACGTCACGGTAACAGCGGATGATAAGCCCCTGCCGCCCATCGCGGTGATTCAGGAAGGTGATTACAGTACGATCTTGGGGGCGACCTTGAACGTCAGAGCGGCAACTGTCGACCCCAACGGCACTTCCGTGGGGGGATTCACCTGGGAGTTGGTTTCAAAACCAGAAGGTTCGCAATCAGAACTCATCCCTGGGCGCCACACCAGCACCTATGTTCGAATCACCTACGACACACCGGGCTACTACGTGATCGGTTTGACCGTATGGGGCAATGGGTTAAAGAGTGAGCAAACCCGTATCACTGTCACCGTAGCCGAACCTAACTACCGTCCTGTTGCTGATGCCGGCGAGAACCAACACGTCAACATCGGTGATCTGGTCTTTCTGGACGGCACCAACAGCTATGACGACAATGCCGACGACACCCTCAGCTATGCCTGGACGATGACCTCACGCGCCTCAGGCAGTAACGCCGTGCTGATGGATACTACCAGCCCCACCCCAAGCTTCACGCCTGATCGGGCGGGGGACTATGTATTTCGACTGATCGTTAATGATGGACAAGTCGATAGTCTGGCTGACACGGTGACAATCACCGCCGTGGAACCCCTGGTAGATGGTCTGCGTCTTGAAGTCAACAACTCCGGCAGTTCTTGGTCGGATATCAAAATGCCTTACATCAGTAACGGTACCATTGAACGCACCACCACCTGCGTGGGCACCTGCCCAACAGACGTGGTGCTGGCCACGTATCGCGTCACCGCAATCGGCGGGGATTACACCGTGTCGAATGTGGATGCGTCGGTATTGGGTACAGTGGGTCTTCAACTAAACCCCTACATCAATGGCCTGCACACCGGTCAGTTGATTGTCGAGGGTCAGACCGTTGAGTTCACCCTGGAGGTAGCACGCGTCCAGGTCAGCGGTATCGATGTCCAGTTCGCGTTTGATGTTGTCGAAACAGGCAATCGGTTTGAAGTAAACCGTAAGGTAACACTTTACTGAACGCGCAGCGGGCCTGGGGACAACCCCCAGGCCTTTTTATTTTCCTGTTTTCATTTTTTTCTTCGCGAGGGGTTAAAATGGGTAGCAACGCGAGCGACAAAGAACCTTTGTCTATTTCGGCCGGGCAGCTTTCATCAGGGGAAGCAGCGAGAGAAGACTCGCCTGAAGTGAGTGCGATACCTGATATAGCGGGGAATGTTTCTCATAAAGGCGAGGCGGCTGGAGAAAATATTGATAGCCATCTCCGCTCGGACGCTGAAAATAGCCAGGAGCCCTCGGCAGAAAGCAAGGCGAATGTCAGCGATGAAAAAGCCGATCCGTCTGATATCGAGATGGAGCGTCAGAAAAAGATCAAGCTTCTGGAGTTTGTCAGAAAAGAGCTGCACAAGGCCCGCACCTATACGCCACGAGTGGGTGTTTTCGGTGTGACTGGCGTGGGCAAATCGAGCTTGTGCAATGCGCTGTTTGGCCGGGATGTTGCGAAGATAAGTGATGTTGCGGCTTGTACAAGATCGCCGCAGGAAATCATGATCGGCGACGCCGCCAACGGCGGATTGATCCTTGTCGATGTGCCTGGTGTGGGTGAAAACGAGGCGCGGGATATCGAGTATATCGAGCTTTATAAAAGCCTGATGCCAGAAATGGATCTGGTGCTATGGGCGATAAAAGCGGATGATCGGGCTTACTCCTCTGCGGTCCGCGCCTACAAGACTGCTGTGAAACCTCATCTTGGGAAATGTCCTGTTGTATTCGTCATCACTCACACAGACAAGATCGAGCCCTTTCGGGAATGGGATATAGAAAATAAACGGCCAGGTGAGAAGCAGCTTCACAATATAACTTTGAAAGAACATGAGATATCAAAGGAATTCGATATTCCGGTTAGTAGTGTGGTGGCTGTTTCAGCTCATGACCACTACAATCTGGATGCTCTGGTTACGCGGGTGGTCGAGGTGCTGCCCAATGAAAAAAAGGTTTCGTTTACCAGAGAGGCAAGAGAAGAAAACGTAACGCCAGAAACGATCGCCGTCGCTGAAACCGGTCTTATGGATTATGTCGCGGAGAAGCTTGGTGATGCGGCATATTATATCAGACATGAATTGGTTGATATGGCAACAGAGGCAATAAAAAACCATTTGCCGAAGGTTGTTACTACGGTAGCAACGGTCTTCAGTGGCTGGCTGAAGGAGCGCTGGCGTTGGTAAAGTGGTGAGGCCCCATGGTTTCCATAGGGCCTCGATTTTCTCCGTATGAATTGCAGCGCTTGTTAATTTGGCTGCACACAAGTTGTGTGATAGTGAAGTGCTTCTGATCGCTTTTCGGTCGGACGAGGCCCATTCTGTCAGGATAATTGTTGCCTGAGGAGGCATCCTGTACAGGATGGTTCGGGTAATCACCGTTGCATGTGGCCACAGTGTTCTGCGGCGATGACGCTGATGGGGCTTTCTCCGTATTTGGTAATCGGCTCGTTCGCCACACGCAAAGCTGCCAAGGCTGTTGTGGTCTGGCGTTTGAGCGCGAAAAGAACAAGATTTTCCTGAGGTTTCCCGTTACGCAATAAAAGAAGTGACCCTGTACGCCCCTCACCAGCGCCTGTGCCGCCCAGCTTCGGCCAATACCACCCACGCAATGCTGACCCTCCTGTGCGCGCCTATGGTGCCTTCCACAGCTGGAGGAGATGCACGTGGCCAACCATGTCTGCATGCGTAGCGAAACAGCCCGCACCTAGAGAGAATATTCATGGTGGAGGCTGCCTGTATAATACTCGGTGTGCTTGAGACGACAGGTGTCTTGAGCCACATTGAAGGTGACATCGCCCGAGCCACCATCTCTGTTTGCCCAACAGCAATGTGTCTGTTCAACCCACGCCAGCGTGAATTCACGTAATGCTTCCAGGGCTGGCTTCTTCTCTGCTATCAGAGCATGCGCGGCAACCCCGGCAAGCACCTCCACTTTTGCCTGGTGCAGAGAAACAGTGACATCTGCCAGCCTCGCGACCGCTTCCGGTGGTGTGGCGGTGATTTTATCAGTGTCGCCGGTGCTGCCGCTGCCGGAATAGAAGACGCTCAGCGACTGAATGCCATGCTTTTTGAGCAGGGCCATCAGCGTAGCGCGATTGTGCGGCAATGCCTGCGCCCTGAGTTGCTGGTATTTACTGATCATGATGATCTCCTTGATCAACAGGAAAGCGGGATAACTCCAACGCCCCACGGCATGAGCAAATTACGCCGTTAGCCACGCACTCTTTATTGACGGGCTTCGTCCGCCAGATTCTTGCTCGGCGCTCGGCGTAATGGCGCACCGTTGGCAGATTTGCCGGATAGGGCTACCTGAAAGGAAGAATGCAGCAGCTGTGCGACAGGTCGTGTCGCAGTTGAGGCGGCTGATGTTCAGGCGTGGACAGTGATGGTTATCACCTGACACATGCCCCAAAGTTGCCGCAGCCGCTATGGTGGTGGCTGGTCACTGGTGGAAGAAACGGTGGCTTTGCGAGGGTAGGGCCGCTGATTCCGGGATCACCTTCCTATGCTTAGTTTCAAGAAGTTTGCCGTGCTCACAATCTGGGGCTGGGTACGGCTAACGCTATTCAGAGTGCTTTGTACGGATTGCTGCTTTATGAAAGAAGGCGCTCTGTCTTCGCCAACAGTCTGAAGATTGTCCGGGGCAATGTCGTACTCGTCCTGAGCGGCGTAATCGGCCAGCATTTCCGAGAGCGCCTGCAAGGCATCGGCCTCGGCAACGCCGTCGTCGGCGAACTCGAACAGGGTGGTCAGGCACCCCAGGACCAGCGGCGCACGGGGGGAGGCCAGCAGCAGCCAGGCCGGGTGGTGCCGTCGGGCGCTAATATATTTTCGGGTGCGCTGTTGGATATTGTTTGTGGCCATCGAAATGCGCCGTATTAATCGTTATGCAGGCGCCATACTGACACGGCCTGCGTTGATCGTCATCACTTTGGCGGCTAACGAGCGGCCGGGCATTCCAGCGATCCGCTGCTGTCTTGCACAAGGCGAGGAAGGCCCGCCAGCAGAGTGCTTTGCTCCCAGGCGCGGCGGGTTCATCTTGCGCGCACAAACCCGTATGGTACTGCCCGGAAGCTGGCAGGGGGGTTCTCTCTGATAGCGAAGCGCTTGATTGATTCAGGAGTTTGAAATGACATCCGACCGTTACCAGAAAGGCATGACCAAACTGGGAGAGCTGACTGTGGCCACCGAGAGCAGCCCCACCGGCCATATGGAAGTGGGTGAGAGTTTCAAGGATATTGCGCCTGATCTGACCAGGCTGGTGGTCGAATTTGCGTTCGGTGATATCTATGCCCGGCCTGGGCTGGATAACAAGCAGAAGGTGCTGACGACAATTTCGGCGCTGGTGGCGCAGGGCACGCCGCAGATCGGGATGCATGTCATCACCGGGCTGAACGTCGGATTGACACCGGATGAGATTGCCGGCTGCATCATGCATTTGATTCCTTACGTGGGCTTTCCGCGGGCGCTGAATGCGTTGAAAGTGGCGCAGGAGGTTTTTGCGGAGCAGGGAGTGTCGATATCTTCCCGGGGCTGATGCTTCAGCTCTCCGCGCCGCAGGGAGACGAGAGCAGGTGGTCTGGCGCGCCGCCTGCTCTGCCGGCCCGATTTGGCTGCGTAGCCGTGCCGCGCGCTACCGTCTGGTTGCCGCTGCTGAGGCCACGCCTGCATGAAAAGCCCCAAATGAAAGCACTCATATAGAAGACACCCGTATACAGCCGCGTTCTTCTGCTCGCCGTTTTGAAAGCGTGGGTTGGGTGTACTGCTTTATGTGATCCAATCAACAGCAGCCCGGTCCTGTATCGTCCCCTCCTCTGCTGGCAGATTAAGGTGGTGAGCATGGTTTGTCGTCCATGTTCAAAGCATCTGGCGATGTTTCAGCTGAGGGTGTGTCATGAGTGATTCAAGCAAAAAGCCAAACGGCGGTTCGACCACTGGCTGGGGCGCTCCGGCGCCCAGCGATCGGAACTCGTTGACGATCGGGCCCAATGGCCCGGTGCTGTTGCATGATGTGCATTTCCTTGAGCAGATGGCGCACTTCAATCGGGAGAAGGTGCCGGAGCGCCAGCCACATGCAAAGGGGGCGGGTGCCTTCGGGGTGTTTGAAACTACGGAGGATGTGTCTGCCTACACCAAGGCCGCGTTGTTTCAGAAGGGCCGCAAAACGGACATGCTGGCACGCTTTTCCACTGTGGCCGGCGAAGCGGGCAGCCCGGATACCTGGCGGGATGTGCGCGGTTTCTCGTTGAAGTTTTATACCGAAGAAGGCAATTACGATCTGGTGGGCAATAATACGCCAATATTCTTTGTGCGCGATCCGATGAAGTTTCCGCATTTTATCCGTAGCCAGAAGCGACTGCCGGATTCGGGGTTGCGTGATAATCACATGCAGTGGGATTTCTGGAGCAGCAACCCGGAGAGTGCGCATCAGGTAACTTATCTGATGGGCGAGCGTGGCTTGCCCCGTACCTGGCGTCACATGAACGGTTATGGCTCACATACCTTCATGTGGGTCAATGCGGCGGGCGAAAAGTTCTGGGTGAAATATCATTTTCACACGAATCAGGGCATGGCGTTTTTCACCAACGATGAAGCAGCCGCCATGGCTGGCAGCGATTCGGATTTTCACCGCCGGGATCTGTTCGAGGCGATAGAGCGCGGTGAGCACCCGAGCTGGACGCTACATGTCCAGATCATGCCCTATGCGGAAGCGAAGACCTACCGGTTCAATCCTTTTGATCTGACCAAGATATGGCCGCACAAGGATTATCCATTGATCAAGGTCGGCAAGATGACGCTGAACCGGAATCCGGAAAACTTTTTTGCGGAGATCGAGCAGGCTGCCTTTTCGCCGGGCAATACGGTGCCGGGTATTGGCTTGTCGCCGGATAAAATGCTGCTCGGTCGGGCTTTTGCTTATGCCGATGCGCAGCGCAACCGGATTGGGGCCAATTTTCATCAGTTGCCGGTAAATCAACCGAAGGTACCGGTGAACAGCTATCTGTTTGACGGCCAGATGGCATATCACAACAGTGGCAACGCGCCAGTCTACGCGCCCAACAGCGGCGGCCGCGCCTGGTCGGACGAGACTGGGGCGGTCGATGACAGCTGGGAAGTGGACGGCGATATGGTGCGCAGTGCCTACACGTTGCGCGAGGATGACGATGATTTCAGCCAGCCGGGTGCGCTGGTGCGTGATGTGTTCAACGATGAGCAACGAGCGAAGCTGGTGGAGCAGGTAGCCGGCAGTTTGCTTGGCGGCGTGCGCAGCCCGGTGCTGGAGAGGGCGCTCGAGTACTGGAAGAGTATTGATGCCGAGGTCGGCCAGCGTATTGAAGAGAAGGTGCGCAGCGGCCATGCAGGGCAGCCGGCGGAGGGCATGGGCGAAGCTTGAAATGCTGTGAATATCGATAATGCACCGCTCCACACTTGACGGCTCACTAGCCGGCGCTGGCGAGGCAGTACCGGTGCACTGTCAAGAAAGTGTGCGTATCATGCGTTCATGGGCAGCTTGTGGGGCTGCCGCTGGATGGAGTTCGGCATGAGCGAAACGGGGCTGTTGATCATTCACCAGACCAAACCGGGAAAGCGTGACACCGTAAAAGCGATCTGGCTGAAGCAAATGGCGCCCGCGATTCAGGCGAATAGCGGGCATCTGGCTTACTTTTACACCTTTGATAAAGATGATCCGGATGTGATCTGCGCATTTCAGCTGTATGCGTCAGCGGAGGCGGCCAGGGAGTTTCTTTCGCACCCGGCCTATCTTGCATATCTGGCCGAAAGCCGGGAGTTTCTCGAACAGGCTCCGCAGATAAAATCGCTGGCGCCGCAGTGGGTCAAGGCCATTTGAGGCGGTATTGCCGGTGTAAGAAAGAGAAATGTCCGAATGCGGCACCGTCAGGCAAGCTGGCGGTGCCGCGGTTTTTCAGAGGCGGCAATCCGTGCCGAGGTTGGCTTCTATGATGGTGCGATCTGCGCTGTCGGTGCGGCCGTCATGGTTCAGATCATACCAGCTCGACATACCACGGCCGGCGCTGGTGTCGGCCCAGTACGCCCACTCCTCCAGGTCCTTCTCATCCACCACCAGATCGCTGTTGCCATCACCGGGACAATGGACGGCACTGGCCAGCACTGCATCGAGCTCCGCACGCAGCAGTGTCAGGTTGGTTTTTTCCATGGGGCTGAGGTTGGCTTCGCCGGCAGCGAGCAGGTCGGCGTCGGCGGTGTCGAGCTTGAGTGTGGCGACATCGGCACTCTGGTTGATGTGATAAAACTCTTCTGTGTCGACCAGGCTGCCAATGCTGCAATCCATGCGGCTTACGCGCACAAGCTTGAAGTGCTCGTTGCGCAAGGCGCGCTGTTCGTGAGGGAAGACCCGCACGGACGTTCCGTCTTCTTCGATCGTGTTCAAGTGTTCGATGACGGCACAGCAGGAGTCGAAACCGCCAGCGCCGTGTTCGTCCGGGCCGTACCAGTCGCCGCTTTGATCCTCGCAGACGCCCGCTTGGGGGAAAATCTGCACACAAGTATTGGCAGCAGGGATCACACAAGGCGGCGCTGGCGAGGCACTGAGATTGGTGCCTTGCTCGGTAAAGTTGTGGCTGCGGATAGCAGGCTGGGCCGGCTCGGCAAGGTAGGGCCGGACGGGCTGGGCGTCGATCGGTGTAGTAGCTGGCACGCGGCTTTCGTTGATGCCCGCCAGCTCGCGGAACAAGCTGAACAGGTCGGTAGTGTTGACCATGTGTTCTACATCGCGGCCAGGGCTGTTCACCACGGACGGCGGCCCGGCCACGATCAATGGTACCCAGATGCCGCTTTGATAGAGTGAGCCTTTGGCACGGGAAGGGTCGAAGGGCAGTTTTACACTGGGCATATACGTGCCGTTATCGCTGACAAATACGACGACCGTATTGCTGTCGGGGTTGTATTGCAGCGTACCGTCTTGAAGGCGCTCGGCGATGCCAGTTTCTGCCAGCAGACGGCCGATTTCGTGGTCTACCGCTTCCAGCATATGCTGGGCGACGGCGCGCTGTTGAGCGAAGTCGGCCAGATCCCCGGTGACCGGCAGGCCGAGCTCGGCGGCATAGCTTGCCACGGGCGTGCCACACCCAGTGAGGCTGGGCGCAGCATCCGGGAAAGGGAGCAGGTGTGCTGGCGGCGGCTGTAGCGGGGTGTGCATGGCCGAGTAGCCCAGCGTCAGCATCCATGGCTTGCCAGGATGGGCCGTGGCGGCACGCTGAATCCAGTCGATGGCGTAATCGGTTTCCAGAATGGTGCGGTAGCCACGCGCCTTGGCATCATAGGCTTCGAGTGTTTCATTGCTGCCGTCTTCGTGATTGATTTTCCATTGTGCAGTATAGAAGCCGTTCTGATTCTCGAACTGCATCTGTTCACGGCGCGCTTCGGTAGCCGTCAAGGTGTTCGGATCGAACAATCCGCCCATTTCTACACAGCTGCGGCCGGGGGTGTTGAAACCTGACGGCGGTGACGCTTCCTCGGGCATAACGATGAAGAGTTCGCCGGAGGGGTGATTGTCCGGCAAGTAGCAGACGCCGAAATCGGCGCCGTGAGTGGCATCGATTGCGGTGGTCGGCACGAAGCCGCAAGGGTAGGTGCCCGCCGATGCGATACCGCCTGCGGTGGTGTCGATCGGGTAGGGGGCGCCGTCCAGATAGCCGGCGAAATAATCCCAGCCGAGCTCGCGCATGGCCTCGTCGCCAAGCGGGTGGTTGTCCGGGTTCAGCTCCGAGCCGGTCAGGTGCATCTTGCCGACCAGTGCGCTCACATAGCCGGCTTCCTCGCGCAACAACTTCGGAATAGTGAGCGAATAGGGAGATGGCTGTGAATTTGCCAGATCGTTGCTGACGACCGCGTTGCGAATATTGGTGCGGAACGGATATTGCCCGTTGAAGAAGGTGGAGCGGGTCGGTGTGCATGTGGGCATCGACCAGGTGTTACGAAAACGAACGCCGGCATTGGCGATGGCGTTGATGTTCTGCGTCGCCGGGGGTGTCAGGCCGCCGTAGCCGAAGGCTTCGAACTGATCGACGCCGGCATCATCGACGACAATAAACAGAATATTGGGGCTGGCCGGTTGTTCGGGTTTGCTGGAACCGGAGCTCGAGCTCGAGCCGCCGCAGCCTGCGAGCGTCGCCAGGCATAGCCCGGCCAAGAATGCGGTGTAGTATTTCATGATGAATATCCCTCTCTTGCCGGCGCTTGTGCGGGCCGGGCTTTATCTGTTACGTCTGTTGCACTAATGGCCTGCGAGCGGAAAGCTGCTCAGTGCCGTTGCGGTAATATTTGAAAAACTCGTTATTGTTATGTCTGAAACGCTGTTGCCGAGCTGTTTTTTTGCATAGTCAGGTTGTTTAAAAACGGTAATGAAACCCGGCAGCAAAAAAGTTGAATTGCTGGCGATCCATGTCCAGCCGCCAGCTGTCGGTCGGCTGGTGCTCGCCGGGATAATCGGTTTCTCCAAAACGATAATGTGTGGCGTCTATGGTCAGGTATCGGTACTCGGCCAGCAGATCCAGGCGTGTGCTCATTCGTATCTTGACGCCGGCCTTGAACTGCAAGGCCAGAGCGGTATCCGAGGCATCCGGGTCGCTGTTGAAGTGATTGATGCCCGGTTCGCTGGGGTTGGCGGAGTCGGCGCCGGTGATGGAGACGAATGCTGCGCCGGCACCGATGCCGAGCATCGGTAATACTTTCTCGGAATAAGGCGTCTTGAAGATCAGGCCGGCGTTGAGCATGGCCAGCCCTATCTGGGTGGGCACGGTGACATATTGCATGCCGAGAAAAGCCGGATGGACAGGCATTTCGCCAGTGGGGCTGTGCTTGCCCATGTAAACGGCTTCCAGTTCTGCCGTGGGCGTGATGTGCCATTTCGGCCTGTGTTGCCAGCTATCGAATTCGTAGCCGAGCTGCAAGCCACCGAGGTGTGTGCGTGTGCTGCTCTCGGTGGGCCCCTTGGCATCAATGGGTAGCTTGCCGAGCAGCAGATGCACGGCGCCACGCTGTTGCAGATCTGTGCTGCGTGCTGCGCCGACGCCGGCAAGAGCGCCGACGTAAAAGCCGCCCGTTTGCGTGGCCGCTGTGTCGTTAGCCTGGGCGGCAGCGCTGCCCAGGCTGACACACACAGCGGCGCTGATTGCCAGCAAGCAGCATTTTGCCATTCGCCGGGGGTGCTCTGTTACTCGCTGGCGACGTTCTGTTATCCCTTGGCGGAGCCCTTGGTCATGATATGTATGTTGTCCCGTTTCCATGGCGGCGCTCACTGTGGGCCAGCCGGTGGGCAGACGGTGCCCAGGTTGGCGGTGATGGTGTCGCGGTCAGCCTGATCGGTGATGCCGTCATGGTTGAAGTCGTACCAGCTGGAGCCGTGCCAGCCGCTGGCGATAAGGGCATCGAAGTTGGCGAGGTCGGTGTCGTCGACACGGCCATCGTTGTTGCCGTCACCGGGGCAGCCGGGTTTGCTGGCCAGAATGCTCGCCAGGGTGTCGTTCAGCGCGAGGTAATGCTGATAAGCCTCGGTGCCAAGGTTCGCCACGCCATCACGTAGCAGATCGTCGCTCTCGCGATCAATCTGTGGCGGGTGGCTCTGGCTGACGGCGTACAGCTCCTCCGAGTACAGATCGGTGCTGTCGTCGGTGTCGGTGTCGTAACCCAGCGCGTGGTTATGTACCAGTTTGTAATGGTCGTTGCGCACTGCCTGGTAGCGGGTCCAGCCCATGGCGATGCGGTTTTGTTCATAGTCGGCGGGGGCGGCGTGATAGATGGCCTGGTTCACCTGCCAGCATTGCTCCAGCTCGCCGCTGTCGTAAGTATCGACGACGACGGGATCGTCCGCGCCTTTGCCCCACCACACACCGCCGTTGTCTTCACAGACGGTTTTGCTCACCGGCGTGTGTGAGCACATGGGGCCGATGACGCAGGGACCGTTACGGCCGCCATCGAGCTGGATGTTCAGGCCGCCCTGCGTGAAGTTGTGGTCACGCAGCGAGCTTTGGGCGGGGTTGATCAGATAAGGCAGCATCGCGACGCTGTCGGTACCGGCGGGCGTTAGTGCATCTACATCCAGCCCGGCAACTTCACCGAACAGCCGGAAAACGTCGGTGGCGTTGATCATGTGTTCCACGTCGCGGTCGGGCCGCTGGATCATGGGGCCGGCGACGATCAGTGGCACCCATACCCCCGTCTGGTACGCGGTGCCTTTTGCGCGGCTCGGGTCAAAAGGTGCTTTCACAGTGGGCCCGAAGGAACCGTTATCGCCGACAATGACCACGAGCGTGTTGCTATACGGTTGATAGATCAGGTCGCCGTCGGCGTCACGCAGGGCTATGCCGGTATCCACCAGCAGCTGGCCGAGTGCATAGTCCATGGCTTCCACCATGGCATCGGTAAGGTGACGCTGGTTGGCAATGGTGCTGGGGACCAGACGACAGTCAGGGTTGAGCTGGTGGGCGGTATGCGCTTTCAGCAGCGTCGCGGGTGGTGTTTGCAGAGGTGTGTGCGGTGCGCTGAAACTGACAGTCACCATCCACGGTTTGCTGCCGTCACGGCTCAGAATCCAGTCGCGTGCGGCTTCGGCTTCGATGATCGAGCGGTAGCCGCGCCCACGGGGATCGGTCAAGGGCAGTTCTTCCACGCCGGTTGCGCTGTTGATGACCAGCGGTGAAACATAATGAGCGTTCTCGCGATCAAATTTGAGCTGGGCCGGTGGTGTGGCTTCACATTCGGTGGCATCAGGCAGCAGCACGCCACCGTCAGTCAGGCACTGCAACCCGGCGGGGCCCGCTGCCGGGCTGGTGTGCATCACTGCGCAGCTGAAGCCGCCTTGCGCATCGGGGATATAACAGGCGCCTGTGTTGGCGCCATTGCCGGAATCATCTGCGAGAGAGGGAACGTAACCGCAGGTGTAGGTGCCTTCGGCGCCGGCACCGCCTGCGGTGGTGTCGATGGAGCCGGGCAGGCCGCCGGTCCAGCCATAAAAATAATCCCAGCCCAGCTCACGTGGCGTGCCGTTTTCTGCCGGGTTGTAATCCGGGCCGGCGAGATGGAATTTGCCGAACATGGCGCTTTCGTAGCCGGCGTTTTGCAGCAGTTTCGGCGTGGTGATTTCGTACGGGGATATCTGCGAATTGGCCAGATCATTGGGGCCGATGGCCTGATACACATTGCTGCGCAAAGGGTAGCGGCCGGTCAGGAGGGCGGCGCGCCCCGGCGAGCATTCGGGCATGGCCCAGGTGTTGCGAAAACGCACCCCGGATTGCGCGATGGCGTCAATGCTCGGCATATGCGCAGGCTGTGCGCCGCCGTAGCCCATGGCCGGCACCTGATCAATACCCACGTCGTCCATGATCACGAACAGGATATTGGGAGGTACGGGTGCTTTGCTGCTACCCGAGCTGGAGCTGGAGCCACCGCAGGCGCTGAGCAACAACACGCTCAGGCACGCCAGTGGCAAGGTGGTCGCTATTGTTTCAAGCCGGATTACGGCGCGTCGGGCCATGTTGTATCCCCCCTGTCTTGTCGGTGGTAGAGCACCACCGGGTCCTGTGGATTTTGTTGTGCCAGTGCGTGCAGCAACTGGTGGCGTTCTTCGCCGGCGGGCAAGTAGCCGAGCAGTGCCAGACGCAGGGAACGGTTTGCCGGCCGGTGTTGCAGCTGGTCGCGGAGCAGTTGCAGGGCTCTCTCGCGTTGCCCGGTGTCGTGCCAGGCCACTGCCAGCACCCAGGCGTGGGTGTCGTTCTCGGGTGCCAGCGAATGGGCTTTTTCCAGCTCGGTGATGCCTGCGGCCAGTTGGCCGTTGCGAATCAGTGCCAGCCCCAGGGCGTGGTGCAGGCTGGCATCGCCGGGATGGGTTTGCAGGCGCTGCCGCAACAGTTGCAGCGCGGCGGCAGCATCGCCTGCCTGTTCGCGCCATTGCGCCAGCCCGATCACGGCCGGTGAGAAATGAGGGTTGCGTTCGACGGCGGTTGCCAGAGCGGCTTCGACACGCTCGCCGCGCCCGGTCTGGCGGTACAGATTGGCGAGGCTGAAATGCGCCTCGGCGTTGGCCAGCAGTTGCTGTTGCACCTGCTCGTATTCCTCGAAGGGCTCGGCCGGTAACACCATGCCTTGCTGATCGGCCAGCAGCAGCCACTGTTCGGCGGCGGCAAGGCGCACGCTGCGGACGGTGTCGTTCAGCAAGGTGGGCAAATGCTGTTGCAGCAGCGGCGGTGCCAGTGTGGCGCTCGCCTCAATGGCGGCCCGACGCACGCTGGCATCGTCGTGGGTCAGCGCGTCGCGCAGCAGTGCTTGTGCGGTGTCGGAAGGGTAGCGTGGCAGTTCGGCGACGAGCGCAGCGCGGCGCGGGGCGGGCAAATCGTTTCGCGCCAGCTGGCTGGCAAGAGCGTTCGCGGCTCCGGGCTTGCCCTCGCGGGCCTTGAACAGCGCCCGGGCATAGCCGCCATCGCGGGGCTGGTGTTCTGGATACCATTGCTGGAAGGCTGTGATCAGTGCTTCCGGGCTTTGCTCGCGGTGGCAGCCCAGGCAGGCGTCGCTGTGGCCCAGCGCCTGTGCCTGAGCGGGGTCAGGCGAGCTGAAGCTGTGATCGTGGCGCAGGTCGTTGCCCATATAAAACTTGCCGGGCATGTGGCAGGCGCGGCAGGCCGCGCCTGCAGAGCCGGGCTGGTGATGGTGGTGCGCGGCGCTGTCGTAATGCGCGGGCCGCAAGTGCTCGGTGCGGATGGACGGGTGCGTCGCGGTGCCGGTTGTGTTGTGGCATTGAGTGCAGACGGCATTGTCCGGAGCGCGTAGCTGGCCACTGTGCGGATTATGGCAGTCGCTGCACACCACACCGGCCTGATGCATTTTGCTTTGCAGGAAGGAGCCGTATTCGAAGACTTCGTCCTTGATCTTGCCATCCACCTCATACAGATCGGCGCTGAGCGGGCTGACCAGAAACGCATCGTGCAGCTTCGTGTGGCCGGTCGGGTCGCCAAGCGGCGTGCGGCGGCTGTGGCAGCGGCCACAGGTATCCGGTTGTTGCGTGCGGCTGGCGGGCGCCGCAGCAAAGCCTTTGCCGGGGTGCGTGTTCGGCGCCTGCGCCCAGCGCACATGTTCCGATGCCGGGCCATGGCACGCCTGGCAGCCGACACCGAGACTGTGCCATTGGCTATCAAAGCGATCCGTGGTGGCGTCGTAGCCGAGCTGATAATGGCTCGTGTGGCATTCGATGCACTGGGTGTTGGCATTTTGTGCCGGCTGGCGCCAGTGCAGCGGGTGGGCGGCATCCACGCCCAGATTGTCGTAAAGATGAAACCAGCGCTGCTGCTGCGTATCCCAGGCGGCGCCCAGCGCCTGCAAGCGACCGTCATCCAGCGCAACAAGATACTGTTGCAGTGGCTCCCAACCGAAGGTGTAGGCCACATCAAAGGTGCCTGTATTGTCAGAGCCTGTGCCCGTGCGCACTTGAAACTGAGCGTCTCTGCCTGGAATGTTACTGCCTGGATTGCCGCTGCTCAGGGCGCCGCTGTCCAGAAAGAACAGCGAATCCCGGTCGCTGCGCAGCACAGTGCCGCTGAAATCGGCACGCACGTGATCATCGGTGGCCGGCAGCATGGCGCGCTGATGATGCGAACCTTGCCAACTCTGGAATTGTGCGGCGTGGCAGCTCTGGCATTGGTTTTCGGCTACCCAGTGTGGCCCTTCGTTTGCGGCGATGGGTGCCGAAGCCTGCGGGATGGCCTGCCAGGCGGCGACTGCCAGTAGGGCAACGGCCACAGGTGCAATGAGATAAGGCAGTGCGACAGGCAGACGCATGGCATCAGGCTGTGCTGTTGCGCGGCAGCGCAGCCGGGCGGCGGGTATGGCGCGTGCGTGCGGGCAGCGTGATCTGTTTCAGTGGTCGTGTCATAGCCGCAGCAGCCCACGGCGGGAGGCTTCGTAAACCGCTTCGGAGCGGTTGTTGGCAGCCAGCTTGCGGTAGATATTCTTGATGTGCACAGGCACGGTCTGGCGCGAGATGCTGAGCCATTCTGCCAGCTCGGTGTAGGTGAATCCCTTGGCGATACCACGCAGGATTTCCATTTCCCGGGGTGTGAGTTCGGGGCCGGATTGTGTGGCGGCGGGGGCATTCATCCGGCGTACAAGAATGCGCGCGATGGAAGCGGAGATCGGCGAATGGCCAGCGCGCAACGATTGAATCGCCTCCACCAGCTCGATGGAATCGGCGTCCTTCAGCAGGTAACCGACCGCGCCGGCCTCGATGGCAGCGAGCACGGTTTCATCATCGGCGAGCACCGAGATGACCATGGCATCGGCATCCGGGTGCAGGGTGCGCAGCAGGCGGATGGCATCAATGCCATGCCCGTCGGGCAGATCAAGGTCCGTCATCAGCAAATCGACGGCCTGCTCGCGCAGCGCCCGCAAGGCTTCCTCGAGCGTGGCGCAGGCAGCCACCAGCTCGCCGCCCGGCCAATCGCTGAGAATCTGCGCAAAATGCTTGCGCAAGGGCGGATCATCTTCCAGCAGCAGCACCCGTATCGGGCTGCCTGACGTAGCAGTGTTGTCGGTCATGGCTGTCGGCCTTAGTGTCTGGCGGGATTGTGGGCTCGGCTGTGGGTGTGTGACATACCCTATTCATGGTATGCGACGTGCGGTGCATGATATCGCGCCACTGGCAATGCTCGCAGCGCTGCCACGGCCGGCGTGCCGTGCTTTTGTTCAATGGACAGATGTGTCATAACGGCGGCCCGGCCAGCAAAGCCGGGAACGAGCCCGGCCCACGTTTGCGAGCACGTGACGCGGCAATGGGGTGCGGGAGAAAACAACGAGAACAAGCGAGCAACCGTGAAGAATATATCTGTTTCCGGGCTGGTGGTAATTGCTGTGCTCAGCGCCATCGTCGCCACCCTGTGTGATGCGATCCATGTGTTTACCGATACCCTGGCATACCCGCAGCCGCTGTGGTTGGGGCAGGCGTTCTGGGTGTTTCCGGGATTCGTCATCGCGTTTTCGGCGATGAGCCTTATTTACGCCGCTCTCGCAGATAACCTGGGCGGCACACTGCGGTGCGAGCAAAGCGCCTCCGGGCGTGCGTCGCCGCTGCCTTTTGTGGAATGCATGACGCTGTTTGCCATGACCTACGCGGTCAGCGGGTTTGGCAATTTCGAGCCGTTTCTGCTTGGCGTGCTTTTCTACGGCACCTTCCTGATCCGGCTCTGTGCCAGTTACGAGCGGGCGTTCCTGCTGCTGATCGCCGTGTTGCTCGGCGTGGGGGGCATGTTCGGCGAGGGGCTGCTGATCCAGTTCGGCCTGGTGGAGTATCGCCACGTGGATATCTTCGGCGTGCCATATTGGCTGGGTGGGCTGTATATGCATGGTGCATTTGCGCTGCGGGAAGCGGTGCGGCTGTTCTTGTTTCGCCACAGGCCGGGCGGGCGTGCTGCTGCCAGCCGTTGAGCCAGCCGCAGGGGGCACCGCGTGGCGCCCCTCCAGTCTGATCTCCCCCTGACAGGAGTATGGCGTTAAACCGCCACTCTTCTGGTCGCCTCGACTTAGGCCACCTTGGCCTCACCTTGGCCTTGCCACGCCCGGCCTCGGTCACCGCTGGCGGCTGCCGCTTTAGCTGCGGCAGGCCAGCTTTGGCCCGGCTTGGGCGCAGCCGACGATCGCAGCAATGCTCTCGTGCGAACGATTTCAGGTAGGGCTGTAGCGCTTTTTTTATTGATATTGCTTCTCATTTGACTGTTCGTTCTGCTACCATGCGATGCCGTTGCCGGGCTGGTTCCGGCGCTACTTTTCAGGCGCGCATTCGGCGCGCATCTCCGGTTTTCCTGGGAATATTCGTGATGATGAGACACTGGCTGCTGATCGGATGTCTGGCATGGTTGCCATGGTCTGTGGCACAGGCGCAGCAGGCGCCCGGCTCCGATGCGCCGGCAACCGAAGCGGAGGCGCCGCGAGCGCTCGACGAGGCTGGCGAACCTGTGGAGAGCGCTATTGGCGAGCGCACCATGATGGCCGAGGACGAAGGTCTTGCGGGCGAGGGTCTCGTGGAAAATACCGTGCCTCCGCTTGTCGAGGATGCGCTGCCCCACGATCTCTCCGTGTGGGGGATGTATCAGGCCGCCGACTGGGTAGTGAAATCGGTGATGATCGGCTTGCTGATCGCCTCCGTGGTCACCTGGACCATCTGGCTGTTCAAAACGGTGCAGTTGCGGTTGGTGCGCCGCCAGGCGGCCCATATGCTGCAGCGACTGGTGGATGCCGGGAGCTTTGCGGAGGCGCAAAAAAGCTGTGCTGACGAGCGCGGCGCCGGCTGCTATCTGTTGCAGGCCACTGCCCATGAGCTGGCGTTGTCGGCGCACGGCCCGGCCACCGATGAGGGCATCAAGGAACGTGTTGCGGCGCGGCTGGAACGGGTACAGGTTGCCGCCGGCAACCGGATCAATCGCGGCACTGGTGCGTTGGCGACGATTGGCTCGGTGTCGCCGTTTGTGGGCCTGTTCGGCACCGTGTGGGGCATCATGAACAGCTTTATCGGCATCGCCCAGACCCAGACTACAAACCTCGCCGTGGTGGCGCCGGGTATTGCCGAGGCACTACTGGCGACCGGCATCGGTCTGGTGGCGGCGATTCCGGCGGTCGTCATTTATAACCATTTTGCTCGGGCAATCGGCGGCTACCGCGCGGTGCTGGGCGACATTGCCACGGCCCTGCTGACGCTGGTCAGCCGGGATCTTGACCGCTCCCACCCGCAGGCGCGGGAGATGGCGGCGGATCAGGCACCTGTGCCGGAAGGAGTGCGCTGATGGCGATGGGCATGAAGATCGGAAGTGGCGCTGAGGAGCTGCCGGACAACCACGATATCAACGTTACGCCTTTTATTGATGTGATGCTGGTGCTGCTGATCATTTTCATGGTGGCAGCGCCCCTGGCGACGGTGAGTATTCCGGTGGATTTGCCGGCCGCAGCTGCCTCGCCACGGCCTGCGCCCCAGGAGCCGGTTTATCTGACCATTCAACCTGATCTGACGTTGACGCTGGGCGAAAGCCGGCAGCTGCGGCGTGAAACCCTGGCAGCCGCGTTACGGGAGGATGTGCCGGATCCCGAGCAGCGCATTTTGCTGCGCGCCGACCGTCAGGTGGCCTACGGCGATCTGATGGAAATCATGAGTGTGCTGAGTAGCGCGGGCTATCTGAAAGTGGCGCTGGTCGGCCTTGAGCGAGCAAGCGAGGGGTCATGACGCCGCTGGCGGGTGGTCTCAGGCGCCGCCGCCGGGAGCTCTGGCTCTGGGCGCTGGCTGCGATGTTCGCGGTGGGTGCGCATGGAGCCGTGGCAGTGGCGCTGTTATGGCGCAACCCGCCGCTGCCCGAGGCACCGATGGCCGCGCCGCTGGTGATGGATGTGGCGTTCTTTGCTGCTACGGCACCCGCCACATCTGCCGCGCCGCCGCCCGTGGAGCCGTCGCCGGAGCCGCCTCGGCAAGAGCCGCCCCCCGAACCGGAGGCCGAGCCGGAAGTGGTGCTGGAGGAAGTGCCCGAACCTGAGCCCGAACCAGAACCAGAACCTGAGCCTGAGCCTGAGCCTGAGCCTGAGCCGGAACCCGAGCCGCAGCCAGAACCGGAGCCCGAGCCGCAACCGGAAGCTGAACCCGAATCCGAACCGGAGCCTGCCGAGCAGGTCGCGGCAGCGGCATCGCCAGCAGTGGACGCGCCGGAAACAGAGCAAATGGCCGCTGCCCCGAATCCGGGCACGCCCAGCCCGCAGGCGGTGGAGGCCGAGCAACGCTGGCACAGCACGGTGGTGGCTCATCTGGAGCAGCGCAAGCGCTATCCACGGCAGGCGCGGGTGATGCGCCGCGAAGGTGTGCCGCTGGTGCGGTTCACGCTGGATCGGCAAGGCAAAGTGCTGGAGGCGGCGCTGGAGCAGCCCAGTGGTGAAACACTGCTGGATCGTGAAGCGCTGGCGCTGTTGCGGCGTGCCGAGCCATTGCCGAAACCGCCGCCGGAGGTGGGTGGAGAGCAAATCAGCCTGGTGGTGCCGATCGCGTTTTCCATCACGCGCTGATGAGCACGCGAGCGACACGCGAACGAACAGTACCGGTTCTCGAAGCGATATCCTCTCGGCTGCTCGGCTGCTCGGCTGCTACAGCAACCACTCGATCGGCAGCCAGGACAGCAAGCGCACGCCCACGCGGCGCAGCATGCTGGTGCCGGGTTCACGGCGGTGATGGATGTCGCCGTCGGGCTCGCGCTGCACCCAGTACAGCCGGCCGGCGTCATTCAGGCGCACCTCGTACGCCTCCATTGGAATCCGCTCGTCAAAGGCGCGGTTGATGGCTTCGCCCAGCAGCGGGCTGTCGATCACAAAGCCAAGCTCGGTATTCAGGCGTGCGGAACGCGGATCGAAGTTGAACGAACCGACAAACACTTTCTTGCCATCCACGGCGAATGTCTTGGCATGCAGGCTGGAGCCGGAGCTGCCGAACGGCCCGGCACTTTCGTTGCGCCCCGGGTCGCCGGGTTGGCGCTGAGTCTCGAACAGCTGCACGCCAGCGCGCAACAGATCACGGCGTCGCTTGGCATAACCGGCATGTACTGCGGCAACATCAGTGGCTTCCAGGGCATTTGTCAGCACCCGTACGCGCACGCCCTGCGCGGCCATTTCCGCCAGCGTCTCGACACCGGCGGCAGTGGGCACAAAATAAGGCGAAACCAGATCGAAAGATTCTTTCGCCTGGCCGATGACGCGGGGCAGCTCGCTGATCAGCAAATCGCTGTCGTCTGCCAGGCCGAGCCCCTTGGCGGGGTCGTCGCTGATCATGCGCGTCGGCGCCCATTCGAACGGCATCTCGCTCAATGGCGCACGGCGATCAAGCCCGGCTTCACGCAGTGCGCGAAGATATTTTTCCGCACGAGGATCGCGTTCGGCGCGTTCTGCGGCATCACTCAACGCGGCCAGCGTCTGTTCGGGCACAGCGGGCAAGATCAACTCGACAGGATAAGAGGACTGGCTGGCCCAGTAGCGATCGAAATCGAGCGCCGTCTCCTGTGCCACCGGGCCGATCGCCAGCACGTCCAGATCGGAAAACAGCAGGCCGTCAGTGGCGCCGAAATATTCATCGCCCACGTTGCGCCCGCCGACGATAGTGAGGCGCTGATCAGCGGTAAATGATTTGTTGTGCATACGGCGATTGGCGCGGGAGAAATGGGTGATAAAACCGATCTCCTTGGGCCGGCGCACGCTGAAGGGATTGAACAGCCGCACTTCGATGTTCGGGTGCTGATTCAGCGCGGCCAGCACTTCATCCATGCCGCGCACGCCGTTGTCATCCAGCAGCAGGCGCACCCGCACATCGCGGTCGGCGGCATCGCGCAACGCTTCCAGCAGCAAGGTGCCGGTGATGTCCTGATGCCAGATGTAATATTGGATATCCAGCGTGCGCTCGGCGGTATAAGCCAGCAACATGCGCGTGGCGAAGGCATGGCGGGCGTCGGTGATCGGCAGGATGCCGGACAGCCCCGGATGAGCGGCGGCCAGTGGCTTTGTGGCCGCATCCAGCCAGCCACCCTCCAGCGCGGCGGCGGGCAGTACAGTGCTATCAACCCGGCTTTCCAGGGAGGGCAGGGAGCAGCCGGCGAGGGCCAGGGAGAGCAGCGCGCAGAGGCTGTTCAGTGCTGTGTTGCGGGCTGATTTATAAGGCATGTCTGGAAGACCCAAAGTAGATATTGTCAAAACACTGCCACACCGCCTGCCACCCGCACGCCCGCACCGATGGCCGGCCGAGCCGGAATGAAAAACGCATGGGCCAGCCTTTTGCCCGGCAAGCTGGCGGCGAATACGGGGCAGACGACGGTGATGGCTGGCCCGTGCGGTGCCGTCAATTTTTCCACAAACTTGCGCACAAGAATGCTACAGCCATGCCGCGTCATCGCCATGGGCGTCACCTGCTCGGGGGTGGCGGCGAATGCTTTTGCCAGAGGCTGCGTTGTCTCGGGTGCTTTCGTTGCCGTTGGCGCATCGGGCCAGAAACTCATAAACAAGTCAAAGTCAGTGCTGCCGAACACCGGGTGCCGGCCACCGGGATGCCGGCCACCGGAGTGCCGGCCACCGGGCTGCTGGCGCATAAGACAGGGTCGATAGCATGCTGCTGATGATCGTTGTCAACGCGGCTATCCAGAGGAAGGCACAGGCCGCTCGCCGTCGTATTGATCGAGTGAATCACGCGCGCCATCCAGCAGCCCCACCGAAGAAGACATGGAGATCATGTGATAGTGGTATGAATAATGCACGTTCCGCTACGGGTAATACAGATCACGTGTGGCAGCAGCCTATCAGCGGCATGGTGACCGGATCGGCATGGAAAGGTCGAGGCTTTCCTCTTTTTTTGATCCGTGCGCGAGACGGTCTTTCCGCTTTCGGATGGCGTGGGTGGTGGGGTTGTCCGGCGCAGCATCCGGGGGACGGCGGCGAATGCAGCAGTGGCGGCTCGCCAGATATCAACCCCTTGAGGCAGGAGCGAGTCATGCTGAAACCGATCATTATCGTCAGCGCCGGGCAGCCGCCGCCGGCAATTCTCGGCCGTCATGGCGATTTCAGCGACTGGATCGCTGCCGGCCTGGGGCCGGCGCTGCCGGTGGCCGTGCTGGATGCGCGTACTGCGCCCTCACTGCCGGCGGTGACGGATATTGCCGCAGTCGTGGTGACCGGCTCCCCGAGCATGGTCACCGATCATGAGAGCTGGAGCGAACGGCTGGCGGGCTGGCTGCGTGAGCTGGTGCATGCGGAGGTGCCGGTGCTCGGGATTTGCTATGGGCATCAATTGCTGGCTTACGCATTGGGCGGAGAGGTCGGCTATCGTGCTGGTGGTCTGGCTCTCGGTACGGACACGGTGCAGCTCACTGCTGGCGCTGTCGGGGATGCGTTGCTGGATGGCTTGCCGGCCCGCTTTCCGGCGCCATTTGTGCACCGGCAATCAGTGCTGCGATTGCCGCCAGGCGCGTGCCGTCTGGCGGGCCACGAGCCCGAGCCCTGCCAGATGTTTCGTATCGGCCAGCGTGCCTGGGGCGTGCAGTTTCATCCCGAGTTTTCTGCCACGGTGATGCGCGAGTACGTGCAGCAACTGGCACCGGAACCTGATGCCCCGGTGTTGGCCCGGAGCGTGCAGGAAACGCCGCACGCCGCTGCCATCCTGAGCCGCTTTGCGGCATTGAGCGCAGCCGGCACAGGAACTGGGTGCGGGCATACCGGCAGCAATGCTTGGTGATACACTGCGCCGCCTGTCAATTCCGAACGAGAGTAGAGGCGAATTCTTGAGTGCGCTTTGGCTGGTCATAATCTGTCTGGGTGCCGGAGCACTGGCGGCACGGTTTCATCATCCGGAAGGGCTCGCGGCAGGCTTGAACTGGTGGGTGCTGCATGTGGCCCTGCCGGCGCTGGTGCTGCAACAGATACTGTTGCTGCAATGGAGCCACGAGCTGCTGTTTCCGGCAGTCGCGATGTGGCTGGTGTTCGCAGGCGCCTGGCTCCTCATCAACCTGCTTGGTCGCAGCCTGGGCTGGACACGAGGCCAGATCGGCGCCCTGGTGCTCACGGCCGGGCTGGGCAATACCTCGTTCGTCGGATACCCCCTGATCGAAGCACTGCGCGGCACCGAGGCGCTTGGGGTGGCAGTGATCGCCGATCAGATGGGCTCTTTTCTGGTGCTCTCCTCGCTGGGCGTGATCGTGGCGGCGGTGTATGCCGGCCAGCGCGTCTCGGCGATGGATCTGCTGCGGCGCGTGGCCATGTTCCCCGCCTTTTTTGCGCTGTTGCTGGCATTGATCCTGCGCCAGACGGGCGGTCTTCCGGGCGTGTTGATGGAAGTGCTCGGCCGGCTCGGACAGACCCTCACACCGCTGGCGCTGTTCACCGTCGGGATGCAGTTGCGGTTGAGCGCGGTTCGGCATGATCTGGTGCCCATGTTGTACGGCCTGGGCTGGAAACTGTTGCTCGCACCCCTGATGATAGCGGGGCTGGCGATCGCCATGGGAGCGCAGCCGGCGACGGCTGATATCGCCGTGCTTCAGGCCGCCATGGCACCGATGATTACCGCCGGCATCCTGGCACAGCAGCATGGCCTGGCGCCGGCGCTTGCCAATCGCATTGTCGGTATCGGCTTGTTGTTGTCACTGCTTACCGTTCCGTTAGCGGACTACTTATTGCGCCTGTGATTATTGCGCCGGTAACAGTCTCCGGTGGCCATGGCGGCAGGCGCGAACACAATCGAATGCCTGGAGGTGCGCCCTTGAGACATCAGCAATTGGCAACGGAAGTAGGAGAAGCGCTGGCGCGAGCCGAGATTTCCCTGGCCACGGCGGAATCCTGCACGGGAGGCGCTATCGCCGCCGCCATCACTGATATCGCGGGGTGCTCGGGCTGGTTCGAGCGGGGCTTCGTGACGTATTCCAACGAATCGAAAATGGCCATGCTGGGCGTGCCGCAAGAACTGCTGGCACAACACGGCGCCGTCAGCGAGCCGGTTGCCCGTGCCATGGCCGAGGGCGCCTTGCAGCATAGCCTTGCCGACATCAGTGTGGCGGTCACCGGCATCGCCGGGCCGGATGGCGGCTCGGCAGAGAAGCCCGTCGGCACCGTCTGGTTTGCCTGGGCGCGCCGAGATGGCGGCACCGATACGCATTGCCAGTGCCTCGCGGGGGATCGTGATGGCGTGCGCAGCGGCGCTATCGAAGTGGCCCTGCGCGGGCTGTTGGCGCGCTTGCCGGGTGCGCGCTCTTAGGGGGGTTGCAGGCGGCAGATCTCCTGTTCATAATACTGTCCATATTAACAGTGCTCGGGCCAGGGCAGCTTCTGCCGGGCCACTGGCAGGACGCAGGTTGTCGGCGGGTGTACCGTTCGCCGACACCACTATCGAGACCATCATCGAGACCATCATCGAGAGGAACCAGCAATGGATGACAACAAGAGCAAGGCTCTGAGCGCGGCGCTTTCCCAGATTGAACGTCAGTTCGGCAAGGGCTCGGTGATGCGTATGGGCGATCGCAAGCGCGAACCGATGCCAGCGATCTCCACAGGTTCTCTCGGCCTGGATGTGGCGCTGGGTATCGGCGGCCTGCCCAAGGGCCGGATTGTTGAAATCTATGGCCCGGAATCCTCCGGTAAAACCACGCTGACCTTGTCCGTGATTGCACAGGCGCAGAAACACGGCGCCAACTGCGCCTTCGTCGATGCCGAGCACGCGCTAGACCCGGATTACGCTGAAAAGCTGGGTGTCAATGTGGACGATCTCATCGTCTCGCAGCCGGATACAGGCGAGCAGGCACTGGAAATCACCGACATGCTGGTGCGCTCCGGCGCGGTAGATGTGGTCATTGTGGATTCCGTTGCAGCGCTGGTGCCCAAGGCCGAAATCGAAGGCGAGATGGGTGATCACCACGTGGGCGTGCAGGCACGCCTGATGAGCCAGGCGCTGCGCAAGATCACCGGTTCAGTGAAAAATGCCAACTGCCTGGTGATCTTCATCAACCAGATCCGCATGAAGATCGGCGTGATGTTCGGCAACCCCGAAACCACCACAGGCGGTAACGCTCTGAAATTCTACTCCTCCGTGCGGCTGGATATTCGTCGTATCGGTGCGGTAAAGCAGGGTGATGAAATCATCGGCAGCGAAACCCGCGTCAAGGTTGTCAAGAACAAGGTGGCGCCGCCGTTCCGTCAGGCCGAGTTCCAGATTTTGTATGGCACGGGTATCAACAACCTGGGCGAAATCCTGGATATGGGCGTGCAGCTTGGCCTGATCGACAAGGCCGGGGCCTGGTATGCTTATCAAGGTGACAAGATTGGCCAGGGCAAGCAAAACGCCTGCGATTACCTGCGCGACCACCCGGAGATCACTCAGGAAGTGGAAGCCCAGATTCGCGCTCGCCTGCTGACCCCGGCCACCAAGGAAAGCGGTGACGAGAAAGAAGAGCAGGCCGCAGAACAGGCAGACTGACCCAACGGGCCGGAAATGCGGCGGCGGGCAAGTTGGCGAGCTCGAGAGCCGGCAAGCTCAAGAGCAGACGAGCTCAAAGTCGAGATCGGAAAGCTGAGATCGGAAAGCTGAGACCGGAAAGCGGAGCTTCGAAAACCGAGTCAGAAAACCGAGCTCAAAGAGAAAAGCGCAGCCTGAGAGGCACAGAGCAAGATGGCTGGCAGAACAAGCTTTCGCCCGCCACGGCGGCAGGACGGGGAGGCGGCAAAAGCCGATCCATCCCCCACGCCGGAGGCGGATTTGCGCAATGCCGCGCTGGCCATGCTGGCGCGGCGCGACTTTGCCCGTCAGGACATGGCCGAGCGGCTGCTCAAGCGTTTTGGCGATGCGGCACCCGTAGCCCCGTTGCTCGACTGGCTCGAAGGCCAGCAACTGCTGGATGACAACCGTTACGCCCGGCTTTTCGTGCGTAGCCGCGTAGCACGCGGGCAGGGGCCGTTACGCATCCGGCAGGCGCTACAGCAAACTGGCATCAGCACCGCGCTGGCGGAAGAGGCACTGGCTGAGGCAGAGTGCGACTGGTTCGAGCTGGCGGCCAGCACCTGCCAGAAACGCTTCGGCGCCGTCCCACCTGCCGATCTAAAAGAAAAAGCGCGCCGGTTGCGCTTCCTCCAATACCGTGGTTTCACGGCTGATCAGTGTTTCGCCGCACTGGACGCCGCCGCACTGGACTCTTCTGCATTGGATGGTGACCGCCTCACCGAATAGCGCCGAGCAGGGCTTTAACTGAGCCGCCTGTCCTGGTGGGCCTTATGCTGCTGCCGCCCTCACCTGCCACCCGAGTTGCCCCATCTCGACCGTCGCAAGCCGCTTCAGGCCGGCTTGAAGGAGAGCTCGAAGGAGAGCTGGAGAGGCGGGGTGGCCGCATGGCGCCTGCTGGCTTGCCTCGTTATACTTGCCGCTTTCCGCCATATCCTCGACCGACATTGCAGCGAGACTTATGAAAAGCGCCGACATTCGCCAGGCTTTCCTCGATTACTTTACCCGCCAGGGGCATACCGTTGTGCCATCCAGCTCACTGGTGCCGGCGAATGATCCGACGTTGCTATTCACCAACGCCGGGATGAACCAGTTCAAGGATGTGTTCCTCGGCCGTGACAAGCGCGCCTATAACCGCGCTGCCAGCAGCCAGCGCTGCGTGCGTGCCGGTGGCAAGCACAACGACCTGGAAAACGTCGGTTATACCGCACGACACCACACCTTTTTCGAGATGCTGGGCAACTTCAGCTTCGGTGATTACTTCAAACGCGAGGCAATTCGCTTTGCCTGGGAGTTCCTCACTGTCGAAATGAAACTGCCTGCCGAGCGGTTGTGGGTCACGGTGCATGTTTCGGATGACGAAGCGGCGGATATCTGGCTGAAGGAAATGGGCGTCAGCGCCGAGCGCTTTTCCCGGCTGGATGAAGACAACTTCTGGCAAATGGGCGATACCGGCCCCTGCGGGCCTTGCACCGAAATCTTCTACGACCACGGCGCTGACGTGCCAGGCGGCCCGCCCGGCTCCCCCGGTGACGATCTGGATCGCTATATCGAAATCTGGAACCTGGTGTTCATGCAGTATGACCGCCAACCGGATGGCGAACTGGTGCCGTTGCCCAAGCCGTCGGTGGATACCGGCATGGGCCTTGAGCGCATTGCCGCCGTGATGCAGGGCGTGCATTCCAACTACGAGATTGATCTGTTTCAGGCGTTGCTGGCCGCTGCGGCAAAAGCGACCGGCACCAGCGACCCGGATGCCAAATCGCTGCGGGTGATTGCCGATCACATTCGCTCGGCCAGCTTCCTCATCAGCGACGGTGTGATCCCGTCCAATGAGGGCCGTGGTTATGTGCTGCGCCGCATCATTCGCCGCGCCTTGCGCCACGGGCACAAGCTCGGGTGCGAGAAACCGTTTTTCCACACGCTGGTGGCCCCGCTGGCCGAGCAGATGGGCGATGCCTACCCCGAGCTACGCACCCAGCAGGCGCGCATCGAAAAAGCCTTGCTGGCGGAAGAAGAGCAGTTCGGCCGCACCCTCGCGCAAGGCATGAAAGTGCTTGAACAGGCGGTGGCCAGCCTGAAAGGCACCGTGATCCCGGGCGAGGTGGTGTTCACACTCTATGACACCCACGGCTTCCCGCCGGATCTGACCGCCGATGTGGCGCGCGAGAAGGGCCTGAGCATCGACGAGGCCGGCTTTGAAGCCGCGATGGAGGCCCAGCGCCAGCGTGCCCGCGGCGCAGACGCCTTCGCCAATGATTACAGCGACCGCCTGCAAATCGAGGGCGAGACAACGTTCTCCGGCTATGAGCTGCTGGACGATCAATGCCGTGTGGTGGGCCTGTATCGCGATGGCGAAGCCGTAGCGCGTCTTGAAGCCGGCGAAGAGGGCCTGGTGGTGCTTGATAGCACACCGTTTTATGCCGAGTCCGGTGGCCAGGTGGGCGATACCGGCTGGCTGGTGGCAAACGGCACACGATTCCGTGTAACCGATACGCGCAAACGCCAGCAAGCGTTTGTTCATCACGGCAAGGTAGAGCAGGGCAGCCTGGCGATTGCCGATACCGTGCAGGCGGGCGTGGATATGGCGCGCCGCCGCTCGATCATGCGCAACCACTCGGCGACGCACCTGATGCATGCCGCGCTGCGCAAAGTGCTCGGCGAGCATGTCACGCAAAAAGGCTCGCTGGTGGGCCCGGATTATCTGCGCTTTGATTTTTCCCACGGTGAAGGATTGTCTGCCGAGCAGATTGCCGAAATCGAGCGCCTGGTGAATGAGCATATATTGGCCAACAGTGCCGTCGGCACCGAGCTGATGGATATCGAAGCGGCCCGCGCAGCAGGCGCCATGGCCCTGTTCGGCGAGAAGTACGACGATCAGGTGCGCGTGCTCACCATGGGCGAGGCCGCCTTCTCGAAAGAGCTTTGCGGTGGTACACACGTCAGCAGAACCGGTGATATCGGCTTGTTCAGAATTACCTCGGAAAGCGCCACCGCAGCAGGTGTGCGGCGCATCGAAGCGGTGACCGGGGAGCAGGCGCTGGCAGCCGTACGGAAACTCTCCGACACCGTGGCACGGGTTGCCGGCCTGGTGAAATCGGCGCCCGAACAGGTGGCAGGCCGTGTCGAGCAGCTCGTGGCGCGTAGCCGTGAGCTGGAAAAGGAAATCGAACGCCTGAAGCAGAAACTGGCATCGGGCTCCGGCAGCGATCTGAGCAGCCAGGTGCGCGAGGTCAATGGCGTGCAGGTGCTGGCGGCGCAGCTGGACGGCGCCGATGCACGTACCTTGCGCACCGCCATGGACAATCTCAAGAGCAAGCTCGGTTCGGTGGTCGCGATTCTGGCTGCCGTGGAAGGCGACAAGATCAGCCTGGTGGCGGGCACCACCGCTGATCTGACCGGGCAATACCCGGCCGGGGAGCTGGTGCGCCATGTGGCCAGCGCCATTGGCGGCAAAGGTGGTGGCCGGGCGGACATGGCTCAGGGTGGCGGGGCAGATACCGCTGCACTGCCGGCCGCATTGGCGGCGGTGGAAGACTGGGTTCGGCAGCGGCAAAGCTGACAGGCAGACCGGCACGGAAGGGCGGTTTGCCCAGTGCCGGGACGGTTATACAAGGGTGCGGTGCAGATGTTAAAGTAGCGCCCCTTTTCACCCGATTCACTTGACTGATCTCATTTATGGCGCTCATCGTACAGAAATACGGCGGTACCTCGGTCGGTACCGTGGAACGCATCCAGGCAGTGGCGGAAAAGATTGCCGGGTTCCGGGCCAGAGGGGATCAGGTGGTAGTGGTAGTCTCCGCCATGAGCGGCGAAACCAACCGCCTGATCGCACTGGCCAACGACATGACCGACACGCCCGACCCGCGTGAGATGGACGTGCTGGTATCCACCGGCGAGCAAGTCACCATCGCGCTGCTGAGCATGGCCTTGCACAAACTGGGGCTGGATGCGCGGTCTTACACCGGCATGCAAGTGCGTGTGCTCACCGATAGCACCCACACCAAGGCACGCATCGAGCACATCGACGATCACAACATGCGCGCCGATCTTGATGCCGGGCGTGTGGTCGTGGTGGCCGGATTCCAGGGCGTTGATGCCCAGGGCCGCATCACCACACTGGGCCGAGGCGGCAGCGATACCACGGCTGTGGCGCTGGCGGCTGCCCTGAAAGCCGACGAATGCCAGATTTATACCGATGTGGACGGCGTCTACACCACAGATCCGCGCGTGGTCGACAATGCCCGCAGGCTGAACACCATCACTTTTGAAGAAATGCTCGAAATGGCGAGCCAGGGCTCCAAGGTACTACAGATCCGGGCGGTCGAGTTTGCCGGCAAGTACGGCGTGCCGCTGCGGGTGCTGCATAGTTTTCAGGAAGGCCCTGGCACCCTCATTACTGTCGACGACGAGGTAGATATGGAAAAGCCGGTCATCTCCGGGATCGCCTTTACCCGTGATGAAGCAAAGATCATCGTACGAGGTGCACCGGATACTCCCGGCATCGCCTACAAGATCCTCGGGCCGGTGGGTGCTGCCAATATCGAAGTCGACATGATCGTGCAGAACGTCGGCAAGGATGGCGCAGCGGATTTCACCTTCACCGTGCACCGCAATGATTTCAAGCGCGCCCAGCAAGTGCTGCACGATGCCGCCGAGGAGCTCGGCAACCCGGAGATCATCGGCGACGACAAAATCGCCAAGGTGTCACTGGTAGGTGTGGGCATGCGGTCGCACGCAGGTGTTGCCTCGAAAATGTTCCAGGCGCTGGCTGATGAAGGCATCAATATCGAAATGATCTCAACGTCCGAGATCAAGGTATCGGTGGTGATTGCCGAGAAGTATCTGGAGCTGGCCGTGCGTGCACTGCATTCGGCATTTGAGCTCGACCACCCGGTCGCAAGCTGAGATCATGGGGCCAGCCACGGCAGACAATTGCCCCCTGGCTGGCTAACTCGGGAAGACATTATCTGACGCATCCTGCATAATGTCAGCCCGCGTCAGGGAAGTGGGTGCGTGGTTCCGGGCCAAGGATCAACCCGGAGGTGCCAAGAGCCCTGAGCCGCGGAAATGCGCTCATTAACACTGAAAGGACCCAGGAGGGATTACCCATGCTTATTCTGACCCGGCGAGTAGGCGAGACATTGATGATCGGTGATGAAGTCACCGTGACCGTGCTCGGCGTCAAGGGCAACCAGGTTCGTATCGGCGTCAACGCACCAAAGGAAGTGGCCGTGCATCGCGAAGAGATCTATATGCGAATCCAGCACGAGAAAACCACCGAGGGCGATGGCGTCTGATTTTTTTCCAGCCAATCCTTTTTCAGGGCTGGGATTTCATCTTGAAAGTGGTATTATGCCCCGCGGTCGGCGTTAGCCGGCCCGGTGCCTTGGGATAATATTTCCCACAAAATCTGGTGAGGTGGCCGAGCGGCTGAAGGCGCTCCCCTGCTAAGGGAGTATACGTTAAAAGCGTATCGAGGGTTCGAATCCCTCCCTCACCGCCAGACACAAAAGAACCCGCTCACGCGGGTTTTTTTGTGTCTGGCGGTGAGGGAGGCTTTGATGAGAACCCCCGTTCGACCAGCCGCCGCAGGCGGCGCAGGACGTCATCGCAGATGACGGGGCGCAGCCCCGAGCGCGTAAGCGCGAGTCAATCCCGACCGGCGCCTCACTGCCACGCCCGCTACTGCCACTTGCGGGTTTTTTTGTGTCTGGCGGTGAGGGAGGCTTTGATGAGAACCCCCGTTCGACCAGCCGCCGCAGGCGGCGCAGGACGTCATCGCAGATGACGGGGCGCAGCCCCGAGCGCGTAAGCGCGAGTCAATCCCGACCGGCGCCTCACTGCCACGCCCGCTACTGCCACTTGCGGGTTTTTTTGTGTCTGGCGGTGAGGGAGGCTTTGATGAGAACCCCCGTTCGACCAGCCGCCGCAGGCGGCGCAGGACGTCATCGCAGATGACGGGGCGCAGCCCCGAGCGCGTAAGCGCGAGTCAATCCCGACCGGCGTCTCACTGCCACGCCCGCTACTGCCACTTGCGGGTTTTTTTGTGTCTGGCGGTGAGGGAGGCTTTGATGAGAACCCCCGTTCGACCAGCCGCCGCAGGCGGCGCAGG
>NZ_JALKII010000042.1 GCF_023051175.1 Alcanivorax quisquiliarum | reverse complement strand
GGGGGGACTTGATGGTAAGGGGAGGGAGAGAATTAACATGGAATGAGATGAAAACCGAATGATATTTTAAATAATTAAATAATGGAAGAAATAGAATTTGACACATTTCTAAACTCCAATTTTAAAGTGGAAGTTGAGATGTATGTGATCAAAAACTTAATGAAATAATTAAAATAATAAACAAATATAATAAACATTATAATACAAAAGAATAAGCAGGTCTCCAGAAGGAGTATACAAAGGAAGGAAACGTAGGCATTACATGTGATGACAGCCTCTTTAGAAACATTTCCTGTGTACAATAGATGGGCCAGATTCGTCATATTCCTGCTTAGAAATCCACATTTGCTGGAAGGTAGAAAGGGAGGCAAGGATCGATCCTCCAATCCATACAGAGTACTTCCTTTCTGGTGGAGCAATTATCTTAATTTTCATTGTAGAAGGAGCAAGGGCAGTGATTTCCTTCTGCATCCTATCGGCAATACCAGGGTACATGGTGGTACCTCCAGAGAGAACAGTGTTGGCATACAAGTCCTTCCTAATATCGACATCACATTTCATGATAGAGTTGTAAGTGGTCTCATGGATACCACATGCTTCCATACCCAAGAAAGAAGGCTGGAATAGAGCTTCAGGACAACGGAACCTTTCATTTCCAATTGTGATAACTTGCCCGTCAGGAAGTTCATAGGATTTCTCGAGGGAACTTGAACTGGCAGCGGTGGCCATCTCCTGTTCGAAGTCGAGAGCTACATAACACAATTTTTCCTTAATGTCCCTAACAATTTCTCTCTCAGCAGTGGTTGTGAAGGAGTATCCCCTTTCGGTCAAGATCTTCATGAGGTAATCGGTAAGGTCACGTCCTGCAAGATCCAACCTGAGGATGGCATGAGGTAGAGCATATCCTTCATAAATTGGTACAGTGTGTGAAACACCATCTCCTGAATCCAGAACAATACCAGTTGTACGCCCAGATGCATACAGAGATAGAACAGCCTGAATAGCAACATACATCGCTGGAGTGTTGAAGGTTTCAAACATGATCTGTGTCAT
>NZ_JALKII010000041.1 GCF_023051175.1 Alcanivorax quisquiliarum | reverse complement strand
TCAATATCAAACCAACATGAGGGTGCTCCCGGCAATATTATTTCTAGCAGCATTTGTGGGGATTAATGCGGATATCAGGTTGCCCGATCCATCTTGGGCAATTGAAGTGAAACCTGACCCATCTAGTAAACCCCTACTTAAGTCATCCAATCCCTTTTACCTGCGCGATGATGTTACCTGCGACAAGATCTTTTCCTGCGCCAGTTGCTCCACTAGCAGGGTCTGCCGCCCCAAAGAAGATGGCAGTCTTCTGCATTACGTCGACATCCCGTGCCCTGACGATCGCCCGTACTGCGATACCGATTCGGGCACATGCCTGAGCACGGCGTCCATGCAATGCGGAGCTGATGACAACTTCATCTGCCTTGAGAAGGACCATTTTTTCCCAGACTCTGATTGCAAACAGTTCCACTACTGCGACAACAACTTTGTTCCGAAATTGTTCAAGTGTATCGAAGAAGGAAGCGTATACAACGCGATCGAACAGCGTTGTGTCGCTCAGGTGAATGACAACTCCTGCGGAAAGTTCGATTGCGACGGAAACACCCTGAAGAAGATGAAGCACTCCAACTTCCCTAGATACTACGCCATGTGCAAGAACGATGAAAACGCCGGCGGCCCACTCGTCGTCGGAGTCTGCCCTCCTTATTACCAGATCGGAGAGACCAGCCAGGTCTGCGAGCCCGACTGCAACGCCCATGGCATAGGTAACATCCCGGACGCCTCCGACTGCAAGAAGTACTTCACCTGTTCAGAGGTTTCCCTCTTGGACGGAAAGACCTACATGCAGAGAACCTCCAAGTCTTGCCCTAATGGAAACTCCTATGACCCCAAGCTCTTCATGTGTGTCCCTGATCCGGATGGTACCATCTGCAAGCCTTGATTCGCATCCATATTGTATACGCTAAATTGCTCTTAGTTACAAAACTATGTGTATATTTATTCGTTGATAAGTGTAATTAAAATTTTATAATATCATAAAAGTTTATTCTTGCATCTTTATACTGC
>NZ_JALKII010000040.1 GCF_023051175.1 Alcanivorax quisquiliarum | reverse complement strand
TATGGTGCTTCAGGTTACGACCAGAGCTCCAAATCTGCTTCTTCTTCTAAATCAAGCCGTTCTCTGAACCAAGAATCAGGCATCACATCTGGTATCGCAGGCATTGGTGCTACAGGTCTCTATACTCCAGGTTATGCTTCCGGTTCTAAAATGAGTGCTTCTGAAAGCTCAGAAAGCTCACAGTCTCAGGAATCGTCTAAAAAGGGATTTTCGAATCAGGGATCTGTACTTTCACCCTTTGGAATTCCAGTTGTGGGTGGCGCTTATGGTGCTTCAGGTTATGACCAGAGCTCCAAATCTGCGTCTTCTTCTAAATCAAGCCGTTCTCTCAACCAAGAATCAGGCATCACATCTGGTATCACAGGCATTGGTGCTACAGGTCTCTATGCCCCAGGTTATGCTTCAGGTGGTAAAATGAGTGCTTCTGAAAGCTCAGAAAGCTCACAATCACAGGAATCTTCTAACAAGGGATACTCCACTCAGGCTTCAGGACTGCCAGGCTTTGGGATTCCTGCAGTTGGCACCTATGGCACATCAGGTTTCGGCCCAAGCTCCACATCTGTTCCTTCCTCTACATTAACCGGATCTGGAAACCAGGGACTATCTTCCAATCAAGGAATTGGTTCTTCAGGAAGCACACAGCCAGGCGACTCTTCTACATCAAGCGGTTCTCTAAACCAGGGAGCATCTACCATTCCAGGAATTTCTTCTCCAGGCTCCTACAACTTAATCGGTGCTCCAGTCTATGGTATTCCAGGAGTAGGTGGCGCTTATGGTGCTTCAGGTTACGACCAGAGCTCCAAATCTGCGTCTTCTTCTAAATCAAGCCGTTCTCTGAACCAAGAATCAGGCATCACATCTGGTATCACAGGCATAGGTGCTACAGGTCTCTATGCCCCAGGCTATGCTTCAGGTGCTAAAATGAGTGCTTCTGAAAGCTCAGAAAGTTCTCAGTCACAGGAATCTTCAAACAAGGGATACTCCAATCAGGTTGCTGGATATCCAGGCTATAGTCTTGGTGGTGCCTATGGTGCTTCAGGTTACGACCAGAGCTCCAAATCTGCTTCTTCTTCTAAATCAAGCCGTTCTCTGAACCAAGAATC
>NZ_JALKII010000039.1 GCF_023051175.1 Alcanivorax quisquiliarum | reverse complement strand
TCTGCAATGAATATTTATATATGTATGTATAATTGGAGACATTTTGGATTGGCAATCAATAGGCATGGCCTTTGATGAACAGATCTTGTTCAGCAGCTTGTCCTTTGACAGTACCAGCAACATATTTGCCAAGTGAAGCTTCACCATTCGCACGAGCTCTCTTCATTAATTCATTCTGAGCTGCCTCGATGCACTCATTTTTGCCTCCCCAAGCCTTCAAAACAGAAGCTTGCAAAGCTCGCCCAAAGCTGAAAGTCAAAGGCCAAGGCTTGCGAGCTACATATTTGTTGATCGCATCCAGGTTTACAGTGGCTTCTTCTTCAGTCTGACCTCCGGAAAGGAATGTGATACCTGCAACTGCAGGGGGTACGGTTCTATTGAGAGCAGTAACGGTGGCTTGACCTATTTCGTAGGCAGAGCACCTGGTCGGGTTCTGCATGCCTGGAGTCACCATGTTCGGTTTAAGTAGGGTTCCTTCCAAATAAACATGATGGTCATTCAGAGCCTTATATACTGCAGCCAGGACAGTCTCGGTCACTTTCTGAGCACGATCCAAGTCATGAATTCCGTCTGGCAAAACTTCAGGTTCTACGATAGGCACCAACCTGTTAGCTTGACAAATGGATGCGTAACGGGCTAGGACTGTAGCATTTTCCTGAATAGCCTGATAAGAAGGAGTGTTCTTGCCTATTTTTAAGACACAGCGCCATTTAGCAAAGTGGCATCCATCTCGTTTGTACTGTGCACATCTTTCTGCTAAATCATCCAGTCCCTGAGTTGTACATTCATCTTCGGAACCAAATAATGGAACAACTCCTTTGTCGACTTTAATTCCAGGAATGATTCCCTTACTCTTGAGGAGCTCGGGAAATGTGGTACCATCATCGGTTTTTTGATAAACCGTCTCATGGAACAATATGACACCAGAAATATAATCAGATAATGCATTATCACTTGTGAACAAAAGCTGCATGTAACTTCTGCGATTTTCTTCAGTATTTTCAACTCCAATATCATTTAATCGTTTTCCTGCAGTTGAGACTGTTTCATCGGCAGCCAAAATACCTTTTCCAGGAGCGACAATTGCCGAAGCAATTTTATGAAGTTCCTCTCGCAAAG
>NZ_JALKII010000038.1 GCF_023051175.1 Alcanivorax quisquiliarum | reverse complement strand
TCAGATATCTGTCTCCCGTCAGGGTTTTGTTTGTTCTCGTGTGAGGTAGTGTACTAACCCAAACTACAAGATGGACGCGATCAAGAAGAAGATGCAGGCGATGAAGATGGAGAAGGACACGGCGATGGACAAGGCCGACACCTGCGAAGGTCAGGCCAAGGACGCCAACATGAGAGCAGACAAAGTACTGGAGGATGTACGCGACCTCCAGAAGAAGTTGGCCCAGGTTGAAGCTGACCTGGAAAAGAACAAGAGAGATCTGGAACAGGCCAACAAAGACCTTGAGGAGAAGGAGAAGGCTCTGACCAACGCCGAAAGCGAGGTAGCCGCACTGAACAGGAAAGTGCAGATGGTTGAGGAAGATCTGGAAAGGTCTGAGGAGAGGTCTGCTACTGCCACCCAGAAGTTGACCGAGGCCTCCCAGGCTGCCGACGAGTCCTTCCGTATGTGCAAAGTATTGGAGAACAGAGCCCAGCAGGATGAGGAGAGGATGGACCAACTTACCAACCAGCTTAAAGAAGCCAGGCTCCTCGCTGAAGACGCCGATGGAAAATCTGACGAAGTTGCAAGGAAACTGGCCTTCGTTGAAGATGAGCTTGAAGTCTCTGAAGATCGTGTCAAATCTTGAGATTCTAAGATCATGGAACTGGAGGAAGAACTTAAAGTCGTTGGTAACAGCTTAAAATCTCTTGAAGTATCTGAAGAGAAGGCTAACCAGAGAGTCGAAGAGTACAAGAGGCAAATCAAGCAGTTGTCTGTTAAACTGAAGGAGGCTGAGGCCCGCGCTGAGTTCGCGGAGAAGACAGTTAAGAAACTGCAGAAGGAAGTCGACAGGCTGGAAGACGAACTCGGCCTCAACAAAGATCGCTACAAGAGCCTTGCCGACGAGATGGACTCTACCTTCGCCGAATTGGCCGGATACTAAAGGCCGCTCGCAGCAAACAACATCGCTCCTTTTCGCTGCATCTCTCGTCCTCATCTTCAGCCTACTTCCTCGTTCACTCCAGGCTTATTAACACGTTTGATTGTTGTCTTTTATCCTTTAATTTTATGTTTTCATGTTTGATGTCCGCTGTTTTTTGGGACAACCAATAAAAAAGCTGCATTATCGCAAAAACAACATCG
>NZ_JALKII010000037.1 GCF_023051175.1 Alcanivorax quisquiliarum | reverse complement strand
GACTAATTCTAAGAAATGTTCAACAGTACACTTATGATGTAGATTTGGCCAGTGTCTCAGCCTTCAGAACAACTTCTTCAATTGGACCGACCATGTAAAAAGCAACTTCGGGAAGGTGGTCTAACTCGCCTTTTAATATCTTCTGGAATCCCTTGATCGTTTCTTCAAGAGGTACAAGTTTGCCAGCATGTCCGGTAAACACTTCAGCGACCTGGAATGGCTGAGAGAGGAACCTTTGAATTTTCCTAGCTCTTGCGACAGTCAATTTATCTTCTTCAGACAATTCATCCATACCCAAAATGGCAATAATATCCTGAAGGGACTTGTAGTCCTGAAGGATTTTTTGTACTCCTCTGGCAACATTGTAATGCTCAGCACCAATGATGTTGGGATCCATAATTCTTGAAGTGGAGTCAAGAGGATCTACAGCTGGATAGATACCCAGTTCAGCAATAGCTCTAGACAATACGGTGGTGGCGTCTAAATGGGCAAAGGTGGTAGCAGGAGCGGGATCAGTCAAGTCATCAGCAGGCACGTAAATAGCCTGTACTGAAGTGATGGAACCCTTCTTGGTGGTGGTAATTCTTTCCTGCATGGTACCCATGTCAGTTGCCAGGGTTGGCTGATAACCTACAGCTGAAGGGATACGACCCAACAGAGCAGATACCTCTGAACCTGCCTGAGTGAAACGGAAAATGTTGTCAATGAACAATAGCACATCCTGACCTTCTTGATCCCTGACTTATTCCGCAACATAAAAACCAGACAACGCGACCCTAGCCCTGGCGCCTGGGGGCTCGTTCATTTGTCCGTACACCAACGCTACCTTTGAGGACTTGTCCTTGAGTGATATGACACCTGATTCAATCATTTCATGATATAAATCATTTCCTTCACGAGTTCTCTCCCCGACTCCGGCAAATACTGAGTAACCACCATGGGCCTTGGCAACGTTGTTGATAAGTTCCATGATCAATACGGTCTTGCCTACTCCTGCTCCTCCAAACAGACCAATCTTACCACCTTTGGCATAAGGGGCCAGAAGATCTACAACTTTGATACCTGTGACTAAAATGTCTTGTTCGACACTCATGTCCACGAATTCTGGAGCATCAGCATGAATTGAGG
>NZ_JALKII010000036.1 GCF_023051175.1 Alcanivorax quisquiliarum | reverse complement strand
GAGGAACGCAAGGTGAGGAGATATGAGACTCTCCCTGTTTCTCTGCTGTTTGGCAGCATCAGCATTACTTACTGCAGGAGCTCCTTCCCATAACGACTTGGAGGAATGGACTAAATTCAAGGCAACATACAACAAAACATACAGTTCAGCAAATGAAGAGAATGATAGGATGGAAATATTTTTGGACAACAAAAACCGAATCGATAAACACAATCAACTTTACAAAAACGGACTCGTTTCATACACGATGGGTGTCAACAAATTTTCAGATATGACAGAAACCGAATTCAGAAGTTTTTATACAGGATCATTGAACCCAGGACAATCTTTTCGAAGAGAATCATCTTTAAATACCAACCGATTACTTCTTGGAGGTGGTGATCTTCCAAGATCTGTTGATTGGAGGGAAGCAAATTGGGTCACTCCGGTCAAGGAGCAAAAGGAATGCCTTTCATGTTGGATTTTTTCTGCCGTAGGCGCAGTCGAGAGCCAACACTACAACAAAACCGGTGAACTGGTGACTCTCAGTGAACAGAACGTCGTGGATTGCGTGAACGCGCCGGTAGACGAAGGTCACTGCAGGATCGGATGGATGGACACTGCGTTCGAGTACATCCTCAACAACGGAATAGACACTGAAGAGTCCTATCCATACGAAGCTGAGATCAAAGAGTGCCGGTTCGACCCCTCCAAGATCGGCGCGACCATCACAGGATACGCGGATCTCCCTCCAGGTGATGAAAAAGTCCTGAAGAGAGCAGTTGCGACTGTTGGTCCAGTCTCGGTGGCCATCGATTCGAAGGACGGAGACTTCCAACATTACAAAAATGGTGTTTATCACTCAGACACTTGCCTGAACACTGAAGACAAGCTGGACCACGCCCTCCTCGTCATCGGCTACGGCAAGGAGAATGGACAACCCTACTGGTTGGTGAAGAACTCCTGGGGGACGACCTGGGGAGAAGATGGGTTCGGGAAGATCGCTAGGAACATGGACAACCATTGTGGTATCGCCACCAAAGCCAGCTACCCCGTCATCGACTAACAACTGCGTTCTCAACCAAGTTTCTAAACTGTTTAAAACCAGAAAAATTTGTCAAACAATCTATAATACCTGAAAACAAACAATGGAAGTAAATGCAGCATTA
>NZ_JALKII010000003.1 GCF_023051175.1 Alcanivorax quisquiliarum | reverse complement strand
GCAGACAGGGCAGACAGGGCAGACAGGGCAGACAGGGCAGACAGGGCAGACAGGGCAGACAGGGCAGACAGGGCAGAACGGAGGGTGCGTCGGTTCATTGGTTGTGCACAAGGCGCAAATGAAAAAGGGGCCCCAGCTTTGCTGAGACCCCTTATGATTGCGCTGATTCTGTTATTGTTATTGTTTGTTTTGTTTTCTGCCTTGTTTTGGTCATGGCAAACTCGCCATGACAAGCATTGTTTCGACTCATGAAATTGTTATTCTTTTTTTTCGAGTCCCGCCCCTGTTGTTGTTGTTCGGTGGCGTGTGTTCATCGTGCATTTACCCCACTCTCAATGCAACATTTTGAAAAACCGTTTAAATTCAATGTGTTGCGAAGTTTTGTGTGATGGGGTCGATTATAAGTAGTGTGACCGCTCCGTCAGGTTGTTACTTGGTGTGTAGGACGGTAACAGGTGTGGCCGTTTTTTGGCCGTCGTTCAGGTTGTGCTACTGCTGCGACGGCGCGGGATACCCAGCCGCTGGCGCCGTTCCCACAAACATTTGCGGCTGATGCCGAGTTTTTGCGCCAGTTCTGTTTCTGTCATCGCGTCCTGGTTCTCCAGCACGAAGCGGGTGAAATAATCTTCCAGCGACAGATCTTCCTGTGGATCTTGTAGTGGCCGGCGCGCTGCGCTGGCGGCCTGGGCCTGAGCTGGTGTCAGGGGGGCGGGCGGGTCGGAAGGAATCGCCAGCAGCTCCGGTGTGATGGCCGGGCCATCGGCCAGGATGACGGCTCGCTCAATGGCGTTTTCCAGCTCGCGCACGTTGCCGGGCCAGGTGTAGCGATCCATGACTTTCAATGCCGCTTCGTCGAAATGCAGCTCGCGGCTGTTATGCCGCTCGCACAGGCGCGACAGCAGGGCATGGGCGAGCAGACGGATATCCTCGCCGCGCTCGCGTAGCGGTGGCAGCTCCAGCTGGATCACGTTGAGACGGTAATAGAGATCCTTGCGAAACTGGCCGGCAGCCACGCGGGCATCCAGCAGGCGCGGGCTGGCGACCAGCAACCGCACATCAATGGGGCGGCCCGATAATGCGCCAAGGCGGCTGCTCTCGCCGTTTTGCAGCAGGTGCAGCAGGCGTGCCTGGGCATCTGCGGACAATTCGCCCACCTCATCCAGAAACAGGGTGCCGCCATCGGCGGTTTCCACCAGGCCGCGCCGGCTTTCTTCGGCGCCGGGCAATGCGCCTTTTTCGTGGCCGAACAGTTCCACTTCCAGCTGTTGCCCCGGCAAGGCGGCACAGTTGATCACCACCAGCGGCCCACGGCGGCGGTCGCTGCGTGCGTGAATAGCACGTGCCACCAGCTCCTTGCCGGTGCCGGCTTCGCCGGTGATCAGCACCGTGGTATCGGTGACGGAAACCTTGTCGATACGGCGAAACAGCTCCTGCATCGGAGCGCATTCGCCGAGCATTTCCTGCACCGGATAGCTGCGCTCCACATCAGCGCGCAGTGCTTCGTTATGCCGCCGCAGGGTGCGCTCGCTGAGAATCCGTTCAACGGTCAGCACCATTTCGTCGTGATCGAAAGGTTTGGCAATGTAATCGACTGCGCCTTCACGCATGGCGTCCACCGCGGAGCGCAAGCTGGCATAGCTGGTCATGATCAGCACGGGGGTGGGCCGTGCCAGGCTGATCAGCTCAGTGCCGCTGGCGCCGGGCAGGCGCAAGTCGCTGATGACCAGATCGAAATCGGCCAGATCGTGCTCGCGCGCGGCTTCGGCGGAGGCGGCTTCGACGACGGTGTGCTCGTGCCGCTCCAGCAGTTTGCGCAGCGCGCCGCGAATAACCGGCTCGTCCTCGACAATCAGAATATGGCTCATGACTTGACCTCGCAGCCTGTCAGGTATCGTCCGAGAAGCCTGGCAGAGTGATGATGAAGCGTGTGCCACGCTGGTCAGCGACCGGGCTTTCTACCCGGAGGCTGCCAAAATGGTCCTCAATGATACTGTAAACCAGTGCCAGACCAAGGCCGGTGCCCCGCCCCGCCGGTTTGCTGGTGGCGAACGGCTCGAACAGCGTGTCGCGCAGCGAAGTCGGAATGCCGTGGCCACGGTCTTCCACTTCTATCTCGACGGATTGGCCTTCATCCACCAGCCGGCTGCGCACGGTGATCGGCGCGTCGTCGGGGGAGGCATCAGTGGCGTTTGCCAGCAGGTTGACGAACACCTGTAACAGGCGCTGGCTGTCACCGCGCACCCGGTGATCGGGGTTGCAGTGATTGGCGAAGGCCTGGCTGCGGCGTCCGGGATCAAGCCGTAGCAAGCCGATCGCCTCTGCCACTGTATCATGAAGTGAGATCGGGCCCTGGATCCCCTCCAGATTGCCGCCGCCACTATGAGAAAAGGTAATCAGCGATTCCACGATGCGGCTGATGCGGCGGGTCTGCTCGACAATTTGTGTCGCCGCCTGGCGCACGTCATCGGCATCGGGCTCGTGATCCAGGTTTTGCGCCAGGCAGGCGATTGCGGTCACCGGGTTACCGATTTCGTGTGCCACACCCGCCGCCAGCCGTCCGATGGAGGCGAGCCGCTCGTTGTGGGCCACCCGCGCCTCAAGGGCGTGCAGATCGGTCACATCCTCGATCACGATCACCAGCCCACCAGTGCGCTCGCCGGGCAGCGCGCCCAGCACTTGTGATTTGTGCAGGCTCAACAGCCGTGGCGGGCCGTCCGGTTCCGGCAGTTCGGCCTGGGGATCACGGCTGAGATCGCCGTTGGCAAAATTGTGCAGCAGCGGGTTCCAGGGGCGCGGCAAGGTGGTCAGCCGCGCACCGATGGTGCGCTCGGCGCCGATGCCGGTGAGCTGCTCCATGGCCAGATTCCAGCCGATGATTTCACCATCGGCGCCCAGCGAGATGACGCCCATGGGCAGCTCCAGCAGCGTTTGCCGGTGAAAGCGGCGCAGGCTGTCCAGCTCGGCGGCAAGGCCGGAGAGACGGTGCCGGTAAAGCTCCAGACGCGTCTCGATAAACTGGATGTCTTCGCTGGATTCCTGCTCCGACTGGGGCTTGTAGGGCAGGTGGTCATCGACGATCTGATGGGCCACCGAAGGGCCGAGCAGGCCGGACAGGTTGGTTTCCACCTGGTCACGCAGCCGGCGCAAGGCGTAGGGCCGTGTTTCGGCGCGGGTCAGATGCAGGTCACGCAACGCCATGTCCACTTCACGCGCGGCGGTGACGGGGCCGAGCGGTTCGGTCAGATGGGCGATGAAATCATCGGCGCTGGTGGCCTCAAGTTCCCAGCGCAGTGGCCGCCGCAGGCTGCCCACGGCGCAGGTATCGGCGGCGTTGCGCTCCGCTTGCGAGGTGCGGGTGAACAGCGATACCAGCACGAATACCAGGCTGTTGCAGATCACCGAGGCCATGGCGACGTGATGCCACTGGGCGGCGGGGCTGCGGCGGCTGATATCCAGCAGTTCGAACAGCCAGCTGGGGTAGCCGCCGGAGGTCAGAATCGGCAGCAGCAGCGTTAGCGCCCATAAGGTGAAGCCCACCACCAGACCGCTGAACAGCCCGTTGCGGTTTGCCCCCGGCCAGAACAGCGTGCCGATCAGCCCCGGCACGAATTGCAGTGTGGCAACGAACGACAGCACCGCCAGTTCGGTCAGGCTGTGGCGCTCGCCGGTGGCGGTATAGAACAGATACACCAGCGCCAGAATGGCGCAGATCAGCAGCCGCCGTGCCCAGAGCAGCCAGCGATACAGGCTTTCGTCCAATGGCCGGCTTTGACGGACTGGCAGCACCAGGTGATTGAGGGTCATGGCAGAAAGCGCCAGTGTGGCGACGATCAGCATGCCGCTAGCGCCGGCCAGCCCGGCAATGAACGCCAGTAAAGCGCCCTTGGGGCCGCTGAGGCTGCCCACGGCGAGGAAATAATAATCCGGCGGCGCGACCAGTTCGGCGGCCGCTGCGACCCACAGCAGTACGGGAATGCACAGCGCCATCACCAGCAGCCACAGCGGCACCGCCCAGCTGGCGGTCATCAGGGCACGCGGGTTGAGGTTTTCCGTGAAGGCCATGTGAAACATGTGCGGCATCACCACGGCGGAGACAAAAAACGCCAGGATTATCGAATGCCAGGTGCCGTCCTGGAGTGGCTGGTACAGGCGTGTCAGAGCCTCCGGGTTGGCTTCCAGCCAGGCGCCAAGCTCGGCTGGCCCACCGAACACCCCGAACAGACCGAGCAGGGTGACACTGGCAAAGGCAATCAGCTTGATCACTGATTCCATCGCAATAGCGACCACCAGCCCTTCGTGTTTTTCGCGGGCGGTGGCGTGGCGGGCTCCGAACAGGATGGCGAACAGCGTGACCAGTACGCAGAACCAGAAGGCGACCCCGGTGGGCTCGGCCTCGGTGGTGAGCAGCTGGATTGATTCGGCCACCGCTTTGATCTGCTGCGAGAGCAGCGGCAACATGCCGATCAGCATCATCAGGGCGGTCATGGCGCCAACCAGGCGGCTGCGATAACGAAACGCGAGCAGGTCGGCCAACGAGCCCAATTGATGCGTGGTGGTCAGGCGCAGGATTGGCGAGAGCACCATGGGTGCGAGCATGAAGACGCCGGAGATGCCGAGAAAATAGGCCAGAAAGTTGTAGCCATACTGATAAGCGTAGCCAATGCTGCCGTATACCGCCCAGGCGCTGGCATACACGCCGAGCGAGAACACATACACTGCCGGGTGCCGCACCAGCCGCGCCGGCAACCAGCCGCGATCGGTGATCCAGGCCACCATGAACAGAAACAGCAGGTAGCCCAGCGCTATCAGAAAAACCTGTGAAAGACTAAATCCCATCGAAGTCGCGGCTCTTGCCAATCCAGTAACACAACCCGATCAGCAGCAGCCACATCAGGTAGGGGCGATACCACGCCTGGCCGCCTTCGCTCCACCATTCGATGATGGCCGGCGACAGCAGATAGGTGCCCAGAATGAAGATAATCAGCAATCGGTCGGTATACATGGGGAAATCCAGTCGCCCAGGGCCAGATGGCAGGATTGACCCCGCCAGTGAGGCGGGGTGAGAGAGGGAGCGTAGCGCAAGTGCGGTGTGCTAGGCCAACCTCGCTACCGAGGACGGTGCCGGCGGCACGCCCCGGATGCATTCGTTTTGTTCAGCGGCGGCCCGTCGATGGCGCAGTGATCCGTTGGCATGCCGCCAGGGTGCTGCTGCGCCAGCGGGGGATCGCCCAGGCGAGGAGCGCCGGGCAGGGTGCGCCATGCAGCTCTCGCGGGGGCGGCAGACCCAGCAGTGCCAGTGTCTGCTGCAAATTGGCGGACACATTGCTCGTCAGGGCTGCGCTGCCCGCCGATTTCGACAGTTTCACGCCGTAATGATCCACCAGTACCGGCAGGTGGCCATAGCGTGGGCGGGGGCGGCCCAGGCAATCCAGCACATGCAACTGCCGGTGGGTGGAGCTGAGCAGATCGACGCCGCGCAGCACATCGGTGATGCTGTCATCGGCATCGTCCAGCGCGCAGGCCAGTTGATAGGCAAACAGGCCGTCGCGTCGGCGTATCACAAATGGCCCTTCCTGCTCCGCCAGGTTCAGTTGCTGCGGCCCTTGGAGGCGGTCGTCAAAACGAATCGGCCTGGCCGGTACCGCCAGGCGCACGGCGCGATCCGGGGCGGGTGATACGGCACAGGCCGGGCCGGGGTGGCGGCCGCCGAGCGTGGTCAGATCGCGCCGGGAAAGCACGCAGTGGAAGGCGTGGCCAGCGCGCAGCAACTGCTCGACGGCGGCCTGATAAGCCGGGTGGCGCTGGCTCTGGTAGCGCTCCTGTTCATCCCAGTGCAAGCCATGGGCTGCCAGCTGGTGCAGCTGCATGGTAGCGGCGCCGGGCACTTCGCGTGGGGGGTCAATGTCGTCGATGCGCACCAGCCAGGTGCCGCCCTGGCTGCGTGCATCCAGATAGCTGGCCACCGCCACCAGCAACGAGCCAAGGTGCAGCGGCCCGGACGGGGTTGGTGCAAAACGGCCGCGGTAGGCAGTCATCGTGATCGTGCCACGCGAAACGCCGGGCGGCGCCGACGTTCGCGATGGTGGGGCAGGCGGCTGCGTCGCTGCATCAGCCCGCCAGTTGCTTTTCCTTGATCTCGGCCAGCTCCTTGCAATCGATGCACAGCTCGGCGGTGGGCCGGGCTTCAAGGCGTCGAATGCCGATCTCGATGCCGCAGGCTTCGCAATAGCCGTATTCGCCTTCGTTGATCTTTTCCAGCGCCTTCTCGATTTTCTTCAGGAGCTTGCGCTCGCGGTCACGCGTGCGCAGCTCCAGCGCGAATTCTTCTTCCTGAGTGGCGCGATCTGCCGGGTCGGGCAGGTTGGCGGCCTCGTCTTGCAGGTGATGCACGGTACGGTCCGCTTCTTCCACGAGCTCTTGTCGCCAGGCGACAAGAATGGCGCGGAAGTGCGCGTACTGTTCATCGCTCATGTATTCCTCACCCTTGGAAGGGGTGTAGGGGGGGTAACCGTGAATCATCGTGCCCGGCTTCGGCGCCGGGAGGTCCATGGGATCTTTCACTTTCGACGATACCTGAGAAGTGGTTGATGGGGCGGCACCTCCCTGCCCGGTATGGCCGGTGTCCTTTCTGGCACGGGCACCGGGGCCAGCGGACGCAGGAGCGGCAGGCCGGGGTGCAGATTTCGGCGGCAGCGGGCGCTGGGTGGAGCCTGCTGCCGGTGCCGCTGCCTTGCGAGCAGCGGCTTTGGTTGTTCGGGTTGTCTTTGCCGCTGCACTCTTCGCTGGCGCGGCGGATTTGCTTGCTGCGGTCTTCTTGGCAGGTGCCGCTTTCGCAGCGGGCACCGCTTTTTTTGCCGGTGCAGCTTTTGCCTTTGCGGTTACAGTCTTTTTTGCTGCTGCCGGCTTCGTCGCTTTGGCTTTTGGGGCCGTTGCCTTGGCCGCTGCCTTTGTCGGCGCAGCTGCTTTTTTGGCTGCGGCTTTCGGCGCCGCCTTGGTGGCCGCTGCTTTCGGCTTGGTCGCCGTTTTTGCAGCAGCTTTGGTGGCGGCGGCTTTAGTGGCTACCGTTTTTGCCGCGGCCGCTTTTTGTGTTGTTTCTGTCTTTTTCGGTGCAGCTTTCTTCGGTGCAGCTTTCTTCGGTGCTGCTTTCTTTGCCGGTGCTTTTTTTGCGACAGCTGCCTTTGCCTTTACTGCCGGTTTTTTCGTTACCGCAGCCTTGGGGGCTGACTTTTCGGAAGCAGCCGCTTTTTTGGCGGTGGCCTTGGCTGGAGTTTTTGCCTTCGCGGTGGTTTTCGTGTCAGCGGCGGCTTTGGCCGTTGCCTTCGGGGTAGCCGGGCTTTTTGCCTTCACGGTCGGGGCGGTGGCGGCCTTCTTGGGCGCGGCCTTCGCGGGTACTTTCTTTTTACGGGTAGCCATTCTGATCAACTCCCTTAACATACTCGCTGCTCACTGTTAGTTTGAGCGCCACATCCGCTGGCGCCGCAGGCAAGCTTCCGACGATACCCTTACCACAGGGCGATTGTCACCCCTGTGCTGGCCGTCCGGGGCGGTGCCGGCACGTCGGCAAATGCGCCGGGGAGGGGGCCGGCCGCCGCGCCAGCAAATTCGCCGGCAAAAATACGCACCGGGCTTTGCTCCGGGGCGCGCCGATTATAATCATCCCGGCTGAAACTGAAAGCCGGGCCTGTTTCGGAGGGGCTTGCCCTGGTGATCCGCTCTTTTCCTCGCGCCGCAAGGTGTGATCGAATCGCCCCCTTTCATGTGATGGCGCTGGTAGCGCAGGCCGAAGCACTGAGTGCCGCCGGCCACGATGTGATCCATCTCGGTGTCGGAGAGCCTGATTTCCCGACACCGGAGGCGGTGCTTCGCGCCGGGCAGCAGGCGCTGGCGGAGGGCCGCACCCGCTACACTGCTGCGGCGGGTATCGAGCCATTGCGTGAAGCCATCAGCGGTTTTTACCGAAGCCAGTTTGGCGTCACTGTGCCGGCAGAGCGCATCCTGATCACGCCGGGGGCTTCGGGCGGGTTGCAGTTGTTATTATCGGCGCTGGTCGGCCCCGGCGATGGTGTGCTGCTGACCGATCCCGGTTACCCATGCAATCGGCATTTTGTGGAGCTGGTCAGCGGCGAGCCGCAGCCGCTGCTGCTCACGGCGGAAAATGGCTGGCAGGTGGAGCCGCACGCGGTGGCCGCCGCCTGGCGCAACAATACGCGCGTGGCCTTGCTGGCCTCACCGGATAACCCCACCGGTAATGTATTGCCTGCTGCAAATATTGCCGCGTTGGCCGACATTGCCCGCGAGCGTGATGGCGCGCTGATCATCGACGAAATATACCAGGGGCTGGTGTACGACGCGCCAGCCAGCAGTGCGCTGGCCGTCGCAGATGACGTGCTGGTGCTGAACAGCTTCAGCAAATATTTCGGCATGACCGGCTGGCGCCTGGGCTGGGTAGTGGTGCCGCCGGCACTGGTGCCGGATCTGGAGCGCATGGCGCAGAATTTCTTCCTCGCACCTTCCACGCCCGCGCAGTACGCCGCGCTGGCGGCTTTCGCACCGGCTAATCTGGCGGAGCTTGAGCGGCGCCGCGCCATGTTGGCCGAGCGGCGGGCTCTGCTGTGCGAACGATTGCCCGAGCTGGGTTTTCGCATCATGGGTGAGCCGGCCGGGGCGTTTTATCTTTATCTGGATGCCTCGGCGCTGACCGACGACAGCTATGCCTTTTGCCAGACACTGCTGGCGCGTACCCATGTGGCGCTCACGCCGGGGGTAGATTTCGGCACGGCGCACGGGCCGCAGCGTTACCTGCGCGTCGCTTATACCTGCGAGCTGGCGCGGCTGGAAGAGGCGCTGGGGCGTATTCGGCAGTTTCTGGAGCAGCAGTAGATGAAATTTGATCCGCCGTTGCAGCACGGTACATTGGTGCGGCGCTACAAGCGGTTTCTGGCCGATATCGTCACCGAAGCCGGTGACACGCTGACACTGCATTGCCCAAACACTGGCTCGATGAAGCACTGTGCGCCGGAGGGTGCCGCCGTGCTGTATTCCGACAGTGGCAATCCGCAACGCAAATACCGGCATACCTGGGAAGCCGTGCAGGTGGCACATGGCCATTGGGCTGGCGTCAATACCAGCCGCACCAACGCGCTGGTGGCCGAGGCGATTCTCGCCGGCCGGCTGCCGGCGCTCGCCAATGATGCCTTGCAGCGAGAAGTGCGCTGGGGCGACAGCCGCTTTGATCTGGCGTTGGGTGCCCGCGACGGGGAGCCGCCGCATACGCTGATCGAAGTGAAAAACGTGACCCTCGGGCCGGGGCCGGATGACCCGGATCACGGCATTCTCATATTCCCCGATGCCGTGACCCTGCGCGGGCAGAAGCATTTGCAGACCTTGATGCAGGTGGTGCAGGCGGGGCAGCGGGCGGTGCTGGTGTTCTGCGTGCAGCATACCGGTGCCTGCCAGGTGCGGCCGGCGGATGAAATTGATCCCGCCTACGGTGCCTTGCTGAGGCAGGCAAGCCAGGCGGGTGTGGAGATTCTGGCCTGGAAGACGCGCATTTCGGCTGATGAAATGGCGCTGGCGGAGCCACTGCCGGTGGTGCTGGCCGGCGCGGCTGATGCAAGCGGCGCGAACGCTTGAGTGACTGAACGAGCAGGGCGATGCGAGTGCCAAGGGCGCCAATACTGCGGCGGGGCACCCATGCTCCGCATGTGTTGACCTGTTGTGGCGGGCGAATCAGGGGAATGGATCTGGCGAGCGCGTCGGGGAAGCGCATCAGAGAAGTGAGCCAGACAGGTGTGGAAATATATGCCTCATCGGGTACGGCCTTGCCGCGCCCGCTCAGGCGTTATGGTGCGGGAAGGTGATCAGGCGCCGGATGTCGCTTTCGCCCAGCTGGCACATCAAGACCCGATCCAGCCCTACCGCCACCCCGGCACAGGCCGGCAGGCCGTGGGCCAGCGCGGCCAGCAGATAAGGGTCTGGGGCCATGGGCGGTTGCTGATACGCCGCACGGCGGGCCTGATCGCGAGCAAAGCGTGCTGCCTGCTCGGCGGTGTCGGTCAGCTCGTAATAGCCGTTGGCCAGCTCCATGCCACGGGCATACACCTCAAAGCGTAATGCCACCTCGGCGCCATCCGGGTCGTGCTCGGTCTGTGCCAGCGCGGCGGCCCAGCCAGGGAAGCGGTCCACCACGCTCAGCTGCTCCGGCGGCAGGGCTGCTTCCACTTCGGTGGCCATCAGATAATCCACCAGCCCGGCATGATCCAGAGCCGGTAGCTCGGTGTGGCGTGCCGCATGGGCGCGCAAGGCATCGGTATCGGCGGTCAGCGGATCAAGCCCGGTGACCTCACGAAACAGCTCCCGGAAGGCGTAGCGCTGCACTTTCGATAGCGCCAGCAACTCGCTGAGCAAGGTGCAGCATTCGCGAATCAGATCATCCAGGCTGTAGCCGGTGCGATACCACTCCAGCAAGGTGAACTCGGGGTTGTGGCGGCGGCCGGCTTCGCCATCACGGTAGGCACGGCAGATTTGCCAGATCGGCCCGCTGCCGGCGGCCAGCAGCCGCTTCATATGGTATTCGGGCGAGGATTGCAGATAGCCGTAACCGGGCACGGCAATGCACTGGATGTGGATATCCGTGACGCCGTGGGAGGCCAGTTGCGGTGTGTCCACTTCCAGTACATCGCGGGCATCGAAGAAGGCCCGCACCTGCCGGTAGAGCATGGCCCGGGCCTTGAGGGCCCGGGCGTCGGTGCCCGGGCGCCAGTCGCTCATCCGCCTTTGACGCGGCTGACGTATTCGCCAGTGCGGGTGTCGATCTTGATCACTTCGCCGGTCTGCACGAACAACGGCACCCGTACTGTGGCGCCGGTGGATAGCTTGGCCGGCTTACCGCCGGTGCCAGCGGTGTCGCCCTTGAGGCCGGGGTCCGTTTCGATGATTTCCATCTCGACGAAATTGGGCGGTGCCACTACCAGCGGTGCGCCATTGAACAGGGTGACGGTGCACATGTCTTCTTCTTTCAACCACTGAATGGCATCGCGCACGGCGGCCTCATCGGCGGGCAGCTGCTCGAAGCTCTCCGGGTTCATGAAGTGCCAGAATTCGCCGTCGGTATAAAGGTACTGCATCTCCACGTCCATGACGTCGGCGCCTTCCAGGCTCTCGCCGGACTTGAACGTGCGCTCCCAGATCTTGCCGGTTTTCAGGTTGCGCAGGCGCACCCGGTTGAACGCCTGGCCCTTGCCTGGCTTGACGAATTCGTTCTCGACGATGGCACAAGGGTCGCCGTCCAGCATCACTTTCAGGCCGGACTTGAATTCGTTGGTAGAATAGGTCGCCATGTACACACCCACAGTCAAACGTAAATGAAGGGCGGCAATGATAACGCAGCAACGACAGACTTGGCACATCGGGCTGGCACGGAGGTGTGCGTGAGCGCGCAAGATATGGGCGGTACGGCCATTCCCCTGGCGCCGGCGCCCGACTGGATACAGCAGCAAGCGCAGGTGATTACCGACCCGGCCGAGCTGTTGGCGCTGCTCGGGCTGAGCCGGGCAGCGCTGCCGGAAGCCTTGCAGGCCGCAGCCGATTTTCCATTGCGTGTGCCACGCAGCTATGCGGCGCGCATCCGGCCCGGCGACCCGCACGATCCACTGCTGCGGCAGGTACTAGCCAGCGGCGACGAGCTTCAGGAGGTGCCGGGCTATCACGCCGACCCGCTGGCAGAAGCGACGCACACGCCGGTGCCTGGCATCCTGCACAAATACCATGGCCGCGTGCTGCTGGTGGTCACCGGCGCCTGCGCGGTGCACTGCCGTTACTGCTTCCGGCGTCATTTTCCCTACCAATCGCACCTGCCCACCGCCGCCCGTCTGGACGAAGCGCTGGCGTGGCTGGCCGCGCGGCAAGATATCGAGGAGGTGATTCTCAGTGGTGGCGACCCGCTGAGCTTGTCAGACCGGCGCCTGGGCGAGCTGATCGCGCAGCTGGCGGCGATCCCGCATTTGCGCAGGCTGCGTATCCACAGCCGTCTTCCTGTGGTCATCGAAGGGCGCATCACCGACGCGTTGGTGGCGATGCTGGATGAGCAGCGCTGGCGTGCCACACTGGTCTTGCATGCCAATCATGCCAACGAGCTGGCGCCCTCCTTGCGGGGTGAAATGCGTCAATTGCAGCGGGCTGGTGTGACGGTGCTGAATCAGGCGGTGCTGTTGCGCGGTGTGAATGATTCGCTGGCAGCGCAGGAAGCGCTTAATCTGGCGCTGTTCGAGCACGGCGTGCTGCCCTATTACCTGCACCAGCTGGATCGCGTGGCCGGCGCAGCCCATTTCGCGGTGCCGGATGAGCAGGCGCTGGCGCTGCACGACGCACTGCGCAGCCGCCTGCCGGGTTATCTGGTGCCAGCGCTGGTGCGTGAATTGCCGGGCGATCACAGCAAGACGCCCGTCGCTGCGGTGGCCGAGGCGGATTTACAAGCGTTGCCGGGCTGACTTACAGTCGCGCGGAAAGTAGTGCAAGGTGGCGGGTGACAATAACGATAAAGCGCACGCGGATACAGGCGATGCGCACGATATGCGGTGCAAGGTTGCCTGGCGCGTAAAGCGCGTAAGACACGAGCAGTGTGACCGATGCAGCGTGACCGATGGAGGGGTTATGTCGGGGGACATACAGATCAGGCTGCGCCTTCCTGAGCAGGATCTGGGTGCATTGACGCTGGGCAGTGATCAGCCACGCCGGCTGCGCGCCTGGGTAGCACAGTTGCCGCGCATGAATCTGGGCGAAACAGCCAGGCAGCTTTACCTGTACATTCAAGAGCTCAATCGCCTGCCGCTGGAGACACCCACACGGCTGCAATTGCTGGAGATCCTGCGCCTGCCGCTGCTGGAAACCTGCGCCAGCCTCGGCCAGCACTATCTGAAACAATCGCTGGTGCTGCCGGAGAATGCACAGCGGGTGGCCGCCCTTGCACAGGCACTGCAAAATCATCTGGCCACGGGTTACAAGCTGGTTGTGTCACGCGCCTTGCGGCGGGTGCAGCGCTTGCAATCGAACGGGCAGGCGGGGCAAGGCGCTGCCGAGCGCGCGCTGCAACGAAACGTCGCAACCGCCATGCAGCGGGCGGCCAGTGCGCTTTCCGAGGTCCTGCTGCGCAGCTGCCAGCTGTATCTGCCCACGCCGCGCCACTTGTGGCTGGAGCTGCATCAGTTGTACCTGCTGGCGAGCACCTATGCGTTGGAACACGTGCAGATCACTGATCCGGCCTGGCCCGGCACGGAGCAGGTGACCACGGTAGCGAATACCTACCATCGTGCATTGCTGCTGGCGACAGCACGGCCGAACCAGCTGCGCCAGCCGGAGCTAGCCTGGGTATTCGAGGCCAGTGCTCAGTGGGCCGGCATGATCCAGGTGCGCCCGGCAAACGCTGACGACGATCTGTTTGTATTTGATTTGCAGCTGGATAAACCGCCCACCTGCCGCACTCATGTGTCCGCAGCGCGAGCCAGCTCCCGGTATGTGCATTCGCGAGCGTTGGTTGAGGCGTTGGCCGCGAGCGAAGCCGGCCATGCGCCGAGTGGCTTTGAGCTGCCCGCCGGTGGCCCGCCGGCGTTGCTGGCGCACTTGTGCCAGGCATGGGGTGCGGTGGCCGAGCGCTCGTTCCAGCGCCAGGTGCATACTTTGCAGCTGGATATTTGCCTGGGCATCAGCGCCGTTCATTTTCATGCCTCCGGCAGTGTGGATTTTGTCGCTCGCACGCAGCAGGCCGCGCCGTCCGAGGCGGAGATGGAAGCCATTGATCTGGCGACCGCCAGTGCAGCGGCCAAGGGTGGCCGCCAGCGCGCCGTGAGTTTTCCTGCCCACCGCTGTCAGACAGTCAACGTCAGCCCTGGCGGCTACTGCCTGGCCTGGCAGGGCGAGACACCGCCACAATTGCGCACCGGGGAGTTGATCGGCTTGCGAGAAGAGGAACATCACGAATGGACGGTGGGGCTGGTTCGCTGGGTGCGACAACTGACTCATCAGGGTGCGCAGCTGGGTGTCGAGCTGCTGGCGCCCCGCGTGCTGGCTGTGGCCGCACGCGTATTGCCGCCGGCCGGCGAGGCGGGTGATTTTCAGCGCGTGCTGTTGCTGCCGGAGCTGGATACTATCGGCCAGCCGGCTACGCTGCTGCTGCCGCCGTTGGGCTTTGCGCCGGGCTGTATTGTGGAGCTGCTGCGGCAGGGTGCACGGGAGCGGGTGCAGCTTGCGCGGCGGGTCAGCAGCACGGCGAGTATCATGCAATACGAATTCCAGTCGCTGGATGCGGCGCCAGCGGCCAGCGGTGATGCTGACGAGTTCCACTCGATCTGGGCATCATTGTGAGCAGCCGGCCATATTGCCGGCTGCCTGGCATCCGGCGCTGGGTTGATTACGCCACCGGAGCGGGCAAAATGTGCCACGCTGGTTGCGCCCGCCCCGCTGGTGGCGATGCCGCCCGGCCGCTGCTCCGGCGCCGAGCAGATGCTGCGTTGCGGCGTTTGCGCCATTCGCTTCTCTCATTGCTGATGCCCTCGGGCATTCTGACAACAGGCTCTTGATGACGTACAAACTCGATACCATCCGCTTGCTGATCGCCCACGACTCTCAGGACGATGCCGAGCAGTTGATGAACGCCCTGCGTAATGCCGGCCGCGCCACGCGCGCCGAACTGGTGCTGGGCGAGGATGATCTGCTGCGTGCGTTGAAATCAGGCAGCTGGGAGATGCTGCTGTGCCGGCCCGCGTTCGGCGGCTGCACCCTTGAGAGCGTGATGGCGCACTTGCAGCGTCTCGGCAAGACGCTACCGGTGATCGTGCTGGCAGATCACTTTGATGCCGGGCAATTACGCGGCGCGCTGGCCCTGGGTGCACGGGCGATGGCGCCGGTGGCGGACCGCGAGCTGATCATGCTGCTGGTGGATCAGCAGCTGGATTATGTGCGTATGCGCAAAGAGCGGACGGAGAATGAGCACGCGCTGCGCGAGGCGGAAAAGCGGCTGGCCGTGTTGATGGATCAAAGCCGCGATGCGATCGCCTATGTCGTCGATGGCATGCATATCCATGCCAACGATACCTATGTGGAAATGTTCGGCTATGCCAGCGCCGACGATCTTGCCGGCGTGCCGGTGATGGATATGGTGTCGGCCGCCGATCATGAAAAGCTGAAAAAACTGCTCCGCAGCCGCGCTCAGGATGAGAGCAAGACGCACGAGCTGGCCTGCCGGGGTGTCGACACCCGAGGCGAGGAATTCGACGCGACCTTTGTGTTTGCGCCCTCCACCTACGACGGCGAAGCTTGCACCCAGATCGTGATTCGCAGTGCCGACGTGGATGAATCCGTGTTGCAGGAAAAACTGCAAGCCATGAGCCAGGTGGATCAGACTACCGGCCTGTACAACCGCCTGTGGTTCATGGAGCGCCTTGAGGAAGCCGTTGCCGAGGTGCACAAGACGGGCCAGATGGCCGGGCTGCTGTATTTGCGGCTGGATGAATTCGAGCAGATGCAGGGCACTGTGGGTATGGAAGGCGCAGACGAGGCTCTGATGCTGGTGGCCGGCGCGCTGCGCAAGCGGCTGGGCGATCAGGTGCCCATGGCGCGTGTGGGCGACGAGGATTTTGCCCTGCTGCTGCCGGTGCAGGAGCGCGAGGACGCGGCGCCGATGGCCGAGCAGTTGCGAGCCGACATCGAGGCGCTGATGCCGGCGGTGCAGGGGCGTACTCTTCATCTGACCGGCAGCGTGGGTGTCGCTTTTGTGCAGGAGGACAGCCGCAATGGCCAGACCGTGATCACCCGAGCGCTGGATTGCTGCAACAAGGCGCAAAAGCACAACAGCGGCAAGGGCAACAGCGTTCATATCCACGATCCCATGGATGATGTGGCCGCAGGCTCGTCGGAGGCGGTGGCGCTGGCCATCCGGCAAGCGCTGGAGCAGAACAGCTTCCGGCTGCTGTATCAGCCGCTGATGAATCTCTCCGACGAGAGCGATCACTTTTTTGAAGTATTTGTGCATTTGCCACAAAAAGAAGGCGACGATCTCAAGCCCGAGGCGTTCATGCCGATCGCCGCCGAGCATGGCCTGGCAGCGAAGATTGATCGCTGGGTCACGCTGCATGCCATTCGTGCCGCGATGGCAGAAAAAACACCGCTGCGCCTGCTGATCAACCTCAGCGGCTATTCGCTACAGGATGCCGAGCTGGCCGCCTGGATCGGCAAGGCGCTCAAGGCATCGAAATTCGATCCTTCACGGCTGTTGTTCCAGATATCCGAAGGCGATGCCAATACTTTCCTCAAGCAGGCGCAGGCGTTTGCCGAGCAGATTGCGGTGCTGGGCTGCCGCTTCTCGATCAGTCGTTTTGCCGGCGGCATCAATCCGTTCAAGCTGTTCGAGCATGTGCCGGTGGCCATGGTGAAGTTCGATGGCAGTTTTACGCAGGAGCTGAGCAAACCGGAAAGCCGCACCAAATTTGCCGAGCTGATTACCCAGGCCAGCAATCAGGGTAAGGAGGTACTGGTCGGTTTTGTCGAATCTGCCCAGCAGATGCAGGTGCTGTGGACGCTTGGTGGGGTCAACTATCTGCAAGGGTTCTACTTGCAGGCACCGGGGCCGAAATTGCAGCTCAGCGCCGACGAGTAGCGTGCTTTTTCATGGCGCGGCACGGTAGTGTGCCGGCCGCACAAACGACAAGGCTGCCGTGCGGGCAGCCTTCTTGTAACGTTCCAGCGCAAACCTAGTCGGCCGTCAGATTTTCCCTGGCTGCCAGCCCGGCGGAAAGCAGCTCCGCCTGATCGCGATCACGCACGCCGATCAGATACAGGATGCCATCCAGGCCAAGCGTGGAAATTGCCTGTTTGGCGGTTTCCTTCACCAGCGGTTTGGCGCGGAAGGCGATGCCCAGGCCGGCGATGCTGAGCATCGGCAGATCGTTGGCGCCGTCGCCCACAGCAATCACTTGCTCCAGGCTGATGCCTTCCTGCTCCGCGATGGCGCGCAGCAGTTCGGCCTTGCGCTGGCCATTGACGATCTGGCCGACCACGCGGCCGGTCACCTTGCCATTTTCGATCTCGAGTTCGTTGGCATACACATGGTTGATGCCGAGGCGCGCCTTCAGATATTCACCGAACCAGGTAAAGCCACCACTGAGAATGGCGGTGCTGTAACCCAGCGCCTTCAGTGTGCCGATCAGCCGCTCGGCGCCCTCGGTGAGGCGGATGCGCTGCTGCACACGATGCAGCGCATCGGCATCCAGCCCTTTCAATAGCGCGACTCGCGCTCGGAAGCTGTCGTTGAAATCCAGCTCGCCCTGCATGGCGCGCTCGGTGATGGCGGCTACCTGTTCGCCGACGCCGGCTTCGGCAGCCAGCTCGTCGATCACCTCGGATTCGATCAGAGTGGAATCCATATCGAACACGACCAGACGACGGTTGCGTCGGAAAGCGCTGTCTTTCTGGAAGGCGATATCCACATTGCGCTCGTTGGCAATGTGCAAAAAGGCGGCGCGCATGGCCTCGGCATCCTTCGGCTCGCCGCGCACGGAAATCTCGATGCAGGCGCGTTGATCAGTGGCGGCCGGTGCATCACCTTCCGGCTCCAGCTGCACGCGCCCGGACAAACGGTTGATGCTGTCGATATTGAGTGCGTTGTCTGCCACCACGGCGGTTACATCGCTCAGTTGCTCGGCGGTAATCTTGCGCGCCAGCAGGGTGATGATGTAGCGATCCTTGCCCTGGCCGGCGACCCACTCGCTGTAGCGTTCCAGATCAATGGGCTGAAAGCGCACCGAGATTTTCAGCTTGTGCGCCTCGAACAGCAGATCCTTGATCATCGGCGCGGCTTCAGCGCCGGGCGGCACTTCCACCAGAATGCCCAGCGACAAGGTGTCATGGATGACGGCCTGGCCCATGTCGAGAATATTCAGATGGAACTGCGCCAGAATTCGGGTAAAGGCAGCCGTGAGGCCGGGGCGGTCTCCACCGGAAACCTGGATCAGGATAATGTCGCGCACTCAGTGTTCCTCTTTACAACCGGGGCAGGCAAAGGCGCGCATAGATTAGCAGCAAAGTACCGCGACGGCATGCGCCGCTGCGGGGTGCTTTGTCGGGCGGGTGCGATATACTCCGCCGCACCTGCCTCTGCCATCAGGAATCGAGCATGCCCCAGGCGGACACGGCGCGCTGGCGCCAGTGGATTATCAAAGAACGTACGCTGTTGCATGAGCTGGCTGTGTTGCTGCTCGCGAGCCTGTTGATAGGTCTCTATTTTCTAGCGCAGCTGGACAGCCGGCTGGCGGATGCGCGTCGTGAATATCTTGCAGCACTGGCGAGCCAGGTCGCAGAGTATGCGGTGGAATACACCGCGACGAATAACCTGGTGAGCCTGAACGTGATTGCCCGCAGCACCGGAGAGCTGGCGCCGGTGGCCAGAGTAGCGCTGGAAGATGCGGGCGGCCGTGTATTGGCCAGCAGCGGTGCGCCAGTGGAGGCTGCACCAGTGACGCAGGCGATGCATCTGCCCGGCGGTGGCATGGTGGGTACGGTGAAACTTTGGCCGGCGCCGGATACCGAGCCGCAGAAAAAAGCCGAATCAGGCTTTGTGCTGCTGGTGCTGGGCCTGCTTGCACTGCGTGTGTTGTTACTGCTGCTGGCGCGGCGGCTGCGGGGGGAGCCATTGTGGCACCAGCCGCCGGCAGTTATGGAGCCGGCTGTCGAGGCCGCGCCCGAGACACCCGTCAGTGCCGTACTGCGGCTCGCGCTGGTGAACGAGGAGCACCTGCGCCGACGCTATACCGACAGCCTTTTTGCCTCCTTGCTGGCGCCCTATGAGCAGACGCTTGCGCAGGCCGCCGGGCTGTATGACGGCAAGGTCAGGGTAGCGCTGGATGGCGGTGCGCTGGTCGAGTTCCGCGGCGAGACGGCGGACGCTGCACTGAGCGCCGTGTGCGCGGGTATGTTATTCCTGAGAGCCAGCCGGCGTGTGGGCGAGCAACGCAAACAGGCAGGGCAGATGGCGCTGGAGTTCAAACTGCTGGTCACGGCCGGCGCCGATTCAGTGCGCAGTCTGGCGTGTTGCCAGGCGGGTGTGCCGGGCCGGCTGCACGTGCCGGAAAACGAGCTGGCTGCACTGGCTCTGGATACGCATTCACTTTACCGCCCGGAGCAGGCGGTGGCAGTCGCATGTGCAGAAGGCAATACATTGCGTTTGCAGCCGCTGGAGCAGTTGGCTCAGCGTTACCAGCTGCAGATTGCAGATCAGGCGGAGCGGCTGGTTGATGGCGTGCCGGAATCCGGCGCACCCAGAATGTAGCGCTGGATAGCGGCGTTCACGAGCTGGGGTAGCCCCGGCACCCCCTGTTGTCCGAACAGGCGATTGAACTCCAGCAGCATCGGCTGGCCGTTTACCATCGCCACGTCGAAACCGGCGTAATCGATATTCAGATACTGCGCCAGCGTCAGGACGAAATCGATAGCGTGTGGCGGGATCGGCAGCGTGCGATTGATGTTGCCACCGCGTGCCACGTTGTTATGAAAGCCATCGCCTTCCCGCCAGTAGGCGGCGACGATCTCGCGACCAACCACCACGATGCGCAGGTCCCGTTCGATGGGCAGCCTTTCCTGTACGTACAACACTTCGTTTTCTGCGGCGTATTGTTCAAACTGCCCAGCGCTTTCGATCAGAAATACACCCAGCCCCTGGCTGGCGCGGATCTGTTTTGCCACGAACGGCAGCGGCCAGCGGTGCAGAATGTCACGCACGTTGTCCGGGCTGTTGGCGAGGATCTCGGTGTGTGGCACATGTGCCGGACAGGCGGCCTGAAAGGCGCGGGTCATTTCTACTTTGTCATACCCCAGGTGGTAGCTCACCGGGCTGGGGAAAATATTTTTCTTCAGGACATAAAGCAGCGTATTGAGCTGCCAATAACCGGGAAACAGCAGCCAGTCTGCGTCGCGTAGCGTATCCAGATGCTGGTGCATGAGTTCGGGCTTGATGTAGCGCACACCGGGCAAGCCAAGGGTGCGAAAGGGATCAAAGGTAACAAGCCGCATAAGGATCCGTAGTGGGGCAGGCGGCGAATTTTCCGGCAGCTGGGGGAGCGCCGTCAAGAAAATACGGCGCTCCTTTTCATATGTTCAAGCGATGCGACAGGCGGTGAAGCGAGAGTGGAAGGCGGCCTGCCAGGCATTGGCGAGCTGCATCAGCCCTTGGTCTTGCCGATTGGCTGGCCCATTTTTACCGGGCTTTCAGCACCCAGCCCGGCGGCCCATTCGCAGCGCCCTTCCGGGAACAGCATGACCACAGTGGAGCCAAGCATGAAGCGCCCCAGCTCGGCACCCTTTTCCAGTACCACGGGTTCCTTGCGCTGGTAATCGGTGTGTGTGATTTCGGTGGGCTGAGGTGTTACCTGCCCGGCGAATACTGTCTCGATACCGGCCACGATCATCGCACCGACCAACACCACCGCCACCGGCCCTTGCGCGGTATCAAAAATACAGACAGCGCGCTCGTTGCGCGCAAACAACCGTGGCACCTGACGCGTGGTTACCTGATTCACGGAAAACAATTTGCCGGGCACATAGATCATCTTGCGCAGTGTGCCGGTGACCGGCATGTGCACGCGATGATAATCACGCGGCGACAAGTAAACCGTGGCGAAATGACCATTGCTGAATTCGCTGGCCAATTGACTATCGCCACCGAGCAACTCGTAAACAGAAAAAAACTGCCCCTTTGCCTGCACCACATCGCTGCCGCGAATCTTGCCCAGCTGGCTGACAGTGCCATCTGCGGGGCAGGCGATATCATCCAGCTCGGGCGCAATCGGCCGGGCGCCGTCTTTCAGGGCGCGCGTGAAAAAGGCATTGAAGCTGGCGAACGCATCCGGGTCTTCGATCTGCGCTTCGCTGAGGTCGATATTGAAGCGCTTGCTGAACAGATTGATGAAGGTGGTCTTGATCCAGGGGATCTCGCTGCGTGCGAACCAGCCCACCAGGCGTGAGAGCAGGTGCTGCGGCAGCAGATACTGGAGGATCACAAACAGCCGGTCGAGAAATGTGATTTGCATTATTTCAGATCCTTTTCAACCGGTGTGTCCGGGTGGTTGCCCCACTCGGCCCAGGAACCGGCATAGCCGCGAATATTATCGAAACCGAGAATCTTGCCCACCAGCCAGCTGAAGCTTGAGCGGTGGTGTGTCTGGCAATGGGTGATCACTTCCTTGTCGGACGTGATGCCGCGCTCGGCCAGCTCGGCGCGCACGGCATCCAGATCACGCAGCCGCAAATTGCGCGATTTGTCCATGGCCTCTGTCCATTCGTAATGAACCGCGCCCGGAATATGGCCGCCTTTCAGGGCGAAAGCGCGCCTGCCATCAAATTCTTCCCGCGAGCGCGCATCCCAGATCACCACATTGTCGTCGGTGTGACGGCGCAACATTTCTTCGAACGGCACATCGGTACGCAGGTTTTTCCGGCCGAGCCGGTAGCTCACCGGGCGCGGTTGTGTGGGCGTGCTTTCGGTGGGCATGCCATCTGCCAGCCAAGCGTGGATGCCGCCATCCAGATAGCTGTAGCGGCTGTGGCCCACCGCATCCAGCAGCCACAGCAGGCGGCCGGCCCAGCCACCGCCTTCGTCATCGTAGGCCACCACATGGGTATCCGGCGTCAGGCCGATACTGCCCAGTAAGGTTTCCAGTGCAGCGTCATCAGGGAGCAGGCCCGGCGCCGGTGGGGTATTGCGTTGCAGCTGACGAAAATCGAGATGAATGGCGCCAGGCACGTGGGCTTGTTGATAGACCGAAGACTGGCCGAGATCAACAATTAGCAGGCCGCTGTCGCCCAGGGCGGGCAGCAGCCCCTGTGGAGAAATCAGCAGCGGCAGGTCGCGAGCCATTCGAGATTCCTTGCAGCGTCCGCAGAGGTGGGACGGAAGCAGCGAGTTTACCGGAGCCGAGGTGGAAAAGCAGGCGCCATGCAATGGGCGTCGTGCAACGAGCGCTGTGCAGCAGGCGCCTCCCAACGGCCACCCTGTCACGGCCACCATGCAACAGGCACTCCACACCAGGCAAGGTACTACCGTAATTCGCAGCGCTGCCAGGCGGTGGCACCCGGCGTGGCGCTGAGTGCGGGGAAAAGTTATCCAGCCGCTCGCCGTCTATGGCGCCGCTCTCCGCCGCTTGCTGGAGTGCGCAGCCGGGCTCGTGATGGCGAGAACAGTTGCAGAACCGGCAATGGCGCCAGTTCCCGGTAGCTGTGCAACAGGCGCTCGCAACTGGCGAGGCGCTACGTTATTCGTAGCGCTGCCGTGCGGTGGCATCCAGCGTGGCCTGAATGCGGAAAAAGTTATCCAGCCGCTCGCCGCTGATGGCGCCGCTCTGCGCCGCTTGCTGGAGTGCGCAGCCGGGCTCGTGGTGGTGGGAACAATTGCGGAACCGACAGTAGCCTGGCAGCGATGCCAGCTCCCGGTAGCCACGTAACAGCTCGTGTTCATCAATGTGCCACAGGCCGAATTCGCGGATGCCGGGGGAGTCGATCAGTTTGCCACCGCCAGGCAGGTGGAACAGCTGCGCGGTGGTGGTGGTGTGCTGCCCCAGGCCGGACGTCTGCGACAGCACATTGGTGGCCAGGGCCGCGTCGGGCAGCAGCATGTTGACCAGCGATGATTTGCCGACGCCGGATTGCCCCACAAACACGCTGGTGCGCCCGGCCAGGGCGCAGCGCAGCGGATCAAGGCCATGCGCGGTGGTAGCGGATGCTTCGATGACGGGGTATTCCAGCTGGTGATAGATGGCGCACAGATCATTCAGCAGCGGCCGCAGCGTTTCGTCCAGCAGATCGGCCTTGTTCAGCACCAGCACCGGGGCGATGCCGGACAACTCGGCGGCCACCAGATAGCGATCCAGCAGCTGGCTGGAAGGCACCGGTGCGGGCGCGAACACGATCAGCATCTGATCCACATTGGCGGCCACCGGCTTGAGCTTGCCGTAATTGTCCGGCCGCCGCAGCACGGTACGCCGGGGTTGTTGTGCGATGACAACGCCATCGCCGGCACTTTGCGCCGGCTGCCAGAGCACCTCGTCGCCCACCACCAGCTGGGCGAGATTGGCGCGGAAATGGCAGCGTTGCCGCTCGCCACTGTCGGCGCTTTCCACCTCGACTCGGGCGCCATAGTGCGCCGTGACCAGCCCGGCGCGGGCCGCGCCCAGCTCATCGGCGACATCGTCTTCCAGGCGCTCCTGGCGGCGGCGTGCTCGCTCCAGGCGCTCGTTCTGGATCTTCTCGATACGCCAGCGCTGGCGGCGATTGAGATTGCGTTTGCTCATCGGCTATCCGGGCTAGGGTGCTGGGCTGGTACTATAGCGGCCAGAAGGGCGGCCCGACAGCGCCGAGGAGCAGGTTCAGGGAGTATTACAGTGACCACAGCAGTGTTAGGCAAAACCGTAGTGATTACCGGAGCCAATAGCGGCATCGGCTGGGTAACGGCGAGGGCGTTGGCGGCGCAGGGTGCGTATGTGGTGCTGGCCTGCCGTCGCAGTGAGGCGGCGGCTGAGGCGCGTGAACAGATACTGCGGCAGCATCCGCGTGCCAAGGTGGAAATGGTCACGCTGGATCTGGCTTCGCTGGCCAGTGTGCGGGCAGGGGCGCTGGAAATTAGCGAGCGCTTTCCGGTGGTGGATATCCTGATCAACAATGCCGGGCTTGCCAGTATGCGGCGGGAAATCAGCGCCGACGGTTTCGAGCTGACGTTCGCAACCAACCATCTGGGGCCGTTTCTGTTCACCCGGCTGTTACTGCCCGCCATGGCTCGGCCCGGTGGGCGCATTATCAATGTGGCCTCCGATGCTCATCGGTATATCGGCCGAATGCACTGGGATGATCTGCAACTGGACCGGCGCTATGGTGTGATGCGGGCCTATGCCCAATCGAAGCTGGCGAATATCTTGTTTACCCGCGAGCTGGCGGCGCGGCTTGAGGGCGCCGGCATTGCTGTCAATGCGCTGCACCCCGGCGCGGTGGCGACGGGGATCTGGCCGCAGAATCACTGGTATGAACGGGCGTTTTCCAACCTGCTGAAACTGTTTCTGGTAAGCGCGGAAAAAGGCGCTCGCACCACTATCTGGCTGGCCACAGGGGCTGAAGGCGGTGCCAGCAACGGGGGTTACTTCATCAACCGCAAGCCGCGCAAGCCGGCTGCGCAAGCGCGCAGCAGCGCCGATCAGGCCCGCCTGTGGGCTGTTTCCGAGCAGCTTGTGGGGCTACCTGCTTTCTCCGACAAGGAACTGACTGCATGACCGACCGCAAACAGAATCTGATCTGGCTCGATCTGGAAATGACCGGGCTGAACCCGGATCAGGATCGCATCATCGAGATCGCCACTATCATCACGGACAGCCAGCTCAACGTGCTGGCGGAAGGGCCGGTGATGGCGGTGTATCAGCCGCCGGAAGCCATGGCTGCGATGGATGAATGGAACACCACCACGCACGGCAACTCGGGCCTGATCGATCGTGTCCGCGACAGCGAATACGACGAGCGAGCCGCCGAGGCGGTGACGCTGGAATTCTTGCAGGAATGGGTGGAGCGTGGTGTGTCACCGATGTGTGGCAACAGCATCTGCCAGGATCGCCGCTTTTTATGGCGCTACATGCCGCAGCTGGAGGCTTATTTTCACTACCGCAATCTGGATGTCTCCACCATCAAGGAGCTGACCCGCTGCTGGGCCCCCGAGCTGCTGGCCGGCGTGAAAAAAGACAGCAAGCACCAGGCACTGGATGATATTCGCGACTCCATCGAAGAGCTGCGCTATTACCGGGAAAAGGTGTTTTCGATCTGATCCGTGCGGGCGCCGGCAGGGCTAACTGCGCTGCCGGCTTTTCTCTACATGCTCGGCCAGCCGTGCCTTGATCAGGGGCCGGTAGGGCATGTCCCGCTTGTTGGCCTCCACCTTGATGCGATCCAGCAGCGCTTCGGGCAGGCGCAGGGAGACAGGGAAGCAGGGAGATGGTGCGCGTCGAGGGCTTCAGATTTGGCAAAATGGCGGGTGTGGCCTGGCGCCAGTCAACGTATTCACTGGAATCATGGACTTCCCAGAACGCGCGTTCTTCAGCTTCGCTGTTGAAATCAGGCGTTTTTTCGGCTTTGCTCATAAAAAAAGCCCTCTCTTTGCGGTGCATGGCTTTTAGGGCTGATGGCTCTTTGTGACTGATGGCTCTTTTTGTAGCTGAAGGCTCTTTTGGTGGCTGATGGCTCTGGCGGAAATGACCCTGATCAGGTCGCCGCTGCCGCGCAGGATGAAGGTGACGTGCCGCAACCTGGTGTCACGGGTGCCGCTGAGTGCATGGAGCGTGGGCCATCATATACATGTGTGGCAAGGTGCTCATTCCGGCTGGCCTGGCTGCGTCGCCATGCTCTGAGTGCCGAGAATGATCATGCGCACCATGGTTTCCACCTGTGTCACCAGTGCCGGGTGCTGGTCTTCCGGCAGGTCCATGGCCATCGCGCCCATGGCGAACACCAGGCGCGTAATCGCCCGCGCCACCAGCTGTGGCTCGTGAATGCCGGTGCCCTTGAGTTCGGCCAGCCGGATCAGATCCTGGCAGAGCTCCTCTTCGAAGTAGCCCAGCTGTTCCTCCACCGCGCTCTTGAACGCATCCGAGCCAACGGTGCCTTCGCGCAGCAACAGATGCAGATATTTCTGATCGGCCCGTAGCTGCTCCATGAAAGATTCCACGGACGAGCGCACCACGCTGCGCTCGGCGGTGGCACGCGTGCGCGCTTCACCGATGATCTGCCGCAAGGCGCTGCCAGCCTGATTGATCAGCGCCACTGCCAGCTCATCCACATCGCGGAAATGGCGATAGAAGCTGTTGGGCGCAATGCCGGCCTGCCGCGCCACTTCGCGCAGGCTCAGCGTGGACACGCTGCGATGCGGGCCGACCAGCTTCAGCGCAGCGGCCATCAGATCATCCCGGGAGATGACGGCACGCCGGCCCTGATGGGGGCGTGGCGCGGGGGCGGTCTCGTGAGCGGTCTCGTGAGCGGTCATGCAATTCTGCCTTGCGGGTGAGGGCCAGCCTGCTTGCAGGCGGCAGGGCCAGTGCGCACCGATAATACCCCAGATTGGCTCGCAGAGCGTCTGGACAGGTATATATACGACTGTATATTATTGCGCCTTCTGTCGCCGGGAACATACCCATGTCTGTTATCCGCCCCATCGCCCGCCTGATCTCGCCGCTGGTCAACCCGGTGGTGTTCGATTTCTGGGCGGCGCACTTTACACCTGCACTCAGCTGGGAGCGGCCGCTGGCAAAAGTGGTGGCGCGTGAAGTGGTTGCGCGGGATACCGTGACGCTGATCCTGCGCCCGAACCGCCATGTGCGCCAGGGTTTGCCAGGCCAGCACGTGAACGTGACGGCCGCCGTGGAGGGGGTACGGCTGACGCGCTCCTACAGCCCGGACTGGTCAAGCCGGCGCCGCCTGGCGTTGACCATCAAACGCGTACCCGAAGGCCGCATGAGCAGCTGGCTCACGCAGCGCTGCCGGGTGGGAGATGTGCTGGAAATCGGCCCTGCGTTCGGTGACATGACCCCGCCTGACCCGGCACAGCCCTGGCTGTTTCTGGCGGCGGGCTCCGGCATCACGCCGCTGATCAGCCTGTTGCGGCATGCCGCCGAACAGCGGGCATCCACGGCGCCCATTACCTTGTTGTACTGGGCCCGCACACGCGCCGACCTGTGTTTTCTCAATGAGCTGGGCCGGTTGCATGAGCGGCTGCCGGGCTTTCGTTTGCACACCATCCTGACCCGCGAGGCGTCGCTGCTGCCGCACGAACGGGCGGGCCGCCCGGATGCGGCGCTGTTGGCCGAACTGGTGCCCGCGCTGGATGGCCAACTGGCCTATGCCTGCGGGCCGGCCGGTTTTGTCGGCGCGGTGCGGGAGGGGCTGGCCGGTAAAGTCGCCTCGTTTTCTGCAGAAGCCTTCACGCCGCCGGCGCTGTCGCCGGTCACGGAATCGCAACCAGTGCGGGTGACACTGGCGCGCAGTGGCCGTGAACTGACGATTCCGGCCGGCATGGCGTTGTTGCCGGCGTTGGAAGCAGCCGGCGAGCGCCCCGCGTACGGTTGCCGGATGGGCATTTGCAATACCTGCGCTTGCGGCAAGCTGGCGGGCAGCACCGAAGATTTGCTTGGCGGCGGCATCAACCCCGAGCCGGTGGCGGCACTACGGCTGTGCGTCAGTCGCGCACGCGGCGATATCTCGCTGGATCTCTGAACGGATGGAAAGCATGAGCAAGTCAGTTGCGCGGCAGGCTTTGAGTGCCGCAGAAATAGAACAATTCGGCGCCGAAATAGATGCGCTGCGTGAGCGCACACTGGCGGATATCGGCGAAGCAGATGCTCGCTACATTCGCCGGATTCATGCCACCGTGCGTTATACCGAGCTGGCCGGGCGCGGGCTGCTGTTCTTCGGTATTTTCCCGCCTGCCTGGGTGCTCGGCACGTTGCTGCTGGCGTTGTCGAAGATCCTGGAGAACATGGAGCTGGGGCACAACGTCATGCATGGCCAATATGACTGGATGAACGATCCGCGCTTTGACGGCAAGACTTACGAGTGGGATATCGTCGGCACCAGCGATAGCTGGCGCAAGACGCACAATTTCAAGCATCACACCTATACCAATGTCAAAGGCATGGACGACGATATCGGCTATGGCCTGTTGCGGCTGTTCCCGGAACAACGGTGGCGGCCCTTCTTCCTCGGCCAGCCGTTGTATGCAGTGGTTTTTGCTTTGCTGTTCCAATGGGGTGTGGCGATTCAGGATTTGCGTCTGGGCGCCTATTTTGCAGGGCGAATCAGTCGCGACGAGCTGGGCGAGCAGTTCCGCCCCATCGGCCGCAAAATGCGCCGGCAGCTGCTGAAGGATTATGTGTTCTTTCCGCTTGTCGCGGGGCCGTTTTTCCTGCCGGTGTTGCTCGGTAATCTGGTCGCCAACGGCTTGCGCAATCTGTGGACGTTCATGATCATCTTTTGTGGGCACTTCACCGCCAAGGTGGCGGTGTTTCCCAAGAGCGTGCTCAAGGACGAAAGCCGAGGCCAGTGGTATCTGCGCCAGCTGCTCGGCTCCTCCAATCTGCGTGGTGGCCGGGTGTTTCATATCCTGTCCGGCAACCTGAGCCATCAGATCGAGCATCATCTGTTCCCGGACATTCCTGCGCGCCGCTACGCTGCGCTGTCGAAAGAAATTCAGGCGATTTGTCAGCGTTATGGGCTGCATTACAACACCGGCTCGCTGTGGGTGCAGTTCGGGCAGGTGGTCTGGCGCATCCTGCGTTATGCCTTGCCGAGCAAGCCGGCGTCGCTGGAGGGGCGCAGCCTGGTCAGTGACTGAGCAACGCAGCGGGCAGCCGCCAGGCTGGCCTTGCCGGGCGGTGCCTTTAGGGCCCTGCGAGTAGTACACTGCGGTGTCTACATACTATGACAGGTATTGCCCCATGTCTGACTTTGAAGAAATCGGTTGGTCGCTGGATGTGCCCGATGGCTGGGATGCGGAAGATCTCGACGACGTGGCGATTTTCTCGCACCCGGAAGGTGTTGGTGTGCTGCAAGTGGGTGGCCTGGAAAAAGACGAGGCGGTCACTCAGGAAGATCTTGAGCAGCTGGCGGCCGAGCAGCTGGAAGCCGGCTTGCGCCCGGAGAAAGTGATTGCCGGTGATTTTCGTGGCATCAGTTTTGTGCAGCGGGGTGATGGCGAATTCTGGCAGTTCTGGTATCTGGCTGCCGATCACCTGGCGCTGGAGATCAGCTACAACTGCGCTGATGACGATCGCAACGAGGAAATCGAAACGGTGCGAGAGATGATCGGCTCGCTGGCGTTCGAGCGAGACTAGCCAGCGCCAACCCGTGCAGGCCGTGGCCCGCCGAATGCTCTGGCGAGCCATGACCGAGCGCCTTTTATTTTCATCTGTTTCTGTCCCTTCTAGCTTGCTTTGTCGGGGGCGCGCCTGTCAGGCGCGCTGCTGCAATGCCAGCTGTTCCAGCGCCCAGTGCACGTGCCGCACTACCATGTCCGAGGGAAACGTCAGCCGCTGCCGCAGCGCTTCCAGCGCCGCCGGGCTGGCGGGGCCGTTGCCCAGCGCCACCGCAATATTACGCAACCAGTTGTGGTAGCCGGTGCGGCGAATCGCCGAGCCGGCGGTGTATTGCAAGAACTCGTCTTCCGACCAGCCGAACAGCGTCACCAGATCGCTGTTGTCGAGTTGGTGCCGCGGGTGAAAGTCCGTCTCGCCAGTGTGCCGGGCGTAGCGGTTCCAGGGGCAGACCAGTTGGCAATCGTCGCAGCCGAAAATGCGATTGCCGATGCCCTCGCGCAGTGGCTCAGGAATGTCGCCCTGGTGCTCGATGGTGAGATAAGAAATGCAGCGCCGGGCATCCAGCTGATACGGCGCCACGATCGCCGCGGTAGGGCAGATATCAATGCAGGCAGTGCAGGAACCGCAGTGCGCCGTGACCGGCGTATCCACCGGCAGCGGCAGATCGGTGTAAATTTCGCCGAGGAAGAACCAGCTGCCGGCCTGGCGGTTGAGGATCAGCGTGTGCTTGCCCTGCCAGCCGAGGCCGGCCTTGGCCGCGAGTGGTTTTTCCAGCACCGGCGCGCTGTCCACAAACGCACGCGCCAGCCCGCTTTCGCTGGCCGCCTGGCGGATCAGCTCGGCGAGCCGGGCCAGCCGCTTGCGCATCAGCTTGTGGTAATCGCGCCCCAGCGCATAGCGGGAGATATAGGCTTTCTCCGGCTGCTTGAGACGTTGGACGGGTTCGGTATCCGGCGGTAGATAGTCCATGCGCACGGAAATCACGCGCAAGGTGCCCGGCTCAAGCTCGGCCGGGCGGCTGCGTTTGTTGCCGTGCGCGCGCATCCATTCCATGCCGCCGTGATAGCCGGCCTCCAGCCAGGCGTGCAGCTGCGCCTCGGCATGGGTCAGATCGGTATCGGCAATGCCTACCTGCTGAAAGCCAAGCTCCTGGCCCCATTGTCTGATTTGTGCGGCAAGCTCTCGAAAAGGCATGATCGGGCGTGTGTCTGTCGGGTGGCGTATAATCGTGCCATTCTCCGGGTCAGTAGACGAAGCACAAGCACATGCCTGTATTGGAACTCCCGCAACAGCTTTACACCGCCGCCGGCAGCCGCGCCATTGATGCGCTGGCGCTGGCGGACGAGTTGTTGCCGCAGGGAACGCTGATGGAGCGTGCCGGCGCCTCGGCGTTTGCCGTATTGCGGCAGGAATTTCCTCGCGCACGGCGGCTGCTGGTGTGTTGCGGCGCCGGCAACAACGGCGGTGACGGCTATGTGGTGGCGCGGCTGGCGGCAGAAGCCGGGCTGTCGCCGGTGCTGCTGCCGCTGGCCCCGGAAACAACACTCAACGGCGAGGCCGCGCTGATGGCAGCGCAGACCGAGCGCTTGCCACGGGTGCGCGTCAGCGAGCTGAGCGCGGCCCTGGATAACGCCGATCTGGTGGTGGATGCCCTGCTGGGCACCGGCCTGGCGCAACGGGTACGGCCGGAGACGGCAGCGGTGATCAAGGCCATCAATGCCGCCGGCCGCCCGGTGCTGGCGCTGGATATTCCCTCCGGCCTGAGCGCCGATACCGGCGCAGCGCAGGGTGTGGCGATCCGCGCCGATGCGACGGTGACGTTCTTGTGCGCCAAACAGGGGCTGTTGACCGGCAGCGGGCCCGAACATAGCGGCCGGCTGTGGTTCGACGACCTGGGTGTTGATCCTGAAGTGTATGCAGAGGTGGCCCCGGCCAGCTGGCGCCCGTCACCGGCGGCGCTGGCCCGTTGGTTGCCACGCCGGCAACGCACCGGGCACAAGGGCCGCTATGGCCATGTGCTGGTCATCGGCGGCGATCATGGTTATGGCGGCGCGGTGGTCATGGCCGCGCAGGCGGCGGCGCGCACCGGTGCCGGGCTGGTCTCGGTCGCGACCCGTGTGGAGCACATCGCACCGCTGCTGGCGCGCCAGCCCGAGGTGATGGCGCACGCGGTAGAGAGCAGTGACGAACTCGCGCCGCTGCTGCAACGCGCCACGGTGGTTGTGGCCGGGCCTGGTCTCGGCCAGGGCAAGTGGGGGCGCGTGCTGCTGCGGGCGTCGCTGGCCGCGCAACGGCCGTTGGTGGTCGATGCGGATGGTCTGAATCTGTTGTGTGACGCGGTGGATTACCGGCCCCGCGAGGACTGGATTCTCACCCCGCATCCCGGCGAGGCAGCTCGTCTGCTGGGCATTGCCACCGAGGCTGTGCAGGCGGATCGTTTTGCTGCGGTGGCGCGTTTGCAGGCCGAGATGGGCGGAACAGTGTTGCTCAAGGGCGCCGGAACCGTGATCGACAGCGGCCGCATGGCCATGCCCACGGTGATCAGCTACGGCAATCCCGGCATGGGCAGCGGTGGCATGGGCGATGTGCTCAGTGGTGTCATCGGCGGCCTTGTGGCGCAGGGCTTGGCGCCAGCCGAGGCGGCACAGGCTGCAGCGCTGGCCCATGCGCTGGCCGGTGATCGCGTGGCGGCTCTGCTCGGCGAGCGCGGGATGCTGGCGACGGATTTGCTGCAACAGCTGCCGGGAGTGCTCAACCCATGAGCGAAACACATTATCTGCCAGATGAGCAGGCCACCGAAGCGCTGGGCGCGTCGTTGGCGGCAATGTTTCCTCGTGGCGGCGTGGTATTTCTGGAAGGTGATCTGGGTGCAGGCAAGACCACACTGGTGCGCGGCTGGTTGCGTGCCTTGGGGCATGAGGGCCCGGTGAAGAGCCCCACTTATACTCTGGTGGAACCCTATGAGCTGCCGGCGATCAATGTATATCATTTTGATCTTTATCGGCTGGGCGATCCCGAAGAGCTGGAATTGATGGGGATTCGTGATTACTTTGCCAGTGACACCCTGTGTCTGGTGGAATGGCCACAGCGTGGCACGGGGGTGCTGCCGCAGCCGGATATACATATTACGTTGCGCGTAGCGCTGCCCGGCCGTGAGGCTGTGCTGACAGGCGCGAGGCCCGCAGCAAGCCAGCCCGGAAGCACTTGAGCGGTTGAGCCGCACAGGTAGAGAGGCATTGAGACAGGAAGCGTGTGTGAGGCGAACGGCAAACCAGCGACAGCCTGAATCGACAGCTCTGCTACGGCGCGTGCTCGCCATGCTGCTCGCCTGGCCGATGCTGCTGGCGGCATCGACAGCGCAGGCAACCCAGGTGGTGGATTCGGTGCGCCTGCACCGGGCGCCGGATCATACCCGTATTGTGTTTGATCTGACCGAGCCGGTGGAGCACAAGGTGGATCGCCTCGGCAACCCCGAGCGACTGGTGATTGATCTCAGCGGCGTCGAGCTGAAATACGAAATGAACCGGCTTGATCTGACCGGCGCACCGATCACCGGCATTCGCGTCGGGCGCCATGCCAACGACATGACGCGGGTGGTGCTGGATCTGGATGCCCCGGTGCGCCCGCGCACCAATTTGCTGAAGCCGATCGAGCCGCACGGCTGGCGGCTGGTGGTGGATCTGTTCGACAGTGACCCGCAGCCCGTGCGCAGCATGGAAAAAGTGGTCGAGGAACAAGGCGGGCCGCGCAGCATGATCGTGGCCATCGATGCCGGCCACGGCGGCGAAGATCCGGGCGCCATCGGCCCCAGCGGCGTGTACGAAAAAACCATTGTGCTGCAGATTGCACGCCGGCTGGAGCGCCTGATGAAAGACGCGCCGGGCATCGAGCCGGTGATGATCCGCGACGGTGATTACTATGTGCCGCTGGCCGAGCGGCGCCGGCTGGCGGCAGAAAAGCACGGCGCGGATGTGTTCATCTCGCTGCACGCCGATGCATTTACCGATTCCCGTGCCCATGGCGCCTCGGTGTTTGCGCTGTCGAACCATGGCGCAACCAGTGCGCGTGCCGGTTATCTGGCGCGCATGGCCAACGACTCCGACCGCGTTGCTGGCGTCTATGAAGAAGAAAAGGACAACAGCGGCCTGCTCGGCGTGATTGCCGACATGACCATGAGCGGCTCCATGGCGCACAGCCTGTTCATGGGGCGCGAGATGCTGGAAGAGATGGGCGCCGTGACCAAGCTGCACGGTGATCGGCGTACTGTCGAGCAAGCCAATTTTGCCGTGCTGCGCGAGCCGAGCATGGTGTCGGTGCTGGTCGAGACCGGCTTCATTTCCAATCGCGAGGAGGAGCGCAAGCTGCGCACCGCCGAGCATCAGGAAAAAATCGCCCGTGCCATTCTCAACGGCGTGCGCCGTTATTTCGAACACCACCCGGCGCCGGGCAGCTGGTTTGCCGAACAGCGCCGGCGCAACAACGGCGCCAGCGTGGCCAGCCACCGCATTCAACCGGGCGAGACGCTGTCGGCGATTGCGCGCCGGTACAGCACCACAGAAGCCGCTTTGCGGGAAGCCAACAGCCTGTCCGGCGATCTGATCCGTGTCGGGCAGGTGCTGACGATTCCGGGAACCTGATGTCACCTATTCAACTGTTAGACCCTCGCCTGGCCAACCAGATTGCTGCCGGGGAAGTTGTCGAGCGCCCGGCCTCCGTGGTCAAGGAGCTGCTGGAGAATGCGCTGGATGCCGGTGCGACCCAGATTTCAGTGGAAGTCGAACAGGGCGGGGTGCGGCTGATCCGCGTGCGTGACAACGGCGCCGGCATCTCCCAGGCGGATTTGCCGCTGGCATTGTCGCGCCACGCCACCTCGAAAATTACCGCCGTGGAAGATCTGGAAGCCATCGGCAGCCTCGGTTTCCGGGGCGAGGCGCTGGCCGCTATCAGCTCGGTGTCGCGCCTGACGCTGACCAGCAACGACGGCGCCGAGGCCAGCGGCTGGCAGGTGATGGCCGAAGGGCGCGACATGGCGCCCGTGGTCAGCCCGGCTGCACATCCGCAGGGCACCACCGTGGAAATGCGTGATCTGTTTTTCAACACGCCGGCGCGCCGTCGCTTTCTGCGCACCGAGAAAACCGAGTTCAACCATCTGGAAGAGGTGTTCCGGCGCATCGCGTTATCGGAGTTTGATACCGCCTTCCGGCTGATGCACAACCAGAAAGTGGTGCATCAACTGCCGATCGCGCAGGAGCACGCTGCCCGCAGCCAGCGGGTGGGGCGCCTGTGCGGTGTGGCATTCATGGAACAATCGGTGCCGGTGGATATCGAGCACGCCGGGCTGCGGCTGCATGGCTGGGTGGGGTTGCCGACCTTTTCCCGCGCCCAGGCAGATTTGCAGCACTTTTACGTCAATGGCCGGGTGATCCGCGACAAGGTGGTGAATCATGCTGTACGGCAGGCCTACCGGGATGTGATGTATCACGGCCGCCATGCCGCCTATGTGCTGTTCCTGGAGCTTGATCCGGCGCTGGTGGATGTCAACGTGCACCCGACCAAGCATGAAGTCCGTTTTCGCGAACAGCGCATGGTGCACGATTTCCTGTTTCGCTCGTTGCACCGGGCCGTGGCCGAATTGCGCCCCGGTGAAGCGCCGGCGCCAGCGGTGCGCGCCGTGGAGCAGCCCGGCACTGAGACAGGGTTGACCGAACAGGCGCGCATGACGCTGGTGCCGCCACGTTCGCCACAGGCCTGGCAGAGCGCCCCGGCTGGTCAGGGCGGTGACGGTATGCTGCAAGCGGAGCGCTATGGCGCCTTGCTCGGCGGCGCACCCCCGGCAGCATCGCCGATGATGCAGCGGCGAGTTCAAGAAGCGCCGCTTGCCGCCGGCCTGCCCGAGCCTGAGCCGGGCGAAGTGCCGCCGCTGGGGTTCGCCCTGGGGCAATTGCACGGTATTTATATTCTGGCGCAGAACGCGGAGGGCCTGGTGCTGGTGGATATGCACGCGGCCCACGAGCGCATCACTTACGAAGGGCTCAAGCAGGCGTGGCAGCAGGAGAAGGTGCGCCCGCAACCGCTACTGGTGCCGCTGTCGATTGCGGTGTCCTCCCGCGAGGCGGATTTTGCCGAAACCGAGCCGGGCGTGTTTCAGCGGCTTGGCTTTACAGTCGAGCGCGCCGGGCCGGAAACGCTGGTGGTGCGGGAAATCCCGGCGCTGCTGCGAGGCGCCGATGTGGAGGCGTTGGTGCGAGATGTGTTGTCCGATCTGGTGGCGCAAGGCAGTAGCGAGCGTATCGAGCGCCATATGGACGAGCTGTTTTCCAGCATGGCCTGCCATGGCAGCGTGCGTGCCAACCGCCGCCTGAGCGCAGACGAAATGAACCGCCTGCTGCGCGATATGGAAGCCACCGAACGAAGCGGCCAGTGCAACCACGGGCGGCCGACATGGATGCAGCTCTCGCTGAAAGAGCTGGATAAACTGTTTCTGCGCGGCCGCTGAACACGGCAGCACCGGCAGCGCTGGTGTATCATGCCCACCCTGTCTGCTGCCGGTGTGTTCTGCATGGCCATGCCTCTTTCTTCAGCCCCGCCTGTAATCTTTCTGATGGGCCCGACCTGCTCGGGCAAGACTGCCTTGGCGGTGGAGCTGGTGCAGCAGCTACCGCTGGAGATCATCAACGTCGATTCGGCGCTCGTCTATCGCGGGCTTGAGATCGGCGCCGCCCGGCCCGAGCCGGAGGTGCTGGCGAAGGCGCCCCATCGGCTGCTCGGTTTTCGCGACCCTCGTGAGCCGTATTCGGCGGCGGATTTTCGTCACGACGCGCTGCGCGAAATAAAGACGGTGCATGAGGCGGGCCGGGTGCCGCTGCTGGTCGGCGGCACCATGCTCTACTACCGCGCCCTGCTGGAAGGGCTGGCCGATCTGCCGCCAGCGGACGACGCATTGCGAGCGCAGTTGAATGACGACGCGCAGCGGCTCGGCTGGCCGGCATTGCACGCGCAGCTGGCAGCGGTTGATCCGGTTACCGCGGCGCGCCTGAAGCCGAATGACGGGCAGCGGCTGCAGCGGGCGCTGGAAGTTTATCACCTCACCGGCATACCCCTCTCTGCACACCATCAGCGCCAGAGCGAGGCTGGCGCCAACGGCCCGGCGTTCCCCTACCGGACGGTGCAATTGGCCGTCGCCCCCGAAGACCGCAGCGACTTGCATCGGCGCATCGCCCTGAGGCTGGAAGCGATGCTGGCGCAGGGCCTGGTGGATGAAGTGGCGGCGCTGCGGGCGCAGCCGGGCATGCACGCCGAGCTGCCGGCGATGCGCTCGGTGGGGTATCGGCAGGTGTGGGCATATCTGGATGGGCAATACGATTATTCGCAGATGGTGGAGAAGGCGCTGGCAGCGACGCGCCAGCTGGCCAAGCGGCAGTTCACCTGGCTGCGGGGCTGGGCGGGCTTGCATTGGCTGGATAGCGATGTGCCGGACCTGACTGCTCAGGCACGGGCGCTGCTTGAAAGCGGCCCGGAATCGGTGTTTAGTAGCCGTTGATTCTGCTGCTTGTTGCACTGGGGTGGTCGCCGACTGGCCGGAAACTTTTTCCCCGGGCAACAGACGAACATGCGGCAACCCGCGCACCATGCGGGTTGCCGGGGCAGGTCAGGGATGGCCTGCCCGCCGTTCGGAGCGGTTTTGCTCCGGTTGGCGATGGCGTGGTGTATGGGTGTGGCTTCGTTTTTGCGAGAAAACATCTGTCGCTGCGGGTTGAAAAATAGCCTTGGCGCGCTATTTCAACAATCTGAAACAAAAAGGTCCGGGGTTTGCCCGGTTTTGCGCTGACTTGCTCTGGGGATATTTGTCCGGCTTTGGTCATCTGGCCATCCCCCGTTTCGGATGTTTCCCGGGGCGCTGCTTTGTGTGTGAAAAATCAAGGAGATAACGATGTCAAAAGGGCACTCGCTACAAGACCCTTTTCTCAACGCGCTGAGAAAGGAACGTATTCCGGTTTCCATTTTTCTGGTAAACGGAATCAAGTTGCAGGGACAGATCGAATCGTTCGACCAGTATGTGGTGCTACTGAAGAACGCAGTCAGCCAGATGGTTTACAAGCACGCTATTTCCACCGTTGTGCCGGCACGCAATCCACGTGCTTCGGGCCCGGGTGGTGGCAATCCTGCCATGGGTGCCAACGCCAATAATGACGACTTCGCGGGGAATGCCTGATTCGATACCGGGCTGGTGTGGTAGCGCCGGCCCGGTATCGCTTCACCGGCGCTCCCTGGTCGCACACGCTCCAGTTGCCGGTATCTGAATGGAATTTTTTGAACGTCCCGATGCGTCACCTGGTGACGCCCCCTCTGGCCGCCCCCTAGAGCGTGCGGTACTGGTTCACCTGGAATTACCGGATAGCCTCGGCCCGGAAGATCTCGACGAGTTTCACCATCTGGTTGCTTCCAGCGGTGTGCTGGCAGTGGCTGAAGTCACCGGGCGGCGGGAAAGCCCTGACCCGGCCACTTTTGTGGGAAGCGGCAAGGTGCGCGAGCTGCATGATGTGGTGGCGGCGGAAGACGCCGATGTGGTGTTGTTCAATCACGCGCTCTCGCCGGGCCAGGAGCGTAATCTCGAGCGCGCGCTGAAATGCCGGGTGCTGGATCGTACCGGGCTGATCTTGGCCATTTTTGCCCAGCGGGCGCGCACCCATGAGGGGCGCTTGCAGGTGGAGCTTGCGCAACTGCGCCACTTGTCCACGCGGCTGGTGCGCGGCTGGACGCACCTTGAGCGGCAAAAAGGCGGCATCGGGTTGCGCGGGCCGGGGGAAACCCAGCTGGAGACTGACCGCCGGCTGGTGCGCGAGCGCATTCGCAGCATCGAGGGGCGACTGGTCAAGGTGCGCAATCAGCGAGCCCAGGGCAGGCGGGCGCGGGAGCGGTCCGAGGCGCCGCTGATATCACTGGTCGGCTATACCAACGCCGGCAAATCGACACTCTTCAACCGGCTCACCGAATCGGATGTGTATGTAGCAGATCAGTTGTTCGCCACGCTTGATCCGACGCTGCGCCGGGTGCGTATCGCCGGTATCGGCCCGGCTATTCTGGCCGATACGGTCGGCTTCATCCGCCATTTGCCCCACCGGCTGGTGGATGCGTTTCGTGCCACTCTTGAAGAAACCCTCGGCGCCAGCCTGCTGTTGCATATTACCGACGCCTCGGCGCCGGAACGTGACAGCAATGTGGATGCGGTGAACGAAGTGCTGGAGGAAATCGGCGCCGATACCCTGCCGGTGCTGCATGTGTTCAACAAGATCGATCTGCTTGATGAGGCGCCACGTATCGAGCGCGATGAGCAGGGGCTGCCCTGGCGCGTCTGGGTATCGGCGCAGTCCGGGCGAGGGCTTGCGCTGCTGCACGAAGCGATGGCAGAGCGCGTTGCCCTGGGCTGGGTCGATCAGTGGGTTCGGCTGCCGGTGACCGCCGGCGGCCTGCGCGCCCGGCTGCATGAGGCTGGTGAGGTGCTGGATGAGCGCACGTCCGAGGAGGGTGCCATGCTGTTGCGTGTGCGGGTGAACCGGGTGCATTTCCAGCGTTTGCTGCGCTCGGCCGGCCTGTCGGAGACAGATGTGGCAGTGGCGCCGGGCGCGGTGCCGCCGGTTGCAGGCGACGGCCCTGCTTCCTACAATCCCAGCCGCCTGCACTGACTGGCTGTAACACGGCAGCCCCGGAACTGGTCACCAGATCACATCGGGCGTCGACTTTCTGTCCCCTGACGCGGCGGATGTTCGTGTAGAATCGCGGCTCGGGGCGGCGTCCGGCGAACGATGTGCGGCTACCTGCGGGGTGGCCGGTAAGGATGTGCAACCAAGGCCCGAATAAATCTCCGCCCGCTCCTGGGCGGCCCGATCGCACGCGCAAGCGTCGCGGCGATGGAAATTCCAGCGGAATTTTCAGCATCAGCTAGACGGAGAACCCGATGTCCTGGAACGAACCTGGCGGACAGAAGCCGCGCGACCCCTGGGGGGGCGGCGGTGGCAACAACAACCAGGGTCCACCGGACCTGGATGTAGTCATCAAGAACCTGAAAGACAAACTTGGCGGAGCCTTTGGTGGCGGTAACCGCGGGGGCAGTGGCCAGGGGAGCAGTGGCGGCGCCGGCATCATCGGCATTGTGCTGGCGGTGCTGATCGTCATCTACGGCATCTGGGCGGCGTTCCAGATCGATTCCGCCGAACAGGGTGTGGTGTTGCGCTTTGGCAAGCTGCATCGCGTGGTCGAGCCGGGCCTGAACTGGCACCTGCCGCCGTTCGAGTCTTATCACAAGGTCAATGTCACGCAGATGAACAGCCATCGCGTGAACGAAGAAATGCTGACTGGCGACACCAATATTGTGGGTGTGACGCTGGAAGTACAGTACCGGGTCATTGATCCGGCCGCCTATCTGCTGAAGGTGGCCAACTCCGATACCGTGCTGCGCAACGCCACCGACAGTGCGCTGCGCCATGTGGTGGGCAGCAAGACGATCAATGCTGTCTTGAGCACCGAACGGGAAGACCTGCGTGCCTCGGTGCAGCGCCGCCTGCAGGAATACCTGGATGAATATTCCACCGGCTTGCTGGTTGCGGCAGTGGTGCTCGATAGCACAGCGGCGCCGGCTGCGGTGCGCGAGGCATTCCAGGATGTGGCCCGTGCTCGCGAAGATGAAGACCGCTTCAAGAAAGAGGCTGAAGCGTATGCCAATGCTGTGATTCCGGAAGCACGCGGCCGCGCTCAGCGCCTGCGTGAGGAGTCCGAAGCCTACCGCGCCGAGATTGTTGACCGTGCACGCGGTGAGGCAGAGCGGTTCGGGAAACTGCTGACAGAATACACTCGCTCCCCGGAAGTGACACGCGAGCGGCTGTATCTGGAAACCATGGAAGAAGTGCTGGGCAACACCAGCAAGGTGCTGGTGGATGTGCAGGGCGGCGACAGCCTGTTGTATCTGCCGCTGGATCAGATCATGAAGCAGCATCGTGATCCCGCCAGCGCCTCGGGTGGCGGGGCGTCTCGTAGCAGCAGCAGCGGCGTGTCGTCGTCATCGTCGACGTCATCCTCTTCCACGGCTGCGGGCACCAGCGGCAACAATGCCTCGCGCAGTCTCTATGGCCGTTCGACCAGGGAGGTTCGCTGATGTCTCAGAGAAGCCTGATGAGCCTCATCGCGGCACTGTTCCTGGTGATCGCGGTGCTGGATTCGTATTTTATCGTCAATGAAACCGAGCGTGCGGTGCTCAAGCGGTTCCAGGAAATCGTGCGTACCGATATAGAGCCCGGTATCCATTTCAAGGTGCCGTTCATTGACCAGGTAGTGCGCGTGGATGGCCGCGCAACGGCGTATGAGCTGCCGGCGCAATCCTATCTCACCTCCGAGCGCAAGCTGGTGGATGTCAGCTCGTTCGTGATCTGGCGTGTGCAGGATGTGCAGCGTTACGTCACCGTGATCGGTGGCGGGGCCGCCAACAACTCTGACCGCATGCGCGACATCGCCCAGCAGCGCCTCAATGTGCGGGTGGCGGAGCGGCTGCGTAACGAAGTGGCGCAGATGACGGTGCAGGAAGTCGTTGCCGGCCGCAAGGAAGTGATTGCCGATGCCGAGCTGGTCGGTGTGGTGACACCGCAGGTGGGTGATGGCGACAGCAATGTGCCGCCTCCGCCAGTGATCAGCGCTGAGGAAGCTGGCGAGCTGGCGCCGTCGGAAGATGCCCGTGAACAGCTGATGGTCAAGGTGCTGGCGGAGCTGAAAGACGACGTGCTGGAAGATTTCGGCATTGATGTGGTGGACATTCGCGTCAAGCAGGTGGATTGGCCCACCGAGGTGCGTGACCGGGTGTTCGCCCGCATGAGCGCCGAGCGTGCCCGTGACGCCGAGCGGCATCGCTCCGAGGGCCGTGAAGGGGCGGAGAAGATTCGTGCCGCAGCCGAGCGGGAGCGCACCGTGCTGCTGGCGGAAGCGTTTCGTGATGCAGAGCTGATTCGTGGTGACGGCGATGCCGAGGCAGCTGCCATCTATGCGAGCATTTACAATCGCGACCGCGAGTTCTTCCGCTTCTACCGCAGCCTGCAAGCCTATCGCGACAGCTTCCGCGATCATCAGGATGTGCTGGTGCTGGAGCCGGATGGCGATTTCTTCCGCTACCTGAAGAGCGCCACGGGTAATTGAGACAAGCCTGGCGCCTGCACCCGATCAATGGGTGCCTGCGCCGGGATGAAGTGCTAACATGCGCCCGCCGGGCAACCGCCCGGCGTTTTGCTGTCTGCCGAGCAGCCAGATGGACTGGATTCTGGTATTGAAGGCGCTGTGCCTGGTGCTGGTGATCGAAGGGCTGGTGCTGTGCCTGTCGCCACGTCATTTGCGCGCCGCCGCCTTGCAGCTGGCGCGTCTGGATGACCGGGCGCTGCGAACGTTGGGCCTGGCGGCCATGCTTGGTGGCGCAGGCCTGTTGATCCTCCTGAAGCATACAAGTTGAGTATGAACCGCGAAGAACAGTGGCTACTACCCGAAGGGGTAGAAGAAATACTGCCTGAGCGGGCCGCCGTGATCGAAGGATTGCGCCGCCGCCTGCTGGACCTCTATACCCGCTGGGGTTACGAGCTGGTATTCCCGCCATTGATCGAGTTTCTGGAGTCGTTGCTCAACGGCGCCGGGCGTGATCTGGAAATCGAGACGTTCAAGCTGACCGACCAGCTCTCTGGCCGCATGATGGGTGTGCGTGCGGATATCACGCCACAAGTGGCACGCATTGATGCGCACAGCTTGCGCCGCAAGGGGCCAAGCCGGCTGTGCTACTGCTCGACAGCATTGCGCACCCGTATCGGGTTGCCGGGTGCCTCACGCATTCCGTATCAGATCGGTGTCGAGCTGTTTGGTCACGACGGTATCGAAAGCGATGCGGAAGTCATCAGCCTGATGCTGGCCACGCTGGCCGAAGCAGGTGCCGACGATGTCACGCTGGAGCTGGGACACGTGGGCATTTACCGCGCCCTGGTGCGAGCTGCCGGGCTGACAGATGCCGACGAGGCAGTCCTGCGCGGGATTTATTTGCGTAAGGCGCGCACCGAGCTGGATGCGTTCTTCAGCGAGCGTGCCTTGCCCGAGCCGGCCGCACGCGCCTTGGCTGCGCTGCCCTGGCTGGCGGGCGAGGATGCATTGGCGCAAGGCCGGGTCTTGCTGGCCACGGCCAGTGCAGAAGCGCTGGCGGTGCTCGAGCAACTGGCGGAATTGGTGGCGCGCGTGCGTGCGACCCATCCGCAGGTGGCAATTCATCTCGATCTGGGTGAATTGCGTGGTTACCACTACCACACCGGCAGCCTGTTCGCGGCCTATCGCAACGGCGTCAGCGAGCCGCTCGCCAAAGGCGGCCGCTACGATCATATCGGCGAAGTATTCGGGCGTGCCCGGCCGGCCACTGGCTTCAGCGCTGATCTGAAGCTGCTGGTGGCTTGCCAGGGCACGGCAGTACAACCCGGCGGCATTCTGGCGCCAGCCGGCAGTGATGCGGCGTTGCTGGCAGAAATCGCCAGGCTACGTGCCGCTGGCGAACGTGTCGTGCAGGCGCTGCCGGGCGCGGACAATCTTCCGGCAGAGCTGCGCTGTGACCGTGAGCTGGTGTTCGTGGAGCAGCGTTGGCAGCTTCATTCCCTTTCATCCTGACCAGGAATAGTGATCGCAGGCCATGGGCAAGAATGTCGTAATTCTGGGCACCCAGTGGGGTGACGAAGGCAAGGGCAAGATCGTTGATCTGCTGACCGATCAGGTGGCTTGCGTGGCCCGTTTTCAAGGCGGCCACAATGCTGGCCACACGCTGGTCATCGACGGTGAGAAAACGGTTCTGCACCTGATTCCGTCAGGCATCCTGCGTGACGGTGTGCAATGCTTCATCGGTAATGGTGTGGTGCTGGCGCTGGATGCGTTGCTGCGCGAAATCAAAGGCCTGGAAGCGAAGGGCGTGCCAGTGCGCGAGCGTTTGCGCCTGAGCGCCTCCTGCCCGCTGATCCTGCCAGTGCATGTGGCGCTGGATCAGGCCCGTGAACACGCACGCGGCGAGGCCAAGATCGGCACCACCGGGCGCGGTATCGGCCCGGCCTACGAAGACAAGGTCGCCCGCCGTGGCGTGCGCCTGGGCGATGTGTTTCATCGTGAGCGCTTTGCCGCCAAGCTGGGCGAAGTGCTGGATTATCACAACTTCGTGCTGCGCAATTATTACCATGCCGAGCCGGTGGATTTTCAGAAGACGCTGGATGAAACCGTCGAGATGGCAGAAAACATCAGCAGCATGGTGACGGATGTGACCGCCGAGCTGCACGCCAAGCGCCTCGCCAACGAGAGCATTCTGTTCGAGGGGGCGCAGGGCACGCTGCTGGATATCGATCACGGCACCTATCCGTTTGTCACCTCCTCCAACACCACGGCGGGCGGCACCGCCACCGGTACCGGTTTTGGGCCGCTGTATCTGGATTATGTGCTCGGCATCACCAAGGCTTACACCACTCGTGTCGGCTCCGGGCCGTTCCCCACCGAGCTGTTTGATGACGTGGGCAGCCGGCTGGCCGAGCGCGGCCACGAATTCGGTGCCACCACCGGGCGCCCGCGCCGCTGTGGCTGGTTCGATGCGGTGGCACTCAAGCGTGCCATCCAGATCAATTCCATCAGCGGCCTGTGCCTGACCAAGCTGGATGTGCTCGACGGCCTGGATGTGGTGCAGGTCTGTGTTGGCTACAAGGATGAGGCAGGCCGGGTGCTGGATGCCTGTGCCGGTTGGGATGCAGATTCCTATGCCACCATGGAGCCGGTCTATGAAGAGCTCCCCGGCTGGCAGGAATCAACGCTGGGTGTGAAAACGCTGGACGGGCTGCCGGCCAACGCCCGCGCCTATATCAAGCGCATCGAGGAAGTGACCGGCGCGCCCATCGATATCATTTCCACCGGGCCGGATCGCGTGGAAACCATCGTCCTGCGCCATCCTTTCGAGTGACCTGAAACGCCGGGAGCCGTGATGGGCGCCCGGCTTCGCTTGTTCCCCGACGGCCTTTTGCGGCAACCTGACAGTGTCCAACCGTCAGGGAGACAGGCCATGGATATCCTGCGCATTCTGATTTCGGTGTTGTTGCCGCCCTTGGGTGTGTTTCTGAAAGTCGGGCTCGGGGGCGCCTTCTGGCTGAATATTCTGCTGACGCTGCTGGGCTATCTGCCCGGCGTCATTCATGCGGTGTACATCATCGCCAGTCGCTGAGCGCCAGTTGCTGCTTGCCCGTCGCCGAGCGGCAACGGGCGGCAAGGTATTGGCATAAAGGGCGTGTCAGCGCCGCCGTTTGACGGTCAGCACCAGCACCAGCGTCAGCACTGCAACACCAGCCGGGAACAGCACCATGAACGGCCGGCGACGCTCGGCCCGCTCGGCTGCTTCACGCTCCATCGCCTGCACCGAGGCATTGGCCGCCTGTGCCTGCGGCACGGCCACCGGCGCAAAACTCAGCGTCAGGCCGAGCAAGGCAGCAGCGCTCACACGCGCCAGGCTGCGGCGGCGTGTCAGGCTGCGGCGGACAGGAATGTTGGATGAGGTGGCAGCGTTCATGGCGATAACTCCTGTCGTGCCCGGTGTGGGCAGGGGAGAGCAAAAGGCTGCGTCTGGTGCCGATGCGGCGCAAGAAAGAAGCCGGTGTTTCGCCATCGGCCCTGGCGGCCTGAAAACGAAAAAGGCCCCCAAAGGGAGCCTTGAAATTGGTGCCGAGGAGAGGACTTGAACCTCCACGCCCTTTCGAGCACTAGCACCTGAAGCTAGCGTGTCTACCAATTTCACCACCTCGGCTCGTTCCCGGAAGCGTTGTTACATTCAACCGGAAAGCGCGCGTATTCTAGTATACGGCGCCGCATTGTCAAATCTTTCTTGCAGAATTTCACCACAGAAGGCGATTCTGCCGGTTGCGTGCGCTGGGGTCTGGCCCCACTATGGGCGGACACGGTGGCGATATGTAAAGCCGCCGCCACTTTCCCTTGTGGCATCACGTTTGTCCACGCGGGAGCTTATTCCAGGAAAAACTGTATTTCATGAGTAAAAGATCGAGAGGATATCGAGATCCCCATGCGGCGCGAGAAGCGGCGCGATATGAACGGCCGGTGGCCAGCCGCGAGCTGATTCTTCAGGTATTGAATGATATTGGCCGGCCGCAGACTCGCGATCAGCTGGAAGTGCTGCTCGATGTCGTTGATGAGCAGGATCGCGAAGCACTGCGCCGGCGTCTCAAAGCGATGTTGCGCGACGGCCAGCTGGCGGAAAACCGCCGCGGGCAGTACGGCATTGTCGAGCGTATGGCGCTGGTGCCGGGGCGTGTGCAAGGGCATCGCGACGGGTTCGGTTTCGTGGTGCCGGATGCGGGCGGTGAAGATCTGTTTGTCTCGCCGCGCCAGATGCAGGCGGTGCTCGATGGTGATCGGGTGCTGGTCAGCCCCGAGGGCCGTAACCGCTTCGGCAAGCGCGAGGCGCGTATTGTAGAAGTGATTGAGCGGGTCAATACCGAAGTGGTAGGCCGCTATGTGCGCAGCTCGGCCGGCCCCGGCATCGAGCCTGCCAACCGTCGTATCACCACCGAAGTGCTGATCGAGGATGCCAACGGCATTACCGCACGCGAAGGCGACCATGTGCGCGCCGAGATTACTCATTATCCGGACGGGCGCGAGCCCCGGCTGCTGGTGCGGTTGCTGGAAGTGATCGCCTCGCCGGATCAGCCGGGCATGGAAGTGGATGTGGCGTTGCGCAGCCACGATATCCCGTTTGTCTGGCCGGTCGAGGTCGAAGCAGAAGCGGCAGCGATCCCGGATCAGGTGTCGGAAAAATCGATCAAGGGCCGCGTTGATCTGCGCAATCTGCCGCTGGTCACCATTGATGGTGAAGATGCGCGCGACTTTGATGACGCAGTATTTGTCGAGAAGCGCCGCTGGCGGCGTGGCTGGCGGTTGATAGTGGCCATCGCTGATGTGTCGCACTATGTGCAGCCCGGCTCGGCCCTGGACGAAGAGGCGCATCGCCGGGGCACGTCGGTGTATTTCCCCAATCGCGTCATCCCCATGCTGCCGGAAAAACTGTCCAACGGTTTGTGTTCGCTGAACCCGGATGTGGATCGCCTGTGTCTGTTTTGCGAGATGCAGGTGTCGGCCAATGGCCGCATCACCGGGTTTCATTTTGGCGAAGGGGTGATGCGCTCGCGCAAGCGGCTGACCTATACCCAGGTAGGTGCCTTGCTGGAAGAGCCGGGCAGCCCGGCGGGCAAAGCGGCGCACGAGGCGCTCGATAGCGGGCTGCGCACCATGCTCGGCGACTACCACTCGCTGTATCAGGCATTGCGCAAGCGCCGCGATGAGCGAGGCGCGATTGATTTTGAAACCGTGGAAACACGGATTATTTACGACGAGCAGAAAAAGATCAGCGCCATCGAGCCGGTGCGCCGCAATGTGGCACACATGATGATCGAAGAGGCGATGCTGGCGGCGAATATCTGCGCGGCGCGGCTGCTTGAGCAGTCCGGCCTGCCGGCGCTGTATCGTAACCATGAGCCGCCTAAAACCGAGAAGCTGCAAAGCCTGAAAGATTTTCTCGGGCCATTGGGCGTGTCGCTGGCCTGGTCGGAAAAAGACGGCGATGCCAAGCCGGCGGTATTTCAGAAGCTGGCGGAGGCTATCAGCAAACGCCCTGATCGCATTCTGATCCAGACGGTCATGCTGCGCTCGCTGACGCAGGCGCGCTATACCGCCGAGAACAAGGGGCACTTCGGGCTGGCTTACGCCGCGTATACCCACTTTACCTCGCCGATCCGCCGCTACCCTGATCTGCTGGTGCATCGTACCATTCGTTACCTGATCCGCAGCGGCGATGTGCCCAAGCACACCGACAACCCCGGCAAGCTGCCGAAACTGCCACAGGCGCAGGCGCTGCCCTACGATCAGGCCGCGATGGTGCAGCTTGGTGAGCACTGCTCGATGACGGAGCGCCGTGCCGACGATGCAACGCGCGATGTGGTGCAGTGGCTGAAGTGTCAGTACATGCAGCAGCACATCGGCGACGAGTTCCCCGGTGTCATCAGTGGCGTCACCAATTTCGGGCTCTTTGTGCAGCTGGATGATCTTTATGTGGATGGGCTGGTACATGTGGCGCATCTGGATAGCGATTATTATCACCATGATGAAAAGCGGCACATGCTGATCGGGGAGTCCTCCGGGCGCCGTTTCCAGCTTGGCGATTCGATTCGCGTGCAAGTGGCAGCCGTGCATGTGGAAGACCGCAAGATCGATCTGCAACTGGCGCAGGAACAGGCCCCCGCCTCGCGTAAAAGGGGCGGTGTACGCCAGGCGTTGGCAGAAGGCCGCATTCCGAAAAAAGATGGCGCCACACCGCGAAAACCCGCTGGCAAGCCCACCGGCAAGTCAGCTGCCGGAAAAGCGGCCGCGGGGCAGAGCAAAAAGCCCGCCGGCAAGCCGGCGTCGGCCCGCAAAGCCACCGCTGGCAAATCGACAGAAAAGCCGGGCTCCGGTAAAAAGCCGGCGCGTCGTTCCCGGAAATAACCCACTGCTTATGCCGGGCGGAGCCCCGCCCGGTGTCGGAGTTTTCTCATGAAACCAGTCTGGTTTGCAGGGCTGCACGCCGTGGAGAGCCTGTTGCGGCATCGCCCGGAGGCGGTGCTGGAAATTTATCTGGATGATCGGCGGGCGGAGCGTGGTGAAGAACGGCTACTGCGTTTGAGCGAGCAGGCGCAAGCATTGGGGCTGCGGCCGCAGCGTGTCGGGCGCGAGGCGCTGGAAAAACATGCCGGCCCCCAGCATCAGGGCGTGGCAGCGCGTGCCCGGCCGCGCGCACCGGGTGATGAGCAGGCGCTTCTGAAGCATCTGGATCGTTTGCCCCATGAGCCGCTCTTGCTCGTGCTTGATGGCGTCACCGATCCGCATAACCTGGGCGCCTGCTTGCGCAGCGCTGATGCGTTCGGTGTCGATGGCGTCATCGTGCCCCGGCGCAATGCCTGTGGGCTGACACCGGTGGCCTGCCGCAGTGCCGCCGGTGCGGCTGAGACGGTGCCTTATTTCGAGGTGGGTAATCTGGCGCGGCTGCTGGAGCAATTACGCGAGCGCGGTGTCTGGATTGCCGGCACCGGCCGTGATGCGCATAGCCAGTTGTTGCATGATTTCGAACCTGCTGGTGCGCTGGCGGTCGTGATGGGAGCGGAAGGTGATGGTATGCGCCGGCTGACCAGGGACAAATGTGATTATCTGCTCGAAATCCCCATGGTCGGCGAGGTGGAGAGCCTGAATGTGTCCGTGGCCACGGCAGTGGTGGTGCACCATCTGGCCCGGCCCCGGCTTCAGCGCGCCTGATCTTCGCCTGCTGCTGGCCCGGCTGCCTGCGCTGCCATCTGCTCCAGCGGCAGCGCAGGCAGCGGAAAGCTCACATGGGTGCTGCGGTTGAAACGGTAGCGCTCGCGATAGTGCGGTTGCTGAAATCCGGCGGCTTTTTCCAGCGCGCTATCGATATCTTCCGGGCCGTTGACCTTGTGCCAGTCGTCGTCGGGTGGCGGCGCGGGTGGTGGGGCAAGCTCACCCTGTGCGATCTTTTCCGCCACCGCATCGCGCTCTCGCTGCCAGGCAAGCAGTGCCGCCACGAACGCATGTTCACTGTTGTATAGCGCCAACTGCGGTCGCGGCGGCAGGAAATCTTCCGGTGCCGGTGTGCTGTCCGCGGGGCAGTGCAGGCTCAGGCCCAGCGCCAGGCAACTCGCCAGCAGATGTTTCACGGCTGCGGGCCCTGTTACTCGACCACGCGACAGTTTGCGACGCAGCGCCCCGAGCTGACGTAGACGTCGCCCCGCACCCGTACCAGCGCGCTGTTGTGGTCGTAAAACAGCACCAGGTTCTCGTTGCGCTGCACCAGCTTCAGGCCGGCGTTATCGCTGCTCGCCTCGACACGCCGGGCTTCGTGGTCCCGGCGCAACTCCTGATCATCGGCGTGGCGAGCCTGGCGCCAATCCGGCGGCAGCCGCACCAGTGCGGCGCGAGGCAGCAAACGCTGCGCGGCCGGTGGGCCGGCGTGCAGGCGCTCGTCTGCAAGCTCGTTTGGGTTCAGGCGCTGCAAGACGAAGCTCTGCGAGGTGCTGCGGTCATACCATGTGGCGTGGCGTTGATAATCAAAGCGTGGCTGCTGGCGGGCGCTGGCCACGGCGTCGCCCAGGTTTTCATGGTGGCGAGCCGGCTCGTCGTGTTCGACGGGGGTGCACTTGGCCGGATGGTTGTGCAGCTCTGCTTCCAGCCGTTTGAAGGTCATGATGTCGGCAATGAAAGCGCTGTAATCCTGATAATGCTCAAGCTCGGGCCGCTCTGGCAGCATTGGCGGCGTGCAGGCGTTGCTTGCTGTAACGACGGGGCTTGCCGCGACAGGGCTGGCAAGGCTCAGGAACGTAGCGGCCGTTGCGGCGGGCAGTGCTATAGAGAGTGCAGCGGACAGTGCCGCCAGATGCTTCAACATGGGGTGTCCCCGTTTTGTTCTTGTTGTGCATGTTGGTCGCGCCTTGCCATACGGCAGGTGGTGCGGCCTCTGAGAATAAGCCGCAAGGCGTACGGAGGCAATCAGCGTGGGGCCAGCGGCGATATTGGCGGTTGCTTGTGCCCGGGGCGGCTGATGCGGTAGAATCGCGCCCCTTCCCGAGCCCGGCTCTGCGTTTTTGCAGGCGTGCACGGGGACTCCTTGCCTCACCGCTGGTGCGGGAGGCTGCCCAATCCGTAAGGAGCTGATAATGCGTCATTACGAAATCGTGTTTCTGGTTCACCCGGACCAGAGCGAGCAGGTGCCTGCCATGATCGAGCGCTATACCGCGATGATCACGGAAGCCAAAGGCGCCATCCACCGTCTTGAAGACTGGGGCCGCCGCCAGCTGGCCTACCCGATCAACAAGATCCACAAGGCGCACTATGTTCTGATGAACATCGAGTGCGACGGCGAGACGCTTGCGGAGCTGGAAAATACCTTCCGCTTCAACGACGCCGTGATCCGTAACGCGGTACTGCGCCGCGACGAGGCTGTTACCGAGCCTTCGCCGCTGGCCAAGTCGGACAACCGGGAGGAAGCAACCGCTGGGGCCTGAGCGTAATCATTGCGAGCTGACCGGCGTCATCCATTCCCTTGAAACGATACGCCTGACGCCCGCCGGGGCACCGACCAGACGACTCTGGCTCGAACATCGCTCCCGGCAGGAAGAAGGTGGCGCTCCACGCGAAGTACAGGCCCGTATGGCCGTGATGCTTGTCGGGGAGGCGCTAGTAAGCCAGAGCAGGCAGCTGGCCGAAGGGCAGAGAATCCTGGTGCAGGGTTTTCTCGCCCGGGCAGGTTTCAGGGGTGAGGCGCGCGACAGATTGCAGCTACACGCTACCCGGTTTGAATGCTTCGACTGACAAATTCCAGGAGATTTCCAATGGCCCGTTTCTTTCGCCGTCGCAAGTTCTGCCGCTTCACAGCGGAAGGTGTTACCCGGATCGATTACAAGGATCTGGACACCCTGAAAGCCTACATCACCGAAACCGGCAAGATTGTCCCGAGCCGCATCACTGGCACCAGTGCGCGCTACCAGCGTCAGCTGGCTCAGGCCATCAAACAGGCGCGCTATCTGGCACTGCTGCCGTACAGCGACACCCACGACAACTGAGCCGGAGCGAGGTAAGAGATCATGCAAGTCATTCTGCTCGACAAGATCAAGAACCTGGGCGATCTGGGTGCCGTGGTGGAAGTGCGCGCTGGTTATGGCCGCAACTTCCTGATTCCGCAAGGCAAGGCGCTGCCCGCCACAAAAGAGAATCTGGCTGTGGTGGAAGAGCGCCGCGCCGAGCTGCAACAGCAGGCTGAGGAAGCGCTGGCCGCTGCCAATGCTCGCGTGGAGCAGCTGGCCGAAGCGCAGGTCACCATCGGTGCCAAAGCCGGTGATGAAGGCAAGCTGTTCGGTTCGATCGGCACACGCGACATCGCCGACGCCATCACCGCCCAGACCGGCGTGACCGTTGAAAAGGCAGAGGTCAAATTGCCGAACGGTGCGCTGCGCAACACCGGCGAGTTCGAGATCGACCTGCAACTGCACGCCGAAGTGACTACCACGATCAAGGTGGTGGTGGTCTCGGAAGCCTGATTGCTGCTGCAATAGTTGCATTGAAGGTCAAGAAAAACGCCCCGATCGGGGCGTTTTTCGTTTCGGCTGCACGACCGGCCAGCGTTCAGCGGCTGCTGAGATAAGACTGCCGCCTGCTGGTGGGGCTGAACACCCACTGCCATAACTGAATGTCTCGTGCCTCAAAGGCGCCGGCGCAGCAATTCAGATAATAGCGCCACATGCGATAGAAGCGCTCATCATAGGCCGCAGCGATCTCGGGCCAGCGGTGGCGGAAATTGGTATCCCAGGCGCGCAGAGTGCGCGCATAGTCGGTGCCGAAGTTGTGCATGTCCTCGGTGATGAAGGCCGCTTCCGAAGCAGCGGCAATCTGCCCCACGGAGGGCAGCTCGCCATTGGGGAAGATATAGCGATCAATCCAGGCATCGTGGCCGCTGGATGAGTGATTGGTGCCGATCGTGTGCAGCAGGGTGAGGCCGTCCGCGGCCAGCAGCCGGTGTACCGCATCAAAGTAAGTGCGATAGTTGCGCCGGCCGACATGTTCGAACATCCCCACGGAGACGATGCGATCGAACTGGCCGGTCAAAGTGCGGTAATCCGTCAGGCTGATCTCGACCGGCAGGCCCTGGCAGCGCTCTCTGGCAAAACCGGCCTGTTCCGAAGACAGCGTCACGCCGAGCCCCTTGATGCCGTAATGGGTGGCGGCGTGGTGCAGCAGCCCGCCCCAGCCACAGCCGATATCCAGCAACGTCATGCCCGGTTCCAGCTGCAACTTGCGGCAGATCAGATCCAGTTTGGCGGTCTGGGCGGCGGCCAGGCTGTCGGCGTGGCGCCAGTAACCGCAGCTGTAGCTCATGGTCGGATCGAGCATGCGCGTGAACAGATCGTTGCCGAGGTCGTAGTGCTGGTGCGCCACTTTCGGTGCCCGGCGCAGGCTTTGCCGATTGATCAGCGCTTGCCAGAGCCATTGCGTGATGTGCTGCCAGCGGGAGTGGCTTTCCTGCGTGCCGCCGTGCACCAGCAGGCGGCGAATGAACTCATCCAGTGCCTGACAATCCCACCAGCCATCCATATAGGATTCGCCCAGGCCCAGGGAGCGGTGCATCGCCACCCGGCGCCAGAAACGGCGATCATGCACTTGCGGGTCCCAGGGCCGGCTGCCATTGATGCGGATATCGGCCCGTTCCAGCAGGCGCTGGAGCGAGTGTGGCAGCCAGCGGGGAACCGGAGCTGGCGCCGGTTGCGTCGCCGCTGGGGAGCGGCTGCGGCGGTGTTCGGTCAACGGCGAAATGCTCGACATGTTTCCTCCCTGGGTGGCGACCCGATGGAATCCAGGCAGATGCATAGCCAAATCACACCCCAATGTGAGAAGTGCCGCGCCCATTGGCAAGCGCTTTAACATTCTTATACAACTGTGCAGCACGCCGGACGCGCCGCGCCGGTGATACGGGGCGGGTACGGCTGTGGCATACTCTCCGCCACCTTGCTGATATCACCCAGGCACGTCCTCAGATGAACGATATGTCCCAACTTGACCCGCATTTGCCGGAAGCCCTGCGCCTGCCGCCCAATTCCATTGAGGCCGAGCAGGCCATTCTTGGCGGCTTGATGATCAATAACGACGCCTGGGATCAGGTGGCGGAGCGGGTCAGCGAGCCCGATTTTTACCGCAAGGACCATCGGCTGATCTTTCGCGTGATGGCACAACTGGCGGAGCAGGATCAGCCCCGCGACATGGTAACGGTGGCGGAAGCGCTGGAGCAGCTGGGCCAGCTGGAAAACGCCGGCGGCGGCACCTATCTGGCCGAGCTGACGCGCAACACGCCCAGCGCGGCCAATATTTCCGCTTACGCCGATATCGTGCGGGAGCGCTCGATTCTTCGGCAGCTGATCAATATCTCGCAGAAAACTGCGGACAAAGCCTTTCGGCCCGAGGGGGCCACCAGCGCCGAGATTCTTGATAGCGCGGAATCCGCTATCTTCGAAATCGCCGAGCAGCAGCAGAAAGGCACCGGGCCACGGGATATCAAGGCGCTGCTGAAAAGCACCGTGGACAGGATCGACGAACTGTACCGCAACAAGAGCGCGGTGACGGGCCTCTCCACCGGCTTTGATGAGCTCGACAAAATGACCTCCGGGCTGCAACCGTCCGATATGGTGGTGGTGGCGGCCCGGCCGTCGATGGGGAAAACCACCTTCGCCATGAACTTGTGCGAGCACGTGGCCATTCACGGTAACAAGCCGGTGCTGGTGTTCTCCATGGAGATGCCTGGCGAAAGCCTGGTGATGCGGATGTTGTCGTCGCTGGGGCGTATTCATCAGCAGAACGTGCGCTCCGGCCGGCTTGATCCGGACGACTGGCCACGGATCAGCTCCGCTATTCAAATGCTTTCCGAGCGCAAACTGTTCATTGATGACACCGGCGGCTTGTCGCCGCTGGAAATGCGCGCCCGCGCCCGCCGTGTGGCACGGGAATGTGGCGGTGAGCTGGGCCTGATCATGGTGGACTACCTGCAACTGATGCAGGTACCCGGCAGTGACAACCGGGTGAACGAAATCTCCGAGATTTCCCGCTCCTTGAAGGGCCTGGCGAAAGAACTCAACGTGCCGGTGGTGGCGCTCTCGCAGCTGAACCGCTCGCTGGAACAGCGGCCGAACAAGCGCCCGGTGATGTCTGACTTGCGAGAATCCGGCGCTATCGAACAGGATGCGGATCTGATCATCTTCCTGTATCGCGACGAAGTGTATAACAAGGACACGCAAGAAAAGGGCATTGCCGAGATCATCATCGGCAAACAGCGGAACGGGCCCATCGGCACCGTGCGGCTGGCATTCCGGGGCGAGTTCACCCGCTTTGATGACCTGGCGCCGGAGTATTATCAGGAATATGCCGGTGAATAACCTGCCTCCGCAGCGCGACGGAGCTGCCCACGCATGACACGCAATACCCTGCTTGAGCTGCGTGCTCCGGCGCTGATCGCCAATGCCCGCAAGGCGCGGCAGCTGGCGGGCCGTGCCGCCATGTTCGCCATGGTGAAAGCCAATGCTTACGGCCACGGCCTGAGCTGGGCTGCCAGCGCGCTTCGGCCCGAAGTGGATGGCTTTGGCGTGGCCCTGATGGAAGAGGCGCAAGCGCTGCGCGAGGCCGGCATCAAGGCACCGCTGCTGCTGGTAGAGGGATGCTTCGATCAGCAGGAGCTGCTCGCCGCCAGCGCAGCGGATATCCAGCTCGTGGTACACAGCGGCTGGCAGATCGAGCTGCTGGAGCGCACGCGGCTGCCGGCGGTTGTCACCGTCTGGCTGAAGGTGGATTCCGGCATGCACCGGCTGGGTTTGCCGGTGCACCAGTGCGCGGCAGCAATTGCGCGCCTGCGCGCCTTGCCGCAGGTGAGGCTGGCGGGCGTGATGAGCCATTTTGCCTGCGCCGACATGCCGCAGGATACGCAAAGCGCGCAGCAGCTGGCATCGTTGCGCAGGCTGGCCGATGCCCATGGCCTGGCATTCAGCGCGGCCAATTCCGCCGGCCTGTATCGCTACCCCGACAGCCATGGTGCGCTGGTGCGCCCCGGCATCATGCTGTATGGCGGCTCGCCTCTGTTAAACCAGTCCGCTGCCTCGTTGGGGTTGGCTGTCACGCAGCGCCTCAGTGCGCGCCTGATTGCCGTCAACGAGGTGCCGGCCGGTGATGCGGTCGGCTATGGCGCCACCTGGCGTGCCTCGCGGCCGAGCCGGATCGGCGTGGTCGCGATCGGCTATGGCGATGGCTACCCGCGTCATGCGCCGAACGGCACGCCAGTGGCAGTCAACGGCATACGCACCGGCCTGGCGGGCCGCGTGTCGATGGATATGCTGACCGTGGACGTGACCGATATTCCCGCTGCGGAGCCGGGCGATGAGGTGGAATTGTGGGGCGACCTGGTCAGTGTGGACGAAGTGGCCGCTGCCTGCGGCACCATCAGCTATGAATTGTTCTGTCAGGTGACGCCGCGTGTGCGGCGGGTGGTGATCTGATTTTCCCCGGCAGCACTTCCCCGTTGCGAAGTGCGCTGGCTGCAGGCTCCGGTCTGCCGCAAATAAAGATGCCGGCAGGCTTGGGGATCGGCTATCCGCGCCGCTCCGGGCATGGCGGATGGCGCCACCTGACGGGGTTGTTCTGAGGATGAGCAATGGCGAAGCGTAAAACAGCGTTTGTCTGCAATGAATGCGGTGCCGATCACCCCAAATGGCAGGGGCAGTGCAGCGCCTGTGCTGCCTGGAACACGCTCAGTGAATTTGTGATCGATCCGGCCACGCCGGCGCGGGCGGCCAGTAGCGGCCGCAGCGGGTATACCGGTGAGCTGGCGGATGTGCAGCGGCTGGATCAGATCGAGCTGACTGAAACGCCGCGCATCGCCACCGGCACGGCGGAGCTTGATCGGGTGCTCGGCGGCGGCCTGGTGCCGGGCTCGGCTATCTTGATCGGTGGCCATCCCGGCGCCGGTAAATCCACCTTGCTGTTGCAGACTTTGTGCCGCCTGGCGGCGCAGCACCCCTGTCTTTATATCACTGGCGAAGAGTCACCCGCGCAGGTGGCGATGCGCGCCGAGCGGCTGCAACTGCCGCGTGATCAGCTCAAACTTGCCGCAGAAACAGATGTGGAGCGGATTCTTGATCTGGCGCGCAAGGAGCGCCCGAAGATTCTGGTGATCGATTCGATCCAGGTGATGTATCTGACTGCACTGCAATCGGCACCGGGGTCTGTTGCGCAGGTGCGCGAATCCGCCGCTGCGCTGACCCGCTTCGCGAAACAGACCGGCACGGTGTTGCTGCTGGTGGGGCACGTTACCAAGGATGGTACGTTGGCCGGCCCGAAAGTGCTGGAGCATATGATTGATTGTTCGCTGATGCTGGAGGGCTCGACAGATTCCCGTTTTCGCACATTGCGCGGGCTGAAGAATCGTTTTGGCGCGGTCAATGAACTTGGCGTGTTTGCGATGACGCAAGAGGGCCTGAAAGAGGTGAAAAACCCGTCGGCGATTTTTCTCAATCGCGCCGACGATATTGCCTCCGGCTCGCTGGTGACGGTCGTCTGGGAGGGCACGCGCCCGCTGCTGGTGGAATTGCAGGCGCTGGTCGATCAGAGCCATTTCGGCAACCCGCGTCGGGTCTGCGTGGGGCTTGAACAGAACCGGCTGGCGATGCTGCTGGCGGTGCTGCATCGCCACGGTGGTATTCAGGTAGGTGATCAGGATGTGTTTGCCAACGTGGTCGGCGGCGTCAAGGTGATGGAAACCGGCGCTGATCTGGCGTTGCTGCTGGCGATTGTGTCGAGCTTCCGCGACCGCGCCTTGCCGCGTGAGCTTGTCGTGTTTGGCGAGGTGGGCTTGTCCGGCGAAATACGCCCCGTGCCGCAGGGCCAGGAGCGCTTGTCAGAAGCTGCCAAGCATGGCTTTCGCAAGGCGATCATCGGCAAGGCGAATCAGCCGCGCACGCCGATAGCGGGCATGCAGGTGATTGCTGTCTCGACACTGGCAGAGGCGCTGGAACATATCTGATTGCTTCGCCTTTGCTCCGGCCGCGTGCGGCGCAGCAATTATTCCTCTTCTTCGTCCGGGCTCAGCATTTCATCCTGCCCCAGATGCAGCGCCAGCAGGCGGCGCAGGTGGCGCAGGGCATCCAGATCGATGCGCGTAAACTCCAGCCCGGCCATATCCCGCTCTACACGGCGCACTTCCGCTGCCAGCGGAATGCGGATATCGGAATCCTCCAGCAACAGATCGAGCTGGCAGGTTTCGCCCGGCGTCATAGTGACGCCGGGTGGCATGGTAATCAGCACGCCCTTGAGTGCCAGATCCAGCACTTCCACATTGAACAAGGTGCCCTGGGCGGTCAGGTGCGCCTCCCCATCGAACGGTGTACGCGTGAAACGGCGTTTGTCTTTCATGCTTGATCTGTTGCCTGCTTGTCGGCGCACCAGACGTTGCCTGGCTGCGCCCGAGTACGTTGTGCCGGGGCGCGTCGGTGGCGGGTGTTGCTCCCTGCGTCACCCCCTGCCGCCTCGGCCGAGAGGCGCAAGCCCGGAATTATTGTGCTGTGGCGTGCCGCTTCGCAGTGGCACGCGGATGCCAGTATAGGGGGCGCTCGCCGTTCTAGGAACCGGTGTCGCCGATGGGCTGCACAGTGGTGCAGGATCAGCCGCGCTATCGTGCGCTGATCGCTTGGCCGTAATATTCATTTCCATGCCTCTGGCTCGTGACGCGCCGTGTTCTGGGCACGGGCTGAAAACAGGAGACAGATGGGCCGTCGTCAGGGTTTCGGGCGGGCATTTACCGAGCGCAAATGAGTTGTGAGCGCGGGGCTTTAAAATGGCGCCGGAGCGGGGAGGTGTCGGCAGGGCCGGGAAGCGGAGATGAGGCGAGATGAGGGAAAAATTGTTGCCGACAGCGAGCGTAGCTCGCCATCGGCAACGGCGTGTGCTCAGACACTGATTTTCTTGTACCGGGTGCGTTTCGGCTGCAAGGCTTCGTCGCCCAGCTTCTTGCGGCGGTATTCCTCGTATTCGGAATAACTGCCCTCGAACCACTCCACTTCGGAGTTGCCCTCAAGCGCCAGAATATGCGTGGCGACACGATCCAGAAACCAGCGGTCGTGCGAAATCACGATGGCGCAGCCGGGGAAGGCCAGCAGTGCTTCTTCCAGCGCACGCAGGGTTTCCACGTCCAGGTCGTTGGTGGGTTCATCAAGCAACAGCACGTTGGCGCCCTGTTTCAGCAACTTCGCCAGGTGCAACCGGTTGCGCTCACCACCGGACAGATCCTTGACGCGCTTTTGCTGATCCTGGCCCTTGAAGTTGAAGCGCCCCAGGTAAGCGCGCGACGGCACTTCATAGTTGCCGATCTTGAGGATATCCAGGCCCTCGGAAATTTCTTCCCAGACGCTCTTGCTGCCATCCAGATCTTCCCGGCTCTGGTCCACATAGGCCAGTTGCACTGTATCACCGATCTGCACTTCGCCGCTGTCGGGTTGCTGCTCACCGGTGAGCATGCGGAACAGGGTGGTTTTCCCCGCCCCGTTGGGGCCGATGATGCCGACAATAGCACCGCGAGGCACGCTGAAGTTGAGGTTTTCATACAGCAGCTTGTCGCCAAAATGCTTGGCAACATTGTTCAGCTCGAACACCTTTTCGCCCAGGCGTGGGCCGGGCGGGATATACAGCTCTTGTGTCTCGTTGCGTTGCTGGAATTCCTGGCTGGCCAGTTCCTCGAACGCAGCGACACGGGCCTTGTTCTTGGCGCGGCGGCCTTTCGGATTCTGCCGCACCCACTCCAGTTCTTTTTCCACGGTTTTGCGGTGCGCGCTTTCGGCTTTGGCTTCGCGCTCCAGGCGCGCTTCTTTCTGCTCAAGCCAGGAGGTGTAGTTGCCCTTCCACGGAATGCCTTCGCCGCGATCAAGCTCCAGAATCCACTCGCAGGAGTTATCGAGAAAGTAACGGTCGTGCGTGACGGCCACGACAGTGCCCTGAAAATCGTGCAGGTAGCGCTCAAGCCAGGCGACGGATTCTGCATCCAGATGGTTGGTAGGTTCATCCAGCAGCAGCATGTCGGGCGCCGAGAGAATCAGACGGCACAGCGCGACACGGCGTCGCTCGCCACCAGACAGGTGTTTCACTTCTGCTTCCCAGGGTGGCAGGCGCAGGGCGTCGGCGGCTATTTCCAGCTTGCGCTCCAGGTTGTGCGCATCAGCGGTTTCGATAATGGCTTCCAGCCGTGCTTGTTCTTCTGCCAGTTTGTCAAAATCGGCGTTTTCTTCCGCATAGGCGGCGTACACTTCTTCCAGCCGCTGTTGTGCAGCGCGGATTTCGCCCAGCGATTCTTCCACCACTTCCCGCACTGTCTTGGTGTTGTCCAGCTCCGGTTCCTGCGGCAGATAGCCGATGTTGATGCCGGGCTGCGGGCGCGCTTCACCGATATAGTCTTTGTCGACCCCCGCCATGATGCGCAGCAGGGTGGATTTGCCCGCGCCGTTGAGACCCAGCACACCGATCTTGGCGCCGGGGAAAAACGACAGCGAAATGTCCTTGAGGATGTGCTTTTTGGGCGGCACGATCTTGCCGACCCGATCCATGGTGAAAATGTATTGAGACATAGAGTAGATACGCCAGAGAACGTGAAAACGATGCGCCCTGGCCGATTCTGGAACAGGGCCGGGGCGAGGTTCGCCTAAGCTAGCCGAAACCGCTCTCAGTTGAAAGGGAGCGGCAGCTGGCGATGGGGCAGGTTCAGGCCGGCAGGTTCTGCACCAGTGCCATGTAAAGCGCGGTGCCGGCGGCGATCGAGAGCAACACATTGCCGCGCCACAGATGCAACCCGGCCACTACCAGCGCCGCCAGCAATAGCGGCACGCCTTCCGCCGTCATGTTCAGGGTCAGCTCCGGGCCGAGCGGGCGCAGCCGGCGCAGCGCGAACAACACCAGAATGGTCATGATCGCGGCCGGCAGTTGCTCGCCGAGAAAACGCAGCAGCGGATGCCCCTGAAAACGGCGCAGCGCCAGAAATGGCAGCATCCGCGACGCCAGCGTCGCCAGGCCCGCCACACCGATGGCCAACAGCAGCTCAAGCATCACGGTGCCCGCCGTTGGCGGGCGTAATCCGCCAGCAGCACCAGACAGGCGCCGCCAATTGCTACCAGTAGCACATGCTGTGCCGGCAGGTAGTAAATGGCCGCGCCCGCGCACAACAGCCCGACCACAAACGGGCGCGCCTGACGCACGCTGCGCATCATCTCGATGGTCAGCACGATGAACAGCGCGGTGAGGGCAAACTCCATGCCGGCGCTGTCGAACGGCAGGGCACTGCCGAGCAGCGCGCCGAGCACCGAGCCGGTCAGCCACCAGAGCTGGTTCAGCAGGCTGACACGAAACGCCATGGCTGCTTGTTCCGCATCGGGGTGCGATGTCAAAAGCGAATAGGTTTCATCGGTGAGCGCGTAGATAAGATACGGCTTGCGTTTGCCTGCGCCGCTGAAACGCTCCAGCAACGACAGCCCGTAAAACAGATGACGTGAGCCGAGCAGAAAACTGGCCACGGCGATTTCCGTCAGCGAAGCCTGGGCAGCCAGCAGCGACAGCAACAGGAACTGGCCGGCGCCGGAATAAACCGCGACCGACATCAGCGGCGCCACCCACCAGGGATAACCCATCTGCACACAGACCACGCCGAAGGCGATGCCCAGCGGCACATAGCCGAGCATCACGGGCGAAGTCAGGAGCGCCGCCTGGCGCCAGGGAGCGAGCGAAAAAGCCATGGTCACACTATTTGCAGTTTGTTGCCGTTTGCAGAACAGCCGGATTGGCCAGCGCATCATAGGGGCGTAGCGTGCGCCGGGCCAGCCGTCAGTCGATGCCGGCGCTGGTCAGACGCTGCCATACCCAGCCCAGCTCACGTGATCTGATTTCAGCACGTGCCCACGCACTGGGCACGGGTGTGACAGTGCCATCAGGTTGCAGCTCGGCCACCTGAAACGCGAATGAGTAATACCCGCGCAGGCCCATGCGTAAATCCGTCATCACCACGCGGCCATCGGCGGTGCGCTCGATACTGTAAAAGCCGTGCGTGAAACGGGCCAGCCGTGCTACAGGCCAGTGCTCGCCGAGATCGTCCAGCAGTGCCGTGTCGCTGCGATGGGCGGTAAAGGTCGGTGCTCCGTGCCCATCTAGCAACGAGTAAAAACCTTCCAGATAGCCATCGTCCGTCATGACCACTATCCGCCAGAGCAGAGTATTGAAAGGCGTGGGTGTGCTCAGCACTTGGGTGTGTGCGACCTCATGGCTGGCCAGATAAGTGTGCACGCGGTGATCCACCCAGGCTTTGGCGCCCATGCCCCACAACATGTAACTGCTGCTGAGCACCAGCCCGGCAGCGCTCCAGCGCAGTGCAAGCGCCGAATCACGCACCCACAGTGCCCCCACAAGCCCGGCCAGCAGGGGTACGGTGTAAAACGGATCAATGATGAACACCACCGAGCCGGACACCGGATAATCGGTGAGCGGCCAGAAAAGCTGCGTACCGTATACGGTGAGCGCATCCAGCAGCACATGCGTGATCAGCACCAGCCAGACCAGCCAGAACCAACGCCAGCGAAGGTGGCCGAGATCCTTGTGGCAGCGCCTGATCAGCGCGGCCAGCAACGGTGCCAGCAGTGTCAGCACAATGAGCGAGTGGCTGGCCGAGCGGTGATAAGTGAAGGCGGCCACGGGATCCGCCAGCGGCACCAGCACATCCAGATCCGGCAGTGTGCCCAGGGCGGCGCCCCAGGCCAGCGCACGGCGGCCGGCATGGCGGCCCATGACGGTGTGGGCGACGGTGGCGCCGAGGGCGATTTGGGTCAGTGAATCCATGGCCAGTGTCCACGTGCAGCGAATGGGCGCGGCACATGCTGGCAAAGCGCGCCGGTGCTGCCAACCGGCTGCCGCTGCCCGGCGAGGTGCCGGGAGCGCGGCAGCGCCTGTGTGTGGCCTGCTCACGTCATCATGAGCGGGCTTCAGTGCCTTTGTCTGCGGATTTGGTTAGAATACGCGCCCTTCACACCGTAACCAGACCGTAGGGCACCCCATGTTTCCCAAATCCATGACCATCGCGGAATTCGATCCTGCTATCCAGGCGGCCATTGAGGGCGAAGTTCGTCGTCAGGAGGCGCATATCGAGCTGATCGCCTCGGAAAACTACGCTTCGCCGCGGATCATCGAGGCGCAGGGTACGGTGCTGACGAACAAGTACGCCGAAGGCTACCCTGGCAAGCGCTATTACGGCGGTTGCGAATTTGTCGACCAGATCGAGCAGCTGGCGATTGACCGCGCCTGCGAGCTGTTTGGCGCAAAGTTTGCCAACGTCCAGCCGCACTCCGGCTCCCAGGCCAACGGTGCGGTGTTCCTGGGCCTGCTGAACCCGGGCGACACCGTGCTGGGCATGAGCCTGGCCCACGGTGGCCACCTGACTCACGGTGCCGCGCCGAACTTCTCCGGCAAAAGCTACAACGCGGTGCAATATGGCATCGACACCGAAACCGGCCTGATCGATTACGACGAAGTGGAGCGCATGGCGCTGGAGCACAAGCCGAAGATGATCATCGCCGGCTTCTCCGCCTACTCCCAGTTGCTGGATTTCCCCCGCTTTCGCGAGATCAGCGACAAGGTGGGCGCCATCCTGATGGTGGACATGGCCCATGTGGCCGGTCTGGTGGCGGCGGGGCTGTACCCGAACCCGATGCCGCACGCCGATGTGGTCACCACCACCACGCACAAGACCCTGCGTGGCCCCCGTGGCGGCCTGGTGCTGACCAACAACGAAGACATTGCCAAGAAAATCAATTCGGCGGTGTTCCCCGGTGGCCAGGGCGGCCCGTTGATGCATGTGATCGCGGGCAAGGCGATCTGCTTCAAGGAGGCACTGGCGCCGGAGTTCAAGACCTATCAGCAGCAGGTCATCAAGAACGCGCAGGCGATGGCCAAGGTGTTCATTGATCGTGGTTTTGATGTGGTATCCGGCGGCACTGAAAACCACCTGTTTCTGGTCAGCCTGATCAAGCAGGACATTACCGGTAAAGATGCCGATGCGGCTCTGGGCCGTGCGCACATCACCGTGAACAAGAACGCCGTACCGAACGATCCGCGCTCGCCGTTTGTGACCTCCGGGCTGCGCCTGGGGACGCCGGCGGTGACCACGCGCGGTTTCACCGAAGCCGATTGCCGCGAGCTGGCGGGCTGGATCTGCGACATCCTCGATAACATGGGCGATGAATCGGTGATCGAGCGGGTGCGCGGGCAGGTCAGCGAGATCTGTGCGCGGCTGCCGGTTTACGAGCAGTAAACCGCTATGCATTGCCCGTTCTGCGCTGCAGACGATACCAAGGTGATCGATTCGCGCCTGGTTGCCGATGGCGGCCAGGTGCGTCGTCGCCGCGAATGCCTGAGCTGCGGAGAACGGTTTACCACCTTTGAAACGGCGGAGCTGGTGATGCCGCGCATCGTCAAATCCGATGGTTCCCGCGAACCTTTCGACGATGCCAAGCTGCGTGCCGGCATGTTGCGGGCGCTGGAAAAGCGGCCTGTCAGCATGGAGGATCTGGAGGCGGCTATTACCCGCATCGGCCACCGCCTGCGGGCCTCCGGCGAGCGTGAGCTGCCGGCGCGTGAAGTGGGCGAGCTGGTGATGGAAGAGCTGCGCCTGCTCGACGATGTCGCCTATGTGCGCTTCGCCTCGGTCTATCGCAGTTTTCAGGATATCTCCGATTTTCGTGCCGAAGTGGATCGCCTTGAGCAGGCGGGCCGCAAGCCGGCAGACCCATGATCCCGGCGGCAGCCTGCCGTCATACTTGCGCATCCGAGCGAGGTGGCCATGGCCGACATTCGTGATCGCGAATACATGAGCCGTGCCCTGCAACTGGCACAACAAGCCCTCTATAGCACTGATCCGAACCCCCGCGTCGGCTGCGTGCTGGTGCGCGATGATGAAGTGGTGGGTGAAGGCTGGCACCAGCGCGCCGGCGAGGCCCATGCCGAGCGCCACGCGCTGGCGCAGGCGGGGGCGCGTGCCAATGGCGCTACCTGTTACGTCACGCTGGAGCCGTGCTCGCACACCGGGCGCACCGGCCCCTGTGCCCAGGCGCTGATCGATGCCGGGGTGGCGCGGGTTGTCGCCGCCATGCAAGATCCCAATCCCCAGGTGGCCGGCCAAGGCCTGGCCCGGCTGCGCGAGGCCGGCATTGAAACCGAAGTGGGCCTGCTGGAAGACGCCGCCAAGGCGCTTAATCCGGGGTTCGTGCGCCGCATGGCGGACGGACTGCCGTTTGTGCGGGTGAAGCTGGCGATGAGCGTGGATGGCCGCACCGCCATGGCATCGGGTGAATCACAGTGGATCACCGGGCCGGAGGCGCGGGAAGACGTACAGCGGCTGCGCGCCCGCTCGTCGGCGGTGGTGACCGGGATCGGCACGGTACTGACGGACGAGCCGGCTCTGACAGTGCGGCCGCACAGCTGGCAATTCTCCGCATACGGGCCCGGCCCGGTGCGGCAGCCGCTGCGCGTGGTGATGGATCGGCAATTGCGCACGCCGGCTGATGCCGCTGTGGTGCGCGGCGAAGGTGATTGCCTGGTGCTCGGCGGCGTCGAGACGGGTGCGCAGGCGCTGCGTGATGCGGGCGCGGAAGTCATGATCGGCCAGTGGACGCCGCGTGCGGTGCTGGCGGAGCTGGCACGGCGTGGCTGCAATGAAGTGCTGGTGGAAGCCGGTGCAGGGCTGGCAGGCGCCTTTCTGGTAGCCGGCTGTGTCGATGAGCTGGTGGTGTACATGGCACCGGTGCTGCTGGGTTCCGAAGCGCGCCCGCTGCTGGTGCTGCCCGGTATCGAGCGCATGGCGCAGCGGCAACATCTCAACCTGCGCGAGATGCGCGCCATCGGCGCTGATCTGCGCTTGAGTTTTACCCTCAAGCCCCGATAACCGGGGGCGGCGCATTGCAGAACACGTCGCAGGACGGATTGCAGGAGATCAGGCATGTTTACCGGCATCATTGAAGCGCTCGGCGAGATTCGCAGCCTGTCGCCCCGTGGCGGTGACGTCACGCTGGACGTGCACACCGGCGCGCTGGATCTTGGCGATGTGCAACTGGGCGACTCGATCGCCGTCAACGGCGTCTGTCTGACAGTCACCGGTTTGCCCGGCCACGGCTTCACTGCCGATGTCTCCAGCGAAACGCTGGGGCTGACCTCGCTGGGCCAGTTGCGTGCCGGCTCGAAAGTGAATCTGGAAAAAGCGCTTACGCCGAGCACGCGTCTGGGCGGCCATCTGGTTTCCGGTCATGTGGACGGTCTTGGCGAGATCATCAGCTTGCAGCCGGATGCCCGCTCCACGCGCATTGATATTCAGGCGCCAGCGGCGCTGGCGCGCTACATTGCGCACAAAGGTTCGATCACGGTGGACGGCATCAGCCTGACCGTGAACAGCGTCAGCGGCGCTGTGTTTTCACTGAACATCATTCCGCACACGCAGCAGGTGACCACCATCGGTGGCTGGGCGCCGGGCACGCGAGTGAATCTGGAAGTTGATATCATTGCCCGTTATCTCGAACGGCTGCTGCTGGGCGAGCGCGCTGCCGAGCCGGGCGCAGGCGAGGGCGTTTCCATGTCGTTTCTCGCCGAACACGGTTTTCTGAAAAGGTGATTGCATGAAGTTGAACACAGTCCAGGAACTGATCGAGGACATCCGCGCCGGCCGTATGGTCATCCTCATGGATGATGAGGATCGCGAGAACGAAGGCGATCTGGTGATGGCGGCAGAGCATTGCACGCCGGAAGCCATCAACTTCATGATCAAATACGCACGCGGGCTGGTGTGCATGCCGATGCACCGCGAGCGCTGCGAGCAGTTGAATCTGCCGTTGATGGTGGAACGCAACAGCTCCGGTTTCGGCACCAAGTTCACGGTGTCGATCGAGGCCGCCGAAGGCGTCACCACCGGCATTTCTGCCGCCGATCGTGCGCGCACCGTGCAAGCCGCCGCCGCACCCGAGGCGCGCCCGGAGGATATCGTGCAGCCGGGCCATATTTTCCCCTTGATGGCCGAGCCGGGTGGCGTGCTCCATCGTGCCGGGCACACGGAAGCCGCCTGCGATCTGCCGGCGCTGGCCGGCTGCGCACCAATCGGCGTGATCTGCGAGATCATCAACGAAGACGGCACCATGGCGCGCCGCCCCGATCTGGAAAAGTTTGCCGAAGAGCACGATATCAAGATCGGCACCATTGCCGATCTGATCGAATACCGGATGCTCAACGAGAAAACCGTCGAGCGGATCAGCGATCATGTGCTGCCCACCTGGTACGGCGATTTCCGCTTGATCACGTTCCGTGACACGGTGGACGATCTGACACATGTGGCGCTGGTGAAAGGCGACATCGAGGACAACACCGTGGTCACCGTGCGGGTGCATCTGGTTGATCCGCTGCGCGATCTGATGAGCGCAAAGATGGATGGCCGTACCGGCTGGAACATGCATCTGGTGCTGGAGGAGCTGTCACGCAGCGAGGCTGGCGTGGCCATTATTCTTGGCCAGGATTATGTTTCCAATCGCGTGCAGACGATGGTGGATGAATATTTTTCCGGCCAGCGCCGCGCACCGCGCGTGGGCGGCCCCGCGTATCGCAACATCGGCACCGGCTCGCAGATTTTGCGGGAGCTGGGTGTGCGCCGGATGCGTCTGTTGAGCTCACCGATGCGCTTCAATGCGCTGTCCGGTTTTGATCTGGAAATCGTCGAATACGTCGAGCCGCCCTCGGTGTAAAACGCGGCTCGCCAACGTAAAACTTTAACAAAAGCCCGGCCCCCTGCCGGGCGCTTCTTCCTTGCTGCGTTACATTGAGAAGCCTTCGCCCGGCCTGTGCCCTTGGTGCAGCGTCGGCGCTGCTGCAGCAAGGGAGTGTCGCACATGATCTACCGGGTGTTGCCGGGCCTGTTGGCCTGCCTCCTGTTCTCCGCTCCGGCGGTGGCGTCGGAACTGGTGCTTGAATCCAGCCGCAATACGGATGCCGGTGCGCTGTTTCAGCGCATTGAAGAGCGTGCCCGTGCGCTGGCGGCGGAGCGTTTCCAGGCGCCTGCCGTAACCGTGCCCGAGGCGCTTGCGACGATTGATTATCAGCAATACCGCGCCATTCGTTTCAAGCCCGAGCAAGCACTGTGGCGCGGCCAGTCGCTGTTTGAAATCCAGTTGTTTCACCCTGGCTTTCTTTATCAGGAACCCGTGCAGATCAATCTGGTGGAAGATAATCGGGCGGTGCAGTTGCCGTTCCGGCGCGAGCTGTTCCGCTACGATGGCCCGGCTGCGCCGCTGGCCGACATAGCTTCCGAAGAGCTTGGCTATGCCGGCTTTCGTGTGCATTACCCGATTAATACTGCCGAGCACAAAGACGAGTTTCTGGTGTTTCAGGGCGCGTCTTATTTCCGGCTGGTCGGGCCCGGGCAGTCGTATGGCATCTCGGCTCGCGGGCTGGCGATTGATACCGCCGAACCGCGTGGCGAGAAGTTTCCCGTATTTCGTGAATTCTGGCTGTTCCGCCCGCAGCCGGAGGAACCAAGGCTGCGTCTGTTCGCGTTGCTCGACAGCCCCTCGGTGGCCGGCGCCTACTGGATCGAAATAGCGCCCGGTGCGCCGACCAGTATGCGCGTGGATGCGCGTTTGTTTGCCCGCAAGGATATCGGGAAGCTTGGCATTGCACCGCTGACGAGCATGTTCCATCACGGTGAAAACAGCACACGTTTTGTGGATGATTTCCGGCCGGAAGTGCACGACTCCGACGGGCTGCAAGTGCTCACTGGCGAGGGGGAATGGATCTGGCGGCCGCTTGGTAATCCCGGTGTGCTGCGCGTCACCTCGATGCAGGACAGCAGCCCGGCAGGCTTCGGGCTGCTGCAGCGGGATCGCCGCTTTGAACACTACCAGGATCTGGAAGCGGCCTATGAGCGGCGGCCGGGCCTTTGGGTGACGCCGGAACACGATTGGGGCAAGGGCCGTGTGGAGCTGGTGGAGATCCCGACCGATTCGGAAGTGAACGACAATATTGTCGCTTACTGGGTGCCGGACGCGCCGCTGAAAGCCGGTGAGAGCCGGCGCTTTGCCTATCAACTGCGCACAGTCGAGAAAACCGTGCCCGATCATGCTCTGGCTGCTGTGCTGCGTACACGCATCGGTTGGGCAGCGGTGCCGGGCGAGCCCGATCCGCCGCCGCGCTCGGTGCGGCAGTTCGTGGTGGATTTTCGTGGCGGCGAGCTGCCCTCGCTGGCCGCGCAGGCACCACTGCGGCCCGTGCTCTCGCACCCGGTCGGCGAGGTACGCGACCTGCATGTGCGGCAATTGCCGGACGGCAACACCTGGCGGGTATCGTTCAAGCTTGATCCGCAGGAGCATGATGTGGTCGATATGCGGCTCCATCTGGCGCTCAAGGACCAGCGCCTGAGTGAAGTCTGGAGCTATCTCTGGGCCGCCGACGCGATGGAGTAACGGCATGGTCGGGACGCGCTCGCTCATAGCCTGGCCGGCTGCCCGCTGGCGGCGGCCGTTGTTCTTCTTGCTGGTGATCGTCTCGACGCTCGCGGGTGCGGGATTGATGTTCGAGATTTTGCGCGCCAACGGCATGACGATGCTGGAATCCATGGTGCTGGCGCTGTTTGTGGTTGTGTTCGGCTGGATTGTGGTCGCTTTCTGGACCGCGGTGCTGGGCTTTTTACTGCAATGGAGCCGCCGTGATCCGTTGACATTGTCGCGCCAGCAGCCGGTGCCCGAAGCGCCGGTCACCGCCCGCACGGCGCTTGTGATTCCTGTCTGCAATGAAGAAACCCGGCGCGTGATGGCCGGGGTTGAAGCGATGGTTGCCGAGCTTGCCGAGCAGGGGTGGCTGGGGCATTTCGACGTGTTCTTGTTGTCGGACAGCTCGCGTGCCGAAGTGGCGGCGGCCGAGCAGGAGGCCTGGCAAGCATTGCAAGCGCGCCAGCCGCGGGCGCGGCTGTTTTACCGCCGGCGAGCACAGAACACCGAACGCAAGGTTGGCAACCTGAAAGATTTCTGCCAGCGCTGGGGCGCGTGCTATGACTTCATGATTGTGCTCGATGCCGACAGCATCATGCGGGTCGATTGCCTGCTTGATCTGGTGCGGCTGATGCAGAGCCAGCCGCAATGCGGCCTGATCCAGACGGTGCCGATTCCGGTGCGCTCGGTCACTTTTTTCGGGCGATTCGTGCAGTTTGCGGCCGCCCTTTACAGCCCCATGCTGGCTGCTGGCTTGAGCTTCTGGCAGATGGATGCGGCCAATTACTGGGGCCACAATGCAATTTTGCGTACCAGAGCGTTTATCGATCACTGCGGCTTGCCGCCGCTGCCCGGCAAGCCGCCCCTGGGGGGCGATATCCTGTCCCATGATTTTGTCGAGGCCGCGCTGCTGCGCAGAGCGGGCTGGCAAGTGCTTTTGCGTGCCGATCTGCAAGGCAGTTATGAAGAAGTCCCCAGTAACCTGATTGATTATGCCAAGCGCGATCGCCGTTGGGTGCAGGGCAACATGCAGCACTTGCGTCTGTTGTTTCGACCCGGGTTCCATATCGTCAGCCGGCTGCATTTTCTGTTTGGTGCGCTGGCATATATCGCGTCGCTACTGTGGCTGCTGATGCTGTTGCTCAGTGCGGTGGATGCCGTATGGCGTGCGCTCGACAGCGAAGAATATTTTGCCAGCGCCTATCAATTGTTTCCCGACTGGCCGATTGTGCGCACCGGCGAAATTATCACCTTGCTGACGATCACCATCGCGCTGCTGTTGTTACCGAAGGTGCTGGGCGTGGTGATCGCCCTGCGTGATCGGCGCCGAGCGTTCGGTGGCGCCAGGCGCCTGTTGAGCGGTGCGGTGGTGGAAATGCTGTTTGCCATCCTGATCGCGCCGCTGATGATGATGTTTCACGCCTGGTTCGTGCTCAGCATTCTGCTGGGCCGCAACGTCAGTTGGGACGCTCAGGTGCGCGCGGGGCGCCTGGTGCCCTGGGCAGAGGCGTGGCGGCGCACCGCAGCAGGGGCCTTGCTGGCCCTGCTGACCGGGGCGCTGACCTGGTGGGTGGCGCCAGTATTTTTCTGGTGGCTGACGCCTGTGCTGGCGGGCCTGCTGCTGGCGGCGCCCGTGGTGCGCTATTCCAGCAGCCCCTGGCTCGGTGCTGTGATGCACAGCGCCGGTGTGTTCATTACGCCTGACGAAGTGGAGCCAGAGGCTGTTCTGCAAGGTGTGGCCGAGCGGCTGGCGAATCAGCCAGCGCTGCCGCAGGCACTGGCACCGCCGCTATTGCCGCCCGAGCAGCCAGTGGCCATGCCCCGGCAGCGGCTATAACAGCACGCAAGGCAGGTATTCCGCTACGGTAAGCGTTACAATAGCGCCGTTTTGCCGCCCGGCTGGCCCGTGGCCGGCTGTCCGTCCGCAAGCAAGGGTTGAACATGAAAGATATCAAGACCATAGAAGGCGTTCTCACTGGCGTAAGCGGCCGCTTCGCAATCGTCGTGGCCCGATTCAACAGCTTTGTCGTCGAGGCACTGCTGGAAGGTGCTGTCGATGCGTTGGTGCGGCACGGCGTCAAACAAGCCGACATCGAGATTATCCGCGTGCCGGGTGCCTGGGAGCTGCCAGTGGCGGTGAAGCGCATTGCCGACAAGAACAGCTACGATGCGATCATTACGCTGGGCGCGGTGATTCGCGGCGGCACGGCGCACTTCGAGTATGTGGCGGGCGAAGCAGCGAAGGGCATTGCGTCGATCCAGAACAGCACCGGCGTGCCGGTGGCGTTCGGTGTGCTGACGGTGGATACCATCGAGCAGGCCATTGAGCGTTCGGGCACCAAGGCGGGCAACAAGGGTGCTGAAGCGGCGCTTTCGGCGCTGGAGATGGTCAGCCTGCTGAAGCAACTTTGATGGCGACTCATACTTCCCCCTCGGCGCGCCGCAAGGCACGCCGGTTTGCTTTGCAGGCACTGTATCAATGGCAGATTGCAGGGCAGCCGTTGTATGAGATCGAAGCGCATTTCCGTGCCGAAAACGACATGAGAAAAGTCGATATCGACTATTTTCACGATCTGTTGCACGGCGTGCCGCCACGGCTGGAAGAGCTGGACGCACTGTTTGCACCGGCCCTGGACCGCAAGGTGCAGGAGCTGTCTCAGATCGAGAAAGTGATCCTGCGCATCGGCACCTTCGAGCTGCTGGCGCGTATTGATGTGCCCTATCGGGTGGTCATCAATGAAGGCATCGAGTTGGCCAAGCTGTTCGGTGCCGAAGATTCCTTCAAGTATGTCAACGGCGTGCTCGACAAGGTGGCGCGCAAGTGCCGCCAGGTGGAATTTGCGGCGCGCTGACCCACGGCGGCACCATGGATGAATTTGCGCTGATCCGGCAGTTCTTTCGTCAGGGCCGCCAAGGCCACCAGGGCGCCAGCGGCGGCCAGGGCGTTGTGCTCGGGCCCGGTGATGATGGCGCGATCCTGACGCCGACGCCGGGCTGCGAGCTGGTGATGAGTCTGGATACGCTCATCAGCGGCCGCCACTTTCCCGAAGATATGCCGGCCGAAGATATCGGCTGGCGCAGCCTTGCCGTCAATCTCTCTGATCTTGCCGCCATGGGCGCCACGCCACGCTGGTGCCTGCTGAGCCTGTCGCTGCCTGTCGCCGATGCCGAGTGGCTGGCGGCGTTCTGCGAAGGTTTTCAGGCGCTCGCTCGGCAAGCGGATATCGCCTTGGTGGGCGGTGACACCGTGCGCGGGCCGCTTACGATTACTGTGCAAGTCACCGGCGAAGTGCCCGCCGGCCGTGCATTGCGCCGTAGCGGCGCCCGGCCCGGCGATCGCCTCTGCATTGCCGGCGTGCCCGGCGAGGCCGCTGCCGGGCTGGCGGCCTGGCAGGCAGGCGCACGCACGGGCGCGCTCACAAGCCGCTTCTGCCGGCCCGCGCCGCAGCTGGCCCTTGGCCAGAAGCTGCGCGGCATCGCCAGCGCCTGCATTGATATCTCCGATGGGCTGGCGGCGGATCTCGGGCACATACTGGAAGAATCAGGCGTTGGCGCTGAACTATCGCTGGCGCAGCTGCCGTGTTCGCCGGCGCTTGCCGAGTGGGCCGCCAGCCAGCCAGAGGACGCGCTGGCGCGTGTGCAGTTGGCCGGTGGTGATGACTACTTGCTGCTGTTTACCCTCATGCCCGGCCTGAACCTGCCGCGTGATGCGGTGCAGATCGGCCGCATCCGTAGTGAGCCGGGGCTACAGGTGCTGGGCGCCGACGGCGAGCTGCTGCCGGCGCTGCCGCTTGGCTGGGATCATTTTCGAACGTGAGCAAGGTGCTTGCGTGCGGGTGTGAGCAGGCGCTCCCGAGCGGCGTAGCCCAGCAGCTTCTTCACTTGTTCGCTGCCCCTTTGCCCGCTGCCCCCTTTGATAGTATCGAGACTGGTGTGTCTCTATATGTTGTTGAGCTGCATGGGAAAGCAGCGTTTGTTTCAAGATGCTTGCCAGCGCCACGCCAGATAACAGAAACGGGGCGACCATGCGGAAGGCCAGGGGCAGGAGGATCAGGGCAAGATATCCTCGGCGCTGGCGATGACGCTTCGGTGGGCTATTCGAGCACCTGTGCAAGCACGGCTACGTCCGGCGAGTTCAGCGCGGGGCGGCGGGCGCCCGCGAGCAGGAGCCGGGCGGAAATTACTCTCAAACAGCTTTCAAGGAATTGGATGTGAGCACAGATACGCGGATGCCATCTGGCCAACCTGGAGGCCCCGACGGCCGTCCCCCGGAGGCCCGGCGCCCGGATGGCCGGCCCCCGGAAGCCCGGCGCCCGGACATGCACAACCCGGTGCATTTTCTGGCGTTCGGTTTCGGCAGTGGGCTGGCGCCGAAGGCGCCGGGCACGTTCGGCACGCTGGCGGCGATCCCGCTCTGGTATCTGCTGGCGCAACTCCCGCTGTGGGGTTATCTGCTTGGCACGCTGGCGGTGATCGCCGTCGGGCCGTGGCTGTGCGGGCGCACCTCGCGAGATATGGGCGTGCACGATCACGGCGGGATTGTGTGGGATGAGTTCGCCGGCTTTCTGATTACCATGATCGCAGTACCGATATCCTGGCTGGGGCTGGTGCTCGGTTTTGTGCTGTTCCGTTTTTTCGATGTGCTCAAGCCGTGGCCCATCGGCTGGCTGGATCGGCGGGTGCACGGCGGCACCGGCATCATGCTGGACGATCTGGTGGCCGGCGTGTACGCCGCGCTGGTGTTGCAGGTTGCGTTGGCCTGGCTGGGCTGAGACGCCACAGCACGACACCGCGCAGCAGCCGCTTTTCTCACGCGTATTCAGCAGCAAGCCGTCAGGCTGTCTGGTGTCAAACCAGCCGCCACATCACGTCGTATTCGGGGAATAATGCCGCTTTAACCAAACGCTCCTGATGGGTTTCCGCCGCGCTCCAGGCTTGCCGCAGAGCGTGGCGATAACGCGAAGCGCTTCCGTCAGCTGACATCACTGGGCGCGCGAGCAATCCATTAACGGCCGGATTTATCGCTTCATGATCAACGATACGCTGATCCGCGACGCAGCGGTGCCTGCGAGAGTAACCTTGCCGATCTCGGCCAGCATCACCAGCTCAATCGGCTTTCGGGCAGGATATGACCGCACACGTTCTTTATACGGCGCGTATCGTCGAAGACACCGTGCGCTCAGCTTTCGAGGCGTGACAAGCCGGGCGGCATGGCGGTGAATCAGTGATGTGCGCCATCGCACCGTGGATAAGCATGCATCAATCGCAGCGCCGTCACCTGGTCGTCCGGTATCTGCCTCAGGGACGGCTCTGTGTCGCACGCGCTTCGATAACGTCTTTGTGGTGGGGGAGCAGATTTGGGGAAACAGAGTCTCTGTGACGACTTTTTGCACAGGCCACTCTTTTGCACAGGTGGCGCTATGCAGGAGCGGTCTCACGTAGAGATGACGCTACGCAGCGCTGACGCGGTTAAGGGCTGGGGTAAGGGTGGCACGGGCGTGATCACACGCCCTGCCATTAGCCACGGGCGGCGCGCACGTCCAGCAGGCGCAGCCGATCACGGATGCTTTGCTCGATGCCGGCAGCATCCAGGCCCAGCTCGGCCAGCAGCGCTTCGCGCTTGCCGTGGTGAATGAAGGTGTCCGGCAGGCCCAGGTGCAGCACCGGCACGGTGATGGCGCTGGCGGCCAGATATTCGCTGACCGCCGAGCCGGCGCCAGCCATCAGTTGATGATCTTCCAGCGTCACCAGCAGGTTGTGCGAAGTGGCCAGCTCACGGATCAATATTTCATCCAGTGGTTTCACCCAGCGCATGTCCACCACCGTGGCGCCGAGCGCGTCAGCAGCCGCCATGGCGGCCGGCAGCAGGGTGCCGAAAGACAGGATGGCCACCTGGCGGCCGTCACGCAGCGTGCGTGCCTTGCCGATCGGCAGCGCGGTGAATTGCTCCACCATGGGCACGCCGGGGCCAGTGCCGCGCGGGTAGCGTACGGCAGACGGGCCGGGATGTTGCCAGGCGGTGTACAGCAGCTGCCGGCACTCGTTTTCGTCGGCGGGGGCAGCAATGATCATGTTCGGTACGCAGCGCAGATAGCCGATATCGAATACGCCGCCATGGGTGGCGCCGTCCTCACCGACGATGCCGGCTCGATCAATGCCAAGTGTGACATCCAGATCCTGTAGCGCTACATCATGGATCAGCTGATCGTAGGCGCGTTGCAGAAAGGTGGAGTAGATGGCCACCACCGGTTTTTGCCCTTCGCAAGCAAGCCCGGCTGCGAGCGTCAGCGCATGCTGTTCGCAGATTGCCACATCGTGGAAGCGCTCGGGGAATTGCTGGCTGTATTCGAGCATGCCGGAGCCTTCGCACATGGCTGGCGTGATCGCCACCAGCCGATCGTCCCGGGCGGCGGCATCGCACAGAAAGCGGCCGAACACGTCCTGGTATTTTATCTGCGGGCCTGGCTTGGGTATCGCTTGCTGAAGGCGTTTTTTGGGCTCGATCTTGTTGATCGCGTGGTAGCCGATCGGGTCAGCTTCGGCAGGTGCGAAGCCTTTGCCCTTGGTGGTGTAGATATGCAGCAACTGCGGGCCTTTCAGATCGCGCAGGTTGGTCAGTGTGGTCAGTAGTTCGTCCAGATCGTGGCCATCCATCGGGCCGATATAATTGAAGCCGATGGATTCGAACAGCGCATCGGGGCTGACCATGTTCTTCATGCTTTCTTCGGTGCGGCGCAGGAAATCCCAGGCGGCCGGCATGGCGGAGAGCACGCGCTTGCCGCCCTCACGCAAGGCGATATAGGTTTTCGAGGCCCAGATGCGTGCGAAGTAATTGGCCAGCCCGCCAACATTGTGCGAAATCGACATGTTGTTGTCGTTGAGGATCACCAGCAGGTTCGATTTGGTGTGTGCGGCATGGTTGAGTGCTTCGAATGCCTGCCCCGCCGTCATGGCGCCATCGCCGATCACGGCGACTGTGCGGCGCTGTTTGCCCGCCATTTCTGCACCCAGCGCCATGCCCAGCGCGGCGCTGATGGAGGTGGATGAATGGCCGACCCCAAAAGTATCGAACTCCGATTCGCTGCGCTTGGGAAAGCCTGACAACCCGCCCTGCTGGCGAATTGTCGGCAATGCTTCGCGACGTCCGGTGAGAATCTTGTGCGGATAGGTCTGATGGCCCACGTCCCAGACCAGCCGGTCTTCGGGTGTGTCGAACAGGTAATGCAGTGCGACCGTCAGCTCCACTACGCCCAGGCCAGCGCCGAAATGGCCACCGGATTGCCCCACTGCGTACAGCAGATAGGCGCGCAGCTCATCCACTACCTGCGCCAACTGCTCGCGGGGCAGGGCGCGCAGTTGTTCCGGCCGATCGATGCCGTCCAGAAGGGGAGTGGCTGGCCGGCTCAGCGGTATTTCGTCAAACGTCTTCGCCATGCGGCCCTCGATGGGTTCATGTCAGGGCGGCATTATACCGCCCGTTACGGATCGGGTCAGTGTGTGCGGGCGACGATGTAGCTTGCGAGGTCTTTCAGCAGGCTTACGTCGCGCTCCGCTGCGACATCATCAAGCAGGCGGTGGGCCTGCTCGACGAGCTGTGCGGCGCGCTCACGGCTGGCGGCCAGGCCGATCAGGCCGGGGAAGGTGCTTTTGCCGTGGCGCTCATCCGAGCCACTGGGTTTGCCAAGCTGCTCGGTGGCGGCGGTTACATCGAGAATGTCATCTTGAACCTGGAATGCCAGCCCGATGACATCGCCGTATTGCCGTAGTGTATCGCACAATGCCGCCGATGCATTGGCAGCGATGGCACCCATGACCAGAGAGGCGGTAATCAGGCGCCCGGTCTTCAGATAATGGATTTCTTCCAGCGCGGGCAGCGTCAGCGCCTGGCCCTGCGCCTGCATGTCCTGCATCTGCCCGGCCGCCATGCCGGCGGCGCCCGCGGCATGAGCCAGGGTGCGAATCATGGCCAGTCGTTGGCCATCGCTGTAGTCACCGTGCTGCGTCAGCAGCTCGAAGGCACGGGTTTGCAGGGTGTCGCCCGCGAGGATGGCGGTGGCTTCATCGTAAGCGATGTGGCAGGTGGCGCGGCCACGGCGCAGCTCGTCATTATCCATCGCCGGCAGATCATCGTGCACCAGCGAATAGGCGTGAATCAGCTCCACCGCCGCAGCCGGGGCGTCGGCCAGTGCCAGCTCGCCGCCGCAGAGCTGGCAGGCGGCATAGCTGAGCATCGGGCGGATGCGTTTGCCGCCACCCAGTGCTGCGTAACGCATTGCGTCGAGCAGGCGCGGAGCGACCCCCAGCTCATCATCCAGCGCCAGGTGCAGGCGCGTTTCCACTCGTGCGCGGGCATCCTGAATGAACAGTGCCAGGCGGCTGAATTCAGTTGTCGTCGGCATCGTCGCCTTCACGGAAAGGTTGTGGTTCGGCGTCCACGTGTTGCTCCAGCAGGATGCGCACTTTCTGCTCTGCCTGTTGCAAGGCTTGCTGGCATTCGCGGGTCAGGCGAATGCCATCTTCAAAGGCTTTGAGGGAATCCTCCAGCGACAGATCGCCGGATTCCATCCGTTCCACCAGGCTTTCCAGCGTAGCCAGAGCTTCCTCCAGGCGGGGCGATTTCGGTTTGGCTGCCATAGTGCGGCTGATCCTCAAGGCGGTTGCGGTGCGGGGCATTGTGCCACGTGCGGGGGTGTCAGGGCAGGGCGAACACTAAAAAAGCAGGTGGCGCTCGTCAATGCTTCTGCCCGATCCGAAGTAAGTGGGTGCTGGCTAACTGGTGGAGCATTCCAAAACGGCCTAAGCGGGCTATTTCCCCTTCGGGCGGTGGCGGCTATATTGGTGGGCCTCGTCGGCCGTGCGGGCACTGTAAACGCCCGAGATCTCCTAAACCCCGGTACTTTCAGGCCCGCACTCTCCGGCGAGGGCCTTGCCTTTTTGCAGCCTGACCGTTTGCAGCCTGCTCACGACATGCACTGCTGGCTGCCTTGCCGAGGGCGTCTTATCATCCCCGCCCATGAAACTTGTGCTCGCTCCCATGGAGGGCCTGGCCGACTACTGGTTGCGTCAGGTGCTCACCGATATCGGCGGTTACGACTGGTGCGTGACGGAATTCGTGCGTGTCAGCGGCCGCTTGTTGCCGCCGAAAGTGTTCTATCGCTGGTGCCCGGAGCTGCGAGAAGGGGCGCGTACCCGCGCCGGCACGCCGGTGCACCTGCAACTGCTCGGTTCCGATCCGCAATGTGTGGCAGAGAATGCCGCGCTGGGGGTCGAGCTGGGCGCTCCGGCGATTGATCTGAATTTCGGCTGCCCGGCGAAGACGGTCAATCGGCACCGTGGCGGTGCGGTATTGCTGGATGAGCCGGAGCTGGTATATGCGGTGGTGGCGGCGGTGCGGGACGCGGTGCCTGCTACGGTGCCGGTATCGGCCAAGATGCGGCTGGGCAACGATGATGATCTGCGTGCCCTGGATAACGCCCGCGCGGTGGATGCGGCCGGGGCCAGCTGGCTGACGGTGCATGGGCGCACACGGGCACAGGGTTACCGGCCGCCTGCGTATTGGGATCGCATTCGCGAGGTGCGCGAAGCGGTGTCGATTCCCGTCATCGCCAATGGCGAGGTCTGGACGGCTGAGGATGCTCGCCGGTGTGCCGCCGAGAGTGGCTGCGGTGCGCTGATGCTTGGGCGTGGCGCGGTCAGCGATCCGTTTCTGGCGCGTGCGATCCGTCATGGTGAGCAGCACGGCTGGGAAGATATCGCGCCGTGGTTGCTGGATTATACCGGGCGCTTGCTGGGCACCGGCACTCCGGTGCAGGAGGCGGGCCGCATCAAGCAATGGCTCAATTATCTGCGCCGCGATTTTCCGCCGGCGGCACAGCTGCTGGATCAGGTGCGGCGCGAGCGGGATGCAGCGCGCATCCGGGAAATTGTGCAGGCGCGAGTGTAGCTTGTGCCTCGGGCCGGCGCCGGCAGGTACGCGGGTGCTGGCGCAGGCGGCGGGAAGCTGGCAGCATTTCCCCCTTCGCCAGCCCGCCGAGGTATACCCGTAATGAGCACTGCCGCAATCGCTGCGCGCCCGAGCAACTCTCCCCGGCGCGTGCTGTTCGCCAGCTTGGTGGGCACCACCATCGAGTTCTACGATTTTTATATCTATGCCACTGCGGCGGTGCTGGTATTCCCGCAGCTGTTTTTCCCCGGTAGTGATCCCACCACGGCGATGTTGCAGTCGCTGGCCACCTTTGCCATTGCATTCTTCGCCCGGCCTTTCGGTTCGGCGTTGTTCGGGCATTACGGTGATCGCATCGGGCGCAAGGCCACGCTGGTAGCGGCGCTGCTGACCATGGGTGTATCCACCGTGGTGATTGGTTTGCTGCCGACTTACGCGCAGATCGGCGTGCTGGCGCCGTTGTTGCTGGCGCTGTGCCGCTTCGGGCAGGGGCTGGGCCTGGGCGGTGAGTGGGGCGGCGCGGTGTTGCTCGCTACCGAGAATGCGCCGCCAGGCAAACGTGCCTGGTATGGCATGTTCCCGCAACTGGGTGCGCCGCTGGGGTTTCTGCTTTCCGGGCTATCATTTCTGGCGCTGGGCGAAATGCTGGATGAAGAGCAGTTCTTCAGCTGGGGTTGGCGTGTGCCGTTTCTTGCCAGTGCTCTGCTGGTGATCATCGGGCTTTATGTGCGCTTGCAGATAGAAGAAACGCCGGTGTTTCGCGAAACGCTGGATCGGCAGGAGCGGGTGCGCCTGCCTATGGCCGAGGTGTTTCGCCGGCATCCGCGCGCGCTGGTGCTGGGCACCGCGATGGCGTTGGCGACTTTCGTGCTGTTTTACCTGACGACTGTGTTCAGTCTCACATGGGGCACGACGGCATTGGGCTATGCACGGGATGATTTTCTGATTCTCCAATTGTTTGCGGTGTTGTTTTTTGCTTTCACGGTGCCGGTGGCTGCCCTGCTGGCAGATCGTTTCGGACGGCGGCGCACTTTGCTGTGGGTGACACTTGGCATTGGCTTGTTCGGCCTGTTATTTCAGCCGTTGTTCGGTAGCGGCGGGTTGCCGGGCGTGCTGGCATTTCTGGTGATGGGTCTGGCCCTGATGGGCATGACTTACGGCCCGCTGGGGACGGTGCTCTCCGAGCTTTTTCCACCGGAGGTACGCTATACCGGCGCGTCGCTGACATTCAATATGGCCGGTATTTTCGGGGCGTCGCTGGCACCCTATATCGCCACTTGGCTGGCGACGCGGTACGGCCTTGCTGCGGTCGGTTTTTATCTGGCTGGTGCTGCGTTGATAACATTGGCCGCATTATGGCTGACAAGTGAAACACGCGATCAGCAATGGTTACAGCAGCCGCGTAAGGGTGACTGATCCAGGCGGCGAATGATGGCGGCGCGGCACACGCTAATCGGAGCGTGATGCGCTGGCGGGTGCACTCTGCGCTTGTACTTCATGTTTCTCCATGGCGGATGGGTTTGCCAGTGACGCCACCAACCGGGTGCTGCCCGGTTGAGAGTGAATTGTCAGCTGCCCGCCCAGACGTTCGATGCGTGTGCGCATGCTGCGCAAGCCGATACCGCTGCCTTGGCTGACGATATCTACATCAAAGCCGACGCCGTTGTCCTGCACGCATAAAGTAGTGCCGGCCTGGCTTGCCCCTACCGTGATTTCAAAATGATTGCCGCAACTGTGTTTGAGTGCATTGGTGAGGGCTTCCTCCAGAAAGCGCGTCAGCGCTAGTAACTGCACAGGAGAATGCTGGCACGGCCATGCGCCGGGCATACGCCACTGCGAGGTCATGCCAAGTTCTTCGAACAGCCGCACGAAGCGATGGCGCAATGGCGCCAGCCACTCGGCAGGTGTGTTATGGGCGGCCACGGATGATGAGCTGTTGTCGATGATCTGGCGCAGGTCGCTACGCAGTTCTTTCAGCATGGAAAGAAAGTGCCGGTTGCCCAGCGGTGTGCTGGTTTGCTCTACCAGCGCGATGGAGCGCATCAATGAGCTGCCCAGGCTGTCGTGAAGATCATGGGAGAGCCGGAGCCGTTCGGTCAGGCGAATATTGCTCGCCTCCAGCTGGTGTTTGTGTTGCAGCGTGCGGGTCAGCTCTTGCCGTGTTTCTTCGATGGCGGCTTGCAGCTGCGTATTGAAGGTTTCGATGCGGCGCCGGTTGTTGGCAACCCGGTTGGCGATAATCAGGAACATGAAAATCATCGATACTGGCGCTGTGATAGGTGAATACAGCAGGCTGCCACCAATGGCGCCAATAACAAGCAATAGATCGTGTAAGGCGATGACCACAAAGAACAGCAGACACAGCGCCAGCAGCACATTGTGACGCTCCCGGTTGCGCCAGGCGTGAAACTGGAACTGGATACAGTTGGCGATGAAGACCAACGAGTAACCCGGAATGGTGGCGACGAGCACGGCGGTGAGCTGCGTGTCGGGCACCCACCAGAGGCCTATCACCAGAGCGAGGGTGATGCCGCCCAGTGCGCGTCGCAAGCGCGGGAAGTGTTGGCCGCCGAAATGCCAGGTGAACAGACAGAAAGCAGCGCAGTGAACGATGAATGCCACCGTTACGGCGCGGTTCCAGTCGGCACTGTTGGAAAATGGCCAAGGAGTGGTGGCCAGCATACTGGCGGCAAACAGCGCCCAAGCCAGCGAGGCGAGCGCGTACCAGGCGTAGGCGCGCTCGCTGCGCTGCACCGCCCACAGTGCCAGAAACAGGCAGCCCAGCACCAGCGAGATGCTCATGTTGAGTGTGAACAGCCCGCGCTTTTGCCAGCGTTGTGCGGTATGTGCTGGCCAGAGTACGGACGGCGAGCCGACTTCCACCTGGCCGAGCCCGAGCAGATCATGGCGCATACCCGTAATGCGAAACCACAAAGTGTTGTCCTGGCCGGTCAGGGCAGCGGTGGGCAACACCCAGTAGCGAGGCATGTTCCAGCTACGAGAGAAGGGTTCTTCCAGGCTGGCGTCTTGCCACAGCAGGGTGTCGTTGAGGTAAATGGTGCCGGCCATGGTCATGTGCGAAACGCGCACCGCCACGGCTTTGTCGCCGTTGCATTCGTCATGCCATCGGACTTGATACCAGACTGCGCCGTGCGTCTTTGGCCAACGGGTATGCCAGGTATCCGGCAAGGTGACTGGCACCCAGCCCTGTGCAGGCGGATGGTCGGGCTGGCCCAGCTCTTGTGCGGCACTCACCGAGGTAATGAGTTGCCGGCACGGTGTGGCGGTGGCGGCAGCCGACGCGGCCAGCAAGCCGGCAAGCAGCAGGGTCAGGGCAGCAAGCCGCGCTGCCGCGCTTCGTTGATGGCGCGGGTACGGGATGACACCGCCAGTTTCCGGTAAATATTTTTTATATGACATTCTGCTGTGTGACGTGAAATGAACAGCTGCGCGGCGATCTCGCGGTTGGTCAGCCCTTCGGCGACCAGGTGCAGGATCTCCGTTTCGCGAGCGCTGAGTTTCACGCCTTCCCCCTCCGATTCCCGAGCGCGTTCTGGGCGTGCTATCGGGAGTAGCTCCAGAATACGCCGTGCGACGAAAGGATCAATAGGCGCGCCTCCCCGGAGGACGCTGCGGATCGAGAGAGAAATTTCCAGGTCGTCACGGTCTTTCAGGACATACCCGGTGGCCCCGGCGCGCAGCGCAGCAACGATGTGCTCTTCCGTGCTCCACGCCGAGATCACCAGAATGCATAAATTGGCGTCACGGCTGCGCAGCAGATCAATCAGCTCGAAGCCAGTGCCGTCGGGCAGGCCGAGATCAACCAGCGCCATGGAAACCGGCCGTTCGTGGATGTGTTTGCGTGCGGCGGCCACGGTCGTCGCTATTTCTATGGCGCTGCCGTCGTAACCGAGATCCTGAAGTATGCGAAATAGTCGCTGCTGCATGAGCGGTTCGTCTTCCACGACCAGCACCGGAGCGGGCCGCGGAAAATCAGAGTTGAAGAGTGATGCGCTGGTCATGCTTGCCCCCGTTCAGGCGCCCCGACAGGCGAGAAAATCTCGCGACTGCCGGTCATGGCAGCCTGGCAGTTTCCCACGAACAGGGCACCGGGCCTATCACCAGAAGCTGGTATTCGAGGGCGAAACGGGTAATCGGTGTGGAGGGACGCTCCACGGGCTACGGCGGCATGGCCGCCGGCCCGGTGGAACGGAATGTCAGGCCGGCGAGCGTCTCAGCCATCGATTGTTTCGGCTTCCAGCGCGTAGACGCCGTTTTCGTCGTGCTGTTCCTTGCCATGCAGGGGCGGGTTGAACGCGCAGGCCAGCTGCATATCACTTTTGGCACGCAGCAGGTGGTTGTCGTTCTTGTTGAGGATATACACGGTGCCTGGCTTGATCGGGTAGATCTTGCCATCGTCGATGGTTTCGACTTCACCTTCGCCCGAAATGCAATACACCGTCTCAAAATGGTTTTGATACCAGATGTGCGTTTCCGTGCCGGCAAAGATGGTGGTGATGTGGAAGGAAAAACCCATGCCATCGTCTTTCAGCGACAGGCGCACGGATTCCCAGTTGCCGTTCTCTGCGCGCACGGCGCGGCCACTGTTACGGGCTTCTTCAAGCGTACGAACAATCATTCTAGCTCCTCAAAAACAGGGGTGGGTGCCGTCTTGGCGGCAGTCAGGGAAAGCCCGCCCCCGGTATCGGGTGCGGGCGTCATAGGTGCCTCTCCCGGGGAGGTAGCCAGCCGGCTACAGGAGAGGCAGATCAACGGTCATGCCACGGCGCCGACGTTGCTGCTGGCACCTGGCTTGCCAGCTTGCGCACGGGCTTGCATGACGGTGTCGACACTGTCGCTGACGATGCGCAAGCCTTTGCGGAGATCTTCTTCACTGATGGTCAGCGGGCAAAGGGTTTTCACCACGTGCGAATCAGCACCGGAGGTCTCAATGATCAGCTTGCGGCGGAAGGCCTCACTGGTAATCTCGTTCGCCAGTTCGCCGTTGGTGCAGACCAGGCCTTGCATCATGCCGCGGCCGGTGGTGGTGAACCACTGATCGCCATATTTTTGCGCGATGGCGCCAAAATATTCGCTGATGATATGGCCTTTTTTCTTTACCTCATTGGCGAAAGTATTGTCGCGCCAGAAATGATCCAGGGCGGCAGCGGCGGTAACGAACGCAGGGTTGTGGCCACGGAAAGTCCCGTTGTGCTCGCCCGGCTTCCACTGATCCAGCTCTGGCTTCATCAACACCACCGAGAAGGGCAGGCCGTAACCGCTGAGGGATTTGGAAAGTGTAATGATGTCGGGCTTGATGCCGGCGTCCTCAAAGCTGAAAAAGCTGCCGGTGCGACCACAACCCGCCTGGATGTCATCCACGATCAATAACATGTCGTGCTTCTTGCACAGCTTCTCGAGATTGCGCAGCCACTGGAGGCTGGCCGCGTTGATACCGCCTTCGCCTTGTACGGTTTCCACGATCACTGCGGCAGGTTTGTCGACACCGCTGGAGGAATCGGACAATTGCTTGTCGATATACTCGGTGGTGTCGACGCCTTCACCCATATAACCGTCATATGGCATTACCGTGGCGCCGTTGAGCTCTACGCCCGCGGCATCGCGGTGATGGCTGTTACCGGTAACGGCCAGTGAGCCGAGCGATACGCCGTGAAAGCCGTTGGTAAAGGTGACGATATTCGAGCGGCCTTTGATATTACGGGCGATCTTCAATGCCGCTTCCACGGCGTTGGTGCCGGTCGGGCCGGTGAACTGCACAATGTATTGCATGTCGCGCGGCTTGAAGATCACTTCTTCAAGCTGATTGAGAAAATTGCGCTTGGCGCAGGTGTGCATGTCCAGGCCGTGGACGATGTAATCCTCGCCCAGATAAGCCAGCAGCTTTTCTTTCAGTACCGGATGGTTGTGGCCGTAGTTGAGCGTGCCGGCGCCGGCCAGAAAATCCAGATAGGCCTGGCCTTCTTCATCAAACAGATAGGCGCCCTTGGCCTTGCTGAACAGGACAGGAAAGCTGCGGGCATAACTTTGTACTTCGGATTCGATACGATCAAAAATTTGTGTGTCCATGGTTCGCACCTCCCAATGCGTTGGTAAAAAGCAAGTGGCTGTTCGGTAGAAACAACTCACTTTTGCTGGCGGCGGTAGCCGCCTCGCCACCCGGTTTTCCCTGAAGGAACGCCAGCCAGGGCCGGTCAGGGAAAGCCCGGTGAACAAAAAACGGGGGTTGATCTCTGGCTACGCGTTCGTCCGGTTGAAAGGCCCGATACGCAGCAAGTGCTCATCCTTGTGCTCGCCTGAAAAATGCAGGCGACTGTCGAACAGGATGAACTCCTCGGTCGGCATGCGCCGTGCATAGGCAAAGCTGCGGAACATCGCCCAGGATGCCTCGTTATCGGGCGTGATCGTGGTTTCGATGAATTGCACCTGATTGCATTCGCTGCGCTCAAGGATCTCGGCAAGCATCCGCTTTGCCAGCCCTTGGCCACGTGCTTTTTCGTGCACGGCGACCTGCCATACAAATAGCGTGTTGGGCTGCTTGGGCGGAATATAGCCGGAGATGAAACCCACCAGTTCGCCATCCATTTCGGCAGCGACACAGGTGTCGGCGAAGTGGGTGCACTGCAGCAGGTTGCAGTAGGTGGAGTTTTCATCCAGAGGTTTGCAGGCGCGCACCAGTTTGTGCAAGCGGGCGCCATCCTGGCTTTCCGGTTTGCGCAGTGTGATCTGCGCGGTGTTGTTCGCAACGGGAGCCTTTTGGGGTCGAGTATCCGTTGGTTCTGCAAGCATAGTGATTACTTTCTTGTGGCTTCGGGATAAGGGGGAGCGGGCGCAGCCGCTTCAGACTGCCGGGCGCGACGCTCGCTGAGTTCGACGGTCGGCTGGGCGCGATCCATGGCGCCAAGATCCAGTACCGGCGATGCATCAATGTCGCCCGCATTCATCATGGCGGCGACACGTTGCAGGGAGCTGACAATCAATGATTGTTCCCAGTCATCCAGCTCGGCGAAGCGGTCGATGAATTCTTCCTGTAGCGGCGTGGGTGCTTTTTCCAGCAGCGCCATGCCGTCGGCGGTGAGGCGGGCATAGACTCGTCGCTTGTCGGTGGAGCCCCGCAAACGCACGATCAGCTCGCGCTTCTCAAGTCGATCCAGAATGGTGGTGATGGTCGCCTGACTCAGCGACACTTCATCGGCAATTTGGCCCATCGCCATTTCGCCGCGCTGGGCGATGGACTGCATCACCAGCAACTGTGGTGCTGTCAGCCCGGCGACCTTGCTCAGGTGGCGAGAGTACATATCCGTCGCGCGGATGATGCGGCGCAATGAAATCAACACTTCGTGATGCCTCGCCATATTGACTGATACTCTCGACAGTGGCTGAGGATGATGGCTCTTCATATCGAGTCTCCTCCTCGGTCTAAGCTTGTAACCAATTGATATATATGGTTTGCAAGCTGTTTTATTGGGGGCATACGTTAGTCTTCGAAATGTTAGATGTCAAAGCAATATCTGTAAAAGTGGCTGATAACTGGGGTGGTGACTGGCGTCAAAGCCCCATCTGGTGCGGCTGTCCGGCGAGTCACAGGAAATTGAAAAAAATGCGCAGGCAGAGCAAAAGCGTCGGCGGATAGCCCAGCGCTATTGGCGAGATTGGTTGAAATGCGGCGGCGCCCCCCAAAATACCTCGTGCAGCAGGCAGGAGGTGCCAGCACGGGCATCGGCCGGCGCGTAGCGCGGGGGTGGGATGCGGAAGCCCCCACGGAAAGTCGGTCAATTACCCGCTTCTTTTCTGCTAGACTTCCCCGCCCCGAGAGTTGCGGTGGGTTCCCCAACCGGCCGCCATCCACGGCCAAGCCCGTGCCAGACGGAGATCCAGATGAAACGCGAAGACGCAGCGCCCCCAGAGATGCCGGACGTAGCCAGTATGGCCGATAGCCATAAAGGGCCGAAGCTGGATTGGGTGGGCATGAGCGAAATCCACTTGCCGGCGAGAGTCAGCGACAGTGTGCATGGCGAACGCCCGATCAGCGCCTCGATCCAGGCGTATGTCAATCTGGAAGACACCAAGGCGCGCGGCATTCACATGTCACGGCTATATCTGATGCTGGAGGAAACCTTCGGCGATCATTCGGTCAGCGCTGCGTCGATCCGTCAGTTGCTGGCAAACTTCCTGCAAACCCACCAGGGCTTGAGCAGCCAGGCGTTTGTGGAACTGCGCTTTGAATATTCCGTACGCCGCCCGGCGCTCAAGAGCCAGTATGCCGGCTGGAAGAGCTATCCGGTGCGCCTGGCGGGTACGCTCCACGGCGATGACATGCGCATCGAGCTGTCAGTGGAAGTGCCCTATTCATCCACCTGCCCTTGCTCCGCTGCTTTGGCGCGGCAACTGATTCAGAATGCATTCCGCGACAAGTTCGGCGATGTGGGCACTATCAATGCCGAAGAAGCCGCAGAATGGCTGGGCACCGAGCAGGGCATCGTCGCCACGCCGCACAGCCAGCGCTCCATCGCTCAGGTGCGGGTGTTGCTCGATGGCGCAGAAGAAGATCGTGCCTTCCCGATCACGGCCCTGATCGACCTGATCGAGGGCGCCCTGAAAACGCCGGTGCAGACTGCCGTGAAGCGTGAAGACGAACAGGAGTTTGCGCGCCTCAATGGGCAAAACCTGATGTTCTGTGAAGATGCTGCCCGGCGCCTGCAAGTGGCGCTGGACAAAGATCCGCAATATCAGGATTTCTGGTTGCGGGTGAATCATCTGGAAAGCCTGCATGCCCACAATGCCGTGGCCATCGTGACCAAAAACGTGGCCGGCGGTTACCTGCCGATCCCCTGATACAACTGCGCCTCCCCGCCCCGAACTCCGGCAACATGGGTAAGGGGCCTGGAGGCCGGCCGGGCCAGTGAGGTGCGTATCCTGACGCGGCAACTGAGCCGCCGTCGGCCCGCTGCCAGCAGAGGCCAGGACGCGCCTTGAGCGCTTGCTGGGGCAGTGGAGAGGGCTGGCGAAAGGGTGCAACGAGAGGCTTTATTCAGAAGAGGCTGCTCTATTGAGAGGCTATTGAAACAGGCCACCGTGAGAGGCTGTTGCGAGAGGCCATCAGACACGGCGAAACTCATGAGGTGGTGCTAGGGCGCGGTGTCGTTTCCCGCCCGGTGGGCTTAACAGGTTTCCAGCAGTGCGAGCAGATCAGCCGGCAACGGGTGAGAACGATGGCTGCCCGCAGCGGCGCATACCCAGATCACCTCGCCCCGGCTCAGGCAGGTTTCTTCCCCCCGTCGAAAAATGCCCAACGCCCAGGTGAGGCTGCTGGTGCCGATGCGTGCTGCACGGACACCGATCTCCAGCTCGTCATCGAAACGAATGGGCGCCAGATATTCCACGGTCGATTTCACCAGATGAAAATCCAGCCCTTGCTGTGCCACCAGACCGTGGTAATCGTAGCCGGCATCGCGCAGGAACTCGGTGAGCGCAACGTCGAAATAGGTCAGGTAGTGGGCGTTGAAGACCACGCTCTGCGCGTCTACTTCCGAGTAGCGAACGCGCAGAGGGTGGAAGAATCGGAAATCCTGCCGCTGCATCAGAATCGGCCGCCTACCCCGAGGGTGAGGTTGGTGACTTCACTGCTGCTGCTATCGGTGGCACGCAGATATTCGAGAAACACGTAGATATTGCGATCCAGTTCCACGTCCACACCAAAGCCGAGTGAAATATCGCTGTAGCTGCGGCCGCGGCTGCGAGTGGTTTTTTCCGTGGTTTCTACACGCGTTATGCCGACCAGCCCGTAGGGCCGCACCGGAACGGTGTTGGGGAATTGTGCCCGCAGGTAGCCGCCGTAGTAGCGATCAATTTCGACTTTGCCACGTGTGCCGTTCTGGTTGGTGAAGCTGTCGTCATCCAGGCCCAGCGCGATGCGGCCTTCTGCGCCGAACGTCTGTTGTGGATTGAACCAACCGCCAAAAGTGAATTGCAGGGCGGTGACATCGGCATCTCGCCGTGCTCGCTTTGGCTCAAGGTCGCTCAGGACGTAACCCAATGACACGTAGCCGGACTGGGCTTGGGTGGCGGGCGCGATGGCCAGCGCGGAAAACGCCAGGCTGGCGACGGCGAGGGAACGCAGGGCTGCTTTCATGATGGCTCCTGAGGTGATTTGAAAACGCGAAGCATTGTAGCGGATTCGACATGGCGGTGCGCGCCGGCGGCCACCGACAGCCGGGCGCAGCGACAAGCGCGCCCGGCGTGCCGATCAGTGCGAGTGGATGTGCTAGCGACTGTGTTGATGATCGTGTTGATGGCCGTGCTGATGGTCATGGTCGCGGTGCGGCGACAAAGCCTCTGCCGCAGCACCGCTGATGCCGGCCCAGGCCAGGCCAACTGGCGAGAAATCCAGTGTGATCTGGTCGTCATCCAGCAGGGTTCGCTGCGTGATATCCAGCACACGGACAATCTGTTCTGCCGGTTCGAGCAGATAAGCCCGCGCATCGCTGGCGCTGGCGACCATGTGCGCCCCCGTGCCATTTTGAAGCACAGCAATGCTGCCCTGATGCGACCAGTCATCGGTCGTCAGAATATGCACCGTGCCGGCGTCGTCCAGCACCAGCAGGTGCGCGCCTGTGGCGTCGATCAGATGCCGGGTGTGGGCGGTGCCGGTGCTGGCTGACCAGTCGATTTCTTCGACAGTGCCACTTATAGGATCGACCGCGTAGATCGCCTGATTGCCCGCCGCAAAGGCCACGAATTCATTCATGGCGGGATGCCCTGCAAGCTGCGTGATGCGCAGTGGTGTGATGATCTTGCTGGCGGTAAACGCGCCGCCATCCTGATGCACGAGCAATACACCATCATCGCAGCCGAAGGCAGCATGATTTTCCAGCGAAGCGCCACCGTGCAGATTGGGGCAAGGCTCCGGCAGGGTTTCTTCAAGATGGAAATGATCGTGGTGCAGGCCGAATACCGCTACCCGCTCACGATCGGCAGTGCTCACCAGCACATACTCGCCACGCGGCTCGGCTATGCCATGGTGTGCGGCGGGCGTGCTTTCCGCTGCGACAATATTGCCTGCGGCAAGGCTGCTGTCGGTGAACAGCACAAAACGCTGGCTGGCGGAAGCGCCATCGAAGAACAGCGTCGCCTGATTTCCCACTGCGCGATAATGGGCGGGTGCCTCGCCTGACAGCGTCAGGTTGGCTACGGAAGGCTCAAGCACATCAATGTGATCGCCATGCACGAACAACCCTGCGTCGATAAACTGTATCTGGTTCGGGTTGGCACCAGTAGCGCGCTGGGTGATAACCACAAAACGCTTGCCGGGGCTGGTATGCAAGCTGTGGGCTGGATAGTCGAGGTGCAGCGGCGCGAGCAAGGCGCGCTGATCCAGGTCATAAACATAAGCGTGCGCATTGTTGTCGGCCAGGATCAGCCGGCCATGATGGGCGTGGTCGTGGCCCGCGCCAGGGCGCGGATTGCTGTCGTTGCCGCAGCCGGATAGCAGCAGGCCGGCAGGCAGGGTGATGAGCGCCAGCAGACGCAAAAAATCAGAAGCAGAAATCATCGTGATCGCTCCAGGGAAATATTTTGCTTAAAAGGTAAGGCGCGCGCCGAGACTCACGCTGCGGCCGGGTTCCGGCACGCTATGTGCCAGGAACGAACTGTGATGCCAGACTTTTTCACGCAGCAAGTTGGTGCCACGAACGAAGAGGGTGTAACGCTCATCGCCACGAGGCTGCCAGGTAAGCGCCGCATTCACCATGTGATGGCCGGGCGTGCGCTGTTCGTAATCGGCAATGTCGCGCTGGGTGCCGACACGGTAATACTCCAGCTCGCCGATCACGGTGTCCCAGTAGCGATGCAGACGCAGGCCGGCACGATAGGCGGGAATACGCGGCAAATTGCCGCCGTTGTCGAAGCGCGCACGCACGGTATCGCCAAAAGCGGTGAGGGAATAACTGTCGCTGGGGAACCAGGTGGCTTCCGCTTCAGCACCAGTGAACTCGGCATCCGCCTGGCTGTATTTGATCAGCCGGAAATCCTCGAACTGATCCAGGGTGCGGGCGTAGATATAGTTGCCGATGTGATTATGAAACAGGCCGATATCGAACGTGAGTGCGCCATGGTTGCGACGCAGGTTTACACCGATATTGCGAGAGCTCTCCCGCTTGATCCGAGTATCGCTTCCTGCATCGCCACAGGTATAAATACTGGGGAACAGGCCGCACTCGTAAGTGTTGGTGGCGAGATGCACACCGCGTGCATACAGCTCCTGTGCGTGCGGCAGCCGTTGTGAATGTGCCGCCGTCCATGACAGGTGATAATCCGGCAGAAATTGCCAGGTGGCGGCCACAGACGCCGAGGTGGCAAACATCCTTGATGACGGCAGGTCGCGAGGATCATGACGCGTGCGAATCTTCTGATAGTCCTGCCGGGCGCCAGCCTCAAGATGCCATTGGTCGTTCAGGGTGTAATGCTCAAGCAGGAACACGCCGGCTGTTTCGCTTTCGGTTTGCGGTAGAAAAGCCTCGGTGCCGACGGTACGCAGGCGATTGAATCCGTACTGCACGCCGACGACGCCGTGCAGCCCGGCCACGGCAGCGTGCTCGGCCTCGATTCGCGCCTCGTAACCGAGATTCTCGAAGCGCGTGCCGACCACACCGCCTTCTATTTCATCATGAGCGTAATCGGTGTAACTGGCGCGCAGCCGCAGCCGTTCGATACCGGGCAGCGGGTCGCGGTATTCTCCGCGCACATCCAGCCGCTCGCTGACCAGATCCACGTAAGGCACTCCGTGAGCATGGTCGTGGTGCTCATTGTGATCATGACTATGGTGGTCATGGCCATGCGGATCGCAGTGCAGCGAGGCGCCGTGGGGGTGGCAACCTTCGTATTCGTGGCTGTGGCCGGGCAGGCCGTATTTATCTGTGCGGTAACTGTAGGCAGCGCCGATATAACCACGAGGCGTGATCCAGGAGAGCCCGAAGGCGCCATTGTGGCTGCGAGCGTAAGTGCCATCCACGCGCAGTTGATCGAACCCGTGTACTTCGTAGTCATCTGCATCACGGGTCGAGCCTTCCACGCGCACAGCAAGATGTTCGCTGGCCTGTAGCGTCAGCCCTGCGGCGCCAGCGCGTTCGTTGGCCACGGTGTTGCCGCGCACGGCGACAAAGCCTTCGGCACCGGCGTGTGGCATGTGCGTTGGTATCTTGTCGTCCAGCAGGTTCACCACGCCACCGATAGCGCCGCCACCGTACAGCAGGGCGGCCGGGCCGCGTAACACTTCGACCCGTCGGATCAATAGCGGCTCGGCGGTGACGGCATGATCCGGCGAGATGGCCGAGGCATCCAGCAAGGATGCGCCATCGGACAGCACGCTGACACGTGGCGCGGTCTGGCCACGGATAACCGGGCGGTTGCTGCCGCCGCCAAAGCTGTCGGCGTGCACGCCAGGTTGGCCGTTGAGCGTTTCGCCCAGGGTGGCGCTATTGCGCAGCAATAATTCGTCACCCTCCATGACGCTGTAAGGCACCGCCAACTGGTCGGCATCTTCATCCAGCGCCATGGCAGAAACCCGCACAGGCGCGAGCTGCACAGGGGTATCGTCAGCATGGGTGGCGGCACTGGCGCTACTTGCCAAGACGGCAATAGCCAGCGCCAGCACAGGCTGGCGGGAGTTGTTCAACATCGGATGTAACCCTCTTGCGATCTGCCGCGTGGCGGCAGCGTGAGCATGGCTGACGTGCGCCAGCCGATCAGGGGTGAAGGTCAGGCGTGTTGTGGTGGGCCGCGGCAGCAGCGGGGTGGGGGCAGGCGGGTGTGGCTTTGCTCCGGAGCGGGGGCGGCCCAGCGCACGAGCTGAGCGGGGCTGGCCGGCGAAGCAGTTTGATGCAGCAGCGTAAGGTGGCCGGCAGCGCATAATTCACAGCTGAGCGATAGCTCGCCGTGGCCGGCCTCGGTGTGTGTATCGATGTGCCCGGCGCCTGCGGCAGCCAGCGCCGGGCTGATGTGCCATACCAGGTGCGCGACAGCCTGTGTTTGCCCGGCAGCCAGTAATAGCACCAGCAGCCAGATGGCAGGGCGCAACTCAGTGCGTATCGTCTGGCGCATCATCAGCAGGCTCGGGCTCATCGTGGTAATCGTCCGGCAGCGGGACGCCAGGCACAGGGTCGAAGCCGCCGGGGTGCCAGGGATGGCAGCGGCACACCCGGCGCACTGCCAGCAGGCTGCCTTTCGCGCTGCCGTGGTGAATGATGGCAAGGCGCGCATACTCGGAGCAGGTGGGCCAGAAGCGGCACTGATTGCCGACCCACGGGCTGAGCAGGTATTGGTAAAGCCGGATCATGCCAAGCAGCAGCGACGTCACGGAGCACCCAGGTGGCAAGGCGGGCCGGCGAAGTGGCCCTGATGAACGACAGGTTATGATATGTTATAACAAAAGTCCATCGGCGTTGGTGCGATGAATCTCCCGGCCGGGCACGCCTTGTCTGCGCCGGGCTGCTATAGTGACAGCTGCATTTCTTCTTCCGTTTTTTTAAGTCTGATCGAGCGTACATGCCCGGGCTCCGCGTGTCTGAATTGTCTCCCCGCCGCCTGCTGGCCCATCTATGGGGCCAGGATGCGATTGGCGATGGCGTGCGTGTGCTGTTGGCGTTTTCCGCGGCGATGCTCTGGAGCCTCACTCAGGAGCGCCCGGATTGGCTGATCCCGCTGATCCTCGGCATCCTTGCCAGTGCGCTGGCAGAAACCGACGACAATTGGCGCGGCCGCTTGCTGGCGCTGATCGTGACGCTGCTGTGTTTTGCGGTGGCATCGCTCACGGTCGAACTGTTGTTTCCTTATCGCTGGTTGCTGGCGCTGCTGCTCTCGCTGGCGAGCGTCTCGCTGATCATGCTCGGAGCTCTGGGAGGCCGATTTGCGACGATTGGCTCGGCCACTCTAATTCTTTCAATTTACACAATGATTACGGTGGAGCCGCGTGCCGGCGTGGTGCCGGCGCTGTGGCAGGAGCCGATGCGGCTGTTGGTGGGCGCGGCGGGCTATGGTCTGCTTTCGGTACTCTGGCATGCGCTGTTCACGCAACATGCGGTGCAGCAAGCTGTCTCGCGTGTATTTCGTGAGCTGGGTGAGTATCTGAAACTGAAATCGCGGTTGTTCGAACCGCTGACCCAGCTTGATGTGCATGGGCTGCGGCTGGCGCTGGTGCATCAGAACGCGCGCGTAGTGAAGGCACTTGATGAGGCGCGTGTGGTCATCCTGCGACGCCTGGCGCGCCGCCGCGACAGCCGCCGCGTGAGCGCTTACCTGCAACTGTATTTTCTGGCGCAGGATATCCACGAGCGGGCCGGTTCCACCCATTATCCGTACCACCGGCTGGCGGAAGCGTTTTTCCATTCCGATGTGATGTTCCGGTTCCAGCGCGTCTTGCGGCAGCAAGGCAGTGCCTGCAAAGCGCTTGGGCGTGCGCTGCGGCAGCGACTGCCGTTCGATTACGGCAATGCGCCCAATCCGGCGCTGGATGATCTGCGCACCTCGCTGGTGTGGCTGCGCTCCCAGATCAACCCTTCCTGGCGGCCGCACTTGCGCTCGCTGGATGCGCTGATGGACAACTTGCTGACCTTGGAAAATGCTCTTGCTCGCGCCGGGCAGCCGGAGATGCTGGTGGCAGAGAGCGACAGCTCCCTGGTGGACCGTTCGCCGCGCACCCTCCGGGAAGGCTGGGCCCGATTGCGTAGCCATCTGACACCGGCCTCGTCGGTATTCCGTCATGCAGTGCGCTTGGCCGTGGTGTTGCCGGTGGGCTTCGGGCTGCTGCACTGGATACATGACGAACAGGGTTACTGGATCATGCTGACGGCGCTGTTTGTGTGCCAGCCGAGCTTTGGTGCGACGCGGCGCCGCCTGGTACAACGGGTCAGTGGCACGCTGGCGGGACTGGCGCTGGGCTGGGCATTGCTTGGCCTGTTTCCGAGCACTGCCTTGCAGGCGGCTTTTGCCGTGATCGCCGGGGTGGTGTTCTTCACTACACGGCACCGACACTATGTGCTGGCCACGGCTGCCATGACGCTGCAAGTGCTGTTCTGTTTCAGTCAGGTGGGCGACGGCTACGCCGTGTTCTGGCCACGGCTCGTGGATACGGTGCTTGGCTGCCTGCTGGCTGGGCTGGCGATCTTGCTGATCCTGCCGGACTGGCAAGGGCGCAGGCTCGGTGGTTTGCAGGCCGCGGTGCTGCGTGGCAACGCCCGTTATCTGCGCCAGATCATGCAACAGTATGATACCGGCAAGCGCGATGATCTGGCCTATCGGGTGGCCCGCCGCGACGCGCATAACTCCGACGCCGCGCTCGCGGCAGCACTCGCCAACATGCAGCAGGAGCCGGGTTATTTTCGTGGCGATGTGGAAGATGCGTTGCGCTTTCTGACGCTCGCGCACGGTTTGCTGAATTATCTCTCCGCGCTCGGCGCGCACCGTGCACTGCTGGCCGAGCATAGCAATGATGCGCTCATTGATGATGCCGTGGAGCGCCTGGCTTGTTGGCTCGAATCCATGGCCGCATCTCTCAAAGCGGGGAGCCTGTTGTCAGCGCCGGAGCCGGCCATGACGCAACTGGCGGAGGTGCTGGAAGCCCTGCCGGAAGAAGCGGATGATGGTCAGCGGCTGGTGCAGGCGCAGCTGGCCCTGATCTGCCGGCAAGTGCTGGCGATGCATGAAGTGCTGTCAGACGATGGTGCCGGCGTGAGGAGCGCTGCTATATGAGGGGTGATCTCGCACCTAGTGATCGCTCGTCAGGTGACCTCTCTCGTCAGCTGATCTCTCAATGGAAAACATCTTCGATCGTCTCGGCTTCGTAAACCAGATCAGCCCAGGCTTCCAACTGCGGCAGGGTGGCCCCGGCCAGCCGCTGCGCCAATGGCTCCGGCACGCTGCCGAAGCGACGCAGCAATTGGCGCTGCAGCATGGTTCGAGCGCCTTGTGTCACGCCTTGCTCCACTCCCTGCTCCAGGCCTTCTTGCAGCCCTTCCTGGCGAAACTGCGCTTTCCATTCGCGAATGCGGTCTTCCAGCATGGTGTTGGCCTCCTGTAGGTCGTTGATCTCGCGCCAGTGTGTCTGCGGATCCAGGCTCGGCCCCCGGCGCCGGAGCCATTCCACGAAGTGGCGCCTCAAATCTGCCAATTCCGGTGTTTTCAGCCAGTCTACCAGAAGCGCTAGCACCTGCCGCAGCGCCTCCGGCGTGGCGCTGTGTTCCAGCCGGAACAGCGCGGCAACCAGATTGCGGCCCGCCGGCAGCTCATGGGCCTGATAGCGCCCTTCGTCCAGCAGCAGAAAGCGTTGCCGGGGCTGGAATTCGTGCAGGGCCTGCGGCATGGGCTGGATCAGATCGGCCAGATCCACTGAAGCACGCCAGCGGGGTTTGCCGTTATATAGCACGATCGGCAACACCGGCGGAAGCAGGGGGCTGTTGCCGGGCTCGCGCCGTTTGATCAGATCCTGATACAGCAGCCCGATATAACTGAGCACGCGCACCGGCATGAAACGATCCACTGTGGATTGAAACTCCAGCAGCAGGTACACATACACCCAGCGCGGCCCCCAGCGTACCCGCCAGACCGCATCACTGTGGCGGCTGCGCAGATCGTCGCTGACGTAGCTGCCGTTCATTTTTTCCAGCGAATCCAGATCCAGTTCCCTGACCCAGTCGCCGGGCACGAAACCCTTCAATAACTCGCGCACCATTTCGGCGTGTGCGAACAGCAGCCGGTAGCTGGTGTCGTGATTGTCCATGGCGGGCACCTCCCTGTGACGCCTGTGTGGTTTTGCCTTAGCGCTTTTCTGTGGCGCTTTCCTTTGGGGCTTTCCCTTGGGGCTTACCCTTGGGACTTTCCTTTGGGCTTACCCTTGGCACTTTCCCTTGCGCCCGTGTTTGCGCACTTGTGATCTGGCAGCGTACCGGCCCCGGTGCCGGGCTGTCTGTCTGAGAACGCGGAAAGGAATGTAGGTGTTGCACGACAAAAGATGTAAGACATTGGCTGGTGTGTGTGCGCTGGTCTGGCTTCGCGCCGGAGTCGCGCTCAACGTATCGGGGCTTTCGCCGGTATGTTAGCCAGGGCTTTATCGAAGACTTTGTTGCGCACGGCAGGGGGAGGCGCTATCGAGTGCGTGCCTTGTCGGGAGGCAGTGCCCCGGAACAATTCCGGGGCATGAGCCTGATCAGTCCGTGTTGGCAGGACGGCGCGACCAGCGCGTGCCTTCGCGGGTGTCTTCCAGCACAATGCCGGCGCGTTCCAGTTGTTCTCGGATGGCATCGGCGCGGCTGAAATCACGGCCTTTTTTTGCTGCGCTGCGCTCCTCGATCAGGGCATCGATAGCCGCGCTATCCAGGGCATCACTGCCGCCGCCCTGCTGGAACCAGGCGGACGGCGTCTGGGTCAGCAGGCCCAGCAGGCCGGCTGCTGCCAGTAGCTCGGCCTTCAGGCGAGGCTTGTCGGCGTCGCCGGCCTTGTTCAATTGTGCGGCGATACGGTGCAGTTCGCTGATCGCTTCCGGCGTATTGAGATCGTCGCACAGTGCCAGATTGACGGGGTGGTCATCCGGCAATGTATATCCGGGCTCTGGCTCGATCTGTGCACCGCGGCCGAGCAGGGCGTAATAGAGGCTGTCCAGTGTGGCCCGGGCATGTTGCAACAGCTCCTCGCTGAAATTCAGCGGCGAGCGGTAATGGGCAGAGAGCAACGCAAAGCGCAGCACTTCGCCGGGGTAATGCTTGAGCAGTTCGCGTACCAGTCGGAAGTTGCCCAGCGATTTGGACATCTTCTCGCCATCAATATTGATGTAGCCGTTGTGCATCCAGTAGCGCACATAATCCGTGCCGTGGGCACAGCAGCCCTGAGCGATTTCGTTTTCATGATGGGGGAAAATCAGATCCTGGCCGCCGCCGTGGATATCGATCAGCGGGCCAAGATGGCGTGCGATCATTGCGGAGCACTCGATATGCCAGCCGGGCCGGCCACGGCCCCAGGGAGAATCCCAGCCGGGTTGCTCGTCGGTGCTTGGTTTCCACAGTACGAAATCGCCGGCGTATTTTTTGTAGGGAGCCACTTCCACCCGCGCACCGGCCAGCATGTCGTCCAGCGAGCGCTTCGATAGCCGCCCGTACTCCGGCATGCTCTGCACGTCAAATAGCACATGCCCTTCGGCCGCGTAAGCGTGCTGCTTTTCAACCAGCGTGCGAATCATCGCGACCATATCATCCACATGGTCGGTAGCGTGGGGCGTGATGGTGGGTGGCTGGGCATTGAGCGCCGCCATGTCCTGCTCGAACGCCACCGTGAACCGCTGCGTCAGCGCGGTGATCGGCTCATCATTCTCCTCTGCGGCCTGAATGATCTTGTCATCAATGTCGGTAATGTTGCGCGCATAAACTACGTTCGGATACAGCCGCTTGAGCAAGCGGAACAGCACATCGAACGCAACCACAGGGCGAGCATTGCCGATATGGACATAGTTGTAGACCGTCGGCCCGCACACATACAGTGTGATGCGCTCGGGATCGACCGGGTTAAAGGTTTCTTTCCGGCCGGAAAGGGTATTGTGCAAAGTCAGTGTCGGCATGGTCTCAGCGCTTGTCCGGGTACAGGTCGGCAGGATCAATGATCGGGTTTTTATCGAGCACCAGTTGCTCGCCGTCGGCGCGCCAGTAAAAACAGTCGCGACGGCCGGTGTGGCAGGCTGGGCCGGTCTGGTCGACGTTCAGCAGCAGGGCATCGCCATCGCAATCAATGCGCAGCTCGACCAGTCTTTGTATCTGCCCCGAGGACTCGCCTTTACGCCACAATCCGCCACGTGAACGCGAGAAATAACACACGCGCCCGGTGCGCAGGGTTTCTTCCAGGGCGGCACGATTCATCCACGCCAGCATCAGCACCTCGCCGGTGTCGTACTGGCGGGCAATGGTGGGCACCAGACCATCGCTGTTCCAGCCCAGTGTATCCAGCGCGCTGGCCAGTGGCAGGAAAAATCCGTTTGGCTGCTGTTCGTTTTCCTTAAACATGGTCTCGCCCGTTGTTCTGTGCTGCAAGCGTGTTGTGCTGCAAAAGCCTGTGACACGAGAGCCGCTGACAAAACCGTCCCGCAATACGAAAAAACCGTGCCGCAAGAGCCTCGTGTTGTAATGGTCTTGTATTGCGAGAGCTCCATGTTACAGAGCTCTGCGGTACGAGTGCCGCGTGCGGCCATTGTGCGGCGCGCAGGCGCCCGGCTTCAGCGACCCGGCGCGCGCACCGCATCACTTAACTGTTGCACAGCCTCCGCCAGCGGCAACACCTCGGTGTTCTTGCTGCCCAGGCGGCGGATGGCCACTTTCTCTTCGTTGGCTTCCTGCTCGCCGATGACCAGAATCACCGGCACCTTGGCGGTGGAATGCTCGCGCACTTTGTAGCCGATCTTTTCATTGCGCAGATCCATTTCCACGGTGACGCCGGCAGCAGTCAATGCATCCCGCACGCGCTCGGCATAACTGTCGGCTGCATTGGTGATGGTCGCGATCACCACCGGCACGGGGGCCAGCCAGAGTGGCAGGTGCCCGGCATAATGCTCGATCAGGATGCCGATGAACCGCTCCATCGAGCCCAGAATGGCACGGTGCAGCATGATCGGACGCTGTCGCTGGGAATGCTCATCGACATATTCGGCATCCAGGCGCTCGGGCATCATCGGGTCGAACTGTACCGTGCCCATCTGCCACGAGCGGCCGATGGAGTCTTTCAGGTGGTATTCGATCTTCGGGCCATAGAAAGCGCCTTCGCCAGGCAGCTCTTCCCATTCCACACCCGCACTTTGCAGTGCGGCGCGCAGGCCGCGCTCGGCCTTGTCCCAGTCCTCGTCGGTGCCGATGCGCTTTTCCGGACGCAGCGCGAGCTTCACCGAAATATTTTCAAAACCGAAGTCCGCATAGACCTGCATGGCTTGTCGGTGGAAGGCGGTAACTTCCGCTTCCACCTGCTCGGGTGTGCAGAAGATATGACCATCGTCCTGCGTGAAGGCGCGCACGCGCATGATGCCGTGCAGCGCACCGGAAGGTTCGTTGCGGTGGCAGCCGCCGAACTCTGCATAGCGCACCGGCAAATCCCGATAACTGTGCAGCGCAGCATTATAAATCTGCACGTGGCCGGGGCAGTTCATCGGTTTGACGGCGTAGGTGCGCTTCTCCGATTCGGTGAAGAACATGTTTTCCTGATAGTTGTCCCAGTGGCCGGATTTTTTCCACAGGGTGACATCCAGAATTTGTGGGCCGCGCACTTCCTGGTAACCGCTGTCGCGGTACACCTGACGCACATACTGCTCGACCTTTTGCCAGATGGCCCAGCCACGAGGATGCCAGAATACCATGCCGGGCGCTTCTTCCTGCTGATGGAACAAGTCCATTTCGCGGCCCAGTTTGCGGTGGTCGCGGCGCGCCGCTTCTTCCAGCTGTTGCAAGTGGGCGTTGAGTTCGGCTTTGTCGCGCCAGGCTGTGCCGTAGATGCGCTGTAACTGCGCGTTGTTGCTGTCGCCACGCCAGTAGGCGCCGGCCACCTTGGTCAGCTTGAAACCGTCGCCAAGCTTGCTGGTCGAAGGCAGATGCGGGCCACGGCAAAGGTCGATGAAATCGCCCTGGCGATACAGGCTGACTTCTTCATTGGCGGGCAGATCGCGAATGATCTCGGCCTTGAATGTCTCGCCCTGGTCCATGAAGAAGCGTATCGCCTCATCGCGATCCCAGACTTCGCGGCGAATATCTTCATTACGACGCACGATCTCGTGCATCCGCTTTTCGATGGCCTTGAGATCTTCCGGGGTGAACGGTTGCTCCCGGTGGAAGTCGTAATAAAAGCCGTTTTCAATCGTCGGGCCGATGGTGACCTGAGTGTCCGGGAACAGCTCCTGCACCGCTTCCGCCATGATGTGCGCAGCGTCGTGGCGAATCAGCTCAAGGCCGTCTTCATCTTCACGGGTGATGATCTGCACCGTGGCGCCGGGTGGCACGGTGAGGTACAGGTCGCGTAACTCGCCGTCGACTTTCACGGCCAGCGCCTGTTTCGCCAGCTTTTTGCTGATGCGCGCGGCAATCTCGGTGCCGGAGACAGGTTGTTCGAATTCCAGAGCTGCCCCGTCGGGCAACCGGTAGGCTATGTTCATGGGATCAGTCATCGGCCAAAGGGATTGAATAGCCGGCTGATGGTAGGCAATCAGTGGGGGGGCTGCAAGGCGAAAGGCCGAGCCGGCAAGGGCTGGCACCCTGCCAGCAGGGCCTGAGGAGAAGCCCGCGGCAGGCGCCCGGCAGCTGCATCAGCATGGCACAGACGCCGCCCTCGCTGGCTGGCAACGTCTGGTGACGGGTGGGCACCGGCGGTAACAAAGCCTGCCTGTTCGCCTGCCGTCGGGCCGGATATGCTGCCACGACCAGAGCCTGGAATGAATATGGAACAGACCGACCCCCAGCATTATCAGCGCCTGCTTCGCGTGGCGCAGCGCATCACCACCCAGCGTGATGTGTTGCGTCTGTGCGAGGTGATCGTGGAGGAGGCAAGAGCGTTGAGCGGCGCCGAGGGGGCGCTGATCTATCTGCTTGCCAACGGCGCCGGGCAGCCGGTGCCGCGCTTGCAATGTGCGGTGCTGCGTTGGCCAGCCCGGGCGATGTGCCAGGGTGGCAATGGCTATGCCCCGGTGATGCAGCCCGAGCTGCTACTGGATGCCCCGGCCAGCCCCGTTGCCGAGGCGGCGCGAAGTGGCGAAGCCGTGACCAGCTATCAGCCGCAGCAGCTGATAGGGGAGACGAGGGAGGCCACGACACGCGATAGCCTGGCAATCCCGTTGCTGGATCACGATCAGCAGGTGCTGGGAGTGTTGCAGCTGTTGAATGTGGTTGAGTGGGGTGGTGCCACGCCGGGCGGTGCTAAGTCGGATGTGGCAGCGCCTGTAAAGCTGGGTGTGGCAAAGGGCAGCACCGCCAGCGAAACCAAGGCATTGCTGAGCGGCATCACCAGCTACGCTGCCACCGCATTACATAATGCCTTGCTGGCGCAGGAGCTGGAGCAACTGCTGGACGCGTTCATTCGCGTCATTGCACGCGCTATCGACGAAAAAAGCTCACACACTTCCGGGCACTGCCAGCGGGTGCCACTGCTGACCGAGCTGATTGCGCAGGCCGCCTGCGCTGACACCGCCGTGTTTCGTGATTTCAACCTCTCCGATGATGAATGGTATGAGCTGCGGGTGGCGGCGTGGCTACATGACTGCGGCAAGCTGACCACCCCGGATTCGGTGCTGGACAAATCCACCAAGCTGCACACCTTGCATGATCGAATTGAGGAAGTCGCGGCGCGCTATGCGGTATTGCGCGCCGTGCGCCAGGGCGAATGCGCGGCGGCAACGGCGGCCGAACCGGAGGCGGCGAGCAGATACCAGCGGGCTCTGGCTGACGATCTTGCGGTGCTGGACGATGAGCTGGCTTTTTTGCGGCGCGTGAACAAGGGCAGCGAATGCATGGCCGAGGCCGATCAGGCACGGGTGCGCGAGATCGCCATGCGGCAGTGGCCGGATGTAAAGGGGCGCATGCAGCCATTGCTGAGTGAAGAGGAAGCCGCCGCACTTTGTGTGGTGCGCGGCACGCTGACCCATGAAGAGCGAGAGATCATCAACAATCATGTGCAGGTGACACTGGATATGCTGGAGTCGTTGCCTTTCCCGCGCAAGCTGTGGCGAGTGCCGGAATACGCCGGGGGGCATCATGAGCGTATCGACGGCAGCGGTTTTCCCCGTGGCCTCACCGGCGAGCAGATGTCGTTACCGGCTCGGATGCTGGCAATCGCGGATGTGTTCGAGGCGCTCACCGCTCATGATCGTCCGTACAAGCCACCGATGAAAATTTCACAGGCACTGAGTATCCTCAAGCAGATGCGCGATGCCCGGCATATCGATGCCGATCTTTACCAATTGTTTGTGCGCGAGCGGGTCTGGGAAACATATGCCCGGCGGGTGCTCGACCCGGCGCAACTGGATGTGACTGATGCGAGTATTTTTCTTTAGTCTGCTTTTCTGGAGCAGCGCACTGATGGCGGATGATCTACTGCTGAGCCTGCGCGGCGAGCCCGCACCGGGTGCGCTGGTGGTAGCAACCGTCGCGCCACAGACGCAGGCGTGGCTGGATGGGCAGCCGCTGAAGGTCAGCCCGTCGGGGCTCGTGCCGTTCGGTTTCGGGCGCGATGCCAGTGGCGAGGCCGAGCTGGTCTTGCGGCGGCAAGAGTTGGAGCAGCGCGTGTCGCTAAAGCTGACGCCACGGGAGTGGAATATACAGCGCATCGAGGGCGTGCCTCAGCGGACAGTCGACCCGCCGCCACCGGCCGTGCTTGAGCGCATCCGCGAAGAGGCGGCCCAGGTGCGGCGGGCGCGAGAGATATTCAGTGAGCTGGAGCATTTCGCGGATGATTTCATCTGGCCGGTGACAGGCCGGATCTCCGGTGTATATGGCAGCCAGCGTGTCTACAACGGCGTTCCCGGCAGCCCGCACCTCGGTGTGGATATTGCCGCGCCAATGGGCACGCAGGCGCTAGCGCCCGCCGCAGGGGTGGTGACACTGGTGCATGAGGATATGTTCTATTCCGGTGGCACGCTGGTTATCGATCATGGCTACGGTGTGTCTTCCACCTTCATTCACTTGAGCGGGATATTGGTGGAAGAGGGTGAGCGTGTGACCAAGGGGCAGCCTGTGGCGCTGGTGGGGGCCACCGGGCGGGCCACCGGGCCGCACCTGGACTGGCGCCTCAACTGGTTTCAGGAACGTCTTGATCCCCAGACCTGGGTGGGCGCGATGCCCGTCCCCTGAGCACCTACCACGCCCTCATCCTGCACGCAGCGATTCGCTACGATTGCCGCCCAGCCGCTGCGCCTGTTCCAAAGCGCGGTCGGCGGCGGCAAGCAGGGCATCGGCGCTGACCTCGCGCAGGCTGGCGCTATCGGCGGCACCACAGCTTACCGTCACGGTGTCATTGGCCGCGCCTTGATGTGGAATTGCCAACGCCTGAATCTGCCGCCGCAGCCGCTCGCCTGCCTGTAACGCGTCATAGGTATTACCCCCCGCCAGCACCAGCGCCAATTGCGCCGGGCCACGCCGGGCGACAAAATCAGCCCCGCCTGTAGTAAGACGCTGGGCGGCGCGGGCCACGGTCTGCAAGCAGAAGTGTGCTTCCTGGTCGTTATAGAGTCGCGACAGCATCTGGTAATCATCAATCGCGCAAATCACAACGGCGATCTGTGGCGGTGTGCTGCTGTCGCCGGCCAGGTGCGTGCGCAACCGGCGATCAAGGCTGGCGCGGTCGAGAATGCCAAGTTCTTCATCAAGAATATGATCCGGCAATGTGCCAGCGTAATGCAGCCCCCGGCGATGCAGGCTGAGCAGCCGGGCCTGGAGAAAACGCTGCCGCTGAGCTCGCTCATTCAGATAACCGGTAAGCAGAAGCAGCAACAGTGTGCTGGTGAACAACAGCAGTGCATGGGGCGCGGCGGGGCTGTGCCGGAACGGGCTGAGCCAGAGTCCGAGCAGGAATACCACAAAGCAAAGCAGACACACCGGCAACACAGCGCGTAGCGAAACTCTCGACAGCGTGCAGAGATAAGCCAGTGGCAGCAGCATCCACAGCAGGGGCAGCGGGTGGTAGACCGGCGCACTGTGCAGGCTTACATGAAGCTGGATAAAGCTGACCGCCACCACCATCGTCGTTGTCAGCCACTCGATCCGCAGTTTGGCCAAGGGGATGCGATACAGCGCCAGGCCGGAAAGCAGCAGCAGGCCCAGGGCCAGCAGACGTACCGGCGCGGTGCTGTGAAAAAGCGCGCTATCGGTCAGCCACTCCAGTGCGCTGGAGAGTAGATACACCGGCACACCCAGGCCCACTGCAATGCGTGCTGCAAGCAACTGAGCGGGTTGCTGGCGCCGGGCAAAGGCGCTCTCCAGTGCGACCGGAAAGCGTAATTGCCAGAGTGGGCGGCGCAGCAGGTGGTTGAGCACATCAAGCTGTGCCACCGCCGTCCCAGGCGATTCGCGGCCAGCTGTCACGGCGCAAGCACTCGCAACACGCCTTCTTCATCAATGCAGGCCACCCGGTTGCGGCCCTGGCCCTTGGCCTGGTACAGCGCCTCGTCGGCGCGCTGGATCAGTTGCTCGGCGGTATCGATGCCTGGCGCGGTGCAGGCCACGCCGATACTGATGGTCACGACAGTGTTGCTGCCGGAATTACGGTGCGGAATGCCCAGCCGCTCGATACCCGAACGCATCCGCTCGGCAAACACCAGTGCGTCACGCAGCCGCGTGCCGCCCAGCACAATGACAAACTCTTCGCCACCATAGCGGGCCACAAAATCCGTGGCGCGCTGCACCATCGCCTTGGGTACTTCGGCGACTGCTTTCAGACACTCGTCGCCCGCCTGATGGCCATAGGTGTCGTTGTACTGTTTGAAGTAATCAATATCAAACAGTAGCACGGCCACGCTGTCTGGCGCGCCACGCGCCTGGTGCTGCATGTTGTGCAACAGATTGCTCAGTCGCACATCCATACCACGCCGATTGACGGTGCCGGTCAGCCCGTCTTCGCTTGCCTGGGTTTCCAGTGTGCGGTTGGCGGCATGAAGCTCGTTGCGGTGCAGGTGCAGCACGCGATCAGACAAGAACAGTCGCCGCTGCAATCGCTCGAAGAAGTATTGCCCGAACAGACTCATGAGGGCGCCGCAAGAGGAAAAGGCAAAAATAATCAAAGACTCGGCGCTGGTCAGTGAACTGAGCCCGAACAATGCTGCTGCCTGGCCTGCAAGAATCAGCAGGCTGATCGGTAGAGCCCAGTAGAGCAGCACCCGAAAAACGCTGCCCAGTGCCAGCACGGCGAGAAACGGAATATAAAAATATGCCGCGGCCAGCGGATGCTCCACGATCAGCCCGAGATAGATGTGCACGCAGGCCACAATCAAGGCCATGGCTGCAATGGCGGGTTGCAGCCATGGCAATGCGCGACGGCTGATCAGCAATACTGCGCCGGTGGCCATCACCGCTAGCAGGCGCGGGCGCCAACTCAGTAACGTCACCTCGGGTGCCATACGATGTTCGATTGCCAGCGCCAGCCCGTAAACGGCCAGCAATAGCACGGACGCGGCGGGTATCAGCCGCGCCGCAGCGTCTCGAAATTGCTCGCGAAATTCTTGCTCAAGGCGAGCGGGCAGCCGCAAATGCCAGGGCAGGACGAGGTCCTGACCATTTGGCAAAGTCTGTGGTGCTTCGCGCATTGTATTCTGGTTGTCCATCCCACCCTTCCGCCGCCCAGGCTTTCGGCTGCTTGAGCCAGTGTCAGGCAGCCCTGCCTTATGCGATGCCTAGATTACCACTGCTCAGTCATGGGTAACTAGGGCACTTTGCAATCATTGGGATAATGTTCTCGAGTAGCGAGGTGGTGCGGCCTGCAACGGGTAGTGCCAATCACGGTGAATAACGTAGTGAACTTAATTGCCAAAGGGCGTCATGTTATGTCGCCTTGGTGGTGGAAAATATTAGAAATTAATTAATTTTGATATCAGTTTGATTTCGTTTTGATCTTGCCCTGCAGTCATTTTAATTGCTTGCGATGCATTGTCGCTGAGAGTGGTCGTTGCTCGCGTTACGCTGGATGGCATAGAGCAATTGCCTTTGCTCTATCGTAGGTGTGTGGCGCTGAAATGATGTTAATGCGCTGCATATATCAGCCCGGCAATCGCTGGCGATTGTCCGGTAATCAATAGTCAGTAAAATCGGAGCAATAATAAATGAATATCAGACTTAATGAAGTATCCATACAAAAGAAAATTGACCAGATGCCAGATTTTCTCAAGCGTCGTATGGATGATTTTTTTATTGAAAGGTGGGGCAAGTTGTGGGGTGGAAAGCACATCCTTCGCGGTCGTCTGCCAGACAAGGATTCTATCCAGCTTCTGAGCAATGATTATCTGAGCATCGCCGGCCATGAGGAAATTGTGAAAGCGCAGGTGGAGTGCCTGCTGGGAGATACGCAAAGTGTCCTTATGTCTGGTTCGTTTCTGCGCGGGGACAATCACCAGCGCCGCTTTGAGCGTCGCATGGCTGACTATGCCGGCTATGAGTCTTCGATTCTCTGTCAGTCGGGTTATGCCGCAAATGTCGGGCTTATCCAGGTGCTGGCCAGCGAAGGCGTGCCGGTTTATATGGACATGAATGCGCACGCCTCCATGTGGGAGGGGGTAATCAGCGCTGGCGCTCAGGTGCGGCCATTCCGGCATAACGACCTTTCTCATTTGCGGCGTCAGTTGAACAGCTACGGGCAGGGGATTGTTTGCGTTGATTCGGTGTACAGCACCATGGGGGCACTCTGCGATCTGGAAGGCGTGGTGGATCTGGCCACCGAGTTCGGTTGCCTGATTATCGTCGATGAATCCCACTCACTGGGCACGCATGGGCCTTTTGGTGCCGGCATGGTGCGTGAGCATGGTCTCAACGACCGGGTGCACTTCGTTACCGCGAGCCTGGCCAAGGCATTCTCCGGGCGCGCGGGGATTATTCTGTGCAGCAAGACGTTCGAGGAATACTTCTGGTGCACAGCGCGCACAGCGATTTTCAGCTCCTGCCTGCTGCCTTACGAAATTGCCGGGCTCGACAAGACGCTGGATATCATTGTTCAGGAAGGGTGGCGGCGTGAAGCCATGCGCATGAACTCCGATTTCCTCCGTAATGGCCTGGCCGAGCTGGGTTATAACGTTACCGCCAGCGAGTCGCAGATCATTTCGCTGGAGGCGGGGGTGGAATCTGAAACCCTGCGGCTGCGTGAAGCCCTTGAGGAAAGAAACGTCTTTGGCTCGGTATTCTGTGCGCCGGCGACAGCCAAGAACCGTTCCATGATTCGCTTCAGTATCAACGCCGGGTTGACGTTGCATCAGGTGGGCAGAGTGCTGGATGTCTGTGCCGCGATTCGCGACGAAGTGGGGATGTGGGACTGGCCGTCGACACGCCGGTTACAGCGCGGGGGGCTGCGGCAACGTGCAGCAGGCTGATGCCCCTCTGGCTGTGAGCGAGGCGGGTTAAAGCCGCCTCGTTGTCTGCCAGGTCGGCCCGGAGGCGCCACAGGGCGCTTCCGGGCTATTTTCTGTGTTGTGTCAGGGCTGTTTGTCCAGCTCGGTCAGATAGGCCATATAGCTTGAAGTTTCGCTGTCGTACTCGATATCCGCCGGCGGGCTATCCACCAGCGCACAGAACCAGGTGTCCTCACCGACCACCCGATGGGCGGCGTGCACATAATCGCTCCAGTAGAAATCTTCGTCTTCGTCGAACTCATCGGGCGCCGCCCAAAGCCAGGGCACCGCCTTGCCAGAAGAAATCTGCTTCATGATCGTTGCCGGGGGATTCATCAGGCGCAGATTGAAAAGTGTGCGTTGCAGGTCGGCTTCGCTGTACACCACCAGGCGGCGCAGCTGCCCGGTTTCGCTGACCATAAGAAAGCCGCTCGGGTCTTCCACGTAGTAGTATTCGGCGATGTTACGCGCGTCGACCAGCTCGAAGAAATAGCGGATGAATTCGCTGTCGTAGAGAAAGTCGGGCGCTTCCAGTGCCAGCGTGCTCTGGATCAGCGAAGAAATTTCGGAAAAATAGCGGCGCTGAAGGTCAGCGATAGTGCGGTTGATCCGCGTGGTAATCTGCGGATCGCTTTTCATCATGAAGTGATCGATGATGCCGGCATTGAACGCCTCTACAGCGACTTTCTCATCGGCAACACCGGTCAACAGGATTTTCTTTACCCGGTGGTTGCGTACGCGCTGGCAGAACTCCAGGCCGGTCATTTCCGGCATGTCGTAATCCACCACCACCACCGACACATCCCGAAATCGCTCCGGGTTGCTGATTTCCTGCTCGATCAATGTCAGATCCAGTCGTATCACACGGTCGCTGTTGGTGGGTTGCTGGTAGTAGGAAAAACAACGCTGGTCCAGTGGTGTCCGCTTGGCACGACCATTGAGCATCGTCAGACACTCCTTGGCCGACGAGAAAAACATACAGGCCAGGGTTTCATCCAGCTGCAAGCTGAAGTTCTCAAGGAAACGCTGATTGTCGTCGACCATTACCACGGTGGTAGGGTGATAATACGGTTGAATAAATGGCTTTAACATTAGCGCACCTGAGGGAAGGTAAGTTCAAATAAGGTATATTCGCCCAGCCTCGATTCACAGCGGATCGAGCCGTCGAAGCTCTGCATGACCAGGCGGCAGAACGACAGGCCCAGCCCGCTGCCCTGATCCACGGTTTTCGAGGTATAGAAGTAATCGAAGATCTGCTTCACCTGCGCCCGCGTCATGCCCGGCCCGGTATCCATGAACACCAGGCGGTTATGATCCGCACCACGGCTGGTACTGACGTGGATCACGCCCTTGCCGGCACCGATGACACTGTGCAGCGCATTCTTGGTGAGGTTGAACAGGACGTGGATCAGCAGCAAATCGGAGCCGTAATAATCAAAATCCTCCCCTTCCTGCCACTGCACCAGCTCATGTTCCCGGTCGGATTTGAACGGATAGCGATCAAAGGCGCGGCGAATGGTGTCGTTGATCGAGTAGCGGGCGAAATTATCCTGCTTCAGCGTAGCCTGCCCGGCACTCAGCAGTAGCATGTCGATGATGGTATGCGAGAAATCAATCTCGGTCTGGATGCGGCTGGCAGCGTCGTTGAGTTGATCCATGCGATTGGCCCGGATCTGCCGCACCGGCAGGCCGGCCTCGCTGGCGAGCCGGTGCGCCTGCACCAGATCAGGCAGATAGGCTACCAGTCCGGCGATGGCACCCTTCATGCCTGATAGCGGGGTGCGCAACTCATGTGCGATATTGCGTCCAATCGCCGCATGAGCATTGAGCTTTTCCTCTTTCACCATATTGGCGGTGTAGTTGAAGATACTGCCGGCCAGCACCACGAAGGCGTAAATAGGTAACTGATGCAGGTACAGCGTGAAGGCCGCCGTGTTGTCAGCGGTGAGCACGAAGGCGAGCCAGCCGAGCAGTGAGCCCAGCACCGAAAGGCAGATCACCAGCAACCAGTCGTAAACCGCCAGCACCAGCAGAAACAGCGCAGCCATGGTGCTCATGCTCCATACCAGCGACATATTGTTACGCAGCAGCATGTAGGTGAAAAAGAACGGCAGGGCATAAAGCAGTGATGCAACCCAGTAATGGGCGAAATAACGTTGCAGTCGCGTCGGCCAGAAGCGGTAAGCCAGCAGCGGCACGCAAATCAGGGCGCCCAGCAGTCGCAGGCCCAGATTCTCGTAAGGCTGCGGGAATACCGACTGCCAGATAAAGTAATAAAGCGGAAAACTGATAATGCCCAACACGCCCACCATGGGCGCATTGTGTCGCGAATAATGTACGCTTTCGCTGATTGAGCGGTTCAGACGCGAGGAGAGCATGAGCTGTCAGTCTCGCCAGGCCCGTGCGAGCATAGGTTTATTGTTTCGCAGGCTGGGCTCTTTGTCCTGCGCTGCCGTGCGTAGCTGCCGGCGTGGCCAGCATACCCGCATGATGTAGGCATTAGCGAGCCGGCAGCGCTGGCACCGGGTGCCGCAGCGCAAGTATCCCGGTGACCCCATGGCGCCAGTGATTCTGGCAGGCCCACGGGGTGTTGATCATGCCTGATCGGATGGCGGCGCTCAGCGCAACAGTTCCAACAGCGCGCGGCGGCGATCCGACGACATGCGCCGGAAGCGCTCCAGCAGGCGATCTTCCTGCTCGGCCGCGTTTTGCTCGGAAACGGGTTTGTCGGTGCGTGCCGGATCACTGTTCACCGCATAGAGCTCGGGTGCGGATTCGCTGACACCATCAATGCCGGTACTCAAGCCGAGGCTTTCTTCGAGCCGCGCAACGATTTCCGAGTTCATGCTGCGATGATTGACGCGGGAGATATCCGAAATCATGCCGCGAATACCTTTCGGCAGCCGTACCACGAATTTTTCAACTTCCTGCCTGGTTTGAACTGTGGCTTTTCTGTTGTTATCCATTACGTTCCGCCCTCCCGGAAAATCACATAAATATCATAATGATAGCAGTGGTCGACTGCCTGCTGACTCACGATACTACACCCCGCCTCGGGTGAAAATGCACTAGTGTCTTAATATCGGGGTTGACTCTGGCGCATTTGAATCCTGTCCCTGTGACCATTGCCGGCGCGAAGGTGCGCTTGGCGGGCGCTGGCGTGACCTGAGCCGGGGGATGCGGCATAATTTGCCGAGCTTATGCTGGCCTGCTTCGGCATTCATTCTGTGAATGAGGGGCGGTGTCAGGACGTCAGAGGACTCCATCATGAACATCGGGCGCGTTGATCTCAACCTGCTGAAGTATCTGGATGTGTTGTTGCGGGAATCAAGCGTCACCCGCGCCGCAGATCAACTTGGCATCTCCCAACCGGCCATGAGCAACGGGCTCAAGCGCTTGCGGGAGCTGTTCGGGGATCCTTTGCTGATCCGCACCTCCAATGGCATGAGCCCGACCGAACGGGCGCTGGAATTGCAGCCGCTGGTGCGGCAGGTGCTGGCGCAAGCGGAAGCCATGCTGACGCCAGACGAGGAGTTTGTCGCCGAAAACAGCCGCCGGGTATTTCGCATCATGACCAGCGACTACGCCGAAGCCACGCTAGTGCCGCATCTGGTGCGCCGGTTGCGGCTGGAGGCGCCGGATGTGGTGTTGGATTTCCTGACGCCGTCGGATGTCAGCTATGCTGACATGGAGCAGGGGCGGGTGGATCTGGCGATCAACCGCTTCAACGAGATCCCGCGCTCGTTTCACCAGGTGACGCTGTGGAAGGACTATTTTTCCTGCTTGCTCAACCGTGGCAACCCTTTGGCAAAGGATTTCAATCTGGATACCTATCTCGGCGCGCAGCATATCTGGGTGTCGAAAACCGGTTTTGGTGTGGGTTTTGGTATGAATCCGGAAAAACTGGGCGGGCTGGGCTGGATCGATCAGGCGCTGGCGCGGATCGGCAAGACGCGGCGCATCTCCATTTTTACGCGCCATTATCAGATGCCGGCGCTGCTGGCGATGAACAATGATCTGGTAGCCACGCTACCGAGCCGGGTGGCGCGGATGCAGGCGCAGAATCCGCGTCTGGTAATCAAGGACCCGCCGTTTGTGATTCCCCGCTTTGAATTGAAGATGGCCTGGTCGCCGCTGCTGCATCACAACGCGGCACACCGCTGGCTACGGCGGCTGATTCAGGAGGAGGCCGGCAATATCCTGCGTGAAGACCCCGACGAGCGCGAGCAGGATATCTAGGCGCCCGCTCAGGCTCAGGAGCCTTGTGGGCTGCGCGGGTTGAGCGAGCCGGCTTCGGCGATGGCGCCCTTGGCCACCCCCTCGAACGCCCGCACGCGAAAGTGATTGCCCGGTGCCTCCAGAGCGAGCTGCCGGGCGATGTGCTCGGCCAGATGCTCGACGGTGGAGTCGGTGTCGATCAGATAGCAGTGATCTTCCGGGATCAGCAGCTCGAACATGCCTTGCGGGGCGGTGTAACGAAAGCGCAGGTGCGGCACTTCGTCCACGTAATAGGCGCCTTCGAGATCTTCCTCAGTGCCCAGGTAAATATCTTCCCAGCGATCTGCCCAGAGCTTTTCCCAATAACGGCTGCGGCGGCCGTTTTCAAAAATCTGGATGCAGGAGCGGTGCCCGTGCGCGATGCGCTGGCAGTTGCCATCGTGTTTCTTGAGGCCGTGGGAGTAGTGATAGCTGGGGGCTGTGCCGATATCCTCTTCGCGCAGCGTGAGCACCAGTTCGCTGACATTCGCGGGCAGCACGGCCTGCACGATATCCAGCAGGTATAACGTCAGCGTGCTCTTGGTCACTTCCGACCCGGGCAGAAAAACCGTGCTACAGGCAGGCGCCTTCATGCGAATGGTGCCCGCTTCATACAGCCACTCCAGCTCTACCCGGCCATCTCTCACCTGGCTGGCGGCAAGATAGTCGCTGTCGGCCGGCACCGCCAGCTTGTGGTCGACGGATTCGTCGATGGCGTGCTTCACGGCTTTCTTGATATGGCCGAAATCGAACACCATGCCCTGTTCGTCGAGATCGCCGGTTAGCTCGATGTCCACGATCCAGGACTCGCCCACCATGCCGCGTTTGCCGTGCAGATAGGAGAAATCCAGCACTGTGAGGTTGTCTACGAAAAGGGTTGCCATGTCGTTGCGTTTGACCTGCGGTGTGTTGGGGTGAAAGCGGCGTTCATTATGACAGTTGCCGGTGGGACTCTCACCCCGCCGGGGCTGGATTTGTCGATTGTTAATAGCCGGGATGTGATCCGCGACACGGCACCGGCGGGCACTGGTCAGGCTGCGCCGGCTGCATTATGGTGAGCGTTCTTTCCCATTTTGCAGTCGCAGTGAGAGCAGGCATGGCCGAGACTATCTTTTCCAAGATCATCAGCCGGGAGATTCCGGCAACCATTCTGTATGAAGACGAACAGGCGTTGGCCTTTGCCGATATCAACCCGCAGGCGCCGACGCACTTTCTGGTGATCCCGAAGAAAGTCATCCCGAAGCTCTCCGACGCGACAGAAGAAGATCAGACGCTACTCGGCCACCTGCTGCTGGTGGCCAACAAGGTCGCGGCAGAGCAGGGGCTGACCGATTTCCGGCTGAACGTGAACAATGGTGCCGGCGCCAGCCAGACCGTGTTTCACCTGCATATCCATGTGCTGGGCGGCCGCCCGTTCAGCTGGCCGCCAGGCTGATTCACGGTAATCCTCCCGTGCGGGCGCCGGCGAAACACGGCTGCCCGCGCCGGGCGCGTTGCTTTTAATTCTGTTCAGATGCCTTGAGCCCTGTTCAACAGTCTTGAGCTTTGTTCAGCAGCCTTGAGCTCTGTTCAACAGCCTTGAGCTCTGTTCAACAGCGCCGCGCACGATTGGCTCGGTCATCATTCCATTGCCCATTGCCCCGTCACCCGTCACCCCATCGAAGCGAGCCAGCATCAAGGGCAGGCTACTGGCTCAGCCAGCCGATCAGCCGCTGCGTAACCCGGTGCGGCGTCAGTTTTTCCAGCGCTACCAGGCCGTTGAACTGCAATCCGATCGGATGATGCACGGCGCGGCGTTCCACAGCATTTAACGCGGCCTGCGCCACCTTCTCGGGCGCCATGTTCACGCCCAGCTTGCGCAGTACCGGCGGGATGAATTGCTGGCTGGCCAGCATCGGCGTGCGCACGAACGGCGGCATGAGATCACATACATGCACGCCCAGCGGCTTCCATTCGATATGCAGGGCTTCGGTCAGCGCTCGCACAGCAAACTTCGATGCAGAATAGCTGGCCAGATGCGGGATGCCGTAGACCGCCGAGGCGGAGCTCATGTTTATCATCACCGGCCGGTGGGCCTGCTTCAGCCACGGCAGAGCAGCCCGGGCCATGATCATGGTGCCGAGCACATTGATGCGCAGCGTCAGCTCGTGCTCTGCCAGCGGCACCTCTGCAAAATGCCCGGTGCGCAGCACGCCGGCGCAGTTGAACAGCACGCGCAAGCCGCCCTTGCCGGCAAAATCGTCCACCGCCGCCTGGGCGCAGGTGGCGTCCGTCACGTCTACCGCCCGGTGCCAGGCGGGTTGGCCCTGTTGATCGCGCAGGCCGCCAGCGATACGTGCCAGATCGCGCGCGTTGATATCCAGCAGCCCGACGCGCCAGCCCTTGCTGTGAAAAAGCTGTGCCGCGGCCAAGCCGATGCCGGAGGCGGCGCCGGTAATCAGGATACTGTCGGGCATAATTCTCCCCGTTGAATAAAGGCCGCCATGCGCCGGATCGCGTCGTCGGCCTGCGCCAGCACGCCTGCGTGCACGGCAAATACGTGCCACATGTCTTGATATACAAAGGTGTGGGTGTCGACACCGGCCTGCGCCAGCGCGGCGGCCAGGCGGGTGGTGTCGTCATCGAGTATTTCGTCGGTGGCACCGATGATGAGCGTCGGCGGCAGGCCGCCGAGATCCGCCAGCAAGGGCGACACATATGGGTGTTGCAACTGATCTGGCGCATAGCGTTGCGCGGCGTGACGCAGTGTGGCCCAGGTGAGCATGACGTCATCAGGCTGCTGCGCGCGCCGGGCGGCGGGGTGGGTGAGATCGGCCCAGGGTGAAATAAGGATCAGCCCGGCCGGCGCGGGCAGGCCGCTGTCGCGCAGCCGCAGCGCAGTCGAAAGTGCCAGGCCGCCCCCAGCGGAATCGCCACCGATAAGGATTTGTTCGGGGGCATAGCCCTGCGCCAGCAGGCTTTGGTAGGCGGTGACGGCGTCATCCTGCGCGGCCGGAAACGGGTGCTCGGGCGCGAGCCGGTAATCCAGCGCAAACACGCCGGCACCGCTGGCGCGGGCAAGGTGGCTGGTCACTGCCCGGTGCGTGCCGGGGCTGCCCACCACATAGGCGCCGCCATGCAGATAAAGCAGCACCTGATCGTGGCGCACGGAGCTGTTGGCGGCGCGCAGGTATTCTGCCGGCACGCCGTCGAGCAGCACGTCCATGCGCTCGGTGCCGCGTGCGGTCAGAGTGGTGAGCGCTGAGAGCCGCAAGCCGCGCCGCAACAGCGGCACCGGCGTCACGGGGTGAAACAGCGGCTTCACCAGGCTGCGCAAGGCCAGCCGCAGCGTGCCGGCGAGCAGCCGTTGGCTGCGCCGTGAATCAGCCGGTAATAAAGTGATAGTCATCGGTATTCACCTTGCGGGTCAGTTGCCGGTAGCGGAAGGTGAAGCCCGGCCAGTTATTGGTGTTCTTGCCGCTGGCGGTCTTGTACCAGCTGGTGCAGTCCTTGTCCCATACGGTGCGACGAATCTGCGCTTGCAGCTCGGTATTGAATGCTTCCTGCACCTGCGCGCGCACCTCCAGAGCCCGGGCCTGTTGCGCTTCCGTCGTGGCGATGGCGGCCAGAACATAATGAATCTGGCTCTCGAGCATATAAACGATGGAGCTGTGGCCGAGGTTGGTGTTCGGGCCGTAGAGCATGAACAGATTGGGGAAACCGTGCACGGTGATGCCCAGGTAGGCTTCGGCGCCGTCGCGCCAGGCCTGATTGAGATCCTGGCCGTCGCGCCCGGTGATTGCCATCGGCGAGAGAAAATCGGTGGCCTGAAACCCGGTGCCGTAGATGATCACATCCGCCGGGTGTCGAGTACCGTCACGTGTCTCGATGCCGGCCGGTGTAATGCGGCTGATGCCGGTATCGACCACTGCCACATTATCCTGTGCCAGCGCTGGCAGATAATCGTTGGAAATCAGCACGCGCTTGCAGCCGATCGGGTAATCCGGCGTCAGCTTCTGGCGCAGCGCCGGGTCCTGAATATGCTTGCGCATGAACGACAGCGCCTTGCGCGTATACAGCTTGAGGATCAGCTGCAAGGCGGTAAAGCCGAGCACGCGGCTTTCATAAACGGAGTAAATGCCACCTCGGGTAAGCTTCTGCCACAGCGGCCAGCGGGCCGCCAAGGCACGCTCCAGGCGGGTGTAGGCGCGATCCGCCTTGGGAATCACATAAGGCGCGGAGCGCTGGAACAGCGTCATCGAGCCCACTTGAGGGGCAATGGCCGGCACGAACTGGATGGCACTGGCGCCGGTGCCGATCACCGCCACGCGCTTGCCGGTCAGATCCAGATCATGGCGCCACTGGGCGGAATGAAAGGCGGCCCCGGCAAAACTCTCGGCGCCGTCTATTGCGGGAATCTGCGGGCGGTTGAGTTGGCCGGTGGCGGTGACCAGATAACGCGCCGTGATGGTGTCGCCCGCCGCCTCGCCTGCCTGAGTGCTGATGTGCCATAGCCCGGTGGCGGTATCAAAGCGCGCGCCGGTGACTTCCGTCTTGAAGCGGATGTGCGGGTACAGATCGTATTTTTTTGCACAATGCCGCAGGTAATCGTAAATCTCGGCTTGCGGCGCAAAGCGGCGCGACCAGTGCGGGTTTGGCTCGAAGGAGTAGGAATAAAGATAAGACGGCACATCGCAGGCCGCGCCGGGATAGTCATTTTCGCGCCAGCACCCGCCCACTTCTCCTGCTTTTTCCAGCAGTATCAGCGAATCCCGCCCGGCTTTCTTCAGGTTGATGGCCATGCCGAGGCCACCGAAGCCGGCGCCAATGATAGCCACTTCGAAATGCGTGCTCATGTTCATGCTCTGCTCTGTGTCAGGTGTTGCATCATGAGTGCATGGTAGAGCAGCGCTGCCTGCTTGTTTATGGCCGCTGCGGCCAGTAGATTGTGATTTTCGGACACGGGGTGATGCAGGAGCCGAGCGTGAAAATGGATCTGGGGGCGCGCCGTAGTACCGCATCGGTGGCGCTGCTGTGCCAGTTTGGTGAGGAGCATGGCATGGCCCGCGCCGCCTGCTTGCGTGATACCGGGCTGAGCGAAGGGCAGCTGGCAGATCCTCTGGCGGAGATCAGCGCAGCGCAGGAATTGCAGCTGGTGCGCAATCTGGTGGGGCATCTGGGCAGCGGCCCCGGCCCCGGTGTGCTGGTGGGGCAGCGTTATCATCTCACCAGCTATGGCATCTGGGGCTTCGGGCTGGTCAGCAGCCCGAGCTTGCGCAGCGCTGTGGAGCTGGGCATCACCTATCTTGATCTGACGTTTGCGTTTGCGCGGATATGGCTGGAGGAAAGCGACGGCGAGGCGCGGCTGCGGCTGGACGGCAGCCATCTGCCGGAGGATGTGCGGGTTTTCCTGCTGGAGCGGGATGCGGCGGCAATCGCCACCTTGCAGCGGGAATTGTTCGATATGCCATTGCCGCAGCGGCGCGTGACGTTTCGCCATGGCGCGCCGGCTGATCTGGCGCCGTATCAGCAATGTTTTACCGTGATGCCGATATTCGACGCGCCGCTGGATATGGCGGCGTTCGACGCTGCCCTACTGGATCTGCCATTGCCGCAGGCCAACAGCCATACCCGGCGGCTGTGCGAGATGCAGTGCCGTGAATTGCTGGCCCGCCGCCGCGCACGCGCTGGCGTGGCCGGGCAGGTGCGTGAGCAACTGCTGGCCGATCCGACACATATGCCGGGCATGGAGCAGGTGGCCGCAGCCCTGCATATCAGCTCGCGCACGCTGCGGCGGCAGCTGGCGGAACAGGACACCAGCTTTCGTGCGCTGGTGGATGAAGTCAGGCAGGCGCTGGCAGAAGAGATGTTGCGGGCGGGTGGCTTTGGCACCGAGGAAATAGCGGCGCGCCTGGGCTACGCCGAGGTGGCCAGCTTTATTCACGCCTTTCGCCGCTGGGCGGGCGTGACACCGGGAGCGTTTGCCCGGCAGGCTCGTGACCGGTGGCGGGAAAAAGTGTGAAGTAGCTGCAATAGCGGTTCGGCACCGAGATCAAGGCAGTGCTGCGAGAAATGCCGCCACACCCGCACCGGGGGGATGATCGCCTGTCCAGCGCAACTGCGGCGCAGGCCGGCCGCCTGATGGAATATCATCGCCGAGCAATTGCGCCACACGCCGGGCAATGGCCTCGCCGGAATCGATCCAGTGCACGCCGGGCCACAGCGCCGTCAGGGTGGGCGTCAGCAGCGGAAAATGCGTGCAGCCGAGCACCACGTGAGTGACTGGCGCCGGCTGGGTCAGCCAGTTGTCGAGGTGATCGAACAGCCCTTGCGGCGTGCGCCCGTGATGCACCCAGTCTTCTGCCCATTGCACCAGCGCCGTGCTGCCCAGCCTGCGCACCCGGCAGCCGGCGGCAAATTCCCGGATCAGGTTATCGGTATAGGGCCGGTGCACGGTGGCGGGTGTGGCTAGCAGGCCGATCTCACCTCCAGGGCAGGCTTGTGCGGCAACTTTCAATGCCGGCACAACGCCGACCACGGGGATGGCCAGGCGCTCACGCAACGCCGGCAGTGCCAGCGTGCTGGCGGTGTTGCAGGCCACCACCAGCATGCGCGGCGATGCTTCGGCAACAGCGTCGGCACAGACATCGACCACCCGTGTGATCAATGTGGCGTCATCTTTGATGCCGTAAGGAAAGCCGGCACTGTCCATCAGATAAAGCAGTGGCACGGTAGGCAGGCGGCGGCGGATCTCCGCAGTGACACTAAGGCCACCGACACCGGAATCGAACACCAGCACTGGACGAGAAGTCATGGGGCAGGCAACGGATGATGGATAATCGCGCCAGTGTAGCAAAAAAAGTTTCGTGGAGGATCGGTTAACATTGTTGGCGGCAGAGCGGCAGAGCGGCAGAGCGGCAGAGCGGCAGAGCGGCAGAGCGGCAGAGCGGCAGAGCGGCAGAGCGGCAGCGAGCGTGGCTGGCCAGAGCCGGTACGCTGGTGGCGTTGCCTGTCCCCGCTTCGCATGTTCTTTGCAAAGCACCTGCTCGGAGTAGCTGCTCAGAACGCCGGCAATGTAACCGCCCCGTCGTGATCGAATTTCAGTTTCAGCGGGCTGTTGCCCAGCCGGGCATGACCCTCGATGCGGTAGCGCACAGGCGCACCGGTGGCCAGATCCAGCGCTTGAAACTGGCGCAAGGTGTCGAACAGGCTGGTGACGACACGGGTGGTTATCAGCGCATCGCCCATGGCAGGCACCGTCACGGCGTTGCCGGTCAGGCCCCGGCCAAAGGGGGCGTCTTCGATGAAAATGCGGTAATCCAGCGAGCGTAGTGTCAGCGGGAAATCGTTTGGATTGCGGGCACGCAGGGTCAGCTCCCACTCCTGTTCCAGCAGCGTGACGCCTAGTAAGGCAACGCTGCTCAGCGTCACCTCGGGTGGCTCGGTGTTGCTGCGCAAGCCGGTGCAGCCGGTGGCTATCACTGCGGCAATCAAGAGCAGGGTCAGGCGAAAAATGCCAGGGGCTGGCATGGTGATTCTCCCTCAGTCAATGAGCAGCACAGGGGAAGCTGGCATGAACCCGAGCCGCTGTGGCATTACAGCGTGTCGGTCAGCAGCACCCCCAGGCTCACGCGGTTCTGGTAATCGTCGTAGTTGATGAGCGAGTCGCCGTAGCCGGAGAATACCTGAAATATCCCTTTGAAACGGCTGGAAATCGGAAACGTGTAATCCAGTTGCACGGCGCCCTTGTTTTCACCACGGCGCAGGTTGTTACGCAGCATGATCTCGGCGATATGGTTGCCGAACGGCCGCGCTACGGTCAGCTCGAAGTTGCCCATGTATTTTTCGATATCGGGGTTGTCGTCTCCGCTTGACGACATGGGGCGCTTCTTCTTGCTTTCCGGTAGCCGGTACCAGGTGTTCAGCTGCCAATAGTATTGGCCGCTGCGGGCGACGTAGTTGAACATCAGCCGGTCCCAGCTACGAGAGGTCGGCACGTCCTGACCGTTGGACTGATGCACATAGCCGAACGAGATCAGCTCGGAATCAAATGGGCCGAACTGCCAGTCCACTGTGCGTGTGGCGAACAGCTCCGGCATGTAATCGGTTTCACGAAACGGGCGTGATTGCGCCTTGTTGTAGACCTGGAAAAAACTCACCTGCGTATAGGCAAAGTAGATGTTGTAGTGATCCAGTACCTGGGTTGCCAGCGGCATCTTGATGGAAAGCTGGAACTTCACTTCCACCGGGTTGAGCTCGTGATCTTCCTTGGCGGGGTCGTTCCACTGCGGGTTCGACCAGTAGCTGCCCAGCATCAGGTAATTGCGCCGGTGTGGCGTCATGGCAAACGGATTGAACTGTGTGGATTGCTCCAGCAGCAGGCGCTCGCGCAGGGCATCCTCGTTTTGCTGGCGGCCACTGCGTTCGGTGATGCCACACGAGTCTTTGAGAGTGCTCAGCGGCGTATCAGCCGGCGCGTTGCGCAGCGCACGCAGCAGGCAGGCATCCTGCGCATCCATCGGTTGCACTGCGGTGGCATCATCGGTTTGCGGGGCAAGCGTATCGTCAGGGTCCGGGGCAGCAGGCATGACCAGCTCGGCCCATGCAGCCGGCGCAAGGTTCAGGCAACACAGCAGCACCAGCGAAAGGGTGGCACGGCGTGGCATGTACTCTCCTTGTATTGCTATCGGTCGGCCAGATGGCTCCAGCCTTGATCAAGACGCCATTGTGCACCAACGCAGCGGCGGATGATGTTAAAGATATGAGGTAACTGTGTGACGGTGTGCTCGCTTTCAGAGCTGGCGCAACTCGTCATCCTCAAGGGTGCGAGCTTCTTCCGCCAGCAGCACGGGAATGCCATCGCGCACCGGATAGGCGAGACCGTTGGCCTTGCAGATCAGTTCGTTGGTGCTTTCTTGCCAGATAAGCGGTGCCTTGCTGACCGGGCATACCAGAATATCGAGCAGTTCTCTGTCAAGCATGGGCTCTCTCTCCTGCGATGGTAGGGCCTGCGATGTTCGTGGCCGCCGACGGTGTTCGGCCAAATGATATGGCAGAGTATAACTGACGCGGTGAGAAAGGCAGGATTCAAACGCCTGTTTGACTCCTGGGTCACAAATACTGGTGGGAGGGGGCGGGGCGGGGCGCTAACATTGGCGGCCATCTTTATGCGCCTGTTTTTTATGCAAAGGCGCGCCCCTAGCTGATTAAAGTAATTCCTGAGTGTCCCGGAGGTCGAGATGCCTGAATATAAAGCCCCAGTGCGTGACATGCGCTTTGTGCTGCACGAACTGCTGAACCTGGATGACCACTATGCCCAACTGGGCCTGGAAGAGGTCAATGGCGAACTGATCGACGCTTTTCTGGAAGAAGGGGCGAAGTTCGCCGCCAACGAGCTGGCGCCGTTGAACCGCTCGGGCGATGAAGAAGGCTGCCACTTCGAGAACGGTGTGGTGACCACGCCGAAAGGCTTCAAGGAAGCCTATGCCAAATATGTGGAGGGCGGCTGGCCGGCCATGGGTGGCGATGTGAACTACGGCGGCCAGGGCCTGCCGTCGTCAGCCGGTATCGCGATTTCCGAAATGATCGGCTCGGCCAACTGGTCGTGGAGCATGTATCCGGGCCTGGGTCATGGTGCTGTTGCCACCATCGAAGAGCACGGCACGCCCGAGCAGAAAGACACCTACCTGCCGAAGCTGATCAGCGGTGAGTGGACGGGCACCATGTGTCTGACCGAACCGCATTGTGGTTCCGATCTGGGCATTCTGAAATCCCGCGCCGAGCCGCAAGCGGATGGCAGCTACGCCATTACTGGCACCAAAATCTTCATCTCCGCCGGTGAGCACGACATGGCGGACAATATTGTCCACATCGTGCTCGCACGCCTGCCGGATGCGCCTGCCGGCACCCGCGGTATCTCGCTGTTCATCGTGCCGAAGGTGCTGGTCAACGAGGACGGCAGCCTGGGCGAGCGCAACGGCGTTGCCTGTGGCTCGATCGAGCACAAGATGGGCATCAAGGCTTCGGCCACCTGCGTGATGAATTTCGATGGTGCCAAGGGCTGGCTGATCGGTGAGCCCAATCGTGGCTTGCACGCCATGTTCACGTTCATGAACTTTGCCCGCCTGGGCACGGCGGTGCAGGGCGTGGCCCACGCAGAGATCGGCTTCCAGGGTGGTCTGGAATACGCGCGTGATCGTCTGGCGATGCGCGCGCTGTCCGGCCCGAAAAACCCGGATGGCCCGGCAGACCCGATCATCGTGCACCCGGATGTGCGCCGGATGCTGCTCACCGCCAAAGCCTTCGCGGAAGGCGGCCGTGCGCTGGTGTACTACACCTCCAAGCTGGGCGACGTGGTGCAGAAGTCGAAAGACGAGCAGGCGCGCAAGGAAGCTGACGATCTGATGGCGCTGCTGACGCCGATCGCCAAGGCGTTTCTCACCGAAGCCGGCCTGGAAGCGGCCAACCACGGCGTGCAGATTTACGGCGGCCACGGCTTCATTCGCGAATGGGGCATGGAGCAGAACGTGCGTGATGCACGTATTTCCACCTTGTACGAAGGCACCACCGGCATCCAGGCGCTGGATCTGCTGGGCCGCAAAGTGTTGCAAACCCAGGGCGCGGCGCTGCGCAACTGGACCAAGGTGATCCACAAGTTCTGCGAAGGCAATGCCGACAACCAGGGTATGCAGGAATTTGTCGAGCCGCTGACGCGCCTGAACAAGGAGTGGGGCGACATGACCATGGCCATCGGTGCCCAGGCGATGCAGAACATCGAGAATGTCGGTGCTGCCTCGGTGGATTACCTGATGTATTCCGGTTATGTCACGCTGGGCTATTTCTGGGCGGCGATGGCCGATGTGGCACAGCGCAAGCTGGCTGAAGGCGCCGGCGACGAGGATTTCTACAAGGCCAAGATCGCTACCGCACGGTTCTACTTCAAGCGCATCCTGCCGCGTACTGCGGGCCACAAGGGTGCCATTGAAGGTGGACTGGACTGCCTCATGGATCTGGATGAGGCGCACTTCGCGTTCTGATTCCTGCGGCAGCCATGCGCCACGACAATGCCCGCCTCTGGCGGGCATTGTCGTTTCTGCCTGTATGACCTGAAAGTCACCTGATTCGACTGTGCCGGCGTGCCGGTACTGCCATGGGAAATGTGCGCCGAATGCGCACCTGAACTGACACTGCGGATTTTGCGGAGAACGACGATGCCGAGCTACAAGGCCCCCCTGGATGACATGCGCTTTATCCTGCATGACGTATTTCACGCTGAAAAGCTCTGGGCGAGCATGCCGGCCACGGCCGAGGTCAGCCGTGATCTTGCCGACGCGGTACTGGAAGAAGCTGGCAAAATGGTCGAGGGTGTGATGTTGCCGCTGAACCGTTCCGGCGATGAAGAAGGCTGCACCTGGAGCGACACCGGCGTGGCCACGCCATCCGGCTTCAAGGAAGCGTTTCAGCTGATGGCCGAGAACGGCTGGACGGCGCTCTCGGGCAATCCCGCTTACGGCGGCCAGGGCATGCCGAAGATGCTGGCGGTGCTGTTCGAGGAAATGATGCACAGCGGCAACACCTCGCTGGCGCTGTACACGCTTCTTTCCAACGGCGCCTGCCTGTGCCTGGATGCCCATGCATCCGAACAACTGAAAGCACTTTATTTGCCGAAAATCTACGCTGGCGAATGGTCGGGCACCATGTGCCTGACCGAGCCACATAGCGGCACCGATCTTGGCATTCTGCGCACCAGGGCAGAGCCGCAGGATGATGGCAGCTTCGCCATTACCGGCACCAAGATTTTCATCACCGGTGGCGAACACGACTTCAACGACAACATCATTCACCTGGTGCTGGCAAAACTGCCGGATGCGCCCGCTGGCTCGAAAGGCATTTCGCTATTTCTGGTGCCCAAGTTCCTCGTTGACGAAAACGGTAACGTGGGTGAGCGCAATGGTGTGTCTTGCGGCTCTATCGAACACAAGATGGGGATCAAGGGCTCGGCCACTTGCGTGATGAATTTCGACGGCGCGAAAGGCTGGCTGATCGGTGAAGCGAACCAGGGCCTGGCGTGCATGTTCACGATGATGAACTACGAGCGCGTGTCCATCGGCCTGCAAGGGCTCGGGCTGGGTGAAATCAGCTACCAGAACGCCGTGGCGTATGCCCGTGATCGCTTGCAGGGCCGCGCCGCCAGCGGCGTGCAGAACCCGGCCGGCAACGCCGACCCGATCATCGTGCACGGTGATGTGCGCCGTATGCTGATGACCATGCGCGCACTCAACGAGGGTGGCCGCGCACTGTCGGCCTATCTCGGCATGCAGCTGGATATCGCCAAATTCTCCGACGATGCAGCAGCTCGCGCGCAGGCCGACGATCGTGTGGCCTTGCTCACGCCTGTGGCCAAGGCGTTCTTTACGGATCGCGGGCTGGAGACGTGCATCACCGGGCAGCAGGTGTTCGGTGGGCACGGCTATATTCGCGAGTGGGGCATGGAGCAGTTTGTGCGCGATGCCCGTATTGCGCAGATATACGAGGGCACCAACGGCATTCAGGCGTTGGACCTGGCAGGGCGGAAAGTGGTGCGCAACGGCGGCGCCTCGGCAGCGGCCTTCGTGGCGGAAGTGCGCAACTGGCTGGAAGGCGAGACCCATGGTGTGCTGGAGAGCGTGCGTGCACCGCTAAAAAATGCGCTGAACCTGCTGGAGCAAGGCACCGCGACGCTGCTGGAGCAGGCCGGCAACGACCCGGATGCGGTGAATGCATTGGCAGTGGAATATCTGGACCTGTTCGGCCTCGTCACCTATGCCTGGCTATGGGCACGCATGATGGTGGCCAGTGCGGATCGTGGTGATCGCTTCGGCGCCAGCAAGCAGGTGGTCGGGCGCTTTTACTTCGAGCGCCTGCTGCCCCGCGCTGACGTCCTGTTGCGGCAGATGCAGGCAGGCAGTGCGGCCATGATGGCGCTGGCGGCGGACGATTTCTGATTCCGCTGGCCGGATGCCTGAAAAAGCCAGACAAAAAGCTGCGCGTTTCCGGCGCAGCTTTCTTCCATCATGCCCTGTGCCTCTCATGTGCTTTTTATAGCTGAGTGGTTATAGCGCAGTGGTTATTGCACGGTAATTATTACACGGCGGCTGGCAGGGGCGATGGTGGAAGATTTCCGAGTCTGCTGGCAGCGCAGCGCCAGGTGGGCGCGTTCTGCCGCGCCCGCCGGGGCTCGTTCTGCTGCATGAATGGATCGCCCCTGCGCGATCCACGAGCCGGGCGCGTTATGGCAGGTTCGGCAGGTTGTGTGTCAGCTGATCGACCTGCTCTGGCGCGTCGATATAGGGGTTGCGGTTGCCCTGTATTGCCGCGATACGCTCATTGCGCATGTGCTCGATATCATCGGGCGGGTCCATCCTGTTCCAGCGCTGATACATTTCCAGCGTGCCGACCAAGGGCACGCCGTGCTCGGTATGCATATACAGCATGGCCCGGGCAACATCTCCCTTGGCATGATCGGGCGGTTCGAAAATCTGGAACGCCAATCGATAGCCGCAGCCGCTGGCGGCGCCCTCGGTGCGGGTTTCACCGAACAGTGCGCCACGCCGATCCAGATCAGAACGGCGCTCGATGGGAAACATCTGATGCAGATCGTTGCGTGCAGCGAGGAATCCTTCATGGCCACGGCAGGCCAGGCTATTGCTGCATCCGAAGTGTTGTTCCAGCTGGCGCTGAGGGTAAAGGCGGTCGATATGCGTGCTTGTGCCGGCGGCAAAGGTGTTCTGGCAATACAGCGTTTGGCCGCCCTCGGGAAATATATCGTCGAAGAGTTGCGCATCGGCGCCACCTGCCAGAGCTGGCACGCCGCCGGTGAGCGGCAGCAGGATGGCGATGGCTTTTGCGATGGCCTTCATGGCCGTTGCTATTGTTGGTGCGGTTGCCGTTGTTACTGTCGTCGGTGCGGCTGCCATGACTGTGGCCTTCATGCCATGTGATCCCCATCACATCCCTTTATCTTTGAAGTTACTCTCCCACAGCACATCTGTGAAGCCCGGCGCGCTGCCAGGCGGCTGTTTCGGTGCCGTGCATCAGTCCCATTGCGGCGCGAAATCGGGATTCACCAGCCGTTCGCCTCGTTCAAGCTCCGCGATATCTTGCATCTCCTGCTGGCTCAAGGTGAGTTTCTGCGCTTGCAGGTTGGCGGCCAGATGCTCGCGGCGGGTAGATGACGGGATCACGGCCACGCCTTGCTGCATGAGCCACGCGAGCGCTACCTGCGCTGGTGTCACCCGATGTGCCCCTGCGATGCGTTGCAGCGTGGCATCCTGCATGACGTTGCCGTGGGCCAGCGGCATGTAGGCGGTGGTGTGAATGTCGTGGCGCTGTGCAAAATCCCTTACCGCCCGGTTTTGCAGAAATGGATGCACTTCGATCTGATTGGTGGCGATATTCTCGGCGCCGATGGCCGTGATCGCTTGCTCCAGATGCGCGATGGTGAAGTTCGACACGCCGATGTAACGGGTAAGGCACTGTTCGCGCGCTTCCAGCAGCGCGCCCACATACTCCGCCAGCGGCGCTTGCTGCGCCGGCACCGGCCAGTGGATCAACGCCAGATCGACGTTATCCAGGCCAAGTTTCTCCAGGCTTTCTTCCAGGCTGGTGATGAGATCGTCGCCGTGAAAATTTTCTGGCCATACCTTGGTGGTCACGAACAGATCTTCCCGGGCGATGCGGCTGGTCTGAATGGCTTTCCCGATGTCGGCTTCATTGCCATATATCTGCGCCGTATCAATGTGCCGATAGCCCAGTTTCAGGGCAGTGCTCACTGCGGCCACGGCCTGCGGGCCCTTGAGGCGGAATGTACCCAGACCAAAAACAGGAATCGCCATAAAGTACTCCTTACCTTGTGCCACCAAAGCACGTGGCCCTGGCTTGCGCAATCCTGAGCAATGATCGCACAAAGTAGGCCGGCCAGCGCGCCGGCCCTGCCCAACCCCTGCCTACCGGGCCAGCAGCGCCTGACGTCAGCGGCTGGGCAGGCTATAGTGCTGCGGCTGCAATAAACGGATGGGAAGCGATCGATGGATTACCTGCAATTGAAAATGCTGCACATGACGCTGGCGCTGCTGAGCCTGCTGTTCTTTGTCGTTCGCGCCGGGTTGGCGCTACAGGGCAGCGCCTGGCTGGCGCGCCGCTGGATGCGCATCGCACCTCATGTCATCGACACGCTGCTATTGCTGGCGGGGCTGAAGCTGATGGTGCTGCTGCGCGCCTGGCCGCATGAGACGCCCTGGCTGGCGGCAAAGCTGATCGGGCTGGTGATTTATATTGGCCTGGGCGCGGTGGCCATTCGCCGTCGCAAGCCGCTGGCCATGGTTGGCGCGGTGCTGGTATTTATCTATATCGTCGGCGCGGCGATGCAGCATAGCGCGCTGTCCTGGCTGGTGTGATAGCGGAGTAATCCGCGCCGCGAGCCCGGCTGCGCGCATCAGCAGACAGCCGAACATGCCCGCCGGGCCATATCCGAAAGAGCGGAAAGGAGCTGAATCATGTCGCGTCTGCGAGGCAAAACCATCGTGCTCACTGGCGCGTCCAGCGGCATCGGTGCCGTAGCGGCACAGAAAATGGCGGCAGCGGGCGCACGGCTCTGCCTGGTGGCGCGGGACGTCGAGCAGCTTCAGGCGGTGCAACAGGAAATACGACGCGCTGGTGGGCAGGCGTGGGTTTATCCGGCGGATCTGACCATTGAGGAGCAGGCCGCTGCCTGCGCCCAGGCGATTCTCGACGAGCATCCCCGTGTGGATGTGCTGATCAACAATGCAGCCCGCTCGATCCGTCGCCCCATTACCGAGGCACTGGATCGGCTGCACGACTACCAGCGTACCATCCAGATCAATTTCATCGGCGCCGTGAGCCTGACATTGAAACTGCTGCCACGAATGCTGGAGCAGGGCGGTGGGCAGGTGGTCAATATTTCCACGCTTTCCACCCAGGTGCCGATCCCGTTGTTCTCGGCGTATCTGGCGAGCAAATCTGCATTGGAATCGTTTTCCCGCTCGCTCCAGGCGGAGCTGGGCCATCAGGGCCTTGATGTGACGGTGGTGCATTTTCCGATGGTGCGCACACCGATGTCCGGGCGCACGGATATTTACAAGCACATGCGCATGATGGATACCGAGGGCGCGGCAAACTGGCTGGTGCGCGCGGTGAAGAAACGCCCGGCGCGTATTGCCAGCCCGTTGGGTAAAGTGGGCAGTGTGCTGCTGGCGGCTGCACCAGGCATGGCAACACGTTTGCCACAGCCGTTGTTTCGCCTGATGGACTGGCGTTTGAAAAAGAAATTCGAGCGGGATTGAAGCGTCAGCGCGGGAAGCGAGGGCGCAGGTGCCGCCAAACGCCCGGCCCCGTCTCACAGCGCGCTGCCGCTAGCACGGTGGCTGCCACCTTTGCCTCCGTGCAAACAGCGGCGCTGGTTTGCGTAGCGTGCCACCGGTAAAGCCGTATCGGCGTAACGTCTTATCGGCGCAAGGGCCGATCACCGTAACGCTTCGGCAGCCTCGTGAAGCAACTGTTCGGTGGCCGCCCAGCCGATGCAGGCATCGGTGATCGAGACGCCGTATTGCAGTGTCGTGCACAGTGCCTGATTGCCTTCCTCCAGGTGACTCTCCAGCATCACGCCGATCAAAGCGGCATTGCCGGCGCGCCGTTGCTGTAGCACGTCTTGCAGCACCAGCGGCTGCCGACGGTGATCCTTGGCGCTGTTGGCGTGGCTGCAATCCACCATGATGCGTGGCGACAGCCCGGCCGCCGCCATCGCCTGTGCTGCTGCCGCCACCTGCTCCGCCTCATAGTTCGGGCCCTGTCGGCCACCACGGAGCACCAGATGCGTATCCGGGTTGCCGGCCGCATGAATAATGGCCGGATGCCCGTGGCTGTCGACGCCGAAGTGCTGGTGCGGGTGCGCGGCAGCGCGAATGGCATCCACGGCCACGGCAATGCCGCCATCGGTGCCGTTCTTGAACCCCACCGGCAAGCCCAGGCCGCTGACCAGCTCGCGGTGAATCTGCGACTCGGTAGTGCGGGCGCCAATCGCCGCCCAACTGAGCAGATCGTCGAGGTAACCGGCGGCCATCGGATGCAGGATCTCGGTGGCGAGCGGCAACCCCAGGCGGGCAATGTCGCGCATCAGCCCGCGGGCGCAATGCAGGCCAGCGGCCATATCATTGCTGCCATCAAGGTGCGGGTCATATAACAGCCCCTTCCAGCCCACCGTGGTGCGGGGCTTTTCAACGTAGAAACGCATCACCACCAGTACGCGATCACTGATGGCCTCGGCCAACGGTGCCAGGCGTGCGGCGTACTCCAGCGCCGCAGCCGGATCGTGGATGGAGCAAGGGCCCACCACCACCAGCAGGCGATCGTCCTCACCATCGAGAATGGCGCGAATGGCCTGCCGCTGCTGGCGGATGCGCTGGATCAACGCCGGCTCCAGCGGCAGCGCCGCTTTCAGCTCGGCGGTGCCGGGCAGGCGCTGGGTGACGGGTGCAGCGTCCAGTGCCGGGGCGGTGAGTGGTGCGTTCATGTCATGTCCTTTTTGCTGTCGTAAGTGCTCAAGTGTTATGCCCGCTCTGGCCCGGAAAATGAAAACCCCCGGGCGGGAAGCCGACCGGGGGTTTGATGAAGTGCGTCAGTCAGGCGTCCCGTATGCTGGGCGCCTGTGCGGGTATCAGGCGCGCCAGAGGCTAAACCAATACCCGAAGAAATAGCTTGCCGGAGCCGCCTGGCCAGCCACGCACACGCCTTGCCCGGCGCGAGTGGCGGCGGTCAGTGCGGTGAGTTGATGGGCGGTCTGTGCGTGCATGAGAGCTTTGCTCCAAAAGTGTTCAAGCAGGATATGCGATAGTTTATGACAGTTTCAACCTTGCTGCTGATCTACATGCCACCAATTCGGCAATAGTGCGCGGCTTTTCGGGTGGCCGAAGCGATCATCAATCAGGTACACAACACCGGTATCCTGCGGGGTTCGGATGACCCGGCCTGCCGCCTGCACTACTTTCCGCAGGCCGGGGTAATGATAAGTATAGTCGTACCCTATCGCGTCGCTTGCGCCATCGGTGGCGCCGAACAACTGCTGCAAGCGTATGCGCATCTGCTCATTGACCGGGTTCACCTGCGGCATGCCCAGGGTGGCAATGAAAGTGCCGATCAGCCGTGTACCGGGCAAGTCCACCCCTTCGCCGAAAGCGCCGCCGAGCACTGCAAAGCCGATATGCGTGCTGTCGGGCGTGAAGCGCGCCAGAAACGCCTCGCGGGCGGGCTCGCTCATGCCGCGCGATTGCACCAGCAGTGGCAATGAAGAATGGGTACGGCGGAGCGCATCGTGCACCTGTTCGAGATAATCGAAACTCGGAAAGAACGCCAGATAATTACCCGGTTGTGCCTGAAACTGTTCGGCGATCAGCGCAGCAATCGGTTGCACGGAACGTGCCCGGTGGCGAAAACGTGTGGAGCGTGGCACCAGCGTGACACGCAGTTGATCGGCCTTGAAAGGCGCGCCGATATCCAGGCACTGCGTGGCTGGCGGCAGGCCGAACATATCCAGATAAAAGCGCGGCGGGGCCAACGTGGCGGAAAACAGTATTGCCGCCTGCGCTGCCGCAAGCCGCTGCTGCAATAAGGGCGCAGGCACCATATTGCGCAGGCAGATATCACTGCGCAGCCCGATGGCATCGTCCAGCCGCAGGGGCGCGCCGCGTTGCACGGTGAGATCGGTGATGAAATGCTGATCCAGCCACTCCACCATGCGGCAGAAATGCGCCGCCTGAAAGTAGAACTCCAGCAGCGCCATGTGCTGCTGTGTGGGGTGCGCATTACGGTATTCGCTGATCGCGGAAACGGCTCCCCGCAGCGCATTCAGGAAATCCTCCGGCGGCCCGTCGAGCACCAGATATTGATGATCCTGATCTGCCGTCGCATCCGCTTGCCAATGGTGGCTGTTGAGCTGCTCCCAATGTTGCAGGACGGCCGCCAGCGGGCGGCGCAACACCGCGGGCACGGTTTGCTGCAAGGAGGTGAGTGCTGTCTGGGTGAGCGTTACGCTGTACATGTCACGGGCGCGATCCACCAGGTTGTGGGCTTCGTCCACCAACAGCCCGACGCGCCAGCCGTTTTCCTGTGTCATCGACATCAAAAAGCCGCTGAGGTCGAAGTAATAGTTGTAATCACCCACGATGACGTCACACCAGCGCGCCATCTCCACCCCCAGATAATAGGGGCACACACTGTGCCGGAGCGCGACCGCGCGCAGCGCAGCCTGATCCAGAAAGCCGACGGCCGCAGCATCGGTCCGCGCAGCGGGTAATCGATCATAAAACCCGGAAGCCAGCGGACAGGCGTCACCGTGGCAGGCTTTGCCCGGATGCTCGCAACGTTTTTCTCGCGCCACCAGCTCCAGCGTACGCAAGGGAGCCTGGCCCAGCACCGGCACCGCATCCAGTGCCAGCTGCCGGCCCGGCGTTTTTGCCGTCAGAAAGAACAGCTTGTCGGTGAGCTGGCCTGGCATGGCCTTGAGCGCCGGAAACAACGTACCCAGCGTTTTGCCGATGCCCGTGGGCGCCTGCGCGAGCAACACACCGGTGCCCTGAAAAGTGCGATAAACCGCGCTGGCCAGATCACGCTGGCCGCTGCGAAAGGAATATGGAAAGGCCAGAGTGCGCAACGCAGCATCGCGGTGGTTGCGGTGCGCCAGCTCCTGCTGTGCCCACTGCAGGAAACGCTGGCAGTGGTGCGCGAAAATTGCCTGCAAGGCGGTGCGCGTCATATGCTCCTGAAACACGGTTTCCTGCTGGGTGGTGATATCGAAATACACCAGTGCCAGCGTCACCGAAGCCAGGTTGCGCGCCTCACACAGCATGGCGCCGTAAAGATGAAGCTGCGCCCAGTGCAGCTGGCGATGATTCTCCGGCACGCGCCGTAAATCGCCGCGATGTGTCTTGATCTCTTCCAGCTGATTGAGCGCCGGATCATAACCATCGGCCCGGCCGCGCACTTGCAGGCAATCGTATCGCGCAGCCAGCGCCAGCTCGGTTTCATATTCAGGCCCGCGCCGGGCGGCCACTGTCTGATGCCCGGCCATGCCCTCCTGCGCGCTGGGCGAGGGCGTAAAGCGCATATCCAGATCGCCCTGCTTTGCCGTAAAGGCGCACAGCTCACGCACCGCGACGGTATAGAGTGCGTTGCTCATCTGCGCGTCGCTTATTTGCGCGTTGCTCATCCGCGCCTCACTCATCCGCACCGGCCCAGCTGACATAGCAGACGCGCACCGGCATCTGGTGCGCGCTACAGAATCTCAACCAGCGCAATTGATTATCCTGCAACCGGTCGCCGGGGCCCTTCACTTCAATCATCTCGTAGCTGCGGGTGGCCAGATCAAACCGGATCAGATCCGGCATGCCGGCGCGGTGTGCGCGAATATCCTGCAATAAGCGCTGGAACCACAATCGAAGATGAGCAGCGGGGAGGCAGTGCAACGCCTGCTCAAGCAGCGTTTCGTCCAGCGCTCCCCAGGCGACGAAGGGATTATGCACGCCGTGCTTATCGGCAAAACGCTGCCGGATGGTGGTGCGCCAGCGATCATCATCGAGTTCGGCGAGGGCGCTTTCGAGTAGTGCTTTGCGGCGCAGGGCGAAATCCGGTTGCAGCAAATCCGCCGGGCCCTGGTGAAACGGATGAAAGAAAGCACCCGGCAATGGTGCGAACAGCGCTTCCCAGCACAGCAGACCGAACAGCCCGGTGATCAGCAAGTTCTCCACATAATGAACAGGGGTGGCTTCCGAGTGCAGGTGATCCCGCACTAGCAGTTCCACGCTTTGTGGTGTCGCCGGGCGCGGCAGGTTCAGTACCAGTTGCTGCGGTGCCTGCGGCGCCGCAGCGCGCTGCACAGGCAGGCCCAAATAACGTTGCAGGCGCGGCCTCATGCGTTGCAGCTGCTGGGTTTCCGCCTCGCTCTCCGGCGCCGCCAGCGCCTGCTGAAGCAATGCCAGCGCAGCGGCTTGCCGACCGCTCACCTCAAGCACGCGGACATATCGAGCACGGGCGCCGGGCCACTGGCATTGGCGATATGCCGACGCTGCCGTGGTCAGATCGCTCTCCTTTTCAGCCTGCTGCCCGATGTGAAACAACAGGCGCTGGCGCCGTAATTGCAGCCAGCTGGTGCCCGCTTCGCCCGATGGCAAGAGAGGCAATAGATCGCTTGCGGGCAACCCTTGTTCAAGTTGAAGGCGGCAAGCGTGCAATTGCAGCGCCAGCTCGATATCCGCCGGCGAGCTGAAGGCCCGGGAGCGGCGACTGATGGCCACCTGCTCGTAGCGAAACACGCCGAGCTCGGCAAGCACAAACTCCGACCAGCTCTGCCGCAGATTGCCGAAGAACATCAGCCGCAGGCGATCGCACAGCGGTTTCACTTCCAGGGCGAATAATGCTTCCGGCAAGTTCGGCGCCCATTGGGAAAACGGGCGTGGGCCGCCGGCCTCGGCCTCCAGCGCGGCTTGCTGGGTTGCCTTGCGCCCGGCCGGCAGCCGGGAGCCGAACACCTTTCGCAGCTCCGGCTGTGTGAGTTGCTCGAACAGCTCGGCCAGCGTCATCGGCGGGTTCTCGGTAACCCAGCCCAGCGCGATCAAGGGAGCCATGGCCTGGCCGGTTTCACCGATCTCGGGGTAACGCAGCCGGCTGGCGCGAAACAGCGTGCCCTTGCGCATTATCATGCGCACCAGCAGCGCCTGAGCATGGCCGGGCAGGCTCAGGAACGAGTCGATAAAGGCACGGGCCTCGTCGCTCAGGAGATCGTCGTAACGCTGGCGAATCCAGCCCAGCGCGGCCTGGAAATTGCGCAGATAATAAAGCGGATCGGTGAGCGGCGCAGGCTGCGGCAAGGCGGCAGTACTGTCCATACGTATAGCGTAGGGGCTCGGGTGACGGCTGTCACTCCCTGCGTCACTCTCCGCCTCATATCTCCGCCTCACATCTCCGCATCACACTCTCCACGTCTCGCTCTCAGCCTCTCAGCCTCTCAGCGTGAAAGCCGCGAGAAAACGCCAGATGCCGACGCGGCTGCGCACCGCCAACGGCGGGGCGGCCTCGTCAGGCGTGAGCAATGGTGTGTTGCGTCAGCGCGCCAGCGCGCTATTCCACAGATTGGTCGAGCGTGCGCCCGAACGGCAGAAGGCGAGCACTGGCGCTTCCGCGCTGTCGATGGCCCGGCGCATGGTCGCCGCCTGCTCGGCGCTGGGCGGCTGGCCACTGATCACGGGGATATGAATATAGGCCAGGCCATGCGCCGCAGCTGCTTCTGCCAGCGCAGCACTGGTGGGCTGCGCCGGGCCGCCTTCCAGGTCAGGGCGGTTATTGATCAGCGTGCGAAAGCCTTGCGCTGCCAGTGCGGGAATATCGTCCGGTGTAATCTGGCCGCAAGTCGCGAAATCGTCGGTGTGACGCGTAAAGTTATCCATGAGCTGCTCCTGATAACGGTATTGCTTCAGTAGCGCACAGGATAAGAGCAAATCACTCGCTTGCCGAGGGGCGATGACGATAATGAATCGAGGGTGCGCGGTGCGGAGTGAGCGCCGGCGCAGGATTGAGAGCTTCTTGCTCGGCCAGAGCTTGCTGCTCACGGCGTTTGCGCAGCAATACCTCGGCGTCAGCGACTACTTCCTGTAATTGCTTGATGGTGAGGCGATCCAGAACGATAACCATATTTCTTCAATCAGTCGTGTTGCGATGATCAGACCCGGCAGTGGCATAAGGCTGCACACTGCCAGTGTCCCTTTTCCCCGGCGGATCGATTCAACGTGATCTTGGTTATAACAAGTATGTTTTAGCCAAGATACCGTTAATCTGAAAATTAATCCGTAAAAAATGTTGTTTCGTGTCACTTAGTGAAAGCGCTCACAAATGTTGTACGGCGGTGCATTATAATATTGTGACCAGAGTCGCTTGTTGTTACCCGCGTGTATATTCTGGCTTTGTTTGTTTATCCCACCTTCCGAGAGCGTTCCCGTTTTCAAACTTGCTTTCTTGCTTTTCCAGATACCCTTCTTTGCGTGATATCTAAATGACATCATAGCCGGGCAATCATGAAAGGCAATAGTCGAAAGCAGAATTTCATACGCTTTTTTTCATTTTAAGGAGTACGAATGTACTCCGCTGGGTGGTTCACGCCTCGGATGGACGGTGAGCCGGAGGCAGCGTTCGCCGATGCCGCGAAAGCCGTCGGCGATAGCGAAGCTGTTTTTGCGAGATGCTGATTGATGGTGGGCCCACCTGGACTCGAACCAGGGACCAAGGGATTATGAGTCCCCTGCTCTAACCAACTGAGCTATAGGCCCGGATAAAAAAAGGAACTTGAAGCTTGTTGAGTGCGGCTCTAGGTGGCCGCTTTAAAACGAAAGCCGCTGAATTATTCAGCGGCTTTCGTGCTTTTGCAACCCCTGTCAGGATTCGCCGTCGAGGAAGCTGCGCAGGTGTTCGCTGCGCGACGGATGCCGCAGCTTGCGCAGTGCCTTGGCTTCGATCTGACGGATACGTTCGCGGGTGACATCAAACTGCTTACCCACTTCCTCAAGGGTGTGGTCGGTGTTCATGTCGATGCCGAAACGCATGCGCAGCACTTTGGCTTCGCGGGCGGTGAGGTTGGCCAGCACTTCTCGTGTCGCTTCTTCCAGCCCTAGCATGGTGGCGGAATCCACGGGCGATTCGATGTTGGCATCCTCGATGAAATCGCCCAGGCTCGAATCCTCGTCGTCGCCGATTGGCGTCTCCATGGAAATCGGTTCCTTGGCGATCTTCAGCACCTTGCGTACTTTGTCCTCCGGCATTTCCAGGCGTACGCCCAGCTCTTCCGGGGTCGGCTCGCGGCCCATCTCTTGCAGCATCTGGCGTTGTACCCGGTTGATCTTGTTGATCGTCTCGATCATGTGCACCGGGATACGAATGGTGCGTGCCTGGTCTGCGATGGAGCGGGTGATGGCCTGCCGGATCCACCAGGTGGCGTAGGTGGAGAACTTGTAGCCACGGCGGTATTCGAACTTGTCCACAGCTTTCATCAGGCCGATGTTGCCTTCCTGAATCAGATCGAGGAACTGCAGGCCGCGGTTGGTGTATTTTTTCGCGATGGAAATAACCAGCCGCAGGTTGGCCTCGACCATTTCCTTTTTCGCACGCCGTGCCTTGGCTTCACCGATGGAAACGCGGCGGTTGATTTCCTTGATTTCAGCGACCGGCAAGCCAACGCTTTCTTCGACTTGCATGATGCGCTTTTGCGCTCGCTGAATATCGTCCATGACCGCACCGAAGCGATCCTGGTTAAGCTTGAACTTCTTGTTGCGGGCGACGGTATTCACCCACTCCTGGTTCGTTTCGTTGCCGGGGAACGACTTGATGAAATCCTTGCGTTCCATGGTGCCGCGGCGGATGGCCAGCGCCATGATCTCCCGCTCGTGGCGGCGGATCGAATCCAGGGTGTCGCGCACCCGGCGCAGCAGTTCGTCATAAACGCGCGGCACCAGTTTGAACATGGTGAGCATTTCTGCCATGTGTTCCAGGTGCTTGGCGGTAGAGGGGTGGTCGCGGCCGTTGCGCTTCAGGGAGCGTTGTACTTTCTCCCAGCGGCTGCGCAGGTCGTTGAAGCGCTCGGCGGCCAGCACCGGATCGATGCTGCCATCGTCCTCGTCGCTGTCGTCGTCGCTGTCGTCTTCTTCCTCGTCGTCGTCATCCTTGCCCTTGGCCTTGTCTTCCTTGCGCGCCGCAAACTGGGCGTCAGCAGGGGCGGCGGGCGCAGCTGCGCCGTCGTCGTTGGGGTCAAGGTACCCGGCGATCAAGTCGGAAATGCGGCGTTCTTCGGTGGTGATCTTGTCGAATTCCGCGATCACCATTTCGACGGCACCGGGCCAGAAGGCCACTGCGTGCAGCACTTCGCGAATGCCTTCCTCGATGCGTTTGGCGATTTCGATTTCGCCTTCGCGAGTCAGTAGTTCGACGGTGCCCATCTCGCGCATGTACATGCGCACAGGGTCAGTGGTGCGGCCGGGCTCGGATTCTACCGATGCGAGCACGGCGGCAGCTTCTTCAGCGGCCACTTCGTCGGTGCTGTCGGCATTCTCGTCCATCATTATCTGATCAGCGTCAGCGGCTTTTTCCACAACGGGAATGCCCATGTCGTTGATCATCTGGATGATATCTTCAACCTGATCGGTGTCAGTGATTGAATCCGGCAGGTGGTCATTCACTTCGGCATAGGTCAGGTAGCCCTGGTCCTTGCCCAGAGCGATCAGCTGTTTTAGCTGTGACTGCTGCTGCTCTTTCTGCGAAGTCATGTTGCGGCCCGTGGTTGATGAAGCGGTTTGCCAAGCGGCGGATTATACTGGATGCGCCGTACCTTTCCTACTCGGAGGCTGCCGAGTGCGTTCGTCAGGGCGCGTAGCAGCCCGACGGCAACGGTGTTGAACAGAGCTCCGTCAGTCCGGATATGGGGCCGATGCTGGCGTATTGCAAGCCAGCATCGGGGCCGGCCGGCAGTCAGCTGGGCGCGCTGCCGGTATCAAGGGGTGCTGCCAGGCTCAGGCGGGCTTCACTGAGTGCGGTGCTCAAGGAGGCGAGCCGGCGGATATCGGGCCGGGTGCTGGCTTGTTCGCGTGCCAGCGCACGTTCCAGCTGCATCACTTCCAATGTTTTCAGGGCGTCGCGCCAGTAGCGCTGGGCAGTGGCGTCGTCCATGGCAGGGCGCAGGGTTTCTCGCAGCAGGCGTGCCAGGGTGTCGCCTTGCTCCAGCGCCATGAGGGTGCCGAGCAGCGCGGGCGCGGGCAGATCCGGCTGGTCGCGCAGCAGGCTCGCGGTTTGCAGCAGCAGATCAAGGCCGGGCAGTTCCAGTTCTTCGATTTCCGCTGGTAGCGGGTATTCCTGTAGCAAGCCGGGCTTGTTCAGCAGGGTGCAGGTCAGGCGTTCTGCCAGCGCCAGTGTGCTGCCGCGCTCGGTCGAGCCGCGCTTGCGTTGTGGTGGTGCGGGTGGCCGTGTTTCGTAGGCCGGCTCATCCAGTCCCGATGGCGGCGCGGGTGGGGAGTCCCAGGGCGGCGGCTCGGCGGCCGGGCGGGGTGGAGGCGCCTGAGTGAGCTGGGCGAGTTCGTCTTCATCCAGCCGTGTGCGGGCCGCCAGGTCCTTGCGGAGCAGGCTGCGGTAGAAATCGCCTTGTGTGCGCTGGATGTAGGGCAGTGCCAGGCGCGCCAGGCGGGCGCGGCCGTCAACGGTGTTGGTATCCAGGCCCTCGGCCAGATGGCTGAACAGAAAAGCCGACAAGGTGGGTGCGTCAGCCGCTCGGGCGAGCAGGCTTTCACGCCCTTCACGACGGATCAGGCTGTCCGGGTCGTCGCCTTCCGGCAGGAAAAGAAAGCGTACCTGTTTATTGTCTTCCAGCACTGGCAAGGCCGATTCCAGGGCGCGCCAGGCGGCGCGGCGGCCGGCGTCATCGCCGTCGAAACAGAACACCACTTCATCCACCTGTCGGAACAGCTTTTGCGTGTGTTCTTCGGTGGTCGCGGTGCCCAGGGTGGCGACTACGTTGGGCAGGCCGTGCTGGGCCATGGCGATGACATCCATGTAGCCTTCGACCACGAACAGCTGCTCGGATTTGTCGCGGCTTTGCCGCCACTCCCACAGGCCGTAGAGTTCGCGGCCCTTGTGGAACACCGGTGTTTCGGGCGAGTTGAGATACTTCGGTTTGCCGTCGCCTAACAAGCGGCCGCCGAAGCCGATGGTGCGCCCTCGGGTGTCGCGGATCGGGAACATGATGCGGTCGCGGAACTTGTCGTAGGTGCGGCCGGTGTCCTCCCGGCGCACTAGCAGGCCGGCTTCCAGGGCTTGCTCCAGCCCGCGATTGTCCAGCGACAGGTTGCTGGTCAGGTTATCGAATCCGGGTGGCGCGAAGCCCAGGCCAAAGTGTGCGGCAACTTCGCCGCTGAGGCCGCGTTGCTTGAGGTAGGCTACGGCCGGCTGCCGCTCTGGCGCTTGTTTGAGTTGCTGGCGATAGAACCGGTCGGCGCGTGCCAGCAGATCATAAAGGGTTTGCAGGTGATCGCGCCGGGCGTGGTCTTCCGCGGTTTCGGGCCGTTCCCGTGGCACTTCCACGCCGGCTTTGTCGGCCAGTTGTTTCACCGCTTCGGGAAAGCTCAGGTGCTCGTATTCCATCAGGAAGCCGACCGCGTTGCCTTTGGCGCCGCAGCCGAAGCAGTAATAAAACTGCTTGTCGGGGGCGACGGTGAAGGAGGGCGTCTTCTCGTTGTGGAACGGGCAGCAGGCGCTGTAATTGCGGCCGGTCTTTTTCAGTGGCACACGGCTATCCACCAGCTCTACCAGATCGGTGCGAGCCAACAGATCCTGTATGAAGGCGTCCGGTATGCGTGCCATGGGTTCTCGTCTAGCCACGGGGCGGGCGGGTGTTCAGGCGAAAGTGTAGCGGCACGGCGCCGCCGCGCCCAGCCGGGCGGCAAGCGGGCTGGCTAAGGGTGGTTCAGGCGGTCAGGCGGTCAGGCGGGCCTTGAGGCGGCCGCTCACGGCAGCCATATCGGCGCGGCCTTGCATGGCTGGCTTGAGGAGCGCCATGACTTTGCCCATATCCTGCATGCCGGCGGCGCCGGAATCGGCGATGGCCTGTTCGATCAGGGTGTCGATCTCGGCTTGCGAGAGTGGCGCTGGCAAGAACTCCCGGAGCACCTCGATCTCGGCTTGCTCGATATCCGCCAGCTCTTGCCGGCCGGCGTCAAGATACTGCCGGGCGGAATCCAGGCGTTGCTTGACCTGCTTGTCAAGAATCGCCAGCGCTCGCGTATCATCAACCTCGATGCGCTCGTCTATCTCGACCTGCTTGATCGCCGCAAGTGCCATGCGAATCACCGCCAGGCGCGCGCTGTCTTTGGCGCGCATGGCCTCTTTCATGGCACTGGTAAGCTGGGCCTTGAGATCGCTCATCGGGGCTCCCTGGGGGAAGTCCGAAGGGCCGGGCGGGCCGCTCGGATCAGTACAGGCGCTTGCGGTGCAGTTGCTCGCGCGACACTTTCTTCAGGTGACGCTTGACGGCTGCGGCGCGCTTGCGTTTGCGCTCTTGAGTCGGCTTTTCGTAGTACTCACGGCGACGTACTTCGGCCAGAACACCGGCCTTTTCGCAGGAGCGCTTGAAACGACGCAGCGCCACGTCAAACGGTTCACCTTCTTTTACACGTACTTGCGGCATGCAATCTACCTTCAATAAGTTGTTCGGGCCGGCCCCCGTGGGGCGCGCCCCGGACGCGGGTCTGTTGTCCGTGCAGACACGGCGGACACGGAGAGCGCGGCATTCTACCGGAGCCACGGCCATTTGCAAAGCTGGGCGTGAGCCCGGATATCGGCCCGGGTACTGGCTCAGCCGGGGGCCGGGGTCTATCATCCGCTCCCAACCGGAGGCTCTGATGCGCGTATTGGGTATTGAAACGAGCTGTGATGAAACGGGTGTCGCCCTGTACGACACCGAGCGCGGCCTGCTGGCCGATGCACTGTATAGCCAGGTGGCGATGCACGCCAGGCATGGCGGTGTAGTGCCGGAGCTGGCCAGCCGTGATCATGTGCAGCGGCTGCTGCCGCTGGTGCAGCAGGTGCTGGATGAGGCCGGTTGCACGGTGGCGGAGATTGATGGCATTGCCTACACCGCTGGGCCGGGGCTGGCGGGAGCATTGCTGGTCGGGGCGTCAGCGGCGCGTGCGCTGGCGTTCGGCTGGGGCATACCGGCGCTGGCGGTGCATCATATGGAAGGGCACTTGTTGGCGCCGTTACTGGAAGACGAGCCACCGGCGTTTCCATTTGTGGCGCTGCTGGTCAGCGGCGGGCACACGTTGCTGCTGGAGGCGCAGGCGCTGGGTGATTACCGCATTCTGGGTGAATCACTGGATGATGCTGCCGGCGAAGCCTTCGACAAGGCGGCGAAAATGATGGGGCTGGGTTATCCCGGTGGCCCCCGGATCAGCGCGTTGGCCGAACAGGGCGATCCGCAGCGGTTTACCTTTCCGCGCCCGATGACGGATCGGCCGGGGCTGGATTTCAGTTTCTCCGGCCTGAAAACCTACTGCCTCAATACCATCGCCGAATGTGGTGGGCGGGACGGGCTGAGCGAGCAGGATCGGGCCGATATCGCCCGTGCCTTCGAAGAGGCGGTGGTGGAAACGCTGGTGATCAAGTGCCGGCGGGCAATGCAGCAGACAGGCCATCGGACACTGGTGATGGCGGGCGGGGTCAGTGCCAACCGCCGCTTGCGCGCTCGGCTCACCGAGGCGCTGGGGCAGGCAACCCGCAAGCAGCAGCCGGTGCAGGTGTGTTACCCGCGCCAGGAACTGTGCACGGATAATGGCGCCATGATCGCCTTTGCCGGTGCCCTGCGGCTGGCTGCCGGAGAGCACCAGCAGGGGTTGGAAATCGCGGTGAGGGCGCGCTGGCCGCTCACTGAGCTTGCGCCCGTCTGAGCTCAGCGTCGCGATTTGCGAAAGCCCAGCTCCTCTCCCTTTATCAGCTTGCGGATATTGCTGTGATGCCGTGCCAGCAGCACCAGCGTCAGCAGCAGCATTGGCCAGAACGCGCCGGGCAGCCAGTACCACACGGTGACCGGCATCACCAGGAAGGCGATGATCGAGGCCAGCGAGGAAATTCGCCCGATACCGAACACCACCAGCCAGGTAATCCCTGTCATGATGCCGATCGGCCAATAAAGGGCAAATAGCAGCCCGAATGCCGTGGCAACACCCTTGCCACCGCGAAACTGAAAAAACACCGGCAGCAGGTGGCCGAGAAAAGCGAAGCAACCGATCAGCGCAGTTGCCGTGGCGGAGAGCCCCAGCTGCCAGGCGATCAGCACGGGCACCACGCCCTTGAGCACATCGCCGGCCAGCGTGAGCGCGGCTGCCGGTTTGCCGGCAATGCGCATGACATTGGTGGCGCCGGGGTTACTGGAGCCCTGGGTGCGCGGGTCGGGATAACCGAACAGGCGGCAGATCAAAATGGCGCTGGAGATGGAGCCGAGCAAGTAGGCGGCGAGGCATAGCGGCGGAATCAGCCAACGCGCATCCTGTAATGTGATGAGGTCCACCGGCTATAATCCTCCGTTCCGTATCGCCAGGCTGGTCTGGCGTGCAAGGTTCGCATGATCGCATAGGGATTGAAAATGGATATCGTCTATATCCGCGACCTGAAAGTGGATACCGTTATCGGTATCTTCGATTGGGAGCGGCGCATTCGGCAGACCGTCAGCCTTGATCTGGAGATGGCCACCGACATTCGTCGCGCCGCAGCGACAGACAGCATCGACGATACGCTCAACTACAAGGCCGTGGGCAAGCGCCTGATTGCCTTCATTCAGGCGTCGGAATTTCAGCTGGTGGAGACGCTGGCGGAAAAAGCGGCCGCTATCGTGCTGGAAGAGTTCGGCGTGCGCTGGGTGCGCTTGCAGCTGTCCAAGCCTGGTGCACTGCGCGGCTCGCGGGATGTGGGCGTGATCATCGAACGGGGCGAGCGTTCCTGATGGGGGCAACGGCCACCCCGGTGTTCCTGAGCCTGGGTTCCAATATCGATCGGGAGCACAACATCCGCTCTGGCCTGGATCGGCTGGCGGATCAGTTCGGGCAAGTGCAGCTCAGCCCGGTGTACGAAAGTGTTGCGGTGGGTTTTGATGGCGCGCCATTTCTGAATCTGGTGGCGCGCATCGAAACCGCATTGCCGCCGGGTGTGCTGGCGGATCTGTTGCACGATATCGAGGCCGAGCACGGCCGTGTGCGTGGTGACAAGAAATACGCCAGCCGCACGCTGGATATCGACATCCTGACCTACGGTGAACTGACCGGCGAGGTGGATGGCATGGTGCTGCCCCGCGACGAGATCCTCAAGCATGCGTTCGTGTTGCAGCCGCTGGCGGATCTGGTGCCCCAGGAGCGCCATCCGGTGCTCGGCGAAACCTATCGAGAGCTGCTGAGCCGAACGGATTTCTCCGCGCAAGGCCTGTGGCAGGTGCCGTTTCGCTGGCCGGCGGGCGGGGATCGTTGATCCAGATCAACAAAGCGTTACATTGTCCGATGTAACGGTTCTCGGTATCGCCTTTCGCGCCTAATCTCTCTCTGACTTGTTTATTTGGTGAGAGGTTTGGCGATGTCCATTCAGATAGAACCTGTGCGGCGCAATTTGCGCTTCGCCCTGCCCAGGGGCGAAGCGCTGACATGGCATCCGGCGGGCCTGCATGTCACGCAATTCTTCAATACGTTGTCGCTTTTTTTTCCCGCCGGCGAACGCTTTTTCATTCAGAGCGTGCGTAATTACCGCAACGAAATAACCGATGTAAAGCTGAAGACGCAGGTGTCAGCCTTTATTGGCCAGGAAGCCTTCCATACCCGCGAGCACGAACAATACAACCAGGCGCTGCAAGAGGCCGGGTTGCCGGTGGATGCGCTGGAGCGAGCGGTGGAGCGGCTGCTCGCCAATGTGGCGCGCTTGCCGCGGCCGATACAGTTGGCGGCCACCGTGGCGCTGGAGCATCTGACCGCGGTGCTTGGGGATGTGCTGCTGCGCAATGAAGTGCTGCTGAAGGATGTCGAACCGCACTTTGCCGCACTCTGGCGGTGGCACGCAATTGAGGAAACCGAGCACAAGGCGGTCTGCTTTGATGCGTTCGAAAGTGTCGTCGAGAGTGATGTGCGTGCCTATGGGCTGCGTGTGGTGGCCTTCGTGTTGGCGAACATGCTGTTCTGGAGCCTGTTCGTGCCGTTTTATATCGTGATGATTGCTCGCTCCGGTGGCCTGTTTGATCTGCGCGGCTGGTGGTCAGTGGGCAATCTGGTGGCCGGCCGCCCTGGAGTGCTGCGGCGCGCATTGCCTGACTGGTTCAGTTTTTTCCGGCCAGGATTTCATCCCTGGCAGCATGATAACCGGGAGTTTCTGGCACAGGCCGAAACGCTTATGAATAATTTGAGCGGCAATGATCTTGAGCCGCAGAGCGCTGCCTGAGGAGAAAAAACATGACCAGCAAGGCGTCTGTCCCCGCGCAAGCGCTTCATGTGGATACCGCAATTATCGGTGCCGGCTTTGGCGGCCTCTGCGCCGCGATCCGATTGCACGAATCCGGTAACGAAGATTTCGTGATTCTCGAAAAAGCAGGTGATGTGGGAGGCACCTGGCATTACAACAGCTACCCCGGCGCTGCCTGTGATGTGCAGTCGCATCTCTATTCGTTTTCTTTTGCCGGCAAGGCTGATTGGTCGCGGCGTTATGCGTCGCAGCAGGAAATCGAGGGCTATATTCTTGATGTGGCCGAGCGTTATCAGCTGCGACCTTTTATTCGCTTTCATCAGGAGGTGAATCAGGCGCGCTTTGATGAGGCCACTGCACTGTGGACGGTGCGCAGTAGTAGCGGCCTGACGGTGCACTGCCGGCATGTGATCCTGGCCTCCGGCCCGCTGCATGTGCCGAACAAGCCGGCCATCAAGGGGCTGGGCAAGTTCAAGGGCAAGGTGATGCACTCGGCCGAGTGGGATCACGAGTATGATCTTGCCGGCAAGCGTGTTGTCTCCATCGGCACCGGTGGCAGCGCCATTCAGTATTGCCCGGAAATCGCACCGCAAGTGAAATCTCTGGCGGTGTTTCAGCGCTCGGCAGCCTGGGTCATTCCTCGTGATGAGCGCGGCTATCCCGCTTTGCAGCGCGCCTTGTTCCGGCGCTTTCCTGCGCTGCGTAAATTGCACCGCGCACGCCTTTACTGGAGCAACGAGGCGCGTGTCATGCCGGCATCCAGCCCGCGAGCGGCGCGGGTGCTGGAAGCACTGTGCAAGGCGTTTATCCATTTTCAAGTCAAGGACAAGGCACTGGCACGGCAGCTGACGCCGGATTATGCCTTCGGTTGCAAGCGTGTGTTGATTTCCAACAAGTGGTATCCGATGTTCAACCGCGACAATGTGTCGCTGGTGACTGCCGGCATTCGCGAGGTGCGCGCTCATAGCGTGATCACCGATGACGGCGTCGAGCATCCTGCCGACTGCATTATTCTCGGCACCGGCTTTGTGGTCGACCCGCGTATCTACATGAAAGAGTTTCCCGTCATCGGGCTGGGCGGGCGTGACTTGCGCAAGGACTGGGCGCACGCCTCGGAAGCTTACTACGGGATGACGGTCAGCGGTTACCCGAACCTTTACATGCTGGTGGGGCCGAACAGCGGGCTGGGGCATAACTCGATCCTGTTCATGATCGAATGCCAGGTGAATTACATCGTGCAATGCATGAAGCTGCTCAAGGCAGAGGGCGCAGATTATCTTGATGTAAAAGAAAGCGCTCTGCGCAGGTTCAGCGAGGAGGTGCAAAAGCGCTTGCAAGGCACGACATGGACGTCAGGCTGCACCAGCTGGTATCAGCAAGCGGATGGCCGCAACTTTGCGCTGTGGCCCGGCGCGACATGGCGCTACTGGCTGGAAACACGCACCGTATGCAGTACCGATTATGAATTTGTGACGGTGAAGGAAGAGAGCAGGCAGGTCGCTTGAGAGTAGTTGGAAGGCGCTTGAAAGCAGCGGGGTGCGGCCGCACCCCGGTGGTTTTTTCATTTGTCGAAGGCACTCTCGACCCAGCCGAGGAAGTCGTTACAATCAAACAGTTCCCCATTTGCGCCGCCATCGTTGCTGATCGTGACGGTAACTTGATTGTTGTCGAATGAAAGGTTCATTTTCTCATCGTCACGCCCCGTTAAAGCAATCTCGCCCATAGTGGGGCAATCACTTTGTACCGGCCAGACCAATGAAGATACGGTATCTATATCCACGTAGCCGAGTATTCCGCCGACGTCGACAATCAGGCGCCCGTGCTGATCAATGGTTCGCTCGCTGCCGTCATCCTGCACCGTGACACTGAAGCCCTCCAACTGAAACAAATGTAGTGTCCGGCTTAATAGCTCTGTTTCAGTCAGAATGCGATCTTCGCTGCGGGTGTAGAGGCTCTCGGTGTCGGTGACTGTAATTGAGTCCGGCGTCACGGTAAGCGTGAGCGTTCCCTCGGCCTTGGTGAAGACACTGTCGCGAATGGGAGGGGAGATCAGACTGGCAAAATCTTCCAGATGTTGAATATTAACAAGCCAAGTATCACTGCCTGGATTGGCATCGACATCGGCCTGGTATTCAAGTTTAACGTAGCTTTGTCGAGTGCGATGATTTGAGCCCAGATTCTCTGAGTGGCTGCAATCGTCGATGTCAATGCGGGTGGTGTCGCCGTCGATAATCCGTTGGGCGTTACAGTCATTGATGATGTCATCCAGATGGGACGACAGCAGCATGTGATAGCGTTCAGGCACCGCTGGTCCAACAAATAGTGCCATATGCGCCGCGAGCGGAGCATAAGAGTCCAGAGTCAATGGCAGTGGATCAAGGGTGCCGAGATTGCCGCGGTCGGAGCCACTGCTACCGCCGCAGGCGGTAAGGGCCAGGCACAGTGCCAGGGGGGCGAGGCGTAAGGCAGATGTTGTAGCGTTCATAAAAGATGATCCTGTATCCATTCAGGTGAACGGCAGCGGCGCCAGGCCGCAACCCTTGCGCCAGGTCCGGGCCGGGTGTCTTGTCATTGGGTGTACGGTTGTACCACAGATGGCGGGCGCTTATAAGACGGAAATCGGCGCTGTCTGCGGTGTGTGGGAGTCATGCCTGCCACAACCAGGGCGATAACAGAAAAATCAAACCAGCCGCTGAGCGGCCCTTCAAAGGGTGCCGCAGGCCGAGATGTGGCACGGCGTATTTTCGGGTGTCCGGCCGCCGCTGAGGCTTGCCGGAATAGAATGGCTCTGCAACGCCAGGCAGGATCTACGGTGCTTTTTACAGCGCCGCACGTTGCCCTCCAAGGCTGCTATTCCGCAGGGCGCAGCTCTTGTAGTGTCTCTGGATGCCTGGTCTCCGGCCGCGTTCAGCCGCCGTGAAACGAGAGCGAGCGGCCGCCATCCACGGCCAGTATCTGGCCGGTCACGTAAGGCGCATCCAGCGCGAGCCAGGCGACGGCGCCAGCGATATCAGCCGGCGTGCCGCAGCGTCCCAGAGCGGTGGCATCAAGAATGTCCTGCTGGTTTCCCTGGCCGGCTTCTGGCCACAAGATAGCGCCGGGGGAGATGCCGTTGATGCGCACGTCCGGCCCCAGCTCCCGTGCCAGGCTGCGTGTCAGCATGGCCAGGCCAGCTTTGGCGATGCAATAAAGCGAATGTTCCTGTAGCGGCTTTTCGGCGTACACGTCGATCATGTTCACCACGGCGCCATGGCGCTCCCGCAGGGTGTCTGCCAGCGCCTGTATCAGAAGGAAGGGCGCGCGCAGGTTGCTGTGCAGCAGCGCGTCCCAGTCATCGTCTGTGGCGTTGGCGAGCGGTGTGGAGTAAAAGCTCGATGCATTATTGACCAGTACATCAACATAGCCCCAGGCCGCTTGTGCAGCGGCGGCCAGTTCGCGTACCGCCGGGGGGCTGTTGAGATTGGCCACCAGGACCCGAGCGGAATCTTCGCGCTGCTGATTCAACTCGGCGGCCAGTTCGTTTGCTTCCAGCGTGCTGCGGCGGCAGTGCAGCAAAATCCGAAAGCCATGCTGGTGCAGTGTGCGGGCAATCTCTGCGCCGATGCGCCGTGCGGCGCCTGTGATCAGTGCGACTTTCGCCATTGTGTCTGATACTCCCTGATTGCCTCGATGCGGGCGCGCTCGATGGCGGTGCCGAGTGCCTTGCCTTCCAACCCGCGGGCGCGCAACGCGCTCATGTCGATATTGTCACTGGCCGCTGCGGCGCCCAGTAAATATTGCCGCTGCGGATATTCCCGCTCGGCGAAGCTCTCCCGCCCGCGTGCATCCGCCTCGCAGGCTGCCGCAAAAAGCGCCAGGCGTTGCGGCCGCCGGGGGTAATCCAGCGCCCGCAGCAGTTTCCATACTGTTTCAGGCCGCAACTCCAGCGCCCGATGGCAGTGGGTATGCCAGGTGGCCGTGAGCAGCCCGAGCGTGCGGTGTTCGGTGGGCACGCGCAGGCGCTCGCACAGTGCCTTGATATGCTTGCCGCCCCGGTGCTCATGCGCGATATGCCGTGGCCATTCGGCTTCGGGCGTGTCTGCCTTGCCGAGATCATGCACCAGCACTGCAAAGCGTGCCACGCTCGGCAGCGCCATCACTGCTGCTTGTTTCAGTGCCAGATATTGATGGGTGAGCGTGTCGATCTCCGGGTGGTGGGCGGCGGGCTGCGGCACGCCGCGCAGCGCTGCCAGCTCGGGAAACAGGACCGGCAGTGCGCCGCAGGCTTCCAGTGTTTCGAAGTATACCTGCGGGTCGGGTTCGTTCAGTGCCTTTTCTGTTTCTTTCCAGATACGTTCCGGTGACAAAGCGAGCAGTTCTTCGGGTGTGGAAAGCTGCCGCATCAGCGCCAGGGTTTCGGCGGCAATGGTAAAGCCGAGCCAATGAAAGCGGGCGGCAAAGCGTGCCACGCGCAGCACTCGCAGCGGGTCTTCGGCAAAGGCGTCGGAGACATGGCGCAGCACGCGGGCCTTCAGATCCTGTTGGCCGCGATACGGATCGACCAGCTCGCCACCATGGCTGCGCGCCATGGCGTTGATGGTCAGATCTCGCCGGGCGAGATCCTGCTCCAGCGTTACATCAGGCGCGGCGTTGAAGGTAAAGCCATGGTAGCCGATGCCGGCTTTGCGCTCGGTACGCGCCAGCGCATACTCCTCGCTGCTTTGTGGATGCAGGAACACCGGAAAATCGCGGCCTACTGGGCGAAAGCCCTGCTCGATCATCTGCTCCGGTGTGGCGCCCACCACCACCCAGTCACGTTCGTGCACCGGCAGCCCGAGCATATCGTCACGCACGGCGCCGCCGACAAGAAAAACCTGAGACTGCTGCATTGTGTTATTGCACCTGTGGCCAGTTCTGCGCATCATGGTCGCATGATGATGACAACCCGCAAACTGCACGCAGTGTCCGTTACCCAGGCCGCCCCGGCAAGCCTGCTGGTGGCCATGCGCCGTGCGTGGCGCCGAGGACTGCGGCCGGGGTGATATTATCCTGAAGTTGAAAAGCCGCAGTGTCGTCCCAGGCCCTGCGGCTTTTTTGTTTTTCGGTCGGGACATTCATCCAAGTAAAGGATTTTCACATGCCCACCGCCCCGGCTTATCTGATCGTCGTGCTCGTCTGGGCAACGACACCCCTGGCCGTGAAATGGAGCGCCGAAGCCGGCGCGCCGATCGGCAGCCTGATGTTGCGCATGCTGCTCGCAACCCTGTTCGGTATTTTGCTGCTGTGGTGTATCGGCGGCCGGCTGGCGTGGCACCGGCGCGCAGTGCGCGGTTATCTGGCAGCGGTGCCGGGGGTGTTCGGTGCCATGGCGCTGAGTTATCAGGCGTCGTTGTCGGTGCCCTCCGGGCTGATCTCGGTGATGTTCGGGCTGGCGCCTTTGGTGTCCGGGTTGATGCTGCAATGCCTGCCCGGTTCGGTGCGCCTGCGCGGTTGGCACTGGCTGGGCTGTGTGATCGGGGTGGCGGGCCTGTTGCTGATATTCAGTGATGCCTTGGCGCCGGGCAGCGGCACCTTGCCGGCGATCCTGATGCTGTTTGGCGCGGTGTGTCTGTTCAGCGGCAGCGCTATTGCTGTGCAGCGCGCCGCAGCGGGGGAGCCGCCGCTTAACCAGACGCTGGGGGCATTGGCGCTGAGCCTGCCGTGTTTTGTGCTGTTGTGGCTGGGCAGTGGCGAGCCGTTGGCCATTCCGTTGAGCCAGCGCGGCGTGTGGATGGTGCTTTATCTGGCCTTTTTTGGCTCGCTGCTGGGTTTTCTCTGCTACTACCTGGTGCTGTCGCGTTTGAGTGCGGCGACGGTGGCGCTGATTACCTTGATTACCCCGGTGCTGGCCTTGGCGTTGGGCATGTTGCTCAATGGCGAAACGCCGGCAATCTCGATGCTGGGCGGCGCGGCACTGATCGTGGTGGCGCTGGGGGCGTATCTGTATGGCGACCGGGCGGTGCGCAAGGCGCTGATGCCGGAGAACCGGCCGCTCACGCAAGAGGCCGAGGTTGAGTGATCGGTACGAAAAAAGCCGACGCTGTCGGGTGAGTGGGCTTAGCGAGAGCAGCGAAGGCCCGATTGCGTTGTGCCGGATCAGGCGCTGCCTTCGGCCGCCGGTGGCGGGATGGAAAGCCGCTCTACCACGCGGCCGTCCTGCACACTTTCAAGGTGTACGTCGAATTGCCACAGGCGGTACAGATGGCGCATGACGTCGGCAGCCTGATCCCGTGCCAGAGGCCGGCGATCGTGGCGTATGTGTTGTAGCGTCAGGGAGCGGTCGCCGCGCACATCGGCCTGGTAAACCTGAATGTTCGGCTCGCTGATGCTCAGATTGTATTGTTCGGAAAGCAGCTGCCGCACGGCGCGATAGCCGGCTTCATCATGGATGGCATCGATTGCCAGGTGATCATCGGTATCGTCATCCAGCACGGCGAACAGTTTCATGTCGCGGATCACCGCGGGCGAAAGAAATTGCTGGATGAAACTCTCGTCCTTGAAGCTTTGCATGGCAAAGGTCAGGGTTTCGCGCCAGTTGCTGCCGGCAATGTCGGGGAACCAGTGCCGGTCTTCAGCAGTGGGGGCTTCGCAGATACGGCGGATATCACGAAACATGGCAAAGCCCAGCGCATAAGGGTTGATCCCGTTATAAAACGGGCTATCGAAGGGCGGCTGGTAAATCACCTGTGAATGGCTTTGCAGAACCTCGAACATGAAACCATCGGTCACCAGCCCCTCGTTATACAGCTCGTGAAGCAGGGTGTAATGCCAGAAGCTGGCCCACCCTTCGTTCATCACTTTGGTTTGCCGTTGCGGATAAAAATACTGCGCCATCTTGCGCACGATACGCACGATCTCCCGCTGCCAGGGCTCCAGCAAGGGGGCGTTTTTCTCGATGAAATAAAGCAGGTTTTCCTGTGGCTCGGCCGGATAGCGCTCGATGGGAACACGCCGCCGGATATCGGGCTGCATCTCGGGGAAAGTCTTCCATAACTCAGATACCTGCTGCTGCAGGGCGTCTTCGCGCTCTTGTTGGCGTAGCCGCTCGGTTTCGGCCGAGACAGGATAGGGCCGCTTGTAGCGATCGACGCCATAATTCATCAATGCATGGCAGGAATCCAGCATGCGCTCGACGTGCTCGACACCGTGGCGCTCCTCGCATTGTGCGATATAGCGCCGCGCAAAAACCAGATAATCAATGATTGCCGAGGCATCCGTCCAGGTCTGGAACAGGTAGTTGCCTTTGAAAAAAGAGTTGTGGCCGTAGCAGGCGTGGGCAATCACGAGCGCCTGCATGGCCATGGTGTTTTCTTCCATCAGGTAGGCGATACAGGGATTGGCATTGATGACGATTTCATAGGCCAGACCCATCTGCCCACGCCGGTAGCGGTTCTCGACTTCCACGAACTGCTTGCCGAAGGACCAGTGGTGGTAACCCACCGGCATCCCCACTGAGGCGTAGGCATCCATCATCTGCTCGGAGGAAATCACTTCAATCTGGTTGGGGTAGGTATCCAGCTGAAAAACATCGTGCGCGATGCGCGCTATTTCCTCGTCGTAGCGCTGCAATAGCTCGAAGTTCCATTCCGAGGTGGTGGACAGGGGCTGCCTGCGCTGCTTCATGATGCCGGTGCCTCCATACGCTGGCGAAACAACTCGCGAAACACGGGGTAGATATCGCCCGGGCCATCAATCTGCTGTAGTGCAAAGGCATTCGGGTGCTGCTGTTGTAGCAGGCTGTAACTCTCCCAGAGCGCCTGATGCCGGCGCGGCATGATTTCCACGTAGGCGAAATACTGCATCTTCGGCAGCAGCTCCTCCCGCAGAATGCGCACGCAGGTGGGTGAGTCGTCATTCCAGTTGTCGCCGTCAGAGGCCTGTGCAGCGTAGATGTTCCATTCGTGTTCTGGATAGCGCTCGCGAATGATCTCGCTGGTCAGTTTCAGGGCGCTTGAGACGATGGTGCCCCCGGTTTCACGCGAGTAGAAAAACTCTTCTTCATCGACCTCCTTGGCGCTGGTGTGGTGGCGGATGAAGACCACGTCTGTCTGCTTGTAGTTGCGTTGCAGGAACAGATAAAGCAGCAGAAAAAAACGTTTGGCCAACTCTTTCATATTCTGGCCCATGGAGCCGGAGACATCCATCAGGCAGAACATCACAGCTCGGCTGACCGGCACTGGCTGGCGGACGGTATGGTTGTAGCGCAGATCTACAGTATCCAGAAACGGGATGCGCTCGGCGCGGCGCTGGCGCCGGGCTATTTCTTCGGTCAGCTCGGCCAGCCGCGCCTGCCGAGGGGGCGACTGCTCCTGTTGTAACAGCTGCGCCTGCTCCGCCAGCAGTTCCTTGAGCTGGCGTCGATTGGCCGCGCCAAGCGCCCGCCGACGCATCGACGCCTGCCGCATGGAGCGCACGATATTTATCCGCGAAGGGTTGCCCTCGCTGGTGATGCCGCCATGGACGACACGGTAACTGGATTCGCCGCGCAATTGGCGCTTGACGAGATTGGGCAGTGCCAGCCCTTCGAACAGGAAATTGAGAAACTCCCTGGGGTCCAGCTGGAAGGCAAATTCATCCAGCCCCTCGCCCTGGTTGGACGCCTGGCCGCCCTGGCCGTCACCGCCCTGCGGACGGGCGATCCGGTCACCCCGCTGAAACTCCCGGTTGCCCGGATGGACGATGGTGCGCCTGCCACCGGGGCCGTGCTGAAATTGCGGCTCGCTGAGATCCTTGCGGGGAATGACAATGCGCTCGCCGCGCTCCATATCACGGATCGAGCGCTGGTTGACGGCGCTATCCACGGCCTCACGGATGTGGTCCCGGTAGCGTCTCAGAAAGCGCTGCCGGTTGATGGTGCTCTTGTTCCTACCATTTAACCTGCGGTCGACAATGAAGCTCATATCGCCCTCCCGCGACAGGATAGTGCGATGCCTGGTGCCGTTTCGGCACCCGGACCTGCTCAACTACTGCGCCTTGCGCACCCGCAGGTACCATTCCGAGAGCAGGCGCACCTGCTTCTCGGTGTAGCCGCGTTCCATCATGCGATGTACAAAGTCGTTGTGCTTTTGCATGTCTTCTTTCGAGCCTTTGGCGTTGAAAGAAATCACCGGCAGCAAGTCTTCGGTGTTGGAAAACATTTTCTTTTCGATCACATCACGCAGCTTCTGATAGCTCAGCCATGACGGGTTGCGGCCCTCGTTGTTGGCGCGTGCGCGTAGCACGAAGTTCACAACCTCGTTGCGGAAATCCTTGGGGTTGGAGATGCCGGCCGGCTTTTCTATTTTTTCCAGCTCTTCGTTGAGCGCCTGACGGTCGAATATTTCTCCGGTGTCCGGATCTCTGAATTCCTGATCCTGAATCCAGAAATCGGCATAGGTAACGTAGCGGTCAAAGATGTTCTGGCCGTATTCGGAATAAGATTCCAGATAAGCTGTCTGGATTTCCTTGCCGATGAACTCCACGTAACGCGGCACCAGGTATTCCTTGATGTAGCGGCGCAACTGCTCCTGACGCTCTTGCGGAAACTGCTCTTGCTCGATCTGCTGCTCAAGCACATGGATCAGGTGAACAGGGTTGGCGGCTATTTCGCTGTGATCGAAGTTGAACACCTTGGAGAGAATCTTGAAGGCAAAGCGTGTCGAGATGCCAGTCATGCCTTCATCGACACCGGCCGCATCGCGGTATTCCTGCAATGATTTCGATCTCGGGTCGATATCTTTCAGGTTGTCGCCATTGTAGATGCGCATCTTCGAGTAGATGCTGGAATTTTCCGGTTCCTTGAGGCGGCTCAGGATCGAGAACTGCGCCAGCATGTCGAGGGTATCGGGGGCGCACTGTGCATCCCGCAGGCTGCTGTTGGCCAGCAGCTTCTCGTAGATGCGCACTTCTTCGCTGACGCGCAGGCAGTAAGGTACTTTGACAATAAATATCCGGTCGATGAAGGCTTCGTTGTTTTTGTTATGACGAAATGTTTGCCACTCGGCCTCGTTGGAGTGGGCCAGCACGATACCGTCGAACGGAATTGCGCCCATATGCTCGGTGCCGTTGTAATTGCCTTCCTGTGTTGCCGTGAGCAGCGGGTGCAGCACTTTGATCGGCGCCTTGAACATCTCCACGAATTCCAGCAGCCCCTGGTTGGCGCGGCAAAGGCCACCGGAGAAGCTGTAGGCATCGGGGTCGTTCTGGGCAAAGTCTTCCAGCTTGCGGATATCCACCTTACCGACCAGAGCGGAGATATCCTGGTTGTTTTCATCGCCCGGCTCGGTCTTGGCGATGGCCACCTGATCCAGTGTCGAGGGGTAGAGCTTGACGACACGAAAGCGGGAGATATCGCCGTTGTACTCGTGCAAGCGTTTTACCGCCCAGGGCGACATGATCGAGCGGGTATAGCGCAGCGGGATGCCATATTCCTCTTCGAGAATGGGGCCATCTTCTGCCGGATCAAACAATGAAAGCGGCGATTCGTTTACCGGCGAGCCTTTGATGGCATAAAAAGGCACCTTCTGCATCAATGACTTGAGCTTTTCGGCGAGAGACGATTTGCCGCCGCCCACCGGCCCGAGCAGGTAAAGGATCTGCTTGCGTTCCTCCAGCCCCTGCGCGGCGTGGCGGAAATAGGCGACGATATTTTCTATGGCATCTTCCATGCCGTAGAACTCGCTGAACGCGGGGTAGCGGCGAATGATCTTGTTGGAGAAGATGCGTGACAGCCGTGGGTCTTTGGCGGTGTCGATCATTTCCGGTTCGCCGATTGCCATGAGCAAACGCTCGGCGGCGGTGGCGTAGGTGGAGGGGTCTGCCTTGCAGAGCTGGAGGTATTCCTCCAGTGAATACTCCTCCTGCTGGGTGGCTTCATAGCGGGCTTGGTAGTGGCTGATAATACTCATGCCTTGCGTCCTCACTGTGCGCCGGTGGTGGCCAGACCGGTGTTCTACATGTAATACGTTTCCTTGGATCACGTTCGCCTGCGCGGGGTAGCCGCGAGCAGGATGGGGTGTGTTTCTAGAATGGCCATTTTTGCTTGTGAAAGTCAAAAAAAATAATTCATTGCAGCAAGCAAGAGCGCGCAAAATTTTTTCTGGCGGGCATTCCGCCAGGCCGGCGGTAAACGCAGGGGCAAAAAGGTAGCGCTGTGATAGGCTGGCGGGAGCGTTAGCGAGAACAGTCGCAATGCAAGCGCTGGTTGTCTTCCAGGCGCAAGGCGGTGAGGCACCCGCCCCAGACACAGCCGGTGTCCAGCGCCGCGACATTAGCAGAGGCTGGCACATTGCCTGCAAGGGCTGCCCAGTGGCCGAACAGCACGCGTATTCCAGTGTCTTGCCGGGCTGGGTGGAGGAACCAGGGCATGAAGCCTTCTGGTGGCGCATCGGCCTCGCCTTTGCTGGCCAGATCAAGCGCGCCTTCGGCATCGACAAAGCGCATGCGCGTCAGGTAGTTGGTGATGACGCGCAAGCGTGTCGTGCCGGTCAGCTGCTCGCTCCAGGCGCTGGGGCTGTTGCCGTACATGGCGTGATAGAAATCCTCGGCATCGGGGCCGCGCAATGCGGCTTCCACTTCCGCGGCGCGAGCCAGCGTCTGCGCCACCGTCCAGCCGGGCGGCAGGCCGGCGTGGGTGAGCACACTGTTGTGCCGGGGCAGATGCAGTGCCAGCGGCTGGTGGCGTAGCCAGCCCAGCAGCGCGTCGCGGTCTGGTGCGTCCAGAATGGGCGTCAGATCGCGCTCTTTCTTTCGCAGTGGGGCGGCGCCGGCTGCCAGCGCGAGCAAATGCAGATCATGGTTGCCGAGCACCGCACGCGTGCAGTCGCGCAGCTGATAAACCAGCCGCAGCGTACCCAGCGAATCCTCACCTCGTGCAACCAGGTCGCCGGCCAGCAGTAGCTGATCCCGGGCCGGGTCGAAGTCGATTTTCTCCAACAGGCACTGGAAGGCAGACAGGCAACCCTGGAGATCGCCGATGACATAGGTGCTCATGCTGCTCAGTGCAGGGTGTGGGGTGGTGCGAGCGTGAACGCGGGCACTGGGGCATCGAAGCAGGTGCCGTCGTCGGCCAGCATCTGATAGCTGCCGTGCATACTGCCGATGGATGTCTCCAGTACTGCGCCGCTGGTGTAGGAGAAGCTCTGGCCGGGTGCCAGCAACGGGGTTTCGCCGATGACGCCCTCGCCGTGGACTTCGTGGGTGCGCTCCTCGCCATCGGTGATCACCCAGTGGCGGGTCATCAGGCGGGCGGGCTGGTCGCCATCATTACGCAGTGTGATGTGATACGCGAACACCCAGCGGTTGCTTTCGGCATCGCTCTGCTCGGGCAGGAATTCGGTGTGCACTTCTATGTCGATCAGGTAACGGTTGTTGTCCTGGGCTGGCATCGGGCGGTCTCCGCGCGGCTGTTGGGCCGGCTCGTCAGGGCTTGGTGTCATTGATGCGGGCTGCCGCCGCATTGCCCAGGGCGGCAAAATCCGCCAGCGACAACTGCTCGGGGCGCAGGCCCGGATCAATGCCGGCGGTTTCGATTTCCGCCGGGCTGAGGAACGATTTTAGCCCATTTCGGATGGCCTTGCGCCGCTGGGTGAAGACTTGCCCGACGAGCGCGGCAAATACCGCATAGTCGGCCACCGGGTGCGGCAGGGTGGCGTGCGGTGTCAGGCGGACGATGGCGGAATCCACTTTCGGTGCTGGCCGGAATGCTTCGGGCGGCACCAGGAACAGAAAATCCGCCTGGCAATGGTACTGGATCATGACGCTCAAACGGCCCCAGTCGCTGCTGCCCGGCGTGGCGACCAAGCGCTCCACCATCTCTTTTTGCAGCATGAAGTGCATATCCTGGATGACGTCGATCTGCCGGATCAGGTGGAACATCAGCGGGGTGGAGATGTTGTACGGCAGGTTGCCCACCACGCGCAGGCGCTGCTGTGCGTCGGGCACCAGGGTGGTGAAATCAAACCGCAAGGCATCGGCCTGGTGCAGGGTCAGCCGGCGTGCAGTGAGCGTGCGTTGTAGCAGTGCGATCAGATCACGATCAAGCTCGACGGCATGCAGGTGATCCAGCTCATCCATCAAAGGACGGGTGAGGGCGCCCTGGCCGGGGCCGATCTCCACCATCAGATCGTTGCGTGCTGGCGCGATGCTGCGTACCAGTTGCGTGATGATGCCGGTGTCGGTAAGGAAATTCTGGCCGAAGCGCTTGCGGGCCTGATGCATGAGAGGCATCCCTGATTGAACTGGGTGGGCAGTTTAACGGGTTTTGCGATGATCTGTCAGAGGTGCTGCACGGCGCCGCCGCCTGTGGAAATGCGCGGGGCCAGTGCTGTCGTCCATGGCCAGCCGTGTCGCCGGGCAAGCTGGGCTGTGATCGGCTGACCCGTTGGCGACAGGTTAGAAAAGGTTGGCCTGCCGGCGCGAGCAGGGATCAGCCCTGTGCCAGGCTCATGGCCAGTCGGGTTGCCGCCAGCAGGCTGCCGTGATCGGCCTGGCCGGTGCCGGCCAGATCAAAGGCGGTACCGTGATCCACCGAGGTACGGATGAACGGCAAGCCCAGGGTGATGTTCACGGCCTGACCAAAGCCGGCGTACTTCAGCACGGGCAGCCCCTGATCGTGGTACATCGCCAGCACGGCGTCGTGTGCTTCCAGATACCGCGGCGTGAAGGCGGTATCCGCCGGGAGTGGCCCGGTCAGGTGCAGCCCTTCGGCGCGCAGCTGCTCCAGCACGGGCTGGATGATGTCGATTTCTTCGTGCCCCAGATGGCCGCTTTCACCTGCATGGGGGTTCAGGCCCAGCACCATGATTCGCGGGCGTGGCAGGTTGAAACGCAGGCGCAGGTCGTACTCCAGAATACGCAGCGTCTCGGCCAGCGACGGGCCGGTGATGGCATCGGCAACGGCACGCAATGGCAAGTGAGTGGTGGCCAGTGCCACGCGCAGGTTGTCGGTGGCCAGCATCATTACCACGCGCGGGGTGTTGCTGCGCGCGGCCAGATATTCGGTGTGGCCGGTGAAGGCCGGGTCGGCCCCGTCGCAGATCACCGATTTCGCCAGCGGCGCGGTGACCATGCCGGCGAAACGACCTTCAAGGCAGCCGTCGATGGCGCGATCCAGCATTGCCAGCGTGCCGGCGGCGGTGGCCGGGTCGGGCTTGCCGGCGCGTACCGGTGCGCCGGCCGGGCAGTGCCAGATGGCCAGCGCATCGTGTGGCAGTGCGTCACCGGGTTGCCAGCGTTGCAGGCGTGCGTCGAGCTTCAATTGGCTGGCGCGTTCCGCGAGCACGTCGTGATCGCCGAGCACCACAAGCGGTGCGCCGGGTTGCGCTTGTGACAGGGTTAGCACCAGATCCGGGCCGATACCGGCCGGGTCGCCGCTGGTGACGGCTATGGGCGCAACCATAAAAAGCTCCGCTGACAAGGCTGATATAGGGCTTACAGAGAAAGCCATGCCAGTTTAGCACGGTCGGGCGCTGTGACAGTGCGCGGCTGGCCAGCAGGAGCAGGGCTACGGCCAGCGGTGGTGGGGAGCTGCCTCGTAGCGGATGCAGGCAGGGCCGGGATGCGCCACAGCCTCGTTTCGTCGGAGCTGGTGGCGCCGGGATGCTGGCAGACGGTGCTACGGCAACATGAAGGTGAGATATCAAAAGCACGGTGCTATCGCAGGCTTCCGGGCGCTATGCCTGATGCAAGGCGTAGCGTCAGGTGCACCGACCTGCATTAGCGAGCAATGTTAATCAGGCGCAGCGGAGCAGGTAGCGCCGGAGCAAGTGGTGCCGGAGCAGATAGTGCAGCGAGTGGCAGGAGCCCGGCTGCCGGGCGCTAAGTCAGGCATAGCGTTGCCAGGCGGCCGGGTAGCCGGTCAGATGCGGATGTCCACGAAGGCTTCGGCGCGGGTTTCGCGCAGCCACTGTTGCAGTTCTTCCTCGTAACGGCGCTGTTGCAGTGCCTGGCGGGCTCGCAGCACGCGAAATTCGTCGCTCATGTCGGCGCTGCGGGTGTCTTCCACGCGCAGGAAATGCCAGCCGAACTCGCTCTGGAATACAGGTGAGAGCACACCGACGGGGGTTTCACGAAAGGTTTGCTCGAATTCGGGCACCATCTCGCCGGGCGACACCCAGCCGAGATCGCCACCCGCACGGGCGCTGCCGGGGTCTTCGGAATATTCCCGCGCCAGCGCCTCGAAACTCTCGCCACCCTCGATGCGGTTATGGAGCTCGATGATCAGGCGCTCGGCCTGGCTGGGCGTGCGCAGGGCGCTGGTGCGGATCAGGATATGGCGCACGCGGTACTGTTCGACGATTTGTATGGCGTCGCCACGGCGGTCGATCAATTGCAGGATGTGAAAACCGTTGCCGGCGCGCAGGGGCTCGGAAACCTGGCCGGGCTGCATGCGCAGCGCCTCTTCGGCAAACAGGGTCGGCAGCTGGGCGGCGGGGCGCCAGCCGAGGTCGCCGCCTTCCAGTGCCTGGGGCGCATCGGAAAAGCTCACGGCCATTTCGCGGAAGTCGGCGCCATCCCGGATGCGTTGCACCAGTTGCTCGGCTTCCTGCTGGGCTGCGGCGACCTGATCCGGGGTGGCATCGTCGGGCAGGCCGATCAGGATATGACCAAGGCGAAACTCGGATTCGAACAATTGCCGGCCCATTTCCGATTCCAGAAACCGATCCACCTCGCGGTCGGTGATGCGCACCCGGCGCGCCACCTGCCGCTGGTGCAGTTGGCTGATGATCATTTCGGCGCGGATCTGTTCGCGAAAGGCGGCCCACTCGAAACCATCTTCCTGCACCGCGGTGGCGAATTCGTCCAGGCTCATGTCGTTCTGGCGGGCGATGCCGGCCAGCGCCTGGTTCAAGGAGCCGTCATCGACACGGATGCCGCCACGCTCTGCCATGTCCAGTTGCAGCTGCTCCATGATCAGCCGCTCCAGCACCTGCGGGCGCAGCACGTCGCGCGGTGGCAGCTGCTGACGTTCGGCGACGAACTGCCGCGCCAGATCGTCAACGCGCTGATCCAGCTCGCTTTCCATTATGACGCTGTCGTTGACCACGGCGGCGATGCGATCAAGCATCTGCAAGCGCGCTTCTGCCGCAACCGGCAACAGCATGGCCAGAGCCAGCACCGCAGGCGCGCCCAGGCGGCGTGCAACGTCAGTGAATAGTGTTCGCATAATTTCTCCCGTAACCCGGAATGCTGCGTTCGAGCAGCGTCTCCAGCCGGCCGCCGAAGCCACCCAGGCCGATCATCTGGAACTGAAGCTGGAATGTCTGATCTGGATCAAGGGTGCCATCGCCGTCGCGGTCGGTCAGATCTCGGATGCTGACTAGGCGCAACTGCCAGCAGCAGTCGCGGTACTCCACGCCGATCAGGTTTTCCAGCGAGCGTTCCCCTTCCATGTCGAACAGCCAGCGCCCGATCAGGCTCCAGTGGCGATGGACAGGCCAGATCGCCGCCAGTTCCGTCTGTTTGATGTCTTCGCGTGCACGATACCGGTAACCGGCGTGAAATACCCGCCGTTCGCCATCACTGTAGCCCAGCCGCAAGCTGTTCTGCTCGCGGCGGTTGTTCTCGCGATCCCATTGGGTTTCGCCGAACAGGTGCCAGTAGCGGCTGAAATACCAGGTGCCATCGGCGACCACCGGCGACCATTCGCGGGTGTCCACCGGGCGGTTGTCCAGCTGGATGCGGCGGTCTTTGAAATACAGCGATTGCCCGGCACGCAGGCGCAGCACCTCGCGGCCGCTGGTGGTATCCAGAAAGCGGGAGGTCAGGCCCATGGACAGCTTTTCTTCGTCGCCGATGCGGTCGTAGCCGGTGAAGCGGTTTTCGCGGAACAGGCTGTTGTAGCCGAAGGTCAGCTCACCGGCATCGAAGTTGGGGATGTCATCCTGATTCTTGTGCTCGATGCGGTTGTAGAACAGGCGCGGCTCCAGCGTCTGCGTCCAGTCGGTGTCATTGAGCACCAGCGGGCGCTCCAGAAATAACCCGGCATCCAGGCTGATGCCGGTCAGATCGCGTGTCGGCTCGCTGTCTGGCAGGGTATCCACGCCCTGCAGGTTGTAGCGGGTGTGGTAGGCGCGCACCCGTGGCTCGATATAGCCCCAGCTACGGTGCAGGGGCAGGCTCAGGGCCGGGGCAAAATGCAGTCGGTCGCCGGTGATGTCGTCCTGCGGCAGATCGGTTTCGCGATCGAACCGGGTGAAATCGGACAGCCATAGCAGCCGCAGCGGGCCGGCGATGGTGGGATCGCCGCTGAGCGCGAGCTGCGGCAGGCGGCGGTACGGTTTGTTCTGATCCGGCAGCAGCGGATCAATGGTCTGCCAGGCCTGGACGCGGCTGAGGAATGTCCAGGTGCGGCCGCGGTAGCGCGCTTCACCCTGCCGCGGCAGGTTGGTCTGTGAACGCACATCCAGGCCTGCGTCCAGATCCTTGAAGTAGAAGTCGTCGGAGACGTAGTTGACGTCGGCATCCAGCGTCCAGCGGCGTACCTGACCGCGATGCGCCCAGCGGCCGATCTTGCGGTCTTCATTGTCGAACTCGCGATCCTGAAACAGCCAGCCGGAGCTGATCGAGCCTTGCCCGAAGCTGGTCAGATAGCGCAATTCGGAATCGAAGCCGCTGCCCCGGTTCTGGATGAAGCGCGGCGCCACGATGGCATCCACCTGCGGATGAATGTTCAGGTAGATCGGCTGTGCTACATCGAAACCGCCATCATCGCCGGTGCTCAGGCTCGGAAACAGCAAGCCGCTCTTGCGCCGGTCATCGATCGGAAAGGTGATCCACGGCAAGTACAGCACCGGCACATCGCGCACGCGCAGGGTCATGTTGCGGGCGGTGCCCCAGCCGGTATCGCGATCCAGCTCGATCTGGCGGGCCGTCAGCGCCCAGCCGCGCTGGTCCGGCGGGCAGGTGGTGTAGGAGCCGTCGGTGATATGGATCAGTTGCTGTTGCTGTTCGATCAGGCCGGCGCCACCACGAACGTGCAGATCGAACATGGCGTATTCCACGTCGCGAAACTGCGCGGTCTCGTGGCGTGTGTTGCCGCGCATGCTGGCCGCCCGTGCGCTGAACAGGTTGGTATCGGCGCGCACATCGCCTTCCAGCAGGAAATCGCCGGTGTCCTGATCCATCTCGGCGCGGTCGGCCCGCAGGAACCGGCCGGGCTGCTCCACTCGCACATCGCCCAGCAGCTCGGCCAGCCCGCCGGGCACCAACCGCGAGCGGTCGGCGGTGATGATGGTGTCGGCGCGTGGATCAGGTTCGGCAAGCTCGGGGTTGTAATAAGTGCCGGAGCACCAGGCGGGGATCGGCACCTGCTGCGCGGGCGGCAGCGCTTCGATTTCCGCGCGCGTCATCCACCCCAGATCGCTGGCCTGCGCGCCCGCAGGAGCGGCTGCGATAATGAGCAGCAGGTGGCAGAGCAGTGGTTTAACGGCTGAGCGCAGTGGCATTCGTCGTCCGGAACAGGTAAAAAGCGCTGCATGAGACACCGCCCTCCGGCGAGGCTCCCTGGGGCGTATGCGGTGCCAAAGGCCGGAAGTTTAAAGGAACAATGCACGCAATGCAGCCGCCGAAAGGTAACGAAGATATCCGCCTCGAAGCGCTGACCCGATGGGTAAGGGCCCAAACCGGCGTTGATGCTGCAGCAGTACCGGCGTCCACTGATGCCAGCTTTCGTCGTTATTTTCGTTTCCGGCTGCCGTCGCGGTCACTGGTGGCCATGGACGCGCCGCCGGAACGTGAAGATTCTCGTCCCTTTATCGAGATCGCCGAGCGGCTGGCCAGCGCCGGGGTGCCGGTGCCCGAGATCATTGCCGCCGACCTCGCTCAAGGGTTTTTGCTGCTCTCCGACATGGGCCGGCAGACCTGGCTCGACACGCTCAACGAGGCGAATGCAGATCAGGCGTTCCAGCGCGCCATTGCCACGTTGATTCTCATCCAGCAGGCCGACAGCACCGGCCTGCCGCGTTATGACGAAGCGCTGTTGCGCCGTGAGCTGGCGTTGTTCCCCGACTGGTACATCCAGCGCCATCTGGTGGAGCATCTGCGCCTGCCGTTGTCCGCTGCCCAGGCGCCGGCGCTGCATGATGATCTGCGTGAGCTGGAGGCGGTGTTGATAGCGCGGGCCGTGGCGCAGGCGCAGGTGTTCGTGCACCGTGATTACATGCCGCGCAATCTGATGCAGGGCGAGGCCGATCCGGGTGTGCTGGATTTCCAGGACGCGGTGCTCGGCCCGATCAGTTACGACGCCGTATCGCTGTTCAAGGATGCCTTCATCAGCTGGCCCGAGGCGCGGGTGGAAGGCTGGCTGCGTCAGTACTGGGCTGCCGCTCGCGATGCCGGCTTGCCGGTGCCGGGGGATGTGCAGGTGTTCCTGCATGACTGCGATCTGATGGGCGCGCAGCGGCATCTGAAAGTGATCGGCATCTTCGCACGCATCTGCCATCGCGATGGCAAGCCCAGATATCTGACGGATGCGCCCCGCTTTTTCCGTTACCTGCAAACCGTGGCCGCTCGCCATGCGGAGCTGGCGCCGCTGCGCCGGGTGCTTGCGCGGCTGGCCGCCGCCGGCGCGCCGGAGCTGGCCGGCTGATGCGGGCGATGATCCTGGCGGCCGGGTTGGGCACCCGTATGCGGCCGCTGACCGATCACACCCCCAAACCGTTGCTCAAGGCCGGTGGCCGCAGCCTGATCGAATACCACATTGCCAATCTGCGCCGTGCCGGCATCACCGAGCTGGTCATCAATACCGCCTGGCTGGGCGAGCAACTGGCGGCTGCGCTGGGTGATGGCAGCGCTCTGGGCGTGCGTATCCAGTGGTCGCACGAGGAAACCCCGCTGGAAACCGCTGGCGGTATTCGCCGGGCCTTGCCGCTGCTGGGTGAGGCACCCTTCATAGTCGTCAACGGCGACATCTGGACTGATTATCCCTTTCATCATCTGCCGGAATCCCTGGCCGGCGATGCGCATCTGGTGCTGGTGGATAACCCGTCACATCACCCGCAGGGCGATTTTCTGCTGTTTTGTAACGAAGCGCCCTTGGCTGGGGATGGCCAAGTGCAGGACAATAGCGCCTCGCCAGCACCGGGCGGCCGGGCGCTGACATTTTCCGGTATCGGCGTTTACCGGCCCGCGTTGTTCGCCGGGCTGCCGGATGGCGCCGCGCCGCTGGCGCCGCTGCTGCGACAGGCGATGGCCGCCGGCCGGGTCAGTGGCGAGTATCATCGTGGCCACTGGTTCGATATCGGCACTCCGCAGCGCCTGGCGGCGCTGGATCAGTTTCTGGCTCATGCGCAGCACGAGCCCACTCACCCCACCTCGTGAGCGGTGGCAGGCAGAGGATACAGGCATGACCAAGCAACAATACTGGCTAGCGCCATCGATTCTGGCCGCAGATTTCGCACGCCTCGGCGAAGAGGCCGCCGCTGTGCTTGAAGCCGGCGCTGACGTGATCCATTTCGACGTGATGGACAACCATTATGTGCCGAACCTCACTATCGGGCCCATGGTCTGCAAGGCCTTGCGCGATTATGGCATTCGTGCGCCCATCGATGTGCACCTGATGGTCAGCCCGGTGGACGAGCTGATCACCCGCTTTGCCGAAGCCGGTGCCAGCATCATCACTTTCCACCCGGAAGCCAGCCAGCATGTGGACCGCTCGCTGCAACTGATTCGCGATGCCGGCTGTGCTGCGGGGCTGGTGCTGAACCCGGCAACCTCGCCCGAGGTGCTCGAATACGTCATGGACAGGCTCGACATCGTACTGTTGATGTCGGTCAACCCAGGCTTTGGCGGGCAGGCCTTCATCCCAGGCACGCTGAAAAAGGTCGCCCGCGTGCGCGAGATGATAGATCGCAGTGGTCGCCAGATCCGGCTGGAAGTGGATGGCGGCGTCAATGAGCAGAATATCGCCGAGATCGCCGCAGCGGGCGCAGATACCTTTGTGGCCGGTTCCGCAATTTATGGCAAACCCGATTACCGGGCGGCCATCGACAGCATGCGCGCTGCGCTGGCGTCGGTGCCGTCATCTTCTGACGCTCGCTGAGTGCGAGCCTGACCTGAAGGGGAACCTCACAGCATGATCCGCAAAAACCCGAGCGGCGATCTGCCGATAGTGGCGCAGTCCGCGTTTGTCGATCCCACTGCCATCCTGTGTGGCAAGGTGTGGGTGGGAGAAAACGTATTCATTGGCCCTTATGCGGTGATTCGCGCCGATGAGGTGGATGCCGAAGGTGGCATGGAGCCGATTGTGATCGGCGACAATTCCAATATCCAGGACGGTGTTGTGATCCACTCGAAATCCGGCGCACGGGTGGAGATCGGCGAAAATACCTCCATCGCGCACCGTTCCATCGTGCACGGCCCGTGCAAGGTGGGGCGCAATGTGTTCATCGGCTTCAATACCGTGCTGTTCAACTGCGAGGTCGGCGACGGCTCGGTGGTACGGCATAACTCGGTGGTGGAAGCCTGTAGCGTGCCGCCCAACTTCTACGTGCCCTCCACCAGCCATATCAACAGCGATGAAGATCTGGCGCGGATCGAGCCGGTGACGCCGGACGCCTCCAGCTTTTCGGAGGACGTCGCACAGACCAACGTGCGTCTGGTGCAAGGCTACAAGAAGATCCAGAACGAGCTGTAAGCTTGCGAAGCGGCGCCTCCGCAGGGGCGCGCCGCGCTGATCTGGCGCTGCGCTGGCCGAACGGGCCGGCTGGAGCCTTCTTTCTCCTGTCTGGCCGGTGCAATGCCCGTCAGGCGGCGACGCTATCACAATGCCACCATTTACAGCGCTGTCTTTTTGCAAGAAGGTGGCTGCCTTGCGCCGCTGGCGCCTGCCGATTACCGCGCTCGCGGGGGCAGTTTTGCATCGCATATTGATGCGGCCATAACAACACCGGTCGGGGCCGGAACACATCTTCTGGGGGGAAGTGTGAGCAGTCATTCCATCACCATGAACCGTGCGGCAGATGCCGATGACGGTGTCAGCGCTTATTTTGAAGCCGAACAGCGTACCGAGCAGGCGCGTAATGCCCACCACGACGAGCAAGCTCTGCGCAAGGCGCTGGCCGGACCATTGCTTACCCGCCGCATGCCGGGCCGCCTGGAGCAGTCCTTTCGTGCGCACGCCCGCGAGCGGGCCGCACAGCTGTTGCGCGTTTCGATCTACGGCATGTTGCTGGTCTATTCGGTGGTCTCCGGAGCAGCTGCCCTGTTCAGCGAAGCGCCTGGCCTGAATACCTGGTTACTGGTAGCGGTGCTGCCGGTGGGGCTGGTGCTGACAACGCTCTGGCTGGGCACCTTGCGCCGGGATCTGGAAGCGTTCGTCGAGCCGTTGCTGGTCGGCGGCGTGTTTGTGTCGCTGCTCGGATGTGTGCTGGCGGCGATGCTGCTCGGTGAAGATTTTTTCGCACAAGTGGCGGCTTACGAAACGATTTATGTGCTGGTAATCGTGTTTTCGATCCTGCGCTTGCCGCTGGTGGCGGTATCGATCAGCACACTGCTGGCATTTGTTTTTGCGGTCATCATTGCGCTGGCAGTCAATGGCAGTTTTCTGTGGCTGGACAGCTTGCTCTATTTCTTTGTGCCCTGGAGTTTGTCGGTGGTGGTGGGTGCCATGCTGGAGCATTCCGAGCGCCGTGATTATCTGCAGAACCAGCTGCTCAATCTTGAGTCCCTGCGGCTGCGTGAAATGAATCAGCAGGCGGAATACGATCTGGTGCGGCAAAAGCGTCAGGCGGATTATCTGGCCTTGATCGCGGGCAATCCCGGCCTGGCAGTGTTGTTCGAGCGCACTCTGGGATTTCTGGTGGAGCAGACCGGCGCTTTGATCGGCATGGCCTATCGTGTCGAGGGAACACGTTTGCGTGCGCTGGCGGCCTGGGGTGGGCAGCCGGGCCGCAGCGGGCACATCGTCGATGTCGAGGAAACCCTGATCGGGCCGGCGCTGGCACAGCGCAAGCCGGTGCAGTTCACGGACTTGCCGCGGGATTATTTACCGATACGCAGCGCGTTCGAAACCCTCTCGCCAGCGGCAATCCTGATCGTACCGGTGTGCCGGGGCGATGACGTGGTGGCGGTGCTGGAACTGGGCAAGCTGGCACCCTTCGATGAAAGCGAAGCAGATTGTGCTGCGCTGGTATCCACCAGTTTCGCGTTTGCCGTGCAGGCCGCAATTGGCACCGAGCATTACGCGCCGCACACTGTCGAAACCATGCCTGCCTGAGCGATGGTCCTGCTGGCCGTCGCTTTGCGCGTCGGTCAGCGCTCGCTTGCCGTGGATTAAACTTTCTTTTTCATTCCGCCTCCTGCCTTCCATGCCAGACTGGCGCAACGTCATGGTTGCGCTGCGTGTCATCGCGAGCCGAAAACGCAAGCCGAACACGAGCTGAACTGAAAAAGTCGCGGGAGCGTTTTTACGATGCTCTGGTTGTTAACTCTTCATATTGCCGGCCTGCTATGCTGGAGCGCAGCCATCCTCTGCGTCCCGACGCTGTTGCTCAACGATCGGCTGTTCCAGACCGGTGCCACGACCGCTGGCGCCGCACGGGAAACCGGGCACACCGAAGGCACCACTGTTATTGCCCGGCGTGCGTTCATCTGGGTGGCGACCCCCGCTGCGCTGATTGCGGTGGGCAGCGGCACCTTGCTGTTCACGCTGATGACAACGCTGGCACCCTGGATGCTGTTCAAGCTGGTGCTGGTCAGCGCACTGGTGCTAATGCATGTTTCGATCGGCTTGTTGATGCTGCGTGCCGAGCGTGCCGGGCACGCCGAGCGCACACCGGGGTGGCTCGCTGGCGGCGCCAGCGCGACGATGCTGGCATTGATGCTGGCGATCGTGGTGCTGGTGCTGGCAAAACCGGAGCTGTAGGTGAAACGCCGGGATGCCTGTACGGGCGCGGCGGGGCCGGGCGGATCACTCCTCCGCGCTGACGCCCACCGCGTGTTCGTACACCAGTTGCCCGCCGAGCACACCGGCTGCGGCGGTGAGCGCGGCCGTGAGCAGCGACAGCCCCAGTCCCCATGGCAGGATCACTGCGGTAATATCCTCGGCGGTATAACGCAGCAAAAAATTGAAGCTCGCCACCGACAGCAGCATCACCGCCACCAGCGCGTGGCACCAGGCCGTGATCAGACGCCGGGTGTGTCGCACCGAAACCAGATCGACCAGCCCGATCAGGCCAGAGAGCCAGCCCCCCGCAGCGCCGATACCTGCCAGCCACAATCCGGCGCGCGCCCAGAAATCATCTTCGGTCAGCAGATAGCCCGCATCCGCACCCAGCACACCGATCAGTGCAGCAACGGGAAAGTGAATCAGCATCGGATGCAACGGGTGCCCCGCAATCGCCATGCGGCTGATGATCGGTTCCTGTTGTCGAGCCATGCCGGCGCTCCGTTGCTGGATGATTCTCCGAGCCTAGCGGGCGGCGCGGGCGTGCGCATAGCATTTAATACTGTTTTTAAATTCGCGCCGCTGTTGTTGCTGGCGGCCTGCGACGGCCCGCAGTCGACATTACAGCCGGCTGGCCCGGCGGCACATACTGCCGCGCTGTTGTGGTGGGGCATGTTCATTGTGGCAACGGCCGTGACGGTAATGGTGACGGTGTTCTGGCTGTGGGCCATGCGGCCGAGAGAGACGATGTTGCCGGCGCTCCGGGCGCGGCAGCTGCAAAAGCGCCTGATCATTGGTGGCGGGTTGTTGTTGCCGCTGGGTGCCAGCGTGGTGCTGCTGGCCTTTGGTATTCCGGCCGGGCATTCCATGCTGCCGCTGGCCACCGACGAGCCGCCGCTGCGCATCGAAGTGACCGCACGCCAATGGTGGTGGCAAGTGCATTATCCGGAGGCGCAAGTCACGACCGCCAACGAGCTGCATCTGCCGGCGGGCCGGCCGGTGGATGTGCATGTGAGCAGCGAAGATGTCATTCATTCATTCTGGGTGCCCCGGCTCGGCGGCAAGATGGATATGGTGCCGGGCCGGGTCAACGTATTACGTCTGAGCGCTGCGGAGCCGGGCGTATTCCGTGCCCAGTGTGCCGAGTTCTGTGGGCTGGGCCATGCGCATATGCACATGCCGGTTACCGCACATACCGAGCCGGATTTTCAGCGTTGGCTGGCGCAGCAACAGCGGGCGCCGGATGAAAGGCAGGCGGAGCCTGCACTCGCCAGCGCATTCCGAGAGCATTGTAGTGAATGCCATGCGCTGCGGGGTGTCAGTCAGGGCGGTGCCGGGCCGGATCTGACCACCATCGGTGCACGCCGCACGGATATTCTTGGCTGGCTCACCCAGCACGCACAACAGCCGCCACCCACGCCGGCGCCCGATCATGGCCAACTGGCGCCGGGGCAACTCGCCGATATAGCGGACTGGTTGCAGCGCTCGACGGAGGCGCCCAATGACTGACCATGAGGCGCCGCTGAGCCAGGAGCGAGAACATGGCGGCAAGCCGCTGCTTGATGCCGCCGAGCAGCACAACAAGCTTGTGCGAGTGTGGGGCAATCCCGGCGGCTTGCGGGTATTGACGGTGGTCAATCACACCGCCATCGGCCGCTATTTCATGATCACCGGCGCCGTGTTTTTCATCATCGGCGGTTTGATGGCGATGCTGATGCGCACGCAACTGGCATTGCCGGGGCAGGACTGGATACCGCCGCATATTTACAACCAGCTGTTCACCATGCACGGCACCGTGATGATGTTTTTATTTGCCGTGCCGATACTCGAAGGGGTGGCGCTGTATGTGATACCGAAAATGATCGGTGCGCGAGATCTGGCTTTCCCCCGATTGAGCGCACTGGGTTATTACTGCTATCTGTTCGGCGGCATTATCCTGATGACCAGCGTGGTGCTGGGGATCGCGCCGGATACCGGCTGGTTCATGTACACGCCGTTATCCGATGCGGTGTACACGCCGGGCCTCAGCGCGGATTTCTGGCTGATCGGTATTACCTTCATAGAAATTTCGGCGGTTGCTGCGGGTATCGAGCTGGTGGTATCGATCATGCGTACCCGCACCGAAGGCATGACGCTGCAAACGATGCCGCTGTTTGCCTGGTACATTCTGGCGATGAGCCTGATGATTGTGTTCGGCTTTCCGCCATTGATTCTGGCCAGCATCCTGCTGGAGCTTGAGCGCGCTGCGGGGCTGCCGTTTTATGATGTATTGCGCGGCGGCGATCCGATTCTCTGGCAGCATTTGTTCTGGCTGTTCGGGCACCCCGAGGTCTACATCATTTTCCTGCCGGCGGCCGGCATCATTTCCACTATTTTGCCGGTGTTCGCACGACGGCCGATGGTCGGTTATCGCTGGGTGGTGGTGTCGGTGATTTCCACCGCCTTCATCAGCTTTGGCCTGTGGGTGCACCACATGTTCACCGTGGGTATTCCGCAATTGGCGCAGGCGTTTTTTTCCGTCGCCAGCATGATGGTGGCAGTGCCCACCGGCATACAGATCTTTGCCTGGCTGGCAACATTATGGACGGGCCGCCCGGTGTTTGAAGTGCCGATGCTCTGGACCATCGGTTTTCTGGTGATCTTCGTGATCGGCGGGCTGACCGGCGTGATGCTGGCGCTGGTGCCGTTCAACTGGCAAGTGCATGACACGCACTTCGTGGTGGCGCACATGCACTATGTGCTGGTGGGCGGGATGTTCTTTCCGCTGGTAGCCGGCCTTTATTACTGGTGGCCGCACCTGACCGGGCGGATGCCCTCGAAAGTGCTGGCCCACTGGGGGTTCTGGCTGACCTTCGTCGGTTTCAATCTGACGTTTCTCGTTATGCACCTGACGGGCCTGCTCGGCATGCCCCGGCGTGTTTATACCTACGATGCCGGTATGGGGTGGAACTGGCCGAATCTGGTGTCCTCCATCGGCGGTTTTGTGATGGCGGCCGGCATTGCCGTGGTGATACTGGATCTGGTGCTGCATGGCCTGGCCGGCCGGCGGGCGCGCATCAATCCCTGGCAGGCGGATACGCTGGAGTGGGCCACGGCAACGCCACCGGCGCCGTATAATTTCGTCAGCCTGCCAAAGGTGAGCGGGCGGCACCCGTTGTGGGAGCAGCCGGATCTGCCGGAAACCATTGCCGAAGGCCGGCACGGGCTGACCAGCATCAATCACGGCCGCCGGGAAACCTGGGGCACCGATCCGGTCAGCGGCCGCATTCGGGAAATCATCCATCTCCCCGGCAATTCCTGGTGGCCATTCTTCAGCGCACTGGCGCTGGCCTTCATGTGTATCGGGCTGCTGGCCAAGGTCTATGTCATCGCCCTGGCCGCCGCCCTGGTGGCGCTTGGCCTGCTGTTGCGCTGGGCGTGGGAAAACGGCACTCACCCGGCGGCCGCCCCGGACGGCCGCACCGCCGCAGGCGAGCCGCCACTGCATTCACGCACTTTCGACGGGCCGGGCCTGTGGGGCATGGGGGTGACCTTGCTGGCGAATGGCTCGCTCTATATGTCGCTGCTGTTCGGCTGGTTTTATCTGTGGACGGTGGCGCCGCAGTGGCAGCTACCCGAGCATAGCCATTTGCACTGGCCATTATTGCTGGCGGCCAGCCTGCTGATGCCGCTTGGCTGGTTATGGCTGCGGCGGCTGATCGCTCGCCTGCGTGCCGGTGATGATGCGCGGCTGCAACAGGGCCTGTGGTGGCTGGCGCTGCTCGGTTGCGGCCAGTGCCTGTTGCTGATCGCCGGCTGGTGGCGTTCGGCTCTTGTTCCCGGTGACACCGCACACGATGCGGTCATCACGGTTTTTCTGATGTACACGTTGTTGCATTGCGCCTTGGCCACCGTGATGGCGCTGATGCAGGCGTGGCGTGCCCGGCGTGGTTATGTCAGCAGGCTGGCGCCCTACGAGCCGTTGCTAGTGGAGTACTGGTGGGGCTATAGCGCAGTCACCACGATGGTGAGTTTTGCGGCGCTTGTGTTGTGGCCACTGGGCTGGGGAGGTGCGTGATGTCGTCACCGTATCATCCGATGCAATTGGTGTTTGGCCTGGCCATCTGGGCGGTCTGGTTCGTCATGATTTATGCCGGTTTGTCGATCGCCTGCGAGCACCTGGTCGAGATGGAGGGCGGCACGCTGTCGTGGGTAAATCTCGTGTTGATGGCCTTTACCATGCTCACCTGTGGCCTGTTGCTGTTTCTTGCGCACCGTACCTGGCGGGATGCACGACCGAGCTGGCGGGATCAGAGCTCGGCGGGGCGTTTCATTGTGCGTACCGCGGTGATGCTCAACCTGGTGGCAGCGCTGGTGACGCTGGCAGTGGGCTTGCCGGTCGTGATGTTGCCGCCGTGCCTGTAGCGAGGGTCGGAAAAAAGGAGTGATGATGACGGTTAGCGCAGTAAAGCGTCACGGGCTGGGTGTGCTCTTGTGGTGCTGGCCAATGCTGGCACTGGCACACTCGCCTTTTTCGCTGGAGCGCGAGCGCCTGCCTGTTCTGGTGGCGGCGATCATCTGGGCACTGTTGTGGTTGCTGTATAGCTGGGGCGCACGCCGCGTGCAGCCATCCGCGCTGGCGCGTTGGACGTTTCACGCCATGATGGTGTTGGCCGGCATCGCCATGTTCGGCCCGTTGGACGAGATGGCGGAAACCAGCGCCGCCATGCACATGACACAGCACATGATGATGATGACCGTGATTGCGCCGATGGCGGTGCTGGCACGCCCGCTGCCGCAGTTTCTGGCGGTGTTGCCCCGCCAGGTGGCGCGCGCCTCCAGGCCGTTTCTGACAATGGTGCGGTATCCCATGGCCATGGCGTTGCTGCATGCCGCCGTGGTGTGGGGGTGGCATGTGCCGCGTGCCTATGTGTGGGCGCTGGAAAACAGCCTGGTGCATGTGATCGAACATGCCTGCTTCATGATCAGCGCCGGGCTGCTGTGGTGGGCGGTGCTGCGCAGCAGCGTGCGAGGCACGCCGGATGCACTGGTGGCGTTGTTGTTCACGCTGATGCAGACCGGCTTCCTGGGCGCTTTGCTGACTTTTTCCGATACGTCGTTTTACGGCGAAGCACGCAGCATTCAGGATCAGCAACTGGCGGGCCTGTTGATGTGGGTGCTTGGCGGCGCGCCTTATCTGGCCGCTGCGGCCTGGTGCGGCTGGCGCTGGTGGCTGCGCCTGCAACGCGCACACGGATGAGTGCGCCACGGTTCCGGCTGCCTTGATTGCCGCCCCCTGAGCACCTGCCATCTGTACCCGAGTTGCAAAACCCCACTCCTGGCCCTACCGTCAGCCCCGGCTTTCACAAGCCGGCCTTGCCGACATTGCCCAGGAGATTGTCTGATGTCTGACCCGGTTCTTGCTCCGCTGCTACAGCCTTTCCAGTGCAAGTCTCTGAACTTGCGTAACCGCGTTGCGATGGCGCCCATGACGCGCATGTTCTCGCCTGGCTATGTGCCGAACGAGCAAGTGGCCGGCTATTATCGTCGCCGCGCCGAGGGTGGTGTGGGCCTGCTGATCACCGAAGGCACTTTTGTCGGCCACTGCGCCGCAAACGGCTATGAAAAAGTGCCGGCGATACACGGCGAGGCAGCGCTGGCAGGCTGGCGCAAGGTGGTGGAAGAGGTGCACGCGGCCGGCGCACAGATCATTCCCCAATTGTGGCATGTGGGCGCGGTGCGCCGAGAGGGCATCGGCCCTGATCCGGCAGTGCCGGGATTCAGCCCCTCGGGCCTGTTCAAGCCTGGCAAACCCAACGGCCAGGCCATGAGCCGTGATGATATTGATGAGGTCATCGCGGCGTTTGCGCAGGCCGCCCGGGATGCCAAAGCGGTGGGCTTTGACGGCGTGGAAATCCACGGTGCTCACGGCTATCTGATCGACCAGTTCCTGTGGGAAGGCACCAATCAGCGGGACGATGAATACGGCGGCTCGCTGGAGAAGCGCGCTCGCTTCGCTACAGAGATTGTCGCGGCGGTGCGTGCCGCTGTCGGCGAAGACTTCGCCATCGTGTTTCGTTTTTCCCAATGGAAGCAGCAGGATTACGAAGCGCGGCTGGCACACACCCCTGACGAACTGGCGCGGCTGCTTCAGCCGCTGACGGATGCTGGCGTGGATATCTTTCACGCCAGCACGCGCCGCTTCTGGCAGCCTGAATTTGCTGGCTCACCACTGAATCTGGCCGGTTGGACACGGCAGCTGACAGGAAAGCCCGCCATCACGGTAGGAAGTGTCGGGCTGGATGAAGTCTTCGCCGGCAGTACCAGCCAGGGCATGGGGGCTACCGCCAACCCGGTCGGGCTGGAGAATCTGCTGGAGCGCATGGCAGCGGATGAATTTGATCTGGTGGCGGTGGGCCGCGCTTTGCTGGTCGATCCCCAATGGCTGGCCAAGCTGCTCGCAGATCGTGCGGCAGAAATTCGCCCCTTCACCAAGGCCGCACTGGAAAGCCTGAGCTGAATGTTGCCCGGATCACATCGGAGCAGGCACCAGGTCTGCGGCGCCTGCTCCGAATGCTTCTGGCTGTTTCAAGCCTTGCCCTGGTTTTTCTGAAGGCGTTCTCCCGAGGGGCCTGCGCCACATCATGGTAATGCCATCGGCTTTCAATGATTATTTGTAAATGCGCCAATCGGCATTGTGGCCTGTTTCTGACCGGGCAGTCGAAAATTTATTTTTGGCCACTGTGTCGTATTAATGTTGCCATGTTTTCTATCCTGTTACTTTTAACGCGCTTCGTTTGAGTGCAATTTGCACGCTTTCTGTTTCTCTATGTGATTAATGTAAAAGGAATTATATGCCTTGCTACAGGGCGTGGTGCGCGTCTGCCTTTGCTGAACAAAAAATTGAACACCAGGCGTGTTGTGTTGAGAAATATTGCACACGGCGGATTGATGGCAAATAGCCACAGCTATACACCGGCTGGGACAGCGATCACACTTCCCCGAAGGCGTGGATGTACGGATGCGTCTGGTAAAAAAACAGGGAGGATTCGCGATGTTTTGCAGATACGAAATTGGAGCTGGTGTGGTGCATACCCGTCTTGGAATCCTGTTCGCTGTGATCGCACTTCCTTTGTGGGCGATTGCACTCGGCGGTGCTGCGCGCACTGAAATATCGGTGATGATGCATGAGGTCAGCGATAGCGGCGTGGGCCGTGAAGTAGGTCGCGTCATGATTACCGAAAGTGAGCAGGGGCTGGTGTTTACGCCAATGCTCGCCGGGCTGGAAAAGATGGGCGGGGAGCACGGTTTTCATGTTCATGAACGCGGCGACTGTGGCCCACGCGGAAAAGACGGTAAGGAAGGTGCTGCCATGGCGGCAGGTGGCCATTACGACCCGGATAATACTGGCGAGCACGATGGCCCGCTGGGGCAGGGGCACAAGGGCGATCTGCCGGTGCTCCATGTGGACGAGCGAGGGCGTGCCCAGCGCCCGGTGCTGGCGCCACGGTTGAAAACCCTGGCTGAAGTGCGTGGCCGGGCACTGGTTGTTCACGCCGGTGGCGATAATCACGCCGATGAACCGGAGCCGCTGGGCGGCGGTGGTGCTCGTCTGTTGTGCGGTATCGTGCGCTGAGAGCCGATGGTTGGCAGGCCTTTCTACAGAGCAGTGCGCTGGCGCTAACGCAGCGCGCACTGGCTCAGAGCACAATCGCTGGCATGAGCTCAGGGCGCAATCGCTCTGGCATGCCAACTGCGGTGGCTGCCATCGCCTCGATGGTACTCATACAGCCAGCGCTGATGCGGCATGTTATCCAGGCGCAGATAATCAACGCGCAATGGCTGCATCATCAGCAGAACGAAGTTGTCCGGAGGGGTGGCAGGTGGCGTGGCGAGGCGCGGCACTGGCGCCGTGGTGAGCGCAGTACCCGGTGCCGGGCCGGTAAAATTCAGTTTGCCGGCCGGTGCCAGATCATCCCAGATTTCCTCACGCAGCGATGAGCCGGGTTCGGCCCCTTGCAGGATCACCGTGCCACGAAAGCGGAACTGCTCGTTGCGCGTCGGCAGCCACCAGCAGATTTCGCCCTGCGGGTGGTGGCGCAAACCACGCACTTTATGGCTGCGCAGATCCGTGGTGGCGACGAGCATTGTCTCATCCGGAAGCCAACGGCGCATCACCAGCGTACGACAGGTGGCCTCGCCGCTATCGCTGAGGCTGGCAAGCTGCACATAACGATCGCGATGGTCCGTGTTAAGGCTCAGTGCTTCGCTCAATAGCGCGGGCCAGGGGGAAATACTCATTGAAGAACTCCGTGTCAGGCCGCCAGGGCAGTCGGAGTTCAGTATAAGGTGCTCAGTTGTCGGTTGGCGTGCTGCGCAGTGATGCGCCCAGCGTTTCCAGCGTGTAGTGCACCAGTGCGGCGGCATTCTGGCCTGCGGGCAGACCGAGGCCATCCGGTTGCCGGGTGAGCATGATGACCCCGTGCAGGGCGCCGCGCAGATAAAGCGCCGTTTGCACCGGATCTCTGATCTGATTGGCGGCGAGGCTGCCATCGCTGACGCCGCGCCGAATGGCCTCGGCCATGATGGCCATTACCTCGCCTGAGCATGTCGCCAGCATCTGCTGGCTTGTTTCCGGCGGCAAAGTGGGCCAATCGCTGGCGGCGCGGGTGAGCAAATCGAAGTAGTCGGGCTGCTCAAGAGAAAAGGTGTAGTAGGCTTCACCCATGGCGAGAATCTGGTCGTGCCCGCACAGATCGGTGGCCGCCAAGGTGCGAAAGCGGCAGCGCAGTGCTTCGGCTGCTCTGAGCATGACGGCTTCCAGAATGGCGCTCTTGTCGCGGAAATAAACATACAGCAGGCCGCGGCTGAGCTGCGCCGCACGGGCGATGTCATCCATTGTCGAGCGCTCTGCGCCCTTGGTGAAAAATATCTGCTCGGCCGCATCGAGAATGCGCTCGCGCCGCGCCAGTTTTTCCTGCTCCCGTCGAGCCCGCACGCCCATGCGCTGACCTCGGTCACTAAAGGTTATCAGGGTGGCCGGTGTCGTCACCGAAGCCGTGTTTGTTTCCTTGAATGCTATCAATCCGCCATCTTATTGACAAACTGTCAACAGCTGACAATATGTCACGCATTCATCGGCAGCGCCAGCCCGCCTGGCGGACGTCGGTCCGGATGACAGCATGATGTAGAGCGCGCGGGGGTAGGCGAGTATGCGCAATGTGAAGGGCAGGTATTGGCCGGGTTTGAGTCTGAGACTGGTGTTGATAACAATCGCCGGTTGGAGCCTCACGGGTTGCGACGGTCATGGCGATGAGTCGGTGCAGGCGCCGGTGGTTGTGCGCACGGCTCCGGTGCTGGCGGGGGAAGAGTTGGCGCCACTGCGGTTTGCGGGTGTTGTGCGGGCACGCCAGCGGGCCGAGCTGACGTTTCAGGTATCCGGCACGTTGCATGAGCGGCCGGTGGAAATCGGCCAGCAGGTGGCGCCCGGTGAAGTGCTGGCCACTCTGCGAAATCCGCAGCTTGTGCCCGCACGGGATTCGGCACGGGCACGGCTGCGCGAGATCGAGGCGCAGTTGCGGCAGGCCGAGCAGGAATATCAGCGCGCCGTGACGTTGCGCGAGCGGGGCGTGCTGTCCGAGCAGGATCTCGAGCAGCTGGAGGCGCGTCGCGATGCGATGGAAGCTGGCCGGGCAACGGCGCGGGCAGCGGTATCGGAAGCCGAGCAGCTGTTGAGTGAAGGTGAGCTGCGGGCGCCCTTTGCCGGTACCGTCGAGGCGGTGCTGGCGGAGCCGGGTGAATTTGTTTCCGCCGGCCGCCCGGTGGTGCGGTTGTCCTCTGCACTTGGCCTGGAGGTCGAAGTCCGGGTGCCGGAGACCTTGCGCACCGGATTGCAGCCGGGGGATGAGCTGCCGGTGTGGCGGGTCATGGAGCGTGGCTCGGAGCCGCTGGCCGGTATCGTTACCGAGATCGGGCGCGGTTCACGACGCGGTGAGTTGTATCCGTTGGTGGTCAGTATCGAAGACCCGGCGCTGGTGCCCGGTGTGGCGGTTGAGGTGGGCGTCTATCGCGGCCACCGCGAGGCGCTGGCGCTACCGGTGCTGGCGGTATTCCGCTCATCCGAGGGTCCGGCCGTGTTCCGTGTGCGTGACAGCATTGCCGAGCGGGTGCCGGTGGCGGTGCTGCAACTGGCAGGCGAGCAGGTGCTGGTCGGCGGCGAGCATCTGCAAGCGGGCGATCAGGTGGTCTACGCCGGGCTGAGCCGCCTGGTGCCGGGTGATCGCGTGGAGATACTCCCGTGATAGAGCAACTGTTGCAGCGCCAGCGCCTGCTGGCGTTGGTTGTCGTGATGATGTCGCTGGTCGGCCTTGCGGCCTATTTCAATATGGCGCGCCAGGAAGACCCGAGCTTCCCCCATCGTGCGGGTCTGATCACTGTGCAATATCCGGGCGCCACGGCCGAGGCGGTGGAGCGTCTGGTATTGCGCTCGCTGGAAGAAGAGCTGCTCCAGGTCGAGGAAATCAACCATGTCACCAGCAACGCACGCAGTGGTTTTGCCATTGTGCGCATCATGCTGCTGGACAAGATCTATGACACCACCGCCGCCTGGGATCGGGTGCGCCAGGCGATGGCGCGAGCCGAGCTGACCTTCCCGGAAGGCGTGGGGCAGATGGTGCTGGATGATCGCATCATCGACACGCCGGTGGTGGTGCTGGCGCTGGCCGGCTCATCGTCAATCACCGAGCTGTCACGTACCGCCGAGCTGTTGAAAGACCAGCTGCTGGATCTGCCCTATCTGTCACGAATCGAGATCGAAGGGCAGGCCGACGAGCAGCTGACGATCGCGGTAGATGATGCCGAGCTGCATCGTATCGGCCTCACGCCACAGCAGTTGGCCGGCCTGATCGCGCAGCGCAATCAGGTCGTGCCGGGTGGCTTTGTGGTTGCGGGCGGCAAGCGACTGTCGATGCTTGCCAACAGTGAGTTTGTCGATATCGAGGATTTGCGCCGCACGCAGATCCCACTGCCTGATGGTAGCTTTGTGCCGCTGGCGGCCATTGCCGATATCTGGCGTGGCCCGCTTGAGCCGTTACAGGCGGAAGCGTGGTTTGACGGCGAGCGAGTGGTGCTGCTGAATTTGCTGGCGCAGCGCGGGCAAGTGGATGCGATTCGTTTCGGTGAGGCATTGCGCGCCCGGCTGGCAGAGCTGGCGCCCGAATTTGCCCCACTGACGATTCACGAAATGTTTTTCCAGCCGGACAAGGTGGGCGAGCGCCTGGCAGAGCTTGAAGGCAGCCTGCTACTCAGTGCGCTGATCATCATCGTCGTGGTATTTCTCGGCATGGGCTTGCGCATGGGTGTGCTGGTGGCATCGGTATTGCCGGTGGTGGTGCTGATCAGCCTCGGGTTGTACAACCTCGGCGGTGGTATCCTGCATCAGATCGCCGTGATCGCGATGGTGATTGCTCTTGGCATTCTGATCGACAATGCCATCGTCATGGTAGAGAACGTGCAGACCCGTATCAGCGCCGGTGTGCAGCCGGAGGACGCAGCGGTAGGCGCTGTGCGTGAGTTGGCAGCACCGTTGGGCACGGCCTCGATCACGACACTCGCGGCCTTTATGCCGATGCTGTTGTCGAAGGGCGGCACGGCGGATTTTACCCGCGCCTTGCCCGTGATGATCATGATTACGCTGACGGTCAGCTATCTGCTGGCGATCAGTGTGGCGCCGCTGGTTTCCATGCGCTTTCTGCGCCTTGAATCTGTGCGCCGCAGCCAGTGGGTGTTGACGCTCGGTGAGCGCCTGGCAAGCCTGTCTACCAACCAGCCGCGCCGGGTGCTGCTGATCAGCGGGGGGATGGTGCTGATCAGTTTTCTGATGGCGCCTTTCATGAACCTCCAGTTTTTTCCGAATGCGGACCGACCCAAGGTGATCCTTGATCTGCATTTGCCGGAAGGCACGGATCAGGCCTATACCGCAGATGTAGCGGCACACCTTGAGCGGTTCGTGCGCGCCCGGCCAGATGTGCAACGGGTGCATCGTTTTGTCGGCAGCAGCGGGCCGACGTTTTACTACAATCTCGTGCGCACGCCCCAGGCGCCTAACCGCGCTCGCCTGGTCGTGGATGCAGTCGATCTGGACGCCACGCGTACGGTGATCCGCGATGTGCGAGCTCATGTGCGTGAGCGTATGCCCGAGGTGACGCTGGCAGCAAATCAGCTTGGCCAGGGGCCTCCACGTGAAGCGCCGGTAGAAGTGCGCATTTATCATGCTGATGACACCCAGCGCATACGTGCAGCCGAGCAAGTGTTTGCCATGCTGCGCAGGGTGCCCGGTGCGGTGGATGTGCGACACGATATTGATTTTGGCACGCCAGCATTGCGTGTCGATGTGGATGATGCGGTGGCGCAGCGCTCCGGCCTGAGCCGTGCCGATGTGGCGCGTTCGTTGTTCGGACAAAGCTATGGGTTGACCGCCGAGCAGTACCGGCAGGAGCGCGATCCGATGCCAATGGTGCTGCGTTCACTGGAGGGCACGGCGCTGCCGCTGGCACGGTTGCTGTCGGTGAATATCTATCCTGACCAAGGCGATCCGGTGCCGCTGATGCAAGTGGCGCGGGTTCATGCTGCGTGGGAGACCGCAGGTGTAGCGCGCCGCAACGGCGTGCGCATTTACACCGTGGTGGCGAATCTGGATGACGGCTTCAGCTTCAGCCAGGCGCTGGATGGTCTGCGTGTGCAACTGGCCGAGCAACCACTGCCCGAGGGCACACGGCTGGAGTTTGGTGGCGATAGCGAAGGTAGTGGCGATGCCAACCGGGCGCTGGCGAGCTCGGCGCCAATCGGGGTGCTGCTGTTGTTGTTTTTCCTGCTGTGGCAATTCAATTCCTATCGCCGCCTGGGCCTGATCCTGCTCACGGTGCCGATGGCTGCGGTGGGGATTATTCCCGGCCTGGTGTTATCGGGCTCGCCATTCGGTTTTATGTCGGTGCTGGGCGTGGTCGCGCTGGTGGGCATTGTGGTGAATAACGCCATTGTGCTGATTGATGTGGTGGATCAGCGCTTGCTGGCCGGTGATACCGCACCGGATGCGGTGTATTTTGCCGTGGCCAGGCGTACGCGGCCGATCCTGCTGACGACCGCAACCACCATTGCCGGGCTGCTGCCGCTGGCGTTCACCCAGTCGACATTGTGGCCGCCCATGGCTTGGGCGATCATCTCCGGCCTGATGGCCTCCACCGTGTTGACGTTATTGGTGGTGCCGGCGCTGTGCCTGGTGTTGCTACGGCGCGACGCGCGTGTGGTAGCGGGGCAATGACGGTTGGAAAAAGTGATGGGTGGGATTGTTGCCGAGGAGGGCTGGCTGCCGGTGCCCGGCGGCACCGTATTTGCAAACATATTTGCAAAGCAGTGGCTGCCATCGGAGCCGGAAGCGGGCGCACCATTGGTGCTGCTGCATGACTCGCTCGGGTGTGTGGCGCTGTGGCGCGATTTTCCCGAACGGCTGGTGCGGGCCACGGGCCGACGGGTAATAGCCTACGATCGGCTCGGGTTTGGTGCCTCAAGCCCACACCCTGGGCAGCAGGATGTGGCGTTTGTGACGGCCGAGGCACAGCTGGGCTTTGCTGCGGTGGCGGAGGCGTTCGCGCTGAAACAGTGCGTGCTGTTCGGGCACAGCGTAGGCGGCGCCATGGCTGCCGCCTGTGCAGCACAGTGGCCGGCGCTTTGTGTCGGCGTCATTACCGAATCCGCACAAGCGTTTGTCGAGCAATGCACCCGTGACGGCATTTGTGCGGCCCGTGACGCCTTTGCCGAGCCGGGGCAAATGCAACGTCTTGAGCGTTACCATGGTGACAAGGCCGGCTGGGTGCTCGCCGCCTGGGTGGACACCTGGCTATCCGAGGCGTTTCGCCACTGGTCGTTGGCAGAGGTGTTGCCGTATGTGCGTTGCCCGGCGCTGGTGCTGCACGGGGAGCACGACGAATATGGCTCGCGTGCGCAGCCGCTGCGCTATGCGCAGGGCATCGCAGGTGATACGACGCTGGTGCTGCTGGAAGATTGCGGCCATGTGCCGCATCGGGAAAAACCGGCCGAGGTGCTAGAGGCGGTCAGCGCTTTTCTGCGTACGCTGGGCTGAGGTGGGAGAAAAACAGTTTTTCTTGCCCGGATTACCGGGCGGTCGGACATGCCCCGGCCACGGCTTTGAGCTGTTGATGCTTTGGTCAGTGGCATGAAGGGTTGTGACGCCTCCCTGTCCTTCTATTTATGTATTGTTATGTGTAGGCAGATGATGCTGTGTTGGCCCGCTTGCCGGCTGTTTATCGAGTTTCTTTTTTCTTTTTCTCTCTGCTGATGCCTTTTGTCGCTTCCCGCCGATATTGCAGAAGTGCATAGAAAAAACCGGGCGCTACCGCCATGACAACGCCCGGCGCCGGCTCAGAAAGCCCGGCCAAAACCCAGTGTGCTCACCCAGGGATCAATGTTCGCTGTGCCGATCTTGCTGCTATTGAGATTGACGTCGGTGTCGATGTCGATATAGCGCACGTCGGCATTGACGAACCAGCCCTGGTCGAGCTGTATATGCACGCCCAACTGACCGGCCAGACCGAAGGAATCATCCAGCACCAGCCGCTCGCCGCGCAGGGCGCCGTGGGTGCGCGTGTGAAAGAAACGGGTGTAGTTCAGCCCAGCGCCCACATAGGGCTGCACGGTGCTCCGGGGCAAAAAGTGCCACTGCACGCTCAGGGTCGGCGGCAGGTGGCGGGTGCTGGCGATCTTGCCGCCGAGATCGCTGCTGCGGATATCGTGCTCGAACGGCAGCGCTCCGAGTATTTCCACGCCAAGATTTTGCGTGGCCATCCAGGTCAGGCTGATGCTGGGTTGTGCATTGTTTTTCACGTCCAGCGCCGCTGCACCGCCGAGCACCTTGCCGTTGTCCGACTGCGGTGTGACCAGGGTGCCGCCGATCTTGAGCAACCAGTCGCCGGCCTGATGGGCGCTGGCGGTGGTGGCCAGCAGTGGAGTAACGGCCAGCAGGCAGCCAGCCAGAGCAGGGCGGTATTTCGATATCATCAGGCGCCTCCAGCGCGTTGTTGCAGGAAGCTCCAGTATTGTCAGCCGGTCGCGGGGGCAACTTGATCTGCATCAGCACGGTGGCCTGGCGCGGTTGATCCAGATCAAGGCCGGGGCTGTTATCAGGGGTCGCGGTGAGCGCAAATGCCGGCTACACTTTGCCCATTATGTCGAGCGGTGCGGGGCCACACTCTGCACTACACTCTGGTTCGCATCCGCCGATAAACGAATCACCACGATTCAAGGATTTGCCCTGTGTACCGGGACATCACCACACCACAGTCTGCCTTTCTGTCAGCGCCCGTCCCCTGGCGATGGTGAAGCTCGGCCGTGCTCTCGCAAGAGAGTGATTCTGGTTGTATTCACTGCATCACCCAGCCGTTATACAGAACAAGGACAGACCATGTCACCGGAACAACTTGAACAGTACGCCCAGGCCGGCTTTACCCGCGTTCCTGTGGTGCGCGAAGTGCTCGCCGATCTGGATACTCCCCTTTCCGCTTACCGCAAGCTGGCCGACGCGCCCTATAGTTGCCTGTTCGAATCAGTGCAGGGGGGCGAACGCTGGGGCCGTTACTCGATCATCGGCTTGCCGGCGCGTGAAGTGATCCGTATCGACGGCAATCGGGTACAGGTGACGGGGCCCGACGGCCGCCATGAAGAAACCGTGGCCGATCCGATTGCCTGGATCGAGGCATATCGCCTGCGTTTTCGTGCACCGGATATCAGCGGCCTGCCGCGTTTCAATGGTGGCCTGATCGGTTATTTCGGCTACGACAGCGTGCGCTATTTCGAGCCGCGCCTGGGCCCGGCGCCGGGCCGCGATACGTTGAAGACACCCGATATCCTGCTGATGCGCAGTGAAGAAGTGGTGGTGTTCGATAATCTGCGCGGCAGCCTGTTTCTGGTGGTGCTGATTGATCCGGCGCAGCCACAGGCGTTGTCGGCGGCACAGCAGCGGCTGGACGAGTTGCAGACGAAGTTGAGGGCGCCGCTGCCCGCGCCAGCAGATCGCATGTACGGGGAGCCTATTGATGAGGCAGGTTTTGTTTCGGAAACGCCGCAGCAGGATTTCGAGGCCGGGGTCGAGCGCATCCGCGAATATATTCTTGCGGGCGATGTGATGCAGGTGGTGCCGTCGCAACGCATGTCGGTGCCGTTTGCTGCGCCGGCGATGGATCTCTACCGAGCGCTGCGTTACCTCAATCCCTCGCCCTATATGTTTTATCTCGATCTGGAAGATTTCCATATCGCCGGCTCGTCACCGGAGATTCTTTCCCGCATCGAGCAGGGTGTGGTGACGGTGCGCCCGATTGCCGGCACGCGCCGGCGCGGCCGCACCGAGGAAGAAGACGAAGCATTGAAGCAGGAGCTGCTGGCCGATCCCAAGGAAATTGCCGAGCACCTGATGCTGATCGATCTGGGGCGCAATGATGTGGGCCGGGTGGCGGAAGCAGGCTCGGTGCGGCTGACCGAAAAAATGGTGGTCGAACGTTACTCCCATGTGATGCACATCGTCTCCAATGTGGATGGCAGCCTGCGCAGCGGCTGCGGGCCGCTGGATGTATTGCGCGCTACATTTCCGGCCGGCACGCTCAGTGGTGCGCCGAAGATCCGGGCGATGGAAATCATCGACGAGCTGGAGCCGGTCAAGCGCGGTGTGTACGGCGGCGCAGTAGGCTATATCGGTTTCAATGGCGAGATGGATACCGCCATTGCGATACGCACTGCGGTGATCCGCGACGGGCGGCTTTATATCCAGGCCGGTGCAGGGGTGGTGGCGGATTCGGTGCCCCGGCTGGAGTGGGAAGAAACCATGAACAAGGGCCGGGCGGTGTTCACCGCCGTCAATATGGCACTGCGTGGCCTGACGCTGGATCATTAAGCGGCGCGGGCGAAGCGCCTGGAAACGGTGCCGGCGGGTGCCGTTTCCGGCATGGCTCGGTTGAGCGGCTGCGGTGTCTGGCCACGGCCTGCGGCTGATCCTTTGTGAGTGCATTCGCTTGTGGGTGCATGCTTCATCAGTATCTCCGCTGCGATAACACGTTTCCCTCTCGTTGCCGTCCTTGCTCTCTGCCCTCGCTCTCTGTCCCTCGCTCTATTCGCGCGCGCTCTCGTTTCCTTTCTTGTTTCAGCTCTTTGTGCCGAGCGTGCCGAGCATCAAGTGGCTTGCGGTGTAACGGCGCCTGCCTGCACCGCGCCACCTGCGTCAGCCCTTTTATTCTGGCAGGCGCCGGGCCTTGTTACGGTGCGAACCGGTCGGCATTTTGCACTGACGCCTCCATTATGCCCGCTCGATCATGCCTTGGCAGGTGTGCCGTTCTGTTACTTTGCGAGAGTAGGGCGGCACTGGAAACGAAAGCGAATCGCTGCCATGCATGGCTAGCGTGGCATTGCTTGACGCTTGGCCCGGAAAGTGAAATGGTAAATCCAGCTCTCGAGAACTCGGCAGATCGAGGTGGCCCTTGATCTGGCGTTGACGCTCGGAATACCAAGAGGGATCGCTCATGATGAGCAAGCCGGTCTGCGCGAGCGGAGGCTCGCCGAGTGCCACAGGGTTGTCGGCCCCGCCGCCCTTGTTGCCATGGCCCCTGTTGCCATGGAGGGTGCCATGGATGGTGTCGTGGATGGTGTCATGGACCCTCCCATGGGCTCCCTGGACAGTGCCAGGAAAATTGGCGTCAAGAGTATTGCCGCCATGGGCAGCGCACGGAAAATTACCCTCCCGCAGCTCTCTTCATATCCCCTCTGTTCTGGCTCCTTGTTTTATCTTCTTACGTTTACACCCGCGCACCACCATACCCTTGGCAGCCGCTCCCGCCATTCATGATATCGCGCCTTGCGCCGTGCCTGGCCGGCTTATCCGTCCGCCAGCGGAAGGCGGTGGCGGGCTGGGTGCGCGCAAGCGCGTATGGGCCAGGGTCGCCCGACGCGGCTGCGGCTGTGGCGCGCTCAATAGCATGGGGAATACCTGCTGATATCGGCTCGTTCACTCACCACAGGAGAAGCAAGATGCCTCGTCCCTCGCGCAATAAAAATGCGATACGGCTGATGCTGGCGGGCGTGCTGCCGTTGGCATGTGCCAGCGCAGCTTACGCCCAGGAACAGAGCCAGTGGGGCAGCGGCAAGAACCTTTACGAAAAGGTCTGCGGCCACTGCCACGCGCCCGAGGTAGGGGTCGGTACGGTGTTGGCCGGGCGCGATCTGCCGGAGGCTTATGTGCGCTCGATCGTGCGCAACGGTTTCAACGCCATGCCGTCTTTCCCGGCCTCTTATATTGATGACGAATCCATTGCTCAGGTGACTGAGTATTTATCGACGCTGCCGGCGCCGGCAGCTCAACCTTGAGGGATCGCGCCATGGAAATCAGACGTCGTGCTGTTCTCAAGGGGATGGCCCTGAGCAGCCTCGCAGGGCTGGCGCTGAACGCACCTCTGCGCGCTTTTGCCATGGGCGGCAGTGTTGCCGCGCCGGGAATTCAGCGCAGCGAACTGCTGGTGCTGGTGGGCGAGGGGGCAGCCAGTGCCGCGTTTTTACATGGCGTGGCAGCCGCACAGGGCGCCACGCCGCACGTGCTGGATGTAGGCCAGGACCTGGGCTTCATGCTGGATTTCGAACGTCAGTTGGGCAGTGGCGTGCCGGCGCGGCTGATCGGCTTGCTGGATGATGCCTCGGCGACGCTGATTGTTGATCTGGCGCGCAGCGGTGGTGCGCGTGCGCAGTGGCTGGGCCAGCACACCGTCGAGGCCGGCGCCTCTCACCATCACCTGCTCAACACCGAAGCGGCAGCGGGTTGCTCGCAATGGTTTGGTGAGCAGTTACATGCCTGCGGTGCTGCTTTCACGCTGGCGGAGGAACGGCATGGGCAGGGTGGCCAGAGTGGCCAGATCAGCACCCTGGCGGCGCCGGCCTCTGGCGCCGGGCATCCGGCACAGTGGGCGAGCAGCGTCGGATATCTGCTGGCAGCGCTGGGCACGGAAATAAAGGGGGTGCCGCCTGTGGTGCCGTTGGCGAACATGCCGCTCGCCGGTAGCTTCGTATCTTTTTCGATCGAAGTCTGAAAGGAGTCTGATCCATGTCTGATCAAAATACGACGGTACTGCCAGAAGGGATAGACCGGAAGGAATTCGACAAGGCGCTGGAGAAATTCCGTGCGCTGCTGGGCGAGGCGAACGTGCTGGCCCAGGCGGATCAGCTGATGCCTTACAACAAGGTGATGATGTCGGTGGAAAATGCAGCGCATGCACCTTCGGCCGCGCTCACGGCGACCACGGTGGAACAGGTGCAGGGCGTGGTGCGTATCTGCAATGAACACAAGATTCCGGTCTGGACAATTTCTACCGGGCGCAACTTTGGTTACGGGTCAGCAGCGCCGGTAAAGCGTGGTCAGGTGATTCTGGATCTGAAAAAAATGAACAGGATTCTCAAGGTCGATGCGGATATGTGTTACGCGCTGGTTGAGCCTGGCGTCACCTATGGCCAGCTGTACGACTATATCGAGAAAAACAATCTGCCGCTGATGTTGTCGTTCTCCGCCCCTTCGGCCATCGCCGGGCCGCTGGGCAACACCATGGACCGCGGCGTGGGTTACACGCCTTACGGTGAACATTTCATGATGCAGTGCGGCATGGAAGTGGTAATGGCGAACGGCGAGGTTTACCGCACGGGCATGGGTGGGGTGAAAGGCAGCAATACCTGGCAGATTTTCAAATGGGGCTACGGCCCGACACTCGACGGCATGTTTACCCAGGCGAACTATGGCATCACCACCAAGATGGGTTTCTGGCTGATGCCCAAGCCGCCGGTGTTCAAACCGTTTGAAGTGATCTTCGAGGATGAAACGGATATTGCCGAAATAGTCGAGATGCTTCGGCCCCTGCGTATCTCCGGCACCATTCCCAACTCGGTGGTGATTGCCAATATTCTGTGGGAGGCGGGCAGTGGTAACGTGCGGCGCTCGCAGTACACCACAGAGCCCGGGCACACCCCGGACAGCGTGCTCAAGCAAATCCAGAAAGATACCGGCATGGGCGCCTGGAACCTGTATGCCGCGCTGTATGGCACGCAGGAGCAGGTGGACGTGAACTGGAAGATCGTTACAGACGCGTTCAAAAAGCTGGGCAAGGGGCGCATCGTGACGCAGGAGAAGGCGGGAGATACACAGCCATTCAAATACCGGGCGGAGCTGATGTCCGGCGTGCCGAACTTGCAGGAGTTCGGGTTGTATAACTGGCGTGGCGGCGGTGGCTCCATGTGGTTTGCGCCGGTCAGCGAGGCGCGGGGCAGCGAGTGCGAAAAGCAGGCGCGGCTGGCCAAGCGCGTGCTGCACAAGCACGGGCTGGATTATGTGGCCGAATTCATTGTCGCGCCACGTGACATGCACCACGTGATCGATGTGCTGTTTGATCGCACCAAGGAAGAGGAGCGGCAGCGTGCGGATGCCTGCTTTGGCGAATTGCTGGATGAGTTCGAAAAAGAGGGCTATGCGGTATACCGGGTGAACACACGCTTCCAGGAGCGCGTGGCGCAAAGCTACGGCACCGTGAAGCGCAATGTGGAACATGCCATCAAACGAGCGCTGGACCCGAACAATATCCTGGCACCGGGCCGCTCGGGTATCGATCTGGACAAATATGATGGCAACAGCTGAGTGATGCGTGCGCTACCGGGCAGGTAGCTGCCCGGTAGCGGCCTGGCGCAGAGCGCTTTTACTCGGTGTCGAACTTGAGAATGGGCTTCACGGTGGTGCCGTTGGCAGAATCCTCGAACGCCTCGTTGATCTGCTCGAAACGGTAGAATTTCACCAGTTTGTCAAACGGAAACAACCCGGCTTTGAAATAATCCACCAGCTGCGGAATGAACACTCTCGGCACCGAATCGCCTTCGATGACGCCGATCATGCTTTTGCCCTCGGCCATGAGATCGTTGTGCACATCAATCTTCATTTCCGGCGTGACCCCGACAATGGCGGCCTGGCCCAGCGGGCGCAGCGCGTGCAGGCACTGGCGCACCACCGGCGGCACGCCAGTCGTCTCCACGGCGTAGTGGGCGCCGCCGCCAGTCACAGCCCTGATCTCTTCCACCACATCGACCTGCGCGCCATTGAGCGTGTGCGTGGCACCCAGCTCGCGGGCAAGCGCCAGGCGGCTGTCGTGGACATCAATGGCAAAGATGTGCCGGCAGCCGGCAATACGGGCCGCCATGATGGCACTCAGGCCGACCGCGCCGCAGCCGTAGATGGCAATGGCGCTGCCGAACTCCGGCTTGAGGCGATTGAGCACGGTGCCGGCGCCGGTCTGAATGCCGCAGCCCAGCGGGCCGAGCAGAGCAAGATCCACATCTTTGTCCACCTTGACCACGTTGCGCTCGTGCGCCACGACGTGGGTGCCAAATGATGATTGACCAAAGAAAGTGCCCAACTCGGTCTGGTTCTGATGCAGGCGGCATGTGCCATCTTCCATACGGCCACCGAAATTGAGCTCGTTGAAGCGTGCGCAGACGGTGGGATGCCCGGTCAGGCAGTTCTCACACTGGCCGCAGTGAGCAAAAGACATCACCACATGATCGCCCACTGCCAGACGGGTAACGTTGTCGCCGATCTGCTCGACCACGCCCGACCCTTCGTGACCGAGCACAATGGGGTAGGGCGAAACGCCGAGATCCCGCGCTACCGCGTCGGTGTGGCAGACGCCGGTGGCGACAATCCGAACCCGGATTTCGTTGGGTCCGGGTGCCGAGAGCGTGACGTGTTCGATAGCAAAGGGTTTGCCTTGTGCGTGGGTGACAGCGGCCTTGATTTCCATGTCAATCACTCCAGTCTGCGGTACAGGTATTGTTGTCTGACGTCCAGTGAGCCATAAGGTTCTGCCTGCGTCCATGCTGGTGCAGGATGCGACCGCTGCCGGCCCCCAATGCTTGCAGGCAAACGCGGCACAGCAGGCCTGCGGGCTGCTCCTCGCCACAGGCGGGCGTTGCGCCGGGGCGCAGTGGACGCCAAGTGGGGTGGCGACTAGAATGACCGGAATCTGAAGTGGGTTTGCTGTGGAAGGCTTGTTCTCGCACGCTTCTCTCCTGCCTGTTTGCTTGTCTGCTTGCCTGATTCGACTGAATCCCGGTACGCCATGGCTCACCAGTGTGAACGGCTGGGGAGCTTGTGGTTAGGTGTGGCGCTAGCGTGCCGTGCTGCCTGGCCGCGACAGAGCAGGCTTCAGGCAGGCGGCTCCGGCACGGCGGCTCCGGGATCTCGGGGGCGCTCGACGCCAGTGCCCCCGCTAATGTTGCTCATTTGCTGTGATGACGGGCGCAACCTCGCCTGGTGTTGCTGGCCTGCTCGCTGCCGTTATGCTCCCCGTTGACGGCTGATGTGGATTATCAGGCCGGTATATTGTAGGAATCAGAGGGTTAGACTCGTGCACATCCTCATGATCGACAACTACGACAGCTTCACCTACAACATCGTGCAATATTTGCAGGAGCTCGGTGCGACGGTGGCTGTGTATCGCAATGATGCGATCACGCTGGAAGAGATCGAAGCGCTGGCGCCGCAACGGCTGATGGTATCGCCGGGGCCGTGTACGCCGAACGAGGCGGGCATCTCGCTGGCGGCGATCCGGCACTTTGCCGGCCGCGTGCCGATTCTGGGTGTTTGCCTGGGGCATCAGTGCATAGGCCAGGCGTTTGGTGGCCGGGTGGTGCGAGCGGCGGAAGTGATGCACGGCAAGACATCGCAGATTCATCATGGCGGTGCGGGCATCTTCCGCAACTTGCCATCGCCTTATACGGCCACCCGCTATCATTCGCTGGTGCTTGAACAGCAAAGCTTGCCCGCGTGTCTGGAGGTGACGGCGTGGACTCAGCGTGCGGACGGGGGGCTGGATGAAATCATGGGTATCCGTCACCGCACGTTGGATATCGAGGGGGTGCAATATCACCCGGAATCCATTCTCACGGAGCATGGCCATGCTCTGCTGAAAAATTTTCTGGAGCGTTGAGCCATGGATATTCGTGACGCCCTTGCGCGCGTGGTCGAGCATATCGATCTCAGCCGCGAGGAGATGAAAGAAGTGATGCGGCAGATCATGACGGGTGCCGCCAGCGATGCGCAGATCGGTGCTTTTCTGGTGGCGCTGCGCATGAAGAGCGAATCGCTTGATGAAATTACTGGCGCAGTGGAAGTGATGCGTGAGCTGGTCACGCCAGTGGATGTAAAAGGGCTGAATTACCTGGTGGATATCGTCGGCACAGGCGGCGATGGCGCCAACCTGTTCAACGTGTCGTCCGGGGCGGCCTTTGTCGCGGCCGCAGCCGGCTGCCATGTGGCCAAACATGGCGGCCGCTCGGTCAGCTCCCGAAGCGGCTCGGCGGATCTGCTGGAGGCGGCTGGTGTGCGGCTGGATCTGACGCCGGAAGAAATTGCACGTTGTATCCGCGAGGCGGGCGTGGGGTTCATGTTTGCGCCAGCGCACCACAGCGCAATGAAGCACGCCATCGGGCCACGCCGCGAGCTGGGCATGCGCACGCTGTTCAATATCCTCGGGCCGATGACCAACCCCGCTGGCGTGACGCGTCAGGTGGTCGGGGTATTTGCCGAGAAGCTGTGTCGCCCTATGGCGGAAGTGCTGGGCCGGCTCGGTGCCGAGCATGTGATGGTGGTGCACGGCCTGGATGGTCTGGATGAGTTGAGCCTGGCGGGCCGTTCGAAGGTGGTGGAGCTGCGTAACGGCGAGCTGACGGAATATATGGTGACGCCAGAAGATGTGGGGCTTGAATCTGCGTCGCTGGTGGGCCTTGATGTTACCGATTCACGGCAGTCTCTGGCGCTGATTCGCGATGCCTTCGGCAAACGCGCGACTGCCGCAGGCGAAAAGGCAGCGGACATGATTGCTCTCAATGCGGGTGCCGCGATTTATGTGTCCGGCGTCACCGCGACGCTGAAAGATGGTGTGCGTATGGCCGAAGATATGATTCACAACGGTGAGGCGGGCGAGCGCATGAATGAAGTGGCGCGGTTCACTGATCTGCTGAGGAGCGGGTGATGAGTGTTCTACGGACTGATACAGTGCTTGATCGTATCCTGCGGCGCAAACAGGAAGAGGTCGAGGCGCTGAAGCAGCAGCGCCCGTTGGCGCAAGTGCGTGATGAAGCGCTGGCGATGAATCAGCAATCGCCAGCACGCGGTTTTGAGCAGGCGTTGCAAGGCAAGCTGGCGCAAGGGCAGCCGGCAGTGATTGCCGAGATCAAGAAAGCGTCCCCCTCCAAAGGGGTGATCCGCGAGGATTTTGAGCCGGCGGCGATTGCGGCGAGTTACGAGCGCGGTGGTGCGGCGTGTTTGTCCGTGCTGACAGACCGGGATTTTTTCCAGGGCCAGGATGATTACCTTCAGGCGGCTCGTGCGGCCTGCACCTTGCCGGTGCTGCGCAAGGATTTCACGCTCGACCCTTATCAGGTGTGGGAGGCCCGGGCCATCGGCGCCGATTGCGTGCTGCTGATCGTTGCCGCGCTGTCGGACGACCTGTTGGCGACGCTGTATCAGGCCGCCGTCGAGGCCGGGCTGGACGCGCTGATCGAGGTGCATACCGAGCAAGAGCTTGAGCGGGCGTTGCGCCTGCCGGCGCCGCTGATCGGCATCAACAATCGCGACTTGCACAGCTTTGATGTGTCGCTGGATGTCACACTGGCGTTACGTGATCGCATTCCGGCCGATCGTTTGCTGATTACCGAAAGCGGCATTCTTGCACCGGCGGATGTCATGCGCATGCGTGAGCACGGTGTGCACAGCTTTCTTATCGGCGAGGCGTTCATGCGCGCCGATGAGCCGGGTGAAGAGCTGGCTCGTCTGTTTCGCTGATCCCTCCGTTTTTGCACGGCGCTCACTGCCTGGTTTCAGTAGAATTTGAGCAGAGTCTGAATAGAGTCTGCATAAAGTCTGAGCAGATGAGCGCCCCGCCTTTGTTCTGCGCAGGGTGTTGCCCCGGTACCCTGCCAGTTCGCTTGAGCTTCCCCTCCCAACGCTGAAAAACATTGTCAAAAGGCGTCGCAGCCGGGGGACACTCGTGCTCGCGACGGTCCAACATCAGTGCAAGCAGGAGCGGCCGGGTGGCCGCTGTTGCCGGTCAGGGTCAGGCCGGCAGTCCCGGTGTGGGCCTGTGAAACGAACAGGAGGTTTTCATGAAACGTACCTTATTGCCCCTGGCGGGCGCGCTCACCCTCGGCATGATCACTTTGCAGCCAGTGCACGCCGATTACTCTGTGGAGCAACTGCACGGCCTGCTGGACCGTAGCGCCGAGTACGGTTTCACTTATTTCAAGGACATCGATATTGATGACGATGGTCAGGCGGAAGTGGAGGGCTGGTTGCAGGGGGATTCCCGTGCTGAGGTAAAGTTCTCCAGCCAGGGCGCCATTGTGGAAGAAAAGTCCAAACGGGATCGTGAGCGCAAACACAGCATGAACGACAGCGACATTCGCGCCGCCGTGCAGGCCGCGGCGGGTGAAGGGCTGGTGCGGATCGAAGATATTGACGTCAACCGCAAGGAAATCATCGAGATCGACGGCAAGACGGCGGAAGGCAAGGACATCGAAGTGCATGTCCGTCAGGGCAGTTCCGAAGTAGTGAAAGTCGATCGCGACGACTGATATTTTGTTCGTCTGGAGAAAGCAGAAAGCGCCGGGTTCGGCGCTTTCTGCTTTGAGCGTTCAGGGTGAGTCGCGTGCTTATCGAGCTTATTGCGCCTGCTGGGCTTTGGCGAAGGCACTGGCTTCGATCGCTTCCAGCTCGATGCGTACCTCCAGCTCGTCACTGACAGCCGGTGCGAATGCACCCATGCCGAAATCGGAACGCTTCAGCGTGGTTTCTGCTTCCAGGCCGACCGCCCGTGCGTTATCCCACATCGGGTGCTGGCCCACTTTGTTTACGGAGGTTTCCAGCACGACTTCCTTGCTGATGCCATTCACCGTCAGCACACCGACCAGATCGAACTCTTCATCATCACGATCCACATTGCGGATGCCGGTGCTGCGGAAGGTAATGGTCGGGTGCTCCTCTGCCTTGAAGAAATCCGGCTGAGTCAGCAGATGCTCATCCAGCAACGGCACATGGGTGTGGATGCTGGCGACCGGGATGCTGACGTCGACACGGGATTTTTCCGGGTGTTGCTCGTTGACATAAATAGTCCCGGTCACACTGTCGAAGTTCGCCCCCATGGTGGAAAAACCGAAGTGGTCCCAGCTGAAACGCACCTGCGTGTGGGCAGGGTCGAGCGTATATTCGGTGATGGTATCTGCCGCCTGCGCCACGGGAGCGGCGAGCAGGGTCAGGGCAAGTGCGGGCAGGATGAGACGCATGAAATCCTCCTTGGATAATCGTTTGAGTTGCCAGTCAGCTTAAACAGACCGGGCGCCAGCCACCACCGCCCGGGGTTGAACGCTTTGTTCTGATTTTTAGATCGGTGGTGAAGCAGCGGCCCTGGGCAGGGCGGAGCGGGTGGTATGATGGCTGGGCGCCGGCTCGCGATCGGCCTCACACTTGCATCCGATTACGATCAACCGCAGGAGCAGCACAGCGATGGTGGAAACAGGCTGGACGCGCAGAGTCAGATTGCAGCAATTGCGTGCCGTGCTGGCGGTGGCACGCAACCAGAGCCTGGTCAAGGCGGCAGAAGAACTGGGCCTGAGCCAGCCCGCGGTAACCAAGATATTGCACGAAGTGGAAGCGGACCTGGGCGTGCAACTGTTTGTGCGCACCAGCCGTGGCACCCACCCGACCCGCTATGGCGAGCTGCTGGCGGAACATGCTGCGGGGGTGTTTGCGCAGCTGACGCAAGTGGAGCGGGAGATACACAATGCCCGTGCGGGGCTGGCCGGCGAAGTGCGGCTTGGCACCTTGATTGCGGCCAGCGCCAGCCTGGTGCCGCAGGCGGTGGCGCAGCTTCAGCGCACCGTGCCCGGTATCCGGGTGATGCTGGTGGAAGGCACTTATGCACGGCTGGTGCCGGCGCTGCGCCGGGGCGAGCTGGATATGATCGCCGGGCGCTTGCCCGCCTATCAATATCGCGAGGGCTTGCTGCTGGAATCCTTTTATCAGGAGCGCGTCTGTTTTGCGGTGCGCCCGGCCCACCCGGCGCTGGCGCTGCGCTGCCCGACCCTTGAGCAGCTTGGTGATTGGCCGTGGATCATGCCGCCACCGCAGACCACCTTGCGGCAGATGCTGGAGGCCGCGTTTCACGACCAGAACCTGCCGTTACCACAGTCGCCGTGTGAATCCCTGTCGGTGGTTGGTAACCGCCGCCTGCTGCTGGAGACTGAATACATCGCCGCCTTCCCGGCACGGGTGGTCGAGCCGGATCTGCGCGCCGGGCTGCTGGCCGAGCTGACGCTGGCGGAGCCACTGGCGTTTGGCCCCGTGGGCGTGGCGCTACGGCGCGACAGCCCGTTGTCACAACCAGCAGAGGCGATGCTGGCCGCCTTGCGGCAGGCCGGCAGCAGCGAGGCGCAGGCCGGGCGGGGGTGAGTCGGGAAATAACCAAGAGTTATGGTTGCGCTATATATATTCATTACCAGGAATGGCTGCATCGCTCTAGAGTAGTTTGAAAGCAGCACCGGCACGGGCCGAGCTGCTGCAACCCTATGGTCGCCTGCCAAGGCCTTGACCAGAAAAGGAGAGCGACGTTGACCAGCGAAATAGACCGTACCGTCCGCCTTGCCGCCCGGGCCCTGGGCCGGCACGGCCTGGTTCATGCCTACGGCCATTGCAGCCAGCGAGTGGATGCCGAGCACTTTCTGGTTTGCACGGCCAAGCCGATGATCACCATCGCGCCGGGCGAGGCGGGCACTCTGGTGCCGATCAACGGCCCGCTGCCTGATGGCGTGCTTGGTGAAGTGCGCATCCACCGCGAAATCTACCGCCGCCGCCCGGATGTAGGCGGGATAGTGCGCAGTATGCCGCCGCGTGCCATGTCGCTTTCTGCGTTGGGGCGCACGCCGCGTGTATTGCATGGTATGGGCAGTTATTTTTCGCCGGGCGCGCCGCTGTGGGATGATCCACAGCTGATTCGCGACGACACTTCTGCCGAACAGCTGGCAGAGATGTTCGGCGATGGCGCGGCGCTGGTGATGCGCGGCAATGGTGTGGTGACAGCGTCCGATTCGGTGCAATCTGCTGTGGTGCTGGCCTGGTATCTGGAGGATGCGGCCCGCGTCGAGCTGGACTGCCTTGCCAGTGGCGTGCCGGCCAAGCCCCTCAGCCACGACGAGGCGACACGCCGCGCCACCCGCGCCGGGCTGATCTTCGAGCGCATGTGGGATTATCTGACGTTCGGCGATCCCGAACGTTGATATCGGCCGGGCCGCCCCGCGTGGGAGGAACCACACGCGGGGCGGCCCGGTCACGGGGCAGTAGCTGCCTGGCGTCCTGAGCGCCTGGCAGCTACTGTGGCCCGTTTCGCCAGCTTGTCAGTTTCCCTGCTTCCCAATTCCCCAATTCTCTATTTGGGCACCTCCCTCTCATGGGCTTCTTGGCTGCTCGGCTTGTGACGCCACATCGCCATGCTGCTTCACCGACGCGATTGAGCGCCAATTGCTCCCGATGTGTGCCCACGGCTGTCGGCGGCTCGATCATGCGCCGGACGTTGGTGCCGGCAACCACTGTTATCACTTGCTCTGGCCCGGCTTGCAAAACGCGCCGACAATAGCGTTTCACTCACGGTGCCGAGGTGCTCGGCATCCGGATCGAGCTGCCTGTGAGAGGTTGCGCCGAGGGGAAGAAATGCCATGCAGCGTCAGTTGCCGGTGATTACCGGCTTTCATCAGGATGACGAAGGTGATTGGGTGGTGTCGCTCAGCTGTGGCCACACGCAACATGTGCGCCACCGGCCACCGTTCATGCAGCGCCCCTGGGTGGTGACGGCGACCGGCCGCGCCGAGCGGCTGGGGCAGGCATTCGATTGTGGCTGGTGCCGCCGGGAACGTGCCAAATGACAGCGGGGCCAATAACAGCGCGCCAAGTGACAGGCGCAGCTAACAGCCGACAAATGTAACCGCACAAGTAGAGCTAGATAGCCAGCGAAGCACGCCACATCCGCTTCAGCTCATCGATCACTTGCTGGCGCTCAACGCCGGCCGGCGGTGCAAGCAATGCGCCGTGAATCTGCGCATCCAGCCCTTGCACCAGCAGCAGGGCGCGTACCATCGGCGTGTCACCGCCGCAGCCGAGCCGTTGCAGATGCGGGGCCACGGCGCTGGCCAGTAGCAGTTCAAGGCGCCGCAGATATTGTTGCGTCTCTGGGCTTCGTGGCGCCTGATCAAATAGCAGCTGATGGGTTGCCGGGTCGTTTTCATGCAGGGCCACGGCTGCATCGATCAGCTGCGACAGTGTTTCGTCCAGGCCGGGTTGCTCGCGTTCCAGGCTGGCAAAAACAGCACTGATCTGCGTGGCGGCATCAAAAATGTGCCGTTCGGCCAGTGCCAGCAGCAGCGCGTCCTTGTCGGGGAAATATTGGTACAGCGAACCGATCGAAACGCCGGCCAGCTCGGCGACGCGATTGGTGGTGGTGCCGGCATAACCCAGGCGTTGGAAAAGCTGAGTAGCGGCGTCGAGGATGGCGGCCCAGGTGGCCTGTGAGCGTTGCTGGCGGGGGCGTTTGCGCGGTGTCGACATGACAGATGAATGCGAGTTGTGGGTGGGGGCACAAAACCTGAGTATTACTCGCAATCTATTCGCTGACAACCGGAGTTGCACTGATGCCTTCCCACAAGGATTACCTTGCCTGCCTGCCCCCCGCCTGGCGTGAGCGCGCCACGGCCGAGCCGGAGAGCGATTGGTGGCCCTGGCGTGACATGGCGTTGCACATTGCTCGCGTACGCAACCCCGAGGCGCCGGCACGCTTGATGATCCTGCATGGTGCGGGCGGGCACGCTGGCGCGCTCTGGCCGGCGGCGGCGCTGGCGGCGGATATCGGTTTTGAGGTGCTGGCGCCGGATATGCCGGGCTATGGCCGTACCCGCGTGCCCAGGCCGTCGGCGGTGCGTTACTCCGATTGGGTCGATTGCGTCAGTGATTTGCTGCGCGCCGAGCAAGCGCGCGATCCGCGCCCGCTGGTGCTGGTGGGTGCCAGCATGGGAGGGATGCTGGCCTACGCAGCCACGGCACGGGTTGGCGGGGTGGCTTGTCTGTTGGCGACCTGCTTGCTCGATCCGAGAGACGAGCAGGTGTGGTCGGCGCTGTCACCGCTGGTGGGGCGCTGGAGCCTCGGGTTGATGAACAGGGCAGCGCCGCTGATCGATTCCTGGCGCTTGCCGATTCGCTGGCTGACGCCGATGAACAAGATTGCCAACGAGCGCACGCTGGCCCGGTTGTGCCGCACCGATCCGCGTGGCGGTGGCGGCCGTATCGCACTGGGCTTTCTGCGGACTTTTCTCGGCTCGGTGCCGCCGGTGGAGCCGGAGCAGTTCGATGCGGCGCCAGTGATGCTGGTGCACCCGGCGGCGGATCGCTGGACGGCGCCGGAACTCAGCCTGCGCTTCCTGCGGCGGATTCGCGGCGAGACGCGGCATGTGCCGCTGGACAATGCGGGTCATTTCCCCATAGAGGAGCCGGGCATCAGCCAGCTGGCAACCGTGATGCAGGAAATCCACGATACGCTGGCCGCACGTAGCTGAGCATGGCGGGCAGACGGCCAAACGCACAGGACCGGCGAGAGCCGGCCCTGTGCGGTGGGGTGGCGGGCGGAGGGGGCTGACGTGGGGGTGCCAGGCGGCTCAGCGAGTGCCGTAGACCACCATGGTCTTGCCCTTCACCGATACCAGCCCCTGATCTTCGAGATTTTTCAGCACGCGGCCCACCATCTCGCGGGAGCAGCCGACGATGCGCCCGATCTCCTGCCGGGTGACCTTGATCTGCATGCCGTCCGGGTGCGTCATCGCATCCGGCTGCTTGCACAGATCAAGCAGGGTGCCGGCTACGCGGCCGGTCACGTCCAGGAAGGCGAGATCGCCGACCTTGCGCGTGGTGGCTCGCAGGCGGCCCGCGATCTGTGCCGAGACGGTGAACAGGATCTCGGCATCTTCACGCGCCAGCTGACGAAATTTGGCGTAACTGATTTCCGCCACTTCGCATTCCGTCTTTGCCTTGACCCACGCTGAGCGGCTCGGGTCTTGCTCGAACAGGCCCATCTCGCCGAAGAAATCGCCTTCGTTGAGGTATGCCATGATCATCTCGCGGCCGTCATCGTCTTCGATCATGACGGTAACCGAGCCTTTGAGAACATAATACAAGGCATCCGACTCGTCGCCTGCGTAAATGATAGTGCTCTTGGCCGGGTATTTGCGTCGGTGGCAGTGGGCCAGGAAATTGTCCAGGTTGGGGATGATCTTGTTGCTGGAGTCCATCATGGCCTGTTATTCGCCTGGTAAGTAGGTAAAAAAGGTGACAAAACGGTCTGATATTGCCCTTTTTTGGCGCTCCTGCCAAGGCGCGCCTTCACAAGCTGCGGAATGGTCGCCATCGTCGGCAGGCCGAGTGGTCAGGAACTCGGGGTATGGTGGCAGGCTGGCGTTGTGGTAACCTGCGCCCGCGCTGAAGGAGTCTGTTTATGCAAGCTACGATTCGTTGGCAGGGGAACGTCTGTTTCGAGGCGAAGTCCGGTACGGGGCACACGGTGCTGATGGACGGCCCGGCGGAACACGGCGGCGAGAACCGCGGTGCGCGGCCGATGGAGATGCTGCTGATGGGCGTGGGCGGCTGCGCTTCTTTTGATGTCGTCCACATCCTGCGCAAAGCCCGGCAGGATGTGACCGCCTGCCGCTGTGAACTGACGGCCGAGCGGGCCGAAAATGAAGTGCCTGCGGTATTTACCCGTATTCACCTGCATTTTGTGGTGGCGGGCACGAACCTGAAACCGAACCAGGTCAAGCGGGCGGTGGAGCTGTCGGCAGAAAAGTATTGCTCGGCGTCGATCATGCTTGGGCGTGCGGGTGTCGAAATGACCCACAGCCACGAGATCGAAGAACGATGACGAGCAAGCGGCCGGCAGCGTTGGGCGGATTGCGGCATGTAGCGCTGTTCGTCAACGATCTGCCCGCCTGTGAGCACTTCTATGTCGATCTGCTCGGCATGGCGGTGGAATGGCGCCCGGATGCGGATAACGTCTATCTGTGTTCGGGCTGTGACAATCTGGCGTTGCATCGCTGGCAGGGCGAATCGTTCGCCCGGCCGCAGCGACTGGATCACATTGGCTTCATCATCGACCGCATGGACGAGGTGGACCAGTGGTTCACGTTCCTGAAAGACCAGGGCGTGACCATGAAATCGGAGCCGCGCACGCACCGGGACGGGGCACGCAGCTTCTATTGTCTGGACCCGGAAGCGGTGGTGGTGCAGTTCATCTGGCACCCCCCCATTTCCGGTGGCCGTTTTATCCGCAACGACTGACTGTGCAAGGCGCAGAGGAAAGGTAGCCAGAGGTGAGAGACCTGAACCAGAAGATCAAGTTGCACGGCTTCAATAACCTGACGAAGTCGCTCAGCTTCAATATCTTTGATATCAGCTATGCCAAGACGGAGCAGCATCGCAAGGAGTACATCGAATATATCGATGAACTCTACAATGCGGAGCGGTTGACGGAGATTCTCACCAACGTCACGCGGATCATTGGCGCCAACGTGCTGAACGTGGCGCGCCAGGATTACGATCCGCAGGGCGCGAGCGTCACTATGCTGATTGCCGAACATGATGCGCCGCCGACCGACCCGGATTTCGATGAGGAAGGCCCGGGCCCGCTGCCGGATTCGATTGTCGCGCATCTGGACAAGAGCCACGTGACCGTGCACACCTATCCGGAATCACACCCGGATAATGGTATTTCCACGTTCCGCGTGGATGTCGATGTGTCTACCTGTGGTGTGATCTCGCCCCTGCGGGCGCTGAACTACCTGATCCACAGCTTCGACTCGGATATCGTCACCATCGATTACCGGGTGCGCGGCATGACGCGCGACGTGGACGGCACCAAACACTACATCGATCACGACATCAATTCGATCCAGAACTTCCTCACGGAAGAGACGCAGAACGAGTATCAGATGATCGACGTTAACGTCTATCAGGAGAACATCTTCCACACCAAGATGCTGCTGAAAGATTTCGACATCGACAATTATCTGTTCGGCGCCGGCGTGGATGAATTCAACGCCGAAGAGCTGGAAGATATCGAAATGCGCTTGCGCAAGGAAATGCTCGAGATTTTCTACAGCCGTAACGTGGAATAACCGCCGTATCGACGCAGGCCGGGCTGCGCAACCTGAAGGCTGCGCCACCCGTTGCCAGCGTTTGCCACGCTGTTACCCACGGGCCATCACAGGATGGCCCGTGTCTTCCAATCGCTATCCCCTTTTGCATTGATCCGTTAAGCCATCGCGTGCCTGGCGGGCGGGGCGGCACGTTTGTGTGCGGGGAAACGCTTTCCCGCTGAAGGTATTTTTTCAGGCTGGCGGTCAGGCCGGTAACTTGCCATTTGCCGGAAAAGACCGGGTGTCGTTGTGGCGGCTGCGGCAGGCCAGGGGTGGGCTGCGGTGGGTCAGATGCGATAGGTGCTGAAAGTCATGACCTTGCTGACCAACGCCATCAGCCGACGAATGGGGGTTGGCAGCGCGGCGCCCCCGGCCTGCTCGGCGGTGACAGCGTGCTTCAGCTCGTCTTCGCGCATCTGTTCGAGAATGGCGCGGGTGCGCTCGTCTTCCAATGGCACTTGCATGAGGTGCGCATCCAGATGGCGCACCACCTGCCGCTCGGTTTCCGAAACAAAGCCCAGACTCCAGCGATCACCGGCCATCCCGGCCAGCGCGCCGATGCTGAAGGAGAGGGCATAGAACGCCGGATTGAGTACGCTCGGCTCACTACCCAGTTCGCGGATGCGTTCTTCGCACCAGGCCAGATGATCTTCTTCCTCGCGGGCGGCTTCTTCCATGGCGCGGCGCACATGAGGTAACGCAGCGGTGCTGGCCTGGCCTTGATAGAGTGCTTGCGCGCACACTTCACCGGTGTGGTTGATGCGCATCAGGCCGGCGATATGTCGCGCCTGGTGGGCGTCGGCAGGCGTACTATCGCTGCGTGCCGCGTCGGCCGGATTGGCGCGCTCACCCCGGGTGGCGCCGGGGGTGAGGGTGCGCAAGGCGTTGTCGGCGCGGGCCAGCAGCTGGTCCAGCGGACTCAGGCGGCGACTGTGTCGGGTCGTTGTCATGGGGCGCATTCTAGCATGTTGTGTCGCCCCCTGTGGTAGGCTCGCCGATACCGGCGGTGGTGGCTGTTGACGGGGATGGATGACCAATAATAATGGCGATTAACAACAACAGTCGGTGCGCTGCCAAAGCGGTTGGCGATACTGTCGCAAGTATGCAGAAGAAGGGGGGTGCCGTGCCGGAGCAATTGTCGATGGCGGGCCGCACTGTGTTGCCGGCAGCGCGGGGCGGGGGGCTGGCACCATGAAGGATCTGACTGATCTGCGGCTGGTGATGGAGTCGCGTTATCCGATTGTCGTGCTGGAAACCTGGGAGGAGCGCCGGGCGCTGGATCTGGTGCGCCGCATCGGTATGCAACAAGGCCGGCCGGTATTCAGCTGGACAATTGTCGAGGGTTTGCGGCGGCTGGAAATCGAGAACGCGCCCAGCCAGCGCCATGCCAGCGAACCGGAAGCGGTGCTGGGTCAGATTCGAGGTAACGCGGAAGCTGGTATTTATGCGCTCTGTGATTTTCACCCTTATGTGGAAAATGCGCCGCGTATCGTCCGGTTGCTGAAAGATATCGCACTGCGCCATGACACGGTGCCGCACACGTTATTGCTGATCAGCCACGCCTTCAAATTGCCGCCCGAGCTGTCGCGGGCGAGCACGCGCTTTAGCCTGTCGCTGCCGGATACGGAGCAATTGATGCGTATCGTGCAGGAAGAGGCGCGCAATTTTACCCGCGAAAGCGGCCAGCGTGTGCGCGCCGGGCGCGAGGCGCTGGACAAGTTGGTGCGCAATCTGCGTGGCCTGAGTGTGGACGATGCGCGCAAGCTTGCCCGAGGCGCCATCATTCAGGATGGCGCGATCACCGATGATGATCTACCGGAAGTGAACAGGGCGAAGTTTCGCCTGCTGGATATGGATGGTGTGCTCAGTTTCGAATACGACACGGCAAACTTTGCGCAGGTGGGCGGCCTGTCGAATCTGAAAGCCTGGCTGGAGCGACGGCGGCAGGCATTTCTTGATCCCGGGGCGGCAGATGTGCCGCGGGGTATTTTGCTGGTAGGCGTGCAGGGTGGCGGCAAAAGCCTCGCTGCAAAAGCGGTGGCGGGCCTGTGGCATCTGCCGCTGCTGCGGCTGGATATGGGTGCGGTGTACAACAAGTATTTTGGCGAAACAGAACGCAATCTGCGCGAGGCGTTGCAGATGGCAGAAACCATGGCGCCTTGTGTACTGTGGATCGACGAGATCGAAAAGGGGCTGGCCGCCGGTGATAACGACGGCGGCACCTCGCGGCGGGTGCTGGGTACTTTGCTGACCTGGATGGCCGAGCGCAAGGCGCCGGTGTTTCTGGTGGCGACGGCCAACAATATCGAGCGGCTGCCACCGGAGCTGGTGCGCAAGGGGCGCATCGACGAGCTGTTTTTTGTCGATTTGCCGGAGGCGGCCATCCGCGCCGAGATATTGCGCATTCATCTGAGCCGGCGTGGTGAACAGAGCAGCCGTTTTGATCTGGCTCGTCTGGCGGCGCGCTGTGAAGGTTTTACTGGCGCGGAAATCGAGCAGGCGGTGGTGGCGGCGCTTTACAGCGCCCGTGCGCAGGAGCAACGTCTCAGTGATGCTCATCTGGAGCAGGAGATCACCAGCACGGTGCCGTTATCGGTGACGATGGCGGAGCAGATCGGTGCCCTGCGCGCATGGTGCCACGGCCGTGCGGTGCCGGCAGGTTGAGCAGTACGGGTGGCGGCACTGAGCCGGAGCGGCGGAGAAAACATGCTTATTGACCCGGGGATAGCTGGCGAGCCGCAATCAGTATCGGCGGCTTATATCGGCTCGGTGCTGCCGCCATTGCTGGCGCATTACCGGTTGGATCAGGCCGATGTGCTGGCGCGTGCCGGCATTGATGCCGCACAGTTGGCGCGAGCGGATGCGTTGTTGCCGCTGGTGGATGTGCTGCGGCTTTTTCTGGTGATTCTGGAACAGACAGGCGATGACGGTCTGGGGTTCGAGACGGGGCGGCTGGTGCAGGCGCGCTCTTATCAGGTGCTGGGCTACGCGCTGCTGGCGAGTGCCGATCTGGGCCAGGCGATCCAGCGTCTGCTACGTTTCGAGAAACTGGCAGGCAACCTGGGCACGGCGAAGTTGACGCCGGGCGATCCGGTCCGTCTGAGTTGGCAATGCCCGGTGACCGGCACCCCGGCACGTTTTGTGACGGAAGCGGCGATTACTGGCTGGGTCAGTTTTGCGCGTCAGCTGGTGGGCGACGCGACAACCGAGATCGCGCCGTTAGCCGCTTTCTTTCGCCACGCGGCGCCGGCGGATCGGCAGCGTTACGAGCGCTGGTTCGGTTGCCCGGTGCATTTTCAGGCTGCGTTTGATGGCGTGGAGCTGGCGCCGGCGATGCTGTCGTTGCCATTGCGCGGCGCTGATCCGGGCCTGGCGCAGCTGATGGAGCGCGAGGCAGCAGCGTTGCTGGCGGATTACGATGCCGGCACCAATCTGGTCAACGCCGTACGCAGCCAGCTCTACCAGATGCTCTCCGACGGCGAGCCGGGCATCGAGGCGGTGGCGGCACGAATGGGGCTGGCGGTGCGCACGCTGCAAAGCCGCTTGCAGCGCCATGGCGTGAGCTTTCAGGCGCTGCTGGACGGTTTGCGGCGTTCCCTGGCCGAGCTGTACTTGCGTGACCCGGCATTGAGCCTGAGCGATATTGCATTGCTTCTGGGGTTCGCCGAGCAGAGTTCCTTCAACCGGGCGTTTCGCCGTTGGCGGGGGCAGAGCCCGACGGCGTTTCGGCGCCAGCAGTAAACTGCACAATCGCCTGGCGCAGCACATCGAGCTCCACCGGCTTGGGCACATGGGCGTTCATGCCGGCGGCAAGGCTGCGCTCGCGGTGTTCGCGCAGGATGTGTGCGGTCAGCGCAATGATGGGCACTGGCTTGCGATCATGCAGCCGCTCCCAGTCACGGATGCGGCGCGTGGCTTCGAAGCCGTCCATTTCCGGCATCTCGCAATCCATCAGCACCAGATCATAACGGCCTTCACGCACTGCGTTCACGGCATCGCGGCCGTTGGTCACGATTTCGGCATCCAGCCCCAGCTTGGCCAGCATGCCGCGAATGACTTTCTGGCTGAGCTGATGGTCTTCGGCGACCAGAATGCGTAGCCCCGGATCGGGCGACTGATCGCGCAGGTGCGGTGCCGGCGGGCGAGCGGCGGCACCGAGTTCTTCTGCCAGCGCTTGCCGCAGGCGGGGGCCGGAAACAGGTTTGCCCAGCACGCGGTGAATTCCGACATTGCGAGCGACGGTGGCGGTGGGGGCGCTGTTGACGCCAGTGAGCATGACGAGGATCGGCGTGGGGGTGATGAGTGGATCTTCCTGCACGCGGGCGGCGAGCTGCATGCCGGTCATGCCGGGCATGCGATGATCCAGCAGCACCACGTCATAGGGATCGTTGAGGTTGGCCTGGGTGCGGATGCTGGCCAGCGCCTCCCGAGGATCGTGGGAGGCGGTGACGCGCATGCCCCAGGCGAGCGCTTGCTGGCGGATCACGCGGGTAACGGTGCTGGAATCATCGACCACCAGCAGCGCGCGCCCTTGCAAGGTGACATCGCTGATTTCGGGCAGGCCGGGTTCGAGCACGGCCGGTAGCGGCAGCACGCACCAGCTGGCCGGGCCGGCGCGGCCCTGGCGAACGCCACAGCGGCCAGCCATGGCCTCCACCAGCTGCCGGGCGATGGACAGGCCGAGGCGGGTGCTGTCGCTGTGATCGTCTGCCACGTTGTCGAATTGTGTCAGTGCGCTGAAGGCATCGCCGGCCTGTTGTAACGCGCTGCCCTCGAATTCGAACCGCAAATGATCGGCACGGCCGGACGCATCGCGGGCCACGTCGATGACCAGCTCGCCGGGCTGGGCATGGCGGATGCAGGCGCCGAGCAGATGCGTGAGCACTTGCTTGAGGCGGTTCGGATCGCCTTCCACCTGCTGAGGTACATTGGTGTGCAGATGCGGGATCAGCTCGACCTGTTTTTCCTCGGCTTTTTCACGGAACAGCTCGACCGCTTCCATCACCAGCTCGTTGAGATCGAAACGGATCTGCTCCAGTTCGGTGTGGCCCTGTTCCAGGCGGGAGTATTCCAGGACGTCGTTGAGAATCTTGAGCAGGCTTTCGCCCGCGTTCTGGATGCCGCGCACGCATTCTTTCTGATTCGGTGTCAGCGGGGTGTCACGCAGGATTTCGGCCATGCCGAGCACGCCGCTCATCGGCGTGCGTATCTCGTGGCTGAGGCGTGCCAGGGTCTCGCTGCGCGTGTGCCAGGTGGCTGCGTTGAGTGCCTCTTCGTGCTCTTCGCGCAATGTGCGGCGCAGATCATCACGGCCTTTGCGTGACAGGCCAACGGCAAACATCAGCGCCTCAAGCGTGGCGCACGATAGCGCCAGCAGTGGCCCATCGAAGGTGATCGGCACTACGCCGAAGCCGGCCAGCACGATCAGCAGCACGGCCAGCAATAGCGGCGCACGTGCGATCAGGTACAAGCCGGCGCCCTCACCATGGCGCAGCCAGCAAGTGAAGCCCACCCACAGCAGCAGCAGGGCGCTGAGCACGGCCAGCGCCAGCACCAGCTGCACCGCGATGATAACGGGCACAATCCAGCTAAGCAGGGCGCCGATGGCGCAACCGGCCATGGTGGCGCGCAACCAGGGCTCGGCGCCTGGCAGGAGTGCGGCAATATTCAGGAAGCGCCGGGTAAAGGCGGTGCTCAACAGGATCGCGAGGAGCGCGGCGAAGGCTTCGAGCCGGGGTTGCAGGCCCGGCGCGGCAAGATACTGATACCCGATGAAGCCGCTGGCCGTCAGCACGGCCAGCAATAGCGCGCACAGGAACAGGGAATAGTAGAAATGCACGTCATTGCGATACAGCAGGCTCTGCACAAAGTTGTACAGTACCAGGCCGAGCACGATACCACTGAGCAGCAGGAACAGCCCGCTGCTGGCGAGCGCGTTCTGCAACTGATGGCCGACACTGGTCAGGTGCAGGGTGTAATTGAGATGGCGGCGCGGGACAACGCTGAAGTAATAGGTTTGTGTGCTGCCGGGTGCCAGCGTCAGCTGGTAGGCCGGAGCGCGCTGGCGCAGATCGCCCCAGGGTGGCGCCAGATCGGTGCCGCCGTGGCTGGCGTGATACAGCCCCCGGTCATCGGGCCGGTAGAAACTCAGCCGCGCATACAGGCCGGGTGTCAATGTCAGGAGCAGGTTCTGCGGGCTGGCCGTGTTGTTGTGCAGCGCCAGCCTGATCCACCAGCGCTGATCGCTGAAGCCGAGAAACTCGGATGAGCGCAGCGCCGGGACAAATTGCCGGTCGTAGGCGCCGCTGAGAATGTCGTTGAACTCGATGTCTCCGTGCTCGTCGCGCAGGTGCTCGGAGTACACGGTGATGCGCGCATGATCCAGCTCGGCGTTGATGACGAAAGGCGGCGGCGATGCACTCGCAAGTGAACATGCCAGCAGGGCCAGCGCGCCAAACAACAGGCGCAAAGCCCGATCATGACGCGGCTGCTGCGTCCTTTTCTTCAGCGCGTGCCAGTACGAATGCGTCGAACCCGGCTTCCGAGAGCAGATAAGCTCCCAGCTCGCTGCGGCGGCCTCCGTCACAGCTGACCACATAAATAAAATCCTTTTCCAGACTGCGTAGTTCACGGCGCAACTCCGGCAACGGGATATTGCGAGCGCCCGGTGTACGATCATGCCTGAACTCCATCGGCAAGCGTACATCAATCAGTATACAGGCGCGGTCGCCTTCTTCGTTGAGCGCGTCGAGTTGCTCGGCGCTGACGCGGCGCACCACGGATTGTTGCAAGAGCGCACGAAAATCATCTTTGCCCAGTCGCATCAGCAGGCCGTCGCTGGTCATGGTCACGGTGGCGTTGCGGGGCGCATCGGAGATCAGGGCGTCTTCGCCGAAGAAATTACCGGCAGTCAGGGCAGCGAGCGTTTCTTCGCGGCCGCTATGCTGCCGTGTCACCATCGCTTTGCCTTGTTTGATGACGAAAAAGGTATCGCCGCTGTCGCCTTCGCGCACAATCACATCGCCCAGATTGCAGGGGTGTTCCTCGAACTTCACGAACAGCGACTGGATGCGTGCCGGCGGCACCTGTGCGAACAGCTCCGAGCCGAGCAGCGCGTCCATCCAGTCACGCTGGTCGGCATCGTCGCCTTCTTCGAGCATGGATTCTGCGGCTTGTGTCCAGGTCATCAGCAGATCGAGATGGTTACGATCCAGCGCATAAAAGATGCTGGGCGCGGTGGTGATTGCGTTGACGGTGTGCGTGGGGTAGTTATCCAGTGCCAGATAATTTTCGTCATCATCGGCTGGCAGCGGCCGCACCTGAAAGCTGGCGTCGGTCATGTCCACTGCGCCTTCGATCAGGAACAGGGCGCGGGCCGCAGGCTCGCCACGCTTGAACACCAGCCGGCCCGGCGGCAGCCGCAACAACTGGATGCGCGCACGAATTTCTGCCAGATGCGAATCACTCAGGCCATCGAAAGGGATGAAATGCTTCAGCCGTTCCAGATCAATGTGCGGGGCGTCGTTACTCATGCGGAATCATGGCTCCAGTTGTCGGCTCTACGACGGAAGCATTATGGCAGAGCAGGGCGGGTGTTCACAGGCCGGCCCGGGTGGGGCAGTGAGCGGCGCGCCCATGGTGAGAGCCAGTTGGCACACGCGGCGCGGGGAGCGGGGTGGCGAGGTCGGTGTGAGGGATAGTGGGGTTATTGCTCTGCCCGGCCTGAGCACATGCGCTGGCGGGGCAGAGCACAGAGCAGCGGGTGTTACTGTTCGCGGGCCACGGCGCGGTATCCGATGTCGGTGCGGTACTGGCACTCGTCCCACTGAATGCCACGCACACCTTCATAGGCACGCTGCTGGGCTGCGGATACGGTGTCACCCAGTGCCGTGACGCAAAGCACGCGGCCCCCGCTGGTGATGACCTCGTCGCCACGCAAGGCGGTGCCCGCGTGGAAGACTTTCAGATCGTCGGCATCAGTGCCATCCAGACCCTGAATGATATCACCCTTGCGATAATCATCCGGGTAGCCGCCCGCGGCCATGACCACACCCAGCGCCGGGCGCGGATCCCATTGCACCTCGGCTTCGTTCAGGCGGCCGTCCAGTGCCGCCAGGCACAATTCGGCCAGATCGCTGTTCAGGCGCATCAGGATCGGCTGGGTTTCGGGGTCGCCGAAGCGGCAGTTATATTCGATCACGCGGGGTGCGCCGCCGCTATCGATCATCAGGCCGGCATAGAGGAAGCCGACATAGGGGTGCCCTTCGGCCGCCATGCCATGCACGGTAGGCAGGATCACTTCGTCCATGACGCGCTGGTAGATGGTGTCGGTGACGACCGGTGCGGGCGAATAGGCGCCCATGCCGCCGGTGTTCGGTCCGGTATCGCCATCGCCGATGCGCTTGTGATCCTGGCTGGTGGCCATGGCCAGCACGTGACGGCCATCCACCATGACGATGAAGCTGGCTTCCTCGCCATCAAGAAAGTCTTCGATCACGACACGATGCCCGGCTTCGCCGAAACGGTTGCCGGCCAGCATGTCATTGATAGCGGCTTCGGCTTCTTCCAGGGTCATGGCGACAATGACACCCTTGCCAGCGGCCAGGCCATCGGCCTTGATGACGATCGGCGCACCACGCTGGCGCACATAGGCCAGCGCGGCGTCCAGTTCGGTGAAGTTGCGGTAGGCGGCGGTGGGAATATCGTGCCGGGCCAGAAAATCCTTGGTGAAGGCTTTCGAGCCTTCCAGCTGTGCCGCGGCGGCAGTCGGGCCGAAGCATTTCAGGCCCGCGGCCTGAAAGTGATCGACTACGCCTTCCACCAGCGGCGCTTCCGGGCCGACCAGCGTCAGCGCTACATCGTTGTCGCGGGCAAAGTTTGCCAGCGCAACTTTATCCAGCACGCCGATATCGACATTTTCCACTTTTGCTTCACGGGCAGTGCCGGCGTTGCCGGGCGCCACAAAGACCTTTTCCACATTGGCGGACTGGGCCACTTTCCAGGCGAGCGCGTGTTCGCGACCGCCATTGCCGATGATGAGAACCTTCATGAGGGTTAGCCTCTTTCGCTCTTCCGGGGGCGCGGCGGGCGATGGTGCCGGCCGTTGCCTTGCTTGTCTGCCCGGCGCCTGGCGCCGGTTGATTCGTTAATGACGGAAATGACGCATGCCGGTAAACACCATCGCCATGCCGGCCTCATCGGCGGCGGCGATGACCTCGTCGTCGCGGATCGAGCCGCCCGGCTGGATCACGCACTGGATGCCGGCGCTGGCGGCGTTGTCGATACCATCACGAAACGGGAAGAAGGCATCGGAGGCCATCACTGCCCCCTGCACGGCGAGCCCGGCGTGCTCCGCCTTGATGCCGGCAATGCGGGCGGAATTGACGCGGCTCATCTGGCCTGCGCCGACGCCCACGGTGCGCCCGTCGCGTGCATAAATGATCGCGTTCGATTTGACGAACTTGGCGACTTTCCAGGCGAACAGCAGATCGCGGATTTCGGCTTCGGTGGGTTGCCGCCTGGTGACCACGGTCAGCTCGCTGGCGCTGATCATGCCCAGATCGCGATCCTGCACCAGCAGGCCGCCGTTGACGCGCTTGTAATCCAGTGCGGCGTCGGGCGCTGCCCAGCTTCCACACACCAGCAGGCGTACGTTCTTCTTCTCGGCGATCACCGCCTGGGCAGCATCGTCGGCTTCGGGAGCGATGATTACTTCGACGAACTGGCGGTCGACGATGGCTCGCGCCGTCGCTGCATCCAGCGGGCGGTTGAAGGCGATGATACCGCCGAAAGCAGATTCCTGATCGGTAGCAAAAGCCAGCTCGTAGGCGGCGAGAATATCACCGGCCACGGCCACGCCGCAGGGGTTGGCGTGCTTGACGATCACACAAGCGGGCTCGTCAAACTGCTTGACGCACTCCAGTGCTGCATCGGTATCGGCAATGTTGTTGTAGGAAAGCTCCTTGCCCTGCAACTGTCGTGCGGTGGCAATGGACGCTTCGGCCGGCGCACGTTCGGTATAGAAGGCCGAGCGCTGGTGCGGGTTCTCCCCGTAGCGCATATCCTGGGCCTTGACGAAATTCAGATTCAGCGTGCGCGGGAATGCCTCGTTGCCGTTGCCCACCTGGCGGCCGAAATGATTGGCGATGGCGCTGTCGTAGGCGGCAGTGTGCTCGAACGCGCGAATGGCCAGATCAAAGCGGAAGCCATCCGAAAGGGCGCCGCCATGTTCGGCCAGCTCCGCCAGCACCTGGGCGTAATCGGCCGGATCGGTGACGATGCCCACATGGGCGTTGTTCTTGGCGGCGGCGCGCACCATGGTCGGGCCGCCGATGTCGATATTCTCGATGGCATCTTCCAGCGAACAGCCCGGTTTTGCCACGGTTTGCTCGAACGGATACAGGTTGACGATCACCAGATCAATGCGCTTGATGCCATTAGCGGCCATCACCGCATCGTCCTGGCCGCGACGTGCCAGAATGCCGCCGTGAATCAGCGGATGCAGCGTCTTCACGCGGCCGTCCATCATCTCCGGGAAGCCGGTGTGTTCCGATACTTCGGTGACCGGGATACCGGCCTCGGACAGCGCCTTGAAAGTGCCGCCGGTGGACAGCAGTTCGATGCCTCGCTCGCTCAGGGCACGGGCGAATTCAATGATGCCGGTCTTGTCGGAGACGCTGATCAGGGCGCGTTGGACGGGGCTGCTCATGGTCGTGGTTTACCTTGGTTGGTCAAAGGCTGGCGTGTTCACCAAACGAAAAAGGGCAGCCTCGACTGCCCTTGCGGGGTGGGCTGGTATCAAAGCAGCCCGTATTGCTTGAGTTTCTTTCTCAGGGTGCCGCGGTTGAGGCCAAGCATCTCGGCGGCTTTGGTCTGGTTGCCCCGGGTGTACTCCAGTACTTTTTCCAGCAGGGGGATTTCCATTTCTGCCAGTACCATCGGGTACAGGTCGTTGACGAATTCCCCTTCCAGGTTGTTGAAGTACTCGATCAGAGAGCGGCGCACACAGTTACGCAGCGTGTCCTGGCTGTCTGCCTGGGCCAGGGTCAGGTGGGGGGTGCGGTTTTCGGCGGTGTTCATGCTAATCAGTGTCCGTGCGGCTGTGCTGGTCATGCGGCCATTACTCCTTGCTGAGTATGCTGTCGCGCAACGCCTTCCCCGGTGTCGGCGTCAGACACCATATAGCCACCGATGACGATTCGGTCGGCCACATTCTCAAGGTTGTGGAAATACTGCTCGACTGCCTCGTGCTGTTCAGCGGCGATGGTCAGTCGGTTGAACTTCTGCCGGAAGCCGGCACCGTCAGGCAGGGCCTGCGTATACCAGCCCAGGTGCTTGCGGGCGATCCGGGCGCCTGCTTCCTCGCCGTATAGCTGATGCAATGCTTCCAGATGTTGCAACACCAGCGTTGCTACCTCACGGACTCCCGGTGTTGCCGGCAGTGCCCCATGGGCGAGGTAGTGAACGGTATCCCGGAATATCCAGGGGTTACCCTGGGCAGCGCGGCCGATCATGATACCACTGGCGCCCGTGGTTTCCAGTACCCGTTGAGCTTTTTGCGGCGAATTGATATCGCCGTTGGCAATAACCGGGATCTTCACCGCCGCAGCAATGCGAGCGATGGTGTCGTATTCGGCTGCGCCTTCGAATTTGTCGGCACGGGTGCGCCCGTGCACGGACAATGCTGCCACGCCACAGGCTTCAGCCAGGCGAGCAATGGTTTCGCCATTACGATTCTCCGCATCCCAGCCGGTGCGAATTTTCAATGTGACCGGCACATCAACGGCGGCGACCACGCTTTCCAGAATGTCGCGCACCAGCGGTTCATCGCGCAGCAATGCCGAACCGGCGGCGCGGCGGCACACCTTCTTTGCCGGACAACCCATGTTGATGTCGATGATCTGCGCGCCCAGCGCGACGTTCGCGGCGGCGGCTTCGGCCATCATGCCCGGCTCGCTGCCGGCGATCTGTACGGAAATCGGGCCGGGCTCGCCGCTGTGATCAAGGCGGTGGCGGCTCTTGCGCGACTGCCACAGGCGTACATCCGAGGTCACCATTTCCGATACCACCAGCCCGGCGCCCAGCTCCCGGCACAGTTGCCGGAAAGGACGATCTGTCACGCCGGCCATCGGGGCCAGCACCAGGTTGTTGACGAGGCTGTAGGGTCCGATCTGCATGGTTGTTCGCTCATGAAAAAAGGGCGGCCGCAAGTGCGCTGGGCGCGCGTTCCTGGTTCTTGACCTGGGTCCTGCTGGGCACCGCCTGCCCCGGCCTGCTCGGCAGGGGGGGCACATGATAGTGGTCTGCCGCCCGGTGGTAAAAGGGCTTTTCGGGACGAGACGCTGTGCGGGGTGTCGCAGCGTCTTTTTTTGTTGCCCGACGGCTGCCCGGTTTGCTGCGTTTGTCTGCTGTGCGCTGGCTTGCTTGTTGCGTTGCCGGCCCGTGGGGCCGGCAGGGGTCATGCGCCGGTGGGCGCGGGGTGCAACTGCAAGCGATAGTTGTCGGCGTCGGGGCCGGGATTGCGAATCTCGAACGACACGCGGATCGGCACATCACGGGGCATCGCCGTCATGCCGGTCAGTTCGCCGCGCAGGTATTCGGCTGGCAGAAAGCGGCGGCTGGCAACAGGTTGCCCGCGCAGCGAGCTGAAGCTCAGTTCGATCACCGGGAACGGCTGTTGGTAGTCGGCGTGGTTGAACAGGATCGCATCGACCACCAGCGCATCGGGCACCGCCGGGTGCGCACGCACGATCAGGTTGGTGCCGCGCAGCGTGCTGAGGTCGGACGGGTTCGGCAGCGTGCAGCCGGCCACATCGCAGGCAGCCGCATACAGTGGGCGCCACTGCGGTGTGCGTGCCAGATTGTCGAAGTTGAAGATAAGGTATTGGCCGGCCAGCACCAGCAAAGCGGCCATGGAAAGGCTGCTCCATTTGAGCAACTGGCGCAGATCGGTGCCGGAGCGGGCAAAGGGATTATCCGCGTGCCGGGCGGTGGCTGGCGCCGTGTCGTCCAATTCGGAGAAGGGATCGTCCAGCGTGTCGTCATCGAAGGCGTCGTCAAAGGCGCCTTGTGACGCTTCTGCCTCGCCGGCGAACAGATCGAAATCTTCTTCGAACAGATCGTTGCTGTGGCTTGCCAGCGGTTTTTTTGCCGCCTTCAGCGGCGCCGCCTTGCGCAGCGGCGCCTGCGGGGGCTCGCTGCTTTCCAGTGCCATGGTGCTGGCGTTGGCCGGTGCGGCAGGTTGTTTTTCTTCCAGCTCCTGCAACAGCGCTTCAGCCCAGGATTCGTCGGCATTGTCGCTGTGTGTGGTGCGCCCGGCGCCACTCATGGAGGAAAAGTCCTCGTGTTGCAGGGTGTCGCTGTCATCTTCGCCCAGCGACAGGAACGAATCGCTCAACTCCATGCCGCCACCAACGGAAACGCGCGTGTCGTTCAGCTCTGGATCATCCTCGGTGGCGGGGGCTTCGGTTGGTGTCTCTTCAGCGTCGCCAAGTGTCCACCGGTTGGCGGCGGCCGGCGCTGCCGGCGGGGCCGTTTCGTCTGGTACGGCTTTTGCCCAGGGCTCGGCGGCCGGTGCGGGCTGGCGCGCCGTCGCAGCAGGAGCTGTCGCTCGTGATGCGGGTGCAGCGGGCGGCCGAGCGACATCGTCGAGCAGGTGGTCGGTGGCTTGAAAAACCTGCAGGCAACTGCCACAACGCACGGCGCCGCGAGCCTGGCGCAGGTGCTGCTCTCCGATCTTGAACTGGGCCTCGCAATGCGGGCACCGGGTTTTGTATTGGGCGGCCATTTTATTCCGGCTGTTCTTGTCAGGGGGTAACGCCCCGTTGTACATAAAATGTGACGGCAACCGCAAGGGTTGCTACCCTCGATCATGTGGATTTGCGGATACCGTCCACTCTTGTCCAGTCGCCGCGCACTGCAAGCGGCGCCAGTGTCACTTCCGCCCGGTAGGCCGCCATCACGTTTTCGGCCTGCTCGCGCAGGATACCGGAGAGCGCAATGCGCCCGCCGGGGCGACAGTGGCCGATCAATTGTGGCGCCAATGTCACCAGTGGCCCGGCGAGAATATTGGCCAGCACCACATCGTAAACACCGCCGGGCATCTCCTGCGGCAAATAGCATTCGAGACGACCGCTGACGCCATTTAGCTCGGCGTTGCTCCGCGTGGCCAAGAGTGCCTGGGGGTCGATATCCACCGCCACGGCACGTTCTGCGCCCAGCAGCAGGGCGGCGATGGCGAGCACCCCGGAGCCGCAGCCGAAATCGAGCACGGTGGTGCCGCCCAGATCGGCGCCGTCCAGCCAGGCCAGGCATAGCGCTGTTGTTTCATGGGTGCCGGTGCCAAAAGCCAGGCCAGGATCGAGCTTGAGGTTGATCGCTTGCGGGTCGGGCGCGTCAGCCCAGCTCGGCACGATCCAGAGACGCTCGCCAAACCGCATCGGGTTGAATTCATCCATCCAGGCGCGTTCCCACGCCTGATCAACCAGCTGCTCGAAGCGGTAATCGGCTGGCGGCGGGTCCAGTTGTTGCCTGAGGGCGGCGATCAGCGCCTGCGCATCAGCATCGGCCGGAAACAGCGCGCTGACGATGGTTTCCTGCCACAGGGGCGTGGCGCCGGGCGGGGGCTCGAACAGTGGCTGGTCAGCGCCGTCCACCAGGCTTACGGCGCTCGCGCCCAGCTCCAGCATGGCATCCTCGACGGCCTCGGCGTGTTCGGCGGTAGTGGGGATATGCAGTTGTAGCCAGGCCATCGGCGATTTCCTCTTTGTGCGCTGGTTCGGGCGGTTTTCAGCGGGCCACAACGGGTGCGGCCCGGAAAAGCTCCGGGCCGCAGGTTGGGCTGCACTGGTGGGCGATAGTACCTTAGATGGCACTCCGAGATAGCACCAAGGTGGCACCTCAGCGAGCAGCTCAATACCGGTCGCCCGGTGTCGGTTCTGTCGCCCCCGATAGTGCGGCCGGAGCGCTTGGCTGTGGTGTCAGCTCAGGCCGAGCCGGGATTCCAGATAATGGATATCCACACCGCCTTCGGCGAAGGGCCGGTCGCGGAAGATCTTGTCACGGTGCAGCGGGATGTTGGTGCTGATACCGTCGATGACGATTTCTTCCAGCGCATTGCGCATGCGCGCAAAGGCGGTTTCGCGATCCGGCCCCCAGGTGATGACCTTGCCGATCAGGGAATCGTAGAACGGTGGCACGGTATAGCCGGTATAAATATGCGAATCCACCCGCACGCCATTGCCGCCCGGCGCATGGAAATAGGTGATCTTGCCAGGGCTGGGCGTGAATTTAACCGAATCCTCGGCGTTGATGCGCACCTCGATAGCGTGGCCGGTGAACTCGATATCTTCCTGCCGCACGGACAAGGGCAGCCCGGCTGCAATACGCAGCTGCTCCTTGACGATATCGATGCCGGTGATCATCTCGGTAACCGGGTGCTCCACTTGCACGCGCGTGTTCATCTCGATGAAGTAAAAGCCGCCGTTTTCATACAGGAACTCGAATGTGCCCGCGCCGCGATAACCGATCTCGATGCAAGCCGCTGTGCAGCGTTGCGCCACTTCGTCCTTGAGATGCTGGGGGATATGCGGGGCCGGCGCTTCCTCGACCACTTTCTGGTGCCGCCGCTGCAAGGAGCAGTCGCGATCGCCGAGGTGAATGGCGTTGCCCTGACCATCGGCGAGCACCTGAATTTCCACATGGCGTGGTTGCTGCAAGAATTTTTCCATGTACACCGTATCGTCGCCGAAAGCATTGCGCGCTTCGGAGCGGGTCAGGCTGATGGATTTCAGCAGTGACGCTTCGTCTTCGACCACGCGCATCCCTCGGCCACCACCCCCGGCGGCAGCCTTGATGATGATCGGGTAGCCGATCTGCTGCGCCAGCTGCACGGCGTGCTCGCTGTCTTCGCTGACCGGCCCGTTGGAGCCGGGCACGGTGGGCACGCCTGCTTTTTTCATTGCTTCGATGGCGGAGACCTTGTTGCCCATCAGGCGGATGGTATCCGGGCGCGGCCCCACGAAGATGAAGCCGGAACGCTCCACACGCTCGGCAAAATCGGCGTTCTCTGCCAGAAAACCGTAGCCGGGATGGATCGCGTCGGCGTCGGTGACCTCGGCAGCAGAGATGATTGCCGGAATATTGAGATACGAATCCACGGAAGGCGCCGGCCCGATGCAAACGGCCTCGTCAGCGAGGCGCACGTGCATCAGATCGCGATCGGCCTTGGAGTACACCGCTACCGTGCGGATGCCCATCTCGCGGCAGGCGCGCAGGATACGCAGGGCGATCTCGCCGCGGTTGGCAATGACCACTTTTTGCAACATGAGATGCCCCCGTTCAGACAATGGTGAACAGTGGCTGGTCGTACTCTACCGGCTCGCCGTTTTCCACCAGGATGGCTTCGATGGTGCCGGCTTTGTCGGCCTCGATCTGGTTCATCATCTTCATGGCTTCGACGATGCACAGCACGTCACCGGCTTTCACGGTCTGGCCCACTTCAACGAAAGACGGCGAGCCGGGTGCGGGCGAGCGATAGAAAGTGCCGACCATCGGCGAGCGCATGATATGGCCGTTGAGCTGTGGTGCTGCCGGTGCTTCGCTGGCTGGTGCAGCTGCCTGTGGTGCCGGGGCGGCCGTTACGTGCTGTTGCACCGGGGCGTACTGTTGCGGCGCGGCATGACGTGGGCCACGGCTGATGCGTACCGACTCCTCACCTTCATGAATCTCCAGTTCGTCGATACCTGATTCTTCGAGCAGCTCGATCAGTTTTTTGACCTTGCGAATGTCCATAGACTGCTTCCGTCCTGTCCGGTCTTGTCAGTGGTTGTCGTCTGTAGGGTTCAGGAGGCGCTTGCCTCCAGCCGAGTGATGGCGGCTTCCAATGCCAGGCGATAGCTGTCTGCTCCGAAGCCGACGATGACGCCTTCGGCGATGTCGGAAAAATAGGAGTGCTGACGGAATGCTTCACGCCGATGGACATTGGATAGATGTACTTCGATAAACGGGATGCCAACGCCCAGCAGTGCGTCGCGCAGCGCGATGCTGGTGTGGGTGAAGGCACCCGGATTGATGATGATGAAATCGATACCCTCGCGTGCGGCACTGTGCACACGGTCGATCAGCTCGTATTCGGCATTGCTCTGCATCGCCTGCAAATGATGGCCGCGCTCGTTGGCCAGTTTTTGCAGTGCCTGGTTGATCTGCTCAAGCGTCTGGCGGCCGTAGGTGGCCGGCTCGCGGGTCCCCAGCAGGTTCAGGTTGGGGCCGTGCAGTACCAGCAGTGATGCCACCTTGGGACTCCTTGTTGATGCCTGTTGTTGATGCCGATCGATGCTGCTGATCAATGCTGAAAGTGGTCAACGTGTAGTGAAAAGTTGTGAACTGGATGGCAAAAGCCGCCTATTACGGCGGCTTTTGCGTCAATGGCACCAATACTAGGGCGAAATGCTCAGGCTGAAAAGCGATTTACACCTTTCCTTACAAACCGGACTGGCCAGTCATCGGAAGAACGGCGTCAGATCGACGGAAATACCCGCCCGTTCAGGTGACTCAGGAAGCGCTCGGCGCTCATTTCGCCGAGCACGCGGGATTCGGCTATCTCGTTGCCCTGACTGTCGAGGAACACCAGCGAAGGCAGGCCGAAGATGTCGTACTCGGCCATGATCGCCTGATTCTCCCGATCGATGGTGGTCACATCGGCGCGCACCAGCACCAGCCTGCGATCTTCCATAGCGGCCAGCACGGCGGGGTCGGAGAGCGTGGTTTCCTCAAGTACCTTGCAGGCAACGCACCATTCGGCGAAGAAATCCACCAGTACCGGGCGGCCTGCCTCCTGCGCTTCGGCCAGCAAGGCGTGTAGCGCCTGCTGCCCCCGCACATCGATAAAGCCGTACTCGGCTTGCGTCAGGCCGCCGGCACGCGTTGCCGTGGCAGCGGACGCGGAGGTAGTAACGGTACGCGGCGCCAGCGGCTGCCATGGATTACTGCCACCGCTGGCGGCGCCGGTAATCAGCAGGGTGCCGTAGATGGCCAGTAGCAGCGCCAGTGCTCGGCGCAGCCGCAGGGTGCCGGCCTCCAGCAGACCCAGTTGCACGCCGTAGGCCACCAGCAGTGAGCCATACAGTGCCAGCGCCAGGGGCGCCGGCACGATACGGCTGAGTAGCCAGATTGCCACCCCGAGCATGACCACACCGAAGAACTGCTTGATGTCATCCATCCAGGCGCCGGCGCGGGGTAGCAGATGGCTGCCGCCAGTGCCGAAGATAATCAGCGGTGTGCCCATGCCCATGGCGAGCGCAAACAGCGACAAGGCGCCAGTGGTGGCGTCGCCGGTGCCGGCGACATAGATCAGCGCCCCGGCAAGAATCGGTGTCACGCAGGGGGAAACGATCAGCCCGGAAATCGCGCCGATCAGCGCGGCGCCACCTAGCGAGCCGCCTTGGCGGCGTTCGCTGGCGGCGTTGAGACGATCCCGCATGAAAGCCGGCAGCTGCAGCGTGAACAGGCCGAACATGCCCAGCGCCAGAATCACGAAAACCACCGCCGAGGTAATGATGGCGGCGGGTTGCTGCAACAAAAACTGGAGGTTGAGGCCGGCGCCGAACAGCGCCACCAGCAGCCCTGCCAGCGTATAGGGAATGGCCATGCCCAGCACATAAGCGGTGCTGAGCAGAAAGCCACGCTGCGCTGTCGGCTGCGATTGCCCGGCAATGATGCCGGAGAGAATGGGAATCATCGGAAAGACGCAGGGCGTGAACGCCAGCAGCAGGCCGCCGACAAAAAATAGCAGCAGCACCATGCCGAGATTATGCGCACCGAGCCAGCGCGAAAATGCATTGGCGTCCTGGGAGGAGAGCGTGGAGAAGAAGCCGCTATCATCGCTGGTGGCAGCGTCATTGGCCGCAGGCTCGGGCGGCGGCTGAAAGCGCATCTGCTCCGCCGAGACGAACGTCAACGGAAAGGTTTTTGCCTGCGGCGGGTAGCACAGGGTGTTATCCAGGCAGCCCTGGTATTCGATTTCGAGCAAGGTGTCGGTCAGGGGAATGGAAGAAAGCGGCAAGCGCAGTGAAAGCTGGCCGAAATACACTTGCACTTCACCGAACAGCTCATCCTGTTTCAGCTCGCCGTCGGGCAGCGAGAAGGATTGGAAATCGTCCAGCAGATTGCCGTAGGTATCCGTGAGCCGGAAACTGAATGCATGCTGATACAGATAAACCTGGTCCAGCATCTCGAAAATCAGATCAATGGCTTGATGGTCGGTGTTGGCCAGCGCATCGACACGGATTGCTTCATCTGCGCTGGGCATGTCGTTGTTGCCACCAAACAGACCGCCGCGTGCGTTTTGCTGGCCGAACAGTGCGGTGGCAGGCGCAGTCAGCGCCAGCAGCAGAAGCGCCAGCAGCACGCTGCGCAAGGGAGTCAGTTGGTTTTTCATCATTATCAAGGCACGTTGCGTCATGGCTGTGGCTTGGAATCACGGCGACCGGAAAAGTTCGGTCAGCATACCAGAGCAAAGCGGCCTATGCTGACGTTGAGTGCGCTTCTGGCCCTGCGCAATGCTATATTTCCATGCTCCGGCAGCGGTGCCGATATCATCATGATGGCGCCGTGCCCTGATAATGAAATGGATGCCATCATTGCCACAACAGCCAGCGGCAAGGTGGCCAAGCCATACATGCATGAAGGGAGCGTAGTATGGATAGCCCGAACCCCACCGCCACAACACCGGAGCGCCGGCGCCGGCTGCCTCGCCCACACTGGGTGCTGGTGGCGCTGTTGCTGGTATTGCTGATCAATGTGCTGCTCGGCTGGTACTGGAGCCGCGAGCCGGAGCCCATGGCGATTGTCGCGCAGCCCGAGGCGGTGCCCGGGCAGGTGATGACAGCCACGCTGATTCGCGTTGCGGATACCTTGTTGAGCAAGCCGGGCGGTTATCTTTCCAATGATATTCTGCCGCACCGGCTATGGCTGGATAACATGCCGGCCTGGGAGTTCGGGGTGCTGGTGCAGGTGCGCGATATGGCCCGTGTGCTGCGGCGTGATATGAGCCGCTCGCAAACACAAAGCCGCGAAGACCCCGATCTGGCAGTGGCCGAGCCGCAGTTCAATTTCGATCACAAGAGCTGGGCGATACCGGCTACGGAAAGCGAATATCGCCGCGGCATCCACGCTCTTGAGCGATATCTCGGCCGGTTGTCTGATCCGGCGGATGACAGCGCCCGGTTCTATACGCGAGCCGATAACCTCAATTACTGGCTTGGCGAAGTGCAAAATCGCCTTGGCAGCCTGTCGCTGCGGCTGTCCAACAGTGTTGGCCGGGCGCAGCTGGATGTGGATCTGGATGCCAGCGACGGGCCTGGCCGCACCGACAAGACACCGTGGCTGAAAATCGACGATGTATTTTATGAAGCGCGCGGCGCCAGCTGGGCACTGCTGCATCTGTTGCAGGCGGCCGAGATCGAGTTTGCCGATGTGCTGCGGCAAAAGAACGCGCAGGTGAGCATGCGGCAGATGGTGCGCGAGCTGGAGGCCACCCAGGAGCCCATGCGCAGCCCGCTGATTCTCAACGGTTCAGGCTTTGGCGTGCTGGCGAATCACTCGCTGGTGATGGCGAACTATATTTCCCGCGCCAACGCGCAATTGATTGATCTGCGCCTGTTGCTGGCGCAAGGCTGACAACTGCTGCCGGAAGCGGCGGGCAGGGTGATGCCCGCCGTTATCCGTCGAAGCCGGTAGCGGCGGCTGCCGCTGGCTGCATCAGTCGTTCTGGTAGGCTTCGATCGATTTGAGCACTTCGCGGCGGGCGGCTTCGGCGTTGTCCCAGCCATCCACCTTGACCCATTTGCCGGGCTCGAGATCCTTGTAATTCTCGAAGAAATGCTCGATCTGCTGCATCAGCAGAGCGGGCAGATCGGTGTATTCCTGCACGTCTTTATACAGCGCGGTCAGCTTGTCGTGGGGCACGGCGATGAGCTTGATGTCCTTGCCGGATTCGTCGCTCATGTTGAGCATGCCCACCGGCCGGGCGCGGATCACGCTGCCGGGAATCACCGGGTAAGGGGTCACGACCAGCACGTCCAGCGGGTCGCCGTCTTCGGACAGTGTGTTGGGCACATAGCCGTAGTTGGCCGGGTAGAACATCGGCGTGGCCATGAAGCGGTCGACGAAAATGGCGTTGCTGTCTTTGTCGATCTCGTACTTGATCGGGTTGGCGTTGGCCGGAATCTCGATCACGACGTTAATGTCGTGCGGGACCTCTTGGCCGGCAGGAACCTTGGCGAAATCCATGTGGTATCTGTCCGTTGGCTGTGGCGGAAGGCGGCGGATTATAGCAACCGCGGGCGAGTGCTGGCCACATGGCGGTAGGTGAAGAGCCTCCTGAAGGCATAAATGTCGCTCTTATGCTCTGTGGTTATAAGCAAGGAGCCAGATTGTCTTTGGTTGCCTCGGCGGCGGCGGGTATCGTGACGGGCTTTCGCACCCGCGTCGGGTGCCCTCGCCACCCTGCACCGGGAGCTTGAGAAGTGATAGCCGAACCCTTGCAGCCGCTCGTTGTCGGGCTGATCCTGCTGGCGCTGTTTGTGGCGTTTGTGCGCGAGTGGTTCAAGCCGGATGTGGCGGTGATGCTTGCGGTGGCGGTGTTGCTGGGGCTTGGCCTGCTGTCCAGCGGGCAGGTGTTGAGCGTGTTCAGCAATAGTGCGCCGGTGACCATTGCCTGCCTGTTCGTGATCAGCGCCGGGCTGGAAAAGACCGGCTGTGTGGATCGGCTGGGGGATTGGCTTGGCCGCCTGGCGGGCGATGGCGGGCCGCGCCGTGTGCTGGCGGTGGTGCTGTTCGCTGCCGTCTTGCTGTCGCCGTTCATCAACAATACCCCAGTGGTGATGGTGCTTATCCCGGCGGTGCTGGCGCTGGCACGCCGCAACAGTGTTGCGCCCTCCAAACTGCTGATTCCACTGTCCTACGCCACCATGCTGGCGGGCCTGGTGACGCTGGTCGGCACCTCCACCAATATTCTGGTAGACGGCGTTGCGCGTGATATGGGCCTGGCGCCCTTTTCCATGTTCGAAATCACCGTGCCGGGGCTGATCATTGCCGTGCTCGGATGTGGCCTGATGTATCTCATCGGCCCGAAGGTGCTGCCGGTACGGGAATCACTTTCGGCGCGCTTTGGTGGCGGCGAGCGCACTTTTCTCACTGAATTGCTGGTGCCGATGGAGTCGCAGCTGGCGGGCCGTTCATTGCGCGAAGCGCGCCTGAGCAACGGGAGTATCTCGGTATCTACGCTGTATCGCGGTGCCGAGCAGATTGCCGAGCCACCGCCCGAAACACGCTTGGCGCCGGGGGATCGGCTGGTGGTGCACAGCCGCAGCAGCGAGATGTGCGATCTGCACCACAGCGATCTGGTGGGCGTCAAGATCGGCGCCGGCGACAGCGATCTGGAAACCCTGCGCCGCCGCGATGTGGTGATTGTCGAAGCGCTGGTGGGCGCCGGTTCACGCTATGTACAGCGGCCCATTCGTGATCTGGATCTGGCCAGCCGCTATGGCATCCACCTGATCGCGGTGCACCGCAAGGATGCCAACATTCAGGACATCGTGGATGATTTCCAGTTGCAGTTTGGCGACGTGTTGCTGGTGGAAGGCACGGCAGAGCAGATTCGGCGTTTCTGCGATAACGGTGATCTGTTCGCGCTGACGGAAGGCGAGGTGACGCATCCGCGGCGACACAAGGCGCCGATCGCCTTGCTGGCCATGTTCGGCGTGATGGTGCTGGCCGCCGCAGGCGTGATGTCGATCGAAGGGCTGGCGCTGATCGGCGCGGTCGCGGTGGTGGTGACTGGCTGTGTGAGGCCGGACGAGGCATATAAAAGCATCGAGTGGCCGATTCTGATTCTGATTTTCGGCATGCTCGCGGTCAGCATCGCCATGCGTGAATCGGGATTGGCCGACATGCTTGCGGCGGCACTGGTGAGTGGTAGCGCCGGGCTGCCGCCCTGGATGATCTTTGCGATCTCGGTGTTGATGGTATCGCTGGCCACCGAGATGCTCAGCAACAATGCGGTGGCGGTGCTGTTTACACCTGTGGTGATCGGGGTGGCCCAGCAGATCGGGGTTGATCCGCGCCCGTTTGTGGTGGGCGTGATGTTTGCCGCCAGCGCCAGTTTCGCCACGCCCATCAGTTATCAGACCAACACGCTGGTTTATACCGCCGGCAATTATCGCTTCACCGACTTCCTGCGCCTGGGGCTACCCTTGAATGTGCTGGTGTGGATTGCCACGGTCATTCTGATCCCGCTGTTCTGGCCGTTGCAGGCGGTGGCCGTGCCCTGATTGTGCTCCGCTACCCATAAGCGGTTACACTGCGCGCATTTCCCGTACCGAGGATCTGGCGTGTTTGCTGAATTTGCCCTGCACGAGCGTTTGCTCAAGGTTCTTGCCGAGCTCGGCTTCGCCACGCCGACACCGGTGCAAGCGGCTGCTATCCCGCTGGCAATGGCCGGCCGCGATCTGCGTGTCACGGCGCAGACCGGCAGCGGCAAGACCGCCGCCTTCCTGCTGCCGCTGCTGCATTACCTGATCGAGCACCCGGATCACCGGGCCGGTACCCGGGCTGTGATTCTGCTGCCCACCCGCGAGCTGGCGCGACAAACCCAGAAGACCATCGAGCAACTGGCGACCTACACCTTCATCAAATCCGAGCTGATTACCGGCGGCGAAGATTTCAAGGTGCAGGCGGCGCGCATGCGTCGCAACCCGGATATTCTGGTGGGCACGCCCGGCCGGCTGCTGGAGCATCAGGATGCCGGCCATCTGGTGCTGGATGATCTGGTGGCGCTGGTGCTGGACGAAGCCGACCGGATGTTGGACATGGGTTTCAAGGACGATGTGCTGCGCCTGGCGCAGCACTGCAATGCCAACCGGCAGACCCTGCTGTTTTCGGCCACGCCCGGCGGCGAGGCGCTGACGCAGGTGGCCGCAGCCGTGCTGCGCGATCCCCAGGAGCTGATGCTCAACAGCGTGCGCGATGCGCACGAGCGCATCCAGCATCAGGTCATCACTGCCGACGATATCGGGCACAAGGAAGCCTTGCTGCGCTGGCTGCTGGATAACGAGCAATACGACAAGGCGATCGTATTCACCAATACCCGCGAGCAGGCGGATCGCCTGGGCGGCGTGCTGCGCACCCATCTGCGCAAGGTGTTCGTGCTGCACGGCGAAAAAGACCAGCGGTTGCGCAAGCTGGCGCTGGATCGCTTGCGCAGTGGCGAAATCAAAGTGCTGGTGGCCACGGATGTGGCCGCACGCGGGCTGGATATCGACGGGCTGGATCTGGTCATCAATTTCGAGGTGCCGCGCAGTGGCGATGAATATCTGCATCGCGTCGGCCGCACCGGGCGCCTGGGAAACACCGGGCTGGCCATTACGCTCGTTGCCGCTCATGAATGGAATCTGAAAGCCAGTATCGAGCGCTACCTGCGGCAGAGTTTCGAGCAGCGGCTGATCGAGGCGCACCCCGGCCATTACCGAGGGCCGAAAAAGCTCAAGGCATCGGGTAAGGCAGCCGGCAGCAAAAAGAAGAAGCTGAAGAAAGCCGAAGCGAAGAAAAACGAAACGAAAAGAGCCGGCGTAAAAACAGCCAAGGGCACGAGCAAGCCGAAGGCACCCAAGCGCGCCGCTGCCGCGCCTGACACGCGCGATGGCTATGCCACACCACGCAAGAAACCCGCACGGCCACTGGACTGACATGCGCCACGCAGGAGTGATTTTCGACCTTGACGGTACGTTGGTGGATTCGCGCCTGGATTTTGACGCTATGCGCGCCGAGACCGGCTGCCCGGAGGGCATCGGGCTGCTTGAGTATGCCGATAGTCTGCCGCCCGGCGAGGCGCAGCGCGTGCACGAGATTGTGCATCAGCATGAAATGGCCGGCGCCACTGCGGCGGTCTGGGTTCCGGGCGCACAGGCGTGGTTGCGCGCCCTGCAGGCCGACAACGTGCCCACCGCCATTCTCACACGCAATAGCCGTCCTGCCACCGAGCTGACCTTGTCGCGGCTTGGCATCGAGGTGGAGCATGTGCTGACACGGGAAGACTGTCGGCCAAAGCCCGACCCGCAGGGTCTGCTGATGATTGCCGCTGCCTGGGGGTTGCCCTGCGAGAACCTGGTTTATGTGGGCGATTTTCTCTATGACCTGCAAGCCGCACGTGCCGCGGGCATGCACGCATGGTTTTATGATACCGGCATGCACCCGGAATTTGGTCCATTGGCAGATCGGGTGATCCGCGATTTCGATACGTTGCTCGCCTGAAATAAAATAGCCCTTGCCGCAGTAATATCTCTTGCAACGGTGATCCCCTTGCATGGTATGGCGCGGCCATCTTGAGCCGCCTGTTCAGCTGACAGCTCAGTTTTTACATCCTTGATACAGATGCTGCTGTACAAGCCAGACCCGGTATGGTCGCCTTGGTGGGGCGAGGCCGGTTGCGTCTGGCTTCGCTGAGGCATTGGTGAGAAGTGCGAGGGTGATATGACTGGTGAGCTGACTCAAGGAGGCGTCATGTTGCAGCTTAATCCGCCGTTACCGTTATGGACACCCAAGGGTGAGGGCTTTGCCCATATTCTGATTGATTACGGGCCGGAGATGGATCTCTTCTGGACAGTGCTGATTACCGCAACCGGCGAAATCTGGACCTTCGCCAATCACGAGGTGCGGGCAAGCAAGAATATCACGCTCGGTCGGACTCGCACGGACACCAGGCCAACTGCTCGTGCAGCGGCGCCGGTGGTGGTAGCGGGGCAAGACGAGCCACGGCAAGGAGTGGCGCCATGAGCGACAATATTTTCGAGGCGCTGCGCGAGAGCCATGAACTGCAACGTTCGTTGTGCCGGCAGTTGCTCCGCACCCGCCCACACACTGAGCAGCGGCAGGCGCTTTTTAACGAATTGCGGATCGAGCTTGCGGCGCATGCGGCGGCCGAGGAACGTTTTCTTTATGCCCCGATATTGATGGATGACCGCGGTTTATCGCCGTCGCGCCACGCGCTGCATGAGCACCACGAAATGGACGAGCTGGTGGAAACCATGCAGGAGAAAGATCCGTCCAGCCGAGGCTGGCTGACATTAGCGCGTTCGTTGTCAAAAATTGTGCATCACCACCTCAAGGAGGAGGAGAAAAAGTTCTTCCAGATGTCAGGCAAGATTCTCAGTGAGACGCGCAAGCGTACTCTGGCGGCGCAGTATCGCCGAGACTATGCACGTATGCTGAAAGTGTTGCGGGAAGCGTGAATACTGCGTCGCGGGCGGCTGGCAAAGCCCGGCCGCGACGCAGATATTGCTTACAGGCTGAACGAGCCTCTGAGCTTTTTCTCCACTGGCACCAGCTTCAGGCGTGCGTGTACCGGCAGGCCGTTCTTGAACGGCATTTCTGCCTCGCCTTGAATCAGCGGCAGCAGGTATTCGCGGGCGGCATCGGTGATGCCGAAACCATCTCGAGTGATGAAATGCCGCGGCATTTTCTTTTCCACATTGGCCACATCGGCCAGAGGCGCCTCGCCGATGCTCCACGAGTATTTTTTGCCTTTGCCCCGCAGGATCGCCGGCATCACAGCGTTCTTGCCTTGCTCGGCAAACGCGACCGCAGCTCGGCCCACCGCGTAGGCTTGCTCCAGGTCGGTGGCGGAGGCCAGATGACGGCTGGAACGTTGCAGATAATCCGGCACCGCCCAGTGGTATTTGTGGCCCAGCTCGCTGCGTATCATCTGCGCCAGCACGGGCGCGACCCCACCCAGCTGCTTATGGCCGAAGGCGTCGGTGGTCCCGGCGTCGGCAAGAAAGGAGCCATCTTTGTAGCGTGCCCCTTCGGAGACGGCGATCACACAGTAGCCGTAGCGTTTCACGGCCTGCTGCACCTTTTTCAGGAATTTTTCCTGATTAAAGGCGATTTCCGGGAACACGATGATATGCGGCGCATCACCTTCCTGCTCCTGCGCCAGGCCGGCGGCTGCGGCGATCCAGCCAGCGTGGCGGCCCATGACTTCCATCACGAACACCTTGGTGGAGGTGGCGCACATGGACACCACGTCCAGCGCTGCTTCGCGGATCGAGACGGCGGTGTACTTGGCAACCGAGCCGAAACCGGGGGAGCAGTCTGTTATCGGCAGGTCGTTATCCACGGTTTTCGGAATATGAATGGCCTGGATCGGATATCCCAGCGTTTCGGAAAGCTGCGACACTTTCAGGCAGGTGTCGGCGGAATCACCACCACCGTTGTAGAAAAAATAACCAATGTTGTGCGCACGGAACACGTCGATCAGGCGCTCATATTCACGGCGATTGCTTTCCAGGCTCTTGAGCTTGTAGCGGCAGGAACCGAACGCACCGCCCGGCGTGTGCTTGAGCGCCGCGATGGTGCCCTTGGTTTCCTTGCTGGTGTCGATCAGGTCTTCGGTCAGGGCGCCTATGATGCCGTTACGGCCGGCGTAGACCTTGCCGATCAGCTTGCTTTCGCGTGCGGCTTCGATGACACCGGCGGCGGAGGCGTTGATGACAGCGGTAACACCGCCAGACTGGGCATAAAAAGCATTTTTGCGGGCCATTGAGGGCTTCCCTGAGGCAACTTGATAAAGAGCGGCCATCATAATGGGCGAGGCCGCTACAGGCCATGGCCACAGCGTAAAACCCCGTCGGCGGCAGCGGAAAACGGTATTTTCATGCGTGTGGAATGCTGCCCGGAGCACCGAAACGGGCCGTTGCCCGTTGCGCGCACCGAGACAGCCCGTGGCGGCTCTGCCACAATGCGGCCAGTGCAGATCCGCTGATGGGGTGGTCTTTTCATGCATATTCATGTGCTTGGTATTTGCGGCACCTTTATGGGAAGCCTGGCGCAACTTGCGCGTGCGCAGGGCCATCGTGTCACCGGCTCCGATCAGAACGTTTATCCGCCGATGTCCGATCAGCTGGCCGCCGCTGGCATCGAGGTGATGGAAGGTTATGACCCGGCGCATCTGTCGCCGGCGCCTGATCTGGTAGTGATCGGCAACGCCATGAGCCGCGGCAACCCGGCGGTGGAATTTGTGCTGGAGCGCGGCCTGCCTTATACCTCCGGGCCGCAGTGGCTGGCCGAAGAAGTATTACAGGGGCGCTGGGTGGTGGCGGTTGCCGGCACCCATGGCAAGACCACCACCAGCAGCATGGTGGCCTGGATTCTGGAGCACGCCGGGCTGGCGCCGGGCTACCTGATCGGCGGTGTGCCGGGTAATTTCGGCATCTCGGCGCGGCTCGGCGAGGCGCCGTTCTTTGTCGTGGAAGCGGATGAATATGACACCGCATTTTTTGACAAGCGATCAAAGTTTGTTCATTACCGGCCACGTACTGTCATTCTGAATAATCTGGAGTTCGACCACGCGGATATCTTTGCCGATCTGGCGGCCATCGAAACCCAGTTTCATCACCTGTTGCGCATCGTGCCCGGCACTGGCCGGGTGATCCTGCCGGCCGGCGTGCCGGCGCTGGAGCGCACGCTGGCGCGTGGCTGCTGGGCCGAGGTGGAGCGGTTTGGTGAGCAGGGGCCGGACGTGGCAGTGACGCTACTGAGCGAGGATGGCTCGGCCTTCCGGGTGGCGCCCGGGGGGCAGCCTGCGGTGGAGGTGCGCTGGTCGTTGACGGGGCTGCACAACGTGCAGAACGGCGTCAGTGCTTTGCTGGCGGCCCGGCATTGTGGTGTGCCGCTTCAGCAGGGCGCCGAGGCGCTTGCCGCCTTCGCCGGCGTACGCCGGCGCATGGAACTGGTGGCGGATATCGACGGCGTCCAGGTGTTTGATGATTTTGCCCACCACCCCACGGCCATCGCCCTGACGCTGGAAGGTTTGCGCCGCCGTGTCGGTGAGGCGCCGGTGATTGCTGTGATCGAGCCGCGCTCCAATACCATGCGCATGGGCGCGCATCGGGCCCGGTTGCCGGCATGTGTCGCTGCCGCCGATGAAGTGATCTGGTATCAGCCGCCGGGGATGGACTGGTCGTTGCAGGACGTCGTCAGGGCGAGCAGCGTGCCTGCCAGCACCGCCGACAGTATCGAAGAGATTATTACTGCGCTGGCGGCGCGATTCGGTGGTGGCGGTGTAGCTGCGCATATCGTGCTGATGAGCAACGGCAGCTTTGGCGGTATCCACGGCAAGCTGGTGCAGGCGCTGGCCGCGCGCCGTGCAGAGGGTGGTTGAAGCCGCACGAACATTGTCAATGCCGCACACCAGCATTGGCGAGGATTGTCGCCGTGCTGGCGTGGCTGAAACAGCCGCGAGCCAGTTGAAGCCGATACAGGCCGATATGACGAGCGCTGCTGCCGGTGGCGGTTTTATCGCGTGTGAAATGCTGGTATCACATAGACAACGGCTTTCCGTTACCAAAGCGCGGCATGCTTGTATGAAGCGCGCCCACATTGACATGAAAAAGGATGTCCGATGTTTATTGCTGCCCTGATCGCCGGGTTACACTATCTGGGCATTATGGCTCTCGCTGCCACGTTGGTGGCTCAGGTGTTCACGTTACGCGGCGACGTCAGCCGTGAAGCGGTGCAGCGGCTGGCACGGGTGGATCTGCTTTACGGCATGGCAGCGGTGCTGGTGCTGGCCACAGGCTTGCTACGCCTCACGACGGCCTACGGCCGCGGGCCGGCATTCTTTATGCAGAACGGTGTGTTTCATCTCAAGGTCACGCTGTTCGTGATCGTTGCTCTGCTGTCGATTGTGCCCACGGTGCGTTTTTTGCGCTGGCGGCGCAGCGCACTGCGTGCGGGCCAGCCGGTGCTGCCGGCCGCCGAGGATTTTCGTGGCACGCGGCGGCTGGTGATGGCGGAGCTGCATATTCTGTTTCTCATACCTTTCCTGGCCGCGCTGATGGTCAGAATCTGATGGGAGCGCCTGGGATGGGAGAGCACGCGAACCCGACGCGCTGCCGCGTCACACTTGCCTTCACGGGTGCATCCGGTGCTGCGTACGGGCTGCGCTTGTTGCAGTGTTTGCTGGCGGCCGATGCGGAAGTGTTCGTGATTGTGTCGAAGGCGGCACGGGTGGTGATCGGTACGGAAACCGATTTGCGGTTGCCGGCAGGCAGCGGGGCAACCGAACAGGCGTTACGCGATTATGCTGGCGTCAACAGTGGCCGGCTGGTGGTGTGCGGGCTGGAACAGTGGACGGCACCGGTGGCATCCGGCTCCGGGGCGCCGGCAGCGATGGTGGTGTGCCCCTGTTCAACGGGGACACTATCAGCCATCGCCACGGGTGCCAGCAACAACCTCATCGAGCGGGCGGCGGATGTGGCCATCAAGGAGGGGCGCCAGCTTGTGCTGGTGCCTCGAGAAGCACCGCTCTCGGCCATTCATCTTGAAAATATGCTCAAGCTGGCGCGGCTTGGCGTCACCATCATGCCGGCGGCGCCGGGGTTTTATCATCGCCCGGAAACGGTGGCCGAACTGGTGGACTTTATGGTCGCCAGAGTGCTGGATCATCTGCAAATTCCGCACACATTGATGCCCCGCTGGGGAGAATCCTGAGGCGTCGCCTTACGAGTTTCGGGCTGGGAAATCCTGGTTGTGGATTGCCGTACCGCTCGTGTCTTTCTTGACCATCACCTCGACACTGGCATTGGCGCTCCGCCTGCTCGGCCCGCGCTGGTGGGTAACAGGCTATCGGTCGGGCCGTCAGGCCCACGCCGACGGCGCTCACCCTGTGCTTGCATGTAGCAGACCGGGCCGGTGTACAGGCAGGCGCAGCGCCGGGCAGGCTCGTGCAAGCCAATCGCCCAGCAGAATGCGACCTTGCTCCCACTGGTGATGCCCCGAGGCTACGTTGATATGGCCGGCGCGCCCCGCATTGATGAAATCTGCTTGCCAGGCGCGGGCCAGAAACCGGGCGCGGGGCAGGGAGGCGGCGCGATCATTTTCCGAGCCCACCAGCAATGCCGGAAACGGCAGGGCATCCAGGGGGATCGGCGCAAACGGGCGCAACGCGGCAGGCGCATCCGGGCGCTCCACATCGGCGGGCGCCACCAGCAGCGCGCCAAGCACTTTATCGTCGCTGTAATGCTGCGCCCAATGGGCTACGGTAATGCAGCCCAGGCTATGGGCCACCAACACCAGTGGGCCGGGTGCGGTGCGGATGGCATGGTGCAGACGGGCCACCCAATCCTGGGGCGCCGGTGTGGCCCAGTCGTCCTGCTCCAGCAGCACACTACCGGGCGCCTGGTGCCACCAGTATTGCTGCCAATGCTCCGGGCCGGAACCATGCCAGCCGGGCACCAGCAGCAACGTGGGGGATTCCTCGGGCATCAACATTACGGCGCTCCTTTATAATATTTGGCTATTTGGCTATTCGGCGGCTAATCAGGTGCGACTCGTGTGCTATATCAAGTGCTTCTCAAGTGCTGTTCAGGTGCGATAGTGCAGGCACTGGCGCGCAATAAACGGCGCGTAACGCTCACGGCGGCGCGGCGATCTCCGGTGCCGGTGATGTCAGGATGCCGATCATTACCCGAGCCGTAAAAGAATGAATTCTGATTTGCTTATGCTTTTTAGCGGCGGGCAGCGTGCCGGTTGGGTGCCGTGTAAGGACGGTGTTGTGTGAGGAAAGTGCCGTGTAAGGAAGGTGCTGTGTAAGGAAGGTGCTGTGTAAGGAAGGTGCTGTGTAAGAAAAGTGCTGTGTAAGAAAAGTGCTGTATAAGGAAAGCGCTGTGCAAGGAAAGAGTCGTGTGAGGAGTGCTTCTTGTGAGGAGGGAATTATATATCGCAAGCGCCGTATCAGGCCAGCGCTGCGTGACAAGAGTTCCGCATGGCGATAACGTTTCGCAAAAAGAGCACAGGAGAAAAGGTTTGTCATAGGTTTCCGTGAAACTATTTCCGATATCCGAGAAAACGCCAATGTGTTTTCAAAAATACGATCTTTTTTTCTCTTCTCTCCCCGTGTGGAATAAGCGAAGCGCAGAATAGCCGCAGGCTGGCCCGAAGGGTGAGCGAAGCGAATAAGGGGTTGGGGGAGAGAGGGCGACGAACATGCAGCTGTTACGATATCGGATAAGTGTTGCACTACTTTCATTTATCTTCAGTATGAATTTCTATAAAAATTACACAGCCAAAAAAATGCCGAGAGCTAGCCAGTTTCTTTCCGAGTAAAGTGCCGAGTATATATTTCCTGCCGTAATCTCCCCCTCTCCCCAACCCCTCTCCCACAAGGGGAGAGGGGCGAAAAAATACTTCATAGCCGCTTTCGTGGCGCCATTTCCGATGTTCGCGAAAGCACCAATGGGGTGTCCTGCAAGGGGGGATTGGCTAAAAAGTATTGGGGAAAGACGGTGTCGGAAAAGAGATTGCCGGAAACGTGAGCGCCAGGAAAGAGAGTGCCAGGAAAGAGAGTGCCAGGAAAGAGAGTGCCAGGAAAGAAAGCGTTGGGTAAAGAGACTACTGGACAAAGAGGGCGTGGAGTAACGAGGGCGCCGGGTCGGGTTACAGGGCGTGATAGCGCGCAGCAGGAGAACGGGGAAATAGGGAAATAGGGAAATAGGGAAATAGGGAAAATAGAGAGCACCGCCTCGAACAAACATCGCGTAAAGCAGGCAGTGAAAAAAAATACCGCCTGAAACAAGTAACGATTCATCGGCGGCACAAGGCCGCCGATGAATCGCGCAGATCAGACCGGAGCGGATGCGTTGCGCAGCCCCGCCTGGGTGACCTGGGAATTGGGCGGCACGCTTTGCGTGAGCCAGACATTGCCGCCGATGGTGGAGCCTTTGCCGATGGTGATACGGCCCAGTAGCGTGGCGCCGGCGTATATCACCACATCGTCCTCGACGACCGGGTGGCGCGGCTGGCCTTTCTTGAGCTGGCCGTTTTCATCCGCCGGGAAACGCACGGCACCCAGCGTTACCGCCTGATACAGGCGCACATGCTCGCCGATCACACAGGTTTCGCCGATCACCACGCCGGTGCCATGGTCGATAAAGAAGCCGCTGCCGATCTGCGCACCGGGATGGATATCGATGCCGGTGGCAGAGTGGGCGTCTTCCGAGATCATGCGGGCGAGGATTGGCACATCCAGCGAGTACAGCGCGTGCGCGATGCGGTGGTGAATGATGGCCAACACGCCAGGGTAGCACAGCAATACCTCATCGACACTGCGGGCGGCAGGGTCGCCCTGGTAGGCGGCGAGCACATCGGTATCCAGAATTTCACGCAGGCGGGGCAGCTGCACGGCAAACTGTTGCACCAGCCGGGTAGCCTGCTGATTGGCTTCTTCCCGCCCGATGCGCTGGCCTTGTAGCCGCGCCAGATAGCGTATTTCCAGCGATGCCTGAGCGCGCAGTGCGGTCAGTGCGCTGCTCAGGGTATGGCCGATATAAAAATCTTCGTAGGCTTCACGCAGGTCGTGCGGGCCAAGGCGCATGGGGAACAGCGCGCCGCACAATTGCGTCATGATGGCACGCAAGGCATCCGGCGATGGCAGCTCTCGCAAACCGGCTTCCTGGGCGCGGCCCTGGGACAGCCGCCATTGGTGGCGAGCCTGGCGCAAGCCGGTGACGATATCATCCAGCTCCCATGGCAGGCTGGATTCGGCATCGCCGGCGCTGGAATCCACGGCAGACGTCATTGGTGTTACTCCCTTTTGCAACGGGTGATCAGTGAGCGCTGGCTCGGTTCAGAGCACGATACGCATATTCGGGCCTGGCTCGCCAGTGTTCAGGTACGGATCGGGCAAGGATACCACTGCGGAGGTCGGCAAACAGAGTGGCGCTGCCGGTGCGAATGGGTTGTGAAGGGCGCGGCGGGGGCGACGAGTGCAGAGCGAGTGCCGCGAAAGTGGTGTGAAGTGCTGTGAGATTGCCGTGCGAGTGTTGCGAGAGCGTGGCGAGAGCGCCGTGAAAGCCTGGCAAGAGTGCCGCGCCAGCCGAGAGGGAGAAGCCCCCGGCGGCAGCAGGCCGCCGGGGTAAAGATCAGAACCGGTAAATAGCGCCCACCGAGAGCGCCGCAGGTTTTTCATCCCCGTCAGCGATGGTGGCGTTGGTGGTGGTGGACGCGGTCCGGGCGACGTTATAGGCGGTGCGATAGGTGTTGTCGTTCTCCAGGAAGGCGTAATTGGCATAGAACAGCAGCGCTGGTGCGTATTGATAGTCCACCCCGACGGCGGCCAGTTCGGCGTTGCTGTCGTCGGTATCGTCCAGCTCGTAACGATAATACTGCGTCTTCAATGCGACTTTGTCGTTCAGCTTGTAGCGCAGGCCGATACCGTAGGCGGTGGTGTCTGCCGAGGCGGCCGAGCCGGGCTTATCGGTTTCCTGGTAAAGCGCGGTAATGCGGAAGTCACCAAGGTTGTACAGCCCGGCCAGACGATAGGATTTGAAATCATTGGTGCTGTCATCATCATAGGCCAGCGCTGCCCAGAAGTTGCCGTTGCGGTATTCCAGCGATGAGCTGAGCGCCTGGGTGTCGGAGCTTTGTGTGGCATTGTCGCCGGTATTGGTGGAGTAATGCAGGTTGGCGGTGACGCCGTAAAAAACCGGTGTGCGGTAGTGGATGCCGTTCTTGAAACGGCGGTCGAGGCCATCGACGCCGACGATGTTGCGGGCGTCACCGGCCTGGTTGCCGAACAGGTCAATGCGGTTGCGCAGCACTTTCATTGGGGTGTCGAATTGCCCGACGCGAAACAGCCCCCAGTCGCCAGTGAGGCCGACAAAACTGTCCCGATCAACGTCGATGCTGCCGGCATTCACCAGATCAATAGTGCTCTCCACTTGCCACAGCAGAGACAAGTGGTCGCCGATCCGGTGAGTGCTGCGCACCCCGAGCAGCGAGGCGTTGCTGGAGGTATTCAGCTGCGATGAGTTGCCATCGATGTCGCTGTCGATCTGGTCGATAGACACATGCAGTGCGCCGTAAAACTGAGGCGCCTGAGCCTGGGCAAAGCCTGGAAAAGTGGCGGCGGCAAAGACCAGCGGCAGCGTGCCACGCAGTGTGATGCTCATTATAGGTAATCTCCCTGGGTGAATTCTGTCTGTTGTCTGTTTTGAGCCGGCGTTCATTCCCTGAAGGGGGCATCAAGGCCAGTGACGCACAGGTTACGATCAGGTGAAAGAAAAATGAAAGCATGAAAGCGGCTTTGCTTATGCGCTGGAAGAATAAGGCGTGAAAAGTATGCACATACCAGCGAATTATAATTTCTAAGAGACAGGGCGCCGGCTCCAGGTTGTGCTTACAGCATCAGATGCTGGCGGTGGGAGCCAAAGGGCTGTTGTGGGACGAGCCGTGTAGCGCGCCGGGTACCAAGCCATGGGCCGGTGGTTTACCGAGAAGCTGACGCTACTCGCGTGTTTGTGCCGCAGGATCGGGAAGGTATCTGAACGGGTAACCATGAACGGCCACAACAAGGTAAAGCAGCAGGGTTCGCCCCGTGAGGTCTACGATCATCCGGCCAATCCATTCGTGTACGTCAGGTCAATCTGTTTCACGGCAGGGTGGATCGCGGTGTGGCGCATATCGGTGATGTGCAGCTGCCGGCGCCGGAACATGAGGCGGTGCGCAATGCCAATGGCGTGGCATATGTGCGCCCTCACGAGATAGAGCTGTCTGACGAATCGGGCACCGAGGCGGCTATCCCGGCGCTGGTGGAGGCGGTGAGTATTGCCGGGCCGGTGTTGCGGGTGGAGCTGCGTCATCCGATGGGCAGCGATCTGATTCACGTGGAGGTGCAGCGCACCTTGCCGCTGGCCGGCCGTATTGCAGCCGGGCAAACCGTGTTTGCCCGGCCACGCGCCTCCCGTGTGTTCTTGCAATAACAGGGCCGAGGCGTCCTGCCGGCGTGGCCGGGCAGGGCGCCTATTGCCAGGCGCTGACGGCGCGCATGAAGGCGATCATTTCGGCGGTGTGCGGGCGGAACTCGGGATCGACGCTGGTCTTCACGACCACCACGCGCTCTTTTTCGGACACCCAGATGCTCTGCCCCCAGACGCCATTGAAGAAATATTCCTGATCGGCCTCGGCCGGTATCCACAGGTGGTAGCCATAGCCGCGCTCGGAGTAGCCGTTGCCGGCGGCGAGCCAGGGTTCGTTGCGCTGCGTCGCCTCACGTACCCAGTTTTCGGGCAGCACTTGCTGGCCCTGCCACTGGCCTTGCTGCAAGTACAGCAGGCCCAGTTTGGCGTAGTCACGCAGCGTGGCATTGAGGCAACAGAATGCCAGCTCGGTGCCGCTCTGATCCAGGCTCCAGATGGCATCTTTCTCCATGCCCAGCGGTTGCCACAAGGCGCTTTGTGCATACTCGGAGACGGGCCGGCCGACGGCGTTTTCCAGTACCCAGCCGAGAATCTGGGTGTTGGGGCTGATGTAGTGCAGGCGCTCCCCTTGCGCGGTGCCGGCGGGCAGATCGGCGATCGTGCCGTGCACCGAATTGCCGAGCAGGAAGACGCGATAGAACAGCATTTTTATATCGGAAAACGCGACGTCGTACAGCTCGTCGAAGGCGATGCCGCTGGCCATCAATAGCAGGTTGTGGATCGTGACATCGCCCCAGGCGCGGCCGGCCAGCTCTGGAACGTATTCGCTGACGGGCGCTTGCAAGGACGGAATATGGCCGTCTTTATGGGCAATGGCGATCAGTGTTGCCACCACCGTTTTTGCCATCGACCAGGAGGTGAAGCGGTCATGTTCGTTCGCGCCAAGAAAATATTCTTCGACACGGATGGCGCCATCACGCAACACTAGCAAGCCGGTGGTTTCCGTGCGGCGCATAAATTCGCTGACCTCGACGGTGCGGCCGTCGTAAGTGAAATGCTGCGGCAGCGTGCCGGGCTGGCGCGGAAACTGATACGGCGTGTCGGCGGCTTGCAGGGTGCGGTACGGAAAGACCCGCTCCATATGGCGAAAGTTTTCGACCCGGTGATCGGGGTGAAACAGATTGACCATCACGCTGGGCGAGTAAGGACTCCACGGGCGAAACCACCACAGCAGGGCGGCGGCAATCAGGAGTGTCAGGGCGATCAGGATTATATGGCGCTGGCGCATGGAGGCTCGCTCTTGTTTGATATTCGTTGATACAGAAAGACTCTGGTTGATATAGAAAGGCTCTGGTTGATATAGAAAGGCTCTGGGCAAGATGCGCCGAGGTCGTCTTGGGCCTCGGTTCAGCAGCCATCGCGTGCCGGTTTACAGCTCTTCCTGAGTGCGGTGCAGAATCAGATTATAAGGCGACCAGAATTCACGCCCGTTGTCGTCCAGCAGTTTCAGTTGCTGGTCATCCAGGCGCAGAAAGTTGCGGGCGCCGGCCGGGCGGTCGTAATCCAGTTGATAAACGATGGCGTCCGGGTTGTCTTCGGTGCCGTGCACCATCTGCCATAGCCCGGTGGCAATCCGTGGGGTTGCTTGTGCGTCGCCAAGGCGCTCTTCGCGGGTCTGGTAGATATATTCGGCACGATCAAGCCGCAGATGAACGCGCAGGCCATCGCAATCAGGGCAGTGCAGCACGCCCGTAAACACCAGCGGATCAAGTGCGCCCGCGTGCTCTGATGTGGTCGGCAAAAGTGCCTGGCGAGAGCAGGCAGCCGTCAGCAGCACCATGAGCAGCAGTGCGCAACGTGTTGGCGTGTACACGGTAATTCCCCCTTTCTCGTTTCCGCGTCGCTTGCCTGTTTCATTTTTCGCGGCGCCTGTCTGACGATAATCGGCCGGGGCTGAATAGCAAGCGCAAAACGAGTCAGTCAGGGTTGCCGGGGTAGATTATGGCGTTCGGCGCGCTCCCGCAGTGCGCTGTTCATGGTTTCCAGGCGCTCTCGGGTTGGCCGGGCGAGGGGCCGGCGCAGCAGCGGCGCCAGCAGCCCGCTGACATGCGCGCTGTGGCTGAGACGCACGGCGCCGTCATCCAGTGGTGCGAAGGTGAAGCAGTGCTCGGTATCAAGCAGGCCGGGCAGCAGGCTGCGATGGCGCCAGACCAGTGCTTCGCCGGCCCGCGCCTCCAGCACGGTGGCGCGGAGGGTGCGTGTGCGGCCGGGCTTTTTCGCCAGTGTCAGCGACAGGCGCTGCCCCGGCCGGGCCACGCCGGCTGCGGCAACGATGCTCGGGTTCCATTCGGAGTAATGAGCGAAATTGATCAGCATGGCCCAGATGCGGGCGGGGCTGGCCTGAATATCAATCCAGGTCTGGATCTCGGACATGATGCGGCTGCCTGCTTCAGAGGATCATGATTTGTGCGCAAGTTGACGGCGTTGGGTGACCGCGCGAGCCAGATTGGCCAGCACCACAAGCGCTGTCACCGGTACTGCGCCATACAGCATAAGCGGGCTATACCAGGCCAGTGCTGCGCTCTGGGTGGCAACGAGCACCAGATAAGTGACATAGGCGACGTAATACCCCAGCAGCATCGCGCCTTCCCAACGGCCAATGCGCTGGCCGCTGAGGAACAAGGGCACGCATAGCAGCGCCACGGCCAGCATCACCGGCCCGTCGAAGGCCCGGATGCTGGCTGGTGCGGCGACACCGGCAGGGGCGACGATTGCTGCCACCGCAAGCGCTGCACAAAGATTGAAAATATTGCTGCCGACAATGTTTCCTACGGCGATATCCCGCTCGCCTCGCACGGTGGCCATGACCGAGGCGGCCACTTCAGGCAAGGAGGTGCCAGCGGCGACGATGGTCAGCCCGATGACGGTTTCGCTCAGGCCGATCAGTTCGGCAATTTCAACAGCACCGAAGACCAGCCAGCGGGCGCCGAACACCAGACACGCCAAGCCAGCCAGGACACGCACCAATGACCATCCGACGTGGTCGGATGAGGCCGGCGGCCTGTCTGATTTCTGGGTGCCCCGACGCACCTGTTGCACGAGCGCATATAGATAAAGCAACAAGATAGCGAACAGCAAAGCACCTTCGCCACGGCTGTATAGACCGTCGCGGCCGAGCCACAGTGTAAGTGCTGATACGAAGACCATCAGTGGCAGTTCCCGGCGCAACATGGAGCGTTGCACCACGAGCGGGGCGACTACGGCGCACACGCCGAGGATCACCAGCACGTTGAAGATGCTGCTGCCTACCACGTTGCCCAGAGCAAGGTTACCGGCCGGCCCGCCTTCCCAGGCGGCGCTCGCGGTGACCATGATCTCCGGGGCGCTGGTGCCGAAGGCGACGACTGTCAGCCCGACGACCAGGGGCGCGATGCCGAAGCGCGTGGCCAGGCGCGATGCGCCGGCCACCAGCCATTCACCGCCGAGTATCAGCAAGGCCAGGCCGCCCAACAGGGAGAGCAGTGTCAGCGTCATCGGCGTGCATCCTTTCAGTGCAAGGGCAGGTCAATCGTCCGGGTTGATTTTGCCGCGCAGTGCCTTGATGCGTCCCTGATGCGCCTTGCCGGTCAGGCGCCGCTGCCGGGCCGCTTTGCCGGGGCGTGTGGGAATGCGTGGGCGCGGGACATGTTGGGCGCTGAGAATCAGATCGCGCAGGCGTGCCAGCGCGTCGTCGCGATTTTTCAGCTGGCTGCGAAATTGCTGTGCCTTGATGACCACCACGCCGTCGCTGTTGATGCGCTGATCGCCGCGCGTCAGCAGCCGTTCCTTGATCGGCTCAGGCAGTGACGAGGCGTGGATATCAAAGCGCAGGTGCACGGCGCTGGACACTTTGTTGACGTTCTGGCCACCGGCGCCCTGCGCACGGATGGCTTCGAACTGAAGCTCATCGTCGGGCAGGCTGAGGTGGTCGTTGATGATAAACATGGTTCACTCGAAGGCCTGGCGCAGGATGTTGGTCAACCGGCGCGGTGGTGCTTTGTCTCGGGGAAACAGGAAGTCCTCGATGCGATAGCCCAACGGGGTCTGCCGGAGGACAATCTCATCCTGCCACACGGTTTCAGCGCTGTCGCTGCGCAGGCTCACCCGCACTAGTGCCCAGTGATGGCCGCTGTCGCTGGCGAAACTGCGTTCCTCAAGGATATCAAAGTGATCGGGGAAACGCGGGGCGCTGCTGAACAGTGGCCCGCTGGCCAGCGGGGGCAGTTGCTGGGGGAAATCTTCCATGTAATCGGTTTGATCGGCAATCGCCTCCTGCAATTGATTGCCCAGGCTGTCGCTCAGGAACGGACGCAGCAGGCGTAGCGTGGTGTTGCCCGGCAGGCCGAACGGTTTCAGTGTGATGTAGCGGCCGTAGAACTGGCATACCACAAATGAGGCGGTGCCGGTGTCGGCGCAGGGCGAGGCAGGTTCCGGGGGCGCCGACGGGTGGGTGGCGCAAGCGCTCAGCCAGAGGGCGGCCGCGAGCAAAAACAGGTATCGCCAGTGCCGCCGCATGAGCTAGCCCGCCAGCAGGAAAAGGGTGGTGCCCAGTGAACCCACTGCAATCACCAGCGCGGTGGCGGCGAGCCATTGGGCCTGGCGCAAGGTACGCTGGCTGCTCTCGGCACCGGCTTCGATGGCGCTCACGGTGCGCTGCATCTGCTCGGCCAGCACGCGCACCGATTCTGCATTGCGTGCAGCGGCATCTTGAAGCTCGCTGATCTGCTGATTAAGCACGGCCTGGGATTTGCCATCGCCGCGCTGGGTGAAGGCTGGTATGGCGGTGCTCGCCACCGAGGCGATATACGGCAGCGCGACTTTCAACACGGGTAACCAGGCGGCCATTGTTATTGCTCCGGTTCGGTGCTGTGGGGGCTGCCGGGATAGCGTGGCAGGGCGTCGGCCAGGGGCCACCAGTTGCAGCGATCCTGTGTGTAGATATGCATGGCGGGCTGCGTCTGAATGGCGCCTTCCAGCGAGCCGGCACGAATCCGCAGCACATCGGGATAGATGTCCCGCTCGCTGTAGAGGGGGCTGCCGCAGCGGCGACAGAAAGTGCGGACCTTGCCGGGCGAGGATTCATAGCCTTGCAACAATTCGGCGCCGCTGAGCAGAGTGAAATCGCTGCGCTGCACGGGCATATTGCTGGCAAAGGGCGTGCCGTGTGCCAGCCGGCACTGGCCGCAATGGCAGAGTTGGATGCCGGGCAAGGCGCCTTGCACCTGATATCGCACGCCGCCGCAGAGGCAGCGGCCATGATGAAGGATGGGCGCTTCGCTCATGCTTATTGCGCCTTGGTCAGGGCGACGCCTACATCGATGCCCTGATGTTGCAGGTCGGCATGGTAGGAGCTGCGTACCATGGGGCCAGAGGCCACCGAGGTGAAACCCAGCTCATCGGCAATGCGGGCATATTCGCGGAATTCGTCCGGGTGTACGAAGCGCTCTACCGGCGCGTGGTGCGGGCTGGGTTGCAGGTACTGGCCGATGGTCAGCATGTCCACATCGTGCCGGCGCAGATCCTGAAGCGTTTCCACGACTTGATCGAAGGTTTCGCCAAGCCCCACCATGATGCCGGATTTGGTCGGCACGCCTGGGTTGCGCTGGCCGAAATCCTGCAACAGTTTCAGCGAATGATCGTAACGGGCGCCGGGCCGGACGCGCTTGTACAGGTGCGGTACGGTTTCGATATTGTGGTTGAACACATCCGGCGGGCTTTGCGTGAGGATATCCAGCGCCGGCTCCAGGCAGCCGCGGAAATCCGGGGTCAGGATCTCTATGCGGGTCGCTGGCGTCATGGCGCGCACTTCATTGATGCAATCGGCAAAGTGCGCGGCGCCACCGTCCCTGAGATCATCGCGATCCACCGAGGTGACGACGACGTATTTCAGGCCCATGTCGCGCACGCTTTCGGCAAGGGCACGTGGCTCGTCCGGGTCGAGCGCATTCGGGCGACCGAAGCCCACATCGCAGAAGGCGCAGCGGCGCGTGCAGATATCGCCCATGATCATGAAGGTGGCGGTGCCGCTGCCAAAGCACTCCGGCAGGTTCGGGCAGGCGGCTTCTTCGCAGACGGTGTGCAGCTTCTGTTTGCGCAGCATGTCCTTGACTTGCTGGATGCGGCCGGAGGACGGCACCCGCACACGAATCCAGTCCGGCTTGCGCAGGGGGGCGGGGGCGCTGCTTTCATCCACCATCGGAATGATGGTGCGCACCTTGCGCTCACCACGCAGTTTTTCTCCCAGGGCAACTTTCTGGCGGGCCGGGCGCGGGGTACTCATGAAGGCTCCTCAAAGGTCGGCGATACGCCGGATAGTGTATCAGGTAGCGGCCCCGGCAGCGTATCAAGGCAGGCGTCGGCGGCGGGTAGCGCCAGACGTTTGCGCAGCGCGTTCAGCAGTGCGGTTTCGGTGCGCACCCGGTCGCTGTCTGCCTGTAACAGCGCCAGACTGGTCATGGGCTGGCCGGCATAGCCGCAGGGGTTGATGCGCTGAAACGCGCTCAGGTCCATGTCGCGGTTGAGAGACAGGCCGTGATAGCTGCGGCCCCGCCGGATACGCAGGCCAAGCGAGGCAATCTTGGCGCCATCGACGTACACCCCCGGCGCATCCGGCCGGCTGGCGGCGTCGATGCCGAGGCCGGCCAGCATATCGACAATGGCCTGCTCGATGCCGGTCACCAGTGCGCGGGCACCGATGCCCAGCCGGGCAATATCCAGCATCAGGTAAATGACGGTTTGCCCCGGGCCGTGGTAGGTCACCTGGCCGCCGCGGTCGCATTGCACCAGCGGGATGTCGCCGGGGTTGAGCACATGTTCGGGCTTGCCGGCCTGGCCGAGGGTGAATACGGGCGGATGTTCCACCAGCCACAGTTCATCGGGGGTGTCGGGCTGGCGGGCGTCGGTGAAAGCTTTCATGGCTTGCCAGCAGGGCAAGTAATCAATCAGTGGCAGCTGGCGCAGGATCAGGGCGGAGGTCGTCATAGGGTTCATTATCGGGGCTGATCGGGCCATTTCAAAGCGTCCCGACGTGCCGGGCGGATGGAAAGTAGTAAAGGCAGGCCCAAGCAGTGCGATACCGCCGTCTCATGGTTTTTTACATGCTTCCGTGCTTCCCTTGCCTTTCATGGTTTTCACATGCGTGGCCGCCGTCAAGCGGCCACGGCGGTCAGAAAACGACCTTGACGTGCTCCGATGCATTCAGCGCGGCATAAATAGCCTCGACCTGCTCGCGCCGCTCCATCACTACCCTGGCGTTCACGGAGACAAAGTTGCCCTTGCTGCTCGGCGTGATGTGCACATCGGCGTTCGGATCGAACGCTGGCACATGGGCACTCAGCACGGCGACGACCACATCGCGGACGGGGCTGTCGCTGGCACCCATGACCTTCAATGTCATGGTGTGGGGAAACTCCCACAGATGTTCGTTGATGCTCATTGTTTTCCTCCGGGCTGCGGCAGTAGCCCCGGTATCCATTGCCAGGCCCCGGCCAAGGGGCATGTGTCAGAACAGGTTGCTGAAAAAACGTACCAGGCTGTGCCAGATGCGTTTGAACAAGCCGGCTTGCTCCACTGCGGTGAGCGCTACCAGCGGCTGCTGGAGCACTGCTTCGCCATCCAGGCTGATAGTGACCGTGCCCAGTTGCTGGCCTTGGCTGATCGGTGCGGTGATGTCCTTGTTCAAAGTCATTTCGGCGCTGAGCTGATCGTGGCTGCCGCGAGGAATGGTCATCACCAGTGCGTTATCCAGCCCCAGCGCGACCTGCGCTTGCCGGCCCATCCAGACACGGGCATCGGTCAAGGTTTCACCGGCCTCGTAGGCACGGTAGTTCTCGAAGAAACGGAAGCCGTAATTGAGCAGCTTCTGGCTTTCGCGAGCGCGTGCCTGCTCCGAGCTGGTGCCCATGACTACCGAGATGAGCCGCATTCCGTCGCGTTCGGCGGAAGCCACCAGGCAGTAGCCGGCGGCATCGGTGTGGCCGGTCTTGACGCCATCAACGCTCGGGTCGCGCCACAGCAGCAGGTTGCGGTTTTGCTGGGTGATATTGTTATAGGTAAATGACTTTTCCCGATACATCAGGTAGTTGTCGGGGAAATCGCGGATCAACGCATGGGTCAGCACCGCCATATCGTAGGCGCTGGTGACCTGACGCTCATCCGGCCAGCCAGTGGCGTTGACGAAATAGGAGTTCTTCAGTCCGAGTCGGCTGGCTTGCTGGTTCATCATTTCGGCAAAAGCATCTTCGCCACCGGCGATATGCTCGGCCAAGGCCACGGTGGCATCGTTGCCGGACTGGATGATCAGTCCGCGCAGCAGATCTTCGACCCGCACGCGCGTGCCCTCGCGCACAAACATTTTGGAGCCGCCCATGCGCCAGGCATTCACGCTGATGGTGACCTCCTCATCCAGGCTCAGATTATTATTGTCTAGCTCCCGCGCCACGATGTAGTCGGTCATGATTTTGGTCAGGCTGGCGGGCGGCAGCGGTTCATGGGCGTTGTGCTCGACCAGGATCCGGCCGCTGGCGGCATCCATGAGGATATAACCGCTGGCTTCTACTTGTGGCGGGCTGGGGATCAGCGCTGCGCTGGCGGTGGCGCTGGTCCAGGCCAGTAGTACCCCGATCAGGGCAAAGAGCGGCACATGGCGGGCAGCGGACATCGGATGGTTTTTCATGGCTCCTCACATTTCAAGAGTGCTGGCGGCGCTGGCCGCAGAAATTCATGCCGGGGGGCGGTGTAGTGGCGGTGTGCAACTTGGCTTTGGATCACCTCGCAGCAGGCCCGCCTCGACCCGTCTCGAAAGGCCACGGTGCTAGCTCAGGGCATTACGCGCACAGGCTCGCCGTAACCAGCCTCGAACAGATCGCCATGGGCGGTCTCCCGGCTTTGCTCGGTGCTGAACGGGCCCAGCCAGACGCGGTAAAGAGGCTCGCTGCTGCTGGGACCGGGTCGAATCGCGACCGGATAGCTGAACTGAGCCAGCAGACGATTGACGAGTTGCTGGGCGGATTCGGGCTGGCGGAACGCGCCTATCTGCAAATACAACTCTGCCGGGGGTGGCGGACTATCGGCGGCGGCGCGAATGATGCCGGAGCCAGCGCCAGATGTTCTGGCGCCGTCTCGGGTGTCGTCACTGGCCGTGCGTGTCTGTTGCCCGGCTGGGGTGAGCACTTCCACGCGCACCCGGCCGGTGCCGCTTTGTTCGATGCCCAGGCGGCTGGCGGCCGCCCAGGAAAGGTCGATCTCGCGATCAGGGTGGAACGGGCCGCGATCGTTGACCCGTACCACCACCGATTTGCCGTTATCCAGGTTGGTCACACGGGCAAAGCTCGGCAGGGGCAGGCTGCGATGGGCTGCCGTGAACTGATACATATCATATGGCTCGCCGCTGGAAGTGCGGTGGCCATGGAATTTTACGCCGTACCAGGAGGCAATGCCTTCGGCGGTGTAACCCTCGGCATCGGGCAGCACGTGGTAGGTCTGGCCAAACACGGTATACGGCGAGTGGTTACCGTAACGGCTCGGCAACTCAGCACGCACCTCCGGCTCGGGAATGGTGTTCACATCCGGGCGTTTTGCCGGCGCAGTGTCCTGAGAAATACTGTAACGATCGCTGCCGGGCGTGACAGGCGGCGTCGCCGGAGCGTCGCCGGGCGCGCCGGCGGGCGGGGCCGGCACACGGCCGGCACAGCCGCCAAGCAGCAGGCCGGTAAAAAGCAGCGTCAGCAGCGAATAGGGCAGGGCACGGGCGTGCATCAGTTCTCCATGCGATCGGCGATCTCGCGGCTCAATTGCAGCACCGCCATGGCATACAGGCGGCTGCGGTTATAGCGGGTGATGACGTAGAAGTTTTCCGTGGTCAGCCAGAATTCGCTGCCGTGCTCGCCATCAAGCTCCAGCGCTGCAACCCGGGTGTCCGCGGGCAGATCATAGCAGTAGCGATGTGCCTTGTCCTCGCAGGAGAGCGGCGTTGCGCCTTTGGCACGGGCGTCCGCCAGTGTCAGCGAGGTTTCATAACTGGTGCCGAACAGCGCTGCGGCGTCCGCGCCGACAATCTGTGCGCGGGCGGCCACCGGCAGGCCGGTTTGCCAGCGGTGGGCGCGGAAGTAGTTGGCCACCGAGCCGACCACGTCGGCGACGTTGTCGATCAGGTCGATCTTGCCGTCGCCGTCGAAATCCACCGCATAGGCGCGGTAGCTGGAGGGAATGAACTGCGGCATGCCCAGCGCGCCGGCATAGGAACCGCGCACGGTGCTGGCGTCGATGCCGGCATCGCGCTCCAGCAGCAACAGCTCTTTCAGCTCGCGCCGGAAAAACGCGGCCCGTGGCGGATAATCAAAGCCAAGCGTGGCCAGCGCATCGACTGCGCGCCAGGTGCCCTTGTGCTGGCCGTAGCGGGTTTCCACGCCGATGATGGCGATGATGATCTCTGCCGGCACACCAAACTGCGCTTCGGCTTTTTCCAGCAGTGCACGATGCTCCCGCCAGAATGCCAGCCCCTGCTCGATGCGGCTGTCCTGCACGAAAATCTTGCGGTATTCGCCCCAGCTCAGGGTGCGCTCGGCCGGCTTGGCGATGGCCTCCAGGATACGTTCCTGGCGCTCGGCGCTATTGATCAGTGCCGTGATGTGCTTTTCATCAAGCCCTTCAGCGACCAGCTCCCGGATCAGCGCCTGCGCGTCGTCGTGGTCGCTGTAGATGCCCTGGCCTGCCATTGCAAGGTGCGGGAGCAGACCAGGCCCGAGCAGGCAGGCCGCAAGAAAGAAACGAACAACACCCTGTCGCATTGAAACTCCTGCAATCAATGGCCAAGCAGTTTTCGGTGTGTGTGAATCGACATCAGTACGCCGAAGCCTGCCAACAACGTGACAATCGAGGTGCCGCCAAAGCTGACCAGAGGCAGGGGGACGCCCACCACCGGCATCAGCCCGGAAACCATGCCGATGTTCACAAATACGTAAATGAAAAAAGTCAGCGCCAGCGATGCGGCCAGCAGGCGGCTGAAATTATCCTGCGCCTGCCAGCTGATCATCAGGCTGCGCCCGACGATGAACAGGTATGTGGCAAGCAACAGCAGAATTCCCACCAGGCCGATCTCCTCGCCCAGTACTGCGACAATGAAATCAGTAGAAGATTCCGGTAGAAAATCCAGCCGCGATTGCGTGCCATTGAGCCAGCCCTTACCGGTAATACCACCGGAACCGATTGCTGTCTTGGATTGTATGATATTCCAGCCAGCGCCGAGTGGGTCAGCTTCCGGGTTAAGAAATGTATCTACCCGGCGGCGCTGATAATCGTGCAACACAAAGAAATACATCAGCGGAGCTGCTGCCGCAAGCAGTGCACCGGCGGCGGCGATCAGCCTCCACGATAACCCGGCGACAAACAGCACGAGCAGGCCACCAGCTGCTACCAGGATGGCGGTGCCGAGATCAGGCTGCCGCGCAATCAGCGCCACCGGCACCAGAGTGATGGCGAGCACGACCAGGACATCACGGAAACGGGGCGGCAAGGAGCGTTCGCTGAAATGCCAGGCGACCATCGCCGGCACGGCCAGCTTCATGATCTCCGCAGGCTGGAAGCGGCCGATGCCGGGGATCGCGAGCCAACGCTGGGCCCCCATGGCGTGAACCCCGGCGAATAGCACCAGCACCAGCAGTAGCAGGCCGATGCCGTAAAACACCGGCGCCCAGAAGCGGTAGCTGCGGGGCGGAATCTGAGCGAACAGAAAGAGCGCAGCAAAACCCAGGCCGAAGCGCATGGTCTGGCGCACGATGACTTCAATGTTGCTATCGGCGGCGCTGTAGAGCACCAGTAGTCCACCGAGACACAGCATGATCAAGGCCGCCAACAGCGGTGCGTCAAGGTGCAGCCGCCAGCTCAGGCTGTTGGGGCGGCCGACGGCGCCGGACGACAGCTGGCGGAAGGGTTCAAGGTGCACGGCTGTCCTCCTGCGAGGTGCGCGGGAAATCAGTGATTACCGGGCCACCGAGCGTATCGGGCACGATCTCGGGCAGCCCTGGCGGGGGCAGGCGGTATTCGCCTGTTTCACTCAACAGCCAGGCATCCATGGTGGCGCGTGCCACCGGTCCGGCCGAAGAGCCGCCGCTGCCGCCATTCTCGACCAGCACTGCCACCGCGATGGCTGGTTCATCGGCCGGAGCGAAGGCAACGAACAGTGCGTGATCGCGCAATCGTTCGGCGATTTCCTCGGCGTTATATTCTTCATCATTGGCCAGCGAGAACACCTGAGCGGTGCCGCTCTTGCCGGCGATGCGGTAAGCCGAGCCCTGGCCGACGCGCCGGGCAGTGCCGGTGGCGCCGTGCACCACATCAACCATGGCGCGGGTCATGCGCTGCCAGTGGTCGTTGTCCTCCAGTACCGTCGGCGCCAATGGTGGCGCTGGCGGTGCCAGCCGGGCAACCCGAGGCACCACGGGCACACCCTGACGGGCAAGGACGGCGGTCGACAATGCCAGCTGCAACGGTGTGGTGAGCATATAACCCTGGCCGATGCTGGTGTTGATGGTGTCGCCGTGGAACCAGCTCTGGCCGCGCGCGCCGCGTTTCCATTCTCGCGAGGGCAGGATGCCACGCGCTTCGCTGGGCAGATCAATGCCGGAGCGCACGCCGATAAAGAAACGGGAGAGGAACGCGGCCATGCGATCAATGCCCAGGCGGAAGCCCATGTCGTAAAAATAGGTGTCGCAGGACTGCACCATTGCCTTGTGCATATCGACCCAGCCGTGGCCCTGGCGGCGCCAGTCACGGAATACCCGTTCTTCGCCCTCGATGCGATAAAAGCCGGGGTCCCAGATGCGGCGTTGCCAGTCTGTGACGCCGGCATCGAGACCAGCCAGCCCGATGATCGGCTTGACCGTCGAGCCGGGCGGATAACGGCCCTGCAAGGCGCGGTTGAATAGTGGCTGGTCGTGATCGTCGCGGTAGTTGGCGTAATTCTGGTGTGAAATGCCAGTGACGAACAGGTTCGGATCAAAGCCGGGACGGCTGACAAAGGCCAGCACACCGCCGTCGCGGGGATCGATGGCGACCACGGCACCCCGGCGTTCACCCAGCGCATCCCAGGCGGCCTGCTGCACGCGCATGTCCAGATGCAGTTGCAAATCCTGCCCCGGTTGCGGGGGGATTTCTTCCAGCACGCGCAAGATACGCCCGCGGGCATTGGTTTCGACCTTGCGGTAACCCGCTTGCCCATGCAGCAGCCGCTCGTAATGGCGCTCGACACCGATGCGGCCCGCGTAGTGGGTGCCGCTGTAGTTGGCCTGCTCATCGGCGTCCATCTCGTCGAGGTCTTCCGCGCTGATGCGATTCACGTAGCCCAGCACATGGGAAAACAGCGCCCCGTGGGGGTAGTGGCGGATCGGGTCGGCGTCGATGCGTACACCGGGCATGGCGTGTTGCGCCACGGCAATACGGGCAATCTCGGTTTCTGTCAGGCGGGCGCGCAGCGGCACGGGCTCCCACGGGCGGCGGGGGCTTTGCAAGCGGCGCCGAAAGCGGTCGATATCGTGGCTGTCGAGGTTGACGATCTCCGCCAGCTCATTGAGCGTGGCGGTCAGATCAGGCACCTGCTCCGGGATTAGCGCCAGCGAAAAGTCGGGCTGATTTTCGGCCAGCAGTGTGCCGTCGCGGTCGTAAATCAGGCCCCGTGGTGGCGCGATGGCCTGGGTTTGTACGCGATTCTGGTTGGAGAGCGTGGTGTAGCGGTCGTGCTGCGCAGCCTGTAGCCAGGCCATGCGGGCCACCAGAACCAGCGTCAGGGTCGCCACGATCAATGCAGACCAGATCAGGCGCACTGTGAAAATCCGGCTCTCCCGGTGGTGATCCTTGAAAGTCATGGGTGAGCGCATGAAACGTTCGGTTCCCGGTCTGGCAAGTCTGTATGGCGCGTCAGGCGCAAAGGTTGCAGTGATGGCGCCGTGGGTGCAAGGCCTTGGCTGCTACGCCGAGGGCAGTCGGTCAGCGGTGGTACGGGTGGCCGGCGAGCAGTGTCCAGGCGCGGTAAACCTGCTCGGCCACCAGAATACGCACCAGCGGGTGCGGCAGGGTCAGATCCGAGAGCGACCACCGCTGGTGACATTCGGCGGACAATGCCGGGCACAGCCCGTCAGGACCGCCCACCAGAATGCACAGATCCTGGCTCAGATCACGCCGGTTGCCGAGTTCCCGTGCCAGCCGTTGGGTATCCAGCCGCCGGCCTGTCACTTCCAGTGCTATGGTTTCCGCGCCCGGATATTTTGCCAGGCGCTTGCGCAGTGCGTCGGCTTCTCGCGCCACGAGCGTGGCGGTGTCCACATGGCTGCCACGGCGGGGCAGGCCGATTTCCTCGATTTCAAGGCGGATATCACCAGCCAGCCGGCGGCTGTATTCGGTGACGCCAGCCTCTACCCAGGCCGGCATGCGGGTGCCCAGGGCCAGCAGACGGACGCGCAAGTCAGCTGTCCGGGTCGTCGACGGTGCCGCGCGCCGGATGCTGGTTCGGATCGCGCCAGAGGCGCTCAAGGTCATAGAACTCACGGGTAGCGGGCTGCATCACATGCACGATCACGTCACCCAGATCGACCAGTATCCATTCGGCATTTTGCTGCCCTTCCACGCCGACAGGCGGGAAGCCGGCCGCCTTGGCCTGCTCTATGACGTTATCCGCCAGCGCCTTGACGTGGCGGCTGGAGGTGCCAGTGGCGATGACCATGTTGTCGGCAATGCTGGTCAGGGCTCTGATGTCGATGTTGCTGACGTTGCGGGCCTTGAGCTCGTCAAGGGCGGCTACGGCGACGTCGAGCACTTCCTGTCTGGTATTTGTCATGCGGTTCCTGAGTCGGTTAGGGGGCTGCCAGGCGGCACATTATACAGGCGGTGGGTGCGAATATAGGCACCCACCGGGGCCGGCAGTGCCGTGCTGGTGCCTTGTCGGGCCAGATCCTGCCGCACGCCGGTGGCGGACAGATCCAGCCAGGGCTCGCTGAGCATCAGCCGGCGCCCGGCAGGAGCCGCCAGCAGCCCCTGCGGGGTGTTCTCGTGAAAGGCGCCTGCCACCTCAAGGGTCGGCGAGCCGGCGCCGGGGCGCGGCAGCACGGCCAGATGACACAGCGCGGGATAGTCCTGCCAGCGGTGCCACTTGTGCAGGGTGGCAAAGCTGTCGGCGCCGATAACCAGCACCAATGGCCGATACGGGCCGATTTCGGTGCGGAAATGGCGCAGTGTGTTGAGGCTCCAGGAAGGCCCTTGCTGGCGCAGCTCCCAGTCGTCCGGGATCAGATCCGGCTGGCCCTGGCAGGCGAGCTGTAGCATCGCCAGCCGCTGTTCGCCGGTTGCCAACGGTTGGGCGCGGTGTGGCGGCACGGCATTCGGCAGCAGTCTTACCGGGCAGCCAAGCGCGTCTGCCACGGCGCGTGCACCGGACAGATGGGCCTGGTGAACCGGATCGAAGGTGCCGCCGAAGAGCGCCAGTGCGGGCAGCGTCATCCTCTGACCTGGCCGTCGCCCAGCACCACCCATTTGCGGCTGGTCAGGCCCTCCAGGCCCACCGGGCCGCGGGCATGGAACTTGTCCGTAGAAATACCGATTTCGGCGCCCAGACCGTATTCGAAACCATCGGCGAAACGGGTCGAGGCGTTCACCATCACCGAGCTGGAATCCACTTCGGTGAGGAAGCGGCGAGCGCGGCTGTAGTTTTCCGTGATGATGGCTTCGGTGTGCTTCGAGCTGTAATGGTTGATGTGCTCGATGGCGGCGTCCAGGCCGGCAACAATGCGCACGGCAAGGACGGGTGCCAGATATTCCTCGAACCAGTCCTGCTCGGTGGCGGCGGTCAGTTGCTCGATCCGGCCTTCCAACAGCGCCAGCGTGCGCAGGCAGCCGCGCAGGGCGACGCCAGCGGCGGCCAGCTCTCCGGCCAGGCCGGGTAATACTTGCTCGGCAATGCCCTCGGCCACCAGCAGTGTTTCGGCAGTGTTGCAGGTGCCGTAGCGGTGGGTTTTGGCATTGAGCGTCACTTGTCGGGCTTTTTCCAGATCAGCCTGATCATCAATATAGACGTGGCAATTGCCATCCAGATGCTTGATGACCGGCACTCGCGCATCGCGAGAGATCCGCTCGATCAGGCCCTTGCCGCCGCGCGGCACAATCACATCCACATATTCCGGCTGGGTGATCAGCGCACCGACAGCGGCACGGTCGGTGGTTTCTACCACCTGGATGGCATCCGCCGGCAGCCCGGCGCGGGACAGCCCGGTGCGGATGCAGGCGGCAATCGCCTGGTTGGCGCGAATCGCCTCGGAGCCACCGCGTAAAATCGCGGCATTGCCGGACTTCAGGCACAGCGCTGCGGCGTCGATGGTCACGTTGGGGCGTGATTCGTAGACGATGCCGATCACGCCGAGCGGCACGCACATGTGCCCGACCTGAATACCGCTGGGGCGGTACTTCAGGCCAGTGATCTCGCCAATCGGATCGGGCAGGGCCATGACTTGCTCCAGCCCCTCGATCATGTCTTCGAAGCGATCCGGCGTCAGCTCCAGCCGATCCAGCATGGCGGCTTCCAGGCCATTTTCCTGGCCGGCGGCCATATCTTCGCGGTTGGCAGCCAGGATTTGCTCGCGGTCGCTGCGCAGTGCTTCAGCGATAGCAGCCAGCGCCTGATTCTTCTGCGCAGTGCTGGCGCGGGCCATGGCCCGCGACGCGGTGCGGGCGCGGCTGCCGAGCTCTTGCATGTACTTTTCGATATCCATGGTACTCGGGTACTCACGTGCATTCGGTCAAGGAGCGCCATTATAGCGATATGTGGCGGTTTACGCGCTCCCGGAAATACCACAGAATGCCAGAGCGGTGTTCGACGCTGGCGATCTGAGATCAGCGCTGGCGGCGCCGTTATCAGGAAGGACATAATCGACACGCCCTGCGGAGGTGCCTGACGCACCGGGACGGAGGCGGCGACAACAATAACAAGGCCCGTCCGAGGCCGGGGATTACTATGCGTATCAATTATCAGGAATACAGCCGGGGGGCGATCAAGTCAGACCCTCAACACTTCTGGGTGGGGCGCTGGCGCATCGACTATATCGCCTTCAGTGCCCCGGAGAACCGGCACAAGCCGCCGCTGGTGGTGATTGGCGGCGCCTTTCAGAACTTCAACTCCTACAAGTACTGCGTCGAGCACATCTACACAGATTTTCCAGTGGTGCTGGTGGATCTGCCGTCGTTGGGCAACAACGATCAGGTGTCACCAGAGCTGGGCATGGAGGATCTGGCGGATTTGCTGCACGAGCTGGTAGTGCACGCGGGCTTGCCCAAGGTGCATCTGATGGGCCTGTCGCTGGGCTCCGCCATTGCCAGCACCTTCGCTTACAAGTATCCGCACCTGACAGGCAAGATGATTGTTGCAGGCATCGTGGTGCGGCCGCGCAAAAGCTGGCGGATGCTGGTGGAAGAATCGGTGCGGGTGCTGGATGAAGGGCGCATGGACGAGTTTTCCCAAGCTGTGGTGCTGTATCTGGTGAACTACCAGCGTTTGAAAGAAACCGGTATTACGCCGACGGCGCGCCGGCTGTTTTACCGGCAAATGAAAGGGCTGAGCGAAAACGAACGGGAGCGTTACAAGATCAATGGTCGCCGGCTGCTGTCGGTAGAGGGCCTGCTCGGCTATCCCGAATGCGAAACGCTGGTGACTACCGGCGAGTACGACAGCTTTACGCTGCCATGGGAAAATGCTGCCTTTGCAGCGCGCTGCCCGAATGCCCAGTTTGCGCTGATCAATGGTGCCGACCATTTGCCGCAACTGGAAAAGCGTGAAGTGTCGCTGGATCTGTTTCTGACATTCCTGCGCGGTGAACCGCTGGAGCGGGTGGCAGGCATCAAGGTGTTTCCGCGCGGCACCTACAGCCAGCTGGAGCGTCGGCGCAGCGAGCGACTGGTGCCGTGCAATACCCGTGGCCGGGTGACCAGTGAATCCCGTGTCGATGATCGGTTTCGCTTCGATCAGCAGGTGAAGATCGTCGATATCAATTTTTTCGGCTGCCTGCTGAAGCTCGAAACGCCGGGCTTTTCCACGGCAGAACATGCCCGCGACTGCACTTTGCATCTGACATCGCCGGAGCTGAAGCTGGAGCTGCTGGTGTTTCAGTACGAGGAAACCGGCTATCTGCGCTGCCTCTTCAAACACGGCAATATTCGCGAGGCGGAGCGTTTCGCGGAGCTGCTCAAGGATCGCCAGTATTTTCTTGAGCCGCACGTGAATGCTGGCAAGGTGCACAAGATTTACGGTTGACCGGCTGGTCCGATGCGAGGGGCGGAAGTGCCGTCGCGGGCCGGGTGCCTGCGCTTGGTCGTGCTGCGGCTTTCGGCGCTGGCCGGACAGTCCGAGAGGCTTTTCTATCGGGCGATCTGGCGCCGCCGGGTGACACGCCGCGGCCGGTCTGGCAGGCGCCCTGGCGTGCTGCACGACAGGCAACACCGCGTAACGCCGTTCGACGCCGGGCTTTTCCGACCGCCATGACTGCGACCTTCCGGCAAGATATTTTCAAGATCGTGCGCTCCAACACCAGCAGCTTTCAGGAAAATACATTTCAGCAACGTGTTTCCAGCCAGGAAAGCAGTTTCCAGTTCGGTGCTTTCAGCTCGATATGATACTCGCCGCACGGCACTTGCCGGAGCTTGATCGTGCCGAGCGCAAGACCATGATCCCCGTGCGTAAGTGAAGGCCTCGCTCTCTGTTTCTATCTCTCGGTCAGGCACACATCAGATGCGTGCTTCGATAACACGCACAAACGGTGTGCCGCGGGAGCGGGGGATGGGCAGCTGCGCGTAATAATCGCTCGGGTCGTGCACGCGGGCCTGGGCAAAGCCGAGCAGCTCGAAGTGCGCTTGCGCTTCCTGATCGCTGCCGAAATGAAAGCTCACCTGGCTGCGCGATACAGCGCCGAGCATGCCGCGCAATGCACGCATGGTGCGCTGGAACGGGTGATCGTCCAGCAGTGGATAATTGTCGGTGAGGTAGATACCGGCAGGGAAACGCTCCAGCGCTATTCGCAGGCGCCGCCAGAAGATTTCCACTGCCGGCAGGTCGAAATAATTCACCAGTCCTTCGGTAATGACGAGCACGGGCTTGCCCGGATCGAAATGGGTCTGCAGGACGCTCTCCAGTGCATCGTCGCTGTGTTGCGAAAAGATATTCAGCGGCAGTGCCAGATGCCGGGGGCTCAGGGAGCCGATGCGCGCCAGCAAACGTTGCTTGCGATCGGCCATGTCCGGCAAATCGGCTTCGATATAGGTGAGTTGTGAATGACGTTGGCAAAAGCGGTAGCCGCGAGGTGACAAACCGCAGGCTATTTCCAGAATCTGCGTGATGCCTTCTTCGGCAATTGCCTGCTCGACGAGATGATCGATCAGGTGGTGACGTTGCAATAGAAAAGTGCGAATGTTGCCGCCGACCAGTTTTCCGCCAAGATATTCGAACGGCGCCAGCGCATGGTAGAACAGCTGCCCGGTGCGGGTGTGGAATGCCGGTGCCGACAAGCCGTTGGCGGCCCAGACGTGGCCGGTATAAAGCGCAGTGAAACTGATGGACGACGTGTCCAGACGATCATGGTTCGGCATCGTGCGACTAGCCTGCAATAAAGGAGTGCCGAGCGTAGCAAAGCCGGCGCACGACTGCACCGCTGACCGGATCAGTGCGCTTCCATGACCTTCGGTAGCGCACGGCCGCACAGGCGCAGCAATATGGATGTCAGATGTTGCCAGGGATCGCCGCTTCCCATGCCTTTGATCGACTGATCGGTACGGGCACACAAGGCCAGCGCGCTGGCCAGTGCCGGCTGCCCGAGGCGACGGGCGAACTGATCCAGCTGGCGTGCCCGTTGTGGCGGCATGCGGCCGGGGTCCTGGCCGGCGGCCAGCGCTGCCAGGCCACGCACGTCACGGGCCAGCGCCCACAGCACCACCGGGGCTTCCACCCCTTCGCTGCGCAGCGTATCGAGAATGCGCAGGGCGCGGGGCAAATCACCTGCGGCCAGCGCGTCGGTGAGATCGAACGGGCTGAAACGGCTGCTGTTGCCTACTGCTTGTTGCACATGCGAGGGCTCCAGCGTTGCGCCGGGAAACAGCAGTGCCAGCTTGTCGATTTCCTGGGCGCAGGCTAGCAGGTTGCCTTCGCTGCGCTCGACCAGTAGCGCCAGTGCATCGGCGGTGGCAGCAAGCCCGCTGCGTCGCAGACGCGCTTCGGCCCAGCGCGGCAGCTGCGTGGCCGCGACGGGCCAGACTTCGGTTACGGCACCACATTTGTCGAGCGCCTTGACCCACTGGCTGTTGTGGTCGCGGCGCCGGTCGAGCTTCGATGCGGTAATCAGCATTAGTGTGTCCGGCGCCGGGTTGTTGAGCAAGGTGACAAGAACTTCGCTGGCGGCTTTGTCCGGGCGTTTCTCGCCGAAGCGGATCTCGATGATGCGACGTCCGCCGAACAGACTGAGACTTTGTGCTTCGCTATACAGCCCGGCCCAGTCGATCCCGGTATCGGTGCTGAATACCTGACGCTCAAGGTAGCCCTGCTCGCGCGCTGTGCGCCGGATGGCATCGACGCATTCGCCGAGCTGAAAGGGCTCATCACCGGCGACCAGGTAGGCAGGCAGCAGTTGCTGTGCCAGCTGGCGCGAGAGCTGCTCGGGCTTGATCTGCATTACGGTTGCTCTGTCTCAAGCGGCGGAGATTGCGCCGGGCCTTGATCGGCGGGCTCGCCGATGGCCAGTGCGCGCACCGCAGCATCCAGTTGGCGAAGGAGCTGCCAGGTAGCGTCCCGGTGCATGTCGGCACGGGTGTACAGATCTTCGTCACTGGAGGCGGTGGCGTTCTCCGGATCGTAGTTGAAACTGCGCACCAGTGTGATGCGGCGACGCGGTGTGATGGCCGACTGGGTGCGGCTGTCCAGCAGTTGCCAGGTGAAGGTGTAGCGCAGCTCGATTTCTGCCGCACGCCCTTGTGAATCGACCGCGACGGTGCGGCGATCGATGCGCTCGCTGCCAATTTGCAGTGTGTGCGGCGAAGCGTCGTGCACCAGCACGTCGCTGGCTTCCAGCGCGTCGATGAGGCCATCGTGCAGATCAAAGCTGCCGCCCAGCAGGGTCAGCGACTCCAGTTGCTGGTACTGCGGTGCACCGCGCAACTGGAAGCCGCAGCCGGCCAGTAGCGCCAGTGCCAGCAATGCCCACAGGGTGCGCATCAGCCGCTCACCACGATGTTGACCAGTTTGCCCCGCACTACAATCACTTTGCGCACCGTCATGCCCTCCAGAAAGCGCTGCACATTGGGGGCGCCCTGTGCCAGCGCTTCCAGTGCAGCGTTATCGGCATCGGCCGGCGCATCGATCTTCGCACGCACCTTGCCGTTCACTTGCACCACCAGCTCGATGGTGTCTTTCACCAGCGCCGTTTCATCGAACGTTGGCCAGGCCACATCGACGATCGGCGTCTGCTGGCCCAGCGCCTGCCACAAGACATGGCAGATATGCGGGGTGATTGGCGCCAGCAGTACCACGGCGGCTTCGAGCGCTTCACGCACCACCGCGCGGCCCTGATCGCAGCTGGCATCGAAGCGGCTGACATCGTTGGTCAACTCCATCACCGCTGCGATGGCGGTGTTGAAAGTCATGCGGCGGCCGTAATCGTCGCTCACCTTGGCGATGGTTTCGTGGGTCTTGCGCCGCAGATCGCGGGCCGCGCCAGTGAGTGCGGTGGGGTCCAGTGCCGGCACGGCGGCCAGGTTTTCGTGCACCAGCCGCCACAGGCGTTTCAGAAAGCGGTTGGCGCCTTCGACGCCAGCGTCGTTCCATTCCAGCGATTGTTCCGGCGGCGCGGCGAACATGGTGAACAGGCGCACGGTGTCTGCACCGTATTGCTCGATCAGCGCTTGTGGATCGACGGTGTTGCCTTTGGATTTCGACATCTTGGCGCCGTCCTTGAGCACCATGCCCTGGCACAGTAAAGCCTTGAAGGGCTCATCGCTCTCCACTAGCCCGGCATCACGCAGCAGCTTGTGGAAAAAGCGCGAGTAGAGCAGGTGCAGGATGGCGTGCTCGATGCCGCCGATGTACTGATCCACCGGCAGCCAGTAGTTGGCGGCAGCGGGATCAAGCATGGCGTCATTGTTCTGCGGGGAGCAGTAGCGGGCGTAGTACCAGCTGGACTCCATGAAGGTGTCGAAGGTATCGGTTTCGCGCAGTGCGGGCTGGCCGTCGATCTCGGCCCGGGCCCAGGCCGGGTCGGCCTTGATCGGGCTGGTGACGCCGTCCATTTGCACGTCTTCCGGCAGGCGCACCGGCAAGGTGTCGGCGGGTGCCGGCACAATGTCGCCGTTCTCCAGTGTCAGCATCGGGATCGGAGCGCCCCAGTAGCGCTGGCGGGAGACGCCCCAATCGCGCAGGCGGTAGTTGACCTTGCGCTCGCCCTTGCCGGCGTCGCCGAGATGGCTGGCAATGGCATCAAAGGCCGCATCGGAAGTGAGGCCGGTGAAAGCGCCTGAATTGATCAGCACGCCTTTTTCGGTAAAGGCGCCTTGTTCAAGATCAATGGTGGTGCCGTCAGCGGGCGCGATCACCTGGATCACCGGCAGCTGATACTGGCGTGCGAATTCCCAGTCGCGCTGGTCGTGGGCTGGCACCGCCATGACAGCGCCAGTGCCATAACTCATCAATACGAAGTTGGCGACCCAGACCGGCACGGCCTCGCCGGTGATCGGGTGAATGGCGGTGAGGCCGGTGTCTATACCAGCTTTTTCCATGGTGGCGAGATCCGCCTCGGCCACTTTCTGGTGCTGGCACTGCTCGATAAAGTGCGCCACGGCGGGGTTCTCTGCGGCGGCCAGCCGGGCCAATGGATGGCCCGCGGCCACGGCCACATAGCTCACGCCCATCAGCGTATCCGGGCGGGTGGTATAAACCCGCAAAGGCGCCTGGCCGGGCACGTCGAACGCCAGTTCGACCCCTTCTGAACGGCCAATCCAGTTGCGTTGCATGGTCTTGACCTGTTCCGGCCAGCCATCCAGCTGGTCAAGATCGTTGAGCAGCTCTTCGGCATAGTCGGTGATCTTGATGAACCACTGGGGGATTTCCTTTTGCTCCACCAAAGCGCCGGAGCGCCAGCCACGGCCGTCGATGACCTGTTCGTTGGCGAGCACGGTCTGATCCACCGGGTCCCAGTTCACGGTCGCCATTTTCCGGTACACCAGGCCCTTCTCGAACAGCTGGGTAAAGAACCACTGCTCCCAGCGGTAGTATTCCGGCCGGCAGGTGGCCAGCTCGCGACTCCAGTCGTAGCCGAACCCGAGCCGCTTGAGCTGGGCTTTCATGTAGTCGATGTTTTCGTATGTCCAGCGTGCCGGCGCCACGCCGTTTTGCAACGCGGCGTTTTCGGCGGGCAGACCGAAGGCATCCCAGCCCATGGGTTGCAGTACGTTCTTGCCCTGCATCCGCTGGTAGCGGCTGATGACGTCGCCAATGGTGTAATTGCGAACATGGCCCATGTGCAGCCGGCCGCTGGGATATGGGAACATGCTCAGGCAGTAGAACTTCTCCCGCGAGGTATCTTCGGATACCTTGAAGGTCTGCTGTTCTTCCCAGAAACGCTGGGCTTCCGCTTCAATCTGCTCGGGACGATACTGTGCTTGCATTGCGGTTTTGAAATCCTGGTGCTGTGCTGCGGTTCAACAGGGCAACGGGCTGGCTGGCCAGCCTGAAGACAAAAGAAAAACAAGGGCCATAGGATACATGAGCGATACGCAGGCAGACAGCGGTGGCGGGCGGTGAGTGGAATGGCGCTGGTGGTGCTGCTTGTTATCGTCGGTACGCTACCGGCTGTAGTGGGCGTGATGTTGCCGCCCGTGCCAGCGGCCCGGTTGCGGGGGCCGGCACAGGCGGTGGTGGTGCTTGGCGCCGGCCGGGCTCGCCGGGGCGAGAGCTATCGGGCATCGGCGCGTGGCCTGCGCCGCGCCGATGCTGCGCTGGCCGTGGCAGAGGCGCAGCGGTTGCCATTGCTGCTCAGCGGCGGCTGCGCCGATGGTAAAGGCCCTTCGGAAGCGGCCTTGATGGCAGAAGCGCTGCGTCACCGGTGGCGTGACACTGCGCCCTGGCTGGAAGAAAACAGCCGTACGACGTGGGAAAACGCCCGTTTCAGCGCTGCGCTATTGAAGGAGCGGGGTATCCGCCGCGTGGTACTGGTCACCGATCCTGCGCATTTGTGCCGTGCGGTGCTGAGCTTTCGAGCGCAAGGGCTTGAGGTCGAGGCGCATGCCAGCGCCTCGCTGCCAAGCCCCGCCTGGATGCCTTCGGCAGAAGCGCTGGCACTGGTGCCGGAAATCTATTACGAATGGCTGGCGCTGCTGGTGTACAGGTTGCGCCATTTCTAGCCAGCCACGTGCACACCGCCTTGGGTAAACACTTTGGCCGAGTGTGTTAGCCGAACACGTCGTCCAGTGTGGGCGCGTCCAGTACCCGATCAGTCCAGCGCAGCAAATCCTCGCTGCGTGCTGTCTTCAAGCGTTCTTCGAGCCGCGCCGGCAGCGGGCCGAAGCGTTTGGACAGCAAGCGTAGCAGCACGGCGCATTCGCCATGTACCCGGCCTTGTTCCAGACCTTGTTCAAGACCTAGTTCAAGACCTTGTTCCAGACCTTGCTCCAGACCCCGCTCCCGACCTTCCTCCAGACCCTTCTCCCGGCCGTGCTGCCACCCTTCGGCGATGGCCTTTGCCCTGACCTCAGCTTTGAGATCTTCCAGCGCGAATCGCTCAAAGCTGCTGATGTATGTCTTCACCGCCTGTTCTCCTCTGATGGTCGCCACGTCCAGGTGCAGTTGGCGGTCGAGCGCTGGCGGCAAGCGCATCAGCCAGTCGACCACTCGTAACAATCGGATGATACGCGCCCGCTCCCAGTTCAGGCCAGTGAGCAGTAAAATCAGGTGCCGCTTGGCGCGGTAGCGTGACCAGCTCCGATGCCGGGTGCGGCGAGTGTAAAGGTGTGCCAGCGTCACCATCGCGAACGGATTGTCGCTGCCGACGAGCTGCCGTTCCCTGCCGACATGATCCAGCAGTTTGGCAATCGGAAATTGCAGCCGCTGATGACAGCCGAGGACACTGCTTTGATAGTGATCCGGGCGCCAGTGAGGGTGCGGATCGGCGAGGATGGCGAAGCTGGCCACGGGACGCTGGTAGCGATCGAAGATGCGGTAGTGATAGCTGTACATGCGCTCGGCGAAGTGGCTATCGCGCTGGCTCTGGATTTCGATGTGGAGGTAAATCCACTGACTGTCGCCATCGACGAGCATGACCTCGGCCAGCTTGTCCACCACGCGCCGGCCGCTGGCGGCGTGAGGCATGATCTGTTTGAGTTCCTGATCGAGAAAGCGATGCGGCTGTGCCCAGTCGATTTCGCTGGCCGCAGCCGGAAAATAAAATGCCATGAATTCCGGCAGCATGGCCTCCACGGCTTCTTTCCAGGGTGAATCATATTCATCTGCGTCCATGCAGCGCTCCTTGCATCCCAGAGCGCAGTGTAGGGTGGCGGGCTCGCGAATACTGTCGGGCAATGGCGACAGAGAATGTGCGAGATCATACCCGGTGCATGTCAGCGAAAGCCTATGCGGGTGTCAGTGATCGACTCGCGCCCTGGTAGCCGCTCTGCGCACGAGGGCGCTGAGGCACAGCGCCAGCGCTAGCCCCCATACTGGTGTTCCGCCCAGCCGCATATAAGGGGTGTGCCCGGTCATGGGGACAAATTCGCCGAGCAGCACGTCGCGGGTAAACTGCGGCAATTGTGCTACCACGGCGCCATGAGGGTCGACAATCGCGGTGATGCCGTTGTTGGTGCTGCGCAGTAGCCAGCGGCCGGTTTCCACGGCGCGCAAGCGCGCCATCTGAAAGTGCTGATGGGGGCCAGCGGAGGTACCGAACCAGGCGTCATTGCTGATGGTGATCAGCACATTGCTGTCTTGCGCCCGGTCAGCCACCAGCTCGGGATAAACGATCTCGTAGCAAATGAACGGCGAGACCACCATGTACATGGCGAGCAGGTTCAACTGCTCCGGCGAACCGGGGGTGAAGCTGGACATGGGCAGATCGAAGAAAGGGATCAGCCCCCGCAGCACGGACTGCAAGGGCACAAATTCCCCGAAGGGCACCAGTTTCTGTTTGTGATAAAGCCCTTCTCCACCTCCCAGCACAGCGATGCTGTTGAAATAGTGAGTCTGGAGACCGCGTTGTTCGCGGGTGGGAATACCGCTGATCAGTGCGCCGCCCTGCTCGGCCAGGGACTGGCCCTGCGCCAGCAGGAAGTCGGCGGCATCATCGGCAAATTCGGTCAGTGCCGATTCCGGCCAGATCACCAGGTGCTCGGGCGGGATGCTGGCGGTCAGCTCTGCGTAAATATCGCGGGTGGCCTGACGCATGCTCAACTGCCAGCGCAGATCTTGCGGAATATTGCCCTGCGGCAAGGCGACACGGGTTGGCGCAGCAGCGGGTTCAGTGAAATCCAGCGGATCGGTGGCGAGGCCGGCGCCCCAGCCAATCAGCGCAAGGACGGCGGCCGGCAGTGCCGCCCGGCGGCGCAACAGCGCGCTGCCCAGCGCTGCGCCGGTCAGCACTGTCGTCAGCGTCAGCAACCAGATGCCGCCCAGCGGCGCCAGGCCGCTGAGCGCGGTGTCGATCATCGAGTAGCCGGCATAGAGCCAGGGGAAGCCGGTCAGCATCCAGCCGCGCAGCACATCCAGCAGCACCCAGGCGCCCGCGAACAGCAGTGGTGAGGGGCCATCCTGCGGTGCAAAACGCACTGCCAACCAGGCCAGCAGCGCCGGAAATAGCGCCAGCCCCGCGGCAAACAGCCCGGTCATCGGCACCGCCAGCGACATAGGCGTACCGCCGTGGTCGTGCATGCTGACATGTACCCAGGAGATGCCGAAGCCGAACATGCCCAGACCATACAGCCAGCCGCGTAACAGCGCCTGGCGGCGTGTGGCACTGTGCAGTGAGAGCCAGAACAGCGCGATGCTGGCCAACATCAGCGGCCAGAATCCCCAGGGCGCGAACGCTAGCGGAGACAGCAGCCCGGCCAGCAGCGCCAGGGGCGACCGCAGGCGGTGGCGGAATGAAGCAGAGGGCGGGTGGGCTAGAGTCACTGACACATCCTGGCTGAAGCTGGTCGAGGTATTATTTACTGATGGCCCGGCTTGTCGTCTTGGCCGCCATGGGCCCGGCAGGCGCAAAACAGTGAGCTGCCTGGCTCGGGCATGATAAGGAAAGCCCGGGCTGATCGCCATCGGGCAGGAAAACGCGTCGAGTGAGTTACCTGGGGGAATGCCTGCCTGCGGCAGCCGCAAGCGGCTGGAGCAGGCAGGCAACCAAGGCGTGGCTCAGTTTTTGAGTGCTCTTGGTGGTGTTACTCGCAGCAGGCGGATGGTGCGTGCATCTGCGCTGAGTACGGTAAAGCTGAAGTCGCCAATGGTGACGCTTTCATCCCGTTCCGGCAGACGCCCGAATTGCTGCATTACCAGCCCGCCGATGGTGTCGAACTCGTCGTCGCTGAACTGGCTGCCGAAGTGATCGTTGAAATCCTCGATCGGGATCAGCGCCTGGACGGTGTATTCGTCGTGCTCCAGCTCCCGGATCAGGTAATCATCATCGGCCACATCGGTTTCGTCTTCGATATCGCCCACGATCTGTTCCAGCACATCCTCGATCGTGACCAGGCCGGCCACGCCACCGTATTCATTGACGACAATAGCCATATGATTATGGTTGTCGCGGAAATCCCGAAGTAGCGAGTCCAGCCGTTTGGATTCCGGGATGATGAATGCCGGGCGGATGTGATCCTTGATGCTGAAGCGCTCCATGCGAGCCGGGTCGAGCACCAGTGGCAGCAGATCCTTGGCCAGCAGCACCCCTAGCACCTCGTCGGGATCATCGCCCAGCACCGGAAAGCGCGAATGAGCGCATTCGATGACCACGGGCAGGAATTCACGCGGATGGCTATTGGCGCGGATCGAAATCATCTGGGCACGAGGCACCATGATCTCGCGCACTTGCAGGTTGGAGACTTCCAGGGCGCCTTCGAGAATACCCAGTGTGTCGGCATCGAGGACGTCACGGCCGCGCAGCGAGCGGATCAGCCCGAGGAGATCCTCTCGGCTAGTAGGCTCGGCGGAAAAGAATTGCGTAATCCGCTCGAGCCAACTTCGGCCCGGATTGCCTGAGTCGGCGTGTTCTTCTGGCATGACTACTCCGTTTCCATTGTTTGCAGGTAAGGGTCGGGGAAGCCGAGCCCGGCGAGGATACGAGTTTCCAGCGCTTCCATGTCGGCGGCCTCGTGTTCGTGAAGATGATCGAAACCCAGCAGATGCAGCACGCCGTGCACCACCATATGCGCCCAATGCGCTTCGGGCAGTTTGCCCTGTTCGACGGCTTCGCGGTCGACCACCTCTGCACAGAGTGCGATGTCGCCGAGAATCATATCCTGGTGCTCAACGGGAATGCCTTCCGGCATTTCAAACGGGAACGAGAGCACGTTGGTGGGCGCATCCTTGCCGCGATAACGATAATTCAGGGCGCGGCTTTCGCTGGCATCCACGACCCGCAGAGTGATCTCGCCGACCGCGCCGCCAGCGCCGCGCGCGGCTGCGCAGGCCCATTCGGCCAGGGCCTGATCATCCAGTAGGTCGGGCAACTGCTCGATGTGTTCGCCGAGCTGGATTTCAATTGCCGGGGTCGGTATCGCGTTCATGGCGCTCATAAGCTTCGACGATGCGTTGCACCAGCGGGTGGCGTACGACATCGCGACTGTCGAATCGGGTGATGCCGATGTCGGGTTCATCGGCCAGTACGGTGAGGGCATGCACCAGCCCCGAGCCGATATGCCTGGGCAGATCGACTTGTGTCATATCGCCGGTAATCACCGCGCGCGAGCCGAAGCCCATGCGTGTCAGGAACATTTTCATCTGTTCCATCGTGGTGTTCTGGCTTTCATCCAGAATGATAAAACTGCTGTTGAGTGTGCGGCCGCGCATATAAGCCAGCGGCGCCACTTCAATCACGTTGCGCTCCATCAGCCGGGCCACTTGTTCAAAGCCGAGCATTTCGTAAAGCGCGTCGTAGAGCGGCCGCAGGTACGGATCGATCTTTTCGGCCAGATCGCCGGGCAGAAAACCCAGCTTTTCGCCGGCCTCCACTGCCGGGCGCACCAGCATGATGCGTTGCACTTCGCCGCGCTCCATGGCATCCACCGCGCAGGCCACGGCCAGCCAGGTCTTGCCGGTGCCCGCCGGGCCAATACCGAAATTGATATCGTGGCGGCGGATGTTGCGGATATAGGCTTTCTGGTGCTCGCCACGCGGGCGAATGCGGGCATGCCGCGTGCGGATCAACAGTTCATCGCCAGGGTGCTCGGTCTTGCGACCATTGCTCTGGCGGGTCGCGCCCGCGCCCTGCAAGTGCAAGTGCACCACTTCTGGCGTGATCTCCAGCCCTTCGCCTGTTTCGTCGTACAGCAGGCTGATGACATTGGACGCGGTCTGTACCGCAGTGCGAGCGCCGGACAGCATGAACTCGTTGCCACGGTTGGCGATGTCGATACCGAGGCGGCGCGAGATATGCTGGATATTTTCGTCGAGCTTGCCACACAGGTTGGCAAGGCGGCGCGAATCGTAAGGCTCAAGGCTGAGCGTTTGTGAAGCGGCGTCGGTATTCAAGATAGTGTCTTTGGCCCCGTGGGCTGGAAAAGATGGTTGCAGGATATACCGAAAGAGGCGTCGGCTAAAGCCTGCGAGGGCCAGGATACAAAGTGAGCGTTTGCTTGCGCGGCGCTGGTATTCCTGTGAGGCATGTGAAGCGCTCCCGGGGAGCAGCGTTGGGTCGTTCTTATTCGTTTGGGTAATAACCAAAGAAGGAATGGTTCTTTGTCGGGAATATCGCCGCTGGGCGACAATGGCCTGCATTGACCAGTCTGCTGCGGTATGGGCGCACCCGCCTCACCCGTGCACTTTCATCGAATCGAAGGACTCTCCGACATGCTGAAAATACGTTCGCTCGTCATCGGGGCGGTGGCCGGGCTGTTGAGCTTCTCGCCGCTGGCCCAGGGCCAGGATACGCCCATTCTGAACGCGTCTTATGACGTGGCCAGAGAACTGTTCGGGCAGATCAATCCGTTGTTCGTGCAGCATTGGCAAGAACAGACCGGCAAACAACTGCGTATCGAGCAATCCTTTGCCGGCACCTCCCGCCAGGCACAGGACATCATCCAGGGCAAGAAAGTCGATACTGTGACCTTCAATCAGGTGACAGACATCGACATCCTCGCCCGCCATGGCCTGCTCCGGGAAGACTGGGCCGAGCAGTTCCCGAACAACAGCTCGCCTTACTACAGCACCATCGCATTCCTGGTGCGCAAGGGTAATCCGAAGAACATCCGCAACTGGGATGATCTGACGCGGGCAGACGTCGGGCTGGTATTCCCGAACCCGAAAACATCGGGTAACGCACGCTATACCTATCTCGCCGCCTGGCTTTATGCCCATGAGGCTTTCGATGGCGACGAAGAAAAAATCAAGGATTTCCTCACACAGCTGCTGCAAAACGTGCAGAGCTTCCCCACTGGCGGCCGTGGCGCCACGGTGGCATTCGCCCAGAACGGGCAAGGTGATGTGCTGCTGACGTTCGAATCCGAGGTCATCAACATTGCCAACGGTGACGAGTTCCGTCGCCAGGGGTTTGAAGTGGTGGTGCCGCCGGTGAGCGTGCTGGCGGAATTCCCGGTAGCGGTGGTGGACAAGGTGGTGGACGAGCGTGGCACACGGGAGCAGGCCACTGCGTTTCTGGAGTTCCAGTACAGCAAACCGATCCAGCAGTTGCTGACCACGTTCCAGTACCGGGTACACCATCCCGAGGTGCTGGAGGCTACCCAGGGGCAGTTTGCCGATGTGCGCCTGATCAACCCCAACGATGTGCTCGGCAGCTGGGATCAGATCCAGCAGACCCATTTCGTCAACAACGGTGTACTGGATCAGATACTGGCCCGCCCACGTCGTTAAAGGCGGCCAGAGGAGACGGGCGGGCCTTCGGGTTCGCCCGCTTGTTTGTCTGCGCGCAGGGAGGCTGAAAACGATGCGTGAAATTCGTAGCGAGACGTGAATAATGGTGGCCTTGTTACCCCCTGGGTGACGTGTCCGGCTGCTACCAGGGGTAATCAGGAGCGATGCAAAAACGCCTTTTCTTTCATCAGGCACCGATCTTGCCGGGCTTTTCCCTGAGTTTCGGGATCAGCACGCTGTATCTGTCACTGATCATCCTGCTGCCCTTGTCGGCTCTGTTGCTGTATGTCAGCGACCTGAGCTGGGCCGAGTATTGGCGCGCGATCTCCGATCAGCGCGTGGTGCACAGTTATTATGTCACCGTCACTGGTGCGCTCTGGGCGACATTGGCGGCGTTACTGATCGGCCTGCTGCTGGCCTGGATCATTACCCGTTACGATTTCCCCGGCCGAAGGCTGGTCGATGCGCTGGTGGATCTGCCGTTTGCGCTGCCAACGGCGGTGGCTGGCCTGACCTTCGCGGCGCTGTTGGTGCCCGGCGGCTGGCTGGGCCAGTTTCTAGCGCCGTTGGGCATCCAGGTGGCCTACGCCTATCCGGGTATTCTGGTGGCGATGACCTTCACCAGCCTGCCGTTTGTGGTGCGCACCGTGCAGCCGGTGATGCAGGATATCGGCATCGAGTTCGAGGAAGCGGCACGCACCCTCGGTGCTAGCCGGTGGCAGACATTCTCCAGAGTTATCCTGCCGCTGCTGGTGCCCGCGCTGATCACCGGTGCAGCGCAATCGTTCATTCGCAGCCTGGGCGAATTCGGTGCGGTGGTGATGATTGCCGGCAATATTCCGTTCCAGACCGAAGTGTCATCGCTGATGATTTTCGTACGCTTGCAGGAGTTCAACGCGGAGGCCGCTGCGGCAATTGCCTCGGTCGTGCTGCTGGCGTCCCTGTTATTGCTGTTTACTCTGCAAATAGTGCAGGGGCGGGTGCTCAGATGGCAGCGCATACATTGAGGAAGCCACAAGGCTGGCAGCAGTGGCTGCTGATCGCGCTCGGGCTGGTGTTGGTGGCATTGCTGCTGCTGGTGCCGCTGGCGCTGATCTTCGTCAAGGCGCTCAGTGGCGGCCTCGATCTTCTGACTGCCAACCTGTCGGAAGATTTCATGGTGCACGCCATTCTGCTGACGCTGGCGGTGGCGGCGATCACCGTGCCGGTCAATATGGTGTTCGGCATCCTGCTGGCATGGTGCGTAACGCATTATGATTTTCGTGGCCGCAAGCTGCTGCTGACACTGATCGATATTCCATATGCGGTGTCGCCGGTCGTCGCGGGGCTGTGCTATCTGGTGGTGTACGGCATCGAGGGCATGGTGGGCAGCTGGTTCGCCAGTCGCGATATCCAGATCATTTTCGCCTGGCCGGGCATTGTGCTGGTGACGCTCTTCGTGACCTCTCCCTATGTGGCACGCATTCTGATTCCCGTGATGCAGGTACAGGGGCGGGACGAGGAATATGCCGCGCTGACGCTCGGTGCCAGCGGCTGGCAGTTGTTCCGCCATGTCAGCCTGCCAAAAATAAAATGGGCCTTGCTGTATGGCGTGATCGTCACCAACGCCCGCGCAGTGGGTGAATTCGGCGCTGTGGCGGTGGTGTCCGGCACCATCATGAATCGCACCCTGACGCTGCCCTTGCTGGTGGAGCAGTTGAACAACGACTACAAGACCGCCGCAGCATTCACCGCCGCCGCGCTGCTGGCGTGCATGGCGCTGCTGACACTGGTGCTGAAGACGATCGCCGAGTGGCGGCAGGAGCGTCTGCTGCGTGGCGCCCGAGAGGTAGAGCAATGAGTATCCGCATCACGGATATCGACAAGCATTTTGGAAACTATCACGCGCTGCGCAAGCTCTCGCTGGAGATCGGCGAGGGCGAACTGATCGGCTTGCTGGGGCCGTCCGGCTCGGGCAAGACAACGCTGCTGCGGGTGATCGCCGGTCTGGAAGTGGCCGATGCGGGGCAGATCCATTTCAATGGCGAAGATGTCACGCGTCTGGATGTGCGTCGTCGTCGCGTGGGTTTCGTGTTTCAACAATATGCGCTGTTTCGCCATATGACGGTATTGCAGAACGTCAGCTTCGGCCTGCGCATATTACCCCGGCGCGAGCGGCCAGCCGCCGCGGAAATCCGTCGCCGGGCGCAGACATTGCTCGAGCGTGTGCAGCTGGGCCATCTGGCGGGCCGTTACCCCGATCAGCTCTCCGGTGGGCAGCGCCAGCGGGTGGCACTTGCCCGAGCACTGGCGATGGAGCCTCAGGTGTTGCTGCTGGACGAGCCGTTCGGTGCGCTGGATGCCAAGGTGCGCAAGGAGCTGCGCCTGTGGTTGCGCGAGCTGCATGAGGAAATGAATTTCACCAGCGTGTTTGTCACCCATGACCAGGAAGAAGCACTGGAAGTATCCGATCGCGTCGTGGTGATGAAGGCCGGTTGCATCGAGCAAGTGGCAGCTCCGGCGGAGTTATATGCGCGGCCCGCCAGCCGTTTCGTGTTCGATTTTCTTGGCGAGAATAATATTCTCGAAGGCCGCCTGAGCAGCGGGCGACTGACGCAGGGCGAGGCGTGGGTGCAATGGCCGGCGCTGGCGGCCGGAGAAGGCGATGCGGAGCTGTATATTCGCAATCACGAGATGACGCTGCAGGCTCAGCCTGCGGCGGGTGCGCATTTGCCGCTCGAAGTCCGCTCCGTCACCCAGATTGGCCCGCAGGCACGGCTGACGCTGGCGCCACTGGGCTGGAGCACCGCCATGCCGTGGGAATGGGTTTGTGCCAACGCCCATGAGCAGACCTTGCCGGAGCGTGGTGAGCGGCTTTATGCCGTACCCACCGCAGGCAGCCTGTTCATGGCTGGCGAGCAGACGCCGCGCTGGCTCACACCGGTGCGCTGAACGGCGGGGATGAGCGGGGAGGCTGCAAGGCGCAGCCTCGGCGTCAGTCGTTGCTCGGACTCAGTTTCGCCAGGCTCAGGCATCGCTTGGGCTTGGTCGTCGCTCGGCCTGGGTCATCGCTCCGGTTTAGTCATCAAGAGCGGCGTTGGTGCCGAGCAGGGAGTTGGCGTAGGCTTGGGCGATATCCACCTGGGCGAAGCGGCCGATCAGGCTCAGATCATCACTGCGGAAATTGACGATCCGGTTGTTTTCGGTGCGGCCCTTGAGCTGGCCGGGGTCTTTCTTGGAAAAACCATCCACCAGAATGCGCTGTCGCGAGCCGACCATGGCACGACTGATCTCCATCGCCTGCTGGGCGATGCGTTGCTGCAAGATCGCCAGCCGCTGCCGCTTGACCTCCATGGGCACATCATCCGGCAGATCAGCAGCCGGGGTGCCAGGCCGTGCGCTGTAAATGAAGCTGAAGCTGGCATCAAAACCGATGTCGTGAATCAGCTGCATGGTAGCCTCGAAATCGGCATCTGTTTCGCCGGGAAAGCCGATGATGAAATCCGACGACATGGACAGCTCGGGCCGAATGCGGCGCAGCCGGCGAATCTTCGATTTGTATTCCAGCGCCGTATGGTTGCGCTTCATCATCGCCAGAATGCGATCCGAGCCGGACTGCACCGGCAGGTGCAAGTGGCTGACCAGCTCGGGCACCTCGGCGTAAACATCAATCAGGCTGTCGGAAAACTCCACCGGGTGGCTGGTGGTGAAGCGAATGCGGTCAATGCCATCAATGGCGCGGATCAGCAGGATCAGGTCGGCCAGATCAAGCGTCTCGCCAGCCGCGCCTGCGCCGCGATAGGCATTGACGTTCTGGCCCAGCAGATTGACCTCGCGCACACCCTGCTCGGCCAGATGGCGGATTTCCGCCAGCACTGAAGGCGCCGGGCGGCTGACTTCCTCGCCGCGGGTGTAGGGCACCACACAGAAGGTGCAATATTTCGAGCACCCTTCCATGATCGAGACGAACGCGGTGGGGCCATCCACCGACGGCTCGGGCAGGCTGTCGAACTTCTCGATCTCCGGGAAACTCACGTCCATCGCCAGGCCCCGTGTGCTACTGGCCTGCTGGATCAGTGCCGGCAGCCGATGCAGCGTCTGCGGGCCGAAGATCACATCCACATAAGGTGCACGGCTGCGGATCGCCTCGCCTTCCTGGCTGGCCACACAGCCGCCCACGCCGATGATCAGATCCGGGCGAGCGTCTTTCAGCCGCTTCCAGCGGCCCAGCTGGTGAAACACCTTCTCTTGCGCTTTTTCGCGAATCGAGCAGGTATTGAGCAGCAGCACATCGGCCTCTTCCGGGCTCTCGGCCGCGGTCAGGCCGTGGCTGCCTTCCAGCAGATCAGCCATGCGCGACGAGTCATACTCGTTCATCTGACAACCGTGGGTCTGGATAAACAGCTTGCGGGCCATGGGAACTTGCACACCGGTATTGCCTGAAAGGGCGGTGATTATACCCTCCCGAGTGCTCAGCGCGCCATGCGCTGGCCGGGCCGGGCGTGGCCTGCTGCGGCAAATTGCCTCACCCTCGGGGTGGTGCCGGCCGGCGGCGGTGAGTATTGTAGCCACCATTGCGGCCCTGCCTCGCCAGGGGAAACAGCCGTGGTAGCGCCAGGAATGCTGGGGGTGTCAGGAGTGCCAGGAGTGCCAGGAGTGCCAGGAGTGCCAGTATGAAACGATTGATATTGATGACGATAGCGGTGCTGGGTGCGCTGGCTGTGATGGTGCTGTGGCAGATTGGCCGTGGCCCGGCGGTGGAACCACTGCCGATCAACACACGTATGGTCGGCGAATTCGAAATGACCGACCAGACCGGCGCACGCTTTCACAGTGATGCCCTGCGCGGCCAGGTGGTGCTGATGTTTTTCGGCTTCACCCACTGCCCCGATATCTGCCCGGCGACCATGGCGCGCATGGCGCAGCTGTACAAGGATCTGGAGCGCACACGCGAAGCCGCGGATGTGCAGGTGGTGTTCGTCACCTTTGATCCGGAGCGTGATACGCCGGAATATCTGCAACAGTACCTGGCCTGGTTTCACCCCGACTTTATCGGCCTGACGGGCAGCACCGAGGATGTGGAGCGCATCACGTCGTTGTACAGCGTCGTCTATATGCCCATGGGCGAAGATAGACAGGGCGGCACCGAATTCGCACACAGCGATTTCGTCTACCTGCTCGACCGGGAAACCCGGGTACGCAAGCTGTTTCCTGTGGAAGCCGACCTTGAGGAGATCAAGCGTGATCTGCGTTCGTTACTTTGAACTTGCTCTGAAAACCGTTTTGCTGGCCGCCCTGGGCCTGCCATGGGTGAGCCACGCGGCAGCAATGGATATCGAAGATGGCTGGATTCGTGCGGTGCCGCCAGTGAGCAGCACCACCGCCGGTTACCTGATTCTGCACAACCGTGGCGACACCGACCGCACCCTGACAGCCGTGAGCAGCCCGGTGGCTGGCGCAGGTGAAGTGCATGACATGTCACCACAGGAAGACGGCACCCGGCATATGCACCACCTGCCGGAGCTGGTGGTGCCAGCAGGGGACGCGGTCGCGCTCAAGCCCGGCGGCAAGCACCTGATGTTGTATCAGCTGCAACGGCCGCTGGAGATTGGTGAACAGATTGAGGTGTGCCTGGCGTTTGCCGAGGGCGAGCCAGTATGCGGCCCGTTCGAGGTGCGCGCACCCTAGCCGGGTGGCCGGCTGCCACGGGCGGTGTCCGCCCGTGGCAGCCATGGCTGAGAAAATATCAGAAAGTGAAGGTATAACTGACGACGAATTGCAGGTTGTCGGAGACAGCATCCGGATGATCGTCATCGGCGCGGTCGATCACCTGTGAGGCAGTGAACACCAAACCATCGTACACCTCATAACTCAGATCCAGGTGCGTGTAACGCAGATCGTTGTCGTCCAGATCGTAGTAACCGAGCAGGGCGCCGAAGCGCTGGTATTCGTAACTCAGGGTGTAATAGTTGTCGCGGTTTTTTTCCGCCCCGTCGCCCCAGCCGTAATCCCCCACGCCAAAGTGCCCGCTGACGCCGAAGGCGCCATAAGCCAGCGCCAGATGTGCCTCCTGAAAATTGAGATCACCGCCGAATTCGGTGTACCAGTAAGTGGTATAGCCGATGTCATAGTGGAGGCGGCCGGCGCTGCCGGCGTAGCCGCCATAAAGATCGTATTCGGTTTTCTCATCCTCCGAGGAAGTCCAGAAGCCGGCATACAGCCCGCCATCGTGGGCGTAGTCGATGCCCCCGGAAAGCGCGCCCCCGCTAGTCAGCGACTGGCCGCGCCACAGATACTGGCTGGCAACGCTCAGATTGGCGCTGATCTCGGCATGCGCCGCCATCGGCGCGGCGGTGCTGGCCCCGGCCAGTAGTGCGGCGACCACCCATTTGTTGATCCGCTGTTGCTTCTGCATATCCTCACCCTCTTGGTCTATTGCGGTTCGGGCAGCCCGTTGGCGTGGCCGCCCGCAACGCAGAGCGAGCACATGCCGTGCCAGCCGTAAATGCTTTCCGTAACAATGGGTTACGGGTTTCAAGAGCAAGCGGGTGCAGCGCAGTGGTGCGATGTGCCGAGGGGTTGCACCAAGCTGGCGCAGGGAGCGCCGAGGGTGTGCGGCTTATTCCTGTTCCGGCGGTTGGAGGAACCATTCTTCGATGGCGGCCCGCGTTAGGGCAGCGCGGGTATGCGGAAGCGGAATCCAGTTTTGCCAGTTATCCACGGCCGCAAGCAGAAAATCGAACAAGGGCAGATGCTGGCGTAGTACCCGGCTATGCCGGTGGGCGATCACCGGGTTGAAGTAACCGAAGAAATCGAACATCTGCCGGGGATTCTTGCGCACCCAGAGCCAGGAGCCCATCTCCAGCGTCAGCGGCAGAAACAGATTGGCCGGGTGGCTGGCCAGAGCGCCGTCATATAGATAATCCCACAGGTCGCCATGGGTGGTGTAGTTCACCGATTGCGGCTCGATGATATACGGGTGCCGATGGGGCTGGGTGCGCTCCAACAGCTGTTTCAGCGCGTAGATCTCGGCAATATTGGGGATCGGCTGCTGGCAACGCGCATAGCCGCACCACAGGCGATCACGCCTGCCGAAGCCGCTGTGGCAGTCGATGCTCAACGAGAACGGCGCCGGCAGCAGGCGCTCCCGCACCACGCGCACCAGCGCCTGCGCCTCGGCTTCCATTGGCGCGTTGCGGCGGCCCCGATACCATGGCAAATGGCGGGTGATACGGTGGCCACCCACCAGCGGGAATATCGCGCCGCTGGCGTCAATGGGGGCATTGCGCATCAGATCGACACCGTTGGGGTTGCTGCGCGTGCGTTGCCAGATGCCGCCGGGGTTGATCATCGGCATGAACACCACCCGCACCCGCTCCAGGCGGCGGGCCATCTGTTCATCCCAATCCAGCCGCTGCACCAGGTTGTGCAGCCAGGAAAGCAGTACCTGACTGCCGATCCGTTCGACACCGTGAACGCCACCGAAGAAGCCGAGCACTGGCGCGTGCGGCGAGCGGCTGCCCAGCTCGATGACCTGCACCGGCAATGGCAGGCCGCCGTGCTGCACGGTCAGCACAGTGTCTTCTCGCAGCCAACGGGCACCTTGATGCAGCAGTTGTTCCAGTTGCAACTGTTCTGGCAGATGGCGCTGTAGCAGGTACAGGCGCTGGGCGCTGATGCGGGTGGGAGAACGGGGGTCGGGCATGCTGGCGAATGCCTCCAGGCCAGGGGCGCGGTGGTTGCTTACCATGACGAGTCTTGATGACGTCCGGATGAAAACGCAGCGCGGGCCGGGTGACACAAAACCGTTACCTGACTGTCACGTCTGCATCACCCGAGCCGCCTAGGCTTCGTCACATGAATGTAACCGAGCGATTCATACAGTGATCAGGGTGCTGCCGTCTCGCCCGCAATGGCAGCCAGGGCAGCCGGGTTTGCCCGGCATGGCTCAAAGCATCACATCGGCCCCTCAAGGCGCGCCCTTGCCAACGCCAGGTCATCACAGCTTCCGTACCGGCGATATCCTGCTCTTTGCCGGCCGGGGCCTCGCCAGCGATATCATCCGTTTTGCCACCCGCAGCCCCTGGAGCCATGTGGGCATGGTGGTGGAGCTGCCGGAATATCCCGAGCCGCTGGTCGTCGAAGCAACCACCTTGAGTGAATCTGCCGATGTGCGCGCTGGCCATGCGTTGGCCGGTGTGGGCCTGGTGCCGCTGGCGACAAAGGTGCGGGAATATCCCGGCGATGTGGCCTGGCGCGCCTGGCAGGGCAACGCGCCAAGCCAGGCGCAGGCAAGAATGCTCGCGCGCATGGTGCGGCGGCTGCACGGGCGGCCCTATCGCAATTATCTGGTGACGCTGGCGCGAGAGCTGGGCACCGGCTTTCGGCGCCGGCCGGATCTGTCAGGACTGTTTTGCAGCGAGCTGGTGGCAGAGCTGTACCGGCGGCTGGGATGGCTGCCTCGGACCACACGCCCCAGCCGTTATGTGCCGGGGCACTTCGCCGGCGATGCGCTGACGTTGTGCAACGGCAGTCTGGCGTCGCCACAACTGCTCAAGCAATGGGCGGCGCCGTGCAGCAGTGTTATATCCAGCGCCGCACCCGCTGCCGGTACTGCTCCCAGGCCGCTCCGAACTGGCGCCCATGGAAGGCTTCTTCTTCCGCAATGACGTGCCGATCCATGACATACAGCACCACAGGCAGTAGCAGCGCCATACCCAGGCTGCCTTGGGCCATCGCACAAGCCAGATGCAGCAATGCGAAGGCGAGATAAATCGGGTTCCGAGTAAGGGCGTAAGGGCCGCGTGTAATGAGCGTGGTGGCAGCACGGTGCGGCAGGATGGTGGTGCGATGCCGGCGCATCAGCAGCGCCGCCCAGAGGATCAGGCCGATGCCCGCCAGCGCCAGCACTGCCGCGACGGGGCGCTGCCAGAATAGTGTAACGGGCTGCCAGTGCAGTGCCTGGTCGATAACGTAGCCGATGAACAGGCCGCCCAGATGTAACAGCGGCGGCGGCATTCTGACATGCGGGTGATCTTGCGTACTCATTGCAGGGTCCGATGGCGAAAAAAGAGTGGGCCTAACGATACAGGGATATCGTCGGTTGTGTGGCGAAAAAAAGCCGGGTATGTTTGAGGCTCACCTCGCCTTTGCGGGGGTGATCGCGATCACCGGCAGTAATGAGTTGTTGAACCGTCAGTTATTGAACCGTCGATGTGTCAGTAACCGGCGGCAGGTGGTGGCGTCTCTCTTTTGCCAGGTATGTGCCAGAGCTTGTGGCAGAAGGTTGTGTGGCAGAAGTGTGTGCCAGCGTGGCAAGGCTGCCATGGCGAATTGCAAGTTCGCCAGTCGCAATTTGCATGGCAGACAAAGTTTGCAAACGGCATAGCTGCAAGCCGGCAACAGGTTGCAGCGGCAATGGCAAACGACAACAGCCCGCAGGCGCACGACCACTATCCGGTCGCCGTTCCCGATCGATTCGCCTTGTCTGAGGGGATGAGCATGGAAGAACGCGCGGCAGCCATACACACCGTTCCGATCAGTTCCGGTAAAGCACGCCAGCAACGCACCGATCCGGCGTCAGTGCGCAGTTACGGCGGGCCCGGTGCCAGCTCCGGCGAACATGAAAAAGTTTATGTGCTGGATACCAACGTACTGGTTCACGATCCGAATGCGCTGCTGAATTTCGAAGAGCATGGGGTGGTGGTGCCGATGACCGTGCTGGAGGAGCTGGACAAGCTCAAATCCGGCAAATCACATATTGCTGCCGATTGCCGGGCAGCAATCCGTCTGATTGATCGCATTCTCGGGCCGGCGCTGCCGGAACAGGTGGATGCCGGCGTGCCGATTCCTCGCGGGCCGGAGGGCACCCAGGGCACATTATCGGTGCTGATGCCGCGCCCGGTACAGGAAGGCGAAGGCGTGTTGCCCGAGCACCTGAACGACAATCGCATCATCAACGATATCGTATCGCTGAAATCCCGTGATTCGCATCGGCGTTATGTGCTGGTCACCAAGGACATCAACATGCGCCTGAAAGCGCGTGCCTGCGGGATCGAGGCCGAGGATTATCACAACGACCAGCTGGTGTCGGATATCCGTCAATTGTCACGAGGTTATTTCGAGCTGCCCGGCTCGTTCTGGGATCGCGTCAGCCAGGTTGAAACCGAGCAGCGCGGTGTGGAGACGTTGCATTATCTTTCTCATGCGGCGCTGGTCCGCGAGGTGCTCGGCGAAGAGATCTATCCCAACCAGTTCATTCTTGACGAGCAAGGATTTGTCGGCAGGGTCATGGGTGTGGCAGAGGGCGTGGTGGTGCTGCGCCACATGCCGCGAGAGCAGTTGCTGGGGCAGCAGGCGTGGGGCTTGCAGCCGATGAATATTCATCAGGCGATCGCACTGAATCTGCTGCTGGACCCGGATGTGCATCTGGTGACACTGACCGGCGCCGCAGGTTCGGGCAAGACTATTCTGGCGCTGGCGGCGGCCATCGAAATGACCATCGAGCACCAGCGCTATAACAAGATCATCGCCACCCGCTCGACGCCGCCGCTGGCTGAAGAGCACGGGTTCCTGCCGGGCACTGAAGAAGAAAAGATGGACCCCTGGCTGGGCGCCATCAACGATAATATCGAGGCGCTCCATCTCAACGACGAGAACCCGAGTGGCAGCATCAATTACGTCAAGGAGCGCGCCAATATCCAGTTCAAGGCGCTCAATTATATTCGCGGGCGCAGCTTCCAGAAATCACTGATCCTGATCGACGAAAGCCAGAATCTCACGCCGCATCAGATGAAGGCCATCGTCACGCGAGCAGGTGAGGGCAGCAAAGTGGTGTGTCTGGGCAACCTGTCGCAAATCGACGCGCCTTATCTGAGCCCGACCAGTTCAGGATTGACGTACATGACGGAGCGTTTCAAGGGTTTTGCCTTTGGCGGCTCGGTGCAGCTCAATGGCGTGCCGCGTTCGCTGCTGGCGGAATATGCCGAGACGCATCTGTAGGCAACAGGCGGCGATAACAGCCAGGGCGCGCAAGGCCGATAGCGGGTCTGGTTATCGAGGGGCTATCGAGGGAGCGCAGGGGCGCCTTCGAACGTCCGGTGGCGCCGCTGATGGCGGTACGGGTGGCCGCAGTAGTGTCGCCCGCGCAGCGAGTGGGGCGAAACGCGGCTCAGGTAGCGCTGGCGCAGGCGTCAGGGCATACCTGCCGCCAGTATTCAAACCCGCCGGTGAGGCTGACAGCGTGCTCAAACCCCTGCTCGCGCAAAAAAGCCGCGGCATCCAGGCTGCTGTGGCCGTGATAGCAGCACACCACGATTCTCTTGCTGCGCTCAGTGCCGGCCAGAAAAGCATCCATGGCCAGATGGCTCAAGTGCTGCGCGCCGCGAATATGCGCGCTGGCGTAGCTACCGGCGTCGCGGATATCGACAAACAGCGTGCCGTCGTCATCCAGGAGCGCCTGTGCCTCATTCGGGCTGATTTCGAGTGGATTCATCGCGGCTGTCCCGGGTTGCTGTTGTGTCGGCCTGGCCGCCTTCCGGCTGCCTCCCGCTTTCGTTCGGTGATGCCTTGCCGGGCTGCTTCCGCTCGCGCTGCTCGCCCGGCTTTGCCGGGCGCACCGGCTCGGGTTCATCAAGCAGCTCCGCCGGCGGATAGATGCACTCCAGTTTCATGCCGATGGCTTTTTCCAGCTCCGGCAGCAAAAAGGCATCATCTTCACAGGCAAAACTGACCGAGGTGCCGGTGGCGCCGGCGCGGCCGGTGCGGCCAATGCGGTGCACGTAATCTTCCGGGTCGTCCGGTAGATTGTAATTCACCACATGGGAGACGCCGTCGATATGAATGCCACGGCCGGCCACATCGGTGGCGATCAATACCCGCACCCGCCCGGAGCGGAAGCGCTCCAGTGTTTTCAGGCGCTGGTTCTGCGGCACATCGCCGGAGATCATGGCGGCATTGATACCCTTCTTTTGCAGCTTTTCGCACAGGCGACGGGTAATATCGCGACGGTTGGCGAACACCATCACCTTGTCCAGGTCGCCTTTGACGATCAGGTTGTGCAGAAGATTGTATTTCTGCGAGGTTTCGATGATGTACACCATCTGCTCGACGGATTCGGTCGTCACCTGAGTCGGCTCGATCTCGACCACTTCTGCATCCTGTGTCCAACGCTTGGCCAGATTCATCACATCCTGGCTGAAGGTGGCAGAGAACAGCAGCGTCTGGCGATACTGCGAGACAGGCGTATGGCGCACGATGCGTTTCACATCAGGAATAAAGCCCATATCCAGCATCCGGTCGGCTTCATCCAGCACCAGCACTTCGACGCGGTCCAGCCACAGGTCGCGGCGGGTGCAGAAATCCAGCAACCGGCCGGGCGTAGCAACGAGAATATCGACCACCGATTTCTGCAGCCGCTCCTGCTGGCGATTGAAATTCATGCCGCCCACCACGCTCATGACGCGCAAACCGGTATATTTGCACAGTGCGCGGGCATCTTTTTCGATCTGCAACGCCAGCTCGCGTGTAGGCGCCACAATCAATGCCCGTGGCTCGCCCGCGTAGCGCTTCACTTCCAAGGGGTGCCTGAGCAGATCATCGATGATGGTAATGAGGAAGGCGGCAGTCTTGCCGGTGCCGGTCTGGGCGCGGCCGATGGCATCGGCGCCGGCAAGCGTGTGGCTCAATACCTGAGCCTGGATCGGCGTGCAGTATTTGAACCCTTGCTCGGCGATACCGCGCATCAGGGCAGGAGCGAGATCGAAATCGTGAAACCGGGTTTCGCCTTCCTTCGGTTCGACCTGGAATTGATCCAGGGACCAGCTGTTGTCGCTGTTGGGCATGAGTCTCTGTCTGTCAGTGGTCTCTTTCCAGCACCCGCCAGAGGCGGCCAGTGCAAGGGCAAGGCCGTTATTGTAGAAAAAATGCACAGTGTAGAGAAAGTACACAGGGCACGGCACACCAGCACATCGGCGGGTAACCAGGCTTCAGCACTTGCGAAACACCAGAGTGCGGTTATTGGCCGGCATCGCGTAGTCTGCGATCTGCGTCAGGGCCGCAGCCTGCATCCGTTCGGTGACCCATGTGTGGTCGCGCAGGCCGGAAGCGGGATCTTGCTGACGCAACCAGGCGTCGAAGCGGGCGTTGCTTTCCGATGTGAAGTCGCCATCGTAATTGAACGGCCCGTAGACCACAAACAGGCCGTTTGTCGGCAAGCGCTGCCCCGCCTGGCTGATCGCGGCGGCGACGCTCTCGCTTGCCGCGATATGGAAGGTGTTGGCGGTAAACAGATGGTCAAACGGCAACTCGGGCCAGGGGGCCGCCATATCCAGCTCGATCGGTGCTGCGACGTTGGGCAGCGCCGCTTCGCGCAGCCAGGCCGCGATGCCGGGCAGGTTGGCGGGTAAATCGGACGGCTGCCAGTGCAGATGCGGCAGTTGCGCTGGTAGCCAGGCGGCATGTTGGCCGGTGCCGCTGCCCAGTTCGAGTACCGTGGCCGGCGCCGTCAGATGCCGGGCGAGCACTTCAAGGATCGGGCCGCGATTATTGTCGCAGGCGGCGGAGTAGGGTTTGTTCATCAGTAGCTCCGGTTCCGGGCGCGGTGGCCGCGCCCGGGGGAGCCCGGGTCAGCCAGCGCGCTTGCGCATCAGTTTCTGCCCGCTGACGATCAGTCGCTGATACAGCGTGGGCAGGGTGCGCTGCATGGTGTCGATGGCGTACGCATCGCTGCCGATCAGGATACGGCGTCTGTTGCGGCGCACGCCACTGATAATGGTCGCCGCCGCCTCGTCCGCCGTGGTGCGGAACATTTTCTCGAAATCGGCGATGGATTTCTCGGCATCGGCACCAGTGATGTGGGAAACATCGTTCATCCGCGCATTACGAGCGATATTCGTCTTGATGCCGCCAGGGTGCACGCACGAGCAGGAAACCGGGCTGCCTTCGATCTCCAGCTCCATGCGAAGCGATTCGGTAAAACCGCGCACGGCGAACTTGGCCGCGTTATAGGCTGATTGCGTCGGGATGCCCACCAGGCCAAACACGCTGGACACATTGACGATGTGGCCTTCGCCGGATTGCTTAAGGTAGGGCAGGAACGCTTTGGTGCCGTGCACCACGCCCCAGAAGTTGATGCCCATCAACCACTCGAAATCCTCGTACTCCATCGCCTCGACGGTGGCGCCCAGCGCCACACCAGCGTTGTTGAAAACCAGATTGACTCTGCCGTAGTGCGCGAAAATCGCATCGGCATAATCATGAAAGGCTTGCCGGTCGGCAACATCCAGCACCTGGCTGTGCACCTCATGGCCATTGGCGCGCAACTGCCGTGCCAAGGCATCGAGGTCTTTCTCGTTGACATCCGAAATGGCCAGGCGGCAACCCGCAGCCGCCAGCTGGCCGGCCAATGCCTTGCCGATACCTGAGGCAGCGCCGGTGATCACAGCGACGCGGTTCTCTAGATCTTTCATGGTGACCCCTTGTGCTATCGCCGCGGGCGGCCCGTGGCAGATTGACAGTGACCGATGGCATGGTCGTAGGCGGGCAGTTTAACCACAAGGCGGCAGGCAGGGTGGGCCAAATTGACATCGCTCCTTGTCACAATTGCCACCTGGGGCTACGAGGGGCGATTCCGGGCGGCGCGTTGCGTTTGGTGGGTCGTGGTCGCGAGTCGCTGCGGAGAGCGAGGCCGGGATGCAAACGAACACTCTTCCGAGCCATGCGTAGCACTCGTAAGCGGTGAGCCAGCGGGGCAAGAATGAGTGTGGGAATGAGCGCGGGGCACGGAGTGGGAGCGGCGTCTCTGACGGGTCGTGTAGCTGGCGTCAGTACCAATTGGAACACTCTGTATGCTCTGTCGTGGTGCCGGTATCGCCTGGCAGTGGGTTGAATTACAGTGAAGAGACCCACGGTTAATGGTGAAGCCAGGGCGCGCGCAGACGAGCTATATGTCGCACGCCTGCCTGGAAAAAGTGCCGGAGATACGGGAAAAAAATAGCAAAAAAATAGCAAGGAAAGAAAAATGAAGGGGCGATACGGCCGAAGATAAACTAAAAAACCTTGCGAAAATTTGTTTTCTGTGCGCCTGAAAATTGGACATTGGCAGCTTGCTACTTTAGGCTATTGCACTGGCTCACGATCTTTTCAGAGCTTTTGTTTTTCCCAAAAACTATTTGGTGTTCGGACAAGCGCTGTTTGCTGCGAGTCCCGATCATTAGGTATGAACTCAATTGAAAGGCCACATCGCTGTGGCCCGGCGCTAGCGCCGCAGCATCACATCCGGCGACTGGCAGGTTGTGCAAAACCAGTTGCCGCCAGGCATTTGTCAAATCGTTTGCTGCCGTACCCTCCTTGAAGGGCAGGTCGCCCGTCAGTAGTCATTGATTTCCGGGGGCTGTACGGGCTGTTTTTCTCCGATTGTGGCACGCCGCTTTCTTTGCGGTTGATGCCCGCCCCTGTCAGGGCGTATCTGTTTTGTTTCCAGTGCCTCGGGGTGCCCGGCGCTTTTTCCTGTTCCTGTCGACGCCCGCCGACAATGCGCCGCTACAAGTTGTACGTCTCGCTCTCCGCGCTTGCTTGATGATGCGGAAAATAGCGAGCCGTGATGATGAGGATTATCTCGAACATGCAAGAAAGTGCGTTCTTTCAACTATCAACAAGTACCACGTTACTACTGCTATTCGGCTTCTACGGCCTTACTTTCCTGATGACTTTGAGCATTCGACAGAGGAACGAAAATGTCGACAGCTACATGGTATCCAACAGCGCAGTCGGTTTCGGGCTTTCTGCCGCGAGCATGATCGCCACCTGGGTATGGGCGGCATCGTTTTATGCCAGCGCTACTTCAGGTTACCGTTACGGACTCTCGGGGCCGATACATTATGGCCTGTGGGGCGCGCTGATGATCCTGTTCATCTACCCTTTCGGGCGGCGCTTTCGCGAGCTGGCGCCGGAGGCACACACGCTGGCGGAAGTCATCAAAGCGCGGCATGGCAGCTCCAGCCAACTGATCATGGCGGTCTCCAATCTGGTCGGGAGCTGCATCAGTCTGATGGTGAACTTTACTGCCGCCGGCGCTCTGGTTTCCGTGCTGAGTCCCCTGAATTTCACTCAAGGGGTGTTGATCGCCGGCAGCGGCGTGCTGGCCTATACGCTCTGGTCGGGCTTTCGCGCTTCGGTGATGACGGACTTTGCCCAGCTGATCGCGATGATCGGCTCGGCCGTGGTCATCATTCCGCTGATTTTCATCAACGCGGGCGGTTCGGACATGGTTATGGAGAACCTCTGGCGGCTGGATGCGGAGCAATCCAACTTTTTCTCGACCAAGGCCATTCTGGAGCAGGGTGCACCTTATTTTATTGCGGTGCTGGCCTATGCGATCGGTAATCAGACCATTGCACAGCGGCTGTTTGCGGTGCGGGAAGATCTGATCAAGCCGACCTTTCTCACCGCCACGGTTGGTTACGGCGCTGTGGTGATCGGCCTGGGGATGTTGGGCCTGCTAGCGTTATTCACCGGGCTGGAGCCGGTGGATGGCAACATGAACAATATCATTCCGCAGATGGCGTCTACTTATCTGCCGCCGTTTGGTGTGGCGTTGTTCTTTATTCTTGTGGTCGGCTCGTTGTCCTCGACGGCAGATTCGGATCTGTCCGCGCTGTCGGCCATCATGATGACCGACATCTACGGCAAAAATATCGCCCGCGGCAAGCCGGATCCGCAAAAGATGTTGTGGTGGGGGCGTATCACCATGATCGTGGCCACCATGCTTGGCGTTATTCTTGCTAGCCTCAAGCTCGACATTCTGGTGATGCTGGTCTTTGTGGGGGCGCTGTGGGGCGCCATCGTATTCCCGGTTATTGCCAGTTTTTACTGGAACCGGATTACCAACAAAGCCTTTACCACGGCGGTCCTGGTGGCGGTGGCGCTCTTTACTGTGGCGCGATTCGAGTTGGCCCCCATGACGGGAGTGACGGCGGTGCTGTTCGAATTCGCTGCCACCGTTGGTGCGGGTGTGGTGGCTGGCCTGATGACCTTCGCTTTTTTCAATCGCACCATCGCAATTATTGTCGGCGTACTGGTGTTTGTCGGCATGCTGCCCTTCGCCACCGGTTTTTTACGCGACTACACGGTGCTGCTTTCTTCCCTGACCGCCTACGGCGTCAGCGCAGTTGTTTGTGTGCTGATGAGCCTGCGTAGTAATGAGCGATTTGATTTCGATCTGTTGGCAAAACGTGTGCGGTCTTTTCAGGATGAAGATGCAATGCTGCGATCCGGCCAGGCGACGCCGGCGGCGGCCAAGACAGCTGAAAGCTGACCCTCGGCTGATGCGGTGCCCGTTTGAGTTGATCCACGGAGGACTTATGAAATTGCTTCTGACCACTTATATTCTTGTTTGGCCGGCCTTGTCGCTGGGAGTATTGACGCTACTGATCGTGGCGCTGGTGCGGGACATGCGTGCGGCCCGCCGTAATGGCGAAGGCATGGTCTGACGAGGGCCGCCCGCATCGATATCAGGCAGGCGGCACCGCTGGAAAATGATCAAACAGGCGCCAATGCCGGCTCGGGCCGCGCCTGTGCGATTCGATGGTGGGTGGCATCCATCAGCGCCTCAACGCCGGCGTCGGTGGGCTCCGGGGCTGGCAACGCAGGCAGGATAGCCAGCGACACCTTGCCCGGCGACAGGCGCAGCGTGCCGGGTGGCAGCGCATCACGCGTGCCATCCAGGCGCACAGGTAGCACTGGCAGATCGAGATCCACGGCCATGCGGAAAGCGCCTTTCTTGAACGGCCGCAGCTGACCATCCCGGCTGCGGGTGCCTTCAGGGAAGAAAATGATGCTGGTGCCGTCGCGCACCTGTTGCTTGGCGGCATTGAGGCTGGCAATGGCGCGATCCGGGTGTGAGCGATCAATGAAGATATGGCCAAGGGTGACGCAAGAAATGCCCACCACAGGAATGCGACGCACTTCCTGCTTGGCGACCCACCGAATATCCATTCCCAGATATCCGTAGAGCACCCAGATATCCACCTGGCTCAAATGGTTGGCCACCACCACATAACTTTGCCCGGCGCGGATATGTTCGGTGCCGGTCACATCGACGCAAATACCACTGAGCGCCAGCCCGGCGCGTGACCACGGCACAGCGTAAAGGCGTCCCGCTCGCCGAGGGCCGATGAAAGGCGCAGTAAGCAGACATAGTGTGCCGAGCAGCAGGGTCAGAAAAAGCATGATTGGCACGAAGGCGAGCCATAGGTAGAGCGTGTACACCAGACGTGGCATCGCGGGTTCTCCCATCCCCATCCCACCGGCCGTTCATTTGCGGAGCGCCCGGTTACCGTTGACTGCCCAATGATAGCGCAATGGCTGCCCGGCACGCAGAGGCGGGAGCGATTTGTTACGTTTCCGGGTCGGTGCCGTCGTCGGCGGGTGGGCCATCGCCGTGGAGATCACTGTAAGGGTAATAATGGCCCTGATATTCGGGGCGATGCACAATCCGGCGCAGGCGCTCAAGCGTGAAGTAGGGGGCGTCGCGCAACAAGATGTTGGCCAGCCAGGCGGGTATGTAACCGCCCGGATCGAGCACCAGCTGATAGGTGATCTCCAATTGGTTGTCGCCCATGTCGCGCACGCCGAACAACCCCTCCATTTCGGGAAATCGCAGATAGCGGTCGTTCGGCGGCAGCTGATCCGGGGCGTTGGTAAGATGCACCTCCAGATAAGGCTCGGGTGCTTCCAGGAAGGGCAGGACTTCGGCCTTCAGCACTGCTTCCCGGTTGGCCAGCGGCCAAGGCAGCAAGGTGGTGAAGCGCAGGTAGCGCAGCAGCTCGGAGTCGCGTCGGATTTCTTCTGCATGGTTGACGAAGTGTAGCCAGCGCGGATACGTGTCGTAATCATTCAGCACGGCCGCCAGTGCGTGGGCGTCGGCCAACTTGAGTTGCGTGACGCCACGAAAGGTTTTCAGTTGCGAGTGATCGCGGTGGCGCATGTAAACACGAATATCGTTCCTGTCGCTGACCAGCCGCCAGCTGTCATCCAGATCGTCCAGCGGTGATTGCCCATGGCTCGGCGTCGCCAGTGCCAGGCAGAGCCAGACGACGAGGCAGAGCCAGACGACGCTGAGAATAACGTGTTTGATCGAGGGGCGGCGCCACGGCTGGCTGGTCATGGGCAGATATCCATCAGTAGCAGAGACAATTCCGTTTGTGCCGCAACTCGGCGGCGAAGCGATGCCATTATTGCCAGGCTGCATGACGAACCAAGCCCTTGATTTGTAAAAAGACCGACGGTCACAGCGGCCACAGTGTTTCAAAGGCCTGCGGGCGGCCAACGTGGTATCCCTGCGCGTAGTCCACGCCCAGCTCGCGCAAAATATCGAGAGTTTCAGGCCCTTCCACAAACTCGGCCACGGTCTTGAGTTGAAATGCCTGCGCAACATCCACCAATGCCTGAATCAGCACCTGATGCTCGGTATCTTCATGCAACTGGCGGATGAACGAACCGTCTATCTTGACAAAATCCAGCGGTAGTTTCTTCAGATAGGACAGGGATGAAAAGCCGACGCCGAAATCATCCAGCGCAAAGCGGCACCCCAGCAACCTCAATGCCTGCATGACTTCCACGGCAGCAGGAATATCGGCCAGAGCGGCTGTTTCGGTGATTTCAAAAATGATATTGGACGGATTGATCCGGTAATGGCGCAGCCAGTGCCGTACCTGGCTGATCAGGCGCGGATTTCGAAAGGAAAGGCCAGAAAGATTCAGCGCCAGCTGCGCACGTATCCCGGCACCGTCAAGTAATGCCAGGTGGGAGCAGACTTGCTGGATAACCCGCTCATCCAGTTGTGCAATCATGCCGGATTGCTCTGCTGCGGAGATCAGTTGTTGTGTCGCCAGAAAACCGCCGCGGCCATCGCTGACGCGCAGCAGCGCTTCGTGGTGGCTGATCTGGTTTGTCGGAATAGCGAGAATCGGCTGAAAGTGCAGTTGTATAGAATTGTTGGCCAGTATTTCCCGAACTTGCTGCTCCCAATAGACCCGTTCGTGAATGCGCTCGCGGTGTTCGTCGCTGGCATCAAACAGCTGCCAGGTGTTGCGCCCTTGGGCTTTTGCCTGATACATCGCGATATCGGCATTGGCCAGCAGTGCCTCGATGGTGTCTCCGTCGCGTGGGCAGATGCCGATGCCGATACTGGTGGTGACCGGCAGCCGAGCGTCGCCCTGGGCCAGCGTCAGCTCCGCCAGCGCGTTACAGCAGCGTTGCGCGCTTCGCTTGATCTCCTGCAAATGATCGCTGGCCAGCAGGATGCCGAACTCGTCGCCGCCGAGCCGGGCAATCACATCCTCCTGCTTGAGCGTAGCGCGCAATTGCCGGGCCGCAGATCGCAACAGGCGATCACCCTGTTGGTGGCCATAGAGATCATTGATGTCCTTGAACTGATCCAGATCCAGCAGCATCAGCGCGAAGCCGGGGCGACTGCCGGCCGCTGTGCCACGGAGCCAGCGCCGGCCCTCTTCGATAAAGCGGCGGCGGTTGAATAGCCCGGTAAGGGGATCGTGGGTCGAGAGCCAGGCGATGTGCTCTTCTGCGATGCGCTGGTCGGAAATATCCAGCCCGATGCTGATGATGCGGTGCTTGCGGCCGCCATCCACTGGCCAGCGCGCGTGCCACCACGACAACAGCAGGGTGTCTCCGCCTTGCCGGCGGAGGCCGCTTTCATGGCGCAACTCGTGCATCTTGCCACTTGCTACGGCCGCCAGCTGGTCGGCAAGCTCGGGCGCTGGCTCGGCCAGCAAGCTGGCAAAGGTGCGCCGCCGCAGGCTTTTTTCGGGTGCGCCACATATCCAGCGCCCATAGCGGTTGATGGATAGCAGCCGGCCCTGGGCATCTTGCGTGATCACCACGATATCGGCGGTATCCTGTAGCACCCGGTTGAAATCCTGCTGGCCAGCGAGGCGCTGGCCGAGGTTTGCCGCTCGTGACGAGGCGGTGGGCGAGGTGCCGGTTCGAGACGGCTGATTCAAGGGCAACGCTATATCCCGCATGGCAGATTATTATTAGCGAGCTGGCAGCTTGTCCAGATGCAAATTCAGGCATTGGCAGGGCAGCGCGAGCGCTCCGGGGCTGCTAGACTGGTCGACTCGCCATCTGCCATTAAGGCAGAGGGCGTAGTTGGGGGATCATACTTTCTTCCTGTGCAGGCTGTAAGTCTTTCCGCAGCCCGGTAGTCGGCTTTTTCTTTTCGCAGGTATGACGAACAGTAATGGACAATTTCAAACAAAAAACAGCCCACCTGATTGTCGGGGCGCTGCTGGTGCTGGGCTATTTTGCCAGCCTGCCGGCGCATGTATGGGAGCCCGAGCCGGCGTTTGCAGTGCCCGCCCCGGCCATCCATGCCCCACGATCCGGCGATGCCTGGGCGCTGAACTTTGCCTCCGATGGCACCACCTTGCAGACTCACGCAGCCTCGATGGCGGAGCTGCCCGATGGGCGTATTCGTGCTTTCTGGTTCGCCGGCAGCCGCGAAGGCGCTGCCGATGTCGCTATTCATTCATCAGTATTTGATCCTGTAACTGGCGTCTGGAGTGATGAGCATGTGCTGCTCACCCGAGCGCAGGTGAGCGAGGGCCTGGGCCGCTATGTGCGCAAGCTGGGTAACGTGGTGCCGGTCGTGGATGATGACGGGCGCCTGCGGCTATACATGGTGGTGGTCAGTTTTGGCGGCTGGGCCGCGAGCCGGCTGGCGGTGGCGGAATCCATGGACGATGGCAAAAGCTGGCACATCAGCGATGGGCTGGTCACCTCGCCATTTTTCAACCTCAGCACGCTGGTGAAAGCACCGCCGATTCATTTCAGTGATGGTTCTATCGGCCTGCCGGTCTATCACGAGCTGGCGGCAAAGTTCGGTGAAGTGCTGCGCCTGGACGAAGACAACCGCATCCTGCAACGTTCCCGCATCGGCCGTTTGCGCGAATCCTTGCAACCGCTGGTGCTGGTGGATTCGCCTGCCCATGCGGTCGCATTCCTGCGGAACGCCAATAACAGTCGCCCCGGCATCCTGTGGCGCAGCGATACCGATGATACCGGGCAGAGCTGGAGTGCGCTGAGCGACGGTCAATTGCCCAATCCGGGCTCGGCGGTGGGCGGTGTGCGTCTGGGCGATGGCCACTGGCTGCTGGTGGCCAACAATAACGCCATCGAGCGTGACGATCTCTATATTCTGGAAACGCGCGATCACGGCCAGAGCTGGCGCCCGGTGCATATCATGCATGATGACGCCGACCTGCGAGAGCAGGCGGTATCGGTGGATAATTTTCGCTCCCTTGTGCGCACCCGCATGACCAGCATCGGTGCCGGGCCGATTACCGAAGAGCAGCACGCACGCGTGATGAAAGCGGCAATCCGCAATAATTGCCGTGGCGAGCGCTGTCTCTCGCAATTCGATTATCCGTATGTGATCCGCACGCGCAGCGGCGATATTCATATCGTCTATTCCTGGAAAAAAAGCCTGATTGCTCATGCCTGGTGGCGTGCTGATGGGCAGCCGTCGGGCGTCGATCAGCGTCAGGCGCGGCTGGAGGCGGCACAATGATGGGTGAGTCTTTTCTGTCCTGGCCTTTTGCGACGCTGGTGACTGCGTTGGTGTTTGCCTCGATTACGCTGCGCCTGTTGCGCATTCGTGCGCCGAAGATCGGCATCCCGCTAGTGCTGCTGGTGGTGCTGGTATCGTTATTGCCCATGCCCTGGGGGCTGGGCATGTGGGTGCGCAGTTATCTGGGCGAGTTCAGCGTTACGCTAGGGGTGATGAGCGTCATGTTCATGCAGCATCGCCTCGGGGGCCGCTGGTTCCTGCCGTCAGGGGAATTGCGCATGATGGCGTTGCTGGTGGTGGGCACCGCGGCGTGGTTTTATCCGATGAGCCTGGGGCTGACGTATATCGATCCCTACGCTTGGGGCTTTGGTGATTTCCGCTTCAGTGCGGTGCTGTTGCTGCTCGGCCTGGCGGCCTGGGTCATGCGCGCCTATGGCATCTGCCTGATGCTGGTGGGCGCGCAGTGCGCCTTCGCTCTGCGCCTGCTGCCCTCGGACAATCTGTGGGATTATCTGCTTGACCCCTGGTTGGCGGCCTGGTCGCTTGGCTGGCTGGTGCGCGACTGGCGCCTGACCCTGCTTGCCCGCCGTACCCCCGTGGCCGCCTGACCCGGCGCTAGTCGCTCGCCGGTGCCGCCAGGGGCGGTGCCGGTGCGCGGCGGCCCAGCAGTATCGCGGCCACATAGCCCACCACAAACATGATCAGGTTGCCGATCAGACCGGTGTAATACAGATCAAACGGCGCCGCCAGCACAGCTGGCAGCAAACCGTGGCTTGAGGCCAGCGCCCAGGCGGTAAACAGCAACGTACAGCTGATGCCATACCAGGCTGCCCGCGCATCGCCCCGCTTGCTGAGAAAACCCAGCAGATACAGCCCCAGCAAGCCCCCGCCCAGCAACGACACCATAATCAGGATCACGTCCTGAAGCGTCTCCGTATTGGCACGCTCCAGCAGCAGGGCACCGCCGATGGTTACGGCTGTAGTGAAAGCGGCGATCACCCAGGCGCTATGCAAATAATGGTGATCCGTGGCGCCGGGCCGCAGATGGCGGCGATAGATATCCACCACGGAAACAGTGGTGATCGCATTGATGCTGGAATCCATTGATGACATGGCGGCGGCCAGCGTAGCTGCCAGCACCAGTCCAACGATGCCGGGCGGCAAGTATTCAGTGATGAACCATGGCATCAGATGCTCGGCCTTGCGAGTACCAGCGAGGATCTCCGCAGACACCTCGGCCGACAGGGTCTGGAACAGTACCCACAGAGCGCTGCCCAGAAACATGTAGAACGCCCAGAGCGGCAAGGCGGTCAGCACATAAATCAACATGCCGCGCCGTGCTTCGCGAGTCGAGGCGGCCGCGCAATAACGCTGCACCGTATTCTGGTTGCTCGTGTACTCTGTCAGCCAGTTGGTCAAGCCGACCAGCAGAAGCATGGTGCCGGTTTTGGCACTGAGCGAAAAATCCCAGCGCGTGGTGAGGATTTCGCCGTCCTTCATCTCGCCAAAGCTCAGCTTGCCGGCCGCCCCGGCGGTACTGATCACCTGACCGATGCCGCCAGGCAGCAGATCAAGCACCACCCACAGGCACACCAGTCCGCCGGCAATGAGCACCGTGGTCTGGATGACATCTGTCCAGATCACTGCATCAATGCCGCCAAGAATGGTGTAAGCGCCCACAAACAAGCCGCTGAGGATGATCGACATGGCCGGTGGCATACCGGTGATCTGTTGCAGCAACAATGACAAAAGCCAGAGGATGGTCGCCAGCCGCACCAATTGCGCCACGATGAACACCAGTGCACCGTAAACGCGCAACGAGGGGCCGAAACGCTCTTCCAGAAACTCGTAAGCTGTCGTGGTGTTGCCGCGCCGGAAGATCGGCAGTACCAGCCAGGCGGCCAGCGCGATGGCCAGCGGCAGTGCCAGGTTAGGCAGATAGCGTAGCCAGGTGGTTTTGAAGGCATCGGCCGGATAGGCGATGAACGTGACCGAGCTGATCGAGGTGCCGACCAGCGACAAGCCGATCACCCAGCCACGAAAGCGCCGGCCGCCAAGGAAATATTCTTCTGTGCTGTCATTGCCACGCGCTGCCCACAAGCCAATGGCGAATACCACCACCAGATAGCCGATCAGTACGGCGGCATCCCACCCCGATATCTGCACACGTTGTTCCTTTTTTGTTCTTCGCCGAGCCACCCGCTGGCAGAGGGGCGGCGGTGTCGGGCATCAATTTTCGATGAAGACTTTGTCGGCCTGTTCGCCGCGATCCGTCTCGTTGATGACAAAGCGAACGCGTGCGCCTTGTTGCAGGCTGCGGCGGCCACCGTTTTGCAGAGCACGAAAATGCACGAAAATCTCGCGGCCGTCCTCGGTGAGAATAAAGCCGAATCCCTTGTTCGGGTTGAACCATTTCACTTCACCAGCGAGGCTGTTGCGGCCCGTGCTCAGATGCAGCAGCCGGGGCGCTGCTCGCCAGGGCACCAGTGGCGCGGCGAAGATCAGCACCGGTACCAGCAGCCACAGGCCCATGAAGCCACCGGGTGAGCGCACCAGCGCAGTGCCGTGGCTGGCGACGAAGGCGAACAGAAAAGCTAGTAACAACCAGTGCAGGTTGCGGCGCAGATGGCCGGCAGCCACGCACAGCGCACTGAGCGCGCCAGCGAGCAGCAGGCCGACCCCGGCCTGGCGTGCCAGCACAGGTGAGAATTGGCTGCTATCCTGTTCCGGGTGCCACAGGCCGACCAGATGCCCCGGTGCGAATGTCAGGCCCAGGCCGGAGCCGGCAAGTATGAACGCGAAGGACATGTAGAATATCGTCAGAAACCGTGAGTCGTGCATGAGCGTTGGCGCTACCTTCTCTATCATCAATGCGGAGCCTCTGGAGGGCGACTGACCTCGTGCAACCAGAGAGCCTTGCGGGATTGCGAGCAACGTGCGCCATCCTTGCGGGCGCCCGCTGGCATTGTAACCAAGGTGCGGCTGAATCTCATGCCGAACTGCCTCAACAGGTCGGGAACTTCACTGCAACATGACGGACTATCCATTTCTGCGCCGTGAATGGCTGCTGGCGCTTGCAGAAAGCGGCGCCGTTGCTGCACCGGGCAGCAACGACGACAGGACCGGCTGGCACGATATCTCCTGTCGTGCGGGCGAGGGAGTGTTGCCGCTGTATCGCAAGGCTCATTCGTGGGGCGAATATGTGTTCGATCACGGCTGGGCGGATGCCTATGCCCGGCACGGCTTGCATTATTATCCGAAACTGGTGACAGCGATCCCGTACACGCCGGTGACCGGGCCGCGCTGGCGCCTGCCCCAGGGTGTCAGCGACGCAGCGGGCTGGCTGTGGCCGCGGATTCAGGAAGCGCTGGCGGCGCATCAGGCCAGCGGCTGGCATCTGCTGTTCCCCGATCAGGCGGCGGCAGAGGCGCTGGCAGAGCTACCTCTGATCACGCGGCAGGCGTGCCACTTCCGCTGGTTCAATCGGGATTATCAGACTTTCGACGATTTTCTGGCCGCACTGGTATCGCGCAAGCGCAAATCGCTGCGCCGGGAGCGTCAGCGTGTGCTTGAACAGGGCCTGACTATTCAGCGCGCTGCCGGGGCTGCCATTCCCGCGCATTGGTGGGACGTCTTCTACGCGTGCTACGCCGATACCTACTTGCGACGCGGGCAGTCACCTTACCTGGCGCCGGCTTTCTTTCGCGCTATCCGGGAACAGATGGGCGAGCAGTTGATGCTGACCGCAGCGTTTGCGGATAATCCAGAGCAGCCGGTGGCGATGGCCATCTATCTGTTCGATGGGCAAGGGCTTTACGGGCGCTACTGGGGTGCTTTGCAGGATTACGACGCGCTGCATTTCGAGCTGTGTTATTATCAGGGCATCGAGTTTGCCATTGAGCAGCAACTGGCGCTATTCGATCCGGGGGTGCAGGGCGAACACAAGCTGCTGCGCGGGTTCGAGCCGGTTATCACCCGGTCGCTCCATCATCTGGTGGAGCCGGCCTTTCATCAGGCGGTGGCGGATTTTTGCGAGCGTGAGGCGCACGCAGTATTGGCGTATCGGGATGAGGCGCGAACCTTGCTGCCCTATCGGGCGGGGTAGTTGTCGTGCGCCCTTGAGGGCGCCAGCGGCAGTGCCAGGCCCGGCAGGTTGCTTCAGGCCGCTGCGCCGCGCTGGTGGTCGAAATACACCAGCGCCATGGTGATGAGATCGCGCACATCGCTTTCCGGGTGGTTAGGGTCCTTGGGCCCCAGGCCCTCGGTGACATCCTCGAACTCGCTGCTGTCGGGCGCAGCAAGATCAATGAAGTATTCCACCACACGTCGTGACTGGGTAATCAGGGTGCCCGAGAAAACATCGTCGTCGAACAGCCCTACGCAGGGAAAGACCGAGCGCTGGATATCCACGCCTTGCTGGCGCAGCCAGGCGGCCAGGGCCGGGTGTGGTACGTCGTCCTGGCGCATGGCCAGCGTCGCCTGAGCGACGGCATTCCAGGCATTTTTTTCGCTGGCTTTCTCAAATTCCATATCGAGCTTCCCCCGTCTCGTGAGGAGACGCTGTTCATCAGGCGCAGGGCCTGGTGTTGTGTGTGCGCGGCTCGCGCCCACGTCTGTGTTGCAAGCGTTCAGCGGTGCTTCCGGTGCGTTACGCTGCAAGAGCGCAGCGACGATGCAACTCGTGTGTGCGGGGCGGTGGCTCCGATCGTCACGGCTCTTTACGCTGCTCACGCAGCGCTTACCCCCAGCCCTGCTATTCTGACGCTTGTCCGGTGCGCCCGGTAGCAGCGAATTCAGACATTTCTTGTAGGTGAAAGCTTACAAAGCGCGTCAGAACCTGTCCTGGGGCGCGTGGGCAGGCGCCGTCATCTCGAATAAAGGCGGCATAGGGCAGTCAAGCAGTGTGCAGACAGCGCGCAACAGCTCGGCCTCGGCCACCTGGACGCGCCGGTCTGCCAGCACGGCATCGGCGCAGGCATCAACCAGTAGTGATTTCAACAGCGGCGTGAGCCCCGCCAGGCGCTTCAGGGCGTCGGCAAGGCGGTCCAGCCGACATTGCTCCCGTGGCAGCAGCGTGGTGCCAGCCGGCAACAGCGCAGTGCCAAGGCGCTGGAACAACCGGGCCGGATCTTGTTGTGCACCGCCGGCATGGATCATGGTGGAAAGCAGCAAGCGGATTTCGTCTGCCAGGGGCTGAAAACTGCGGTAAAGCGTGCGCTGGCTGCGGGCGGCGGTTTTGCCCAGGTGATCTTCCAGAATATGCAGCAGCACGAACTCGAACAGGGTGATACGGCGGTCGGCGCGTACCAGCGCTTCCAGGCGGGCGAGCAACTGGTCACGCTCTGCCTGCGGCAGCAGCTTGAGGGTGGGGATGGCCATGTCCAGCAACGGCAGCCGTAGCCGCGTGCCGAGTTTCTGCACCTCTTGCAGATAGTGCGCCAGACGCGCCTGTTGATCACTCGGTAACGACAGGCTCGGGAGCAGCTGGCCGGGCTGCTCGGAGACGCTGAGCACCAGCGCGCAGATCATCAGCTCGGCACCCTCAGGCTGATGCAACGCCTCGCGCAGCGGGGCAGGGATGCTCGCGTGAATGGTGCGAGCATAGCCAAGATGGGCCGGCGTAACAGTGCCCACGACGTCGCTGGCGCGGGGGCGCGATGCTGGCGCGGCAGCCGGGGCGCCGGTGGTCGCGGCGAAGGTCATAGCCGCAGTTGGCCCCGAAGCAGCCTCGGGCGTGGCCGCGTCAGCGCCTGCCGGTGTGGGAGTGGCAGTGCGTCTGCTGCGTTCATCGGCGCGTGCCCGCGCCGGCCACTGGCTGCCGATCGCGGCCAGGCGTTCGTCCAGAGGCGGGTGGGTGGCCAGCAGGCCGCGCAATTTCAGCGGCAGCGTCTCGCCAAAGCACATGTGGCTCATATCCTCGGCGTGGCGGTTGTTCAGATACGAGCCGTTACCGTTACGGATGCGAATCAGCGCTTGGGCAATGCCGGCGGGATTGCGGGTGAACTGCACCGCCCCGGCGTCGGCCAACAGCTCCCGCTGGCGCGATATCGCGGCCTTGATCAGCCGGCCGAAGAACAGCCCGATATAACCGATTGCCATGAGTGCCACGCCGGCAAGCAGCAGCACCGGCAATGCATCCTGGCGGCGCCCACGGCTGTCGAAGTGCGAAAAACGGGCGTTGTGCAGCAGGAATTCGCCGGTTTTGCCGATCGCGACGATACCGGCCAGGGTTGCAATCAGGCGCAGGTTCAGGCGCATGTCGGCATTGAAAACATGACTGAATTCATGCGCGATGACGCCCTGCATTTCGTCGCGGCTGAGTTGTTCCAGCGCCCCACGGGTAACGATGACACAGGTTTCGGTGGGGCGGTGGCCGGCCACCAGCGCGTTGATGGCCTGTTCGTTGTCCAGCACGAACAGCTCCGGAACAGGAATGCCGGAGGCGATTGCCATTTCTTCCACGATATTTATCAACTGCCGCTCAGCTGGAGTGTTGCTGCCGGGTTCGATGCGGCGGGCGCCGAGCATGTCCGCCAGTGCCGCGCCACCGTCGCGCAATTGCCAGAAGCGCAGCGCACTGCCGCCAGTAATGATCAGCAGGGTGGCGCCCGCAATCCAGGCGGCGGGCGCTGATGTGAACCATTCGCTGGCCGGGGTCGGGCGCACCATCCAGTTCATGACCAGCAGGCAGACCAGATTGACCGCCATGGCAGTGAGCAGCACCGCCAGGCTGAAATACAGCACCAGCAGGCTGGTGCGGCGTTTGGCTCGAGCCTGGTGTTCGAAGAAGTTCATCGGTGTCGGTCAGTTCAGAAACTGACGGCGGGTGCTTTGCGTGCGTTGGTGTTTTCGATCTCCAGCAGCTGGGCTGGTTGGAACGTGGCGCCGAAAAAGCCCGCAATGATGTTGTTCGGGATCTGCTCGCGATAGGTGTTGTAGTTCATGACCGCATCATTGAAAGCCTGACGGGCGAAGCCGACACGGTTCTCGGTCGATGACAGCTCTTCCATCAGGTTGCGGATGCTTTCGTTGGCTTTCAGATCCGGGTAGTTTTCCGACACTGCGAGGAAGTTTGCCAGCGAGCCGCCGAGCACGGATTCGGCGCGGCCCAGGGTGGTGATGGCGTTACCGTTTTCCGGGTTGCTGCGTGCTGCCTGGCGGGCGCTTTCGGCCTGATTGCGGGCCTCGGTCACTTGTGTGAGTGTCTCTTTTTCGTGTGCCATGTAAGCGCGCGCGGCTTCGACCAGATTGGGGATCAGATCGTGCCGGCGTTGCAATTGCACGTCGATTTGCGCAAACGCGTTCTTGAAGCGGTTGCGCAAGGTGATCAGGCGGTTGTAGACGGAAATGCTCAGGACCAGCACCAGGGCGGCAAGGCCCAGGATCAGGACGACGGCGTTCATGGCGGCTCCCGGTTCAGTATGTCAGCTCAAGGGGTGAGGCTAACGCAACTGGGGCCGGTGGCACAGACCTTTCAGCCGCCGTTTGCTGCCATGCGGCCCGATTCTAGCTTGCTCACGCGCCCGGTCCGATGACGCCGATGGGCACATAGTGATCCACCAGCAACGCCGCGAAGAGCATAAACAGGTAGGTAATGGAATAACCGAAGGTCTTCATGGGGGTGCGCGGATCGTCGCCGAAACGCAGCTTGAGCGCATGCAGCACGAAAATCAGCCCCAGCAACAGGGCGGCGGCCAGATAAATCAGGCCGCTCATGCCGGTGAGATAGGGTAGCAGCGACGTCAGCAGCAGCAAAATGGTGTAGTGGAGCACGCTGGCGCGGGTAAACGGGATGCCATGAGTGACCGGCAGCATGGGAATTTCGGCCTTGGCATAATCATCGCGGCGATGGATCGCCAGCGCCCAGAAGTGCGGCGGTGTCCAGACGAAGATGATCAGCACCAGCAGCCAGGCGTAGGGATGCATCTCGCCGGAAACGGACGTCCAGCCAAGCAGCGGCGGAATAGCACCGGCGAGGCCGCCGATGACGATATTTTGCGGCGTCGCTCGTTTGAGGTAGAGCGTATAGATGAACGCATACCCGACAAAGCCGAACAGCGTAAGTAGCGCCGTCAGGCGGTTCACCAGCTGATCGAGAATCAGCATCGAGAGCACCGCCAGCAAGGCTGCAAAGGCTACCGCCTTGCGGGTATTGAGGCGGCCGGTGACGATGGGCCGGTTCTCGGTGCGTGACATGACTGCATCAATTTTCTGATCCATGATCTGGTTGATGGCGGCGGAGGCCATCATCGCCAGAGTCAGGCCCGAAAAGGCCGGCACCAGTATGGATACCGGCACCATGCCGGCCGGCTCGGTGGCCAGAAACATGCCGGCGATAGCGGTGACCATCAGCAGTAATACGACGCCTGGCTTTGTGAGGGCGAGATAATCGCGCCAGCTCGCTGAATCAGACATTCCCCTGCCTCCGTTCGGGCTGCACCGAGATCGCCCGCAAGAACAACACAATACTGACCAGTAGTATGACCGCACCAAAGTTATGTGCCACGGCAACATCCAGCGGCACATGGAATACCACATTGCTGACACCCAAGGCGAACTGTGCCGCTACCACGACGCCCATGGTCAGGCCAAGGTTGCGATTCAGGGTGCAACGGGCGCGGCGCGCCACCTGGATCGCCAGCAGCCCGACCACCAGCAGAGTAGCCAGCGCGCCGAAGCGATGCATCACATGAATGGTGGTGCGCGCATCATTTTCCAGCACGCCGAATTCATAATCCTCACCGTCGTGATCGTGGCCGAAAAAGGTGAAGGCGTCGGCAAAATTGATGTGGCTGACCCAGCCCTTTTCGCAGATCGGCAGCTCGGTGCAGACCACCGCTGCGTAGTTGGCTGTGGTCCATCCGCCCAGCGCGATCTGCATGATGACGATAGCTAGCGCGGCAGTGCCCAGCGGCTTGAGGCTGCGTACATCGGGATCGTTGCGAAACTGTGGCCACCCGTAAAGCTGCGCTGCCAGCCAGCAGAGCAGGGTGAACGTGGAGAACCCCCCCAGCAGATGCAGCATCACGATGGTGGGCTGCAAGCCCATGGTGACGGTCCACTTGCCCAGGATGCCCTGAAAGATCACCAGCGCTACCAGGGCGAGCGGCAGGGCCACCGGCTGTTCGGGCTGGCGCCGATTGGCCCAGGCCAGCGCCGCGATAATGATGATCGTCAAGCCCAGCAGGCTGGCAAAATAGCGGTGCACCATCTCGGGAACAGTCTTGTGCGCTTCGCGGTAGGTGCCGGGCTGCAATTCGTTCTTGGTGCTGACGTAATCAATCGCCTTGCGTACATCCATATGGCCGTAGCAACCGGGCCAGTCGGGGCAGCCGAGGCCGGCATCGCTCAGGCGCGTCCAGGCGCCGAGCATGATGACTACGGCGGTAAGCAGGATGGTGAGCAGTGTCAGACGGCGTTGCCAGACAAGTGAGCGGGGCGTGCTGGTGCTACTGCGGTGAAAGTTTTCCGACATCGGCAGTTAACCTATTGCTGAGCCTTTCAGGGTGCGCTTGAGGTCATCACGAATATTATCGGCCTCAAGCAAAGTCGAATCCCGGTCTGCATGGGTGGGATACCACAGGAAAATCATGCCGTCGGGGCTGATGATGAAAATATGGTGCAGGGGGCTGGCGCCGGCCATTGCATCGACGAGCGCGGCTTCGATAACGTCGCGTTGGCCATGGGCTTCATACATGCCGGCGACATTGTTATTCAGGAATTCACGCAAGTCGGTGTCTGCCTCGGCGGTGTGAATGATCAGCCGGCGCACCCGTGTGGCATCCCGATCCAGCGACAGGCGCAGCTGACGCATCAGATAAAAAAGACCGTTCTTGCAGGCGGTGTCGCAGGCATCGCCGGCGATGTACGCCATCGTCCACTGGCCGGCCATATCCGCGCCGGTATAGGGCGTGCCTTCGTCGGATGTCAGCGCCAGGCTGTCGATGCTGACATGGGGAATAATCAGCGTGCCCTTGTTGATGCGTGGCAGCTCATCGACATTGACGAGAAAGCGACCAGCGAGAAAAAATGCCAGAAAGACACCCAGAATCAGGCCCAGTACCAGAAAATTCTTGTTCCGTTCCTGCATGACTTACCTGCCTGCCTGACTTGTCGTACGTTTAGCTGCGTTGATCCGTGCTCTGCCCAGCGCGGTCGTCACAGGCTGTTCTTCGTGGGGCGGCGCCGGAAGCTGACCACCAGGAAGAAAATTACCACCGTAACCGCCAGCCCGAACCACTGTAGTGCATAGGCCTGGTGCCGCTCCGGACCCATCACCGCATCGTGCCACACGCGTGGGAATTCGCCCGCAGTTTCCAGCTCGGCCTCCGGGTGCACGCGGATCTCGAAGGGCGCCAATTCTACCCCAAGTAGTGGCGCAATGGCTTCCATTTCCACCTTCTGTACTCGTAAAGGCCAGGTGGCCGCGCGCAGATCGTCCTCGGCCAGCACCAGCGTCAGCGGGCTGTAAACGTATGTTTGTCCGTTCACCGTGACAGCTCCTTCGATGACGGGAATATCAGGTAGCTGATTGCGATCGCGGCCACGGGGCAGCCAGCCGCGATTGACCAGCACCCAGTGGCCGGTATCACTGTGGAGGGGGCTCAGCAGATGGTAGCCGGCGACGCCATTGAGTGTGCGGTTATCCAGCAGAATGGGGTGGTCGTTATCAATGGTACCGCGCACCCGCACGGGGAAATTGCCCGGCTCGGCCTCGGCCAGCACTTGTGTCAGCGTCAGCGGGCCCTGTTCGGCGCGCTCACTGGCCTGCGCCAGCACGCGGGCTTTGCTGCGGCCGCGATCCAGTTGCCAGAAGGCGGCCTGCAGGCACACGGCAGCCACCACCAGAGTGGCCAGCGCAGCGGCCAGGCTTGGGCGGAATCGACGTGCTGCCATGGAGCGCCTCCGAACGGGTACTGACAGGGCGCTGCCGCGTAGGCAGGGCGCGGCGCGTCCCCTACAATGGCGGTCTATTGTACACAAGGGCTTGTGTTATGTGGTGGGTGAAACTGGTAGTCCTCCTGTTGCTGGCGGCGGTGGCCATCTCGCTGTTTCGCGGGTTATCGGCCGTGGTGCGGAACAAGGGCAAGGAGGGCGCTACTGTTCGTGCGTTGACCTGGCGCGTGGCCTTTTCCGTGGCCGTGGTCGTGGTGTTGTTTCTATCGATGTGGATGGGCTGGCTGCAGCCGCATGATGTGAACCCGACCACTCGCGGGGGCGTGCCAATCGAGCGTCAGGCACCGGCCTCGCAACCAGCACCGTAGCCGTTAGCCGCGATACCGGGCAGGGCCGTGACAGGCTCTGCACCGGCTTGCCTGAAGATATTTCCTTTTTGAAGTGTCGTGCTGCGTCACCGCCTGGCCTGGCCGCACGGTGCAGGGCGGCTTTGCACGCCGCTTTCAATTTCGCTGCGCGGCGATGCAGGCGGTGGCTGTAGAGCGGCGCCAGGTAATTTTCCCGAAAAAGCCATATGGCTCGATGTAAGAGGGGCTCGTTTCAATTCGAGCATGGGGCGGCCGGCGCGGGTGGCAGGTGATGGCTGTGATCTGGAGCCGTTGCTGTTAGCGAAAAAGCAGTGCAATGAAAAAGGCGCCGGAGAGGCGCCTTTTCGTTGTGAACCAATCTGTTGTAAGGGTTGGCTCAGAGCCAGTACACCGTGACGAACAGAAACAGCCACACCACGTCAACGAAATGCCAGTACCAGGCGGCTGCTTCCCAGGCGAAGTGGTTTTCCGGGGTGTAATGGCCTTTCAATACGCGCAGGAATGTCACCGTCAGGAAGATGGTACCGAGGAAAACGTGCACCCCATGGAAGCCGGTCAGCATGAAGAACAGCGAACCGTAGATGCCGGCATCGATGGTGAGGCCCATATCGTAGGCGTGAATGTACTCGATCACCTGGCAGCACAGGAAGGCAACAGCCAAGGCGATGGTGGCTGCCTGGAACAGAATGACCTTGCCGCGCTGGTTGGCGACCATAGCGTGGTGCGCAATGGTCAGCGTGATGGAACTGGTCAGCAACAGCGCAGTGTTCACCGCCGGCAGGCCCCAGGCGCCCATGGCAGCGGTGACGCGGCCGTCCGGGGCGGTAACGACAGGCCACATGGCCTGGAATTCCGGCCACAGCAGTTCATGAGTCATGGCGCCGGTGCCGGCGCCGCCGAGCCACGGCACGATCAGCCAGCGGGTGTAGAACATGGCACCGAAGAAAGCGCTGAAGAACATCACCTCGGAAAAGATGAACCACAGCATGCCCTGGCTGTAGGAGCGGTACATCTGGTCGCTATGCAGGCCACCGATGGATTCCTTTACGGTGTCGCGCCACCACATGAACAGCACGCCGATCATCCAGATGACACCCACGGCGAGCAGCATGCCGCCGAAGGTGCCTTCGTTGTTGACCACGTCTGTGCTCTGCTGGATGAAGTTGGCACCCCCGAGTGCCAATAGCATCAAGCCAACGGATGCCAGCACCGGCCACGGGCTACCGGCGGGAACATAATATTGCGTTGTTTTCTCTGCCATGCGTGTGTCTCCTGGGAACCTGTCTGAGCGCCTTAACGAGCGGCAACCTCGCCGGCACGGCCGTTGACGCGATCAGTAATGTCAAACAGCGTATACGACAATGTAATGGTGGTCAGGTGTTTCGGCAGCGCCGGATCAAGGTAGAAAATCATCGGCATGATCTGCTCGCTGTTTGCTGCCAGCGGCTGCTGATCAAAGCAGAAACACTGCGTCTTTTTGAAGTGGCTGGCGGCTTGCCCCGGCACCAGAGAAGGGATGGCCTGGCTGACCATGTCCTGATCGGTATCGTTGCGCACGCGGAAGTTGACGGCTTTGATCTCGCCCGGGTGAACCCGAACAGAATGCTCCATCGGTTCGAATGCCCACGGCATATTCGGATCGTTGCGTGTGACAAACTGCACCAGCACCGAGCGCTCTTCGTCCGCTACCATGCCTTCCGGCACCTGAGTGATCGCACGGCTGTTGGTTTTGCCATTCAGGCCGGTGACTTCACACAGCACTTCATAGAGCGGCACCATGGCGAACGCAAAACCGAACATTCCCACCACTGCGAACACCAGTTTCCTGACGATGTTGCGATGCTGCGGTTCGAGCTCTTGTTCCGACATGGTGCCCTCCTGAGTCGCTAAACCTTTGTTGCGTCGAGCTTACTTGATTATCGGCGGCGTATCGAAGGTGTGGTGCGGTGCGGGAGACGGCACCGTCCATTCCAGCCCTTCCGGGTTGTCCCACACTTCCATAGTGGCCTTCTCGCCCTTCTTGAGGAAGCACGCCTTGATCAGCACCCACAGCAGGAACAGCTGCGAAATACCGAACCAGAAGGCGCCGATGCTGATCCAGAAGTTGTAGTCGGCAAATTGCAACGCATAATCCGCATAACGGCGAGGCATGCCCGCCAGCCCCACAAAGTGCATCGGGAAGAACAGCAGGTTCACCGACAGCAGTGAATTCCAGAAGTGCATTTCGCCCCAGAAGCGGTCGTACATTACGCCTGTCCACTTCGGCAGCCAGTAGTACACGGCGGCGAACATGGAGAAGATGGCGCCCGGCACCAGCACATAGTGGAAGTGCGCGACCACGAAGTAGGAGTCGTGATACTGGATGTCAGCCGGCGTGAAGGCCAGCATCAGACCGGACAAGCCGCCGATGGTGAACAGCACCACAAACGAAATGGCCCATTTCATCGGCACTTCAAAGGTCAGCGAGCCACGCCACATGGTGGCCACCCAGTTGAATACTTTTACGCCGGTGGGCACCGAAATCAGCATGGTCATGTACATGAAGAACAGCATGCCGGCCAGCGGCATCCCCACGGCAAACATGTGATGCGCCCAGACCAGGAACGACAGCAGCGCGATGGAGCCGGTGGCGTACACCATCGAGGCGTAACCGAACAGCGGCTTGCGGGCAAATGTCGGGATGATCGCTGAGACTACGCCGAATGCCGGCAGAATCATGATGTACACTTCCGGGTGTCCGAAGAACCAGAAAATATGCTGGAACAGCACCGGGTCGCCACCACCGGCGGCGTCAAAGAAACTGGTGCCGAAGTGGCGATCGGTGAGCACCATCGTCACGGCGCCGGCGAGAACGGGCATGACCACGATCAGCAGGAACGCAGTGATCAGCCAGGTCCACACGAACAGCGGCAGTTTCATCATGGTCATGCCAGGAGCGCGCATGTTCATGACTGTCACGATGACGTTGATGGCGCCCATGATGGAAGAAATACCCATCATGTGAACCGACAGAATGAAGAAGTCTGTCGAGGCCGGGCCGTAGGTGCTGGACAGCGGTGCATAGAAAGTCCAGCCAAAGTTCGGTGCAGGCGGATTGCCGTCGGCAAAGATACTCAGCACGACAGAGCTCAGCAGCAGGGCGAACGCGGCCGGCAGAATCCAGAATGACCAGTTGTTCATGCGCGGCAGCGCCATGTCCGGTGCGCCGATCATCAACGGGATCATCCAGTTGGCCAGGCCCACGAAGGCGGGCATGACGGCCCCGAAGACCATGACCAGACCGTGGACGGTGGTCATCTGGTTGAAGAAATCAGGGTCAACGACCTGCATGCCGGGGTACAGCAGCTCGGTGCGGATGACCAGGGCCATAAGACCGCCGACCAGGAACATAATGAAGCTGAACCACAGATATAGCGAGCCGATATCTTTGTGGTTAGTGCTGAAAAGCCAGCGCTTCAACCCGGTCGGAGCGTGGTGCTCGTGGTGGTCTGACATAATTGCTCCCCTCCCTTACTGCTGCACGTCGTCGGGTTGAATCAGATCGCCGCCATCATTACCGAACGCATGGCGCTGGAAGTTGATGACTGCGGCAATCTCCTTGGGCGACAGCTGGGCGCGGAACGATGGCATGGCGCCACGGCCGTTCACCAGAATGTCGATGTTTTCCTGAACCCGATCCGAATTGTTCATCAGATCAGTGCCGGCGAGAGGCAAGCCAATACCCCCCTGGCCTTCGGCCCCGTGGCACATGGCGCAAGCGCGCTGGAAGATCGGCTCGCCCATGGCCATGGCCTCATCAAGATCAGCAAATGGCGTCATGTCCGGACCTTCGGCGGAGGCGGCTTTCTGTTCTTCCAGCCAGGCGGTGAATTCGTCTTGCGGTACCACCTCGACAACGATCGGCATGAAGGCATGCAGGCGGCCGCACAATTCGGCGCACTGACCACGGTAGATGCCTACGGCATCGTCGGGGATTTTTGCCCAGCTTTCGTTGACGAAGCCGGGGATCGCATCCTTCTTCACCGAGAAATCCGGTATCCAGAAGGAATGCAGGACGTCATCGGCGGTAATCAGGAAGCGAACCTTCTGGCCGGCGGGCAACATCAGCTTGTTGTCGACTTCCAGCATGTAGTTGAAGGTGTTGGGATTTTCCGCACTCAACGCTTCACGTTCGGCACCGACGCGGGAGCGGGCAGAGCCAACCGGAAACAGGCCGCCGCTGAGTATCGGGCGTTCCCAGACCGCCGGATCGGTGGCCAGGTTACTGAAGAAGCCGACGCCTACATTGTTGTCGTCCTCGTATGCCAGATACTCGTAATGCCACTTCCACTGCGAGCCGGTGACTCTCACCGTCAGCTCCGCTTCGGTGGTGTCTTCCATATGAATCAGCACTCGCGTGGCAGGGATCGCCATGCCGATCAGGATGAAAAACGGGATGATCGTCCAGACCACTTCGAGAACGATGTTCTCGTGGAACGTAGCGGGGACAGGGTTTTTGGATTTGCGGTGTGCAAAAATCGACCAGGTGATCAGGCCGAAAACCAGTAGACCAATGGCGGTACAGATCCACAGGACGGTCATGTGCAGGCTGTAGACGTCCTGACTGAGGGCGGTGACCCCTGGCCGCATGTTTTCTGCGGATCTTTGGGTCCAGTCAGCTGCTGCAACACCACTGAGCATCAGTGTTGTCAGCAGAGCGGCTGCACGGTGGAACAGTGTTGACGGCATGCGTTTGCTCCCTGTTTTCCCCAGCGATTGCCGAATCAACTACGGCACTCGCATCTTATCGCCGCTCTCGCGGCACCTGGAAAGCGCTTCAGGATGATGCGAACGGGAGCTTCTGCCGGGCAACTAACGCTACATAACGATCTGGTCAGGGCACGAACAGGCCGCAATGTGTGTCAGAAAATGCAGTCAATTCAACCACCTGTAGCAAGGGTAGCTGTAGCGGCACATCCCCGGGTGCGGCAAATTGCCCCACGTCGCATTGTGGGTCGTAACTCTAGTCACTCATAGGGGCAAAGTCTAGCGAGAACACACGGTTTTCGTGGTGTTGTCGGGCTGGCGGCAGGCGGCGCCCTGCGTGCCTTTCAGGCCGGATGTGCTATGCTGGCCGCCCTTTTGAACGGCTGCCCGTGTCGGAGTCGAATCCATGCCCAATGCACGCCAGATTTACAAAGTCATTTTCCTCAACCAGGGGCAGATTTACGAGATCTATGCCAGTCACATTTATCAAAGTGATCTGTACGGTTTCATCGAGGTGGAGGAGTTCCTGTTCGGTGAGCGTGCGCAGATGGTGGTTGACCCTTCCGAAGAGCGATTGAAGAACGAATTTGCCGGCGTGCAGCGTTCTTTTATTCCGCTGCACGCCATTATCCGCATCGACGAAGTCGAAAAGGAAGGTATCGGCAAGATTGTCGAGGCCGGCTCCAGTGGCAATATTCACGCCTTTCCCATGTCGTTCGGGCCGGGCCCGAAAGGCGGAGGTAGATAGGAAAGCGATGGCCGCGTGTGGATGCAGAGGTGAGTCTGCGCTCGCTCAGCGCGTGTTTTGAGGCTTGAGCACATCCACCAGACTGTTGCTGCCGGCGACGATGCGCAGTACACAGCCCTCCAGAAACAGATCACGAGTGCCAGCCGGCGTGGGCGCAAGCGTCAGTTCCGGCGGCACGGCATGGGCACGTGCCAACAGCAGCGCCGGCACCACCCCGCGCAGCGTCAGGCGTGGCAGCCATGGATGATCAGCTCGGGCACTGGTACGCATACCATTGTGGTAGCTGTTCAGCGCTTTCTGATCGGCGGCGGTAAAGCGCAGCAGGCTAAGGCCGTCCTCCAGCACGCGGCTGCGTAGGGGATCACCGGCGTAATGCTGCCCGGCGTGAGATGGCGGGCGCAGAGATGGAGAGCGGTGAGAGACGTGCCGCCCAGGTTGACGGGCGGGCTGCCCAGATTGAGAGACGGGCGGCTCAGGTCGGGTCCGCATATTGCATCCTTACCTTATAAGTACTGCTCGATAGGTGCCGCTCGATAGGTGCGCCTTCGATAGGTGCGCCTTCGATAGGTGCTACCTCGATAGAAGCTATTGTGCCGGGCCTGTTCCGAGCCTGCGTGCCGGAAGTCGGGCTTTGCGCACTCCGTCTTGTTAGCAGTGTGGGGTGGCGCTCACTAACCAGTAGGGGGCGGCGTCACCCGTGTCTGGCAGGCGGGCGCCACTGGCGCGCTGCGGGCTTCCCCCTGATCTGTCACGCGGAGCGGTTGGTGGCTTTAAGTAGGCTCTGGTGGGTAGGCCGGTTAGCGGCAAGAGCGTAGCCGTCCTGCAGGCATATCAAGAGAGGCAGGCGTCATCTTTCGGCTGGCGCGAGCGGCCTTCGGCCGGACAGGGGCAAGCGGATGAAAAGGCGAAAAGGGCCAACCGGATATCGGGCGCCTTTTTCCCTGTGCTGTGTTTGCCAAGTTCAGGAATTACCGCGCAGGTTGCGATATGCCAGGCCGGTTGCAGCGTGGCTGTACGGCGACGGCGCCTGTGCCGTTGATGGCGAGCGAGCGGCAAGGGGTGTTCCAGGTGCCGTTGCCGTAGAGAGCACCAGGGCGACAGGTCGAGGCTGTGTCGCCCCGCGCTTGATGAGCGTGGCTCATTCGTGATGGCGACGACGACATGCTGATACTTCAGAAGATTTGCAGCACGTGAGTTGCGGACGGCCACGCAGCGCTATGTCTTTACTGGGCGGCCTTTAATGAGGCGGTCTTTATGCACTTATTTATAATGTGATTGCTTACAAGCAGTGCGCCCATTATGACCCGTCACATAGGGCTGGGGCGCGGCCAAGATTGAGTCAAGATGTAGTCAACCAACAAAAAAGGCCCAGGCGAACACGCCTAAGCCTTTGATTTTTGGTGGCTACGGGTGGACTTGAACCACCGACCCCAGCATTATGAGTGCTGTGCTCTAACCAGCTGAGCTACGTAGCCATTTTGAGAGCGCGAATTCTCGGGCAGTGGCCGGATGGTGTCAAGCTCCCGGCGTGTTTTCAGGGCGCTTTCCCGGAAATCTGCTCCGATATCTGTTCTGCGTGATGCTGAAGGGCGCGCGCGACCTCCCGAATCTTGGTCTGGTTCAGCCGCGTGGTCGGCGCCGACATGGAGATCGCCAGCCGCACGGAGGCGCCGGGCACCGGCACGGCGACACAGCGCAGGCCGGTTTCCACTTCTTCGTTATCCATCGCATAGCCGCGCCGGCGAATCAGACGCAGCTCCTTGCGCAAATCAGCTACGGACGTGGTGGTCTTGTCGGTGAAACGCTTAAAGGTTTGCCGGCTGATGCATTGCTCCAGCGCTTCGCCGTCCAGCTGTGACATCAGTGCCTTGCCGAGGCCAGTGCAGTAAGCGGGCAGGCGTTTGCCGATATGGGTAATCACGGTCAGGCTGCGTGAGCCTTCGCCCTTGGCCACATAGCACACCATATCCTGATCGAGGATGGCTGCATGAATGGTTTCGCCAAAGCGTTGTGCCAGCGCCTCCACATGCGGTTGCACAATGTTGTGCAAGGCATCGGTAACCGATACCCGGCCGCCCAGATCGGCCAGCAGCAAGCCCAGCTCGAATGCGCCATCAGGAGTGCGCACCACGGCGCCCACATGTTCCAGCGTCAGCAAAAACCGGTGCAGCGTCGCAACATTGATATCCACGCGCTTGGTCAGCTGGGCCAGCGTCAGTTTTTCGCCGGCGAAGGTGAAGGCGTTGAGCACACGAAACGCCTTGATGACGGATGCGTTGACGGGGGTTGCCATGGTTATCCTGCGCCAGAGCCGAGTTAAAAACGGCCGATAAGTGTAATACGGGTACGTTCGCTCGTCCCGCGCCCGCGTCAGGGTTGCTGAAGAAACTGGCTGACGCTGCGCATGATGCGCGCAGTGAGGCCCCAGATGGTGCCATCTTCATATTCCATTACCAGCGTGTCGCGCAATGTCCCCCGGTAATAACGGTGCCGGGGCAAATAATGATCCTCGCTGAGAAAAAAGGACAACGGCACTTCCAGGATTTCACTGACTTCCGCTGGCTGTGGCCGCCAGCGCGGGCGCTTGTCCAGCGTGCCAAGCACAGGGAAGACGTGCAGGCCACGGCTGTTCTGAAGCGGTGGTAAAACACTGTGCACCGCCACCGCCGCCGGTGACAGGCCCAGCTCTTCATGGGCTTCGCGCAGCGCCGCTTGCACCACGTCATAATTGTCGCCGGGATCGAGCAGGCCACCGGGCAGAGAGATTTCACCCGCATGGTGCCGCATTTTCGCGGCCCGGCGTGTCAGCACTACCGGGCAGCCGGGCTGCTCAGGCAGCAGCGCCACCAGTACGGCGGCGTGTTGATCCTCTTTCTCCAGCGGTGGCGGCTGGACAGAGAGGCTGGCCAGGCGGGTTCTCAGCTGCTCGGGCATCATGATGTGGAGACCTCCTCAGAAGAAGCGATCAAAATGTACCTGTTCCTGCGGCACCTTGTGATCGAGCATCAGCATGCGCGTGGTCGCTTGCACCATGGGAGGTGGGCCAGCCAGATAGCATTCATGCTCGGCCAGGCGCGGCCCCAGTTCTTTTGCAACGAGTTCGTGGATGAAACCCGTGGCACCCTCCCAGCCCTCGTCAGGGCTGGCGTCGGACAGCGCGATATAAGTGGTGACGCGCGTATCGAAACCGGGCAGTGCCGCCAGTTCATCCAGGCCACAGATATCGGCGCGGGTGCGTGCTCCCAGGAAAAAGTGCAATGCCCGATCGGCCAGCTCCGGCGAGCGCAGCAAACCGCGTGCAATCGAGAGTACCGGCGAGATGCCGGAGCCACCAGCGATACATACCACGTCGCGCGGTGACCCGGTATTCAGCACCGCCAGCCCGTAGGGGCCATCCAGTGCCAGCGTGTCGCCCGGATGGAAAGAGTCGAATAGCGCCGGCGATATGGCGCCATCCGGCTTGCGGCGAATCCAGAATTCCCAGATGCCGTTGTCGTTGGCCAGGTTGCTCATCGAGTAGGCCCGCGGCGCTGATGTGCCCGGCAGGGTCAGCATGGCATATTGGCCTGGCTGAAAATGCGCCGGCGATTCGGTACGCAGCCGGAATTCGACAATGTCGGGGGTGATGTCGCGGCGTGCTTCCAGTACCGCCTGCTGACGCGCCGGGGCGTGCACGGGCACGCAGCTTTCATCGGTGCGCATGCGAATTACCAGATCGGACAAGGCGCGGCACTGGCAGGCCAGTTTGCGGCCTTTTTTCCGATCGCGAGCGGTGAGCGCCGGAGCATCCGGCCACAGTTCTTCCAGCTCACCTTCCAGCAATTCGAATTTACAGCTGCCGCACCCGCCCGAGTTGCATTCATAGGGCAAGCCGATGCCCTGACTCAGGCCGGCACGCAGCAAGGTGTCGTGTGTCTCGTCCTGCTGAAAGCAGATGTCGGTATCGACCAGCGTGACGCGGTGCATGGCGTTACTCCTTTGTCTCACCAGCTTGCAGATTGAGATAAAGCTTGCCGTCTTCTACCTGCACGGGGTAACTGCGCACCGGCAGCACGCACGGAAACGACAACGCCTCTCCAGTGCGAATATCAAAAGTACCGCCATGCCAAGGGCACTCGACAACAAAATCCTCATCGACCTCGCCTTCCGACAGCAACGCCTGGCCGTGGGAGCAGATGTCATCGGTGGCATGGAAACTGTCTTCCACCCGATATACAGCCACGGGATCACGGCCCGGTGGCTTGATCTGGCGGATTTCGTTATTGCTCATTTCATCCGCTTCACACACATAGAAGCGGGCATAGTCGATCACGGAAGTCATGTCATTTCTCTCTCTGTGATACTTTCATCATGCTCAGCGCGTTGCGTTATCCGGCAGCGATGCCGTAGGCGCTGACCAGAACAACCCCGGTAACGGTGGCCACTGTGCCCGCCACCACCTTGCGGCTGAACAATTCGTCAGCACGCAGGAATACCCAGGAAGCAAGCAGTACAAATAGCGGGGTAGTGGCAGCAATGGGGGCAATCACCACCAGCCCTTCGTGTTGCAGCGACAGGTACAACAGCATCGGCCCCAAGGCGGAAAAAATGCCGGCCAGCACGAAGAATTTCAGCTCCCGGCGAGTACACCGGATTTTCCGCGGCTGACCGGTGGCCAGGACATAAGCACTGGCGAACAGCCATGAGGAGGTGCAAGTGACTGCTGCTGCGGTAATGGCATCGGTGCCCAGATCGATACCCATTTTTCGAAACACCACCGAAACGCCGTAGCACAGGGATGCGGCCATCGGCAGCAATAGGTAGACCCGCGAGACAGAGTTCAGGCTGCTGGTTTGTTGCTGGCCGCCCTCCGAGCCGACCACGACGCTGCCGATCACCACCAGCATGGCGCCGGTAAAGCCGAGCCAGGTGATTTGCTCGCCAAGAAAAGCGATGGCCAGCAGCACGGAAATCACCGGGTGGGTCAGCGTCAGCGGGGTGGTAATGTTGGCGCCGAGCCGTGCCATGCCCTGAAATTGAAACATTCTGCCCAACAGCGGTGCGAACACGCCAGACAGGAAGAAATAGCGCCATTGCCACCAGTCCTGAAACTGTACGCCATAGATCAGCAGGCTCAGGCTCCACAGGAACACCACGTTGACGAATAGCGTGATCCATAACGCCGTGGTCGTGGTGGCTGTCTTTACGCCGATGCGCACGAACAGGAACGTGAACGCAAACATCAGCGCCGACAGCAGGGCCATGACAATCGGATACAGTCCCGACAGGGTATTCATCTACATGTGACTCCGGTGCAGAAGCGATAGCGGCTCACTGAAAAAAAGCGGCTCGTTGGAAACAGCCGCTCACTGCAAAGAGCAAGTTATTGAAAGTCGCTGTCAATACGTGTGCCACGCTTGCCGGTATCGATGATTTCGCCGGTGACGTAGGACGCATCACTGGAGGCAAAAAAGGCGATGACGGCGGCCTGTTCTTCGACAGTCGCGGGGCGATCCTGCAATCCCTCGCGGTTGACGTAATCATAGAAATAGCTGTTCCAGCGTTGCTCCTGCTCGGTCAGCGGGCGATCCAGACGCGGTGTAGGCCGCTCCTTCACCGCCGTGTTGCCGGGGGCGACGCAGTTGACACGGATATTCAGGTGCGCAAGTTCCACTGCCAGTGCCGTGGTCAGCCCGACCACGCCACCCTTGGAGGCGGAGTAGGGAATGCGGAAAATCCCCATGGTGGCGTTGGAGCCGACATTGACGATACTGCCGCCGCCGTTCGCCTGCATATGTGGCACGACGGCGCGGCAGCACCACAGTGGCGGCCAGAAAGAACGATCAACCTCGGCCCGGATTTCTTCCTCGCTGTAGTGCCAGAATGGTTTTTTCCAGATCGTGCCGCCGACATTGTTCACCAGCACGTCGATGCGGCCGAATGCCTCGATGGCAAGGCTCATGGTCCGCTCGGCGCCGGCATAGGTGGCCAGATCAGCCGCCGCAACCGCGGCCTGCAAACCCTCGGCACGCATGGCTGCCGCAGCGTCCTCGGCCGGGCCGGCGGCCTTGTCCGCCAGTACCACGCTGGCGCCTTCTCGCGCCATGCGCCAGGCAGTGGCCAGGCCGATGCCCTGGCCGGCGCCGGTCACCACAGCCACCTGATCGGTAAATCGCTTGCACCCGTGTGCACTCATGGTGTTGCTCCTGTGCTTATTCGCTGAATTCCTTCACGTTGGGGCGTGCGCCCCACATGCAGAAAGAAGACGGCTTCATCTCGAAATGGCGCGGTACATAACCGGCTTCGTCGGTGATGCGCTTGACGCCGGAGGAATACTCATAGACCCGGTTATCCGGCCCGAGAAAATAAATGAAGATGGCGGTAGACGTCGGATGGCGGCCGGGACCGAACACGATCGGCACGCCCTGCTCCTGCAGGAAGTACCAGGCGCGCATCACATCATCGATGCTGGCCACCTGAAAATTGACGTGCTGCACGCCGGTGGTGTCGGAGGAAAACAGCGCAATCTTGTGGTGCACTTCGTCGATCCGCAACAAAGCGCCGTCACCGATGCGATCGGAGACGCGCGCGCTCATCACTTCTGTCCAGAATGCAAGATCGCGCTCGATATCGCGGCTGTGCAGGCCGAAATGGCCGAACTCGGTGATGCCGGCGTCACGCGAGGGAAAATAGCGCACGCCGGTCACATGCGGCCGGTAAACCAGCTCGATGCGGTTGTCGTTCGGATCGGTAAAGCTGATGAACGCGTCTACCCGCCGCTCTTCACAGGCCGCTTCGTCACCATGCTGCACGGCGATGCCGAGCGCAGAAAGCTCCTGCTCGGCCTGCGCCAGATCGGCCAGCGCCGGCACTTCGAATGCGGACGCATCGTAGCGCTCATCGCCCTGTATGTAGCACAGGTTGAAGGCGCTGTTGTCGCCACGCAGATAAGCATGCGTGGCGGTGCGTTCACGCAGTTCCAGGCCGAGGATGCGGGTGCCGAAATCCACCATCTGATCCAGATCGCGGCAGCCTAATCGCAGGTAGCTGATATCGTGCAAAGTAATCATCGTTCAGTCTCCGGTGCTGGTTTTTACTGTCGCGGGCACGGGCGTGGCGGCGGGCTCACGCTGGTGCAGTTTCGGAAACAGGCGACGCGAGAGCAGATAGCCGCCGACCAGCGCCAGCAGGATCACGCCGGGCACGTGCCAGGCAGAGAAAGCGAGCAAGCTGGTGGCGATCATCAGGCCACGCATCCAGCGATTGAGATTGCCGTAGTACCAGCCTTCGAGAGCGGTAGCGAGGATCAGCACGCCGAGGGTGACCTTGGTGATCTCAAAGGCAATCACTGGCCACTCACCGATCAGCAGCATGCCTGGGTTATAGACGAAGGCGAACGGCATCAGGAAGGCGGCAATCCCGATCTGCACGGCACGCACCGCCACGCCCACCGGCGCTTCGTCGGCGATACTACTGGCGACATAAGCGGCGACAGCAACCGGCGGCGTGATGTACGAAGTCACGGCGTAGAAAATCAGGAAAAGATGCGCCTGCATGACGGTGAGGCCGGCTTCCACCAGCGCCGGCGCAATCATGACCGCCACCAGCGAATACACCGCTACAACCGGCATGCCCATGGCACAGATGATCGTCACCACGGCGGCCAGCAACAGCGCCAGCAGCATGTTGGCTTCGGCAATACTGAAGATCAGTGCAGCCAGTTTGGATGCCAGGCCAGTCATGTTCAGGCCCATCATCAGGATGCCGGCGCCAGCTACTGCCGCGATCAATGGCGACAATGCAGTGCATACTTCCACGCAGCCTTCGATGAAACGCTTGGCATTGATGCGATTACGGAAGCTGATCCAGCTGGCGGCCAACACGGACAGCAAACCGAAGGTCGCCGCCAGAGCGGGCGTGTAACCCTGGAACATGTAGTAAACCAGGATTGTCATCGGCACGACAAATATCCAGCCAGTGCGCAGCACTGTCCAGACGGAGGGAATCATGCTGCTGTCGATCTTGCCGGCGTCGTTCTTGCAGGAATAGCAATGCACTTGCGCGTAGATAGCAGCGTAGTAGAGCAGTGACGAGGCCAGGATGGCGACCAGGATTTCGCCATAGGCGATGCCGGTAAACTCCACCATCAGGAATACCACGGCGCCCATGATGGGTGGCAGCAGTGCACCACCAGTCGAAGACACTGCCTCCACCGCCGCAGCGTAGCGGCCGGTATAGCCGGTGCGCTTCATCATCGGAATGGTGATCGGGCCGGTGGTCATCACGTCGGCAGCGGGGCTGCCGGAGATCATGCCGAACAGACCGCTGGCAGTCACCGAGATTTTAGCCGAGCCGCCACGGGCACGGCCGGCCAACAAAGCGGCCAGATTGAAGAAGAATTCGCCACCACCACTTTTTTCGAGAAACTTGCCGAAGGTGACAAACAGGAACGCATAGACTGCAGCAACTTGCACCGGCGCGGAGAACAGTCCGCCGTCATGGGGCGTGACAATCAGCCCTTCCAGCAGGTAATCCCACTCCAGGCCCCGATGGCCAAAAAAGCCTGACAGGTGATCGCCAAACAGTGCATAGACAATCAGTATCCAGACGACGACAGAAATACCGGGTCCGACACAGCGCCTCAATAACTCCAGCGTGAGGACAAAGTACAGGCCCGCCACGATAAGATCGGGCAATTCAAAATAGCTCAGGCCGCTGATCCAGTCATGATATCGGCCCATCTGGGAAATCAGGTAAAGCCCGCCGAGTAACGAAAGCGCGGAGAGCAAGTAATCAAAGGGGGTACTGCGGTGAACATCCGGCGCGTAACTGAAACCAAGAAACGCGATCACATACATCGGCACGATGAATACAATCGCCAGCTCCAGACGGCCGAACTCCCCCGCCAGCGCGTACCAGACCTCGAATACCGTGAGCGGCACTGCCAGCAAGGCAAAGAAGATGTATTTGCTGCGAGTAATGGGTAGTTTGTTGCCCATCTGAAACAGCAGCCAGAATGCGCGTTTGATGTAATGCATAACACACCTGTTGGGTGGCGCTTGCACGCCACACGGTTGTGCCGTGGGGCGTGCGGTCAGAGAAGCGGGCCCATCGTGTTGCGGACCCGCTCCGGTTCAGGTCGATCAGACCGGCGCGATTACCATTCTACCTGTGCGCGGGCCTGTACAAAGGACGGCTCATCCCCGTCGAACGGGCCGCCATCTACTTCCAGCACAGTGCCGTACTCGAGCGAGAAACGCAGGCGTTGTTCCGGGTACCAGTTCAGCGCCACCGCAGCCATATCGATACGGCCGCCATCAATGCTTTCGTCGGTCAGATCCAGCGTGCTGTAGCTGGCCGCCAATTGCCAGGCACCGGCACCACCTGCGCTCAACGGGCGCGCCGGAGTCGGTGCGCCGAATACGTTGAAACGCGGGTCATAGGCACGGGATTCCCCGGTCAGGAAGAACCCGGCATTGACATAACCGCCGGTGAACTCCGGTTTCTCGCCGTCAGCAGGTCCGCCCTGGATGGCGTCATATTTCTGTTGCAGATATTCCGCCTCCAGCTCGAACGGGCCATTCTGGTAGACCAGTTGCGCACCAGCCGCGTTAAAGCCATCGGACGTGAAGGCCGCTGTATCGACCGGTCGGAACGGGCTCAGGTGAGTTTGTGGCCGGGCACGCAGCCGATGGGTATCGGAGCCTTTGGAAGACTGGTCGCGGAACGACGCGCCGACCATCAGCACGTGGCCTTTTTCCTGAATCGGCGAATAGGTGATCTGGGTAGCGATATCCACCGGATCATCCAGGTTGCTGTCGGTGGCACGAGAGCCCAGCGGAGCGCGTGCTACGGCGGTGCTCCAGCGCCAGCGGTCACCGAGCACATCGGCACGCAAACCCAGGCGGCGCTCACCGGCACCCAGCACCAGGCTGGCGGTGCTCTGCTCCATGAACATGGTGTATTTAGGGCTTTGCTGGCCGAGGTAGCCGAACGGCAAGAACTGATTGCCCAGGCTGAGGATGACAGGCAGATCAGCTACTTTCAGATTGTTGTACCGCAGATAAGCATCCTTGATGCCATCTTCCGCCGAGCCGGTGAAATCATACTGGAAGACATAAGACCAGTGGCGATACAGCGTGCCACTGGCTTCCAGGCGTGCCTGACGGAACTTGCTGCCTTCACCCATCGCAGAAACATCTTCGTCATACCAGGCGCTGTCGAGCAGCAGCCGCCCGCCCACGCGGGCGGTGAAATTGCCGTCGGCACTGCTGAACTGAATGCGGCCGCCGCGCTGTTGCGCAGTAACGTCGTTGGCGGAAGCGCTGCCAAGGCGCTCTTCCAGCAGCCGCACACGCTCGGCCAGATCCGCATCGGATTGCTGGGCAAAAGCGGGCGTGCCGGCAAACAGCAGGCCGCTGGCAAGCAGGGCGGTGCGAGATATGTTGTAACGCAGGCGAGTATTGTTCTTCATGATAGATCCCTTTGTCATTCTTAAATAATGAGATTCAGTCTTGATATTCATTAAAACCAAAGTGTCCGGCATGCCGGGCCCTGCCGAGGCAGGGGTACCGGCGTAGCCGTAGGGTGTTACTCGATCAGGCCGACCTCGCGATAGAAGGCTTGCGCACCGGGGTGCAGCGGCAGGGCGCCCACATCAGCCAGGCGCTCCCGCGATGCCTGGGCCAGTGCCGGATGCAGCGAGCGGTAACGCTCCATCTGGTCGTACATGGCCTTGGCGAGCTTGTAGGCATCGTCGAAACTTGCGGAGGGCCCGGCCACAATCAGGAAGCTGGTGTAGGGCACATGGAGCTCTTCAGACTGGAAGGAATAGCTGTTTGCCGGAATGACACCCGGCTGCACGCCAAGTTCTTTGGCAACGTAATCCGAGTGCTCGCGAGAAAGCGGAATAAAGGCAATATCCTGCACGCTGCCCAGTTCCACGATCGCGCCCGAAGGCGTCGCGCCACCAGTGATGACCACATCAAGGCGACCGTCACGCATCAGATCGTTGGAGGCGCCAGTGGGCTGAGGCACCAGGCGGCCGCCCCAGGATTCGATGTCTTCCATGGTCTTGTCGTAATACGCCAGCAGTGCGCGAACATGCTCTCGTGCCCAGAGGTTGCCCGGCTGGTTGATTGACACACGCATGGGGACCTCTTTCTTGATCAGATCATCGAAGGTCTTGATGCCATGCTCTTCCAGAAATGCTCGGCGGGCGTACACCTTCAGGGCGAACACATCCGGCGCACCGTTGAGCACGCCGGTGATGCTGCCCTCCGGGTACGCAGCGCGAAATGGCGCACGGCCTTCATAGGCCATGCGAGGCTCGATCATGCTTTCCAGTGCAAATGGACGGCGGCTGTTGCGCAGATGTTCCAGCGCGCCTGCCGGGTTGCCTGGCTCGTAAATGATGCTTGAGCCCGCGTAGGCGCGGCGTACTGCATCGACAACGCCTTCACCGAAGACGGTGACCTGGCCGCCGGACGAGTAGCCTGCGATGGTGACATTTACAGGGCCAGGTTTGACTTCGGCGGCGTGTACGACACCGCCAAGCGCCAACAATAAACTGCCAAGCAGCCCCGGAATCAATGTGCGGCGTCGCCGCTGTAGCGCAAGGTACATGGTGTTTCTCCTTCTTATATGCCGTTTGTTGTATAAATTGATCGGCGAGCGCTCCGGCCCGTCGCCTTTTTCCTCCAGTGCTGCCTGAGCGGGCAGCGCCGTGGCAACTCCTTCTGCGACGGGGTGCCCGTGCGGGCACTCCGTTTCCATCAACTTGGATTACACCAGAAACGTCAGGTTCGGCATTGCATCGTCGTTATTCAGTAACAGGACTTTTTTACTGCGAATGCGCAAGCCGTCATCGGTATCCACCAGACGGTGGATGGTTCTGCCCATCCAGATATTCTGGACACCTACTCGTGTTTCACCGAGCACGAAGGTGGCGACCACTTCAATCTCGTTACCTTCCACGGCCACCGGCACGATGCCGGACATGCTGCGCACCAGTTTTGCCAGCGGGCGGTAGGCATGTGCGGTCTTGTCTTTCAGGCGCATCATGCGTTCCAGCAATCTGGAGCGGTCGTCATAAATAATGGCGATGCCGGTGGACGGGTCCTGATCGTCGCTGTTGCACGGGACCCAGTAGAGCACGTCATCGCCGTGCCACAAGGCCATCCAGCGGTCATATTCGTGGTTGTCCATCAAGGCCGCTTCCAGAGCCAGGAACCGCTCCAGGCGCTGCTGGGTGCCGGTATCCACAAGACCTTGCCGGATCACTTCAGGTGCCGCCTGTATAAGCTGCTGAGTCATGCTGTGTAATCTCCCCTCACTTCTTGGCGGTCATCAGTTTTTTCCACTCTTTCATTTGCGCACGCTGCGTGATCTCGTCGCTGATGTAGGCGACTACCGAGCCGTCTTCATCAACCTGTTCACGATGCATGCCGCGCGCCAGCGGAACCCAGGGATCAATATCGGCGATCAGGCCGCGCTGTGTGCGCTCGAAGATCTCCGCGTCGTCCGGCGAACCAGCGGCCGCCGGCCCATAGAAAGCCTCGTGGGAGCGCAGTCGTTTTTCATTGATCGATGGCTCTACACCTTTCAGAAATACCGGGTACATCTGCACTTCGGTTTCGCCAGGGCCGATCGGCACCACTACTCGCACATGGCCGTGGATCAGTTGCAGGTTCGGGAAGATGCCGAGATGCGGGTCGCCGTGCCAGGCAATCAGGTCACGGGCACGTTCTTCGCCGTATGCCTTGATCATGTCGTCCACATAGCGCGCGCCATCTTCGCTCTGCCGCAGTTCGGCGATGGCGTTGTCGGCATGGGGCTGACGCTGCTCACGGAAATCCAGCGCGGCATGGCCGTTGGGGAAACCACGGGTGCGGCTGGTCGAGGCATCTGAAAAAGGATCTTCCAGTTGCAATGCGCCCACCGCAGAGCCGGTAGTGCTTTCGCGTTTGCTGAAGATCTTGAACACTGACATGTGCACGTAATGCGGGTGATAACCGTCCATGCCCACCTGCTTCCAGTTGCCGCGATAACGGGTGCGGTTGAGCACGTTGGGTTTGACTTCCAGCTCACCGGTCGGTGAAGCATCGACCATGATGTCGATATAGGGTTTTGTCGGGCCGAGGTAATCGGAAAGAGACATGCCCTCCTTGGCAAAGCTGGCGAAAACAAAACCACGGTAACTTTCCACACGCGGTACCGGCGTCAAACCGTGCTGCGTGGGATCAAAATTTTCGTCGTACCCTTCAGGCCCGGTCAGGCCCACCAGATCACCACGACAATCGTACGTCCAGCCGTGATACCAGCACTGAAAGCGGCGGGTATTGCCGTGGTTGGACTCACATACTTGCGCACCGCGATGGCGGCAACGGTTGATCAGCAAGTGGAGGCCACCCTCCTCGTCGCGCGTGGCAATGACCGGGTAGCGGCCCAGTTGCAGCCGTTTGAAGTCGCCGGCGTTGGGGATTTCACTTTCGTGTAGCGCAAAAACCCAGGTGCGGTGAAAAATACGTTCCAGTTCATCCTGAAAGATTTCTTCATCGGTAAATACCGCGCTGTGTACGCGGTCTTCCTGCACCAGCGACTCGTAATCGCGGCCGATGGGGATCAAAGTTGTCATAGTGGTATCCTCGTTACTGCTTGTCTTGCTGCCAGGCAAAGCTGGCATGTCATTCATCCAGGAAGTTGGTGACCAGGGTGTTGAAGCGAGCAGCGTGCTCAATCTGGGTCCAGTGCCCACACTGGCCGAACATGTGCAGTTGCGCTCGGGGCAGCAGGGAAAACAGGGTTTCCGAGGTTACCGGCGGCACGATGCGATCTTCGCGGCCATGCAGAATCAATGTTTCCTGCTCGATGGCCCGGATATCCTGCTCATCGCTGGCCAGCGCATCGACCCAGCGCTGGCGTGGTGCGGGGAACATCTGGGCGAAGGATTCCTGATAACCCGGCCGCACACTGGCGCGGTAGCGCAGCTCGGCCAGCTCGTCGCTGATCAGCGAACGATCAAACGCGAACGCATCCATCAAGGTGCGCATGTTGGCGACGGAAGGGGTGTAGCCCCAGACCTTGTCGAGGCCCTCGGTCAGCTCGAAGGGCACACCGGCGGCGCCCATCAGCACCAGCCGCCGCACGCGCTGCGGATGGCGAATGGTCAATGCCAGCGCCAGCGCGCCACCGTAAGAGTTGCCCACCAGATCGGCCTGGCCGATATCCAGCGCATCAAGAAAACCAACGGCGTGCTCAACCCAGGTATCCAGGTTATAGCGGATATTTTCAGGTCGCTCGGTGTAGCCAAAGCCGACCATGTCAGGCGCGACAACACGGCGGTTCATCGCCAGCACGGGAATATTCAGGCGCCAGTTGGCCCACGCGGTAACGCCAGGCCCGGAACCGTGCAGCAGCAGCAGGGGAGTGCCGGTGTCCTGGCCCTGATCGTGATAATTCGTTTCGATGCCGGCGGCGCGAATGCGCTGGCCGATTTCGGGGTTTTCAGTATTTTGCGGTGCGACGCTCATTGCTGCTCTCCATTGTTCTCTGTGTGCCCTTCGGGCTTGCCGTCGCGGCGGGCAAGGGACATGCCGGCGCTGCCGAAGTGGGTTTTCGCCACTTCCTGAATGACGACGCGCACGGATTCCTGCTTCACACCGAGAGTGCTGACCAGCGTGTCGGTGAGCGCAGCAATCACATTCTCGATCTGTTCCGGGGTGCGCCCTTGGGTCAGCGTGACCTGCAATAACGGCATGCTGTTCTCCTGTTGCTGAATTAGCCGGCTTTGGCGGCGTTCTGGCGGCTGAGCATGTCCAGCGCCACATCCACAATCATGTCTTCCTGGCCACCGACCATGCGGCGCCGGCCCAGCTCGACCAGAATGTCCACCGTCTTCAGGCCATACTTGTCGGCCGCCACTTCCGCATGGCGCAAAAAGCTGGAGTAGACCCCGGCATAACCCAGTGCCAGCGTTTCGCGATCCACTCGCACCGGGCGATCCTGTAGCGGCCGCACGATGTCGTCGGCGGCGTCCATCAAGGTGTAGAGATCGGTGCCGTGATCCCAGCCGAGCCGTTCGGCGGCGGCGATGAAAACTTCCAGGGGCGCGTTGCCGGCACCGGCGCCCATGCCGGCGAGGC
>NZ_JALKII010000035.1 GCF_023051175.1 Alcanivorax quisquiliarum | reverse complement strand
TGCTTTATTGAATTTTATTCTTTTTTTTTTGTGTAGTATTTTCTTTTTAATTATTTTATAATCGATAATTAACTAAACAATGTCTATAACGGGTTCCATTATCGGGCCGCTGGACCTCTTGGAATGCTAGACTGGTGTTACTGAAGATTTTCGGTGATTGAAATTTAATGCATTCATTATATAATTTAGAAAATGAGGCCCTTGATTTCATCGTATAATACAAGTACAAGAGCTCCACCAGTACCCCTGAGGACGTTGGAGAAAGCACCCTTGAAGAAGGCGGAGCCACCTTCAGTCTTGGCAATGACTGACCAGCAGTGGAGTGTGTTCTTATAGACGATATCAGCTTTGGCACGTCCAGACTGCATCATCATACGCCTCCTAACGGTATCGAAGGGATATGAAATAATACCGGCACATGTTGTAACAACCTGAGCAATGGCCCATGAGATTAAGAATCCGGCATTCTTGGGGTCGGGTAACATTCCCTTGGCTGTGTCGAAGCAACCAAAGTATGAAGCTCTGTAGATGATGATACCCTGGACTGAGACACCAAATCCTCTGTATAGACCAACAAGACCATCCTTCTTGAAGACCTTGGAGATACAGTCGCCAAGACCGGTGAATTCTCTCTCCTTACCAGCCTTTCCGACATCAGCAGCTAACCTTGTTCTGGCGAAGTCGAGAGGATATACAAAGCACAAGGAAGTGGCACCAGCAGCACCACCTGAAGCAAGGTTACCAGCAAAGTGCCTCCAGAATTGAGTTTTTGGGTCAACTCCACCAAGGAAAACTTGCTTGTACTTGTCCTTGAAAGCGAAGTTCAGAGCTTGAGTTGGGAAATATCGGATAACGTTGGCAAAGTTACCTCTCCAGAAAGCAAGAAGACCTTGTTCACGTGGGATACGGACAAAGCAATCAATCATACCCTTATATCTCTGCTCAGGAGCGATTTGCTTGGAGATATGCTGGACTTGAAGAAGCAACTTGACTCGTTCGATGGGAGCTACGGCTGTCTTGGAGATTGCCGCAGATACACCTCCGGCAACGAAATCCTTCATAAAGGAAACTGGGTCGGTGATAGCTGGCTGCATGTTGGGTAGTTGGATGAACTGAAGTGAAGTGAACGAGTCAAGAGATCCTAGCACACCCAAGG
>NZ_JALKII010000034.1 GCF_023051175.1 Alcanivorax quisquiliarum | reverse complement strand
ATTTTCCCCAACTGAGGTACCTTTTTGTTGGGTCCTTATAGATCTCGAGGGTCTCACTTAAGATGTGACTTGAGACCGGCTATTACTGTGAGCTGGGAGCACAATTGAACTCCACAACAGCGGGATCTTCGGAGATCCAGGGCTGTGAGAGGACGGCTGCCTTACAGGTGTAGCCTGAGTTCTCATCGCTGGCATCAAATTCGAAAGTATACTTGACACCTGCGACTACTTGAGAAGTAGCTCTGTTGATCTTAACCAGAGAGAGCTCATGGCTGTTATGTGATTGGGCATTCAGATTACTCAATGCCCTCTTCAAACACTGTTGGGCAGTGGCGTCTTCAGCGCTAATCTCTACTGGGCAGCCGGCACAGAACTTAGGCTGTGGCCTGCAACTGACTTCTTCGACTTCCTTCTTGTTCAGCCATGGCCTGTACCATACTTGAACATCACAGATTTGGCGGTCCTCATCGAGGATTTGGCATTCTTCTGATTGGCTGTTTTGGAGGCAGTCAGTGGTGGCAACTTCTACAGTAGCTCTGAACAAAGAACCTTCGACAATCTGTTCGGTGGCTTTGAAGAATTTTACAACTTTCATCAAATATTTGGAATTTAATTTTTTTCCAACTGCACCACCGATGATTGGCTTGAGCTCTTGTAAGTCAGAGTTCTTTTCTGCGTCGATCATGAATTCTGATCCAGGAAGAGATCTTTTCTGTTTGTGAGAAGGAACCACCCTGCAACGGTATTCCTTGACTTCCTCACGGTGCAACCAAGCTTGTTCAAAAATAACAAATTTGCAGTCATAGAGAGAGTTAGATTTCAAACCTCTTGCTTCGAAGTCATAAGAATAGATGAAGCCGGCTACAACCTGTTCTTTCAATTCCTTAATTCTTACAAGCTCGACCATTTCATTAGTTGCCAAACCTTTTGGAGCAGCATGTTGGAGTTTGCTTTTTAGGCGTTGATTGGCAGCAGGGTCGTTGACATCTACATTGTAGGGACAGCCTACGCAAGCCCTTGCCAAAGAGGATTGGAAAAGACCAAGAAGTAAGAAAACCATGAGATGCATGGGGCCCATTTTTAAGACTCTTTTTGGTTGATTACTTGGTACCTCACAGTAATACAACTCTAGAAGTCCTAAGACTTGAAAGACAAAT
>NZ_JALKII010000033.1 GCF_023051175.1 Alcanivorax quisquiliarum | reverse complement strand
GCCATCATCGGCTCCGGCAACATCGGCACCGATCTGATGATCAAGATCCTGCGCCACGGCAAGGCCGTGGAAATGGGCGTGATGGTCGGCATCGATCCCACCTCCGACGGCCTGGCCCGCGCCAGGCGCATGGGGGTCGCCACCTGCGCCAGCGGCGTCGATGGCCTGATCCAGATGCCCGAGTTTGCCGATATCGATATCGTGTTTGATGCCACCTCGGCCAATGCCCACGTCTACAACGACAAGGTGCTGCGCCAGGCCAAGCCCGGTATCCGCCTGGTCGATCTGACCCCGGCCGCCATCGGCCCCTACTGTGTGCCGGTGGTGAATCTGGACGCCCATCTGGATGCGCTCAACGTGAACATGGTCACCTGCGGCGGCCAGGCCACCATCCCCATGGTGGCCGCCGTGTCGCAGATCGCCAAGGTGCACTACGCCGAGATCATCGCCTCGATTGCCAGCAAGTCTGCCGGGCCGGGCACCCGTGCCAACATCGACGAATTCACCGAGACCACCTCGCGCGCCATCGAGGTGATCGGCGGCGCCGCCAAGGGCAAGGCGATCATCATTCTCAACCCGGCCGAGCCGCCCTTGCTGATGCGCGACACCGTCTATGTGCTCTCCGAGCTGGCGGATCAGGCCGCCGTGGAAGCGGCCATCACGGCGATGGTGGCGAAGGTGCAGGCGTATGTGCCGGGCTACCAGCTCAAGCAGCAGGTGCAGTTCGACGTGTTCGACGACGCCAACCCCTTGCACATTCCCGGCCAGGGCACGTTCACCGGCCTGAAGACCTCGATCTTTCTGCAAGTGGAGGGCGCGGCCCACTACCTGCCGGCCTACGCCGGCAACCTGGACATCATGACATCGGCGGCGCTGGCCACGGGCGAGCAGCTGGCGCAGCGCACTGCGGCCAGCGCCGCGCAGGGAGGTGCCGCATGAACGGCAAGAAACTCTATATCTCGGATGTGACACTGCGCGACGGCTCCCATGCCATCCGCCACCAGTACTCGTTGCAGAACGTGCGCGACATCGCCGCCGCGCTGGACAAGGCCAAGGTTGATTCTATCGAAGTGGCCCACGGCGACGGCCTGCAAGGTTCCAGCTTCAACTATGGCTTTGGCGCCCACACCGACCTGGCCTGGATCGAAGCCGTGGCCGACACCGT
>NZ_JALKII010000032.1 GCF_023051175.1 Alcanivorax quisquiliarum | reverse complement strand
GGTTAGACCACCAACTGTAAATAAGAAAATAAAGCCTAAGGCTCATAGTATAGCTGGAGATCATTTAATATTACCTCCGTGTAGGGTTGCAAGTCAGCTAAATACTTTGACACCGGTAGGAATTGCGATAATTATAGTGGCTGATGTAAAGTAAGCTCGTGTGTCTACATCTAATCCTACTGTGAATATGTGGTGGGCTCATACAATAAAGCCTAGAAAGCCAATAGACATTATTGCTCATACTATTCCTATATAGCCGAAAGGTTCTTTTTTTCCGGAGTAGTAAGTTACAATATGGGAGATTATTCCGAAGCCTGGTAGGATAAGAATATAAACTTCAGGGTGACCGAAAAATCAGAATAGGTGTTGGTATAGAATGGGGTCTCCTCCTCCGGCGGGGTCGAAGAAGGTGGTGTTGAGGTTGCGGTCTGTTAGTAGTATAGTAATGCCTGCGGCTAGCACTGGTAGTGATAATAGGAGCAGTACGGCTGTAATAAGTACGGATCAGACAAATAGTGGAGTTTGATACTGTGTTATGGCTGGGGGTTTCATGTTGATAATAGTGGTAATAAAATTAATTGCACCTAAAATAGATGACACTCCAGCTAAATGAAGGGAGAAAATTGTTAGGTCTACTGATGCTCCTGCATGGGCTAGATTTCCGGCTAGAGGTGGGTAGACTGTTCATCCTGTTCCTGCTCCTGCTTCTACTATTG
>NZ_JALKII010000030.1 GCF_023051175.1 Alcanivorax quisquiliarum | reverse complement strand
ATAAAGCCTGTGGCCAGGCCCCCACCACGTCACTCGCTAGCAAGTTGCCCAGGGAAGCGGTCTGTCTACAGGTGTTGAAGCAAACCAGAAGCAAGCAAGATGTGTGACGACGATGTTGCTGCCCTCGTAGTTGACAATGGTTCCGGGATGTGCAAGGCCGGTTTCGCCGGAGACGACGCCCCGAGGGCCGTCTTCCCATCCATCGTCGGCAGGCCCAGGCACCAGGGTGTCATGGTTGGTATGGGTCAAAAGGACAGCTATGTAGGAGATGAAGCCCAAAGCAAGAGAGGTATCCTCACCCTGAAATACCCAATTGAACACGGTATCATCACCAACTGGGACGACATGGAAAAGATCTGGCATCACACCTTCTACAACGAGCTGCGAGTCGCTCCAGAGGAACACCCCATCCTCCTGACTGAGGCTCCCCTCAACCCTAAAGCCAACAGGGAGAAGATGACCCAGATCATGTTTGAAACCTTCAACACCCCAGCCATGTACGTCGCCATCCAGGCTGTACTCTCCCTCTACGCCTCCGGTCGTACCACCGGTATTGTACTTGACTCAGGAGATGGTGTCTCCCACACCGTACCCATCTATGAAGGTTATGCCCTTCCCCACGCCATCCTCCGTCTGGACCTTGCTGGACGTGATTTGACTGACTACCTTATGAAGATCCTCACCGAGCGTGGTTACAGTTTCACAACCACCGCTGAAAGAGAAATCGTCAGGGACATCAAGGAAAAACTTTGCTATGTCGCCCTGGACTTTGAACAGGAAATGGCCACCGCCGCTGCCTCCACCTCCCTCGAGAAGTCCTATGAACTTCCTGACGGTCAGGTCATCACCATCGGTAACGAGAGGTTCCGTTGCCCAGAGGCTCTCTTCCAGCCTTCCTTCTTGGGTATGGAATCTTGCGGTATCCATGAGACTGTCTACAACTCCATCATGAAGTGCGATGTTGACATCAGGAAGGACTTGTATGCCAACACCGTCCTTTCCGGAGGTACCACCATGTACCCAGGTATTGCTGACAGGATGCAGAAGGAAATCACCGCCCTCGCTCCATCAACCATCAAGATCAAGATCATTGCTCCCCCAGAAAGGAAGTACTCCGTATGGATCGGTGGTTCCATCTTGGCTTCCCTGTCCACCTTCCAGCAGATGTGGATCTCCAAGCAGGAATACGACGAATCCGGCCCAGGCATCGTCCACCGCAAATGCTTCTAAACATCACGCTACATATTTCTTATACTTATTCGTCTTTTGTACTATGTACAGGCGCGGACAACAGATAACACCCAATTATATATTATTTTTTTGACGTAATATAATATTTTTCAAGTGAGCTGGTATTGTTCGAGCACACAGGGATGTACATACCGTGAAAGATGAGAGGTTGTTTCTTTTATTGTTTATATAAGATCTTTGTATGGTTAA
>NZ_JALKII010000029.1 GCF_023051175.1 Alcanivorax quisquiliarum | reverse complement strand
CTTTCTTTTCCTGGTGTCTTGAACTATGTTGAATGGCTTGGTGTTGGTGTCGAGTGGGTCTCCTGGCAAGACCTGCCAATGATCGAAGACACATTGAGGGAAAGCCTGTCCACCAGTATTACTTCTCAAGTCAGCAGTGAAGCCAAATGATTCATTTACTGGCAAATAAGCTTTAACGACAAACATGGGGGTTCCAGCAACTTGCATTTCCTCAAAAACATGGCCTCTTCTTCTATTAAGAACACCATAAATACCTCCAACAGCAACTTCAGGACATTGGATTTCACACAGGTATACAGGTTCCATCAATCTGGGACTGGCTGTAAGGATGCAAGCATAAAGGCATCGCCGGGCTGTTGGAATGATCTGGCCACCTCCTCTGTGAATAGCATCAGCATGAAGAGTAACATCATAAATGTTGAACCTCACACCTCGCATGTTTTCTTCAGCCAAAACTCCCTCCTTTGTAGCCCATTGGAATCCAGCAACAACACTATCCTTGATTTCATTCAAGTATTGTACTCCCTTAGTGCAGTCCATCAGTAGATTAGGTCCTGACCCATCAGGTCCAAATGCCCAAATTTTCCTTGCCTCAGACACATCATATTCGTATTTCTCGGCTAAATATCTGGCTCTGATTTTGAAGTCATCACGTGGATTGACATCACCTTTGTCAATATCTTCAGGTAAACCATCTGGCATAGGACAAGCTTTCATAAACAGACGATTATGTTTGTTAGGTGATTTGGACAGACACATTTGGTTACTCTCTTCTGAAACTGTTTCTCTGTATGAAACAACGGGATCAGATTTCTTTAGAGGAATGCAGGCATGATCTTCTTCAAGATCTTTCAGACAGATTTCAAGATGAAGTTCTCCAGCTCCAGCAATGATATGTTCACCAGATTCTTCAATAATACATTGTACCATAGGATCTGATTTTGCTAAACGTTTGAATCCTTCAACAAGCTTGGGTAAATCTGCTGGGTTTTTAGGTTCTACAGCTACTCGCACGACTGGTGAAACGCTGAATTTCATGACTCTCATGTTATGTGCATCCTTAAAGGTTGTAATTGTTCCAGTTTTTACTAAAAATTGATCAACACCAACCAAACCACAAATGTTTCCACTGGGAACATCTTCAATTGCTTCAACATAACGCCCCATCATCAAAATGGTTCTTGGATAGCTTTTTCATACAAATCTTCTTTCTTTCCAGGGGTAAAGTTTGGTCCCATGATTCTAGCCTTCATACCTGTTGAAACTTTTCCAGAAAATACACGTCCAAAAGCATAGAAACGGCCTTTGTCAGAGGTGGGTACCATTTTTGAAATATACATCATAAGTGGAGCATTAGGATCACAAGTCTTAATACCAATAGCAGCTTCATCATCGTGAGGCCCTTCATATAACATTTCCATCCTATACTTCTGGGCAACAACAGGGGATGGTAGATGAATTGCTATCATCTGAAGTAAAGCTTCACCAGCTGGAAGCCAAGACCTCCTTACAACTTTCAACAATTGTTTTCCATCTTTCTCACGATCTTCAACTCCCAATTTAATGTTCAGTTTTTCTAAAAGGGTGGC
>NZ_JALKII010000002.1 GCF_023051175.1 Alcanivorax quisquiliarum | reverse complement strand
CCGGGCACAAAGCCGCGCAATAACTCGCGTACCATTTCCGCATGTGAGAACAGCAGACGGTAGCTGGTGTCGTGGTCGTCCATGTATGCACTCTCCTTGTGCAGCCAATATAACGATGGCGAATAACAATGGAGAGTAACAATGCAGGGCACAGAGGGCTGTGGCGTATCTCGGAAGAACGCGTAGGCGTTTGCCGCGAAACGCTGTAGGAAGATGGCTGCTGGTATTTTGCCTGCTCCGCTCTCCACTGGTCGGTGATGCGGGGTACAGAGCAGCTACAGACTGCCCTCTTCCACGACTGGAAGGACAAACGAAGTGAAGAACAGCGGCAAGCTGTCGCGTCCACGAGCCCCTCTTCCACAAGGGAAGAGGGGCGTTGCAGAGGGGCGGGTATTACAGGCCGATCACGCCGCCGTCGTCTTTGGTGATGATGACGGTGGCCGAACGCGGGCGGTCGCCCGGTATTTCGGAAGGCCAGTTGCTGGTGAAGTTACCGGGTTGCGAGCGATCACCCGGATGCTGGATGTTGACGAACATGGTGCGGTGATCCGGTGTCAGCACCACACCGGTGACTTCGCAATCCATCGGGCCGACCAGAAAGCGTTTGATCTCGCCGGTTTCCGGGATCGCCGCCAGCATGGCGTTGTTGCCGAAATCACCGTCGGCGGTGAGCCCCGCCTGCTGATTGCCTGACATATCGGTCTGAATCCAGAGAATGCCGGATTCGTCATACAGCAGGCCGTCGGGGCTGGCGAAATAGTTTTCTTCAGTAAGGTGCTGGCCGGTCGAGGGCACATAGCCTTTCAGGTGTTCCACATCACGGCCGCCGAACACGAAGATATCCCAGGTGAAGGTCGTCGCTGCAGGCGCGCCCGCTTCTTTCCAGCGGATGATGTGCCCGGTACGGTTGAGCACGCGGGGATTTGCCCGGTTGGCGTACTGGCGGCCGCTGTTGTTGGTGAGCGTGAAGTAAACTTCGTTGGTGTTCGGGTTTACCGCACCCCACTCCGGGCGATCCATCGGTGTGGCGCCGCGCATGTCTGCTGCGCTGCGAGTGTTGACCAGCACATCTGCCTGCGAGCTGAACTTGATGGCCGACTCGCTCATGTCTGCCTGGAAATCCACATCGTCGAAATCCAGCGCCAGCCATTCCCCGGTACCATCGTCGTTGAAGCGAGCCACGTACAAGGTGCCGTCATCAAGCAGGTCATCGCCGGTCATGCCTTCAGCATAGTTGGCGTTGGAAACGTATTTGTAGATATATTCGTTGGCGGAATCATCGCCGGAATAGAACACTACCGGTTGGCCGACCACCGCTGGCACGGGCACCACTCCTTCATGAGCAAAGCGGCCCATGGCCGTACGCTTTTTCGGCACGCTGGTGGGATCATACGGATCGAATTCGACAATCCAGCCAAAATTGTTCGGCTCGTTACGAAAATCTTCGGTCGCATCGGCGCCGGTGATCGCCGTCTGGAAGCGTGTGAACGCATCGTCGATTGGCGCACCGCCATCTTCCACGTCATACCAATGGTAATTCTGCCATCCCGTCACGCTGTAACGCGCCAGCTCGCGTGGCACCGGATCAATCGACGCATCCAGGTGGAAGTAGCCTGCCCAGTTTTCTTCCGAGATCAGGTAAGTGCCCCACGGAGTAAAACCGCTGCCGCAGTTGTTCAGCGTGCCGCGTGTGTGGGTGCCTGCCGGGCTATAGGCGGTGCGCACAAAATCGCTGCCCCGCACCGGGCCGGCCAGCTCCATTTCGGTGAAGGCGGTCAGGCGGCGGTTGAGGCCGTTGTTGAGCAGCTCCCATTCACCGTTGGCGCCTTTTTGAACCTCGACAATGGCAATGCCGTGCGCGTTCATTTCCTTGCGTGCTTCATCCAGCGGGCGGGGCCGGGCTGACGGACCGGCAGCGTGAATCACGTTCCGGTCGATGTATTCATGGTTCATCACCAGAATGCCGTGCTCGGAGCTGCCATTGATGGGGAAGAAATGAATGCCGTCGTGGTGCGAGCCCATCTGCTCGGCTTGCTCGTCGCCAGTGTTGCTGCCATCAGCCATGTAAGCCGGCATGCTGCCCAGAATTGGCGTGCCCCAGGGCAGGAACGGCCGTGCGGTGTAACCCGCCGGCACTTTGATGGTGTCATCACGGCCGGCTGGGACGGCGTCGAAACCCAGCCGCGGCTGCCCCACCCCACCGGGCCGGCTGCTACTGCTGCTGCCACCACAAGCGGCCAGGGTGCCACCCAGAAATGCGACAGCGCCCACGCCCAGCGACCCCTGCAACATCGCACGGCGCGAGAAGCGGGTTTGAATGACATCGGCAAAATGACGGTTGTCGGAGTGGTTGGCGCACGGCTCCGGCGGATTACCGTCGATAACGATGTGTTCCTTGTTCAGTTTACTGTTCACGGCTGGATTCCTCTGGCTTGTTGATGACGCACAGCAGCAAAACTCGGGTTGGAAAAGACCCTATACGCCGCAGGTGAAAAGCCGGTGATCAAGAGGTTGCAGAAAAGCGACACCACCGTGACAGCGGTGTGATGCCGCCCTCCCCCCCGCAGCTGTTATACTGCCGGGCAACTTCCTTGCCCCGGCAGGTTTTCTGATGAAATACGGCGACTTGCGTGACTTTATCGCGCAACTGGAACAGCGCGGCGAGCTCAAGCGCATCACCGTCGAGGTCGATCCTTATCTGGAAATGACCGAGATTTGCGACCGCACACTGCGTGCCGGCGGCCCGGCACTTTTGTTTGAAAATGTGAAGGGATCGAATATTCCGGTGCTCGGCAATCTGTTCGGCACGGAAAAGCGCGTTGCGCTTGGCATGGGGCGCGAGTCTCTGGAGGAGCTGCGCGAGCTGGGCGAATTGCTGGCATTTCTGAAAGAGCCCGAGCCGCCCAAGGGCTTTCGTGATGCGCTGTCGAAACTGCCGATCCTGAAACAGGTGCTGTCGATGAACCCGAAGGTGATCGGCTCGCCGGCCTGCCAGCAGGTGGTGATCGAGGGCGATGACGTGGATCTGTATCGCCTGCCGATCCAGACCTGCTGGCCCGGCGATGCCGGCCCGCTGGTGACCTGGCCGCTGGTGATTACCCGTGGCCCGAACAAGGCGCGGCAGAACCTCGGTATTTACCGGCAGCAACTGATCAGCCGCAACAAGCTGATCATGCGCTGGCTGAGTCATCGCGGCGGCGCACTGGACTTCCAAGAGTGGCAACAGACACATCCCGGCGAGCCGTTTCCGGTTTCCGTGGCCCTTGGCGCCGATCCGGCCACCATCCTTGGCGCGGTCACGCCGGTGCCGGATTCGTTGAGCGAGTACGGCTTTGCCGGCTTGCTGCGTGGCGGCCGCACTGAGGTGGCCGCTTGCCTGGGCAACGAATTACAGGTGCCGGCCAGCGCCGAGTTTGTGCTGGAGGGTGTCATTCATCCCGGCGAGTATGCCGATGAAGGCCCGTTTGGCGATCACACGGGCTATTACAACGAAGTGGATCGCTTCCCGGTATTCACCGTGGAGCGCATCACCCACCGGCGTGATCCGATCTATCACAGCACCTATACCGGCCGCCCGCCCGATGAACCGGCAGTGCTCGGCGTGGCGATGAACGAGATTTTCGTGCCTATTTTGCGCCGGCAGTTCCCCGAGATCTCCGATTTTTATTTGCCGCCGGAGGGCTGCTCCTACCGCATGGCGGTGGTGACCATGAAGAAACAATACCCCGGCCATGCCAAGCGCGTGATGATGGGCGTCTGGTCTTTCCTGCGGCAATTCATGTACACCAAGTTCGTGATCGTCTGCGACGACGACATCAATGCACGGGACTGGAAAGACGTGATCTGGGCAATGACCACGCGCATGGACCCGATCCGCGACACTACCCTGGTGGACAACACGCCGATTGATTATCTGGATTTCGCCTCGCCGGTGTCCGGCCTGGGTTCCAAGATCGGCTTCGATGCCACCAACAAATGGCCGGGCGAAACCGACCGGGAATGGGGCCAGCCGATTGTCATGGACGAGGCCGTGAAACAGCGCGTGGACAGCCTGTGGGACGAGCTGGCGATCTTGCCGGCCGAAACGGACGCTACACGTTAGCCCGCGGCCGAGCCTGGCGGGCCAGTGGCACTGCACGCGCAGTGACACCGGCCACCCCCGGCCTCCCGGCCACCCGAAAAGCGCCCTCGCAAGCCGCTATCCACTACCGCCGGAGCGCAGCTCCCGCAACGCCTGCCGCAAGATCAACGTGGCGCTGTGCAGAAACAGCCCGGCCATGGCCCCGGCCACCAGCAGATCCGGCCAGCCACTGCCCAGCCAGGCCACCAGCCCGGCAGCGCCCAGCACCGCCACGTTGCCGATGGCATCGTTGCGCGAGCACAGCCACACCGAGCGCACATTGGCATCGCCATCGCGGTAACGCAGCAGGATCAATACACTGGCGACGTTCGCCGCCAGCGCGAGCAAGCCGATCACGCCCATCACTTCCGGCTGTGGCTGGTGCACGGTGAACGCCTCCCATAATGTGCTCCCCAGCACCCAGCCGCCGATCAGCAGCAGCGACACACCCTTTGCCAACGCCGCGTAACTGCGCCAGCGCAGCGGCTTGCCCAGCACCCAGAAACTCAGGCCGTATGTCAGGCTGTCCGCAAGAAAATCCAGCGCATCGGCCTGTAGCGCACGGGAGCCAGCCAGCGCGCCGGCCAGCATCTCGATCACGAACATGCCGCCATTGAGCACCAGCACCCATATCAGAGCGCGGCGGTAGCCGGCGCTCATGCCATCGAAAGCGGCGCCGTGATCGTGCCCCGAGGCAACACTGCTGTGGCAACGCGTAGAGGGGCAATGCGTAGACATGACAACTCCAGATCAGCACTATCAATACTCGACAGGCTAATACCTATAGCAACTGGAGGTTCAAGCATGTCCGCGCTCAGTATCGGCCAGTTGGCTCGCGATACAGGCTGCAAGGTGCAGACAATTCGTTACTACGAGGAGATCGGCCTGTTGCCGCCAGCGGCACGCAGTGCCGGGAATCAGCGCCGCTACAGCCAGGCGCAGCTGCGCCGGCTGCGCTTTATCCTGCATAGCCGGGAGCTGGGCTTTGCGATTGCGGATATACGGCAGCTGCTTGAGCTGGCCGACCAGCCGCAGCAGCCCTGCGCCGAGGTGGATGCGCTGGCAGAGCGGCACCGGGCCAATGTGCGCCAGCGCATCACCCGCTTGCGCGCCATGGAGCAGGAGCTGACGCGCATGTTGCAACATCATCAGCATGGCGAGATTCGCGAATGCCGTGTCATTGACGTGTTGGCCGATCACGCGCTATGCAGCACCGTCCATGCGCCTGCGCCGGGCCTTGCACCGGGCGACGATGACGAGCACAACGCGATAAATCCTGCCGAATCTCGCTGACAGCGCAGCGGCACGCAACGGCCCGCAACGTCAGGCACCGACGCTCAACTAGCCCGCTACGGTGGCCAGCGGCGCTATCGCTCGTTAGCATGGGGGCTCATTCACCAACCGACCGGATGTTTCATGCAAATTGCAGAGAACGCCGTAGTGGCGATCCACTACACCCTGACCAACGATGCGGGCGATACCCTGGACTCCTCCCGTGAACGCGACGAACCGCTGGCCTACCTGCACGGGCATGGCAATATTATTCCGGGTCTGGAAAAGGCACTGCTCGGCAAGCAGTCTGGCGATACGCTCAAGGTTACTGTCGAGCCGGCCGAAGGCTACGGCGAGCGCCATGAAGGGCTGATTCAGGAAGTGCCACGTGAAGCCTTCCAGGGCGTGGACGAGCTGGAGCCGGGCATGCAATTCCAGGCCAGCACCGATGCCGGGCCGCGCATGTTCACCATCACCGACGTTCAGGACGACGTGGTGACGGTAGACGGCAACCACCCGCTGGCGGGCGCAACGCTGCACTTCGACGTGGAAGTCGCCGACGTGCGTGCCGCCAGTGCGGAAGAGCTCAGCCACGGCCACGTGCACGGCCCGGGTGGCCACGAGCACTGAGTCGGCTGGCCGGCGACCCTGCACGCCGCGCCCGTCGTTGAGGGGGCGCGGCGTGCAGCCGTTCGACGACCGATCAGCCACCCATCGGGTGGCAATCGCCTAAGCCTGAACCATCAAAAGTGCAGCACCGTGCGAATGCTCTTGCCCTCGTGCAGCAGATCAAATGCTTCGTTGATCTTCTCGAACGGCATATCGTGCGTGACGAACTCGTCGATCTTGATCTCGCCGTTCATGTATTGCTCCACATAACCCGGCAGCTCGCTGCGACCTTTCACGCCGCCAAACGCCGAGCCGCGCCAAACACGGCCCGTCACCAGCTGGAACGGCCGCGTGGAAATCTCCTCGCCTGCACCGGCCACACCGATGATGATCGATTCGCCCCAGCCCTTGTGGCAGCACTCAAGCGCCGAACGCATCACGTTGACGTTACCGATGCACTCGAACGAGAAGTCCACGCCACCGTCGGTCATGTCGACGATCACCTGCTGGATCGGATCGCTGTAATCCTTCGGGTTGACGAAATCGGTGGCGCCGAACTGACGCGCCAGCTCGAATTTATCCGGGTTCACGTCAATAGCAATAATGCGTGCTGCTTTCGCCATCACCGAGCCCTGAATCACTGCCAGACCAATCGCACCCAGGCCGAACACTGCGACCGTCGCCCCTTCGTGCACCTTGGCCGTGTTGAGCACTGCGCCAATGCCGGTGGTCACGCCGCAGCCGAGCAGGCAGATCTTGTCCAGCGGTGCTTCCTTGGAGACTTTCGCCAGCGACACTTCCGGCAGCACGGTGTATTCCGAAAACGTCGATGTACCCATGTAGTGGTGCAGCATCTTGCCGTCCAGCGAGAAGCGCGAGGTGCCATCCGGCATCAGGCCCTGGCCCTGAGTGGTGCGCACGGCGCCACACAGGTTGGTCTTGCCCGAGAGGCAGAATTTGCACTTGCCGCACTCGGCGGTATACAGCGGGATCACATGATCGCCCGGCTGCAGGCTGGTCACGCCCGGCCCGACCGCTTCGACGATCCCGGCGCCTTCATGCCCCAGCACAGAAGGAAACAACCCCTCCGGGTCTTTGCCGGAGAGCGTGTAAGCATCAGTGTGGCAGACGCTGGTGGCGACAATACGCACCAGCACCTCACCCGCTTGCGGGTCTTGCACGTCGATTTCCGTCAGCGTCAGGGGCTTGCCAGCCTCCAGTGCGATCGCGGCGCGTGATTTCATGGGAGCACTCCTTACAACAGAGCCGGCAAAGCCGGCAACAAATGACTTAAAGTGGACGGCAGTGTAGATTATTGCCCCCTGCCGGATAAAGGTGCCGGACATCACAACATCATTGCCGTGGAGCAACAATGAAGCAATGGAGCAGCATCGAAGCGTTTGTCGAAGTGGTGCGCCAGGGCTCGTTTTCCGCCGCAGCGCGCCAACTCAAGGTGTCGGCCTCTCACATTAGCCGGCTAGTGAGCCAGCTGGAAGCCCGGCTGGGCGTGCCATTACTTTATCGTACCACCCGGCAGATTCGCCTGACCGAAGCCGGCGAGCTGTACCACGCCCACTGCCGCCACGCGCTGGATGGTTTCCGCGAGGCCGAGGCCGCGCTCGGCGATACCCTGGCCAGCCCGCGCGGCTTGCTGAAGCTGACCGCCTCCACCACCTTCGGCGAGCGCCATATCGCGCCGCTGGTAAATCGTTTCATGCAATGCCACCCGCAACTGGAAGTGCGTATGCACTTTACCAACCGCCGCGTGGCGCTGATCGACGAAGGCTATGACGTGGCCATTCGGCTGGGCCAGTTACGGGATTCCAGCCTGATTGCGCGCCGCCTGTGCGAGCGCCGCGAGCACGTGGTCGGCAGCCCTGCTTATTTTGCCTCGCACTCGCCACCGGCCCATCCCAACGAGCTGACGCGCCACGCCTGCCTGCTGGGCTCGCTGGATAGCTGGCGTTTCATGATCGATGGCCAACGGCGAGAAATTCGCGTGACGGGTCGCTGGCAAGCCAACTCCGGCCCGGCGCTGCTGGATGCCACGCTGCGTGGGCTGGGCCTGAGCCAGTTGCCGGATTATTACGTTGATGAATACATCGCCAGCGGGCAGCTGATACCGGTGCTGGCGGATTTCCGCTTTGCTGATACGGCGGTATGGGCGGTTTATCCGCGCCACCGGCAACTTTCACCCAGCGTGCGCCAACTGGTGGATTTTCTTGCGCAGCAATTGCAGCAACCTGCTGGACAGGGCAGCAGCGTGGCCATGCCGGATTCAAGCATCGCGCCGGAATGAGCATCAGCACGGCACCAGGAAAAGCGGCGCGCAAGATCGGGCACCGCATCAGGTCAAGCGCTGCGTCAGAATAAAAACAACATCAGAATAAACTCAGCGCCAAAAACCTGGTAACAGAAAAGTCAGTATCAAAATATACTGCGCCTAGCCCTAGCAGAACAGACGCAGCGCCACCTCGAACATCGGCGCTGTGCAGCGGCGCCAACTACATCAGGAAGCCAATTGCCTGGCCAGCAACATGCCCAGATACAGCGCGCCGATACCAAGGATCAGCGTGCTGCCGATATACAGCCCGGCCACGGCAATTTCGCCTTTCGTATAAAGCGACACCACCTCCAGCGAGAAGGCCGAAAACGTGGTGAAACCACCGAGCACGCCAGTAACGAAGAAAAGCTGAAGCTGCGGCGGCACCCCGTCGCGGGCGGTAGCCCACCAGGCCACCAACACGCCCAGCAGCAATGAGCCGATGATATTGACCAGCAGCGTGCCCAGCGGATAGTGAAACGAGTTGCCCGGCAACCGGGCCACCAGCAGGCTGACTCCGTAACGCATCACTGCGCCGAGGCCACCCCCTGCAAAGACGACAAGAAATCCCATGCTGGCCAGCCTTCCGGGGCGCAAGCGTGTTGCGACATCAACAGAAAAGCGGATCGCTCAGGCTATTGCCCGTGCGATCCGCCACGATTCACCGTTATCCGGTTATCCACCCTGAATGGCACCAGCCGCGCTGCCGGCAGATCACCCGACGCTGGCGAGCGACGCACGCACCGCCGCCACGCGCCCAACGGCCGACAGCACTGCCTGCAAAGCAGCCGAGGTGGTATCGTCGGCCATGGCTGCGGCACTGCTGAACTCATCGCCGACCCGCACCCGCACACACGCCATGGCGCTGGCATCGGTGCCTTCGTTCAGCGCGAATTCGTCGAAGCCTTCCACGGCAATATCTTGTCCCGTGCAGCGTTTGATGGCTTCCACCAATGCCTCGACACCCCCACGGCCCTCGGCAGCCAGCACCGTGGTGTCGTCGCCATCACCGCCGATGCTGATGCGGGCATCCACCACATCGCGCTCGCGATTCAGCTCATAGGCGTGCAGCTGCCAGCCTGCCGGCGTGGCCAGATAATGCTTGTTGAACAGCGCATGAATCTGCTCGCCGTTCACCTCGCCTTCCTGCTCTTCCGCCTGCTCCTGCACCACGCGGGAAAACTCGATTTGCAGCCAGCGCGGCAAGGTTATGCCGAAATCACGCTCCAGCACATGCAGCACACCGCCCTTGCCGGATTGCGAATTGATGCGCACGACTTCTTCGTAGCGGCGGCCCAGATCACGCGGGTCGATGGGCAGATAGGCTATCTCCCAGACATCGCCTTCCTGATAAGTGCTCAGGCATTTGCGGATGGCATCCTGGTGGCTGCCCGAAAAGGCCGTGAACACCAGCTCACCCGCGTAAGGATGCCGCGGGTGGGTGCTGATTTCCGTCACCGATTCCACTGTCTCCGCAATCTCGCGGATATTGGAAAAATCCAGCATCGGATCAACGCCCTGGCTGTACAGGTTCATCGCCATGGTGACGATATCCATGTTGCCGGTGCGCTCGCCGTTGCCCATCAGGGTGCCTTCCACACGATCCGCCCCGGCCATCACGCCCAGCTCGGCAGCGGCCACACCGCAGCCACGGTCGTTGTGGGTGTGCAGGGAAATCTGGATGTGCTCCCGATGATGCAAGTTGTCGTTCATCCACTCGACCATATCGGCGTACACGTTCGGCGTGCTCACCTCCACGGTGGCCGGCAGATTGATGATGACCGGCTGGCCTTTATGCGGCTGCCACACATCGATCACCGCGTTCACGACCTCGGCCGCCACCTCGAGTTCGGTGCCGGTGAAACTCTCGGGCGAATACTGGAATATCCACTCGGTCTCCGGCGCCTGTGCAGCGTGACGCGCCACCGATCGCGCTCCGTTGACGGCAATCTCGCGGATGCCGGCAACATCCATGCGAAACACCTTCTCCCGTTGCACACGCGAAGTGGAGTTGTACACATGCACCACCGCGCGGCGTGCGCCCTTGAGTGCTTCATAGGTGCGCGCAATCAACTCTTCACGAGCCTGAGTGAGCACCTGAATGGTGACATCTTCCGGCACCAGATCTTCTTCGATCAGCTTGCGCACGAAATCGAAGTCAGGCTGCGAGGCGGCGGGAAAACCCACTTCGATTTCCTTGAAGCCCACTTTCACCAGCAGCAGGAACAGGCGCGTTTTCTGCGCCACGGTCATCGGCTTCACCAGCGCCTGGTTCCCGTCGCGCAGATCAACCGCGCACCAGTTCGGCGCACGCTCGATGACCTTGTCCGGCCAGCGCCGCTGGGGCCGGGCGATGGGTGTAAAAGGGCGGTATTTGCGGTGGTCGAATGCCATGATCTGTTGTCTCCGCTGGTGCTATGTCTGCTTGCTGGGCCTGCTTGCCGGGCCTTGAAAAACCAAACGGGCCAGGGGCCCGTCTGCCACAGGGCGATACGCCCTGCCTGTGTCGGTCTGCCGTGGCGCTTGTGGCGCTGGCGGCTGCCCGGATAGGGCGGGTGGCGACACAATGCCCTGGGCTTGTGGCCGGGGGCTCGTGTCGACAAGGAACAGTCTAGGCGTCTGCGCCCGCAATGTGCGTGCTAATCTCGGGTGATTTGGCATTGATTCGGTGATAAATTGCTATCAACCCATCTATTTCGGTGATTTATTGCCATGAAAGACAATTATGTGAAACTGGATCGCTTCGACCAGCGTATTCTCGCCGCCTTGCAGCGTGATGGCGGCCTGAGCAACCAGCAGCTGGCGGAAGAAGTGGGCCTGTCTGCCTCGCCCTGTTCGCGGCGGGTACAGAAACTGGAGGAGGCCGGGATTATCCGCGCCCGTACTGCGCTGCTTGAGCCACGGGCGCTGGGGCTGGACATGACCGCGCTGATCCAGATCAGCATGGATCGCCACACGCCAGAGCGCCTGGAAAACTTCGAGCGCACTGTGGCGAGCTATGAAGAAGTGCAATGGTGTTACCTGATTACCGGCCAGGCCGCCGACTATGTACTCAAGGTGATGGTGCCGGACATGGAGCGCTACCAGCAGTTTCTGCTCAACAAGATTACTCGCATCGAAGGCGTCAGCGGCGTGCAATCCAGCTTTGTGATGCGCAAGGTAGTGGATTCCACCGCCGTACCGCTGGGCTATTTATAGTTATAGCCTTTTAGCCGGCCGCGACTGTGCCGCAGCGTGAGCGCTCGGCTATGCCCGCCCTGCCAAAAAAACCGGTGCCGGGCGGTGCCCGCGTCACTCCGAGGCTGCCTGCGCCTGGGCCTGCTCACGCAGCTGGCGCAACCGTACACTCGCCTGATAGTTGATCAAGCAGATACCCACCAGCCCCACCATCGGCACCAGCAGCGAGCCGACCAGTAACAGCACCGCCCACACGGCGCCGCGCACCACATATGCCAGCATCGCCATGAACACCACTGCCGCCGTGCCGGTGGCCAGCATCAGCGTTGTCAGGTGCCTCAACGTGGTATCGGCCAACGACACATCGCCGTAGCGCAACCCACCGAGCAGCAGCGCGACCCCGAGGCTGATCGCCACCATGATCCACATGGCCTTGCGGCGGTAGGTGATGAGATGCTGCTGGCGCTGATTGTCGTTCACGAGTGGCTCCTGAAGAGTAAGGCAGCGTAAAACAGGCGCCATGATAACGCGCCGCCCAGGTGATGCCGAGTCGGCGCGGCTGTTTCCGGGCCGTATCCACTGCTCAACTGCCGCGCAAGCATGACGTTCGCACCAACGAATGAAAACCATTTCCATTTATAACTGGTAATCATTATCATTCGCAAAACTTGGAAAAACGGACTCTGCTCATGCGCTTCCACCCTCCCCTGCATCGCCCCGTGCGCCATGGCTGTGCCCTGCTGCTGCTCGGGCTGGCAGTGTCCACACCCGCGAGCCAGCTGCTGTCCCCGGTGGTGGTCACCGCCACACGCACTGACAAAACCCTGGACGACACCCCGATCCGCACCGAGCTGGTCACCCGCGACGAGATCGAGCGCACCCACGCACGCAGCCTGAAAGAGGCGCTGGAAAATATTCCCGGCCTGCAATTGCGCGAAATCCACGGCAAATCCGGGTTCGAGGTGTCGTTGCAGGGGCTCTCCAGCGAGCAGGTGCTGGTGCTTATCGACGGCCTGCCGATCACCGCCAGTACCGGTTCCACCGTGGATCTGAGCCAGTATGCGCTGGCCGATGTGGAGCGTATCGAGGTCATCAAGGGCGCCGCTTCGGCACAACACGGCAGTGCCGCCATGGGCGGAGTCATCAACGTCATTACGCGCCGGCCGGCACCGGGCTTTGCCGGGCAGGTAACGCTGGACGGTGGCAGCTACGGCCGGCAAAACCCGTCTGGCCGCACGCTAGATCTCAGCCGCCAGCACGGCCAGGCCATTGTCGAGGGCGGCTCGGAAACATGGCGGCTGCGGCTGGGCGCAGACCGCCAGGATGGCGACGGCTTCACCCTCGACCCGGATGCCTGGCGCCAGCAAGGCGATGCGGTGCTGCGCGATCAGCTCAGCGGCTATCTCGGCTGGCAACCCGGCAGCGGCAAGCGAGTGTGGCTCGATGGCAACCGTTACCGGGAAGATGCCGAGCAACGCTTCACGTTGCTGGCGCCGCCGAATCTGGTGCCACAACGCAAACTTGAACAGATTGAACGTGACCGCCTCACCGGTGGCGCGGAATGGCGCTATGAGAGCGGCCTGGCCTGGCAGATCAAGGGGCTGGCGGAGCAATACGACAGCCACTCGGTGACGCGCTCCAATACTGTCGCCACCGCTGATCGCCGCGCCGCCCTGGATACCTCGCACCTGAGCACGCAGCTGGACCTGCCGCTGTGGCGTCGCCAGCTGTGGCAGATCGGCGCCGATCTGCACGAGGAGGAATTGCAGCAAAGTGTGAACGGCAGCTCCGAGCTGGATGGTGATCGCGTCACGCGCAACAGCCGCGAACTGTTCGTGCAGAACGACATTCTGCTCACCGAGGCCACCGAAATCGTCCTCGGGGTGCGCTATCAGGACGATTCGGATTTCGGCGGCCACACAGCGCCGAAAATTGCCCTGCGCCATGATTATCTGGATGGCCGGCGCTGGCGCGGCACGTTGCGCACCAGCGTGGGGCAAGGCTATCGGGTGCCCAATCTCAAGGAGCGTTATTTCCGCTTCGATCACAGCAACCTGGGCTATCGCGTGGTCGGCAACCCGGCCCTTGAGCCGGAATCCTCCACCAGCTGGCAGCTGGGCAGCACCTTGCAAAGCGATCGCATCACGCTGGATATCAATGCCTTCTACAACCGCGTGCGTGATCTGATCCAGATTGATGAAGAAAACGGCAGCACGGTGGGCGGCATCACCGAATACAGTTACGACAACATCGCCAGCGCCCAGACACTGGGGCTGGAAAGCAGCCTCACCCTGCAACTTGGCCCGCGCACCCGCACGCGCCTGGCCTACACCTGGACTGACACTGAAAACCGCGACACCGGGGAGAGCCTGACGCGCCGCCCGGCGCATATTGCGCTGTTGTCGCTGGATTGGACGCTGCCCTCGGAAACCACCTCGATCTCGCTGCGCGGCCGCTACCAGAGCCGCGAGCTGGTGAGCACCGAAGACCGTACCTGGTCATCCGCCTGGGCCACCATGGATCTCGCCATCAATCAGGACATCACGCCGCTGCTCCGCGTGTTCGCCGGTATCGACAACCTGTTCGACAAGCAACGGGATTTCAGCGACAGCACTGATTTCGGCCCGCTCTCCGGCCGCTTCGGCTATCTCGGTGTGCGTTACCAATGGGGCCGTTGATGCCCTGGCACGCCACCGTCTCCGGCGCCGGGAGCGCCGCGCACAGCACTGTGCGCCCGGGCGCAGCAGGTCACACCTGGGCGCTGGGCCGCGCCTGTTTTTCTCGCGCTGCCGCAACGCGCCTTTTTACCCCTTGTCGCTTTTTTACCCCTTGCCCCTTTACCCCTTGCCACAGTGGAGACTCGAACCATGACGGACCGCACCTTCTCTCGCAGCACAACCGCTCGCAACACACTGCTGCAATACGGCGCCCTGCTGTTGCTCGCCGCTGGCCTCGCGGCTTGCGGCGGCAGTAGCAGCAGCCATCGCGGCGGCAACAACGACGGCCCGCCCACGGATGACACCGCCTTTACCGACACCGCCAGTTGGACGTTCCAGTTGCCCGGCAATGGCGGCCAGCTTTGCTTTGATTTCGATACCAATACACAAGTTGACGACTGCACCGGCACCGGCTGGGATGTACGAGTGCGTAGCGGTGGCCGCAGCGCGACGTTCTGGACGAATAGCGGCACCACCCATGCCGCCGGCCAGGGCGGCGCCTTTGCCGGCCCGTTCGACTACAGCTGGAGCGCGCTGCAAGACTGGCAAAGTGGCCTGACAGATGGCGATGGCACCACCATTCCGGCAAACCTCTATGTTGCCGATGGCACCAGCGGCGTGTTTGTCGGCGACAACGGCATTCAGGCCGCCGCGTTTGAATATGGCATCGGCGGCGGGCACCAGTTGTTTCCCAATTACCGGGTGTTTCTCATCACCACGGACAGCACTGATGCCAGCAACGAGAGCAACGAGAGCAACGGCAGCACGCGAGTGTTCGCAGTGCAGATTACCGGCTATTACGGCGGCCCCTCCGGCACTGCTTCCGGCTACCCTTCCCTGCGCTGGATCGAGCGCACCGATGGCGCCAGCGTGCAACAGGAGACCATCAATGCCTCCGGCGGCGAGTGGATTCATTACGATCTCGTCAACCAGACGGTGGTGGATGCACCGAACGCCAGCAACTGGCAGATCGCGTTCAACCGCTACAACATCAAGCTCAATGGCGGCGAATCCGGCGACGGCACGGTAGCCGGTTACCTGGGCAAGACCCCCGCCGGCTTTTACGACAGCGAAGGCCAGCCCATTGCCAGTGCGTTTCTCAACAGCAGCCCCGCCGCCACACTGGCCGACCTGACCGCCGCCGATATGGCCACACCGGCCAACGCTCATGCCTGGGTCAGCGACGGCACACAATCACGCCTGAACGCGGCCTACCGTGGCAGCCATCCGGCACCGCTGGATTTCGGCTGGTACACCTACTACTCGCAGGCGGCCGATGCGCAGGCAGTGCTCGGGCCAGACGCCGCGGGCCACATGCTGGCCGCCAATCCCGAAAACGGTGGCATGATCCGCTCCGGCACCGGTGACAGCTATGCCCGCCTCCACGTCACCAATATCCAGTACGCCGATATCAGCGACAACAGCAGCGCGCAAACCTGGACGATCGAATTCGACGTGCAGCCGGCGCATTGAACGGCAAACACCGGGGCGTGCCACGGTGCCCCGGCGTCTGATAACCCTGTTAACCAGTGGCCGGCCGTTAGTGGCTGGCTAGCAGCTGGTTAGTGGCTGGAAAACACCGACACCCCGCCGGTGTCATCCAGCAACAACACGTCATAGGCATCGTTGGCGCGCCCCGGCACTTCCATGCCGGGCGAACCGATCGGCATCCCCGGCACCAGCAGCCCTCGCCCTTCGGGTGCCTCGGCCAGCAGGCGTTTCACATCGCTCGCCGGCACATGGCCCTCAAGCAGATATTGCCCGACCGTAGCGGTGTGGCAGGAGGCATAACGCGCCGGCACGCCCAGCCGCGTCTTGACCTGATGCATGGCAGGCTGCACGACATCGCGCACGCTGAAGCCGGCCGCGCGCATATGCGCAATCCAGTCACCACAACACCCGCAGCTGGGGCTGCGCCATACGGTCACTTCAGGTAGGGCCGCTTCAGGCAGGGCCGCTTCGGATAGCGCCGCTTCCGCACGGGCCGAGCCTGGCGGTGCCCCTTTCGACACGCTCGCTTCCGGCAGCGCCGCGCCAGACAAGGCCGCCTCGGCGCCCATGGCCAGCATCGGCGTACCACCCACCAACACGCCGGCCAGCAGCCAGCGCAATATCAATCTGCGTGATAATTGAGAAAAGCTCATGCTGTGCCTCGCGTAGCAATTTATCAGTGGCCGCTTTCCGGTCGCTGCTTTCTGTTCATTGTGTTCTGGCCAGTGCGTTCTGACCGATACTTTCCGAACGATACTTTCTGACCGCTGCTTTGTGCATTCTGTACATTTTTTCTGTGCATTACGTCGATCACTCCAGGCTAATCCCTGCACGCTGATCGACAACGACTGCCATCAACGATGACGCCAGCCAGCATTGACCTTACCATGATGGGAAGGTCAATCATGTCAGCCTGCACCTGCCTTACAACGGAGACGCCACCATGCCCGATCAACCCCGCGATGATACGTCGCCTCGCACGCTGCGCCTGCATATCGAAGGTATGCACTGCGCATCCTGTGTCGGCCGCATCGAGGGCGCGCTCCAGAACGTGCCGGGTGTGCAAAGTGCGCAGGTCAATCTCGCCACTGAAACTGCCGAAGTGGCCGGCAATGCCGCGCTGCCGGCCGAGACGCTGGTGACGGCGGTAAAAAGCGCCGGCTATCTGGTGCAAACCCAGCAGCTCACCCTGAATATCGACAAGATGACCTGCGCCTCCTGCACCGCCCGTGTGCAAAAGGCGCTGGCGGCAGTGCCCGGCGTCCTGTCGGCGAGCGTCAACCTGGCCAGCGAACAGGCCAGCATCACGGTGCTCGAAGGCACCGCCCCCTCGCTGCTACGCGATGCGGTGCGCGAGGCCGGCTATCAGGCCAGCCTGCCCTCGGCGGATGGCCCGGATCGGGAAGCCCGCCGCGAGCAGGAGGCGCGCAACCTGAACCGTGATTTCTGGCTGGCCCTGGTGCTGACGCTGCCCGTGTTCATCATGGAAATGGGCAGCCATCTGTTCCCGCCGTTTCATATCTGGCTGATGCTGAAACTGGGCCATGACACCAACAACCTGATCCAGTTTGTGCTCACCACACTGGTGCTGATCGGCCCGGGGCGGCGCTTCTTCACACAGGGCGTGCCGGCGCTGTGGCGGCTGGCACCCGACATGAACTCGCTGGTGGTGGTCGGCACCACGGCAGCGTGGGGCTATTCCGTGGTGGCCACCTTTGTGCCGCACTGGCTGCCCCGTGGCACCGATAACGTCTACTTCGAGGCCGCTGCCGTGATCGTCACGCTGATCCTGTTGGGGCGCTATCTGGAAGCCCGCGCACGCGGCCGCACCAGTGATGCGATCCGGCATCTGGTCGGCCTGCAACCGCGAGTGGCGCGGGTGCGCCGCGATGGCGCGCTGCATGACGTGCCCATCGCCGAGATCGACGTCGGCGACGAACTGGTGGTGCGCCCCGGCGAAAAAATTGCCGTGGACGGCGAAGTGATCGACGGGCGCTCGCACATTGATGAATCCATGCTCAGCGGTGAATCCGAGCCAGTGGTGCGCGAAACCGGCGACGAGGTGATCGGCGGCACGCTCAATACCAGCGGCACGCTGACCTACCGCGCCACCCGTGTGGGCAGCGACACGGTGCTGGCGCAGATCATCCAGATGGTGGAAAACGCGCAGGGCGCACGGCTGCCGATCCAGGCGCTGGTGGATAAAGTCACCCTCTGGTTCGTGCCTGCGGTCATCGGTATCGCGCTGGCCACCTTTCTGGTGTGGCTGGTGTTCGGCCCGCCGCCGACGCTGGCGATGGCGCTGGTCAATGCCGTGGCAGTGCTGATCATCGCCTGCCCTTGTGCCATGGGCCTGGCGACGCCGACATCGATCATGGTGGCCACCGGCCGCGCCGCCAGCATGGGCATTCTGTTCCGCCACGGCGAGGCATTGCAGGCGCTGCGCGAGACGCAGGTGATCGCCTTCGACAAGACCGGCACTCTCACAGTGGGCCGCCCGCAACTGACCGATCTGGAGCCGGCCGAGGGCGTTGATCGCGACAGCGCACTGCGCCTGATCGCCGCCGCCGAGCAGGCGTCGGAGCATCCCAGTGCCCGTGCGCTGGTCGAGGCCGCAACAGCAGCGGGCCAGACCCTGCCGCCCGCCAGTGATTTCCAGGCCCGCGCCGGCTTCGGTGTCAGCGCAGAGGTGGAAGGTCGCCAGGTGCGAGTGGGCAATGCCCGCCTGATGGCAGAGGCGGGGATTGATACCGCGCCGTTTCGTGAGCGGGCCGACACCCTGGCCGGAGCCGGCAAATCACCGCTGTTCGCAGCCCTCGACGATCAGCTGATTGCCGTGCTGGCGGTGGCGGATACGCTCAAGCCCGGCGCCGCGGAAACCATCCGGGCGCTGCATGCACGGCAAATCGAGGTGGTGATGATTACCGGCGACAACCGCCGCACCGCCGAAGCCATCGCCCGCGAGGCAGGCATTGATCGCATGTTTGCCGAAGTATTGCCGGATGGCAAGGTGGCCGTGATCGAAACGCTGCGCGAGGGCGGCCGCCGTGTTGCATTTGTCGGCGACGGCATCAACGATGCGCCCGCGCTGGTGGAAGCCGATGTAGGCATTGCCATCGGCACCGGCACTGACGTGGCCATTGAAAGCGCTGACGCCGTGCTGATGTCCGGCGACGTGCTCGGCGTTACCCGAGCGGTGGAGCTGTCGCACGCTACACTGCGCAATATTCGCCAGAACCTGTTCTGGGCGTTTGCCTATAACGGCGCCCTGATCCCGGTGGCAGCCGGCGTGCTGTACCCGGCCTTCGGCTTGTTGCTATCGCCGATGTTTGCCGCCGGCGCGATGGCCATGTCGAGTGTTTTCGTGCTCACCAATGCTTTGCGGCTGCGGCGCTTCACGCCGGGCCATTGAGTCGGTTTTTTTGAAACGGGTTTAGAAGCGGGCCTCGAAACAGATATTGAAACCCGCCCTGCAGGAGGCGCACATATGAACATCGGCGCAGCGGCAACAGCGACCGGCATTTCGGCAAAGATGATTCGCTATTACGAATCCATCGGCCTGCTGCCGGCGCCAGCACGCTCGCCCTCCGGTTACCGGCATTACACCGATGACGATCTGAACAGGCTGCACTTCATCCGGCGTGGCCGTGACCTGGGTTTCTCCATGGCGCAACTGACGGAGCTGTTGAGCCTGTGGCGCGATCAGGATCGCGCCAGCGCCGATGTGAAACATATTGCCGAGCAGCATATCGAAAACATGAACCAGCGTATCCGGCAGATGCAGGAAATGGTGGCCACGCTTTCGCACCTGGCGCGTAGTTGCCACGGCGATGACCGGCCGCACTGCCCGATCATTGATGCGTTGCAACACCCCGAAGACGCGACGGGCAGGAGGTAGCCATGGCCGAAAAAACACTACTGATCGTCGCTCATGCGCCATCCGAAAATACCCGCCGTCTGGTCGAGGCTGTTTTGCACGGCAGCCGCCACCCCGATCTGGAAGCCGACGTGACCAGTCGCTGGGTGCCGCCGCTGGAAGCCGGCCCGGAAGACGTGCTCAGCGCTGATGGCATTATCCTCGGCACCACGGAAAATCTCGGCTACATGAGTGGCGCGCTGAAGGATTTTTTCGACCGCACTTACTACGCCGTGCTGGAAGAAAAACAGGGCCTGCCCTGCGGCGTTTTCATCCGCGCCGGCCACGATGGCACCGGCACCCGGCGCGCACTGGAGAGCATCCTGACCGGGCTGCGCTGGCGTATGGTACAAGAGGTGCTGATCTGCCGGGGCGATTGGCAGGACGATTTTGTGACGCAATGTGAAGCTCTTGGCCTGGCACTGGCAGCGGGCCTGGATGCAGGTATTTACTGATAGCGAGTCTCTCGACTTCTTAACCTTCCAATCGCTCGACTCTAACCGTTTGTCTGCCACTCGCTTGCCTCTCACCCGCTTGTTTAATCGCCGGCTTGTCTATCAGACTCGCATTTTCTGACGTCTCGTTTCCCGATCTTTCGCCAGCTGCCCGCGCGTCTCATCGCCTGGCCGGAACCAAAAACCGGCATATCCGCCGTCGCAATAAAGCAAAATGCAACGCTGCGGCTGCGTTGCCCTGCCTAACCCTGTTCCGCTCCGCGCCGTTTTGCTCTGCGCTACATAATCCCTTCACAACCGCTACCATGAACACATTGCCATCGAATCCGGAGTGCGCATGTCTGTTTCCACAAGTCAGATTCTGGTGCTCGCTGCCATCGGCTTGCTTCTGCTGAATATCGGCTACGTCAAACGTGCCTCTCGGGCCGGCATGGTGATGCTGTGCCTGGGCGTCATTTGCATGGTGCTGGTGATCAGCGGCGGGGTTTACGTGGGCTTGCACGGCGGTTCGGCAACGTTCTGACACACCGCAATCGTGCTTGCGTTAACGTTTTGCCGGGCGATGGTCGGGGCTGATAGCGTTCATGCATCACAACGCGATCTGCCGATGGCGGGATGAAAGACAGCTGCTCTCCCCTTGTGGGACAAACGGAGAGGGGAGCGAAAAGCTGATTCGCTTGCCCTTCGGGCCTACCTGCGGCTGTTCTGCGCTTCGCTTGTCCCACGAGAGAGAGACTAAAGAGAGCGGTATTTTGGACAACCCCGTAGGTGCTTTCACGGATATCGAAAATGCCTCCAAAGAAATCAATACTGAAGTTTTCTTAGCCCCTCTCCCCTTGTGGGAGAGGGGTTGGGGAGAGGGGGGATTATGGCAAGAATATATACTCGGCACTTTATTTGGAACGAAACTGGCTAGCGCTCGGTATTTTTTGGCTGTGGAGTTTTTATGGAAATTTCTACTGAAAATAAGTGAAAGTAGCGCAACATGTAGCGGGCATCGTAACAACTGCATGTTCGTCGCCCCCTCTCCCCCGACCCCTCTCCCACGAGGGGAGAGGGGAGTAAAAAAGACCGGCATTTTGGACAACCCATTGGTGCTTTCTCGGATAGCGAGAATGCTTCCACGGACATCGACATAGCCGCCACGCCTTATCGTCGCCGGTCAGCGCAGCCGGCCAGTGCCGAGGGTCAGTACCGAGAGCCAGCGCCGAGCGTCAGTACCGCGAGTGAGTGCCCGGAGCGAGTGCCGAGAGTCAGCGCCGCTGGATATTCAGGCTGTAGCTGCCAGCCCCGGTATCGTCGTAACTCTGTGCCACCAGCAGATATTCACCGGCCTCCAGCGTCAGGTCCAGCCGTGCATCCAGGCCGCCGCCGCTGTCGTCATCGGCAGCGCCCATGTCTGCGCTGTAAAGCGTCAGGGCGGCATCCAGCGCCTGGGACTGCATATCCAGCTGGTAACGCCCGGCGTGGGCAATCACCAGGCGGTATTCGTCCCGCTGCCCTTGTGCCAGGTTGGCTTCGTGGCGGCTGCCGTCGCGCAACACCGGCAAGCCGCGCAAACGCTGCGGCAGATTCACCGGCGTCACTTGTGCCAGCAGTGTGAACAAGCCGCCTTCGCCGCCGATATCCGCTGCCTGCAGCTGGTATTCACCTGGCGGCAGCAGCGCTTCGATGCGTGCATCCAGCCCGCGCCCGCCTGGGCCGCTGTCGTCATCCATGAAAAAGATGCCGGCGCCGCTCAGCTCCAGATAGCTGTCGATCTGCGCCGAGCGCATGTCGATCACCACTGACGACAACTGCGTTACCGCAAGTTGATAATCCAGCGGCGCACCTGCGGCCCAGCCGGTGACGGGGGCGCCGGACAGTAGTTCGCCGCCCAACTGCAACGCGTCGTCGGTGGGCAACGGCAGGCGCTGCACCGACAGGGTGTAGCTGCCGCTGGCCTGTGTCTGCGCCCAGCCTGTTTCGATGCTGTATTCGCCGGGCGAGAGCACCGTGGAAATGCGTGCGTCCAGCCCGCCGCCACTGTCATCGTCCTGCGTCTGGATACCGTCGCCCGCCAGTTTCAGGTAGGCATCCAGCTCGTGCGAGCGCTGCGCAATGTGGAAAAGCCCCGCATCTTCCACCGTGAGGGTATAGCGGTTCGTGGCACCATCAAGCCAGCCGGTAATTTCGTCTCCGGGCACAACGGCGCCGCCTTGACGCGTTTCGACTTTCATCGCCGAAACGCGAAACGGGCCGAAGGCGTCGCTGTCACCACCACTGACCGCCAGCACATAGGTGCCCGCCTCATCGGCCCGGCGCGTCAGCACTACTTCATCGCTGCGATAGCCGTATCCGGGGCGGCCAAGGCTGCTGCCGATAAAGTCGCCCGCCGGGCCATGCAACGACAGCTCGCCCTGCAAGGCACCGGCGAGCGTGAGGCGCACCACCTCGTCCGCCGCCAGCGTCAGGCGAAACGTCTGGTAACGGCTGCCGTCTTTCAGATTCACGGGGCTGTTGCTGGTCAATTCGCCGCGTGCGGTATCGCCCAAGGCGAGCGGCGCAGAACTGCCGCCTGTCGGCAATTGCGCACAGGCGCTCAGCAGCGCGGTCGTAGCCAGTAATGCGGCGGAAGTTATTCGGGAAGTTTTCATCAACCGGTTTCCAAAGGGGTGGCCAAGAGGCGAGACTCAGCCGGCAATCTAGCAAAAGCCCCGCTGATGCGCTCTATCTTTCGGATACGTGCCATCACGCATGCCGCCGCCCAGCGGATTCCGGCTGCGATATCCATCAGACGCTCCCGGTTTCCAACGTCGTGCCCGGTATCGGATTTGCGCACCCGAACCGTAAAAACATTCACGGCAACCGCTATGATGCCACCCGCCCGAGAGGCGCTGCGCAATTCAGCTTCCGCCCACAGCGCTCGGATGCGCCGTGGCTGCCTTGCCTCTCGCGCTCAACGCGCCGCTTCAAACGGCCAACAGTTCATGGCATTCAGGGTATCGGTACTGGCTCGTAACATGACCGTACAACGCAGCCGGCCTCACAAAGGCGCGCTTGCAGATGCCCTTTATGCCCACCCCTTTCGCCTTTAGCGTCATTAGCTCTTCATCAGAGGACGCGCCATGCAGATTGTCATCGCGCCGGATTCCTTCAAGGAAAGCGCCTGTGAGCACGATGTTGCGCACGCCATCGCCGCTGCGTAAACCGCGTCTATCCCGATGCGACACTGTATTGCCTGCCGATTGCCGATGGCGGTGAAGACACCACCGGCTGGCGGGATCGGCTTTGCGCTAATGAGCGTGCCGGGTGCACAACCTGAATCCTGTATCGCGCTGCTGCTCGACGCGATCGGCCTTGATCGTTATCTCGAACATGCCGATCTGCTGATCACCGGCGAGGGCCGCATCGATGCGCAAACCGGCCACGGCAAGGCGCCCAACGGCGTGGCCCAGCGCGCACGCCATTCCGGTGTGCCTGTCATTGCACTGGCCGGCTCGGTGCCTGCCACGGCACCGCCGCCCGGCTCACCGTTTGATGTCTGGTTCAGTGTTCTCCCTGGGTCAGTGCCGCTACCGACGGCAATGGCGAGCACCGCCGCTTATCTGACAACCGGCAGCGAGCACATCATGCGCTTGCTGGCCAGCCGCATCCGATAGCGCGCCGCTGAAGCCCATGCGAAAGCCGGGTATGCGGGCCATCGTGCGCTCCTGTTTTCACCAGCGCACGACCGTGCGAATGTCGAAACCGTTTCCATCAGTAAAATAGCGCCATCGCTCCAACGGTTTTGCCAAACCGCTGCGCCATCCGCCTCGCCGGTCAGTGACAAATGCCGGCAACCGCCTAGACTGCCGCTCCACCTTCAGGTTTCCCGGAGCCCACCGATGCGTTTGCCGTCGCTACCTCGCCCCCGCCAACTGACTCAGGCCGCCAGCAACGCCCGCGCCTGGCTGCGCCGTGATCCGGCCGTGATGCGTGCCGGGCAAACACCTTTCCAGGTGATCCATCAGCATGACATCGCGCAGCTACGCTATTACCCGCCGCTGCCAGCCGGCCAGATCGACGTCGATGGCGAGCCGCTCGACGTCGCCCGGGATCGCCATGCCATCCCACTGGTGCTGGTGGCACCGCTGGCGGTCAACATGCTGATCTATGATCTGTTCCCCGAGCGCAGCCTGGTACGCTATCTGCGGGCACGCGGCTTCGAGCTGTATCTGGTGGATTGGGGCCGGCCGACCCGTGCGCACGATCACTGGAATCTTGGCACTTACATAAGCGAGCTGTTGCCGCAGATGCTGAGCAAAGTGCGCGAGCACAGCGGCGAACAAAAACTGTCACTGCACGGCTGGAGCTTCGGCGGGCTGTTCAGCCTGTGCCACACGGCGCTCAGCGATGACAAAGATATCGTCAATCTGGCGCTGATCGGCGCCCCCTGTGATTACCACGCCAACGGCGCGCTCGGCGTGCAGTATCAGCGCCTGGCGGCCGCCATGGGCTGGCTTGAGCAGCGTGCCGGCTGGCAGGTGCACCAGAGCAAACCGGGCCGCTGGCGCTCACCCGGCTGGGCCAACAGCCTCGCCTTCAAGCTGACCTCGCCGGTGGCCAGCGCGCGCAGCTACATAGAGCTGATCGCCAACCTGCGCGACCATGAATTTGTCAGCAACCATGCCACCAACAGTGCGTTTCTGGACGATATGGTGGCCTATCCCGGCGCGGTGATGCAGGACATCATCCAGTACCTGTGGACCGACAATGTACTGCCGACCGGCCAGTTGCCCATCGCCGGTTGCGATGCCCGTTTCTCTGCCGTGACGGCGAACACGCTGCTGGTCAGCGGGCGCCAGGACATGATCGTGACACGCGCTTGCACGGCGCCGATTCAGCAGCTGGTCAGCAGCAAGGATGTTTCGCTGATCGAAGTGCCCGGCGGGCACACCGGCATTCTGGGCGGCAGCCAGGCGGCCCGAGCCATCTGGCCGGCGGTGGCAGACTGGCTGGCAGAGCGCTCCGGCACGGCGACCGATAGCGCCCGCGCAACCGCCTGACGCAACCCTCGAGCGGTGCCGTGTATCACACCCGGATACGCGGCGCCGGCAGCCACTGCTCCAGCGTGGCAATATTGTCGGCCTCGGCCGCCATCGCCGTGCCGGGCACGGTGTTGGCCACCCAGCCTGCCAGCGGCAGGCCGTCACGCATGATCGCCTCGGCGGTGAGCAGGGCGTGATTCAGGCAACCCAGTCTCATCCCCACCACCAGGATCACCGGCAGTTGCAACGCCACTGCAAGATCGGCCATTGTTTCGCGATCATTCAGCGGCACCCGCCAGCCGCCCGCGCCTTCCACCAGCAGCAAATCCGGCTTCGCCGCCATCGCCCCGCGCACATAACCTGCAATGCGCGTGGCGGCCAGGGTGCGCTGCTCCCGCCGTGCGGCCAGATGCGGCGCCATCGGTTCGCGCAGCAGGATCGGGTTGACCTGTTCGTAGGGCAGTTGCACGGAAGATGCTGCCATCAGTTGCTGCGCGTCCTCGTTGCACCACTCGCCGGCCACCTGCTCCGCGCCAGCCGCCACGGGTTTCAGGCCTAGTGTGGAAAGCCCCGCTGCACGCGCTTGCCGCAGCAGCGCACAGGCCACCCAGGTCTTGCCGGCATCGGTGTCGGTGCCGGTAAGAAAATAATGGCCGCTCAAGAGAGATGTCATGGGTTCATGCCTCGCGATGTGCCGTCAGGCCGGTTTGCGCAGCACGGCGTAAAGGACCTGCCAACTCAGCGGCAGGCCCTGAGAGGTGCGCAACTGCTCATAAGCAGACTGGAACGCGGCATAGCGGCGGCGCCCGGTCAGCCCGGCCGGCGCTGCCCGCACCACATGCCCGGCGCCGGTAGCACGCAGCATGGTGGCGATGGCGCGCACATCCGGGTAATGCTCGCGCACCTGATGCGTGTGCGCCGTGTCGACCTGCAGGCCGGCCGCCTGTAACGCCGCCAGCCAGTCGTCGCTGCGCTGAAACCGGTTCACATGGGGCGCATCGTCCGCCGCGGCCCAGCTTTCCCGCAGCTCGGCCAAAGTGCCCGCCACCGGCAGGCAAAAGGCAAACACGCCACCGGGCGCCATCACCCGTGCAATCTCCGCTGCCAGCGGCGGCAATGCCGTGCACCACTGCAAGGCAAACGAGGAAAACACCAGCCCGGCACTGGCGGCGGCCAACGGCAGTTGCATGGCATCTGCGCATACCGGCTGGCATTGCCCGACAAAGCGGCCACGTGCCACGCCTTCGTGCAACATCGGCTCGGCAATATCCAGCGCCAGCCAGCGCGTTTTCGGCAGTTGCTCGCACAGGGCGCGGGTAACAGGCCCGGTGCCGACGCCAAGATCAACGGCCCAGGCGGGCGCCAGATCTTCCGGCAGCATGCCTTTGAGGGTGCGCGCTGCCGCCAGTTGCAACCGCGCATGGGCATCGTAGCTGCGTGCTGCCCGGCCGAAGCTTTCTGCTACCGCACGGCGCGTCGCCACCGGCTGCTGTGGCGCTTGCTCAGCGGACAATGCCGTGCTCCCGGTAAAAATCGGTCACCGCTTGCAGATACAGCGCCGGGGCGGAAATAAACGGCACATGCGCCAGCTCGCTGAGGGTCGCCAGTGTGGCATCAGGGTGCAGCGCTCGAATATCGGCCTGCACCGCGGCGGGCACCAGATGATCGTGTTCACCGAACAACATCAGCAGCGGCGCCTTCAATTGCGCAAGCTGCTCACGCAAATCGGTATCGCGCAAGATATCCAGCCCGCCGCGCAATGCCCGCCCGGCCGGCAGCCCGCAGAAGTAGAGAATGTCTTTCAGCTTGCGCACATCGTCGCGCAATGTGGTGCTGCCTTTGCAATTGAGAGCCAGGAAACGGATCAGGGTGCCGTGTTCGTCCTCTCGCAGCACCTCGGCAAACTTTGCCAGCACCTCGGGCGCCATGGCAGCGGGCCAGCCGGGCGCCGCCGTGAAGCGCGGCGAGGTGCCGGTAGTCACCAGAGACTGCACACGCTGCGGGTGGCGCAATGCCAGTTGCAGCGCCACCAGCCCGCCCAGTGACCAGCCCATCACATGCGCACGCTCGGGCATGACGGCGGCCACCTGATCGACCAGAAAATCCAGTGTGTAATCCGCAGCCGGCAACGGGCTTTGCCCCATACCCGGCAAATCGATCACCGTGACCTGAAAGTGCGCCAGCAAGCCCGGCATGATGTCGTCCCAGACGATCGAGTGCAGGCCCCAGCCATGTAGCAACACCAACTCGCCAACAGGCGTTTCGCGGGTGCTGCGGTAGGTGTTGTGAAATGGAACCAGTGCCGACATGACGAGTGCCTTTGCGTGTCGTGAAGAATGTCTTTGTGTGTCGAAAAAGCGCCTTTGCGTGTCGATTGCAATCAATCGGGTGTATCGCCCGGCGCGTCGCCCAGCGCGGCCAGCAGGCGGGCAACATCCTCCGGCTGGTGCGCGGCCGACAGCGTGACCCGCAACCGCGCCGTGCCTTCCGGCACCGTCGGCGGGCGAATCGCGGACACCAGCACGCCCTGCTGTTTCAGCGCATTGCTCAGGCGCAAGGCGGCGGCATCATCGCCGATCAACAGCGGCTGGATCGGTGTTGCTGAATCCATCAGTGCGAAGCCCTGCGCCTGCGCGCCATGGCGAAACTGCGAAATCAGTTGATGCAATTTGTCCCGGCGCCAGCTTTCCGCACGCATGATCGCCAGGCTCTGCAACGTGGCTGCGGCCAGCGCCGGCGGCATGGCGGTGGTGTAAATATAAGGCCGGGCGAACTGGATCAGTGTTTCGATCAGCGCTTCGCTGCCGGCAATAAAAGCACCGAAGGTGCCCAGCCCTTTGCCCAGCGTGCCCATGTGAACCTGCACCCGCCCGGCCACGCCTTGTGCGGCGGCGGTGCCGGCGCCCTGCGGCCCGAGCACACCGAAGCCGTGTGCGTCATCGACCATTACCCAGGCGCCGTGCCGTTCGGCCACGTCGCACAGCGCGGCAAGCGGCGCGGTATCGCCATCCATGCTGAACACGCCATCGGTGACCACCAGCTTGCGGCGCGCATCAGCCTTCGCCAGTTGTGCTTCCAGACTGCCGGCGTCGTTATGCAGATAGCGGCGAAAACGCGCGCCGCTGGCCAGCCCGGCATCGATCAACGAGGCATGATTAAGGCGATCCTGGAACACCGCATCACCCTTGCCCAGCAAGGCGCCGATGGCACCCAGATTGGCCATGAAACCGGTAGAAAACAGCAGCGCACGGGCCTGCCCGGTTGCCTTCGCCAGCTGCTCTTCCAGCGCGTGGTGGTAATGGCTGTGGCCACACACCAGATGCGAGGCGCCGCTGCCCACACCCAGCTCGGCGGCAGCAGCCTGCAAGGCCGCGATAACTTCCGGGTGGTTGGCAAGCCCCAGGTAATCGTTGGAACAGAAATTCAGATAACGCCGACCATCGATGACCGTTTCACGGCCAGCAGGCGCGGCGGTGTTCAATCGCTGCCGATAACGATGCTGGCGCTGGCGTTCAGCCAATGCCGCACCGAGATCGAAGGGACAAGCCTGGTTCATCTTGCGTGCTCGTGTGGCGCGCTCACGCCGAGGCACTCGTGCACGCGCATCAGGCGCGTTTGTCGAGTACTGGCTTGGCCGGGCGCCGGCTCATGGCGTCATAAAACAGCCCCTGCTCCTCGGCTTCCTGCTCAGCGATCTGCCGCTGCAAGGCATCCTCGGCGGCCTCGTCGGAATAATCGCCCAGCAACTCAAGCGGGTGAATGCCCAGGCGTCGGAACAGCTCGCGATCGTGATCGGCTTCCGGGTTGTCGGTGGTCAGCAGGCGCTCGCCGTAGAAGATCGAGTTGGCACCGGCCATGAAGCACAGCGCTTGTGTCTGATCATTCATTTCCTGACGCCCGGCAGAAAGGCGCACAAACGATTGCGGCATCAGGATGCGTGCCACGGCAATGGTGCGCACAAACTCGAACGGATCAAGATCATCCACATTCGCCAGCGGCGTGCCTTCGATCTTCACCAGCATATTGATCGGCACCGATTCCGGGTGGTGCGGCAGGTTGGCCAGTTGTTGCAACAGGCCAACGCGATCCTGACGCCCCTCGCCCATGCCGACAATACCGCCACAGCAGATTTTCATGCCGGCATCGCGCACATTGGCGAGGGTGTTCAGGCGGTCGTCATAGGTGCGGGTGGTGATCACCTTGCCGTAATACTCCGGCGAGGTATCCAGGTTGTGGTTGTAGTAATCCAGCCCGGCGTCGGCCAGCGCCTCGGCCTGCTCCTGATCGAGCATGCCCAGTGTCATGCAGGTTTCCATGCCCAGGGATTTCACCTGGCGCACCATCTCCAGCACATAAGGCATGTCCTTGGCACGCGGGCTGCGCCAGGCGGCGCCCATGCAGAAACGCGAGGCGCCTTTCTGTTTTGCCTCGCGGGCTTCAGCTACCACTTTCTGCACTTCCAGCAGTTTTTCCTTTTCCAGCTCGGTGTTGTGGTGGCCGGATTGGGAACAGTATTTGCAATCCTCGGGGCAGGCGCCGGTCTTGATCGACAGCAGCGTGGATACCTGCACGGCGTTGGGATCGAAGTATTGCCGATGCACCGTGGCCGCCCGGAACAGCAGATCATTGAAGGGCAGATCGAACAGCGCCTGGATCTCCTCACGGGCCCAGTCATGGCGTACAGGCGCCATGGCGAATGTCGTCGGTAAATTGAGGGCTTCGGCGTTCATGCTCGCATCTCCGGGCGAATTATCATTGGCGCAGGCTAGGTTTTCACCCAGGAGCTGTCAACCACATGAACGCAAGCAAAGTTTACAAGAGGTCAATTATTGATCTTTTCCGTCTCGGCAGTTGCGTGCTCTGCCGCCACAGCGCCAGCGTGCAATCCGGCCTGTGCCACAGCTGCCGCGCAACACTGCTGCCGGCGCCAGCGCCAGCCTGCCGCTGCGGCCTGCCCTGCCCGAGTGCCGCGCCCGGCGGCGAGACGGCGCAAGCCGCGCCGTTATGCGGCAATTGCCTGGCCCGGCCCCCGGCCTTTTCCAGAATCTGTTGCGCGCATAGCTATGCCTTCCCGCTGGATCAGCTGTTCAACCGCTACAAGCACCGCCGCCAACTCTCTGCCGAACGGGCGCTGGAGCAACTCTGGCAGGCCGCGCTGCCATTCCCCGGCCCGCTGCCGGATGCCCTGGTGCCGATGCCCTCCCACTGGCGGCGGCGCTGGTGGCGCGGCTTTGATCCTGCCGCCCGGCTGGCACAGCAGGCCGGCGAACAACTGGCGCTGCCGGTACTGGACGCGTTGCGCCGCACCCGCGCAACGCCCCGGCAGCAGGGCCTGACGGCGGCCCGCCGGGCACGCAATCTGCGCGGCGCGTTGGTGGCTTGCCAGCCGGTCGCAGGGTTGTCGCTGGCGTTGGTGGATGATGTGGTCACCACCGGCAGCAGCGCGCGCGAGGCCAGCGCCCTGCTGCTGGCGTCCGGCGCCACTGACGTGCAAGTCTGGGCGCTGGCACGCACGCTGCCCGGTCGCAACTGGTGAGTCTTTAACGAGTGAACTTTACTTTCCTGTGAACCGTGCCCGCCGTACTGGCCGGGGCGCAGCGCAAAGGGGATGATATTGCCTTCGCTCATATCTCCCGCAGGTGCTGCATTGATTATCCAGATTGCCCAGGGGCATCAGCCGCCCCCGAATCCCGATGGCGTGACCGTTGTGATTGATGTGATCCGCGCCTTCACCACCAGTTTTTATGCCTTTCGCGGCGGCGCCAGCCGCATTTTGCCGGTGCCCGACCCGCAGGCGGCGTTTGCACTGCGCGAGCGCTATCCTGACGCGCTGCTGGCTGGCGAGATTGACGCGCTCCCCATTGAAGGCTTCCAGTTCGGCAACTCGCCCTGGGAAATCAGCCAGGCCAATGTCAGGGGGCGCACACTGATCATGCGCACCACCAATGGCGTGACCGCAACGCTGAACGCCCGCCCTTGTGCTGCCCTGTTCGTGGCCGCGCTGGTGAATGCCGCCGCCACCGCTCGGGCCATCAAAAAGCTCGTCCCGGAAAAAGTGGTGCTGGTGGCCTCGCACCCCACCGGCGATGAAGACGTGGCCTGTGCGGAATATATCAGCCACCTGCTGGGCGGCAGCGGCATCACACAGGACGAAGCCATCGCCCGCACTCGTAACGCACGCGCCGCGCAGAAATTCTACGCCGGCACTCATCCGCGCCTGCGCGCTGTCGATATCGACATGGCCGCGCAGTGCGAAGCGGAGGGCTTTGCCATGCGCGTCGCCGATGACGATGAGCTGACCATTCAGGCGCTGCCCGCCTGAACATCTGATTCTGCCCCGGAGGCCACATGATCCAGTGGAACGAACAACAACAAATGATCCGCACCATGGTGCGCGGCTTCGTGGAAAAGGAGATCGTGCCGCAGCTGGATGCGATCGAATACGAAGGCGTGCCGCCCTACGATCTGTTGCGCAAGATGATCCGCACGTTCGGCATGGATGTGCTGGCAACCGAGCAGTTCAAACGCCAGATTGCGCGCGAGCAATCCGGCAACGAAGCCGGCGAGCACGCCGAGAGCAAGCAACACGACCCGGCAGCAGCCGCCGAACAGGCCGCCATGCGGATGATTCCGATCATCGAGCTGTGCCGCCACGCACAGGGACTGGTGACGGCCATGGGAGTATCCATGGGGCTCGCTGGCGGCGCCATCATGAGCAAAGGCACACTGGCGCAGAAACAACGCTGGGCGCTGCCGCTGCTGACGCTGGAAAAAATCGGCGCCTGGGCGATCTCGGAGCCCGATGCCGGCTCGGATGCGTTCGGCCAGATGCACACCCTGGCCCGCCGCGACGGGCAAGGCGGCTATCTCATCAACGGCAGCAAGACCTGGACCACCAACGGCCCTTATGCCGACACCATCATTCTGATCTGCAAGCTTGATGAAGACGGCGTGGCGCCGGCCCAGCGCAAGATCGTGGCGTTCATTCTTGATGCCGGCATGTCGGGACTGACGCAATCGAAACCGTTTCAGAAGATGGGCATCGGCAGCTCGCCCACCGGCGAGCTGTTTCTCTCCGATGTGCAGGCCGGCCCCGAGCGGCTGCTGGGGGAAAGCGAGGAAGCCTACGGCCGCAGTGGCGCCAAGGGCACCTTCATGCAGGAGCGCGCCGGCATTGCCGCCATGGCGCTGGGCATGGTGGAGCGGGCGCAAGAGCTGTCGGTGCAATATGCCCGCGACCGCGTGCAATTTGGCCAGCCCATCGGCGCCAACCAGCTGATCCAGCTGAAGCTGGCGAAGATGGAAGTGGCGCGCATGAATCTCCAGAACATGGTGTTTCGCTATATCGAACTGGTCGGCGCCGGGCAACAGATGAGCCTGGCGGAAGCCTCCGCGATGAAGCTGTATGCCGCTCAGGCGGCCATGGAAGTCGCCACCGAGGCCGTGCAGATTCACGGCGGCTACGGCTACATGCGTGAATCACGGGTGGAGCAATTGATGCGCGATGCGAAGATTTTGCAGATATACGCCGGCACCGACGAGATGCAAGTGCTGGCCATCGCCAGGGATCTTCTGAACCGCTGAACCTGCCCGGCGGTGGGGCTGGCGAGCCGGTTGGCTGTGCTATCATCGCCCGGCGAACACATTTCGACAGGGTGGATAATGAAAATAATCAACGCACCCGTATGGTTGGCTCTGCTGGCGCTGTTGGGCGGCTGCCAGGCTCTACAGGGCGAACGCGACGGCGACACCTACCATGCCCCGGCGGCGGCTTACAGCATTGATCTGGGCATCAACACCTTTCGTGGCAAGGTCACACTGGACGAGCGCTGCGACGCGCACGGCGGCTCCACCACCTTCTGGGATGGCAGCGGCCGGCAATTTCGCATTGATTACCTGCACGCCGAAGATCACCCGCTGGCCGAGGCGCCGCGCTTTGCCTCCGACATGACCCGCCTCAATCTGGTGCTGAACAATTACCTGCGCCAGCGGGTCGCGAGCGCGCCGATGGTCACTTCCGTGGAACCGGCGCACCGGGAGCTGCTGGACACCAGCTCGCCACGCACCTTGTTTGCGGTGGTGCGGCTGGATATCGACCCGGCCCGTGAACCAGGCAGCAACGCCGTGGACGGCCCGCACTATTATGGCTTTTTGTTGTTTCGCCAGGGTGAGATGATTTATGTGCTCCAGCACCGGCAACCGGTGCTGATGCCCGAGAAAATGAAATCAGTGCTGCTGCGGCTGGCCGAAGCACTGACTATCCCCGGCCAACTGCGCAGCGACACCGATACCAGGCGCTTGCGTGCCACGCTGGCGCGCATGGCACCGGCCGGCAAGCAGTCCCCGTTGCGGCTTTGCACGCCAGGCAACTGACGGAGCGCTGTTGGCAAGCGCTGGTACCCGCCGCCGGGCTTCGGCCCGGCGCCGCAAAAAGGAGATTGCCATGGAGTTGGGAAAGCAGCATTGTGTCGCCTGCCAGGAAGGCGCCGAGGCCGCCACGGACAAGGAAATCCACGCTTTGCGTGGGGAAATACCGGAGTGGAAACTGATCGGGGAAGATGGCGTGCAGAAATTGCAGCGCCAGTTCAGTTTTCCGGATTTCGTCAGCGCGATGGCCTTTACCCAGCGTGTCGCGGATCTGGCGGAAGCCGAAGGACACCACCCCGCGCTGCTGACCGAGTGGGGTAAGGTGACCGTCACCTGGTGGACGCACAAGCTGGACGGCCTGCACCAGAACGATTTTATCTGTGCCGCCCGCACCGATGCCCTGATCGAATAATAGCGACTCATCAGCAGGGCAGGCGCGGCACGTTACACCCGCCGCCACCGGCGCTTGCCGGGGGCGGTTTGTGCATGAGGCTTGCCAACATTGAACAGCGTTTCTCTTCCTTCCGGCCCGTCCGGCTCGCCCGGCCGCGCCCTGCTCGGTATCGCCGCCGCTGGCCTGCTCGGCCTGCTGATGTTTTCCCCGACCCTGCTGCTGCATTACCAGATCCAGACGCCGGAAGCTGAAGCAGAAGAAGACACTACACCGCCCATCTGGCCGCTGCCCGATGACGAGACGGCGCTGCGCAAGGCGCAACTTATCAATTTGTTATTGCCGGCGATCCAGGCCAACAACCGCGAGCTGCTCGCCTTGCGTGCCGAGGCCGAGGCAATTCACCAGCGTTTTCGCGCCCGGCGGCTCACCGCGCAGGATTTCGACTGGCTTGTGGCCCAAGCGCGCCGTTATCGGCTGGAGCCGCCCGCCACGCCGGCCACGCTGACAGAAGACTGGTTCGCCACCCTGCTGCGGCGCATTGATATCGTGCCGGCCTCGCTGGCACTGGCTCAGGGCGCCATCGAATCCGCCTGGGGCACCTCGCGCTTTGCCGAAGAAGGGAACAATTATTTCGGCCAGTGGTGCTTCACGCCGGGCTGCGGCATGGTGCCGGCGCGGCGCCCGGCCGGTGCGCGCTATGAAGTGCAGCTGTTCGACACGCCGGACGACGCGGTACGCGCTTACATGCTGAACCTCAACAGCCACCCCCGCTATCGGCATCTGCGGCTGCTGCGCGAGCAGGCCCGCGCCCAGGAAAAGCCCATTTCCGGCCACACCCTGGCCGCCGGCCTGGAGGGCTACGCGGAAATTGGCGATGAATATATCTCGCGCCTCCGCGCCGTCATGCGCAGCAACGATTTCCGGCGCTTCGAGAGTTTCTGACGCGCCGGGCCGCCCACTTACTCGCTATACCAGCTCTCGCCACGGTGCATCCACAGCCAGGAATACCAGTAGAAACGGCCCTGGCCGGCGCTGGCGGTACAATTCACCAGCGTGCGGCCCGGTGTCAGATCGCGGCCCGGCGTGACGCGCAGTTGCACGCCGTCGCTGTGCACCTCACGCACAATCCCGGCGGCACCGCCGGCGAAGCAATTGACGTTGCGTTGCGCCCAGTCTGCGGGCAGCACCAGCGTCAGGGCTGGCCGCTTGTCGGTAGTAATCCCTGAGGCCGGCGACACCTGCTGCACCGGCATCGGCAGCGCCCGCACCTTGTCGCCGAGGCTGTCCCAGCCGGCGTAATGGCGGTTTACCGGAATACGCGGCACGTTCTGCCAATCCACCGGCGCGCCCACCGCGCCGCTGCGCTGGGCAAAACCGATATAACCCAGCTCGCGTAACAGCTCACGCACCTTGGCGTCGTGCTCGCCGTAGGGATAGGCAAAAAACTTCGGCGGCGCTTTTTCCAGCCACTGCGCCAACAGCTCCTCTGCCTGAGTGATATCCTCGCGCAGCCGCGCCAGCCAGGCACGCTCGGATTCATCCGGCTGACGGCGCACCATGTGCAAATGCTGGTGGCCGTGGTTGGTCAGCAGCCAGCCTTCGCGCTCAAGTGCACGCAGATCATCCGCGCTCATGATGTTGCCGCCTTGGCCGACCGCTTCGGTGGCGACGAACACGGTGGCGGGCCAACCCTGCTGTTTCAGCAGCGGCAAGGCATTCTCAAGAATGCTGCGGTAGGCATCGTCGAACGTGATCGCCGCCAGGCGGCTTTGCGCCGGCTCGCCCGCACGCACCCGCTCCACCAGCTCATCCAGACGCACCACCTGAAAGCCTTCGTCCGCCAGCTTCTGCAAGTGCTCGGCAAATTGCGCCGGGGTGACGGAGGTGGCCGCCGGCGTGCGCTCCGAGACATGATGATAAAGCAGGACGACGGCGGCCTGGGCGGGCAGGCTCAAGGCCAGCGCAAGGCAGGCTGCCGCTGCTTGTAGCAGAAATCTGTTCAATTGCGTCATTCCCCTGTCAGTTTCGGTTAGCCGCCGTTGTGCGGGTCGGTGCTAGCATGGGCCTCGATCATGAGCCGCACGGCTCTGTTTTCTTCTGCTTTTCTCGGCCATGGAGACTGCCATGTCGCTCTCACGCGAACAACTCGATACCCTGAAAACGGCAGCTGCCGCACCGTTTCCCTTCGTCAGCCGGGTCGGCGCTGTGGTGGAGGAGCTGGAAGTCGGTTACTGCAAGATGCGTATGCCGTTCGAGCCGAACGTGAACCACGTCGGCACCATGTATGCGGGCGCGCTGTTCACGCTGGCGGAGCTGCCCGGTGGCACCATCTATCTCAGCAGCTTCGATACCAAGCGCTTTTATCCGATCGTGAAAGACATGCAGATCCGCTTCCGCCGCCCGGCCACCACCGATATTACCGTGGAAGTGCGTATCAGCGATGAAGAAGTGCAGCGCATCCAGAGCGAAGCCGACGCGCAAGGCAAGGCGGATTTCGAATGGGAGTGCGAGCTGAAGGACGCCACTGGTGAAGTGGTGGCCATTTCGCGCAACACCTATCAACTGCGCAAGATCGGAATCTGACCATGATCGCTCCTGCTCCCTGGCAATTGCGTGGCCGCGCCTATGCATTCGCCCTGAAAGCCGGCCCCGACCAGCGTGTCGATCAGGCCGGCGCCGCGCCACAGCTTGGCGCACCCGGCGGCGGCCGCAGCATCATGATGTTTGTCGATTACGAGACATCCGATGTCGGCCCCTATCACGAGCTGCTGTTCATTCCCGGCCATTATCGCTTCCCCGACGGCCGGCGCTATTCCTCCATTGGCCGCATTTATGTGTCCAGCCAGGCCAGCGTCGACAACGGCCGCCGTAATTGGGGCATTCCCAAGGAGCTGGCAGATTTCGAGGTGGTGCGCGGCAACCGCACCGATGCGGTCACGATCTCGCTGGGTGGCAAGGCGTTTTGCCGCTTGCAGCTGTCCCACGGGCGCCTGGGGCTGCCGGTATCCTCCACCTGGCTGCCACAACGGCAGCTCACGCTGGCGCAGCTGCTGGATGAAAAGATGTTTCGCTATACGCCGGTATCACGCGGCCGGCTGTCCCTTTCCCGGCTGCGGGAATTCTGGGCCGATGGCGAGCACTTTCCGGCTCTGAGCGCCGGCCGCGGCACCGTTGGTGGCTACATGAGCAATTTCCAGATGACGTTTCCGGTGGCGAAAATTACCGAGCTTTGAATCGCACCTGCCCATGGCCATCGGCGGTCATGCAGAACAGCCGATGGCTGACTCGAAGGGCTAGAAAATACATTGTCGACTTTCGTGGAGCCATTTCAGATCTCCGCGAAAGCACCAAAAGGTTATTCAAAATAGCGCTGCTTTTGCTCCGCTCTTTCCTTGTGGCAAAGCCACCCATAAAGGCTCCACCGAAATCGATGATGAACCATAGAAGAGCCCCGCCACAGGGCGGGGCTCTTCTATTCAGGGGCGGCTTCTTTTGCGGGCCTTTTGCTTGCGGCTGTCGGGCCGAGAGCAGCCACTCAGCGGGCGCTGAACTCGTGCACGGCATCAATGAAAACACCTGCGTGCACGGGATCCACTTCGGGGGTGATGCCATGGCCGAGGTTGAAGATATGCCCGTTGTGCGGGCCGAAATCCGTCAGGATGCGTTTCACTTCGGCGCGGATCGCATCCGGCGAGGCGTATAGCACGGCCGGGTCCATGTTGCCTTGCAGGGCGACGCGATCGCCCACGCGCTCACGCGCCTTGCCGATATTGATCGTCCAGTCCAGACCCAGCGCATCGCAGCCGGTGGCCGCCATATCTTCCAGCCACAGGCCACCGTTCTTGGTGAACAGGATAACCGGTATCTTGCGGCCTTCGTGCTCGCGGATCAGGCCATCGACAATGCGCTGCATGTAATCCAGCGAAAACGTCTTGTAGGCTTCCGCCGACAGCGAACCACCCCAGGTATCGAAAATCTGCACCGCCTGCGCGCCGTGGCGAATCTGCGCGTTCAGATAATCGATCACCGATTCGGTCAGCTTTTCCAGCAACCGGTGCGCCAGCTCCGGCTGGCTGTAGGCCATCGCTTTCAGGTGGCGAAAATCCCGTGACGAGCCGCCTTCCACCATATAGGTGGCCAGCGTCCAGGGGCTGCCGGAAAAGCCGATCAGCGGCACCCGGCCACCCAGAGCGTGGCGAATGGTGCTCACCGCCCGCATCACATAATCCAGATCCGTTTCCGCCTTCGGCACCGGCAGGGCATCGATATCGGCTTCCGTGCGCACGATCTTGCGGAAGCGCGGGCCTTCACCCGTCTCGAAATACAGCCCCAGACCCATGGCGTCGGGAATGGTGAGGATATCGGAAAACAGGATGGCGGCATCCAGCGGGTAACGCTCCAGCGGTTGCAGCGTGACTTCGCAGGCCATCTCGGCGTTCTTGCAAAGATCCATGAACGAGCCGGCCTTGGTGCGCGAGGCGCGATACTCCGGCAGGTAGCGTCCTGCCTGGCGCATCATCCACACTGGCGTCATATCGACTTCCTCGCGATTCAGCGCACGCAGGAAGCGGTCATTCTTGAGTGTCGGAAAGCTCATTGCTTGATCCTTGTCGGCAGACGCCGGGCTTGCCCGGCGTGAATTCACTGCACACACAACAAGGCCCGCCTGTGCGGGCCTTGTTGTGCTCGTAAGGTGGTGCGCCTGAGAGCTCAGACGCCCAGATAATCCAGTATACCCCTGGCGGCCTCACGGCCTTCCCAGATCGCCGTGACCACCAGATCTGAGCCTCGCACCATATCACCACCGGCAAATATTTTCTCGTGGCTGGTCTGGAACGGGAACGCCTGCTGCTCCGCTGCCAGCACCCGGCCGGCATCGTCGAGGGCGATTTCATGGCCCTCGAACCAGGCCGCAGGGCTGGGGCGAAAACCGAACGCAATCACCACCGCATCGGCCTCCAGCACCGTCTCGGAACCGGGTACCGGCTCCGGCAGGCGCCGGCCGTGGGCATCCGGCTCGCCCAGGCGAGTTTCCACCACTTGTACACCAGTGACCTGCCCGTGCTCGCCCACGATGGCGATCGGCTGCCGGTTGAAGAGAAACTGCACGCCCTCTTCACGCGCGTTGGCCACCTCACGGCGAGAGCCGGGCATGTTTTCCTCATCGCGGCGGTAGGCGCAGGTAACGCTCGCCGCACCCTGACGAATGGCGGTGCGATTGCAATCCATGGCGGTATCGCCGCCGCCCAGCACCACCACCCGTTTGCCGGCCATATCAATGAAATCCGCTGCGCTTTTCTCGAAGCCCAGGTTGCGGTTGGCGCTGGAAATCAGATACGGCAGTGCCTCGAACACGCCCGCGAGTTGCTCGCCGGGAAAGCCGCCTTTCATATAGGTGTAGGTGCCCATACCCATGAAAACCGCATCGAACTCGGCCAGCAGCGCATCAATAGTGATATCGGTGCCGATGTCGGTATTGAGACGAAATTCCACACCCATGCCTTCGAACACTTCCCGGCGCTTGGCCATTACCGGTTTTTCCAGCTTGAATTCGGGTATGCCAAAGGTCAGCAGGCCGCCGATTTCCGGGTAGCGATCGAACACCACCGGCTTGACGCCGTTGCGCACCAGCACATCGGCGCAGCCCAGCCCGGCCGGGCCGGCGCCAATCACCGCCACGCGTTTGTCCGTCCACACCACACGCGACATATCCGGGCGCCAGCCCATGGCCAGTGCGGTGTCGGTGATATATTTTTCGGTGGCGCCGATTGTGACCGCGCCGAACCCATCGTTGAGCGTGCAGGCGCCTTCACACAACCGGTCTTGCGGGCAGACGCGCCCACATACTTCCGGTAGCGAATTAGTCTGATGGCACAGCTCCACGGCTTGCAGCAGATTGCCTTCGGCAATCAACTTCAGCCAGTTCGGAATATAATTGTGAACCGGGCACTTCCACTCGCAATACGGATTGCCGCAGGCGAGGCAGCGGTGAGATTGCTGCTCCACTTCTCTGGTTTCGTACGGATAATAGATTTCCGCATACTGCCCGCGACGTAATTCCGCCGGTTTCTTTTTCGGGTCCTGCCGTGGCACGTCGAGAAACTGAAAGCTGTTGTCGAGACGTTCAACCATCGCTTTTTCTCCGCTGTTGCCCGGTCACGCCGGATTGGCCCGCATACTCTTGAGGAGGTTCTCAAGATTCGCAGCCTTCGGTTTCACCAGCCAGAACTTGCGGCTCATGCCGTCAAACTCATCCAGCACATGCGCGCCCCATTCACTGCCGGTCTCAGCAACGTATTCCCGCAGCACCGTGCGCAGATGGCTGCGATGGGCCTCCATCGGCTCCGTGCTGATGCGATGCAATTCGATCAGCTCCGGGTTGATGCGATCAAAGAAACGGTTATGCAGATCCAGCACATAGGCGAAGCCGCCGGTCATGCCCGCACCGAAGTTGTAGCCCGTCTCACCCAGCACCGTGACATATCCGCCGGTCATGTATTCACAGCAATGATCGCCCGCACCCTCTACCACCGCATGGGCGCCGGAGTTGCGCACGGCGAAACGTTCGCCGGCCAGACCGGCGGCAAACAGTTTTCCGCCCGTGGCACCGTACAGGCAGGTGTTGCCGATAATGGCTGTTTCCTGAGTGTGGTACGTGCTGCCCGCCGGCGGCCGGATAACCAGCTTGCCGCCCGCCATGCCTTTACCCACGTAATCGTTGGCATCCCCTTCCAGATAGAGGTGCAAGCCGCCAGCGTTGAACACGCCAAAGCTCTGGCCGGCCGTGCCCACGAGGCGCACTTTCACCGGTGCTGTTTCCATGCCCAGATTGCCATGGCGGCGGGCTATCTCGCCGGACACTCTGGCGCCAATGGAGCGGTTGCAGTTGGTGATCGGATAATGGAACGAGCCGCCGCTGCCGCGCTCGATGGCCGGCAGGATATCGCGCACCATTTGCTCGGCCAGTTCGCCTTTGTCGAAGGGTTCGTTGCGCGGTGTCTGGCAGAACTGCGGCTTGTCTGCGGGCACTTGATCGTTTCGCAATACAGGCAGCAGATCCAGTTTCCCTTGACGCGCTGTCTCGCCTTCGAGGCGCCGCAGCAGATCGGTGCGCCCGATCAGCTCCGCCAGGCTCCGCACGCCCAGCGCTGCCAGCAGCTCGCGCACTTCCGTGGCCACGAAAGTGAAATAATGAATCAGCATTTCCGGCCCGCCGACAAAATGCTCCTTGCGCAAATCTTCCCGTTGGGTGGCGACGCCGGTGGCGCAGTTGTTCAGGTGGCAGATGCGCAGATATTTACAGCCCAGCACGATCATCGGCACGCTGCCAAAACCGAACGACTCGGCGCCCAGTATCGCCGCCTTGACCACATCCACGCCGGTCTTCAGGCCGCCGTCAGTTTGCAGGCGAACCTTGCCGCGCAAATCATTGCCGCGCAGTGCCTGGTGCGCTTCCGCCAGCCCCAGCTCCCAGGGCGAGCCGGCATAACGGATCGAGGTCAGCGGGCTGGCCGCCGTGCCGCCGTCATAACCGGAAATGGTAATCAGATCAGCGTATGCCTTGGCCACCCCCGCCGCGATGGTGCCGACGCCCGGCTCCGATACCAGTTTCACCGACACCAGCGCCTCGGGATTGATCTGCTTGAGATCAAAAATCAGCTGCGCCAGATCCTCGATGGAATAAATATCGTGATGCGGCGGCGGCGAGATCAACGTCACGCCCGGCACCGAATGGCGCAATCGGGCAATCAATGCGTTCACCTTGCCGCCGGGCAGCTGGCCGCCTTCGCCAGGCTTGGCGCCCTGCGCGATCTTGATCTGCAGTACTTCAGCATTGACCAGATATTCCGGCGTGACACCAAAACGCCCCGAGGCCACCTGCTTGATCTTGGAAACCCGCTCCGTGCCATAGCGCGCCGGATCTTCACCGCCCTCGCCGGAATTGGAACGCCCGCCAAGACGATTCATGGCAGTGGCAATCGCCTCGTGGGCTTCCGGCGACAACGCGCCCAGCGACATACCGGCAGAGTCAAAGCGCAGCAGGATATTTTCTATCGGCTCCACATCACTCAGCGGTACTGGCGTGACATCGTCACGCAGTGCCAGCAGATCACGCAGGGTCGCCACCGGGCGCTTGTTCACCAGCTCGGCAAAGCGCTGATACGCCGCGTAATCACCGCTGTTGACAGCATCGTGCAAGGCGTGGATCACGTCCGGATTGAAGGCGTGATATTCCTTGCCGTGGATATATTTCAGCACGCCACCCGCATCCACCGGCTTGCGCTGTTTCCAGGCATCGCTGCGCAGCGATAGAAAATCCGCTTCGAAATCGCTGAAATCCGCACCGCCGATCCGGCTTGGAACACCAGTGAAACAGAGCTCCACCACGTCATCGGCAATACCGATGGCCTCGAACAGTTGCGCACCGCGATAAGAAGCAATAGTGGAGATGCCCATCTTCGACAGGATCTTCATCAAGCCTTTGTTAATGCCTTTGCGGAAATTTTTCTGTAGCTCTTGCACATCGCCGAGCAGCTCGCCCGTGCGCGCCATATCCTCGATCACATCGTAGGCCAGATAGGGATAGACCGCCGTGGCGCCAAAGCCGAACAGCACCGCGAAATGGTGCGGATCGCGCACCGTCGCGCTCTCCACAATAATATTGGCATCACACCGCAACCCGAGGTGGCTGAGATGGTGATGCACGGCGCCGGTGGCCATGGCCGCATGAATGGTCAGCTTGTCCGGCTCGATGCCGTGATCCGACAGCACCATCAATACCTTACCACTGCGCACCGCCGCCTCGGCGCGCGCGCATAGATTCACGATGGCCTGGCGCAAACCGGTGACCGCGTCGTAATGCAGCGATAACCGCTCGCTGCTGTAGCCGGGCCGCTCGATGCTGAGCAAGGCAGCAAATTTCGAGTGCGACAGGATTGGCGTGGAAAGAATCGCCCGGTCGGCATGTTCGGCGGTTTCTTCAAACACATTGCGCTCGGCACCGACGCAGGTTTCCAGCGACATGACGATGGCTTCGCGCAGCGGATCAATAGGCGGGTTGGTGACCTGCGCAAATTGCTGCCGGAAATAATCATACAGGGGCCGCACGCGGCGCGACAGCACGGCCATCGGCGTGTCATCCCCCATGGAACCGACCGCCTCCTGCCCGTTTTCCGCCAACGGCCGCAGCACCTGATCGCGTTCTTCAAAGGTGATCTGAAACAGTTTCTGGTATGCCAGCAACTGCTCGGCCGGCACGTTATCAAGGCGCGGTGTCTCGACGCCGTAATCTGCTTCGATACGCAGGCTGTGATTTTTCAACCACTCGCGATATGGCTGGCCCACCTTCAGGCGCGCATCAATATCTTCCGTGCGCAGCAGCTCGCCGGTTTCGGTGTCTACCGCCAGGATCTGCCCTGGCCCGACCCGGCCCTTTGCGACGACATCTTCGGCGGCATAACTGTACACACCGATTTCCGAAGACAGTGTGATGAAACCGTTGCGGGTAATCACCCAGCGCGCCGGCCGCAGGCCGTTGCGATCCAGCATGCAGACCGCGTAGCGCCCGTCGGTGAATACCAGCCCGGCGGGACCATCCCATGGCTCCATGTGCATGGAGTTGTATTCATAGAATGCGCGCAAATCGGCATCCATGGTTTCCACGTTTTGCCAGGCCGGCGGCACCATCATGCGCACGGCGCGAAACAGATCCATACCGCCTGCGAGCAATATTTCCAGCATGTTGTCCATGCTGGAGGAATCCGAGCCGCTGCGATTGACCAACGGCCCGAGTTTCTCCAGCTCCGGCAACAATTCATTGGCAAACTTCGGTGTGCGCGCTACCGACCAGTTGCGGTTACCGGAAATGGTGTTGATCTCGCCGTTGTGTGCCAGATACCGAAACGGCTGGGCCAAGGGCCAGCGCGGCATGGTATTGGTGGAGAAACGCTGGTGGAAAATAACAACTGCGGTGGCCATGGCCGGATTCCCCAGATCGGGGTAAAACCGGGGCAGATCCACCGGCATCATCAGGCCTTTGTATGAAACGACGGAGGAGGAGAGGGAGCAAACGTAGAAGTATTCATCAGTGCCGAGTCGGTTTTCGGCGTGGCGGCGGGCGAAGAACAGGCGACGATCAAGCTCTGCCTGCGATAACCCTGCCACGCCTACCAGCACCTGGGCAAAGCCCGGCATGCTGGCCGTGGCAATGGGGCCGAGGCAGGCGGCATCAGTGGGTACCTCCCTCCAGCCATATACCTCCACCTGCTGACGCCGAAGCTCTTCCTCCAGCACCGCACGTTGCAGGGCTGCCTGCTCGGCCTCCGGGTGCAGAAACAACATGCCGACGCCATAGTGCTCTGGCAGGGTGACGCCCTGTTCGGCTGCGATGTGTCGAAAGAATGAATCCGGTTTCTTCAGCAACAGCCCGCAGCCGTCGCCTGTCTTGCCGTCTGCGTTGATGCCGCCGCGGTGCGTCATGCAGGTCAGCGCTTCGATTGCAGTACGCAGAAGCTCGTGGCTGGCCTGACCCTCGGTGTGAGCGATCAGGCCAAAGCCGCAGTTATCCCGATAATCTCCGGGACCACAAAGCCCCTGCACCAGCCTTGAATTCTGCTGCATCCAATAGATTCCTCTTCAAATTCATATAGTTACAGAGGAGAAACAGACGCCCGGCGTGCGACGCCGAAAAAAAAGGGAGGCCATCTTACATACGGAAAGGGCATGCGCACAAATCAAATTTTCCGCTGAGCAAGAGAAAAGGCGCTACTGATCCGCACACCAGCCCACCATTGTGCGCCCATCACGGCCGGTGTGGCGAGCGAGCGGGCTCGTGAATTGCCGGGTTGCCAAGCACCATGGAAGTGCTGTCGTCAGCGCATAACGGCTGCTATGGGAGTGCTGTAGCAGGCTGCTGCGAGGAGTGGTATGCAGAGCGGTATGAGAAGCGCTATTGCGCGCGCCATGACAAACACCATGGAGAGCGGAGCGCGCTAGGGCAACTGTCGTAGCGTGTACCCGGACGAGCGCACAGGAAAGCGCCGTGCAAGGAGCCGATCGCGGGGAATTCTGTGCGGGCATGCTGCGCAGCAAGCGCCGCTCGGAAAGCGCTGTGCTGACGTTTGCCCAAGCTACCGTCTACCAAGCGTTTTCTACCAAGCCCGCTTTTATCAGCCTGTCTTTTATCGAGCTGTCTGCATCGAACTGTCGCTATCGGTAACACGGCGCAGAACTGCCTTGGCACTAGCACCCGGCAAGCCGCACCGCTTCAGATCTGTCGCCCGGCGAGGGAGGCCGCAAGAACCTGGCACAACAGGATACATGGCAGATCGCAGGCGCCGAGGCGAAAGAGTCGCGTCAACAAACGTGCATCATGCGGCCTTGGCGGAGTGTAAGTGCCCACCACCGCACGCGAGATGCCGCATCAGAAGCGGCGAAAGCGGGAAAAGAGCCCGACCTGACGCACCCGTGGTGCGCTCGATTGCCCCCCTCAGTTGCCGCGCATCTCTTCCTGAATGGCACTGATCTGCCGTGGAAACGGGCCAGCGGCGGCCAGTCTGGCCGGCAACTGCTCGCGGCCGCTGGTGGCAGCAGCTCGATCCGCGTAGGGGCCGGCCAGCACGATGAATACGTTGCGGCCATTACGGTTGCCACGATAGTAGGCTGCCTGTTGCGCGCCGAGCTGATCTACCAGGGCACGGGCGGCATCTTCCGTACTCGCCAGGGTGACTTGCAGCATCCAGGCATCGCCAGCCGCGCCGAGTAGCCATTCTTCACGGCGATAACCCAGCTCGGCATCCAGGCCCGATAGTGATGGCGGCTGATCGGCGCGCACGATTTGTGGCGCGGCGGGTTCTGGCGCGGCGGGGGCCGGTTGTGGGGCAGCGGGAGCGGGTGTCGGCTCTGCTATTGTGCTGGCAGGCTCTGGCCGCTGCGCGGGCAGCTGTGCTGGCGCAGGTGCCTCCGCCTGACGCGGTGCCGCGCTGGGCGCCTCTGTTGTCTCGGCGGGCGAGGCAGCGGTATCGTTTGTCAGGGGTTGCGGCGTGTCCGGCGGCGGCGAAGCAGGTTGCGTAGGCTGCGCAGGCCGGCCTGTGGCTGGCGTGCTACCCGCCTCGGCAACAGCTTGCCCGCGAGGCGGCGCGGTAACCGTATCCGCCACGCCATGGGCCGGCAACGCCAGGCTCACGATCTCTTCCCCGGCGTCATCACGCGGCCAGAACAACAACACTACCAGCAACAGCCCGCCGACTGCGGCCAAGTGTTTCCAGGGCAAGCGTACGCCGCTCAATCGCGAGCCGGGCGAGAGCACCGGTGGCGGCGCCTGAGCCAGCAGAGCGCCCGGCCAGCCGCCGCTTTCTTCCCGGCGCAGCTCGGCGTCTTCATCGTCCAGCTCTTCACCGATCACATATCCGAGAAAAGCGGCGCATTCATCGGCGGTGAGCGGCGCAAGCTCCACTTCGTCGGTGGCTTCCAGCCCGCCATGGGCCAGCTTGCCGGCCAGGCCGGGCAAACCGCCCAGCAGCAATGCAAACCTCGGCCCCAACCGCTCGCGCAGCAACACCAGGGTCGTCAGGGCTTCATCGCCCAGCTGTTCGGCGTTATCTACCACCAGCACCAGCGGCTCGCTGGCCAGCGCACGCTCCAGTGTGGCGGCAAAATCTTCCTTGGTGACACCAAAATGGCTCAGCAGCGCCCGCATCAGGATGTTGCGGGTGGGGGTATCGCGGCCATCCACACGCACCACGGCGGCGTTATCCACCAGCGACATGGCGGCCTCGCCCAGCAGGCGCGACACGCCGGCGCCTTCAGGTGCGGCCACTACTACGCAGCCGCCGCGCAAGCCGGCATCACACAGCAGATCAAGCGCTTCCAGTCGGCCAGCGCCACGGTAGAACGGATAGTCCTGATTCAATGCTGACACATCTTCTCCAGCAGGCGCTCAAGAGCCTGCGCCGCGAATTGATCGGTAACCACCGCGCTGCCGATCGCTTTCAACAGCACCAGACGCAGGCGGCCATCCATGACTTTCTTGTCCAGCGCCATCAGATCGCGAAACTGCGCGGCGGTCACGCCCGGCGGTGGCGCCAGCGGCAGCCCGGCACGTGCCGCCAGGGCACCGATACGCTGCACATCCGCCTCGCTGATCCAGCCCAGATCAGCCGAGAGCTGCGCCGCCATCATAGTGCCTGCGCCCACCGCCTCGCCGTGCAACCAGTCACTGTATCCGGTCGCCGTTTCGATGGCGTGACCGAAAGTGTGGCCCAGGTTCAACAATGCACGGTTGCCCTGCTCGGTTTCGTCTTCCGCCACCACCTCTGCCTTGTTGCGGCAGCTTTGCAGTATCGCCTCGGAGAGCAGCGCCGGGTCGCGGGCTACCAGGCCATCCATATTGACCTCAAGCCACTGATAAAAATCCGCATCGCGGATCAGGCCATACTTGATCACTTCTGCAAGGCCGGCACTCAGTTCGCGCTCCGGCAAGGTGTTCAAAACGGTGGTATCAATCACCACCGCGCGAGGCTGGTGAAAAGCGCCGATCATGTTCTTGCCACGCGGGTGGTTCACGGCTGTCTTGCCGCCCACGGAGGAATCCACCTGCGCCAGCAGGGTGGTGGGCACCTGTAAAAAATCCACCCCGCGCTGATAACAGGCTGCCGCAAAACCGACCATATCGCCAATCACGCCGCCGCCCAGCGCGATCAAGGTAGTGGTGCGGCTGTGCCGCTGCGACAACAGCGCGTCAAAAATGGTTTCCAGCGTGGCCAGCGTCTTGTACTGCTCACCATCCGGCAAAATCAGCGTATTCACATCCAGCCCGCTCAGGCTCTGGCGCACGGCATCCAGATACAGCGGGGCGATGGTTTCATTGGTAACGATCAGCGCCTGGCTGGCGCGAATGTGGCGGCGCAGCAGATCCTGCTCAAGCAGGCTCTGGCCAATATAGATGGGGTAGCTGCGCGCACCCAGTGCAACATCAAGCGTGTGCATAAATTCCTCCTGCAAGCAGCCATTATCCGGTGCACACCGGGAGGATGGAAGGTGTCTCGCAGCTCGCCGGGCTATCGCGCTGCGCCCACCATACCGCGCTGTTCAGGCCAGCCTGGGGCCACGTTCAGGCCGAGTGGCTGTGCAGGCACTCCAGTAACTGATCGGCGACCTTGCGCAGATTGCCCGATGCGGTGGGGATCACATAATGCGCCACTTCCCGATAAAGCGGATCACGCACGGTCATCAAGTCCGTGAGCACGCGCTCCGGGTCGGCGGTCTGCAACAGGGGCCGGTTGCGATCATGGCGAGTGCGCGCCAGTTGCACATCCACTGGCGTCCACAGGTAAAACACCACGCCACGCTCGTGTAGATAGCGGCGGTTGGCCTCCCGCAGCACGGCGCCACCACCAGTGGCGAGCACGATTTCCGGCAAGCGGGTCAGATCCTCGATGATTTCCTCTTCACGGCGGCGAAAACCTTCCTCGCCTTCCATGTCGAAGATCCACGGGATATCGGCGCCGGTGCGGTCAACGATTACCTTGTCGGAATCGTGAAACGGGCGGCCCAGCTGCTGCCCCAGATAACGGCCCAGAGTGCTTTTGCCGGCACCCATCGGGCCTACCAGAAAAATGGACGGCAATGCTGGGCTCATCAGTATCCTTATCTACCTGCGTAGGCATCTTTCAACAGGCGCGGCGTGATGAAGATCAGCAGTTCCTGCTTGTCATCACTGGAAAAATCGCGCCGGAACAGGCGGCCGATCCAGGGCAGATCGCCAAGGAACGGTGTTTTTTCCACGCCTGAGCGTTTCTCCTGCTGGAAAATACCACCAAGCACCACCGTTTCGCCATCATCCACCAGCACAGTGGTTTCCACGCGGTTGGTGTTGACGCTGGGGATACCCGCGATGACGCTACCCACCGAGTCGTTATTGACCTTGAGATCCATGATGATACGGCCATCCGGCGTGATACGCGGCGTCACTTCAAGACGCAGCTCGGCACGAATGAAGGAGACCGCCGTAGCACCGCTGGACGATGCCTCCTGATAACCAATCTGTGTACCGGAAGCAATCACTGCCGGCTGCTGATCGGCCGTCAGCACTTTCGGCGTAGCCACAACTTCGCCCTGCCCCTCTGCCGCCAGCGCGGAAAGCTCAAGTTCCAGAATACCGGCATTCACATCCACGAAGCCCAGTGAGAAACGGGTGGCACGGTCGTTGATGGCGCCGAAATCCACCACCATGTCGCCTGGCGACTCGACTTCGATGTCGTCACCGTTGAGCACACCGATGCCGAAGTTCAGCGAGTTGGTCGCATTACCCGTAAAGGAGAAGCCCCGGCCATCTTCTGCGATACGATCGCCCTGGAATGCCAGCCCGCCCCAGCGTACGCCCAGTTCATCGGTCAGGTCGGAGGTCGCGATCACCACGCGGGCTTCGATCAGCACCTGCTGCACGGCCACATCCAGAATACGGATCACTTCACGAATATCTTCCAGCTTGCGCTCGGTATCCTGAATGATCAGCGTATTGGTGCGCTCATCCACGGTGACAGAACCACGGTTGGACAGCAGTGAACCTTCGGTCTTGATCAGCGATTCCATATCGCTGGCCTTGGCATAGTTGATGCGCACATATTCGGTGCGCAGCGGCGCCAGGGATTCGATCTGCGCCTGGCTCTCAAGCTCCAGCTGTTCGCGAGCGGCGATCTCGTCAGCGGGAGCTACCAGCAGCACGTTACCGATCTGGCGCTTGTCCAGGCCCTTGGTTTTCAGGATCAGATCCAGTGCCTGATCCCAGGGCACGTTCTGCAAGCGCAGGGTGATGCGGCCGGACACGGTGTCCGAGGCAACCAGGTTGAGGCTGGTGAAGTCGGCAATCAATTGCAGCACCGAGCGCACTTCGATGTCCTGAAAATTCAGCGACAACTTTTCACCTGTATATTGGAAAGCGTCCCGGCGACGGCGTGATTCTTCTGCTTCTGTTACCGGCTTCACGTTGACGCTGAATTCGTTGTCGGCCTGATAAGCCAGATATTCCCAGTTGCCGGATGGTTCGATGGACAGCAGCCCGGTTTCACCGTCGGCGGAGGCATCCACATACCGCACCGGCGTGGCGAAATCGGTAACATCGAGACGGCGGCGCAGCTCCTGGGGAATGCTGGCGCCGACGAAACGCACCTGAATGCGGCCACGCTCTTCTCGCACATCAACCGGGATGGACGGGTTGGAGAGCGTCACCACGATGCGGCCTTCGCCGCCTTCGCCACGGCGGAAATCAATCTGGTCGACGGTATTGCTCCGCCCTGCCAGGCTGGCCGGCGCCGCCTCATCCGTTTCGAATACTTGCGCCTGCTGCGCCTCGGCACCGATGGTGAGCACCAGCTCGTTGCCTTCGACGCGGGTGTCGTACCCGGTCGGCTGCGTCAGGTTGACGATCAGGCGCGTCCGATCCTGCGCTTCAACGACCGTCACGCTGCGGGCGTTGCCGGTGCCCAGATTATGGTTGCGGCTATCAAGCGCGCTTTTCGCCCCGACCAGATCCAGCGCAATCCGCGCCGGCCGTTCGATGCTGTAGCTGCGCACGTCCGGCGGAGTCTGATCGAAGCTCAGACGCACCTCGACCCGGTTGCCCGGCAACGTGGAATAATTGATGTCCTGCAAGCTGGCCGCATTTGCTGGCGACGCCAACAGCACCCCAGCCAGCCCCAGTAACACAGCCCCGATCCAGTTTCGCATTGTTGTCGTTTCGCCCATGCTTTTCATTACCGGCCCCCAGCAAGCCTTATTCCGAGAGCGTGACGCCGCGTGGCCTTTCGACCCAGCCGTCATGCCCGTCCGGCACTATTTCAATCATTTCGATTCGGGTCTCGCTCACATCTGTGACGCGACCAAAATTACGGCCCATATGGCTGCCCGAGCGCACCCGGTTGACCGAGCCCGTCGGGTCCAGGATCAGCGCCTGCAAGGGTTCGCCCGGCCGCGAAATAGTACCGACCATGCGCAGCGAATCCAGCGAGAAGCCTTCCAGATATTCACGCGGACGTGTCATGTCCGGTTCCACTTGCTTGCCTTTCGGCAGATCTCGCGCCACCTCTTCCACCGGGCGCGAAAACGGCGCACGCAGCTGATGCGCTGCGTAAGAGAAGGTGGCAATCGGTTTGAACTCCGGCGGCGGCTCGATACGGCCACGCGGGCGCGCCTTGATTTCCGCGATGCGGGCATCAAGCTCCGCCAGGTTGGCAGAGTCACTGCACCCGGCCAGGCCGAGCAGCGCCGGCAACACCAGCAGCAGGCAGCGGAGCGTACGGAATCTGATTGTCATATCGCCCCCCTCAACGCCGGCGTGTATTACGGTTTGCTGGCGCTGGTGGCGGCGCCGTTGCATACCGATAGGTTTTCGCGGTGATATTCATCGCCAGCAGATTGGTGGCCTCGGGGCTGCCGCCCCGGCCCCGGCTGGCCGGCGCATTGATCTCGAAATCGTGCAGCGTCACGATCCGCGGCAGCGCTGCCACGCCACTGACGAACGCACCAAAACCATGATAATCGCCGCGCACGGTGATCTGGATCGGCAATTCCGCATAGAACTCGCGCTGGGTTTCCTTGGCCAGCTCGATCTTGTCGAACTCCAGGCCACTGCCCAGACCAGTATGGGTAATATCTTCCAGCAGGCCGGGCACTTCCGTTTCCCGCGGCAGCTGTTGCAGCAAGGTGCCGAAAGTTTCTTCCATCTCGGCCAGTTGCTCGCGGTATTGATCCAGATTGTGCGCCCGGTGCGCCCGGCTCTCCAGTTGCTGCATCAGATTGCTTTCTTCCGCCTGAGCGCGAGATAGCTGATCGTTGAGGCCCGTGATGCTGAAGCTGTAACCCAGCACCAGCACCAGTGCCAGCACTATGACGGCTGCACCTATCTTTACCGGCGCCGGCCAGGAGCCGACGTTTTCCATATCCAGATTCTGGAGTTTCTCGAACAGCTCCTGGATATCAATATCTTTCAGATCGGAGGCTTTCATTGTTTTTCATCCCCCTCGGCCTTCGGCGCACTCTGGCTGACAGTCAGCACAAAGCGGTTCGCCTGGCTGGTGCTGTCCACTGCCATCACGCTGATCAGCGTCGGCTCACCAAACCAGACGGAATCCCCCAGATTCCGCATTAACCGGGAAATCCGGTTATTCGATTCGGCCACACCATTGATAGTGTAAAGATCGCCGGCCCGCTTCACCGAGGTGTAGTAGACACCGTCAGGCAATGTGCGTACCAGCTCGTCGAATACATATACGATAGTCGGCCGGGTGCCTTGCAGCTCCTGGATCACCCGCATCCGCTCGACCAGCTCGGAGCGGCGCTGCTCAAGCTCGTCGATCTCGCGAATCTGCTGGTTCAGCTCGGCTATCTGCTTCTGGATATGCTGGTTGCGGATGCTCTGGCTGTTGACGCTGCCCTGCACGGCCCCCTGCCATACAAACCAGATCAGGCCACCGAGAATCGCTGCCAGGATCAGCAGCATGGCAAATTCCTGCTGCCGCTTCTTGCGCCGTGCTTCGCGCCAGGGAAGCAGGTTGATGGTGGTCGTTCTCATTCGTCGAAGCTCCTCAGCGCCAGGCCGCAGGCGATCATCAGCGCCGGGGCATCGTTTGCGATACTGGCCGCACTCACCTTGCTGGCGAGGGTCATGTCGGTGAACGGATTGGCCACCGAACAGCTGGCGCCGATCTTGTCCTGCACCAGCTCGGGCAGCCCGGCAATGGAGGCCGAACCACCGGCCAGCAGGATATAGTCCACTTCGTTGAACTGGGTGGAGCCGTAGAAGAACTGCAACGAACGGTTGATTTGCTGAACAATCGCTTCCTTGAACGGCTGCAGCACTTCGGTGTCATAATCGTCCGGCAGCTCGCCGGTTTTCTTCGCCAGCCCGGCCTCTTCCATGGAGATGCCGTAGCGGCGCTGGATTTCTTCGGTGAGTTGCTTGCCGCCGAACAATTGCTCGCGGGTATAGACAGTGCGGCCCTGATGCAGCACATTCAGGGTCGTCATGGTGGCACCGATATCGAAAATGGCGACGGTTTCCAGCTCATCGCCGTGCGGTAGCTGTGGCAGCACCAGCTGAAACGCTCGCTCGATGGCGTAGGCCTCCACATCCACGCCACCGGGTTTCAGGCCGCCGATCTCGATGCAATCCACACGGCGCTGTACGTTCTCGGTTCGTGACGCCACCAGCAGCACTTCGACCCGGTCGGGGTTATCCTCCACCTGGCCCATGACGCAGAAATCCAGCCGTACTTCATCCAGCGGAAAAGGAATGTACTGATCGGCCTCGACCTTGAGCTGGTTCTCCATCTCGTCTTCATTGAGCGAAGCATCCATCTCGATGGTCTTGGTAATGACAGCGGACGCCGGCACGGCCACCGCAGCCAGCTTGGAAGCCGGCCGGGCACGGGACAGCAGCCGCGCTATTGTTTCACCGACGCTGGGCTCGTCATTGATGGTTTTCTCGACCACGGCATTGGGCGGCAACGGCTCGACACCGTAGCTGTCTACGCGATAGCGATCGCCGCTTTTGGACAGCTCCAGCAGCTTGACCGCCGTGGTGCTGATGTCGACCCCCAGGACCCTCTGGGCCTTCTGACTCAGGAAAGGCAGCACGTTTTATTCGCCCCGACAAGTTATTATTTAGGTTTTTCCCAGTAGAAAGATATAGTTACGATGGTTTTATGCCTAACCACTTTAGGAACAAGTAATAACAGAAGTGATGTTAGATCACAACAACCATTACCGCGTATAATGACGCGCTTCACGGAGAAGAGTCTTACGTTTCTCCTAAGACTTCCATCTTAGCCTGCCCGAGTTGCTATGCTGTTAACGAAAACCTGGTCCCGCCTGCTTCTGGCCGCCATGATCCTCTCCGCCAGCGGCGCTGCCATGATCCTGTCAGCCAGCTTTTTATACCTCGGGCCGCATCTGCCCCCAGCCGCGCAATTGCGCGAAACCACCTTTCAGATTCCACTGCGGATTTATGCCAGCAGCGGTGAGCTGATCGGCGAGTATGGCGAGCAGCGCCGCACCCCGATCAGCTTCGATCAGGTGCCCCCGCAGTTCGTGCAAGCGCTGACCTCGGCCGAAGATGAGCGCTTCTTCCGCCACAACGGCGTTGATCTCAAGGGACTCACCCGCGCCGCCAGCGAGCTGCTGCGCTATCGGGAAATCCGCTCCGGCGGCTCCACCATCACGATGCAGGTGGCGCGCAACTTCTTCCTTTCGCGAGAGCAGAGTTTTCTGCGTAAATTCAATGAGATAGTGCTCGCTATTCAAATCGAGAACATCCTCTCGAAAGAAGAAATCTTCGAGCTGTACATCAACAAGATCTATCTCGGCCACCGGGCCTACGGCGTCGAGGCTGCGGCGCAAGTCTACTATGGTAAATCGCTCGGTGAACTGGATCTGCCGCAGCTGGCGATGATCGCCGGCTTGCCGAAAGCGCCCTCGGCCTACAACCCGCTGACCAACCCCCAGCGCGCTTTGGCACGCCGCGACTGGATTCTGGAGCGCATGCTGGAGCGCCGGCGGATCAGCCAGGAGCAGTACGAACAGGCCGTGGCCACGCCCAACACGGCCCGCCACCACGGCACCGCGTTGGCCGCCGAAGCCTCGTACGCCGCAGAAATGGTGCGCCAGGAAGCTCTCGCATTAATCGGCCCGCGCATCTATACCGATGGCATTCGCATCACCACCACGCTCGACGTTGCCATGCAGAAAGCAGCCGTCACCAGCTTGCGTCACGGGCTGCATGTTTACGACGAACGGCATGGCTGGCGGGGCGCCGAAGGCCACGTGGATATTTCCGCACTGCCGCCGCTGCCGGCTGACAGCAGCGGGCTGAGCGCCGGCGAGGCCAGCAGTGACACCCCCGAGAGCGATACTGAAGACACCACTCCGCAGCCAGCCCGCCTGGCCGAGGTATCGCCGGCCCAGGCGCAATGGGCAACGGCGCTACATGATTATCAGCGCATTGGCGAACTGGAACCCGCGCTGGTAGCAGAGGTGCAGGCCGAATCCGTACGGCTGGTGCTGCCCCACGGCCAGCTCGCCGTGCTGCCCTGGGCGCAGATGGAATGGGCGCGCCCTTATATCAACGCCAGCACCGTCGGGGCCCGGCCGAAAAAACCATCGGATGTGCTTGCGCCGGGCGACATCGTGCGCCTGCGCCCGGTAGCCAATGAAGGCGCTGAAGGCAGCGGCGAAACAGTGTGGCGGCTGGCGCAAATCCCCGCCGCACAGGCCGCGCTGGTGGCGCTGGACCCGCAAACCGGCGCCATTCGCGCCATCCAGGGCGGCTACAGCTTTGCCCTGTCGCATTACAACCGCGCCGTTCAGGCCGAGCGACAAGCCGGATCCGCCTTCAAGCCGTTTGTTTACGCCGCTGGCATTGACCGGGGCATCACACCGGCCACGCTCATCAACGATGCACCGATAGTGTTTCAGGATGATCTGCTGGAAGACGCCTGGCGGCCCACCGGTGCCAGCAACCGCTTCTACGGCCCGACCCGAGTGCGCGAGGCGCTGGCCCGCTCGCTGAATCTGGTTTCCATCCGCCTGTTGCAACAGGTGGGCATCGGCAACACGCTGCGCACGCTGAACGACTTCGGCCTGCCTGCCGGCCGCTTTCCGCGCGACTTGTCGCTGGCTCTGGGTAGCGCCAGCGTGACCCCGCTGGAAATGGCCACCGCCTACACAGTGTTTGCCAACGGCGGCTACTATCTGCCGAGCTGGCTCATGCACCAGATTCACGACAACGAGGGCAATCTGCTGTGGCAGGCGCCGGAAGTTGTGCTGTGCGAGCCCGACGCCTGCGGCGTCAACTGGCAGGGCGCACCCCAGCAGATCGTGGAAACAGACAGTGCCGAAGCCATCGCCTCGCCACTCGCCACGGACGAACCCGAGCAGCCGGCACCCCTGATTCCGCCGGCACCGGAATACACCTGGCAACCGCGCACACTGGATGCACGCACCGCCTGGCTGATGGATTCCATGTTGCGCGACGTGATCCGTCGCGGCACCGCCGGCGCCGCACGCTCCCTCGGCCGCTCCGATCTGGCCGGCAAGACCGGCTCTACCAACGACTATATCGACGCCTGGTTTGCCGGCTACACCTCAGGCGGCGTGGTCGCCACCGCCTGGACAGGGTTTGATACGCCAGCAACCCTCGGCAACGGCGAGTTCGGCGGCCGTGTGGCGCTGCCGATGTGGATTGATTTCATGGGCCAGATACTGGATGCGGTGCCGGAGCAAGCACTGCCGCAACCACCGGGCATCGTTTCCGTGCGCATCAACCCGGACAACGGCCTGCGCGCGCGGCCGGGCGACAGCAGCGCTATCTTCGAATACTTCCGCGATGACAGTCTGCCGGAGTTCGACGACAGCCTGAGCGCCCCCGGCTATAGTGGTGGCGAGGAGCAGGTGCGGCCGGAAGACCTGTTCTGAGGCTACCCGCTGTCGCGGAACGCCTTGGCCAGACAGGCATGAGAAAGCGGGCACAATGCCCGCTTTTCATTGATAGAGCCTGAATGGCTCTTTCCATGGCGCTTTCTTTGATCAGCTATTTACTAATCACTTTTAGCCCTGCGCTTACAGCTCGCCGGGAAAAATGTCCTCTACCGTCACCAGCGGATAGTGGCCCGGATACCCTTTGCGTGCCACACCACTTTCCACTGCCGCCTTGGCCACGGCGGCCGATACCACGCCCAGCAGGCGCGGGTCGTTTGGCTTGGGAATGATGTAATCCGGCCCGAAGGTCAGCGCCTCACCCGCGTAGGCGCGCCTGACCTCTTCCGGCGCCGTCTCGCGCACCAGCGACGCAATCGCATGGACTGCTGCCAGCTTCATTGCTTCATTGATGGCGCTGGCACGCACATCCAGCGCGCCACGGAAAATGTAGGGAAAGCACAGCACGTTGTTGACCTGGTTCGGATAATCCGAGCGGCCCGTGGCGATAATCAGATCCTGACGCACCGAGCGTGCCAGCTCCGGGCGAATTTCCGGATCGGGGTTCGCCAGCGCAAACACAATCGGGTTCGGCGCCATGCTCTCTATCATTTCTGCCGTGACCATATCCGGCCCGGATACGCCGATGAACACATCCGCGTCGCGCATGGCATCAGACAGCGTGCGCTTGTCCGTATCTACCGCAAATGCGGCCTTGTACTGGTTGAGATCGTCGCGACGGCTGTGAATCACGCCTTTGCGATCCAGCATCAGGATGTTCTCACGGCGCACACCCATCTCGATCATCAGCCGCACCGATGCCACGCCCGCCGCGCCTGCGCCGACACACACCACCACGATGTCCTCGACCTTCTTCTTCTGTAACACCAGCGCGTTGAGCAGGCCGGCACAGGCCACGATGGCGGTGCCGTGCTGATCGTCGTGAAAGACCGGGATATCGCACTGCTCTTTCAGGATGCGCTCGACCTCGAAGCACTCCGGCGCCTTGATGTCTTCCAGGTTGATGCCACCGAAAGTGGTGTGGATGCGCGTCACGGTATCAATGAACGCCTGCGAATCTTCCGCTTCCACCTCGATGTCGAACACATCAATGCCGGCAAAGCGCTTGAACAGGATGCCCTTGCCTTCCATCACCGGCTTGGAGGCCAGCGCGCCGAGATTGCCCAGCCCGAGGATCGCGGTGCCATCGCTGATGACGGCGACCAGGTTGCCTTTGGAGGTATAGCGATATGCCAGCTCCGGTTCACGGGCGATTTCGCGCACCGGCTCCGCCACTCCGGGGCTATAAGCCAGCGTCAGATCCGCCCCGGTATCAGCCGGCTTGGTAATTTCGACGCTGATCTTCCCCGGGCGCGGCTTGGCGTGGTAATCAAGCGCCGCCTGCTTGAAATCGTCCGACATGGTGAGCTCCCTGGTCTTCCCAAAAGCCCGGCTATTGCACCGGGAAGTCTAAAAAAACTAAACATGCTGTTCGGTGGCCCCAAAACACAAAAAGCACCCGCCAGGGTGCTTTTTGAGCTGCTGCTAACTTGTGAGTGTCAGCGGGGCGGGTCAGCTCTTCTTGCGTGAGCTGATCACACCAAAGCGTTGTTTGAACTTGTCGATCTGCCCGCCGGTATCAGCCACCTTCTGGGTGCCAGTGTAGAACGGATGGCACTTGGAGCACACGTCCACCAGGAAATCTTCCGTACGGGTGGAACGGGTATGCATGACATTCCCGCAGGAGCAGGTAATGGTCACGTTCTGGTAATCCGGGTGAATCTCTGCTTTCATGGCTCGACTCCGTACAGTGTCGCTACCCGATCCGGCCTTCGTGAAGGGATGTCTCCTGGTCACGAAAACTCAGTCAGGCACCACACATTGGCTTGCGCCGGGCAAAAGGGAACGCGAATACTACCAGCTTGACGACATTCCGCAAGTCAAAAACACCACCTGCACACCACCAGAATAGAGAGAAGGAAGGCTCCGTTGGCGCAGCATAACCTGATCAGGGTCGCGGTCCCGGTGCCACTGCGTCGGCTGTTCGATTATCTGCCGGCCGGCGGGCCACTTCCCGCGCCCGGCTGCCGTTGCGAAGTGGCCTTCGGCAACCGACGCCTGATCGGCGTAGTGTGGGAGATTGCCGCCCCCGGCGACACCGATCAGCCGTTGAACAAACTGCGCCCGATAGAGCGCGTGCTGGATAGCCGCCCGGTGCTGGATAGCGACCTGCGCGAGCTGTGCCAGCGGGCCGCCACTTATTATCAGCACCCGATTGGCGAGGTGCTGCAAACCGCCTTGCCCGTGCTGCTGCGCCAGGACACACCGGCAGATCGGCCCGGCGAGCTGGTCTGGCGCCTGACCGCCCGAGGCCGGTTTGCCGACCCAGCCCAGCTTTCTCGCGCACCACGACAACAGCAAGCACTCACCATCCTGGCGGAGCACCCGCACGGCCTGAGCCGGCCGATGCTCACCAGCCTGGGCCTCACGAGCCCGCCATTGCGTGCACTGGAAAAAAAAGGCTGGGCGGAACTGGTGCTGGACGAGCCCACACCGCTGCCGCCCACCAGCCAGTCGCCCCTGGCGGAACCACCACTGACCGCTACCCCCGAACAGGACGCCGCCATCCGCGCCATTATTGCCAGCGAGGGTTTCGCGCCCTTTTTACTCGATGGCGTCACCGGCTCGGGCAAGACCGAGGTGTATCTGCAAGCGATGGCGCACCAGCTGGCGCACGGCCGGCAAGTGCTGGTGCTGGTGCCGGAGATCGGCCTGACGCCGCAGACCATCCGCCGATTCCGCAGCCGCTTCAGCGTGCCGGTGACGGTGTTGCACTCCGGGCTCTCCGATCGCGAGCGCTTCAAAGCCTGGTGCGACGCCCGGGATGGCCAAGCACGCATCGTGCTGGGCACCCGCTCCGCCATCTTCACGCCGCTGGCGGCGCCGGGGCTGATTATCGTCGATGAAGCCCACGACACCTCCTTCAAGCAGCAGGACGGTTTTCGCTATTCCGCCCGTGATCTGGCCGTGTGGCGAGCACAGATGCTGGATGTGCCGGTGGTGCTCGGCACCGCCACCCCGGCGCTGGAGACGCTTTACCAGGCGCAGTCCGGCCGCTATCGCGCACTGCGCCTGACGCATCGCGCCGGCGAGGCGCGCCCGCCAGTGATCCAGCTGGAAGATTGCCGCGGGCTGCCCGCCGATACGCCCTTGAGCCCACGCAGCCTGGAGGCACTGGGCGCCACCCTGAAAGCCGGCCGGCAGGCGCTGGTGTTCATCAACCGGCGCGGCTATGCACCGATGCTGCTGTGCCAGGATTGCGACTGGCAATCGGAATGTGGCCGCTGCGATGCCCACATGACCTGGCACCGGGCGGCACGCGAGCTGCGCTGCCATCATTGTGACCATCGCCGCCCGATCCCGCACCGCTGCCCGCAATGCGGCTCGCAACATCTGCGCGACATGGGCGCCGGCACCGAAAAGCTGGAAGCGTTGCTGCGGCGGCAATTTGCCGACGCCCGCCTGATTCGCATCGACCGTGACACCACGCGCCGCAAAGGCAGCCTGGATGCCAGCCTGGAGGATATCCAGCGCGGCGGCGCGGCCATTCTGGTGGGTACGCAAATGCTCGCCAAGGGCCACCATTTCAGCGCGCTGGATCTGGCCGTGATGCTGGATGCCGATGCCGGCTTTCTCAGCGCCGATTTTCGCGGCCCGGAACAAGCCGCGCAGCTGATCCTGCAAGTGGCCGGGCGCACCGGCCGCAGCGATCGCCCAGGGCGGCTGTTATTGCAGACACGCCAGCCGGATAACCCGCTGCTGCAACTGCTCTGCCAGGGCAACTATCACCGCTTCGCCGAACAATTACTGGCCGAGCGGCGCCAGACCGGCCTGCCGCCCTTCGGCTTTCTGGCGCTGGTGCGAGCAGAATCGCTCCAGCCGGACGCCGGGCTGACGCTGCTGCAAGATGCCGGCGACGCCCTGCCGCTGGACGGCGGGCTGCAATTGCTCGGCCCGGTGCCGGCCCCCATGGAACGGCGCCAGGGGCGCTTTCGCAGCCAGCTGTTGTTACTGGCGCCCACACGCGGCCTGCTGCACCGGCAGTTGCCACCGTTGCTGGCGGCGCTGAACGCCCACCCGCTGGCACGAAAATGCCGCTGGCACCTGGATGTCGATCCCACCGACCTGCTGTGAGACTTGCGACGAGGCGGGGCGGGGCGAGGACAGAACTGATAGACAGGCAAGAGGCAAGCTGCCGGCATTTACCGTACAATCCCGACCCCGCACCCGCAGCACGAAAGCGCCATATGAAAGAGAAAATCATCCAGCGTGTCGAAGACGCACTCGCGCAATTGCGCGCCCAAGGCACCCTGCCGGAACAGCCGCAGCCCGCAGTGCAACTGGATCGCACGCGTGACAAGAGCCACGGCGACTTCGCCACCAACATTGCGTTGCTGCTGGCCAAGCCGGCCGGCATGAAACCACGCGAGCTGGCCGAGGCGATCGTCGCCGCCCTGCCGGCTGATAGTACCATCAGCAAAACCGAGATCGCCGGGCCCGGATTTATCAATTTTTTTCAAGCGGGCGATGCTCTGACCGCCAGCCTCTCAGCGGCGCTGGCCGACGAGCATCTTGGCGTTGCGCGCGCGGCCCGCGCCCAGACGGTAGTGGTGGATTATTCCTCGCCCAATCTCGCCAAGGAAATGCACGTCGGCCATTTGCGCTCGACCATCATTGGTGACGCAGTGGCGCGCACGCTGGAGTTTCTCGGCCACAAGGTAGTGCGCCAGAATCATGTTGGCGACTGGGGCACACAGTTCGGCATGTTGCTGGCCTATCTTGAAGAACAGCAAGATCAGGCCGAGCTGTCCGCCGAGCTGTCCGATCTGGAAAACTTCTATCGCGCCGCCAAGCAGCGTTTCGACGAGGATGCCGAATTCGCCGAGCGCGCACGGGCGTTGGTCGTCCAGCTGCAATCCGGCGACAGTCATTGCCTGAAGTTGTGGCACGATTTCAATCAGGTATCGCTGCGCCACTGCTTCGAGGTCTACGAGCGGCTCGGTGTGAGTCTGCAGCCGGAAGATGTGCGCGGCGAGAGCGCCTACAACCCGGATTTGCCACATATAGTATCGGCCCTGGCCGACGCCGGGCTGTTGCAGGAAAGCAATGGCGCCCGCTGTGTTTTCCTCGATGAATTCAAGAACAAGGAAGGCGAGCCGCTGCCGGTCATCGTGCAGAAAGCCGATGGCGGCTACCTGTACGCCACCAGCGATCTGGCCGCGCTGCGCTACCGCGCTCGAGAGCTGGGCGCAGATCGCATTCTCTATTTTGTCGATCAGCGGCAGGCTCTGCATTTCCAGCAGGTATTCCAGGTGGCACGCCTGGCCGGTTTCGTGCAGCCGGACACCGAGCTTGCGCACATGGGTTTTGGCACCATGAACGGCCCGGACGGGCGCCCGTTCAAGACCCGCACCGGCGGCACCGTGAAGCTGGTCGATCTGCTCACCGAAGCGGAAGACCGTGCGCTGGCACTGGTGCAGGAGAAAAATCAGGAGCTGGATTCCGAGGAGCTGTTCAACATCGGCCGCGTGGTCGGCATCAGCGCAGTGAAATATGCCGACCTGAGCAAACACCGTAGCAGCGACTACATTTTCAATTTCGACCAGATGCTCAGTTTCGATGGCAACACGGCGCCTTACCTGTTGTATGCCTACACCCGTGTGGCCAGCATTTTCCGCCGCGCCGAGATCGACCCGGCAGCGCTGGCCGCAGACGCGCCGCTGACACTGGAAGCCGAGCAGGAAACCGCGCTGGCAACGCTGTTGCTACAGTTCGGCGAAACACTGCACCAGGTGGCCGACAAAGGCGTGCCGCATGTGCTGTGTGCCTATCTCTACAATCTGGCCGGGGCATTTTCGAGCTTCTACGAACACTGCCCGATCCTCACCGCCGAACAGCCACTGCGCGATAGCCGCTTGCAACTGGCCTGGCTGACCGCGCGCACCCTCAAGCAGGGCCTGGCGCTGCTCGGCATTCAGACACTGGAGCGAATGTAGCCATGGCGCGCAAACCTGCACCCCGCCGCGGCGCCAGCAAGGCCGCCGCCAGCCGCCGCACCGTGCCCGGCTGGGTGTGGCTGTTCACCGGCGTTGTCAGCGGGCTGTTCATTGCCTTTTTGTTCCACCTTGGCCAGCGGCAAATGGCCGACCAGCAGCCTCGTACCGCCGCCAGCGAAGCAGCAGCACCGGCCGCCGAGAGCGCAGGCAAGGACAGCAAAGATGGCAAGGAGCCACGCTTCGACTTTTACGCCGTGCTGCCGCAGATGGAGGTGATCGTCCCGAAAGGCGACGACGCACCAGCCCAGCAAAGCCGCCCCAGCCAGCCCAGCGACAGCCGCACGGCGAGCAGCGCTCCGGCACGCGCCCGGCAGCACTTTCTGCTCCAGGCGGGCAGCTTCCGGCGCGACCAGGATGCAGATCGCCGCCGCGCCGAGCTGATCCTGCAAGGGTTCGACGCACGAGTGCAGCCGGTCAATCTGGAATCCGGCGATACCTGGCATCGGGTGATGATCGGGCCATTCGACAACAGCAACGCCATGCACCGTGCCCAGGACAAGCTGGCCACGGCCGGCATCGAGACATTACCGATCCAGGTCAAAGACCCCGGTTGAACTGACAGTGCTGCGGCACCGGGGGCGTGGCTCGCCGGCGCCGCAGCCAGATCGCGGCGCTCCCTGACCGGCGTCGCTGACCAACCTTTCGGCCAAGCTCTGGCCAGCGTCTGCCATGCCGCACCCGGCAGTGGCCAAAGAACTTGAGTTCCCCCTGCCGGCCCCCCATATCCCCTTCCACACACCCGTGGCGAAGGAGCCCCCATGGAACAGTATCGCGGCACCACCATCGTATCCGTCCGGCGCGGCAACAGCGTCGTCATTGGCGGCGATGGGCAGGTGAGCTTGGGAAATACCATCATGAAAGGCAACGCCCGCAAGGTGCGGCGCCTGTATCACGGCCAGGTGATTGCCGGGTTTGCCGGTGGCACCGCCGATGCCTTCACGCTGTTCGAGCGCTTTGAAGCACAACTGGAGCGGCATCAGGGGCAACTGGTGCGCGCTGCCGTCGAGCTGGCCAAAGACTGGCGCACCGACCGTGCCCTGCGGCGGCTTGAAGCGCTGCTCGCTGTGGCCGACAAAGACAACTCGCTGATCATTACCGGCAACGGTGACGTCATCGAGCCCGAAAACAACCTGATTGCGATTGGTTCCGGCGGCGCTTTTGCACAATCCGCGGCGCTGGCATTGCTGGAGAACACCGAGCTGCCCGCCCGCGAGATCGTCGGCAAGAGCCTCACCATTGCCGGTAACATCTGCATCTACACCAATCTCAATCACACTTTTGAAGAATTATCCTGGTGAGCGACATGCCCTCTTTGACTCCCCGCGAAATTGTTTCCGAGCTGAACCGCCACATCGTCGGCCAGGATGCGGCCAAGCGCGCCGTCGCGCTGGCGCTGCGTACCCGCTGGCGGCGCATGCAACTGCCGCCCGAGCTGCGCAACGAAGTGGCACCGAAAAACATTCTGATGATCGGGCCGACCGGGGTCGGCAAAACGGAAATCGCTCGCCGGCTGGCACGCTTGTCCGATGCTCCCTTCATCAAGGTAGAGGCCACCAAGTTCACCGAAGTCGGCTATGTGGGCCGCGACGTGGAATCCATCATTCGCGACCTGATGGAAATGGCGATCAAGCTGCTGCGCGAAAAAGAAATGAAGCGCCAGCAACACCGCGCCGAGGATGCCGCCGAGGAGCGCATTCTCGATGCGCTGCTGCCGCCGGCTCGCGGCAACGACACCCCCACCGATAACAGCACCCGCCAGCTGTTTCGCAAAAAACTGCGCGAAGGCGAGCTGGACGATCGGGAGATTGAAATCGACCTGGCGGCGCAGCCGGTGGGCGTGGAAATCATGGCGCCGCCCGGCATGGAAGAGATGACCAGCCAGCTGCAACAGATGTTCTCGCGCATGGGCGGCGGCAAGCGCAAATCACGCAAGATCAAGGTGGCCGAAGCGCGTCGGCTGGTGCGCGACGAAGAAGCTGCCCGGCTGGTGAACGAAGACGAGATCAAGCTGCGCGCTGTCGATCTGGTGGAAAACAACGGCATCGTTTTTCTGGACGAGATCGACAAAGTGGCACGGCGTGGCGAATCCAGCGGCACCGATGTCAGCCGCGAAGGCGTGCAGCGCGATCTGCTGCCGCTGATCGAGGGCAGCACCGTGAGCACCAAATACGGCATGGTGCGCACGGATCACATTCTGTTCATCGCCTCCGGCGCGTTTCACCTGAGCAAGCCGTCTGATCTGATCCCGGAGCTACAAGGCCGGTTGCCGATCCGGGTCGAGCTGAGTGCGCTCTCGGTGGCGGATTTCGAATGCATTCTGACGGAGCCCAACGCCTCGCTGACGGAACAATATCGAGCGCTGCTGGCCACCGAAGGGCTGAACGTGGAATTCACCCCCGATTGTATTCGCCGCATTGCCGAGGTGGCCTGGCAGGTCAACGAGCGGGTCGAGAACATCGGCGCTCGGCGCCTGCACACAGTGCTGGAAAAACTGCTCGAAGAAATCAGCTTCGATGCCGACGATCTGGCCACGCAGTATCATGAGAAGCCTCTGATCATCGACGCTGCCGCCGTAGATCGCCACCTGGGCGAGCTGGCTGGTGACGAAGACCTCAGCCGTTATATTCTCTGAGCACGCTGTTCTCGGAGCACGCTGTTAGCCGATCACCCTATTCACCGATCAGCCTGACCACAGCAACAGGCGCGGCCAGCCGGCCGCGCCTACTCCCCCCGCGCCCCGCCTGCTATGATCGCGCCTCACACCCGGACGGTGGCGGCGATGGCAGCTGGTGCACGTTTACAACAGACTCTGGATCGTTTCTTCGCCCTGCAACAGCATGGCGACGATGTGCGCTTCCGGCAGCGCCTGCAACGGCTGCAAACCTGGCAGAGCGAGCGCTTGTACCAAAGCCATCGCGATATTCTGGAACAGCCTGAGACCGCCCCGGCCGTGGAGTTTCTGTTCACGGACGTCTATGGCGGCCGTGATCTCAAGCCGGTTGCGGAAAATATCCGCCGCGCCCTCCCGAAAGCACTGAAGCTGCTGCCTGATCGCGTCATGCTCACCTCCGCCACGGTGCTGGAAACCGCCGTGCTCACGCAGGAGCTGGATGAGCACCTGGCCGCTATCTTGCAGGCGCAGCTGGATCAGCCGTTGACGGCAGAGCTTTACGCTGCGGCCTACCGCAGCCAGGGCCGCGAGGCCGAGCGCGCCCGCCAGCTGACGTTGGTGGCCGAGATCGGCGCCCAGATTGATCGTTATGTGCGCAGCCGCATGATCCAGACCACTTTTCGCATGGTGCGCCGGCCGGCCCATGCGGCCGGCCTCGGCAGCCTGTATGATTTCCTCGATCACGGTTTTCGTGCGATGCGCCCGCTGCGCAGCGTCGATGGCCTGCTGCGCCAGCTGGCGGCGCGCGAGCAGCTCATCATGCAGCGGCTACTGGCCGGCCGCGAAGCGCCTTTTGCCGCACCCTTTACCGAGCCTTTGGCACCCTTCACGGAGCACTGACCATGGCGGACGACAACACCACCCATTTTGGCTATCAGCAAGTGCCGCTCCAGGAAAAGGCGAGCCGCGTGGCCGGCGTGTTCCGCTCGGTGGCGCCGAAATACGATCTGATGAACGATCTGCTGTCGATGGGCATTCACCGCGCCTGGAAGCGCTTTACCATCGAGCTTGCTGGCGTGCGGCCCGGCCACACCGTGCTGGATCTGGCCGGCGGCACCGGCGATCTGGCGATCAAGTTTTCGAAGATCGTCGGCGATACCGGGCAGGTGGTGCTCGCCGATATCAACGAGGCCATGCTGGCCGTGGGCCGCGATCGTCTGTTCGATGCCGGCTGTTCGCACAACACCCGCGTGGCGCAGGTGAATGCCGAGGCGCTGCCATTCGAGGACAACACCTTCAACACCATCACCATCGCCTTCGGCCTGCGCAACGTGACCGACAAGGAAAAAGCACTGCGCTCGATGCTGCGTGTGCTCAAGCCGGGCGGCCGGCTGCTGGTGCTGGAGTTTTCCAAACCGGTTCATGCACCGCTCTCGAAGCTGTATGACTTTTATTCCTTCAACGTGTTGCCCCGACTGGGCAAGGCAGTGGCCAACGACGCCGACAGCTACCGCTACCTGGCCGAATCCATCCGCATGCACCCGGATCAGGCCACGCTGAAATCAATGATGGAAGACGCCGGCTTCGCCCGTTGCGACTATTTCAACATGACGGGCGGCATCGTCGCTCTGCACCGCGGCTTCAAGGTCTGATCATGACGGCACCCACCCCGCGCCCACCCGGCCTGCTTGAAACCACCGTACTCGCCAGCGTCGAGCGCGCCGTCAATGCCGCCCTGCGTGCCGACCCCGCCAGCCTGCACGCGCTGGCCGAGCACAGCGGCCGGCTGGTGGCGGTGCAATTGCGCTTCCCGCCGCGCACCGTGTTCATGCTGATTATCGAGGACGGTATCGAGCTTTATCACAGCAGCGATGCCGAGGCCGATGTCAGTGTCAGCGGCGGCGTGCTGGAGCTTGCCGCCCAGTTTCTCGACTGGCATAACGCGCCCGGCGTGATCGGTGGCCCGGTGAGCATTCGTGGCGACCGCGAGCTGCTGCAAGCCCTGACCACCATTGCCCGGGAGCTGGAGCTGGATTGGGGAGCACTGCTGGCGCCGGTACTAGGCAACGAACTGGCACAACAACTGGATTACGGCGCACGGCAATTCTTCAGCTGGGCCCGGCAGGGGCTGACTCGCCTTGCCCGCCAGGGCGGCGACTATCTCAGCCAGGAAAGCGGGCTGCTGCCCAGCCGCCACGCCCTGCGCGAATTCGGCCGGGATGTGGAAGAACTGGAGATGGCCACTGAACGCCTGGCGGCACGCTTTGAACAATTGAAAGCACGCCGGCGCGAGGCGGGCGCATGAGCCTGGCCCTTCGCATTCTGCACGTGGTGCATGTGATCTGCCGCTACCGGCTGCTATCGCTGCTGCCCGCTCACCCAGCCCGACTGCCGCTGGTCATCCTGCAATATCTGGTACCGTCCAGCTGGTTCGGCCCGCGCCGCCTCAGTGAAGGAGAGCGGCTGCGCGCCGCGCTGGAACAGCTTGGCCCGATCTTCATCAAGTTCGGTCAGCTGCTGGCCACACGACGTGATCTGCTGCCGCCGGAATGGACGGACGCGCTGGCGCGGCTGCAGGATCAGGTGGCACCGTTCCCGGTGGCGCTGGCGCGAGCCCGCATCGAAGCAGAGCTGGGCCAGCCGATCGAGGCGGTGTTCAGCCGCTTCGATGATACGCCGCTGGCCTCTGCCTCGATTGCGCAGGTACACAGCGCGGCGCTAGCCGACGGCACCGAGGTGGTGGTGAAGATTCGCCGCCCCCGGCTGGGGCATATCGTCGAGCGGGATCTGGCGGTCATGCTGTTTGGCGCGACCTGGCTCGAGCGACTGTGGGCCGATGCCCGCTATTTTCGCCCGCGCCAGGTGGTGCAGGATTACGCCTTCATCATTCGCGCCGAGCTGGATCTTTCCGCCGAGGCGCGCAACAGCGAGCTGATGCGGCGCCAGTTCCTGTTCAGCCCGCTGCTGTTCATCCCACCGATTCATATGCAGTACACCACGCCGAGGATGCTGGTGATCGATCGCATCCACGGCATTCCGGTGAATGACATCGAGCGCATCCGCGCCGCCGGCATCGACCCGAAGGTGCTGGCGGAGCGCGGTGTCGAAATCTTCTTTGCGCAGGTGTTCCGCTACAACTTTTTCCACGCCGACATGCACCCCGGCAATATTTTCGTGAACCCGGCGCGCCCGGATTCACCCCAGTATCTGGCCATTGATTGCGCCATTGCTGGCCGCCTCGGCCCGCATGATCTGCAAGTGCTCGGCCGCATGGTGCTGGCGGTGATGCGCGCCGATTACGCCGGGCTGGTGGATGCGGTGATCCGCGCCGGCTGGAGCACGGCGCCGATCGACCCGCACCGCTTCGAGCGGGCGGTACGCGAAATTGTCGAGCCGCTGGTATCGCAGCCGCTGGACAAGCTCGAATTTGCCCCGCTGGTGATGCGCCTGTTCGATACCGCACGCGCGTTCCATATCGAGGCGCCAGTGCAGTACATCCTGCTGCTGAAGACGCTGGTGCATATCGAAGGGCTGGGCCGCAGCATCTACCCGCAACTGGATATCTGGCGCACCGGCCGGCCACTGCTGGAAGCCTGGATGATGGAAACCTACGGCCCTTCCGCCACGCTGCGTAAATTGCAGCAGCGCGGGCCGGAGTGGATTGCCCAGTTGCCGGAAATGCCGGATCTGCTGCGCGACGCGCTGGAGAACCTGCGCCACCTGCCGTACCAACAGCGCCAGCTGGAAGCCCGCCTGGCCGATGGGCAGGCACGGCACCGCCGCAAACTGCTTGCCGGCCTCGGCGGGTTGGGCTTGCTCGGCGGCAGCCTTGTGCTCACGGGCGCATGGCTCGGTGCCGCTGCGGTGGGCGGCGCCGTGCTGCTGCTCTGGGCCGTGCGCCGTTAGGTTGCTGCGAGCTGTCAGGCTGCCGCTCTCTGTGCAGACCGTGCAGACCGTGCAGCCGGTACAGACGGTACAGACACACCGCTGCCATATTATTCTGCTAAACTCGGCAGTCAGATATAAGCTTGCGCACCGCAGCCTGACGCGCCTTCCGTAGCGCAACGGAGCGCCACGTCGGCGCGGCGGCCCTTGCCAGATAATGAGGCCCCACCAGGTATGTACGGCGCCCGCGCCAGGAGTAGAAAAAGCCCATGAGTGACGTATTGACCCGGCTGCATCAGGTGCTCGATGCCCGCAAAGACGCGGAGCCGTCGTCGTCCTATGTGGCCAGCCTGTATCACAAGGGGCTCAACAAGATTCTGGAAAAGGTCGGCGAGGAAGCCGTGGAAGCCATTCTCGCTGCCCGGGATACCGAGGCCGGCGGCGATCCCCAGGCGCTCATCAACGAGACTGCCGACCTCTGGTTTCATACACTGGTCATGCTGGCCAAGCTCAATATCGGGCCAGAGCCAGTGCTGGCCGAACTGGAACGCCGTTTCGGCCTGTCCGGGCATGATGAAAAAGCCGCCCGGCCATCGCAGGACACCTGATTCGGGCGGCACCCACCGCCTTCCTCTCGCTCAGGAGCACAACCATGTTATCCGGTATCAGTCTCACCCAATTGCTGATTATCCTCGCCATCGTGGTGCTGCTGTTCGGCACCAAGAAACTGCGCAATATCGGCGGCGATCTTGGCGGCGCCGTGAAAGGCTTCAAGCAGGCTGTGAAAGAAGGCGAGGATGAGCAGAAAAAGCAGATCGACGGTAACAATACCGCGCAGCGCGAACAGAGCACCACGCTGGACGAGCACGGCAATCCGGTGCAGGACAAGGACAAGGCCTGATTGATGTTTGATATCAGCTTTGCCGAACTGGCGCTGGTATTCATCATCGCGCTGGTGGTGCTTGGCCCCGAACGCCTGCCGAAAGCGGCCCGCAGCATTGGCCACTGGATGGGCCGTGCGCGGGCGGCGTTCAATCACCTGAAGAACGAGCTTGACCGTGAAGTGGTCAACCAGGAAATGCAGGACATGTTCCGGCAAAAAGCGGACAGCCTGCGCAAGGAAGTCGAGCAGATGAACCGTTCACTGAACGAAAACCTGCTCGAGCAGAAACAAGCCGAAGGCAGTGAAACGGCGCCGCCGGCCGCGCCCGCCGCTACGCTCGAAACACAGCCCGAACCAGAGCCCGGCACCACGCCTGCCGTAACGCCGGGCACCAATGAGCCGGGCGATATCGGCACCACGCCGGCCGCAGAGACGTCACGCCCGCCCGCCGCCAACCGCGCACCAGAACAGGACAAGGCATGAACCGCGAGGATCAACCGCAGACGCTGATCGGCCACCTGCTGGAGCTGCGCTCACGCCTGCTGCGCTGCATTCTGGTCATCGTCGCGCTGTTTCTGGCACTGTTTTATTTTGCCAGGGATATTTATGCGTTTGTGGCCCAGCCGCTGATGCGAGCGCTGCCGGAAGGCACATCGATGATCGCCACGGATGTTACCGCGCCCTTCATGGTGCCGTTCAAGCTGACGCTTTACCTGAGCGTTCTGCTGGCGGTGCCGTTTATCCTGCATCAGGCGTGGGGCTTTATCGCACCGGGGCTGTACCGGCACGAGCGCCGGCTGGCCTTTCCGCTGCTGGTCAGCAGCGTGCTGCTGTTTTACGGCGGTGCTTCCTTCGCCTACTTTATTGTTTTCCCGCTGATCTTCGGTTTTTTCACCAGCATCGCGCCGGAAGGCGTGGCCATTGCCACGGATATCGGCAGCTATCTGGATTTCGTGATGACGCTGTTCATCGCATTCGGTGCTTCGTTCGAGCTGCCGATTGCGATTGTGCTGCTGGTCGCGTCGGGCATCACCACGGTGGACAGCCTGAAGGCAAAACGGCCTTATATTATCGTCGGCTGTTTCGTGGCGGGCATGCTGCTGACTCCACCCGATGTATTGTCACAGGCTTTACTCGCAGTACCGATGTGGTTGCTGTTCGAAATCGGCCTGCTGGTGGCTCGCTGGGTCAAACCGCGTGAGTGCGAGGCCGGGGACGGCAATAATCAGCCTGCCGGCTCGGGCAGCGACTGAGCGCCACAGGCGTCTTCCATAAACCGTACCAGCCGATCACGCACCGATTCATCCCGCCCGGCCGCAATATGCTCGCCCAGCAATGCCTGAAACTGCTTGGGTTGGGCGGCGGCGGCGTACAGCGCCTCGCCTTCGCGAAACGGAATAATACTGTCGTCCCGGCTGTGCAAAATCAGCAGCGGCATCGGTGAGAGCGCGGCAATATGATCGGCCGCGTCCCACTGCCTGGGGATGGTCGGCGCCACCACGAAACTGAACGGCCACAGCAACCAGCTCCGGCGCATGATATCGGTGGTGATGCCGCGAAAGCTGGTAAAGCCCGCTTCGAACATAGCGCAATCCGGCGCCTGGCCTTTATCGGCCGCAAGTACCGGAATGGTCATGCTCGCTCCCAGGCTTTGCCCGAACACCACCAGCGGCCCTTGCACTCGGCCAGAGGCGCGCAACCAGTCCAGCCCGAGCTGGATATCCGCCATCGCCTCCGGCAGCCGTGGCTTGCCTTCCGACAGACCATAGCCCCGATAGTCCAGCAGGAAAACCTGATAGCCCCGCGCCGGCAACCAGGCCACGTTCATCAAATGCGTACTGATGTTCTGCGCATTGCCGTGCAGGAAGTAGACGGTGCCGGCAACCTCTTCGGTCTGCGCCGGCAGCCACCAGCCGTGCAGCCGCAGGCCGTCGGGGTGCAGGAGGATAATATCTTCATAATCCAGCCCCTGGCGGGCCGGGTTCTGCACCCAGGGGCTCATGGGATAAAAGAAGATGCCGGTGCAGCCGCTGAGCAGAGCCGCCAACAACAGCAACAAGGTGCTCCGTTGCCAGTAGTGCCTGCCCATTGTCGCCCTCTCCTTTTGCACGCTATCCCATCGGCCGCCCACGGCGGCCATCAATCAAAATAATGCCGCCAGGACAGGCGCCACTCTGTGTCACCATCGCCGCGCCAGCCGACGCGCTCAAGTTCCAGGCGCACCGCATTGCGGCGCCCCAGCGGCACGTTTGCAGTGAGGCTGGTGCGGTGGCGATACGCATCGTTGGTCAGGTAATAGCCCTGCGCGCCGACGCCCAGCTCTGCCACCGGGGTGTACCAGACCAGTCCGCTGGTCAGGCCCGCAGCGGCCTCGATAAAATTGTCCCAGCCGCCGCTGTTTTCCGCACGAAAAGTGGCGTAGGCATAGGGCACTACATCGCCCACCCGCCAGCTCATGCCGGGGCCGCCCTCGATAAAGCGTGCCAGCCGGCGCTGGCCGCCCGCCTCGGCACGCTCGATGCCGCCGTGCACATACCAGGACACCGGCTTGAAGAACGGGCTGCGCGGCGCCAGCGAGCGGATATTCACCACATCCAGCCGCTCCAGATAAAAATCGTCTTCTTCGTCACTGCGCAGGCGGATATTCAAGCCCTCGATCTGCGCACCACGCAGAAAGCCGGTGTTGTTGTCGAACCAGTCGTGATAGGTGAAACGGTATTGCAACTCACCGAAACCCGCGTCATCCCGAGCGCCGCCACTGACCGCAAACATTTTTGTCGGATGGCCCGACTCCGGCGGGGTGGGTGGTGGCGGCACGGTGGGCGGGCCATCGGCCGGCTCGGCGTGCACTCGACGCAGCAGCGCCATGCTGCGGCGCGCCACGTCTGCGTCGCGATCTTCGGTGCGATGCCGGAAGCGCAGATACTCATACGCTGTTTGTGCCACCAGCCGGCGCTGTGCGGACGGCATGCGCTGGTAGTCATCAGTTTCGGCAAGCGACGGGTCTTGCGCCAGCTTGCGTGCCAGCCGTTGCGCCGGGCGCGGTAACTGGCCCGCCAGGTGCGCAAGCTCGTTGGCCTTGGATGGCCGGTATTCGCGGCCATCCACCAGACCGGCATCGATCATGCTGCGCACGGTGTTCACCGGCACTTCGGCAAAGCGGAAATCCTCCAGCAATGCGGTGCCCGGCCGCGCCACTTCCATCAGTTCCAGCAATCGGAAGGAGCAGTTTTCATCGAAGAAATAATATTCGAAGCGGGTGTCTTTCAACTCCCACAAATGGTCGATCAGCCAGCTCAGTTCATCACGGTCAAGCGACAGCGGATATTCCCACATATCGCGGTTTTCCAGGTGCGCATAATCCTGAATCTTGTTGACGTAAGGCACGATGGAAAAATAACCGGGATAACCGCCGGCCAGGCCACGGTAGATATAAAATATCGAGTTGTCGCTGCCATCCACCATGGCGCCAAAATTCACCGCCCAGGACAGCCAGACACCCTCGGCATCAGGCCGATCCAGGCGCAACAATGTGTGCCCGAACATGGAAGACGGGCTGTTCAGATACGCCGCCGGAAAAACCAGCACGGCGCGGCCATCCGGCACGTCCGAGCGCCACTGCAAAAACTCGTCACAATGGGCAAACGGCGCGGCCTCTTCGGGCCAGCCGAGTGCTTCGGCAATAAAACGATAGCGGGCGGGAAAACGGCATCGGGCTACGCTGCCCTGAGGCGCCAGCGCGGCGATACTGGCCGCCAGTTCTGCGGCCGGATGTTCACGGCCATCTTCAGCCAGAAAAAAACTGTCGTCGACAATATAGCTGTTGCCACGTTGCCGCCAGGTCGCGCCCTGATTGATATGCAGCAGTGCCTGCCATCGCGGCTCGGCTGCCAGCTCGGCAACAGTCGGGGCGGCATGAACGGTGGATGCCGTAGCGGCTACGGCGGCACATAACAGGAATAATAAAGGCAGACGCATCGGGGAAAGAATCGCTATGCACAGTGATCAGACGGATCACAATAAAATGCCCTGCCTTGAAGGCAGGGCATTGTCGCGGAGCAGCTGCCTTATACGGAGTATTTGGCCAGCGTCTCGTCAGACTTCATCAGCGCTTCGATGCTTGCAAGCACTTCCGCTGCGGTCACGTCTTCGCTCGGGAAGATCACGGCGAAGTTCTGGTGCAGCACCTGGCTGAAGTGTGAACGGTCTTCGGTGGTGATACCCATGGCGACAGACAGTGCAGTCAGGGCTTCGCCCTCACCGACGGCCACGTCACGCGCCACTTCTTCCAGCACGCCATTCATGGACAGCAGGCTCTGGCCGCTGTAGGTCAGGGTGCCGCTGGTGTCACAGCCGTTGGTGCCGGTGGTCATGCCGAAGGTGGCGTTACCGGAAGTACCATTCACCAGAGATGCCAGCAAGTGCATCGGCAGGCCGCTCTGGCCTTCGAACAGCAGGTTGCCCCAGCCACAACCCGGGCCGCCCGGTGCAACAGCGGATGCAGACATAGAAGCCCCCAGCAGGGCACTGGCCAATACGAGACGTTTCATGCGTATTCCTCCACGATATTTTTTTGAATCCCTCCGCTCACATTGGCGTGAGCTGGAATCATCATAGAGCAGCACTTAGGCAAAGCAATAGCGCTTTTCGCGCACTGGTTCACTGACTGAAACATAAACACGACAAACCGGATCAAGTGGACTCAAGCAAAAAAGTCACCGGCCCGTCGTTGATCAACTGTACTTGCATGTCGGCGGCGAACACGCCTGAGCGTACTGGCACGCCGGTTTCGTCGAGCGCCGAGGTGAGCGCCGAGAGAAATGCCTGGTACAGCACTTTGGCGTTCTCGGGCGCTGCCGCCGGGCCGAAACCCGGCCGGCGCCCGCGGCGGGTATCGGCAGCCAGTGTGAATTGGGAAACGACCAGCAGTTCGCCGCCTGCGTCGCGCACATCAAGATTCATTTTTCCTTCGCTGTCGGCAAACACGCGATAGCCGACCACCCGTTCGGCCAGCCGCGCCACCGTATCCATGCTGTCACCCTGTGCAATACCGACAAACAGCAACAGGCCCGGCCCGATCTCACTTACCGGCTGGCCACCGATATGTACCGATGCCGCGCTGACGCGCTGTAGCAATACTCTCATGCCCACTCCTGTCTGCCCTGAGGGATTTAGCCTCGCCTTCTGCCGCACCGCTGGCAGGCACCCGTGCCATGGCGACCGTCCCAACTGGCCCTGGCAGCGGCGATCAGGATAAAGTGCGGGCTCAACGGGGAAGCTCACATCATGAATAAACATTCAAAGCGCAAAGCATACGTCGCGCTGCCATGGCTGCAAGCCATGCTGACGATCTGGCTGGCCGGCTGTAGTGCACCACCCGCCGAAGAAGGCATCCGCGAAGCGTTGCACGAGATGGCCGAAGCCATCGAGGCGCGCCAGGCCGGCCCGGTGGTGCGGCGCTTGAGTGATGATTTCAGCCTGCACCGCAGCAGTGGCGAAATGGACAAGGAGCAAACGCGCCGACTGCTGACCGCCACGTTGCTACGCTACCCTGACATCCATCTCGCGCTGACCGGCATCAGTGTGCTGCCCGACGGCGCCCGGCATGATCAAGCGCAAGCTGCCTTCTCCGTGCTGGCGACCGGCGGCAGCGGTGCGCTTCTGCCCGAAACGGGCCAGTTATATCGTGTCGAATCACACTGGCAGCTGGATGGTGGCGACTGGATACTGCTTCATGCCAAGGCAAGGCGGATGCTGGAGTGAGAGGCGCGGCGAATGCCGGAATGATCGGCGCGACGCCGTAACTTGCCGGGCCAAAACCGCCCAGCGGCAGCACACGCGGCCAGAGGGGCTCGGCCACAGCGCAGTCACTCATCGGGCGCGGTGGGCAGATCGTTCAAGCCCAGCTCGCGAATCTTGCGGGTGAGCGTATTGCGGCCCCAGCCGAGCAGCACGGCTGCATCGCGGCGGCGGCCGCCGGTGTGCGATAGCGCCACCTCGATCAAGGCGCGCTCGAACGCCGGCACGGCCTGTTCGAGAATATCCTGCTCGCCGTTGCCTAACGCTCGCTCGGCCCACTGTCGCAAGGATTTTTCCCAACTGCTGCCGCTTTCCTGCCGCATCTCGTGGGAACGCATCTCCGGCGGCAGATCATCCACCATCACCTCGCGCCCGGTGGCCATTACCGTCAGCCAGCGGCAGGTGTTTTCCAGCTGCCGCACGTTGCCCGGCCAGGCCAGGGTGGCGAGATATCGCTCGGTATCCGGGTGCAGTGTTTTCGCTTCCACGCCCAGCTCGCCGGCAGCGCGATTCAGAAAATGCCGGGCCAGGCGCGGGATATCCTCCCGCCGTTCCGCCAGCCGGGGAATATGAATGCGGATGACGTTCAGCCGGTGGAACAGGTCTTCGCGGAAGCTGCCATCCTTCACCTGTTGTTCCAGATGCTGGTGCGTGGCGGCGATGATGCGCACATCCACCTTGATCGCGGTGGTGCCGCCAACACGATAAAACTCGCCCTCCTGCAACACGCGCAGCAATCGGGTTTGTGCTTCGATCGGCATATCGCCGATTTCATCCAGAAACAGCGTGCCGCCATCGGCTTGCTCGAAACGCCCCACGCGCTGGCTGTTGGCACCGGTAAAGGCACCTTTTTCATGGCCGAACAGTTCCGATTCGATCAGGTCTTTCGGAATCGCTGCCATATTCAGAGGCACAAATGCCCGCTCACGCCGCAACGAGTGCCGGTGCAGGGCATGGGCCACCAGCTCCTTGCCGGTGCCCGACTGGCCGTTGATCAATACCGTGACGCTGGAGTGCGAGAGCCGTCCGATGGCGCGAAACACCTCCTGCATTGCCGGTGCCTCGCCAATGATTTCGGCTGGCGGCTCGCTTGTCGGCGCCTCGGCCTGGCCGGCATCGCGGCGAGACTGTGCATGGTGCCGGGCGGCGCGCTTGACCAGCGTCACGGCCTCGTCCACATCAAACGGTTTGGGTAGATACTCGAACGCCCCCCCCTGATACGAGGCGACGGCGGAATCCAGATCGGAGTGAGCGGTCATGATGATGACCGGGAGCTCCGGGTATTTGCGCTGCACCATCTTGAGCATGCGCAAGCCATTGGTGCCCGGCATGCGCACATCCGAAATCAGCACTTGCGGCAGCTCGCCGGCTTCCAGCGCATCAAGCGCGAGATCGGCTTCTTCGTAGCACACCGGCTCGAAGCCGGCCTGGCTCAGCGCCTTGTCGAGCACCCAGCGAATCGACCGGTCATCGTCCACTACCCAGACTTTCACGCCCATGCGGATTCTCCCTCGGTGCCGGCTGCATGTTGCTCAAACGGCAATAACAGGCTGAACACGGTGCGGCCCTCCCTGCTGTCACACACCATCATGCCCTGGTGCTGGCTGACGATAGCCTGTGCAATCGACAGCCCCAGCCCAGTGCCCTGAGCGCGGCCACTGACCATCGGATAGAACAGCGTTTCACGCAGTGGCTCGGGGATGCCCGGCCCGTTGTCCTCGATATCAATGCGCAGCACCAGCCGGTGGCGCTGCGCGCCGATGGTGAATTGCCGCAGGATGCGGGTGCGGAAAATCACCTCGGGCGCGGGCACGCTGACCTCTGTCAGCGCCTGCACCGCATTGCGGGCCAGATTCAGGATCACCTGAATCAACTGATCGCGATCCGCCGGCAGCTCGGGCAGGCTGGTGTCATAATCTCGCCGCAGGCGCACGCTGTGCGGGTGCTCGGCAAGGATCAGCTGGCGCACGTATTCCAGGCATTCGTGCACGTTGAGCAGCCGGAACTGCGGCGCCCGCCGTGGCCCGAGCAGGCGATCCGCCAGTGCCCGCAAGCGATCTGCTTCGTCGATGATGACGCGGGTGTATTCGGTCAACTCCGCCGCTGGCAGCGCCCGCTCCAGTAACTGCGCCGCACCACGAATACCGCCGAGCGGGTTCTTGATCTCGTGCGCCACGCCGCGCACCAGCGCACGCGTTGCCTGATGGGCGTGGGTGAAGGCTTCTTCGCGGGCGATGCGCAGCATCCGATCCAGCGGCTGCAGTTCCAGCAGCAGCGCCGGCGCCCTGCCCGGCTCTGCCAGCTGCGTTACCGAATAATCCACGGTGACGCTGTGGCCCGGCATGATTTCAAGTCGCGCTTCGCGGCGCGTGAATGAGTGGCCTTCCTCGGCACAGCGGGCCAGCGCGGCGCGCGCTTCGGGGTCGCTGAAAAAGCCCTCCGGCAACGGCTGCCCCAACACCCGCTGGGCACTGGCCGCCAGCAGCACTTCGGCCGCCGGATTGAGGTAGCGGGGGATCAGCACATGATCCAGCAGCAAGACCGCCGTGCCGAGATGATCCAGCAGGCGCTTGTGCAACGAGTCGTCAGTGTAGGTTGTGATTGCCATGCCTGAGCCTTAGCAAGTTTCAGGCCACTCGGCTGGCAGGAAGAAAGCTCGGGGAGGGAGGGGCTGTGCTGCTTACCAGATACTTTCCCGGTTTTTCCCGGTGCTTGCCCAGTGCCTTGGGATAGCTTCCAGTGCTTAACGATGCTGCCCAGTGCGTGTCGGCGTTTGCCCGGCAGGTTCCCGGTGTTGCCCTGATGCTCTCTCCCGTGCGCCAGCGTCGGGGGGCTGGCCATCAGAATACTCCATGCACCAGCATGGTGCATATCGCCTCGTCAGCCGCAGCCGCCGGCATTACGCCACGTTTCTGCGCCGAGCCAGAATATCACCGCTCGGCAGGATACCAGGGCAGGATCTGCACCAGATCTTCGACTGCCTTGCCCTTCTCTTTGCCTTTACCGTCGCCATCATTGTCGCGCCGGGCACCCGGCCCCAGCAGCACGCTGGGACGGTGGACATGCACCGTGACGGCGCCGGATTCCGCCAGCACCTTGCCGTCGTCATCCAGCACCTGCGCTACCAGTGTGTGAGCGCCTCGCACCGGCTGCACCAGTTGCGTGCCAGCCAGAGGCGTGCCGTTATGCAGGATGCGCAGCTGATGCCCCGCCTGCAACGCGGGTGTCACGCCAACCTGCACGCTGATCGGCTGCTGCGGATTCTGGAAGGTCTGATCCGCTGCCGGTGCATGGATGACAATTTCCGAATACCCGGCAAACGCATCGGGCGATGCCGGCGGCGACGGGCGAGCCTGCCCCTGTGGGCGGGCCGGGGCCGGCATGATGTTGGACGGCTGCGGCCTGACCTCGCGGGCATCAGCACCGGCCGGGGGCGAATCGGTGAAGATTACCCTGCCCTGCTCGTCCGTCATGCGGTAGATGCGGCCTTCACCTGCGCCTGCAGGCGCCCTTGCTTCGGCCTCGGCCGGCGGCCTCGATGGCTCCGCCTGGGCAGGGCCGAGCAACAACACCCCCAGCAAACAGATCAGGGTCGATAAACCGCGCATGATGTACTCCGGCGATGACAATGTACCGATTGTGCGCTGCCGCCGGCACGATGACAAAGCAGCACAGCACAAACGCAAGGTGCCGGGCGATGAATGCGCAATGAGTCATGTTGCTGTGAGATAGCAGTGGCAGCAGGACAGTGCCGGATACTCGGCTGGCCATGCTCGGACGAGCGCCGGGCTGCCATGGCCGCCGCTCACCAGAGCGCCGTTCTGCCGCTGGCGATAAAGGTATCGGGGCCGAGGAGAGGGAAGCGCCCCGGCAGTGAGCCGGGGCGGTGAGGGTGCGTCAGAGGGAGTAGTACATATCGAACTCCACCGGGTGCGGTGTCATGTTCAGGCGCTCCACGTCGCTGCGCTTGAGCGCGATGTACGCTTCCAGCATATCTCTGGAGAACACATCGCCTTTCAGCAGGAACTCGTGATCCTGCTCCAGCGCATCTAGCGCCATGGTCAGGGTATGCGCCACGGTCGGGATGGCTGCCGCCTCTTCTGCCGGCAGGTCGTACAGGTCCTTGTCCATGGCATCGCCGGGGTGAATCTTGTTCTGGATGCCATCCAGGCCGGCCATCAACAGCGCAGAAAACGCGAGATACGGGTTCGCCGTCGGGTCGGGGAAGCGGGTTTCGATACGGCGCGCCTTCGGGTTTTTTACAAACGGGATACGGATCGAGGCGGAACGATTGCGTGCCGAATAAGCCAGCATCACCGGCGCCTCGAAGCCCGGCACCAGCCGCTTGTAGGAGTTGGTGGACGGGTTGGTCAGGGCGTTGAGGGCACGTGCGTGGCGGATGATGCCGCCAATATAGTAGAGCGCGGTTTCCGACAGGCCGCCGTACACATCGCCAGAGAACAGGTTTTTGCCGTTCTTGCTCAGCGATTGGTGCACATGCATGCCGGAGCCGTTATCGCCGATCAGCGGTTTGGGCATGAACGTGGCGGTCTTGCCGTAGGCATGGGCCACGTTCTGCACGCAGTATTTCAGAATCTGCACCTCATCGGCCTTGCGGGTCAGCGTGGCCGGGCCGACGCCGATCTCACACTGGCCTGCAGTCGCTACTTCGTGGTGGTGCACTTCCACCACCAGACCCATCTGCTCCATGGCGGCGCACATCGCCGCGCGCAAATCGTGCAGGCTGTCCACCGGCGGCACCGGGAAGTAACCGCCTTTTACACGAGGCCGGTGGCCGATGTTGTTCTTGTCGAAGTCTTCGCCGGCCACCCAGGCCGCCTCTTCGGAGTAGATTTCGTAAGACTGGCTGTTCATGGAGGAATTCCACTTCACGCCGTCAAATACGAAAAACTCCGGTTCCGGGCCGAACAGGGCAGAGTCCGCGATGCCTGTGGACTTCAGGTACTCTTCCGCACGCTGGCCGATAGAGCGGGGATCGCGGTCGTATCCTTGCATGGTGGCCGGCTCGACGATATTGCAGCGCACATTAATGGTGGCAACATCGGTGAACGGATCCAGCACCGCCGACTCGTCGTCAGGCATCAGGATCATGTCGGATTCGTTGATGCCCTTCCAGCCGCCGATGGAAGAGCCATCGAACATCTTGCCGTCCTGAAAAAAGTCTTCATCCACATCTGACGCCGGGTAGGTGACGTGCTGCTCCTTGCCACGGCTGTCGGTGAAGCGCAGATCCACCCACTTGACGTCGTTCTCTTTGATCAGTTTCTGTGTCTTTGAAGACATGGTGAAGCATCCTCCTGGAACAGCATGAAATTTTACCTGGCCCGGCATAAACGCGGGGCGAGGTGGCCGTTACTGACCTAGATGTATTGCCGGGGCGATGCAAGCACCGCCGTTCTGCTCCAGTGAAAGAGCAAATTACATGCCATGCCGGAACCGCCCGTAACTCGTGCATTCCGTCTCATGCTCATGCTTTTCCCGCACCAACAAAGTGCACTGCCCAGCGCGGCGCACTTTATTGGTGCGGCGAGTTCACGGCTGTGTCGCGAACCACTTGCAGACGCACGAAGATGATGCCGTCACGCCGCCCGCTCTCCAGCACCTGGTGGCCGTTGATGCGCGCCCAGGCGGGCACATCATTGAGCACACCCGGGTCTGTGGCAAGCACTTCGAGCACATCACCGTGCGCCAGCTCGCGCACCCGGTTTTGCGTCTTGATAACAGGCAGCGGGCACAACAGCCGGCACGCATCCAACTGGTAATCAGCCACGGCGCTTTTCACCCAGATACCAGTCCTGCGGCACTTCTTCCGGGCTCAGTGGCCGCACGCTCAAGAGTTGCGATACGCCGCCGGGCCGGTTGTACTGCACTTCCACGCGCTCGGCGCTACGCCCTTGCGAGAAGCGCGCCACAATCGCCGCCGCCAGCTCGGCTTCTTCGGTGCTGGCAAACTCACCATCCACCAGCGTCAGTGGCCCGCCGTGGCTGACCAGCTCCAGGCTTGGAAACTGGTAACGGTAGCCTTCCAGGAAATTGCCCTCGCCTTCCTCGCGGCTGATGATCAGCTTGAAATGCGGGCGCGGGCGCAGGTGCCGGCCCACTTTCAGCAACATGATGTCGTCCAGCTCGTAGTCTCGCTTGTTCCGCGCCTGCCACAGATCAACCAGCTTGTTGGAGTAGGCTTCATCGGTGAGGAAGCAGCAGCCGCCCGCCGGCTGGGCAAAATCTTCCAGCCCGAATTGCCGCGCCAGCTCCATCTGCGGCTTGCGATTGCGGCCACTGAAGCCGTGCAGCTGCGAGCGATCCACCCAGCCTTCACGCTCGGGTAGCGTCGGCTCCAGGATTTTCGCCGACAGTGGCCGCAGCAGGCGATCATCGGCACCGGACTGCCGGGCGATCACCGGCATGGTCCACTTCAGCTGGGATTTCGGTCGTTGCCCGACCACTTCGCCGGTGATGATGAAATCAAAACCTTGCTCACCTTGCTGCACCTGGGTATCGGCCAGCTCACGTGCCTTGTCCAGCATCAGCGTGGCCTGGTTGACCATGAATATCTTGCAGTCCAGGCAGGGGTTCATGTTGGCGCCATAACCGTGCTTGGGATTCAGCACCACGTCCTTGTATTCTTCCGAGATATCCACAATGTGCAGCTTGATCCCCAGCTGCTCTGCCACCCACAGGGCATTGTTGCGCTTCGGCTTTTTGCGATCACGCTCACGGATCGCATGGGTATGGCCCTCGACGCAGAAGCCAGTGAAAAAGTTGACGCCTTCCACCTCGACCCCCTGGGCCTGGATGACCTTCACGGCCAGCATCGAATCCAGGCCGCCGGAAACCAGCGCCAGGGCGCGGCGGCGGGGCGTGCTCGGTGGTGTTGCGGGTGATGAATTCATGAGTTATCCGGGGCAAAGCAAGACGCCTTGACGGCAAAACCGCAAGGCGTCGGGTTGGCAAAAGTGCTGCCCGCAGTATAACAAACGTTGGTCACAGAATCGCCGTCCGTTGCGGCTGGCGCTGTTCCTTGTGCCTCAGGAGGAAACTGGCACGCTGGCCAGGGAAAGCTCACCGGTGGCGAACTTCTGCTGGCAGTATTGCAGCCGCTCTGCCACGGTTTCTGTTCGCCCGGTGGCCTCAAGTTGCTCCATATGCCGCTCGATCACGGCACAGCGCCGGGCCAGGCCGGAATCATTTGCTACCTGAATGCTCAGGCCAGGGCGGGCATTGAGCTCCAGCATCATCGGTCCACGATCACGATCCAGCACCAGGTCCACGCCCAGATAACCCAGCCCCGTCAGCTCGTAGCAGCTGGCGGCGATGGTCATGAATTCCTGCCACTGTGGCAGCTGCACGCCAGCCACCGGGTTGGCTGTATCCGGGTGGCGCTGGATCACGCGATCATGCCAGGTGCCGTTGAGGGTGATGCCGGTAGCCAGATCCACGCCGACACCGATGGCGCCCTGATGCAGGTTGGCCTTGCCCTGCGATTGCCGTGTCGGCAACCGCAGCATGGCCATCACCGGGTAACCACACAGCACGATGATGCGAATATCCGGCACGCCTTCAAAGCTGATAGCGCCAAATACCTTGTCGGGAGTCACGCGATATTCCACCAGCGCCCGGTCGCGGTGGCCGCCCAGCGAGTAGATGCCGGAGAGAATGCCCGAGAGATGGTGGCCGATATCGTCTTCGGACAACAGCCGCCCGGACGCCGTGCGGTACAGCCCCTCGAAACGATCAGTAATCACCAGAATGCCGTCGCCGCCGGCGCCCTGAGCCGGCTTGATGACAAAATCCTTGCGCTCGGCCAGGGTCTTCGCCAGCCGCCCGATACCATGCTCGCTATCCACCACGGCATACATTTCGGGCACGCGAATACCCGCTGTCAGGGCACGCTCCTTGGTGAGCACCTTGTCGTCCACCAGCGGATACAGGCGGCGCCGGTTGTAACGCAGCACATAATCGCCGTTACGCTGGTTGATCCCCATCACCCCGCGCTTGCGCAGCGCCCGCCAGATGCCGATCATCAGGACTTGCCCGCCAGCGCCCGGAAGCGCAGCAGCTCGGTCAGGCGATAACCCCGATAATGGCCCATCAGCAACATGATGCCGGCCATTACCAGCAACACGCCGGGGAATGTGAAGCAGAAATACATCAACGGCGGCCAGGTCATCAGCAGATGGCCGACGGTCGCGGCCACCAGTGTGCCGATGCCGGCCTTGAAGGCATTGAGGCCGCCGCGCTCCTCCCACATGATCGACAACCGTTCGATCACCATGGTCAGGATCACCATCGGGAACAATGCCACGGATAGCCCACGCTCCCAGCCGAGCTTGTGCCCGAACAGGCTGATCAGCGCCATCAGGATCACCACGAAGGTGAGCACCACCGAGAGCCGTGACAACAACTGCAATCGCAGATGCTCAAGGTAGGAGCGCAGCGACAAACCGGCGGTGGTGATCACGGTAAACAGCACAATCCCCCAGATCACCTCCGTCTCGCGGAACGCCAGCGCCACCAGCACGGGCGTGAAGGTGCCCAGGGTTTGCAGCCCGATCAGATTGCGCAGCAGCAGGATCAGCAACACCCCCACCGGGATCATGATCATCACGCTGAACACTTCCTGCGTGGCGACGGGCATGTCGTACAGCGAAAAACTCAGCTTGGCGCTGTCACGCACAATCTGCGATTCCTGCGCCAGCTGAATAGCGCTGACTTCCGAGCTGGTGATGCTGAAGGTGACAGTGGGCCGCGAGGCGCCCTCGGCCTGCGCCACCGGTGTGGCGCCGATCCACCACACGATACGGTCGTCAGGCAGGCCCTGATCGCCGGTGGCGGGGTTGAAGTAGGTCCACTGCGTGCCGTTGAAACTGCGCAGCCATAATTCCGGCGTCTGGCTCTGGCTCGCCACCAGCCGCAGGGTGTGCACCTGCTCGACCGGAATATGCGCCACGGCGAGCAAGGTTTCGATCACCTGGGCACGCCGTGCGATGCCGGTGTCGTTGGCCAGCAACAGGCCCACATTTTCATCCTGAAGATTGCTGACGCGCTGGATGGTTTCACTGATGAAAGTATCCACATCGGCCGAATGTTGCCGGATCGGCGCCAGCAGCGCCTCGGCGGCAATCCTCTCCGGGCCTTCCAGCGCCGGGCGCGCCCGGAACTGCGGCCCCATTTCCACCGCTACCTGCTCGCCACCGAAACGCCGTGACAGCATCTTGCGATAGTAAAGTGTCTGCTCGCCAGTGGCCCGGCGCACCGACCAGGTCACCTGACGATTGGAGCCGACCCGTGCCACGTTAACGCCGTAATTCTGCGAGATGAAGCTTTCGTTGAGCACCAGATAGCGCTCACTGCCCGGCGGCACGAACATTTGTACCTTGACCGGATTGTTAGCGGTAGCGCGAAATTGTACTCGCGCATCGATCACCCACACCGGGTCGGTAACGCTGGGGCTGACCGGAATATTCAGCACCGTGACCTGATAAATTGCACTGCCGGCTCCCACGGCGATCAACGTTAGCGCAAGTAGCAGCGCGTGCAGTTTTACTCCGCGCATACTCCCCCCGTCAGTTGCCCCGGACGCTTCATTGTTATCTATCCTCTTCTTCGCCGTGTTCGTCGTCGAGGTTCGCCAGCGTTACGGTACACCTTGGGCTGCCGCTGGAAAATGCCTGCGCCGGATCAACCAGAGAACGCAGGTCACGCAAACCCTCGGCACCTAACAGCAGCGCATAGGAAAAGTTTCGCCGGTCTGTAAGGTTGACGCGCATCGGCACCTCGCGCTCGCCGACGCATACCGTCAAGCGTACTACCGGCCGGCTGGTGGCCGTCTGCGTGAGGTCGCCATCCATATCCGCGATGCGCCGGCGAATGCGTACGGTATCGTCCAGCGGCAGCTCTCGCCAGCCGGCATCGTCTGCAATGCCCAGCCGAAATCGCACCCATTCTTCGCCGTCACGCATTACCGGCTGAATGTCATAAGCGCTGAGCGAAGCACTGACAGCGCCGGTATCCAGCTTGGCCTTGATATCCAGCCCAAGCTCCTTGATTCTCGCCTCTTCATGCAGGCCCAGGATCACCTTGTGGTTGATCTCGACCGCGTCCTGGGCCATGGCGCCCAGCGGTGTTGCCAGCAACGCCAGCAACAGCTTCTGCGATAATTTCATCAGCCTTTCCAGTTACTTGCGTGTATCAACACCGGAGCAAGCCCCTCCGGCTCTGCCGCCTTCGACCGTCGAATCGGCTCAGGGTTGCAGCAAGGGCGCCCATTCTAGAGCAAGCCGCAGCGGAAATATCGGGGCGTCGGTAAAACTGTCTAATATATAAGCATGTGCCTGAACCCCGGCGCCTGCTATACTCCGGCCCCCTCTTTTTGCCCGGATCGGATCATTTTGTGAGTATCGAACGCCTGCGCAACATCGCCATCATCGCCCACGTAGACCACGGCAAGACCACTATTGTCGACAAGCTGCTACAGCATTCCGGCACCTTCGGAGAACGCTCCGGCCCCATCGAACGTGTCATGGACTCCGGCGATATCGAAAAAGAGCGCGGCATTACCATTCTCGCCAAGAACACTGCGCTGAAGTGGAACGGCTACCGCATCAATATCGTCGACACCCCCGGCCACGCCGATTTCGGTGGTGAGGTGGAGCGAGTCATGTCGATGGTGGACTCGGTGTTGCTGCTGGTCGACGCCGTAGACGGCCCCATGCCGCAAACACGTTTTGTCACGCAGAAAGCATTCCAGGCCGGCCTCAAGCCGATCGTCGTCATCAACAAGATCGACCGCCCCGGGGCGCGGCCGGACTGGGTCATGGATCAGGTGTTCGATCTGTTCGACCGCCTGGGCGCCACCGATGAGCAGCTCGATTTCCCGGTGGTCTACGCCTCGGCCCTGAACGGCATTGCCGGCCTTGATGTAAACGATATGGCCGACAACATGGAGCCGCTGTTCGAGACCATCGTCGACAAGGTGCCACCGCCAGACGTGGATCTGGACGGCCCGTTCCAGATGCAGATTTCCTCGCTGGATTACAACAGTTACGTCGGTGTTATCGGCATCGGTCGTATCAAGCGCGGCCGCGTGAAGACCAACACGCCAGTGAAGGTCGTCGATACCGCCGGCAAGGCGCGCAACGGCCGTGTGCTCTCGATCATGGGCCACCATGGGCTGGAGCGCGTGGAAGTGCCGTCGGCCGAAGCGGGCGACATTATCTGCATCACCGGGCTGGACCCGCTGGATATCTCCGACACCCTGTGCGATCCGAACCACGTCGAAGCACTGCCGCCGCTATCGGTGGATGAGCCGACGGTGAGCATGTTCTTCCACGTGAACACCTCCCCCTTCGCTGGCCAGGACGGCAAATACGTCACCTCGCGCAATATCCGCGAACGCCTGCAGGAAGAGCTGCGTCATAACGTGGCGCTGCGCGTGGAAGATACCGACAGCCCGGATCGTTTCCGCGTCTCCGGCCGTGGCGAGCTGCATCTTTCCGTATTGATCGAGAGCATGCGCCGCGAAGGCTTCGAGCTGGCCGTTGGCCGGCCCGAGGTGATCGTGCGAGAAGAAAACGGCATCAAACAGGAGCCTTACGAACAACTGATCCTGGATGTGGAAGAGCAGCACCAGGGGCCGCTCATGGAGCAGATGGGCCTGCGCCGGGGCGACATGACCAATATGAGCCCGGATGGCAAAGGCCGCGTGCGGCTGGAATATCTGGCGCCTTCCCGTGGCCTGATCGGTTTCCGCTCGCTGTTCATGACGCTCACCTCCGGCACGGGCGTCATCAACTCGGTGTTCTCCCACTACGGCGACTTCAAGCCGGGCCAGCTGGCGGAGCGCAACAACGGCGTGCTGATCTCCAACGTCAGCGGCAAGGTGCTGGGCTTCTCGCTGTTCAATCTCCAGGAGCGCGGCCGCATGTTCATCGAGCCGAACGTGGAAGTCTACGAAGGCCAGATCATCGGCATTCACTCCCGCGACAATGATCTGGTGGTGAACCCGACCAAGGGCAAGCAGCTCACGAATATGCGCGCTTCCGGCACTGACGAGAACATCATCCTGACGCCGCCGATCCGGCTCTCCCTTGAGCAGGCCATCGATTTCATCGAAGACGACGAACTGGTAGAGGTGACGCCTAACTCGATCCGCCTGCGCAAGAAACTGCTGACGGAATCGGAGCGCAAGCGCGCCTCACGCTGACCGCTCAGGCCCGCCACCCGGCGGGCCTGCTTCTTTACTGCGACCCCCGCCATGCTGCATATCGCCCTGTATGAGCCTGAAATCCCGCCCAATACCGGCAACGCCATGCGGCTGGCCGCCAACACGGGTGCCCAGCTGCATTTGATAGCGCCGCTGGGTTTTGTGCTGGAAGATAAACTGTTGCGCCGCGCCGGCCTGGATTATCGTGACCAGGCCACCGTTCACGTACACGACGGCTGGCCTGCGTTTTCGGCGTGGCTGGGCGAGCGCCGCCTGTGGGCGCTGACCACCAGGGCCCGTCGTTGTTACAGCGCCGCGCAGTTTGCAGCGGAAGATGTTCTGCTATTCGGCCCGGAAAGCCGTGGCCTGCCGGCAGCGCTGCTCGACAGCCTGAGTGACGAGCAAAAACTCCGCCTGCCCATGGTGCCGGATAGCCGCAGCCTGAACCTTTCCAACAGTGTGGCAGTGGTGGTGTACGAAGCCTGGCGGCAAATGGGATTCACCGGCGCAGTCTGATCTGGCATCACGTCGCGCGCCATCACAGGCGCGATGACTGAGCGAGGCTAAGCGGACTGAAGAAACTGGGGAAACTGGAGAGGCCGGGAGAGCAAGCCCGCACCATCGCGCGAAGGCTGCCCCCTCCTCTATAGCGGCATGCCCGCCATGCAAACCGCCCCGAAGGTCGGCTCTGTCCAACCTTCGAGGCGCCGCTCACAAGCCCGAGGCCCGAGATGCGCACCGGGCCTTGCAGCGCAAAGGTTACGCCGCAGCCTGCGTCAGTGCGTGCTGCCTTCCGCCGGCGCACCTTCACCCGCCGCAGCGCGAGCCTTGGCATCCTGGTAAAGCGCATCGAAGTTGATCGGTTGCAACAGCAACTGCGGGAAGGTGCCACGGCTCACCAGATCGGTGATCAGCTCACGGGCATAGGGGAACAGCAGGTTCGGGCAATAAGCACCCAGCAGCTGGTCACGCTCCTCGCCCTCGATACCGATAATCGTGAAAATGCCAGCCTGTTTGACCTCGACCAGATACACCGTCTTGTCTTCGTTGTTTGCGGTAACAGTCAGGCTGAGCACCACTTCATAATCCGTCTCGCTCTCGCCCACTCGACGTGTTTCGGTATTCAGCTGCACGTTCACTTGCGGCTGCCACTGCTTGAGAAAGACGTCCGGCGCGCCCGGCACTTCAAAGGAAATATCCTTGGTGTAGATACGCTGTAACTGAAAAGCTCTTTCTGGTGCATCACTCATTGTTGTTGTCCCGAATCCAGCATTGCATCAAGGCGGCCGGCACGCTCCAGCGCGTAGAGCTCGTCGCAGCCTCCCACATGGGTGCCGCCAATCCATATCTGCGGCACCGTGTTACGCCCCGCACGCGCCGCCATCTCCTTGCGCAGCGCAGGGTTCTCCTCCACGTCGATATTGGTGTACTCCACGCCCTTGCTGTCCAGCAGCCGCAAGGCGCGCACACAAAACGGGCACCATGCCGTGGTGTAAAGCACTACCTCGGCCGCCATCAGCTGCGCACCACCGGCAGGCTGTCGGCACGCCAGCCCTGGATGCCGCCCCGCAACCGGTACAACGTGGCGAAACCCCGACCCTGCAGCACGCGCCCGGCATTGCTGGCCTGGTTGCCCATGCCGCACACCAGCACCACAGGCTTTTCTCGAAATTTCTCCAACTCGCCGACCCGCTCATTGAGCTTGGCGAACGGAACATTGATACTGCCGGCAATATGGCCCTTGCGGAACTCATCGTCATCACGCAGATCGATGACCACACCCTCTTCCCGATTGATCAGACTGGTTGCTCGCTGCGAGCTGATAGCCAGGCTGCCGCGGCGGGACTCCAGGAAGAAGAACAGGGTCCAAAGCAGGAAAAACGCCGACACCAGGATGTAATGATTGGCAGCGAACTCGAAAATACGATCCATAACAGCGTCCGATAAGGGTGGAAACGGCGCCAAGTATAGGCAAGGCGCGGCCAATCATCCATGACTGCGCTATCGTTGCCTTGATCCCGACGCAGAGGTAAAACCCGTTCATGATTCGCTCCCTGCTCTCCTGCCTGTTGCTGCTGGCACTGCTTGCGCCCGAGCTTGCCCGCGCCGAGCAGGCTTCGCCGGCACAACTGCGGGCACTGCGCGAGCGTATCCAGGCGCTACAGGAAACCCAGCGCAAGGATCTGCGCGAACGTGACGCACTGGCCGCCGAGCTGCGCGAGCGCGAGCTGGCCATCTCGGCGCTGGAGCGTGAGCAGGATCAGCTTGCCACCAGCGCCCGGCAGGCGGCACAGGAGCTTGAACAATTGCGCGAGCGCCAGCGCCAGATGGCGGCTGAACAGACCACCCAGATCAACTGGCTCACCCGCACAGTGCGCGCCAGCTACTTCAGCGGCCGTGAGCCCACCTTGAAGCTGCTGCTGAGCCAGGAGCAGCCCGACCAGCTGGCGCGCCTGATGCGCTATCACGAGTACGTGCAGCGAGCCCGCACCGAGCGCCTGGCGACGCTGGAACAGGAGCTGTCAGCGCTGCTGACGCTATCCCTGGAAGTCGCCGCCGCCCGTGACCGCCACGACAGTCGGCGCAATGCTGTGGCAGCTCAGCAACAACGGCTGGAAAACGCCCGCCGCGAGCGCGAGCAGGCGCTGGCGAAACTGAATGCGCGCGTGACCGATCAGGGCAGCCGGCTGACCAGCCTGCAAGCCGATGCCGAGCGGCTCGACAAACTGCTGCAAGAAATGAACCGCGCTATTTCCGATATCCCCGCTGATCTTGGCGGCGCTCCCTTCGGGCAAATGGCCGGCAAGCTGCCGTGGCCGCTGGAAGGCCGCCAGCGGGTCAGCTTCGGTGCGCGCCGTGATGGCGGCCTGCGCTGGAACGGCGTGTTGCTGGAAGCACGCGAAAGTACCCCGGTGCGAGCGATTCACCCCGGCCGGGTGGTCTACGCCGACTGGCTGCGCGGTTACGGGATGATGTTGATCGTCGATCACGGTAACGGCTACCTCACCCTGTATGGCCACAATCAAAGCCTGATGCGAGACGTGGGCGATTGGGTGGCAGCCGGCGATGTGCTGGCGCGGGCCGGCAATTCCGGCGGCAGCGGCATACCGGGCCTGTACTTTGAAATCCGCCGCGAAGGGCGCCCGGTAGACCCGGCCCGCTGGTGCAATCAGCGTGTTACACTGCCTCCCCTGGCGGAACGATAAGGCGGGGGGAACCGCCCGGCGCTCTGGCCATTCACAGATATCAGACAGCCGCTGCCCTCCGGCCGCAGCCGGCACGAACTGTCCTGACAGGGCGTTGACAGAGAGAGACCGACGCGCATGAAACGCTTCCTTTGCCTTGCCTTACTGGCGCTGGCCCTGCCCGCTCACGCCGTCAACAGCAGCCTGGATGCACGAGCCGCACAACAGGATATTCCCGTCACCGAGCTGCGTATTTTTGCCGAGGTGCTGGAGCGCATTCGCGCTGTTTATGTCGAAGACATCGACGACCGCACGCTGCTGGAAGCTGCCATTCGCGGCATGTTGCTGGATCTTGACCCCCACTCCGCCTATCTCACACCCGACGAGTTCGACGATCTGCAAGTTTCCACAAGTGGCGAGTTCGGCGGCGTCGGCATGGAAGTGACCATGGATGACGGCTTTGTCACCGTGGTCGCCCCGATAGATGACACCCCCGCCAGCCGCGCCGGCATTCAGGCCAGCGATGTCATTCTGAAAATCGACGACACCTTCGTCAAAGGCATGACGCTGAACGAGGCGGTGAACCTGCTGCGTGGCGAAATCGGCACAGACGTGGTGCTCTCGATCATGCGCAGCGGCGAGAACAACCCGCGCACCCTCACCCTCACCCGCGATCGCATCCGCATCCAGAGTGTGCGCAGCGAGCGGCTGGCAGATGCCTACGGCTATGTGCGCGTCACCCAGTTCCAGAACAACACCGGCCGCGATGTGCAGCGGCAGATTGATCGCCTGAAAGCGGACGGCCCGATGCAGGGCCTGATTCTGGATTTGCGCAACAACCCCGGCGGCGTGCTAGGTGGTGCGATTCAGGTAGCCGACCTGTTTCTGGAGCACGGCCTGATCGTCTATACCCAGGGGCGCACCGAAGACTCCCGCATCAACTACGGTGCCAGCCGTGGCGATACGCTGGACGGGCTGCCGCTGGTAGTCATCGTCAATGGCGGCTCTGCTTCGGCATCGGAAATCGTTGCTGGTGCCTTGCAGGATCACGGCCGCGCCGTGGTGGTGGGCCGCCGCACATTCGGCAAAGGCTCCGTGCAGACAGTGCTGCCGCTCCACGACGACCGCGCACTGAAGCTCACCACTGCACGCTATTACACGCCGAACGGCCGCTCGATCCAGGCCGACGGCATCCGCCCGGATATCCAGGTGAATGTGGCCCGCGTGGAGCTGATGGAGCGCGGCGAAGGCATTCGGGAAGCCGATCTGCCGCACCATCTGGCCGCCGGCACGGCCGCCGCCGAACGGGACAGCCCGGCCGATGACCTGGCCAGCCGGGATTACGATCTGTACCAGGCGCTGTCGATCCTCAAGGGCATTCATCTTTCACGCGCCGGGGCACGCTGACGGAGTGTTGCGGTTGTTTCATTCTGCACGCGCGCCACTGACCGGGCTCGCCGCCCGACTGCTGACGCTGATCGCCGTCGCCCTGCCCTGGCCCGCCGCTGGCACGCCCCGCATTGCCATCGTCATTGATGACATCGGCTACCACGCCGAGCGCGGCCTGCGTGCTATCCGCCTGCCGGCCGCGCTGACCTGCGCCGTCATTCCGTTGTCGCCCCACGGCCCCCGGCTGGCACGGGAAGCCGCGCAGCAAGGGTGTGAAGTCATCATTCACATGCCGATGGCGGCCAATAACGGCCAGCCGCTGGATGCCGGCGGCATCGATACCCATATGGCCGCCGAGCTGATCCAGGCCCGCATCAGCGAAGCGTTTGATCTGTTGCCGCAAGCCCGCGGCCTGAATAATCACATGGGCAGCCTGGCCACCAGTGATCCGGCCACCATGGACGCCGTGATGGCCAGCCTGGCCCGGCACGGTGCTTTTTTTCTGGATAGCAGAACCTCGGCGCAATCGGTGGGCGAGAGCGCTGCCCGCCGGCATGGCCTGCCCGCCGCCGGGCGCGACGTGTTTCTCGACAATCAGCGCGACCTGCTGGCGATCAATGAGCAATTCAACCAGCTGCTGCGCATCGCTCGCCGGCGTGGTAGCGCCATCGCCATCGGCCACCCCTACCCGGAAACACTGGAATATCTGGAGCGCGTACTGCCGTTGATGCCACAGGCGGGCATCGAGATAGTGCCGGTATCCCGGCTGCTGCGCGCCGGCGATGCACCGGAACTACCACGCAACACCGGCCCCGGCCGCCGCCCGGAAGAGCCTTTTACCACGCCGCAAAGGCCACCATCCGCTCCACAAGCACATCCCGGCCCGGGCGGCGCGGGCCAATTACCGCCCAAGCACGAAAACAAGCACGAGAAACAGCCTGCTGCTCTGCCCGAGAAAGGCCGGTTGCCGCCCACCGTGAGCGCACAGCCACGCTCCTGAGTGCTCAGGCTGCGGCGTCTTTCTCTCCGCCAATACCCATCAAGCGGCTCGCACCCAGCAGCAGAAAACCGAACGCAAACATCATCAGCCCGTAGACCGCCGCAGGCACCGAGATCTCAGGGGAATTCAATAGCGTCAGCGCGATCATCAGCCCCAGCGTGCCATTCTTGATGCCCAGCTCCACCGCCACCGTGAAAGCCGCCGGCCGCCGCAGGCCCACCAGCCGGCTGCCGCCGTAGCCGATCAGAATCCCGGCAATATTCAGCAGCGCAGCCGCCGGCCCGGCAGCGCGCAACAAGGTGCCCACCTGATCCCCGACGCTGATCACCACCGCCGCAATCACACCGATCAGCACCACCAGCCCGAACACGCTCACCAGCTTTTCCATCTTCGTGGCCACCGCCGGAGAGATGCGGCGGATGGCCATACCAATCGCTACCGGCACCAGAATAATCACCACCAGCGTTACCACCGTGCGCAGCACCGGCAGCACCACCCTGGCGGAGGCATCCATGTAGCGCTCCATGGCGAAATTGATGAACAGCGGCAGCGTGCCGATGGTAATCAGGCTGGCCAGCACCGTAAGAATGATAGACAGCGCCAGATCACCTCGGCCGATAAAGGCGAACAGATTGGACGTAGTGCCACCCGGGCAGGCCGCAATCAGCACCAGCCCCACGGCCAGCGCCGGCGCCAGCCCGAGCAGGCCGACCAGCCCGAACGCAACCACCGGCATGATCAGTATCTGCGCCACGGCGCCGTAAATCACAGCGCGAGGCGCCAGCACCACAGCACGAAAATCCCGCACCGTGAGCGTCAGGCCCATTCCGATCATGATGAAAAACAAGGCAATAGGTAGCCCAAGCCCAATCAGCGGCCCTTGCTCCATGTCGTGCTCCCGGGTTGTTGTTATCCCCCCGAGAGTAACGGAGAGCGGAAACCGGGGCCACGGGAATACCAGCCACCCGAGCCGGTGCAGCATGGCTCATCAAGCATTGAGCAAAGCCCGCCCTCTCAGCCACCCCCCACGCTCCACAACGGGTGTAGCTCATGTCATCCGTTTGCTCTGTTACCGCTGTTGCCGGTTCAAGGATTATCGCCCGAGAAGGCGATGTATTACCCCTCTCACCGGTTCGCACAGCGCAACTCCGTCTCCCCTCGTGGGACAAGCGAAGCGCAGAACAGCCGCAGGCTGGCCCGAAGGGTGAGCGAAGCGAACAAGGGTTGGGGAGAAGGGAAGAACAACGGCCCGGCAGCACAACATACACCGGGCCCCCGTATCAGAAACACGCCGGCCAGCAGCCGCTATAGGCGCATTTCGATACCGGCAGCGGCGAGGTATTCCTTTGCTTCGAGGATACTGAATTCGCCAAAGTGGAAGATGCTGGCCGCCAGCACCGCATCGGCACCGCCTTGCAGGATGCCATCCACCAGGTGTTGCAAGGTGCCGACGCCGCCGGATGCAATCACGGGCACGGACACCGCATCGCTGACGGCGCGCGTCAGGGCGATGTCAAAACCGTTCTTGGTGCCGTCGCGATCCATGCTGGTGAGCAGCACCTCGCCTGCGCCCCGGTCGGTCATCTGCCGTGCCCAGTCCACGGCATCAATGCCGGTGGGCTTGCGGCCGCCGTGGGTAAAGATTTCCCAGCGGTTCGGCTCGCTCTCGGCGCTGACTTTTTTCGCATCAATGGCCACCACGATGCATTGCGCACCAAAACGACTCGCCGCCTCGTGGACAAAATCGGGATTGCTGACAGCGGCGGAATTGATGCTGACCTTGTCTGCCCCGGCATTGAGCAGATTGCGGATATCGCCCAGGGTGCGCACGCCGCCCCCCACCGTCAGCGGAATGAACACTTCGCTGGCGATCCGCTCCACCGTGTGCAGCATGGTGTCGCGGCCTTCGTGGGTGGCGCTGATATCCAGAAAAGTGATTTCGTCGGCGCCAGCCTCGTTGTATCGCCGGGCAATTTCCACCGGGTCACCGGCATCGCGGATTTCGACGAATTTGACACCTTTGACGACGCGGCCCTGATCCACGTCCAGGCACGGGATGATGCGTTTGGCCAGACCCATTTGAAGACACCACTGCGGTTAGCAAAGGAGTGAATTCTAGCAGACCTGACGCCGAGACGAACCCGTGTTTGAACGCGTTCGCATCGGAATAGCGCCCGCGCCTGACAGCGCGAGCGCAGCGGCGTGCTCAGGCGCCGATCAGCTTGTCGGCCAACGCCTGACCTTCGGCAAAATCCAGCGTGCCTTCGTAAATGGCCCGGCCGGTGATGGCGCCGCTGATGCCTTCGCCAGCCACTGCGCACAGGCCGCGTATGTCATCGAGATCGGTGATGCCGCCGGAGGCGATCACCGGAATGGAGATTGCCTGCGCCAGCCGCACCGTGGCCTCAACGTTCACGCCCTGCATCATGCCGTCACGGTTGATATCGGTATACACGATCGCCGAGACGCCATCGTCCTGAAACTGGCGCGCCAGCGAGACGACTTCCACATCCGTGACATTGGCCCAGCCATCGGTGGCCACCATGCCGTCTTTGGCATCCAGCCCGACGATGATATGGCCGGGGAACTGCTCGCACATCTCTTTCACGAAGGCCGGCTCGTTCACCGCCTTGGTGCCGATGATCACCCACTGCACCCCGGCATCCAGATACGCCTGGATGATTTCCGGGCTGCGGATGCCGCCGCCTATCTGGATCGGCAGCTCGGGGTGCTCGCGGGCAATCGCCTTGACGATCTCGCCGTTCACCGGCTCGCCAGCGAAGGCGCCGTTGAGATCCACCAGATGCAGACGGCGGGCGCCCTGCGCCACCCAGTGCCGGGCCACCGCCACCGGATCATCGGAAAACACTGTGTCGTCTTCCATACGGCCCTGCCGCAGGCGCACACACTTGCCGTCTTTCAGGTCGATGGCGGGAATCAGTTGCATAGTGAGTCTCTTGATAGCAGGTGTTTCGATATTCGGGAGAGTGGCTCAGGCGGCCGGCGTCAGCCAGTAACACCGAGCCACGCGACGGTACTAGTCACGGTTGCCAGCGCAGGAAATTCTCCAGCAGCACCAGCCCGTGCGGCGCACTTTTCTCGGGGTGAAACTGCACCGCAAAAACATTGTCGCGCACCGCAGCAGCAGCGAAATGAGCACTGTATTCACAGCTGCCGGCGATCTGTTCTTCCGGCAACTCCGTTACATAGTAGGAGTGCACAAAATAAAACCGGCTGTGATCCTCGATGCCTTCCCACAGCGGATGCGATGTTTGCTGCACACGGTTCCAGCCCATATGCGGCACTTTCATGCGCTGCCCCAGCTCATCCAGCTGCTCGGGAAAGCGGCGCACCACGCCAGGGAACAGACCGAGGCAATCCACGCCGTCGTTTTCCTCGCTGTGGCTCATCAGGGCCTGCATGCCGGCACAGATAGCCAGCAGCGGCCGGCCAGCAGCGGCCACGCTCAGGATCGCCTGGTCCAGGCCGCTTTCACGCAGCACTCCAATACAGTCACGAATCGCCCCGACACCGGGAAAAATCACGCGATCAGCAGTGCGAACCACGTCGGGATCGCCGCTGATGACAATTCGCTGGTGATCGGCGGCCCGTTCCAGCGCCTTGCCCACAGAGTGCAGATTCCCCATGCCGTAATCGACGACGGCGACTGTTTCTGTCATACGCGTCAGCCCTGCGCCGGAGTTTCGGTGAGCGTGCCCTTGGTGGAAGGGGTCATGTCGGCCATGCGCGGATCAGCCTCCAGCGCCATGCGCAGCGCCCGGCCAAACGCCTTGAACACCGTCTCGGCCTGGTGGTGCGCGTTACGGCCACGCAGGTTGTCGATATGCAGCGTGACCATGCCGTGGTTGACCCAGCCCTGGAAGAATTCACGGAACAGATCCACATCGAAATCACCGATGCGGGCACGGGTAAATTCCACGTTCATCTCAAGCCCCGGGCGGCCGGAGAGGTCGAGCACCACGCGCGTGAGCGATTCGTCCAGCGGCACATAGCTGTGGCCGTAGCGGGTGATACCTTTTTTGTCACCCCACGCCTGGGCAAACGCCTGCCCCAGCGCGATCCCGATGTCTTCTACGGTGTGGTGAGCATCAATATGCAAGTCACCGTCGGCCCGCACCTCCAGGTCAACCAGACCGTGGCGAACCACCTGATCCAGCATGTGATCCAGAAACGGCAGGCCGGTCTCAAGCACACCTTTGCCGGTGCCATCGAGATTGACAGATACCTGAATGCGAGTTTCCAGCGTGTTACGCGTCACGCTGGCGCTACGTTGCTTCATGAATGACCTCCACAGAATGGCCGGGTATTATACGCTTCCCCTGCCATACCGACCAGCGACCACCACATATGCCACTGATAGCCCGGGAACATCACCTGAACAGCGGTAGCACGGAATACTTCGCCCGCGTGCTGCGCGACTTGCCTGAAATCCAGGCGCAGCTTGCCGCACCGCCTGCTGGCACACGCCTGATCGAAGGGCACTTCAACGGCAAACCACTGGCATTGTTACTGGCAGAACCGGCCGGCGCCGGGTGGCAGGTCAAGACGATAGCCGTGCACCCGGCAAGCCGGGGACGCGGCGTTGGCAGCACGCTGCTGGCGCAGGCCGGCGCCCTGCTCCCTGGCCTGGGCTGGCCTGACTGTCTGGAGGGAGTGGCCCGCCGCGCGGGCCTGTAAGCGTCACACCACCGCCGCCGGCAACTGCACGGATACCGTGGTGCCTCGGCCACGGCCGGGGCTTTGCGCCCACATTTGCCCGCCCATATGCCGGATCATCACCCGCGCCATGGGCAGCGAAAGCCCGAAACCATCGGCGTGGTGCCCCGAGCCGATCATGAAGAACGGCTGGAAGATGCCTTCCAGATCCTGCGGATCAATACCCCGGCCCGCATCTCGCACTCGCAGCACAACCTGCCCGCCGGACTTTGATGCTTCGACATGAATCTCGCCACCGGCATCGCTGAACTGGATGGCGTTGTCCAGCAACATGCCCAGCACTTCATTGAGCTCTGCCTCGCAGGCCACCACCTGCAAATCCGCAGGGATGCTATTGCGCACAGTCAACGCTCGCGCTTCCACCAGCGCCTGCCGCTGGCGCAACAGCCGATCCACCAGCCACATTGGCAAGCAATGCGACAACGACGGCGCCTGCTCACGCCCGGCAAGGTCAAAATAGCGTAGCGACGTGGCCACCAGCTGCTGCAGGCGGTCTTGCCCCTTTTGCACCATGTTGACGGCATCCGCCAACTCCGGCGGCAATTGCCCCGCTTGCAACAGCCTCGCCCCCGCCAGCCAGTTCAACGGCGTGTTCAGCTCGTGGCTCAGGTATTCCAGAAACAGCAACTTGTCGCGGTCGAGCTGCTCCACATCCTGCACATGCTTTTCCAGCGCTTCGCGCGCCTGCGCCGTGATGGCATCACGCTCCGACTGCAACAGCTTGATGCGCTCGCCCAGCGCCAGCGACAGCAGCAGGATCGCCCAGATACCGCCGAAATGAGGCGCATAGTTGGTGAACATATTGTGGGGCAACACGCCTATGTTCAGCAGCGCAAACACACCGCAACCCAGCAGAAAAAAACACCACGCGAGCACATACAGCCTGGCGGCACGAAAGCCCGCCCGCCACGAGCGCCAGCTGACCACCGCCAGCACCGAGATGATCACCAGCACCACGAACACGATCATGTGATAGGACAGCGGCGGCGGAATAAGCGCCATCAACACCGTCAACAGGATGGTGATGCCGAGCAGGTAACGCAGCACCCGGTCGGATGCCGGCGCCCGCCCGCGCAGCTGCATGAAACGGCGCGTATACTGGATCACGCCAATCATCGACAAGCCGATGATCGACGGAAAATACTCATTCAGCCGAGGCATCTGCGGCCATAGATACTGCAAGCCCAGGCCATTGATGTTCAGAAACGATACCGAGAAAAACGCGATGAACATCAGGTAATACAGATACGCAGAATCGCGCACCGTCACCAGCAGCAGCACGTTGTAGAGCAACATCGCCACCACGCCACCAAAAAACAGCCCGGTAATCAGCTGTTCCCGGTAGGTGCGCTCCACTAGCCCCTGAGCGGAGGTAAGCCTCAAATCCACATGCAGCGCGCCCAGGCCATGGATCTTCATGTAATAGGTTTGCGGACCGGAAAGATCGCTCGCCAGGGGAAAAACAAACTCCCGCACCTGCATATCCCGCTCACCGAAGGGCAGCGTATCGCCCATATGGCGCACGCTGAAGCCGCCTTTTCCATCGGGCGTGTAGAGATACATGTGATCGATGATCGGATGCCGCTGCACCAGATACCACTCGCTGCCCTGCACCTGATCAAGATCCAGCGTCATGCGCAGCCAGATCACCGAGCGAGTGAAACCAAAACTGGGATTGCCGCTCTGATTCGGCAGAAAGCGCGAGGCGAACACCGAGCTCACCTGCTCGATCGACCAGTTACCCTCGGGATCTACCAGTACCTCAAGGGCGGCGGCCAGCGGCAGCTCCGTATCTGCCGGGCCCGGCACAGCGATGGCGGCAACCGCGCCACCCGCCATCGACGAGAGCCCCCACAGCCAGCCTATCACCAGCCCCCAGCGCAGGAACTTTTGCACACCCGACTCCCCTAATCCGTCATGCGCCGGCTTGAATCGCGGCCATGCCTTGCCCCTGCGGGCCGCCAGCGCTATCCAGCGCAGCCCCGCTTGAGGCTGCTATAATCAATCCCCCGTCATCCTCGTGCAAGGAGAGCTCAATGGCCCGCGCCGCCCGTATCGTTCTCTATACTCTGATCGGCCTGCTGGTATTGATTGCGGTGGCCGTGTTTGTCATTACGCGCGTCATCGACCCGAACGACTTCAAACCCCAGATTTCCGAGCTGGCACATCAGCACGCCAATATAAATCTCGATATTCAGGGCGATCTGGGCTGGACCTTCTGGCCATCGCTCGGGGTTTCCGTCGGCCGCACCGAAGCTCGTATTGGAGACGACGAAGAGCTGTTCGCGGCAATTGACGAGGCCCGCCTCGGCGTCGCTGTATGGCCGCTGTTGTTCGGCAACGTGGAAATGGATGCCATCAGCCTCGCCGGCCTTGACCTGAATCTCGTCGAAGGCCCGGACGGCGGCAACTGGGAGCGCATCGCCGCCAGCGACGCGGCCGCCAGCCCGGAAGAGCTTGCCGAAGAAAGTGAAGGCTCGGCGATAGATATCCCGCTGAGCATCCCGGAAGTGACGCTCAGCGACAGCCGCCTGCGCTACCGCAACCTGGGCGACGGCACCGACATCACCATCGAACACCTGAACGTCAGCGCCCGCGATGTGCGGCTGGACGAACCGTTCCCCGTCACCGCGTCACTACGCTACCAGGATCAGGACGATATCCGTATCGATCTGGAGATCGATACTGTCGCCAGCCTGGGCCTGGACACCAATCACTACCGCCTCGCGCCGCTGGAAGTGAAAACCGCCATCGGCGGGCTGACCGCAAAGCCGGTTACCGTGACCGTCTCGCTGAACCTGGATGCCGCGCTGGACGACGACGTCGTGCGCGTCACCGATCTGCTCATCAGTGCCGCCGGCACCCAGACCTCCGGCAACGTCACCGTGAGCGGCCTCTCCACACAAATGCAGTTCAGCGGCAGCCTGGCCACCGCGCCCTTTGATGCCAATGGCGCCCTGCGCGCCATCGGCGAGGCGCCCATCGACACGCGCAGCACCGATGCGCTTAAACAAGTAAGCATGCAAGCCACCCTGAGCGGCCCGGCCAACAGCCTGCTGCTGGAGCCGCTGACCATCACCATTGACGACAGCACCATCAGCGGCAAGGCCGGCGTCACCGATCTGGACACCCTGGCGATGATGTTTGATCTGGTGCTCGATGAAATCAACCTGGATCACTACCTGCCGCCGGCCACCGAAAGCCCTGAAGCAACCACTGCGGAAGGCGAAAGCAGTGCGCCGCCCGTGTTGTCCGAGGAGCCGCTGCTGCCACTGGAGACGCTGCGCGAGCTGACTCTGGACGGTAAATTCCGCGCCGGCAAAGTGCTGGCGGAAGGGCTGGAAGCCAGCGAGATCGACGTAACTGTCAGCGCTGCCAATGGCGTCCTGCGCCTGCAACGGGCCAACGGCAAGACCCTCAACGGCACCTTCACCGCCGAAGCACAGCTGAATGCGCGCACCGATACGCCGACGATGAGCTTCGAAAGCCGCATCAACACCGTACAGATACAACCCCTGATGCAGCTGGCGCTGTCGCGCGATCTGTTCACCGGCATCGCCTCCATCCACACCGAGCTGAACACACGCGGCAACAGTGAAAAAGCATTGTTCGAGAACGCCGCCGGCAGCGTCAATTTCAACCTTGCTGATGGAGTCCTTCGCGGCGTGAACCTGCACGACACGCTGATCGGCGGCCTCAATGACATGCTCGGCAACTTCCAGGCTCTCACGGCGCTGATTCCGCAGCTCGAACAGGGGCGGCTACCACGCGAGCTGAGCGAAGACACCCGCATCCTTGATCTGCAAGCCATCGCCCGGCTGGATGACATGGTGGCCTCCGTAGAGCGGCTCACCGCCAATCTGGATCGCGGTGCCACCGTCAACGGCAGCGGCTGGCTGAATATCCTGAATGAAGATTTCGATGTTTCGCTGGGCATGAAGCTGCCGCAAATCAGCGACGACCCGCGCCTGAGCGAACGCGAATGGCCGCTGCGCTGCGCCGGCAACCTCAGCGGCAGCCCGGCGCGCTGGTGCTTGCCCAGCAGCGATGCCTTCCGCGATGCCGGCCGCGAGCTGGTGGCCCGCCTGGCCAGCGACAAACTCGGCGTTGATCTGCCGCAAAGCCGTGAAGAATTGCAGGAAGAAGTGCAGCAGCGCATCGACGAGGAGCGCGAAAAAGCCGAAGACAAGCTGCGTGATCGTGCTCGTGAGCGGCTTGAGGGCCTGTTCAACCGATGACCGACGCCCTGAACCTGCCGCTGCCACCCGCGCAGTTCCGCAACGCCGTGCTGGCCTGGTATGACCAGCACGGCCGCAAGGATCTGCCCTGGCAGCAGCACATTACGCCTTACCGCGTCTGGGTGTCGGAGATCATGCTGCAACAGACCCAGGTAAGCACGGTAATCCCGTATTTCGAGCGTTTCATGGCCCGCTTCCCCACCGTGGAAGCGCTGGCCGAGGCGCCCACCGACGACGTGCTGCACCTGTGGACGGGCCTGGGTTACTACGCCCGCGCCCGCAACCTGCACAAAGCTGCGCAACAGGTGGTGCACGAACACGGCGGCGAATTCCCCCGTGATCTCGACGCGCTGATCGCACTGCCCGGCATCGGCCGCTCCACCGCCGGCGCCATTGCCAGCATCAGCATGGAACTACGCGCCCCCATCCTCGACGGCAACGTCAAACGTGTGCTCACCCGCTTCCTTGCCCTGCCCGGCTGGCCCGGCGAGCGCGCCGTGGAGCAGCAGCTCTGGGCCGTGGCGGAAGCGCTGACGCCAGCACAGCGGGTGCGCGATTACACCCAGGTGATGATGGATCTCGGCGCCACCCTGTGCACCCGCCGCAACCCGAACTGCCCGGCCTGCCCGCTACAGCGCCAGTGCCGCGCCCATGCCGGCGGCAACCCGCACGACTATCCGACATCCAAACCGAAAAAAACCATCCCCGTGCGCCAGACCACCATGCTGCTGGCCCGCAATCCGGCCGGGGAGATATTGCTCATGCAGCGCCCGCCCAGCGGCATCTGGGGCGGCCTGTGGTGCTTCCCGGAAAGCGAGAGTGAAGACAACGCCACACTGATGCTCACCCGCCTCGGCCTCAAACCCGGCCACACCGAACCACTGCCCGGCTTCCGGCACACATTCAGTCACTTTCACCTGGATATCACACCACTGTTGATCGACACCCATGGCGCGCCGCAACTGATCGCCGAGCAATCGCTGGCCTGGGTCGACCCCACCGCCCCCGGCACGCTTGGCCTCGCTGCCCCAGTGAAGCGGCTACTGGAAAGCCTGGCCGAGCCGCGCCAGCTTTCCGCCCTGTCAGGCATGTTATAGTCACCCCGCCCCCGAAGAATGAGGGGAGAGCTCTCATTCTTCGCCCGGGCAAAGAACCAGAGATAAAGAACCAAGGAAGCCTCATGAGCCGTACCGTCATCTGCCGCAAGTACCAGCAAGAACTCGAAGGTCTTGAGCGCCCGCCGTTCCCCGGCGCCAAAGGCGAGGAGCTGTTCAACACCGTATCGAAAAAAGCCTGGCAAGAATGGCTGGCGCAGCAAACCATGCTGATCAACGAGAAACACCTGAACGTGATGGACCCGGCCACCCGGCCCTACCTCGACGCCCAGCGTGAGCATTTTCTCGACAACGAACCCTTCGATCAGGCCGAAGGCTACGTGCCACCGGACAAGGATTGAGCAAACAACCACCGCCACCTTGACGGCAACCAGCCGAATCGCTTTAATAGCGCCCTCTTTTGCCCGGATAGCTCAGTCGGTAGAGCAGAGGATTGAAAATCCTCGTGTCGGTGGTTCGATTCCGCCTCTGGGCACCATATAAATCAAGCACCTAGGCCGCTTTCACTCGAAGCGGCCTTTTTGCTTTCTGGGGTATGTAATGGGAAATGTAAGTGGATTTCCCGAAAGATGCCCGCGCCATCGCTTCCAGATCCACGCCACCAGCCCGTCATCCACGTCACCAGCCTGCATCGCACTATATCTGCGGCCTGCATGGTCTCTGCAAGTATCAGGCCGTGGGTGGCAATGTCTGGATAGAAAAATATCATGACAGGCACCGGTTGCCGCCGGTGAACATTCCGAACAGCAGGCAAAAAAAAGCCCCACATCACTGCAGGGCTGTATCTCGGCTGGCGGCTCTCGGTGGCCTCAAATGAATAAGCTCCGGCCTTTTCTCGTATGCCCGTGCGATACCCTCTGCAATCTCCGGTCTGTGCCCCTTGTCGATCAGGGCGCGGCGCATTTGCCGACGTAGTCCTGCATCCCAGTCGCTTGCCGTGGCAGTACGGGCCTGCTCCAGCAGCTCGTCAAAGCTGAACTCAGGTTCAGCAGAACGTGTGCGGCGGCGTGGTTTTCTGTCTGGTGAAGGCATTTAAAAATCTCCTGATAAATCTAATCGAAGCGCTCGGCTGTGAGCCAGCAGGGCGCGGCGTGCTTCGGCTTCGACCTGCAATAATGGGTGCGGCCTTGGCTGGCCTCCTGATCCCGCTACCACCAACCCATCACGCGCTACCGCTTCCCGGCATTGGTTCAGGCGGTCTACCGACTCGCACATACTCCGCAAAATCGCCAGACTTCCGGCATCGGTGATTTCATACTCCCGGCGCAATTCAGCCCATAGCTTCCGGCCATCGGTGCCAAGTGATTTGGGTGGAGTGATTTTGGTTGCCATCGTGTGTACCTCTGAAAATTGGAAAATTGCCCGGCACATTGCCTGCGTGAGGGGGGGCGTGGTCAGGGAGGCAATCAGCTTTTTCTGTCGACCCACCCCCCCCACCACTCTCAGCCGCCGCCCAGCTCCTCTGCCCGCTTGACAGAGTCGTGGCATGGCTTGCACAGCGGCTGCCAGTTTTTACGATTCCAGAACAGCTTTTGATCCCCACGGTGGGGGATGATGTGGTCCACCACCGTCGCCTCCACGACCCTGCCCTCTGCCTCACAGTAGCGGCAGAGCGGGTTGGCCGTGAGGTACCGCAGCCGCTCCCTCTGCCACTTTCCGCCGTAGCCTCGCTGGGCAGTCGTCTTGCCCGACCTCCAGCTGCTAGGGTTCACCTGGGCAAGGCTGCGCTCTGGAGCCTTGGCGATCCTTGGCGGCAGAGTCTTGAGCCGTGCCATCAGTCCAGCCCTAGCTCTTCCCGCAGTGCCTGAGCGAAATCTTCCATGCCCGGCAGGTCGTCGAAGTATCCGCGTGCCGTCTGCTCACATAGCCGCATGAATGTCGGGCCGTCCAGCCAGTCGGCATGGCGGGCAATGATGTTGGCCAGCTCGTTGAGAATTTCGTTTTCGTCGTCGGTGTGGTGGCTCATTCTTTATCCTCCAGTACAAATTCTTCCAGCGCGGCAACCCGTGCTTCGAGCGCTTCCGTTTCCAGCTCGGCCTTTGCAATGTGCGCAACTAGCACACCAACAACTGCGGCCATAGACTCCGGCGTTTGCGTGCCGTCCCGCTCAATTACCGGGGCAATCTTTTTGCGAAATATGATCTCCGCTCTTTGAATGATCTTTTCACGAGTCATAGCGCGGTGCCTCCGATTGCCCGAACTGCAAGCTGTGCGCTGCCCCGGAACCGCTTGATTAATTCAGCCTCAAGTGCTGGGCTCCAGGCGTTGGTCGGTAGCTCGATGCCGTGGGTTACGGTCTCGCCGCCTACGTCCATGCACAACAGGCGCAAGGTGTCGTTGCAGCGGATTAGCTCGGGATTAGTGATAGTGCTATCACCAGTTCGCCGGGCGGCTTCTTCCGCTAACCGGGCGAATTGGAGTTGGTCGCTTTCAATCTGGGATAGGCTCATGTTGATCACCAGTCCGTGCCATTTAGATAAGCGACAGCGCCGGGTGCGGCGTGCCAGTTGAGCCAGCGAGTCACGCGGTAGGCCAGCAGGTTGTTCTGCCACAAGTTGTAAGGGGCGATCTCTTCTCCCTGCTGAGTCAATAGCGTCGCATCGTGGGCTATATCAATTTCCAGCCCGTCATCGGCCAGCATGATCCGGCCTGGCTCGATAATCGCCACGCTGTCGTCTGGAATAGCCGAACTGGTCACATGCCCGATTCCAGAGACCTCACCACCTCGCGCGCCGGTGCCGTCGAATACGGCGGCCAGCTTCACACCAGAGCGCGGACTGGTCAGCAGAACAGCGCCTTCCAGATCGCCGGTGAAGGTGTCGATAAGGCTGGCAATATCATCGGCGGCGTTGGTGGTGCCGGTGCCTGCGGTCACACCAGCCAGGATGCCTGCCGGGCTAGCAGGGCTGCCTGCGGATGCGCTGTAGAATGCACTGGACTCGCCTTGTGCTACTGCTCGGGTCAGCTCTCTGCCGAAGGCTTGTTCCGCTGGCATTGCGGCTGCCAGCTCCTGCGTGATGGGCACAATGCCAGACAGCTTGCGGCGGGGCAGTTCGCGGCTGGTGAATGTCTGTGCAGTCACTGGGATCGGGTGGCCTTCTGCTACAAAAGCCACGGTGGCGGCGTTGTCCTGCTCCAGTGCTGGCACTTCAAACGGCAGCGTGCGAAAACCCGCCACGGCCTCGATCTTGCCGATAAGGCTGCGGCGGCGGGCAAGTCCTAGCATCTCGCGGTAGGCAACGCGCAAGTCGCCATTAATGCTGGCGGTCGAGCTTCCAATGGATTTGACCATTGCTTGCACGTCAGGCGACTGGGCCAGGCCTTCAGCGGCGGTTCGGTTGCCTTCTGCTCGGGCCAGGACTTGCAGGGCTTTGATTAGATTTTGAGCGTGTCGCATAACAATTTCCTCTGTGATGAATGTGAGCATTGTCGCCCTGCGGTTGGCGCAAGGCCCGGCGGGGTTCAACGGGTTTCAGCAGTCTTCCACATCGGAACCCAGGAACTCGGCCAGATCGCTCAGCCGGTAGCGCCATCCGGCCTTTGTTTTCCTGCATGGCAGACGGCGGTCAGTGCCGCGCCAGTAACGAAGGGTTTCAGGCGAGCGATCCAGCATGGCGGCGGCGGTCTTTTCACTCACTTCGTCAAACGGCAGAACCTGATAGCCGTTCTGCTCGCACCAGTCGCATAACCGTTCAATATCGTTGCTGTCGGAAGTCATGATTTTGCTTTCCTCCGGATTAACCGGATAAAGCGGATTAATTCCCACCCATACATGAAATATGTCACTGACAGTTTTCTGTTTGGGGTTGGAAAATATCCGGTTAATCCGGTTAATCGGGTTTGATTGGTCAGAAACGCATGGTTACGCGCCAGCCGGGCTCGTTATGCGACGGGTCGCCCACATCAAGGCGCAAGCCACCGACCACGCGCCCTTTATGTCGTCGGAGCCACCCAGCGAAGTACCTGCCGTTGAAGCCACCACGCGGCGGCGCTATGTCGGCCACAGCTTCAATAAATGCGGCCTCGGCCTTGGTCTTGCCAAAGTCACCAGCATTCACCAGCTTGGTTATCTCGCGCACCCTGACCACGCTATCGCCGTATAGCTCCCACCAGGCTTGCAGCACTTCAATATGCTGCTGGCGGTAGGGATCTTCGGCCTTGCTTAGTTTCAGCACTTCCACCGGGTCAGCCACCGGGGCAGGGGCCACGCCTTCACGGATCAGCCAGCAGACGCATTGCCTCACCAGGCGCTCCCATTCGTCAAAGCTGCCCAGACCGCCATCACCGACAACGGGCGCGCCTTGCTGTTGATAGGTCAGCAGCACCGACAGCAGGTCGGCCCGGTAGGCGTCCAGCCGGTCGCGGATCAGGTCGCGGGGGTTGAATGAGAATTTGCGCGTTTCGGGTGACTCACAGTCGGCGTCCAGCCCAATCGGCAGAATGCGCCGGAACGTGTCGCCTCCGGCGGTGACGTTGTTCCCGTTCAACACCCACAACACACGGTTAACGGCGCTGCGGATCTCGGATTGCCCCAAAATGCGCCCCTCGGGTTCGGCGCTGGTCAGAAACACGCACAGGTCGGCGCTGTCGATAACGCCGGTCAGGTTGTCCAGCACAGCACCGGCCCGGCCCGTCAGCAGGATGGAAAACAGGCGTTTGCCGATTTCCTCGGGGTTGCCTTCGGGCAGTGGCATTGCCTTAACGGGCGCGCCCACCAGCAGCATCAAGCATTCAGACAATAGCGTTTTGCCCGTGCCTGCCGTGTAGGCTCGCACCAGGTAGCCCGGCGCGGTCGGCAGTGCAGCGCGGCAAACGGTGGTCAGCAGTGCAGCCAGAAACACGCCCCGGCTTGTGTCGCTGTCGAACGGGAACAGGGCGAACGGTTCCCAGATCCGGCGCAATGCTTCCACCAGTGCGGCCCGGTCGAGCGGGTGCGGTATGGGTCTGCTGTTGCTGTCGCTCAGGTACAGCAGGCCGGTTGCATCATCAAAGCCCGGTTGTGTGATAACGCTGCCGTCCGGGCGCATTACGGGAAACGATACCAGGCCGGTGACTTTCGGCAGATCCCACGCGCCACGGGCTGCCATGACACGGGCGGCCACCTTGTCGGGGCAGTCACGCACCGACCACTCTTTACTCCGGCCATCGAACACCAGAAAGCGGAACGCTCCCTCGAGGTACGTTTGCAGCCACGGCTTTTCAACGGTCAGCAGCTCGCCATCAGCCAGGCGCATCAGGCGGCCACCGCGCTCGAATATCTCGCCGTCCACTGCTAGGCGCTGCATGATCTTGGGCAATATCTGGGGTAGCTCGCCTTGTTGCAGCTTCAATTGCTGCACCGGACGCAACAGCCGGTAACGGGTGCCGCCATGCGCGTGACTGTATATGTACGGGGTGCCACCGCTTTTCAGGTTCGCCCACGCTATCCGCTTGTCAGCGTTGGAATAGTCCGGCTCCAGCGGGTCATGGAAACGCTCGCCGTGCCACTGGTCGGGGTTGTCCAGCAGATCCCCGACCATCACGCGGCGGCCACTCGAATGGATCAGCTCGAAGTCACCAAACAGGCGGCCACGCTCCACCGCATCACGCAGACGCTCGCGGGCTTCCTCTTGCTCGGCTTCGGGCAGGTCAGCCACTGCGGCCATGCGTTCCTCTATCCATGATTCACGCACCAGGTGGATCTCTGCCAGCAGGTCATCACAGCCACGCTCAGCGGCCTGAATGTCGGCCAGTTGCTGGCGTTCGGCTTCAGTCAGATCCGGCAGGGCTTGGGCAGTGTCCAGCGGTGCGGCGTCGTTGTTCAGCGCTTCGGGCGCTGGTCGGCGTGCTTCGAGCGGTGGAATGCACACAGGGGGCGCGGCAAAGTCGAGCCGGTTGGTCTGCCACACACTTGCGTCCACGGGGGCGCGGCTCAGGGTCTGGCCTGATTTGCTCACGACATAACGGCCATGCCCGGCCAGCCATAGGCGTTCAAACAGTGCCTTGCCAGCTCGCGGAATGTCGCGGGCATCAGCCACCAGCACATAAAGCCGTTGCCCTCGAACGCCTGTTACCTGCTCGCCGGTATCGCTGTTGTAAATCATGCTCGAACTGCTCACGCCCCACACGCAGGGCGCATCAGCCAGCGCGGGCGCTACCTCATACAGCAGCGCCAGCCACTGGTCACGGGTTAGCGGCTCATCACCGGGCAACGGGTCGCCATCCAGCAGCAGCCAGCCTGGCCCGGCGTGCCATCTGAAGGTTTCTTTTGTCCGGGCAATGGTGCCAGCCGGTGCGCTCGGCAGTTGCGCTTGTGTGACCACAGGCGCGGACGCCACAGGCGGCAGGCCAAAGATTAACGCCTGGTTGCACTCCAGTTGCTCAAGAGCTGCGGCGAAGTCGGCAGGGGTCGGCAGATCCACCACGGTGGCGTGACCGGCGACCATTTCCCCGGCGTGCTGTTTCACTGGTTCGCCGTCCTCGATCTGCCATAGCTTGGTCAGGCGCTGGGGGTTTGTACTGGTTGCGATAGTCAGGGCGGCGCTCATTTTGCACGCTCCTGCACTACAGGCGTGCTCAGCTCGATTTGAACCTGGGCAATTGAGAACCCGGCGAGATACGGCAGGACGCAGAACACCAGAAAGATTAGGATTTTGCTATGATGGGGGCGCACGTCCGCACGACGTTCGTTTTTTGCGCCCTGGGCTTTTCGGCTCGGGGCGTTTTTCATTTTGTTACCCCCAGTACGCGCTTAATCTCAGCAACCGGCCATGCTAGGCGACCATTCACACGGACGGGGCGAACAGGGCCGCTCCCTTTGCATGCCCAAATGTGCAGGGTCTGCATTTTTCGGTCGAGGTAGTAAGCTGCTGCTGCCGTGCCTACGGTGGGGCGGTGCTCTTGGTCGAGCGGAATAAAAGCCGATTGATGTGTCATGGTTCTAGCCTCTTGGTTTCAGTTGACGAGGCTAGATTCCGCTTTTGCGTGTTTTTTATATGCGTAGCTATTTAAGATATTTTTTTCAATTAGCTACGCAATGCCATATTTTTTGAGCTGCCGGCGGATTTGCTCCGGCTCAACCGATAGCAAGCGTGGGTTACTTGGCGGGTTGAGTGTGCCGTTAAACGGCTCGTATTTCGCGCCCATCGCTTGTGGGTCGTTCAGAATATGTGCAGCGCATGCCAAAGCGTCATCCCCCCGGGTAGGCTCGTCGCACACCTCTCTAATACGCTTGGCGAGCGCGTACAGGAATGCGTACTCCCTGCGCATGTCCTTAGCGCCACGGGAACCAGTCACGCCTTGTAACTGCGCATGCAGGCTTTTCGCAATATGCCGCTTCACCTCCAGAGTATCCCGCATCTGCCGTGACGTGTCCGAAGTGATGCCCTGCTGGTATTCCCGCAAACGGATCGCGCTGGATATCCCCTGCGGCAAGTTATCCGCCGCCAAAAACTCAATCATGCTGTCCAGCGTTTTGATGTAGGTTGCAAGCATGGATTTCTGCTCAGTTGGTGTGCCCATGTCGCCACTGGTAGCACGGTAAAAGCTCAACTCACGTCCTAGCCAATGCTGGAGTTTTAGAAACGGCTCGGCTGTAATCTGCTCCTGCGAAAGCTGCATATACGATTTCAGGAATAGCCCGATTTCGGGCGCTGTCTCGTCCGGGCGGCCACTGGTTGGGTATCGGCGCATGGTCAAGCCCCTTTTCCAGCGACTACGCGCAAACCGCCGGGCTGTTGGTTCCGGTCGAAGCTGATACCGGCCTGCTCTAGGATCCACGCCTCGAAGCGCTCATGATGCAGCGCCAGCAAATCCAGCTCCCTCACCCGGTAGTGCTTTTCGGCTGTGGCGCTCGGCTTGTGTCCCTGTATCTGTGCAATGACTCCTGCCGGGATCTCCAGCCACTCGCTCAGGCTTCCAAATGACCGGCGCAAGCCGTGAAGGCTCAGGCCATCAATACCGGCTACCCGGGCAACGTCCATCATTCGATGCCGTGGCGGGTTGATAGGCTGATTCAGTGTTGGGCTGGAAAATACCCACTCACTCCGGCGCGGTAAGCTCGCCATCAGGTGCCAGACATAAGGCGTTAGGGGTATCTCCCGCGTACCGTCCTTGCCGCCTTTGGATTCGTCCTTGTCGCGCAGGGTGATGCTTTTCCAGCGCTCGTTAATGTCCCCCCACTTGAGCGCCAGCCATTCGCCGGGTCTTGCGCCAGTGAGTAGCAGGGTCTGCATATAGGCGCTAATGGTCGGACTGCTCAGCCCCTGGGTTGCTGCAAAGAAGGCTGGTAGCTGGCCCTTCCTTAATACGTCCTGTTTTGCCTTTGGGGTGCCCAGCGATTCGCGGGCTGTCTTTGTGCTGGCCGGATTGTCAGGCGTTAGGGCTTTGTATTCGTCCTGATTGCTGCACCACGACAAGAAAGCCTTGAACAACCGCCAGCTTAACCGGGCTGTGGTCGGGCGTTTCTGCCCTTCACGCTCTGCCCACTCTTCCACAAGTCTCGGAGTCAGGTCAGCAAGGCGCTTGTCCATGAAAAAGTGCAGCGGGCCTGCCGTGGACGGCCTGCCGGTCTTGGTGGTGCCTGCCGCACGGGCCAGCCGGGCATGGTCACGCTTGTGATATGCGCCCCACTTGGTCGAGCGGGCGGCGATGTACGCCTGCCACGCTTCGGCCACGGTGACGGCCTCGGCTGCCTGTTTGGCTTTCGCTGCTTCGGCTTTGGCCAGGGTCTGCCGTTTCTTCTCGCGTGGGTCGATCCCTTCATCAATCAGGCGCTGCAATTCCCGCGCCTTGGCTTGCGCGTCGGATATAGACCACGCCTCCGGGCTACCAATGGTGATGCGTAGGGTTTTTCCTTGATAAACACTCTGGAATACATAGGCGGGCTTGCCGGTGGGCGTTGCTCGCAAGCCTAACCCCAGCGTGGCGGCATCCCACAAAAACGCCTGCCGCTTGTCGGTGGGACAGGTGAACTCTCTGACTCGTTTTGCCGTGAACGATACCTTAGCCATGCTGTGCCCTCGCTTCTTACATCGCTAGGTATGTAACGGCAGATGTAAGAGAATTTTCCAAAAACCAACCAATCCCAATCAATGCCCCTTCTGTGGATAACTCACCCTAAGCATTGATTTATATGGATTCTATCAAGGGTTATCAAGCATGGCAAAAGGTTATTGGAGAGGATTGAAAATCCTCGTGTCGGTGGTTCGATTCCGCCTCCGGGCACCATCAGTTCAATGACTTCGGTCATTCAAAAGCCCAGCGTTGTCTGGGCTTTTTTGTTTCAGCCCCGCTATCAGAACGCCAGGATTGCCCGTGTAGATGCCTCCTGTGTGCTTCTCCCCGAAATGCGTCAAGCAGGGCAGCTTCCACACCTTTGACTGCGCAGGAATACCAGCCCTTAGCGAACATCTCGCCAGTCAGAAATGATTTCTCTGCGCTGACGCATGCTGTAGAGCCACTCCCTGCCCGCCTTCCGCTTGCGGAACAGGCCGTAATCCACCAGATCGTTCAGCACTTTTGCGGCAGTGTTGTAGGAACAGCCCAAGCGATCCGCGACATTGGTGATGGTGAAAACATTCGCCAGGCCGGCACGCGCCACTTGCAGCACCAGCTGGTGCCGATGTGACATGCGCTGATTCAGCCCCGACCGATCAAGCCAGGCATTGCACTCTTCGATATCCCGCGCTACGCGCTGAAAATTCTCCTGAAACAGCGCGATGGCCCGCCCGATCACTTCGCATTGATACTCGATGAAGTAGGTCAGGTCCAGGCCGTCGGTTTCCGAATACAGATAAGACCTCCCGTATCGTGTTGCCGCTCTTTTCAACAACACGCTGATAGCAATGTAGCGAAATGCCGCATATTCGTTCTTGAACATGAACCAATAGAACAAGGCCCGCGCTACCCGGCCGTTGCCATCTCGGAACGGATGCTCGAAGCCGATCGTGAAGTGCAATACAACGGCCTTGACCAATGGGTGGATATACTCCGGGCGCTGGGCATCATCGTGGCACGCGTTGACCCAGTCGCACACACTTTGCAACCGCGCCTCAAGCCCCTCCGCCGGCGGCGGCTGGTGCACTATGTCACCGTCCTGATCGACCACTACAACGTCATCGGTGTCGCGAAACGCGCCCGGGCGGTATTGATCATCGTCAATTCCGGCTACGGCAATGCGGTGAAAATCGCAGATCATTGCCAGCGACAAAGGCTGGTCACGAACTTGCCAGGCATGCTGCATCAGCTTGTAATTGCCGAGGATCATCCGCTCGTCCGCCGTGCGCGGCTCCCGATTGCGGCGCAACATCTTTTTTGCCACATGCAGGGTGGTAGCGGCACCTTCCAGCTGGCTGCTGCTGATTGCTTCGTCCTCGATCAGCCCTTCCAGCAGATAACCCAGCCTTTCACGCTCGCCCACCTTGTCGCTCATCCCTTGCAGGGCATGAGTAGTCGCGTATCGATCCGCCTGCGACACTGTTCTCTGGATCAGCGGAGTGAGCATGAACGAAGCACTGGCCAGCGGCGGTCTGGGGAACATCAGCGACTGTTGCTGTTGGCGCCGGGCCGACTTGATGATCCCCCACGCCAGTGTGATGTCCATGCTTTCCGGGAAGCGATAGAAAAGCTCATCAAACGGCAGGTAGCGCCCTTGCTCGTCCAGGGGCGAATGAAGCGCCATATAAGCTGCCTGTGCTTCAGGATCGAGCCTGGCGATATCGCGAAACAGAGCTTCCATGGGAATGTCGGGAGGCCGCCTCATCACTTCATCTCAAAAAATCACAATATTGAGACAAGCCTACCCTAAAGAAGCCCGATATCTCAAAAAAAGTGCTTCCTGAGACAAGAGCCACCAAAATACCTCCGTCATCTCAAATTTCCCTTCTTTCGAGAAAACACCTCCGCATCGCACCCGCTGCCGCAGCGACACCAGCCTGAGTACTGCAAAGACTGCAGACGTCGCACAGAAATGCGCCCTCCGCCCGTGCCACGCTGGGCAACTTCGGACATGGCTCATGAGAAGGCCGGCATTGATCAAGCTGAACCAGGCAGGTTTAGAGGAAGAGCAGGGCCGCAGAATTGGATAAGGCCGCAGGACGGAAGAGAGGGGGCAGCGCCTGACGGTACCTCTGGGGCCACGATTTCCGCCACTTTGGAAACGTTGGGACACCAGCCTTCACCAGACGCCGTGGCTATTCTTCCACTCGGACAAACCTGTGGCAACCGGCCAAGACAACCCGGTAGCTCCGCATCGGGGGCTGTAACAGTGAGACGCCACGTTGGGCGCGGCCAAAGCAGCCAAACCGATCCAGGAGAACGCCACCCGGCTCGCATTGCCTGAAAACAAAACCCCCGGCAATAGCCAGGGGTTCCGGGGCAGCACATGACAGCACGTCTGGGGCCGCTACTTCCGCCGCTTCGGAAGCGTTGGGACACCAGCCTTTATCAGGCGCTGGCTTCAGTTTCTCACCGGGCACACGCCACGACAAGCGGCAGCGCGCGTTGGTGGCGGCGCGCTCATGCCGTGCGCGGCGACACTTCCCTCACAATAGCCTTACCTGCTGCGATCTCGGCTGCTCTCAACTCGAACGCGGACTGTAAATTCAGCCAGCTTCGAGCATCCCCGCCGAAGTAACGTGCCAGCCGCAACGCAGTATCCGCCGTCACGCCCCGGCGCTCGCGCACAATGTCATTGATGCGAGTGGCGGTGACATTGAGCGCCCGCGCCAGTGCATTGGCGCTCATGCCAAGCGGCTCTAGATAGTCCTCTCGCAAAATCTCCCCCGGATGCACCGGGCGCATGCCGTTCTTGATCATGTTCCGATCTCCTGGCGCTTTCTGCGCCTGATACTTCATAGGGCAGCCGGTCGGCTATTTTTCAGTTTGAGCTGTTCCTGGGTTGAGCCTGCCACAACAGCGCATCTCATCTCAAAAATCCAATTTTTTGAGATGAAACCAGCCAAATAGCCTCTTTCATCTCAAAATTTCTTATTTTCAGGAAAGGTTTCAGGGCCGGCTTTCAGGGAAGGCGCCGCTCTCCTTGCACCATCCACCACAGCGGCAGCAGGCCCAACAGGTACAGCGCTGCCAGCAGGAAAAACGCCTGCCGGTAGCCCTGGGCCAGGGAGCTTGCGCTTTCTCCGGCCGGGCTGATGCCCGCGTGGCTTTGCAGCACCATGGCAGCCAGGCTGACACCGATCGCGCCACCGAATTGCCGGGCAAAGCTGATCACGCCTGCGCCCTGGTTGATCAGCGGCTCCGGCAGCAGGCGCAGGGAGCCGACGACCACCGGCGGCATCAACAGCGCCATGCCGATGCGGCCCAATGCCGCCCAGCAGGCGAGGCGCAGGAAGGTGCTGCCATCGGCGGCAAAGCCCAGTAGCAGGCTGGATGCCGCAAACACCAGCAACCCGCTGCCCACCAGCCAGAGCGTGCCGTACACATCGGCCATGCGGCCGACAATGGGGAAGACCACCGCCATCACCAGGCCGGCAGGCACCAGCAACAGGCCAGCTTCGGTGGCCGAAAAACCCAGCTCGGTCTGCACCAGCAGCGGCAACAGATAGATGGAGCCGAACAGGCCGGCACCGGTGAGCGCCGCCAGCAGAAAGGCACCGGCGAAGCCCGGCTGGAGGAACACCGCCATCGCCATCAAGGGCTCGCGGCGGCGTAATTGCACCCAGACGAAGATACCGAGGGCGATAAGGGTGGTAGCGATACCGCCGAGCAGCCACGGATCAGCCCAGCCGCGCAGGGCCGCATTGGAGAGTGTCCAGAGCAGCGCTGTCAGCCAAAGTGCCAGTAACATCAGCCCCGGCACATCCAGCCGGCGCCGGGTCAGGGCGATATCGGGCCGCGCCAGAAACGTCATCGCCATATACAGCCCGCCGAACACGACTGGCACCACCACCAGAAAAACCCAGCGCCAGCTGACCAGATCCATCATCACGCCGCCGAGCACGGGGCCGAAGGTCGGGCCCAGAATCACGCCCATACCGTAGATGCCCATCGCCTTGCCGCGCTCATTGACGGGAAATACCTGATAGATGATCAGCAGCGCCAGCGGCTGGATCAGGCCGGCCATCAGCCCCTGGGCCACCCGCGACGCCACCAGTACGGCAAACGAGGGCGCCAGCCCGCCCAGCGCACAGGCCAGCAGGAATATCGCCATCGCCCCCAGATATGTGCGGCGCAGCCCGAAGGTATTCACACACCAGGCGTTGACCAGCATGCCCACTGTCATGGCGGCCATGAACGCCGTCGCCAGCCATTGCACTTCGCTATGGCTGACGGCAAACGTCTGCATGATGCCCGGCAGGGCCACGTTCACGATGGTGGAAGAGAGCGACATCGCCATGGCTCCCACCATCGCGGTACAGGTGGCGAACCACTTGTACCGCTCTCCATGGCGGGCCATCAGCTGTTGCAGGTGCGTCTCGGACACAGCGGCTCCAGGCAAACCGACCGACACGCCGGCCCGGCCGCGCCACGCGCGTCAGGACAGCATTCGTAGCAGTATAGGGCAGCAGCCCGGTTGATGCCCGGATCCATGTAGAGGGCAGCGGGCTGGCTGATGCCCGGTTCCAGTATAAGCGGTGTGCAGCTTGATAGCCGGATCAACAGCGGTTCATCAGGCGCGGGCGGTCGTTGGCAGAATGCGTGACGTGACTGGCGGCAAGCGGCTCATCGGGCGCGTGGGGCTCGGCCCGAAAGCAGCAGGCCGGCAGCGCCCTCCCCAGGAACAGGCCGCCGCCGGGCCGAGCCTGATTCGGAAGCTCTCTTCAAGCTACGCTGCTCGCCGCAGCGGACGATGCCTGAACGAGCCTCGTTGAGAGGCGCTGGAGCGACTCCGGCCAGAAGGAAGCGAAGCCAGGCCACGCCCAGCCCAGCCCAGCCCAGCCCAGCCCAGCCCAGCCCAGCCCAGCCCAGCCCAGCCCAGCCCAGCAAAGCCTGCCAGCCCGGATCAGGCGTGCAATAGCTCCGGCAGGAAATCCCAACGCTCGCGCTCGCCGCCAAGCACCAGAAAATGCGGGTTGAGCAGGTTTTCTTTCTGGTATGCCAACGGCGCCAGGCGGGTATCCACGACCACACCGCCAGCAGCTTCCACCACGGCTTGTGCAGCGCCAGTATCCCACTCACAGGTCGGCGCCAGGCGCGGGTAGATATCAGCCTCCCCGGCCGCTACCAGGCACAGCTTCAGGGAGGAGCCCATGCTGGTGCGGGTCACCGGCCCGAAGCGCTCGCGCATTTCGGCTTCCAGCGCCTCCACCTGCTCGGCACCGTGGCGGCGGCTGGCCACCATCACCACCGGCGAGCTGATGGTGCGCACACGAATGGGCTGGCGCTGGCCGTCGCGTTCGCACCAGGCGCCAATCTCACGCGCACCGAGGTAGGTCACGCCGGTTACCGGCACATGCACCGCGCCCAGCACCGGCTCACCGCCCTGAATCAGGGCGATGTTGACGGTGAATTCGCCGTTACGATTGATGAATTCCTTGGTGCCATCCAGCGGATCAACCAGCCAGAAGCGGCGCCACTGCCGGCGCACTTCCCAGGGAATGTGCTCGGATTCTTCGGACAGCAGCGGGATGTCCGGGGTCAGTTCGGCCAGCGCCGCGCTGATGATCTTGTGGGCGGCCAGATCCGCGGCAGTCAGCGGTGAGTCGTCGCCCTTGCGATCAACGGCAATTTCTTCACGGCCATAGACGGCCATGATCGCCTCGCCCGCCTTCACGGCGATGGCGGCAATATCATCCAGTAGTGCTTGTGAAACCTGTGGTGTGCTTTCCACCCTGCTCTCCTTACAGTCAGCGTCATCGATCAAGCCTTGCCTGAGGCCGTCCCTGCTCGCGCCGGGGCGTTCAGCCCTGCTGGCGGTTGCGCACGATATCACGAGCCATGTAAAGCGCGGCAATCACACGCGCCTCGGTCATGTCTTCCCGCTGTATCAGTGCATCCAGCTCGGACAGCCGCCAGGTCAGCACTTCCAGCGGCTCCGGTTCGTCGCCCGGCAAGGTAGCCGGGAACAGGTCTTCCGCCAGCACTGCCCGGATCTGATGGCCCATATAGCCCGGCGAAAGCGTCATGCGCTTGAGCAGCGTCAGGCGCCCGGCGCCATAGCCGGCCTCCTCGCGCAGCTCGCGATCGGCGGCTTCGCGCCAGTCTTCGCCGTCATCCAGCGCGCCTTTGGGGAGGGTGAGTTGATACTCCTCCAGCCCGGCCCCATATTCACGAATCAGGACAACGGTATCGTCATCCAGCAACGGCACCATCATCACGGCAGCGATTGGCGGTGTGCGCAGCCGCTCGTAGGTACGCTCCGCGCCATTGCTGAAGCGGATTTTCATCTCCTCGATACCAAACAACCGGCTTTTGGCTATCAGCCGGGTTTCAAGGATCTCGGGTTTGTGTTGCATACTGAGCACTCCTGAAGCCTTGTGATCCCGGCGCACAGATTAGCGCGTTTGCGCAGGAAACAAATGATTGACTGGCAACAGATTGACACCGTTCTGCTGGACATGGACGGCACATTGCTGGATCTCGCCTTCGACAACTTCTTCTGGCAGGTCTATGTGCCGCAGCACTATGCCCGGCTGAATTCGCTCTCCGAACCGGAAGCGCTTGCGCTGCTGGCCGACTGGATTGGCCGTCACCAGGGCACACTGAACTGGTATTGCATGGATTTCTGGTCTGATGAGCTGGGCCTGAACATTGCCGCGCTGAAGCGCCAGGTTGCCGAGCGCATCGGTTACCGCCCCGGCGCCGAGGCGTTTCTGGCTGCGCTTCAGGCCAGCGGGCGGCGCGTGGTGATGGTCACCAATGCGCACCCGGATGCGCTGTCATTGAAGGTGGAGCGCACCGGCATCGATCGCTATTTCGATGCACTGGTCTCCAGCCACCAGTATCGAGCGGCGAAAGAGGAGCAGCCCTTCTGGGAGCGGCTCAGCGAAGCGCACCCGTTCACCCCCGAGCGCACGCTGCTGGTGGACGATTCATTGCCGGTGCTCGGCTCCGCGCAGCGTTACGGTATCGGCCACCTGTGGAGTATTCTGCACCCGGATTCCAGCGTGCCGGCGCGGCCGCACACCCGGCCGTTCCCGGCCATCGACCAATTCGATACCGTGCAGCCGCGATAATGGAAAGCGTCCGTATCGACAAATGGCTGTGGGCAGCGCGCTTTTTCAAGACACGCAGCCTGGCACAGCAAGCGGTGGATGGCGGCAAGGTGCAACTGGGCGGCCAGCGCGTCAAACCCAGCCGCGCCGTCAAGGTGGGCGACACCATCACCACACCGCGCGGGCACGACACTTTCACTGTGATCGTGACTGGCCTGGCCGAAAAGCGCGGCAGTGCAGCCCAGGCCGCCCTGCTGTATCAGGAAACAGAGGAAAGCCTGGTGGCACGCGAGCAAGCGGCCGCCCACCGGCGTGCAGAATACGCCAGCCGTGTTGCGCCGGATCACCGGCCCAGCAAGAAAGAACGCCGTGACCTGAGCCGCTTTCGCGCCCGCCAGGACACCTGAACGCAACCACCGCTACCGATCACACAAGCCGAGATGCCGATGACCCAGAATGATATCCGCCAGCGTTTCCTGTTTCCTGACAGCGATGTGCGGGGCGAAATAGTGCGGCTGGAAGCCAGCGTCAGCCAGGCGCTGGCGGGCCATGACTACCCGATGGTGATCCAGGGCCTGCTTGGCGAGGCGCTGGCCGCCGTCACACTGCTCACCGGCACACTGAAGCTCGAAGGCCGTCTGAGCTTGCAGGCGCAGGGCCAGGGGCCGCTGACACTGTTGCTGGCCGAGAGCACACACCAGAGCGAGGTGCGGGCGCTGGCGCGGGCCGACATTCCTGGCGAAAGCGCTGAAACCGCGCTGCCTGCGCTACTTGGCGAGGGCTTGATGGCGATCACCATACGCCCCGAGCAGGGCACCCAGTATCAGGGCGTGGTGCCGATGGAGCGCGCCGATCTGGCTGGTTGCCTGGAAGATTATTTCACCCAGTCCGAACAGTTGCCCACTCGCCTGTGGCTGGCCGCCGGCAATGGCCATGCCGCCGGGCTGCTGTTGCAGCGCTTGCCTGATCGCATCGCCGATCACCAGCAGAACGAACAAGCCTGGCAGCACCTGACTACCCTGGCCGGCACTCTCGCGCTGGAAGAGCTGCTGGATCTGCCGGTGGAAACAGTGTTGCATCGGCTGTTTCACGAAACCCCGCCGAGGCTCAACCCGCCCACTGCAGTTCGCTTCAGCTGCACTTGCTCGCGGGAAAAAGTCTCCAGCACGCTGCTTTCGCTCGGCGCCCAGGAGCTCCAGCAGATTCTCACCCATCAGGGCGAGGCACGGGTCAGCTGTGATTTTTGTGGCCAGGAGGAAGTGTTTGATGCCGTCGATCTGGGCGCGATGTTGCACGAGCTTGGCGCCCGCCCTCACTAACGCAGAGCGCCTTCGCGTGGCACCAAACGGTGGGTTCTGTCATAATTGCGCGCTTGCCGGTGGTCCCAAGCGGACGCCGGCAGGTCTTTGTGGCGCCCTCTCTGCCTTTTCGGTGCCGCTGCAGACCAGCACCGAAACCCGCGATTTCCGCACACACCCGGGCAACCCGCTCTCCGGGCGTTTGCGATACGGCCAAGAGCCAGGATAGAGAAGCCCAGGAATAGCCATGACCAAAGCAACTGTTTACAACGACCTGAGCCCGGCGCAACTCGTCGAGCTGGCCATCCAGCGCAATGAAGGCAAGCTTGCCAGCAACGGCGCATTAGTATGTGAGACCGGGCACCGCACTGGTCGCTCGCCGATGGATCGCTTCATCGTCGACGAGCCCAGCACCAGCGCCGATATTCACTGGGGCCCGGTCAACCGTCCCTTCGATGCTGCCCGCTTCGATGCACTGTGGGAGCGCGTGTCGGCCTTTGTGGCCGAGCAGGATCAGTTTGTTTCCCACCTGCACGTCGGCGCGGCTGCCGCGCACTATATTCCGGTGAAAGTGACCACGCAGACTGCCTGGCACAACCTGTTCGCCAACACTCTGTTCATTCGCCCGGAGCAGTACAACCCGGCCAGCAAGGAACAGTGGGAAGTGCTCCACGCCGCCAATTTCGAATGCCAGCCCGAGCGTGACGGCACCAACTCCGACGGCTGTGTGATCTTCCAGTTTGCCCAGCGTCGCGTGCTGATTGCCGGTATGCGCTACGCCGGTGAGCTGAAGAAAGCCATGTTTGCGGTGCAGAACTTCCTGCTGCCCGAAAAAGACGTGCTGCCGATGCACTGCTCTGCCAATGTTGGCGAAAACGGCGATGTGGCACTGTTCTTCGGCCTCTCCGGCACCGGCAAGACCACCCTCTCCGCCGACCCGGATCGTTACCTGATCGGTGACGATGAGCACGGCTGGGGCAAGGATGTGGTGTTCAACATCGAAGGCGGCTGCTACGCCAAGTGCATTGATCTGTCGCAGAAAAACGAACCAGTGATCTGGGACGCGATCAAGTTCGGCGCCGTGCTGGAAAACGTCGTGCTGAACGAAGAAACCCGCGTGCCGGATTACACCGATGTCTCGCTGACGCAGAACACCCGCGCCGCCTATCCGCTGGAAAATGTCGACAAGCGCGTGATCGAGAATCAGGCGGGCGAGCCGAAGCACATCATTTTCCTGACCTGCGATCTGACCGGCGTGCTGCCGCCAGTGGCCAGGCTCTCTCGTGAAGCAGCTGCCTATCACTTCCTCAGTGGCTACACGGCGCTGGTCGGCTCCACCGAGATGGGCGCCGGCTCCGGCATCAAGAGCACCTTCTCCACCTGCTTTGGCGCACCGTTCTTCCCGCGCCGCGCTGGCGAGTATGCCGAGCTGCTGATGAAGCGCATGGACGAATTCGGCTCCCGCGTCTATCTGGTGAACACCGGCTGGACAGGCGGCCCCTACGGCGAAGGCGAACGCTTCAGCATTCCTACTACCCGTGCAGTGGTGAATGCCATTTTGTCCGGCGCGCTGGACGAGGCGGAAACCGAGCATCTGGAAATCATCAACCTGGACGTGCCGAAAGCCGTTCCGGGTGTGGACGAACAGCTGCTGGTGCCGAAGAAAACCTGGAAAAACCCGGAGCAGTACGAAGCACAAGCACGTGATCTGGCGACACAGTTCAATACGAACTTCGCCGAAAAATACGCGGACGTCTCCGACGATATCCGCCAGGCTGGCCCACAGGCCTGACGCATCACGCGCCCTGCAAACAGGCCCGCTTCTGGCGGGCCTTGTTGTTTCCGGCCCGTCACTTGCTCGCCCTGCCCCCCAGTGGTACTTTTTCCGGGCCTGTGGTCCGCAATCCATGAGAAGCCGCACAGAACGGCCGTCGATGTCGCCGCGAGACATATCCGGCGCGCACCACTGCCACATATAAAACAATATGCGTTCTTTCTTGGCTTGCTGCCCGGACTACAACACCATGACAATCCACAACATTCTGATCGTCGATGACGAGGAGCATATCCTCAAGGCGCTGGCGCGCACCTTCCGCCACCAGCAGGATTGGCACATCGAAACCTTCACCCAGGCCAGCGACGCCCTGCGGCGCGCCCGCAGCCGCCTGTTCGATGCCGTCATCATTGATTGCGTGATGCCCGATATCGACGGCATCAGCTTTCTGCGCGAGCTGAAAAGCCTGCAACCGGATGCCGCCCGCATCTTGCTCACCGGCATGGTCAATATCGACACCGTCGTGGCCGCCATCAACGAAGCCTCTGCGTTCCGCTTTTTCACCAAGCCCTGGGATGACCAGCAACTGATCCAGGCCGTCACCGAGGGCCTGCGCATCAAACAGGTGCTGCTGGAAAACCGGATGCTGGCGCAAAAAGTGCGCGACCAGCAGCAGGAACTGGAGCAGTTGAGGCGCCAACGCAGCGTCTGAGCAGGGGCAGGGTATGGAAACGCTCGCCGAATGGCTGGCTCCACTGACCGACCAGCACAGCAGCATCTACATCATTGCCTCGATGCTGATCATGCTGGTGGTGATCTTTTTCATGCATCGCACCTACCGCGCATCGCTGAATGTCGAGGCGCGGCTTGCGGAGTTCTCCTCGCTCACCGGTAGCGTCTTCGGCAACAAGCTGCGGCTGATCGAAGCCAGCGCAGATGCCTACCAGATCAATCGCAAGGCGCTGGGGCCGCTGGCGCGCATCATTGATGAATACTGCGTACTCACCACCGATCCACAAGGCATCATCACCTACGCCAACGAGCGCTTCATCAGCTTCAGTGGCGAACCGCTGCGTGCGCTGGTCGGCCGCCACCAACGGGATAGCGGGCTGCATACGCTCAGCAGCGAAGCCGCCAGCGAGTTGCGTGATACGCTGGCGCAGGAACGGGTCTGGCATGGCCAGTTGTGCCTGCGCACCCGCGACGGCACCCAACGCTGGCTGGATACGTTTGTATTCCCGCTGTCGTTCGTGACCGATCTGGATGCCGGCTGTATTTATTTCGGCACCGACATCACTGCGCTGCACACCCTGAACGATTCCCTGCGGCGACAAGTACGCACCCAGGAGGCACACCTGAACAAAGCCGAAGACATGCTGGTCAAGTCGGAGAAAATGGCGTCGCTCGGCGTGATTTCCGCTGGCATCGCGCACGAGATCAACAATCCGCTGGCCTACGTCAGCGCCAATATCAACCGACTTGGTGAATATCTGGCCAACATCTCCAGCCACGCCGGCAGCCAGGCGACCGAGGATGACGAGTTGCGTTACATCATCGGCGATTATCCGGCCCTGCTGCAGGAAACCCGCGATGGCCTCGGCCGGATTCGCAAGATCATCGATGATCTGAACAGCTTCTCCCACGCCGGCGAACAACCCCATGCGCCGGTCGATGTACACCGCTGCATCGACACCGCGCTGACACTGGCCCGCCATGAGTTGCGCGGCAATGTGCAAGTGCACACCGAGCTGGCCGCCACCCGCTCCATCGTGCAAGGCTCCGCCACCCAGCTGGCACAGGTATTTCTCAATCTGCTGGTGAATGCAGCACAGGCAATCCGGGCGAATGGCGCGCCGGGGCAGATCACCGTGCGCAGCGTCAACGAGGATACCCGGCTGATCGTCGACGTCAGCGACACCGGCCCCGGCATCGCACCGAGCGATCTGCCAGCGCTGTTCGAGCCGTTTTACACCACCAAGGCGGTCGGTGAGGGCACCGGCCTGGGCCTGGCGATCTCTGATGACATCGTGCGGCGCCACCACGGCGCTATCAGCGCCGCCAACAACGCCGAGGGCGGCGCCTGCTTCCGGCTGGTACTTCCCACCACCCCGCCGGAGCCGCCCCATGCCCACTGACATCCTGTATCGCTTCCGTTTTGCGGATCACAGCGAAGACGCCGTGCGCGTGGGCACCGCCGACGGCGCCCACCTGAGGACGCCGGCAGGCTACCAGCCGCCCGCCTGGGCGCAGCTGGCGCACCACCAATGCAGCCATTGCCCGCTGGACACAGGCCTGCAGCGCTGGTGCCCGGTGGCAGTGAATATCGCGTATGTCTTTGAACAGATACGGCCCGGCCGTTCCTTCACGCCAGTCACGCTGACCGTCGATACGGCGCTGCGCAGCTATCATGCGGAAACGACTCTGCAACGTGCATTGAGCTCGCTGTTCGGGCTGGTCTGTGCACTCAGCGACTGCCCGCACACCGCGCCGCTGTATCCGATGGCGCGCTTCCACCTGCCGCTGGCCAGCGACACGGAAACCTTCGTGCGCGTGTTGTCGATGACGCTGCTGCGCTTACACCTGTTACAGCAGCCCGGCGCTCAGGCGGTGGTCGAGCTTGAGCTGCTCTATCGCAACCTCAACCAGCTCAACCGCAGCCTGGCGCGGCGCCTGGGCAGCCAGAGCGAAGGCGAGCCGGCCGCCAATGCCATGGTACTGCTGGACGTACTCGCCCGTGATGTCACCGTCGAGCTGACGGATCAGCTACCCAGCCTGCGGGAGATGTTCGGTATCACCTCGCCGCCAGCCTGAGGGCTTCGTTTGCGGAAGCCCGTCGATTGACTGATTGCCGCGCTGTTTATAGAGGCAGCTTGTCCAGCCCGCGACGAATCCCGCGCTCAAGGCCGGCACGCACCAGCGGCCCTATCAACGGCAGCCGCCCCTCGAATTCGATGGTGTAGTGCAGCTCGGAGCCGCCCGCAGGCATCGCAGCAAAACGCATCACGCCCATATGATTGCGCAACGGGCTGCCTCGCGTAATCCGATACTCGATCCGCTCGTTAGGCACGTGCGCGGTAACGGTCTCCTCGAATGGCGGCGCAATCAGAATGCGCATCCGGCGCACCGAACCGAGGCCATCCGGTGCATCGCTGCCATCCTTGATGCGGCTGATCTTTGCCGGCGCAAAGATCGTTTCCAGATTCTTGTGAACACTGAGATGACTGAAGAGCATGTCCACGGACGCACTGAACTGCTTGCGAATCTCGATACGCTGCAAACTCATATGGAGCTACCCTGTGAGCGGAAAGGGGAGATCATGCCTGCCCTGCGGTCCGGCAACCACTCCAAACGGGACAATGGCACGACACTCGCACCCGGCCCGTTCGATGGACGGGCCGGGCAAGTGGCAGCTCAGTTGCCGTACACCACTACGGTAAATTCGGCGACGATGCCAAAAAAGTTTTGCGATTCATAATCCACGTAATGAATTTCGCGGATACCGCCGTTACGCGCGGCGGCATGAATACTGGCATCGCCGGAGGCAATCAGGCCCAGTATCGAGCGTGCCGACGCCCGGCCCACTCGAGTGGCCTGCTCTGGTGCGGCGGTTGCCGCCAGCGGCGCCTTGACGTTGCCATACATGAAACCGTTGACCGGCATGGTCGCGGTGGCACAGCCCGAGAGCAGCCCTGCCGCAGCAGCAGCGAACATTATTCTTTTCATTATGGTTCCTTCTAATGTGAATCTACCCCGGAAAACACCGGCGGCAGCCTGACAGCCGCTGCCGGTGAAAATACTCAAAGACGCAACATGACCTTGCGCAGCCCCGCCACATGCCGGCGGCTGACCACCAGCGTGTCCTCCAGCCCGCGCAGGCGTAACTGATGATGGCCCGCCGGCGCCTGCTCCATTCCTTCGATATAATTCAGCGCTACCAATGCATTACGGTGCACCCGTACAAACAGATCACCGAATTCCGCTTCCAGATCCTTCAGGGTCTCGTCTATCAGCACCTCACCACCGCTGTGGCGTACGGTGATGTATTTCTGATCGGCGAGAAAATAGCGAACATCCTCCACCGGCACCAGCTCCAGCCCACGGTGTGTCCGTGCGCTGATATGCTGCCGGCGCTGGCTGGCCTGCGCTTGCGGCAGCTCGTTGGCAACCGCCGCCCGCTGGGCGCGGGTGAGTGTTCGCGCACGGGCAAGCGCCGCGCTGAGATCATCACGGCTGACAGGCTTGAGCAGGTAATCCAGAGCGCGGACACGGAACGCATCCAGCGCGTGTTCGTCATAGGCGGTGCAGAAAATAAGCGCTGGTGGCTGCTCGCTGCGGGCCAGGCACGCCGCAGCCTCCATGCCATCCATGTCCGGCATGCGGATATCCATCAGCACCACATCCGGTTGCATGCGCCGCGCAGCCTGAACTGCTTCACGGCCGTTGGCAGCCTCCGCCACCACTTCCACGCCCTCCATCGTATCCACCAGACGCACCAGCCGGTCACGCGCCAGCTGTTCGTCATCGCAGACGAGTACTCGCATAGTCAGAAGCCCCCTGATCAGGCACTCGGGTAACGGAGGCTTACCCGATATTCATTATTATTTGCCGCGGCCTCAACGTGGGCGCGGTCACCATACAAAGCAGCCAACCGGTGCCGAATATTGCTCAACGCCATTCGGTTCCCGGAAACAGCTGCTTCAGCTTCCCCCGGTAGCGGATTGCTCATGCTGACAGCCAGCATATCGCCATCCCATACCACGCGCACCGTCACCGTACCCCCGTCCGGCCGTGGCTGGATACCATGATAAATGGCATTTTCCAGCAAAGGCTGCAAGGTCAGCAGTGGAATTAATACATGCTCTGCGCCAATTTGCACCTGCCATTCCAGCCGCAGCCGTTCTCCCATACGCAATTTCTCGATTCGCGCATAGCGTTTACACAGATCCAGCTCCTCTTTCAGCGTCACCTGGACGCCGGTTTCCCGCAGGCTGGCGCGAAACAGCCGGGCCAGATCTTCCACCGCCTGCTCGGCCGCCTCCGGGTCTACCGCGATCAGGCTGGAGATGATATTCATGCTGTTGAACAGAAAATGCGGGCGGATGCGGGATTGCAGGGCCTGAATACGCGCCTCAAGCTCTGCCTGCTCCTTGATACGCAGCTGCTCCTGCACATAGAAATAGCGCATCACGCCGCCGGCAAGAATCGCCGCGATTGCCACGTTGATCCACACATGTTGCGCCAGCAAGGCCGGCTCTGACAGCAGATCCGGCAAGGCCCAGGCCAGCACCAGGCGCGCCAGCACGCTGAACAGCAGCGTATTGAGCACCACCAGAATGACCACACCCGTCGCCGCCCAGGCCGGCCCGAGCCGGTTCAGGTGGCGGCGCAACATGCACAACAGCGCCGCCGAGGTCAGCGCCACCCACTGCATGAAAAACGAGGTCAGCGCCAGCCGCTCGAAGCTGAAGGCGCCGTAATAGCTGCCCGCCAGCGCCAGCACTATCGCCATCAGCTGGGCCACCACGACCACCACCAGCACGGCGCGCGCTTCGCACAAATCCGGCACAAACGCCCGCGCCGGAGCAGAAATATGGGGTTTTGGCATCATCCGTCCTTGCCAGAATGGGCAACTGCCCTTATACCCCGGAGCGCGCGCGGTACGCGACCGGGAGGTGTTATACTGCGCGCCTTTCCCGTCAAACGGTTGTTCAGGACTGCGTGCAGATGAGTGACAAGCAAAACAAGCTCTGGGGCGGCCGCTTCAGTGAATCCACCGATGAATTCGTGCAGGCGTTCACCGCCAGTGTCAATTTTGACCAGCGCATGTACGACCAGGACATCCGCGGCTCCATTGCCCACGCCACCATGCTGGCCGAAGCCCGCGTGCTCACCCCCGACGAGCGTGACGCCATTATCCAGGGCCTGAACGAGATTCGGGCCGAGATCGAAGCCGGCGAATTCCAGTGGTCCGTCGCGCTGGAAGACGTGCACATGAACATCGAGGCACGCCTGACCGAGCGGATCGGCGTCACCGGCAAAAAGCTCCACACCGGCCGCAGCCGCAACGACCAGGTCGCCACCGACATTCGCCTGTGGCTGCGCGATCACATCGACCTGATCGACAGCGAAATGAGCCGCCTGATGCACGGCCTGCTCGGCCTGGCCGAGCGCGAAGCCGCCACCATCATGCCCGGCTTCACCCACCTCCAGACCGCACAGCCCGTGACCTTCGGCCACCATCTGCTGGCCTGGTTCGAAATGCTGCGCCGTGACCGCGAGCGCCTGGCCGACTGCCGCAAGCGCGTCAACCGTATGCCGCTCGGCGCCGCCGCGCTGGCCGGCACCACCTACCCGATCAACCGCGAACGTACCCGCGAGCTGCTCGGTTTTGATGAAATCTGCTACAACTCGCTGGATGCGGTCAGCGATCGCGATTTCGCCATCGAGTTCTGCGCCCTGGCCGCGCTCACCATGACGCATCTGTCGCGCATGAGCGAGGAACTGGTGCTCTGGACCAGCGCACAATTTGATTTTATTACCTTGCCGGATCGTTTCTGCACCGGCAGCTCGATCATGCCGCAGAAGAAAAACCCCGACGTGCCGGAGCTGGTGCGCGGCAAGACCGGGCGCGTCAACGGCCACTTGATCAGCCTGCTGACGCTGATGAAAAGCCAGCCGCTGGCCTACAACAAGGACAACCAGGAAGACAAAGAACCGTTGTTCGACGCCGTGGATACCCTGCAAGGCTGCCTGCGCGCCTTCGCCGACATGGTCCCGGCGCTGGTGCCCAACCGCGAAGCCATGCGCGAAGCCGCCCGCCGCGGCTTTGCCACCGCCACCGACCTGGCGGACTACCTGGTGCGCAAGGGCATCCCGTTTCGCGATGCTCACGAGATCGTCGGCAAGGCCGTCGCCCACGGCGTGGCACAGAAGAAGGATCTCGGCGACATGAGCATCAGCGAGCTGCGCCAGTTCAGCGACCAAATCGACGAAGATGTGTTCGATGTGCTGACACTGGAAGGCTCCGTGAGCGCCCGCAATCACCCCGGCGGCACCGCGCCCGAGCAAGTCCGCGCCGCCGTCGCCCGCGCCCGCGCCGCCCTTGCCGGCTGACCGACGATAGCCGGGGGCGGGCTCCCGCCCCCTCGCTATGCCATCGCCATCCCGCTTGCCGCTACGCCCCCTGGTCAGCCAAACGCCCTTCGCCAACGTGATAGTGACGAGAATACAGGCCAGCAATGGGGCACATGGCGAGACGTCTGTGGCAACAGCATGGCCACCGACACAAGATGGAGGGAGCAGCCAGACGGGTCCGGATCACCTTTGGCCCGTACCGGCTTGATAGCCTTCAGGTCTTGTAACCTTGTCGCCTTGCAGCCTGGCGAGCTTTTCACGCGCAAGCGATGCGCCGGGCTTGTCTGTTGCCCGACTCGCTTGCCCCGGCACCGGCAATTGCCCGGGCAGGCGGGGCAAGCCATCAGGGTTCGAACGCCCGCAAATGCGGGAACTGCCCCTGCTTGATGTAGGCGTGCTCTGCGGGTGTTGATACGCGCCCGAGCAGCTCGTTGCGGTGGGGGTGGCGCCCGAAAGCGGCGATCACCCGGCGCACGTCGTGCGCCTGTTTCACCAGAGCGCGATAGATCGGCTGCAATGGCGCCGGTGCCTGCGCGGCTATCTCCTCGCGCAGTGCGATCAGCAGATCAAGCCGGCCGAGATGGCCCGGCCCCTCGCAATGCCCCAGCGGCAGGCCGTACACGATCTTCTGCCATGGCGTGGCCAGCGTGGTGTAGTGACCGTTGGCCAGCCCGGCCGTCACCCACTCCAACGCAGCAGCATCCTGAGCGAAGGCGCGAGCGCTGCCCCGCCAGACTGAGCGCGAAAATTGATCGAGCACGATAATCAGCGCCAGCCGGCCCTCGGGGCTCTCCGCCCAGCCATCCAGGCCGCCTGCCGCCGCGTCCGCAGTGAGAGCAGAGAAACGATCAACGATGACCTGATCTGCGCCGCCGCGCATGCGCCAGAACCAGTGATCCTGATGGACGCCCGGATCAACCCGCAACGAGTGCCCTTCGGGGAACCAGAAAGCAAGAACCTCCTGCCAGGCAATGCCATCGATACCCTGTGCCACGCAAACACCTCGCTGACATCTGTTGCTCGTCTACGGCCCGGCCCCAGGGGACATCACACCGCCTGACGGGCACGCCGAAAAGACAGGCGCCCGCAAAATGCCGAAAAGACCAAAAAGACCCAAAAGAAAAGGGCGGGTATGCTCCCCGCCCTTCACGTCTTTCATGCCACATCTGTGCATGTCATGAACAGCCGCATTGCGCCGCTCTGCACTGCTCTCAGAGCTTGTAATCCCCTTCGGCTTCCGGCTGATACTCCAGCTCCAGAATATGCATTTTCAACGGCTTGCCGCCCGGCCCTGGCCATTCGATGCTCTGGCCCACCGACAGCCCCAGCAGCGCCGCGCCAACGGGCGCCAGCACCGAGACTTTGCCTTGCCCCACATCCTGGGGGTAGACCAGCGTCAGCGTGTACTCCCGCCCGCTCACTTCCTCACGGCAGCGAACGCGGGAGTTCATCGTCACCACGTCGGGTGGCACATCAGCCGGCGCGACCAGGGTGGCGCGCAACAGCTCCTGTTCGAGGGCATCTGCCACATCGAGGTCCGCAGCATCACCCAGGATCGCCTCGATGCGCTGCACATCCAGACGGGAAACGATAATCGGGGGCTGATTCATGTCTTGCTCACTCCAGTTGCCATACGGCAAACAAACAAAAGGCGGCACCTGAGCGCCGCCTGTATCTCGTCGATATTAAGGCAGCCTGTTTTTTTCTCAAGTCATCGTTACCGGACGCTTGAGGCGCTATACTGGGCGCAATTCACCGGGCCAGTTGCCGCCCTCTGAAAAGCGCCACGTCACACGGCGCACCGGCTTGGAGTGCATCGTGAAACCGCTGTTGATCACTGGCCTGCTGTGCCTTGCCCTCAGTGGCTGCGGCCAGCGCGGGCCCTTGTATTTTCCCGAGGCGCCTGCCGCCGAACCTGCGGCGGCGGAGGCCGACAGCGAGGACGAGGCAGAAGCAGAATCCGGTGACACTGCCGCCCCCTGACATCAGGATCGACACATGGATCACTTTCAATACCGCGAAGGTCAGCTTTACGCGGAGGCCCTGCCGCTGACTGAACTGGCGGAACGCTTCGGTACGCCACTGTATGTCTATTCGCGTGCGATGCTCGAAGCCCATTACCAGGCTTTTGACGACGCCTTTGGCGAGCACCCCCACCAGATCTGCTATGCCGTGAAGGCCAACTCGAACCTGGCGGTGCTCAACGTACTCGCTCGCCTGGGCGCAGGGTTCGACATCGTTTCCGGTGGCGAGCTGGAACGGGTGTTGCGTGCTGGGGGCGACCCGCACAAGATCGTATTCTCAGGCGTTGGCAAAACCGCCGATGAGATGATCGCTGCACTGAAAGCCGGCATCCACTGCTTCAACGTGGAATCTGCTGCCGAGCTGGAACTGCTGAACCTGGTGGCCGGCGAGCAGGGTCTGGTGGCTCCGGTATCTGTCCGTGTCAATCCGGATGTCGATGCGCAGACGCACCCGTATATCTCTACCGGCCTGAAAGACAACAAGTTCGGCGTCGATATCGACGAGGCGCCAGCACTTTATCAGCGTGCCGCCGAACTGCCGCACGTTGAGGTACTGGGAGTAGATTGCCACATCGGCAGCCAGCTCACCAGCCTGGCCCCGTTCGAGGATGCCTTGCACCGGGTCTTGAAACTGGTCGACAAGTTATCCGCTCAGGGCATCGCCATCCGCCACCTTGATCTCGGCGGCGGCCTGGGCGTGCGCTACCGTGATGAACAGCCGCCTACCCCGGCTGCCTATGTGGCTGCCCTGCTCAAGCATGTACCGGCAGATATGCCGATCCATATCGAACCGGGGCGTGCGATTGCTGCCAACGCGGGCGTATTTCTCACTCAGGTACTTTATCTGAAACCCACCGCGCACAAGAACTTTGCCATTGTCGATGGCGCCATGAACGATCTGATCCGCCCGAGCCTGTATTCCGCCTGGCAGGATATCGTGCCGGTAACGCCGCATTCGGCGGACTGCCGCCACTGGGATGTGGTCGGCCCGGTTTGTGAAACTGGTGATTTTCTAGGCAAGGACCGCGCCCTGGCGCTGGAAACCGGCGACTTGCTGGCTGTGCGCTCGGCCGGCGCCTACGGCTTCTCCATGGCCAGCAATTACAACAGCCGCAACCGCCCTGCCGAGATCATGGTGGATGGCGATCAGGCGTTTATCGTGCGCCAGCGCGAGAGTTACGACGATCAGCTGCGCCTGGAATCGCTGCTGCCCTGAGTAGTCGCCTTCGGGCAATATTCCCTCATTGCCAACCGCAACGCGCCCGGCCCCGCCGGGCGCGTTATACTCTCCTGAATCGTCATTCCTTTCCTGCATGGGCCTGACAGGGTCATACACCATGGTTTCTTTCCTCCGCATGCGCTGGCAAGCCGCCAGCCGCCGGCAACGCATCCTGATTATTCTCGCCGCGCTTTACCTGTTGTATGTGGCACTGGGTTTCCTTGTTGTTTCGCCGCTGGCGCGGCAGCAAGTGGCCGACACCCTCAGCGACAGCACCGGCCGCGAAGTGCGGCTGGAAAAGTTGCTGTTCAATCCGCTGCTGCTGTCCGTCACGGCAAACAATTTTGCCTTGCTGGACGACGACGGCACCGAGTTCGTCGCTTTTGATCGCTTTCATGCCAACTTCCAGCTTTCTTCGCTGTTTCGCCGCAGCTGGCATTTCCGCGAGATCAGCCTGGAGCAGCCACGCGTGCAGGTGACCCAGTTCGCCGAAGGCCGCTTCAACTTTGACGATCTGTTGACGCCCGCGGAAGAGCTAGCCGCTGACGAGACATCCGCCGAGCCGGATGCCGAAGACAATGCCATGGCGCTGCCGGCGGTCTCGTTTGGCCGCTTCAGCCTGACCGGTGGCGATTTCCGCTTCGTCGATCAAAGCCGCGACACCGTGCAACAGCTCGCGCTGGCACCAGTCAGTTTCAGCGTGCTCGATTTCTCCACCCGTGGCACCGGCGAGGATGACAACCAGTATTCGCTGTTGGTCAGCGGCCCCGGTGGCGGCAGCTTCAGCTGGGAAGGCGGGTTCAGCGTTGATCCACTGCTGGCCACCGGCAGGCTGGCCATCACCGGGGTAGACCTGCCGCCGTTTGCCGAATTCATCGGCCACCAGCTGCACTTCACTGTCCCCAGTGGCCAGCTCGATTTTCAGACCGCGTACCGTGTCGAAACCGGCGAGGGCGGCATCCGGGCGTGGCTCACCGAAGGTGCCGTCACCCTGCGCGATCTGGTGATCCACGATCCGGCCCAGAGCCTGGATGTGGTGCAGCTGCCGCTGGTGGCGCTGGGCAACGTGCGGCTGGATACGCCCGCCCGCACACTCACTCTTGGCGAGCTTGCCATCACCGAGCCGCTGGTGCGCGCCCGGCTACTGGACAACGGCCTTGATCTGGCCGCCCTGTTCGAGCCTGTTACGCCGGAAGATACTGGCGAGCCGGCGCCCGCCATTGAAACAGCCACAGCACCCGGCGAGCCCTGGGCACTGGTGCTGGAAACCCTGCGCCTGGCTGATGGCAGCGTCGCGTTTCGAGACGAAACACTGCCCGAGGCCGGCGAGCTGGCCATCACACCGATCAACCTGACCCTGCACGATCTGGCCCTGAACGATCCTCGGCGCTTCAGCCTGGACGGCGCCCTGACACTGGCGGAAAGCGGCCAGATCACGCTCGGCGGCGAAGGCCAGATCGCGCCGCTGGACATCACCCTGACCATCAACGCCGCCGACCTGCCGCTGCCGGCGCTGGAGCCATGGGTACAAAGCGCACTGCTGGTCACGGTGCCCGAAGGCGCTGCGGCCGCCGAGCTGACCATCAATGCCAGCGGCGCTGAAGAAGTCGGCGTGATCGTCACCGGTAGCGCCGGAATCACCGGCCTGCGTATCAACGAAAGCCGCAACCGGCGCCTGCTGACGCTGGATGAGCTGACGCTGCAAGGTGTGCGGCTGGATACCACCGCACAGCGCATCTCCCTGCAACGCGCCAGTGTCAGCGGTCTGGATGCCATCGCACGGGTGGACAGCGATGGTCTCGGCGTTGCCGACCGCATCCTGCCGCTCACTGACGAGGCACCCGCCAGCACCGGGGAGCCCTGGGCCCTTCAGCTGGATGAATTGCGCATCAGCGACAGCCGCACCCGCTATGCTGACCAGAGCCTGACACCGCACTTTGCCATCGGCCTGACGCGCATCGACGGCACGCTGCGGGAGCTTGATGCCGCCGGCAGCCGCCCGGCCAGCATCGATCTCACGGCCCGCGTGGATGATTACGCGCCGCTGAGCATCAAGGGCCGCCTGAACCCGCTGGCGAGCACGCCCATGGTCGATCTCGACGTGACGCTGGATGGCTATGAAATGACCGGCCTGACACCGTTCACCGGCCGCTATCTGGGCTATGTCACCCGCACCGGCCAGCTCGGCATCAACAGTAACGTGAAGCTCGACGGCTCGCTGCTGGAAAGCAGCACCCGGGTAAAAGCTGCCAGCTTCTTTCTCGGCGACCGCGTGGACAGCCCCGAGGCGATCAGCATTCCCATCAAGCTTGGCCTGGCGGTGATTCGGGATCGCAATGAGCTGATCGATCTGCCAGTGCAGGCCCGAGGTGATCTCAATGATCCCTCCGTCAGCGTGCATGGCATCATTCTGCGCGCCTTGACCAACATTCTGGTGCGCGCCGCCACCTCGCCCTTTTCGGTGCTGGCCGGTCTGGTCGGCGGTGAAGACCTGCAACATCTGACCTTCCCCGCCGGCAGTGCCGAGATCGACACCACCACCCGCGAGCAGTTGGCCGCACTGGCGCAGGTGCTTGCCGACCGGCCCACCCTGAGCCTCAGCCTCGCCGGCAGCGCTGACACGGCGGATCGCGAAGCGCTGGCGGCGCTTGTGCTTGGCCACCGCCTGACCGGCGGCGACTGGACGAACCTGGAAAGCGCCCTCGGCGAAACGCGCTTCCAGCGCCGGGTATTGACCCAGTACGAAGAAGCCAACGGCCAGCCTGCCGATACCTTGCTGCCACCGCTGCCGGAAGGCGCCGACCGTGCCCAGCGAGACGCTTTCCAGCAACAACTGGCCCGCCGGGCCTTTACTGCTCTGGCGCAACAGCAGGCCGCCAGCATCAATACCGAAATGCTGCGTGGGCTGGCGATACGCCGCGCCAACGACGCCAAGACAGCACTGATGGACGATTTCGGCCTCGCTGGCGAACGACTGCGTATCAGCAGCCCCGAGGTCGAAGGCGCCGAGACGGTGCAAGGCGTGAATATCGGACTGGTGCCAGACTGAACAGCCCGCGCCATCGCGAGCCACGTTGCTGACCCGGCTCGATACTCAGGCGATCATCCTTCGCCAGGCTCTCGAACAGCGCGCCGGCTCTGCCGGCGCGCCTCCCCCGAAAGGACAAGCCGGAGCGCAGCCATGCCAATCCGCGCTATCTCGTTGACCGGACTGGCTTGCGGGCCCGTCTGACTCTCTGCCCGGCTCTCTGCCCGGCTCTCCTACTGGTTTTTTACCAAGCTCCCCTGCATCGCCACCACCGCAGACCTCGCGCAAAACCCGGCCTCTGCCTCGCCCCTCTTGCAGCCAGCCGCCGAGCCACCCAGAATCCGGCAGTGCCCATCATGCAAGGAGAGCCGAATGTCGACCGCAACAGTGCAACACCGTGCCTTTATCGTGTTGCTGATTCTGGTGACACTGGCGTTCTTTGCCTTGCTGGCGCCGTTCTTCGGCGCCGTGCTGTGGGCCGGCATCTTCGCCATCATCTTCATGCCGCTGCAAAACCGCATCCAGGCGAAGATGCCCCATTCCCCCACGCTGGCCAGCCTGTGCACGCTGGCCATCTGCATTGTCGTGGCGATCATCCCGCTGACCGCGATCACGTTGTCACTGGTTCATGAAGGCACCAGCCTCTACCAGCGTATCCAGAGCGGCGAGCTGGATTTCGGCGCCTACCTGGATCGGCTGCGCGAGGCCGCCCCGCGTGTCGAAGCGCTGCTCGGGCGAATCGGTGTGGATTTCGCCGAGGTTCGCGAAGGGCTGAAAAGCGTCGCCACAACCAGCAGCAAGGCGCTGGCACGCAACGCGGTGAATATTGGCCAGCTTTCGGTCAGTTTCCTGATCGGCTTTGCGATCATGCTGTATGTGCTGTTTTTCCTGTTGCGTGACGGCAACCGGCTGGCGCGGCAGATTCGCGATGCCATCCCGCTTTCGGAGGCGCACAAGCAGCGCCTGTTCCGCAAATTCGGTGAAGTGGTCCGCGCCACTATCAAGGGCAACGTGCTGGTGGCCCTCATTCAAGGCGCACTGGGCGGTCTGATCTTCTGGATACTGGGGATTCAGGGTGCGCTGCTATGGGGCGCTCTGATGGCGATTCTATCGCTGCTGCCCGCTGTGGGCGCCGCACTGATCTGGCTGCCGGTGGCCGTCTATTTTCTGCTCACCGGCAGTATCTGGCAGGGTGTCGTGCTGGTCATCTTCGGGGTCGGGCCAATCGGCCTGGCCGACAACCTGCTGCGCCCGCGCCTTGTGGGCCAGCAAACGCAATTGCCGGATTATCTGATTCTGGTAACAACACTGGGCGGCCTGGCGCTGATGGGCATCAGCGGCTTTGTGATTGGCCCGTTGATCGCGGCGCTGTTCATTGCGGTGTGGGATTTGTCACTGAACGAATTCAGTGACCGCCGGCCGCCAGCACCTGAAACGGCACCGGCAGCGGCGGACGAACGCAGCGACGGTCAGGCCGCAGGCTGAGCCAGCTCGGGGCGGTTGAGCATTTTTGCCAGCCGCTTCAGGCCAGCTTCGCGCAGCGCCCGGCTATCCTGTTGAGACGGATGGAAATCGCGGCGGTAGTAGGACAAATAGGCCGGGCCCAGCCGCCGTAGCCAGCCCGGCTTGCCGACCAGCCAGTTGATCCCGCGCAGCACCGAGCGCAGATCGCGCTTGTCGTCCATGCCGGCGCGCAGCTGGAAATAATGAAAGATGGTGAAGCCCAGAAACTCCAGCGTGGTGACGGCCATTTCGCTGGTGCGCGTCCAGTAACCACCTTCCTGATCCTGGTAAACATCAAACGCCACGGATTTATGCTCGCTTTCTTCCACCGCATGCCACAGCCACAGCGGCAGTACACGCTCGTCCATGCCTTCGAGCATCTCCGGGAATTCGAGAATGGTCTCGGCCAGCATCGCGGTGAAATGCTCCAGCGCGCAGGTCTTCGCCAGCTGGCGTTTCGGCGACAGGAACTTGCCCTGCCACTTCAGCCCGCGCCTGACAAAATCCTCGACCTTGCTGGCGGGGATGCCACGCGCTTCCAGGAAAGCATTGAAGGCTTCGTGTTCGTTGCCGTGGTGCGCTTCCTGGCCGATGAAACCTTTCACCTCTTCCTTCAGCTTGGGATCGGTGATGTGCGGCTGGTAATGGCGCACCGAGCGCACAAAAAACCGCTCCCCTTCCGGGAAGGTGCACGACAACGCGGATAGCAGCAATGTCTTGAACTGATCCCCGCCGACCCAGTAGCGCGGAACGCCTTCGTCAAATTCGAAATCCATGCGGCGCGGCTGAATGTCGCTCTGATTGGTTCGGCGTGGCGCCAGGTTGGCTTTGGCATTCATGATCGTGGGCTCCAGAAAAACAAGGCATACCGGTACAAAAAGCCGGCAAAGCAGGTACTTGCCAGTATCGCCGCCCGCGACCCGGGACGTGAGTGCCGTTTGTGCCAAATTCCCGGCGCCCCAGCCAACACGGTGGCCGGAAATGAGCCGGCTCAGCGTCGAAACCGCGCTTTTTACGCGACGGTGCTGCGGCGGCGCCACGCTGGCCGGGCGCCCGGCCAGCGCCTACAATGCTCCCACCAGCCACTGCCGCGGACCTTTCATGGATCTGAAATTCACCAAGATGCACGGCTTGGGCAACGACTTCATGGTGCTCGACGGCATCCGCCAGTCCCTGCCGGAAGAAGGCCCGCCGCTGCCAGCGGAAACGCTGCGGCGGCTGGCCGATCGCCATCTCGGCGTCGGTTTCGACCAGCTCTTGCTGGTCCAGCCGGCACGAGGCGATGCGGATTTTCGCTACCGCGTGTTCAATGCCGATGGCAGCGAGGTGAGCCAGTGCGGCAACGGCGCACGCTGCCTCGCGCAGTTCCTGCGTGACGAAGGGCTGACGCCGAAGCACGAAATCCGGCTCGAAACGGCTGGCGGGCAAATGATGCTGCGCCTGACCGACGATGGCCTGGTGACCGTCAATGTCGGCCCGCCCCGCTGGGCACCGGCCGACGTTCCTTTCCACGCCAGCAGCGAAGCCGATACCCATATTCTGGTAGCCGGGCAGAATGCCTACGAAGTCTCCGTGGTCGGGCTGGGCAATCCGCATTGCGTCATGCTGGTGGAAAATGTCGAGAATGCTCCGGTTGCCAGCGTTGGCCCGCTGCTACAGAGCCACCCTGATTTCCCCGAGCAGGCCAATGTGGGCTTCATGCAAATCGTCGATCGCTCACGCATCCGGCTGCGTGTGTTCGAGCGCGGCTCAGGTGAAACCAGAGCCTGTGGCTCGGGCGCCTGCGCGGCGGTGGTGTGCGGCCAGCGGCGCGGCCTGCTCGATGACACTGTCACCGTGGAGCTTGGCGGCGGCACCTTGCGCATCCATTACGACGGCAGCGGCGGCATTCTGATGACCGGGCCGGCGAGCCGTGTCTATGAGGGTGTCATCCCCGAGCCCCTGCTCACGCCATGATATCCTCGGACGCTTTCGGAGAAGCAATCCATGAGTGAACACCGGCTCAACGGCGATCAGGTGGCCGCCTGGTTACGCAACCACCCGGATTTCTTTCAAGGCCGGCAGGAGCTGCTGGAGCTGCTGCAACTGCCGGACCCACGCGGCGAAGCCGTCTCCCTGCTTGAGCGGCAGGCGCAAATCCTGCGCGAGCGGAATCACGACCTGCGAGAACGCCTCAACGCCCTGCTGTCGGTGGCTCGCGACAACGATCAACTGTTCGAGAAAACCCGCAAACTGGTGCTCACGCTGATCGAAGCTCGCGCCCCGGAAGCGATGTTTACGCAGCTCATAGCACAGCTGCAAAACGATTTCGGCGCCGATACCGTCTCCCTGCTGGTTTACGATCGCGATCTGGATCTCACCGGCGAATTGCGCAGCCAGGTGCGCTGCCTGGCCGCTGACGATCTGCACCAGGCCCTGCAAGCACTGCTGCGCTCGGGCAATGCCATTTGCGGTGTGCTGCGCGATGTCGAGCTTGAGCAGCTGTTTCCGCAGCAGGCCGAGGCGGTCAAATCCGCCGCCATGGTGCCGCTTGAGTGGCAGGGCCGGCAGGGGCTGCTGGCCATCGGCAGCTTTGATCCGCTGCATTTTCGCAGCTCGCTGGGCACCTTGTTCATCACTCATCTGGGCGATGTGCTGAGCCGCCGCATGCACGATCTGCTGCGCAACTACCCCCGTCTGGAGGCGCGACGTGCCTGATAGCGCCAGCGCCGCCGAGGGCTTCGCTGCCGGCTGCGCCGCGTACATCGAGCATCTGCGCGTCGAGCGGCGCCTGTCCGAGCACACCTGCACCAACTATCGTCGTGATCTGAAAAACGCCGCCCGCTTGCTGCAAGAGCGCGGCATCAGCGGCTGGGCCAGTGTGGGTGCGCAGGATGTGCGCCAGGTCATCGCCACCCTGCATCGCCGTGGCACCGGCGGCAAAAGCCTGCAACGGCTGCTTTCAAGCCTGCGCGGCCTGTTTCGCTATCTGTTGCGCGAGAATCTGGTGCGGGACAATCCTGCCCTTGGCATCAGCGCACCGAAAAGCCCGCGCCGCCTGCCGCGCACGCTGGATGCCGAATCCGCCAATCAGCTGCTGGATCACAGCGCCCGCAACGACGACCCGCTCGCCCAGCGCGATCACGCCATGATGGAGCTGTTCTATTCTTCCGGCCTGCGCCTGGCGGAGCTGGTGAGCCTGAATCTGGAAAGCATTGATCTCGCCGACGCCAGCCTGATCGCCACCGGTAAAGGCAACCGCACCCGCCACCTGCCCATTGGCGCTCCGGCGCTGGCGGCACTGCGCACCTGGCTGCACGCACGGGCGCTGCTGGTGCGCGATCCCACCGAACGAGCGCTGTTCGTCAACCGCTTCGGGCAACGCCTCACGGGCCGCTCGGTGCAACAGCGCCTCAAGGCCCGCGCCCGTGATGCCGGGCTGGATCAGCCACTGCATCCGCATATGCTGCGCCACTCGTTCGCGACTCATTTGCTGGAGGCCAGCGGCGAATTACGCGCCGTTCAGGAGCTGCTCGGGCACGCCAACCTGGCCACCACGCAGATATACACCCATCTGGATTTTCAACATCTGGCGCGTGTTTACGACGGCGCTCACCCGCGCGCCCGGCGCAAGGCGGCAGACCCGGAAAGCCCGGAACGCCCGGAAAGCTGACGCCATTTCGCTTGCCGCAGGCGCCGCGCTATCATGTGATCCATGGCCAAGATAAAGCTCATCACCTTCGACCTGGATAACACCCTGTGGCCAGTGGACGAGGTGATTCGCCGGGCGGAGCAGCAATGCCGCACCTGGATCGAAGACAAGCACCCGGACGCCGCCGCACTCATGACGGTGGCCAAGGTTCGTGCCATCCGGGATCAGTTATTGCGCGATGACGCACGCTACCTGCACAACCTGACCGCCCTGCGGCGCGATGCTCTGGCGCGTGGCTTTCGCGATGCCGGCTACAGCGACGCCGAGGCAATCCGTGTCGCGCAGCAGGCGTTCGATGTGTTTCACGAGGCACGCAATCAGGTAATGCTGTTTCCCGGCGCCAGAGAAATTCTCACCCATCTGGCCGACCGCTACATTCTCGGCGCGCTGACCAACGGCAATGCCGATCTGCGTCTTATCGGCCTTGCCGATCTGTTCGCGTTTCATCATTCGTCGGAAACCATTGGCCGCCGCAAGCCGGAGCCGGACATGTTCCTGGCGGCATTGAAATCGTCTGGCAGCCGGGCGGATCAGGCGCTGCACATTGGCGATCACCCGCTGGAAGATGTCGGCGCCGCGCTGGAGCACGGCTTTGGTGCCGTGTGGGCCAACCTGCTCTCGCAGCGCTGGCCGCAGGAATTGCCCGAGCACCCGCACCGCATCCAGACTCTCCCTGAACTTCGTGACCTGGTGACCTTGCTCGATGCCTGATGCCACAGTGGTAAAACATCTGCTCGACGAACTCGAAGCCACGCTACGCGACCTCGGCAGCTGGCACCAGCCGCCGCCGGCACCCGCCGCCTTCGAAAGCCAGGTGCCGTTCAGTGCCGACACCATGGCCTTTACCCAGTGGCTGCAATGGGTATTCATCGCCCGCTTCCGGGCGCTGCTTGAGGGCGGGCGCCCACTGCCGAGCCGCTGCCAGATAGCGCCGATGGCAGAGGAGGCCCTGCGCGGGCTGGAGTGCGACACGGCGCCGGTGCTGGCCGTGCTGGCCCGCATTGATGCGCAGTTCGATTGATCGCCCGGCCAAGACCCGGCGACCCGCCAGCGCGAGCATAAAAGAGCAAGCCGCGACCACCTCGAAGACGCCCGGCTACTGCGCGAACGCTCGGCAAAGCCGGCAAAGAAACCTCAGCCGCCCGCCTCCGCCAGCGCGGCGCCGTCTGGCGGCAACAGGCTATCGGCCAGCAACGTCCGCCAACTTGGCAGCTCCAGCCTGCCCCGACTGCGGCCACTACTGATAGTGAGCACCCGCTCTCCCGCAGTGTCGAACAGCTCCACCGTGGTCACCACACCGTCGGCGGACGGCTTGCGCACCCGCCACACCGACGCCACTTCACGCATGGCGAGGCTGAAGCGCATCCCCGCCCGGCAGAGCGACAACCTGTCGCCTTGCCACACCGGCAGCGGCAGCATGCCCTCGAAACGCTGCACGCAACCTTTATTGCCACAGCGCAAGCTCAACGGCGTCTGTCGTAGCGCGCCGAGCGTCAGCAGCGCCGATACGCTGTCCAGGCTCACCGGCCGGGCAAACTTGTCACGCACCAGCCGGTAGGCGCGCAGCCGGCGCAGCCCGTGGCGGCGCAACAGCGCGGCAAAATCCTGTGGTTCGCGCAGCACCGACCAGCCTTGCTCCAGCGCGGCAAGATTCACCCGCCCGGCATCCAGTGGCGTCGGCGCCGGGTGCGGGCGCGGCAATAGCGTCTGATCGGGATGCAGCATGGCGCAGACGAGCTCTTCAAACGCGTGCCGGCCGCTGCCGCCAGGCACATGCAACTGGCATTGCAGTGCGCCGTGGGCATCGAAAAAGAGCAAGGTGCCCGCGCCAATGTCGCCGACCGGCGCCAGCACGGCCAGCGCCAGCGCCCACTGGCGCGGAAACACTTCCATGGTGACCGCCCCTTGCCGCAAGCGGGCTACACCGCAATGGCTGCTGTAAGCCAGCCGCTGGTAGCTGGTGGTCTGGCGCAGCACGCAGGCACGATTGCAGGTGCCGGCCTCCAGGCTGCCGAACCGATACAGGCTTTTCAGCAGCGCTGTGGGCTCATCCTGGAGCCGCAACACACGGTCGCCCAGCTGAGACAGGCAAGTACCGAGTGGCGCCGGCCACTGGCTTGATTGCAAGGCATCAATTCTGGATACGGTATTCATCGCCATCGGCCTCGTGCGCAATTGAACGGATCAAGTGCGGACTGGCTGGCTGCTTGCGCGGGCTGGCTGATCCGTCAGGGGAGAAACACAGGGCGGGCGCTGGCCGGTTCGCCAGTTGTGGCAGCCCGCCGGTACCACAGGCAGAGCCGGGAGGCATCTGCCGAAAAACCATTTGCTCTATTTGGTCAGGATCAGTTTGCCCGCCGCCGTGCGGCGCAATTGATACAGGCCGCCCTGATGCTGAATCCAGAGCAGGCCGTTTTCGTCCAGCAGCGCACGGCTGTTTACGCGCCCATCGCGCACCGTGAGATGGCGCTGATGCCGGGCCGGGCGCTGCGGTGTGCTGGAGCCGGACATGGTCACCTCCTGTCGTAACCCTGACCATAGTGAGAACGATTATCATTAGCGAACTAGCTGCCGTCAAGCCCTTCCTGATCTTTTCAGCGCCCCCCGATCGCCACGGCGCCTCTTCAATCACAGTCACTTCAGCAGCCACACCAATTGCAGCTACTTCTTATAGCCACTTCATCACCGCCATCATGCGGCGTTACACTCACCGCATGACCGCTCCCGATCACCATCCTCTTTCGCTTGCGAGCAGTGCGATACACGCTCTCGCCGGCCTGCTGGACGAGCGCCGCCCGGCCTCGGTGCTGGTGCTGAGCCTCAATCCGCTACCCGCCGTGGCGCAGTGGTGCGCAGCGCACGGTGCCTCTCTGACGTCACTGGCCACACTTGATCCCGGCACCGCGCTCACCGGCCTGGGCCGCTTCGATCTGGTCGTGGTGGCCGATCAGCTGGAGTACATGAGCGCAGCCCAAGGCACGATCCTGCTCGGCACGCTGCGCAACCTGCACAGCAGCAGCCTGGCCGTGCTTTATCAGCCGGCGCTTGCTCCCGAGGCACTGCGCTGGCCGCCCAATGCGTTTCTCGCGCTCGGCCTGCATCGCGCGGCCGAATTTCAACAGGCCGAGCGGCACATGACGCTCTATCGCTACGAGCTGGATAGCTACAATTTTCACCGCACCTGGAACACGCCGGAGCATTGGGCCAACCCGCAGTACTGGGGGCGCTACTGGTGGTAAGCGGCTGCACGCAGCGCAAGGAGCCAGTACACTTGCGTGCCTGATCCCATCACCTCGGAAATTCGATGATTGCCCAACGTTTACAGGAGAGCCTGCGCTTCTGGTGGCAGTATCTGACTGCCCTGCTGCTGGTCACCGCGCCCTTCGCCGTGAGCGGCGAATTCGTGCAGTGGGGTTTCGGCCCGGCCTTGAGTGCCGACGAAAGCGGCCTGCATATCGGCCATTTGTCGGCCTTGCTGCTGTTACTGTTGCGACCGTTTGCCGAAGGCGCCGTGATGGCGCAGCTGGTGGCCATCGAAGGCGGCCGCCCCCGTGGCCTGGGCGATTGCCTGATGTTCTGTGTGCGTGCCGCGCCGACGCTGCTGGCCACCTTCCTGTTTCTCGGCGTGCTGGTGTATCTTGGCCTGATGTTGCTGATTTTTCCCGGCGTCTGGCTGTATGCGCGCCTCTGCCAGGCGCCGTTTATCGCCGTGCTGGAAGGGCAGACACCGGTGCAGGCCTTGCAGGAATCGTTCCGCCGCACCCAGACAGATCAGTGGCAGATACTGCTGGCCGTGACGCTGGCATACATGATGGTGCTGCTGGTGACAAATACGTTTGGTGTGCTGGTGCTGAACCTGCTGGGCGACCAGAAAATTTCGACCTTGCTGATCGCTCTGGCTACCAGCCTGCTCAGTGCCATGCCGACGGTGCTGATCTTCCGCTACTACGGCCTGCACCGGCCGTCAGCGCCGCCCACCGATAACGGCCACGGCTGAATATTGTTGCTGCGCTTCACCCACTGCCTCCGGCGTTATTCACGCGGCGTTGCGGGGCAGTGAACCGGCGCTGCGGCATCATTGCCGCTCGTAGATGACGAAACTGTAGTCGTACTGATTTGGCGGCGCGGCGGTAAAATGATCGCGCCCCACCTCGCGCCATTGGCTGGCATCAACGGTCGGGAAAAACGCATCGCCTTCGACCGCTGCATGCACTTCGGTGACGTACATGCGCCGGGTTCGCGGCAATGCCTGGGCGTAGATTTCCGCGCCACCAATCACCACAGCTTCATCCACACCATCAATCAGCGCGATATTCTCCGCCAGCGTCAGCGCGTCATCCAGTGACGGCACCACTCTTGCGCCTTCTGCCAGATAATCGGCCTGCCGCGTAATAACAATATTGGCGCGGCCCGGCAACGGCCCCTTGAGAGACTCCCAGGTCTTACGCCCCATGATGATCGGCTTGCCCATGGTGGCCTGCTTGAAATATTTCAGATCACCGGGCAGATACCAGGGCAACTTGTTGTTGCGCCCGATGCAGCCGTTTTCTGCCTTGGCGACGATCAGTGATATTTTCATCAGGCTGCTCTCTTCGTATCGTTTCCTTCGCGCCACTTTCTTCATGCCGTCGCGTCGGGCTTCTCTCGCTCGGTGGTGCGGACCTGACAAGGCTCCCACACCGTCTCGCGCCCACCTCAGATCGCCACCGGCGCCTTGATATGCGGCTGTGGATCGTAACCGGTCAGTTCGAAATCCTCGTAGCGAAACGCAAACAGATCGCGCACTTCAGGGTTGAGTTTCATGGTCGGCAAGGGCCCTGGTGTGCGTGACAATTGCAGATCGGTCTGCTCAAGATGATTGCTGTAAAGATGCGCGTCACCCAGCGTATGCACAAATTCACCGGGCGCCAACCCGCACACTTGCGCCATCATCAGGGTGAGCAAACTATAGGACGCAATATTGAATGGCACGCCAAGAAAAATATCGCCACTGCGCTGGTAAAGTTGGCAGGAGAGCTTGCCGTCGGCCACATAAAACTGGAACAGGCAGTGGCAAGGCGGCAGCGCCTGCCGGCCCAGCACGGCATTCTGCTCCGGTGAAATAGCCGGGTCAGGCAACACACCGGGATTCCAAGCCGATACCACCAGCCGGCGTGAATCCGGGTTGCGGCGAATTTCCGCCAGCACTTCGCTGATCTGATCGATCACGCGGCCATCATGTGTTTTCCAGCTGCGCCACTGTTCACCATACACCGGCCCCAGCTCGCCACTTTCGCTGGCCCATTCATCCCAGATGGAGACACCGTTTTCCTTCAGGTAACGGATATTGGTATCGCCTTTGAGGAACCATAGCAGCTCGTGAACAATGGATTTCAGATGCAGCTTCTTGGTCGTCAGCACCGGAAAGCCCGCAGCCAGATCAAAACGCATCTGATAACCGAACACCGCGCGCGTACCGGTGCCGGTGCGGTCGTTTTTTTCCACGCCGTGATCACGCACATGGCGCAGCAATTGCAGGTACTGTTTCATCGTGCCTTTACTCCCGCCCGGCTCTCTCCTGAGCCCGGCCGCTCTTGTCGATAGGCCCAGATCATCATGGCCGTTCCGGCTACCACCATCGGCAGCGACAGCAGCATACCCATGGTCAGCCAATCGAAAGCAATGAATCCCATATGTGCATCCGGCTCGCGGAAAAATTCGCCGATGATGCGCGCCGTGCCGTAACCCACACCAAACAGGCCCGTCACTGCGGCCGCCGGACGCGGCTTCGCGGAATAAAGCCACAGCACCACAAACAGCAACAGCCCTTCCATCAATGACTGGTAAAGCTGAGAGGGGTGGCGCGTGATCTGTAATGGATCGGCAGGAAACACCATCGCCCAGGGCACGTCGCTGGCACGGCCCCACAGCTCGCCATTGATGAAGTTGCCGATACGCCCGGCGCACAGCCCGATCGGCACCATCGGTACGATAAAATCCGCCACCTCGAAATAACGCTTGCCGGCCTTGCGGGCAAACCAGCCGAACGCCAGCAGCACACCGATGGCGCCACCGTGGAAAGACATGCCGCCCTCCCACAGTTTCACGATGGACAGCGGATCACTCACGAAACCGGAGAAATTATAAAACAGCGTGTAGCCGATCCGGCCGCCAAGGATCACGCCCAGCGCACTGTAAAACACCAGATCGCTGACCTGCTGCGGTGTCCAGTGGCTGCCCGGCTGCCTTGCCCGGCGTAGCCCCAGCCACCACGCGGCAACGAAGCCGAACAGATACATCAGCCCGTACCAGTGAACCTGCAACGGGCCCAAGGCGATCGCTACGGGGTCGATTTGCGGGTATTGCATAGGCGAGTTCCTTGGCAGAAAACACCAGGCGCGCCGCCTGGCGATGGGAAGTCAGCTCAACATCAGCCGCAGGCCGATGATAAACAGCACAACGGCGAAAATCCGCTTCAGTGTTTTGGCGGGCAGACGATGCGCCAGACCCGCCCCGACGCGCGCCATCGGATAGCTGGCCAGGCCGATACCGATTGCCGCCGGCAGATAAACGTAGCCCAGACTGCCCGTGGGCAGCGCCGGATTGCCCCAGCCGGCGATCACGAAACCGACGCCGCCAGCCAGCGCGATCGGCAGGCCACAGGCGGAGGATACCGCGACGGCCTCCTGCATTCGCACCCGGCAAGCGTTCAGCAACGGCACCGTCAGCGAGCCGCCACCGATGCCGAACAGGCTCGATACCAGGCCGATGCCGCTACCAGCTGCCATCAGCGCCGGCGTAGGCAGCAGCCGCTCGGGTTCATCGTGATGCAATGCTCGGCGGCTGCTGGTGAACATTTGCAGCGAGACAATAATCGAGAACACGCCGAACAACTGTATCAGCCGTGGCCCGGACAACCAGTCCGCCACGAAAGCGCCCACGAAGGCGCCGAGAATGATGCCGCTGCTGAGACGGTACACCAGTGGCCAGCGCAAGCTGCCGCGCTGATGGTGAGCACGAATGGCGCCGACCGAGGTGACGATGATGGTAGCCAGCGATGTCGCCACCGCGATCTGCATCATCTCGTCACCGATCCCCCACAGGTGGAACACCAGTAACAGGCCGGGCACAATCACCACGCCGCCGCCCAGCCCCAGCGCGCCGCCAAGCAGCCCTGAGAGCACACCCAGCAGCACGTAAACCGGAAACAACTCGATGGCCACGCAAGCCCTCCCGTAAAGGATGTTATGCTAGGCGCTGTCGTGGCGCTTTGCACCCCACACAGGGGGTAACGGGGTTTTTCCATGTGTATCGTCTTGTTTGCCTGGCAGTACCACCGGGAATTTCCCCTGCTTGTGGCGGCCAACCGTGACGAATTTCACCGACGGCCGGCCCAGCCGGCACGCTGGCGTGACAATGTGTTTTGCGGCCTCGACCTGACCGCTGGCGGCACCTGGCTTGGCATCACGCGTGACGGCCGCTTTGCAGCCGTCACCAACTTCCGCGAGCCTGTCGCCGCTCAGGAACGCGGCCCGCTGTCGCGGGGTGCGCTGCCGCTGGATTTTCTACAAAGCGACATCGCGCCTCAGGATTACGCCGAGGATGTTGCTCGCCGGCAAGCAGATTTCGGCCCCTTCAATCTGCTGGTCGGCGATACCGGAAACCTGTGGTATCTCAGCAATCGGGGTGCGTCGCCGCAGCCGGTGCCGCCCGGCGTTCACGGTTTGAGCAACGGACTGCTGAATACCCCCTGGCCGAAAGTGCAACGGGGCAAGAAGCGCCTCGGCGAACTGGCTGCTGCCCGACCGGAGCCGGATCAGCTGCTCACGCTGTTGAAGGATGAATGGCGCCCGGATGATTCCAAGCTGCCTGCCACCGGGGTTGGTCTGCCGTTGGAGCGGCTGGTGGCGCCGATCTTCATTCGTTCGCTGGAGTATGGCACCCGCGCCAGTACTGCCGTGAGCCTGGATGCCACGGGTGCAGTGGCCGCCGTGGAACAGAACTGGGGGCCGGACGGCGAGCCGCTCGGCCCGCCACGGGATAGCCGCCAGCCGGCGTGATCGCGCGGATCAGCCGCGCTGCCGGATGATCTCGGCGTAATGGCCCATGAAACGCTGCAACTCGTCGTTGCTCAAGCCTCGCAGCACTTTTGCGTTCACCGCCTGTAACGCCTTGCGGCTGCCCTCGACGCCCATATTGAGTGCCTTCTGAGTGACGAAGCCGACTTTTACCAGCCGCGTCTGGGCTACGAAAATATTGTCCAGAATCTCGTTGGTGAGCTGATCCATCACCTGCGCCACCAGCGCGACCTCGCTCTGGCCCCGGCCGGCCTCGCACGCCTCTGCTGCACGCCGGAAATCATTCGCAAAACGCTCATCCACCGGGATGCTGATATACGCTTGCTGGCCGTTATCATCACCCGCCTGCCAGTACATCGCTTCGACATTGCGCACGATCGGCGCGAACTCGGCGTTGCTGACTTTCTTGTAGATCTGCCGGGTCAGCATATGCGATGCCTTGCTGGCCGTGGAGACGGCAAAATCGATCACCTTGCGCTGCGTATTGGACAAATCGGCCAGCTGTGCCGGCTCTTGCAGGAACAGGCCGAGCATGCGGTCGGTGAGGCGATCGACCATGGTAATGAAGGCCGTGGCACCATCGCCGTTGCGCGAGACAGCTCGCAGAAAATCTTCGGTGCTGTTCACCAGGGCCGGATTGGCCGGAATCGCCACCACGTTCTGCATTGTCGTTTCCCCGTTCAGGTCAGCTGGTGCCCGAATCGCCCGGGCAAACAGCCGCGCATGATAGCCAGCTGCGAGGGCGACACCAAAGGCCCGTTCAGGCCGAAATGGCGCCGGGCAACGGCCCGGCGGTCAAACACTGCGGCGATATTGCAGCAAATCCGCCAGCCCGGCGCGCTTGAGATGCAGATCCACATGCGCGGCGATGACCTCGCCGCTGTCCATGCCCAGCACCTCCTGCAACAGCTGCCGGGCACTGCTCAATGCCACCTGACGAATCGCTGCCTTCACGCGGAGCAGGTTCGCCGCGTTCATCGACAACGCTTCAAAACCCATCGCCATCAGCAGCACCGCCGACGCCGGCTCGCCTGCCATTTCGCCACACACGGACACCGGCTTGCCTTCCTCATGCGCCGCCTCGACCACATGCATCAATGCCTGTAGCACCGCCGGATGGAACGAATCATACAGATCCGCCACCTGCTGATTATTGCGATCCACGGCCAGCAGATACTGGGTCAGATCGTTGGTGCCCACCGACAGGAAATCCACCCGCTGTGCCAGTGCTTGCGCCTGATAAACCGCAGCCGGCACTTCGATCATCACGCCGACCGCCGGCAGTGACACATCAAAGCCCTCTTCCCGCAGCTCCATCCAGGCCCGGTGGATCAGGTATTGCGCCTCCTCCACCTCGAACACGGACGTCACCATCGGCAGCAGGATGCGCAAATTGTCCAACCCCTGGCTGGCCTTGAGCATGGCCCGCACCTGCACCATGAACAGCTCTGGGTGATCCAGCATCACGCGGATGCCGCGCCAGCCGAGAAACGGATTGTCTTCATGGATCGGAAAATACGGCAACCCCTTGTCGCCACCGATATCCAGCGTGCGCATGGTCACGGCATGCGGGGCGAATGCCTGCAACTGCTCGCGGTAAATCTGCCGCTGTTCTTCTTCGGCCGGAAAGCGATCCCGCATCATGAAGGGGATTTCCGTGCGATACAGCCCCACGCCTTCGGCACCGCGCTCCAGCGAGCGGGAAATATCGGTCAGCAGGCCGGTGTTCACCTGCACCTGGATGCGATGGCCATCCAGGGTCTGTGCCGGCAATTCACGCAGCCGCTCAAGGCCGGCCTGAAGCGAACGCTCCTCCGCGATAAGCTGCTCGAACTGCTGCCGCAAATCGGCTGACGCATGCGCGATCACTCGCCCGCGAAAGCCATCCACGATCAACTCCTGCCCGTCGAGCTGCTTCAGCGGCAGGCTCTGCACGCCTACCACCGTGGGGATGCCCATGGCCCGCGCCACAATCGCCATATGCGAGTTGCGCGAGCCCACCGAGGAGGCAATGCCGCGCACGCACCCCTGCGGCACCTCGATCAGCATGGTGGGGGTGATTTCTTCGCCGATCAGGATCGCATCGGCCGGATAATCCCGCGCCAGCCGGTTTCGGCTTTGCAATTCCGCCAGCACACGGCGGCCCAGATCACGCACATCGGCCGCCCGCTCGCGCAGGTATTCATCGTCCATCAGCTCGAAGTTGCGCACGTGCGCTTCGATCACCATCCGTAGCGCGCCCTGCGCCCACTGGCCTTCGCGTATCTTGCTCGCGATCTCGCCAGCCAGCGCGTGTTTATCGAGCATGCGCAGATACACCTCGAACAGTGCCTGCTCCTCGGCGCCCAGCCGGCCGCGAGCACGCTCGCTCAAGGCGCGCACATCACTGCGCACCCGCATCAGCGCGGCTTCCAGCAGAGCCACTTCAGCTTCCACATCGGCGGCGGGGCGATCTGGCACCGCCGCCAGATCAGCTGGCGGGAACAACAGCACGGCGGTGCCGATGGCGGCTCCCGAGGCGCCCAGCGCACCGTCGTAAATCTTCGGCAGCCCGGCCTGAGAGCCGAGGCTTTCCAGCGCGCCGCTGGCACGGGCCTTCGCCACCGCCGCAGAGAGCTGCGCCGACAGCGTGACCAGAAAAGCCTCCTCCCCTTGATCAAAGCGCCGCGCATCGCGCTGCTGTACCACCAACACACCCAGCACGCGGCCATGGTGCATTACCGGCACGCCCAGAAAAGCGTGGAACGGGTCTTCGCCGGTTTCCGCCAGATAGAGGAATTTGGGATGCCGGAAGGCGTCTTCGAGATTGAGCGGTTCGGCACGCTGGCCCACCTGGCCGACCAGCCCCTCGGTCAGCCCCAGGCTGGCGCGCCCGATTGCCTCGCGGCGCAAGCCCTCGGAGGCCATCAGCACATAGCGCTGCCCGGCCGCATCCAGCAGATAGATCGAGCATACTTCGGTGCCCATGGCATCACGTACCCGGGCGGGCATCAGATCCAGAGCGCTCTTCAGGTCGGCGGCGCTGTTCACTTCCTGAACGATCCGCCGGAGTGTATCGAGCATGTGCGCCTGCCTTGACGGCCAGTGTCAGAGTTTGAGAGAGGCTTGGCGCTGTACAACCGGCGCCAGTTCCTTCAGCGCGCGGGCATAGACGCCGCGCTTGAAATGCACCACCTTGCGAATCGGATACCAGTAATTCACCCAGCGCCAGGCCTGAAATTCCGGCGTGCCGCTGCGGGCCAGATCAATGCGTTCTTCGTCGCTCATCAACCGCAACAAGAACCACTTCTGCCGCTGACCGATACACTGGCGGCCCAAAGCGTCTTCCGGACGGCGCCAAAAGCGCCGTGGCAAGCGGTAGCTCAGCCAGCCCTGCGTCGAGGCGAGCACCTGCACATCGCTTTCGGTCAGCCCGACTTCTTCTTCCAGCTCCCGATACAGCGCCTGCTCCGGCGTTTCGCCGGGCAGTAGCCCACCTTGCGGGAACTGCCAGGCATCCCGATTGCCGATCCGGCGGCCCCAGAAGACCCGCCCGTCGTCACCGATCAGGATAATGCCGACATTCAGCCGGAAACCCTGTTCATCAATAATGCCTGTCATCTTTTCGCCTGCATGGCCACGCCATCATTAAACCCGCGTGGCGGGCGCCGATCAACGCGAGCATTTTAATCCCGCTTTGCTATTCTAGCGGCCTTTCCCTGACGTGACCCCATGTTGCCGGAGATTCCATGACACTTGCCATTTTCGACCTCGACAACACCCTGATCGCCGGGGATTCCGATCACCTGTGGGGCGAATACCTCGTCAGCCAGGGCATCGTCGACGCTGAAGGCTTCAAGGCCACTAACGACCAGTTCTACGAGGATTATCTGGCCGGCCAACTGGATATCCACGCCTATCAACGCTTCGTGCTGAAAATCCTTACCGAGCACCCGCTGGAGCAGCTACTGCGCTGGCGCGAGGCGTTCATGGCCCGGGAAATCGCGCCGCTGATGCTGCCCAGGGCCGCCGAGCTGCTGGCGCAACACCGTGCCCAGGGGCACTTCCTGCTGATTATCACCGCCACCAACGATTTCATCACCCAGCCGATCGCCGAGCAGCTGGGCGTGGATCACCTGCTCGCTACCACCGCCGGACAGGACGACAGCGGCTATACCGGCGACATCACCGGCGTACCCTGCTACCGTGAAGGCAAGATCACCCGCCTGGAAGCCTGGCTGGCGGACACCGGCCACGACCTCGCCGGCGCCTACTTCTACAGCGATTCGCACAATGATTTACCGCTGCTGAGAAAAGTGGACAACCCGGTCGCCGTAGACCCGGATCCAACACTGGCCGCCACCGCGCGGGAGCAAGGCTGGCCCATCATCAGCCTGCGCTGATACGCCGCGCCCGGCGCAATCCTGGGGGATAGCCGCGCCGGGCGGCGGTTTGTGACGACCATAAAGCGGACACCGAACCATCATGAAAGCTTGCCTGACACTGCTGCCTGCGGCCCTTGCCGTCTTGCTGCTGGCCGGTTGCGACCGGGAACCTGCACCGCAACCCGAACCTGCCGCCGTGGCAGCGCCCACTGAAGCGGCCGCCGAATACGCCGCGCTTGCCAGCGCTTACGAGGAAGAAAGTGCGCCGCAACTGCGGCGGCTGGTGGTCGCGGCGCCGGGCTTTCGTGAAGCCGTGGGGGCGCTGCTGAGGCAACCGGATGCAGCGCAACTGGAGGCTGCGCAGAATGCCTGGGCGCTGCTCTACAGGCATTTCAGCCGAGCCTGGCCAGTGCTGGCCAGCCGTGCCGCGCTGACGCCGCAACTGGCGCCGCCGCTGGCGCGGGCAGATATCTGGCCGATCCTGCCCGGTTACGTCGATGCGGTGCCCGGCTGGCCGGAAAGCGGCATCGTCTACGATGTCACGCTGACGCTGGACACGGAAACCCTGCTGGCGCAACAGGACATGACCGATCCGGCGGAGGTCAGCGTCGGCCTGCAAGTTCTTCATCAATTGCTGGCCGGTGTGCCCGAAGCGCCCCGCGCCGCGCTGGATCTCACCGCCGTGACCGAGTTGCTGCCCAGCCACCAGCTGCCGTTGCGCGAGTTGCCGGAAAACCGCCGCCGCAGCTATCTCGATGTCGCCAGCGCGCTGCTGCTGGAAGATCTCACACTGCTGATCCAGCCCCGCGAGGCGCCGACCCCGGAGCAACTGGTCGCCGCACTGTTGCAAGCGCTGGCCGACGCCCAGCTGCGGCTGGCGAAACTGGCCGCCTATGCAGACGCCGGTGATCCCGGTGGCGGCGAATACATGGCCCCGCAAGCCCATCAGATCGCCAGCACCGAAACCAGGGCAGCGGTGGATGTATGGTTTGATCCACAAACCCCTCAAGGCGCTGCACTGGCAGCCGTGCTGGAAGCAGTGGCACCGGACTACGCCGGCGAGCTTGCCGCTCTGCTCACGGAAGAACCGCATGATCACGCCGCGCTTGCACGCCTGCTCTCGGCGCCGCCCGTCGGGCTGTTCTGAGGCGGGCACTGCGTTGGCGCACGCCGGCTGAACGCTCGCCAGCGATAGTTTTTTTCTCTCGGCCCGGCGGCGCTTATGGCCACCACATCATCGTCCCGGCCTGCGGGCCGGGCTTTCCAGCACTCACGTGTGCCTCTGCACCATAGCCCCTGTGTCAATGCCGGCGCGTAATAGAAAACCCCGGCATCTTCGAATTACCTCGACCAACGCCCAGAGCGCAGCATCAGACGCCACTCATTCCGGCCTTTGCGCCGGGCGCTTCAGCGAGGAATTGCCGGTGTGTTCATAGGCTCTGATATTTAACGGCACTTTTATTTGAAGATATTTGAAGACACTGCCATTTGAAGGCATCGTCATTTCAAGGCACCGTCATTTGAAAGGACGGTGCCTTGCAAGGACTGTCATGCGAAGGCACTGTCATGTGAAGGTGCTGCCATGCAAAGACACTGCCATTCGCAGACACTGCCGCCCGAGGGGCAGCCCCGGATCAGGGCCGGGGCGATGGATCGGGGCGCGGAGCGCCGGGCTCTGGCGCGCCCGGTGTATCGTTCAAAACGCCAGGCTGATCTTCACCTGCCCGCCGTAATCGCGCGTGTGCTCGCTGGTGCGTGCGGTGCCCGCCATGCGCAGGGCAAAGCCGTTGTGGTTGAGCAGATCGACACCCGCCGCCACATCGTAGGCCAGATCATCCACCTGTTCCGTCACCGTAAAAGTGCCGGCGCCGCCTGGTGCTGCCGCGAGCGCCGCTGTCATGCGCGGCTTGTCGCCGGAGAGCATCGCCGTCACGCCGGCACGCAGGTAAGGGCGCAGCAGCAGGCTCTCGCCCAGCGCCAGCTCACCACCCAATTCCACCACTGGCGAGGCCGAGAAATAGGTGTGCGTATCGCCTTGCACGCGCAGCGCCATGCTGCCGCCCCGCTCGGTGTAGCCGGAGTGGCCGACATGGGTAGCGGCGATGCCGAGCATCGGCTTGAGGTACAGATCACCGCGCTGGAAGGCGCGGCTGGCAACGGCATTAGCGGCCAGGTAGCGCAGTTTCTGCGTGCCCTCCAATTGCTCGTTCGGCAGGCCCGGTACCGCTACGCTGCGCATCACATCCATGCGGGTGAGGCCGCCCGACAACGAGCCGGCAAAAACCGAGTTGCCGCGCTGTACCTTGAACACGGCGCCCAGATGAAAGCGCGTGCCGTCGGTTTTCATGCTGCGGTTGGCATCGCCACGCAGCTTGTCATAGCCCACCGCAAAGCCGGCAAACCGATGATTATCCAGCTCGGCCTGCACGCCATAGCCGAAAGAGGTCACATCCTGTTGCCAGGCGGGCAGTTCGCGGGTCGCATCACGGCGCGTATGCTCACGCTGCACACTCAGCCAGGCGCACTCCTGCTCGGCCACAAAACGGTTGTCGCCATCACTGCTGCGGCAACTGAGCATACGATTGGCAAAGCCCTGGCTGGCATACAGTGTGGTCACCTCGTTGGCCAGATAGGCTGAAGGCAACATCTGCCCCGCAACCTGTGCATAGGTTTCCTCATCGGGAATATGAAACAGCGCATTGACCACGGCATCCAGCTCCGGCGAGCCGCCGGCCAGCTGGATATTGTTGAAATGCGCGCCCATTGCGCTCTGGTTGCCGTTCAGGCCATCAACCTGAAAATCAATGCCGTAATCCAGCTGCAATGTCAGCCCATCGACGATGGAATAATCGAACTTTGCCACCGCCGAGATCGGGTGCAGGAAGGCCAGCCCGGCGTCATACAAACCGGTATCGGAGGCCGCGATCACCACCGAATGGGCACCGGGTGTCAGTTGCGTGATGTTGTGCACGCGCACATCCAGCTCGCCCGCAAGAGTAATGTCGCCTGTGGCATTGAGCCGGTCGGCTTCATCCAGCTCGCCTGTGCGCGCCAGATCCAGATCAAGCCCGAAATAACCGCTGCTGCCTTGCTGAAAACCGCCCGCCAGCTCACTGGTCATCACCACGCCGGCACCGCCCGGCTCGAAGCGGCCTTCATTGCGGAGTGTGTTGCCGCTCCCCAGCCGGACAATTTTTCCGGCATCAAACTGCGCGCCGGCAAAATTATTGAAGGCATTGTGCCCGGCGCCCAGATCGACGGAGCCGATGATATGGCCGTAGTTGTCGATGGTTTCGTTGCCACCGTGAAAATCGTTGGCCGGATCGCTGCCACTGGCGTAAATCGCCCGGCCGCCATGTACACCGTTGGCGGTCATGATGGTGCCGTGGTTGCTGACCACGTTATCCTGCCCGTCGAGCAGCCAGAGCCCGATGCCAACGTATTCCGCGTATTCGTCCGGATCATCGTTGACCACTGCGCTGCGGCCACCACGCACCAGGCTATCGGCGCCGGCGATATGGATGTGGATATTGCCGTTGCCATCCTGGCCCGCACTGTGGGCCAGCACCCCGGTCGCGCCCAGCCCGCGCAGCGGTTCGTCATCGGTGCCATCCGCATCCTCCAGCAACGCCGCCATCACCACCGCGCCGGCCAGCTCGACGGTAACGTCGCCACCAACACCTTGGCCACCGCTGCTTTGCGCAAACACGCCCTGCGCCGAATTGCCGCTGGCGACGATATTGCCATCGACCGACACATCCACCGCACCGCCGTCGCCGGCATCGCCATTGGAGCCGATATGCCAGGACAACCCGTTCAGCACTGGCTGCTCGTTGCCCAGCTCGCCGCGCACACCACCGCCGCCGCCGACAGACTGCGCAAAAACCCCTGCACTGCTGTCGCCCCGCGTGACGATATTGCCGGCCACACTCACATCGACTGCGCCGCCATCGCCGCCGTCGCCCGCAGCACGCCCCAGCGCCAGCCCCACACCGATACCGAAACCGAACTCGAAATCCGTATTCACACCCGGATCGTAGCCGATCAGCCCCAGCGGCTTGCTCAGGCCGGCACCGAACATGCGATCCACATTCCCGGCAATGCCACCACCGCCGCCGATGGACTGGGCAAAGATGCCGTGTGATGCCGTGCTCTGTGTTTCGATGGTGGCGCCGCCGTCCTGCCACACTTGTACGCGCTCGCCATCGCCGCCCGCGCCCCCTTCGCCGCCAAGGCCGACCTTGCCCATCAGGCCGATCACCGACAGGCCACCCGTGCCACCACCACCGCCAACGGACTGCGCAAAGATGCCGTTACTGTTGGCGCCGCGCGTCAGGATGCTGCTGCTGTTGTGCACCTGCACCTCGCCGCCATCACCGCTGGCGCCACCGTTGCCGCCCACCGTCACGCTGATGTCCTTGTAGAACGCCGTGTGGCTTTTCAACGGCGGGCCACCGGCAATGCCGTTGACACCGTTGCCACCGATGCCGCCACCGCCGCCGATGGATTGCGCAAAAATGCCGTCTGCGGTGTCGCCCAGCGTCACGATGCTGCCGGTATTGATGACATCAACCCGGTCACCATCGCCACCCGCACCGCCAAACCCGCCCACATTGGCCGTCAACGCCATGTTGTTGCCGGAGTTGTTGATCTCGCACAAACCCGGCACGGTGCATTTGCCGCCGTACACCACATTCATGCTGTTGGCGCGGCCGCCGATGCCGCCGCCACCGCCTACCGACTGCGCAAAAATGCCGTAGCCGCCGATCCCCGTGATATAGGTGACGCCCTCCACCTCCACTTCGCTACCCGTGATGATGCTGCCGCTGTTCTCCACCTGTACCGCGCCGCCATGGTTGCCGCTGCCACCTTCGCCGCCTACCGAGGCGGCGATGTTGTAAGTGGCGGCCTTGGGCCCCGACGTATCGGCAATGCCCAACAACCCGGTATAGGCATCGCCGCCGTCGCCGCCACCGCCGCCCACCGACTGCGCGACAATGCCCATCGCGCTGTCATCGTGTACACGAATGTTGCCAGCGTTGGTGATTCCCACCAGGCCGCCCAGGCCACCATCGCCGCCCCAGCCACCCACACTGGCGCCCACATTCAGCGACCGGCCGCTGCCGGCAACATTCACACCACCATAGATCGCCAGGCCGCCCCGGCCACCGCCACCGCCCACCGACTGCGCCTCGATACCGTGCGCGCCCAGGCCGAAGGTGGTGATGCTGGCCCCGGCCAGATTCAGCACCTCGACACGCCCGCCCGCATTCCCAGTCCCCCCGTCGCCACCGATCGCCAACCCGATCTCGGCCGAGCTGTCCTGGCTTTTGCCGATCTGCCCGGTGACCGCCAGGCCACCATTGCCGCCACCGCCGCCAATCGACTGCGCCAGAATGCCCAGTGAACCTTCACCTCGGGTGATTACCTCGCCCGCATTGCTCACCTGCACCGTGTCACCCACGCTGCCCGTGCCACCTTTGCCACCGATGGCAACGCCTACCTGCCCGGCGTTGCCGGATATCGTCACCGTGCCACTGACCGCAAACCCGCCACTGCCGCCGCCACCACCAATGGATTGCGCCAGAATGCCGTTGGCCTGGTCACCGTCGGTCATGATCCGGGAGCTGCTGTCCACGCTGACCGTATTGCCGGTGCCGCCGTCACCACCACTGCCGCCGATGGCGAGCGAGGCACTGACGTTGGTGCTGGTGTTGCCGCCCAGCCCGGCGGCCAGCGCCAGGCCGAAGCCGGCATCGCCACCGCCGCCACCGATGGACTGCGCATGGATGCCGTCGGCGCCGTCACCGAATGTATGTAGCGCCTCGCCGCTGCTGGTCAGCGATACCGCGCCGGCATCACCGCCAGCGCCACCACTGCCGCCGAGCGCCATGGCGAAGCTCATGCCCTGCCCGAGCGCCAGTGCACCGGCCCCGGCAAAACCACCGGTGCCACCCCCGCCGCCCACCGATTGCGCAAACAGCGCGTGCGCGCTGTGCCCGGTGCGGCTGATCTCGCCATCCTGCTCGCTGCGGCTGCCGGTTTGCACCGAGCCGGTGTTATCCAGCACCACATCGCCGCCCCGGCTGGCCGTGCCACCGGCACCGCCGATGGCCACGGAAGCCCCCACCGCCGGGATGCTTTCAATGGATATCGCGACCGTCGCGGCGATGGCAGAACCGCCGTTGCCACCGCCGCCACCCACCGACTGTGCCAGCACGCCATAACTCAGATTACCGGTGGTCATCACCGTGCCGTGATTGGTCAGTGACACATCACCCGCATCACCGCCGCCGCCACCAGAGCCGCCCACCGCTGCGGCGGCCGACATCACACCGACCGCCGCCCCGAGTGCAAAGCCGCCATTGCCGCCACCGCCGCCAATGGACTGTGCGATCAGGCCGAATGCATTATCGCCGCCCGTCAGCACCTGATTGTGGTTGGTGAGCAACACCTCGCCACCCCTGCCGCCGCCTGCACCAGATCCGCCCAGCGCCACAGAAGCCGAACCACCGCCGACGCTGCCGGCGAGCGCCATGCCGCCGTTGCCGCCGCCACCACCCACCGATTGCGCCAGCACGCCGTGGGCGCCTTCGCCCGAGGTATGGACCCGGTAAGCGTCATCGTCCTCACCCAGCACCACGCTGACATCACGGCCATGTCCGGCGTACGCACCGCCGCCCCCCAGGCTGACGCTACCTGTAAGCGAACCGCCGCTGACCGCCGCCGAGAAACCGCCGTTGCCGCCCCCACCACCAATGGACTGCGCCAACATGCCGAACGACATCACGCCCTGCGTCACGATATCGCCCAGCAGATTTACATTGACCGCGCCGGCGTGGCCGCCCTCGCCACCCGAGCCACCGAGCGCCACCGCGATCGATGTGCCGCCGGAGACCGCCCCGGCAATGGCGCCGCCGCCGCTACCCCCACCGCCGCCAACAGATTGCGCGAAAATACCGTAGGCATGATCGCCAGTCGTGCTGACCACGCCATGCTGGTTGACGGTTACTCCGTTGGCGCTGCCGCCACGCCCACCGCTGCCGCCCATGGCCACGCTGGCGCTGAAAAGGGGATCGACACTGCCCGCCACCGCCATGCCGCCATTGCCGCCCCCGCCACCGATGGACTGCGCCTGAATGCCATGCGCCTGATGCCCGCGCGTTTCTATGAGGCTGCTGCCCAGATCAGCCAGCGTCTGCTGCGCAGCAAGCCGATTGATCACGACACCGCCGCCATTACCGCCCAGCCCACCGGCCCCGCCCAGCGCCACCGAGGCAGAGCTGCCACCGGACACCGCGTTGCCGCCGTTACCGCCACCGCCGCCAATGGATTGCGCCAGAATGGCGACCGCGCCGTCTGCGCCGGTCTGCACCGTGCCGGTGTTGCTCAGCGCAACGAGGCTCGCACCGCCACCGGAGCCGCCCCGGCCGCCGACGGAGAACAAGCCGCCCGCGCTACCGCCGTTGCCACCCCCACCGCCGATGGATTGCGCCAGAATGCCGTAGGCATCCAGCCCGTGCGTCACCACCGTGCCCACGTTGGCGACGGTAATCGCGCCACCGCTGGATTCCCCGCCACCATTGCCGCCCAGCGCCACCAGCCCGCCGGAGCTACTGCCAGAACCAGCGCCTGCGCCGACACTTTGTGCAAAAATGCCGTGCGCCGCCTCGCCGTGTGTCGTGATTTCGCCGTAATTACTGACGCTGACGTCACCAGCATCACCGCCGTTGCCGCCCTTTTCGCCCAACGCCACGGCGCCCGACGGGCGCCCGCCGTTACCGCCATCGCCGCCGGTGCTGTAAGCAAATACCCCGTGCCCGCCCTTGCCGTAGGTCTGCAACACCGCGCCGGTATTGAGCAGTACGGCGACGTCGCCGCCTTTGCCACCGTGCCCGCCCGAGCCAGCGCTGGACGCAAACAGCCCGAAAGAACCGCCGCCGTTGCCACCTGCGCCGCCGACACTGGACGCCCGGATGCCGTAGGCATCATCGCCGCGCACGATAATTTCGCCGCTATGATTCACCGCTACCGAGCCTGCATTGCTGCCGCCGCGCCCACCCCGGCAAGAGGTGTAGAAGAGGTAGTTGGTGCAGCCACCATTGCCCCCTCGCCCACCCGCCGAGCTGATGGTGATGCCGTGGTTGCCATCGGTTTCAAAGGCGGCATGATGGTTGATGGTCAGGCTGCCGCTGACAGCGCCGCCATCGCTACCCACCGGGATGTTTTCCTCCAGCAGATAAGCCGCCAGCGCCTCACCATCGCCGAAACTGCGCAGCGTTTCGCTGGCGTTGGCCAGCTCGAATCGCTCATCGGGCAGCACTCGCAAGTAATAACCGTCGATCACCACCGGGTTGCCATGCTCGTCCGCCAGCACTTCCCAGTCATCAGTGCCATCGGGTTCGCCGGCATCGCCATCGTGATCGAACATCACTGTCTGGTCGCCGTAGTCGATCACCTCGATTTCATTGGTGCCCTGGCCGCCGGATTCGCGCAAGACGATGCCTGCCACGCCTGGCAACACAGCTGTGGCGCCCGCTCCCGCGTTCACAGTGACCGATTTGATTGCCGTGTTGGCGCGCTCGATACCGGCTTCCGGCAACCCCTGGCAAACAAGGTTCGGCCCACTGGTCGCGCAATCGGCGGCTGCGGAGGAAGCGCCCAGAGAAGTGAACAACAGCATCGCCCACTGGCGGCGGCTGCACCGCAGCCGTCGAGCGGCAAGATGCGCCACTGCCAGATGACGCCAGGCGCGCCAGCAGTGATCGAGAACAGGTATGTGGATGCGTGGCATGGTTTCTTCCCCCAATGATGGCCGTGGACAGGGGAAGGCCGGCTCCGATGGCCGGCATCTTGCGCGCTGGTTTGTCTGTTATTTTGCCCGGCCGCGCAGCCCGCAATACGGCACTGCGCAAGCCCGTTCTGTAGCGGCCCCATCCCTGACGCCATTTAACAGGGGCACGGGGGGCAGCGATATTGCGGAAAATGGGTATTTTTCAGGGCGGCAGGCTGGATTTCTGCGGTCACGCGGGCTTTCTGCGGAGCTTTCTGCTGGCTTCCTGCGGGGCTTTCACCCCGCATGGCGTGATGCGCATCACACTTCAGCCTGCCACGGCTGATCATTCACTCGAAGCGGCTGAAATCCGGCTTGCGCTTTTCCATGAACGCCATCATTGCTTCGCGGGCTTCCGGCGCGCCCAGCCGCGCCAGAAACGCATCGCCCTCGGCACGCATCTGCTTCGCTACCGTCTCGCGCTGGGCCTCACGCAGGAACGCCTTGGTCATGCGCACCGATGCCGGTGGCATGGCCGCCAGCCGGGCAGCAGCTTCGCGGGCGTGTTGCAGATATTCGCCATCGTCGAAGACGCCATTGGCCAGCCCATATTCCACCGCCTGCTCGCCGGTGAAAGTTTCTGCCAGCAGCAACAGTTGCGCCGCGCGCGGGTGGCCCATGATCTGCGGCAGCAGGTAGCTGGCGCCGGCCTCCGGGCACAGGCCCAGGCTCACAAACGGCATTTGCAAGCGTGCGCTGCGGCCGCAATAGACCAGATCGCAATGCAGCAGCATGGTGGTGCCGATGCCCACTGCCGGGCCGTTGACGGCAGCCACAATGGGCTTCTTCTGGTTCAGAATCTGGTCGAGAAAGCGCATCACCGGCGAGTCATTGCCGGACGGCGGGTTTTGCAGAAACTCCAGCATGTCGTTACCCGCAGTGAAGCAATCATCCACCCCGGTCAGCAACACCACTCGCACTGCCGGCTCGGCATCTGCCGCTGCCAGCGCCTCGGTCATGGCGGCGTACATTGGATGGGTCAGCGCATTGCGCCGCTCCGGGCGGCGGATACTGATTTCCATGATGCCGCTTTCGCGGCGAACAACGATTTCTGCACAAGCAGCTGGCTCGGCCATGCTGTATTTCTCCCGATCACCCGAACACTGAAAACAAGACACCCGGCAGAGCCTTGCGGGCCATACCGGGTGCGCTGGTATGCGGGCAGTGTCAGGCACCGCCTCGCTCTCGCCGGGAGAGTATAGCGAAGAGTGTAGCGGTCAGAAATTGTATCGGCCGAACAGGCCGAAATTGCTGGCATCACCGCCCAGCGCAATGCGCGCGCCGAGATCAACTTGTGGCCGCAATTTGTATAGCGCCTCGCCGTACACGCCCGTATCCCGCTCATCGACATTTTCATGGAATACGCCACCAGAAAGCTCGACCTGTTGCGCCGTATGGTGGCGCACACCGGCGCGCAGATCATAGCCGGTATCGCGATCCGTGCCGCCGCCTTCGACATCCGCACGCACACGCACAATGTCACCGCTGACCACCAGATCCAGGCGATCTTGCAACAACGTATTGAAACCCAGGCCAAGGTGCAGGCGCTCGCCATCCACATCTGCTCGCGAACCGCCGTTCAGATCACCATCATAAAAACTGACGCCGCCGCGCAAGAACAGGTTCGGATCAAACGCGTAGCTCCCTTCAAAGAACAGGGCATCAACATCTGCGTCCGGGTTCGCCACGTCGCCCGTCTGAAAGCCGCCTTGCAGCCAGGTATAGGAAAAATCATTGGTGCGGCCGGTTGTCGTCTGTTGCTGCGCCAGCGCCGGCGCCGCCAGCAGGCCGCCCAGCGCAGCGGAGAACAATGCTGCCGTGCCAATCTTGAATGCATTCATGTTACGTCCCTCGTGTCGTCGCAGATTCGTGCGCACAGGCCATCGCCAATGGCTACGGCGCGCTGCTCGCACACACTGATACAGACCCGTCACAGTAACGCAGTGTTCCGGCTGGCCCTTGTAAACTGTAGTTAAAGTGTGAGCGCTGGAGTACGAAACCCGAAGGAGCGGAAAAGACAGGAAAGTTGAGACGCTATCTGAACCCGGAGTGAACAAAGAATGAGCCGAGAGCGAATCGCGAATGAGTCAAGAATGAACCGGGAACGAATCGGGAGAGAATCGAGAGAGCTGCAACTGGATGGGGACTGAACGGCAGCTGAACGAGTTGTAACGCGAACTGAAGCAAAGCGGCACGAAAGACAACGCAGCCGCCGGCTTTCAATGCCAATAAAAAAATGAGATCAGCGAGAGTGTCAACCGTCGAAACACCGGTCGGCAAACGACAAACAGGAGTGCGGTTACAAGCCGGGCGAATCGCAGCCCGGCGATATGCACAGCAACGACGATATGAACAGCGACGAAGCGACGAATAGCCCGGCTTAATAATTCATCAGCACCCGCACAAACCAGCTTTTGAGATAGCCTGTTTCCGCAATCGCAGGGTGCAGCGGATGATCTTCCGCCTGCCCTTCGCTGGCAAACGCCTGCACAAAACGATCTACATGCCGGGCGCTGGAGCGCACCACATCGAGCAGCTGCTCCGAGGACAAATGCATCGAGCAAGAGGCCGAAATCAGCACTCCGCCAGGCGCCACCAGACGCAACGCCAGCTCGTTGATGGCGTGATAACCGGCAATACCATTCTTGATATCTTTCTTGCGCTTGATAAATGCCGGCGGATCAACAATCACCACATCGAAACGCTCACCCGCACCGATCAGCTCTTTCATTCCCGCAAAAGCATCTGCGTGCAGGGTCTGCACTTTTTCGCCCACGCCATTGGCTTGCGCATTACGGTGCACATATTCCAGCGCCATTTCAGAGGAATCCAGGCACACCACTTCGCTGGCGCCCTGTGTCGCCGCCAGCACACCCCAGGCGCCACAATAGGCAAATACATCCAGCACCCGTTTCTCGTTTACCAGCGGCCCGAGACGGCGGCGTGCAGCGCGGTGATCATAAAACCAGTCCGTTTTCTGCCCCGTCGAGAGCGGCGCAAGATATTCGACGCCATTTTCGACCAACGATAATTCCGCCGGCATGTCGCCCACCAGAGCGCGGGTATAATGCGGCAGCCCTTCCAGCTCGCGCACGCTGCTTTCATTGCGCGCTATCACGGCACGCGCGTCATATTGCGTGTGCAGAATATGCGCCACCTGCTCCTGCACCTGCTCGATGCCCGCCGTGCCGGCCTGCACCAAAAAGATGTCGCGATAGCGATCCACCACCAGCCCCGGCAGGCCATCCGCCTCGCCAAACACCGCCCGGTAGCACTGCCCCGGAAACAACTGCTCGCGAAAACTGATCGCCTGTTCCAGACGTTTTTTCAACAACGAGGACGACAGCCCCTGCTCTGCATTGCGGCTGAACAGCCGCGCACAGATCAACGAGCGCGGGTTCGCATAAGCACGCCCCAGCGGCTTGCCACGGTGATCTTCCACCACCACCTCGGCCCCGGGCACCAGCTCTTTCAAAGGCGTCTTGTCGGTATCCACTTCGTTGGAATAAATCCACAGATGGCCGGAACGCAAGCGGCGTTCTTCACCGCGTTTCAGGCGCAGGCGTGGGGGCTGTTGCTCATTCATGGCGGGTACTCACGGCGTCGGGCGGAGAAGGGAAAAAGGCCAATGGCCAGCCGGCTATTGTAGCGGGAAAGCTCACCGCCGTCGCTGCTGGCCCTGCTCTGGCGGGATGCGCCAAATCACCACCAACGCGGCCGCCACGACCGGCTTGCCCACCGGCTATCCCGACGGCCGCAGCAGGCGCTGCGGCCGGGTTCACTTGCTACTCCCTCGACCATGCAAAGAAGCAGGCAGCGGAGTGCAAACGGCGCCGCTACCGCGCCGACAGCCCGCACCTGGCAAGCGGACGCGGCATGGAACCATGGCGGATTGTGGCGGCAGGAAGGGGCGTGGAGCCTTGGCGGTTTGTGGCGGCAGGGAGCGTGCGGGAAAGACGGCGGCTCGGAGGCTCGCGGGAGCAATGCGGGGGCCATCACAGGCACCGGCCGCCTTTCCCCGACAGGTCGTCCTTGGCAAGGTCGTGCCAGACGGGTCGCCCCCGGACAGGCATTCCCGGCCGGCAACCCCCGGCGAGGAGCAAGCCAAACTATGTCGATGCCATCAACATAGTCAAAACCCATGTCGATTTTTGCCATCTTTTTCGACACGCCTGCATTGCTATGTTTATCGCGTCGACATAGACTCCCCTTTATTGGCATCTATGTCGAAAATACCAAGGAATTCGTACATGCCCTGGCGCGCAGACCAACCTTACAATCAACTCCCCCCACTTCCGCCAGCCAGGGAAGTCACGGAAACACTGGATATCCTCAAAGCCTGTATCCCCGCTCGCGCTGCCTTGGCCGAGCTGAAGCAGGCGGGTGAACTGCTCCCTAATCAGTCGGTGCTCATCAACTTGCTACCACTTCTGGAAGCCAAGGACAGCTCTGAAATAGAGAACATAGTCACCACCACCGATAAGCTGTTCCGGTATTCACAGGAAGACCAAGGCGCTGACCCCGCCACCAAGGAGGCGCTCAGATACCGCACTGCGCTATATAACGGCTTCCGAAAGCTCCAGCAACGGCCACTATGCACCAACACGGCCGTAGATATCTGTAGCACGCTTAAAAACGTGGGCATGGATATCCGCAAAGTACCTGGCACCGTCATCGGCAATCAGGATACCGGTGAGATTATCTATACCCCACCAATTGGCGAGGACACCCTGCGCAACCTGCTCACCAACTGGGAGAATTATCTGCACAATACTCTGGCTCCAGAGGATGACACCGACCCATTGATCAAAATGGCTATCAGTCACTATCAGTTTGAGGCGATTCACCCCTTCCATGATGGCAATGGCCGGACAGGCCGCATCATCAATGTACTCTATCTGATCGAGCAACAACTGCTGACTCTGCCCATCCTGTATTTGAGCCGTTACATTGTTCAGTATAAAAATGATTACTACAGATTACTGACCCAAGTCACTCGTACTGGCGATTGGCAGGAGTGGATCATCTTCATGCTCAAAGGCGTAGAGCAGGTGTCCTTATGGACATGTGGAAAAATTACTGCAATGCGGAAATTGATAACGCAAACAGAAGAATATGTCAGACACCAGCTGCCCAAGATATATAGCTACGAGCTGGTTCAGACTATCTTTGAACAGCCCTACTGCCGCATCAATAATCTGGTAGAAAAAAACATCGCCAGACGCCAGACAGCTTCAAGCTATCTGAAACAACTGGTTGAGATCGGTGTCTTGCAGGAAAAAACCGCCGGCAACGAAAAGCTCTTTCTCAATCCGCGCCTGCTGCACCTGATGACCAACGACAGCAACGAATTGCAACCGTATGAATGAATAATCGGGGGCGGGCGCTCCAGATTTGTATTGTGACAAGGCTTGTTAGCGGACTGTGGCGGCAAGGCAGGGTGCGGTAGAGACAGTGGTTCGGAGGCTTGCGGGAACGATGCGGGGGCTATCACAGGCACCGGCCGCCTTTCCCCGACAGGTCGTACTTGGCAAGGTCGTACCAGGCGGGCCGCCCCCGGACAGGCATCCCGGCCGGCAACCCCCGGCGAGGAGCAAGCCAAACTATGTCGATGCCATCAACCTAGCTGCAATTTATGTCGATGTTCTGCTCGTTTTTCGACATATGCGTCTCAAAGAGCATAAAAATCTGCTTTTTCCATACATATAATCTCGGCCGCACATAGGTTAAGGCTGTTTTTATATCAACCGCCCCTTGATGACGCTGTTGCTTGAGCGCGGCTGACGCCCATCACAGCGACAGGCTCAATCGCACAGTGGCGCGTGAGGCGCGCTGCACAAGCGCAGCCCCGCAAGCCGAGAGAGAAAGAGCGAGCCGAGAGAGTTTGCCGGCTCATAGCGCAGCGCCAGATGGCGTCACCCCGAGCGAGCCGGTTTTTTCCTTGGTCAGCGCGGCGCTTTCCACACCAGATCAAGCTCCCGCGCCGCCTTCACATCATCCAGCCGGCGCACAGGTTGCGTATAGGGCGCGCCTTTCAACATCTCGGGATTTTCTCGCGCTTCGGCCAGAATCTTTTCCATGGCGTCGATAAATTCGTCCAGTGTTTCCTTTGTCTCGGTTTCGGTCGGCTCGATCAGGAAGCACTCCGGCACCAGCAGCGGGAAGTAGGTGGTCGGCGCGTGCTGGTTGTAATCCAGCAGGCGTTTGGCGATATCCATCGCGGTCACACCCAGCTCCCTGGCTTCGCTGGCAAAGGTCAGCAGGAATTCGTGGCTGGCGCGGCGCTCCGGGTAAGCGGCGGTGCAGCCGATGGCTTGCAGGCGCTTGAGCAGATAGTTGGCCGCCAGCGTCGAATATTCACCCACGCGGATCATGCCTTCGCGGCCCAGCACGCGGGCGTAGAAATAAGCACGCAACAGCACGCCGGCATTGCCCATGAAGGCAGACAGATGCCCGATGCTTTGCGGAAGATCGTCAGTATCGAGCCAGCGATACTGCTCGCCGTCCTTGCCGACGATCGGCGTGGGCAAAAACGGCTTCAGCCGCTCACTCACGCCCACAGGGCCGGAACCTGGCCCACCGCCACCGTGCGGAGTGGCGAAGGTCTTGTGCAGGTTCATGTGGATCACATCAAAACCCATGTCTCCGGGGCGCACCTTGCCAAGAATGGCATTGAGGTTGGCGCCGTCGTAGTACAGCAGCCCACCAGCGCCATGCACGGTTTTTGCGATGGCGTCGATCTGCCGCTCGAACACGCCACAAGTAGACGGGTTGGTCATCATCAGGCCGGCGGTCTGTGGCCCGCAGGCGGCTTTCAATGCTTCCAGATCCACATCGCCGTCGCGGTTCACCGGCACTTCACGCACCTTGTAGCCGCACATGACGGCGGTGGCCGGATTGGTGCCGTGGGCGGCTTCGGGGATCAGGATTTCGGTGCGGCCGTCATCCTGCCGCGCTTCGTGGTAGGCACGGATCATGGCCACGCCGGCAAACTCACCCTGGGCACCGGCCATGGGCGTCAGCGAAACACCCTGCATACCAGTCACATCCTTGAGGAATTCCTGGAGTTCATACATGCAGGCCAGAAAACCCTGGCTGTGGCTTTCCGGCGCCAGCGGGTGGCGGCCCAGAAAACCCGGCAGCATGGCCGCGCGATTGGCGCCACGGGGGTTGTATTTCATGGTGCAGGAGCCAAGCGGATAGAACTGCTTGTCGATGGCGAAGTTGCGTGTCGACAAGTTGGTGTAATGGCGCACCACTTGCAGCTCGGAGACTTCCGGCAGCCCTGGCTTCTGCTTGCGGCGCAGTGTCGCTGGAATATTTGCCAGCGCCTGTTGCGGCAGCGCTTTCGGTGCCTGAGCGCTGGCGCGGCGGCCCGGCCGCGACAGCTCGAAAATCAATTGCTGATCGATAGACTTGCCGCTCATGCCAATACCTCCTGCAACGCTTTCGCATAGGCTTGCAGATCACTTTCCACGCGCGTTTCCGTGGCGCACACCAGCACGCAATCGGCCAGCTCGGGATAATCGCGGCCCAGATCATAGCCACCGAGAATATTCTTTTCGGCCAATGCGGCGAGCACTTCGGCCGCAGGGCGCGGCAGGCGCAACACGGCTTCGTGAAATACCGGCGCGCTGAACACTTCGCTAACGCCGTCGATGGCGGTGAGCTTGGCCACCAACGTGCGCGTATTGGCATGGCAGTGCGCGGCGACGGCTTCCAGCCCGTCCGGGCCGAGCAACGAGGCGTAGATCGTCGCGGCGGTCATCGCCAGGCCCTGGTTGGTGCAGATGTTGGAGGTGGCCTTGGAGCGGCGGATGTGCTGCTCACGGGCTTGCAGTGTCAGCGTGAATCCGGGCTTGCCTTCCAGATCGACGGTGCGGCCGATGATGCGGCCCGGCATCTGCCGGATGTATTGCTGCCTGCAACACATGAAACCGAAATAAGGCCCGCCGGATGACAGCGGCACGCCCAGCGGCTGGCCTTCGCCGACGACGATATCGGCGCCCTGCTCGCCCCATTCGCCGGGCGGGGTCAGCAGCGCCAGCGAGGTGGGATTGACCACCGCTATCACCAGCATGTTGTTGGCATGTGCCCAATCGGTGAGTGCGTGCACGTCTTCCAGGCCGCCAAAAAAATTCGGCTGCTGGATTACCAGCGCGGCAAAATCGTCACCCGCATGGGCGGCCAGCGCCGCTGGCGTGGTCAGGCCGGAGGCGGCATCAAAGACAACCTCTACCAGCTCCACATCCTGATTCGAGCAGATCGCATCGGTGGCCTGTCGGTAACGGGGGTTCACGCTGCGCGGCACCAGCACGCGGCGGGATTTCGATTTGCGATTGGCCCGCAGGGCCATCAGCACCGCTTCCGACAGGCCGGAGGCGCCGTCATAAACCGATGCGTTGCTGGCATCCATTCCGGTCAGCCGCGCCATCAGTGTCTGGTACTCATAAATGGTTTGCAGCGTGCCCTGGCTCGCTTCCGCCTGATACGGCGTGTAGGCGGTGTAAAACTCGCCACGGGTGGCAATCTCCCATACCGCCGCCGGAATATGGTGCTCGTAAGCACCCGCGCCGATAAAGCACAGCGCACCGGCATCCTGCCGGGCCCGCGCCGCCATCAGCGCCGTGGCTTCCATTTCCGACAGCCCTTCGGGCAGCGCCTTGAGCTGGCCGGCCTTGAGGTGTGCGGGGATTTCATCGAACAGGTCTTCGATGCTGTCGGCACCGATGGCCGCCAGCATTGCCTGCACGTCGTCTTCGGTATGGGGAATATAGGGCATATCGCTGTCTTCGCTGGGTAAGTGCGAACAGGAGGCCACGGGCGCGGGCGCGCCCGTGGCAATCGGGGCTATCGGGCCGGGCTCAGTCTTCGCTGTCGAGTTGTTCCTGGTACTCGCCGGCGCTCAGCAGCTCATCCAGATCGGCCTTGTCGCTGACGCGAATGCGAAACAGCCAGCCATCGCCGTAAGGGTCCTGATTGACCAGCTCCGGCGTGTCTTCCAGCGCTTCGTTGATGGCGACGATCTCGCCCGCCACCGGCGCATAGATATCCGAAGCGGCCTTCACCGATTCGACCACACCGGCATCGTCGCCAGCTTCCAGTTGCTGGCCGATTTCCGGCAGCTCCACGAATACCAGATCGCCCATGGCGTCCTGGGCGTGGTCACTGATGCCTACATAGGCGGTGCCGTCATCTTCCAGACGAACCCATTCGTGGCTTGCGGCATAGCGCAACTCCGGGCGGATATCGCTCATCGCTGTGTTGTCCCTTTGCGTTTCGTTTGCTGTGAATGTTGCAGTTACTGTGGTGAATAAACGGCTTTGCCATGGCGCACAAAGGGCGGCTGCACGATCTCGGCTGCCAGCCGCTTGTTGCGCACCTCGACCTCCACCGCGCCCTCGCTGCCGGCGGGCACGCGGGCCAGCGCAATGGCGATACCGAGCGTAGGCGAAAACGTCCCGCTGGTGATCTCGCCTTCGCCAGCATTGGTGAACACTTTCTGGTGTGCTCGCAGCACGCCTTTTTCGCGCAGAATAAGCCCTACCTGCACCGGGTGCCCGGCAGCCTGCTTGGCCACCAATGCCTTGCGGCCAATGAAATCGCGCTCGTCATCCAGGCTGACAGTCCAGGCCAGCCCGGCCTCCAGCGGCGAGATCGCTTCGTCCATATCATTGCCGTAAAGGTTGAGGCCGGCCTCCAGCCGCAATGTGTCACGGGCGCCCAGGCCGCAAGGGCGAATGCCAGCCTCGATCAGCTGCGCCCAGAGCACCACCGCATCATTGCCGGGCAGCATGATTTCCACGCCGTCTTCGCCGGTGTAGCCGGTGCGCGCTATCAGCCACTCGCCGTCTTCGGCGTAGCCGAACACCTTGAGCTTGGCGATCAGCTCGCCACGCTGGCCATTGAGCAGGCCGGCAAGCCGTTCCCGTGCGCGGGGGCCCTGAATGGCGAGCATGGCCAGTTCGGGGCGCTCGTTGATCAGCACGTCCGCGCCTTCGGCCTGAAGTGTCAGCCAGTTCAAGTCTTTTTCACGGGTGCCGCAATTCACCACCAGGCGGTAGCTATCGCCAAGCTGGTAGACGATCAGATCATCAATGATGCCGCCATCCGGGTTCAGCATGGCGGTATAGAGGGCACGCTCGCCGGTCATGCGTGCAACATCGTTGGCCAGCAACCGGCGCAGCCAGCTGCGTGCTGCCGGGCCGCTGATATCAATCACGGTCATGTGGGAAACATCGAACATGCCGGCGTCCTGGCGGACGGCATGGTGTTCATCCAGCAGTGAGCCGTAATGTACCGGCATATCCCAGCCGCCGAAATCGACCATACGGGCGTTTTGATCGATGTGGCGGTCGTAAAGCGGGGTGCGGTGTCCCATGCGCGTTCCTGCGGGGGCGGCCATCAATGCTTCGCATTCTACAACAGTTGCCGGGGCTGGTCATTGCAACCGGGCCCCGGCGGACGAGTGTAAAAAGGGAGAAAGGCCCGGCACGAAGCCGGGCGCAGCGGTCACATTTTGGCGGGCATGGAGATGTAGTTGAGGTTGGTGCCGCCGGCCGGAATCAACAGGCTCACCTCCGCATCAAGCAGACCCAGTACATTGAGCTGCACATTCAACGGCACATCCGTCAGGTTGAGCTGCTTGATTTCCATGCGCCCGTCGTCATGGAAGGTCAGCGGGCCACGCAGCGCCAGATCGAAGCCGAAGCTGCGCTGGTTGTGCGCCAGCGGCACTGCAATGACTTCATTCACCGGCGGCGGCGTGCCCAGCCCCAGCAGATCGGTAATGGCGCCGATCACTGTGCCAATGACCGTATCCAGCAGATCGGCCAGCGCGCCGGGAATCAGGTGCACCTTCGGCTCCAGCGCTGGCGAATCCAGGTAGAGGTTCAGCCGCGTGACAAACTCGGGGCCATCACTGCCTTCGACAATCCAGCCGGGCACCAGGCCCAGATCGTCCGGGCCGCATGGCTGGATCGGGCTGGAGTTCGGCGGATTGGGGGCCGCTGCGGCACCCCGCGCATCACAGGTGGGGCGCATGCGCATGGTCTGCGGGCCGGTGCTGGCAGGCGATGCCTCACCGATGGAGGCGTCGGCATAGACCACCGCTTCGCTGGTGCGGATTGCGGTGGGATACAGATACACCAGTACCCCGCCGCCGCTGACCACTTCCGGTGGCAACAGCGGATCGTCCAGGCCGATCAGCGCATCGATCTGATCGGGGCTGAGATAACCCACCACATCGCCATTGAGCGCGCCGGTCAGGTAAAGATATTTTTCTCTCGGGCAATCTTCACCAACCAGGCAGCCGATCTCGGCCGCCGTCACCGCGCCGCCTGTGCCAAGCACTTCGATGCGCGCGCTGTTGGCCTCAAGCTCCGCGTTGTCCACGGCGTTTTCCTCGCCCGGGTCACGTACCGCATTGCCGTTCACGTCGGCCGTGGGCAGGTTCACCAGCGACTGGAATACCCAGTGGGTGGGCGGCGCACCGCGGAAATAGATTTCCAGATCGGGGCCGCCGCCGTCGATGGCGGGCGCCTCGGCCGGCGTCTGCGCCAGGGTGCGGGTCTGCAATGGCAGGCCGTCGGCAGAGCAGATCATGGCGCCCGGGGTGCAGGCACTGCTGCGGCCGTCGCCATTGGAGGCGAGCACGTAGCGATACAGCACGCCATCTTCCCACGGCTCATCCGGGGTAAAACGCAGCAGCCGATCACGCAGCATCAGCTTGCCGGATACCTCGCCAAGAAAGGTGCCGTTCACATCCACCCGCTCGATGCGCAGGCTCTGCCCCAACACAATGCTGTCCAGATCCATCAGCTGCGAAAAGCGCACCTCGATATCACGCCCGGCAGGCATACGCGGCAGTGGCAGCCGGTCATCGGTTGCCATGCCGCCCAGACAATAACCGGCGCTGCCGTTGGCCAGATCCCGGCCGGTAGTGACACAGGGAAAACCGGGGTAGGTGATCAGCGGTAATGGCGCGATCGGACCCACGTCCTGATAGTGAGGCATGGTGAAGGACAGTGTTTGCGTCGGCAGCGGGTTACCGGACAGATCGGTAATTCCGTCACCCAGTTCGATCTGGTACTGCGCGCCATACGCCAGCGGCGTGTTGATGACCAGCGTCACGCCATCAAAATAGTGCTCGAACGGTGCCGTGGCGCCATTTTCCGTGACACGCAGTGCGCCGTCGAGGCTGCCGGGATGCAGCGGCTCATCAAAGTGCAGCAGGATCGGATCACCCGGCCGCTGCTTGCTGACGTTATCCGGAAAATCACCGCCACCGGGCAACCAGGATTGCAGCTGCGGCGCGCGCGTATCCTCCGCCATGGACGGCGCATTCTGCTGGTCGCGGTACGCTTCCATCCGAAAACTCAGCGTGCCGAACGCCGTCTCCAGGCCAAGCACTTCGCTCTCCACCACCGTCAGCGCATCGGCCACCAGAATGCCGTCCTCGACAATCGCCTGCCCGATCAGCTCCAGATGCAACACATCCTGATTGAACGCCGCGTTGGCCTGCGCAGAGCCGGTGGTGATGGCGACATCCATGAACACACGCAGTTGCCGTGGCGCGTCTTCGGACGTGCTGTAAGGCGCCGGCAACAGATAGCCAGTGGCATCGCTGATGAAATGCACCACTACATCACCGGAATCGAAACCCGCCGGCACCTCGCCGCCGATGTTCACCTCCAGCGCATCCCCGGCCAGCATACTGCCGCGAGGAATCCGCATCGGCGTGGCCTCGGGAAAATTTGGCACAAAGGCCAGTTCGGAATACACATCGCCCTGCTGCTGCGATTGCGTGTTATCGCCCAGCAACGTCGACACCACCGGCACCAGGTTGACGGTCTCGCCGGTCAGCTGCGAGGCTGCGCCACTGGCAGGCGCGTACAGCACCATTGTTTCTCGCGGTGTGGTTGCAAGCGGCGTGAAGCTGTAGCTGTGGCTGCCATCGAATGGCGCCTGCAAGGCAACTTCGTATTCGCTGGTCAGCGCAGGCGACAGCCGCAAGGTGTATGTCTCCTCTGCGGACAAATCACTGAGCGGATCAATGGTCAGAAAAGTACCCTTTGCCAGCACCGTGGCCTCGACCAGTTCGCCGTCACCGTCTTCCAGTGCCACGCTGCTGCCATATTCCACAGTGCGGGTATCAATCGGCTGGCTGAACTGAAACCGCACGCTGGAGAAATCCAGCAGCGGAAACTCCTCGCCATCCGGGAACATCCGCGTCACCACAAAATTATCGCTGGCAATGCGCTCGCTCTTCGGCCCCTTGCTGGCAAGCCGCGTGGTGAAGGGGAGGCTGTCACCCGGCAGCACAATCGGGCCTTTCTCGCCCTCCAGCCCGGTTATTTCGAGGCGGTAATCGGTGCCGAACGCCAATGGCTGCTGCGGCCGGATAACCAGGCTCTGGCCTTCGGCAACGACCGATACCGTCACCGGCACGGTGGTATCGCCTGCACGCAAGCGTAGCTGGTCTTGCGTCAGGTTTTCTGCGTTGACGATGGGCCTGGATGCACGCACGATCAGCGGCGCATGGATCGAAACTCCGGTCTGCCCGGCATCCGGGTAACTGAAAAATATTTCGCCACCAGGGTGCTGCTCGGGGAAAGTAACCCGCTGGCTGTCGCCGCCACCGCAACCGGCGAGCACCAGCCCGGCCACGAGCCAGGGGAGATAACGCTGAATCCTTGTCATGGTCTCACCCTCCTCAGAACTTCATTGTCACCGAGCCGGCGAACACATGAACCTCGCCGTCGGTGTTCACGGTTTCATAGGGATTGGTTGGCGCCGTGCTGTGTGAGAGATTGAAACTGCGTTCACGTAAATGATGATACTGATAGCCGAAATCCAGCCGCATCGGGTGCGCGAGAATCGGCGGGTTCTTAATTTCCAGGCTGCCACCGAGGCCGATCACATAACGGTCGTTATCGAAGTAATTCACATCCAGCGATTCGCGCCCTTCCAGCGGTGATTTCTCAAACGCTACGCCGGTGGTGATGGAGAACAGATCATTTACCTGATATTCCACACCGACCCGCGGAATAACGATGTCCTTGAAGCTCATCATCGCCTGATCCTTCAAGGTATCGCGCTCGAATTCCTCTTCCAGGCGCGACCAGCGCTGCCACTCTGCCGTCAGGCCGATGCGCGCTTTGCCCCAGTGATAAAGCAGGCCGGCGGTGATGATTTCGGGCTGGAAGGAATCCAGCGTCTGAATGGCCAGATCAAGGCCAGGTGGTGCAATAGTACCGGGGATGACCGCATTGGCGCTGACCTTGGTGCGGCTATTGGAATAGCCCTTGTACACCAGCGCCGTTTCAATGGCATCCATCCAGCAGGGCGACTGATCGCAAAACGTATCGCCCCACCGCACGTTGATTCCGATGATCGGCCGCATCACCGGCTTGGCCTTCACATTCAGGCTTTCCTGGCTGGTATCGCCGGCCAGGTTCGAGCGCGTGCGCATGGTCGCATCGGCGTGCAGCGTGACGCGCAACGACGCACCCACGTCAATGCCCCGCCACAAGTTCATGCCGCCACCCACATTGAGAAACAGCGGCTGACGGCCATAGTTGAAGAACTGCCCTTCTTCAGAAGTCTCCGATGTAAAGGCCAGCATTTCCTCGCCATACTTTTCCACGCCGGCCATGAAACCAAGGTACATGGGCTTGTCGAATTTTGTCAGTGATGACAAATCGGTTTTCATGCCGATCAGCACCTGTTGTGAAGGCGTGTCGCTCAGCACATCACCGCTTCGTGTCGGCGGATTGGCACCACCACGGCTTTTCACACGCAACTCGTGCTCCGCATGAAACAGCCCGCCAGTCAGTTCGCCACGGGAATCCCGAGCGAGATAGGCCGGGTTGTAGTAGGTCGCAGATACCTGCGTGTTGAACATCGACAGCGCCTGTGCCGAGGCGATATCCATCGGCAGGATGCCGTAGGTTGTCGCGGTGTTACCCATATTGGCAACAACCGGCGCAGCCACACCCAGCAAGCTGACGCAGCCGAGCAGAGTTAGCGGGCGGGCAACGCGCCGCAGCAACGCATGAGGGAAGGATATTGTAGCGGGCATCGGAATCTCTCCTTTGTCGTTATTATCAGCCCCGCCCCGCGGCGCCATGGCCAGTGGCACAACGGTGCCGAAAGCCGGGGCGGTTCAGGGAGACTGACACGCTGATTGCGTGTATTCAGCGGCAGATATTTAACCCCTGTCGCTTTCGTGTAAGACCCTGCAACGATTTGTAAGAGACTCGGATTAAATTCGGGGCGAGCGGCTGCGCCGTTGGTATGACACCGCCGTCTGTCGGCAGGTTTGCTGGCAGAAATGTAACGGCCTCCCTCTCGACGTTCGAGAAGAAGGCCGCAGGTTACACGCGCTTTACTGTTTTACCGGCGCGCTGATGTAGGTCAGATTTATACCCCCCTCGGGGATCAGCAGCCGCACAGCGGCGGCGCCGGAGGCGATGCTGACATTGATAGGCAACGCTCCGAGGCTCACCTGCTCGATCTGCATTCTGCCATCGCTCAGGAAGCTGATCGGGCCGGAAACCTGCACGCCGTCCAACGCATAGTTGTGCAAATTATGCGGTAACGAAAGCGGTGGGTGCAGATAAGGCGCATCCAGGAACAGATCCAGCGTGGCCTCGAATACCGGGCCGGCACCGCTATCCCGGATCCAGCCGGTAATCGGCTGCGTGCGCTGGCCGTTGTCATCCGCCTCGTAGCGCAGCCGCATCACCTGCGGGCCGGTGGGAATTTCCTGCGGCACCAGCAGGATAGTGGCGTGCACCGATAGCGAAGAGGCCATAAGCAGCGTCGGATAGACGGCCACTTTCACTGCACCTTCCTGCTCGTCCCAGCCGACAATATCCACATCCAGGCCGCCGGTGAGATAAATGAATTTCTCGCCGGGGCAACTACGCAGGGACTGTTCGATCCCGCTGAAGCCGCAACCGACGTTCACCTTGCCCACCAGGCCGCCACCGCCATTTTCGAGAATCTGCGTGGCGTTTGCCGGGGTCGGATACACGCCGCTGCCCGGTGGCGATTCCACCGCGCCCTGCTCACCCGCCTCCAGCCGAAAATTGGCGTTCACGTCGGCGGCGGGCAAGTTGCTCAACGGTTGCAGCACCTGCTCGGTGGGTGGCGCCCCGCGAAAATGGATGGCCATGGGCGGGCCACCGGCCAGTTCTGCATTCTCCCGCAGCATCGCTGTTTGCAGTGGTGCGCCGAAGGTCGCGCAGATTGCGTTCTGCCCGCATTGCGGCGCGCTATCCGATGCGAGCACATACCGATACAGCACGCCCGGCTGCCAGGGGCTGGCGGGTTCAAAGCGCAACTCGCGTGCGGAGCGTTGCAGATCACCCGCCACCACTGCTTCGCACTCACCCGTTGCGTTCACACGCTCCACACGGAAAGTACCAGTATTGCAGCTCTCGCCCAGCACAATGCTGTCGGCTGCCATCGCCTGGGAAAAACGCACGCGGATGGCGCGGTTCGCCGGCAAGGCCGTCACCGGCAATACATCACCGCCAGTGCCGTCCTTGCTCAGACAGCTGCCCTGAATATTACCGGCCAGATCCTGGCTGCCGGGCGCCACCGCACAGGGAAAACCGGGGTACGCCGTGATCGCAAACGGTGCCCGATCTCCGCTACCGACATAAGTTGCTGTGGTAAAACTCAACGTCTCCGGCGCCAGCGGATTACCCGCCAGATCGGTAATGCCGTCGCTGATATGAATCTCATACGCTGTGCCATACGCCAACCCGCCATCAGGCCGCAGCACCACCGAGGCGCCATCAAGATACCAATCCAGATCATCCACCGGCACACCATCGGCGTGCACTTCAATGGCATCTGCAAGGCTGTCGGGATCGAGCGCTTCGCTGAAATTCAGGATGACCGGATCACCGACACTGGCTTGCAGCACATTTTCACCCGGCGACCAGGACTGCAACACCGGCGGCTCGCTATCTGTCTCCGGGGCGGGCGCCTGCTCCTGATCCGCGTAGGCCTCCAGCCGGAACGACAACACACCCCATGCCTGCTCCAGCCCAAGCACTTCCGGCTCGACAATGCCGATAGCATTGATGACCAGCACACCGTCCTCGACGATGGCCGTGCCCGCCAGTTCGACATGCAGCAGGTCCTGGCTCAGTGCGCCATTGGCGGTGGTATTTTCCGCTGTCATCGCCACATCCATCAGCAGATGCACATGGCGCGGCGAATCCTCAGCCTGGGTGTAAGGATTCGGCAACAGAAAACCGGCCGCATCCGAAACAAAGCGCACAGAAATCTCCCCCGTCTCGAAGCCGGCCGGCACTTCACCGGCGATCTCCACCGCAACCGACGAGCCACGCAGCAAGCTACCGCGCGGCACCCGCAGCGGGGTCACGTCAGGGTAATCCGGCACAAACGCCAGCTCCGCATGAATATCGCCCTGCTGTTGTGAGCTTGAACGCTCGCCTAGCAACAGCGCATTGATGGGCACGGCGTTGATTGGTGCGCCAGTCAAAGGCGATACGATGCTGCCCTGCCCGGAATCCGCCGCTCGCTGCACCATGATTTCACGCGGTGCAGAATCCTGTGCCACATGAGAGAACTCGGCGCTCGCAAGCGGCTCACCCCAGATGCTGCGCACCTGCGAGCCCAGCGAAAAAGTGTAGCGCTCACCGGGCGTGAGATCGTCGCCGGGATCAAGGGTCAGGTACGGCCCTTTCACCAGCACGATCATCGGCACCAGCGCGCCCTGCTCATCCACCACCGAGACGGTATCGCCATAACGAATACTGTCGCGGGCGAGCGGTTGTGAAAATTGCAAACGGAAACTGGAAAAATCCATCACCGGCAAGGTATCGCCGTCGGGAATCATCCGCTTCAGCTCGAAAGTGTCGCCGGTGCCGGTCGCTTCGCGGCCGCCCGCAATCGCGGCGCGAGTGCGAAAACGGATACCGTCTTGCGGCACCCTTGCCGGGCCCTGAGTGGTGGCCACGGTATCCATTGTCAAGCGGTAGCCGGTGCCGGGCTGCAACGGCGCCTGGGGCGTAAGCAGCAAGCCGCGGCCACCATCGACCTGCTCACTGCTGAACAACACCGGCTCGCCATCGTCGCTCTGCCACTGGACAGCCGCCTCTGGCGCGGTATCGGTCAACGGGTGCGAAAAGCGCAGCGCCACCGGCGCACGCACGGATACCTCTTGCTGGGTGTCATAGGGGTAGCTGTATTCCAGCCGGGCATGTTCCCGGTTGGCAGTGCTGGTACGCTGGGAGCTGCCGCCGCCGCAGGCGCTTGTCAGGACAACCGCCGCCAACAGCATGACCCAGCCTGTGCTGAGTATTTTCATGATGCACTCCTCGTCTTTGCCGTCAGAATTTCAGCGTGATGGAGCCGCTGAACACATGCACCTCGCCATCGGCAGAGACGGTCTCGTAAGGATTGACGGTGACATCCGGATCGCTGGACATCAGCTCAAAACTGCGATCCCGCAAGTGGTGATATTGATAGCCGAGATCCAGCCGCACCGGATAGGAAAATACCGGCGCCTGCGCAAACTCCGCGCTGAGGCCCAGGCCGAACACCAGGCGGTCGTTGTCCAGATAGTTCACGTCCAGAGAGCGGTCGCTTTTCAGGGCCGATTTTTCGTACGCCACCCCGGTCGTCACGGAGAAAATATCGTTCAGCTGAAACTCGGCGCCCAGGCGTGGGATGAAAATATCGCGGAAGGAAAGGTTGGCCTGATTCCTGATGGTGTCGCGCTCGAATTCATCTTCCAGCCGTGACCAGCGTTGCAGCTCGCCAGTAAAACCGACGCGCATCCGCTCGAACTGATACTGCACACCGGCGGCAATGATTTCCGGCTGGAACGAATCCAGTGTCTTGATGGCAATATCCAGCCCCGGCGACGGGATCGTGCCGGGGATGACTGCGTTGGCTTGCACCCGGGTATGGGTGTTGGAATAACCCCGGTAGGAAAACGCCGTCTCAAGGCCGTGCAGCCAGCTGTCGCTGTCCGGGGCAAGCGTCTCGCCCCAGTTTACATTCAGGCCGAAGATCGGCCGGAAGACCGGTTTCGCTTCCACCGAAAGCGATTCGCGAGTGGTGTCGCCGGCAAGGTTGCTGCGCGCCTGCAAATCGGCGGATGCATGCAAGGTGATGCGTGCGGCCAGCCCCACATCAATGCCCCGCCAGAGTTTTGTTGCGCCACCGATATTCAGAAACAGTGGCTGCCGGCCATAATTCAGAAACTGGCCTTCCTGGGACGTGCGAGAATTGAACGCCAGCATCTCCTTGCCATAACGCTCGATGCCCACCATCAGGCCGAGGTACAGCGGCCGGTCGTAGCGCGTCAACGAAGTCAGGTTGGTCTTCATGCCGATCAGCACTTGCTGCGACGGCTCATCTTCCAGCACATCGCCGCCAGTGCGGACGATCGGATCAGGCCCGCCACGGCTGCTGACGCGCAGCTCGTGGTCGGCATGGAACAACCCGGCGGTCAGCTCGCCACGCGGATCACGCGCCAGATAGGCGGGGTTGTAATAGGTGGCCGACACCTGTGAATTGAATAACGAAAGTGCCTGCGCCGAGGCGATGTCCGCTTGCAGCACACCGTAAGTTGAAGCGAGATTTCCCATATTGGCGTGGGCTGTGGCAACGCTGAACAGCAACCCACCCAGGCAGATGGCCGCGCGGCCATAACGAGGTATCGCAGACATGCGAACTGCTCCTGAGTTAATTGTTATTAAACGGTTACGAGAGGTAACCGGAACCACCCCGACGCGCCGGAAAACACACCCGGCGCGTGAAGAAATGCGAGCGTGACAGAGGCGAGGCAGTGGGTCTGCGGGGGTTTGTTAAATAAGGTAGCCGGGATGTAATGCCGATGTAAGAATCTGTAAAATGGCGACTCAGTACACGCGCGTACGCCGCATCAATAAATAAACCGGCAATAAGCCGGCCAGCACCAAGCTGAGCGAAGGCAATGCGGCACGCGCCCATTCACCCTCGGCCGTCATTTCATAAATGCGCACCGAGAGCGTATCCCAGCCGAACGGCCGCAGCAGCAAGGTGGCGGGCATTTCTTTCATCACGTCGATCAGCACCAGCAGTAGTGCGGTGAGCACGCCGGGCGTCAGCAGCGGCAGATAAACCCGACGCACCGTTTCGGCCGGGCTGGCCCCCAGTGTGCGCGCTGCATCGATCAGCTTGGGGCGCACCCGTTCAAAAGCGGTTTCCACCGGGCCGAACGCTACCGCCAGAAAGCGCACCACATAGGCCATTTGCAACGCCAGCAAACCACCCATCAGCACTTGCCCGGTGCCGAAATACTGCGTCAGCAGCCGATCAATGGCGGCAAAACTCAGCACGATACCCACCGCCAGCACCGATCCCGGCAATGCATAGCCGGAAGTGGCGCCGCGAATGGCGATGTGCAACAGACGATGACGGCGCGTGCGCCGCACATAGCCCAGCAACAACGCCAGCATCACCGTGACGAAGGCAGCCCCCAGGCCCAGCAGCAAGGTGCGCCAGATCAAGCCGACGTAGCGTGCGTCCAGATCGCGCCAGGCGCTATCGGCTACCCAATAGATCAGCCGGCCTACCGGCAACGCGAAGGCGAGAAAAAATACCGTGCCGGCAAACAGCGTCAGCAACCAGGGGGCGATACCTCGTGGCCGCACCCGATGCACCTGCCGCCCGCCCTGCTCGAAGCGCGCCCGCCCGCGCCCGAAGCGCTCCAGCGCCAGCACCAGCAACACAAACACCAGCAACAGCGAGGCCAGCTGCGCCGCTGCGTTGCGATTGAACAGGCCATACCAGCTCTTGTAGATCGCGGTGGTGAAGGTGTCGTAATTGAACACCGCCACAGCACCAAAATCCGCCAGCGTTTCCATCAAGGCCAGCGCCAGCCCCGCCGCAATCGCCGGGCGCGCCATCGGCAGCGCCACCCGCCAGAACGCAGCATACGGCCCCAGGCCGAGAATGCGCGCCTGCTCCATCAGCGCGCGCCCCTGTGCCATGAAGGCAGTTCGCGCCAGCATGTAAACGTACGGATAGAACACCAGTGACAGCGTGACGATGACCAACCAGGGGCGGCGCACGCTGCCGCCAGCGAACGCCGGGATCAGATCGCGCAGGGTGCGCTGCACTGGCCCGGCATAATCCAGCAGATCCAGGGACACAAAAGCGATCACATAGGCCGGCACTGCCAGCGGCAGAAACAGCGCCCAGTCGAAGAAGCCCCGGCCGGGAAAATCCAGCGCAGATACCATCCAGGCCAGGCTGATGCCCAGCACCAGCACACCCACCGTCACGCCAACGACCAGCAAGATCGTATTGAACACCAGATCAGCCAGCACGGTATCGGCCAGATGCCGCCACACCGCCGACTCATCACCCAGCCACGACAGCGCCAACACCAGAATCGGCATCAACACCATAACCGCCAGCGCGAGCACCGCCAGCACCGGCACATCCGGCCGGCGTAACAGGCGTGGGCGGCTGAGCGCGAGCGAGGCCACTAGCAGGTTTTCCCGGCAAGCTCAGAGGAGGGAGCAAGGCTCATCGGGCACCACGCAAAGGAGCAGCTTGTGGCAGGCCCAACGAGTGCAGGGAGCGAATGCGCTGGTGTTTGTCAGGGTTCAACAACTTCTTCAAGCTCTGATGTTCCTGTGGTCTGGTCGCCCGTGAACCATTGCCGGTTTTCTTTCAGAACCAGCGCTCCATCCGGGTTCTGATGGAGCGTTGAGCGGCATTTACCCGCCATCAACTCGCCGTGGATGTCCTGGTGGTGACAGACAAACTCAAGGCTGCCATCGGACAACATTTTCCCTTGCAGGTGCCCGCTTGTTATCTCGCCACCGGCATAATCCGCCCAGATCCGATCCGCGTCCTGATAGCAATGAAAGCGCGTCGATGCGCTGACCTCGCCATTCGCCGAGCTGGATTTGCCACAAAACACGCGATTGTTAACGTTCACACCGCCCCCACCTGGCCGTTGGCTTGCTCGTGTTTGCACGCCCGGTTCTGCACCCTCGGCTTTGCCAATCTGTTTCGCAGTTCGTCGCACCGGCCGCACGACAACGGGCGCCACCGGCTGGCCGGGGCGCCCGTTGTCGGCTTGCCAGCGTCAGCTATTACCGATAGCCGGCCCGATCCATCAGCTTCACCGCCTCTGCCTGACGGCGGCCAGCAACTTCCACGTTCAGGTCATCGGCACGGAAGCTGCCCCAGGCAGCCACAGCCTCAGCCGGCGCCACCTCCGGGTTCACCGGAAATTCCATATTGCCGTCGGCCAGCAGCTTCTGGGATTGCTCCTGCGTCATCCACACCAGCAGCGCTTCCGCTTCGTCACGCCGTGGAGCATGGGCGGTAATACCCGCGCCGGAAATATTCACATGCATACCGCTCTCACCCGCACCCTGGTTGGCCCAGAACAGCTTGATCGGCATCTCCGGCTTGTCACGCAACATGCGGCCGAAATAGTAGGTATTGATAATGCCCACGTCGCACTGGCCGGCGGCGATAGCCTCCATCACCGCGTTATCATTCGCGAACACGTCAGTGGCCAGGTTATCGATCCAGCCGCGCACCACACGTTCTGCCTCAGGCTCGCCCAGGCGTTCGATCATGGTCGCCACAAGAGACTGGTTATAGACCTTTTTCGAGGTGCGCAGGCACAGGCGATCACGCCATTGCTCATCTGCCAGTGCCTCATAAGTGGATAGCTCGTCCGGCGACACACGCTCGGTGGAATAGACGATGGTGCGCGCACGCACCGACAACCCATACCAGCGCCCCTGCGGATCCCGCAGGTGCGCTGGTACGTTGCGCTCCAGCGTGTCGTTATCGACAGACTGCAACAGCCCGCGCTCGGCTGCTTGCCAGAGGTTGCCGGCATCTACCGTGATCAGCAGATCGGCCGGGCTGTTGCTGCCCTCGGCCTCAAGGCGGGTCAGCAGCGCAGCATCGTTATCCGTGATGTAACGCACCTGCACGCCTGTTTCAGCGGTGTAGGCGTCAAATACAGGCTTTACCAGATGATCCCCACGGGAGGTATAAACGACGACTTCGCGGGTGTCTTCCGACTCCGGGGAGCCGCACGCGGCCAGCACGGCGACAACGCCTGCCAGCAGCCCATTTTTCAGCCATGAATTCATCAAGATGATCTCCTGCGGGGGGATTTACGAACCGGACACAGTCAAGAATGATTCGCATTATCCTGCCAGTGCGCAGTTGATGCAAGGAAGAAATAATAATCAGTCTCGCCGGCAAACCCTTGCCGGAGCTCAGTTCCGCCGAGCCAGAGCCGGCAGATCACCGCTGCGGCCGAGCGCGTGACGGGTCAGCATTCGCTTCACCGGCGCGGCGCGGTTGAACAGGTTCATGCCCAGATTGCGCATCAGCCGCACCTCCAGCGAAGGCTGCTCGAACAACACCTTGAAACCATGCAGCACGTTCAACATCAGTGCGTTATGGCCACGGCGGCGGCGTTGATAACGCGCCAGCGCCGACTGGTGATAAAACGGCAGCCCGCGTGTGCTGGCACGCTCGAATTCTTCCGCCAGCACCGCCGCATCAAGCATGCCCATATTGATGCCCTGCCCGGCCAGCGGGTGCACCACATGCGCGGCATCGCCAATCAGCGCCACGCCGTCACTCACGTATTCGCTGGCGTGCAGCTCGTTGATCGGAAACAGCCCGCGTTTTCCGAGCAGCCGCAGCGCCCCGCAGCAGCCCTGGCTCGCCTGCGTCAATGCCACGTCAAACGCGTCGCCTTCCAACGCCATCAGCCGCTCGGCTTCGGCGGGCAGGCACGACCACACCAGTGAACAGTGATGACGATCGCCGCCCAACGGCAGCAGAGCCAGCGGGCCGGTATCCATAAAGCGTTGCCGGGCGCACCGCCCGTGAGGGCGCTCCATGGCCACGGTGCCGACAATCGCAAGATGCCCGGTGGGGCGCAGGGTGCCCGGAATCCCGGCATTTTCGCGCACACTGGAGCGGGCGCCGTCGGCGCCCACCAGCATCGGCGCAGCCAGCTCGCGGCCATCCGCCAACGCGATTTGCCAGCCCGCCGCGCTGCGCTGCAACCGGGTCACCCGCGCGTCGCAATGCCAGCGGACGTTGGTGGCCGTGGCGAGCGCCTGATGCAGCGCCGCTACCACGGCATCGTTCTCGACAATCCAGCCTAAAGAGGGCACTCCCGCCTCGACGGCATCGAACACCACTTCGCCTGTGCCATCGCCATCCCACACCTGCATACGTGTGTAAGATTGCACGCGCTCCGGTGGCAGTTTTGCCCAGGCGCCCGTGCGTACCAGCATCCGCTGGCTGGCTTCCGTGAGCGCGGAAACCCGCGGCCGCGCCAGCCCTTGCGGCATCTGTGGCACCGGTGCGGCATCCACCAGCTGCACCCGCAGCGGCCCGCCAGCCAGTATTGCCGCCAGCAACCCGCCGGCCATGCCACCACCGATGATCACCAGATCCACAGATTCAGTTGCCATGTGCCAACCCCATTGCTCTGGCTGCAAAGGCGCTGCGCAGGCCAGGCCATAAATCCAGCGCCGCAAGGCCAAGCTGGCGGCTATGCGCGAACGGCCCGAAACGCACCCGAAACAGCTCCGGCAGCCAGCGTGAGGCATGGCCGACCAGCGCCTGATCGGCAGCACGGCCAGCCACATATTGCGATAGCGTAGCCAGCGCGCCGGGCTGTTCACTTGCGCCAACACACTCCGCCAGCGCCGCCAGATCGCGCAGCGTCAGATTGAAGCCTTGCCCGGCCACCGGGTGCAGCGTGTGAGCTGCGTTGCCGACCACCACTGCATACGGCACCACCTGCGCGCTGGCTTGCGTCAGCACCAGCGGGTAACAGTGCCGGGTGCCCAAGCGAGTGAACGGATGCAGCCGATCAGGCCCGATGGCATCTTGCAGGGCGGCCAGCAAGGCGTCATCGCTCAGCGCATTCAATTCCGCCATGCGCGCTCGTGGCCCGGTCCAGATCAGCGCCATGCGCCTCCCCGGCAGCGGCAACAGCGCCAGCGGGCCGTCATCGAGAAAACGCTCCCAGGCGATGCCGTGATGATCCACGCCCAGCTCCACGTTGGCGATCAGTGCATCGTGGCCCAGATCGTGGTGGCGGGCGCTGATGCCCAGCGCCTCGCGGGTGCGCGAATGCGCGCCATCGGCGGCGATCAGCAAATCGCAGTGCAGGGTGGCCTCCGGCAACAGCACCGCGTAACCGTCCGCCAGCCGCCGCACGCCCTGTGTCTGCATGGGCGCCAGCACGCGGATGCCCTGGTCAGCAGCGGCGGCATCCAGCAGCACGCGCCCCAGCCAGCGGTTTTCCACCACGGCGCCGAGCATCGGCAGCCCTTCTTCGGCAGCGCTCATGCGGGTGTGCCCCAGCCGGCTGCGGCGTGATACATCCACGGTGGCAATAGGCGCCGCTTGCTGTCGCAGCGCAGCGCCAATTCCCAATGTGTCGAAAATCGTGAGGCTGCCGGCTGAAAGCGCCGTGCTGCGTGCGTCGAAGCTGGGCGTCAAGGGATCACCCGGCCCATCAAGCGGCGCCGCCTCGATCAGCGTGACCTGCGGCTGGCCGTGATGGCGCAGCAGCAGCGCCAGCGCCAGCCCGGCCATGCCGCCACCGACGATCACCACCGGGCAGCGCTGGGGATCGCTCATGCAGCATCACCCGCCTTGCTCATCAGGGCGTGAATATCGGCGACTTCCTTGGGCACATCGCCGGTCAGGATTTCATGGCCATCGCGGGTGACGGCCAGATCATCTTCGATGCGAATGCCAATGCCGCGCCAGCGGGCATCAACGCTGGTATCGTCCGGCGCCACATACAGCCCCGGCTCCACCGTGAGCACCATGCCCGGCTCCAGCACGCGCCATTGATCATCGACCTTGTAATCGCCCACGTCGTGCACATCCAGCCCCAGCCAGTGGCCGGTGCGGTGCATGTAAAAAGGCCGGTAGGCTTCTGTTTCGATCAGCTCGGCCACGCCACCCTTGAGCAGGCCGAGATCCACCAGCCCTTGCGTGAGCACCTGCACCGACGCTTCATGAAATGCGTTCCAGTGGTTGCCGGGGCGCACGGCCTCGATGGCAGCGTACTGCGCCGCCAGCACCACTTCATACAGCGCCTGCTGCTCGCGGCTGAAGCGGCCATTGACGGGAAACGTGCGCGTGATGTCGCTGGCGTAACTGTGGTATTCGCAGCCGGCATCCACCAGCACCAGATCACCGTCGCGCAGCTTTTCGCTGTTGTCGATGTAATGCAGGATGCAGCCGTTGGCACCGCCGCCGACGATGGAGGGATACGCCGGCGAGCGCGCACCGTGCTGCATGAATTCGTGCAGGTATTCCGCCTCAAGCTGATACTCGAACATGCCCGGCCGCACGGCGCGCATCGCCCGCACATGGGCAGCGGCGGCAATTTCACCAGCACGGCGCATGACTTTCAGTTCGCCTGCGCTTTTATATAGCCGCAGGTCGTGCAGCACGTGCGTCAGCGCGAGAAACTCGCCGGGCGGGTGCGCGCCGGTGCGCACGCGTGCACGAATGCTGTTAACCCAGCTCATCACCTGGCGATCAAATTCCGGGTCGCGGCCCATGTCGTAATAGACCCGGTCGCGGCCCTCGATCAGCCCCGGCAGAATCTCGTCGATATCATTGATCGGGAAGGCATCATCGGCGCCGAATTTTTCCACCGCGCCTTCCGGCCCGGCGCGGTAGCCGTTCCAGATTTCCATGGCCCGATCCCGCTCCCGGCAAAACAGCACGAACTCGCCATGCTCACGGCCGGGGATCAGCGCCATCACCGCCTCCGGCTCAGGGAAGCCCGAGAGATACCAGAAATCGCTATCCTGCCGATACGGATGCTCCACATCGCGATTGCGGGTGCGCTCCGGTGCAGCGGGCAAAATGGCAATGCTGTTTTCTTCCATCTCGGCCATCAACGCGCGGCGACGGCGAGCAAACTCCTGACGTGAAATCGACATGCCTGCTCCTGTTCTCAGTGCTTGACCACGGGCCCGGCGGGCGGGGGGGCATCCGGCCGGGCCGCCAGCGCCAGCTCGGTGAATACCATCATCGCCGCCATGCGGGCGTGCTCGGCCACCTGCTCGAACATCTGCTCTTCCTCTTCGCTGCCATCCTCCGGCAGAGCGATCTGGCTGATCGCGGCAATATCCGATAGCGCTTCCTGCAAGCCCGGCGGCAAATCGGCATCGCGCTTTCCGGCGCTGCCGGTGCCAAAGCCCACCAGAAAACCCTCGCACCACTGGCCCAGCGCCGCCACCCGGCTACCCAGCTCTTCCTCATCGTCGGGCAACAACAGCACCAGTTCCAGATCGTCGCCGGTGTAAGCCTCTTGCGCCAGATCGCGCACGGCGAGCAATGCCGTTGAAGCATCCGCCGACCACTGGCCAGCCAGCTCGGTATGCGCCGCCAGCATACCAAGCAGCTCTGCATCAACGCTGCCCAGCCCGGTACTCAGCAGCCCGCAGATCACCCCGTGCAGCTCCGCCGGGCCATGGCGCACGCCGGCACTGGCAAGCTCGTCTGCAAGAGGTTCAAAAAATTCTGCGGTTGTTCTGGGCATGGATATCATTCCAGCAATGGGCACAGAGCCGTGAATCGGTGGCGCGTTGACCCCCAATGGGCCGCTCTCTATAGTACAAGCGGGTTTCAGAGCCTGTTGACGCCTCCCGGTGCCCGGCCATCAGCCAGGGCCAACGCAACGGTCTGGCACGCACAGGCAGCCAGCAAACCGTCAACAAGGCGCGAGGAGTGTAGTTTGCCTGACCCGAATGAACAACGCGCAACGCGGCGCAAGCCGCCGCTGCGCCGTTGCAGAGCCGGCGCACCCCAGCTCCCGCATCAGCGGTATCGCCGACGGCACACGCCGCCGATGAAAATAATGTGAACACGCACCAGTGTGCATCAAGCCATGAAATCGGACGAACAATTACGGCAACTGGAAGCCCGCATCGAGCAGCTGATCGCCTTGAGCGCCCGGTTGCGCGAAGAGAACCAGACGCTGCATGCTCGTGAGCTGAAGCTGATGGAAGAGCGTGCGCAGTTATTGAAAAAGAATGATGTGGCCAAAGCCAAGGTCGAAGCGATCATCAGCCGCCTGAAATCCCTGGAGCAGGAATCATGAGCGACAGCGCTTCGGTAGTCGTACACCTGCTGGACAAGGAATATCGCGTCGCCTGCCCGCCCGGCGAGCGCGACAACCTGATTCGTGCCGCGCGCTTTCTGGATGATCGCATGCGCGAAGTGCGCGAAGCCAATGTCGTCGGGCTGGAGCGCATCGCCGTGATGGCGGCGCTGAACCTTGCCCATGAGTTGCTGCAAAGCAACTCCGCTCTGGACAACCGCGCCAACAACAGCGACCGCCTCGCGCAGCTGCTGCAAAAAATGGATGCCGAGATCAGCGCCCACCAGCGCCTGCGGGATCCTCGCGACTGATACTGGTGTGCCTTTTTCCGACAGCCTTGCACCTGCCCTCGTCGCTCCCCCCACTAAGCTGCTACAATGAACCCGGTGTTCCCTGGTGTGCTCGCCAGCGAGGCAATGTCCCTGAGCCGATGCTTTAAACCCCGGGGGCGAAGATGGCGCATCTGTGTGCAAGTCCGCTGCGGCGGGAAGCCTGAAGAATCGCCTGACGCCTCCACCTTGAACCGCAGGGTTCAAGGGCTACGCCATAGCAGCGGCACAATCGGGGAGCACCCATTCATTTTCTGTCACGGGATTTCCTGTGCCTGACTTCAGCAGCCCACTGCCTGCCGAAAGCCGCACCCGGCGCAACCAGTTGCGGCGCGCCATGCGCCAACGTCGCCGCGCCCTGAGCGCCGGCAGCCAGCGTCTCGCCGCCCGGCAACTGACCAGAAAACTGGCCGCCACGCTGCGCATCCGCCGCGCCCGCCGTATTGCGCTTTATCTCCCTGCCGATGGCGAGATCGACCCGCGTGGCCTGATGCAACATGCCGGCTTCAAACGCTGCGTCTTCTTGCTGCCCGTGCTTGATCCGCTACGGCCTGGCCACCTGCGCTTTGCGCCATGGCAACCCGGCCAGCCTTTGGCAAAAAACCGCTTCGGTATTCCTGAGCCACACTTGCGCGGCCCGCTTGCCGCCGCCTGGGCGCTGGATGTGATACTGATGCCATTGGTGGCGTTTGATGATGCCGGCAACCGGCTGGGAATGGGCGGCGGCTTTTACGACCGCACGCTGGCAGACTTGCCCCGGCGCCCGAAGCAACCGTGGCTGGCAGGCACTGCCCACCGCTTCCAGCGGGTTTCCCGGCTGGAGACTGCGAGGTGGGACAAGGCAATGGATTGCGTCATTACAGATTGATAAAGTTTGGCGAACGTTTTCTGATCAGCGCTGTATATTCAGCGTCTTGGCGCTCGCACTGGCGGCCATCTGATTCAACCGCGCCTCACTTCCCCCATATGTCAGGCTGCTTACCAGCACCCCCAAGCCAAAAACTATTGCCAGAATTACCAAAGCATCCGGTTTCTTTTTCATTTCCAGTGATGTCCCCAACGCCAGATCCTGCGATCTCTGCAACGGCCAATGTCCAACAGACGAAATGTCACCGGCCTTCCAGCCGTATGACCCAAAAAGGCTGATACCAGAATGGCATCAGCCTAAAGACGTAAAGCAACGAGGTGTGACCATACCGGCTTGGGGCAATCCAAACCGGAATAAGTTCAAAAAATGAACACTCCGTGATCAAAAGTCAACAGGTTACGGTGACAGGCTGAGGATTTACCTCAGCTTTCCCCCATATACTGTTCAGACGATCAGCTCAAGAACAGCTGATAGGCCGGGTTAGTGGTTTCTTCCAACATCGGGTAAGGCAGCGCTGCCAGCTCTGCCGCGAACCGCTTGCGCTCGCCCGGTGGCACCTGAAAGCCCACCAGCACCCGCCCGTAAGCGGCACCATGATTGCGATAGTGGAACAGGCTGATATTCCAACGGCCTCCCAGTGCCATCAGGAATTTCAGCAGCGCACCCGGCCGCTCGGGGAATTCCACCCGATACAGCAGCTCGTCCAGCTCAGTTTCGGCGGGCGTATGTCCGCCGACCATATAGCGAATATGCAGCTTGGCCATCTCGTTCTGCGTCATGTCCAGCACCGGATAGTCCTTTTCTTCCAGTGCCGCAACCAGTGTCGCCAGATCATCAGTGCCTGGGCGAATCTGCACACCGACAAACACCGTTGCGGATGACGCATCACGGTAACGGTAGTTGAACTCGGTAATCCCGCGCCGACCCAGCGTCTGGCAAAACTGCCGGAAGCTGCCCGGCCGCTCCGGGATGGTCACCGCCAGAATGGCCTCGCGCTGCTCACCCAGCTCGGCGCGCTCGGCGATATGCCGCAGGCGATCAAAATTCACGTTGGCGCCGCTATTCACCGCCACCAGCGTCTTGCCTTCGGCCTCGTTGGCCTGCACCCATTTCTTCAACCCTGCCAGCGCCAGCGCGCCAGCCGGCTCGACGATGGAGCGGGTATCCTCGAAGCTGTCCTTGATCGCCGCGCAGATTTCATCGGTGGTGCAGGTAATCACCTCATCCACGCAGCGGCGCAGCACCCGGAATGTCTCCTTGCCGATCTGGCGCACTGCCACGCCATCGGCAAACAGGCCCACTTCCGCCAGCTGCACGCGGCGCTTGCGCTCCAGCGCCACCTTCAGGCAGGCCGCGTCTTCCGGCTCCACGGCAATAATGCGCGTTTCCGGGCGCACATATTTGATATAGGCCGCCACCCCCGCCGCCAGCCCGCCGCCACCCACCGGCAGGAATACCGCATGCAGCGGGCCGCTGTGCTGGTGCAGGATTTCCATCCCGATGGTGCCCTGGCCGGCGATCACGTCCGGGTCGTCGTAGGGGTGCACGAAGGTGAGCTGTTCCTTTTCTTCCAGCTCGCGGGCATGGGCCAGCGCCTCATCAAAGCCGTCGCCCGCGAGCACCACGCGGCCACCGTGCTCGCGCACCGAGCGCACCTTGATATCCGGTGTGGTGCGCGGCATCACGATCACCGCACGCAGGCCGAGGGAACGGGCCGCCAGCGCCACGCCCTGCGCATGGTTGCCCGCCGAGGCACAGATCACGCCGCGCTGCTGCTCCTCCGGTGTCAGCCGGGAGATCATGTTGTACGCCCCGCGCAACTTGAAAGAAAAAACCGGCTGGAGATCTTCCCGCTTGAGCAGCACACGGTTGCCAATGCGGCGAGAGATCAGCGGCGCTTCATCCAGTGGGCTTTCTATCGCCACGTCGTAAACGCGGGCCTGGAGGATTTTCTTCACGTAACGATCGGGCATTTCGGGCTCGGGGTCGGCAATGGGCGGGCGGAAAGCGACAATGGTACGGCTGCGCCGGGCTAGCGTCCACGGCAGCGTTGGCGATGTCAGCCGGCGGGCAGCTTGTTATACTCTGCGCCATCTGCTTTCTTTCCTTCCGCCCACCCACGGACACTCTCATGGATCACAACGCACTGAAGAAAGCCGCCGCCGAAGCCGCACTCGCCTTCATCGAGCCCGGCATGGTGATCGGCGTCGGCACTGGCAGCACCGTCAATTACTTCATTGATGCGCTGGCCAGCCGCAAGGACGATCTGCGTGGCGCGGTGGCCAGCTCCGAGGCCACCGCAGCGCGCCTGCGCGAGCACGGCATCCCGGTGCTTGATCTCAACAACGTCGATGAGCTGCCGATCTATGTCGATGGTGCCGACGAGGTAAACGCCCATCGCGAGATGATCAAGGGCGGTGGGGGCGCGCTCACGCGGGAGAAAATCATTGCCGCCGTGGCGCGCAAATTCATCTGCGTGGTGGATGAATCCAAAAAGGTGCAGCGCCTGGGCGGCTTCCCCTTGCCGGTGGAAGTGATCCCCATGGCGCGCTCGCACGTGGCACGCCGTCTGGCAGCGCTGGGCGGCCAGCCCAAGTACCGTGAAGGCTTCGTCACCGACAACGGCAATGTCATTCTGGATGTGCACAGGCTGGATGTGTCGCGCCCGCTGAAACTGGAAGAACAGCTCAACAGCATCACCGGCGTCGTCACCAACGGGCTGTTTGCCCTGCGCCCGGCTGATCTGGTGCTGATCGCCACCTCGCAGGGTGTGGAACGCTACTGAGTTTCTGTTTATCGGGTGGTCAGGCCACGCTGGTGCGCAAGGCGAGAAAATTGCCGAGCTTTGCCACCAGCTGATCGCCCGACACCAGCGGCGCTACGCCGGCCGGCGTGCCGGTATAGACCACATCACCCGGCAATAGCGTGAAATGGCGGCTGATCTCCGCTACCAGCGGAAAGATCGGGAACAGCATTTGCCCGCTATGCCCGTGCTGGCGCACCTGATTGTTCACTTCCAGTGACACGGCCAGATTCTGCCTCGTCGAAACACCACGGGCATCGACAAAGCCGGATACCGGCGCCGCACCATCGAACGACTTCGCCTTTTCCCACGGCTCACCACGCTCCTTCAGGCGGCTTTGCAGCTCACGCAACGTGAGATCGAGCCCTACCGCGTAACCGGCGATGGCAGCCTGCGCCGCTTGCGGCGTCGCATCCGTCAGCGGCGTGCCGATCAGCACCACAATTTCCACTTCATGGTGCACCTCGCCGCGCCCCACCGGCAGCATCACCGGCGCGTTCAGATCACGCAGCGCGGTCGCCGGCTTGATGAACAACAGCGGCTCGGCCGGCACATCATTGCCCAGCTCGCGGGCGTGCTCGGCGTAGTTGCGGCCCACACAGACCACCTTGCCCACGGGCAGCTCGACGGCGCTGCCGTCAATCCATTTGTGCTCGTACATATCAGGGGTATCTCTTGCCTGGCCAGGGGAGCGGCCCGCTATCGAGCCGCTCGTTCTTTGCCGTTTCTTCAATCCAGCAGCTTGCCGGGGTTCATCACGCCGTTGGGGTCAAACAGCGCTTTCATGGCGCGCATGTAGCCGATCTCTTCCGGTGAACGGGAATACTGCAGGTAGGGCTTCTTTGTCATGCCGACGCCGTGCTCGGCAGAAATCGAGCCGTTATATTTTTCCACGATCTCGAATACCCACGTCGACACATTATTGCAGCGCTCGAAGAATTCTTCCTTCGACAACGCGGCCGGCTTGAGGATATTCAGGTGCATGTTGCCGTCGCCGATATGGCCAAACCAGACGATCTCGAAATCCGGGTACTCGCGCTGCACGATCTCGTCGACCTCTTGCACAAACGCCGGCACCTTGCTGACGGTGACAGAAATATCGTTCTTGTACGGCGTATGCGGCGCAATGCTCTCGGAAATCCGCTCACGCAGCTGCCACAGCTGCTCCAGCTGCGCCAGCGACTGGCTCATCACGCCATCAAGCACCCAGCCCTGCTCCACACAGTGCTCGAACAGCGCCAGCGCCTGCTCGCCGGCAGCGTCGGACAGCTGCTCGAACTCCAGCAGGCAGTAAAACGGCGCTTGCGTGTCAAACGGACGCGGCACCCCGTGCGCGAGCACATGGGCCATCGCCTTGTCGGAGAAAAACTCGAAGGCGGTCAGATCAATCTGCTGCTGAAACGCATGCAGCACTTTCATGACTTCAGTGAAGCCCGGCACGCCCAGCACCAGCACGGCGAGGTCTTTCGGCTGCCGGGTGAGCTTCACGGTCGCCTCGACGATAAACCCGAGCGTACCTTCCGAGCCGATAAACAGATGGCGGAAATCGTAGCCGGTAGCGTTCTTGATCAGCCCCTTGTTCAGATCGAGCAGATCGCCCTTGCCGGTCACCACCTTCAAGCCGGTGATCCAGTCCCGCGTCATGCCGTAGCGAATCACCTTGATGCCGCCGGCATTGGTGCCGATATTGCCGCCCATCTGGCTGGACCCGGCCGAGGCAAAATCCACCGGATAAAACAGCCCCTGCTGCTCCGCATACTCCTGCAACTGCTGGGTTATCACCCCCGGCTGCACGGTGACGGCGCGGTCATAAGGGTCGAAGGCGAGCACCTTGTTCATGCGATCGAACGCCACCACGGCCTCGCCACGGGCCGCCACCGCGCCAGCGGAAAGCCCGGTGCGGCCGCCGGATGGCACCAGCGCGATATCGTGCTCGTTGGCCAGGCGCACAATTTCCTGCACCTCATCGATGGTTTCCGGCAGCAACACGACACTCGGCGCCGGCGCCCAGGCGCGCGTCCAGTCCACCCCGAAGCGTTGGCAACTGTCGGCGTCGGTCAGGCAACGTTGCTCCCCGAGCAGGGGGCGAAACAGGTCGGCAACGGCGGTCTGGGTCATGGCTGCTCTCGTTCTCCGGGGTTTGCGCGGTCGGGCGCGATGTATAAAGGGTGCGTTATGCCAGCACGGCTGCCTGCTGCACCGGCATGGCGCCTCACAATAGCGGCTTGCACGGCCGGTTTTTCACGATTGGTCGGCGCGCCCGCCATCACAGGCGCTTTTCCCCACCAGGGCTGGCCGAACCGGGGGCGCGCCATGTTACCATACGCGCCCCTCTTTCTTTACAGGTTACCGGGACTGCGTCATGGCCAGAACTTCTCTTGAGAAGGACAAGATCCGTATTTTGCTGCTGGAAGGCATCCACGCATCCGCCGTGGCGACGTTCAAGCAGCACGGCTACACCAATGTGGAACTGTTGCCCGGCGCCCTCACGGGCAGCGAGTTGCAGGAGAAAATCCGCGATGCGCACTTTGTCGGCATCCGCTCGCGCACCCAGCTCACCGAAGAAATTATTGCCTCGGCTGAGAAACTGATGGCCATCGGCTGCTTCTGTATCGGCACCAACCAGGTCGATCTGGAAGCCGCACTCAAGCGGGGTATCCCGGTATTCAATGCGCCTTATTCCAACACCCGCTCGGTGGCCGAGCTGGTGGTAGCCGAAGCCATCATGCTGATGCGGGGTGTGCCGGCCCGTAACGCCGCCTGCCATCGGGGCGGCTGGCTCAAATCCGCCAAGGACAGCTTTGAAGTGCGCGGCAAGAAGCTGGGCATTGTCGGCTACGGTAACATCGGCGCTCAGGCCAGCGTGCTCGCCGAAGCCATGGGCATGCGCGTGTACTTCTATGATGTGGTCACCAAGCTGCCATTGGGCAACGCCACCCAGGTGCACAGCCTGGATGAGCTGCTGGCCATGAGCGACGTGGTCAGCCTGCACGTCCCCGACACCCCCAGCACCCGCTGGATGATCGGCGAAGCGCAGATTCGCGCCATGAAACCGAAAAGTTACCTGATCAACGCTGCACGCGGCAAAGTGGTGGATATCGACGCGCTGAGCGCCGCGCTGCGTGATGGCCACCTGCTGGGCGCAGCCATCGATGTGTTCCCGGAAGAGCCGAAATCCAACGACGACGAATTCGTCTCGCCGCTGCGCGAGTTCGACAACGTGATCCTGACTCCCCATGTGGGCGGCTCCACCCAGGAAGCCCAGGAAAACATCGGCGGCGAAGTCGCCGAGAAGCTGGTGCGCTATTCGGACAACGGCTCTACTCTCTCTGCCGTGAATTTCCCCGAAGTTTCGCTGCCGTCCCACCCGGACATGCACCGCCTGCTACATATTCACCAGAATGTGCCCGGCGTGCTCAGCCAGATCAACCAGGTATTCTCCGAAAACGGCATCAATATTGCCGCGCAGTACCTGCAAACCAATGCCACCATCGGCTATGTCGTGATTGATCTGGAAGCGAAATCCAGCCAGCTGGCGCTGGAAAAACTGCGCAACATCCCTGGCACCATCCGCACTCGCGTCCTTTTCTGAGCGAGTGCGGATCATGTGTCGAAGCAGGGATGCCTCGACAGTCAGCCAGTTCGGCGCTACCTTGAGCGCTGGATCGGCTGACTGCCTCATCATGCAAAATAATAATCTGACCCGACTGCTCCTGCTTGTTGGTGCACTGCTGCTGGGCGGCTGTGCCACCAGTTCATTATTCAATCCCTATCCCAACCAGGCCAATCACTGGAAGCAGCTTGCTGCCAGCGGTCAGGGCGATGCCGCGCTGGCGCGGCTGGAAAAAGGCGCTCGCGGCAAGGATCGGCTGCTATATCTGCAAGAAAGCGCCCGGGTGGCGCAACTGGCCGATCAGCCTGCTGAAAGTCAGCGACTGTTTGCCGAAGTGATCGGCCTTTACGACGAACAGGACGAACAGGCCCGCATTCGTGCCAGCAGCGCCGGCAGCGGACTCGGCGCGCTGATGGTGAATGACAACGCGCTACCGTATCGCGGTCAGGATTACGAGCGCATCGCCGTGCATGGATTACAGGCGCTCAATTACTGGCAGCAGCAGGATATCGAAGGGGCGAATGTCGAGTTTCGGCGACTGACGCTGGAACAGCGTGTCATTGAGCAACGTCATGAGCAGGAAATAGGCCGCGCAGAGGACGAGGCCGCCAGTAGCGGCGCACCGGGCATTGGCGATTTCGAAGGCCAGTTTGCCGGGCTCAACAGCGCCGCCGCACTGGTTCGCAGCAGCATTCAGAACCCCTACTTCTATTACCTGGCCGGTGTCTTCCGGGAAGGCACCGGCCAGTACAACGACGCCTTGGTCGATTACAAGAAAGCCTACGAAAGCGCGCCACAGCTGGTACAACTGAGAACCGACATCCAGCGTCTGGATGCTCGCCAGCGAGGCCGGCGCCAGCGGGCGCAGGGGCAAGTGGTAGTTGCCTACGAGCAAGGCTATATCCCGCCCCGCGAAGAAATCAGCCTGCCGATTCCCACCATCCACGGCTATTTTGCGGTGTCTTTTCCCACTTACAGCGGCGACACGCTGGTGCCCCGGCCGTTGCAGATCACCACCGAAAGCGGCACTCAGGCACGTACCGAAGTGATCGCCCGCTTTGATGGCATGGCCGCACGAGCGCTACGCGAGCAGGTGCCCGCCATGCTGGTGCGGCAGACGCTACGCGCCGCCGCCAAATACAGCGCCCAGAAAGCTGCCAACGATGAGCTTGGGCTGCTCGGCGCACTGACCACACAAATCTACAACCTGGTGTCTGAACGTGCCGACCTGCGCAGCTGGCTGACCTTGCCGGCGAACGCACAGATCGCACGCCTGACCCTCGCCCCCGGCACGCATCGCCTCGCGTTGTCTGGCCCGGGGGGCAGTGCTAACGTGGAAATCCCCGTCGTCGCAGGCGGCACGACCCTGGTACGGGTGATCGACACGGGCCAGTTGCACATCACCATCATGCCCGTTCTGGAGGAACCCTGATGAAACGCCATACCTTGTTATGGAGCTTTTTGTTGACCTTTATGCTGCTTGGCTGTGCCACCAAACCAGCGCAGCTGCCAGAGGAGGATCTGGCCGTGCTGCGCTACGACACCGCCTCCCTGACCGGCGCCTTCGAGCTGCTGGAAGTGAACCGCGCCAGCAGCGGCGACGTGATCCGCACGCAGGTGCAGCTGCGCAACAAATCCGCTTTCAGCGTGAACTACCAATACAAATTCCGGTGGTACGACCGCAACGGTTTTGAAATCGCGCCCGATGGCGAGCCGTGGCGCCCGCAGCGTGTGCCCGGCAAAGGCGAATTCCGCCTGCAGGGCGTAGCGCCCAGCGCTGCCGCAACCCGCTTTGAAGTATGGCTGCGCCAGGAATAAACATGCCGGGCCAGCCGCTTTGACATCAGGTGGTGGCCCTTTTTGTCCGTTTTGAGCTTGTTCAATCCAAGGAGATTGTTGATGCGCGTAATCATGATGGCCGTGCTGGCCACTGCCCTGCTGATCAGCGGCTGCACCCGTGTGCAATATGGCGATGCCACCGCCACTGAAACCGTGACAGTAGATTTCGGCTCCACCGATTTGCAAATGATCGCCTCGCAGATGGTCGATGATCTGCTCACCTTCCCGCCGGTGGTGCAAATGACCATGCAGCGCCGCCCGGTGGTGTTTGTCGATCGCGTGCAGAACCGCACCGTCGAGCACATCGATACCGAATCGGTCACTGACAGCATTCGCACCCGGCTGATCCAGTCCGGCAAGTTTCGCTTCGTCGATATGACGGTAGTAGATCGCGTGCGCCAGCAGATGGATTTCCAGACCCAGAGCGGTATGGTCGATCCCGCCACTGCGGTAACGCTTGGCCGCCAGATCGGTGCCGAGTTCATGCTCTATGGCGCGCTGACCAGCATCGTCAAACGCGATAACCGCACCAAAGACGTGTACTACAAATTCACGCTGAACATGATGAACCTGGAAACCGGCATCATCGAGTGGTCGAGCGAGAAAGAAATCCGCAAGACCCGCTCGCGCAGCCTGTTTGGTCTGTAATCGCGTGCGCCCGGCAGCCGCTGCCGGGCGCCACCGCGTTGCCTGAGGATAGCACTATGAAAATGCTGTTCCGCTCCCTGATCTCGTCCCTGGCCGCCACCGTGCTTTCGCTGTGCGTATTGCAGCCAGCCTTGGCAGAAAACGCCGATAACATCGTCACCCGCGAAGCCACCGGCTTCGGCCACGACCCGCAAACCGCCGTCGCCAATGCCTTGGTGGAAGCGGCACGCCAAGGGCTGGGGGTGACAGTGACGCTCAACCCCGATTTCCGCCGTGAAACTTACGACTGGGTTATCCAGGGCCGGCTCGCCACAGGCGCCTGGCACAGTGAACCGGAAGCACGCCTGCCAACGCTTGCGCCGGTTGCCGGATATCGCGTTCTGGAAACCACTCAGGTCAACGATGCCCTGTGGCAAGCACGTGTAGAAGCCCGCCTGCTGACGCCGAAGCAGATCGGCCCGGATCGCAGCGCGCTGCCCTCCGTGGCCATCGGCACGCTCCGCACCAGCGGCAGCAGCTATGATCTCGGCCGCCCGATCCCCCCTGCGGAAGTGCGAGCCCAGTTACGCAACGCACTGGTCAACAGCTTCACCGACAGCGGCCGGCTGCGCGTGCTGGATCGTGATTTCAGCGCCGACGTCGCCGGCGAGCGCGCCATCAGCGCCAGCAGCCTGCAACCGCAGGAGCAAGTGCGCGTGGGCCGCCAGCAAGGCGCCGATCTGGTGCTGGTTGGTGATATCGAATCCTTCCAGCTTGGCCGCCCCGGCCGCAGCTACTACGGCGCGCAGTTCAACACGCTGGAGCCAGTGGTGCGCGTGCAATATCGGCTGCTGGAAACCGCCACCGGCGGCGTGCTGCGTGCCGGCACCTTCACTTACCAGGAAAGCCCCGGCGCGCTGCGCAGCAAATTGCGCGACGCGGATATCGACCCGGATCGCGAGCCCGAGCGGATCGGCGAATTCCTGTACCCGGATGTCGCTCGCGCACTGACCGGCGAAGTGCTCGATGCGCTGTATCCGGTGCGCGTACTGAGCGTGGCAGGCGAGCAGGTTTATGTGACGCAGGGCAGCGGCCGCCTTGCCGTGGGCCAGCAGCTGAGCGCCCATCAGCTCCAGGGCGAGATGCAAGACCCGGACACCGGCCTGCCGATCCGGCTGGAGACACCGGCGCTGGCGACGTTGCGCATCGCCAGTGTGCAGCATGGCTACGCCGTTGCGGAGCTGGTGGAGGGAGATCGCAACAGCCTGAATGCACAAACGGTGCTGCGCGATATGCCCGCCGACAGCGGCCAGAGCAACCGCCCCGGCCGCCCCATGACACCCGGCTCATCGGAAGCACCGATCAGCTGGGATTAAACAAACGGGCGCAGCGGCCCGGCAGCCGTTGCGCCGTTTCTCGACCAATCTGGCCTGCTGCCGGCTCTGCCAGTTGCCCTGGCTCTCTGCCGGATCAACCTGCTTATTCGGACTTTCCAGCCCTCTCACCGGCAATCTGTTACTCGTCAGAAACGCAGTGACAGGATATCCATATCAACCCGAAGGGCACCGAGCGAAGGTGCACATTCCAGATTCCGGGCAAGCGCTTGATCCGGGCTCAGGGCCACGCCCACGCCGTACCGCTGCCGTCTTGCGAGCTGGAAAGTCGGTCTGCTTTGCCCGGCAAGCTACTATTGCGTTACTTGTCAGAACGAGTAGGTAAAGCCCAGCGACAAGGCATCCATATCGACCCGGCTGGCATCCAGCAAGCGCGCATATTCCAGATTCAGGGCAAGCGCGTGATCCAGGCTCAGATCCACACCCACACCGTAGCCGAAATCATCACGCGAGCTGGAACGCAGCTGCGGATCAGTTTTCACGCGGGTATAACCGCCCAGCAGATAAGGTGTCAGCTGTGTGTTGGTGGGCATCGCCAGCCGCACATAAGCACCGTAATAATGATCCAGCTCCACCTTGGTGCCGCGCACCCGATCACTGCCAAAACCAAGCCCCAGGCGCAGCTCGCCCGACAAATACGGATTGAACCCCAGGCCAAGCCGGCCGGTTAACGCATCCAGCTTGGCCTCGCCACCGGCGTCCAGCTCAACATAATTGTATTGCACACCAAAATAGGGCCGCGCTTCCTGTGCTTGCACGCCCGGCGTCAGCGCCAGTGCACCTGCGGCACCAGCCAGTATCATCCACGTTTTCATTGTCAGGTCCGTCCTTTCAATTAAAAAAATCAGTGCCGATCAGACATTGCCCGCCGGCCCCTGGCCTTTTTCCACTTCCTGCTGATGAATGCCTCGGCGGGAGCGTTGATCGTAGCCCGCATCCGGGTCTTCGATATGCGAGCCCAGATTGCGCTGTGCTACTTGCAGCCGGATAGCAAAGCCACGCTCAGCGATTTCCTCCCGCGCTTCCGGTGAACGGATACGCTCATCCGCCGCCACCAGCGCGGCGTGCACGCGCTCTTCGCGTGCTTCGCGCTCCCGCGCCTGCTCGGCTGTTTCACCGGTATCGCCAGCCGCCAGCACTGGCCCGGCCAGCGCCGCAAGCAGCGGCAGCATGGCTACTGCGCAGGCCCGCTTCATATGTATCGAGTTCATAGCCCCTCCAGCGCTGTCCTCCGATATTCTGACGCTTTCCTCATCACAATACTGGAACGCCGTCAGGCGAGCGGAGCAGGCAGCGTAAAAGATTCGAAAATCGAAGCGGCTCAGGCCAGGTGCCTGTCCAGAATGCGGTTGATCTGCTCACGAAAATCGCGGTGTTCATTGGCGAGCTGGTGGCGCGCACCCTTGAGGATATGAATCTCGGGCTCGCTGAATTTGTCCTCGATAATGGACAGGTTATGGCGCCAGTCGACGGTTTCGTCCATATCGCCCTGAATGATCACCGGGCTGATGCGCACCGAGGCTGCACGCTCGAAGCCGGGAATCCACTTTTTCAGCGCCCCGACCCAGCGGGCCGACAACTGGTGATGCTGGAGCGGGTCGAGATGTTCGAGAAAATGCAGAAAATCCGGGTCACTCGAATTCACCGTGAACACGCGCCGGATATAATCACGAAACGGGCTCACCAGGCTATGCAGCACACGGCCGGAGCGCCACCCCATCGGCCGCACCAGCGGCGCCAGCAGAATCACTTTCTCGAACGGTGCCTGCTCATTGCTGCCACCGGCACTGAGCAGATAATCCATGATGATCGCGCCGCCCGTGCTTTGCGCAAGCGCGTGCCAGGGCTTGGGAAAATTATTTTCCTGCCGCGCAAGGCACTGCGTCAGCACTTCGCGATAGACAAGAAAATTGTCGATGGCGGCACGCGGCCCCGATGACAAACCATGCCCAGGTAAATCGTAAGCCAGCACCGCATAACCCAGCTTCAGCAAATGCTCGATCACATGCCGATAAAGGCCCACATGATCAAAATAACCATGCAGCACCAGCACCGTCCCGCGGGGCGCAGCCGGCCGCCAGGCATGAATGGCAATATCGTGCCCCGCCGCTTCGAAATAACCGAAGCCGTGCAACAGGCCGGGAAAACGATCAGCAAATCCTATGCCGTAAAAATCAGCATAACGACGCGCCTCACCGCTGATCTCCTGCGGTGTTTTCCAATCAAGGGGCTGCCAGGCCCGCTGGATAGTATGCGCATCAAAAGGTGGCTGATTCATGGCCAATAGCATACCCACGCGAGCGCAGGCGCGGTAGCCGAACGTGACAGGTCAAAACAGCAAAAGCCCGAGAGGCGGCCGGCAACCCGGCAGGCATAGAAGAGCGAGATCACCCGCTCCCCGCTTTTCAGATTGGCTCAAGGTCGGATGAAATAGCCCCTCTCCCCTTGTGGGAGAGGGGTTGGGGAGAGGGGGCGATGATGGCAGCAAACTCTGGCTTTCACACCAAGCCCGCCTGGCCCCTGCATCTCCGGTGAAGCGGGGCAGGATCTCAGGCGACGCGAGGGTCGAGTTCGCCTTTTTCGTAGCGTTTGAACATTTCTTCCAGCGAAACCGGTTTGATCTTGCTCGCTTGCCCGGCAGTGCCGAAGGCTTCGTAACGCGCCAGGCAGATTTCTTTCATGGCCTGGGTGGAGACGGCCAGATATTTGCGCGGATCGAACTCGGAACGGTTTTGCGCCAGGAAGCGGCGGATAGCGCCGGTGCTGGCCAGGCGCAGGTCGGTATCAATATTGACCTTGCGCACGCCATACTTGATGCCTTCCTGAATCTCTTCCACCGGCACGCCGTAGGTCTCCGGAATCTCGCCACCGAATTCGTTGATGACTTTCAGCCACTCCTGCGGCACCGAGGAGGAGCCATGCATCACCAGGTGGGTATCCGGGATGCGCTCGTGAATCGCTTTGATGCGATCAATGGCAAGGATGTCGCCAGTGGGCGGTCGGGTAAATTTGTAGGCGCCGTGGCTGGTACCGATGGCAATTGCCAGGGCGTCTACTTTGGTGGCTTTGACGAAATCGGCAGCTTCTTCCGGGTCGGTCAGCATCTGCTCCAGATCCAATGTGCCCTCGGCGCCGATGCCGTCTTCTTCACCCGCCTGCCCGGTTTCAAGTGAGCCCAGGCAACCCAGCTCGCCTTCCACCGAGACGCCACAGGCATGCGCCATGGCCACCACGGTCTGGGTGACTTTCACGTTGTAGTCGTAATCCATCGGCGTCTTGCCGTCTTCGCCCAGCGAGCCATCCATCATCACGGACGAGAAGCCCAGCTGGATCGAGCGCTGGCACACCGCCGGGCTGGTGCCGTGATCCTGATGCATGACCACCGGAATATGCGGAAATTCTTCAATGGCCGCCAGAATCAGGTGGCGCAGGAAGGGCGCCCCGGCATATTTGCGTGCGCCGGCAGAGGCTTGCACGATCACGGGCGAATCGGTTTCATCCGCCGCCTCCATGATGGCGCGCATCTGCTCCAGGTTGTTGACGTTGAATGCCGGCACGCCGTAGCCGTATTCGGCGGCGTGATCCAGCAACTGACGCAGGCTGATCAATGCCATGGGGTTATCCTCTTCGTCCGTTGGCGGCTAGACAGCCGCCGTACATTGTCCATATCCATACGCTTTGTGCCGAGCGCAAGCGCGCTCCGCTCGGCCTTTGGCGTGCTTAATCTTTTGCCCGTTGCTGCAATACTGCCACTGCCGGTAACGTCTTGCCTTCCAGAAACTCCAGGAACGCACCACCACCCGTGGAGATGTAGGAGATCCTGTCGGCAATGCCATATTTATCGACTGCCGCCAGGGTGTCGCCACCGCCCGCGATGGAGAAGGCGTTACTGTCGGCGATGGCTTGCGCCATTTCCTCGGTGCCGGCGCCAAACTGATCGAACTCGAACACACCCACCGGGCCGTTCCATACGATAGTGCCGGCTTCTTTCATCAATGCGGCAAACACATGCGCTGTCTGCGGGCCGACATCCAGAATCATGTCATTCTCGCCGACCTCATCGACACTTTTCACGACCGCTTCCGCATCAGCAGAAAACTCGCTCGCGACCACCACATCCATCGGCAACGGAATATGCACTTTTTCGGCAATTTTCTGCGCCGCAGGAATCAGATCATGCTCGCACAGGGATTTGCCCACCTGTTTGCCCGCTGCCGCCAGAAAAGTGTTGGCGATCCCGCCGCCGACGATCAGCTGATCCACTTTTTCGGCCAGCGATTCGAGCACCTCCAGCTTGGTCGACACCTTGGCGCCGCCGACAATGGCAACCAGCGGCTTGGCCGGTGCTTGCAGCGCCTTGCCCAGTGCATCCAGCTCCGCCGCCAGCAAGGGCCCGGCACAGGCAAGCGGTGCAAAGCGTGCCACACCGTGGGTGGACGCCTGGGCGCGGTGCGCGGTGCCGAATGCGTCCATCACGAATACATCGCACAACGCGGCCATTTTTTTCGCCAGCGCTTCGTCGTCTTTTTTCTCGCCCTTGTTGAAGCGCACGTTCTCGCACAGCACCAGCTCGCCGGGCGCCACGTCCACACCGTCAAGCCAGTCACGCACCAGCGGCACCGGCCGCTCAAGCAGTGTGGCCAGGTGATCGGCAACCGGTTGCAGCGAGGCGCTTTCATCAAACACGCCTTCCTCCGGGCGGCCCAGGTGCGAGAGCACCATCACACGCGCGCCGGCCTCCAGGGCGTGGCGAAGGGTCGGCAGCGCAGCGCGGATGCGTGCATCACTGGTGACCTTGCCGTCTTTCACCGGCACGTTGAGATCTTCGCGGATCAGCACCCGCTTGCCGTTCAGGTCCAGATCCGTCATGCGAAGAATGGACATCGTGTTTGCACCTCAAAGCGTTTACGTGTTCGATCGCTGCCAACCGCCTGGCTATCGGCGTTCATGACATCGGTGTTCATGGCCTCGGCGCTCATGACATGGGCGTTCATGACCCAAGCGCTCATGGCATGAGCGCGCATGAGTAGCGCCGTGTGTCAGGCCGCGCCTTGCTCGGCCATCCAGCTGACCAGATCCAGCAGCCGGTTGGCGTAGCCCCATTCGTTGTCGTACCAGGCGACAATGCGCACCATATCGCCTTGTACGCAGGTCTGGGTTGCATCAAAGATCACCGACTCACTGCGGTGATTGAAATCCACACTCACCAGCGGCTCGACATTGTAGCCGATCAACCAAGAGGCTTCGCCAGCACGACGCGCAAACAGCTCGTTGAGCTGTGGCACCGAAGGCGTGTGCGTCAGCCGCAGTGTCAGATCGACCATCGCCACGTTCAGCGTCGGCACGCGAATCGAGTCGCCGCTGATACGCCCTTTCAGGCGCGGCAAAATCTGCTGGATGGCGCCGATCGCGCTGGATGTGGTCGGCACGATATTCTGCGCCGCCGCCCGGCCCCGGCGCGGGTCGCGGTGCACATGATCCAGCAGGCTCTGATCCGAGGTGTAGGCGTGCACCTCTTTCATCAATACCTGCTCCACCCCGAACGCATCGTCGAGCACCGACAACAACGGCGCAATCGCGTGCGTGGTGCAGGAGGCGGTCGATAACACCCGCTGGCAGGGCTGCAATTGTTCGTGGTTGATACCATACACCAGCATGGCATCGGCCCGATCAAACGGCACCGCCCCCATGATGACCCGGCTGGCGCCTGCCGCCAGGTGTGCGCTGGCCTCGTCATGGCCGCGAAACTTGCCGGTGCACTCCAGCACCAGCCCTGCCTCCAGCGCCTGCCATGGCAGCGCTGCCGGCTCGGCCACCGCCAGTACTCTGGCGCGGTGCCGCCCCAGCACCAGTTGCGGGCCGTCTTCCAGCGCCACCGGCACCGGGCACGGCCCATGGGTGCTGTCGTAGCGGCTCAGGTAAAGCAGATCCTCGGGGCTGCCGAGATCATTTATCGCCACCAGCGAGAACGGCGCCCGCCAACCGCTCGCTTCACGCCCGAGCAACGCCCGGACAAAAGAGCGGCCGATACGACCATAACCGTTCAGCGCAACGCGCATGGTGTCATCCAAAGGGCTAGCCGATCAGCTCGGCAACTGCCTGCCGAACCGCCTCAGCCGTAATACCAAAGTGCTTGAACAGCTCGCCTGCCGGCGCCGAGGCACCAAAGCTGCGCATGCCGACAATGCGGCCATCCAGGCCCACGAAGCGATACCAGTAATCGGCAATACCTGCCTCGACGGCAACCCGCTGGCGCACGCTGCCGGGCAACACCTGCTCCTGATAATCCGCATCCTGCGCCAGGAAAAGATCGACGCAAGGCAGCGACACAACGCGCACATTGCGGCCCTGCTCGCCGAGCGCCGTCGCCGCTTCCATGGCCAGCTCCACTTCCGAGCCGGTGGCAATGATGATCGCTTCCGGCGTGCCGGTGCCGGTCTGGTGCAGCACATAACCACCGCGTGCCACATTGGCGAGCGTCGCTTCGTCACGGGCCATGCATGGCAGATTCTGGCGGCTGAAAATCAGCGCAGTGGGGCCATCCTTGCGCTCGATGGCGGCTTTCCAGGCCACTGCGGATTCCACCGTATCGCAGGGGCGCCAGGTGCTCACATTCGGCGTCAGCCGCAGGTTGGCAATCTGCTCCACGGGCTGGTGCGTGGGGCCATCTTCGCCCAAGCCGATGGAGTCGTGGGTGTACACCAGAATGGTCGGCTGCTTCATCAGCGCCGCCATACGCACCGCGTTGCGGGCATATTCCATGAACATCAGAAAGGTGCCGCCATAGGGGCGCAGGCCGCCGTGCAGCTGCATACCGTTCATGATCGCGGTCATGCCGAATTCACGCACGCCGTAGTGAATATAGTTGCCGCCAGCATCTGCCGCTGTGATCGCCTGGCAGCCTTTCCAGACCGTATTGTTGGAGCCGCCGAGGTCAGCCGAACCGCCGACCAGCTCCGGCACCAACGGGCCGTAGGCGTCCAGCGCGTTCTGGCTGGCCTTGCGCGTGGCCACTTTTTCCATCTTTTCCTGGCACTGGCGAATATAGGCATCCGCCCGGGCGCTGAAATCAGCCGGCAGCTCGCCACTGAAGCGGCGCTGAAGTTCAGCGCCCAGTTCCGGGTGCGCCTGCGCATAGGCTTGCAGCAGCTCGTTCCACTTCGCTTCTTCGCGAGCACCCGCATCGCGGCCATCCCATGCGGCATAGATATGCTCCGGGATCTCGAAGGGGCCGTGCGGCCAGCCCAGCTCCTGGCGGGCCAGGGCGATTTCTTCCAGCCCCAGCGGCGCGCCGTGGCTGTCTTCCTTGCCCTGCTTGTTCGGTGAGCCGAAGCCGATCACGGTCTTGCAGCAGATCAGCGTCGGCTGATCGGTGTTCTTGCGGGCATTCTCCACCGCTGCCTGGATTTCCAGCGCGTCGTGGCCGTTCACATTCGGAATCACATGCCAGCCGTAGGCGCGGAAGCGCTCCACCGTATCGTCGGTGAACCAGCCATCCACTTCGCCATCAATGGAGATGCCGTTGTCGTCGTAGAACGCAATCAGCTTGCCCAGGCCCATAGTGCCGGCAAGGGAGCAGGCTTCATGGGAGATGCCCTCCATCATGCAGCCATCGCCCAGGAAGCAGTAGGTATAATGATCGATCACCGGGAAACCATCCCGGTTGAAGCGGCTCGCCAGCATCTTCTCTGCCAGCGCCATGCCGACCGCATTGGCGATGCCCTGCCCGAGCGGGCCAGTGGTGGTTTCCACACCCACACACTCTTCATATTCCGGGTGGCCAGCGGTGGGGCTGTGCAGCTGCCGGAAGTTTTTCAGATCATCCAGGGAAAGGCTGTAGCCGGTGAGATGCAACAGGCTGTAAAGCAGCATCGAGCCGTGGCCGTTAGAGAGCACGAACCGGTCACGGTTCGGCCAGTCCGGGTTGGCCGGGTTATGCTTCAGAAAACCCCGCCACAGCACTTCGGCGATATCAGCCATCCCCATCGGCGCCCCCGGATGGCCGGAATTGGCTTGCTGCACGGCATCCATGCTCAGAGCACGAATGGCATTGGCGAGTTCGCGTGAAGCCAGCGAATGGGCGGACATGGGGCGTTCTCCTGAGACCTGGGGAATCAACAGCAGCGCCCACATGAAAGTGGGCGCCGGTATAAAGGGGCGGTATTGTCGCCTAGCCGGGAGTTGGCGGCAAATGTGGCGGGGCTACGTATGGCGAAATCGCGTTATTGTAGGCGCGGCAGAGGCAGACGCGGGGCGTTCATGCCCCATACGGGACGCCGGGCACAATAACCAGGCCAACGCCGCCCCGGAGTTGATCCGGGCCACCTGCCGATGGCGTCGCGCTCTTTGCTGTTGCCGGCTGCGGTAGCCGAACTGTAGCCGGAGATGCCGGATCAAGCTCGGCGTGACGCGAGACGCGAGGAAATTTGGCCGGGTGCGCCGAAAAATGGCCGCAAATGCGGCAAACGGCGTAAAACTGACCGCACCGGCGCGTTCCCGGCCAAACTTGTGCAAATCTTCTGGTTTCCGGCCATTAATCGTCAAACCCGGTCAAATTCAGTCGCCTACACCGCCCTAGGTTTATTTTGGCAGCTTGGTTAATGCTCGCTACTCTATCTGCCCGAGCCATGCCAGCGGATCAGAAGGAATGAGCCAGCTCCGCAGACCGACCATGACGTCTTTCGTTAAACGCGTAGCGACGCAGCCAGACCAGACCCGCCAGAGTAGAGACCGCCACTGACGTTCGGTATAGGCATTGGCTGATTCGGACGCAGGGCATCAGCCATTAAGCGGCTCCCGCATCGCCAAACACAGTTGCCTGCGCACCGCCCGATGGGCGACCCTCAAGCGATGGACGCCGGGCGCTTTCGACCACTCGGCCGCTATGCATCGCGAGGAAGACACGCCATGAACGGCAACGCATTGCTTGAAAACACCTGGCACGAAGCGGTGACCGAGAGCGGCATCAACGCACCGCCAGCCTTGCGTGACGCGCTGCTGGCCGCCTACGCCGAGCCGCATCGCGCCTACCACAATCAGCAGCACCTGGCCGAGTGCCTGGCGCTGGCACGGGCGCACCGTGCGCTGGCACCGGATGTGGGCCAGCTGTTGTTTGCGCTGTGGTTCCACGATGCCGTGTACGACACCACGCGGCAGGATAACGAGCAGCGCAGTGCAGAATGGGCGCGCCAGGCGCTGGCGGAGGCCGGTGCCAGCGCAGCGGCGCAGGAGGCGGTGTATCGGCTGATCATGGTGACCCGGCACCATAACTTGGCGCAGCAGGCGGATGAGCAACTGCTGGTGGATATCGACCTTGCTATTCTTGGCGCCGAGCCGGCCCGTTTCGAGGAGAGCAATCGGCAGATCCGTGCCGAATATCAGTGGGTGCCCGAGCCACTGTATTTGCACAAGCGGCGCGAGCTGCTGGCCTCTTTTCTTGCCCGGCCCTTCATCTATAACACCGCCGCCTTTCGCGCTACTCACGAGGCGCAGGCGCGCGCCAATCTGGAGCAGGCGCTGGCCGCACTGGATGCGGCGGCCGGGGGCCACGATCCTGAAGCCGGCTGAGGCGAGCAACTGCTGGCACCCTGCTGACAGTGGTCGCCCCAGCTGCCGTTGCGTTAAGGTTGGGGCTTCTTTCTCGGTTTTTTCGAGGCAGGCAAGGGCAGCAAGGAGAAGTGCGATGGCATCCATACGGGCGCGGCTGCTGTTTGACCTGATCATGCCGGTGATGGGCATGAAGCAGCGTTACATGCCGCCGCTGGATGGCGAGGTGCTGTTGCGCCGGCGCCGGCGCCCTGGTGCACCGCCTGCGGGCGCGCAGATTTCCAGCTTTCGCGGGCGCGATATTGTGCATGTGCCGGCCGGGGAGGCACGGCAGCCCGCGCCGCTGCTTTATCTGCACGGCGGCGCCTTCGTCAATCCGATCACGCCCCATCACTGGCGGCTGATCAGCGAGCTGGCGCAGCGCACGCAAAGCAGCTGCGATGTGGCGCTTTACCCGTTGGCGCCGGAACAGCAGCTGGACGACATCATCGATTTTGTCGAAGCGCTCTGGACGCAGCGTTACGCCCGCCAGCCGCCGATCGTTGTGGCGGATTCCGCCGGCACGCTGCTGGCGTTACGGCTGGCACAAACGCTGCGTGACGCCGGCCAGCCCCAGCCGGCCGCGCTGGTGCTGATCAGCCCCTGCCTGGATATCACGTTCGGCGATCCGCGCTCGCGCCCGCTGGATGCCCGCGATCCGATGCTGGCACTCAGCGGCCTGCCTGCCGTCAGTCGCGTGGTGGCCGGCACCCGCGACCCGGACGATCCGAGCCTGAATCCGTTGCTGTGCGGGCTGACAGATTTGCCGCCGATGCTGGTGCTGGCCGCTGGCCGCGATGTGCTGTGGCCGGATGCCATGCGGCTGGTGGAGGGTGTGCAAGCCGCAGGCGGCGAGGTGACGCTGATGGAGGAGGCGGAAATGGTGCATGTGTGGCCGGTGATGCCGATCCCGGAAGCGCGTGAGGCGCGTGCTGCCATCGCCGCGTTTGTCATGCAGCACCTGAGCGCCAGCGCTCCCGTCGCAGCGCCGGCGCCGCTTACCAGTTCACTCCCAGGCTCATGATGTAGCGCCGCAGGCTGATGCGGCCATCGTCGCCGGTAACGCGATCCCATTCGATGCGCGTGCTGAACGACGCCCAGCTGGTCAGCCGATAGCGCAGGCCGATTTGTGCATCAAGCTTTTCCGAAACACTGCTCGACAGTGGCAGGCCCACCTCGCCGCTGCTGAACACTTCGATCGCCTTGCCCACCAGAAAGCGGTTGTAATCCCACTTCATCGCCACCGTATAGGTGCGCGCCGCGCCGCCATCGGCATAGTCGAAATCATCGCGGTTCAGCAGTGAGGTGAGCGATAGCGCACCCAGCTCGTTATCCCAGAACTGGTAACCGGGGCCGCTACCAATGGAGCGGCGCCGGGCGATCTCTTCGATATCATCCCGGCGATATTGAAGGCGCCCCTGCCAGAACCATTTTTCGTCGATGAAATAATCCAGCGCATACTGGGTATGCCAGTTATCCACCGAGCGCACATCGTCCTTGTATTCGCGGTTATATTCGCCGCGCAGGTTATGGCGCCAGTCGCCATGGCGAAAATCCGTGGTGACGGCGATATCGTGATCATCGATATCCGTATCACCGCGCTGGATATCCACTGAAAAATCAATGCTGCCGCGCCAGATCCACTCTTCCAGAAATTGCCGCCGTGGCAGAATCTGGCGAATGTCCGTCAATCTCACCAGCCGGGTTTCGCCGTTGTAGATCAGATAAACATGCCCCGGCGTGGCCGGTCGCAGCTGGGCATAAACGCGGCTACCTTGCAACCGATGTGGCCGCACCAGCATCACCGAGCGCGTTTCCAGTGTGGCGACGGATTTGCCGCTGATGCGCACCAGCCCGCCGTAATCCGTTTCCAGCAATAGTGTGCCGCCATCGTACAGGCGCACCTGCCCGGTCAGCCGATCGCCGTTGGTCAGCCAGACGGAATCGGCCACAGCAGGCAATGAGAGAAACAGCGGGAGGAGCAACAACAAACGCAAAGGCAGCATGGCTTCAGACAGCTCGGCAAACAGCAATTCGGCAGCGGTGCATTATGCGCAAACCGGGCGCCTACGGTAACCGGCGGACTGCAAAATCCGCTGCCGGCGAGGCTTTTCCGACGCCTGACGACAGCAGCATCAAAAAATGAGAACCGCTCCCCAAAACCGCTCTACCCGGCTAAAGCCGCTCTGCGCTAGTATCCTCGCGGCCTGCATTGTCAGGAAACTGTAATAACAATACGCGGGCGTCAAGGGGACGCCTCTCGCTGACTTACAAGGATCTTTCGGATGAAACTTCGTTCTGTTATCGCGGCGGCCTGCCTGGCCCTGCCCGCAGTCTCTCTGGCGGAAATCAATTACACATACGTCCAGGGCACCTACCAGGTGGCCACAGATGCGAAGGTGCATAAATGGCAGATCAAGGGCTCCTACCGCATCAACGACAGCCTGTATGTGGCGGCCGAAGACGGCGGCGTCTTTGATTTCCGCAACGCCAGCCTGGGCTTTATCGCGCCGATGGACAGCCTGCACCTGTACGGCCAGCTTGGCCTGGGTGACAGCGCCGACGGCATCAACCCGGTGCTGGAAGGCGGTGCCCGCATGGCGCTGAGCGACGTGCTGGAGCTGCGTGGCGCGATCCGCTATATGCCGGAAGTCTACGAAAAGGCTGTCGCGGCTGAAGTGGATGACGACAATGAGCTGCTGTTCATTCTGGAAGGCAACTATCTCGCCAGTGACAAAATTTCCCTCGTCGGCGGCATCTCGGTGCCTACCGAAGCGGATGGCGTAATTATTGAATTCGGTGCGCGGTTCAACTTCTGATCGCCCTGCGGGGCCGGCAGCTGCCGGCCCCTGCCTGCGTTGTCTCGATCTCGCTCGATCTTCCCTCGGCCTTCCCTTGCTCCGCCCCACTGCCCGACCCAGGCCCACGCGCTCGGCCACGACCTGCGGCGCCTCGATGTTTATATGGTTCTCTTGGCCCTCCGGCCATGTCAGGCAGCCTCTCACACATTCGCTGATCTGCCGGCACCGCGCTCCGATCTGATCCGACACGCCTGTCTCGCTCCACTGCCTGCCCCGTCTGAGCCCCAGCCCGATATTGACGAGGTTTCTGCCGGCGCGCCCCGCCTCCAGCCCCCCAGGTTTGTGCCGCCCAGCACTTCGCCGACAATCTATATCAAAAAGTTTTGATATAGATAGGGCAATCCCCTACACTCCCTCGCTTATGACGATGCCAGAGCAGGCGCCCGCCGCCACCCAGACCGAGCTGGAAACGATGGCGGCGCTGTTGAAGGCCGCTGGCGATCCACTGCGCCTGCAAGCATTACAGGTGCTCGGTTACAGCAGCTTCGCCGTGCTGGAGCTGGCGGAAATACTGGATATGCGCCAGTCCGGCATGAGCCATCATCTCAAGGTGCTGACGAAAGCCGGCCTGGTGGAGCAGCGGCGCGAGGGCAACACGATCTTTTATCGGCGCCAGTTGCCGGGGCCGCACGCCACCAGCGGCACCTTGCACCGCGCCCTGCTGGCGCGGCTGGATGCACAGGATCTGGCGCCCGAGGTGGCGGCCAGGCTGGCGCAGGTAGAGGCACAGCGGGCGGCGCAGAGCAGGGCGTTCTTTGAGCGCAATGCCGGCGAGTTTGAAGAACATGACGACCTGATCGCCGATTATGAGCAATACGGCGATCTGGCAGCAGAGCTGTTGGCCCGCGCATTGCCGGGTGGCGGCGAGGCCGCACTGGAGATCGGGCCGGGCGATGGCCGTTTTCTGCTCCAGCTGGCGCGGCAGTTCAAGCGCGTCACCGGCCTGGAAAGCAGCGATGCCATGCGCGCCAGAGCGCGCCAGCGGATGCAGGCGGCTGCGGCAAGCAACGTGCAGCTGATCGCTGGCGACTGGCCGCAAGCCGCGCCGCCACGGCAATTTGATGCCGTCGTGCTGAACATGGTGTTGCACCACTTGCCCAGCCCGGCCGAATGTTTCATCACCGCCGCCCGCCGGTTGCGCCGGGGCGGGGTGTTACTGATCACCGAGCTGTGCCGGCACGATCAGGGCTGGGCACGGGATCGCTGCGGCGATCAGTGGCTCGGCTTTGATGAAGAGGAGCTTCACGGCTGGGCGCAGCGCGCCGGGCTGACGCTGCTGGAGATCCAGTTTCTGGCCCAGCGCAATGGTTTTCAGGTGCAGGCTTGCACCTTTGTGCACCAGGACGACAACGCAACCCGTTAACTTGAACCTTCAACCAGAGAGCCACCAACGTAATGAGCGAATATTCCATTTTTACCTCGGAATCCGTCTCCGAAGGCCACCCGGACAAAATGGCCGATCAGATCTCGGATGCCGTGCTCGACGCCATCATCAAGGATGATCCGCACGCGCGCGTTGCGGTGGAAACCCTGGTGAAGACCGGTATGGCCGTGGTTGCCGGTGAGGTGACCACTTCCACTTATGTGGATCTGGAAGATGTCGTGCGCGGCGTCATTCTGGATATCGGCTACGACAGCTCCGATGTCGGTTTCGACGGCGCCAGCTGTGCCGTGCTCAACGCCATCGGCAAGCAAAGCCCGGATATCGCCATGGGCGTCGATGCCAAGGAAGACAAGGAAATCGGTGCCGGCGATCAGGGCCTGATGTTCGGCTATGCCACCAACGAAACCGACACGCTGATGCCCGCGCCGATTTTCTATTCCCACCGTCTGGTGGAGCGGCAGGCGACGCTGCGCAAGAACGGCGTGCTGCCGTGGCTGCGGCCGGATGCCAAAAGCCAGGTGACGCTGCGTTATGAGCATGGCAAGCCGGTCGCCATTGATGCGGTGGTGCTCTCCACCCAGCACGCGCCGGATATCGACCAGGCAACGCTACGCGATGCGGTGATGGATGAAATCCTGCTGCCGGTGCTGCCGAAAGAATGGCTGCATGAAAAAACACGCTTCCATATCAACCCGACCGGCCAGTTCATCATTGGCGGCCCCATGGGTGATTGTGGGCTGACCGGGCGCAAGATTATCGTGGATACCTATGGCGGCATGGCGCGCCACGGCGGTGGTGCTTTTTCCGGCAAGGATCCGACGAAAGTGGATCGCTCTGCCGCGTACGCTGGCCGCTACGTGGCAAAGAACATTGTCGCCGCCGGCCTGGCTGCCAAGTGTGAAATTCAGGTGAGCTACGCCATCGGTGTGGCCGAGCCGACCTCGATCTCGGTCAACACATTCGGCACCAGCAAGATTGCCGATGATCTGATCGTGGAGCTGGTGCGCAAACATTTCGACCTGCGCCCACGCGGCCTGATCGAGATGCTTGATCTGCGCCGGCCGATCTACCGCGCCACCGCCGCCTACGGCCACTTCGGCCGGGAAGGCGACGGCTTTACCTGGGAAAGAACCGACAAAGCCGAGGCCCTGAAAGCTGACGCCGGCATCTGACAGCACTCCCGGCCACTGCGATCAATGCACGGCGCGGTGGCCGGGCACAGCTCGACGAATACGCTCGGCTCCTTTAGCCGGATTTTATTCAGGCGCCTCGCTGCGCCTGTACACCTTAAGCGTCCGGCGTCCGCTTTTTTTGACGCCCGACCTGCAACGGAGGAACCATGAACGCCAAGACCACGCCCACCGCTGATTACAAGGTTGCCGATATTTCACTGGCCGATTGGGGCCGCATGGAAATCGAAATTGCTGAAACAGAAATGCCCGCACTGATGGCCATCCGCGAGAAATATCGCGCAACGCAGCCACTCAAGGATGCTCGCATCATCGGCTGCATCCACATGACCATCCAGACCGCTGTGCTGATCGAAACCCTGCGCGCGCTGGGTGCCGAGGTGCGCTGGTCGAGCTGCAATATTTTCTCCACCCAGGATCATGCCGCCGCCGCCATGGCTGCCGCCGGCGTGCCGGTATTTGCCTGGAAAGGCGAAACCGAAGAAGAGTATATCTGGTGTATCGAGCAAACCTGCCGTGATGCCGATGGCAAGCTGTGGGATGCCAACATGATTCTGGATGACGGCGGTGATCTGACCGCGCACATTCACGACAACTATCCGGAAATGCTGGAGAAGATTCACGGCATCACCGAAGAAACCACCACCGGCGTGCATCGTCTTTATGAAATGCTCAAGGCAGGCACATTGAAAGTGCCGGCGGTGAACGTGAACGATTCGGTCACCAAATCCAAGAACGACAACAAGTACGGCTGCCGCCACTCCCTCAACGATGCCATCAAGCGCGGCACCGACCATCTGCTTTCCGGCAAGAAAGCGCTGGTGATCGGCTACGGCGATGTGGGCAAGGGCTCGGCGCAATCGCTGCGCCAGGAAGGCATGATCGTGCGCGTCACCGAGATTGATCCGATCTGCGCCATGCAAGCCTGCATGGATGGCTACGAAGTGGTGAGCCCTTACATCGACGGCATCAACACCGGCAAGCCGGACAGCCTCGATCGCGAGCTGCTCGGCCAGATTGACGTGGTCGTCACCACCACCGGCAACGTGAACGTGTGCGATGCCAATATGCTGCAAGCACTCAAACCCGGCTGTGTGGTCAGCAATATCGGCCACTTCGACAACGAGATCGACACCGCCTGGATGCGCAGCAACTGGGAGTGGGAAGAGGTCAAGCCGCAGGTGCACCGCGTCTGGCGCAATAAACAGCAAGGCGATTTCCTGTTGCTGCTGTCCGAAGGCCGGCTGGTCAACCTGGGCAATGCCACCGGGCACCCGAGCCGCATCATGGATGGCTCCTTCGCCAACCAGGTGCTGGCGCAGATGTATCTGTTCGAACAAGGCTATGCCAACCGAAGCGAACAGGAAAAAGCGCAAATGCTCAAGGTGGAAGTGCTGCCCAAGCAACTGGATGAAGAAGTGGCGCGTTACATGGTGCAGGGCTTTGGCGGCGTGATCACGCGCCTCACCGAGACTCAGGCCGACTACATCGGCGTGAGCGCGGACGGCCCCTTCAAGCCGGAGCATTATCGTTACTGAGCAAGGCCGGTTCGGGGCGCGGCGCGCCCCACAACCCACCCTGCCGGATGATGAGATAATTACATGACAGCCAAACGTATAAGTTTCGAGTTTTTCCCGCCCAAAACCAGTGAAGGGCTGGAAAAACTGCTGGGTGTGCAGCAGCAGCTGCTGGCGCGCAAGCCCGCGTTTTTTTCCTGCACTTATGGCGCCGGTGGCTCCACCCGCGACAATACCCTTAACACCGTGGCACAGCTGCGCGAGCACCACGCGGATACCGCGCCACACCTGAGCTGCATCGGCGAAGGGCGCGAAGAACTGGTGAAGCTGATCAACGGCTACCGCGACAGCGGCGTAACCCGTATCGTGGCACTACGCGGTGATCTCCCCTCCGGCATGGGCTATGCCCAGGGCGAATTGAAATACGCCGACGATCTGGTACGGCTGATTCGCGAAGTGAGTGGCGATCATTTCACTCTGGAAGTGGCCGCCTACCCGGAAATGCACCCGCAGGCACGCAGCTTCGCCGACGATATTGCCCACTTCAAACGCAAGATCGACGCAGGCGCCAATGCCGGGCTGACGCAGTATTTTTATAACGCCGATGCATACGGCTTCTTTATGGACGCGCTTCAGAAGCAGGGTTGTGATGCGCCGGTGTATCCCGGCATCATGCCGATTCTGAACGTGGCCAACCTGATCCGCTTTTCCAATACCTGCGGTGCTGACATCCCGCGCTGGCTGGCGAGCAAGCTGAATGACCTGAAAGATGACGAAGTCGCCGTGCGGGCTTTCGGTACCGAAATCGTCACCCGTTTGTGCGAGCGTTTGCTTGCCATGGGCGCGCCGGGGCTGCATTTTTATACCATGAACCAGGCCGCCCCGACGCTGAAAGTGCTGGATAACCTCGGCCTCTGAGACGTAACGTGTCACCGGGCGGCTGCTCTGCCAGACACCGCCCGGCGTTTATCAGCAAAACCGCCACGCGGTCAGGCTGCGTTTGCCTTGCTCACTGGATAACGGGTTGAACGGAGTACCGGCATGTTGCGCAACACCTCCGAACGATTTTATTCGCTGGTCGCCAACGAAGAAGATGCGCGCGTCTGCACGGATATTTCCGACGACGCCTGCCGCGAAGTGCCCGGCAACTTCCTGCTCATGCTGTGCAGCCAGGTGCTGACCAGCATCGGCGATCTGCTGATCAATCCGAAAACCGTGCTGGCCTGGCTGATCCCTGCCTTGGGCGCTCCGGCGGCACTGGTATCGCTGCTGGTGCCCATTCGCGAATCCGGCTCGATGATTCCGCAACTGGCCATCGGCGCCTGGGTGCGGCAGCACCCGCAACGCAAGCCGTTCTGGGTGCTTGGCGCTGTCCTGCAAGGCGTGGCCGTGCTCGGCATGGCCGCCAGCGTGTGGCTGCTCAATGGCCTTGCCGCCGGGCTGGCGATCATTGTGCTGCTGGTGGCCTTCAGCCTGGCGCGAGGCCTGTGCTCGGTGGCACTGAAGGATGTGCAAGGCAAAACCATTCCGAAATCCCGGCGCGGTCGGCTCAGCGGTCTGGCCGCTACCCTTTCCGGCCTGGTCACGCTGGCGCTGGCGGTGGCGCTGTTTCGTGACAGCACCGAGCCCTCGCTGGCGCTCTATACCGGCCTGCTGCTGACCGCAGCCGGTGCCTGGCTTGTTGCCGCCTGGTTGTTTGGCCGCGTCAGCGAGTTCGGTGGCGAAACACACGGCGGCGGCCACGCACTGCGTCAGGCCATACACAGCCTGTCGCTGCTGCGCGATGACGCACCGTTTCGCTGGTTTGTGATTTCCCGAGCGTTATTGATGGCCTCGGCGCTGGGCTCGCCGTTTATTGTCGTGCTCGCGCAACAGGAAGGCGGCGGCGCGCTGCTGCTCGGCAGCTTCATGATCGCCGCCAGCCTCGCCACCGCACTAAGTGCTTCCATCTGGGGCTTCATGGCCGACAGCTCCTCGCGCCGGGTAATGATCCACGGCGGCACCCTGGCGAGCCTTTCCTGCCTCGCCGCTGCCGCCCTGGGCACCATGCCCGGCGCCACCGGCGCCTGGCTGTATCCACTGCTGTTTTTTGTGCTTTCGGTGGCGCACGCCGGGGTGCGCATTGGCCGCAAGACTTATCTGGTCGATATGGCTGGCGGCAACAAGCGCACCGATTATGTGGCGGTCAGCAATACCGTTATCGGCGTGCTGTTATTGGTGGCGGGCGGGCTGAGTGCGCTGGCTGCGATGATTTCCACGCAAGTGGTGCTGTGGCTGCTCGGCGGCATGGGGCTGGCTGGCACGCTGGCGTCTGTCCGGCTGCGCGAAGTTTCAGCCGGCCGGTGATCCACCGCGCTTGCGGCTGGAGTACTCTTGGCCTGATTTGTCTTGCTGGGGAAACCGATGCGCCTCTTACTGCCGCTATTGATAGCTTGCCTGCCGGCCGCCTGGCCACTCCTTGCTGCGGCGGACAGCTATGTGCGCCTCGGCGCGGGTGTCTCCCGCACTACCGCAGCCGGCGACTATCCCGGCAACCGTGGCAACCCCCGATTTCGTGACACCGATGTGGCGGCCATCGCCGGGCTGGGCTGGCGTTTCAATCGCTGGCTGGGCGTGGAAGGCACGCTCACGGGCACCGATCTGTTCTTTTCCGATGAAGCGCTGGAGCGCGATGCGAACGCCTATGGCTACGGGCTGTCGGCTATCGCCAGCCTGCCCGTGAGCGAACGCTGGGCGCTGACCGCCCGCTACGGCACCTGGCGCTGGCGGCTGGATATGCAGCCCACTTCTGGCCCCTGGAGCAGCACCTTTTCCGGCAGTGATCGCGTGCGCGGCGCCGGCGTGGAGTTCCGGGCCGGGCCTGATGCGGTGCTGAATCTCGCCTTCGATGATTACCGCATGGAAAACATCAAGCTGCGCCTGGTGACGATCAGCCTGCACTGGCTGCTCGGCGGCACTCAGTCAGCGCGGGAATAAAGCAGATCCCAGACCCCGTGGCCCAACCGGGCGCCACGGCGCTCGAATTTGGTCTCCGGCCGCCACACCGGGCGTTCGGCATAGCTGCCCGGCCCGGCTTCGTTGCGCCAGCCGCCAGCGCCTTCCATCAGCGCCCGCATGTGTACGGCGTAATCTTCCCAGTCCGTCGCCATATGAAACACGCCGCCCGGTGCCAGCTTGCGGCGTACCAGCTCGATAAAAGGTGGCTGCACGATACGGCGCTTGTGGTGTTTTTTCTTGTGCCAGGGATCAGGGAAATAAAGCTGCACACGAGCCAGGCTGGCGTCGGGGATGCACAGCTCCAGGATGTCCACGGCATCGTCGCAGTAACTGCGCAAGTTGGTAAGGCCCCGCGCCTCGATCTCCATCAGCAACGCCCCCACCCCCGGCCGGTGCACTTCGATACCGATAAAGTTCTGCTCGGGTGCAGCGGCCGCCATGTCCGCAAGAGACGCGCCCATGCCGTAGCCGATCTCCAGCACCACCGGTGCTTCCCGGCCGAAGGTCGCCCTGGCATCCAGCTCGCCCTGGCTGCGCAGCAGGCCGTAGGTGGGCCACAGTGTCTCGATAGCGTTCTGCTGGCCGGTGGTGAGGCGCCCTTCGCGCAATACGAAGCTGCGCACCTTACGCATCACACGGCCGGTGACGGGGTCTTTATCCTGTCTGATGAAATCAAGCATGGCGGGCCAGCATCTGTTGATCGGCCCGCCATTTTACCTCAGTGGCCGGATAACTTCCCCGGTCTGGTTGTCGGCCTATAGTTCATCGTCAAAAGCGCAGTGCCGTTGCAAGCGCTGCATGTCTGCCTCGGACAATGCGCTGCCGTTGACCATCACGATGCCGTCGCCGAACGTCACATCATAGGTATCACCGCCAACCATGGTGATGGCCAGCTCGCCGCCGATGATGGTTTCGTTCTCCAGATCATGATTGCGCACTATCAACGGGCTGATGGTCTCGTAAATCGCATCAAAGGCGCACGGATTGCCCCGCATGGAGAAACCCATGCGGCCGTTCAGCACGCGCTCGCCCTGGCCGCCCACCGTGCCGGATGAGCGCATTTGCAGCGGCTCGGCAAGGCTGTCGCCCATAATGATATTCATGCTGGTGTTCTCGATCGCTTGCTCTGTGCGCAGGAACGCAAGCATTTCGAACTCGCTGCCATGCTCAGGCGCACTACAGCCCTCGCACACATGAACGATACCCCGCGTCTTGATATCCATATTCGGCATACCCCCCGAACCGGACATGCTGCTGTGGTAAAAACCACCGATATCGCCCGTTGCATCAGCGGCACGGAAATACATCACCTTCTCGTTTTCCGCATAGCCAATCTCGAACACCCCATCCGTGTAGGAACTGAACGACATCCCGCCGCCGCTGAAACTGAATCGGCAGGCGTCGGCATCAATGACGGTTTGCTCGAACTCACCGGCAAAATAGGGCGAAGGCAATTCCGCCGGGCTAGGCCCCGTGCGCTCCAGGAGTGTCTGGCTGCCCGATGTGCACAGTTCGGGCTCATCCAGTGTGCCCACGCGAGGGGTAACGTCGCCAGAGCCACTCATGGGCTGCACCGGCTCGCTGCCTTCGATATCCCCGGCCACGCCGATGCCAACCTGTGCCATGCTGGCACCGGCCAGCCCGGCCATCACAGCCCGGTCGTGCTCGGGCAGCGCCGCCCCGCCCCGGCTGCTGCTGCCGCCGGAACCCCCGCAAGCGGTGAGTGTGACACCCAGCGCCAGGCTCAGCAGCCCGGCAACCCTGCGACCTTGAATCATCATGTTGTGGCTCCCTATCTCTTTTATCCTGAGCGCCCCATCTTGACGCTCGAAGCGGTGCATCCACCACCCCTCAAGCGGGTTACCCCACTCGCTCCCCGCACTGCCTCATAAGGTATTTTCCGATAGCGAACCGGGGCGCTCATTCACCGACACTCCCGCTTTCGGCGGGCCGAGACTCCGGTTATGCTTCGCGCTGGCGCCAGCACATCAGGCACCGGGCGCGCCGCGGGCACAACTATTACAGGCGGCTATATACAGGCGGCGCGATATCTTCTGGAAGGGGGCTGTTTCACGATGATCATTATTCTGGCCGTGATCGCCACATACGTCGGCTCGATCCTGTTTCTCCGCTGGCGCTGTGCCAATACGCTGAGCCTGCGCCGGCAGCTGACGGATTTCTCCACCTTCATGGTGCCGTTCAACCTGCCGGCTTATCTGCTGTCGAAAGTCCCCACTACATCGCGTGTTGATCCGGCGCTGTTTCCGGGCTTGAAAGTGCTGGAAGAAAACTGGGAAACCATCCGCGACGAAGCGCTGGCGCTGTATCAGCACGGCCATATCGCCGCCAAGGATGACCTGCCGGCCAGCTCCTTCTACAAGGACAATCGCTGGAAAAGTTTTTATCTGAAGCTGTACGACAACAATATTCCATCAGCGCGGGAACTGGCGCCCAGAACATTGGCGCTGATCGAGCAGGTGCCCGGCATGAACATGGCGCTGTTTGCGGTGCTGATGCCGGGCAAGAAGCTCAACAAGCACCACGACCCGTTCGCCTACACGCTGCGCTATTCTCTTGGCCTGAGCACGCCGAACGATGAAGGCTGCGGGCTGTTTGTCGACGATGCCGATTACACCTGGCGCGATGGTGACGCAATCCTGTTTGATGAAACCTATCTGCACCACGCCTACAACAATACCGAGACACCGCGCATCATTCTGATGACGGATGTGGATAGGCCGCTCAGGAGCCGCCTGGTGCAACGCCTTTATTTCGGCTTCGGGCGCTTCTTCAATCGCCTGTTTGCCGTGGATAATCTCGATCCGGCGCACAACGGTATCGGCAACCAGCTCGGACAATATGTGCTGGCCTACAAGAACGCCCTCAAGCGCATCAAGAAACGCAACCGGGCGGTATATGTCACCGGCAAGTGGGCGGTGATTCTCGGGGTGCTCACCCTGAGCGCGTGCGCACTGATCTGATCGCAGTTCTGCTTGAGGTCGCCGCCCCGGTTGGTTAAGGTGCGGCGGCGCCCTCAAGGATACCTCGCTTATGTGGATCAAGAATCTCTGTGTCTTCCAGAGCCCGGAGCCGTTTGCCTTCAGCGCTGCCGAACTGGAAGAATACCTCGACGCCACCCGCTGCCCGAAAATCACTTCGCAGGCTCTCAGCGTGGAAGGCTTTGTGCCACCGCTGAAAGATCAGGCCGCAATGCTGCATATCGGCGAAGGGCTGCTGTACTGCGTTTATCAGGAAACCGCACGCTTGCTGCCCGGCGCAGTAGTAAAAGAAGAGCTGGAAGAGCGCGTGCTGGAGATCGAAGCGAAGGAAGGCCGCCGGCCCGGCCGCAAGGAACGCGCTGATCTGAAAGATGAAATCACTTTTGAGCTGATGCCCCGCGCCTTTACCCGCTCGCGTCGCACGCACCTGCTGATCGACACGCTGCGGCATCGGGTGCTGATCGACAGCGCGTCCGATACGCGCGCCGAGCAGGCGCTGTCCATGCTGCGTAAGGCGGTTGGCTCCTTGCCAGTCACGCGGCCAACCGCCAATATTTCGCCCGCCACACAAATGAGCGCCTGGCTGAAAGACCCGGCGCAGCTTCCAGCGGGCTTTACGCTCGGTGATCGCTGCGAGCTGAAAAGCACCAGCGACGAAGGCGCCAGCGTACGCTTCACGGCGGTGGACCTCAGTCGCGAGGAAATCCTTGCACACCTGGAAACCGATATGCAGGTGGTGAAACTGAATCTGGTCTGGAATGACGAATTCGAGTTTGACCTCACCGACACCTTGCAACTCAAGCGCATCAAGCCACTGGATATTGCTCAGGACAACCTTGACAACCTGCGCGATGACGACGCACTGGCCGAGCTGATGGCACGCATCAGCTTGCAGAACGGCCTGCTGCGCACCGTGCTGGATCGTCTGTACCAGCACTTTGAAGCCACCGAGTGAGCCGCGCACCGGCAAACAACTGAACCGCCCGCCGTAGCGCGCATAATAAAACGGCACAGCCGGTGTTTTTCAAGATAGTTGTCACTGTTTCCAAGCTAAGCCGCTTGCTTCATAAGCTGTTCCTTTTCCGGGTTCAACGTCGTCGGCCCGACAGGCTCGCAGTTTCTGACGGGGCGTGTACCCCAACGTGACGGCATGCTCTGTTTGGCCTGCTCCAGCACCTGCTTGCGCTGCTCCAGCAGCACAGCATCTTCACCGTTATGCCGCTGTTCCGGCGTCACGAAGCGCAGCTTGCTGTGCCGATGCTCGGTGTTGTACCAGCGAACGAACCGATCTACCCATAGCCGAGTATCATCCAGCGAGGTGAAGCCACGGGAAGGCCACTGGGGACGGTACTTCAGTACCCGGAACAGCGATTCAACGAAGGCGTTGTCGTTGCTGACACGGGGGCGGCTGTACGAGGGCAGTACGCCCAACTCCTCCAGCTTGGCCTTCATGGTCTGCGCCTTCATCGGCGCACCGTTATCCGAGTGCAGTACCAGCGGCTGGTGCAGGCACTGCTCACGCAACTGGCTACGTTGCAGGAGCTGGGCGGCATACTCGCCACTCTCCGTCTCATGGACTTCGTAACCAACGATCTTGCGGCTGTAGAGATCCTCGAACAGGTACAGGTAGTAGAACTGCCCACGCACCGTCGAAGGGCAGTAGGTAATGTCCCAGCACCAGACTTCGCAGGGGCCGCTGGCTGTGTGAGTCGTCGGCGCCGGACTGAGCCTGGGCGCCAGTGACCGTCCCCGATGATGCAGCTGACCTGCCTCTTTGAGCACACGGTAGAAGGTGGGCTCCGATGCGAGATAAACCCCCTTGTCCAGCAGGTCAGGCACGATCTGGCTCGGTGGCAGCTGGCTGTAGGCCGGACTGTTGCACAGCTCGACAATCTGCTCCTGCTCCGTTGCGGATAGCTTATTGATAGGAGCGGGTCTGACGGCTGCGGGGCGCTTGTCATCTTGCACGACGCCGTCACGATACCAGCGCCGGTAGGTGCGCAGACAGATGCCCGCTTCAGCACAGGCCTTGGTCAGGCGGGCGCCATCTCGGTTCGCTTGCTGGGTCAGATTGATAATGGATTGGCGCTCCGGGATGGAGGTCATGCGTCCTCGTTGCTGTCGTTGTCCCAGAGCGCATTGAGCTTTTTTCGCAGGACCAACAAGGCAGCGGCTTCAGCCAGCGCTTTCTCCTTGTGCCGTAGCTCCCGGCGCAACTGCTTGATTTCCTGCTTGTCGCTGCGCGCCTGCTGGCGGATGGCCTTTTCCTGCTCTGCACTGTGCTGGAAGCCCTGCAAGGACTCCGCCTTCCACTGCTTGACCTGCTCGGGATACAAGCCCTTTTCCCGGCAATACTGGCTGAGCTCCGCTTCGGAGAGAGCGGCGGTTTCGATGACGGTTGCGAGCTTGGCTTCAGCTGACCATTGCTCTGATGTGGCTTTGCGACCTGGCACGGGGCGTCCTTCTGACTTGGCTTTGTTACGCCAAGTATAAAGGGTCGGCTCAGAGATGCCTTCCTGACGGGCCAGCTCCGCCACGGTCATGTTGTAGGGAGGTAGAAGCTTGCTCAGTACGGCTTCCTTACGTTCTTCGGAATAACGGGCCATGATGTTTCCTTGCCGCCTATCTGGTTGAAATCAGAGGGTGACAACTATCCTGCCAGAGGGGGCAGCCATCTGACTGTGCCGTTTTTTTTAAGCCCCTCTCCCCTTGTGGGACAAGCGAAGCGCAGAACAGCCGTAGGCTGGCCCGAAGGGTGAGCGAAGCGAATAAGGGGTTGGGGAGAGGGGGAGATTATGGCAAGGAAATACATACTCGGCACTTGATCTAGAACGAAGCTGGCTGGCTCTCTGGATTTTTTGTTGTGGAATTCTTATTAAAATCTCTACTGAAGATAAGTGAAAGTAATGCAACATGTAGCTGGTATCGTGACAGCTGCACGTCCGCAGCCCCCTCTCCCCCAACCCCTCTCCCACAAGGGGAGAGGGGAGTAAAAAGCCGATTCGCTTACCCTTCGGGCCAGCCTGCGGCTGTTCAATGCTGCCATTGTCCCATACGGAAAAAGGGGAAAAAAATCAGCATTTTGCACAACCCAATGGTGCTTTTGCGGATATCGGATATGGCGCCACGAAAATCGGCGATGCACCTTTTTTAGCCCCTCTCCCCTTGTGGGAGAGGGGGGAGATTATGGCAAGGAAATATATACTCGGCACTTGATCCAGAACGAAGCTGGCAAGCAATTGCTGTTCGACGATCCGTAATTCCGAAGATTGCCGACTACTGCCCGATCACGCCCGCCAGCGGCGATGATGCGCTGGCGTAAGCGCGCTTCTCCATGCGGCCGGCCAGAAATGCCTCGCGCCCGGCTTCTATGGCTTTTTTCATGGCGCTGGCCATCAGCACCGGTTTTTGCGCGTGCGCGATAGCGGAATTCATCAATACGCCTTCGCAGCCAAGCTCCATGGCCAGTGCTGCATCGCTGGCTGTGCCGACACCGGCATCAACAATGATTGGCACTTTTGCTTCTTCGATAATGATGCGCAGGTTATGCGGATTGAGCAGGCCGAGGCCGGAGCCGATCAGCGAGCCCAGCGGCATTACTGCCACGCAGCCCATCTCTTCCAGTTTTTTCGCCGCGATCGGATCGTCGTTGGTATACACCATCACCTTGAAGCCATCTTCCACCAGCGCTTCAGCCGCCAGCAAGGTTTCGTGCATTTCCGGGTACAGCGTCTTGTGATCGCCCAGAACTTCCAGCTTCACCAGATCGTGGCCATCAAGCAGTTCACGCGCCAGCCGGCAGGTGCGCACGGCTTCGTCGGCGGTGTAGCAGCCAGCGGTGTTCGGCAAGATGGTGTACTTTTCCGGCGGAATGAAATCCAGCAGATTTGGCGCGCCGGCTTCCTGGCCAATATTGGTGCGCCGGATTGCCACCGTCACGATTTCTGCACCGCTGGCTTCGATAGCCGTGCGCGTTTCCTCGAAATCCTTGTACTTGCCGGTGCCGATCAGAAGGCGGGATTGAAACCGGCGGCCGGCGATCTCGAAGGTGTCGTGAGTCATAGAATCTCCTGAATGTGCGCGGCGGCCGTTCAGCCGCCGCCGATGGCGTGTACGATCTCCACGATATCGCCGTCGCTCAGTGCAAACTCGCCGTGTGCACTTTTCGGAATGATCTCGCGGTTTACTTCGACCGCCAGGCGGCGGCCGTGGATTTCAAGCTCGGTCAGCAGATCGGTGATGGTGCGCCCACCGAATTTGATCAAATCACCATTTACCTGAAGTTGCATGATAACGCTCATCAATCCGGGTGAAGCCGAGGCAACTGCGTGCCGGCCTGTCGCGGGCGGCTCACGCTGCCCGGTACAACGCCCAGGCCAGCCACAGCCAGCCGATAATCAATGCGGTGCCGCCCAGTGGCGTGATCGCCCCGAGCCAGCGTTGCCCCGTCAACACCAGCAAATACAGGCTGCCGCTGAACACCACCATGCCGGCAAACAGAATCCAGCCCGCGGTGACAATACCGGCAGCACCAAACTGGCGCGCCAGCACGCCTGCCAGCAGCAGTGCCAGTGCATGATAAAGATGATAGTCGCTGGCCGTGGCCCAGGTCTCCAGCAAGGCGCTGTCCACCCGTGCTTTCAGCCCATGGGCGCCAAAGGCGCCGCAGATGACCGCCAGGGCGGCGTTGAGTGTGCCGAGAATCAGCAGGGATTTCATGCTGCACGCTCCGTCTGTTTGCGATGCGCGCCGCTCAATCGGCGACGCCGCCCGAAGGCGGCGTCAATGTTACCTTAATCGGCGCCCTTGCGGTGCGCTCGGCGATGCGATTTTACGCCACCATGGCGTTGCGCAGCTTGCCGATGGCGGCATTTTCCAGCTGACGGATACGTTCTGCGGAGACGCCATATTCGTTTGCCAGCTCCTGCAAGGTGGTCTTGTCGTCAGCCAGCCAGCGCCGCTCAAGAATATCGCGGCTGCGGTCATCCAGGCTTTGCAGTGCCGAGCCCAGGCGACGGCTGCTCTGATCCTGCCAATCGTCTTCGGCAACGATATCGGCCGGATCGTCGTCACCGGCTTGCAGGTAGTGCGCCGGCGCGACAATCGGGCTGTCGTCATCGTCGTCCATCGGGCCGTCGAACGACGCATCGAACGCTGCCAGGCGACCTTCCATTTCCTGCACATCTTTCAGGCTCACGCCCAGATCGTCGGCCACGCGCTGGGATTCTTCCAGCGTCAGGCGGCCCAGGCGCTTTTTCGCGCCACGCAGGTTGAAGAACAGCTTGCGCTGCGACTTGGTGGTGGCAACCTTGACGATGCGCCAGTTTTTCAGCACGAACTCGTGAATTTCCGCTTTGATCCAGTGCACGGCAAAACTGACCAGGCGCACGCCCACGTTCGGATCGAACCGGCGTACTGCCTTCATCAGGCCGACGTTCCCTTCCTGGATCAGATCGCCCAGCGGCAGGCCATAGCCGGAATAGCTGCGTGCGATATGCACCACGAAGCGCAGGTGCGACAGCACCAGGCTGCGGGCGGCATCCAGATCCTCTTCATAGAACAACCGCTCCGCGAGCTCCCGCTCGGCTTCCGCACTGAGCACCGGTACGACGTTCACCGCCTGAATATAACTATCCAGGCTGGCGCCGGGCACATTCAGTTGCAGGGCTTCCAGCTTTTGCAGTTGTGTGGTCATGTTCCTTATCTCCCAGTACCTTCGTTTCCAGTACTTTCCATCTCCAGTACTTTCAACCCCAGTGTTTTCATTTCAGTGACTGGAGCCGAGTGCGATTTTAGCACTCGCATCGTTGGAGTGCTAAAGGCGTGGTTAGTTCCCTTGAAAGCTTGTGCCTATGGCGTGCAGCAGGCGTAGCGAGCCTTGCCAGGCTTGCCCCTGCCAGAAGTGCGGCGCCGATACCGGGTCGGCTCGCTGGCCAGTAGAGCGTCAGAGCAGATGCGGATCGACATCCTGCAAATGCCGCGATACCGCCAGCCAGGCGCCCATCAGCCCCAACAACCCGGCGAACAGAGGCAGCACCAGCGCATTCACAAAGCCCATGCCGATTAGCGAATACTCACTTTCATAGAGCGACGTGAGCTGCGCCACCGGCGAGCCGATCCACAGCAACGCCACCTGCACCAGCACCACCGCCACCAGACCGCCCGCCAGGCCATACCAGAAGCCGGTATACAGAAATGGCCGCCGCACGAAGCCGTCGGTGCCGCCGACAATCTTCACCACCACGATCTCTTCACGGCGGCTCTCGATGGCCAGCCGGATGGTGTTCACCACCACCAGCACCACGGCCAGCGCCAGCGCCAGCGTCAGTGCCGCGACGATGCGGCTGGCCACTTCCAGCATGGCGTGCAGGCGTTTCACCCAGAGCACATCCAGCTGCACCAGATCCACTTCGGTGGCGTCGCCCAGCTGTTGCTGGAGCCGCTCCAGCGCCTCCGGGCTGGTATCGCCGGGATAGACGATCAGCAGCGGCGGCAAGGGATTGTCAGGCAGCGCATCGATCACGTCACCGAAGCCGGACAACGCCCGAAACTCCGCCAGCGCCTGCTCGCGGGTCACCACGTCCACGCGCTCCACATCGGCGCGCTCGCCCCAGCGGCTGGCCAGTGCCTGCTGGCGTGCGGCATCGGTATCCGGTTTCAGAAATACCGACAGATGGGCGTTGCCATCCCAGCCCTGGGTGGCCGCCCGGGCATTCTCCAGCAGCACGGTGATACCGGCGGGTAGCGCGAGCGCAATGGCAATCACCAGCACGGTCATGGCGGTGGCGGCGGGGGTCACGCGCAGGCGGCGCAGCGCATCCAGGGCGGAATCCCGGTGGTGCAGGCGCCAGGCGTGGAAGCGGTGTTGCCAGCCGCTCCGGGCGATGCGGGCACCAGCGCGGGGCGGCCGGGCCACTTTCTCTTTGCGCGGCGTTTTCAACGGCGTGGCGTTACGCGCCATCGGCATCATCCTCGTCGGCGTCCCGATCGGCGACCAGCCGGCCTTCCCGCAGCGACAGCAACCGATGCCGGTAACGGGCGATCAGCGTCAGGTCGTGGGTGGCGATCAAGACGGCCACGCCGACCCGAGCGAAATCCTGAAACAGATCCATGATTTCCGCCGAGAGCGCGGGATCAAGGTTGCCGGTAGGTTCGTCGGCCAGCAGCAGCGGCGGCTTGTTGACCACCGCACGGGCGATGCCCACGCGCTGCTGCTCGCCCCCGGAGAGCATTACCGGATTGAGCTTTTCCTTATCCAGCAGCCCGACTTTATCCAGCGCGGCGCGCACCCGTTTGCCGATATCGGCACGGGGAAAGCCGGCGATGATAAGCGGCAGCGCCACGTTGTCGTAGACACTGCGGTCGAACAGCAGCTGGTGATTCTGGTGCACCATGCCGATCTTGCGCCGCAGCAGCGGAATGCCGCTGCTGCCGATGCGATTGAGCGACACGCCTTCGACAAAGATATCGCCGGAGGTAGGCCGCTCGATCATCATGATCAGCTTCAGCAGGGTGCTTTTGCCGGCACCGGAGTGGCCGGTCAGAAATGTCAGCTCGCCCGCCGGCAATTGCAACGACACCTGCCGCAGCGCGTCCTTGCCACCACCGCCGGGTGTGGGATATCGCTTGCTGACTCGGTCGAGCTCGATCATCCACGCCTCATGGGGTCGTTATCTGGCCACGTCTTCGAACAGCGCCTGCACGAAATCTTCGGCATTGAAGGGGCGCAAATCTTCCAGCTGCTCGCCCACGCCGATAAAGCGGATCGGCAGCCCGGTGCGCTTGGCCAGCGCGAACAGGATGCCGCCCTTGGCGGTGCCATCGAGCTTTGTCAGCGCCAGCCCGGTGACGCCCACCGCCTGGCGGAATTCCAGCGCCTGGTTGATGGCGTTCTGGCCGGTGCCGGCATCCAGCACCAGCAGCACTTCATGGGGCGCGTCCGGGATCATTTTCTTCATCACCCGCACCACTTTCGTCAACTCGTCCATCAGGTTGGAACGGGTATGCAGCCGGCCAGCAGTGTCGGCAATCAGCACATCCACGCCACGGCTCTGTGCGGCCTGCACGCCATCGAACAGCACCGAGGCGGAATCTGCGCCGGTGTGCTGGGCGATCACCGGAATGTCGTTGCGCTCGCCCCACACTTGTAGCTGCTCCACTGCCGCTGCCCGGAAGGTATCCCCGGCCGCCAGCATGACGGTTTTGCCTTCGCTGCGAAAACGCCGTGCCAGCTTGCCGATGGTGGTGGTCTTGCCGACGCCGTTGACGCCCACGGTGAGAATCACATAGGGCTTTTTGGCGGCATCGATCATCAGCGGCTGCTCCACCGGCATCAGCAGGTTGCGCAATTCTTCCTGCAACGCCTCGTAGAGTGCATCCGCATCGACCAGTTCCTGCCGGCCGACGCGATCGGTCAGCGCCTGGATGATGGCATCGGTGGCTTCAACCCCCACGTCGGCCACCAGCAGCTGGGTTTCGATATCTTCGAAAATCTCGTCGTCGATTTCCTTGGCGCCGACCAGCAGATCGGCCAGGCCCTTGCCCAGCGATTGCCGGGTCTTGCCCAGGCCAGCCTTCATGCGCGACCAGAAGCTCTCGCCCGGCTGTTCCTCGGCTGCGGCCGGTGCTGGTTCGGCGGGCTTTTCCGTTGCTGCTGGCGCTGATGGCTCTCCTGTCGCTGACGCTTGTGCCGCCGCCGGCGCGCCTTCCGCGCCTTTTTTCACGCCCTCGCTCGCCCCGTCGTCCGTGCGCCGGAACATCCGCGAGAACAGTCCGCCACGGGGCTTTTCAGGCTGGCCCGGCTGACTTTCGGGGCGGCCATCCTCATGATCGGGATCGGGGCGGGAAACTTCATCGTTCATCGCAGGTCTTTCCGTGCAGGTCTTTCTGTGGATGATGCTGTGGGTGGCGAGCCGAAACAGGCTGGCGCACGCGAGCCGGGTGATGCGCCGCTGGTCACGGGCGATGCGGCTGGCGCCGGGCTATCCTATCATCCCGCACCAACCTTAGAAATGCGCGCACCTGACGTGCGCCGCAGGGGGAACACCATGCGCACACTCTGGCTGCTGGCGATGTTGCTGGCCAGCACCGCGCCACAAGCCGGCAACTTGCCGCCGACACATGAATGGACATTGGACAACGGGCTGACGGTAATCGTGCGCGAGGATCATCGCGCCCCGGTGGTCACCGTAATGCTCTGGTATCGCGTCGGCAGCATCGACGAGCCGGCCGGCATGACCGGCATCAGCCACATGCTTGAACACATGATGTTCAAGAACACCACGCACCTGGCGCCGGGCGATTACACCTCGCTGGTGTCGCGCTTCGGCGGCCAGACCAATGCCTTCACCTCCTACGAATACACCGGCTATTACCAGCAGTATGAAGCCTCGCGGCTGCCGCTGGCGCTGGAGCTGGAAGCCGAGCGCATGGCCAATCTGGAAATCGATGCGGAAGAATTCAGCCGCGAAGTGCAGGTGGTGTCCGAGGAGCGGCGCCAGCGCACCGACGACAACCCGAACGCGCTGGCCTGGGAGAAATTCAGCGGCATCCTGCGCCCCGGCACCGGCTACGCACACCCGATCATCGGCTGGCGCCGCGAGATCGAGCAGTACCATCCTGACCAGGCCGTAGCGTGGTATCAGCAGTGGTATGCGCCGGGCAACGCCGTGCTGGTGATCGCGGGCGATGTCACCCGCGAGCAGGTGAGCCCGCTGGTGGAGCAGTTCTTTGCACCGATCCCCGCCGGCACCGTGCCGTTTCGCCCGGCACCTCGGCTGGCCGACCCAGCAGGGAGCCGCCATCTGGATCTGGTGCTGCCAGTGCAGGTGCCCGCGCTCTACATGGGCTGGAACGTGCCCTCACTGGCCACTGCCAGCGACAAACACACCTTTTATGTGTTGAGCATGCTTGCCGGCGTGCTGGATGGCGGCAGCAGCGCTCGCATCGAAACCAATCTGGTGCGTGGGCAGCGGCTGGCAGCCGGCGCAGGTGCCGGATATTCCGGCCTGTCCCGTGGCGATGGCGTGTTTACCGTCACCGCCACGCCGGTGCCGGGCGTGTCGCTGGCCTCCTTGCAGCACGCCATCGAAGCCGAGATTGCCCGGCTGGCTGAACACCCGCCGGCCCCGGCAGAGCTGGATCGCGTGCGCGCTCAGGTGCTCTCCGGCCATGTGTTCGGCCAGGATTCGGTGTTCGGTCAGGCCATGGAGCTGGGTTATCTGGCGATGATCGGCGAGGATTGGCGCCTGTCCGCCGAGATGGCCGACGCGCTGGCCCGCGTCACGCCCGAAGAGGTGAGCGCCGCTGCCCGCGAATGGCTGGTGCCGGCGCGCCGCGCTGTCGCCCATGTGATGCCCGAGGTGGCCAGCCCGGCTGATGAGGAGGGCACCCATGAATAAGCTGTATCTGCCGCTCGCTGTGCTGATAGCGCTGGCCGCCTGGCTGCTCTGGCCAACCACACCACAACAGGCCGCCGCCCCGGCGGCCAGCTTCCCCACCACGCTGGAAACGGTCGTGAACGCCATGCCGGCGCGGCGGCAGCTGGATATCCAGCGCTGGCAGACCGACGCCGGCAGCCGCGTGCTGTTTGTACGCACCGAGCAGCTGCCCATGCTGGATGTGCGGCTGGTGTTCGATGCCGGCAGCGCCCGCGACGGCGAGCACGCCGGGCTTGCCTCGCTGACCAACGCCATGCTCGATCAGGGCGCCGATGGCCTTGATGTCGGCGAGATTGCGCGCGGTTTCGAAGACATCGGCGCCGCCTTCGGCACTTCGAGCCATCGCGACATGGCGCTGATTACGCTCACCACCCTCAGCGATGCCGAATTCCGCGAGCCGGCGCTGGCGCTGCTGCGCCGGATCATCCACGCCCCGGATTTCCCCGAGGATGCGCTGGATCGGTTGCGCACCCAGCGCTTGCAAAGCCTGCGCATGCAGCAGCAAGTGCCCGGCCCGCAGCTGGCGCGTGCATTCAATACACTGCTGTTTGGCGAGCACCCCTACGCCATTCCCTCCGGTGGCACCGCGGAAAGCCTGCCAGCGCTGGCGCCGGCACATCTGGCGCGCTTTTATCAGCAGTATTACACCGGCGCCAACGCGGTGATTGCGCTGGTGGGTGATATCACCGAGGAACAGGCGCGCACTATTGCAGAGGCGCTCAGTGAAGCACTGCCGCAAGGTGAGCGGGCAGCGCGCCTGCCGGTGGCGGCAACACTGGTCAAGCGCCGCACTACCCATATTGATTTCCCCTCGTCGCAAACACACATTTCGCTGGGCAACCAGCTGATCCAGCGCGGCCATGAGGACTATGTGCCGTTGTATGTGGGCAATCACATTCTTGGCGGCGGCGGTTTCAGCGCCATCCTGATGGACGAAGTGCGGCAAAAGCGTGGTCTGGTGTATGGCGTTTCCTCGCATATTTCGCCAATGGCCTCCGGCGGGCCGTTTTCGGTATCGCTGCAAACGGCCAACAGCAACGCCGACGATGCTCTGGCGCTGACGCTGGCACTGATTCAGGATTTTGTCGATAACGGCCCGACCCCGGCACAGCTGCAACTGGCCATTGATGACCTCACCGGCAGCTTTGCGCTGGCCACCGCCTCCAACCGCGATATCGTCGGCCAGCTGGGCGCGATGGGCTTTTATGATCTGCCGCTGGGCTATCTTGACGATTTTCAGCACGCCATCGGCGAGGTCACGGCCGAGCAGATCCGCGCCGCGTTTCAGCGCCATCTGAACCCCGAGCACCTGGCCATCGCCAGCATCGGCCCTCGCGCTCCCGATCCCGATGGCAGCGGCACGGAGGCAGAAAAAGAGCCAGAAACGGAAGCGGAAACAGACAGCGGAGCCGCCCGCCAATGAGTGTTCGCAAAGGCAGCGTGCGCATTATCGGCGGCCAGCACCGGGGCCGCCGCTTGCTGTTCACCGATCAGGATGGCGATCTGCGCCCCAGCGGCGACCGGATGCGGGAAACGCTGTTCAACTGGTTGCAATTCAAACTGCTCGACCGACGTGTGCTGGATCTGTTCGCCGGCTCCGGTGCGCTCGCCGCCGAGGCGCTCTCCCGAGGCGCCGCTCATGCTGTCGTGGTCGAGAAAAAACGCGAACGGGCCGCCGATCTTTCCCGTCAGCTCAAGCCAATTTTCGCCGAACGAGTATTCGTGCAGGCTGCCGATGCTCTTGAATGGCTGGCTGGGGATATCCCGCAGGCGCCGTTTGATCTGGTGTTCATCGACCCGCCCTACGACCTGGGGCTGGCCTCCCCCGCCTGCGAGGCGCTGGAGCAGCGCAACCTGCTCAGCACCGAGGCGCTGATTTATGTGGAGTCGCGCCGACATGATCCGGCGCCGGTCGTGCCGGCCAGCTGGCAATTGCTGAAGGAAGCTAGCGGAGGCGACATGCGCGCCCAGCTGTTCCAGCGCTCGGCCGGCCGATAAGCGCGCCATAAATGCGGCAAAGGGCACCGAGGCCACACGGCGAGGGCGCATGGCAAGAACACGGAAAGAACACGGAGAGAAACATCATGAAGCATCTGGCTCTCGCAACAGTCACTGGCCTGGCACTGCTGGGCGGAGGAACGGCCATGGCAGAGACAATCGTTGAAACCGTGCCCTACGAGATCGACGGCGAAGCGTTCGCGGGCCTGCTGGTTTATGACAGCAGCCTCACGGGCACCGCGCCGGGCATCCTGATGGTGCCCAACTGGATGGGGCCGACCGACGACGCCGCACGCAAGGCGGCTCGCGTCGCCGGGGATCGCTATGTAGTGTTGGTGGCCGACATGTATGGCAAGGCAGCGCGGCCACAAAATCAGCAGCAGGCCGCCCAGGCGGCCGCCGCCGTGCGCAGCAATCGCGCCCTCATGCGCCGCCGCGCCACCGTCGCGCTGGATACCCTGCGCACCGTACAGCCCCGCCAGAAGGCGCTAAAAGTGGATAGCACACGTTTGGGCGCGGCAGGGTTCTGCTTCGGCGGCACCAGCGTGCTGGAGCTGGCCCGCGCCGGCGCGGCAATCAGCGGCTTTGTCTCGTTCCATGGCAACCTGGATACCCCTCGCCCTGGCGATACCACAGCGTTACCCGCCCCGGTGCTGGTGCTGCATGGCGCCGATGATCCCTACGTGCCCGCCGAACAGGTGCGCGCCTTTGAGGAAGAAATGCGCAACGCCGGAGCAGATTGGCAACTGGTCAGCTTTGGCGGCGCGGTGCACTCGTTCAGCGACCCGACCGCCAACACGCCGGGGCAGGCTCAATATCATCCGCGTGTGGCCGCCCGCGCCTTCACAATGATGAACCAGTTTTTCGACGAGCAATTTGCACACTGAAGCCGATGACCGCTTTTCGCACTCACCCGATGCTGCGCTCGCCCCACCTGCAAACGCTTTGGGGGCCGCTGCTGCGCCGGCACCGGCCACTGGCGCGCCGTGAGCAGCAACTGGCGCTGCCAGATGGCGATCATCTGTGGCTGGTGTGCCGGCGCCGGGGCAAACCCGCGTGCTGATCCTGCACGGGCTTTCCGGCAGTGCCGAATCACATTATGCACGCGGTATGCAGGCCGAGCTGGCAGCACGGGGCATTCCCAGCGTGGTGATGAATGCGCGGGGCACTGGCCAGCGCCCCAACAATCTGGCGCGGGGTTATCATGCCGGCGAGATTGATGACCTCACTGCCGTTATCCAGCACCTGCACCGTGCCGATCCAGCCGCCGCCATCCCGGTGATCGGTTATTCCATCGGCGGCAGCCGGTTGTTGAACTGGCTGGCGGAACACGCACCTTCGTGCGTGCCGGCAGCGATTGCCGTTTCCGTGCCGCTGGAGCTGGCCCCGTGTGCCACGCGGCTGGAGCAGGGATTCTCAAAACTGTACCGGCGCAACCTGATCGACGAGCTGCTACGCCAGGTGCGCGCCAAACACACCCATCTGGCGCAGAGTGCACCGGATCAGGCCGCCCAGCTGGCTGCGCTGGGCCCGCTTGAGGGCATTCGCACTTTTCGTGATTTTGATAACCGGATTGTGGCGCCGCTGCATGGGTTTCGAGATGCCGAGGATTACTATGCGCGTGCCAGCGCCGGGCCGAAACTATGCCGCATCACCACGCCCACCTTGCTCATTCAGGCGCTGGATGATCCGTTCATGCCCACTGGCATGGCCCCTGGCCCAGCGGACGTGAGCAGCGCCGTAGCGCTGGATCTTCAGCGCTACGGCGGGCATGTGGGGTTTGTCAGTGGCAGCGCTCGCCAGCCTCGATACTGGCTGGAGGAGCGCATCCCGGCGTTCCTGCAATCCTGCCACGTGCCGGGGTTTGGCTAGCAACGGCCGGGCGGCCGTTGCTGATTTGCTCAGGCTATTTGCCTTGATTCTCTTGTTCAGAAGAACAGTTTTGCCATCAGGTACGGCGAGGTGCGCGAGTAATCGCCACCGGCCGGATCATCATAGCTGGCGTGCTCCAGACGAATACCCAGCTGCAATTGGCCTTTGTTCATCACATCGAACAGCAGATCGGTTTGCGACAGAATATTGGTGCCGAAATCATCGGTGGATTTGACCAGCACCAGCCCGTCGAAATGCGCGCCGACACGGCCGATGTTGAACGGCGCCAGCCACACGATGCGCGTCAGCCACTTGGTGCCGTCATCCACATTGGTTTTGCGCGCCAGAAAATCAATTTCGAAGAACTGGGTGCCGGGCACGGCAAGATCCAGCGAAATACCGGCGTTATCGGAGTAGAAATCGCCGTAGCTCCCCTGCTCGCGCCGGTAGGAAAAATACGCATTACGAATAAAGGATTCGCCATTGGCAATGTTTTTCAAGCCCGGCAGAAATACCCGTGGCTGATACACAAAGAACGACTGGTGTTTGGTGTCGGCACCGAACGAGCCCGCCGCGCCACCGCCCACGTCATCACCGTGGAAAATATCCATGGCGAGATAATTGTCACCGTACTGCCAGCCACTGAAATGCTCTGCACGGAATACTGTCAGGTCTTCATCAGCGGTGCCATAGCCGTTGAACGCATCGGCTTTGGCTTTGTTGGTACTGAACAACTGGATGTTGGTCATGGAGAAGCCTTCGGCCTGCGCCAGGCCGGTGGTCGCGCACCAGGCCAGCAAGGATACGCCGGCCACTTTGCATAGCCCCTTGAAAGAACGGAGATTACGGGTCGTTTTCATGATGAATATCCTTTTTTGTTAGACGTTTATTGGAACCTGGTTACTGTTTCCGCCTGCGGCCAGACACCTTTCTTCAGGCACAGCACTCCCGTTCGCGGGTCGTGCTGCGACCCGCGTCAATGTATTTGCGAGAGAGCGCTTTCCCGGCGCTAGTGCACAGCGGCGTACATGATTTTTTCTTCGGTAGCGGTATCCGGCTGGAATTCTTCCACCACCCGGCCCTGACGTGTGACCAGAATGCGATCCGAGAGCGATAGAATTTCCGGTAAGTTGGACGAAATGACCCACACCACCAGGCCATCATCCGCGAGCTGATTGATAAGCTGGTGAATCTCCGCGATGGCACCGACATCCACGCCGCGTGTCGGCTCATCAAAGATGATCACCCGTGGTTTCTGCACCAGCGTTTTCGCGATCACCACCTTTTGCTGGTTGCCGCCTGAAAGCTCGATCACCCGCGCATCGCCGCTGATGGCCCGCACATTGAGCGCTTTTCGCCAATGCTCGGCGACCACCGCCACTTCGCTGTAGGTGATGACCTTGGGCACAGCTTCGCGAGACGCGAGCTTGCCGGCAAAGATGTTTTCCGAGATCGACAAGGTTTCAAAAAAACCTTCCAGCTTGCGGTCTTCGGTGACATACATGATGCCGTCACGAACCGCTGGCCGGGGGGTGCGATAGCGCACCGGCTCGCCATCGAGAAACACCTCGCCGCCGTGCAGGAAATCCCGCTTCAGCACACCGGCCACCACCTTCGCGGCTTCCGTGCGGCCGGAGCCGACCAGCCCGAACATGCCGGTGACCTGTCCCTCGTAGAGGGAAAAGGCGGTGTTCTTCACCATCGAGCCCATGGAAAGATTCTGGATACTCAGCACCTTTTTGCCTGCCGGGCGCGGCTTGCGGTGTGCACCAATGCCGCTGTACAGCTCTTGCGACAGATCCCGGCCCACCATCGCCTTGATCACATCATCCTGCGTCAGCTCGGCGGCCGGCGCGGTGAGCACATGCTCGCCATCTCGCAGCACGGTGATGCGATCGGAAATCGCCAGCGCTTCTTCCAAGGCGTGCGAGATAAAGACAATCGCTACGCCTTGCTTTTTCAGCCGCTCCACCAGGCCAAAGAAGTGATGTTTTTCCTCCGGTGTGAGTGTTGCTGTGGGCTCGTCAAACACGATCAGGCGTGCTTTGTGTTGCAGCGCTCGGGCAATCTCCACCATCTGCCGCTCTGCCGCGCCCAGCTGCGATACCAGCTTGGTCGGCTCGACGTTGAAGTTCAGCGTCTGCAAAAACTGCTGTGCGGAAATATACAGCCCGCGCAGGCGGTTGAAGAACGGCTCGCGGCCAAGGTACAGGTTCTGCGCCACCGTCAACGACGGCACCAGACTGGTTTCCTGAAAGACCATGGCAAAGCCATGCCGCAACGCCTCGTTCGGCGTCTCGAAGCGCATTGGCTCGCCGTCGATCAACAGGTTGCCGGCGGTGGGCACTACCGCGCCGGCCATCATCTTGGTCAGCGTGGATTTGCCCGCGCCGTTCTCACCCAGCAGCGACAATGTTTCGCCGGGATAAATACTCAGGCTGACATCCTTGATCGCCGGCACACCGCGATATTCCTTGGTGATATTTTGCAGCTCAATCAGCGGCTTCATCAGGCTTCTCCCGTCACATCGCTGGCCAGGCCAAGAATGCAGTGGCCCCCTTTGCTGGCGACCAGCAATTGTTCGCCGTGCTCCAGTGCGCTGGTGACGCCATGGCGGGTGCCATCAGCGCGGCTGTGCAGGCTGAAGCGCGGCTGCCAGGCGCCGTCCAGGCGCACTAGCAGGCCATAGGAACGTGTTGGTGCCCACGGCTTGAGAATGCCCATGGATTTGATCGCACCGCCTTGCAACGGCTCGCGGAAATCGCGGCCGCTTTCCAGCGCTGGCGCCACCCAGAAACGCTGATCGATATCGGCAATCATGCGCAGCCGGTATTCTTTTTCCCGCAGTACGAATTCCACCAGCTGGCTGCGTGGTGCAAACAGCGCCAGCCAGTATCCGCCACCTTTGGCCGGCACAAGGCGGCCCGGATAGCCCGGCAGATCGGTGAGCAGATCGCTGCTTCGGGGCGCGCCAGCGCCAGTTGCAATACGGCGCAGCCGATGGCGCCAGCTCTCGCTGATGATCAGCGAGCCGTCGATGTCCTGTGCCACCCCGGCCGGCCACGCCAACCCGGTGGCAAGGCAAGCACTTTCGCCGCCGGCAAGATCAAGCCGCCAGACACTGCCAGAGCAGCCTTTCATCATCAGATCACGCTGCCATTGATCGCAGCGGTGCTCGGCGGAGCCTTCCAGCACGATCAGGCCGGTTTCGCCGTCGGCCAGCAACGCGGTGGGACAAAAGCCGCGATATCGGCCCAGCCCGGTCAAGACGCGGCTGTGGGAACCATCAACACGCAGTAGCTGGCCATCGACCAGCGCCACGGCCAGGCCGCCATCCGGCAGCGATGTCATGGCAGTCACAGCAGCCTCGAATTCGATCCAGGGCGTCAACGCACCCGACGCTGCATCCAGCCGCAACAGGCGCGCACCGCTGCTGCACAACAGCTCGCCGCCGTGGCACACCAGATTGTCCGGCGCCTGCACTTGCGCCAGTACGCTGGCGTGCTCAAGCAGAGTGTTCGGCCGCAAGGCGCCGTCCATCGGCGGCAGCGTCACGGCGGCTTCACCGCGCCCGAGCAGGCAATCCGTGAACCGTCTGAATTTCGTTACCATCGCCGTCACTTTGCGCCTCCCCAATAACTGGCCACGCCTGTCCATTCCGGATCGGCATCGTCGAGCTTGTATTTGCCGATCCGGTTGTTCAGCAGGCCGCCGAGATACAGATAGCCCTTGTGCTCACGCATGGAGGTGATCATCGGGTGGTTTTCGCCGCTGAGATCCCACAGGGTGTCCAGCACCTTGCCGGCTTCATCGAACTTCAGCACACAGCCGGTATTGATGTTCGGAAAGATCAGCTCCTGCGGTGAAATGCGCCGCGCCATGCGCCGCCGGAAACCGGGCATCTTCAATGCCAGATCCATGGATGGCGTGCGCATCCCCACCAGCGCCAGCCAGTAGCTGCCATCCGATGCGCGGTTGATGTTGTCGGGATAGCCCGGCAGATTGTCGATCACGTTTTCCACCGTGCCGGCCTTGTCACCCGCAAACCAGTAGCGGCTGATACGGCAGGCCCAGGTTTCGGCAAAGAAGAACGACTGGCCATCGTGCGCCATGCAGATGCCGTTCGGGAAAATCAGGTTACGCAGTACCGTGCGCGTGCGGTTGGTGGCCGGGTCGTAGCAGATGATGCGGCCGTTGCCACGGCTTTCCAGTGCGTCATAGGCCCAGTTCGACATGCCGTAGCGAATCGTTGCTTCACTGAAAAACACGCGCCCGTCCGGCGCCACGTCAAGGTCATCGGCCAACTTCAGGCGCGAATCATCAATGATCGACCAGGGCGTGCGGTTGGTTTCATCGGTCATCTTGCGAATTTCGGCATCGGGCGTGATCAGATACAGCCCCATGCCCGCCACGCACACCAGCAGATTGCCTTCGCGATCGAATGCCAGCCCCAGCGGGTGCCCGCCGGTATGGGCAAAGATTTCCGGCGTGTCGTAATCCGGTGCGCGGAACCGCACGATGTCACCAAAGCGCGTGCCGGTATACAGGTGCCCGTCGCGATCGAAAATGACGTCCTCCGGGCCTTCCACTTCACCCAGGCCGATCAGTCTCACATCACGCAGCTTGTCGTTTTGCGCGTAAGGGGAATCCGCACCGGGATCGGTGGCCGGGCACGGCGGCAGGGCCAGATACGCCGGCGACACATACACCTTGGCCAGCAGCTTGTAGCGGTTTTTCAGCCAGCGCACATCAATTGCGATGGCGGCCAGCAGGATGATGCCCAGCGCCAGCGGCGCCGCGCCGCTTTGAAAGCCGAGCCGCACCAGGCCGTTGGTAATCAGCAGCACGATCACTGCACCCATCAGCGCCTTGGTGGCCGAACCCCGGCCACCGCCGAGGCTATTGCCGCCGACCACGGCGGCGGTCAGCGCCATGATTTCCAAACCGATGCCGGTATCGGAGCCGGCGCTGTTGAGGCGTGCCGCAAACAGCGCCCCGGCAACACCACACAGAGCGCCGGAGATCACGTAGCTGATGCAGACCATGCGCCGCACCGGAATGCCGACGTTATAAGCAGATTTGCGAGAGCCACCGATGGCCATGATGTGCCAACCCGGCCGCGTGCGGCTCAGGAACAGGTGCACCACGATCACCAGCGCCACCGCCAGCAGGAAGCTGAACGGAATCCCCATCGGCGAACCGATACCGATATATTCCCAGATCATCGATTCCGGCATCGCCATGGAAATATCCACGGCGTACTGAAGCAGCAGCATGTCCACCAGCGCGCGCACGATAATCAGTGTCACCAGCGTGGTGATGAAAGCGCGCAAGCCGAGATAGCCGATCAGAATACCATTGAGCAGCCCCACCAGAGCACAGGCCACGACCACCAATGGCATCGCCACGCCCACCGGCAGGCCAACCAGGTTCATCAGATACAGCGCGACAAAATTGCCAAGCGCATAATTGGAGCCCACGCTCAGATCTATCCCGCCCCCTACCATGACAATCATCATTGCCATGACAATGAACATGAACTCGCCGAGCTGGCGTGTGGTGTCGCTCATGCTGGATAACGAGTAGAAATCGGGAATGACTTGCCCGAACACTACTATCGTTACCACCAGCGCCAGAAACGGCACCATGTTGTCAATCCAGTTCTTGGACAGGATTTCTCCCACCACATGATCCGGAATGTACTTGTTCCGCCACCGGGTCAATGTTTCTTGCACCGACATTTTGTCCTTCTCCTCACTACCTGGCTGGCCTGTACCGCTACCGGTGTACGCGCTCGCCCGTTATTTATTTGTAATCACTGAGCTTCCAGCAGGAGTTTTCTGTCAGGTTGTCAGCATCAATGACGTTTACCGCCGTCATACGATCCAGGCGCTCGCCACCCGGACGGATATCTTCCGTGAGGATCTTGCGCACCAGCTCGGCGATATCGGTGGATTGTTCACGCACGTTGTAAGTCATGTATTTGTCGAACGTGCCGTTGGCAATGTTGTCGCAGGCCGCAGTCTGCTCTGTGCCGCCGTTGGTGATCAGCAGCACTTTGTTGTCGCCACGCTGGCGCCGGATGGCCGCTGCGGAGCCGACCGCCTGGCCGTCCCAGAAATCGATCACGGCACACAGATCGTTATGCTGCTTGAGCACGGTGTCGGTGATGGCGCGCGCTTGCGACGGGTCCCAGTTTGCCGCCTGGCTCGATACCACGGTGATGTCCTCGCGGCCTTCAAGCGCAGCGTTGATGCCTTCCATCTGATAGACCGACGAGGCAGAGGTGAGCGGGCCTTGCACCAGGCTGACCTTGCCGGACTGGCCGCTGCCTTCGCCACAGGATTCGATGGCGGATTCCGCCATGGCGCGGCCGATGCCAACCCAGTCAGCACCGACAAACGCAGTCGTTTCCACACTGGAGCGCATATTGATCTGGAGCACCGGTATGCCTTCGCCTTCCGCACGGCGCAGCAAGCGCGCATAGGACTGCACGTCCGGGTTCTGCACCATCAGCAGATCCGGTTTTTGCGAGATCAGCGATACCAGTGCCTGGGCGCCGGTGGCGGTGCTCCAGTTGGGATCGCGCACGATAATATTCAGGCCCTCTGGCTCCAGCTCTTTCTTGAGCATGTTGTACCAGCCATCAGTGAGATCGTAGCCCAGCGAAGTCGGCACAAACGCCAGCGTCTTGCCAGCCAGCGGCTTGTCGTCGGCCATCGCTGCACCCGATAAACCGGTGCACGCCAAAGCAGTAGCAAAAGCAGCCGCGAGGATCGTCGTGTTATTCTTCATATCTCTTCTCCGAACACGTTTAGCGTATGAATGCGTCAGATATCGCCTTGCTGGGCGGTCTGTTCATCGCGTGGGTTGATGAGGCTGTCGAAAATCAGCGCCGCCAGCAAAATGGCGCCCTTGATAAAGTTCTGCACCGTGTACTCGATATTCATGATGGTCATGCCGTTGAGCAGAATGCCGATCAGCATGGTGCCAACCACCACGTTTCGTACCCCGCCCTTGCCACCGCTGAGCCCGATGCCGCCCAGCACGACCACAAGAATCACGTCGTAGATCATGGTGGAGTTGACGATGCGGGTGTTCATCGAATCAACCGATGCCGCCGTCACCAGCCCGGCAACAAATCCGATCAGCGCCACCACACCATATTGCGTCACCAGCATGGGGCGCGTGGGCACGCCGGTAATGCGCGCCGCGTGATAGTTATCGCCCATGTAATAGGTGTAGCGACCGAAGCGGGTGTAGCGCAGCACCAGCGTGGCCGCCAGCGCAAACAGCACGAACACGATTACCGGTGCCGGTATGCCGAACACTTCGCCCTGGCCCAGCGCACCAAACCAGCCCGGATCAGCCGGCATGTAAATCACATCGGCGGGGATCAGCGCGATACGGCCGAAGCCGTACACCAGCGTGCCCATGGCCAGGGTACAAAACAGCGCCGGGATTTCCGCGTAGGCGATCAGCCAGCCGTTGAGCACGCCGATGCCCACCGCCAGCAACATGCCGTATAGCAGCGCCATCTCCACACTCAGGCCGCCACGGATCAAGGTCAGCGACCAGGCCACCGAAATCGCCATGGTGGCAATCAGCGACAGATCGATACCACGCCCGATAACCACCAGTGCCATAGCCAGGCCAAGCACGCCCAGCACGGAGACGTTGTAAAGTAGGCCGAGCAGGTTATCGACGGAGGCAAAGCCGTTCAGTGTCAGGCTGAAAGTCACAAACAGCACCACGGCTAACAGGAATACGATCTTTTCCTGCGTCAGTGATAACCACTGCATTTTTGAAAATCGGGAAAGCACGGTGTTGTTACTCATTGTTATCCTCATGCACTCTTTGGCGGGCAGCCTGGCGCCACCGCATCAGTCATACGTTGCTTGCCGGCGCTGGCTGAATGCCTCAAGCCCGGCCTGCGCATCGGCGCTGGTAAAGGCCTCCTGGCCGAGCACGGCTTCGCGAGCAAACGCATCCGCCAGGCCGAGATCACCCAGCTCCAGCACAGCGCGCTTGATGAGCTGCACGGCAGTGGGGCTCAGCGCGGCAATTTTTTCTGCTTGCGCCATCGCGGCCGGCAGCACTTCGTCCGCCGGCAGCACCTGGTTCAGTACGCCGAATTCCAGCAGCCGAGCGGCACTGAAACGATCCGCTGTCAGCAGCAGCTCCATCGCCTGCGCGTAAGGAATCTGCCGCGCCAGCCGCACCAGGGTGCCGCCGGCAGGCACCACGCCAATACCCGGCTCCGGCAGCGCGAACACCGCTTCGCTGGAGGCAATGCGCAGATCGGTGCCAAGCATGATTTCAAAGCCGCCGCCCATGCACAGGCCGTTGATGGCCGCGATGACCGGCTTGGTAATGCGGCCGGTCTTCAGGTGTGCACCATCCCACTGTGAAATATCGAAACGCCCGCTGGCCAGCGCCGGGATCGATTCGGTGAGATCGGCGCCGACACAAAAGGCACGCTCGCCGGCACCGGTGAGCACAATCACCCGCACTGCATCATCCTGCTGGGCGCGCTCGAACGCGGCGCCCAGATCGTCGTACATGGCCAGCGTCAGCGCGTTGAGCTTGTCCGGGCGATCAAAATGCACCAGCGCAATCCGGCCCTGCACCTCATAGCGGATATAGCTCATATCACACCGCCTTCGCGCAATTGCGTCAGCTCATCATCAGACAGCCCCAGCCAACCACCGAGCACGTCATCGGTATGCTGACCCAGCAACGGCGCCTCGCCACCCACTTGTGCGGGTGTTTCCGACAGCTTGATCGGCGAGCCGAACACATCGAAGCTGGCACCACCTAGCAAGGTTTGCGTCATCATGCCGCGTGCCAGAATGTGCGGATCGGCCACCACCTCGGCCACATCCTTGATCGGTGACAACGGAAAGCGATCACCCGCCATGGTTTCCAGCTCGGCCTTGGTGCGCGTGGCAAACCAGCGCTCCACCGCCGGCTTCACCAGCGTTTCATAGGTATCGGTTTCAAAACGCTGCTCCATGGTTTGCATCGCCGGGTGTTCCAACAGCTCGGGCTCACCGAAGGTGTTGCACGCCTCGCGCCAGAATTTATCGGTATAGCCGCCGAAGAAAACGTAACCGTCCTTGCAGGGGAAGCGCCCGTAAGGCCGCACAAAAGGATGGTCGTTACCCAGCGGTCCCGGCACCACACCGCTACAGGTGTAATTGACGATTGCGTTTTCCGTCAGCGACATCACTGCATCCTGCTGGGAAATATCCACCAGCTGGCCCTGGCCACTGCGCTCGACTTCGCGCAGCGCCGCGAGGATGCCGATCACCGCATACAACGAGGCCGCCAGATCACCGATGATGGTGCCGACCCGCGTCGGCTCCCCCGCCGGGCCATTGATCGACCAGAGGCCGCCCGCCGCCTGGGCGCTGTTGTCGTACGCCGGCAGCGACGAGTTCGGCCCTTGCTGGCCGAAGCCGCTGATGCCGGCATAAACCAGGCGCGGATTCACCTCGCGCAGCACTTCGTATGACAGCCCGAGGCGCGCCATCACGCCAGGGCGGAAGTTTTCCACTACCACATCCGCCTTGGCCGCCATCTGCTTGAACAGCGCCTTGGCGGCGGGCTGTTTCAGATCAAGTGAGATGCCTTCCTTATGCCGGTTGTACTGCGCAAAGAAACCGCTCTGCCGGCCCTGCTCCACTTCCCGAAAAGGCGGGAAGTCGCGCACATAATCCGGGTCGGACGGATTCTCGATCTTGATGACTCGCGCACCCAGATCCGCCAGCAGCATGGTGCAATAAGGCCCGGCCACCACACGGGTGACATCCAGCACCACGATGCCACTGAGTGGCCCCGGCCGTCGGGCCGGTGAACTCGCGTCAGGGTTTTGCATAACAAGGCTCCCACAAACTCAGTTTTCGCCGCGCCTTTCTTTCAGCAGGGCTTCGGCGCGATCAGTACGCACGTCTTTCTCTTCCACCATCACGCTCACGACCCAATCCACTTCCTCGCCCTGAGCGCCGGCCAACATGGCAATATTGCGGGCATGCAGGCTCATATGGCCACGCTGAATGCCCTCGGTTGCCAAGGCTCGCAGCGCGCCAAGATTCTGGGCCAGGCCAACAGCGGCGGTGATCTCTGCCAGCTCCTGCGCGTTACCCACATCCAGAATGCGCAGCGCCAGCCGTGCCATCGGGTGTGTCTTGGTGGCGCCGCCCACCAGCCCGAGCGCCAGCGGCAGCTCCAGCGTGCCGACCAGATCGCCGTCACGATTCTTTTCCCAGGTGCTCAAGGAGGTGTATTGGCCGTGCCGGCAGGCGTACACATGGGCACCGGCCTCGATCGCGCGCCAGTCGTTGCCCGTTGCCACCACCACCGGATCAATGCCGTTCATGATGCCCTTGTTGTGTGTCGCTGCACGGTATGGATCAATCGCTGCCAGGGTATAGGCATCGACAATGCGCTCCACCACTTCTTCACCGGGATATTCATCGCTGGCAAGCGAGGCGGCACGAATCGTCACTTGCGCACGCGCCAGCCGCAGATCGGCCAGGTTGGAGAGAATGCGCAGCCGCACATGGCCACCGGTCAAACGCTCGATCAGCGGCGCGACGGATTCGGCCATGGTGTTGACGGTATTGGCGCCCATGGCATCGCGCACATCGACCAGCAGATGCAACACCAGCATGGCGCCACGGCCGCTGTCGGCAAACCGGTGCACTTCGATATCCCGGCAGCCGCCACCCACGCGATTGAGCATCTGATCCTTGCGATTGGCCAGCTCGACAATTTCATCGCGATGGCGCAGCAGGGTCAGCCGGGCATTGTCCGGATCAGCCACGCCCAACACCTGCACTTGCGCCCGCATCATCGGCGCCGTGCTGGAGGTACGAAAACCGCCCGTCTCACGCGCCAGCTTCGCCATAAAAGAGGCCGCTGCCACTACCGAAGGCTCTTCCACCACCATCGGGATCAGTACGTCGCGGCCATTGACGGTAAAATTGGCCGCAATACCCATCGGCAGTTCGAACTTGCCGACAACGTTTTCGATCATGCCATCCGCCAGCGCCAGTGGCAGCGCCGAGGGGGCTTGCAGCAGGGCAGCATCTTCGTCACTCAGCCCTGCCCGCTCACACAAACGGGCCAAACGCTCCGCTGGGGGCAAGGCGCGAAAATTGGGAATTCGGGAATCTGTTGTGGCCACTGGGCCCCTCCGTACTGATGCTTGTTGATATCTTGCCGGCTTCGCGCTGATTGCATGCCGATGCACTCACAACCTCCACACTACGCGGAGCGGGATCAGCCTTTGGGTACAGTTTGGGGCAACACCGCCAATGGCTGTTTTTCTGAATTATTCTTATAACTCACTGATAAATATCAAATAAACAGCAGATAAAGAAAACAAACCAGAACGAAAGGAACAGTCATCGGGTACAGCAAAACGTTATTTGGGAAGGAAGGTAACACTGCATCATCAAGGTGTAACGGCAAATAATTTTCGGAGTAAACCTGTTCACCCGAATGATGCCGTAAATAATCCTCGCGCCCGCCTCGGCAAGGTTACGCCGCCAAAAAAATTTCATCGCCGATTTCCGTGGAGCCATTTCCGATATCCGCGAAAGCACCGCTAGGTTGTCCAAAATACTGTTTTTTTGCCCCCCTCTCCCCTTGTGGGAGAGGGGCTGGGGGAGAGGGGGCGACGGATGTGCAGCTGTCACGATACCCGCTACATGTTGCACTACTTTCACTTATCTCAAGTAGAAATTTCCATAAAAACTCCACATCCCAAAAAAACCGAGCGCTAGTCAGTTTTGTTCGGGATCAAGTACCGGGTATAAATTTTCCTGCCACAATCTCCCCCTCTCCCCAACCCCTTATTCGCTTCGCTCACCCTCCGGGCCAGCCTACGGCTGTTCTGCGCTTCGCTTGTCCCACAAGGGGAGAGGGGCTAAAAAAGGCGCTCTCCCCTTGCGGGAGCGGAGAAAAAAACGGCGCTTGGGAAGCGCCGAAAAGAGAATAGCGTGCCGCAAATCAAGCGGCCGGTGTTCAGGCAAAAAATACGAAAACATCAGCAACAATATTCATCTCGATATCTTTTTCAGGACAGTGCACGCCCCACCGCCGATGCGGTGGCACGGCCCAGCGCCTGGGAAATGAACGCACCCGTCTCGACCAGTGCCGGCAGGTCAACGCCTGTCTGCATACCCAGGCCGCGCAACAGATACACTACGTCTTCACTGGCCACGTTGCCGCTTGCGCCTTTCGCATAAGGGCAGCCGCCGAGCCCCGCCACCGAGGTATCGAACACGCGTACACCGCTTTCCAGCGCCGCGACGACATTGGCCACGGCCATGCCATACGTATCGTGGAAATGCCCTGCAAGTTGTGTCACCGGCATGGTTGCCGCGCACGCCTGCAGCAAGGCGCGGATGTGTGCAGGCGTGCCCGCCCCTATCGTGTCGCCAAGGCTGACCTCATAGCACCCCCGCTCAAGCAGCCACTGCGCCACCTGCACCACCTTGTCGATCGGCACATCACCATCGTAAGGGCAGCGCACCACGCAGGAGATGTAGCCGCGCACACGCAACCCGGCCACCAGCGCAGCATCAATGACGTCGATGTACCGTGCGCGGCTTTCCTGGATGCTGCACTGGATATTGCGCTGCGAAAATCCTTCCGACGCAGAAAGAAACACGGCAATTTCCCGGCAGCCCGCCAGCATCGCCTGCTCCAACCCGCGCATGTTCGGCACCAGAACGGGCAAGCTGACATCCGGCATGATCGGCAAGCGCCGCATCACATCGCCGGTGTCTGCCATCGCCGGCACGCGCCGTGGCGAGACAAAGGAGCCGGCTTCGATAGTGGCCATGCCCGCTGCCGCCAAGCGGGTAATCAGCTCGATTTTTACATCCGTGGCGGGATAGCTTTTTTCATTTTGCAGGCCATCACGCGGCCCCACTTCCACCAGCCGGACGCTGTCCGACGAGAACGCCGGGCGCGCTGGCGCAATCATGCCGGCCGAGGCCACGCTGTCTGATGAAAGGGGTGCTGTTGTCATTTTTATCGCCTTTGCACAAATCATTTGTCAGGGAGTAGAGTAGGCTGCCGTGGGAACAGTTTAGGGTACAGTTGCCCAGAACAGTTCACCGGAACAGTTCGAGCCACACGGCTTGCGCTCACGCAATTTCCAGCACAGCAGCCACCTTCACAGCGGGAGCCCGGCATGGCAGTTTCAAAACCGGAACAGATAGCGCGTCACATCAGCCAGCAAATCAAATCCGGCGTATTGGCCCGTGGCGAGAAGCTGCCCTCTATACGTAACTACGCCAAGCTTTATGGCTACGCCAAGAACACCGTCATCACTGCATTCGAGATGCTGACTGCCTCCGGCTATATCGAGCCGCAGCACGGGCGAGGCTTTTTTGTCACCGGCGGCAAGGCGCGGCGCAACGAAGATGAGGCGCTCTCGATCAATCGCGCCATGGATACCATCTGGCTGATGCGCCAGCAGCTCATCAAAGATCCCAAGCACCAGCACCCAGGAGATGGCTTTCCGCCAAAAGATTGGCTAATGGACATGCGGCTGGACAAATTCCACCGGCAGGTGGTGCGCACCGGCGTGACCACCCTGTTTCGCTACGGCACACGCTACGGATACGAGCCGTTGCGCGAACAACTGGTGCGGCGCCTGGCCGGTTACGGCATTGCCTCGACCATGAAGCAGATCGTCACCACCCATGGCGCCAACGAGGCACTTGATCTGGTGATTCGTCATCAGGTGATCCCCGGCGAGCCGGTGCTGGTGGACGAGCCCGGTTACTACCCACTATTCGGCAAGCTGCGCCTTTACGGTGCCGATGTCATCGGCATCCCCAGGCTTGCCGACGGGCCGGATCTGGAGGCGCTGGAACAGGCCCTGCGCAAGCACAAGGCGCGGTTTTTCTTCACCCAGTCCTGCGGCCACAACCCGACCGGCACGGATCTTTCGGCAGAAAAAGCCGAGCGCATTCTGGCGCTGGCTCGCGAACATGACATGCTGATTATCGAAAACGACGCGCTGGCTGATTTCAAATCCAGCTCGGCTATCAAGCTCTCGGCTCTGGATCAGTTGCGGCGCACGATTTATATCGGCAGCTTTTCAAAATCCATTTCCGCTTCGCTGCGAATCGGGTTTCTGGCCTGCGATCCACCGCTGGCAGACAGCCTCGCTGATCTGAAGATGCTGCTGCATGTGAGCAATTCCGAATACAGCGAGCGAGCGGTGGAAGTGATCTTGCGCGAGGGCAATTTCCTGCGCCATGTGCAGCGGCTGCAAGAGCAGGCCGGCGAGGCTACGGAGCAGGCAGTGAAAACCCTGCACGCGCTGGGCGCAGAAGTGTTCGGCACACCACGGGAAGGGCTGTACCTGTGGGCGCGCTTTCCCGGCTCACCGGATAGTCTGGCACTCGCACGGGAGCTGCTGGCCCATGACATGATGATCGCGCCCGGCGCGTTCTTTTATGTGGACAGCCACCATAAAACGCCGTGGTGCCGCTACAACGTCGCCGAGGTCATCAAGCCGTCTTTCAGTGACACCTTGCACACCTATCTTGCCGCCCAGCGCGACGGCTGATTGCGCTTTCCGCCGTGCCGCTCATACCGGCAGATCGAATTCGCCCACCGCCGCCTGCAAGGTCGCACAAAAAGCATTCACCGCGCTGGAGCGCTCATCGTTACCGGTGAGCAGCCCCACATTGCGTTCGATAATCGGCTCGCGCAGGGCAATACAGCGCGCACCCAGCTCATGCATCTGCCGGGCACACAGCGCTGGCACCGCACTGACACCCAGCCCGCAGGCCACCATGCGGCCCACGGTCGCCAGCTGATGGCTCTCGATCTCCACCGGCAGGGTGCGGCCATGCTCCGCCAGCCGGGCCTCCAGCATGGCACGCACGGCCGAGGGCGCCTGCAAGGCAATGAACGGCCGCTGCAACAACGCCGCCCAATCGGTGGCGTCGGTTTCCGCCAACGCATCGTCCGCCGGCACCACCGCCACAAACCGATCCCGGTAAAGCGGCGTGAACAGCAGCGGTACCGACTCCGCCGGCTCGAAGGCAATGCCGATCTCCACCCGCCGCGCCTGCACCATATCGATCACCCGCTCGTTGATCACATCGTGCACGCGGATACGAATGTTCGGGTGCTGCTCCCGGAATCGGCGCAGCACAGGCGGCAGCAGGTTGCCGGCGAAGGACGGCATCGCCGCCAGCGACACCTCGCCCTGCTGCACGGCGAAGCGCCGTTGCAAGGCGCGCTCGGCATCGGCCCAATCCGCCAGCAGGCGCCGCGCCAGCGGCAACAGCGCCTCGCCCTCCGGCGTCAGCCGCACGCTGCGCGTGGTGCGGGTGAACAGCCGCCCGCCCAGGCGCTCCTCCAGCGATTTGATCGCCAGGCTCAGTGCCGATTGCGACAAATGCAGGCGCTCGCACGCCTGCGCAAAGCTCAGTGTCTGCGCCACCGCCAGAAACGCCCGCAGCTGCCTGACCGTCATATCCGCCTCATTGATTGGTTTTTCTGCATAATCACCCACAAAAACAAACTTAACAAATGAATCTTCCGCCGCAACACTGGCTTTTCAGCTGCCATGGCAGCCACTCCCAACAACAACGCGAGGCAACAACAGTGGCGGGATTCGATAAACGAGTGGCCTCCCTGGAGGAGGCGCTGGACGGCCTGGAAGACGGCATGACAGTGATCGCAGGCGGTTTCGGCCTGTGCGGCATCCCCGAAAACCTGATTCAGGCGATCCGTGATCGGGGCACACGCGATCTGACAGTGGTCTCCAACAACTGCGGCGTAGACGGCTTCGGGCTGGGCGTGCTGCTGGAAGATCGCCAGATTCGCAAGATCATCGCCTCTTATGTCGGTGAAAACGCGATGTTCGAGCGGCAAATGCTCGATGGCGAACTGGAGGTGGAGCTTACCCCCCAGGGCACGCTGGCAGAAAAGATGCGCGCTGGTGGCGCCGGCATTCCGGCGTTCTACACCGCCACCGGCTACGGCACACCGATTGCCGAAGGCAAGGAAACCCGTGTGATCGACGGGCGTGATTATGTGCTGGAGCACGCTATTCGCGGCGATTTTGCCATCGTCAAAGGCTGGAAGGCCGACTGGTACGGCAACGTGATCTATCGCCACACGGCGCAAAACTTCAACCCGCTGGCCGCCACCGCTGGCCGCATCACTGTGGTGGAAGTGGAAGAAATCGTGGCGCCCGGCGAGCTGCCCCCCAGCCAGATTCACACACCCGGCATTTATGTGGATCGGCTGCTGTGCGGCACCTTCGAGAAACGCATTGAGCAGCGCACTCTGTCGGCCTGAGCCGCAGCCCCCAAATTTTTCAGGAGGTGCTTCCATGGCACTGACACGCGAACAAATGGCGCGCCGCGTCGCGCTCGAATTGCAGGATGGTTTTTACGTCAACCTGGGCATCGGCATCCCGACACTGGTGGCCAACTACATTCCCGACGGCATGCAGGTGATGCTGCAATCGGAGAATGGCCTGCTCGGCATGGGGCGCTTCCCCACCGAAGACGAGCTGGATGCAGACATGATCAACGCCGGCAAACAAACCGTTACGGCGGTGCCGGGCGCGTCGATTTTCTCCTCGGCGGAATCCTTCGCGATGATTCGCGGCGGCCATATCGACCTGACCGTGCTCGGCGCCTTCGAGGTGGATGTGCAAGGCAACATCGCCTCATGGATGGTGCCCGGCAAGCTCATCAAGGGTATGGGCGGCTCCATGGATCTGGTGGCCGGTGCGGAAAATATCATCGTCACCATGACCCACTGCTCCAAGGACGGCCAATCGAAACTGCTACCGGAATGCACGCTGCCGCTCACTGGCGCTGGCTGCATTCGCCGTGTGCTGACCGATCTGGCGTATCTGGAAATCATCGACGGCGCTTTCCATCTCAAGGAGCGGGCGCCAGGCGTGACGGTGGAAGAGATTGCCGAGAAAACAGCCGGCAAGCTGGTGATTCCCGATCACGTGCCGGAAATGTCATTTGCCTGACGCACGGCTTTTTTGACAGGGCACTTCTGTGAAAGTGCCTTGTTCAAAGTGCATCATGAAACGCGCATCATGAGAAACACGTTGTTAAAAGTGCCTCACTGAGAGCGGCGCCAATCAGAAGTGCCGCTTTATGAAGCGCCTTTAACCCAAAATGACTGTTATGAAAGTGCCTCTATGAAGGAGCATCACCATGCATGAAGCCGTGATCGTTGCTGCCACGCGCACGCCGATCGGCCGTTTTCAGGGCGCGCTGGCCAGTGTCAGCGCTGTCGAGCTGGGCGCCGGCGTGATCCGCAGCCTGCTGGCCACCCTGCCCGAGCTGTCGGTAGATGAAGTGATCATGGGCCAGGTGCTCACCGCCGGCGCCGGGCAAAACCCGGCCCGGCAAGCCGCCATTCAGGCCGGCCTGCCGGTGGATGTGCCGGCCCTGACGCTGAACAAAGTCTGCGGCTCCGGCCTCAAGGCCGTGCAGCTGGCCGCCCAGGCCATCCGCGCCGGCGATGCCGACGTCATTATTGCCGGCGGCATGGAAAGCATGAGCCAGGCGCCCTATGTGCTGCCCAAAGCACGCACCGGCCTGCGCATGGGCCACGGTGACGTGATCGACAGCATGATCCGCGATGGCCTGTGGGACGCATTCAACGATTACCACATGGGCGTCACGGCGGAGAATCTTGCCGAGCGTTTCGGCATCAGCCGCGAGGCTCAGGATGCTTTTGCGGCAGAATCGCATCGCCGCGCCGTCGCTGCCATTCAGGCCGGGGCTTTTCGTGATGAAATCACGCCCGTAACCGTGCGCAACCGCAAAGGCGAAACGGTGGTCGCCACTGATGAACAGCCCCGCGACGACGTTACCGCCGAAAGCCTGGCCGGCCTGCGCCCGGCCTTCGCTCGCGATGGCAGCGTCACCGCCGGCAACGCCTCCAGCCTCAACGACGGCGCCGCCGCCGTGGTGGTCACCAGCGCCGCGCTGGCGCAACGCCTCGGCTTGCCGGTGCTGGCGCGCATCAGCAGCTATGCCAGCTCGGGTGTTGATCCGGCCATCATGGGCATCGGCCCGGTCAGCGCCACCCAGCGCTGCCTGAAGCGCGCCGGCTGGGCGCTGGATTCACTGGATCTGATCGAAGCCAACGAAGCGTTCGCGGTGCAAGCGCTCAGCGTCGGGCAGCAACTCGGCTGGCAGGCAGAAAAAGTGAACGTGAACGGCGGCGCCATCGCGCTGGGCCACCCCATCGGCGCCAGCGGCTGCCGTGTGCTGGTGACACTGCTGTACGCGATGCAAAAACGCGCAGCGCAACGTGGCCTGGCAACGCTGTGCATCGGCGGCGGCCAAGGTGTGGCACTGGCGGTAGAGCGCGTCTGAGTGCCTGCGGGTTGCTGGTGCTGGTCCAACTTGCCGGTGCGGGCTGCGGGCAAGCGTAACGCGCCCCGGCGCACCAGCCAGCCGCCTCAGTTCGCCGGTGCGAACAGCAAATCCAGCGTATCACCACTGCCCGAGCGGTAACGCGCCTTGATCTCCTCAAGGCGCGTGGCCGCTTCGCCGCGCAAATAAGGCGCCTCCAGACACACGATCTGATAAATCCCCTGCTGCACCAGTGTGCGATCCAGCGCCTCGCTTTGCTGCGCCGGCGGCACCAGGCTTTGCACAAAGCTCGCCCATGACACCGCCAGCACCCAGGTATTCACCAGCAGCGCCCGCATGGATTCGTCATCCACCTCCACCAGCCCGGCGCCGCGCAAGCCCTGATACACCAACAACCCGCGATCCAGATTCTGGCGCACAAACAGGCTATAGCGCTCGCGCAGGCGCACATCCTGGTTCAGCAGATGGCCAAGATCACGGTGCAGAAAACGCGCTCCCCACATGCTCTGCAAGATCGCCTCGAAATAGCCGATCTTGTCTTCCCAGGTCAGCGGCCGGCCATCCGGCACCGCCAGAAAGCCCGCCACAATCTGCTCGTAACGTCCGAACAGCTCGAACACGATCTCGGTTTTGTTGCGGAAGTGGTAATAGAGATTGCCGGGGCTGATGCCAAGCGCTTCGGCAATGTGATTGGTGGTCACATTGCGCTCGCCGTGCAGGTTGAACAGAGAGAGGCTGGTATCAAGAATGCGTTCGCGCGTGCTGGTCATTTCGGGTCAAAACACTGCCGGCAAAAGGGGGTGATTGACAGCTAGAGTAATTACTCTAAGAATCGATGACAACCTGATACACCGTGTAGATATCACAACAAAACCCGCTGCCCGCTGCATGAGCGGCACACATCGGGCCCACTGGGAGAGTCATCATGGTCGCCGAAGTGAAGTCATTGCACACCCATCAGGAAGATGTCAGCCAACTGCGCGCCCTGTTCGACGCTCAGCGTGCGGCATTTTTCAAGCAGCCTTATCCCACAGCGGACGAGCGCATCGAGCACCTGGATCGGCTCAAGCCGCTACTGCTCGACAACATCGACGCCATCACCGCCGCATTGAAGGCGGATTTCGGACATCGCTCGGAAGATGAAACCAAGCTGGCCGAAATTCTCACCAGCCTGGAAGGCATCAAGTATTATCGCAAGCGCCTGCGCAAATGGATGAAGCCGCAAAAGCGCGGCGTCGGCACCATGGGCTTTCCCGGCTCGGCCTCCGTACTTTATCAGCCACTGGGCGTCGTGGGCGTGATCGTGCCGTGGAACTACCCGCTGTATCTTGCACTCGGCCCGCTGATCGCCGCACTGGCTGCGGGTAACCGGGTGATGATCAAGATGAGCGAATTCACCCCGCATATCGGTGAGCTGCTGGCGCAGCTGATTGCCAAGACCTTTGCCGAGGATCACGTCACCGTGATCAATGGCGAGATGGAAATGGGCGCGGCGTTTTCCAAACTGCCGTTTGATCACCTGCTGTTCACCGGCTCCACCTCGGTCGGCCGGCACATCATGCGCGCTGCGGCCGAGAACCTGACGCCGGTGACGCTGGAACTGGGCGGCAAGAGCCCGGCGCTGATCAGTGATGATTTCCCCATCAAGGATGCCGCCGAACGCATTGCCTTCGGCAAGTGCTTCAACGCCGGGCAAACCTGCGTAGCACCGGATTATGTACTCTGCCCTGCCGACAAGATCGACGACTTCGTCGAGGCGTTCCGCCAGCAGGTGTCCAGCATGTACCCGACCATGCTCGACAACCCCGATCTCACCAGCGTCATCAATGAGCGCCAGCACCAGCGCCTGCGCGGCTACTTGCAGGACGTGCTGGAGAAAGGCGGCCGCCTGGTGGAAATCAACCCCGCCAACGAAGATTTCCAGAATAGTCGCAAGATTCCGTTCACGCTGATACTCGATAGCTCCAGCGACATGAAGATTACCCAGGAGGAAATCTTCGGCCCGCTGATGATCGTGCAGCCCTATCGCAATCTGGATGACGCCATTCACACCATCAACGCCGGCCCGCGCCCGCTGGCACTATATTATTTCGACTGGAACACCGAGCGCGCCAACCAGGTGCTGACGCGCACCCACTCCGGCGGCGTGTGCCTGAACGACACCATGAGCCACGTCGGCATCGACGACTTGCCGTTCGGCGGCGTGGGCGACTCCGGCATGGGCCATTACCACGGTCATGAAGGGTTCCTGACGTTCAGCAAGGCAAAGGCGGTGTTTCGCAAGGGGCGCATCAATCCGACGCGCAATATCCTGCCGCCGTTTGGCCGCGGCATGCATCGCTTCATTTACAAATTCCTGCTCCGGTAACCAGCGGATCACCGATAATGACAACAATCGACTCCCCCAGCGCCGGCATCAGCCGGCGCGACTTCATCCGTTTTGGCCTGATCGGCGGCGCCGTGGTGGCCTCCGGTGCCACCTTGTCCACCCTGACAGGCTGTGCCCGGGAGAGCCAGCCCGCCAGCGGTTTCCGGCATTTGCGCGACAGCGACCTGACGCTGCTGCGGCCGCTTGCTCCCTGGTTGCTTGCCGGCGCCTTCGAACCGACGCCGGCAAACGTCGATCACGCGCTGCGGCAGATGGATCTGCTGCTCGACAGCGCCGTGCCCGGCGCCCGCGCCGAACTGTATAAATTGCTCGATGGCCTGCACTTGGCCCCCATGCGCTGGTTTCTCACCAGCAGCTGGCGCGCCTTTGACAAGCAAACACCCGAACAGCTACGCGATACCGTGCGTAACTGGTCGGAACGCGGCATCGGTCTGTCGCGGCTGGCCTTGCGGGCGATCTGCCAGCCGCTGGTGTGGGGCTGGTATCTCACAGAAGAAGGCGTGCGCCATACCGGCTATCCGGGCACGCCGAAGAAAGTGGTGACGGCATGAAGCAGGACCTTTCTCAACTGACGATTCAGGGCATCCCTGATCCCTGGCAGCTTGGCGCCCGTGACGGCTGGCACATCATCGACGGCGCCGCGCTGGAGCAGGATCTGACACTGGAAGGCGATGTGGTCATCGTCGGCACCGGCGCCGGTGGCGGTGTCAGCGCTGAAATTCTCACCCAGGCCGGCCTGAAAGTGATCCTGATCGAAGCCGGGCGCCTCAAAAGCAGCGATGCCTTCAATATGGACGAGGCCGAAGCCTACCGCGATCTGTATCAGGAAGGCGGCACCCGCACCACCAAGGATGCCGGCATCTCCATCCTGCAAGGCCGCGCCGTGGGCGGCACCACCGTGGTCAACTGGACCTCCAGCTTCCGCACACCGGATCAGACACTCACCCACTGGCAGCAGGCGCACGGCGTAGAAGGCATGTCGCCCGAGCAGATGGCGCCGTGGTTCGAGCGCATGGAAAAGCGGCTCAACGTCGAACGCTGGCTGATGCCGCCGAATGCCAACAACGACGTGATCCGACGCGGCGCGGAAAAGCTGGGCTGGCACTGGGATGCTATTCCGCGCAACGTGAACGGCTGCTGGAACATCGGCTACTGCGGCACCGGCTGCCCCACGAACGCGAAAATGTCCATGCTGGTCACCACCCTGCCGGAGGCGATGAAAGCCGGCGCCACGCTGCTACACAGCACCGAAGCCGTCACCCTTGCGCACGACGGCACCCGCGTGACGGCGGTAAACTGTCAGGCAATGGGCACCGACCGCCAGCCCACCGGCCGGCGCGTCACCGTGCACGCACCCACCGTGATCGTAGCCGGTGGCGGCATCAACACGCCCGGCCTGTTGCTGCGCTCGAAAGTGCCCGACCCGCACCAGCGCGTCGGCCAGCGCACCACGCTGCATGTCGTCTCGTGCGCCTTCGGCATCTTTGAGGACGAAGTGGCCGGCTACTATGGCGCGCCACAATCACTGTATTCCGACGAATTCGTCTGGCGCGACGGCGTCACCGGCAAAGTGGGCTACAAGCTGGAAGCACTGCCCGTCCACCCCGGTATCACTTCCGCACTGCTGGATACGTTTGGTGACCGCCTGCACGAAGAAATGGCGGCCATGCCGAACCTGGCCGTCAGCCTGGCACTGATGCGCGATGGCTTCAACGATGCCAATCCGGGCGGCACCGTGGAGCTGCGTGCCGATGGCACCCCGGTGGTGGACTACCCCATCAGCGACTACCTGCTGGAAGGCGCCCGCCACAGCCTGCTCAGCCAGGTGGAGATGCTGTTTGCGGCCGGCGCCCGGCAGGTGCGCGCACGACACTCGGATGCCCGTATGCAGGGCAGCTGGGCGGAGGCCCGCGACGCCATCAATCAATACACATTCGCGCCGCACTATGTGCCTTTCGGTTGCGCGCACGTGATGGGTGGCTGCGCCATGGGCAGCGACGAGAAGGTCGCCGTGGCGCACAGCGATGGTCGCTATCGTCATCTGGACAATCTCTACCTATTCGACGCCTCGGTGTTCCCCACCAGCATCGGTGCCAACCCCCAGCTGAGCATCTATGCCGTCACCGCACGCAACGCCAGCCTGCTAGCGGAAAAGCTCCGGCCGGGCCACCAGGCCGGCTGAGCAAGAACCGCCCCGATGCCGGGGCGGTGCATTTCAGATTGCCATCGGCTTCCGGTATCCTTCGCGGCATTATTCCGGCGAGTGAGTTTTGCGCTATGACCAACCGAGTCGTCTACCCAGGCACCTTCGATCCGATCACGAACGGCCACAAGGACCTGGTAGAGCGGGCCGCAGCGATGTTCGACGAAGTTATCGTCGCCATTGCCAGAAGCGAGAAAAAAAGCCCGCTGTTCGATATTGACCGCCGCGTGGAGCTGGCGGAGGAATGCCTGGCCCACCTGCCAAACGTGCGGGTCGTCGGCTTCTCCAAGCTGCTGGCCTTCTTCTGCCGCGACGAGGGCGCCAATATCCTGCTGCGCGGCTTGCGTGCGGTATCGGATTTCGAGTACGAATTCCAGCTCGCCAACATGAACCGTAAACTGGCCCCCGAGCTTGAAACCGTGTTCCTGACACCGGCCGAGCACCTCTCCTTCATCTCCAGCAGCCTGGTGCGCGAAATCGCCCTGCTGGGCGGCGATGTGAGCCAGTTCGTGCCGCCACCGGTGGCTGCTGCGCTGGCGGAAATCCGTCAACAATCGGAGTAACGCCCCCTACAATTGCCTGAGGACTGTTGCGATGCTGCGCCTGACCTGCCTATTGCTGATCACCCTGATGACGGCCCCGGCGCTGGCGCACAAGCCGCCCGCAGCCGCCATCGCCAGCGCCCACCCGCTGGCCACCGAGGCCGGCTTCCAGATCCTCGACGCCGGCGGCAACGCCTTCGACGCCGCCATAGCCGTTGCCGCCGTGCTGGCCGTGGTGGAGCCCGCCGGCTCCGGTATGGGCGGTGGCGGCTTCTTCTTGCTGCACCGCGCCGAAGACGGCTACCAGACCATGCTCGACGCACGGGAAACCGCCCCCGCCCGCGCCAGCGAAGCGATGTATCAGGACAAACACGGCGACGTGGTGCGCGATCTTGCCATCAACGGCCCGCTGGCCGCCGGCATCCCAGGCCAGGCCGCCGCCTTCGCCCATCTCGCGAAGAACTATGGCGCACTGCCACTGGCCGACTCTCTGGCACCCGCCATCCGCATCGCGCAAGACGGCTTCCCGGTCGGCGAACGCTATCGCCGGCTGGCTGGTTTCCGTGTCGAGGTCATGAATCGCTATCCCGCAGCCAGCGCGATTTTTCTGCACCAGGGCGACGTGCCCCCTGCCGGACACATTATCCGTCAACCTGATCTGGCCGCCGTGCTCGAACGGCTCGCCAAAGAAGGCCACAAGGGCTTTTACGAAGGGGAAACCGCCGAGCGACTGGTGCGCGCCGCCCGTGCCGAGGGTGGCATCTGGACACTGGAAGACCTCGCCAGCTACCAGGTAAAGGAGCGCGAACCGATCATCAGCGAATTCCGCGGCGCCCGCATCATTTCTGCACCGCCGCCCTCATCGGGCGGCATCGTTGTCGCCGAGACGCTGAATATTCTTGCCGAGTTCAACGACGGCGATATCGACCCCGCCCTGTTGCCGCACCTGACCGTCGAAGCCATGAAACGCAGCTACCACGATCGCGCCGAGCACCTGGGCGATCCTGATTTTGTCAGCATGCCCATCACCCGCTTGCTAAGTAAGCGCCATGCCCGCGACAAGGCCGCCAGCATTCAGCTGGATCGACCCACCCCCAGCAGCGAGCTTGGCGAACCGATCGAGCAACCGACCGGCACCCATACTACGCACTTTTCCATTCTGGACGACGAAGGTAATCGCGTGGCTGCCACCCTGAGCATCAACCTGCCGTTCGGCTCCGGCTTCGTCGCCGCCGGCACCGGCATCCTGCTGAACAACGAAATGGATGATTTCTCCGCCAAACCGGGCGCCGCCAACGCCTACGGCCTGGTCGGCAGCCTCGCCAATGCCATCGCCCCTGGCAAGCGCCCACTCTCATCCATGACGCCCACTTTCGTCGAGTGGGACAACAACGTCGCCATCCTCGGCACACCGGGCGGCAGCCGCATCATCAGCATGGTGTTGCTCGGCATTCAGGAAGCGCTCGCCGGCAAGCCCCCGCAAGACTGGGTCAGCCGCCCCCGCTACCACCACCAGTACCTGCCCGACATCGTCGAAGCCGAACCCGCCTTCATTGGCTCGCCCGAAGCCGGCCTGCTCACCGCACGCGGCCACGAACTGAAATCCACCGGCCGCGCCTATGGCGACATGCATGCGATTTTGTGGGAAGGCGAGAAGGGAGAAGTGAGCGCGGCGAGTGATCCGAGAGGGGAAGGTAGTGCGCGGGTGTTGCGTGGCAGGTCCGGAGCGGTGAATGGTGAGCGGTGAATATTGAGCTTTAAGCTCTCAGTTTTGAGCTTTGAGCTTTGAGCTTTGAAAGACAGGAAGAACCATCCAATCCCGCATTGGCCATTTTTAGCCCCTCTCCCCTTGCGGGAGAGGGGTTGGGGAGAGGGGGGAGATTATGGCAGTAAACATATACTCGGCACTCAATCTAGAACGAAACTGGCTGACGCTCGAGAATTTTTTCAGTGGAATTTTCATAGAAATTTCTACTGAAGAGAAGTGAAAGTAGCGCAACATGTAGCGGCCGTCGTGGCAGCCGAAAGTTCATCGCCCCCTCTCCCCCAACCCCTCTCCCACAAGGGGAGAGGGGCGAAAAAGCTCCACAGAAGCACACTTCCTTCACACGTTCATCTCAAAATATGAACTTCAAAATTTATCGCGCAGGAATAAATCTGACTTCACAGCTTCGTTTTTTTGCGCCTCCAACAGCCATGTCCTCTTGTCTGCCAATCCGAGGGATGCCATCCTGCGAGCCGGAGTGGCAGAGCAGACGAATACACCCCTGGCAAACCTTAATGCTGCCCCTTACAGGGAGGCCCTATGCGTCAAGTCCTGGCTGAATTCTCTGTAAGTATCTCGGAACTGAAGAAAAACCCGGCCGCGCTATTGTCGAAGGCCAATGGCTCACCTATTGCTGTGTTGAACCATAATAAGCCAGCTGCTTACCTGATTCCTGCTGATACCTATGCGGCTTTGATGGAGATAATCGAGGATCATGAACTCTCCAGGCTTGTCGAAGAACGTTTGAAAGATAAAGAGCAAGCCGTTTCGGTGTCTCTGGATGACCTATAAGCTGAAGTTTCTATCGGCTGCTCTGGAAGAGTGGCCGGGGCTGGGCGGGCCAGTTAAAAGCCCGTTAAAGAAACAATTGGCGTAAAGGTTAGAAATTCCCGGAGCTCCTGCCGACAAGTTAAATGGATATCAATCGGGCTGAAGATAAAGCTGCGCTCGGCGGGTTATCGGCTCGCTTATGAAGTGGTTGATGACGAGCTGATCGTACACCTTTTAGCCGTCGGCAAGCGGGATAAGGGCGGGTGTATTCTGCGCTCAAAGAGCGAAAAAGTGACTTGAAGCACCACAGCATAAGCCATTTGCATTTATTTCAATCATAAAAAGCATGTGGCAACTATCAGGCTCGCTGACACACCATATAGCGACTGGTTAAGGAAACCAAAAAAAGCCGCCATCCGTTATTGGATGGCGGCTTTCTGTCAGTCAGCCAAGTCCGTTAGTTTTGCACAGGAATAGCTGGTAGGAGCACAGGCCCGATAGCCGCAGCACTCTGGAGCGTCACCAGTATATCCGTGCCCGGCTCGATAGCTGTCTGGCCAGAACTCGGCTTCACGCTAAAGTCGCACACTAGAGGCTCCGTTCGGCTAGCAGCTTGGCAACTGGGTTCACCAAGGATTCTCGCTGATGAATCCGTTACTTCTACCGAAATACTGGAGCCTGCCGCCGGCGCGTTGCCATTCATATCTGCCATGATCACTCTGAAGTCGCCGCCCTCCGGCGGCAGCGATACAACCGGAACCAGCCCAGTCAGGGTCGTCCTGCCCCAACCCTGAGGTGGGGTGTTGGAGTCGCTGATATCACCCCACCCGGTGTAAGACGAGCCAGGTGCCACCACCCAGCCTTGGACATTGTCGGTGGCCAACACAATCAGGGCTGAGCGACGTACATGGGTCAGCGCCTTGCAATGAGGCGATGCTGGATCCGTATCAGCACATCCTACACCACGGAATGGCGCTGCTGGATCGACTTCGGTGTAACCCCCGTCCTGGTCAAAATCCATATACTCTTCGGAGAACAATGGCTCCCGCTCGTGAAAACCGGTTTCGTTATCATCACGGAAGGCTTCAGGCAAGCGCGTCCACTGCTCTCCTTCGTCGAACAGGTTATTACCATTCTGGTCGATGAAGCTCTCCTCACCGATGGTCCAGGCCGTGACGGTGCTGCGGCCATACCGGTCGAAGGCATCACATCTTACGGGGTTCAACACACCCTGCTCGAACGCATTAATCGACGAGCAGCCACGTGTAGCCCGGCCTTCATCAAAGTGTATCGGTTGGGCGCCATGACTGGTCCACATCACAGTACAGGTGCCGTTAGTAGTCTCACAGCTCCCGTCAATATCGCCCAATTCAGTGGTGAAGTTCACATCGACGCCATCAAGCCAGTTACCGAAGCGATCCGCAGCCCTGATCGTCACCGGCACGCTTACCCCCTGATGATCTCCTGCCAGAACGTTGATCTGTTCGGTGGCCAGGGAGAAACGGTTCTGTGTTACCACGCCCGAATGGATCGGAATCTGCCCTGTCGCGAAGATGGAAGCATCAGCCAACAGTTCGGCACGAACACCCGCGACCATTGGCACACTACCGCTACGTACAGTTACCACCACCTGGCCATTCTGATCCGTTTGGCTGACCGGATCGGAGGTAATCTCGAAGCCGCCGATATCGTTCACCGTCGAGAAGCGAACCTCCGTTCCTGCTGCTACAGGATTACCTGCCGCATTGCGAACAATAAAGCTCAACTGCCCCGTCTCTACCGCGCCCGCGTGCGACGAACCTTGCAAACCCAGGGCGGCGGGTGTGGCGCCGATGAATTCGATCGCTTGGGCAGGCGCTGCAGATACTTCAACAGCACGCTCGGCAACCAGCAACTCCGCACCTATCTGCGCCCGGGCATATAGCGTATCCACCACACAACCCGTGCCGGGCGTGTAGGTAGCTCTGGCGTATCCGCCCAGGTTCGGCACCGGGGCATCTGGCACCAGCGTCGCATGCCCGGTTTGCAGACAATGCGAGTTGAATTCAACATAACCTTCGCCCATCCATGGCGCACCATTGGAAGTAAAGGCAACCGATACCAGCAAGCTTCGACCTTCTGAAAGCGCTAGCGGCAGACCCGGTCCCGGATCAACAGCGGCGTCAAACTCGAACGCGATCTCCACCGGTTCCGGTGTCGCCTCCACTCCGCCGCCTTCTGACGAGAAAGACGCGCTCTGGCTAGAGCTTTGTTCCTCGCCTTCCCAGCCGATGCGGACGGTGGCTGTCACTATACCGGCACCGCGCTCGGCACCGGACATCAGTTTGACGGTGGCCACGCCATTGCCGTCTGTCAGTGCAGTGCCGTTGACCGGATCGAGGCCCCCCACACCAGCTGGTGCATCCAAGGCAAAGGCCACCACTCGGTTCTGTATTGGAATTCCGGCGCCATCGACCACGCGGGCCTCGACAGTCAGAAAGCCGTCCGCTGGCACGATGCGAGTTTCGACATTGTTGTTGTCGTAAACACGCAGCGCTTCCAGATAAACATCGTTCACTCCGCTTTCACGAATCGTGAAGACGGCTGTATCCGTCAGGCCCGCCGCCGGGAAGCTCGCTGTGACGATACCGCCCCCCGACACCCCGGTTGACGCCAGCTCTACCCAGGCCTCGCCACTGCTATCTGTGGCGATAGTAGCGGTGGTGCCCGACGACACCGGCCCCTGGAACTCACCCAGTGTCGTTTCCAGTGTCACTAGCTGATCCGCCACTTTGTCGGTATCAGGATGGACGACGCTCACGCGCACGCGCGCCGGGTCGCCGCCCCGGATCGGGTTACCGGTAGTTACGTCGCCGCCACTATTTCTGATACTGATAATCTCAAACGTAAACAGACTCGCGCCGCCGAGTGTCTTGACCGCTGCACGCGCATTGACCGCTGCGTTATCAGTCAGGGTGGCGATCACTTCACCATCGCCGGGCACCGTGCCTGCAACAAGTGTCATCTCCACTTCGCCACTTGCGTTCGTCCTGCCCGATGTTCCGGCCAGCTCGCCTACAGTCGCCGCAAAGGTAACAACCTTGCCTTCAACAGGCCCATTAGCACCTTGCAGGATGGCAACTATTGTCGCTGGATGCTCGCTGGTCACCACACTGGCCGTCGGGTCGCTATAAGTCACCACCAGCGCCAGCTGGAAATCCTGAACAGCCGTAAAGACATGGCGAGTGGATACGGGCTGCGAATCAAACTCGGTTGTTGCGGTGAGCACACCAGCGCCTTCTGCTTCGCCAACATCCAGCTCAATACGGGCATTACCAGTATTGTCGGTTGCCACGCGGCCTGATGCGGGCGTCATGGTGCCAAGCTCTGTAGTGAAGGTCACAATCTGGTTCGCCACCGGCTGCCCGCTGGCGTCCGTCACCTGGGCAACGATCATCGCGGGTGCGCTGGCGTTGATCTCTGCCGGCGCGGTCATCGCGATATTGCCCACCACGGGCTCTTCGCCAGTCAACATAAAATTGACGCTTTTTTCGAGGGAGCCGAAGGTGGCCGTAGCCGTCCCCGCCCCTGGCACGCCACCGGAAGCCAGCGTTGCCTGTGCGCGCCCATCGGCACCCGTCAGCACCAGACCGCTAGCGGGCGCGAGGTTACCGGCAGTGACGCTCAGATTGATGATTTGCCCGGCGACACCATTCCCCTGGTCGTCAACCAAACGTACCACCAGCAAGCCGATATCGTTGCCGCCGATCTCGGTAATATCGGCAGTGTTGCTCTGGTCGCGCAGTGCAAATTCAATGTCCCAACCGGCTTCGGGGTTCTGCACTACACCACCGTCGCCTTTGGTATTGAAAGTGGCTGTATCTTCGACATCTGCAACACCGAACAGGCGCGCAGTGATGGTTCCTGCTGTCTGTACCTCACCTGCCAGAAGATTCAGCGTTGCGACACCAGCGGCATCGGTCAGCGCCCTGCCGGAAGTCGGGCTCAACACCCCGGCATCAGTGGAAAATTCCACGACAACGCCAGCCACAGGCGCGCCATCCTGAGTAACGGTGGCCTGAACGAGTGCAGGATTGTCTTTGTCGATCTGTATGTTGGAAAGCGTCAACGTCAGTTCGGGCTTACGATCTACCGAGGTATTGACCAGCGCAAAGTTGAGCGTCACTTCATGTTGCTCTCCGCCCAGCGTAAAGGTCGCTGTGAGCGTGCCAGCGCCACTTGGATCGTTTTCACCGACAGCGATGCGGGTGCTTGCCCGGCCATTACCGTCAGTCAGAACCCGATCCACCTCCAGCTGGCCTATATCGCTGGCAAGCGTAATCAGCTGGCCGGGTACCGGGATAGCGGTATCGCCACGGGTCAGCTCTACCTCAACCACGCCAGGGCTGTTGCTGGTAAGCGGGTTCAATGCGTAGGGTGCGGATTCTCCATCGAGCTTCAGCGTCAACGTCATCGTCTCGCCGTCCTCGTGAGAAGCACCACGGGTGAGGAAGTTGACGCTACCAGTATAAGGCTGGCCTTGGTACATCACTGCTGCGGCCAACGTGCCCGCGCCTTCCTGTTCGCCAGCACGCAGCTGCACTTGTGCCCGGCCAGCGGCATCTGTCAGAGCGCTGGTGGGTGAAAGCTCGCCGTAATTCGGGCTGGTAAATTCCAGGACTTCATTCGCCAGCGGCTGACCGTCCAGGGTCACGGTTGCAATGACGGTCGCCGGGCGGTCTTGAGTAATCGGGTTTGCGGCGGTGCCGACAGGGTTGTTGGTGCTGTCGAGCAGGGCCAGTGCCACTACGACTGCCGCAGTGCCGCTGCCCGGCTGCTGGCCACCTAACGATTCCGCATTGATGCTGCCGCTAACCGTCGTCTGGCCTATCGTTACCGTGGCGTTCACAGTGCCGGCTGCGGCGGTTGCGCCCGCAGTCAGTGTGGTTGTCGCCACACCTGCGGCATTGGTCAGCCGGGAGCTGTGTTCGATCTCGCCCACTGCGGTATTGAACCGGACAATGGCCCCCGGCACAGGCGCGCCGTTATGAGTGAGCGTGGCACGCAGCGTCAGCGGCGCGTTGACCGTCACAATCGCTTCGGCAGGCCCCAGGAGCGCTCCGGCCGCATCAAAAAGCTGGAGGCTGAGGACGTAATCATCGCTCTGCACTGGCGGTGCGCCAGCTGCATCCCCCTCGGTGGCAAAATTCACGGTGTGCCTTGCAACATGCTCATCCTCACCCTGGAGATAATGATGGGTGACGGTGAGCGAGCCTGCTCCCTTGGTATCGCCAGCGCTCAAGATAACGGTTGCCACCCCGGCGCTGGTTGTCAGTGCGCTATCCACTGACAGCTCGCCCAAGGTCGTGGAGAAATGCACTACTTCACCCGCGAGCAGCTGGCCGCCAGCCCCGCGCAGAGTGACCTGAACCGTTGCGTGCTGGCCGTCCCGAATGGGATTTTCGGCACTGCCAACACCACCCAGGGAAACTTGCAAGCTTCGCGCCTGAGGATCGGCAGGGTCAGCAGGATCGGGGTCGTTCGGATCAGGATCGGGGGGAGGCGCTACCACTTCGCGGCCGCAGCCCACCGCGTGAGCCTGGCTCGCGTTCTTGGAGACAATCGCGTTACGGCCGTTACCGAAGGTACAGACGGTGCCCGTCGCTGCCAGCGACAAGGTATAGCTCTTGTCGTCCTGAACCCGCGTTGTAAAACGGCGGGAGCCATCGGCGGCGAAAGAAAGCTGTTCCGATTGCGCGCCTTCCAGCGTCACCGTCACTTGCTCGCCCTGCTCCAGCCCGCTGACTTCTACCGTAGGCTGCCCATAGTTCAGGCCACTACTGCTACCCGAGCCCCCACCACACGCCGCAAGGCTGACAATTAACGCCGCCAGGAAACCGATACGTCTACGCATTGCTCTTCCCCACCCCCGACCCCGGGGTTGTTTTTGTCACGATCCTTCACTCACGTTGCACCAGCAATAAACTGCTGCCGCAGGCTCAGAAGTTCCAGAACAGTCCCGCTGAAGGGCCTTGCAAGCGCCCGTGCCCGATATCGTAGTACTGGGTAAATTCCAGGTTCACACCCAGATGCTCCCCAAGAGCGAGGTCTACGCCCGCTGCAAAAGAAGTATCCCGAAACGTATCCCGATCCTTACCGCCGGCATATTTGAATCGTTCTTTGCCGAAGGTGTAGCCCACCGCAACATAAGGCCGTACCGGCCCGAGCGGATAGCCCGCCCGCAGAAAGCCACTGAACATATAATCACGGCCAAATTCAGCCTGCGAAGGTGGTTGCGTGAAGGACGAGCGCCCCTCCTTTGGATTGATCGTCGTGGCGAGCCGCAATTCAGAACTGAAATAACGATTCAGATGGCTGCCCAACCGCGCAACAACATCGCCGGATTCAAAACGGCCACCGTTGAAAAAACGATTCAGATCATACTGCTCCAGCTCTACATAGCTGATACCCACATAAACCTGGCCGGGCTCAGAAGCCTGGCTGGCCATGCTTGCCGTTGAGGCAAGGCAGGCGCCCAGCAACGCCGCATAAAATCTCATCCGTTGTTCTCCATTCGGCAAGCAAATCTGTTCGGCTCTGGCCAAACTGAAATTATTTATTGGTTGCTTTTTCTCATCGCCCGCTGCTGCTCATGCTGCGCCGGCGTGCAACCCAGACAGCGCAGGAACGCCGAGCGTGCCGGGGCTTTCACCAGCGTTTCGCCCGCGTCATCGACATTGCCGCCGAGCGCACTGAATGGCAGCGTTACGGTGTAGGCCACCAGCCCCAGGGCAGTGACGACTGTCAGCACCGGGCGGGCGATCAGGATATCCCCCGCGACGGCGAATTCGCCGGGGCGGTCTTCGGCATAAAAGTCTCTGGCATTCGCGTTCAGTGGCGCCATCCCCACAGTAATCAGCGTGGCGGCAAGAACGCCGGCCAGCAGCGGCCGCTTGGCTCCCAGCATCATCAAACCCTCATTGATTTGCGGTTCTTTCAGTCAGTGCTTTCCAGTGTTTTTTATAGTTAATGTATTGCAGACATTATCCATGCTAAGTGTTTAATAAACCGGCAATTGCATCACAATCTACACCTTTGGTGTGACTGCTTCAACCATACAAACAGCTCAGTGACGAGCGCGATTCACGTCTGGCAGCGGCGGCAGTAAACCGTGCTGCGCTGGCCGTGCTTGCCCAGGCTCAGGGCGGCGCCACACTGCGGGCAGGGCGCGCCGCTGCGGCCGTAAACCGCCAGCTCCTGGGCGAAATAGCCCGGCTGGCCATCGGCGCGGCTGAAATCCCGCAGCGTGGTGCCGCCGGCCGCGATGGCCCGCGCCAGCACAACGCGAATCGCTTCCGCCAGCCGCTGGTAGCGCGCAGCACTGATCCGGCCGGCGGGGCGTGAGGGGTGGATGCCTGCCATGAACAGGCTCTCCTGCGCGTAGATATTCCCCACGCCCACCACGATGCGGTTGTCCATGATGAACGTCTTGACGGCCTGCCGGCGGTTGCGGGAGAGCTGAAACAACCGCTCGCCGGTGAAGGCGTCATCCAGCGGCTCGGGGCCAAGGTGATCCAGCATGGGGTGGCGGCCGGGCGTGGCCGTCCAGAGCAGGGCACCGAAACGGCGCGGGTCGGTAAAACGCAGCATCTGGCCGCTATCGAGCACGAAATCCACATGATCGTGCTTGCCGGGAGGGGTTGCTTCGGGCACCACACGCAGTGAGCCGGACATGCCCAGGTGCATCAGCATTTGCCCGCCCGGCAGATCCACCAGCAAAAATTTCGCACGCCGCCCCACCGGGCCCACTGGCGCGTCATGCAGCGCCGCGATCTCGTCCGCCACGGGCCAGCGCAACTGGCGCTGGCGCAGCACCACACGGCCGATCCGCCGCCCTTTCAAGTGCGGCGTGATGCCCAGGCGCGTGGTTTCAACCTCCGGCAACTCCGGCATGGCACAGGCTCCTGGCAATAACAGAGCTGGCGATGATACCTCAATGCATCGACCCGGCACGCCTTCCGCGCTACCGTTGCGCAGTTCGCACACAGGCAACACAGGGCCGTTTCACTATGGCAGCACCGCATTTCTGGCTCGGCGTCGATACCGGCGGCACCTTCACCGATTTTGTTTTGCTGGGCGATGGCGTGGAGCGCATCCACAAAGTGCTCTCCACCCCCGAGGCACCGGAGCGTGCGATTTTCCAGGGCATCCGCGAGCTTGGGCTTGAACAGGCGCAGCAGGAAGGCCGCCTGCGCATCGTGCATGGCACCACCGTGGCCACCAATGCGGCGCTGGAAGGCAAAGGTGCGCGCACGCTCTTCATCACCAACGAAGGGCTGGAAGATGTACTGCTGATCGGCCGGCAAACCCGCGCAGAGCTTTACAATCTCGCGCCACAAGCGCCGCCCCGGCCGCTTCAGGCGGCGCACATCGTCGGCATTCGCAGCCGCATGGGCGCGCATGGCGAGGAAGTGCTGCCGCTGGATGACGCCGCCATCGACGCGCTGGTGGCACGCGTGCGCGCCGCGCAGCCGGAAGCCATCGCCATCAGCTTGCTGTTCAGCTATCTCAACCCGGCACATGAGCAGCGGCTACAGGCTGCGCTGGCGGAATGCGCGGCATTTGTATGCCATTCTGCCGAGGTGCTGCCCATCGCCGGGGAATACGAGCGTGGCCTGGCCACCTGGCTGAATGCCTGGCTCGGCCCGCGTGTGGCGGATTACCTCACACGCCTGAGCGACGGCGTGGCACCAAGCCGCGTCAGCATCATGCAATCCAGCGGCGGCACCGTGGCGCTAGGTGCCGCTGCATCGCGTGCGGTGAACCTGCTGCTATCCGGCCCCGCCGGCGGCCTGAACGCCGCACGCGCCATCGGTGAAACGCTCGGCGAGCCGCGCCTGATGACGTTCGACATGGGCGGCACCTCCACCGATGTGGCGCTGCTCGATCACGGCTTCCGGCTCACACTGGAGGGCCGCATCGGCCACTGGCCGGTGGCCGTGCCCATGGTGGACATGCACACCATCGGCGCCGGCGGCGGCTCGCTGGCCACCGTCGACAATGCCGGCATGCTGCATGTGGGCCCGGCCTCTGCGGGCGCCGATCCCGGCCCGGCCTGTTACGGCCGTGGCGGCACCGGCGTGACCGTCACCGACGCCAACCTCGTGCTCGGCCACTTGCCCCCGGATCTCAGCCTTGGCGGCAGCATGAGTGTTGATCTGCCCGCCGCCAAGCGCGCCCTGGCCCGGCTTGCAGAGGCGCTGGGCACCACCACCGAGCAGGCCGCTCGCGGCGTGATTGATCTGGCCAACGAGCATATGGCACAAGCGCTGCGGGTGATCTCGATCCAGAAGGGCTTTGATCCGGCGGATTTTGTGCTGCTGTGTTTTGGCGGGGCCGGCGGCCTGCATGTGTGCGCGCTGGCCGACATGCTTGGCGCCCGCAGCGCGCTGGTGCCTGCGCACAGCGGCGTGCTTTCCGCTCAGGGGCTGATCCGCGCACCGCGCCAGCGCGAGCTGATCCGCACCCTGCCAGCGGGCAACGATTCCGCCTCACTGAACGCGCTGGCCGAGGCATTGCTGGCGCAAGGCAGGGCGGCGATGCTGGCCGAGGAAGGGCTCACCGCCAATGAGCTGGAGGCCACCACGCATCTGGATATGTGCTATGAAGGGCAATCCTTCCCGCTGAGCGTGCCCTGGCACGGCGATCTCGCGGCAGCGGAAGCGGCTTTCCACACGCTACATGAACAGCGCTATGGCCACCGCCTCAATGCGCCTGTCACCCCCGTGAACCTGCGTGCCCGGCTGGCCGCCACACAGGCGCTGCCGCCCGGTGGCGAGTTGCCGCTGGTGCCGCCCGGCCCGCCGCGCTACAGCGACGTGGCCGGCATCGGCGCGGTGCCGGTACTGGAGCGCGACAGCCTCACCCCCGGCGAGGCCCTGCCCGGCCCGGTAATCATCGCCGAGGCAGTGGCCACCACCTGGGTCGCTCCCGGCTGGCAGGTCAGCCGCCTGCCGAGTGGCCACCTGCAATTACTGCGCACCCGGTGAACCAGTGCCCTGCGGCCATGGTCACAGTACCGCTGCGCTTGCAAACTGTGATCAGAGCCGCAAACTGGAGCCTGGGGCTAATGACAGCCCATTCGCCGGTCGCTCGGGCAATACGCCATGCCGGCGCTCCTGCAGACGGATATCACGACAACTTTTAGCTACCGCTCTGGCCCGGCCAGAGCTGCGGAACCCTGCATATGTGGAACGGTTTTTTTGAACCATCGATCTGGCAACTGATACTGATCACGCTGGCGCTGACACACGTCACCATCATCAGTGTCACGATTTATCTCCATCGCCACTCGGCACACCGGGCACTTGATCTGCATCCGGCCGTGGCGCATTTTTTCCGTTTCTGGCTCTGGCTGACCACCGCCACCGTGACCAAAGAGTGGACGGCGATTCATCGCAAGCACCACGCCAAGTGCGAAACCCCGGAAGACCCGCACAGCCCGGTGCATTACGGCATCGGCAAAGTGCTCAAGGAAGGCGCCGAGCTGTATCGCGCCGAGGCCGCCAACCAGGAAACCCTGGATCGCTACGGCGCCGGCACGCCGGATGACTGGATCGAACGCAAGCTGTACACGCCACACACTTATGTGGGCATTTTTATCATGCTCGCGATCAATATCCTCTGCTTCGGCGCCATCGGCATTACCGTGTGGGCGGTGCAGATGATATGGATTCCGTTTTTCGCCGCAGGCGTTATCAATGGCCTGGGGCATTTCTGGGGTTATCGTAATTTCGAGAGCCGCGATGCCTCGCGCAATATCAGCCCGATTGGCATCCTGATCGGTGGCGAAGAGCTGCATAACAACCACCACACCTATCCGAACTCCGCCAAGCTTTCGGTGCGGCGTTTTGAATTCGATGCCGGCTGGTTCTGGATTCGTGTGCTGGCCACCCTGCGCCTGGCCAAAGTGAATAAAGTGCCGCCGCGCCCCGTACTTGCCGCCGATAAACAGACGCTTGATCTGGATACCCTGCGCGCGCTGATGACGCACCGCTTCCAGGTGATGGCGCGCTATCGGCGCGAAGTCATCACGCCGGTATTTCAGGAAGAAAAGCAACGCGCCTGCGATGCCACGCGCAACCTGTTTGATCGCGCTCGCAAGCTGCTGCACCGTGATGAAACCCTGATCACCGAGCGCCACCGCGCACGCCTGGAGCGGCTCACCGCCGAAAACCAGGCCCTGGCGACGATTTATCAGCAGCGCCTGCGCTTGCAGGAAGTGTGGTCACGCACCAGCCAAAGCTCGGCGGAAATGCTGGAAGCGCTGAAGCAGTGGTGCCAGGAGGCAGAAGAGAGCGGCATTCGGGCGTTGCAGGAATTTGCAGCGCAGTTGCGCGCTTATACAGTGCAACCGGCGCCGGCGCCGGCGACGGTGCGAGTGTGATAATGCACTGCCGGGCCAGCGCCAAGCTGGCCCGGCATGTGGTTTAAAAGCGTATCAGAATACCTGCCTCGAACAGATCCCTGTCCAGCTCCAGCTCTACTTTTTCCCATTCGTTGCTGTAGAGCTTTTCGGTATTGGTGAAATGCCGGCTCCATTCCATGCGAAAGCCCACCGTTTCGGTGATGGGCAGCACGACGCCCAGGCCGGCACGCGGGCCTTCGAGATTCTCGCGCTTGCTGCCGGATAGCGCACCGGTAAGCCGCATATCATAACGGGCCACTTGCCAACCGGCGCGAAGAAACAGCGTGGCATCGCCAGCGTGCCCCATTTCCATGCCCATGAGTATTGAGGCGCCATAAGAGCTCACACCTTCAATCTCCAGGCCATAGGACTCGGAGAAAACGCTTTCCACATCTCCATTCTGATCCAGCTCGATTTCCGAAAAACCTGTTTCAATCCCGTCACGGCCCGACAGAACAGCCATGTTCGCCTCAAGCGCCAAAAAACCCTGCCGGCCACGCCAGCCATAACCGAGGAAAAAATTACCGCCGTTGCTGCTGATGCCAAGATCCGCAGAAGCAAATTCGGTTTCGATAACGGTGCCCGTGACAAGCTGCCACTCTTCGCTGTACTGGCCGCCAAGCTGTGCTGAGGTAGTGCCGACTGCTGCCGCCAGGCCGATAAAGCCGCCTTCAAGCGCGGTGGCAGAGCAAGGTATGGCGAGCGCGAACGCGCTCAACAGAATAGCTTTCCGTTTCATGGTGACTCCCTTCCCAAAGGTTCTCACTGCCCACGCCCGGACAGATGAATTGAATAGCTTCTTGGGTCCAAAAAAATCAAAGCGATATCTAAAGTACTATTTATAAGTGATTATTATACCTTTCAGGCATTCTCTTTTCTTCTTCCAACTCTAACAACCTCATCTCTACTCTAATACCGTTTGGTCACACTGCAAAACAGAGCAATCAACCAAGCTTACTCCCGATTGAGAAGCGTATGAAACTTCAACACTCATGCCGCCTAGGTTTACCCCCAAGCCCTTCAGTACCGGCTTAAGGACATCATTAAGGACACTATTAATCAACTGTAACGCAGCTGATTGCAGAAGTGCGTCCGTTAGTTCAATCGCCTCCCCTAGCAAATCAAGTATCGGCTTCAATATTGGACCAAGAACACACCCAAGGCCAAGAAATCCACAGTCTTCTGGTTCGGCCAAAGTGAAGTCCAGTTCTGTAAAAAGCAATTTATCATCCAAAGAATAAATCTCTAGATTAGAGCCTACCTCTAAGGTCTTGATTTTTCGCTCATGCAAGTTAAAGGTCATTTCGTCCTGAACACTTTTGGGCTGACCAATCTTGATCCCTGGTAGCTCTATTTTTAATCTAAGTACTGGCAGGGCACTGCTCACTGCTGGCAAGACGGTTGCGGATATCGCAGAAGGGGACGGGGCGCCGGAGTTTGTCAGTTTTTGTGTTGATAGTTCGAGCACATTCGTTTGTAGCATGAATCCAAGCAGGACATCATTACTATCGCCCGACGCACAATCTGCATATGCCAAATAACCGCCTCCCCCGCCTACTTGTGCCAATAGAGGAATTTCTAAATCAGCCAAGCCAAGCAGATTAGCCTTAACCGTCAATCCTAATATAATATCTGCCGCATGAAACTCCACCATAGGGGCACCACTAGGGTCAAAACGAGCCGGCCCTACCACTACCGATGGTGGCTGCCCCACGGAAACACTTACAGAAGCAGCGACTAGATCCCCAACATCCAAATCTATATTAATTGGAGATTCTATATTAAGCACTTTGCCATCCAGAAGGTTAAGCCCCAAAGCAATGAGGGTGTCATACACCGGCACCCTTGCCTGCTCCAAGGCTTTAACATCACCCACAAGATTCAATACATCTCCAAGCCGTATATTTGTATTGATCAGTGTTGACTGCTTTAGAATATCATCTAAAACCACACCCGCTTGGCTGCTTTGCTCTCCTAACCCGGACAAGATAGCCGCAATAAAATCGTCCGCTTCAATTACACTATCTACGACATTTACCAGATCTATTCCTGGCAGGCGCTTCAGGAATTTACCAATCAGAAAAGTTGAGTTTGCTAGGCTTTTTACCTCTGTTGCGTCCAACCTCAGAGGCCCCTCATCGGTCAGCAATGCGCCAAGTAAGTCTCCAAGAAGTCCTGCATTGCCTTCACTGCCCCCAAGTACAGCAGTAGAGCCGCTGGCCGATACAGTAGCAATCACTTCGTTTCTGGCGACCGCCACCGCTTTCAATGTGATAGTGCCGAACACCGTCGGCAACATCAGAGATATGGGTTGTTCAGCTTCGTACACCACCTTTACAGCGTTGGATTCAAAGACGGTATTAACGATAGGCGAAAAACGGTATTCCCTGTGCTCATTCGGTTCAAAGGTTCCCGCTTGGATTAATGAAAGCCTGCCGCCCAATCCCCGAGCCCCCTGCTCTTCCGCTGCAGCTTTAGCTGCAATCTCAATAAGCTGCTGAGAAACAGACTCGCCTCCACACGCCTGCGCTGCTCCTGCCGCTGCAGTGGCTGCAGCATTCGCAACAGCCTGCATCTCACGCTTATGTGCAAAAAGTCTCGCGCCATCAAACATCAGGGCTACTAGCAGAAAAATAAGAATCACCAAAAGAGGTGTTGTTACCGTCAAGGCTCCGCGCTGCTTCGACAGTGCTGCGATGCGCACACGATTTTTCATGTCACACCCCTCCCCGCTGCGGCTCAACGGCCGGAGCGCTCTCGCGTTTGCTCACCGAATGAATCGGGAATCGGTGTTCTGAAGCTGTCACCGAGGCGGCGCTGGCTATCGACATAAAGCTGTGCGGGCAATTCGCTTTTTGTCGTGGCCGGGTTTTGGCGTTGTTGTTGCAGCAGCCAGTCGGTCACGGTTTCGCGTTGCATTGTGACAACCGTATCCGAGAAGCCGGAAGGATATTGTTTCGGCTCGCTGGCGGTTGCCGGCGCGGCCAGGGCGGCGGCCAGCAGTGCGGCGGTGAAGGGTATCTGCTTCCACATGATCAGAACCTCCTGAGCTGGTTGGCGAGGTCGCGGGCGTGATTCAGCTCGTCGTCGGTGTAGTGATAGTGTTGCTGCAAGTGCTCAAGCCCGGCGCTGTCGCCAGCGAGAAAATAGGCGGCGGCGAGGTTTTGCCGGGCGCGGCCGGAGCCGTTTTCCAGTTCCAGTGCGGTGAGCAGCTCGAAGCGGGCTTGATCGTGCCGCCCTGCCATCATCAGAGCGTAGCCGTAGTCGTTACGCACGGCGGCGGAGGCGGGCAACATGCGTGCGGCGCGCTGAAGCTCGGCAAGGCCACGTTGCAGCTCGTTCTGTTTGACCATCACCATGCCCAGGCCGTGGCGGGCTTCGCCGGTATCGCAGCGGTCTACCAATGTTTCAAATACGGCGCGTGCGCGGGGCAGCTGTTGGGTTTTGGCCTGGAGCTGGCCGTAGCGCAACCAGTATTCGATATTGCGCTGTTCGGTTTTTTGCAGTTGCGCGAGCGCGGCATAATGCCGCCCGCGAGCGCTGAGGGTGTCCACCATCTCCAGCTCCACGCGCTCCTCGGGCGCGATGCGGGCCGAGCAGTTCACGCGGGGCCGGAAGTCGCTGCGCTGCGGGCGAGCCGGGGCAGCGGTCTGGTTCTGCGATGCCGATGCCGATGCTGTCGGCGCAACAGCGGGTTCGCCACCGTACCCGCCGTTGAGGGGGCGATTGGCACACCCGCCTGCGGCGAGTGCGAACGCTATGATCAGCGCGGTTTTGAAGCATCTCATCCGAAGCACTCCCTTCTTTTTCTGTTATCGGCTCAACGCCTGCCCGATCGATACAATCGCCGGGCCTCCAATAATGATGAACAGCGCCGGCAGCATGAAAACCATCATCACGATGGTCATTTTTGCGCCGACGCGGTTGACGTCTTCCTTGATGCGGTTTTTCTCGATGTTGTGGCCTTCCCTGATGATCTGCTCAATGCCATGGGTTATGCCGCCACCCAGGCGGCCGCCCTGCTTCAGGAGCCGGGTAAGGTTGTACAGCACCGGCACATCCCTATCGCTCCCCATTTCGCTCAGGGCCTCGCTGCGATCCGCACCGGCTTCCATCAGGCGGCTGAACCGATCCAGCCGGCAGATCATGGTGGGCATCAGCTCTCTGGCTTGCAGTGTGGCGATGCGGATTGCGCGCTCGATGGAGAGCCCGGATTCGATCAGCATTCGCAGCACATGGCCGAATTCGATGGCTTCGAGGTTCTGTTGCCGGCATGAACTTTTCGCCATTGCCCGGATGGTGCGCCGGGGCACGATAAAACCGGCGGCCAGCAATACCAGGAAAGGCATCAAGCCACCCAGCACCAGGCCCAGGAGCGCCAGACCAGCGGGCAACATCCAGCAGGCAACCAGATAGATGGTCTGGATTGATTCGGCGCTGCGGCCGGTAACGCGCAACGCATCTGCCACTTCACGAAAATCGGATTGCGCGAATAACGAGCCGGCCACACGGCGAGACAGCACTGCCATCAGGGCGCTTTGTGTGGCGGGCCGGCCTTCGTCGGCGCGTGCAATCATCCGCTCGGCCACGCGCTGCCGCCGCTGCCAGACATCCACACGCGCTACGGTCAGCCACAGCGCGAGCAAAGCGCACAGTATTGCTACCAGAAAGCTAACCACGCCCCACCCCCTGGATCATTCTGAAGATCACCAGCATCCCCAGCGCCTGAAGGCTTGCTGCGACGATCAGCATCATCTTGCCGGCATCGGTGCCAAAAAGAACTTCGCGGTAAGTGTCGCTGGTGGCGATCATGTACACGGACAACAACACCGGCACAGCAGCGAATACGCTTGCGGTCATGCGTGTTTCGGCGGTGGCCGCCATGAATTCGCGGCGCATTTCCTGTTGTGAGCGCAATGAATCCGATACCTGGCCAAGCACCGGCCGCACCGAGGCGCCAAAGCGGCTGGTGGTGCGCAATGTCACGGCAACCAGCACCAGCGGCGGCACCTGATAAAGCTGGGCGTAGCTGTCGAACAGCCCGGCGTAATCGCGGCCGGCCTCCACTGCGCTGCGCACGCGGAAGCTCAGTGGTGCAAAAACAGCGGGGGCATCTTTCAGGCCGTCGATCATCGCCTGATCCAGCGAGCGGCCGGCATCCATGTTGCGCAATACGTTGTCGATGATGGTGGGCAGGTTTTCAAAGATGGTGCGTCGTTGCCGCTGATAGCGGAAGTTCCAGAAGGCCCAGCCGAGGACGCCCCAAACGGCAAGGGCCAGCAGCGTCGCCAGCACGCCGTAAGTCGCCAGGATGATACCGCAGGAAAGCAGCACGGCGACTGCCAGCATGGTCAGGCCGCCTTGCGTTACCCGGATGCCTGCCTTGACCAGCAGCTCTTCCAGCCGGCCTGAAATGAGCAGATTTTCGGTGCTGTCTTGTTCCACATCACGATGGCGAAACAGGCGCGCGCCCACGGCTTCGTGCATTTTTTTCTGCCGGCGGCGGTGCATCAGCAAGCACTGCGCCGCTATCACGAAAAGCGCGAGCAGGCCCAGCATACGGGCAGCGGCAAGAAGGGCTTCAGCGCTCATGGGGGCTCCTGTACAGGTATTCCATGCCATACAGGTTGTTATCATCAGGCACCAGCTGCACCACTTCCTTGATGATGCGCTTGCCATCCGGCAAGCGCTCCAGCTGTACGATGATATCCAGCGCCGAGCTGATCAAGCGGGCGATGGCCTTTTCGCTGGCTTCATAGCCGCTCACCGCCAGCAGCGTTTCTATTCGCACCAGCGCTTCGCGAGTGCCATTGGCATGCAGTGTGCTCATGGAGCCGTCATGGCCGGTGTTCATGGCTTGCAGCAGCTCGATGATCTCGGAAGAACGCACCTCGCCAACGATGATCCGGTCAGGCCGCATACGCAGCGCATTCACCACCAGATCCCGCGCTGCCACGCGCCCTTTGCCTTCGGCGTTGGCCGGGCGCGTTTCCATGCGCACAACGTGTGGGTGGTTCAGCACCAGCTCGGCGGAATCTTCGATGGTCAGGATGCGCTGGTTTTTCGGAATGTACTGGCTGATGAGGTTGAGCATGGTGGTCTTGCCCGTGCCGGTGCCACCGCTGACGATAATGTTGCGCTTCGCCTGAACCGCCTCGATCAGCACGCGCAGGCATTCTTCTGTCATCGAGCCGGCGCGAATCAGATCATCCGCCATCAAGTGATTGCGCGTGAATTTACGCACCGAGATCGACGGGCCATCCAGTGCCAGCGGCGGGATCACGGCGTTGACGCGGGAACCATCCGGCAGCCGCGCATCCACCATCGGGCTGGCTTCATCCAACCGCCGGCCCAGCGGCGCAAGAATACGGCGAATCACTCGCAAGACATGATCGTCATCAATAAAACGCGCCTGCGTTTTTTGCAGCACGCCGGCGACTTCGATAAAAACACTGTTTGGCCCGTTGACGAGAATATCGTTGATGCGCGGGTCTTTGAGTAACGGCTCCAGCGGGCCAAAGCCTGTCACTTCGTCGAGCATGTCCCGCACCAGCTGGTTGGTGTCCTGGCTGGAAAGCGGGATGCGGCTTTCCTTGACATGCTGCATCACGGAACGGCGGATGACATCCAGCAGCCGCTCGGAGGGCACGCGGCTGACTTCGATGCCCTCCTCATCCAGCCGCTCCACCACCCGGCGGTGTGTCGCTGCTTTCAGTTGCTGATATTCGTCGTCGATGCGTCCCGCCACAATGCGCCCTGCTCCGTTATGCTGTTTGCCTTCACGCCTGCTTCCATGGCCACTTGAACCGTGGCCCCGTTGCCGCAGTGTCGCCGGACATCCGCTGCACCAGTTGATCCATGGCACGCGGATAAGATGACTTTGCCGCTACATCACTGATGGGCTGCCCCAGGTTGATGGCCTCAAGCCGGTGTTTCCACTCCATCGGCAAGGCGCCGGCCACCTTTGCGCCAGCGGCTTCGGCAATTTCATCCAGCGGCGGCGGCAGTTGCGGCTCATGGCCATCCAGCACCAGTTGCAAGCTGCTTTCGCTGGAGAGATAGGGGCGCCAGTCCATCACCAGTTCTCTCACGCGATGCACTTGCAGCACTTGCGGATGCATCACCAGCAGCACATGGTCGGCATGCACGCCCAGCGTGCGCACCCAGGCTGCATGATGGCGGCTGCCAAGATTGAGGATTACCTTGTCGAACATGCCCATCAGACGGTTGAGCGCGATGAACAGATCAGCGCCACGATCTCCCAGCACATCGCTTTCGCCCAACCCGCCGCGCAGCAGGCGCACACCGGGCCGGTATTCTTCCAGCGCGGTGTCGATCAAGGCGCGATCAAGAGTATCGGGGCTGGAGAGCAGATGGTTGAGATCAAAATCGCTGCGCACATCCAGATAAAAAACACTTTCATGTGGTGATTCGATATCGACGGCGAGGAAATCGTCGCCCTTGTGGTAGCGCCCCATCGACAGCGCCAGATGCTGGGTAAAGAAGGCGGTATCCACCATCGGATCAGCGCCGGCCACCAGCACCAGATTGCACAGGCGTGATTGCAACCGCTCACCCCAGGCAGCAGGCCGCACCAGTTGATGGCGCCGCAGCCGGTCACGCATTTCCACCACATCGCCACCGATCACGATGCAATCCCGTGCGCCAGCGCGCATGCACTGCAACAGCAGCTCCTGATCGGCAGTGCGCGATACCGCCACCACTGTCACCCAGGGGCGCGCATTGGTGAGCGCGGTAATCACGGCAAGCGATTGGTTGATATCGGCTTCCACCACATCCACCAGGGCTATTTGTGCACCTGTGGCCTCAAGCAGACGCAGCACCCGGCCGAGGTCTGTGCGGCTGACGCTTTCCAGCCGCCAGTTTTCCTCCAGCGCACGATCCAGCCAGCGCTGTGTGTCTTTATCATCTGTGACCGATAGCAGGATCTCGAAATCCACCATGGGGCCTCCTTACCAGCTCAGGCCGTGGCGAATGGGCTGCGAGCCGCGCCGGGTTTCGGTCATGGTATCCAGCCAGCCCATGCTGCTGTCGTGATAACCCGCGCCCGGCAAAACGCCCGGCGGCGTGGTGGAATGCTGCGGTGTCACCAGATGTGGCGTCACCACCATCACCAGCTCTTTATCATCACGAGCGATGCGGCTGGAGCGGAAGAACGCACCCAATACCGGCAAATTACCCAGGCCGGGGATGCGGTCGCTGTTGTTCACCGTCGAGCGGCTGACCAGCCCGCTGATAACAAAGGTTTCGCCTGGCGCCAGCGACACCGTGGTTTCGGCCCGGCGCACGCGCAGGCCCGGCACCGACACGCCCCCTGTGGTCACGCCCGCGGAAAAATCCAGTTCGCTCACTTCCGGCGCTACTTTCAGAATGATCTGGCCTTCGTCGATCACGGTAGGCGTCAACGACAAGCCCACACCAAATTGCTTGTACTCCACCTGAATGCCGTTGTTATCGCTGCGAATCGGCACCGGGAATTCGCCACCGGAAAGAAACGAGGCGTTCTGCCCGGAAAGGCTGGTCAGGCTCGGCTCTGCCAGCGTGTAGGCAAAGCCGCCGCTTTCAAGGGCGCTGATGATGGTGGTGGAGTTGCTGCCCATGCGGAACAGGTTGAAGCCATCGGCATTGATCGGCGCCGCACCCGCTGCCGGGCCGATTGGCGGCACATAACCTGGCCCACCAGGCGGGCTGATGCCAACGCCGGTGCCGTTGAAAACATGGCTATAGGCAAAGCCAAGCGCATTCAGCTCGCTGCGGCTCACTTCAAGGATGCGGATATCGGTCTGCACCTGCGTGCCGAACGGCAAGGCGCTGCCGGCCGTTGCCGACACCACGACGGTGCTCACCATCGGCTCGCTCATGCCCCGCAGCCACACAGAAAGCACCGACGAGCCTTCTTTTTTTGCGGTCAGCAACAGCTGCGTGGTTTCACTGACGGTAACGGCGGCAATATCCGGGTCGGAGGTCGCCACGCGCACCACGCGATCTGCATAGGTGAGCACGCGCTGGTCGCCCGGCGCCAAGCGCATCACTTCATTGTTCATCTGCGCCTGGGCATGTGCCGGCTGCGATATCTGCACCGATATCTGCCACAGCACCATGCATAGCAGCGCCCATTTCAGCGGCGCTGCGGTGATATGTTTTATTGGCGCCGGCCGCGCAACAGCGCCCGGCCCTGCTCGCCCACGGTGCATCAAAGCAGCCAGCCCCCCCATAACCTTCTCTCCCTGCTTGCCCTGGTTGCTCTGTTTGCCCTGGGGCCACACACCGCTAATGGACATAAGTGCTCCTGGAAGTTGAGCCCTCGATCACTTCCACCCGCTCGCCGGGGCGGGCGGCCGGAGCGGCCCGCTGCGGTTTCGGGAACAACGAATCGAGTTTCATCACATCGGTTTTGCTATCGGCGGCGGCCACTTGCGCTGTCTCGCCATCCTTGTCGGCATCGAAGCGCGCCTCACCGGCCACAGCCAGCCGCAGCGAGCCGTTTTCCGAGGCCACCAGCAGGCGCGTGAGATCATCACGCGGCACGGCAAGCACCGCCGAGCTGTTGCGCCCGCTGCGTTGTTGCTGCTGGGCGTTTTCCTGCCCTGCTGCCACGCCTTCGAGCTGGCCACTGACCGCCAGCACCTCCACGCTGCTGAGGAGAATCATTGCCGTGGGCTGGGCATCCTGGCCGCTGCGAAAAGCCGCCAGCACATCCACCAGATCGCCCGGCTTGAGCAGCCCGCCTGCGGCCACCACATCATCAATGGGAATAGCAACAGCGCGGTAGCCGGCCGGCACGGCGCGAGCGAGCTGGTTACCGGCTTCGAGATGGGTGCGGGCCAGCACTTCGCCCCGGCGCAAGTTTCTGCGCAGCAGCTGTCCGACCATGGCGTTATCGGCCGGCACGGCGTTGGCCAGCGGCACGCTGACAGCAATCCGGGCAATATCGTCTTCGGCAATGAGGGTGCCCACCGGCAGCTCGCGGGTGCCCACCCAGTATTCGTAACTGAGCGCAGGCTCGCGCTCTTCCACAACCTGGATCACGGTGCCCGGCCCTTGCTGCTGCGCCGGCCCCGGCATCCGCGCAAGGCCGACCAGCGCCAGGATTACCGCCAGCACGCTCAGCAAGATTGCGGGCAGCATATAAAGCCATCGGGACCCCATATCCCCTCCTGTGTTCACCGGATCGGGACGCGCCACCGCAGCTCATGGGAAGAACTGGCGCGACGTCCTTGTGCTTGCAATATTCTTTCGTTTTTTCTTGATGCTGATTAAAACGCTACCTGTGCGCTGGCCTGGATACCGTTCGGTGGTGCGGGTGGAAACTGGCCGAGAAATCCGAATCGGATCGCGGGCAATGCCGCCTGAATTTCCGATGCTGACATTTCGATCTCGCATTTGATAACGGTAATGCCAGCAGCTGCAACGGTCTGCGAAGCACAATTGCTCTCGGAGGCTTCGACTTTCCCACGCACCGCCAGCGGCAAAGATTTCGCAAGTTCTGCCAGAGACAAGTTAGCTTGCGACGTAACCTTGGCTGCAACATCGGCGTACTGCGAGCGATCCACATACATGCCGCTCGCGGCTGCCGCATCTACAGCGCTCTGCATCCGGTATTGCCAGGAAAACAGAACGCTGTAGTAGCCTGCTGCGTACAAGATCGCAACGATGAAGGGAAAGAGCAGGATAAACTCTAGCATCACGGCGCCACGATGCTGCCTGCTTCCTTCCAGCCACGCCTGACCCACGGCTATAACCTCTACTGCGAAAAATTATCAACCTTACTCGCCAACCTCGACGCCGGCCTCTTTAAAGAGGTTGTCAAAGAAGGTCTTGATAGGATTATTCTCACCGCTGTATGCCGCAGCTAACACAACTAAAAGCCCCACAATCACCGCAGCCAACATAATATATTCCAGCGCACTAGCCCCACGCTGCCGATCACGCGCCGACCAACCCACTACCGACAGGTTAGCCGCCACTCGTTGAGTTATTGCAAGCCCGAATGCCCGCAACAGGTTAAGGAAGGAAAAAAACTGCAAGCCGTTTTTCATTGTCATTTTCATTTTGAATCTCCCTGAGCAGGAACTACGTGAAATACCAATCCGATTTGGCCTGACACCCTGTTTAGACAAAACATGATCGCGCCGATAATGCTCGGGTTGATCACAAACAATCAGAGGGATGGCAAAATGCAAGCACTCCCCGATTGTAAAATTCTTTTACTTTTTTAAATTAGCTCTCCCGAGAGCAACCTATGGCGCCTAAGCTTTTTGTCGTAGCGCCTTGGTACTCTAATACTACGTCTGCCTTTTCCCAAACCACAATATGCTTTTGTAGCCGGAGCCTTATTTTTGTGTAAGTTGGTGGGCCTTTGTTCATTTCGCCAACCAGCGCACATCAATTCAAGAAAGCCGCTAAAAAATTTAGCAGCGCAGCAAATTTTGCCGCGATCAAAGCAACATTGAGAGCGTTAAGGATTGCAGCAGGCAGCACTAAGCCTTTGTAAAACCGCGCTTTCAGATCGTTATTCGCGCCGCTTTATCGGCCAGGAAAACCAACCGCCTCAGAGCGGATACTCCACAGCAGAAAATATTATTGGCTTTTACGCCCACGCCATCGGGCAAAAGCACTTTTCAACGAGGCGAGCAGTTACCGCCCTGTGCAACATTCGGATACAAAAATACCACAATGCGTTTAGCCGGTTTTACGGCGGCTAAGCCAAAGGAGGGCGGCTGGCGCTGCTCTTGCGCCCGGCGTGGCTCGCCGGTGTTGGAAAAAGAGGGCAAGGGCAGGGGGCAAGCGAGAGGGAGGCTCAAACGGCGGGCGCGCAGCTCCCGGCCCAACAAAAATACCCGGCACGGGGCCGGGTATCTTGGTGCAAGCGGCATACTTACGCGCTGGTGGGTCGCGCGCTGGCGAGCCTGGCCCGCGCAGTGACCCGCGCAAACTGGCCGCGAGCGCTGCTTGCCTGGCGCTTTATGAGCCTGCTACGAGGCCATTTGGCGCTGTTATTTGATCTTGGCTTCTTTATACGCCACGTGCTGACGCACTACCGGATCGTATTTACGCATTTCGATCTTTTCCGGTGTGGTGCGCTTGTTCTTGGTCGTGGTGTAAAAGTGGCCGGTGCCGGCGCTGGACACCATACGGATCTTTTCACGAATCGCTTTGCTAGCCATGGCTCAGGCCTCCGTTAAACTTTCTGGCCGCTGGCGCGGATGTTCGCCAGCACTTTGTCGATGCCGAGCTTGTCGATGATCCGCATGCCTTTGGGTGTCACGCGCAGGCGGACGAAGCGGTTCTCACTGGCCACCCAGAAACGGTGGTAGTGCAGATTCGGCTCGAAGCGGCGCTTCGTCTTGTTGTTGGCGTGCGATACGTTGTTACCGGTGATCGGACGCTTACCGGTAACCTGGCAAACCTTGGACATTGTCGTGCTCCAGAGAATCGTTGCTCGGGTGTTCCGCAGGCATAAGGCGACGGCCGGAACCCCGGAATAAGGCGGCGATTTATACCAGAGCAAGCCGGGCCAGGCAAGGCTCTTGTGCGTGCCGGCGTGGCGTGCGGCCGGGGCGCGGCGGGCGGGCGCCTGCCCCGGCGGGGCTCAGAACATCTTGCGGTGCGCCATGGAAACCCAGCTATTGTCGCCTATTACCAGGTGATCGAGCACGCGCACATCGATCACTTCCAGCACGCGCGCCAGCTCGCGGGTGAGGCAACGATCCGCCGAGCTGGGCTCCGGGTCGCCGGAGGGGTGGTTGTGCGCAAAGATGATCGCCGCTGCGTTGTGAGCGAGCGCTCGCCTCACCACTTCGCGGGGGTGCACTACGGCAGCATTGATGGTGCCGCGAAACAGCTCTTCATAGGCCAGCACGCGGTGGCGATTATCCAGAAACAGGGCAGCAAACACTTCGCAGGGGTGGCCGCGCAGGCGCGCCATCAGCATTGGCCCCACATCGCAGGGCTCTCTTAATGGCTGCTCGCGCACATAGTGTTGCTCAAGATAGCGCTTGCCGGCCTCCAGCGCGGCCTTGAGCATGGCGGCCCGGGCCAGGCCCAGGCCCTTGTAGCGCTGTAGCTCCTGCGGGGTGGCATCGAGCAGCTGCCGCAGGCCGCCGGCCTGCACCAGCAGCGACTGGCCCAGCGTGACGGCGTTGCCGCCATGGAGCCCGGCACCGAGAAAGATAGCCAGCAGCTCGGCGTCGCTGAGCGCCTCGGCGCCGCGCTGAATGAGCTTTTCGCGGGGTTGTTCGGATTCGTGCCAGTGTTTGATCGCCATTACACAGTTCCTTGTGCAGAGTGAAAGTAACCTGGGTACAACAAGGCGCCCGGTGGTTATCTCCCGCGCAGCATGTGAGTGGGCGGTTACCCGTGTTCCCCATTCAGTGCTACTCTTTGCGCCTTCCCTGGCGCGGCTTTATAGGAACATAGGCACTATGGAACGACTGGTCAACAAACGGATTCTGCTGGGTGTGACGGGCGGGATCGCGGCCTACAAGAGTGCCGAGCTGGTGCGCCGCTTGCAGGACGCCGGCGCCGAGGTGCGTGTGGTGATGACGCAGGGTGCGCAGGAGTTCATCACGCCGCTGACAATGCAGGCGCTCTCCGGCCACCCGGTGCATACCGATCTGCTTGACCCTTCCGCCGAGGCAGCGATGGGGCATATCGAGCTGGCCCGCTGGGCCGATCTGGTGCTGATCGCGCCGGCCTCAGCCAATTTCATGGCGCGCATGGCGCATGGCCATGGTTCTGATCTGCTGTCCACACTGTGCCTGGCCACGGGCGCGCCGATTGCCATTGCCCCGGCGATGAACCAGCAGATGTGGGCCAATACGGCCACGCAGAAGAACCTGCTGATGTTGCAGGAGAAGGGCGTGCATGTGTTCGGCCCCGGCGCCGGCAGCCAGGCCTGTGGCGAGGTTGGCCCCGGCCGTATGCTGGAGCCGGAAGACATCACGCTGCGCGCCGCCAATGTGTTTGATCACAACCTGCTCTCCGGCTGCCATGTGGTGATTACCGCTGGCCCGACGCGGGAGGCGATCGACCCGGTGCGCTATATCACCAACCAGAGCTCCGGCAAGATGGGCTATGCGGTGGCCGAGGCGGCGGCGGAGGCCGGCGCCAGGGTGACGCTGATCAGCGGCCCGGTAAATCTGCCCACGCCCACGCGGGTGCACCGTATCGATGTGGTGCGCGCCGATGAAATGTATGACGCCAGCATGGCCGTGGTGGGGGAGGGCTGCGATGTGTTTATTGCCACGGCCGCCGTGGCGGACTATCGCCCGACCATTACCTCGGATCACAAGATCAAGAAATCCACCGAAGAGATCCATCTCACGCTGGTGAAAAACCCGGATATCGTGGCCGCTGTGGCAGCTCATGCGCGGCGCCCTTTTACCGTCGGTTTTGCCGCAGAAACCCACGATGTGATCACTTACGCCCAGCGCAAGTTGGAGAACAAGCATCTGGACATGATCGCCACCAACGATGTATCGGGCGAGAATGTCGGCTTCAACAGCGACAACAATGCCCTGACGGTGATCTGGCCGGGCGGCCACAAGGTGCTGCCGCTGGCGGCCAAACGCCAGATCGCCAAGCAGCTGATCGAGCTGATCGCGATCCGCTACAAACGCTGAACAACCCGCGCCCGGCCGCTCAAGGAGCCATAGAGAGCCATGATGCAATTACAGTACAAGGTGCTTGATCCCCGACTCGGCACGGATTTCCCGCTGCCCGCTTATGCCACGGCGGGCTCTGCCGGCCTGGATCTGCGCGCCATGATCGAGGCCCCGCTTGAAGTGGCGCCGGCCCAGACGGTGCTGATCCCCACCGGGCTTGCGATTCATATTGCCGATGCCGGTTTCGCCGGTATGGTGTTGCCGCGCTCGGGGCTGGGCCACAAGCACGGCATTGTGCTGGGCAATCTGGTGGGGCTGATCGATTCGGATTATCAGGGTGAGTTGATGGTGTCCTGTTGGAACCGCGGCCACGCCAGCTTCATGTTGGAGCCGGGGGAGCGGCTGGCGCAGCTGGTGATTGTGCCGGTGTTGCAGGTGTCGTTGCAGCAGGTGGAGGAGTTCGACGCCAGCCATCGCGGCGACGGGGGGTTCGGGCACACCGGCCGGCAATAGCGCCGGTGTTTCTGGGGGAAAGCGATGAGCAAGAAAACCAGGCTGGCGGATAACAAGCCGGGCACACCGGAGCGGCCAGCAAAACGGAAAAAGTCCCGATCTGCACAGCCGGCCAGCGGCCTCCAGCGCTTTATGCTGGCGAGCCTGCTCGCGCCTGTGGTGCTGGTGCTGGGCCTCGCGGCGGCATTGCACATGCTGCACACCGCCGAGCGCGAGCGCGCTGCCGATCAGGCCGCGCAGGCGCTGATCAGCCAGCCGGCGGCCGTGCTGAAGCTGGCCATCGAGCAGGGCCAGGCCAGCTTGCAGGCGCTGGCCGCAAGCCATGCGGTGCGTGAAGCTGTGGCGAGCGGACGCAGCCCGGAAATCGTGTCTCAGCAACTGAGCTCCCTGATTTCCGGCGGGCGCGTGCATCTTACTCATATCGGCGAATTGCCCCGGGCCTCGCTGTCATTCACCGCCCGCGATCTGATCCAGCAGGCCCGCGATGGTGAGCCGCAGCTGGCGCTGCTGCCCGGTGCCTCGCCACAATTGCTGCTGGCCCGGCGCACCCCGGATGGCAATGCGATTGTGCTGCTGGAGCAGGATTTCAGCCCGGTGGTGGCGGAGCTGCGCCGGCAGAATCTGCTCACTGGCGGCATCCGCATCATGCAGCGCGGCAGCCAGGCGCCGGTGTTGCAGATCGGCACGCCTGATGGCCCGCAGCGTGCCACGGCGGCCACCAGCGGTGGCCTGACCCTGAGCTATCACGGCACCCCCGGCGGCACGTTCGATGCGATGCTGATGCCGGCGCTGATGGCGCTGGCAGCGGTGCTGGTGCTGCTGTTGCTGGCCCAATGGCTGGTGCTGCGCGCCATTGGTGCGGCCATCGCTGGCGATGCGGCGCATCTGCGGCAGCACGCGCAGGAAGCCGGCCGCCTTGGCGCCGGCACCGGCCGGCGCTATCGCTTTGCCGCGCTGGAGCAGGTGCGCGATCAGCTGGATACGGTGGCCGGCACGCAGCAGGCGCAGCGTCCGGCCTCGGCGCCGGCGCCACGCGCTGCCGCGCCGGCTGATGCTTTCCTGGATATCCTGGTGGAAGAAGATGCCCTGCTGACGCGCAATACTGCGCCGCAGCCGCTGTCGTTACCGGCGGAGATTTTTCGCGCCAACGATATTCGCGGCGTGGTGGGCAAGACGCTGACTGCCGAAATGGTCGAGCTGCTGGGCCAGGCCATCGGCTCGCAAGCCGGCGATGCCGGCCAGCAGACGGTGATGGTGGCCCGCGATGGCCGCACCTCTTCCGAAGAGTTGGCCCAGGCGCTGATACGCGGGCTCACCCGCAGCGGCCGCGATGTACTGGATATCGGCGCGGTGCCGTCGCCGGTGCTGTATTACGGCCTTTCGGTGATGGATACGCAGACCGGCGTGGTGGTCACCGGCAGCCATAACCCCTCGGTGTATAACGGCCTGAAAATCACCATCGGCGGCGAAACCATCGCTGGCGATGCGCTGCTGGCATTGAAAGCACGTATCGAGGAAGACAGCCTCAGCGAAGGGCTGGGCGAGGTGTCTTCGCGGGATATCAACGAGCGCTACCTGCGCGCCGTGAGCGACGATATCGTGCTGGCCCGGCCACTCAAGGTGGTGGTGGATTGCGGCAACGGCATTGCCGGGGTGATCGCGCCACAACTGGTGGCCGAGCTGGGCTGCGAGGTGATCCCGCTGTTTGCCGAGGTGGATGGGCATTTCCCCAATCACCACCCCGACCCAGGCCGCCCGGAAAATCTGCACGCGCTGATCCAGGCGGTGAAAGAGCAGGGCGCTGATATCGGCATTGCCTTTGATGGCGATGGCGACCGCCTGGGCGTGGTAACGCCCGCCGGCGAGATCATCTGGCCGGACCGGCTGCTGATGCTGTACGCCAGGGATTTGCTGGCGCGCTCGCCAGGCGCCGATATCCTTTATGATGTGAAGTGCAGCCGCGAGCTGACCAAACTGGTCAGCCGCATGGGCGGCCGCCCGCAGATGGCGCCCTCCGGCCATGCGCGCATGAAGGCAGCCTTGCGTGAAACCGGCGCCGCGCTGGCGGGCGAACTCAGCGGGCACTTCTTTTTTGCCGACCGCTGGCACGGCGTGGAAGACGCGCTGTATGCTGCCGCCCGGCTGCTGGAGATTCTGGCGCTGGAATCCGCCGGTGCCGATGCGGTGTTTGCCCGCCTGAAAACCGGGCTGGCGACGCCGGAGCTGCTGATTCCTGCCAGCGATAGCGACAAGTTCGAGCTGGTGGAAAAACTGCTTGCCCGGCAAGCCGCCTTCAGCGAGGGCAGTATCAATACGCTGGACGGCCTGAGGGTGGAATTCGAGGATGGCTGGGGGCTGGTGCGCGCCTCCAATACCATGCCGGCGCTCAGCGCCCGCTTCGAGGGCCGCGACAAACCCGCGCTGCAACGCATCGCCGGGCTGTTCCGCGCTGAATTACAGGCCATTGAACCGAAACTGAAACTGCCTTTTTGATACGGAGACACCATGGACCAGCAACGGGCGGGCGAAACCGCGCGTATCCTGATCGAGGCACTACCTTATATCCAGCGCTTTTCCGGCACCACCGTGGTCATCAAATACGGTGGCAATGCGATGGAAAACGAAGCGCTGAAGAATTCGTTTGCGCGCGACATCGTGCTGATGAAAGCGGTGGGCATCCACCCGGTGATCGTGCACGGCGGCGGCCCGCAGATCGGTGATCTGCTCAACCGCCTCGGCAAGGAATCCCGCTTCGTGCAGGGGATGCGCGTGACCGATCAGGAAACCATGGATGTGGTGCAGATGGTGCTGGGTGGGCTGGTCAACAAGGAGATTGTGAGCCTGCTGAACCGCAACGGCGGCCGCGCCATCGGCCTGACCGGCAAGGACGGCGATCTGATCCGCGCTCGCAAGATGGTGCTCAAGGGCAACCAGGATGACCCGGCTCTTCAGGCGTCGGAAATCATTGATATCGGCCACGTAGGCGAGGTGGAGCACATCGACGTCAGCGTGCTGGAGATGGTCGTCAACAGCGGCTTCATCCCGGTGATCGCGCCTATTGGCGTGGATGAACAGGGGCTTTCCTACAACATCAACGCCGATCTGGTGGCCGGCAAGGTGGCCGAGGTGCTGCGCGCCGAAAAGCTGATGCTGCTGACCAATGTTTCCGGCCTGAAAGACAAGGAAGGCAACGTGCTCACCGGGCTGACGGCGCAGCGCGTGCAGGCGCTGATCGACGACGGCACCATCTACGGTGGCATGTTGCCCAAGATCGGCTGCGCGCTGGATGCCGTGCAAAACGACGTGCAAAGCGCGCATATCGTCGATGGCCGCGTGCCGCACGCCGTGTTGCTGGAGATTCTGACCGACCGGGGCATTGGCACGCTGATCACACGCTGTTGAGCCACGGGGGGTGGCAACGCAGGGGCAGGGCATGACAGGGGATAACGGATGAGCGAACAGAAACTCTCGCGCAAGGAACAGATTTTGCAGGCGCTGGCACACATGCTGGAAGCCGAACCCGGCGGCCGCATCACCACTGCGGGCCTGGCGCGGGAAGTGGGTGTGTCGGAAGCGGCGCTGTATCGGCACTTTCCCAGCAAGGCAAAGATGTTCGAAGGGCTGATCAACTTTGTGGAAGACACGGTGTTCAGCCGTGTGAACCGCATCTTGCAGGAAACGCCCGATGCCCGTGCGCAAGCGGAGCAGATCCTGACCCTCCTGCTGACCTTCACGGAGCGCAATCCAGGCATCACCCGGCTGCTCACAGGCGATGCCCTGGCCGGCGAGAACGAACGCCTGCGCCAGCGCATCGAGCAGTTTTTCGACCGGGTGGAAAGCCAGCTGCGCCAGCTGCTGCGCGATGCCGAATTCAAGCAGAACCTGCGCACCGTCATGCCTCCCGCAACCACTGCCAATTTGCTGCTGGCGGCCGCCGAAGGCCGCATTGCCCAGTTTGTGCGCTCGGGCTTTCGCCAGCTGCCCACCACCGGCTGGGCCGAGCAATGGCCCGTCCTCGTCGCGGGCCTGTTTCGCGACGCCGACTGACGGCCGCAGCAATACGCAGCTGCAACGACCCCGGCCCGGCCCACCCATGGGCTTGTGCGGGGCGGCTCTATCCAGCCCCATTTGATCCAAGGCCGCTTTTCGGCTGGAAATAATCACCTGAAAGGCCGTGTCGTCCAATAAACCGGCGGCGCGCTGCGAGCGCCCAGCTTCATGACCGAGGTGAGGACGGTGCGGCGTGAAATAACGAAGCGGGCCGGATTTTTGATTGGCATGGCGCCGATAATTAGCGCAGCCCAGGGCAGGGCAAGGCAGCGCAGAACGATCAGCGCACGATAACCCGCAGCCGCTCGATGATGGCCTCGAAAGAAGTGCGCACTTGCTCGATATCGCGCTCATATTGCGCGATATCTTGCTCAAGATCGCTGATCTGGCGGGTATAACGTTCGATCACCAGGTTGGTGTTCTCCGGCACCGGACGCCCGCTGCGCTCGATCTGTGCCGCATTGCTGATTTCCTGCGCTAGCCGTGCGCGGGTCTGGGAGATATTGCCGCGAGCGTAATCGATGTTCAGTTGCAGGGCGCTGATCTGCCTGTCGCGGGCACGCTCGGCATCTTCCGGCGCAGCATACATGCGCAGCAGCTCGGCATCGCGCCGGGCCTGCTCGGCCTCGCGCAGTGCCTGTTCCCGAGCAGCGCGCTGCGCCTGCGCCTCCTCGCCTGTCAAGGCGGGTGGCTCGCGGTGCAGCACCCGCCCCTGGCTGTCGATGATCTCGTAACCTGCCCGGACGCCTTCATCAGGCAGCATATGAGTCAGGACTGTGTTGCCCTGGGGATTCACGTAGCGGTAGACACCGCCAGGCGGCAGCGGACGAATGCCCGGAACAGTAGCACTGCATACCGCCGCCGATGCCGCCAGCGCGATGCTGAATACTACCCCCCGGGACAGTTTTCTCATGACTACTGCACGCCATATTGGCGGCGATAGGCTTGCATGGCCGCCAGTTGATCCTGTTGTTGTGTCTGGGCGAGATACTCGATGATCTCTGCCATTGAGACGATACTGTAAACCGGCACGCCAAGACTGTGTTCAACTTCCTGTATCGCCGACAAGTCGCCCTGGCCTTTTTCCTGCCGATCCAGCGCTACCACCACGCCTGCCATGCGCGCTTCGGTGCCGGCGAACAGCGCCGCCACCTCGCGGATGGCTGTGCCGGCGGTGATGACATCGTCGATCACCAGCGCCCGGCCCTGCAAGGGCGCCCCCACCAGCCAGCCGCCTTCGCCATGATCCTTGGCCTCCTTGCGGTTGAAGGCCCAGGGCACGTCGCGCCCGTGGTGCTCTGCCAGCGCCACAGCGACGGCGGCCACTAGCGGAATGCCCTTGTAAGCCGGGCCGAACAGCATGTCGAACTCGGCACCTGAGGCGACGATAGCGTCGGCATAACGCCGCCCCAGCTCCGCCAGCGCCCGCCCCGTATTGAAGGTGCCGGCATTGAAGAAATACGGGCTCACGCGGCCTGATTTGAGCGTGAACTCACCGAATTTCAGCGCCTCACGGCCCAGAGCAAATTCCAGAAACGCTTTCTGATATGCCTGCATGTTCTCTCCCTTACCAGCCCAGAGCCTTTTGCTGCAGAGCTATCAGCTCACGAATGCCCTGATCGGCCAGTGTCAGCAGGGCCTGCTGTTCCGCCATAGTGAACGGCTCCGCTTCTGCCGTCCCCTGGATCTCGACGAAACCGCCCTGCTGCGTCATGACCACGTTCATGTCTGTGTCGGCGCCAGAATCCTCGATGTAATCCAGATCCAGCACCGGGACGCCCTGGTACAACCCGACAGACACGGACGCCACCAGCCCCAGCAGAGGGTCTTCTTTCACTTTGCGAGCGTTGAGCAGGAAGGTGAGGGCATCCACCAACGCCACACAGGCGCCGGTGATCGCGGCGGTGCGGGTGCCGCCATCGGCCTGCAATACATCGCAGTCGATCAAGATGGTGTTCTCGCCCAGCTTTTTCATATCCACGGCGGCGCGCAGCGAACGGCCGATCAGGCGCTGGATTTCCAACGTGCGGCCGCCCTGCTTGCCACGGGCTGCTTCGCGCTGGTTCCGGGTGTTGGTGGCACGGGGCAACATGCCGTACTCGGCGGTGACCCAGCCTTTACCCTGGCCTTTCATGAAACGCGGCACGCCATCCTCCACCGAGGCGGTGCACAGCACCTTGGTGTTGCCAAACTCCACCAACACACTGCCTTCGGCATGCATGGTGTACTGGCGCGTGATGCGAATATCACGCAACTGATCCGGGGCACGGCCTGAGGGGCGCATTCGGTCTCCTTGATTTTTCGGGGGATTATCGGCGGCGGCAGTGTAACACAGCACACCCCCGGCACCGGTCATGTCAGCAAGCCATGACAGCAGCCGGCACAGCCCCTAGACTGTGCCTCTTTTGCGTTACGACGGAATTGAATGATGATCCAGAGCATGACCGCCTTCGCCCGCCGCGATACTCATGTGGCCGGCACCACCCTGGTGTGGGAGCTGAAATCCGTCAATCACCGCTACCTTGAAGTGACGCCACGGCTGCCAGAGGCGTTTCGCGAGCTGGACGGCCCCGTCCGCGAGCTGTGCCGCAAGCACCTCAATCGCGGCAAGGTGGAAGTGGGCTTGCGCTATCAGCTGGAAGGCGGCGATGTGCAGGTGGTGATCGATGAAGCGCTGGTGGCCCAGCTCAACGACGCGCTGGATCGCATTTCCCAGCAGATCGGCCCCGCCACCGCCGTGAACCCGGCGGATATCCTGCGGCTGCCTGGCGTCATGCAGACACAGGAAGCGGATTTCGCGCCACTGATGGCCCCGGCGCTGGCGCTGCTCGACGAAGCCCTGGCGACGCTGGTGGAAACCCGCGCTCGCGAAGGCGCTGCCTTGCGGCAACTGCTGGAAGATCGCCTCACTGGCGTGCTGGTGCAGGTGGCCCGCACCCGCGCCGCCCTGCCGCGCATTCAGGATGCCCTGCGCCAACGCCTGATCAAGCGGGTGGAAGAGGTGCTCGCCAACCCGGATCAAGATCGCCTGGAACAGGAACTCGTGCTACTGGCGCAGAAAATGGACGTTGCCGAAGAGCTCGACCGCCTGGAAGCCCACGTCACCGAAGTGCGCCGCGCCCTGGCCGAAGGCGGCCATGTGGGCCGGCGGCTGGATTTTCTGATGCAGGAGCTGAACCGCGAAGCGAATACCCTGGCGTCGAAATCTGTTGATACGGAAACCACGCAGGCGGCGGTGGAGTTGAAGGTGCTGATCGAGCAGATGCGGGAGCAGATTCAGAATATTGAATAACCAGGCTGACCGACGAGCGCCCGACGCGGTCTGAAAAAGCCGCCGAACAATATTCGAGCCGCGACACACTGTTTTCACAACCGACTACCGACCAACCCATCGCACTTCTCTGAGGCGCAGCTGCCTGTCCGGGCAGCTGACAGGGCTCCGAGCCCCCTTTTCGACCATCCACCACGAGGCTTCTGCGGCAGTAGCCGACGGCCCGGCAAACCCCGTGCGACTTCGCCTTTCGGGGTTCAAGCTCCTTATTCATCACATTGCTCACGGACGGGCCACGCCCACCCGGCGCTATTTGCCTTTGCTTCGCACCAAAACGTATAATTGCAACATATATAGCAGCCAAGCATACAGGAGCAGCTTTCCTTGGACTCTGCAGCCGCCCTCAACGACACCGATCGCAGCCGTATCAGCAAGATGCTGATGACGCTGTTCGAACACTGGAAACTCTCCACCAGTGAGCAGTTGAGCCTGCTGGGCCTGTCGAAGGAAAACCGCGCCGCATTGAGCAATTACCGCCAGGGGCGCCCCTTGGCCAACGACCGTGACAAGCTGGAGCGCGCAGGGATTCTGCTGGGAATTCACAAGTCGTTGCGGCTGCTGTTCCCGCACAATCCGGAGCTTGCCTATGGCTGGATGCAACAACCGAACCGGGCCTTTCACGGTTTGACGCCGGTGCAGCTGGTTGATCAACAGGGGATGATCGGCATGTACATGGTTCGCGCCTACCTTGATCGCCAGAGGGGCCAGTGATGACGATGGGTTCGCTTGATGGTGTGGGGCTGATCGAGGTTCGGCAGGATGTGTATCGCAACATCGTATCGCTGCGCGCCTCGCGTGATCTGTTTGATGATCTCAGCGACGATCCCGGCGACTGGCAGGCGGCGATACAGCTCGAGATAGCACACAAGCCGCCGCACTATCAATCGACCCAGCCATTGATCCATCGACCGTTCGAAGAGGCCGGATATCATTCGGCCGTTCGTTATCCATTTGATAACTGGTCACAAAGCCGCTACAGCCGCGGGTCGTTTGGTGTCTGGTACGGCGCGCCGGAGCTGGAGACCACCATCTACGAGACGGCGCACCATTGGCGCCACGGGCTACTGGCCGATGCGGGCTGGGCAGATATCGATGGTGTTTCAATCGAGCGCCGCGTGCATCAGGTGTATTGCCGAGCGGCACTCATCAATCTGCTGCCCTATACCGACCGCTGGCCAGCCCTGCGCTCGAATGACTACGGCCCATGTCAGGCGCTGGGCGAACGCCTGCACCGGGAGGGCCACCCTGGCCTGTGGGCACCGTCGGCACGCTGCGAGGGCATCGTCTCCGTGGCTTTCACGCCGAATATTCTGAGCGACCCGCGCACGAGCTGCTTTCTCACCTATACATTGCGGGCAGGCAAGGTGGCTGTAAGTCGCCAGCCCAATACCGTCTTCATGACGATTTAAAAGCAGCAGCCCGCCAACGGATAATGTCCGGAGCGCCACCGGCGTCGTACCGATGGGGTAGAGTTCCGTCGGTTCGGGATGCCAGGTTGCGGCGATAACTTAGCCTGGAAAACGAAAGGCTGCGGCGGTAACACCGCGCTCTTTTCGAGCTGTTTTCCCCACCGTTCGGGGCACGATAATTCGCTGCACGCTCTGCCAGGGCCGGCGGCGATGGCGACCCTCTGAGCGCCACTCTTACGGCGCTATACAGCGACTGTCCGGCAAGCTGTCACCGAACCGGGTTCCAAACCGTCAAGCCGGTTTCTCCGCAGCACTCGTCTGCTCGCTCTCACCCACCACACCCGGCCAGGCATCAGTGCGCAGCGCGATCGCCCCTTTCTGATGCTCACTGACCGCCGCCAGGTGGTCTTCACGCCAGTGGAACACCACGGATTCCGGCTCGTAGTCACCTTCGGCCTCGATGCCGAATTCCAGCAGATCGCCCCAGAGGAGGGCCGTGCTCAGGCGGCCGAGCTGGCCGTCGATCCAGACGCTGCCGCTCAGGCGCTGGTATTTCTGCTCCAGGCTGACGCAGTACAACCGGCCGTCCGGCGCTTCCCAGCACCAGGTGCCGGCCACCGGGGCGGGCACCACCCACAGGAACAGGGAGATATCGCGCAGGCGGGCGCGGCGATCGGGGCGCCAGTCGCCCATGTCAAAGGCGTGGGAGACGATGCGCGTGCCGGGGCGCAGCTCGGTGAGCAGGCGCGGGCGCAGATCAAGGTTGGCGGAGTGCAGCAGATACATGGTCACCACCGTGGCGCTGGAGAAGTCGACGGTGAACAGATCTTCCTCGATGAAACTGGTCTTGTGCTCCACGCCCATTTGCTGCGCATAGGCTTCGCTCAGCTTTACGCGGCTGGAATCGATCTCCACGCCAACGGCATGGGCGCCGTATTCGCGGGCGGCGGCGACGACGATGCGGCCGTCACCAGAACCAAGATCAAAGAGGGTGTCGGAGGCATCTACGCCGCCGAGTTCAAGCATGGCCTGCACGACACGCTCGTCGGTGGGCACGAACGGCACATCAAGTTCCATGCCGAGGTCATCGATGTGGTAACCGGAGGGCAAGTCGCTATACAAAGTAATTCCTGAGTAGAGAAGGGCTGCCCAGTATACCCTACCGCCCGGCAACTCTCGAAAACGGCGCCGTGAGGGCTTTTGACAGCGCCCGGCGATCAGGCGAAGATGCGCCGCAGCATGGCCCCACATGATGACGTGGCCGGCCGTTGCGCTCCCTGCCAGGTTGAACGAGTAACCGCAATGCATCCTGTTTCCCGTCGCGGCACCCTGTATATCGTTTCTGCGCCTTCCGGTGCCGGCAAAACCAGCCTGGTGGCGGCGCTGATCGAGAACATTCCGAACGTCTGCATCTCCGTATCGCATACCACCCGGCCGATGCGGCCCGGCGAGGAAGATGGCGTCAATTACCACTTTATTGATCGCGACACTTTTCTTGCGCATGTGAAGGAAAGCCGTTTTCTGGAGCATGCCGAGGTGTTCGGCAACCTGTACGGCACCTCGGAAGACTGGGTGGCGGAGCAGCTCGCCAAGGGCCTGGATGTGATTCTGGAGATCGACTGGCAGGGTGCGCAGCAGGTGCGCCGGCTGCGGCCGGATGCGGTGAGCATCTTCATTCTGCCGCCATCGCTGCCGGAGCTTGAGCGGCGCCTGCGCGGCCGCGGTCAGGATCACGATCAGGTGATTGCACGTCGGCTGGCGGGGGCGCAGGCCGAGATGGCTCATTACGGCGAGTACGATTATGTGGTGGTCAACGATACCTTCGTGCACGCGCTGGGCGATCTGGTGGCGATTCTGCATGCCTGCCGCCTGCGCCAGACGCGGCAGCGGGAGACGCTGGCGGCGACAATTGGCGAATTGTTGTCCAGCCCCCCTGTAAACGGGTAGAATCGCCCGTCCGGCGCCCTCCGAAGGGCGCGCATCGATTCAAGCATTTACTGAGGTAGCAAGATGGCCCGCGTCACCGTTGAAGATTGCCTGGAAAAACTCGACAACCGCTTCGAGCTGGTGCTGGTGGCCTCCAAACGCGCGCGGCAACTGCAGACTGGCGGCAAGGAGCCGCGTGTGGCCTGGGAAAACGACAAGCCCACGGTAGTGGCCCTGCGTGAGATTGCGGAAGGCTATGTGACCCGTGATTCGGTCGATAACGAGCTGGCTGATCGCAGCGGCGAGATCGACGAGCTGGCACTGCTGACCGACTCGTTCGGCGAATAATCCGCCCCAGGCGGGAGATTTTCCCGCCTTTTCAACCACTCACGGCAGGAACAGCGGGTTTCTGCCGTAGACAAAGCCGCACTTCAGTCTTAGGCTTGGGTGTAACTGTCCGTTACAACCCAGCGGCGCTGTACTGAAGCGATAAAGGCTCCCCTTTGCCCACCATCAATAACCTGGTCAAGCGGCTGAAAAGCTACCTGAGCGACGATCAGATCGAGCAGGTGGTGCGCGCCTACGAGTTCGCTGAACGGGCCCACGAAGGCCAGTACCGCCGCACCGGCGATCCGTATATCACTCATCCGGTGGCGGTGGCGAACATTCTTACCGATATGCACATGGATCATCAGAGCCTGATGGCGGCCATGCTGCACGATGTGATCGAAGATACCGGCGTCACCAAGGATCAGCTGGCCGAGCTGTTCAGCCCGGATGTGGCCGAGCTGGTGGATGGCGTCTCGAAGATTGCGCAGATCAAGTTCGAAACTCGCGCCGAGCAGCAGGCGGAAAACCTGCGCAAGATGATGCTCGCCATGACGCGGGATATCCGCGTGATCCTGGTGAAGCTCGCCGACCGGCTGCACAACATGCGCACGCTGCACTCGATGCCGCCGGAAAAGCGCAAGCGCATCGCAGCGGAGACGCTGGAAATCTATGCCCCGATTGCCAATCGGCTTGGCATGTACAACATGCGCGTGGAGTACGAAGACCTCGGCTTCAATGCTATTTATCCGATGCGTGCGCAGCTGATCGCCAAGGCCGTGAAAGCCGCTCGCGGGCATCGCAAGGAAATCCTGACGATGCTGAAAGCCAGCATCGAGCACTGCCTGGAAGAAGAGGGCATTCCGGCCCGCATTCTCGGCCGCGAGAAGCATCTTTACAGCATCTACATGAAGATGAAGGAGCAACAGAAGCCCTTCAACGAGATCATGGATGTTTATGGCTTTCGCATCATCGTCGATAAGGTCGATACCTGTTATCGGGTGCTGGGTTCGGTGCATAACTACTTCACGCCCATCCCCGGCCGCTTCAAGGATTACATCGCCATTCCCAAGGCAAACGGCTATCAAAGCCTGCACACCACGCTCAAGGGCCGCAGCGGCATCCCGCTGGAGATTCAGATTCGCACCGAAGAAATGGAAGCGATGGCCAACAACGGCATCGCGGCGCACTGGCTTTACAAGGCCGAAGATACCGGCAGCGATACGCCGATACATACCCGCGCCCAGGCGTGGATGGGCCGGTTGCTGGAAATGCAGCAGAAAGCCGGCAACTCGATGGAATTCATCGAGAACGTGAAGGTGGATCTGTTCCCCGACGAAGCCTATGTGTTCACGCCCAAGGGCGAGATCAAGGAGCTGCCGGTGGGCGCAACGCCGGTGGATTTTGCCTACGCGGTGCATACCAAGGTGGGCAATACCTGTGTGGCGGCACGCATCGACGGCCAGCTGGCGGCGCTCTCGACGCCGCTGGAATCCGGCCAGACGGTTCGTATTATCACCACTCCCAACGCAACGCCCAACCCCTCCTGGCTCAACTTCGTCGTTACCGGCAAGGCCCGCTCCAACATCCGTCATTTTCTCAAGCATCAGCGCCGCGAGGATTCCGTGCAGCTGGGCGAGCGCCTGCTGGAAAAAGCGCTGGCCGGCTACAACCTCACCATGAACGAGCTGCCGATCGAGCGTGTGGTAGCGGAGCTGGCCGCAAACGGCTATGGCTCGCTGGATGATCTGCTGGAGGATATCGGCCTGGGCAACCGGCTGGCGCCCCTGGTGGCACGCAAGCTGGTAGGCAACCGTGACGACGAGCGCCAGGATGCGGCAGACGACCGCAAGCCGCTGGCGATTCGCGGAACCGAAGGGCTGATGGTGTCGTATGCCAAATGTTGTTACCCGTTGCCAGGTGATTCCGTGGTGGGGCACCTCAGCGCCGGGCGGGGCATCGTGGTGCATCGCGATACCTGCAACAATTTGCTCAATGAAATGCGCAGCGGGCCGGAAAAGTGCCTGGCGCTGTACTGGGATCGGGATGTCGGGCAGGAGTTTTCTGCTGCCATCCGGGTCGAGCTGGTGAACAAGAAAGGCGTGCTGGCGACGCTGGCCACCACTTTCTCGGAGCTGGGTTCAAATATCGAAACCATCACCATGGCGGAAAAAGACGCCACGGTGTCGGTGATCAATGCCACTATTACCGTACGCGACCGGATTCACCTGGCGCGGCTTATCAAACGCCTGCGGAAACTGGAAAATGTCATCCGCATCAGCCGCCTGAGCGCCTGAGCGCACGGCACGCCCCCTTTACAGGAAACATCTCATGGCAAACCGCTCTACTATCCAGACCGATCAGGCCCCGGCGGCAATCGGCACCTATTCGCAGGCCATCAAAGTCGGTGGCACGGTGTATCTCAGCGGCCAGATTCCACTCGACCCGGACACCATGGAGTTGGTGCAGGGCGATATCAACGTGCACATCCGGCGCGTGCTGGATAATCTGGCGGCCGTCTGCGAAGCCGCTGGCGGCTCGTTGCAGAATATCGTGAAACTCAATATCTACCTGACCGATCTGAGCCACTTTGCCACGGTGAACGAGGTGATGGCAGAGTATTTCGAGCAGCCTTACCCCGCACGCGCTGCGGTGGGTGTGGCAGCGCTGCCGAAAGGCTCGACGGTCGAAATGGATGGCATCATGGAGATCGAATAACGGTGTTACGGCAGTGCATCCAGCAGTGCCTGATAGCCGCTGCGGTAATCCGGATGCTGTAATAGATACTCGCCTGCTTGCAGATATCGGCTGCGCACGGCACGGCCCGGTACCGGCTCATTGACCACCAGCCCCAAGGGCCGGCCAGTGCGCTCGCCCAGCCAGTTCAGCACTTCAAGATTGGCGACCGGGCAGCTATCGGTGCCAATCACCACTGGCGGCGGCGCATCGTTAGCCAGCCAGCACCAGCCCAACTGGTGCAGCAGCCCGATGCAGTCGGCACTGTGGATACGGTTCGTCAGGGCCGGCTCGGGCGGCGCCTCGCCCGCCGCAATCGCCGCTGCCTGCCGCAACAGCCGCAACCTTCCAGGCCCGTAGATACCGGAAAAGCGCACACTGGTGCCCAGGGTGCGCAATGACAGCTCCTCTTCTGCCGCCAGCAGCACCCGCCCATTGAAGCGCGCCGGGCGCGGCGGGGTCAGCTCATCCACCACGCCTGCCGCCTCGCCGTAGACCGCCGTGCTTGAGACAAACAGAACCGGTGGCAGCGGCTGGCGCTCGGCCAGCGCATCCAGCAGCCGCGCTGGTGCGGCCAGAAAGGCGCGCTGGTAAGCGGCCTCGTCACGGCCATCCGGGGTCAGGATGATATAGAGCAGATCCACCTGATCGGGCGGCAACAGCAGCGCGCCCTGCATCAGATCCTGCGGATAAAGATCCACCCCCGGCGGCGCCTCGTTGCGGCGCCGGATGGCACTGACGCGGTGGCCATCGGCCATCAGTGTCCGCGCCACGCCCGCCCCCAGATCGCCCAGGCCGGCTATCAGAATATGTGCCACGCTATACGTCCTGTGCGCTGCGCAGGGGCAGTGTGGTCGACCTTGCTCTGGCCCCTATTAATTCTTGATGATTCATAGCTAGACCTGATTGCCGTAGCCCGCTAACGTATAGGCCATGACACTAACAGAACTTCGCTATCTGGTCGCTCTGGCGCGCGAGAAACACTTCGGCCGTGCGGCTGACAGCTGCCGCGTCAGCCAGCCCACGCTCAGCGCCGCGATCCGCAAACTGGAAGAACATCTCGGCCTCAGCCTGTTCGAGCGCCGCCCCCGTGAGGTGCGCGTGACAGCCGATGCCGAACCGATCATCGCGCAGGCACAGCGCGTGCTGGAGCAAGTGGAGCTGCTGGAACAGCTGGCCGACACCCAGCGCGATCAGCTGGCCGGCCCGCTGCGCCTGGGCGCCATTTTCACGGTTGCTCCTTACCTGTTTCCCGTGCTGGTGCCGAAAGTGCGCCAGAATGCGCCGGGCATGCCACTGTTCATCGAAGAAAACTACACCCATGTGTTGCGCGGCAAGCTGGAGCGCGGCGAGCTGGATGCCATCATCGTGGCGCTGCCTTTCTCCGGTGGCGGGCTGGTGCGGGCGCGCATGTACGAGGAATCCTTCTCCGTGCTGCTGCCGGCCGGGCACCCGTGGGAGAAGCAGAAAACCATCCGGCCCGAGCAGTTACTGGACGAAAACCTGCTGTTGCTGGGTGAGGGCCATTGCTTCCGCGATCAGGTGCTGGAGCTTTGCCCGGCGATTGATTCGGAGAAACAGAAGCATCTGGTGCAGATCGAGGGCGGCTCACTGGAAACGCTGCGCCACATGGTGGCCGGCGGGCTGGGCATCACGATCCTGCCCGATTCCGCCTTGAACGGGCACGGTTACAACGCCGATGCGTTCAGCATCCGGCCATTCGTCAAACCTGCGCCGATGCGCACCATCGCGCTCGTCTGGCGGGACAGCTTCCCCCGGCCGAAAGCCATCGAAGTCGTGCGCCAGGCGGTGCCCAAGGAAGGCCTCGGCCATTGAGCGAGCTGACCGCGCGCGCCGTCGGCTCGCTGCGGGGTGTCGGCCCCCGCGCTGCGGAGCGGCTGGCCAGGCTGGGCATTCACACGGTGGAAGATTTGCTGTTCCACCTGCCTTTTCGTTATCAGGATCGCACTCGTATTGCTCCCATTGGCCGGCTGCGGCCCGAACAGCATGTGGTGGTAGAGGGGGAAATCCTTGCCGCTGATGTGCTGTTCGGCCGCCGGCGCAGCCTGCTGTGCAAGATCGGCGATGGCACCGGCATCATTGCGCTGCGTTTTTTCCATTTCAGCGCGGCCCAGAAAAACAATCTTGAACGCGGCCGGCGGATTCGTGTTTATGGCGAAGTGCGTGTCGGCGGCACCGGGCTGGAGTTCTTCCACCCCGAATACGAGCTTGCCACGGATGAAACACTCCCCCCGCTGGAACAAAGCCTGACGCCGGTCTACCCCACTACCGAGGGTATTCAGCAGCGCAGTATGCGGGCGCTCATGGAGCAGGCCATAGCTCTGCTCAACCAGCACCCGCCCCGCGATCTGCTGCCCGATGCGCTACTCAAGGAGCGGCAGCTGCCGAGCCTGCGCGACGCGCTGCTGACGTTGCACCAGCCGCACCCGACGGATGCGGTGGAGCAATTGCTCGGCGGGACGCACCCGGCTGTGCGGCGCCTGGTGGTGGAGGAAATGGCCGCGCACCAGCTTGGCATGTTGCAGCGCCGGGCCGGCCAGAAAGCGCATCGCTCTCCACCGCTGGCGGGCGGGCAATTGTTCGGGCGGCTTTGTGACGCATTGCCGTTCGCCCTGACCAGCGCACAGCAGCGCGTAATCGATGAAATCGCCGCTGATCTGGCCCAGCCGTCGCCCATGCTGCGGCTGGTGCAAGGCGATGTGGGCTCAGGCAAAACGCTGGTGGCGGCAGCCGCCGCGCTGGCTGCGATAGAGTCGGGTTATCAGGTGGCATTGATGGCCCCCACGGAGCTGCTGGCAGAACAGCATCTGGCCAGCTTTCGCCGCTGGCTGACGCCGCTGGGCATCGACGTGCTGTGGCTCTCCGGCAGCCTGGGGCAAAAGGCCCGCCGCGAGGCGCTGGAGCAGCTTGCCAACGGTCAGGCAGACATGATTGTCGGCACCCACGCGCTGTTTCAGGAGGCCGTGCAATTTCATCGTCTCGGGCTCACGATTATCGACGAGCAACATCGTTTCGGGGTGCACCAGCGCCTGGCGCTGCGTGAAAAAGGCCGGCAGGACGAGCAGATGCCGCACCAGCTGGTGCTGACGGCCACGCCCATTCCGCGCACGCTGGCGATGAGTGTTTACGGCGATCTGGATACCTCGGTGATCGACGAGCTGCCGCCGGGGCGCGAACCCATCGACACGCTGGCGCTGCCGGCGGCAAGCCGCCGCGCTGATGTGATACAGCGCGTGCATGCCGCCGCCGCACGGGGCACGCAAGCTTACTGGGTGTGCACACTGATCGAGGAATCGGATGCCTTGCAGGCGCAGGCTGCCGAAGCCACCTGGCAGGATCTGCAAGCTGCGTTGCCGGATTTGCGTATCGAGCTGGTGCATGGCCGCATGAAACCGGCCGAAAAAGCCGCCGCCATGGCACGCTTTGCGCAAGGTGAGGCACAGTTGCTGGTCGCCACCACTGTGATCGAAGTGGGCGTGGACGTGCCCAACGCCACCCTGATGGTGATCGAGAACGCGGAGCGTCTGGGGCTGTCGCAATTGCATCAGCTGCGCGGCCGCGTCGGCCGTGGCGGTGGCAAAAGTTATTGTGTCTTGCTGTATCAGACGCCGCTGTCACACACTGCGAAGCGCCGGCTGTCCGTGATGCGGGAAACTTGCGACGGCTTTCGCATTGCCGAAGAGGATTTGCGCCTGCGCGGCCCCGGCGAGTGGCTCGGCACGCGGCAAACCGGCGAGCTGGCGTTTCGCATTGCCGATCTGATGCGTGATGAAGCCATGATGGCGCCGGCCCGCGACATGGCGGAACAACTGCTGGCGGCTTATCCCGACAATGCTCAGGCGCTGGTGCGCCGCTGGCTCAAGGGCGCAGAGGGCTACGCTGACGTCTGAGGCCGGACGACACAGGAGAACGCACATGGATGGGCGACGCATGGGCACGCTTGCCGCTTTCGCGGCGCTTTCAATCGCCACGCTGCTGATACTCGCACTGCTGGCCACCGCAGCCCTGACATTTCTGCAAGGCGACCAATATCGCGAACGCTTCGAGGGCCTCGTTTCCGAACAGCTCAATGCCGAGCTGCATCTCGACGGCTCGCTCTCGTTGCAGCTGCTGCCGCGCCCCGGGGTGATAGCGACCGATCTGGTACTGAAGCAAAACGGCAACGATATCGGCCACGCCGAACAAGTGCGCATCGAGCTGAGCTGGCGCAGCCTGTTGCGGCGCCAGCTCATCGTCGAGCGCGTGCATCTGCAAGCGCCGCATCTGGCCCTGCAACGGGCCCAGGATGGCTCGCTGAATTTGCACATGCGTCAGCAGGACGAGGCCGGCGCCGTGGATGAGAACATGGCCAGCGCCACGGACGTGAGCGTGGGCCAGCTGCGGATCGAAGATGGCCATCTTGAGTTGACACAACAGAGCCGCAGCGGCAGCCATTCACTGGCATTGGAAGAGGCTGCCCTGACTTTGAAACATTTTCGTATTACTGCCGGCGATGCACCGCTGCCGCAGCGGCTGGCATTCAATGGTGAGTTGTCCGCCGCACGCCTGCGCGTGAATCAACAGGCGATCACCAATCTCCAGGCCACACTTGACGCCGGCGAAGGGCAGCCCGCCGTGATCGCCGTAGCCGGCACCTTGTTCGATGGCCAGCTCGACGGTGAGCTGACAGCGGATTACACCGGTAACACGCCTTCGCTGCACGCAGACTTTACAGTGTCCCGCTTGGCGCTCCAGACATTCTTGCGCCAGCTTGTGCCCGATCTGAACGCCGCAGGCGAACTGGACTTCACAGCGCAATTAAGCAGCGAGCCAAACAGCCACGGCGGCTGGCACACGTTGGAAGGCCAGCTCACGCTGCGAGGCGAGCAGCTACATCTTCACGGCCTGGATATTGATGCCGAGCTGGCGCGCTACCAAAGCACCCAACGATTCAATCTGGTGGACCTCGGCGCGCTGGTATTCGCCGGCCCCGCCGGCATTGCCGCCACCAAAGGCGCGGGCTTTGCCCGCTTGCTTGATCGCTCCGGCGGCGAAACCGTGATCCAGCAACTGATTTCGCGCTGGAGCATCTCGCAAGGCATCGCCCGGGCGGAGGACGTTGCACTGGCGACCGAACACAATCGGCTGGTGTTGCTGGGCGAGCTTGATCTTCACCAGCGCCAGTTCAGGGGTAGCGAAGTGGCGGTAGTGGATCCTCAGGGCTGTGCGATCATTCGCCAGGCCATCAGCGGCACCTTTGCCGAGCCGGAGATAGAAGCCGTGAACTACGTCAAGGCGCTGCTCGGCGCGCCACTGGATCTGCTCCGTCAGGGATTGTCGCTGGTTGATATCAAACAGCCATGCGAGCCGGTTTATCAAGGCAGCATTGCCAGCCCCTGATCCAGCTCCCGACAGACTCCTGCACGCCAGACTCTATCTGGCAGGCAATTCCAGCTCCTCGCCTGCCACGGCCCTGCACCCCCTACTTCTATTGCCCGGTTCCCGTTGCCCGCCCTCTTTCGCCGCCAACCGGGGCGGCAAAAGAAGGCGGGGCAGTTATGCCTTACGCACTCAGCTCCAGCAACAGCTTGTTGATGCGCTGCACATACGCCGCAGCATCTTGCAGGCTGTCACCACCGGCCAGCCGGGCCTGCTCGTAGATCACCATGACCAGATCACGTGTCCGTGCGTCAGTGGGTGCTTCGTTCATGCGCTGCACCAGCGGGTGTTCCGGGTTGATCTCCAGAATGGGCTTGCTTGCCGGCAGCTCCTGGCCAGCAGCTTCCAGAATACGCCGCATCTGCGCGCCGATATCATGCTCGGCCACCACCAGGCACGCTGGTGAATCTGTCAGCCGGTGGCTGGTGCGCACGGATTCCACATCAGCTGCCAGAATTTTTGCGATCTCTTCTGTCAGGGCGGTGTACTGCTTGTCGGTTTCTTCGTGCGCCTTTTTCTCGGCCTCGTCTTCCAGCTCGCCCAGATCCAGCGCGCCTCGGGCCACGTCTTGCAGGGGCTTGCCGTCAAACTCGCTCAAATGGCTCATCAGCCATTCATCTATGCGATCCGACAGCAGCAGCACTTCGATGCCTTTCTTGCGGAATACTTCCAGGTGAGGGCTGCCGGCTGCGTTGCGGTGGCTATCGGCAACCACATAGTAAATCGCTGTCTGGCCTTCTTTCATGCGAGCAACATAATCGGCCAGGCTCACTGTCTGCGCTTCGTCACCTGTGTGCGTAGTTGCAAAACGCAGCAGCTTGGCCACGGCTTCCCGATTGGCAAAATCTTCCGCCGGGCCTTCCTTGAGGACGGCGCCGAACTCTTTCCAGAACACTGCATATTTTTCCTCGTCGGCGGAGAGCTTTTCCAATATGCCCAGGGAGCGCTTGGTAAGTGCCGCTTTCAAGGACGCGACGGTGCGATCATTCTGAAGAATCTCGCGGGAGACATTCAATGACAGATCGTTGGTGTCGATCACACCTTTCATGAAACGCAGGTACAGCGGCAAGAACTGCTCCGCATCATCCATGATGAACACTCGCTGCACATACAGCTTCAACCCCCGTGGCGCCTCGCGCTGGTACAGATCAAACGGCGCCTTGGACGGCAAATAAAGCAGCGAGGTGTAATCAAGCTTGCCCTCTACACGGTTGTGGCTCCAGCTCAGCGCATCGCTGAAATCGTGCGACAGATGCTTGTAGAAATCCTGATACTCCTCGTCACTGATGTCGGATTTACTACGCGTCCACAGTGCCGTGGCGGCATTGATCTGCTCTAGCTCGGGCTGCTTCGGCTCCTCGCCTTCTTCAGCGGGTGCCGGCTCACCCAGCATCATCACCGGGATCGCCACATGGTCGCTGTATTTGCGTACCAGCGACTTCAGCCGCCAGCTGTCGAGAAACTCCTTTTCATCATCGCGCAGGTGCAGCACGATGCGGGTACCACGCTGGGGCAGCTCCAGGGTGCCAAGCTCGAACTCGCCATCGCCTTCGCTGGCCCAGTACACGCCTTCGCTGGCCGCGGCGCCGGCCTTGCGTGTAAACACCTCGACCCGGTTGGCAACGATAAAGGCACTGTAGAAACCCACGCCGAATTGCCCGATCAGCCTGGAGTCTTTTTTCTGATCGCCGCTGAGCTGCTTGAGAAACTCTGCGGTGCCGGAGCGGGCGATGGTGCCCAGGTTCGCCACCACGTCGTCGCGGCTCATGCCGATGCCGTTATCGCGGATGGTCAGCGTGCCGGCCTCGTGGTCTGGTTCTATCCAGATCCGCAGCTCGCCATCGCCCTCGAACAGGTCGTTATCCTGTAGCGCCAGAAAAGAAAGCTTGTCGGCGGCGTCCGAGGCATTGGAGATCAGCTCCCGCAGAAAAATCTCCTTGTTGGAATAGAGCGAATGCACCATCAGGTGCAGTAGCTGCTTGACCTCGGTCTGAAATTCTCGTTTTTCGGTATGAGCCATCTCAGCCATGATGATGCAGACCCCTCTTCGTTTCGGTGTGACAGATGCGGGGGAGATGGGGGGTTTACCGTATCTTTCAAGGGGCTGAGGTGGGCTGCAGGCTGTTCTGGCCGGGCGCTTTTTGCTTGCCGCGCCAGGTGCCGTATCAAAGTTTGTAAACGCAGCTGCGCGGGCAACCTCGCCGGCGGTATGATCCGGGGCTTTCCCGGTTTTTCCGGCTTTAGTGTTTCGCCCATCTTTCCGTCCAACCCGCCTTTACCCGCACAGGTGCCAGTGCATGCTGCAACTGCAAAACCTGCTCCAGTATCTGTTCAATCTGGTACGGCGCCACCCCAGACTGGTCGCGCTGTTCGGTTTCATTTCGGGCGCGGCCAGCCTGTTCCTGGTCGAGCGCAAGGAAAGCCTGGCGCAGTTTATCGCCATCGGCATGCTGGCCAGCTGGCTCTGGCTGACGCTGGAGAATGTGTTGCGCCGAGGGATCGCAGCACGCTTTGGCATAGCGCTGCCGCCACCGTTATTGCATTTCGTCACGCAAATGGTGCACCAGGAAAGCCTGTTCTTCGTGCTGCCGTTCTTTCTGGTCGCCACCACCTGGGCCAGCGGCCAGGCCGCGTTCACCACGCTGCTGATGCTGGCCGCGCTGATCTCGCTGATCGATCCGCTTTATTACCGCTGGCTGGCGCGCCGCCGCTGGCTGTATCTGGCATTTCATTCGCTGACGCTGTTTGCGGTGCTGCTTGTGGCACTGCCAATCCTGCTGCGCTTGACCACCGGCGAGAGCTATCGTCTGGCGACTATTGCTACCGCCATCCTGTCGTTTCCCAGCCTGTCGCAGACCGTGCCGCTTGGCCGCTGGTGGCGCGTGCCGATACTGGTAGCGCTCATGCTGGCTCTGGGCGCGCTGGTGTATGTGCTGCACCGCGCCATTCCTCCCGCCACCCTGCGGCTTGCCGAGACCGCCATCACCCGGCAGGTCGTCAACCGCGAACCGGGGCCGTCTCTGAGCACGGTAAGCGACGCTGCGCTACGCAGCGAGGGCCTGATCGCTTACACCGCCATCCGTGCACCCCGGGGCCTGCACGAGCGGATCTACCATCTTTGGGTGCATGAGGGCGAGGTGGTGGATCGTATCCCGCTGGAAATCGACGGCGGCCGCGAGCAGGGCTACCGGGCCTGGAGCCGCAAACAGCAGTTCCCGTCCGACGCCATCGGCGTCTGGCAAATCAAGGTCGTTACGGAAGGTGGCCAGCTTGTCGGCGTGCTGCGCTTCCGGGTAGGGGAGTAATTACCCGGAAGCGCCTCGCAAATGCAGCGCACATCGTGCTCAGGCGATATTGTTGACTCGCTTGCCAGTGCGGAACAGCTGATCCATCTCGCCTTCGTAATACGCCTCCACACGCGGATTGATAATCTTTTTCCACAGTGGCGGGATCAGCGCCAGCACATACATGCTGGCATAGCCGCCCGGCAGCTGCGGGCTTTCATCATAGTGGCGCAGCACCTGATAACGGCGCTTGGCATAGGCGTGATGATCGCTGTGCCGCTGTAGCTGGAACAGTGCCAGGTTGGTGAGAAAGTAATTGGAATTCCAGCTATGCGCAGGGGTGACCCGTTCGTACTTGCCGTTTTCCAGCACCCGGCGGTGCAGACCGTAGTGCTCGATGTAGTTGATCACCTCCAGCGTCAGTGCCGCCACCAGCCCCTGGGCAAAGAAGAACAGCACGCCCGGCCAGCCGAACAGCAGCCAGAACGCAACCGCCAGCCCGGCCGAGATCGCATACCACCAGATCAGCTCATTGTGCCAGCTGACCACCGGCTTGCCCCGGCGCCGCAGGTGCTGCGCCTGCAAGCGCCACGCATTGACGAAATTGCGCGGCAGCGCGTGCAGCAGAAAATGGTACACGCCCTGATTGTATCGAGCGGAGGATGCATCTTCCGGGGTCGAGACGGTGACATGGTGCCCGCGCACATGCTCCACCTTGAAGCCGGCATAGGTGACACTGGCCAGCAACAGGCCACCCGCCCAGTTTTCGATTTTCGGGTCTTTATGCACCAGCTCATGGCCGAGGTTTATGGCGATAACGCCGCCGACAGTGCCTATGGAAACTATCCAGCCGAGCATCCCGAACCAGCTGTAATCATTGTTGACGAATACCCAGCCACTGTAGAACAGCACCGCAAGCCAGATCGGCACCATCAGCAACGTGATGGCGCGGTAGGTCAGCTCGCTGCTCATGGCAGGCACTTCCACCTCTTCATTCGGGTTCGACGGATCTTTGCCGATGATATAATCCAGTATCGGCACCACACCGAAAATAACGATATAAATCAGCCAGGCCCAATAATCCTGTGTGCCGCTTTCTCGGCCCATGTAAACCGACATCGGCAGGATCGGCAGCACCATCAGCCAGAACAGCAGATAACCCCATTTTTTCAATTTGAGCACCCTTCCCGGGTCGACACGGCGCAACATAAGCCACCTCCATCGCTCACGCTTTATTATTTTTACATCGGACACTGTAACTCTTACGATATTAGCACTCTCCAAGGAGTAAACCGCCCCTTCATAAAAGGCCACGAAACCCGAATACTGTCCGGATTCGCCTGTGCAGGCATCCCTTACAGCCACAGACCGAGGCCGCTACAAGCGCCGATACGAGAGCCCGATATGCACGCCGCCACCGCCCAACTGATCCGTGATTACTACGAAGCCTTCAACGCTGGCGACATGGATCGCTTTTTGAGCCTGCTCAGCGACGATATTGTTCATGACATCAACCAGGGCCAACGAGAGGAGGGCCGCGAGGCATTTGCCGCCTTCATGACGCGCATGAATCGCTGCTACAGGGAACAGCTGCAAGAGCTGGTGATTTTCTCCAGCGGCGATGGCCGCCGCGCTGCGGCGGAGTTCGTGGTCGAGGGCGAGTATCTGGCCAGCGACGAAGGCCTGCCACCCGCACGGGGGCAGCGATACCGCCTGCCTGCCGGCGCTTTTTTCGAGGTGAGCCAGGGCAAGGTGACGCGTGTGACGAATTACTACAATCTTCAGGACTGGATTGCGCAGGTAAGCTGACAACGCGCTGAAGCCAGGCCAGCCGAACGCCCTCCAGGCCGCCGCAAAACAGGCGTAAACGCCATGGGGATTACTCGGCTGCCGTGCGCTGGTGCCGCTGGCGCCAGCGTAATGGCGTTTCGCCAGCATGGTCGCGGAACGCCTTGCTGAAGCTGCCGGCGTCCCGGTAGCCGAGCCGCGCCGCGATCTCCCCGACCGGCAGCCGAGTGCCGTGCAAGAGCGAGCGGGCCAACTCCATCACCAGCGCCAGGCGCACCGCCCTGAAACCAGGGCCGCCTTGATCCAGCCCCCGGCGAAGCGAGCGAGCACTCACACCCATCGCCCGAGCCACCTCCTCCAAGGTACTGATGGCCGGCAACCCGGCCCGCAGCACTTGCCGCACCCGTGCGCCCAGTTCGTCGGCTGCGCCGCCATCGAGACCGGCCAGATAAGCCTGCACCCCGGTTTCACTCTGGCGCACCCAGGCATCCGGCGCGCCCGGGCGGGGCGCCTCCAGCTGGTCGCGCCGATACCAGAGCACGGTGTCGCGGCTGTCGAATTCGGGCAGCACACCAAAGGCACGCCGCCAGGGCCCGGCCTGCGCAGGCGCCGGCCGGCTCAGACACACTCGCACTGCGCGCATGGCATCACCACCCACCAGCCGCATCAGCCGCAGCTGGCTTGCCGCAAAGGCATCCAGCGCCATGGGATGAACAGCCATTTGTGGCAGCTGCCGGATACTCAGCCCCAGCAGCCCCGGCTGGCTGACCAGCTGCACATGCACGCTGTCGGAAATCAGCCGGTAGTAGCGCACCAGTGCAAGCATGGCATCCAGCGGCCGCTGGCCGGCGAGCAGCATAATGCCCAGATCATGGAAATGCAGCGGTTGCGCGTGCCCAGCGACTTTCAGCCCGAACGCCGGCTCCCCGGTGGCGAGCAGCACATTGCCCCACAGCCGGGTCATCAGCACGGTGGGCACGCGGCCCTCGGGTGCCGCAGCCAGCCGGGGCAGCGACAACCCGCTGCGCTCAAGGATCGGGCCGGCCTCGGACCCTGCCGCCTCCAATGCACTGGCGATAGCAAGCGCCCAGCTGGCGAGGGTGGTGGGGGACGTAGCAGGCGGTTGAGGCATGGCTGGCCACTTTTCACGAAACTCTGGCCATTTAGCCCGAAAAAACGGCGGCCTGCCAGACTAGACTCATGGCTGTTGCTTGCTTTGGTCTTGTTCTGCGTTGTTCTCGATCCCCCTGCCTGGAGCGGCCACCATGCGTTATCTGTTTCTTCTTCTGGCGGCGGCGCTTCTCGCCGCGTGCGACAAGCCGCCGCCTGCCAGCGCCCCGGCAGCGCTTACCTCTCCCGAGGGGCTGCATGCTCATTCCGCGCTTTTCGAGCGCGAGGTCATCAGGGTCACGGAGCGTGTGCATGTGGCCGTCGGCTTTGGCCTGGCCAACAGCATCATGATCGAGGGCGATGATGGCCTGATCATCATTGATACCATGGAGAGCGTCGAGGCCGCGACAGAGGTGTTGACGGCGTTTCGCGCGCTGAGCGACAAGCCGGTGGCGGCGATCATCTATACGCACAACCATGCCGATCATGTGTTCGGCGCGGCCGCGTTTGCCGAGGGCGGCGAGGTGCCGGTGTACGCGCATGACACCACCGCCTTCCATATCAACCAGGTCGTGAATATAGTGCAGCCAATCATCAGCACACGCTCGATGCGCATGTTCGGCAATCATCTGGATGACGCCGGTCTGGTCAACGCGGGCATCGGCAAGGCGCTGCGGTTAAGCCCGCAAAGCACCTTGCATGCACTGCCACCGACGCGCACATTTGCCGACCGCCTGACCGTGAATGTGGCCGGCATCGAGCTGGAGCTCATACACGCTCCCGGCGAAACCGATGACCAGATTCTGGTCTGGTTTCCCGAAGAACAGGTGCTCTTTCCCGGCGACAATATTTATCAGGCTTTTCCCAATCTCTATACCATTCGCGGCACCCCGCACCGGGATGTGACGCGCTGGGTGAACAGCCTTGACCTGATGCGCTCGCTCGGCGCCGAATATCTGGTGCCAAGCCATACGCGGCCGGTGGCCGGCGCCACGGCCATCCAGGCACTGCTGACCGATTATCGCGATGCCATCAGCTTTGTACACGATCAGACCGTGCGCCTCATGAACCATGGCCTGACACCCGACCAGATCAGCACGCAGCTGACGCTGCCGCCACACCTGGCCGAACACCCCTGGCTTCAGGAGTATTACGGCACCGTGGCCTGGTCGGCACGCGCTATCTTCAACGGCTACCTGGGCTGGTTCGATGGCAATCCCGCTATGCTCCGGCCGTTGCCGGCGGATGATCGCGCACGCGCCATGGCACACCTCGCCGGTGGCACCGAGGCGTTGCTGGCGCAGGCACAGCAGGCGCTGGAAGAGGGCGCCGCTCAATGGGCACTGGAGCTGAGTGACCACCTGACGGCCCTGCTGCCCGGCCATGAAGCAGTGCCACAGCTGCGCAGCCAGGCATTACAGGTGCTCGGAGAGGCCGAGAGCAATCCGAATGCGAGGCATTATTATCTTACCGAAGCTGCCGAAGTGCGCGATGGCCTGGTGCCGGCCTTCCGCATGCGCACGCCCACCGCATTTCTGGCGTCGTTGCCGATCGAAAATTATCTTGATGCCATGCCGATTTTGCTCAAGGCCGAGGAAACGCTGGAGAACACCGAGCATATCGGTTTCCGGTTTACCGATTCAGGCAAATCGTTCACGCTGGCGATACGGCGAGGCGTCGCCGCGCTGACACCAGGCGAGACGAAGGGCGCTATCGGCACCCTCGTCACCACGGAACAGACCTGGAAGGATATCGCCGCCGGTGAGCGAAATTTTCTGCTCACCCTTGCCGGCGCCGATCTGGCCATCGAAGGCAGTCGCACCGGCCTGCTGCGCTTTCTGGGTTATTTCGAGCGACGCTGATCGCTCGGGCGTTGCGGCTAGTGCTCCGGCCATGACCCGCGCCGCCACAGCCCGGCTGAAACAACCAGACTGAAACAAAAAGACAATAGAAAGGCCGGCATTTGCCGGCCTGTTCAAGTGCGCTGTATCTCTGAGAGCAGTGCTATGCGTCGCAACACAACGCCATGCCCCTCAGCCCAGTGCTACGGCTTGCCAGGTTTCCAGACAACCGCCTTGCTTTCGCCCGGTGCCGCCTGTGTCGCGGGCGTCTCCGGTGCGGCATCCAGATCCTTGCGCATGTCGCAAGCGACACACTCCATCCAGAGTGTGCCGCCGTGCTCGACCCGCACGATCTTGTCCAACGCGCCGCATTCCGGGCAAACAGCCCCGGCGATAAAGCGCCGCTTCATGCTGCGATACCGCTATGCCGGAGCAGCGGCTCGACGCTCGGCTCACGGCCCCGGAACGCTACAAACAGCTCCATCGGCTCACGGCTGCCGCCCTGAGAAAGAATATGGCGGCGGAAATCGCGGCCAGTGTCGGCATTGAAAATGCCTTCTTCCTCGAAGCGGGCATAGGCATCAGCCGAAAGCACTTCGGCCCACTTGTAGCTGTAGTACCCGGCCGCATAACCACCCGCGAAAATATGTCCGAAGCTGTTCTGGAAGCGGTTGAACGCCGGCGGCCGGATCACGGCAACTTCCTCGCGCACTTCATCCAGCACCTGCTGGATATTCAGGCCATCCTGATACTCGGCATGAATACGCATATCGAACAGCGAAAACTCCAGCTGACGCACCATGCCCATGGCGCTCTGGAAATTTTTTGCCGCCAGCATCTTTTCCAGTTTTTCGCGGGGCAGTGGCTCGCCGGTTTCGTAGTGGCCGGAAATCAGCCGGATGCCTTCTTCCGTCCAGCACCAGTTTTCCATGAACTGGCTGGGCAGCTCCACCGCATCCCACGCCACACCGTTGATGCCGGAAATGCCGCTGACTTCCTGTTCGGTGAGCATATGGTGAAGGCCGTGCCCGAATTCATGGAACAGGGTGACGACTTCATCGTGCGTGAGCAGGCCTGGCCGGCCGCCAGCAGGCGGTGCAAAGTTGCAGGTCAGGTAGGCCACCGGGAGTTGCAGTGTGCCGTCACGGCGTCGACGGCGCACCTGGCAATCATCCATCCAGGCGCCACCGCGCTTGCCGGTGCGGGCATACATGTCCAGATAGAAACCAGCCATCAGTGCGCCGCTTTCATCGAACACATCGTAATAACACACATCGGGATGCCAGGTATCCACATCGTTACGCGCCGCCAGGCGGACGCCGAACAGTTTTTCCACGACGGCGAACATGCCGCTGATAACTTTTTCCGCCGGGAACCACGGCCGCAGTTCTTCTTCGGAAATGCTGTAGCGTGCTTCGCGCAGGCGCTCGCTCCAGAAGGCGATATCCCACGCCGCCAATTCGCCCGCACCCTGCTCCTGAGCAAAGGCGTGCAGCTCGGCCAACTCTTTTTCCGCCTGCGGTTTGGCGCGCCTGGCCAGGTCACGCAGGAAGTTGAGCACTTCATCCACGCTGCGCGCCATCTTGGTGGCCAGCGAGCGTTCTGCATAGTTGGCGAAGCCAAGCAGCTGCGCTTGTGCATGGCGCAGCTTGAGGATTTCATTCATGCGCACGCTGTTGTCGAACTTGCCGCCATCCGGCCCCTGATCCGATGCCCGCGTGCTATAGGCACGGTATATTTCTTCACGCAAGGTGCGGTTGCGTGCGTGGCAGATCACGGCGTAATAGCAGGGGAAATCCAGCGTCAGCAGCCAGCCTTCGAGGCCGTTTTCACGAGCCTTGTCTGCGGCGCCGGAAAGCGCTACTTCGGGCACGCCCTCCAGCTGTGCCGGATCGGTAATGTGAAGCTGCCAGCTTTGGGTGGCATCAAGTACCGCATCGGAAAACGCCGATGTGAGTTCTGACAGCCGCTTGCTGTTTTCCATGTACTGCGCTTTCTTGTCGGCCGGCAGGTCCACGCCGGAGAGATGGAAATCACGCAGGGTATCGTCGAGATCTTTTTGCTGGGCCGGTGTCAGCTCGGCAAATTCCTTGCTCTCACGAATGCTCTGATAAGCACGGAACAGCTCTGCATTCTGGCCGACCTCGGTGCCGTATTCGGAGAGCTGCGGCAGGCAGGCGTTATAGGCGTTGCGCAGCGCTTCGTCTTGCGCCACCGCATTGAGATGCCCGGCCGGGCCGAACGCTTTACTCAGGCGATCGTCTTCTTCATCCAGTGCATTGACGAGGCTGTCCCAGGTGAAGGGGCCGTCGCTTTCCAGCAGTTGCTTGATACGGGCGCGCCCGTCAGCGATCAGCGCCTGCACGGCAGGCTCGACGTGCTCGGCACGAATATCGGAAAACGGCGGCAGGCCAGGGTAGTCAATCAGGGGATTCTTGCTCATAGTCACGCTCTTGCCGGTTACTGGCGGGCCGGGCACCATTGGCCGCCCGGCCGTCATGCTCTGGATATCAGGGTGGACGATAGCACTATCAAGGGCCAGTTTCAGAAGCCGCTGCGGCGCAGGAGGGTGGTATGGCGATACGGGCATTCGGTGGCAAGCAGCCACAATGCGGGGCGCGGGTATGGGTTGATCCCTCCGCGCAGGTGATCGGTGATGCGACGCTGGGCGATGATTGCTCCATCTGGCCTTGCGCCGTGATCCGGGCCGATATGCACTTCATCGAGCTGGGTGCACGGGTGAGCGTGCAGGACAACGCCGTACTGCATATCACCCACGATTCCACCTTCAACCCCGGTGGCCATGCGCTGACCATTGGCGACGATGTCACCATTGCTCATCAGGCGATGCTGCACGGTTGCAGTATCGGCAGCCGGGTGCTGATCGGCATGCAGGCAATCGTCATGGATGGTGCGCAGATCGAGGACGACGTGATCCTCGCCGCCGGCTCGCTGGTGCCGCCCGGCAAGCGGCTGAAATCCGGCTACCTGTATCGCGGCAAGCCGGCCACGCAGGTGCGCCCGCTCTCCAGCAAGGAGCTGGCCTTTCTGCCGTATGTTGCGGGCAATTATGTGAAGCTGAAGGACCAGTATCTGGCCGAAGCAGAGGGCTCACAGGCGCCAGGTGAGTGACAGCGTGCCGAACGTCAGCGGGTCTTTGTTGGTTTCTTCCTGTGCAGTGGTGGCGCGCAGCGTCAGGGCAACCTGAAAATTGTCGGTATGCAGCCCAGCGCCAAGGCTGACATGGCCCACCAGCGTGCGCTGCTCGAACGTATAAGGGCCGGAGCGCTCTTCCAAATAGGAATACGGAATCGCTTCGCCGATCAGCCCGGCAAATACCGACCAACCCTTGCCTGTAGTATCCAGCAGGCCCGGCAAGCCGATGCTGGATGACAGCCCGGCATATTCGGGCACGAAGTTACCCGGCAAGTTGCGCCCCGCACGCCAGAAAATGCCCAGCATGGCATTGCTGAGAAAGGTGCTGGCGTGCGCGCTGGCCCCCCAGACAAATTCGTTGCGGATCGCCTGCTGTTCGCCGAGCACCAGGAAACGATGAGCGTGGGTCACGTGCAGCCCGCCCACGATGTCCGTGCCAAGCTGGTTGTCCCAGCCCTGTGGATCGGTGCTGCCGCTAATCTTGTGCACCCATTTTTGCGCCCGCTCGGCGCCGGAATCCGGCCCGATGATGCCGGCTGTAATGCCGTAGCCCGTCATGCGAGTGTGATTCCAGGAATACAGAAACGATTCCACTGACAGATAGCCCATATAGGGAATATCGTCGTACTGGGGTGCTGCTGCCTCGATATTTTCCGGCGTGACCATCATCTGCCGCAGGCTGACCGCCACCGCATGGCGCGAGCCTGGCGAGCCGACGCCCGGCAACCAGGAAAACCCGTCACGCAGGCCCGCCACAACACAGGTTTTGCACTCGTCATTCTGCTCGGCGGCTGTGCTCAGCCAGGAAAGGCGCAAACCGTTGGTATAGCCTTTGTCGGAGCCGGTCAGCAGATCATTATCCCAGGCCACATTCAACAACCCGGCATGCGCCGGCGCCCATGCCACTACAGCGAACACTGCGACACCACGCAACCGAACCGCCCACCGTCTCATCTGCTCCCCCATTGCCATCCGCGCCTCAAGGCGATAACTGCATCGCCTGTGTCTCACTACGTCACGCCCGCGCGCGGCACTATTCTAGACGGTGTGGCAGAAAGTTTTCGTCATCATTGGAGGAGGGAGGGTAAAGCACCAGTAAAGTTATGCAAAACAAGCACAGGCTACACCTGCTCACTGAGAAGCAGGTATTGCGCGTGCCAGATCAGTTTCGCAACGAGGCGATCAGCTCGGCGGTCACCGGACGCCAACCATGCCAGATCATGAATGCTTCCGCCGCTTGCTCGACAAGCATGCCCAGCCCATCGGCTGTCGCAGCGCCTTGCGCACTGGCCCAACGCAAGAACGGTGTGGGTTCATCGCCGTACATCATGTCATAACACTGGCTGCCCGCATCGACGAGGCCCGGCGGTAGCGGCGGCATATCGCCCGCGAGGCTGGCCGAGGTGGCATTGATGACAAGATCAAAACGGCCGGCAAGATCAGCAAAACCACAGGCATTTATTGCGCCTGTTTTCTCGAAAATTTCTGCCAGAGTTTGTGCTCGCGATACGGTGCGGTTGGCCACGGTAATGGCGGCTGGCGCCATACTTTGCAGCGCGCCGATCACGCCGCGCACGGCGCCACCGGCACCAAGCACCAGTACGCGGCGATCCGCCAGCGGCCAACCGAGATTGTGCAGCATATCCGTGACCAGCCCTGCACCATCCGTGTTGTCGCCGTGCAGTTTGCCGCCCTCCTGCCACAGAGTGTTCACCGCTCCCGCCTGCCGGGCGCGATCAGTCACGCTGCTGCACAAGGCAAATGCCTGTTCCTTGAACGGCACCGTGACGTTGGCGCCGCAGCCCTGCGCATCAAAAAAGGCGGCAACACTGCCAGCAAAATCATCCAGCGGTGCTTCGATGCGTTCGTAGCTCAGCGACTGTTCGCGCTGCGCTGCAAAGGCAACATGAATCTGGGGCGAGCGCGAATGCGCGACAGGATTGCCAAATACGGCGTAACGTGGCATCGCGCCGCTCATAACCACTCCCTTGGGCGCAGGAACTGTTCATACAGGTTCGCCTCTGGCGTGCCCGGCTCGGGGTGCCAGTCGTAATCCCAGCGCACCAGTGGTGGCAGCGACATCAGGATCGATTCGGTGCGACCGCCCGACTGCAAGCCGAACAGCGTGCCGCGGTCATAGACCAGATTGAATTCCACATAACGGCCGCGCCGGTAAAGCTGGAACTGCCGCTGCTGTTCTGTCCAGGGCTCCGCCTTGCGCCGGGCCATGATCGGGCGATAAGCGGGCACATAGGCATCGCCTACGCTGCGCATCATGGCAAAACACTGCTCGAAATCAGGCTCGTTGAGATCATCAAAAAACAAGCCGCCCACGCCACGCTGTTCGTTGCGGTGAGGCAGGAAAAAATAATCGTCGCACCATTTTTTCCACGCCGGGTAGATACCATCACCAAACGGCTGGCAGGCAGCACGCGCCACCGTGTGCCAATGGCGCACGTCTTCCTCGACGCCATAATAAGGCGTGAGATCGAAACCACCGCCGAACCACCACACGGGTGCCGCGCCTTCTTTTTCGGCAATGAAAAAACGCACGTTGGCGTGGCTGGTGGGCACATGCGGATTACGCGGGTGTATCACCAGCGAAACGCCCATCGCCTCGAAGCTGCGCCCGGCCAGCTCCGGCCGCGCTGCGGTGGCTGATGGCGGCAGGGCAGCGCCACGAACATGGGAAAAATTCACGCCGCCTTTTTCGATCACGGCGCCTTCCGCCAGCACCCGCGAGCGGCCGCCACCGCCTTCCTCTCGCACCCATTCATCTTCCACAAAACGGCCTTCGCCATCCTCGGCTTCAAGTTGAGCACAGATGTCATCCTGGAGGCCGAGCAGATACTGCCTGACCGCGTCGGTCGCGATCTCGGTCATAACGCAATCCCCGTTCTCAGAGCGATGCAGACGATACAGGCGCCCGCCATGGATCAGCCGCGCAGAATGCGGCCGCTAATCAGATCGACAATGGTAGAAGGTTTCGCGGCCAGATCACATTGACCTGGCACAAGGCCGTCAATCTGTTCACCGAATTGTTGCCGCACTTCGTCGGCTGTGCGCGCAGAGGGCTGCCCGGAAAGGTTGGCGCTGGTGGAGATGATCGGCGTGCCGCTCGCCTGCGCCAGCGCTCTCGCCAGCGGATGGCCGGCCACTCGCACCGCCACGCCAGGGTGATCGCCACGCACCCAGGCGGGCGTGCGCTCGCTGGCCGGTACAACCCAGGTTGTGGGCCCCGGCCAGCTTGCCTGCATCTGCGCCAGTTGCGCATCGGTAACGTCGATCCAGGGCCGTAGCTGCTCGGCAGATGCGCCCAGCAATATCAGGCCCTTGCTGACGGGGCGCTGCTTGAGCGCCAGCAGACGCCGGACAGCAGCCTCGCTGGCAGGGTCGCAGCCGAGGCCGAACACGGCCTCGGTGGGATAGGCGACGATGCCGCCTTGATGAATAATGCGGGCAGCGGCGTGCAGCGGCTCGCTCACCTGGCCCGCCATGGCATCAGCCGCCCGCCAGCCTGGCTTGCAGGGCAGCGTCTTTTTCTTCTACAGCGCGTGCGTTGTCGGCGCGATCCTGTAGCAGTCGCTCGCCGAGGCTGGCATCCGCCAGCGCCATCATCTGTGCGGCCAGGTACGCTGCGTTCTTTGCGCCTGCGCTGCCGATCGCCACGGCGGCAACCGGCACCCCACCGGGCATCATCACGGTGGAGAGCAGGGCATCCTCGCCGCGCAGCGGGCCGGTTTCCACCGGGATGCCGATCACCGGGCGGACGGTGTTCGCCGCGACTGCACCGGCAAGATGTGCCGCCAGGCCAGCGGCGCAAATGAACACCTGGCAGCCACGCGCCTCGGCGTCCTTGACGTATTCATGGGTGCGCACGGGTGTGCGGTGCGCCGAGGTCACGCGGGCCTCAACCTTGATGCCGAGCTTTTTCAGAGTATCGATGGTGGTCTGGACCTGCGGCAGATCGGAATCCGACCCCATCAGGATCGCGACAAAAGGCGTGCTCATGGCGGGCCTCGTTTGGTGGATGATGGCAAGGGGGTGCAAGTTACCCAAGCCGGGCTTTCCAGACAAGCCTGAAGCAGTGATTTTATTCAACCCGAGCGAGCGTAGCCGCCCGCCAGCCGCACCACCACACCGTCGATCTCCAGCTGCGCCAGCTGGCTGCTCAGTTCGGCCACCGGCAGGCCGGAGCGCGCCAGCAACTCATCCAGATTGTTCACTCCTGAGCCAAAGTGTGCCAGCAACCCCTCGGTGCGCGGCGCCGGCCCGGCGGGCTCGCCCCCGACGCCAGCGGCAAGCGTGGTGAACTGGCCGAATTCCTCCAGCACGTCGTCAATGGATTCCAGCCAGAGCGCTCCATCACGCAGCAATTGATGGCAGCCCCGGCTCAGGGGGTTGTGCACCGAGCCGGGCACGGCGAAAACCGCCCGCCCTTGCTCCGCCGCCAGCCGGGCGGTAATCAATGAGCCTGAGCGCAATGCGGCTTCCACCACAACAGTCCCCAACGACAACCCGCTGATAATGCGATTGCGCAGCGGGAAGTGCGCCCGCGCCGGCGGCACACCGGGTGGATATTCCGTTACCAGTGCCCCGCCGCCGGCCACGATCCGGCGCGCCAGCGCCTTGTGCCGTGCGGGGTAGAGGGTATCAGGGCCGCTGGCCATGACGGCCAGAGTGCGGCCGCTGTGCAGTGCGCCCTCGTGCGCGGCGGCATCGATGCCCAGCGCCAGCCCGGAGGTCACCACAAAACCCATGGCCGCCAGGTCGCTGCCCAGCTGCCGGGCGCTGCGCAAGCCATCCGGCGACGCCCCACGAGCTCCGACCAGCGCCAGTTGCGGCGCCTGCAACAGCTCGGTATCGCCCTGCACAAACAACATGCCGGGAGCATCCGGCAAGGTCGCCAGCAGCGGCGGGTAATCGGCATCACCAAAGGCTATCAGGCGCCAGCCTTCGCTGGCCACGAACGCCGGCCATTGCGCCAGCTCTCGCCGGGGCACGGTGGCCGGCACGGCACGCGCTATCAATTCTGGTTGCCGGATCAGATGCTCGACGGGGCCGTGCTCGCGCAGCAGGCGCCCGAGCACGGGCGAGGCGGTATGAAATCTCAGCGCAAGGCTGAGGCGGGCGTGTTGTCCATCCATGGCAGCTGCGGGCTTTCCTTTGCTGGTGAATCATTGCTCGGGCCGCCCGGTGGCTGTTTCACCACGAGGGCTGGCCAGGCCGGCCGCGTCCTGCGGCCGACGGTGAGATCAGAATCCGCTCGGGTTCTTGACCACGTCACTCATGTAGATCGGCTTGCTGGATTCGATGATCAGGCCATAGGAGACCTTCTCGAACACCCGGAACAACACCATGGTGCCGGATTTGCTGTGCGGCAGCCGGATCATTTCGTTGCGCTGCTGATCCCGCACGCGCTCGCCACGCTGGTAAACATCCAGCACATGGCCTTCTCGCAAACCCTCACGGGCGCCACGGTTGATCACCACCACGTCGTTGCGCGCCACGCTGGTGAGGCGATCAAACAGGCGAATGATGGCGGCATCCACTTCTTCAGGCGGCGCGGAAGGATAGAACACCGCTTGCATACGCCGCTCGGGGCTGCTGAGCACTCGATCCTGAGCGCGCAGATCCTGATTGGAGCGCTGTACACGCAGCGTCAGCAATTCGCCCTCTTGCGCCGCGACCCGGCCACTGCCGATCTGTAACGCCTCAAAGCCCAGCACCTCGTTGGTGGCCGGATCGACGTACCGGGTGCCGACGCGATAAAAACCGTAATCCTGCAACAACCCGGCCCACTGATTGGTCGTGTCACGGGCGTACACGGTATCGCCCTGGCCGAAGATCACGCGCCGGTCGTCGCCACCTACCAGATACGGGGCCTGCGCCAGCTCGTCATGCGTGAGCACCAGCGCTTCCTTGAGGAACGGCTGAATGCTGTCCAGCGGAATCGCCGGAATCGCCGTGCTCAGCGGCAGCTCGCGGGCCTGCGGGCTCAGCCGCACGACGCCGTCGCTATCCGGCTGGATTTTCACCGCTCGCTCCACCGAGAGCTGCGGCTGCCCGTCCACATAACGCAGGCGGATCACATCACCGGGATAAATCAGATGCGGGTTGTCAATCTGCTGGTTGGTGTGCCACAGCTCGGGCCACTGCCAGGGGTTGTGGAGAAACGCGCTGGAAATATCCCATAGCGTGTCGCCGGTCTTGACGTAGTAAACCTCCGGGTGGTCGTTCTTCAACGCCACCTCAGCCACCGCAAGCCCGGACACAGCCAGCACGGCGCCAGCGGAGAGCATCCGCAGGAGCGATTTAATCATTGCCGGATTCCCTTTATCATTATTGGCACACTGGCGACCCTGAAGGTCGGCCCCCCCGATGTGCTGGCATCTGATGCCAGGGTTACTTGCGATGCGATCCGCTGAAAAATGCTATGATCGTCGTATGATTTTCGATCGATATTAGCAATCTGATCATGCATTTAGCAACCGACTTTCGAGTGCCATCACAACTCTGTAAATGAGGCTGGACCCTTTCATGGCCGTAATGCACATTCTCGAGTTCCCCGACCCCCGGCTACGCACGGTAGCAAAGCCGGTGGCAAAGGTGGATGACGAGCTTCGCAAACTGATCGACGACATGCTCGAAACCATGTACGCCGCACAGGGCATCGGCCTGGCGGCGACGCAGGTGAACGTGCACCAGCGCCTGCTGGTGCTGGATGTGTCCGAAGAACGCGATCAGCCGATGGTGTTCATCAACCCCGAAATAGTGCCGCTGGGCGATGACACCAAAACCTACGACGAAGGCTGCCTGTCCGTGCCGGGCTTCTACGAAACCGTGGAGCGGCCGGATCGCGTGCGGGTAAAAGCACTGGATCGCGACGGCAACCCGTTCGAGATGGATTGCGAGGGCCTGCTGGCGGTGTGCCTGCAACACGAGATCGATCACCTCGATGGCAAGCTGTTCGTCGATCATATCTCGCGGCTGAAGCGCGACCGCATCAAGAAGAAGATCGAGAAGCTGCAAAAGCAGCAAGCCTGACCCGGCGCAGAGCCCGCGCCATCAATCCACAACGTCGAGAGGCCCGCTATTGTCCAGCTTGCGCATTGTGTTCGCCGGCACCCCCGATTTTGCCGCCATCAGCCTGCGTGCCCTGCTGGCGTCACGACACACCCTGGCAGGTGTGCTCACACAACCGGATCGCCCGGCAGGGCGCGGTAAAAAGCCGCAGCAAAGCGATGTAAAGATACTCGCAAGTGAGCACCAGCTCACCGTGTTGCAGCCGGAAAACCTGCGTGGCGAGGACATCGCCCAACAGCTCCGCGACTGGGCACCCGATGTGATGGTGGTGGTCGCCTACGGCCTGCTGATCCCCCAGGCGATCCTGGATATCCCCCGCTATGGCTGCATCAATGTGCATGGCTCGCTGCTGCCCCGCTGGCGCGGCGCCGCGCCTGTGCACCGGGCCATTGCCGCCGGCGACAGCGAAAGCGGCGTCACCATCATGCAAATGGAAGCCGGCCTGGATACCGGGCCGATGCTACTCAAGCGCGCCACGCCGATTCACGCCGATGATACCGGCGGCAGCCTTTACCAGCGCATCGCCGATCTCGGCGCCGCCGCACTGGTGGATGTACTGGATGATCTGCCGCGCTACCTGGCCGGCGCCGAGGCCCAACCGGACGAAGGCGTCACCTACGCCCACAAACTCACCAAGGACGAAGCACAACTGGACTGGTCACTGCCCGCGCAGGCGCTGCATGATCGCATCCGCGCCTTCAATCCATGGCCCGTCACCTGGACATCCTTTGGCGGCCAGGCACTGCGCATCTGGGCCAGCGAGCCGGGCACGGGGCAGGGCGCGCCCGGCACCGTGCTGTCCGTGGACGCCGCCCGCAGCATCGAGGTGGCCTGCGGTGAGGGCAGCCTGCATATCCTGCACGCGCAGCTGCCGGGTAAAAAGCCATTGCCTACTCGCGATCTGCTCAGTGGCCGCGCCGACCAGCTGGCGCCGGGGCAACTGCTTTCTGCCGGTTTTGGCGGGGCGGCAAAGTGAGCACTGACACGCGGCTGCTCGCCGTACAAATCCTCAAGGACGTACTCCCCACCGACGGCAATGGCCGCAGCTTGCGAGAGGCTCTTGCCTCGCCGCAGCGTGCCGCACTGAACCCTGCCGAGCGCGGCTTGCTGACCGATCTGTGTTTCGGCGTCTGCCGCCACTATCGGTTTCTGGATCACTGGCTCAGCCGGCAACTGCAAAAGCCGCTGAAAGCATCGGCGCGCCCGGTGCAGCTGGCGCTGCTCTGTGGCCTCTACGAACTCTGGTTCACCGAGCGGGCACAGCACGCCGTGGTAAACGCCTATCCCGATCTCTGCCGGAAACTCAAGGCACCCTGGGCCGCCGGATTGACCAATGCAGTGTTGCGCAAGGCCACCCGCGAAGATCCCGCAGCGCTGGCCGAAACGCTGCCGCCGCCCTTGCGCTATTCGCTGCCCGACTGGCTGTGGCAGCAATGGCAACAGGACTGGGGCGATCAGGCCGAGGCGCTCGCCGCCGCCAGCCTGCAACAGCCGCCGCTGACGCTGCGCGTGAATCGGCGCCAACTCACTCGCGACGCCGCTCTTGAAAGCCTGACCACCGCAGGGCTCGATGCGCAGCCGGTTGCCATCGCGCCCTTTGCCATCACCTTGCAAAACCCTGTGCCGGTACAGCAATTGCCGGGGTTCGGCGACGGTGCGCTCTCCGTGCAGGATGCCGCCGCCCAGTTACCCGCCGAGCTGATCGAAGTGCCTGCCAATGGCCGGCTGCTGGATGCCTGTGCCGCACCGGGCGGCAAGACCGGCCAATTGGCCGAGCGGTTCCCCGATGCCACACTAGTGGCGCTCGACAACGACGCCAGCCGCCTGCGGCGCGTCACCGATAACCTCACACGGCTGGGGCTCGCGGCGCAGCTGATCGAAGGTGACGCCAGCACACCCGAGCCATGGTGGGACGGCGAGCTGTTCGACGCCATCCTGCTGGATGCACCCTGCTCAGCCACCGGCATCCTGCGGCGGCAACCGGATGTAAAATGGCATCGCCGGCCGGATGATTTGACCGCGCTGGTCAGTTTACAGGCTCGCATGCTGGATGCATTATGGCCGCTGATCAGACCGGGCGGCATGCTGGTTTACGCTACCTGCTCGCTGCTGGATCAGGAAAACGCAGCACAAATCAGCGCCTTCCTGACTCGCCACAGCGATGCGCGCGACGACACGCCACCCGGCACAGGCAGCGTTCCGGTCAGTGCCGGCGCACAGTTATTCCCACCGACCCCTGCAGGGGCAGGCCAACACGATGGCTTTTATATGGCGAGGCTGCGCAAGAACTAGGCAGCTCTGGGCGGGCGGCGATAGATGAAGATCATCATTCTTGGCGCTGGCCAGGTGGGCGGCACACTGGCGGAAAACCTCGCTGGCGAGCGCAACGATATCACCGTGATCGACACCAACGCCGAGCGGCTGCGTGAGCTCAGTGATCGCATTGATATCCGCACCGTCGCCGGCCACGGCGCACACCCGGCCATCCTCCAGCAGGCCGGCGCCGAAGATGCCGACATGCTGATCGCCGTCACCAGCAGCGATGAAGTGAACATGATCGCCTGCCAGGTTGCCTACACGCTGTTTCGCACGCCCACCAAAATTGCACGCATTCGCGCAACCGGCTATCTCAGCCACGAAAAGCTGTTCGGCGGCGATGCCTTACCGATCGATATGGTCATCAGCCCCGAGCAACTGGTGACGGATTATATTCGCCGCCTGATCGACCTTCCCGGCGCCTTGCAGGTGGTGAACTTTGCCGGCGGCCGTGTGCAGCTGGTGGCCGTGCGTGCCTATTATGGCGGCCCATTGGTCGGCAACGAACTGCGTGAGCTGCGCCAGCACATGCCCAATGTGGAAACCCGCGTCGCGGCCATTTTCCGCCGCAATCGGGCCATTCAGCCCGAGGGCAATACCATCATCGAGGCCGATGATGAAATATTTTTCGTCGCCGCCCGCAATGACATCCGCGCCGTCATGAGCGAACTGCGGCGGCTTGAACACAACTACAAACGCATCGTCATCGCCGGCGGCGGCAACATCGGTTACCGCCTGGCGAAAGGCATGGAGCACCGCTACAACGTCAAGCTGATCGAGCGCTCGGCACAGCGCTGCACCTGGCTTGCCGGCAATTTGCAGCGCACTATCGTGATGCACGGCCAGGCCACGGATCGCGATCAGCTGCTGAAAGCCAATATCGAAAACGCCGATGTGTTTTGTGCGCTCACCAATGACGATGAAGCCAACATCATGTCATCACTGCTGGCTAGCCGCCTGGGTGCCCGCAAGGTGATGACGTTGATCAGCAACCCGGCCTATGTGGATCTGGTGCAAGGCCACGACATTGATATTGCCGTGTCGCCGCAACAGGCCACCATCGGCAATCTGCTCACCCATGTGCGCCGCGGGGATGTGGTCAGCGTGCACTCATTAAGGCGCGGCGCCGCCGAAGCCATCGAAGCCATCGCACACGGCGACGCGCGCAGCTCTCGCGTGGTCGGCCGCATGATCGAAGATATTGATCTGCCGGAAGGCGCCACCATCGGCGCCGTAGTGCGCGGCGAGAAAGTGCTTATCGCCCACGGTGATGTGATGATTGAACAGGATGATCACGTCATCCTGTTTGTGACGGATCGGCGTCGCATCAAGGATGTGGAAAAACTGTTCCAGGTCGGCTTCACCTTCTTCTGACAACAAGCTTCTGACAGCAAGGCAGCGCGATGCACTTTGCAGTGATCACCAAGGTTCTCGGCATATTGCTCATGGTGTTCAGCTTTACCATGGCGCCCCCGGTGGTGATTGCCTACTGGTATCGCGACGGCAGCGAGCTTGCTTTTTTGAGCGCCTTTGCCGTTATTTTCCTGCTTGGCCTGAGCCTGTGGCTGCCCATGTGGCGTAAACGCGCCGAGCTGCAAACGCGTGACGGCTTTCTGGTAGTGACGCTGTTCTGGACAGTGCTCGGCGTGATCGGCTGCATTCCCTTTCTGTTCAACCCCGCGCTGGATATCAGCATCACGGATGCCATTTTCGAATCCATATCCGGGCTGACGACCACGGGCGCCACCGTACTCACCGGGCTTGATGAATTGCCCCGTTCCTTGCTGTTTTACCGCCAGCAACTGCAATGGCTTGGCGGCATGGGCATCATCGTGCTGGCGATTGCCATCTTGCCGATGCTGGGTGTGGGCGGCATGCAACTTTATAAAGCCGAGACGCCCGGCCCGATGAAAGAAACCAAACTCACACCGCGCATTGCCGAAACCGCCAAAGCGCTGTGGATCATTTATGTGACTTTCACCATCACCTGTGCGCTGCTTTATCGCTGGGCCGGGATGGACTGGTTCGATGCGGTGGCCCACAGTTTCAGCACCGTCTCCACCGGCGGCTTTTCGACCCACGACAGCAGCCTGATCTACTTTGACAGCGCCCTGATCAATGGCATCGCGGTATTTTTCATTTTTCTCGGTGCACTGAGTTTTGCACTGCATTTTGCCGCATTTCGTAGCCGCAGCCTGCGCGCTTATGTAGTTGATCCGGAGTTTCGTTTCTTTGTTGGTCTGATTGTCAGCTACATCGTTATCGTAGCCAGCGGCCTCTGGGCCTATGACCACTACCAGGGCAATACCAGCGCCACCTTGCACCACGCCATTTTTCAGGTGGTATCGTTCAGCTCAGGCACCGGCTTCATCAGCACCGATTCCTCTGACTGGCCTACCTATGTGCTGTATTTTCTTGTGCTTACCAGCTTTCTGGGTGGCTGCGCCGGCTCCACCGGCGGCGGCATGAAAATCGTCCGGGCTGCATTGGTGTTTCATCACAGCCTGCGCGAATTGCGGCGGCTTATTTATCCGACCGGCGTGTTCGCCGTGCGCTTTGGCCATCGCGCCGCCGATGATCGGGTGCTGCAAGCCGTGTGGGGATTTGTCGGCGTTTACATCATGCTCTCGGTAATGTTCACGCTGGTATTCATCATGACCGGCATGGACCCCGGCACCGCGCTCTCCACCTCTGCGGCCTCGCTGAATAATCTGGGGCAGGGCATCGACGGCGTCGCCAGCGGCTTCGGCAATGTCACCGACTTTGCGAAATGGATGATGTGCTTCGCCATGCTGCTCGGGCGGCTGGAAGTGTTCACCATGCTGGTGCTGTTTACGCCGTTGTTCTGGCGGCAGTGAAAAACGGTTCATCGTCGATTTCCGTGGAGCCCTTATCTCTAAATTCGTACTCTTAAGTCCAGACTTCATGGGTTTTGGAGCGAATCATTCTGGACAGGAAGGCGATAGCGAGGCTGGGCGGCCGGGCTGGCTATCGGGATCAGGAGTATTCCTTCCTAAAAATTCGTGCCGCATTCCCCGGCATTCAACGATAAACCTTTTTTAGCCCCTCTCCCCTTGTGGGAGAGGGGTTGGGGAGAGGGGGAGATTATGGCAGGAAATATAGACTCGGCACTTGAGCGAGAAAGAAACTGTCTAGCGCTCGGGATTTTGGCTGTGGAATTTTTAAATTTCTACTGAAGATAAGTGAAAGTAGTGAAACATGTAGCGGGTGTCGTGACAACTGAAAGTTCGTCGTCCCCTCTCCCCCAACCCCTCTCCCACAAGGGGAGAGGGGAGCAAAAAGATGATTCGTCGGTGTTCGGTGTTCGGTGTTCGGTGTTCGGTGTTCGGTCAGGCAATATTATTGATCCGCTTCCCGGTACGGAACAGCTGATCCATCTCGCCCTGGTAGTAGGCTTCCACACGCGGATTGACCACCTTTTTCCACAGCGGCGGGATCAGTGCCAGCACATACATGGCCGCGTAGCCGCCCGGCAGTTGCGGGCTTTCATCGTAGTGGCGCAATACCTGGTAACGGCGTTTCGCATACGCATGGTGATCGCTATGACGTTGCAGCTGGAACAGCGCAATGTTGGTCAGCAGGTAATTCGAGTTCCAGCTGTGTGCCGGAGTAACGCGCTCGTATTTGCCGTTTTCCAATTCGCGGCGGTGCAAGCCGTAGTGTTCAACATAGTTGATTACCTCCAGCGCAAAGGCAGCGAAGAAGCTCTGGCCGAGGAAGAACAGCACGCCCTGCCAGCCGAACAGCAGCCCGAACACCGTCGCCAGCACGGCGGAGATGCCATACCACCAGATCAGCTCGTTATGCACGCTGATGTTCTTTTTACCTTTGCGCTCCAGATACTGTTTCTCCAGGCGCCAGGCATTGATGAAGTTGCGGATAAAGGCGCGCGGCAGGAAGTGATAGACACTCTGGTTGTATCGGGCCGACGATGCATCCGACGGGGTGGAAACATGCACATGGTGGCCGCGCACATGCTCGACCTTGAAACCGGCATAAGTCACCGATGACAACAGCAGACCGCCAGCCCAGGTTTCCAGCCGCGAATCCTTGTGGATCAGTTCATGGGCGAGGTTGATGGCGATGATGCCACCCACGGTGCCGATCGACACGATCCAGCCGAGCTTGCCGAACCAGTTGTAATCGTTGTTCACGAATACCCAGCCCGACCAGAACAGGGCACCAAACCAGATCGGCACCATGAGCAGTGTGAACACCCGATAGATGCGTTCTTCGTTGAGGGAAGGCACTTCGGTCAGCTCATCCGGGTTCGAGGGATCTTTACCGATGATGTAATCCAGAATCGGGATGAGGCCGAAAATGACAAGATAGAGGCCCCAGGCCCAATAGTTCTGTGTTCCGGATTCGCGCCCGTACAAGGCGGTGAGCGGCAGCAATGGCAGCATTGCCGCCCAGAAGAGCGGATAGCCCCACTTCTTGATGGTCATCATGCGCTGGGCGTCAAAGTTCTCGAACATGGCGTTTCTCCCATTGGGCCTCCCGGCCGTTTTATCCTTGTCATTGGGCAATGTCACAATCGAGGCTATCCCTGAATAATTGAAGTGTCAAACAATTCATGTATTCTGTTTGTCACAGACCGGCGTATATAATCTCCCGCCCACTAACGGAGCCGTCTTGATGCCCCCTCTGAAAGCCGTCGCCCTGAGCGATCAGATTGCCGATCACCTGGCGCAACAGATCATTCACGGCGAGTTGGCCGCCGGCGCACGGCTGCAAGAAAACGAGCTGGCAAAACAACTTGATGTGAGCACCAACTCACTGCGGGAAGCTTTCAGGCTCTTGGAAGCGCGGCATCTGATCGAGATAGCGCCCCGGCGAGGCGCTCGTGTTTGCGAGGTCAGCGAAGCGCAGGTGCAGGAGCTGTACGATTTTCTTTTCCTGCTGCTGTCGCAACTGGCCGCGCGGGCGGCGCGGGTCTGGGAGCCGGGCGAGCTGGACGAGCTGGCCCGGATGCTGCCGGAGCTTGAGCGGCTGCATAAGATGGGTGATATCGCTGGCGCGCACCGGATGGTGTTTCAGGTGCTGCCGAATATGCTGGTGTTTGCACGTAATAACTACATGGCCCGGGCGATCAGCGATCTTATTCCGTTATTGCAGCGTTTTTCCTATATGGCGCTGACCGCCGAGACCTCCGAGTTTGATGTGTCGCTGCGGATTTTTCAGCGCTTGCTGATCAATGTGCTGGCTCGCGATGCAGACGCTGCAGCCAGCGATATCCGCGAGTACGGCGAGAACCAGTGCCGCATTGTGTTACGCGCACTTGCCCGGCGCGACGCGCCTGCCGCTGCCGCTCAATAAAGCAGCCACCAGGCAACGCCCCCGCCAAGTGTCGTCAGCGCCAGCACCGGCAGGATGCCCCAACCACGCCGTCCCAGCAGCCACAGTGCCAGGACACCCAGGCCAAGTGGCAACCACTGCACACTGCCGAGCACGGGCACGGTAAGCCCGGCCAGCCGGCGCGTTTCGGCAAACAGCACATGGGTGGCAAACCAGAACGCCAGGTGCGCCATCACCCCCAGTACCGCCGCCGTAATACAGCGCAGGGCGCCAGCCAGCAGCAGGTTGCTACGCAGCCGCTCCACATACGGAGCGCCGGCGAAAATGAACAGAAAGCAGGGGACGAAGATCACCCAGGTGGTCATCAGCGCGCCGAGCACCCCCGCCGTCCAGGGTGAAAACGGCGCCGCTTCCCGAAACGCCGCCATGAAGCCGACAAACTGCACCACCTGAATCAGCGGCCCCGGCGTGCTCTCCGCCAGGCCCAGCCCATCGAGCATTTCACCCGGCTGCATCCAGCCCTGCACCGCGACTGCCTGCTGCGTGATATAGGCCAGCACTGCGTAGGCGCCGCCAAATGTCACCACCGCCACTTCCGAAAAAAACAGGCCCAAGGTCACCAGCACATGATCCGGCCCTAGCCACACCATGCAACACAGCACCGGCGCGCCCCACAACAGCAGCGCAGGCGGCACGATGCGCAGCAGGTGACGATGCCCGGAGGCGGCAACGGTGGCCTGCGAAGCAGGCTGCCAGCCATGCCCCAGCAAGGTGCTTTCAAAGCGTGCGGCAAACAGCCCGATGACAGCCGCCAGCAGCAGCACTAGCGGAAACGGCAGCTTCAACCAGCCGATGGCCAGCAAAGCAACCAGCGCGATGATGCGAAGCAGGGGCGTCGCCAGCGCTCTTTGGGCCAGCCGCCAGACGGCCATCGCCACCAGCGCCAGCACCGCAGCCTTGAGGCCGAACAGCAGTGCCGCCACGGCGGGTATTTCCCGCATGCCGGCATAAAGAAGCGACAGCGCCAGAATGGAGATAAAACCGGGCAGGATAAACAGTGTGCCGGCCACCAGGCCGCCACGGATACCATGCAGATACCAGCCAAGATACGTGGCCAGCTGCTGTGCTTCCGGGCCGGGTAGCACCATGCAGAAATTCAGGGCGTGCAGGAAGCGCTGCTCATCCACCCAGCGTTTTTCTTCCACCAGGATGCGGTGCATGACAGCAATTTGACCCGCAGGCCCGCCAAAACTGAGCAGCGCCACACGCCACCAGACAGCTGCGGCCTCACGAAAGGAAACAGGGCGCATCAGGACAGCTCCGGCTTCAGGCATCGGCGCACAGTAACAGTGGCCCGTGACAAACAGATGGCATCGGGCGCGCCAGCCGCTGCGTTTTGTGAAAATGTGCAGTTCTGAAAGTGCGGGTGCGTAGAAAGCACCCTGCGCCGGCATGGCCAAAGGCAGGGCGCAGGGCGCGCCGACGTGCGGCGGGCCTGGCACCGCGCCCCGGCTCTCTGGGCGCGGTCTTGTCAGGCCTTTGGACAACGCCCGCCAGATTACCTAGCCACGGCCCAGCAGATCACGGGCCACGATCTCCAGCATGATCTCGCTGGTGCCGCCGTAAATCCGCTGAATGCGCGCATCCACATAATCGCGAGAAATCGGGTATTCCTGCATATAGCCGTAGCCGCCGAACAACTGCAGGCATTGATCCGCCACCACCCCTTGCAGCTCGGTGGTGGTGTACTTGGCAATCGAAGCATTCACGGCGGTCAGCGCACCGTCGTCGTACTGATCGGTGCATTGCGCAACAAATGCCTTGTTCACTTCAACCTGGGCCTTGAGGTTGGCCAGTTTGAAACGGGTATTCTGGAACTGCGCGACCGATTGGCCGAACGCTTTACGCTCCTGCACATAGGTGGTGGTGCGCTCCAGCATACCTTCGCAGGCGCCGATGGCGCCAATGGCCAGGATCAACCGCTCGCGGGGCAGCTCGTTCATCAGGTTGGCAAAGCCTTTGCCTTCACCGCCGAGGATCTGATCCGCGCCCACGCGCACATTCTCGAAAAACAGCTCCGAGGTATCGGCGCAGTGGTGGCCCATTTTTTCCAGATTGCGGCCGCGTGCGAAACCGGGCAGGGAGGTATCCACGGTAAACAGCGTCATGCCCCGGCTGCCGGCGTTCGGGTCGGTCTTGGTGGCCAGAACGATCACATCGCAATGCTGGCCGTTGGTGATAAAGGTTTTCTGGCCGTTGATGACATAACCGTCGCCGTCTTTTTCAGCGCGGGTTTTCATGCCTTGCAGATCAGAGCCGGCGCCCGGCTCGGTCATGCCGATGGCGCCGATGGCTTCACCGGTCACCATGCGCGGCAGCCAGGTCTGCTTTTGCTCCTCGGTACCGAGGTGGAGGATATAAGGCGCGACAATATCCGAATGCACGGAAATATTGGACGCCAGGCCGCCAAAGCCCATGCGCGAGGCTTCTTCCACGACAATGGCGGAGAGCCGGAAAGGCGCGCCAAAACCACCATATTGCTCCGGCACGTCAACACACAAAAAGCCGTTTTCGCCCAGGCCCGTCCACACTTCGCGAGGCAGGATTTCGTCCTTTTCCCATTGCGCGTAATGCGGTGCGATTTCCCGTTCCAGATATTTGCGGACATTAGTCCGAAAGAGTTCGATCTCGCTTTGATCCAGCATGAGGCGTCCTGTTCTGTTTTTTTGCCTGAGAGAAGTTTTCGGCGCAGGGCAGGCTGCCCTGCACCGCGCTGTGGGGGATTGTAAGGAAAACCGCGCCAGTGAGCGAAACCGGCGGGTCACGCTATTTGCGGCCCTCGACCCGAGCCGAAGCCATCAGCGCCGAGCGAAGTCAGGCTCTACGACAATGCGCGCAGTCAGGCTATTGGCGATAAAGCACTGCTCGTGCGTCTGCTGATGCAAGGCTCGCAATGTGTCATCCGGCATTGCGTCATCATCGAACACCACACGGGGGCGCAGCGCGATTTCGGTTATCGCCACTTGCCCGGCGGCGTTGGGCGCTAGCACGCCAGAGGCACGATCCAGGTAGCTGAGCACATGCAGCCCTTTGTTCGCGGCAAGCGCCAGGAACGTGAGCATATGGCAGCTGCTCAATGATGCAATCAATGCCTCCTCCGGGCTCACCCGCGATGCGGCACCGAGATAATGCGGGGAAGCCGACGCAGAGACGACTTCGCCACCCGGAAAAGTCCATTCGTGATCGCGATTGTAGCTGCTGGTGCTGAAGGGAGTATCAGGGCCAAGATGCCAGGTTATCGTGGCGCCATAGAGCGCTACCTGACCGGTATCGGTGGTGTGCGGAGAGAGCGCCGCGCGAGATGCCGACATAATCGATCCTCCTTGCTGCCGCAAACACCGGCCGCACCGCTGGGTGGATCGTGGATTGCCTTTGATCGGGCAACCGGTCAACCGAACGGTGCCGCCGTGACACCTTCATCATGGCGCGAGCGGCGAGCAGACTCAAGCGCGGCTGCACCGCCTGGCCAGGCGCAGCATCAGGCCAGATCCGAGCCGTCCTGAACGGCTTCTTCCTGCGGCTCGCTCTGCTTGCTGTCTCCACGCAGGCACGCCTCCACTTCACGCAACACACGGCTGCTGTAGAGCAGCGCACAGTGCCCGTGCAGCGGCACATGAATATTGCCCGCGCCTTCCAGCACGGCGCTGCTGGCCGGCAAAATGAAGTTGTCGAAATTCGAATAGATGGAATAAAAGCGCGCATCGCCTGGCGGCGTGCCCAGCGCCTCCAGCTCCTTCAGGAAATCACTTTGGTACCGCATTTGCCCGGCGGCCCCAATGCGCGGGAACAGGCTGGCGATTCGCGAGCCGGCGTGGGGCGAGCCCAGTGTAATCACTTTGCCAATCTTGCCGGCCAGCCCCAGATGATGCATCGCGTAACGGGTCAAAGGCCCGCCCATGCTGTGGCAGACAAGATGCGCACGCTCGGCCTGTGTCACGCGCAACACTTCTTCCACGTGCTTGACGACCTGCTCTGCAAGCTTGCGCGCATCGATGATCGGCGGTGTGTAGCTCACGGCGTAAACATTGCGCCAGCCCCGGCGCTTGAGCCGCCACTGCATCAGCAGCAGGTTGGCGCTGTCGCCACCGTAACCATGCACGAGAATGATCGGCTCTTCGCCCGGCTTGCGATTCTTCACGGGCGATGCATCGTGCAGCAGCCGGAGCGGATAGGTGACAACCAGGAAGGTGATCGACAGCCATTCGCGCACCATGCCCAGCAGCCCGCCCCAAAGCGAGACAGGTTCGCCGCCCGGCACGTCCGCCAGAGCCGGCGCCACACGGCGCTCATAGAACCAGATGACGTAAAAGGCAAACGTCTGCAAGCCCGTTATGGCAAACAGGACTGCCGCCAGAGAAACCAGCAATTCCCACATCATGCGTCTCCTGCGCATTTGCTAATTGCCGGGCACGCTACCGGCAGGCGGCGCTGCCGTCAAAACTTCTGGCCGGGCTCCTTCATTATTCTTTCGGCGGCGGTTCTTTCGACGGCGACTCTGGCGGCGGCTCTTCGACCAGAGTTCTGCGCACGCATACCGCGGTTGCGGCCGGCTCGATCAATCGCCCCCTCGCCAGGGTATGGGCACGGGTGAAGGCGGCACCAAACAGCAGGATCATGGAGGAGTAATACACCCACAGCAGTAACAGCACCAGCGAGCCTGCGGCGCCGTATGTCGAGGCGGTGGCCGTGTTGGCCAGATAAAATGCGATCAGCAACCGGCCTACCGTGAACAATACTGCCGTCACCAGCGCACCGGGCAGCACATCCCGCCAGCGCAAGCGGACATCCGGCAAAACGCGGAAGATGGTGGCAAACAATAACGTAATCACCAGCAGCGATACTGCTGACTCAAGCATCAGCGCAAGCAACGCCGGGATGGGCAACCAGCTTGCTGCAAACGTCATTACCGCACGCAAAACCACGCTCAACAATAGCGACACCAGCAACACGAAGCCGATCGACAGCACAATGGTGAGCGATACCATGCGGCTCTTGAGCAACAGCAGCAGGGTATTGCGGGAGGGGCGCGGCGCAACACCCCACAGCGCATTCAGCGAGCGCTGCAATTGCGCAAATACCGTGGTCGCGCCCACCGCCATGATGGTCAGCGATAGTAATGTGGGCCACCAGCCACCCTGATCCATACGGGTACCGGCTACGGCGGTGCGCACTGCTTCCGCGGCATCGGCACCAATCGCCTCGCTCAACTGCTGCATGATCTGCTGCATGGCCGCCTCGGTGCTCAACACCAGCCCGATCACCTGCACGGCCAGGATCACTACTGGCGCAATGGAGAAAAGCGTGAAGAACGCCAGCGCACCGGCGTGGCCCATAGCCTGGCTGGCCAGCCAGTTTTCAAGCGCGGCGCGCACAATGCGATACCAGTACACCACTTGCTGTTTCACTCGCTGCTCCAGCCATCTTGCCCGCGCATAGTCTAGCAGCAGCCAGGCGCGCAAACTCGCGACTCCGCCCGCCATGCTGCCTGGTTCACGCCCAGCGCGGCATCATGTGGTTTTCCGATATCACCTTGCTCCACATTCGGGCCACCCGGCATTTCAGGCGCCAGGCCCGCAGTGAGCAGACCGGTCAGTGACGGCAACGCCGGTCGGTGGCAGACTTCGCCAGCACGGCCCGACCGGTTGCGCCTTTTTCGGGAGAGGCTTGTCTGACGAGGCTCTTCTGAAGAGCTTCTGCTGGAGAGCTTCTTTTCTGGCGCACTTCTCTCGGGAGAACCGGTATCAGTAGAGCCACTATCAGGAGAAACGCCATGCGCGAGCAAGAGCGCGAAAAAGTCATTATCAACGAAGTCGGCCTGCGCGACGGCCTGCAAAATCAGCCGCGTCACGTCAGCACCGCCGACAAGGCGCGCATCGCTGAGGCGCTGATCGCGGCTGGCGTGCGCCACCTGGAGCCGGTGAGTTTTGTCAGCCCGAAGGCGGTGCCGCAGATGGCCGATGCCGCTGCCCTGACGGCGGTGCTGCCGCAAAACGATCAGCTGCATTACACCGCGCTGGTGCCCAATCTCCGGGGTTACCAACTGGCTCGCGAGCAGGGTTATGACACCGTTGCGCTGGTTCTCGCCACCACGGATGCCTTCAACGAACGCAACCTGAACATGAGCCTGGCGCAGGCCATCAGCAGTTGCGAGGCGATCATTCAGGCCGCCCGCGCCGATGGCGTGCTGGCGCGCACTTATATCTCCGGCGCTTTTGCCTGCCCTTACGACGGCCCGGTGCCGGTCGATACCACCCTTGAGCTGGTGCAGCGCATGATCGCGGCCGGCAGCGAAGAAATTGCGATAGCGGATACGATTGGCGCCGGCCACCCGCAGCAGATGAAAGACATCATCGCGCCGCTGGTGCAGGAATACGGCAGCGAACGTTTTTACGTGCACCTGCACGATACCCGCGGGCTCGCCAGCGCCATGGCCTGGGCGGCGTGTGATCTGGGCATCCGGCGTTTTGATGCATCCATTGGCGGGCTGGGCGGCTGCCCCTTTGCGCCGGGCGCGACAGGTAACGTGGCCACCGAAGATCTGGTGTACTTGCTGGAGGCGGTCGGCCTGGATACCGGGATTGATCTGCATGGGCTGCGTGAAGCAGTGAAAATTGCCGAGCAAGCGACGGAACGCACCCTGGGCGGCCGGATTTTCAGCTGGATTGATTCACAGGAAAAGCAGGGCAAAACAGTGTGTCTGCCGTGATCTGTCGGCAAAAGCTTACAACATATTAAGCGTTGACCTACAGTCGTAACCCGCGAGACGCGGCACTATGTGGAAGACGAGGACGTGTTGAGCGACGGAACGACAATGCCAAGAGCAATTTTGACACTACTGCTGATGAGCGCCGCAGTGACCACACAAGCCGATGTGATCTGGCGCTGCCCTGGCGCAGACGGCGAGCCAGTGTTTTCCAACCAGCCCTGCGAGGGGGCCGAGCCGGTTACGCTGCCACCGCTTGGTGAGATCAGTGCGATGGAACTGCCCGCGCAGCGCCAGACACGCCCCCAAACAGCAACGCCCGCCGCACGCGAACGCGAAGCAGCCCCACGCCGTGCAGAGGGCCCGCTCAGTTTCGGGGAGCGCACCCGCTGGCGGCAGTTGCGAATCGAGCTTGACGGGCTGGAGCGTGATTTGCAGCGTGGCTTGCTGCAAGGCCGCGAGCGCTCGGCAGCCCAGGCTCGCATCAGAGCTGCCCGGCAAGAATTTGCACCACTGGAACGCCGCGCCCGAATCCACCCGCCAACGCCATGACAACTTAGCGGCGGCGCCAGAACCACAGCGCCCCCACAGCCACCAATGCGCCAGTGCCATTGGCAACCATGTCGAGCATCTCGAACTGCCGCGACGGCGTGAAAGATTGCGCGTACTCGATCAGCAGCCCGAATAGAAAGGTCGCCACCCATATCTGCCAGAGCGGTCGGCGCGGCCAGCCACTGCCAAACAATCCGGCAAGCAGTAAGTAGCCGATAAAATGACCGACCTTGTCGTTGAGGTGCGTGGCACCCAGGCGCACCAGCTCGTCCGCCGGCCACAGGCTCAGGATGCCCAACGCCAGAGCGCAGCTTACCGCCAGCACGCGCCAGAAATAATATGCCTTGCCACGTGCCGAGCGGCTCGGACTTCCCATATCTTTCTCCCTCGATCGCCCTGGGTGGGCAGCGGTATTTCTTTCCTGTCATTGTGGCCGGCAGCACTTGTGTCCGGATTTCATCACCAGCGCTCGCTATCGTCATCGCTCAAGCGCGGCTGCCTCGCAATTCCTGCACCTGCTGCTGCAGCCCAAGGGCGCTCACAGCCTCTGCCGGTACCGGCTGGCCCACTCGTAAAGCAACCCGCGCACGCAGCCGCCGGGGCAGTTTCGCCAGCGCTCGCCCGCCCTGATGGCTGAAAAAACTGCCCCAAAGCCCTTGCAAGGCCATGGGAATAACCGGCACGGGCGTTTCGGCGACGATCTTTTCGATACCCGCACGGAACTCTGCGATATCGCCATCGGTGGTAAGCCGCCCTTCGGGAAATATACACACCACGTGGCCGTCTTGCAGCGCTTCGCGAATTGCCACAAAGGCGCGCTCATACACCTCCGGCTGACGCGTCTTGCTGCCCACAGGAATCGCCTTGCCGGTTCGAAAAATATAGTTGAGCAGCGGCATGTCATAAATCTGCTGCTGCATCACAAATCGCACTGGCCTTTGCACCGAGCCGGCGATCAGCAGCGCATCCACATAGCTGACATGATTGCAGACCAGCACGCAGGGGCCTTGCTCCGGTATGTGCTCAAGGCCATCCCGTTTCACACGGTACATGAGCTTGGTCAGCATCCAGATGATGAACCGGATCATGAACTCCGGCACCGCTGTGTAAATGATGGCGGCGGCTATCAGGTTGGCAAAGGCAAGCAACAGGAAAAACCCCGGGATGGAGATGCCCATCACGCCAACCACGACGATGCCGGCTATCGCAGAGGCCACCATGAACAATGCATTGAGCACGTTGCAGGCGCCGATCACCCGCGCCAGATGCGATGCCCGTGTGCGCCACTGCACAAAGGAAAACAACGGCACGATATAAAACCCACCAAATATGCCAATGCCCAGCAGATCAACCAGGATGCGCCGCCCGGCTCCATCGGCGATGAATTCGCGCACTGTCATGCTGGTGCCATCCGCCGGCGCCGCAAGGCCCTGGTAGGAAAAAAACAGATCAATACTGAACAGAGAAAGCCCCAAAGAGCCAATCGGCACCAGGCCCAGCTCGACCCGCTTTCCCGACAGCTTTTCGCACAGAACAGAGCCCACCCCGATGGCGATGGAGAAGGTGGCAAGCAGCAACGCATACACCATCTCGGTGCCGAAAATATAATCGTCCACATATACTTTCAGCTGTGTGGTGTACGCCGCGCCCATAAACCAGAACCAGGAAATGCCCAGCACCGAATACCAGACCGACTTCACCTCACGGGCATGGCCGATCACGCGCTTTGTTTCACTGAAAATATTCCAGCTGATCTTTACCGATGGATCAGCGGCCGGCGCCGGCGGGACCGCCAACGAGGCAAGATAGCCTGCTATCGCGATAACGATCACCGCAGTGGGGCCCCACCAGCTGGCCGAGCCGGACATATTCAGCGCCACACCGGAAATGGAGCCAAGCAGAATGGCGATGTAGGTGCCTTGCTGCACCAGAGCATTGCCCGCCACCAGCTCGGTGCTCTTGAGATGCTGCGGCATGATCGAGTATTTCAGCGGCCCGAAGCAGGTGGACTGAAATCCCATACAGAACAGAACGCCCAGCAGAAACCACACAGCGTCGAAATAAAACCCCACCGCCGCGACCAGCATGACCAGCACTTCGACCAGCTTCACCCGGCGAATCAGCATGGCCTTGTCGTATTTGTCCGCAAACTGCCCGGCCAGTGCGGAGAACAGGAAAAACGGCAGAATGAACAGCGCCAGCGCGATATTGTTCAGCGTATTGGGGGCAACGCTGGTCACCACCCCGGAAGTGATCAGCAGGATCAGTGCCTGTCGATAGACGTTATCGTTGAACGCGCCAAAAAACTGCGTCAGAAAATACGGCGCAAAGCGTTTCGCACCCAGCAGCCGGGCCAGTGACACATCAGCAGCCATGAAAACGTCCTTATTCGGGGGTCGGAGAAGGCATCCGGGAAGCCTATCATTCCTGCAACGGCCAAGGGCAGGGCCGGCATCACTGTTTGGCGCGCCGCGGCGCGACACGGTACTCAGCAGTCGCTGCCCGTCGCCTTGTGCCCCCGTTTCCTGGTTTTGCCGTGCTGCACGCCGCAACCCGCCATTTTGCTTTATATTAGCCGCTCGTTTCTCTATCTCGACGACAGGCAGACCGAAGGAATCGACCATGCTGAATCACATTTTCTCCACCCGGCGCCCGTGGCTGGCCCGCGCAGCCGTGCTGTGTGCCGCACTGCTGGCCGGAGGCTGCGCCGGCCTGAACGAGTATCTGGCGGCAGGCGGCGGCACAGCCGGGCAAAACGGCAGCTCTTCACATCTCGCCACCGCCGTGCGCCAGACACTGGAGATCAGCAGTGAGCGCGCCACCACAGCACTCTCCCAGCCGGGTGGCTATGGCGATGATCCGCTACTGCGGCTGGCACTGCCGAGCGAGGTCAATCAGGTCACCAGCGCCTTGCGTCAGTTTGGCCTTGGCCAGCATGTGGACCGGCTGGAGGCCAGCATGAACGCCGGTGCGGAACAGGCCGCCGGGGAAGCCGCCGAAGTATTTCTCACCACTATCCGGGGCATGAGCATTTCTGACGCGCTGGGTATCGTGCGTGGCGGCGACACTGCCGCAACCAGCTATTTTCGCGAGCAGACCGAAGCAACACTGCGTCAGCGCTACCAGCCGATTATCCGCAGCAATCTGGAGCAGGTCGGTTTCTACGATCAGTACCGGCTGGTGGTGGATGTGTATAACTCATTGCCCATCAGCGGTCGGCTGAATCTTGATCTTGAGCGTTATGTGCTGGATCGCAGCCTGGACGGCCTGTTCACGCGCATGGCAGCGGAAGAACAGCAGATCCGGCGCGATCCGCTGGGCCGTGGCGGCGAGTTGATCAACGCCATCTTCACGCGCCAGTAATGTCGCTCACTGCATCGCGGCACAAATCTTGTGCCGCGGGCAGCTCACCAGGTGATCGTTCACCACACCCATCGCCTGCATATACGCATACATGATGGTCGGCCCGACAAAGCGAAAGCCGCGCCGCTTGAGATCCTTGCTCAACTGCTCTGCCAGCGGTGTCACCGCCGGGACATCGGCCAGCTGCCGTGGCCGATTTACAATCGGCTGGCCGCCGACAAAATTCCATAAATACGCATCGAAGCTGCCGTATTCTTTCTGCACGGCAAGAAACGCCTGCGCGTTGGTGATCGCGGATTCCAGTTTCAGGCGATGCCGTATAAGCCCGGGATCTTGCAACATCCGCTCCACATGCGCCGCGCCAAAACGCGCCACCCTGGCCGGATCAAAACCGGCAAACCACTCGCGATAGCATTCCCGTTTGCGCAACACGGTAATCCAGCTCAGGCCGGCCTGGGCACCCTCCAGTATCAGAAACTCGAACAGCACCTTGTCGTCGTGCACGGGCACGCCCCATTCCTCATCGTGATAACGGCGGTAAAGCGGATCATTCAGGCACCAGGGGCAAGGCGCTTCGGCAGTCATCGGTATCACCTCGTTGCAGCAGGCTGCCCTTATGGACAGTGGCATTATGACGGCGGCGGCCGCGTGCCCGCCAGCCCCGGTATCACCCGCCAGAGCGGGACGCTATACTTGGCGGCTTGATTTTTACCGGTTTGCAGGGGCATTGCGCCATCAACCGCGCAGCCGACTTTCAATTTTCCAGGCGACAGGATTGATCATGGCGGCTCAACCGCAAGTGGATATCAGCACGTTTCAGGGCCTGATTCTGGCCTTGCAACAATACTGGGCAGAGCAAGGCTGCGTTATCGTACAGCCGCTGGACATGGAGGTGGGCGCGGGCACATTTCATCCGTGCACCTTCTTGCGTGCCATCGGCCCGGAAAACTGGAACAGCGCCTACGTGCAACCATCACGCCGCCCCACCGACGGGCGTTATGGCGAGAACCCGAACCGGTTACAGCACTACTATCAGTTTCAGGTCGTGCTCAAGCCATCGCCGGACAATATTCAGGAACTTTATCTCGGCTCGCTGGAGCGGCTCGGTTTTGATACCCGCGTGCATGATGTGCGCTTCGTGGAAGATAACTGGGAGTCGCCCACGCTGGGTGCCTGGGGCCTGGGCTGGGAAGTCTGGCTCAATGGTATGGAAGTCACTCAATTTACTTACTTTCAGCAAATCGGCGGGATTGATTGCTATCCGGTGACCGGCGAAATCACGTACGGCCTGGAACGGCTGGCGATGTACCTGCAGGGCGTCGATTCCGTTTACGACCTGATCTGGTCGGATGGCCCGTTCGGCAAAGTGACCTATGGCGACGTTTTCCTGCAAAACGAAATCGAGATGTCCACGTTCAATTTCGAATACGCAGACGTAGACGCCTTGTTTGGCCAGTTCGATCTGTTCGAGCGCGAAAGCAGCCGCCTGATCGAAGCGGGGCTGCCGCTGCCGGCCTATGAATATGTGCTCAAGGCATCACACACCTTCAATCTGCTCGACGCCCGCAAGGCCATTTCCGTTACCGAGCGCCAGCGCTTTATCCTGCGCGTGAGAACGCTGGCACGCGCCGTGGCGGAGGCTTACTTCAATGCCCGCCAGGCGCTGGGTTTCCCCATGGCAGACCCCGCCCTGCGTGACGAAGTGCTGGCGCAACTGGCACGGCAGGCCGAAGCCCGCGAGAAGAAAGACAGCCAGCAGAAGCGCAGCACCAAGGGGGAGCAATAATGTCTGCCACATCCGTATCACACGCTGACCTGCTGATCGAGCTGGGCACCGAAGAGTTACCGCCAACCTCCCTGCTGCCTCTGGCCAACGCCTTTGCCGGAGAAGTGCTGCGCCAGGTGGAAGAAGCCGGGCTGTCACACCGGGCCATGCATGTTTTCGCTACCCCGCGCCGCCTGGCGTTTCGTATTGATGCGCTGCAAACCCGCCAGGCGGATCGCGAGATCGAGCGTCGCGGCCCGGCCGTTGCCGCCGCCTTTGACAAGGACGGCAACCCGACACGCGCCGCGCAGGGCTTTGCCCAGTCAGTGGGGCTGGCCGTCAGCGATCTGGAGACGCTGGAAACCGACAAAGGCGCCTGGCTGATCGCCCGCGTCACCGAGCGCGGCCGCGCCGTGGCCGAATTGCTGCCCGAGTTCCTGGCGCAGTCGGTGCAGCGCTTGCCCATTGCCAAACGCATGCGCTGGGGCGCGCACAAGGTGCAGTTTGTGCGCCCGGTGCACTGGCTTGTTGCGCTACTGGATAGCGAGGTGCTGCCGTTATCGCTGCTGGATCTTGAGGCCGGCAAGCAGAGTTACGGGCATCGCTTCCACGCCCCGGCGCCCATTGGCCTGACGCACCCGGCCGAGTACGAAAGCCGCCTTGAGCAAGACGGCCAGGTGATCGCCGATTTTGCCCGCCGCCGCGAGCTGGTGCGCGAGCAAGTGACTGCGGCAGGCAAGCAGGCCGGCGGTGTGGCGGTCATTGACGACGAGCTGCTGGATGAAGTCACGGCGCTGGTGGAGTGGCCGGTGCCGTTGCTGGGGCGCTTCGACAAGGATTTCCTGCGCGTGCCGCAGGAAGCGCTGATCACTGCCATGCAGGAGCATCAGAAGTATTTCCCGGTGGTGGATGCCGAGGGCCGGCTTACCGATGCGTTTATTACCGTCAGCAATATCGACAGCAGCGACAAGGCCCTGGTGATCCGGGGCAACGAAAAGGTGATCCGCCCGCGCCTGGCCGATGCCGCCTTTTTCTACGATAACGACTGCCGGAAAACACTGGCGCAACATGCCGAATCGCTCAAGCAAGTGGTGTTCCAGCAACAACTGGGCACGGTGGCCGACAAATGCGAGCGCATTGCCAGGCTGGCAGCCACAATTGCCGCGCAAGCCGGTGGCGATGCCGCGCTGGCCGAGCAGGCCGGCCGGCTGTGCAAGGCAGATCTCGCCTCGGAAATGGTGTACGAATTCGACACCATGCAAGGCGTGATGGGTTATTACCTGGCGCGCCACGAAGGGCTGCCGGAAGAACTGGCGCTCGCCCTGAAAGAGCAATATCAGCCGCGTTTTGCCGGCGATGCACTGCCCTCCACGCTCACCGGCCGCGCCTTGGCCATTGCCGACAAGCTCGACACGCTTGTGGGCATTTTCGGTATCGGGCAGAAACCTTCCGGCGATAAAGACCCGTACGCGCTGCGCCGGGCCACGCTGGGTATCCTGCGCATCATCATCGAAGGCCAGCTGCCGCTGGATATTCCCGCCCTGGTAGACGACGCCATCAGCCTGCTCGGCGAGCGCATCGACGCCGGCAAAGCCCGCGAAGCGGTGGCGTTCATCAATGGCCGTTACCGTGCGTACTATCAAGAGCAGGGTATTGATACACCTGTGATTCTCTCCGTGCTGGCCGTCGCCCCCGGCCGGCCGCTGGATTTCGATCGCCGGGTAAAAGCCGTTGCCGCCTTCCGGGCGCGCCCCGAAGCCGCCGCGCTGGCCGCCGCAAACAAACGGGTGGCCAATATTCTCGCCAAGCTGGACACACCGCCCGGCGATGAAATCGACGGCGCACTGCTGGTGGAAGACGCTGAAATGGAACTGGCCAACGCGGTAGTGGATGCATTCGCTGCTGCCGAACCGTTGCTGGAGCAGGGCGATTACAGTGCCCTGCTGGCGATGCTCGCCGGCTTGCGCGAGCCGGTGGATGCGTTCTTCGATCAGGTGATGGTGATGGCGGACGATGCCGCGGTGCGGGAAAACCGCCTGGCGCTGCTGTCGTTCCTGCGCGAGCTGTTCCTGAATGTTGCTGATATCTCCGAGCTGGGGAGCTGACGCCTGTGGCTACCCGCCTGGTGATTCTGGATCGTGATGGCGTCATCAACGAAGATTCCGACGCCTATATCAAATCACCTGAAGAATGGATCGCCATTCCCGGCGCTGCCGAGGCGATAGCACGCCTCAAGCGCGCCGGTTACCAGGTGGTGGTGGCCACCAACCAGTCCGGGGTGGGGCGTGGTTACTTCGATGCTGCCACGCTGGGCGCCATTCACGACCGTATGCATGAAACCCTGGCGGCCGCAGGTGCCACGCTCGACGGGGTATTTCACTGCCCCCATGCGCCAGAGGATGGCTGCGATTGCCGCAAGCCGGCAGCAGGGTTGCTGGATCAGATCGCCAACGCACTGGGTGAGCCGGTGGCGGGTGCCTGGCTGGTTGGCGACAGCCTGCGCGATCTTCAATGCGGCGCGGCGCGGGGCTGCCAGCCAGTGCTGGTGCGTACCGGCAAGGGCGAGCGAACGCTGGCAAAGGGCCTACCGCCCGAGCTGGCCGATGTACCTGTTTACGCCAGCCTGCCCGCTTTTGTCGAGCATCTGCTCGGCCGCTGACTCCCACTTTCCTTTTCCGGCGCCTCGATGGGTCTGATGCAGTAACGGAAGGCCTATGCGCAATACCAGCTTCAATATTCAGGCACGTAGCCTGCTGTTTGTCGTTCTTTACTACCTGATGGGCATCGTCCATAGCATACCCTGCGTATTGCTGGCGCCATTCCTGAACGCCGACCAGCGCTACCGCTTCGTTAATCTCTGGACACGCGGTGTAATGCTGCTGTTAAGGCATCTTAATCATGTTCGAATCGAGGTGCGCGGCCGCGAGAATATCCCGGTTGGCCAGCCATTTGTGGTAATGGCCAATCACCAGAGCCAATGGGAAACCTTCTATTTGCAGTTGCTGTTTGCGCCACAAACAACAGTGTTGAAAAAAGAACTAATGCGGGTGCCCTTTTTTGGCTGGAGCGTGGCATTGCTGCGCCCGATCGCTATTGATCGGCGTAAACCCGGCGAAGCGCTGAAAATGATTCTGCGCGAAGGCGGCCAGTGCTTGGCAGCCGGCACCAATGTGGTCATTTACCCGGAAGGCACACGGCAGGCCCCCGGCACAACGGGGCGCTTCAATGCCGGCGGCGCCCTGTTGGCGTGCCGCGCCGGCGTGCCCATATTGCCGGTGGCCCATAACGCCGGAAATTGCTGGCCTGCCCGCTCACTGCTGCGCCGGCCCGGCATCATTATCCTTGAAATCGGCCCGGCTATTTCCACCCAGGGCCGCACACCCCAGGCCGTTAATACCGACGTCGAAAGCTGGATTAAAGCCCGGGTGGATATTCTTGCGGCACAGCAATAGGCGTAATCGCAATAATCCTGCTATGGTGCTTTTTTGCCAGCATGCTAGAGTAGCAGCCCCGGTTGGTGGGCTAGTCGCTGGCACTATTAACTGACCTTTGTTTGCGCTTTTTTAAGGAAGATATATGAATATCAATCTTGCTCCACTCTCAATTGCTGAATTGGAACAGCTCATTGCAGACGCCAACACCTTGATCGAAAAGAAGAAAAATGAGTCGATCCGGAATGCAAAAGCAGAAGTCGAGCGTATTGCCAAAGAAGCTGGCGTGACCATTGAAGAGCTGATGGGTATTACCAAGCCCGGCGCCAAAGCCGTTCGCAGACCGGCTGCGATCAAGTTCCGGCACCCGGACGACGCCAGCCTGACCTGGTCTGGCCGTGGCAAGCGCCCGAACTGGCTGCAAGCAGAACTCGCCAAGGGCAAACAGATCGAAGATTTCGCGGTTTGATGGCAGGCCGGCGCGTGGGCTGACGGTTTTCCTCGGCCCCTGCGCCCGGCTGCGTCACCCGGCCTGCGCGACAAGCACACAGGTGTTTGCCGCTCGCAGGCGGCCTCCATTTCAAGGCGATTATGATCCCGACAGCGGAGTCAGGCCCGGCACAGTAACGATGGGCGAGGGCGATACGCCGTCACTCAAGCCAGCCAATTTATTGCGCAGGCGATAAATCAGCACCCTCACCGACTCGGCGCTGCTGCGATCCCTTTCACCGGCCATGGCCTCCCCAGCGTTTCATATACCACCGTGCGGCCTTGCACGTTGATCAGGGCGCTCAGGATATCGGTTTCGTCCACAGCCCGCGGGACTTCCTTTGCCGCGGATATCAGGAGGTCAGATGAAAAACCCGCCACATGCGGTAAACCATGTGGCGGGTTTTTTGTTGCTATATAGCGTCAAACGTAATGCGTCAAACGTCCAGATTGGCCACCTGCAAGGCGTTGGTTTCGATAAATGCCCGGCGAGGCTCTACATCGTCGCCCATCAGGGTGGTGAACATGTGATCGGCCGCAATTGCGTCTTCCACGGTTACCTGCAACATACGCCGTACGTCCGGGTCCATGGTGGTTTCCCACAGCTGCTCGGGGTTCATTTCGCCCAGGCCCTTGTAGCGCTGAATGCTGGTACCGCGCCGCGCCTGAACCATCAGCCAATCGAGCGCTTCGGCAAAGCTCGACACGCTCTTGCGGGTTTCTCCGCGTTCGATCAGGGCATCATCGGACAGCAGCCCTTCCAGCTTCTCGCCCAAGGCGCACATGCGCGCATAGTCCGGGGATTGCAGGAACTCCAAAGAGACAGGGTATTCGCGGCTTACGCCGTGAGCGAGCACTTGCACACTCGGGAGAAAATCACCGCGCTCCGGGTCCTTGCGAGGTTCGATGGTGTAGGTTTGTGCGCTGGTGGCGGCGGCATTGGCACGCTGGGCGAGATCATCGCACCAGCGTTGCATGAATGCCTCATCGGCCACTTTTTCCTGATCCAGCCCGGCCACATAGAGCATCTGCATCAGCACGGCTTCGGGGAAAATTCGCGACTGACGCTCGATCACGCGCATCACGGTGCGGTATTCCTGGATCAATTCTTCCAGCCGCGCCCCGGCAATAGGTGCAGAGCCCTCGCCCTCGGGCAGCAATGCAGCTTTTTCCAGTGCGATGTTGGTCAGGTATTCTTCCAGTGCGATGTCGTCTTTCAGGTAGCTTTCCTGCTTGCCCTTCTTGATCTTGTAAAGCGGTGGCTGGGCGATGTAGATATGCCCGCGCTCGACCAGCTCCGGCAACTGGCGGAAGAAGAATGTCAGCAGCAGGGTGCGGATGTGCGAACCATCAACATCGGCATCCGTCATGATGATGATGCGGTGATAGCGCAACTTGTCCGGGTTGTATTCATCACGCCCGATACCGCAGCCGAGAGCGGTAATCAGGGTCCCCACTTCCTGCGAGGAAAGCATCTTGTCGAAGCGCGCCTTCTCCACGTTCAGGATTTTGCCCTTGAGCGGCAGAATAGCCTGGGTGCGGCGATCACGGCCTTGCTTGGCCGAGCCACCCGCAGAATCGCCCTCCACCAGATACAGTTCAGAGAGCGCCGGGTCTTTCTCCTGGCAATCGGCCAGCTTGCCCGGTAACCCGGCGATATCCAGCGCGCCTTTGCGGCGTGTCATTTCACGCGCACGGCGGGCCGCATCACGAGCGCGGGCCGCATCGATTATTTTTTGTACAATCTGGCGAGCTTCTGCTGGATTTTCGATCAGATAGTCGTGAAAACGCTCCCCCATGGTCTGTTCTACCGCCGTTTTCACCTCGGAGGACACCAGCTTGTCTTTTGTCTGGCTGGAGAACTTGGGATCGGGCACTTTGACCGAGATCACCGCTGTCAGCCCTTCGCGGGCGTCATCACCGGTGGTGGAGACTTTCTCTTTCTTCAGAAACCCTTCGCTATCCATGTAGTTGTTCAGCGTGCGCGTGAGCGCAGCGCGGAAGCCGGCCAGGTGCGCGCCGCCATCCCGCTGGGGAATATTGTTGGTATAGCAGTAAATGGCTTCGTTGTAGGAGTCGTTCCACTGCAAGCCGACCTCTACGCCAATGCCATCTTCCCGATCCACCTGGAAGTGGAACACCTGGTTCAGCGGTGTCTTGACGCCATTGAGGTAGGCGACAAAAGCAGACAAGCCACCTTCGTAAGCGAAAATTTCTTCTTGCCCGGTGCGCTCGTCCTTGAGGTGGATGCTGATACCGGAGTTCAGAAAACTCAGCTCTCGCAGGCGCTTCGCCAGGATATCGTAGTGAAAGTCGATGTTGGTGAAGGTCTGGGGGCTAGGGCGGAAGCGGATCGTGGTGCCGCTGGTTTCGGTTTCACCGACCACTTTTAGTGGCTCATCCGGCACACCGTGGCGATAAACCTGCTCGTGTACCTTGCCATTTCGCCGAATGGTCAGCTTGAGCTCTTCCGAGAGAGCATTCACCACGGAGACACCTACGCCGTGAAGACCGCCAGAAACCTTGTACGAGTTGTCATCAAACTTACCCCCGGCGTGAAGCACAGTCATGATGACTTGCGCCGCTGAAACGCCTTCCTCGGGATGGATATCCACAGGTATTCCACGGCCGTCATCTGAGCAGCTGACGCTCTCATCCGGGTGGATAGTGACTTTGATGGTCTTGCAGTAGCCGGCAAGCGCTTCATCAATGGAGTTATCCACAACTTCAAACACCATGTGATGCAGGCCGGTTCCGTCATCGGTATCACCGATGTACATACCAGGGCGCTTTCGCACTGCATCCAGACCTTTCAGTACCTTGATGCTGCCGGAATCGTAGTTGTTTCCCGTCATGGGTTGTCCTTTGCGTTGATGCGCTTACCTTGAAAGAAGAATTCATCGGCCATCGGAGCAGTTGGGGCGGCTACTCCAGGCGATTCAATACACCATGTTCCACGTGGAACACTCTTGTCGCGTCATCCCGTGCAAGCGCTGGCAGGGCATCAGCAGACAGAGCAGTGATGAGCGTTTGCTGGCCGAGCTCTTGCAAGGCCCGGATCACTGCATCACTGTGTTGTTCGTCCAGCTCAGAAGCGAGATCATCCACTAGCACCAGGCAGCGGCCACCATGGCTGCGCACCAGCAGATACAACTGCGCCAGTAGCAAGGCATAACTCAGTGTCTTGGTCTGACCCCGCGAAAACACATCGCGCACCGGCCCAGCACCCGTGCTCAGGCGCAGTTCGGCTCGGTGAGCACCTTTGCCGGTGTAGCCTCTTTGCCGATCCCGCTCCAGATCCTGCGCCAGCAACGCAAGCAGATCCTCGCCTTCGGCCCAACCTGGATACAGGCTTATCCGCACCTCTGGCAGCTCCCCTATGTGTGCCAGCACGGCGTCGAAATGAGGGAGCAGGTCCGCCAGATAACGGGTGCGCAACCCGTTGATTCTATCAGATACCGAGGCAACTTGCTGATCCCATGCTGCCAACTCCCTTGCATTGAAGCCCCCAGCACGTAAAAGCTTGTTCCGTTGCTGGAGCGCTCCGCTGAGTTGGCGCCACAAGGGGAGGAAGGATTGTTCCACGTGGAACAATCCCCAATCCAGATATCTGCGCCGTGCAGAAGACGGGCCTTCCACCACATCAACAGTGCCCGGATGAAACGCCTGCACCGGCAAGAGCCTGGCAAGCTCGCTCAGCCCTCGCACATTGGCGCCATCCATTTTTAACGCCGTGAAACCCTGCCGATCACGAGACATGCCGATTTTATGAAGCACATCCTGCTGCGAAAGCACTTCCGCATATACCGCGGCCTCGCCAGCGGCCTCGTTGACCAGCCTTTGCAACCGGCTTGTTCGGAAGCTGCGGCCAGTGCCCATCAGATAGATGGCTTCCAGCAGGCTGGATTTGCCTGAGCCGTTACCACCCACAACAAGATTGACGCCAGCGCCGAGCGTCAGCTCTGCGTGGCTGTAGTTTCGAAAAGAGGAAAGAATCAGACGTTGCAGCATAGGGGCCGGCGGGGCAGGGCGGGCGGGTTCGGCCGGGCCGCTGGTGCGCTGCCCGGCCTGAGACGTCATCAGAGGCGCATCGGCATGACAACATACAAAGTGCCGGTAACGTTCGGATCAACGATTACCGCACTGCTGTTGCTGTCACCCAGCTGCAATTGCACTTCCGTGCTGTGCAGCGTATTGAGAACCTCGATCAGATAGCTGACGTTAAACCCGATCTCCAGTTCGCCACCCTGGTAATCGACGGAGATTTCTTCCTCTGCCTCTTCCTGCTCCGGGTTGTTTGCCTGTACCCGCAGGCTGGCATCCGACAGTTGCATTCTCACGCCGCGGTACTTCTCGTTGGAAAGAATCGCCACCCGGCCCAGGGTCTGGCGCAGCAGTTCGCGATCTGCCAGTACCCGGCGCTGGCTCTCTTTCGGCACCACGCGCTCGTACTCCGGGAATTTCCCGTCGACCAGCTTTGAAGTGAAAGTGACGTCACCCGCAATAACCCGCACGTGATTCTTGCCCACCGTCAATTTCACTGGCTCACTGACATCGCCCAGCAACCGCGCCAGCTCCATCACACCTTTGCGCGGCACGATGACTTCTGCGTCTTCGCTGATGCCGGATACCTCGGCATCCGCCATCGCCAGGCGGTGCCCATCTGTGGCAACCGCTCTCAGCCGCCCTTTGCGCAGCTCCAGCAACAGGCCATTCAGGTAATAGCGCACATCCTGCTGCGCCATGGAAAACGCCGTGCTGTCGATCAGCCGGCGTAGCTGATCCGGCGCCACCTCTAGCTGTGCGCCGCTTACCTGTTCTTCCAGATTGGGGAATTCGGAGGCCGGCAAGGTCGCCAGGGTGAACCGGCTGCGGCCCGAGCGCACCACCACACGTTCGCCTTCCACTTCAAGGCGCAGCTCTGCTTCGGCCGGCAAGCTCTTGCAGATATCAAGCAGCTTGCGAGCTGGCACGGTGGTTTCGCCCGGTTGTGTTTCGCTTTCCAGCGGCAAGCGCGCCACCAGCTCAAGCTCAAGGTCAGTGCCGGTGACCGACAGCTGGTTATCGGTCACCTCGATCAGCACATTGGAGAGCACCGGCAGTGTCTGGCGCCTTTCCACCACGCCCGCCACCTGTTGCAGGGGCTTTAGCAGCAGCTCGCGGTTGATAGTGAACTTCATATTGATTCCCCTACATTTGGCATGGTTATCAGGACGTCAAACTGCGCAGCAGATTCTGGTAATCTTCTTCAATCTCTGTGCTGCCTTCCCGGAGTTCCTTCACCTTCCTGCACGCGTGCAGAACTGTCGTGTGGTCGCGGCCACCGAACGCGTCACCAATTTCCGGCAAGCTGTGGCTGGTGAGCTCTTTCGATAATGCCATGGCCACCTGCCTGGGCCGTGCCACCGAACGGCTGCGCCTTGGCGAGAGCAGATCCGCGATCTTGATCTTGTAATACTCGGCAACCGTTCGCTGGATATTATCCACACTCACCTGGCGCGCTTGAATGGCCAGCAAGTCCCGCAACGCATCCTTCACCAGGCCAATATCCAACGGTGCGCCGGTGAAGCGTACGTGAGCGATCACTCTCTTTAGAGCCCCTTCCAACTCGCGCACGTTCGAGCGAATTCGTTGAGCAATAAAAAAGGCTGCGTCGTTCGGCAGCTCGATGCGCGCTTCTTCTGCCTTCTTTTTCAGGATCGCCACGCGGGTTTCAAGCTCCGGCGGTTCCATCGGCTGCGAGAGCCCCCAGCCAAAGCGGCTTTTGAGGCGCTCTTCCAGGCCATCAATCTCTTTCGGAAACTTGTCACAGGTGAGGATAATTTGCTGGCCATTCTCCAGCAACGCATTGAAAGTATGGAAGAATTCCTCTTGAGATTGCTCTTTGCCGGCAAAAAACTGGATGTCATCGATCAGCAGCGCATCCACCGAGCGATAAAACCGCTTGAATTCATTGATGGTCTTGTTGCGTAGCGCTGAAATCATATCCGCGACAAAGCGCTCACTATGCAGATAGACCACCTTCGCATTGGGGTTACGTCGCAACAGCCCGTTGCCCACAGCGTGCATCAGGTGCGTCTTGCCCAGGCCCACCCCCCCATATAGCAGCAGCGGGTTGTAGCCGTGAGTCCCGGGGTTCTCCGCCACTTGCTGCGCCGCCGCTGCGGCCATACGGTTCGATTTGCCTTCGACAAAGTTCTCGAACAGAAAAGTGCTGTTGAGATTGCTGCGGTGTTTGGCGGTGACGCCTGGTGCGCTATCTCTTGGGGCGGGCGCTGCGCCTCCGAACGATTGCGCACTGGCTGGCACCGCCGGAGCTGGGGTAGCCACCGGCGCCGGTGTGATCGCCGGCCTGGAGGGGCGCGATGCCCCTACCTTTATAGAAAGTGTAGGCAGCGGGCCGCTCTGAAGCTCGCCCAGCAGCTCTCCAATGCGTTCCAGGTACTTGTCGCGCACCCAATCCACGATAAAGCGGTTCGGGGCGAACAGGATCAGCTCGCCGCCGTCGGCGGATGCCACCACCTGTAACGGCCGCAGCCACATACTGTACTGCTGCGCTGGCAGTTCGTCTTCCAGCCGCGCGAGACAGCGGTTCCAGAGCTCTTCGGACACGTCCCTGCCTTAGGTTCATAAACAGAAGGATATAAGCGAACGGGCCATTCTAGCCCTCGGGGCTGCCGTTATCCACAGCCGTTTTCGAGAGGCCATTCTGTGGATAACCTTGGGCAGAAGGGGGCGTACAAAGGCGGTACAACCTTGGGGGCAATACTGTGCACAATATCCATCCCCACTCCCGCACCGCTTATCCCCAGCCAGCGCCCCGTTCCCGCACCGAGATACCAACGCGTTGCACACAACTTAACATATTGATAAAAAGAGCTTTTTTTAACTTATCCACAGAAATTCGTTTACCTATTACTAACACTACTACTAAAAAATCTAAATATATAAAATCTATTAAAGATAACTGACTCCCTTTTGCCCCTTGCTAGCACTCTCGCGTTTGACTCAAGAGCGCTACTGCCATAGAATCGGCGCCCTTCGATTGATCCTGTGATATCCCGTGGGGACGCACCAATGAAACGTACTTTTCAACCCAGCCAGATCAAGCGCAAGCGCAACCACGGTTTTCGTGCCCGCATGGCAACCCCGGGTGGCCGCGCTGTGCTGAACCGCCGTCGTGCCAAAGGCCGCAAGCGCCTGTCTGCCTGAGGTTGGCTATTGCCATCCTGCTACCCGCATACAGGTTCTGTGATGGATGGCGGTGATCCGAAACAAGTGTCACCCCCGGATCTCCGCTTCCGTCGCGCCAACCGCCTGCTAGACCCTGCTTCTTTCCAGCGTGTGTTCGACAAGCCTGACTATCGTGTCAGCAGCCGCCATTTTCTCTGTCTCGCCCTGAAAAACGATTTGCCTTGGCAACGCCTCGGCATGGTCATCGCTCGCAAACGTGCGCGGCGGGCAGTAGACCGGGCGCTGATCAAACGCCATCTGCGCGAAAGCGTCCGCCAACGGCCGGATTCCCTTGCTGGCCTGGACATCGTGGTGCTGCTGCGCTCAAATCTGAGCACTACCGATTCCACGGTACTTCGCAACGAGATCCTGGGCCTCTGGGACAAGCTGCTTGCCAAGCGCCAGCAGGCTTGAGACACTGCCGGCCGTTTTTCTCGCCTTAAGCAAGCCGCCCTATGGAAATCAAACGCGCTATTGTTCTGGTCGCCATCGCAGTGGTGACTTACATGATGATCCTGGCCTGGCAACGGGATTATGGCCGTGTCGTGGAGCAGGATCAGACCACCGTGACGGACAGCTCCGTGCTGGTGCCGGATGCCTCCGTGCTCTCGCCCGAAGCCAACGGGGCGGATATCCCTGCCGCGAGCGATGCGCCGCGTGCTGACGCTGGCGTGCCCGATACGAGCGCGCCGGCGCCGGCTGCTAGTGGCGAGAGTCAGGCGGCAACGCCGGAGCGCATTGTGCGCGTACGCACTGACGTGCTGGAAATGGAAATCGACCGTCTTGGCGGCGATATTGTCCGGCTTGCGCTGCTCACCTACCCGCGCCAGGTTGATACGCCCGATCAGCCCTTTATCTTGCTGGAGCGTTCCGCCGCCCGCACTTATGTGGCGCAAAGCGGCATCGTCGGCGCCAATGGCACCGACAGCGCTGAGGGCCGCCCCACCTGGGATGTGGAAAAAGCCGAATACCAGCTGCTGGACGGCGAGTTTGATCTGAATGTCGATCTCACACTGACGCAGGAAAACGGCACCGAGATCATCAAGCGCTTCACCTTCGAGCGTGGCAGCCATCTGGTACGGCAGTCGCACATCATTCGAAACAACAGCAATGTCCCCTGGCAGGGCGCGCTTTATGGCCAGATCAAGCGCGACGGCAGTGATGATCCCGGCAAGGCCACCGCTGGCTTTGCGCCGATGCCGACCTATCTTGGCGCCGCCTACTGGAGCAGCGAAAAGCCTTACAACAAGCTCACCTTGAAGGATATGCGGCAAGACAACCTGCGCATGACCGAGCAGGGTGGCTGGCTGGCGATGATCCAGCATTACTTCCTATCTGCCTGGGTGCCGGATAACAACCACCGCCACGCCTATAGCAGTGTCTACCGGCAAAACGCAGACGAATACATTCTCCGCTTCGTGTCGCCGACCACCACGGTCGCACCTGGTGAGGAAGGCGTGCTCTATGCAGAGTTCTACGCCGGGCCGAAGCAACAAGATGATCTTCGCGCCATCAGCCCCGGCCTTCACATGACGGTGGACTACGGCTGGCTGTGGTTTATTTCGCAGCCGATCTTCGCCGTGCTGGTGTTCCTGCAAAGTGGCCAGATCACCATTTTCGGCAACCAGTTCGATATCGGCTTCGGTGTCGGCAACTGGGGTGTGGCGATCATTTTGCTGACGCTCGTTATCAAGTTGCTGTTTTTCAAGCTTTCTGCGGCCAGCTATCGTTCCATGGCGCGTATGCGCAAAGTGGCGCCGGAGATGCAGCGTATTCGCGAGCAGCACAAGAGCGATCGCCAGAAGCAGTCGATGGAGCTGATGAAGCTCTATCAGAAGGAGAAGATCAATCCGCTGGGCGGTTGCCTGCCCGTGCTGGTGCAAATGCCGGTGTTCATCTCGCTCTATTATGTCTTGCTGGAATCGGTTGAGCTGCGGCAGGCGCCGTTCTTCGGCTGGATTCAGGATTTGTCGCTGATGGACCCGTGGTTCATTCTGCCGCTGCTGATGGGCGCTTCCATGTGGTTCCAGATGCGCCTGAACCCGACGCCGCCAGATCCTACTCAGGCGCAGGTGATGAAGTGGATGCCGGTGGTGTTCACCGTCTTCTTCCTGTGGTTCCCGGCTGGCCTGGTACTGTACTGGTTGACCAACAACATTCTATCGATTGCCCAGCAATGGGTGATTACACGGAAAATCGAAAACGAAGCCTGACGCACTGCTGGTGCAGCTGCTTCTTGTATCCAGCACAGAAAAGCCCGGCCGCTCCGGGCTTTTCTGTTTCTGGCTGACAGACCGTATACTCGCGCCATGACACCACCGATCGACACCATCGTTGCTATCGCCACCGCCCCAGGGCGTGGCGGCATAGGCATTGTCCGGCTTTCCGGCCCCAGGGCGAGGGAGATCGCGCTCTGCTTGTTGCCCCGGCGGCTTACACTCAAACCGCGCTACGCGCATTTCAGCACTTTTCTGAATGCGGAAGGCGAGGTGATCGACGAGGGGCTGGTGCTGAGCTTTCCCGGTCCGCATTCGTTTACCGGCGAGGATGTGGTGGAGCTGCAGGGCCATGGTGGGCCGGTGCTGCTCGATCAGCTGGTGCAGGCTTGTATTCGCTTCGGTGCCCGACAGGCTCGGCCCGGCGAATTTTCCTTGCGCGCTTTTCTTAACGACCGCATGGATCTGACCCAGGCAGAAGGCATTGCCGATCTTATCGATGCCGGCACGGTCAGCGCTGCACGCGCCGCCGTGGGCTCCTTGCGCGGCGCATTTTCCAGCGCTGTGAACGAGCTGGTCGAACAGCTGATCCAGCTGCGCATTTATGTCGAGGCCGCGATTGATTTTCCCGAAGAGGAAATCGACTTTTTATCTGACGGCAAAGTGGCGGCGGATCTTGCTGCGCTCCTTCAGGCTACCCGGGACGTACTCGCAACCGCCCGGCAAGGCAGCCTGCTGCGTGAAGGCATGACGGTGGTGATCGCGGGGCGCCCGAACGCCGGTAAATCTTCATTGCTCAATGCGCTCGCCGGCGAAGATGTGGCGATTGTGACGGATATTGCCGGCACAACGCGGGATATCCTGCGGGAAAACATTCAGCTTGATGGCATGCCGCTCACACTGATTGATACGGCCGGCCTGCGTGAATCCGAGGATATCGTCGAGCGGGAAGGAATTCGCCGCGCCTGGCAGGCCATCGAAAAAGCCGACCGGATTCTGCTAGTGGTGGATTCAAGCACTACCACCCTTGCGCAAATTACATCGCTGGACGAGCTGTTGCCGGAAGGGCAGCGCACGCTTTCCACATTGGATATTCCCGTTACGGTGCTGCTCAACAAAGCGGATCTCTCCGGCCTCACGCCCGGTCCTTTACCGGAGCGGGACGATACCTTTGCCATTTCTGTCGCGAAGGCGGAAGGCATCAGCGCGGTGCGAGAACATCTGAAACACAGCGTCGGATTTCATAGTGGCGAAGCCAGCCCCTTCTCTGCGCGCCGCCGCCATCTGACTGCACTTGAGCTTGCGCTGGGCTCACTGCAACACGGCCAGCAGCAGCTGGGCGAATTTGCTGCTGGTGAATTGCTTGCCGAAGACCTGCGCGCAGCACAAAAAGCTCTGGAAGAAATAACCGGAGCTTTTTCGGCAGATGATTTGCTGGGGCGGATATTCTCCAGTTTCTGTATCGGAAAATAGGTTAATGACATTAACCTCACTGATGTGAGTAGCCGCCTGGCTGATTATAACAATAGCCCCAGAGAAGGGGCTATTGTTATCCAACGCATGTGGGAAATTGAACCGTAGCGCAGCCCGGTAAAGCAATATCTGGCAAGTGCTTCGATAGCTCCCCGCGCTAACGAACTTCTATACAGCTATCACACCAAGAGCTCTCACGGCTCTTCTCGCCGCACTTGTTCAACCAAGTGCATCTTTCCAAGTGCTTTAACTCAGTGCTATAAAACATTACCGAGAAATCTGTCGCGAAAAATTTTCCTATCAGAACCCGCGACGATAACTCAATAGACGTCCTTTATAGGGAGGCTTGTCGCTGTCACTGAACGGCAGGCGTGTTTCCGTCAGCTCAAAGCCTTTTTCTTTCAGCAGGCGGCTGAAGCGGTTGCGGTGGCCGCGACCAGGGCAGGTAATAAGCACTTTCGCTTTCGGGCGGGCAAGGTGGCCTACCAGATCGGCGAGCATGTTGGCATGGTTTTGCTCGTAAAGAATATCGCTGCCGAGAATCAGATCGAACTGGCCAATAGTCTGATCCAGCGATGTCCAGGGCAAATCCAGATAAGGGATATCCGGCAGCCTGTTCAATGCGGCGTTATAGACCAGGAATTTCTTGCTGAGCGGGTGATGATCACTTGCTGTCACATCCGCCCCGCGAGATTGCAGCACCAGGCTAGGCAAGCCGAGCCCACAACCAAGTTCGATGATGCGGCGGTTGTCGATATCGATATGCTTGACGGCTTTTGCCAGCACTCGGCTGGCTGGCCAGAGTTGGCCAAACAGGCTCCAGCTGGCTGAACATATTCCGGCGCGTGCGGCGACGCCTTCCGGGTCAGCGTACTGGCTGATATCGCTTAGAGCGCGAATCTTCCATTGCAAGGCGCCTACATTGACGTTCAATTTCTGTGTTTCGTATCCGGGCATAACCACAACTCCTGTGCCAGAGCGGGAATCCGGTCTTTCCTGCTATGTGTTCATAGGGGCGAACTCTTTTCTGCTTCGCTGCGTTCATCATAGCCTTTAATTGAAAAATCTTCTCAAATGCCATCACGGCTGCTCAAGTGTCCTGATAATACGATTGGTGTTTGTACGTGCCTGGGTGACAGTGCTGGGACGGTCGTCTTGCCTAGGAGGGGTTTAACAACCTTTTCCAGAATCTGCTTTCTCAATCGTTGAGATATATCGCTCCTGGTTCTACTTTTCGAGGAGGCGCCAATCGCGCGGTACGGTTTTAATTTATCCGCAAATCATGAAAGGACTCTTGAGATGGTTACAGAAACTCGTTTGACGCTTCTTCCGGTGGCCTCCTGGGGCAGCATCATTGGTGGCGTGGTCACCGTATTTGCGGTGTCCATCCTGCTCTCGTTGCTGGGTTCGTCGATTGGGCTGGGAATGATCGATGCCCATGCGGAAAACCCGGTGGAAGGTGTGGGTGTCGTTTTTGGTATCTGGTCTGCCATATCGCTCGTGATCAGCCTGGCAGCAGGTGGTTTTGTGGCCGGGCGCCTGGCGGGCAACGCGGGTGCCACACATGGCTTTCTGGTATGGGCAGCTGCGCTGCTACTTGCCTCAATGCTGAGTATGGCGGCCATTGGCGGTGCCGTCAGCTTGACCGGAAAAGCGGTGGGGGGCGTTTTCTCCGCGGCGGGCAAGGCGGGCAGTGTCGCGGCACAAGGGGCCGGAGATGTCGCCAGCTGGATCAGCGAAGAGTTCGATCTGAATCTGGATATGGATATCGATGCTCAGGAGTTGCGTAGCGATGTGCGCCGGGTATTGCGTGAGAGCGATATCGAGGTGCTGCAACCGCGTTACCTGAGAGAACAGTTGCAGGCTGCGCGCCAGGATGTTGCCGCAGCTTTGCGAGAGCTGAGGCGTGATGATGCGACCTTTGATCAGGTCGCCTCCGATCTTGTCGGTAAACTGTCAGACCGGGCAGAGCACATCAGCAATCAGATCGACCGAGACGAAATAGTGGGCCTGCTTACCGAAAACACCGCGATGACACGCGAGGAAGCGGAAGATCTGGTAGCCGGGTATCAGGAAACTGTGGATGCGATCACCCATCAGCTGGATAACGCCGGTGAACAGATCGACGCGGCCAGGCAGGAGCTGGCGGAGCTTGAGCAGCAGGCACGCGGTGCTGCTGATGAGGCGGCAGCGGCCTTGGCGAAATCGGCATTCTGGGCATTTCTCGGTCTGATTCTGGGTGCCGTGATAGCCGGTGTGGCGGGTTACCTCGGCATGCGTAGCCGGCCCGAAGAAGATCGACTTTATGATCCGTTCCGCCGCTGACACAAGGACGGCCGCCGGCTCAAAGCCGGCGGTCTGATCATTGATCCTGTTGAAAAAAGAAAAGCACCTTTTCAAAACTCAATCGCAAAACATAAATGATGTTATTCCGATATTAAAAAACTTATCGACTCGACCTCACAGGCCATAGCGCATCTTATTCTCAGCGTTAACGTTATCACGATCACATCCTTTCTGGACTAACGTTGGAGGCGGAGCGACATCGCTCCGCATTCAACTACTAATCAGAAAGGAGATTTTCCAATGCGTCATAACGCTGCTGTAACCCAGACTGTTCCCGCAGAAAACACCTGGCCTATAGCCAAGGTACCCGTCGAATACGATTTGACGGAGTGGCGGGAGCTGCCTTTCGAGCTGGCAGAGCGCACTTATACACATTCGATAGAAACCTATCTCAAGGATTCCAATGCCTACGCCAACACCTATTTTGCGCGCTACTTCGAGTGGCAGGGTGTGTGCCGGGAAGCGTGGTTCTTCAAATGTGTATCGCCCGATATGTTGCAGGACAAGGGCGTGTTCATCACCAAGGCTGCTCATAACGATTATGTCCAGGAAACCTTTCCTTTCCAGACTATCCGCGGGCAGGTCAATACCGCTCTGGTGAAGAAGGCGTCGTTCTATATCCTGTTCCGGTTCAGCAATGCGGAAACAGGCGAGCTGGTTTCTGGCGGGTATCAGCAAATTGTTTTTGCGGATCATGAACGCCGTATTGCTCGTCTGCCCGAGGAAGTGCTGGCCACGGTTCGGCGTTACGAGGTGCCTTTATCGGTTATGCGAGGCTAAGCGATAGCTTGAACGGGTGCCGTAAGGCACCCGTTCCTGGCATATTCAAACGTGCGCACAGTCCGGGAAGCGTAAACGGAACAAGGTGTGCTCGCCCTGGCTGGATTCGCAGAAAATATCGCCGCCCATATTGCGCATTGCGCTGCGGCAAAATGACAAGCCGATTCCGGTGCCGGTGCGCTTGGTGGTATAGAAATCTTCGAACACCCGCTTGATGGCCTCGGGGTGAATACCGGTCGCGGTATCTCGGAAATGAAGCTCGTTGCCGTGAATTCCCCGGTGCAGGGAAATGTGAATATCCCCGCGCCCGGCCACACGCATGGCGTAGAGTGCATTTTTCAACAGATTATAAAGGATGAATACCGCCAGCACGTCGGAACCAAAAAAATCGAAGTTGTTGTCTGTGCTGAAGTGCACTCGTGAGGCGGTGCCCGGCTCGAACGGGTAATGCTTCAGTGCTTCTGTTACACACTGCACGATGCTGTAGACCGCGAAAGAGGACGTGTCGGGCTGTTCGGCGTGGGCGGAGGCAAGCAGCATGTCGATAACCATATTGGAGCGATCGACTTCCTGCTGGATGGTGTCGATGCCGCTTGCCATGCTTTGCAGCCGCCGATGACGGATCGGGGTTTCGACGCGGCCGTCCTGGAGTGCTTCATGATACAGCGCCATCAGCATCGGCCAGTGGCTGGCAATGGCATTGGCGCGCATACGGATGGTGGCCAGAGGCGTGCGCATCTCGTGTGCGATACTGGCTGCCAGCGCGATCAGTGTTTCGCGTTTTCCGGCAAGCAGCTCGATTTCCCGTTGCCGCCGGTTGAACGAAGCCATGGATTGTTCCAGCTTGTGCCGCAGCTCTTCCAGATGCCAGGGTTTGGTGATGTAACCGGAAATACCACCGTCGTTGACGGCGGCAACCGCTTGGGAAAGATGCGCGTGAGAGGTGGTGAGCAGGCGTATTGCCTGCGGCAATTTTTGCCGCGCCCACGCCAATACCTCCACACCAGTGCCATCAGGCAGGTAATGATCCGCGAGCACTACGCCGATCTCTTCGCCGCGTTGGCGTAACACGTCGAATGCCTGCTCCACATTGCCGACGGTGATCAGGTGAAATTCGCCGTAGGTCAGCTCGAACAGGCGGCGGATGGGCTCTTCGTCCTCGATCAGTAGAATCGCCGGGTGTTGCTGTTCCTGTCGAGCTGCTTTCATGTCAGTTCCCGAGGCAATGACGGAAGTTCAGTCACCGGCAGGCTGATATCAACTTGTGTGCCTTGTCCGGGTGTGCTTTGTATATCGATATCGGCGCGGTGCTCCTGAATAATACGCTGGACCACTTTCATGCCAAGCCCGGTGCCGCCTGCTTTGCCGGATTCCAGCGGCGCCCACATGCGGCGCAGTTTTTCTGCATCCATGCCGATACCGCTGTCGCTCAGAGTAAGTAGCACGCGGTGCCGCTCCGGCTGATAGCGTGTGTAGAGCATGATCACATTGGGGCGCTCCCGATCACCGGCCTCTACCGCATTCTTCAGCAAATTGATAAACAGAATCAGCAAATCATCAGAATCACCAATAACGGGCGGGAGCTGCTCGTCCAGATGCAACACCACTTCCGCTTGCCGAACGGGGAACAGTCGTAGCGCAGAGATCAGCAGGGCATTGATCGAAACCGGCCGCGATTGCCTGTCGCGCTTGTCTTGTAACACACGTAGCATTTTCTCCAGCAAGCCAAGCACACGCTGGCATTGAGTCAGTATTTCACTGCGCACCACATCGCTGCTCAGGTTGGATTGCGCGTACATATGGATGATGCTGATGGGTGCTTTCAGTTCATGCTGGTATTCGTTCATGGTGGCCATCAGGGAAGCGCTTTTCTGTGCCTTGGCAAGACCATGGCAGACCTGGCTATAAGCTTCGACACGATCAAAGGCGAGATCAAGTTGCCCGGGCAGGAATTCGATCAGATCAAGATCATCATGGCTGTAGTGGGGCGCATTGTCCTGTTTGCCGAGAAGCAGAACGCCGACAACTTCATTAGCACGCTGGATGCGCACCGCGCTGGCTGCCTGGTATTGCAGATAAAGCTGCTGCACGGACGCCTCGGCTTCACGGAAATAGACTACACCTTGTCCTGGGCGAAGCTGCCGAATAAGGGGATGATCCGCCGGTAGCGTTTCGCGCGGGTCTGCTTCGCCCGCATCCTGACGCCAGATATGGAAGCGGGCATCAGGCATATCGCCGCCCAGGCCAAAATCGGTGCGTATGAACAACGTGAGGGGTCTGATACGAGCATGGGTAGCCAGCACATCGGCGAGATCACGCACCAGCTCATCAAGCCGTATATGAGAGCCCAGCGCCCGCGTCACCGCCTGCACGACCTGTGGATAGGAGTAGCCACGGCGGCGACGTTGCAGCAGCCGGTCAGGCACGCCTGCCAGAAAGGTGCTTAATGGCCCGTAGGTTTCGCAAACGAAGACCAGGAAACTCAGCCCGAGGGCCCCGGCGAGCACCGGTGGCAGGTCGGTATCGCTCACGCTCAGCGCCAGAAAAGCAGCGAGATACAGGGTTGCGAACAATAGCAAGGTGGTGACGCGAGCGAGCCCACGACTCAGCGCAAGGGAAATATCCATCAGCTGGTATCGGACTGTGGCGATGGCCAGCAAGCCAAGGCTGAGCGCCAGAAAAAATACCCCTGGCGGATAAATTTCCACGCCGTAATTGCACAGGTAATCAATAGCGGCAAACAGGTAGATGAACAGGCTGGCGATGCAATAACGCAAGCGGGTGCGCTGGCGAGGAGCGGCGGTTTGCTGCGCCCGCCAGGTCAGATACAGCCCGCGCAGCACGACCACGCAGGTTTGCAACACATGAATAGGGTGCAATACGCCGGCTTTCGGATAAAAGCCGAAAAACATCTCGTAATAGCCGCGCACGAAGAGATCGCCGAGCAGTGTGAAGGCCAGCAGCGCTGCCAGGCCGTAGGAAGCATAAACACGACGCAGCTCATGCCGCTGCCCGGTAATTTCTACCAGAAAGTGATACAAGGTGGTGGGCAGGAACAGGATCGGCAGGTATCCAAGCCGGACGAGCCGCTCGGCCCACTGCGGATCATCAATCTGGAACAGCAGTGCCCAGGCGGCCTGCCAGGCAAAAGTGGTGCTGCACAGGACAAAAAAACTGAGCGTGACTCGATTGATTCTGGCGTGGCTGAGAACATAGCCGCCGTACGCCAGAAACAGTACTGCAATAGTGGCGGGGAAAACGGAATACACCAGAGCCTCGCTTTCACACGGCGACAAGACACAAGGGCTGGCGCAAGGCGCCTGCAGGGCGGTTGCGCACGGGCATTGCCTCGGTGGCAGCGGATAGTGTCTCATTGATGGCGGCCGCGCCCAATACTGCCACATTGGAATCACTGCCGGCGGGGCATTGCTGGCCCACTGCCGTATCAAGCGCCGACCTATGAGGCCCGCGACATGGGGAATATTCTGCCGTTTCGGAAACCGGCACAAAAAAAGCCGTCACGAGGTATGTGTCAACATGGTTTCCATAAATGGGCGGTATGCAAGGCCACCAGGTTCGATGTGAAACAGGGGCGGCTGGTGACGGTCTATCGTTGTGAGCGCTGCGGCAAGCAGAAGGTCAAAGCGCATTGATGCCGGACGAGACGCATTGGCGCCTGAAGAAACGGCCAGAGGATGGTAAACAGAAAGCGACGATCGGCAGGAAATGAATAGCAGCAAATGAGCAGGGAGACGGGCATGAGCGGATACCGGATCGAACACGATAGCCTGGGTGAAGTGCGGGTAGGCGAAGAGGCCCTGTGGGGCGCGCAAACCCAGCGTGCTGTGGACAACTTCCCGATTCATGGTGCGATGCCGGCAGCTTTTATTGCCGCGCTGGCGCAAGTGAAGTGGTGCGCAGCCCAGGCCAATGCCGAGCTCGGGTTGCTCGACGAGGCACGCCGAGCAGCGATCCAGCAAGCCGCAGACGAGATTATTGCCGGCCGCTACCCCGATGCCTTCCCGGTGGATGTCTTCCAGACCGGCTCGGGCACCAGCAGCAACATGAACGTCAACGAGGTGATCAGCCGCCTTTGCCAGCAACAGCCGGATGCGCCTGCCGTGCATCCCAATGATCATGTCAATCTGGGCCAGAGCAGCAACGATACGGTGCCCACCGCGCTTTATCTCAGCGCGGTGCTGGAGGTGGGCAGCAAGTTGCTGCCGGCGCTGAACCATCTGGATACGACGCTGGCAGCGCGCGCCTCAGAGCTTGATGATGTGGTCAAGACGGGCCGCACCCACCTGATGGATGCAATGCCGGTGACATTGGGGCAGGAGCTGGAGAGCTGGCGAGCGCAGCTGGGATTTGTTGTTGCCCGCTTGCGCGATGCACGGGACGGTTTGCTGGAAATTCCCCAGGGCGGCACAGCGGTGGGAACGGGCATCAATGCCCACCCCGAGTTTGCGCCGTTGTTCGCCCAGCACCTGAGCCAGCGCACGCACCATAATTTCACACCCATGAGCACCGCCTTTGCCGGCCTCGGCGCGATCGACCGGCCGCTGGCGCTGTCCGCCGCCTTGCGCGGCTACGCGGTGGTGCTGATGAAGATCAGCAATGATCTGCGCTGGATGAATTCCGGGCCTATTCACGGCCTGGCGGAAATCCGGCTGCCAGCAGTGCAGCCGGGTTCTTCCATCATGCCGGCCAAGGTCAATCCGGTGATCTGCGAATCGGCCTGCATGGTCAGTGCGCAAGTGATGGGGCTGGATCAGGCCAATACCATCGCCGCGCAAAGCGGTAATTTTCAGCTCAATGTGATGTTGCCGCTGGTGGCCGCCAATCTGCTGGAGATGACGGCAATACTCGCCAATGTGACGCGCATCCTCACGGATGGCGCCATCGCCGGCTTCACGGTCAATCATCAGGTCATCGGCGAGGCCGTGGGCCGGAATCCGATTCTCGTGACGGCACTCAATCCGGTGATCGGTTATGAGAAGGCAGCGGAGATCGCCAAGGAAGCGTTTGCTTCCGGGCGCAGCGTGCTGGATGTGGCCATCGAGCGTACCGATCTCGATCGCGAGGCGCTGGCGCGCTATCTTGATCCGGCACGGTTGACCCGGGGCGGCTTCCCCGGACAATGAAGCAGCAAAGACCGCATCGCTGACAAGCAGGCAGCGTGAGCGGCCGGCCGGGCTGGCCATTTTCTCTCGCATAACAATACAGCAGATATTCAGGAGTACAGTTGCATGACCGCACACGTCATTGAGCGCACCCCATCGGCCGTCGATCAGCCGCTGTTGATCGGCACGATTCTGGAAGCTGGCGTGCGCAGCGCGCCTGAGCAGGAGATCGTCTACGCCGACAAGATGCGCATGACCTATCGGCAAATGGGCGAGCGCGTCCGGCGCCTGGCCTCCGCTCTGGCAAGTGCTGGTGTGAAGCCGGGGGATACCGTGGCGGTGATGGACTGGGACAGCCATCGTTATCTGGAGTGTTTTTTCACTGTGCCGATGATGGGTGCGGTGCTGCATACCATCAATATCCGGCTGTCGCCGGAGCAGGTACTGTATACCATCAACCACGCGCAAGATGACGTGATCCTGGTGAACCGCGAGTTCCTGCCATTGCTGGACGCCATCAAGGATCGCATCGAAACGGTGAAGACCTTTATCCTGCTGGATGACGGCGAAGGGCCGGAGAGCAGCAGCATCCAGGCGCACGGCGAGTATGAGCAGCTGCTGGCCGCCGCCAATGCCGAGTTCGAATTTCCGTTGCTGGATGAAAATACCCGCGCCACCACCTTTTACACCACGGGCACCACCGGTTTGCCGAAAGGCGTTTATTTCAGCCATCGGCAATTGGTGCTGCACACCTTCGCGCTGCGCGCTGCCACATCAGGCGATGGCCATGGCCGCTTCAACCAGAGCGATATCTACATGCCGATCACGCCAATGTTTCATGTGCATGCGTGGGGCGTACCGTTCCTGGCGACACTGCTGGGCGTGAAACAGGTTTACCCTGGCCGTTATGTGCCCGAAGTATTGCTCAAGCTGCTGGTGACCGAGCGAGTCACATTCTCTCACTGCGTGCCGACGATCCTGCAAATGCTGCTTGCCAGCGACGCCGTCAAACAAGTGGATCTCTCCAACTGGAAAGTCATCATCGGTGGCTCGGCGCTGCCGAAACCGATGGCTAAAGCGGCGCTGGATATGGGCATTGATGTGTTCACCGGCTACGGCATGAGCGAGACGGGCCCGGTGCTGACGCTGTCACATTTGCAACCGCATATGGAAGCCTGGGATAACGAACGGCAGGCTGAGGTTCGTAGCCTGACGGGCCGGCCGGTGCCGATGGTGACCCTGCGTATCGTCGATGAGGACCTCAATGATCTCCCTCATGATGGCAAGAGCCAGGGCGAGGTGGTGGTGCGGGCACCCTGGCTGACTCAGGGCTATCTGAATGATCCCGAGCAATCGGAGGATCTGTGGCGCGGCGGCTGGTTGCACACCGGTGATATCGGCGTCATAACGGAAGACGGTTATCTGAAGATCACCGACCGGATCAAGGATGTGATCAAGACAGGCGGGGAATGGGTGTCCTCGCTGGATCTGGAAGGGCTGGTGCTGCAACACAGCAGCGTGGCGGAATGCGCCGTGATCGGTGTGCCAGATGCCAAGTGGGGCGAGCGCCCGCTGGCGCTGGTGGTGAAAAAGCCGGGCGCGGAAGTCACTGCAGAAGAAATCCGCGAGCTGGTCGCGGGCTATGCCGAGAAAGGCGTTATCTCGCGCTATGGTATTCCAGAGAACATCACGTTCGTCGACAGCCTGCCACGCACCAGTGTGGGCAAGCTCGACAAAAAAGTGATGCGCGCTGAACATATCGGCTGAGCTTCGGCCGGCATCCTTGCTGCCCCGGTGGAAGCCGGGGCGGCGCTCTCAAGTCCGTGCTCTCGAATCTGCGTTCTTGGAGCAGGGGCTCCCCGAGTTGCGCTCTCAAAGCGGGCGCTCCCGAAGCCGCGCTCTCAAGGCAGCGCAGAAGCGACGTCGGTGCTCGTGCGCCTGTGCAATCAGCCCGGGAAAAGCCGCTGCGCACTGCCATGCCACAGACTCTCACTGATCGGTGTCCTGCCGACATGATGGCGGCCTGCGCGCCGGTATTATTTCCTCTCCCTGCACCCAGATCGAGCGATCACTTTGTGCCCTCGGTTTTCACTTGCCTGTCATATCGCTGTCGCACCATGAGCTGCCCTGAAGGCTGCCTGTTTCTGGTAGCCCTGATGATCGGAATGCAGCAGTATGGCCGGCCAGCAAACTCCCACCCGTATCAGTGATCTGGTGATGCGGGTTCACCCGATACCCCCGCAGATGCGCGTCGCGGATGTGGCCGATCTGTTTTTGGCCGAGGCGTGCGCCGATCTGTTGTGCCTGCCCGTCGTGCGTGGCGGGGAGACGCTGGGGATCGTGTCGCGTTACGACATCATGCGGGTTTTCCTGCGGCAATACGGGCGCGAGGTTTTCGGTGCGCGGCCTATCGAGCGCTTCATGAATCCCTCGCCGTTGCTGGTCGAGCAGAGCACCGGCATCGAAGAAGCAAGCCGTTACGTGCGGCAGCACATGCGGCTCCCGATCACGGAAGATTTTGTCGTGGTGGAAAACGGCGAATATCGTGGCATGGGGATGGTCACCTCACTGCTGGAAAAAATGGAGCAGCGGGTTGCGGCACGCGGGCAGGCACTGGTGCGCGCCAACCAGCATTTGAAAGCGTCACAATCACACCTGGTGCAATCGGAAAAAATGGCCTCGCTGGGCCAGATGGTGGCGGGCGTCGCCCATGAGATCAATACGCCGCTGGGTTATGTGCGCAGCAACGTGGAGCTGGTGCGAGATTTTGCGGCACGCACGGCAACGGCGCTGGTAGCGAGCGGCAATCTGGTGCGCTCGTTGATGGATGAGCGCGCCACCGATGACGAAATCAGCCAGCACCTGGCAGTGGCCACGGCAGAGCAGGACAGTGTGGCCGAAACCGGCATTCTGGACGAACTGGATAATCTGTTCGACGACACGCTCCATGGGCTGGGCGAGATCAGCGAGCTGGTGTTGAACCTGCGTAATTTCAGCCGCCTGGATCGGGCCCGCGTGGATCGGGTCAACCTGAACGAATGCCTGGATAGCGCGCTCACTATCGGCCGCAACCTGATCAAGCAAAAAGCAGAAGTGGTGCGCGATTACGGTGACCTGCCGCAAGTCGAGTGCGCCGCGTCGCAGATCAATCAGGTGCTGCTCAACATCCTCACCAATGCGGCGCAAGCGATTGATGATTTCGGAGTAATCCGATTGCAATCGCGTGCTCTGGACGAGGGCGTCGAGATTCGCATCAGCGACAACGGCAGCGGCATGCCGGAAACCGTGCGGCAACGTATCTTTGATCCGTTTTACACCACCAAACCTGTGGGCCAGGGCACCGGCCTGGGGCTTTCCATTTCCTATCAGATCATCACTCAGCACGGCGGCAGCATTGCCGTGGCATCCACACCGGGAGCCGGGACGGAGTTTCGTCTGTGGCTGCCGCAACAGCAAGCGGCCACACAGCGCACGCCGGCAACCGAGGCTGCGGCGGGTTAAGGAGGCGGAGATGCAGCTAAAACCGACAGTGTTATTTGTCGATGACGAGGAGCGGATACTGCGTACCTTGAACCTGGCTTTTGGTGCGCGCTACCGCGTGCTTACGGCCAATGGCGGAGCAAGAGCGCTGGAACTGCTGCGCGAAAATACTGTGCAGGTGGTGGTCAGCGATCAGCGAATGCCGCACATGACCGGCGTTGAAGTGCTGCGTCAGGCGCGCGAGATGCAGCCTGCCGCCATGCGCATCTTGCTGACAGGCTATGCCGAGCTGGCGAGCATCGTCGGCTCCATCAACGACGGCGAGATTTTCCGTTACGTGCAGAAGCCCTGGCAGCTGGATGCGCTGCGCAACACACTTGAAGAAGCCGTGGCCATTGCCGAACAAAGCGCGGCGCCGTTGCTGAAAAAGCATCAGCCACAAAAAACGGGTAACGAATCCACCGCCGCGCCTGCCGGCACAGAGGACGATGGCGCAATCGTGGTGCTGGATCAGCGCCCGGATCTGTTCGAGCTGATTCGCGACAGCCGACCGGGCCGGCCAGTCCTGAGCGCCGGCACACTGGATGAGGCGCTGGCGCACATGGCCGAGCAACCGACCGCCGTGCTGGTCACCGATCTGAATTTGCCGGAAGGCGATATCACCGATGCGCTGCGATTGTTGAAGGCTCGCCAGCCCGAGCTGGTCACCATTGTCGTCACAGCCTTTCGCGACACCACGCATCTGATCCGACTCATCAATCAGGCGCAGGTCTATCGCGTGCTGCCGCGCCCGGTCAGCCGCAACATGCTGTTGCGCGGGGTGGAAAGTGCTTTGCGACACCACGGCATGATCAGCGCCAGCCCTGCCCTGTTGCGCCGGCATCGGGTGGCCGAGGCCAACGAGGTAGCGGTGGATAACGGTGTTGCCAGCCGGGTACGTGGTTATCTGGATCGGTTGCGCGGCCGCCCGGCGCCGGTCTGACGCGTCGCTTGCCGGTCGCCTGGGTTATACTTGCGGCATGTTGCCAGATGCTTTCGACTTGCCGCCTTACACCATTACCCGCACACGCCGCCGCTCGCTTGAGCTGCGTGTGTTCCCCGATGCCCGCGTGGAAGTGCGGGCGCCACTTCATGCTTCTCCCGCAGATATCAGTGCCTTTCTGGCCGGCCGCCGCGACTGGCTGCGGCGCACGCTGGTGCGCATGGCCGAGCGGCCGGGGCCGCTGCGTTTGCAACTGGCGGAGGGCGCGCAGCACCCGTTTCTGGGCCGGCCGCTCACGCTGCGGCTGGCCAGCGGTGCGCGAAAAGCGGTGCGGCGAGAGGATGAGCTGTATCTGTCTGCGCCCTCGGCGGAGCAACTGCCTGCGGTGTTGCTGAGCTGGTATCGAGCGCAGGCGTATCAGTATTTCGAGGCGGAAATTGATCGCCACTTTCCGTTTTTCGCCGCCCGAGGCCATGGGCGGCCGACCTTGCGCGTGAAACAGATGAAAAGCCGCTGGGGTTCGTTGTCCTCGCGGGGCTTTATCAATCTGAACCTGGCGCTGATCCGGCTGCCGCCTGCCTGCCTGGAATATGTGGTGGTGCACGAGCTGTGCCACCTGGAGGAAATGAATCACGGGCCGCGCTTCAAGGCGCTGATGGATCAGCGCCTCCCCGACTGGCGAGCCAGGCGGCTGCTGGTGAACCGGCTGCCGCGCATCGAGCTTGTCAGCGCAGAATCCGGCGCAGCCATTGGCTGATGTCGGCCACCTGCTCCGGGCACACTTCATGTTCCATCACATAGCGACGTAGCGTCACCGGGTAGTTCAGATCGCCGAGCACCTTGGCCGCGTGAAGGCCGAGGCTTTCCGGCACCACATGATCCCGGGTGCCGTGGTGGATCTCGATCGGCAGGCTGGCGTTGGCCGGGTGTCGTTGCACGCTGCGTTCGGTGGCAAAATAACAGGACATTGCCAGCAGGCCGCCCAGCGGCTGCGGGTATCGCAGTGCTGCCTCGAAGGCGACGGCGCCGCCTTGGGAAAAGCCGGCAATCACGATCCGCTCGGCCGCCACACCGCGCTCCCGTTCCCGCTCGATCAACGCGGTAATGGCATCTGCTGACTGTAACAGCCCGACTTCATCAATGCGCCGTTCGATATTTGCTTCGAGGATGTCAAACCAGGCGGGCATGGTAACGCCGCCATTGATGGTGACCGGAATGGCCGGCGCGTGCGGGAATACGAAGCGCACCGGCATTGAAGCGGGCAATTTCAGGGCCGGCACGATCGGCTCGAAATCATGGCCATCAGCGCCCAGCCCGTGCAACCAGATGACAGCGGCAGTGGCGGGCTCGTCCGGGTTGATCTCCACGCACGGCAGCAGAGGCTGAAGCAGAGTCATGCGGTTCTCCAAGGCTGTGGATAACTTTGTGCATAAGCGGTGTAGGGCCGGTGCACAGCAAGTGGACAGTGTAACAGAGCCGGGCACGGGCCTTCGCTACCCGCTGTGAAGCGGGCCATGAGCGGACGGCGAGAAGATGCGGCGGTGGTTGAGCCTGGTGGTGTGGCAGCGCATGATGGCAGGCAGTCCTCAGTGTACAGGGAGCGCACGTCAATGAAGCTGAAACGCATGATAATACGGGGCGCCGCGCTGGTTTTGGCGCTGATATTGGCCGGTTGTGACAAGCCGGAGGACAAGGATCTGGCGGCCACGCCCGCGACACCGCCAACGGCCAGTGAGGCGGGGGACGCACAGCCCGCGAGCCTGGAGCTGACCGGCACACTGGTCTATCGGGAGCGTGAAGCGCTGCCGGAAGATGCTGTCATTACCGTGCAGCTGGTACGGGCGGCAGATGTGGATAACCTTGCACCGGACGGTGCCGGTGGCAGTGTGGTGGCCGAGCATCAGCAAGCGGCCGAAGGCCGGCAGGTGCCGATCCCGTTTTCACTTGTTTATCGGGGCGACACGCGGCAAGCAGAGGATGATTACGGTCTGTGGGCAGAGGTGCGGGATGGCAACGGAGAATTGCGCTGGAGCACCCTGCGCCTGCATCCGGTGCCTGCCGGCAAGTCGGCACCGGTGGAGCTGTTGCTGGGCAAGGTGCATTCCGCGGCCGAGCGGGTGCCGGCCGAGGATGTGCTGGCGGAGTAATTTCAGCTGGCCGCCGCCACGATCACGCGCACGGCGGCGAGCTGGCAGCGGGCCTCCGCCAGATGCTGACGTAGCGCATCGGTTTGCCGATCAAGGAAATCGATCTCTTCCTGGCGAATCGCCGGGTTCTTCTGTTGCAGTTGCACCAGCCGGTTACGTTCTCCGTCCTGATGCGTCCGCATGGTTGCCAGAGCTGCCTGGATAATCTCCTCGGCCTGAGCATTGACGCGCTGTTGATCGTTGGCGAGCAGCTTTTCCAGCAAGGCTTGCTGGCTATCGACGATCTTGCGTGCCAGCGGCTTCTCCATCTTGTGGCATTGCTGGCTCAGGCCGGGAAAGCTGATCGCCTGGCTCAGATCACGGCCCTGTGCATCCAGCAGGCTGCGTATGATCGTGCCCGGCAGGAAGCGGCTCGCCTGCAAGGCGCGAGGCGCACTGCATTCCACGGTGTAAAACGCTTCGATCAACAGCGTGCCGGGTTTGACTTTGGGGTTGCGCAGCAGCGCGACGCTGGCCTTGCCACGATCTTCGCTCAGCACCAGCTCGATGGCGCCTTGCACCATCGGGTGTTCCCAGGTGAGAAACTGCAAATCGTCGCGGCTGAGTGCGGTGGGGCGGTGCGCGGTAACGGTGATGCCTTCCTCCGGCAGATGCGGGAACGGTTCGATCATGTGCGGGCCGGGCTTGAGAATGATGGCGTGCTCGGAATGCTCCTCCACTTCGACGCCGAAACGCTCGAAGGCGCTGTCCATGAAGTCGCTGGGCGGTGCGGCATCGGCGTCGGCCAGATGCGCAATCAATGCCGCCGCTTGCTCCGGCTGGTGCGAGCTGAGTTCCAGCAGCCGGTCACGGCCTGCCTCCAGCTGGCGTTGCAGTTGCTGCGCGAGCGTGCGGGTATCCTCCACCAACGCCGCTCGTAGCGTTGTGTCCTTTGGTGAAGCCAGTGCGGCATCCAGCTGCTCCCGGCTGCCGGCAAGGATCTGTGTGCCGGCAGGGTTGGTGCGAGTGAATGCTTGCATACCCTGATCGTACCATTGAAACAGCACTTCCTGAGGGTGGTCGCTGAAATAAGGCACATGAATCTGAATGTCTTGCGTCTGCCCGATGCGATCCAGGCGGCCGATACGCTGTTCCAGCAGATCCGGATTGCGGGGCAGATCCAACAGCACCAGATGGTGTGCAAACTGGAAGTTGCGGCCTTCGCTGCCGATCTCGGAGCAGATCAGTGCCTGTGCGCCGTCCTCCGGGTCAGCAAAATAGGCGGCTGCGCGGTCGCGGCTGATCAGGTCCATGTCCTCATGGAACACGGCCACGTTCATGCCCAGCTTGTAGCCGCACCAGGCGTGCAGGTCGATGGCGGTTTCCTTGCGCGCACAGATCACCAGCACCTTGCGGGAGCGGTCCCGGCGCAGAAACTCCGCCAGCCAGCTGACACGTGGATCTTCCGCGCACCAGCGGTCGTCATTGAATCCGCTTTCCGGGTGCAGCGCATCGTCGGGTTCGCCGTTTGCATAAAACTCGGGAAAGGGCAGCGGGATGCCTTCCACATGGCGCTCTGGGAAGCCCTCGACGTGCTTGCGTGTGTTGCGGAACAGCACGCGGCCGGTGCCGGAACGATCCAGCAGCTCACGCAGGATTTGTGCGCGCCGGCTTTCCTCTGGTGCAATATCGGGCAGCAGCGCCTGCAGGCGTGCCTTGAGATCGGCAGACCAGATGCTGTTATCGACCAGCTCGCCGGCCAGCGCGGCAATGCGCTGGTAATCCTGCTGCTCGCTGCGAAACGCCTCCAGCGTTGGAAAACGATCGGGATCAAGGAGATGCAGCCGCGCAAAATGGCTTTCCACGCCGAGCTGCTCCGGGGTGGCGGTCAGCAACAACAGCCCGCGTGCTGCTGCGGCCAGCCGCGCCACGCGCTGGTAAGCATCGCTGGGTGCATCCTCTGACCAGCTGAGGTGGTGCGCTTCGTCCACCACCAGCAGATCCCATTCGGCGCTGGCCAGCTGATCCATGTTGCAGTGCGCCAGAAATTCGGTGCTGCACAGAATCAGCTGTTCGCTCAGGAAGGGATTCTCGGGGGTGCTGGCGACGCCGCTGTGCTCTTCCTCCAGCAAGCGGGCAAACATGTCGCGCACGCTTTCATCGGGCTGCAATGCTTCCAGCCGCTCCCGATCGAAGATGCTGAAGTGCAGATTGAAACGGCGCACCATTTCCACAAACCACTGGTGCACCAGCGGTTGCGGCACCACGATCAGCACCCGGCTGGCGCGGTGTGTGTGCAGCTGTTGATGCAGGATCAGGCCGGCTTCGATGGTCTTGCCCAGGCCCACTTCGTCGGCCAGCAGCACGCGCGGCGCAAAACGATTGGCCACTTCGTGGGCGATCCACAACTGATGGCCGATCAGATCAATGCGTGGCCCACGCAGGCCCAGCACCGGCGACTGCTCCGCCTGGGTGCGTGCATGCAGGGCGGCAACGCGCAAGTTGAACCAGTTGTTGCTATCAAGCTGTTTCGAGAACAGGCGATCCGTGACGGCGGACAGCTCCACCTGATAACCGAGCTGGCTTTCCGGTACGGGGCGCAGCGCAGCCGGATCATCTTCAGGCGCGGCTTGGTATATCAATAGCTGATCGACCTGCTCCACCGCACTGACGATCAAGGCATCGCCGGCTTGTGTCTGGATGCGATCACCCGCGGCGAAGGTCATGCGCGACAAGGGGGCGTTGGCTTTGGCGTAGGTGCGTTCTTCTTCGCAGGCAGGGTAGAACACGGTAACCAGGCGGTAATCGAGGTTGACCACGATGCCCAGGCCCAGCTCGGTTTCGGTTTCGCTGAGCCAGCGCTGGCCGATGGCAAATTCAGTCATTGAGTTTTTTTTGCGTCGGGCCGGAGATCAGATTCTCCAGCGTGGAATCAGGGTAGCCATGACAAGCACGGCACGATGGGCCGATCCATATCGGGGTGCAGGGGATTATACGGGGTTTCGGGGGGCCGATGCATGGCCCCCGCAAATAATCACTCAGGCGTTCTCGGCGCCAGCGCCTCGCCATCGAACTGGATACCGCTCCAGCCGTGGCGCATGAACACCCGGATATTGGGGTGATTGCGGCCATTGAGCTGATCGAGCACATCGTTGCGATAGAAGCGCCCAAAGCATGCCAGCGTCCGTGCCGTGTTGAGATCGTGCAGCTTGGCGAACGCGAATATGCGGCACGCGCCTTCGTTCTCGCCTGGGTTGTTGATGACCTGATCGCCCTTGATGCCGTTGGTAAAACGAGTGGGCGTATAGTCGTAGTGAGCATCGATTACCGCCATGACCTGCTCGAACTCTATCTCTGCGGGATGGCTTTCGAGCATCTGCAACAGCGTTTCTTCAGTCAGGTGTCGAGCGTCGGTAACAGTCGTTGTTGTCATAAGTCTGGACCTGTAACGGCTTCCGGTTTGGCGCCTGAAAAGGCGGGCAGCATTGGATTGCAGTCCCTCAGGATAACCCGGCCTTCCAGTAGATTCCCCCGTGCATATTCGCTAAATATACATACATTCTCTTGCGGGTCGTAGTTCTGGATCCACAGGTTGTCGCCCTTCCAGGTCGCTCCCATATGCAGCTGGCCGGCCGGTACGCGGATCGCCATGCTGCCGCCCCAGCGCTTGACGAACATTTGCTCCAGATAGAAGTAATAGAGCAAAGTGCTCAGCACTACCAGAATGACCGCAAGAATCGCTGCGGGTTTCCATTTGCCCAGGCGGGCGCCCAGGCCGAACAACACCAGAAACACCAGTGCGGCGACACAAAACCAGTAGAGATAGGAGATCATGCCTCATTCCTTGATGGCGACCGAGGCTGAAATGATAACATGGACTGTTCGGAGGGACGGCCTGCGAGCGGTAAAAATGACACAAAAAGCGCTGCCAGCGTCATGGCATGTATACATGGTGTGCTGTGCAGACGGAAGCCTTTATACCGGTGTCACGACAGATGTACCACGGCGCCTGGCGCAGCATAATGCAGGGTCGGCGGGTGCACGTTATACCCGGGCACGCCGCCCGGTGACGCTGGTGTGGCACGAAACGGCAGCCAGCCGCAGTGCTGCGCAGCAGCGCGAGGCAGCAATCAAACGCTTCAGCCGCGAGCAAAAGCTCCGCCTGCTCGTCGGTGACAACATCAGCCAGAATCAGCCAGACATAGCCGGGACGAGCGCAGCCTTTGACGGCTACGGGAGCAGCCGCAAATAAATAAAAAAAGCCCCACCGAAGTGAGGCTTTTTCTTAGCTTGCCATGGTTACTGGCCTGAAAAATCAGACAACAACGTTGGCAGCTTGCGGGCCTTTCGGACCCTGCTGGATTTCATAGGTCACTTTCTGACCTTCGTGCAGGGTTTTAAAACCGGAGCCCTGAATTGCGCTGAAGTGTACGAACACATCTGCGCCGCCGTCGTCCTGAGTAATGAAACCAAAACCCTTGGACTCGTTGAACCATTTAACAGTGCCGGTAGCCATTGAATCTATACCTCAGAAAACCAATAAAAATCGTATGTGGCGTGCAGTCTTCGGGGATTGGGGCGTTGAGGAGGTAACACGGCGGGAACGACCAAAACATCCACTGCCTTCCTTCTGCAGCTTTGGCCACCTTACGCGGTTTCCTGAGGCTGTGCCAGTGTTTTTTTATGCCCGTGTCAAGCTCTTCTCAGAATGCCGCTTGTGGTGAAACGGCGGCCTGTATAGCCTTGTCCTATAAGGGATTTCCGGTGGAGGCTGAACGACATCAGCGGTCACCGATTTTCTCGGCTGTGGCGCAATGCCCTGGCAACAGGGCCGCGTGACCGCCCCGATCTGGCCAAAGCCGTACAGGAGGGCCCGCTGTGAACCTGAGCCGACACCCTGTTTCCCGTCGCCGTGCGTTGTTTGCCCTGTATTGCCTTGGTGTTGGCGCACTGCTGGCGTTAGCCGGGCTGGCGGTGCGGGCGGCGGCGCCGGCGCCAGTCGTGGTGCTCACGGTAGATGGTCCGATCGGGCCGGCGACCAGCGATTACTTTCAGCGTGCGCTGGCACAAGCGCAGGCCGAGCATCAGGCGCAATTGGTGGTCATGCGGCTGGACACACCCGGCGGGCTGGACACCGCCATGCGCGATATGGTGCGCGCCATCCTCGCCAGCGAAGTGCCGGTGGTGGGCTACGTCAGCCCCGGTGGTGCACGCGCGGCCAGTGCCGGCACCTATCTGATGTATGCCACCCATATTGCCGCCATGAGCCCGGCCACGCATCTGGGCTCGGCCACGCCGGTGCAGATTGGCGGTATGCCGGGGCAGCCGGAAACAGAAGAAGCCGACAGCGAGCCTGATGATGAAGGCAAGCGTCGCGGCGGCACGGCGATGGAGCGCAAGGTGCTCGAAGACGCCGTGGCGTATATCCGCGGTCTGGCAGAGCGGCGCGGGCGTAACGCCGACTGGGCGGAGCGAGCGGTGCGCGACGCGGTCAACCTTACGGCGGCGGAGGCGCTGGAGCAGGGCGTGGTGAATATTGTCGCCCGTGATCTGCCCGATTTGCTGGCGCAGCTGGATGGCTACGAGGTCACGATCAATAACGACGCGCGCATCCTGGCGACTTCCGACGTTGCGTTGGTGAATATCGAGCCAGACTGGCGTCATCAATTGCTGGCGGTCATCACCCATCCGAACATTGCTTATTTCCTCATGCTGGTAGGCTTCTACGGCATCATTTTCGAACTCGCCAGCCCTGGCAATATTTATCCCGGCGTGATCGGCGCGATTTGCCTCGTGCTGGCGCTCTACGCCTTTCAGGTGCTGCCGGTGAACTACGCCGGCCTGGCGCTTATTGTGCTCGGCCTGTTGTTCATCATTGGCGAGGCATTCTTGCCCAGCTTTGGTGCGCTCGGTATTGGCGGGGTTGTCTCTTTCGTATTTGGCTCGGTGATTCTGATGGACGATGCACACCTTGCGGTATCGCTGCCGCTGATCGGAGGCGTGGCGCTGGTGGCGGCCGGCCTGATGCTATGGACCATGACACGGCTGTGGTCGCTGCGGCGCCGGCCGCCGCAAACCGGAGAGGAAGCGCTGGTCGGTGCGACGGCGGTGGCGCTGGGCGATTTCGATGGCGACGGCCGCGTGCGTGTGATGGGGGAATCCTGGCTGGCGAGCGCTGCCGTGCCGGTACGTGAAGGAGACAAATTACGCGTTGTCGCTGTCGAAGGGCTGCGCCTGCACGTTGAGCCGGCCGGTGTGGCTGGCTCAGTATCACGCAAGGAGGATTGATTATGGTTGCCTATCTCACCCCACTTCTTTTTCTGCTCGGCCTGATCGCCATGTCGGTGCGAGTATTGCCGGAATACCAGCGTGGCGTGGTGTTCTTCCTTGGCCGCTTTCAGGCGGTGAAAGGTCCCGGCATCGTGATAGTCATTCCGGGCGTGCAGCAGATGGTGCGGGTGGATCTGCGCATCATCACGCTGGATGTGCCCAGCCAAGATGTGATCTCCAGGGATAACGTCACCGTCCGTGTGAGTGCAGTGCTGTACTTTCGTGTTGTCGATCCGCAGAAGGCCATCATTCAGGTGGAAGATTACTATTCCGCCACCAGCCAGTTTGCGCAGACCACGTTACGCTCGGTGCTCGGCAAGCACGATCTGGATGAAATGCTTTCCGAGCGTGACAAGCTCAACGCCGATATTCAGGAGATCATCGATGCTCAAACCGATAGCTGGGGCATCAAGGTGCAGAACGTGGAAATCAAGCACGTTGATCTCAACGAGAGCATGGTTCGCGCCATTGCCCGCCAGGCGGAGGCCGAGCGGGAGCGGCGGGCTAAAGTCATTCACGCAGAAGGCGAACAGCAGGCAGCAGAAAAACTCGTGGAGGCGGCCAACATCATGGCGGCTTCACCGGGTGCCTTGCAGCTGCGTTATTTGCAAACGATGAATGACATGTCGAACAAGAACGCCTCCACCATCGTGTTCCCGTTGCCGATGGATATCATGGACGTGTTCCGGCCGAAAACCTGACGGCAACTGACGGGCGAGCGCACAAGGTTTCGCCTTGCCGTTGCCAAGGGTGGCCAAGGTTTTGCGTTGGCGCCCGAGGCCAGGGCGCCGCGTTGCACAGTCGGTTGGCGCGTATGGACTTTCGGCGCACCAGTTCTCGGCGGCGTTGAAAACCGGACGCCAGTGGGCGAGCGGACGGCAAGACGGCAAGAGCAGCGCTGCCGGTTATTTCAACCCGGCAGCAATCTCCAGCTCGCGGAGGGCGTGCTCCAGATAATCCAGCAGCCGCTGCATCGAGGGCAGCGTGCGGCGGCAGCCGATGATGCCGAACTCCAGCTGGCCGATATAACTGGTGAGCGTGATATTCAGGGCAATCTGGTTCAGCGCCACCGATACCGGGTACATGCCCTCCAGCCTGGCGCCATTCCAGTACAGCGGTTCCTTCGGCCCCGGCACGTTGGAAATGATGACGTTGAAAGCTCGCCATTCCGGCGCCAGCCCGGTCAGCAGATTAAGCCCCGTCGGTGCCAGCATCAACGCGGTGAGATTGAGAATTTCCGCCGGCGTCATTTGCTTGTAACGGGTTTTCGCTTCCTCTACCGATGCTTTGATGGTGCGCAGGCGGTTGGTCGGATCTGCGATATGCGTGCCCAGATTGGCAAGGATCATGGCAATCTGGTTGCCGCCGGCGCTGTCGTCCTGGCGCAGGTTCATCGGCACCATGGCGACCAGGGGTTTGTCGGGTAGCGCGTTCTGGCTGATCAGATATTCGCGCAGGGCGCTGCCGCAGACGGCCAGCACAATATCGTTCAGCGTGCAGCGGAACGCTCGGGCAATGGCTTTGAAGCGCTCGGTGTCATAAGACTGCGCGGCAAAACGCCGGCTGCCGGTAATGCGCTGATTGATGATGCTTTGCGGTGCCTGAAAGATCGAAACGTAATCCGGGTCGTGGCGCGCTTTTTGCGCCATCTGGTACACCTCTCGTGCCAGCGCAGGCACCGTGGCCACCTGTTTGCTGACTCCGGCGGTGAGCCGGGCCAGCCCGCTCACGGCGGCCACCGGGTTGGCGGGTAGCTGCATCCGCTCGCGGCGCTTGGGCGTGTTTGCCCATACCGGCGGCAGATCGCGCTCGGTGGGATCAGTCGATAGCGCCCGCATACCCATGCGCATGGCGGAAATTCCATCCACCACCGAGTGGTGGATCTTCGAATACAGCGCAAAGCGGCGGCCACGAATCCCTTCGATCAGATGCACTTCCCACAACGGCCGCTCGCGATCAAGCAGGTTGGAGTGTTCGGCCGACACCAGTGCCAGCAGCTCGCGAATGCGGCCGGGCTTGGGCAGTGCTTCGTGGCGGAAGTGGTGGTCAATATCAAATTGCTTGTCTTCCACCCAGAAATTCTGGCCGAAGCGCGTCAGCAGACGCTGGTTGAACGGTGCCACCGGGCAGCAGTGCTCACGCATGGATTGCGCCAGATCGCTGACGTACTTCGGCCCGGCATCCTCGGGAAAGCTGAACAGTTGCAGGCCGGCAACGTGCATCGGCTGCTGGCGGCGCTCCAGCCACAGGAACAACTGATCAACCGGTGTGAGAGCTTTCATCGGAGTTCCTTCTGCTATCTATCGCTGCTATCTGTCGTATTCATGTTTTTTGTTATTGCTTGCCTTGCCAATATTTCATTGACGATGCGATGCCGGAGCGTTTTGCCAGCGTATCCCAGACGGGGCCGGGCAGCGCGCCCTTGAGCAAATCAATGCCGCGCACCATGGGCGGCTCGACCACCAGCGGGCGCCGCTGCCGGATACCCCGCAGGATCGAGCGCACTACTCGTTCGGGTGTGAGCATGGGCGAAAGCAGCGGCGTGCGTGCACCCTCGAACATGCCGGTGCTGATATAACCGGGGCAGACGGTGGTGACCGCCACATTGTTGATACGACGCTCCTTCAGCTCCAGGCGCAGCGACTCGGAAAAACCGAGCACGGCCCATTTGCTGGCAGCATAGGTGCTGCCAAATGGCAGGCCGATATAGGCGCTGGCACTGGCGATATTGACCAGATGCCCCTGGCTCGCGGCACGCAGATCGCCCATGAAAGCGTGCGCCATCGCCATCAGCCCGAGCGTATTCACTTGCAAGGTGTTCAAGTGATCGGCCAATGGCACTTCGTCGAAGGGGCCGCCAAAGACGACACCGGCATTGTTGATCAGGATATCGATGGTACCGATGTCGGCATGCAACTGTCTGCGGAACGGATCGATCTCTTCCAGCACACTCACATCCAGCAACCGCGCATGGGCCTGCCCGCCAGCCGCCAGCACGCGCCGGGCGACGCTTTCGATCGGTGCCCGTCGCCGCCCGGTAACGATGACTTCCGCGCCCTGGCGGCCGAGCTGCTCTGCCAGCAACGCGCCAATGCCGGAACCGGCGCCGGTAATGAGTATCCGTTTGCCTTGATAGTAAGACATTGCCCCTCTCCCTTGGGCTGCCGGGATGAAGGCAAAGACTAAATGAACCTGCGCGAAATGCCTATGCAGGCTGAGGGCTGGCCGACGGCCGCACGGTCAGTGTGGTGGCGGGCACATGGATCGGGTGCTTGTAATGGCGTCTCAAGGCGGCAACGGATTGGCGAGGAGAGCGGTGCGTCGCAGTGCACAGGCGGGTTTCCATCCAGCGGGGTGTGCATCGCCGAAGAACATCTGGTGAATCATGAATGGCTGATAGCGGGCCGGCATCAAAACAAAGCGGGCGCCGATGTGCCGGCGCCCGCTTTGCCTGGGCAGCGCTTGCTGCTCGCTGCTGCTTGCTCGTAGCGGATGTTTACTCGTAATCGAACGAGAAGTGCTCCGGTTTGAGCTGCATCATCACCTTGGTCGGCTTGAGCATGCTGTCTGCATGAGCCTTGGCTTGCGGCAGCATATGCTCAAAGTAGAACTCTGCGGTGGCCAGCTTGGCCTGGTAGAACTCTTCAGGTTGCTCGCCGCCGTTGGCGATCTTGTCCTGTGCCGTGGCAGCCATCACCGCCCAGAAGTAGGCCATCATGGCGTAGCCGGAATACATCAGGAAATCGACACTGGCGGTGCTCACCACATCGCGGTTCTTGGCCGCAGTGAGCATGATACGCGTGGTCAGGTAATTCCACTGCGCTGCAATCTTGAGCAGCTTCCAGGCATATGGCCGCAGCTTGGCGTTGGTCATGTTGCGGGTGCCGAAATCCACCAGCTTCTGGCTGAACTCCCGCACACACTTGCCACGGGTCATCAGCAGTACTTTGCGACCAAGCAGATCCAGTGCCTGAATGCCGGTGGTGCCTTCGTACAGCGTGCTGATGCGGGCATCACGGGCAATCTGCTCCATGCCGTGCTCACGAATATAGCCATGGCCACCGAACACCTGCATGCCCAGGTTGGCGCACTCAAGGCCTTTCTCGGTCAAAAACCCTTTCAGGATCGGCGTCAGGAAGCCGAGCTGGCCGTCCCAGTATTCCTGCTTTTTCTTATCGCCTTCGAGGATGCCGGCGATCATCTGATCCGCGTATTGCGCGGTGAAATACAGCATTGCCCGGCCGCCTTCGGCGACGGCTTTCTGGGTCAGCAGCATGCGGCGCACATCACCGTGGTGGATGATGCTGTCGGCGATCTTGTCTGGTTCCTGCTTGCCGCCGAGAGCGCGCATGGAACGACGCTCCTTGGCGTAAGGCAGCGCCCCCTGAAACGACAGCTCGGCATGGCACACGCCCTGCATCGCGGTGCCGATACGGGCGGAGTTCATGAAGGTGAACATGCACTCCAGGCCCTCATTTTCCGGGCCGATCAGGAAGCCGGTGGCATCGTCGAAGTTCATTACGCAGGTGGCGGAGGCTTTGATGCCCATTTTCTTTTCCAGCGCACCGACGCTGACGCCGTTGCCTTCACCGATCTTGCCGGGCAGGTACTTGGGTACGATGAACAGCGAGATACCTTTGGTGCCCGGAGGCGCATCCGGCAGCCGCGCCAGCACGATGTGCACCACGTTTTCGGTCAGATCATGATCACCGGAAGAAATGAAGATCTTGGTGCCGGTGATCTTGTAGCCGCCATTGCCGTCCGGCACCGCACGCGCCTTCACCTGGCCCAGATCAGTGCCACACTGGGGCTCGGTCAGGCACATGGTGCCGGCCCAGATACCCTCGGTGAGTGGCGTGAGGTAGGTGTTCTTCTGCTCGTCGGTGCCGTGCAGCATGATGGTATTCATGGCGCCCAGCGACAGGCCGGGGTACATGGCGAACGACCAGTTGGCAGTGCCCAGCATTTCCTGCTTGAACAGCCCCAGCGACATCGGCAGGCCCTGGCCGCCGTATTCCACCGGGTGCGACAGGCCTTGCCACCCGCCCGCAACATATTCTGCATAGGCCTCCTTGAAGCCCTTCGGTGTTGTCACCTGGCCGTCTTCCAGCTTGCAACCTTCCTCGTCACCGCTCTGGTTCAGGGGGGCGATGGTGTTCTCGCACAGGCGGGCACATTCCGACAGGATCGCATCGACCATGTCCGGGGTCGCTTCCTCGCCGTTGGGCAGGGTCTTGTAATGGCTCGCATAGTCGAACACTTCATTGAGCAGGAAGCGCATGTCGCGCATCGGTACCTTGTACTGAGGCATGGTGTCTCCTTTTACTGTCGCGGCTACAGGCGAATTCAGTGAGCGCCTGCACGGCGCCTGAGGCGCCAGCAGATCAACGGTGCGCAGTTATAGCGAAAGGGGAGTGAACAAGCGTTGACTGTGGGTACACTGGAAAGTGGCGCTAAGGTAATGGTGGCCCCGAGCGCATGTAGCTCATTCCTTCGACAGCTGAATGCCAACCAGGCTGATGCGGCCATTCTCAATTGCCCGCACCCGTAGCCGGATGCCAGCCAGGTAAATCGTGTCACCCACTACCGGCGAAGTGCTATGCCGGTGGCGGAACAGCTGTTTCAGGCTCATGGTCAACTCATGACTGGCCAGATCCGTCAGGCCGTAGGTGCGAGCCACTTCGTCGACTTGCACCGAGCCGTGAACAGTGAAATCGCCATAAAAGCGGCGTAGTTCTGCAGTAGAAGAAAGGAACCATTCACTGAGCTGCTCAAGCTCACCATGGCTGGCTAGCAGCGAAAGAGTGTCGCCGGCCTGGAGCATCAGATGGCCCTCCAGCGGCAGTGAAGCGCCTGCCCGCACCAGCGCGACCGCACGCGCCCCGGGTGTGACCAGGCTCCCCAGCTCCTTGCCGTCGGCGCGCGAGCCGGCTTCAATGCGAAACTGGGCTACAAACTGGTTGTCCACTCCTTCCAGAGCAACTTCAGTCAACGGTTTGGCAGCTGGTGGCAGCGCCAGCTTCAGCCACCGCGCCATCGGGCCCAGCGTGGTGCCCTGCAGCAATAGCGAGCTGATGACTACCACGAACACGATATCGAACAGTAATCGACTCTGCTCCAGCCCCGCCATCAGCGGGAAAACCGCCAGTACAATAGGCACTGCGCCGCGCAGGCCGGTCCAGGCGATAAAGATCTGTTCGCGGCGAGGAAAGGCAAAGGGCAACAGCAGCAGCCAGACTGTCAGCGGGCGGGCCACCAGCATCAGGAAGGCAGCGATCAGCAACCCCGGCAGGAGCGAATCGAGGAGCTCCTTGGGCGACACCAGTAGGCCGAGCAACAGAAACATGCCCGATTGGGACAACCATGCCATCGAATCCATGGAGCGCAGCACATTGTCGCTGGTGCCACTGCGCCAGTTACCGGCGACCAATCCCGCCACGTAAGCGGCCAGGAAGCCGGAGCCGCCAAGCAAGTTGGTGACGGCCCACAGAGTAAGTCCGCCTGTACAGAGCAACAGGGCGTGCAGCCCTTCATTGCTGCGCACGCGCAGTAGCAGTTCCGCTAACAATATGCCGAGACCGATACCCAGCAAGGCGCCTACGCCGAACTGCTGAATCAAGGCGGTGAGGGTGGTCACCCCCCAGCTGATGTCAGGCTTGAGCAGCAGATCGATCAGCAATACGGTGATAAAGATCGCCATCGGATCGTTAAGGCCGGATTCGATCTCCAGCGTGCTGGCAACCCGCTCGTTGATACGTACCCCGGCGCTTCGAATCATGCTGAATACAGCGGCCGCATCGGTTGAACCGATGATGCCCCCGAGCAACAGGCCGACCCGCCAGTCAACGCCCAGCAGCCAGGTGGCAAAGGCGCCAGTAAACATGGCCGACAAGGCTACCCCCACCGTGGCGAGCGTGAGTGCTGGTTTCAGGCCGACGCGAAAGGTCTCCAGGCGGGTGCGCAGGCCGCCGTCAAGCAAAATGACGGTCAAGGCCAGGTTGCTGATGAGGAAAGCGAGATCGACGTCCTCGAACTGGATGCCGCCGATGCCATTTTCACCGGCCGCCATACCGACGCCAAGGAAAACAAGCAGGCTTGGCACCCCGATTCGAGGGCTGAGCGAGCCCAGCAGCAGGCCGATAAAAAGGATTAGTGCCCCGGCCAGAATGAAAAAATTCAGCGATTCCACGCAGTTGTTCCCGGATGGTTTGAGTTGACGCACGAGCGAGGGAGCGAAAGTATAGCACAAGCGCCTACCCCCCCTCCCTTTATCAGATGATGGGGCGTTGTCGCGCGGAGACGATCGGCAGCCGCACTGCCCAGGCGCAGGGCATCGCCGGCTTATCGAGTGTCTCACCTTTATTTTCCGCGGGCGGGCTTTATACTACGCGCCCTTGCTGTTCATATTTTGAGCAGCACCACATGTTCAGCCGGCATTACCGGCAGGTGAGGAGTGATGGATTTTTCCAAGCGTTTCGGTGTGATAGTCATCGGTGGCGGCCACGCTGGCACTGAGGCCGCCTTGGCGGCTGCGCGCATGGGCGTGGACACCCTGCTGCTGACACACAATATCGAGACGCTGGGGCAGATGAGCTGCAACCCGGCGATCGGCGGCATCGGCAAGAGCCATCTGGTGCGCGAGATCGACGCGCTTGGCGGCGCCATGGCGCGGGCCACGGATCGCGCTGGTATCCAGTTTCGCGTGCTCAATGCCCGTAAAGGGCCGGCCGTGCGCGCTACCCGTGCGCAGACAGATCGCGTCCTTTATAAGGCAGCGATCCGCGAGGTGCTGGAGAACCAGCCGCAGCTGACGATTTTCCAGCAGGCCGTGGATGACCTGATCCTTGAGCAAGGCCGCTGTGTGGGTGTGGTGACGCAGATGGGTTTGCGCTTCCATGCCGATGCGGTGGTGCTGACAGTGGGCACCTTCCTTGGTGGGCGCATCCATATCGGCCTGGAAAACCAGTCGGGCGGCCGCGCGGGTGATCCGCCGTCGATTGCGCTGGCTGCGCGGCTGCGCGAGATGCCGTTTCGGGTTGATCGCCTGAAAACCGGCACGCCACCCCGTATCGATGGCAAGACGGTAGATTTCTCGGTGATGCAGGAGCAGTGGGGCGATACGCCCGCGCCGGTGATGAGCTATCTCGGCCGCCCGGAAGAGCACCCGCGCCAGGTGTGCTGCTATATCACCCACACCAATGCGCAGACGCACGAGATCATTCGCTCCGGCTTTGAGCGTTCGCCGATGTTCACCGGGGTGATCGAGGGCGTGGGGCCACGCTATTGCCCCAGCATCGAAGACAAGGTCAGCCGCTACCCGGACAAAGACACTCACCAGATCTTTGTCGAGCCGGAAGGGCTGACCACCCATGAGCTGTATCCCAACGGCATTTCCACCAGCCTGCCGTTTGATGTGCAGCTGGCAGCGGTGCGCTCGATCCGCGGTTTCGAGCAGGCGCATATCACCCGGCCCGGCTATGCCATCGAGTACGATTACTTCAATCCGCAGGATCTCAAGCATTCGCTGGAAACGAAGCATGTGCCGGGGCTGTTTTTCGCCGGCCAGATCAATGGCACCACCGGCTACGAAGAAGCAGGCGCGCAGGGGCTGCTGGCGGGCCTCAACGCGGCGCTGCTGGCGCAGGAAAAAGAGCCCTGGTACCCGCAGCGGGATGAAGCCTACCTGGGTGTGCTGGTGGATGACCTGATTACGCTTGGCACCCGCGAGCCGTATCGGATGTTTACCAGCCGGGCGGAATACCGGCTGCTGCTGCGCGAAGACAACGCCGATTTGCGGCTGACGGAAAAAGGCCGCGAGCTCGGGCTGGTGGATGACGAGCGCTGGGCGGCCTACTGCGCCAAGCGCGATGGCACCGAGCGGGAAGCCGCACGGCTGCGCGCCACCTGGGTGCGCCCCGGCAGTGCTCGCAGCGCCGAGGTCAACGCGCTGCTGGATGCGCCGCTCACCCATGAATATAACCTGATGGATTTGCTCAAGCGGCCGGATGTGTCGTATCAGGCGCTGCTTCAGGCGGCGGGGCTGGCGGCAGAAATGCCCGCTGTCGCGGAGCAGGTCGAGATTCTGGCGAAGTATTCCGGTTACATTGATCGGCAACAGGATGAAGTGGCGAAGCTGCGTGCGGCAGAAGGCACTGCGCTGCCCGAAGATCTGGATTACAGCCGGGTCAACGGCCTTTCCAATGAGGTGCGGCAGAAGCTGGAAAGTGCGCGGCCGCAAACGCTGGGGCAGGCCGGGCGCATTCCCGGTGTGACACCGGCAGCGATATCGCTACTGCTGATCCATCTCAAGCGTTATCGGCAGGCGGTAGACAATACGCCCGGCGTGGCGCTGTGAGCCTGGGGCAGCAGCTAGCCAGCGGCATTGATGCGTTGGGCCTTGAGCTTGATGCCGGCCAGCAGCAACAGTTGCTGGCGTATGTGAGCCTGCTTGATAAATGGAATCGAGCCTTTAATCTCACCGCGATACGGCAGCCGGCCGAGATGGTGACCCGCCATGTGCTCGATTCGCTGGCGGTGCTGCCGCACCTTGGCGAAGGGCCGACGCTGGATGTGGGCACCGGCGCCGGCCTGCCCGGGCTGGTGCTCGCCATCAGCCGGCCGGCGCAGACATTTGTGCTGCTTGACAGCAACGGCAAGAAGACCCGCTTCGTGCGCCAGGCCGCACGGGAGCTTGGGCTGGCCAATGTTGAGGTTGTGCAGTCTCGCGTGGAACAGTACCGTAATGAGTCATTCCAGAACGGCTCGCCTCAGGTCATCACCCGTGCCTTCGCCTCGCTGCCGGATATTCTCGCGTTGACCGGCCATTTGCTGGGCGAGCGCGGCCGGCTGCTGGCCATGAAGGGCGCCCAGGCCGATACCGAAGTGGCCGCCGTGCCGGCGCCCTGGCAGGCGCATACCGTATCGCTGGTGGTGCCGGGCCTGAATGAATCACGGCAGCTGGTGATCGTGGAAAGGCTCGCTGCCGGCTAACGGTATCGAAGAACGTTGCGGGGAAGAGCACAGCCAGCCTCGTACGCGCCGCCGCAGGGCGAACAGGGCAAAGGAGAATCATAGTGAGCACAGTGTTCGCACTTGCCAACCAGAAAGGTGGCGTCGGCAAGACGACTTCCAGCGTCAACCTTGCGGCGTCGTTGGCGGCAACACGCAAACGTGTGCTGCTGGTGGATATTGATCCACAGGGCAACGCGACCTCCGGCTCCGGGGTCGACAAGCACGAGACGGAATATACCGTTTACGATGTGCTGGTGGATGACGTGCCGATTGAGCAGGCGATTGTCGGCACGCCGGAAGGCTCCGGCTTTGATCTGCTGGCCGCCAACGGCGATCTGACCGCGGCTGAAGTGCAGTTGCTGGACATGGATCGCCGTGAATACCGGTTGCGTGAGGCGCTGCACCGGGTGCGAGCACGGTACGATTACATTCTGGTGGATTGCCCGCCGTCGCTGAACATGCTGACCGTCAACGCTCTGACTGCGGCGAATTCCGTGATCGTGCCGATCCAGTGCGAGTATTATGCACTGGAGGGGCTGACCGCGCTGCTGGATACCATCGATAAAATCAGCAAAGTGCTGAACCCGTCGCTGCACATCGGCGGTCTGTTGCGCACCATGTACGATCCGCGCAACAGCCTTTCCAACGACGTTTCCAATCAGCTGATCAGCCATTTCGGCGACAAGGTCTATCGCACCATCATTCCGCGCAACGTGCGGCTGGCGGAAGCGCCCAGCCACGGCGCGCCGGTGATCAGTTATGATGCCAAATCCCGGGGCGCGATCAGTTATCTGGCGCTGGCCGGCGAAATCCTGCGCCGCGAACAGGCGCTCAACCAATCGAAACAGGCACAGCAGGCAAAGGTGGATTAAGGCATGGCAGCCAAGCGTAAAGGGGGACTCAACAAGGGCCTGGACGCGCTGCTCAGTCGCAGCTCGGGGCCGGCCTCCCGCGAAGAAGTCAGCATCAGCGACGATAACGTCGCGCCGCCGGTGACCGATCAGGCACCCCGCGACGGCGAATTGCGCAAGCTGCCGGTCGAATTACTGGAACGTGGCCGTTATCAGCCCCGGCGCGACATGTCGCCGGAGGCGCTGGAAGAGCTGGCGGAATCCATCCGCGCCCAGGGCGTGATGCAGCCGATCGTGGTGCGCCCCATCGGCGACAAACGCTACGAGATCATTGCCGGTGAACGCCGCTGGCGCGCCGCACAACTGGCGGGGCTGCACAGTATCCCGGCGGTGGTGCGCGACGTGCCGGACGATGCCGCCATTGCCATGGCGCTGATCGAAAACATCCAGCGTGAAGATCTCAACCCGATGGAAGAGGCGCTGGCGCTGGCGCGGTTGAAAGACGAATTTACGCTCACCCACCAGCAAGTAGCCGATGCGGTCGGCAAATCCCGCGCCATGGTCACCAACTTGCTGCGGCTGATCGCACTGGAAGAAGATGTGCGCAAGCTGCTGGAACATGGCGACCTGGAAATGGGCCATGCCAGAGCACTGCTGGCGCTGACCGGCCAGAACCAGATAGAAGCAGCGCGCATGGTCGTCGCCCGCGGCCTGAATGTGCGCCAGACCGAAGCGCTGGTGCGCGATTTCGACAAGGTGCGCAGCACTGCGGCACCCAAGCGCGAAGACCCGAACGTGCGCCGTTTGCTGAACGATCTTTCCGACCGGCTCGGCGCGCCCGTAGCACTCAAGCAGGGCGCCGGGGGCAAGGGCAAGCTGGTCATCAGCTACAACAGCCTGGATGAGCTCGACGGCATTCTTTCGCACATCAAGTAACATTATTTTCTGTTTGAACAGCCACCACCAGAAGTTGGGCCGCGCCGATGGCAAGGCCCGACTTTCTCCAGTCTGGTAATCCGCTATCGCAGCTTTCTCCGGCCGACCCGGCTTTTTCGCAGCACTGCGCCCTGGCCGGGCTTGCTGATGCTGGCGTCTCGTTTCCCTGCGCCGCTATTGGTGTGATAAGTCGCCAAAATCTCACATAAACCGTAAGCCGCGCCTGCATAATGGCATAGTGGCACCGGTTGCAAAATGCGAACAAGGTCGTACAGTTCGCAGCGGCATCTCGGGCCGGGCTCTTGCACAGGGCATTACAATAAAAGCGACCGCATTACAGCCCGTGTTCCAGGGTTCGGTATTCACCGGAACCATGCAGGGAAGTGTGTGCGATCAATCGACCCCAGATACTTCAGAGCCTTCAAGGCTGTGGCCGAAGCCGGCACGTTCAGCGAAGCGGCCGGCCTCGCCGCCATGACGCAAGCCAATATCAGCAAACATATCAAGGCACTGGAAGATCAGCTGAGCAGCGTGCTTTTTCTACGCACCCCACAAGGCGCGGTGATTACCGAGGTGGGGCTGCGGCTGCGCGATTATATTCGCCATGTGGAGATGCTGGAGTCGCGCTTCATGTCCGAGATTCGCCACCACTCAATGGCTACGTCGGGCAACATTTCTTGTGCCATGCCGGCGTCCTGTCTGATGCTGCCGTCTGTCATGGCCTTGTGTCATCGCCAGCAGGCACTTAGAGACATCTGCGTAAACCTGCATCTGCTGCCCGCCAGAAAAGTGATAGACCGCGTGATAGATGGCAGTGTTGATATAGGCATATGTCTGGAGCGCCGCGATCAGGCGGAGCTGAGCTACCGGCCGCTGTGCAAAGAAGAATATGTTGCCGCTGGTGTGCCAACGCTCGATATCGCCGGTCTTGATGCGGAGAGCCTGGTGCATTGCCGGTTTATCCACCATCCGGAATTTTCTTTCTATTTCCACTTGTGGTGCTGCAACTTTTTCCCCGACTGCAGCGATCTCGACGCCAGGGCGCTGGCTTATGTGGGTAAAGCGCGCAGCATTCATGAGGCGGTGATGATGGCGCTCAACGGGATGGGTATCAGCCTGTTTCCGCGCCACTGTATCGATATGCACTTGCGAGCGGGCACGTTGCAAGAATATACGCAACCCGGCGTAGCATGTTTGTCCAACGATCTTCATCTGGTAATGCTGAAGGATGGTGTGCCTGTGCAGGGCATGGAGCCGTTGTTGTCCTGGTTTATCGAATAATATAGCTCTTTCTTCGCTCGTCTTTCGGTTGCTCTGTGTGGCCGGTTTTGTCTTATTTTTTTCCTTTTGTTGCTTTCTCTGCGGCGGGTTATTCCGATCTGGAATCGGACCAGTCGTAATCGGAATTGCCTGCGTCGCGCTCGCTTATCAGAATCAACCGTGTTCAGCGGCAGCGCATTTGCGAGCTGCCGGAATAACATCATACGGGAGTGCACGGCCCGGGTGGGGCTGGTAGACGGGAGAGCGCCGTTAGCCAGCTTTGGCTGCGCGCCGGCTTCCGATCCGGGAGTGTCGGGCCATGATAAAAATTGAAGATCTCGTCTACGCCATCCAAGCAGCGGTCACAGGTGCTAATGATGCCTTGCAGAATCAGGCCGGGGAGTTTCTGGATCGTTTTTTTGACACAGTGCAACAGCCCGTCGCCGAAGGCGAAGAAGCGCAGCTGGCAAGCGAAACCTTGCGGCCACGTTATGTCACGATGGAATACCCCACCGAAACACCCGAAGGCATCAAGACGCTCAGCGTCAATGTGCCGCTGATTGCCATGGTGCCGATTGTCCATTCCCGTATCGAAGAAGTGGTGTTCCGTTCCGCGCTGGATGTGCAGCAGCAAGACAATGGCGATGTCACGGTGGCGTTTGTGGCGCCGCCATCCAAAAGTGGTTTCTTCAAGCGCGACAGTGTCAGTGCTTCGGCACCGAACGCGACGGAAATCGAGATACGCATTCGCGGCGACGAATCGCCGGAGGGCCTTCGTAAGATTGTGGAAGGCTATACCAGAGCACTGCGGGCACAGATCCCGGGTTGACGGTCTGTTGAGAGCGCCTGCCTCGGGGGGCAGGTGCCCGTATTGCATCAAACTAATATTCAAGGAGAAAAATAATGCCAGACGTAAACACGGGGCCAGCGTTGGTCTCGATGGCGCAGCAGTTTTCAGGTTTGCCGATGCGCTCACTGATCGGCGGGCCGCTGACAGCGGCAGCGCAAGCAAACAGCATGATGGCGGTTACCCAGACCAACTTCATGCTTGATACCTGCTTCAACAAAGTAGAGAACGGCGACAGTACCTCGTTGCAACCGATCATGGTGACAATGCAGATCAGCCGTGGCGTGATCGGCCAGGGTGAAGCGGCGCAAGGCAGCGCACCGCCCACCAACATCACCAATGTCACCACCTCGTTTGATATTCCACTGCTGACATTGATCCCGCTCAATGCCTTGGGCGTGACCGACGTGGAGGTGGGCTTCGACATGGAAGTGAAATCCAGTTACTCGGACGAATCGACGCAGGAAAGCTCAAGCTCGTCGCACGCGGAAGGAAGTTTCAAGACCAAGCTTGGCGCCGGCTGGTGGTCGGTGGAGGTAAAGGGCAGCGTGAGCCACGACAGCTCGCAAAGCGCCTCCAGCACCACCAGCTATCAGAAGAGCAACAGCGCCAAGTACACGGTATCGGTGAAGGCTGGCCAGCTGCCGCTGCCCGAAGGGGTAACGACCATTATCCAGGCGTACACCAACAGCATCAGCCCGATCACGCTGGGCACAGCGGAGCCAGCAGCGTCCTGATTTCCGAACGGTGATCAGGCGCCGCATAACCGGCCCGGCATCAAGACGCCGGGCCACCTTCTGCCAAGGAGATAAACATGCAAACCCAGATAGGCTGCCCGGACTGCGGCACAACTATTCCGATCGACACCAAACTGCTTTTGTCGGGGCAGCGCTTCATGTGCTCGCGATGCGCGCTGTCGATCTCGCTCGCCTCCGAAAGTCATGCCCTGGTACAGGACGCGGTACGGGGCTTTGATCGGCTGGTGGCGATGAAAGAGGCTGTGGGAGAGAAAGCAACCCGGCACCTGAAGCAGCGGACGCTGTGAAATGGATTCCTGAAAATGGGGGCAACTATGCCAAAGTATTATATTGCGCTGATCGACCGGCCCGATGGCAAAATGCACGTTCCGGTAAAAGCGCAGCTCAACCCTTACAACAAGCAGCGCGCTTATTGTGCCGGAATGCCCCAGTTTTTCGGTGGTACCGACGACCGGGACACACCGCCAGCGGCGGTGCTGGCTATGGAGGTGACGCAGGAATCCCGCGGCACCCTTGAGCTGATTCCATCCGCGCCGCATTACTTTGCCGACGAAGGCAATATGTTCTTTTACTACGCCACCGAGGAGGAGTGGGCACGAACTGGCGCAGAGTGGGAGCCTGCCAGCACGCCCGAGCAAGCAGAGATGGATAGGCTGGTGGAGATCAACCTGTTCTCGTTTCGTGACGACATGGACGACCAGGCCATTGTCGGGGAGCTGATGGTGCAGGCCGGGTGCGAGCTGGGCACAGAAGGTGGTGAAGAGTTCGAGCAGTCTGCGACGAAAGCAGCATTCATTGCGCTGATTCGCAAATACCTTGCCGATGCTCTGTGACGTTGCCTGCGGCGAGGTCGCTTTCACGGCCTTGCCGCGATCGGTGGCCGGCGGGTCGCTCCACCCTTATATGACGGGGTGCCCAGAGCGTGCGAAGCGGGATCAAATGAGCGGCAGCGTTCGCCAGCGCTTGAGCGGGCACATCCGGCTCAGGCCCGCGCGGGCCGGGCACTGGCGGGGCGATGAGCGAGTCGGCGGTGGCAATAGCGGCGATAAGCCCGGTGGCATCCGGGGCCCGATCAATTAACCGCTGCCACGCCGGCCCGCAACAGGCTGGGTTGACTGCCTAGTTGTGCCGTCTGCTCTGTCCGCCCTATTTGCACACATCCCGGTCGCTCCTTCTATGCACATCGCCTGGTCGGCTGCGGCTGGCCTGGTTACGCAAACCTGTCCCGGCTCACCGGGCCCGTCCGGCATGGCGTGGTCTGGGCCCGGCAGCCACCTCGCCAGCCAAGGGGTTCCTCGCGGCTGTTGGATATCCGCACCCGCCCCCAGCCTGAGCCGCGCGGCCGGCGTGTCGAGGGCCAGGAGAGGTTTCGGACGGACGGGCGTTATCGGGCCGCTCGGCCGCTCGCCAGCCCCGTTATCATTTCGTTTTGTGGCGGTTGCGCCATATCTGCGCCGGCGGCCCAGAGGCGGCTGGCTACGCCAGAGCGCGAAATCAGGCGGCTCGGCGGCATGGATGCCCGGAACACGAGCGCGGCTCATGTGCCGGCTTCACTTGTGGCGCGTGCGCCGGTGGTCATAAACCGCACCGCAAAGCAAGATTTCATGCCGCTCTTCGGTTGCAGTCGGCGGGGCATGTCCCTATACTCTGCGCGCCTGAGAACGGGGCTCGCCGACGGCGGGATCCACACCCACTGCCGTTGAGGTGGTGCTGGCGAGGCGGAGTCACCGTGACCAAAACTGCGTTTCCCGGGGCCGTTATTTTCCGGGGTCTTTTGCTGGTGCAGCTCACCGCGTTGTTGATCGCGGGCGCACTGGCCGCGTTACTGGCCGGGGGCCTTGAGGGCCTGGCCGCCCTTTGGGGTGGTGCCATCTGTCTGCTGGCCCACGCCTGGGCCGGTTTTCAGGTCTGGTTGCATCCGCGCAACCGGGATCCACGACATCAGGCTGGCGCGGTGATCCGCGCCGAGCTGGGCAAGATTGCAATCATGTTGCTGCTATTCTGGCTCTCCTTCCGGGAGTGGCCGGACTTGCGCGGCCAAAGTGCAGCGGCGGCGCTGCTGGCGAGCTTTTTTATCGCCCAGATGGCCGGCTGGATCTGGCTTGCGCGGGTCACCGGTGGCCCGGCGGTTGGCGGTGGCAACGGGCAGGATGGTTAATGGCAGGGGATCGAGCGTGCCCTGCCGCTGCGGGGCGGCGAACTCCCGCAGCATGAAAAAACGCCTCGTCGCGAGAGGGGTTTTTCACACACTGTTGATGGCTGGATAACGCACATGGCAGATACACCGACCGAGTACATCAAGCACCACCTGACCAATCTGACCTACGGCAAGGTGCCGGCCGGCACGGTGCGTTGCGATGGCAGTATCACCCAGGCTGACCAATGGGTGCTGGCCCGCTGCGGCGAAGAAATGAACGCCATGGGCTTCTGGGCATTCCACGTGGACAGCCTGTTCTTTTCCGGCCTGATGGGCATTGTGTTCCTCGGGCTGTTCCTGTGGGTGGCGCGGCGCGCCAGCGCAGGCGTTCCTTCCGGATTCTCCAATTTCGTCGAAGTGGTGGTGGAATTCGTCGACGGTCTGGTGCGCGACACCTTTCACGGCAAGAGCAAGCTGATCGCGCCGCTGGCGCTGACCACCTTCTGCTGGGTGTTCATCATGAGCAGCATCAAGCTGCTGCCGGTGGATACCGCCTGGGGCCTGCAAGTGTTGTTCGGCCTGGAATACCTGAAGCTGGTGCCCACCGTTGATCCGAACATCACGCTGGCGATGTCCTTCTCGGTGCTGTTCATGATCATCGGCTTTGCCATCACCCATAAAGGCATCGGTGGCTTCATCGGTGATCTGACCCTGCATCCCTTCGAGGTCAGCAATCCCATCGGCAAGATTCTGTTCATCCCGATCAACTTCGTGCTGGAATTCGTCGCTCTGATGGCCAAGCCGGTTTCGCTGGGCCTGCGGTTGTTCGGCAACATGTTCGCGGGTGAGTTCGTATTCATCCTGCTGGCGGCAATGCTTGGCTACTGGCAGTTCGTCGGCGCTGTGCCGTGGGCGATCTTCCACCTGCTGGTGATTCCGTTGCAGTCATTCATCTTCATGATATTGACCATCGTGTATCTCAGCATGGCCAGTGAACAACACTGATCCATCCAGGTAACGTAACTGAAATTTCAAGCAACCTAAACGTAAAACGGGAGTGGAAAATGGAACTCAACCTGCTTGCAGCTGCAATCGTCGCTGGTCTTGCGGCAATCGGCGCCGGTCTGGGCTTTGGCCTGATGGGCGGTCGTTTCCTTGAGAGCGTTGCGCGTCAGCCGGAGCTGGCTCCGATGCTGCAAACCCGCATGTTCATCATCGCGGGCCTGCTCGACGCCGTGCCGATCATGTGTATCGCTATCGCGTTCCTGATGATCTTCCAGTAAGACCCGATCCGGGAAATTCACGCAACGCGGTTTGAGGTGTTCGCATGAACATTAATGCAACACTGCTTGGCCAGGTCATCTGGTTCGCCTTGTTCGTCTGGTTCTGCATGAAATTCGTGTGGCCGCCGATCATTGGCGCGCTGACCGAGCGCAAGCAGAAAATCGCCGATGGCCTCAATGCGGCCGATCGGGCAGCGCGTGATCTGGAACTGGCGCAAGCCAAAGCCAGCTCCAACCTCCATGAGGCGAAGGAGAAGGCGGCCGAGATCATCGAAGCGGCCAATCGCCGTGCCAATCAGATCCTTGACGAAGCCAAGGCCAATGCCAAGGCGGAAGGTGATCGCCTGGTTGCGAAAGCACAGGCCGAGATCGAGCAAGAGATCAACCAGGCACGCGAGCAGCTTCGCAAGGAAGTTTCTGCGCTGGCTTTGCAAGGTGCAGAACAGGTCCTGGGCGCAGAAGTGAATCGGGATGCACACAAGCAGCTGCTTGAGCAGCTGGCGGCCGAACTCTGACTAAGCGGGTAACCCATGGCTGAATTGACCACCATCGCTCGTCCTTACGCCAAGGCAGCTTTCCTGTTCGCGCGGGACAACAGTGCCCTGGCGGAATGGGAAAAGATGCTGGGCGTGGCCGCGGCAGTGGCGGAAGACCCCGCCATGCGCGCCTGGCTCCAGCAGCCACAACTGAGCGCCGGCCAGCGGGCCGAAGCATTTGCCGATGTCTGTGGCGACGCACTGGATGAAGGCGGCCGCAACTTCGTCGCGCAGCTGGCCGAACATGGCCGACTGCCGCTGCTGCCGGCTGTCTTCGAACTGTTCCACGCCCTGGTGGCCGCCGAGCAGGCAGTGGTGGATGTGGAGCTGATCTCCGCCCATGCGCTGGAAGAAGCTGAAGTCGAGCGGCTGGTTGCCAGCCTGAAACAACGCCTGGGCCGGGAAGTGCGCACCACATCGAAGGTCGATGAGCGCCTGATTGGTGGCGTCCTGATCCGTGCGGGTGACACCGTGATTGATGGCAGTGTGCGCGGCAGATTGGCCCGCCTGGCCGAGCAACTGAACTCTTGAGTTTGAGGGATTGAAGCATGCAGCAACTCAACCCGTCCGAAATCAGCGAGATCATCAAGCAGCGTATTGCCAAGCTTGATGTCTCCACCCAGGCGCGCAACGAAGGAACCGTGGTATCGGTCTCCGACGGTATCGTGCGCATCCATGGTCTGGCCGACGTCATGTATGGCGAAATGATCGAGTTTGAAGGCGGTGTGTATGGCATGGCCCTCAACCTTGAGCGTGATTCGGTTGGTGCGGTGGTGCTGGGCGATTACCTCGGCGTAGCGGAAGGCCAGAAGGTCAAATGTACCGGCCGTATTCTGGAAGTGCCGGTTGGCCCGGAACTGCTCGGCCGTGTGGTCGATGCACTGGGTAACGTCATCGACGGTAAGGGCCCGCTGGGCACCGATGTCACCGAGCCGGTGGAAAAGGTTGCGCCGGGCGTGATCTGGCGTAAGTCGGTCGACGAGCCGGTACAAACCGGTATGAAAGCCATCGACGCCATGACGCCGATCGGCCGTGGCCAGCGTGAGCTGATCATCGGTGACCGTCAGATCGGTAAAACCGCCATCGCGGTCGATACCATCATCAACCAGCGCAACTCCGGCATTAAGTGTATCTATGTGGCTATCGGTCAGAAGCAATCGACCATCGCCAACGTGGTACGCAAGCTGGAAGAGCACGGCGCGCTGGAAAACACCATCATCGTTGCTGCTTCCGCGTCCGATCCGGCAGCCATGCAGTATCTGGCCCCGTTCGCCGGCTGCGCCATGGGTGAATACTTCCGCGACCGTGGTGAAGACGCGCTGGTGGTCTACGATGACCTGACCAAGCAAGCCTGGGCATATCGTCAGATTTCCCTGCTGCTGCGTCGTCCGCCGGGCCGCGAAGCGTATCCGGGTGACGTGTTCTACCTGCACTCCCGTTTGCTGGAACGCGCTGCCCGTGTCAACGAAGAATACGTGGAGAAGTTCACCAACGGCGCGGTGAAAGGCAAGACCGGCTCGCTGACGGCGCTGCCGATCATCGAAACCCAGGCGGGTGACGTATCTGCGTTCGTACCGACCAACGTGATCTCCATCACCGATGGTCAGATCTTCGTTGAAACCGACCTGTTCAACGCGGGTATCCGCCCGGCCATGAACGCCGGTATCTCGGTATCGCGGGTAGGTGGTGCAGCGCAGACCAAGATCATCAAGAAGCTGGGCGGCGGTATTCGTCTGGCGCTGGCACAGTATCGTGAGCTGGCAGCGTTTGCGCAGTTCGCTTCCGATCTGGACGAAGCCACCCGTGCGCAGCTTGAGCACGGCCAGCGCGCCACCGAGCTGATGAAACAGAAGCAGTTCAGCCCGATGTCGGTAGCCGAAATGGGCGTCGTGTTGTACGCCATCAACGAAGGCTTCCTGAAGGATGTCGAGCTGGAAAAAATCGGCAAGTTCGAAGCCGCGCTGCTGGATTATATGAACAGCGAGCAGAAAGCGTTGATGGACAAGATCAACGAGAAGGGCGACTTCAACGGCGAGATCGAGTCCGGTATCAAGGGCGCGATCGAGACGTTCAAGGCCACCCAGACCTGGTAATCGCTTAAAAGGACAGTCCTATGGCCGGCGCGAAAGAGGTACGTACCAAAATCGCAAGTGTCCAGAGCACGCGGAAGATCACCCGTGCGATGGAGATGGTTGCCGCCAGCAAGATGCGTCGCGCTCAGGAGCGCATGGCGGCGTCCAAACCGTACGCCACGCGCATCCGCGAAGTGATCGCGCATCTGGCGAACGCTGATGTGGAATATCGCCACCCTTACCTTGCCGAGCGCGAGGTGAAGAAGGTGGGCTATATCGTGGTCAGCAGTGATCGCGGCCTGGCCGGCGGCCTGAACGTCAACCTGCTCAAGCAAGTGGTGCGCGAAGCGCGTCAGTGGTCGGAGCAGGGTGTGGAAGTGCAGTATCTCGCCATCGGTAACAAGGCGTTGAGTTTCTTCCGCAGCTTTGGCGGCAATGTGACGTCCTCGGTGAGTGGCCTGGGTGACACCCCCCATATGGGTGATCTGGTGGGCTCGATCAAGGTGATGGCGGATGCGTTCGTTGCCGGTGAGCTGGACCGCGTGTATCTGGTGTACAACGAGTTCGTCAACACCATGACGCAAAGCCCGCTGGTGCAGCAGTTGCTGCCACTGAAATCGGGCGATGAGTCCGAGTTCAAGAACACCACCGGGCAACGTTGGGATTACATCTACGAGCCCTCTGCCCGTGAGCTGATCGATGGCCTGCTGAAGCGGTTTATCGAGACGCAGGTGTATCAGGGTGTGGTGGAAAACAACGCCTGTGAACAGGCTGCGCGGATGGTTGCCATGAAGGCGGCGACCGATAACGCCGGCGACCTGATTCGTGATCTGGAGCTCCTGTATAACAAGGCCCGCCAGGCGGCCATTACCCAGGAAATCTCCGAAATTGTTAGTGGCGCCGCCGCGGTCTGACCGCGCGGGCAGAGAAGCTGAGAGGATGCAAGCATGAGTAGCGGTCGTATTGTTCAGATCATCGGCGCTGTAATCGACGTGGAGTTTCCGCGTGAGGCTGTGCCCAATGTCTACGATGCACTGACAGTGAGCGGTGCCGATACCGTTCTGGAAGTACAACAGCAACTCGGTGACGGCATCGTTCGCACCATCGCCATGGGCTCCACCGAAGGCCTCAAGCGTGGGCTGGATGTGGCCAGCACTAATGCGCCGATCCAGGTGCCAGTGGGTAAAGAAACCCTGGGCCGGATCATGGATGTACTGGGCCGCCCGATTGACGAAGCTGGCCCGATTGGCGAGCAGGAGCGCATGCCGATCCACCGCAAGGCGCCGAGCTACGCGGAGCAGGCTGCCGCCAACGAGCTGCTGGAAACCGGCATCAAGGTGATCGACCTGGTCTGCCCGTTTGCCAAGGGTGGTAAAGTCGGCCTGTTCGGTGGCGCCGGTGTGGGCAAGACCGTGAACATGATGGAGCTGATCCGTAACATCGCCATCGAGCACTCCGGTTTCTCTGTGTTTGCCGGTGTGGGTGAGCGTACCCGCGAAGGGAACGATTTCTACCACGAGATGAAAGATTCCAATGTTCTCGACAAGGTGGCGCTGGTATACGGTCAGATGAACGAGCCGCCGGGCAACCGTCTGCGTGTGGCCCTGACCGGCCTGACCATGGCGGAGAAATTCCGTGATGAAGGCCGCGACGTACTGCTGTTCGTCGACAACATCTACCGTTACACCCTGGCAGGTACCGAAGTATCGGCACTGCTCGGCCGTATGCCATCGGCAGTAGGTTATCAACCGACTCTGGCGGAAGAGATGGGCGTGCTGCAAGAGCGCATCACCTCCACCAAGACCGGCTCGATCACCTCCGTTCAGGCCGTTTACGTGCCTGCAGATGACTTGACCGACCCGTCGCCGGCCACCACCTTTGCTCACCTTGATGCCACCGTGGTACTGAGCCGTGACATTGCCGCCAAGGGTATCTACCCGGCGATCGACCCGCTGGATTCCACCTCGCGCCAGCTTGATCCGCTGGTGATCGGCGAAGAGCACTATGCCGCCGCCCGTGGCGTGCAGACGGTTCTCCAGCGCTACAAAGAGCTGAAGGACATCATCGCGATCCTGGGTATGGACGAGCTGTCCGAAGACGACAAGCTGACCGTAATGCGTGCGCGTAAAATCGAACGCTTCCTGTCCCAGCCGTTCTTCGTGGCGGAAGTATTCACCGGCTCGCCGGGTAAGTACGTTTCCCTGAAAGACACCATTCGTGGTTTCCAGGGTATCCTGAGCGGCGAGTTCGATCACATTCCGGAGCAGGACTTCTACATGAAGGGCTCCATCGACGAAGTGATCGAAGCCTACAACGCCCGCCAGGCCAAGTAAGCGCAGCATCCGGCGTCTGCGGACGCCGGGTGGTTGAAGCAGGATATTCAGGAGAAGCCCCATGTCGATGACTGTGCAATGCGACATCGTCAGTGCTGAGAAACAACTGTTTTCCGGGCTGGTGGAAATGGTAGTGGCGTCCGGCAGCGAGGGTGATCTCGGTATCCTGCCCGGTCACGCACCGCTGCTGACCGGCCTGAACCCCGGCCCGGTACGAATCATCAAGCAGGGCGGTGAAGAAGAAGTGTTCTATGTCAACGGCGGCTTCGTGGAAGTGCAGCCAAAAGTGGTTACCGTGCTGGCGGATGCTGCCGCACGCGCACACGACATGGACGAAGCTGCGGCCGAAGAAGCCCGCCAGCGTGCCAAAGAAGCGCTGGAAGGCAAGAATACTGAAATGGATTACAGCGCCGCCGCCGCACAGCTTGCTGAATCGGTCGCGCAGCTGCGTGCTATCCAGCAGATGAAGAAAAAATTCGGTGGTGCCGGTAAATAAGCGACAAGGCATCCGATGCCAGCGTCACGAAGGGGTAGCTGCCAGGCTGCCCCTTTTTTGCTTTTCAGGCCGGGCGCGTCTCAGGCACATGCGCTGAGGGTTTTCCCGCCGCAAGAAAAGGGCGAGCAGCACCCTACTAGCTCAGGAACGTTGAACACCGGAACAACCGAACACAAGCGCTGATTGGCAAGAGCGCCGATTGAGAACGCGGGGCGAACAGGCCCTGGCAGACGAGGTACAAGATGGAACTTGCAGTGATCATCCTTGCTGCGGGCAAGGGCACCCGGATGCGCTCGCACCTGCCGAAGGTGGCGCACCCGATCGCTGGCCGGCCGATGCTGGCCCACGTCATCGACGGTGCACGCTCGCTGGCGCCTGCGCGCATCTGCGTGGTCTACGGCCATGGCGGTGATCTGGTGCGGGAAAAAGTGCCCGCCGCCGACGTCACCTGGGCCGAGCAGGCCGAACAGCTTGGCACCGGCCATGCGGTGGCCCAGGCGATGCCCCATGTCAGCGAAGATGTGGTGCTGATCCTTTACGGCGACGTGCCGCTGATCCAGCCGGATACCCTGCGCAGTTTTGTCGAGCGTGTGACGCCGACACGGCTGGCGCTGATGACGCTGGAAATGGACGACCCCGGTGCCTACGGCCGCATCGTGCGCAACGCCGCCGGCGAGGTGCAGGCGATAGTCGAATTCAAGGACGCCGACCCGGCGCAACGCGCCATCCGCGAAATCAACACCGGCATTCTTGCCTGCCCGCGCAAATTTCTTGCCGAGGTGCTGCCGAAACTCTCCAGCAACAATGCGCAAGGTGAATATTATCTCACCGATGTGATTGCCATGGCCGTCGAGGCCGGGCTGGCGGTGGAAGCGGTGCAGCCGGCATTCCCGTGGGAAGTGGATGGCGTCAATGATCGCGTGCAGCTGGCGCGTCTGGAGCGCATCTTTCAGCAGGTACAGGCGGAACAGCTGATGCGCGCCGGCGCCACAGTGCTCGACCCGGCGCGGCTGGATATTCGCGGCACAGTCGAATGCGGGCAGGATGTGGTGCTGGACGTGAACGTCGTACTGGAGGGCGCAGTGAGCTTGGCCGACGGCGTGCGCATCGGCCCCAATTGTGTGATCCGTAATGCACAGATCGGCCGTGGCACCGTGGTGGAAGCCAACTCGGTGATCGACGGCGCCGAGATCGGCGAAGCCTGCCAGATCGGGCCTTTTGCACGGCTGCGCCCCGGCACGGTGATGGCGTCGCGTGGCAAGATCGGCAACTTTGTCGAAACGAAAAATACCCGCGTTGGAACTGGCAGCAAGATCAATCATCTGAGCTATGTCGGTGACAGCGAGCTGGGTGAGCACGTCAATGTGGGCGCGGGCACCATCACCTGCAATTACGATGGCGTGAACAAATCGCAAACCCTGATCGGGGATAACGCTTTTATCGGTTCCAACGCGTCACTGGTCGCACCGGTGACCATCGGCAAGGAGGCTACCGTCGGCGCAGGCAGCGTCATCACTCGCGATGTTGCAGCGGGTGAGCTGGCTGTGGCACGGGGCAAACAGAGAAACATCAGTGGCTGGCAACGGCCGCAAAAAAAGGATTGAACGTCTATGTGTGGGATTGTGGGTGCAATCGCAGAGCGTAATGTCGCAGGGATTCTGCTGACGGGCCTGAAGCGGCTGGAATATCGTGGCTATGATTCGGCCGGTGTGGCCATCGTCGACAAAAGCGGCGTGCAACGCGTGCGCCGTGCAGGGAAAGTACAGGCACTGGATGATGCGGTGAATGATTCCGGCACCAGCGGCACACTGGGTATCGCCCACACGCGCTGGGCGACACATGGTGTGCCTTCCGAGCGTAACGCGCACCCGCATATGTCCGGCAATGGCCTGGCGCTGGTGCACAACGGCATCATCGAGAACTATCAGAGCCTGCGCAACCGGCTGCAAGGCGAAGGCTACGAGTTCCACTCCGACACCGACAGCGAAGTGATCGTGCACATGGTGCATCAGGCGATTGCGGCTGGTGATGATCTGCTTGCCGCCGTACAACGCACCGTGCGCGAGCTGCATGGCGCCTACGCGCTGGGTGTGGTGAGCGAAACCGATCAGGATCGCTTTATCGCCGTGCGCAGCGGCAGCCCGCTGGTGATCGGCCTCGGCATTGGTGAAAACTACGTCGCCTCCGATCAGCTGGCGCTACTGCCCGTCACCACACGCTTTATTTTCCTGCAAGAAGGCGATGTGGCAGAAGTGCGCCGTGACAGCGTGCGCATTTTTGATCGTGACGGCACGGAAGTCGAACGTGAAATTCACGAATTCGACGGCACCCACGAAGATGCCGAAAAGGGCGAATATCGCCACTACATGCTCAAGGAAATCTTCGAGCAACCAGTTGCGCTGCAACGCACCCTCGAAGGCCGCCTCGGTAGCGTGGCTGACCTTGATGGGCTGTTCAGCAAGAACGCCGATCTGCTGGAGCGCGTACGCTTTATCCAGATCATTGCCTGCGGCACCAGCTACCATGCCGGCATGATTGCCCGTTACTGGCTGGAGGCACTCGCCGGTGTGCCATGCCAGGTGGAAGTCGCCAGCGAATTCCGCTACCGCACTCATGTGGTGCCGGAAGGCACCTTGTTCGTGACCATCTCGCAAAGTGGTGAAACCGCCGATACCCTGGCCGCTCTGCGCGCCACCAACAGCCCCAACTATGTTGGCCGGCTGGCGGTGTGCAACGTGGACAGCTCGTCGCTAGTGCGCGAATCCGAGCTGGTGCTGCTGACCCGCGCCGGCCCGGAAATCGGCGTTGCCTCCACCAAGGCGTTCACGACTCAGCTGGCCGCCCTGAAAATGCTGGTGCTGGCCATGGCCCGCGTTCGCGGTGTGGATGAGGCAACCATCCAGGCACAGCTGGACGAGCTGCGACAACTGCCGGGCCTGATTCAGCAAGTGCTGCTGCTTGACGATGAGATCGAAAAGCTGGCCGAGCAGTTTGTGGAGAAAAATCACACCCTGTTCCTGGGCCGGGGCACGCAATACCCGGTGGCGATGGAAGGCGCGCTCAAGCTCAAGGAGATTTCCTATATCCACGCCGAAGCCTATCCGGCCGGTGAGCTCAAGCATGGCCCACTGGCGCTGGTAGACAAGGAAATGCCCGTGGTCGCGGTGGCGCCCAACGACGAGCTGCTGGAAAAACTGAAATCCAACCTTCAGGAAGTGCGTGCGCGAGGCGGAGAGCTGTTCATCTTCGCCGATGGCGATGCGGCACTGGAAAACGAAGACGGCATGACCGTGCTGAACATGCCCGCCGTGCCGGAGTGCCTGATCCCGATCGTCTACACCGTGCCGCTGCAACTGCTCAGCTACCATGTGGCCGTGATGCGCGGTACGGATGTGGATCAGCCGCGCAACCTGGCGAAATCGGTGACGGTGGAATAACCGAAGCAATCGCTGCCCGAACTGATACGGCATACCCATAAGCCCGCAACTTTGTTCCGTATCTCCAGCGCAATGCGGGGGATACGGAACATGGCCGCAGCCAGAAAAGCCTGCTGGCGCAGCGCCAGTGCGCCTGAAATCCGCCCCCACGGAGCTTTCAGACAACGAATAAAAACGTTAAAGGGGGCAGGGCGCCAAATCGGCTCGAGCATGGACGAATCAAGGTGGAGCCGGTTGGTTATTCAGAGCATCCTTGGCGAATCACGCACTTTTTCTGTCAGCAATCGCTGACACATACCGTCGGCGCCGGCCGACAGCGCCTCCTCTTTTCCTTCGCTAATCTTGTCTTTTGCAAACAGAACAACGGCGAGGGATAGCCATGAAATACTGGATACTGCTGTGCTGCCTGTGCAGCGCCGCCGCGCTGGCCGATGCGCCGGCGTTATTGCTGGCGCGGGAATATCGCGGCGAAACCGACCTGCATCATTACTGGGTCAGCGAAAAGTTTGATGGGGTGCGGGCGCGCTGGGATGGCGAGGCGCTGATCTCGCGACAGGGCCATCCTTTTCACGCCCCCGCCTGGTTTACCGAGGGTTTTCCAGCGCAGGCCATGGATGGCGAGCTGTGGATCGGGCGCGGCCGTTTTGACGAGGTGTCCGGCGCGGTGCGGCGTCACACGCCAGTGCCGGCGCAATGGCGCAATATTCGCTTCATGATCTTTGATCTGCCCGAGCACCCCGGCACCTTCACCGAGCGCTACGCGGCGATGCAGGCGCTGCCTCCATCGCCTTATGCGGCCGTTATCACTCAGTTCCGCGTGGCCGATCGTGACGAGTTACTGGCGCGGCTCGATGAGGTGGTGGCGGCGGGCGGCGAGGGGTTGATGTTGCATCATGGCGCGGCTCGGTATCGCACCGGCCGCAGCGATGCGCTGCTGAAGCTCAAGCCCTATCAGGATGCCGAGGCGACGGTGGTGGGGCATTTGCCGGGGCGTGGCCGCCATGGCGGCCGGCTGGGGGCATTGATAGTGGAAACGGAGGCCGGTGTGCGGTTTCGGCTCGGCACCGGCTTCAGCGATGCCCAGCGAGAGACGCCACCGCCGCTTGGCAGCGTGGTCACTTATCGCTACCACGGCCTCACTCGCGATGGCGTACCGCGCTTTGGCAGTTTCCTGCGTGTGCGTGACCAGGTGCGTGACGTGCGTGATGTCCGTGACGAAAGACCGATCCGGTAGCGCCGGCCGCGCTCTGCCTGCGCGGGGCGAACTCGAACAGTTCAGTCGTGGCAGGCTGCTTGAGGGGCCGCGCGCTCCCACTGCCCACGGCCGCACGGCGCGGACGGCCCGGACGGAGAGAACAGCGTGCCCGGCAGGTTTGCCACGGTGGCGGCGCCACACTGTGAATCAAATGTGAATCATGTCGCGTGCGGTTGCGCCTGTCGCCATCGGCTTTCTACAATCCTCAGGCGTTATTCTGACGATCATGCGGTTGCCTGGTCTGGCCTGCGGCTTTCTCTTTTACAGGATCGCCGGCACGGGTGGGCAGGTTCCGGGCCGCGCTCCATCTTTATGTGCCGGTGGCCGAATCCATGCCTGAAACTCGCTCTGCTCCGTTTTCCCGTGCCCGCCTGTTGTGGGTGCTGGCGCTGATCCTGCTGCTGGGTGGCTTGTGGTATTTGCTGTCCCGCTCGCCATCGGCGCCGGTCGGCCCGATGCCGCGCAGCGCCTGGGATGGGCCGGTGGCGGTGCGCGTGGTGCCGGCGGTGGCCGGCGACCTGGCCGTGCAGGTGAAGGCCATCGGTACGGTCACGCCGCTGAACACCGTGACCGTGCGCAGCCGGGTGGAAGGCGAACTGACTCGCGTGCTGTTCGAGGAAGGTGCGGAAGTGGCGCGCGGCGAGCTGCTGGCGGAGATTGACCCGCAGCCATACCGCGTCGCACTGGCCCAGGCCGAAGGCCAGTATCAACAGAACCAGGCGCAGCTGGCCGGCGCCGAGAAAGATCTGGCGCTGTACCGGCGCTTGCACGAGCAGGATTCCATTGCCCACCAGCAGCTCAATCAGCAGGTGGCGCTGGTCAATCAGCTGCGTGGCACGCTCAAGGCGAACCAGGCACAAATCGACAATGCCCGGCTGCAATTATCGTGGACGCGCATTGAGGCGCCGATTGATGGGCGCCTCGGCCTGCGCCGGATCGATCCCGGCAACCTGGTCAGCACGGGCGACACCGAGGGTCTGGTCAGCATCACCCAGATGCGGCCGATCGGTGTGCTGTTCACCGTGCCGGAAGCACAGCTTGATGGCGTGCGCACAGCGCTGGCCAGCGGCGAAACCTTGAATGTGGAGGCGCTGGATCGCAACGGCGATCAGATCATCGCCACCGGCCGCCTGCTGACACTGGATAACCAGATCGACCTTGCCACCGGCACCCTGCGTCTGAAAGCCGAATTTGCCAACGACGATTCGCGGCTGTTCCCCAACCAGTTCGTGAACGTGCGCCTGCGCCTGCGCACGTTGCCGGACGCGATCACCATTCCCACCGATGCGGTGCAATATGGCTCCCGTGGCACGTATGTGTATGTGCTGCGGGACAACAAATCCTACCTGCGCGCCGTGACGCTCGGGCCAATCGACGGCGACCGTGTCGCCGTGCTGGAGGGGTTGGCCGATGGTGAGCCGGTGGTGCTGGAAGGCATGGAGCGCCTGCGTGATGGCCGTGATGTGATCGTGGTGGAGGGTGACAGCGCACCGGCCTCGGCGGCGGCGCCCCGGCAGCGCCCGGCGGGCGCATGAACAGCCTCTCGCGCCCGTTCATCCTGCGGCCGGTTGCCACCTCGCTGCTGATGCTGGCGCTGCTGGCGGCCGGGCTGCTGGCCTGGCGGCTGCTGCCGGTGGCGGCACTGCCGCAGGTGGATTATCCGATCATCCAGGTATTTACCTTCCATCCGGGGGCGGGGCCGGATGTTACCGCACGCACCATTACCGCACCGCTGGAGCGCAGCTTGGGGCAAATCCCCGGCCTGAAGCAGATGTCCTCCACCAGCTCTGGCGGCGCCTCGGTGATCACGCTGCAATTTGCATTGGAAGTCGATCTGGGTGTGGCCGAGCAGGAGGTGCAAGCGGCACTCAATACCGCCGACAACCTGCTGCCCAATGATCTGCCGACGCCGCCGATCTATCGCAAGGTGAACCCTGCGGACGCGCCGATCCTGACGCTGGCGATCACCTCGGAAAGCCTGCCGCTGCCGGAGGTGCACGATCTGGTGGATACGCGCATGGCGCAGAAACTGGCGCAGCTGGGCGGTGTCGGCATGGTCACGCTGGCTGGCGGGCAGCGCCCGGCGCTGCGCGTGCAGGTGAATCCCACGGCGCTGGCCGCCTACGATCTGAGCCTGGAGGACGTGCGCAGTGCCATTGCCGCGACCAACGTCAATCAACCGAAAGGCAGCTTTGATGGCCCGCAGCGGACAACGCTGCTGGATGCTAATGATCAGATTCGCTCGGTGGAGGAATACCGCGCACTGATTCTTGCCTGGCAGGACGGCGCGCCGCTGCGGCTGGGCGATGTGGCCAATATCATCGACGGCGCGGAAAACCGTTTTCTGGCCGCCTGGGCCGATACCCAACCGGCGGTGCTGTTGAATGTGCAGCGCCAGCCGGGTGCCAACGTCATCGAGGTAGCTGACAGTGTGCGCACACTGTTGCCCCAGCTGGTCGCCACCATGCCCGCGTCAGTGGATGTGACGGTGCTGACCGATCGCACACAAAGCATTCGCGCCGCCGTGCGGGATGTGCAAAAAGAGCTGCTGTTTGCGATCACGCTGGTGGTGCTGGTGACGTTCGTGTTCCTGCGCAACATACCCGCCACACTGATTCCCGGTGTGGCGGTGCCGTTGTCGCTGGTCGGCACTTTTGCGTTCATGTATCTGGCCGGCTTCTCGATCAACAACCTGAGCCTGATGGCGCTCACCATTGCCACCGGCTTTGTGGTCGATGACGCCATCGTGATGCTGGAAAATATTGCCCGGCATCGGGAGCAGGGCCTGTCGAAAATGGATGCTGCATTGAAAGGGGCCAGCGAAATCGGCTTTACCCTGATCTCGCTCACCTTCTCGCTGGTGGCGGTGCTGATTCCGCTGTTGTTCATGGGCGATGTGGTAGGCCGTCTGTTCCACGAATTTGCCGTGACGCTGGCGGTGGCCATCATGATCTCGCTGGTGGTATCGCTGACGCTCACGCCGATGATGAGCGCGCGCATGCTGGACAAGCCGCCCACTCACGATGAGCAGGCGCCGAGCCTGATGAATCGCGTGATCCACCGCTATGGAGACATGCTTGATTGGGTGCTGGCGCGACAAACGGCCACCTTGATGGTGTTGCTGGGCACCATTGCGCTGACCGGCGTGATGTACACTATGGTGCAAAAAGACTTTTTCCCGGTGCAGGACAGCGGCGTCATCCAGGTGGTCACCGAAGCGCCGCAAACGGTGTCGTTCGCCACCATGAGCGAGCGCCAGCAGGCGCTGGCAGAAGCGCTGCTGGATGATCCGGCGATCGCCAGCCTGTCGTCGTTCATCGGCGTGGATGAAACCAACAGCACCCTCAACAGCGGCCGGATGTTCATCAATCTGCCGCCGCACGGCGAGCGCAGCGAATCGGCGCTGGTGATCATGGATCGCCTGCGTGAACGAGCCGCGACCGTGCAGGGCATCCAGGCGTGGTTCCAGCCGGTGCAGGAATTGAGCATCGAGGATCGCGTCAGCCGCACACAATACCAGTTCAGCCTGACCACGCCCGACAGCGCCACCTTGAACGAATGGGTGCCGCTGTTGATCGATGCCTTGCAAGCGCGACCGGAGCTGGCCGATGTGGCATCGGATCTGCAATTTGACGGCCGCCAGGCGTATGTGGATATCGACCGTGATGCCGCTGCGCGGCTGGGCGTCAGTGTCAGCGCCATTGCCAGCGCCTTGCAAAACGCGTTCGGCCAGCGCCAGATCGCGACGCTGTTTACTCAGGCGAATCAATACCGTGTGGTACTGGAAGTCGATCCTGCTCATGCCGATGGCCTGAGCGCCTTGCAGACCACATATGTGCCGTCGCCCGCCGGGCCGGTGCAACTGGCCAGTGTCGCCCGCGTCAGCCAGCGGCCGGCGGCGTTGCTGATCAGCCACCAGGGGCAGTTTCCCTCGGCGACAATCTCGTTCAATCTCGGTGCCGGCGCTTCCCTCGGCAGTGCTGTGGACGCCATCGAGCAGGTGCAGGCGGAGCTTGGCCTGCCGGCGGAAATCGAAAGCCGTTTTCAGGGCGCGGCCGAATCGTTCCGCTCGTCACTGGCGAACACGCTGTGGCTGATTCTGGCGGCGATCCTGACCATGTATATCGTGCTTGGCGTGCTCTACGAGAGCACCATCCATCCGATCACGATTCTTTCTACCTTGCCTTCGGCCACCGTGGGCGCCTTGCTGGCGCTACTGATCACCGGCCGGCCGCTGGATCTGATTGCCGTGATCGGGGTGGTACTGCTGATCGGCCTGGTCAAGAAAAACGGCATCATGATGGTGGATTTTGCGCTGGATGCGCAGCGCAATCAGGGCATGGCGCCCCGGCAGGCGATCCACCGCGCCGCGCTGCTGCGTTTCCGGCCGATCCTGATGACCACGCTGGCGGCGCTGTTCGGCGCCGTGCCACTGATGCTGGCCAGCGGCTCCGGCGCCGAGCTGCGCCAGCCATTGGGGCTGGTGATGGTGGGCGGGTTGCTGGTCAGCCAGGTGCTGACGCTGTTCACCACGCCCGTGGTTTATCTGCTCTTTGATCGCCTGACGCGCCGCCGCGCACGCACCACGGCGGGCGAGGCCGGGGCGCTGCCATGAACCCGGCGCGGGCGTTCATCCACCGGCCGGTGGCCACCGCGCTGCTGGCGCTGGCGGTGGTGCTCACCGGCCTGCTCACCTACCGGCTGCTGCCGGTGGCGCCGTTGCCGCAAATTGATTTCCCGATCATCACCGTGAGCGCCAGCCTGCCCGGTGCCAGCCCGGAAAGCATGGCGGCCACCGTCGCCACGCCGCTTGAGCGTGCTCTGGGCAGCATTGCCGGCGTCACCGCAATCACCTCATCAAGCAACCAGGGTGCCACCCAGATCGTGCTGCAATTCGAGCTGGGGCGGGATCTCAATGACGCCGCCCGCGATGTGCAGGCGGCGATCAATGCAGCGCGCAGCCAGTTGCCCGCCGGTATGCCCGGCAATCCGCAGTATCGCAAAGTGAATCCGTCCCAGGCGCCGATCATGGGGCTGGCCTTGAGCTCGCCGAATCTGGCACCAAGCGAACTGTATGATGCCGCCGCCACCATCCTGTCGCAGAAACTGGCGCAGATCAGCGGTGTCGGCGAGGTGAGCGTTTCCGGCGCATCGCTGCCGGCGGTGCGCGTGCAGCTTGATCCGGCCGCGCTGCTGCACCGTGGCATCGCGCTGGATGACGTGCGCAACGCCATCAGCGAGGCCAATGCCCTGCGGCCGCTGGGGCTGGTGGAAGACGAACGCCATCGCTGGGAAATTCGCACCAGCGGCATGTTGCGTCGCGCCAGTGATTTCCAGCAACTGGTGATCCGCCACGAGAACGGCGCCGTGGTGCGCTTGCAGGATGTAGCGGTGGTCACGGACTCGGTGGAAAACCGATACAGCAGTGGTTTTCACAACGAGCGCCCGGCGGTAATCCTGCAAGTGAACCGCCAGCCGGGCGCCAACATCATGCGCACCATTGATGCCATCTACGAGCAGCTGCCGGCGCTGCACGCGCTGATGCCCGCCGATGCCGAGCTGACCGTGGTGATGGATCGCTCGCCCGGTATCCGTGCCACCCTGCGCGATGCCCAGGCGACACTGCTGATCGCCGTGGCACTGGTGGTGCTGGTGGTGTGGCTGTTTCTCGGCAGCGCACGCTCGGCGCTGATTCCCACCGCCGCAATTCCGGTGTCGCTGATCGGCTGCTTCGTGGTGATGTATTTCTACGGTTTCTCGCTCAACAATCTATCGCTGATGGCGCTGATCATTGCCGCCGGGCTGGTGGTCGATGATGCCATCGTGGTGCTGGAAAATATCCAGCGGCATATCAGCGATGGCTTGTCACCAATGCAGGCGGCGGTGCAGGGTACGCGGGAAGTAGGCTTCACCTTGCTGGCGATGAACGTCGCGCTGGTGGTGGTGTTCGTGTCGATCCTGTTCATGGGCGGTGTGGTCGAGCGGCTGTTCCGGGAATTTTCGATTACGCTGGCCGCCGCCATCATCATCTCGTTGCTGGTGTCCGTCACCCTGACGCCCAGCCTGTGTGCGCTGTGGTTGAAAGACAAAGCCACCACCGCGCCCTCGGTGCTGGCACGGCGCAGCGAGCAATTGTTTGCCTCGTTGCAGCGCGCCTACGCCGGCAGCCTCGATTGGGCGCTACGCCACCGGCTGGTGACGCTGCTGACATTGCTCGCGGTGATCGGCGTCAACGGCTATCTGTATGTGGATATTCCGAAAACCACCTTGCCCCAGCAGGATACCGGGCAGATCCGTGGTTTTGTGCGTGGCGATGATGGTTTTTCATTTCAGCTGATGCAGCCGAAGATCGAAGTATTCCGGCAACTGATCATGGCTGATCCGGCGGTTCAGGATGTCACCGGCACTAGCGGTGGCGATCGCGGCCTGACCAATGCGCAGTTGACGATCAATCTCAAGCCGTTGTCCGAGCGCGGCGTCTCGGCGCAGGATGTGGTAAATCGCCTGCGTGCGCAATCGCCCATTGTGCCGGGCGGGCGCATGTTCCTGATGGTCGATCAGGATATTTTCCTCGGCTCGGCGTTCAGCCGCAGCGATCATGAACTGGTATTGCGCTCCGATTCTCTGGCGGAGCTTGATATCTGGTCACGCCGCGCCTCCGCAGCAATGGAAAAATTGCCCGAGCTGGTCGATGTGCAATCCGTGGGTGATGAAGATGCGCAGCAAGTGCAGCTGCATATCGACCGTGAAGCTGCGCGCCAGCGTGGCGTGGACATGGCCACCATCGCCTCGGTACTGAACAACTCGTTTTCGCAACGGCAAGTGGCAACGCTTTACGATGAGCTGAACCAGTATCGTGTGGTGATGGAGCTGTTGCCGCGCTATACCGAGCAGCCGTCCGTGCTGCAACAACTGGAAGTATCGACCGCCGATGGCGCCCGCGTACCGCTCTCCACCTTTGCCAGCTGGGATTACGGGCTGACCAACGACCGCGTGCGGCACGATGCACAGTTTGCCTCCGTCGGCATTGGCTACGGGCTGGCAGAAGGTGTCACGCTTTATCAGGCGGAGGCAGCTATCCAGCAAGCGCTCAACGACATCATGCTGCCCACCAGTGTGTACGCCGGCCCCGGCTCCGGGCGGCCGAACTTTGAAGGCAGCCTGAGCCAGCCGCTGTTGCTGCTGGCCGTTTTGCTGGCCGTGTATATGGTGTTGGGGATGCTCTATGAAAGCCTGCTGCATCCGCTGACGATTCTCTCCACCTTGCCCTCTGCGGGCGTGGGCGCGCTGCTGGCGCTGAGAATGAGCGGCACGCCGTTCAGCCTGATTGCGCTGCTCGGGTTGTTCCTGTTGATCGGCATCGTCATGAAAAATGCCATCCTGATGATTGATTTTGCGTTGTCTGCCCAGCGCCAGGGGCGCACGCCGCTGGCGGCGATCCGGCAGGCCGCGCTGCTGCGGCTGCGGCCTATCCTGATGACCAACCTTGCCGGCTTGCTTGGCGCCGTGCCGCTGGTGATGGGTTTTGGTGAAGGCGCCGAGCTGCGCCGCCCGCTGGGCATCACCATCGTCGGCGGCCTGGCCTTGAGCCAGTTGCTGACGCTCTACACTACGCCGGTCATTTATCTCTACCTTGAAATGTTGCGCCAGCGCGTGGCGCTGCGCAGCACGCTTGCACCCGAGGCATCGCCATGAACGCCCTGATACACCGCCTGCGTTTTTCCGCCCCCCTGCTGAGCCTGATGCTACTGGCGGGTTGCACTGCCGGGCCGGATTATCGCGTGCCCGACACTGCCATGCCCGAGCAGTTTCGTTATCAGGATGGCTGGCGCACCATGCCCGAGCAGCCCTGGCTGGCGCAGGGCACCTGGTGGGAAAGCTTTGATGACCCGACGCTCACCTACCTGATCCGCGAAGCCGATCAGGCCAGCCAGACACTGGCGCAGGCCGAGGCCCGCTTTCGCGCCGCAGAGGCGCAGTGGCGACTGGCGCGCGGCGACTACAGCCCGCAGCTTTCCGCGACAGTGGGCGGCACGCGCAGTGGTGGTAACAACAGCAGCGCCTCGGAGCTGTTCACCGGCCGGCTGGATATCAGCTGGGCACCAGATCTGTGGGGCCGCGTGCGGCGACAAGTGGAAGCAGAGCGCGCCGGGCTGGCCGCCAGCGCCGCCGATATGGCCGGCGTGCGGCTGACCATGCAGGTAGCGCTGGCGCAGGGCTACATTCGCCTGCGCACGCTGGATCAGCAGCGTGAGATTCTTGAGCAGAGCATCGAGGCGTTCGACCGCTCCGCCCAGCTGACGCGTAACCAGTACAACGCCGGTATCGTGTCGCGCTCGGATGTGATCCAGGCAGAAACCCAGCGGCAATCCCTGCGCACGCAAATGTACGATCTGCAACGCCAGCGCGCCCAGGAAGAAAACGCCCTGGCCGCCTTGCTCGGCGTGGCGCCGGTGGCATTCGGGCTGCCGGATTCCGACACCTTGCCGGCACTGCCGGTGCTGCCCGCTGCGCTGCCTTCGGTGCTGATTGCCCGGCGCCCGGATGTAGTGATCGCCGAGCGCCGCGTGGCCGCCGCCAATGCCCGCATCGGCGTGGCCGAAACTGCCTGGCTGCCGGATCTGACCCTGAGCGCCTTCGGCGCCGTGCAGGACGATACGTTTTCCGGGCTGTTCGACGCCCCCCAGCGTGTCTGGTCGGTTGGCCCGTCGCTGGCGCTGACCCTGTTCGATGGCGGCCGCCGCCGCGCCACCCGCGATATCGCCGTGGCGCAGTACGATGAACATGTGGCAAATTATCGCCAGACCGTGCTCGACAGCCTGCGCGACGTGGAAGATGCGCTGGCCGCGCTCCAGATTCTCGCGGAAAAAGCCACACAGCAGGAGGCGCTGATCGAGCTGGCGGAGGAAAACGAGCGCGTCATCAACAATCGCTATCGCGCCGGCATGGTCACATTTCTGGAAGTTGCCAACGCGCAAAACCTGACGCTCGATGCCCGCCGCGCCCGGCTGAACATCATCAGCGATCAGCTCCAGGCCGCTGCACAGCTGGCGGCTGTGCTGGGTGGCGGCTGGCAGGTGGGTGATCCGGTGATCGAGCGCATTACCAGGCCGCCCGAGCCTGCCCGGCCTTGAGCCCGGATCGTTCGCCATGTTGCGTGCAAATTGTCAGAGCTGACGTTCAGCGCGATGGTGCCGGATCGAATCCCGGCGCGGGCGGCGCTTTGGGCGCCGTATCGTGACGCGGGTGCAGCCGTCCGGGCCCGTCTGATGCCCGGCCGCCGGACAAGCATGAAATTGCCTCAGTCCCTTGCTGGCCCGGTTGCTCCGTTATCCGTTCTCCATTAAGGTTCGCACGCCCAAACTGCTTAAACAGATTTATGGACCCGTCCAGTCGACCTTATCCAGCAACCAACGCAATCCGCGCTGCCGCGGAGCGTGTGCTGCCCCTGCCTCGGCGCTGACGCCCGCAGGCTCGCCGCACGCTCTCACAGTGTGTAGAGAGGCGAGCCATGACCGTTGAAGAACTTGTTCGTGCGCTAAACGATGCTGTCGCCCGTGATGAACGGGAGGCCATTGCCGAACGTGCTGCAGAATTGAATCCGGCTGATGTGGCGGATTTTATCCAGCAGGTTCGGCCCGAGCTTGAAGTCGAGCTGCTGATGGCGTTGCCGCTGGAAAAGCGGGCTGAAACCTTCGGTTATCTGTCGCTGCAAATGCAGCAACAAATTGCCTCGCGGCTGCCGCCGGATGCGCTCACGGCGATGGTCACGAAAATGCCATCCGATGAACGAGCGGATCTGTTCAAGGTGCTCGATGATGCGATACGGCGGCGGTTGTTTACCCGTCTGGCGCGCAAGGAGCGGGAAGATCTGCGCCGCCTGGCGAGCTATGAAGAGGGCACCGCTGGCGCGCTGATGACCTCCGATTATGCCTCTGTGTCAGCCGGGCTTTCCGTGGCCGCCGCGCTGGAAACCCTGCGCCTGACCGCGCCCGACAAGGAAACCATCTATCAGGCATTTGTCCTGGATCAAGACCACCGGCTCCAGGGCGTGATCTCGCTGCGGCAACTGATTCTCGCGGTGCCATCGGCGAAGGTGGATGATCTGATGGAGCGCGACGTGGTCGCCGCCGATGTGAAGGCGCCACAAGAAGAAGTCGCCCGGCTGATCTCCCGTTATGACTTGCTGGCGTTGCCGATCCTCAATAGTGACAACACGCTGGTGGGCATCGTGACCTACGACGACGCCATGGATGTTGCGGAAGCCGAAGCCACCGAAGACATGCACAAGGGCGCCACCGTCGGCCGCCTGGAAACCAGCCTGCGTGACGCCTCGCCGCTGTCCTTGTATCGCTCGCGAGTGCATTGGCTGGTGGTGCTGGTGTTCGGCAATATTTTCACCGGCGCGGGGATCGCATTCTTCGAGGAAACCATCTCTGCGCACATCGCGCTGTTGTTTTTCATGCCGCTGCTGGTGGCGAGTGCCGGGAACGCGGGCGCCCAGTCAGCCACGCTGATGGTGCGCGGCCTGGCCACCGGTGATGTGACTGCCCGTGACTGGGGCAAGCTGCTCGGGCGCGAGATTCTGGTAGCCGGTGCCCTGGGGCTGACCATGGCCGCCACCGTGATGATTGTCGGTATTTTTCGTGTCGGGCTGGATATCGCCCTGGTGGTGGCGCTGACCATGGTGCTGGTGGTCATGGTCGGCAGCCTGATCGGCATGGGCTTGCCGTTCCTGCTCGACAGGCTGAAATTCGACCCCGCCACCGCCAGCACACCGTTGATCACCACCATTGCCGATGTCAGTGGCGTGATGATCTATTTTGGCCTGGCGACGGTGTTGCTGGGGCTCTGAAAGCCGGTTGCGCACCTTGGCATGTTGCGTGGTGCGCAACATGCCAAGGTGTGTACAGGATTCAGTCGAGCCGTCACAAGGGACTGCTACGGTTCTATCGCTCAGGCAACAAGGCCGGCATCCAGGAATCGCATGCCAAGCGATTGCGTCTGCAATTGGCCGCGTTGGAGACCGCCGCCTGTATTGATGACATGGACCTCCCCGGTTTTCGTTTGCATCGTTTGAGAGGGCAGGCGAGGCATCGGTGGTCCGTGTGGGTCAGCGGCAACTGGCGGCACACCTGGATGTGGCGGCGTCCACTTTGTCACGCGTTCTCCAGAGCAATAGCGCGATCAGCCCGGAGATGGCGCTGCGGCTTGCCCGCGTGCTGGGGCGTTCCCCGGAAAGCTGGCTGGCGATGCAGGATCAATGCGACCTCTGGGTAGCCGCAAGCACGCTGAACCTGGACCACATCCATCCACTGGATTTCCAGACGGCCTGAGCGCCGTCAGGCCCGCGCCTGACGCTGCGTCTCCAGCAGTGCCAGCAGCTCCGGTGCCGGCACCGGCCGGCTGACCAGAAAGCCCTGAATACTGTCGCAACCCATGTCGCGCAGAATTTCCAGGTGAGATTCGGTTTCCACTCCTTCGGCCACCACCCGCAAGTTCAGGCTGTGCGCCATGTCGATAATGGCGCGTGTGATCGCGGCGTCGTCCTGATTCTGATCCAGCTCGGTAATGAACGAGCGGTCGATCTTGAGCGTGTCGATGGGAAAGCGCTTGAGGTAACTCAGTGATGAATAACCGGTGCCGAAATCATCCAGCGACAGTGAGATACCGCGTGCCCGCAGCTCCCGAAGCAGCGCGATATTTTTATCCAGATCTTCCATGATCAGGCTCTCCGTCAGCTCCAGCTCAAGCAACTGTGCCGGCAGGCCGGTGGTGCGCAGCACCCGATCTATAATCTCCAGCACATTGCCCTTGCGGAACTGGTGCGCGGACAAATTCACGGAAATGCAGATATCGCCCAGCCCGCGTTCGTGCCACTGCATTGCTTGGCGGCAGGAGCGCTCCAGTACCAGCTCGCCAATGGCACTGATCAGGCCGGTTTCCTCCGCCAGCGGAATAAAATCCTTTGGCGGCAACAGGCCCATGGTCGGGTGCTGCCAGCGCACCAATGCCTCTGCCGAGGTGATGCGATTGCGTGCCAGATCCATTTTCGGTTGGTAATGCACCACGAATTCGTTCTTGAAAATCGCTTTGCGCAAGCTGGTTTCCAGCGCCAGCTGCTCCACGGAAGCGACGCGCATATCGCTGGAATAAAACTGGAAATTGTTGCCACCGGCACGCTTTGCCTGATGCATGGCCAGATCAGCCTGATTGATCAGTGTCTGTATATCCTGCGCGGTATCGGGGAATACGCTGATCCCCACGCTGGCGCCCAGCAGCAGCTCATGCTGATCAAAATGAAACGGCCGGCGCATGGCATTGATGAGTTTTGCGCAGGCCTGCTCAAGGCTGGCCGGGTCGTCGTAATGCTCGATGATCAAGGTGAATTCATCACCGCCGACACGGGCCAGCTGTTCTTCCTTGAAACCACAGCCGCGCAGGCGCTCGGCGGCCAGTTTCAGCAAGCGATCGCCGACTTCGTGGCCGAGCGAATCATTGATCGGGCGAAAGCGATCCAGATCAAGAAATACCAGTGCTACTTTTTTGCGATTCAGTCGGGCCAGCGTGAGCGAACGCTGTAATCGCTCGCGGAACTGGTTGCGGTTGGCAAAGCCGGTGAGGCGATCGAAATTGGAGAGAAACTGCACGCGCTCCTCGGCTTCCTTGCGTGCGGTCAGATCGGAGAACATGCCCACATAGTGAGTCAGCCGCCCGGATTCATCGTATACCGCGCTGATCTGTAGCCACTCGGGATAGCGCTCGCCACTTTTGCGCCGCTCCATCAGTTCGCCTTCCCAGAAGCCCTCCACCTGGAGCGCGGCGTGAATATCGTGGTAGAGCTTTTCGTTTTCCGGCATGTTGCCGATTTCCATCACCGAATGGCCCAGCACCTCCTTGTCGAGGTAGCCCGTGATGCGGGTAAAGCAATCGTTGACCGTGAGGAAGCGGAACGCCGGGTCGAAGATGAAAATGCCCTCGGAGGCATTTTCAAACACCGTGGCCGCCAGCCGGAATTGCTCTCGCGCTTCGCGGTCTTCGGTGATATCCCGCCGGGTGCCGATCATTCTTGCGGCCCGCCCCTGCGGTGTGCGCGCCACTACGCGGCCTTCGTCTTCGATCCAGTGCCAGCGGCCATCCGCGTGGCGCATGCGGTAAACCACCTGATACTGATTGGTGAGCCCCTTGAAGTGCGCGACCATCGCTTTCCGGATCAGTAGAAAATCATCCGGGTGCACTTGCGTGCGCAGGTCATCGACCAGATTGCCGGTCGGCTCGCCGTCAAAGCCCAGCAGCCGGGCAAAATTGGAATTGAAGGTTTCGCCGGACACCAGATCCCAGTCCCACAGGCAAATGTTGCTGGCTTCCAATGCCAGCTGCAGCCGCTGGCTGGTGGCGATGAGCTGTGCGTTCATCTGCTCCAGCTCCCGGGTGCGCTCGCGCACAGTACTTTCGAGCTGTTCGCGGGATTGCTGCAAACGCTCGCGTGCCTGCCGGCGCTCTTCGATCTCTTGCGCCAGTTTTTTGCCAAGGCTTTGCGCTTCGGCACGGGTGGCGGCAAGGCGGCGATACAGCGCCCGGTTGCGGAGCGCCAGCCCCAGGGTGCCGCCAATGCTCTGATAAAGGCGCTGTATGGCCAGCATAGTACAGACCAGGTACAGCCCCAGCGCCAGCGCCGCTCCTTGAAAAGCGGGCGAGGCGAACCACAGATGCAGGGCGAGCGGTAGCAGCGCTGCCAGCGTATACGTCAGAGCGCCGGTAGGATATACCGCAGCGCAGGCGATCACGATGACGGTCAGGCCAAGCACCAGTGTGGCGGCCAGAGTCTGGGTCGCGGCGTAATCGGGCAGCAGTATCGCGGAAGCGGGGTTCAGCCATACCAGCGCTGCTCCAAACAGCGCACCATTGATGGCCAGCGCCCACATGAGGTACCGGTGCAGGCCCCGCAAGCGTGCGATGGATATCTCTGGCTGGCGCAGCCGGCGGATCGCCAGCGCTCTCAGGCAAGCGACTGCGGACACCAGCGCCGCCCAGGCGAGCAGTTGCCACAGTGGCGTGGCGGCGCCTCGGTAGAGCCATACCAGCAGCCAGGCGGCGATGGGCTCGGCAATGTTCAGTGCTGGCAAAGCCTGCACCAGCAGCCGGGCCGAGCTGCCGAAGCGCTCCCCCGCTGGCGATGAATGCCTGGAATCAGTCGACACGCATCCCCCTTCCCGCGTCATGTTCATCAACGGCCCCTCGGCTTCTTGTGGTGCCTGGCCATGTGAGGGGCGGCCTGTTGTTGTCGAATAGTGGCACTTTAACTTGCAGTTATGTCAGTAAATCATGCTTTGCGCCAGCCGCAACCCCGGCGGGCATCAAAATGTCGGTAGCGTGACCCTGGTCCGCCCCGGCTGCCGGCGGGGCGACGCTGCACCAATAACCGGCTAGAATCCCTGCCCCATGAATGATGCGACAGACCTTCTAGACGAACTTCTCGACGGGCTCAATCCGGCGCAACGCGATGCGGTGGCGGCGGATGACCCGTATCTGCTGGTGTTGGCCGGTGCCGGTTCCGGCAAAACCCGCGTGCTGGTACATCGTATCGCCTTTCTGGTCGCCACCGAGCAGGCATCGCCGTACGGCATTCTGGCCGTCACCTTCACCAACAAGGCGGCCGCCGAGATGCGCGGGCGTATCGAACAGCTGCTGCGGATGCCGGCCTCGGGCATGTGGGTGGGCACTTTTCACGGCATTGCCCACCGCCTGTTGCGCGCCCACTGGCAGGAAGCCGGGCTGCCGGACGGCTTCACGATTCTCGATTCCGACGATCAGTTGCGGCTGGTGAAGCGCACCCTTCGCGAGCTGGGGCTGGATGAACAGCGCTGGCCGGCGCGCCAGGCGCAGTGGTTTATCAACAGCCAGAAAGATGAGGGCCTGCGTGCCGCCCACATGGAGCCGGGGGGCGATCTGTTCCTCCAGACCATGCAGAAGATCTATACCACCTACGAAGAGGCCTGTGCCCGGGGCGGGCTGGTGGATTTCAACGAGTTGCTGTTGCGGGCGCTGGAGCTGATCCGCGATAACGACGAGCTGCGTGGCCACTATCAGCGGCGTTTCCGCCATATTCTGGTGGACGAATTCCAGGATACCAACGCCATCCAGTATGCCTGGCTGCAACTGCTGGCCGGCGGCGGTAGCGCCGTCACCATCGTCGGTGACGATGATCAGGCCATCTATGGCTGGCGCGGCGCCAAGATCGAAAACATCCAGCGCCTGGCCCGGGATTTCGACGGCCTGCGCACGATCCGGCTGGAGCAGAACTACCGCTCCACCGGCACTATCTTGCAAGCCGCCAACGCCGTCATCTCCTACAACAGCGACCGGCTGGGCAAGGAGCTGTGGACGGAGATCAGCGAGGGCGAGCCGATCCGTGTCTACAGCGGCTTCAATGAAGTGGATGAAGCACGCTTTATTGCCGCACGGGTGCAAAAGCTTCAGCAAGACGGGCTCGTTCGCAGCGAGATGGCGGTGCTGTATCGCTCCAACGCCCAGTCGCGGGTGCTGGAAGAGGCGTTCCTGCAAGCGGGCATTGCTTATCGCATCTACGGCGGCCAGCGGTTTTTCGAGCGTGCGGAGATCCGCAATGCGCTGAGCTATCTGCGCCTGCTGGTCAACCGCGATGCCGATGCGGCATTCGAGCGGGTGGTGAACACCCCCACGCGCGGGATCGGCGAAAAGACACTGGAAGCCGTGCGCGAGCGCGCCCGGCAGACCAATCAGAGCATGTGGCGCACGATCATCCAGATGATCAGCGACGGCTCGCTACCCGGTCGGGCAGCGAGCGCGCTGGGCGTGTTCGTCGGGCTGATCGAACGGCTGACAAAAGAGACCGAGGGCCTGGCACTGTGGGAGCGCACCGAGCACATGCTCGCGGCCTCCGGCCTGCTGGAATTTCATGCCAACGAGAAGGGCGAGAAAGGCCAGCAAAGGGTGGAAAACCTGCGCGAGCTGGTGACTGCCACCCGGCAATTCGGCGATGAAGATGTGGAAGATGGCGCCGATGTGCTGCTCGCCTTCCTGGATCATGCGGCGCTGGAGGCCGGCGAGGGGCAGGCAGGTGAGCACGATGATGCCGTACAGATGATGACGCTGCACTCGGCCAAGGGTCTGGAGTTTCCGGTGGTGTTCATGGCCGGCATGGAAGAAGGGCTGTTCCCGCACCAGATGTCGGCCGATGAGCCGGGCCGGCTGGCGGAGGAGCGGCGGCTTTGTTATGTGGGCATCACCCGCGCCATGCGCCAGCTATACCTGACCTACGCCGAGAGCCGGCGCCTGCACGGCAATGAAACCCTGAACGCGCCCTCGCGGTTTTTGCGCGAAATCCCGCCCGCGCTGGTGGAAGAGGTGCGCATGCGAGGCGGCATGGCGCGGCCGGTGGCAGTGTCCAGTGGCAGCCCTGTGCGCGGTGAAGAGGTGGGCGGCTATCGCCTCGGGATGCGCGTGATGCACCCCAAATTCGGCGAGGGCACGATTCTGCATTTTGAGGGCCAGGGGCCCAATGCGCGCTTGCAGATCAATTTCGACGGCGCCGGCAGCAAGTGGCTGGTCAGCCAGTACGCCCGGCTGGAAGTGCTCTGAGCGGCGGGCGGGCCCGGCGTATCAGGGCTTGCCGGCGAGCGCCGCAGGAATATCACTGATGCCGCCGATGCGCACGCGCTTGCGGCGCCCGGTGGCACCGGATTCGATGGTGACTTGCTGCTTGGCCACCTTGCAGAGCTTGGCCAGAAAAGCGATCAGCTCGGCGTTGGCCGCGCCATCCACTGGCGGCGCACTGATGCGGATCTTCAGGGCGCCATCGTGCTCACCCACAATTTCGGTGCGGCTGGCGCGGGGCTGAAGATAGCAGTCGAGCACAATGTCCCGCCCGTCTTGACGAAACAGCGCCATCGCCTTAGCCCAGGAACAACACCATCAGGAACTGGATGCCCAGCAGCACGATCAGCGGGCTCAGATCCAGGCCGCCCATGGGCGGGAGAATGCGGCGCACCGGCGCCATCACGGGTTCGGTAATCTGGATCATGATGGCGGTGAACGGGTTGTAGGGGTCTGGCGCTACCCAGCTCAAAATCACTCGCACCAGCACCGCAAAAAACAGAAAGTTCAGCAGCAGCCCGGCCAGGGAGCGCAGGGAATAGAGCACCATCGCCGCTGCGGGCGGCAGGCTGCCCGCGCCACTGAGCATCAGCAGCAGATACGTCTTGCCGATGACCAGTATCAGCACCGCGATGATCGCAGCCAGATCCAGATTGCCCCGTGCCGGCACCAGCTTGCGCAGCGGCACCAGCACCGGGTTGCTGGCTTTCACCACAAACTGGGATATCGGGTTATAGAAATCGGCACGCACCAATTGCAGGATGAAGCGGGTCAACAGCACGAAGACATAAAGATCGACGACGGTGCTGAGCAGGAAGGTGAAGGCTCCCTGTGTATTCATGGGTGACTCCTGACGTGCGGCCGGCAAGCGGGCACGGCCGAGCCGGGCCCGCCGGGGCGTTGAAAGCGGACGGCGCCCGCAGGCGCCACATGATGCAGTGTAGTATCAGGGCAGCCGGCTATTTTGCAAGCTCGCGCGCACGATCACGGGCCGCTGTCAGGGCATCGTCCACCAGCTTGCGCAGGCCGGCTTTTTCGAACACGTCCAGCGCAGCGGCGGTGGTGCCGCCAGGCGAGGTGACCTGCTCGCGCAGCGCTGCCGGGGCTTGCTCGCTGGTGATCGCCAGCTGTGCGGCGCCCCAGGCGGTTTGCAGCACCAGCTGCCGCGCCGTGTGGCTGCTCAGACCCAGCTGTTCGCCGGCCTCGATCATGGCTTCCATCAACAGGAAAAAATACGCCGGGCCGGAGCCGGAAACGGCAGTCACTGCATCCAGCTCGCTCTCCTGCTCAAACCAGAACGTGAGGCCGACGCTGGCCATGATCTGGCTGGCCAGCTGGCGATGCTCTTCGGTCACGCCGGCCCCGGCATACAGGCCGGTGGCCCCGGCCTGCACCAGCGCCGGCGTGTTGGGCATGGTGCGGATCACCGGCACGTCGCCCAGCCAGCTGCGCAGATTGTCCACCGTGACGCCGGCAGCGATGGAAATGATCAATGGCGTGCGGTCGCCAAACTGTGCTTTCAGGCCCGCGCAAACCTCCGCCATCAGCTGCGGCTTGACGGCCAGCACCAGCACATCACAGCGCTCGGCAATCTCTTCGTTGCGCGCCGTCACATGCACCCGGTGCTGGCGGGCCAGATCGGTCAGCCGCTGCTCGGAAACGTCGCTCATCCAGATGCGTGCCGGGCGAATGCCCTTGGCGATCATGCCGCCAACCAGGCTGGCGGCCATATTGCCGGCACCGACGAAACCGATCACTTGCTGGGCCATGTCACTCTCCTTAAAAGGCCCATGAAGGGCGGCTGCGTCTGCGGGGTGCGGGTGGCAAACAAGCGCTTATGCCCGGCCAGGGCGCGGGCCGAATAGCGCAGTGCCGAGTCGGATTATCGTGGCGCCTTCGGCAATGGCTGCCTCGAAATCCCCGCTCATGCCCATCGACAGGGTATCCAGGGCGGGTATGGTATGACGCAATTGTGACAGTGTCATGGCGAGCGTGCGAAAGGCAGCGCGGCCGCCGTCGGCGGCATCGGCGCGCGGAATCGCCATCATCCCGCGCAGGCGCAGCTGCGGCAGGGCAGCGATCACAGCGGCCAGCTCCGGCACCTCGGCGAGCGACACGCCGCTCTTGCTGCGCTCGTCGTCCACATTCACCTGAATGCACACGTTCAGCGGCGGCAGGCCGGTGGGGCGCTGGTCGTTCAGCCGGTGGGCAATCCGGGCCCGGTCTACCGAATGCACCCAATTGAAGTGGCTGGCGATATCGCGGGTCTTGTTGGATTGAATCGGGCCAATGAAATGCCAGGTCAGCGCCAGATCGGCCAGCTCTGCCTGTTTTGCCAGCGCTTCCTGGAGGTAGTTTTCGCCGATATCAGTGATGCCGAGCGTGGCCAGCGCACGAATTTCTGCCGCCGAGCGCGTCTTGCTGACCGCCAGCAGTGTTACCGTATCAGCCGCGCGGCCAGCGGCCTCCCGGCTTTGCCGGATGCGTTGCTGCAGAGCGTCAAGGCGGTGTTGCAGTGCGTCCAAGGGAAAGCATCCATTATTGAACCGTGTACGGCGACGGGGTAACGTAAGCCGGCCTAAGCGTTTTTTCTGAGTGTGACGGGGCGCGCTCAGTATTCGCTACCCTTGCCGGGCAGGCCATCATAACAAAAGCCGCCCGCAGGCTCAGGGGGCAGATAGAAGACCCCGCAACCCGCCAAGGTATAAGAATCAATCATGGATATTACCGAACTGCTTGCCTTCAGTGCCAAAAACGGCGCATCCGACTTGCACCTTTCTGCCGGTTTGCCGCCCATGATCCGGGTGGATGGCGATGTGCGCCGCATCAACTTGCCGCCGATGGAGCACAAGGAAGTCCACGCGCTGATCTACGACATCATGAACGACAAGCAGCGCAAGGATTATGAGGAATTTCTGGAAACCGACTTCTCGTTCGAGGTGCCCGGCGTGGCCCGTTTCCGGGTCAACGCGTTCAACCAGAACCGTGGTGCCGGCGCGGTATTTCGTACCATTCCCTCCAAAGTGCTGACCATGGAAGATCTGGGGATGGGCAAGGTGTTTCAGAAGATCGCAGAAACGCCACGTGGCATCGTGCTGGTCACTGGCCCGACCGGCTCGGGTAAATCCACCACGCTTGCCGCGATGATCGACTTCATCAACAACACGCGCTACGAGCATATCCTCACCATCGAAGACCCGATCGAATTCGTGCACGAATCGAAAAAATGCCTGGTGAACCAGCGGGAAGTGCATCGTGACACGCTCGGCTTTGCCGAAGCCCTGCGCTCCGCCCTGCGGGAAGACCCGGATATCATTCTGGTGGGTGAGATGCGTGACCTGGAAACCATTCGCCTCGCGCTTACTGCGGCGGAAACCGGACACCTTGTGTTCGGCACCCTGCACACCACCTCCGCAGCCAAAACCATCGACCGGGTGGTGGACGTGTTCCCGGCCGAAGAGAAATCCATGGTGCGCTCCATGCTGTCGGAATCGTTGCAGGCGGTGATCTCCCAGTCTCTTTTGAAGAAAAATGGCGGCGGGCGTGTGGCGGCACACGAAATCATGATCGGCACCCCGGCAATTCGTAACCTGATCCGCGAAGATAAAGTGGCGCAGATGTATTCTGCCATTCAGACCGGTGCAGGGCTGGGTATGCAAACCCTGGATCAGTGCTTGCAGGGCCTGGTGCAAAAAGGGCTTATTTCACGCGAATCGGCCAGGGAAAAAGCAAAGACGCCGGATGCATTCTGATAAAGCGGCCGGCCAACACGGATAAAGACGATGGAATTCGAAGAGCTACTGCGCATCATGGCGCAAAAAAACGGGTCGGATCTGTTCATCACGGCGGGTGTGCCGCCGTCGATGAAGATTCATGGCAAAGTCGTGCCCGTCACAAAAACTGCGCTGACGCCCGACATGACGCGGGACATTGTTTTTGGCGTCATGAATGAAAAGCAGCGCAAGGAATTCATCGAGAGCAAGGAGTGCAACTTTGCCATTTCTGCCCGGGGCATCGGTCGCTTTCGGGTCAGTGCTTTTTACCAGCGTAACCTGGTAGGCATGGTGATCCGCCGCATCGAGGTCAAGATTCCGGCAGTGGATGAGCTGCGATTGCCGCCGATCATCAAGGATCTGGCGATGACAAAACGCGGCCTGGTGATTTTTGTCGGTGCCACGGGCACTGGTAAATCCACCTCACTGGCGGCGATGATCGGCCATCGCAATAAAAACTCCAAAGGCCATATCATTTCTATCGAAGACCCGATCGAATTCATCCACCAGCATCAGGGTTGCATCGTGACGCAGCGCGAGGTGGGGCTGGATACCGAATCGTTCGAGGTTGCCCTGAAAAACACACTGCGGCAGGCGCCGGACGTTATTCTGATCGGTGAGATTCGTTCCCGCGAAGTGATGGATTACGCCATCGCATTCGCCGAAACCGGCCACTTGTGCCTGGCTACCTTGCACGCCAACAACGCCAACCAGGCGCTGGATCGCATCATTCACTTTTTCCCGGCAGACCGGCATGGCCAGCTCTATATGGACTTGTCGCTGAACCTGCGCGGCATCGTGGCGCAGCAATTGATCGCAACACCCGATGGCAAAGGTCGGCGAGCGGTCATCGAAGTGCTGCTCAACACCCCCTTGATGGCCGATCACATCCGCAAGGGCGAGGTGCATTTGCTCAAGGAGCTGATGAAAAAATCCCGCGATCTGGGTATGCAGACCTTCGATCAGGCACTGTACGATCTCTACACCCAAGGCGAGATCACCTACGAAGACGCCATGCTGCACGCCGATGCCCCGAACGACCTGCGGCTGATGATCAAGCTCGGCGCCGAAACCAGCCTCAGCTCGCTCGATACGGCGACACGCGGGTTGTCGATTGAAGATACTGAATAACAACCGCAGGTGTGTGGAATTAACAACAACGTCAGGAGTGTGAGACACGCGATAAAAGACACGATGAAAGGCGCAGGGAGATGCGCAGGGAGATGCGAAAAAAACGGCAGGAGAGGCATGGCTTCGTGCTGACTCGATTTTGTTCGTGAATTTTCTCAAGTATGGTTTTTCTGGAATAGCTAAGTGCAATTCAAGGAGGAACTCATGAGTGCCAGAAGAAATATTAGCCATCAGAGCGCAGCGCCGGGTTTTTTTGAACGCGTTTATCAGATCAAAGGCGATGGCATCGCTGTTTTGAAACCGGAGCGCTTGTGTGAAGAGGCGGCTTTTATAGAAAGAATCCGGCGCTATCGTGCCTTCGATATCGCAAGATGCACGCCCATAAGTGCCACAGAGGTGTTCTCACCCCGGGGAGTGCAGCGCTGAACAGATTTTTACCCTCTGTACGTGCGGCGGATTCTTCTGTAAAAACTTCGATATCGATATCGCTTTTGGCTGGTGTCTTTGGCAGGCTCTGATGGCAGATATCGCTGCTGGATATCTTTGGTGGAGATGGTTGGTAGAGGCCGTTGGTAGAATTAATTGATAAAGAGACTTTTTACCAGACGCCACTTTGCCGCTGACTTCAAACCGGGAGGGTTTTACCAAGGCGGCCGCAGGATCAATACCGCAGGATCAATAAAGAAACGATCCCGCAAGTGAGAACACCGCCACTGGCTGCGACGCAAGAGTTGGCCAGCATGCCGTTCACTTCCTCCGTAGCACGGAGATCAGAGATGACCTTGAACAATGTCACAGACACACCGCTCCCCATCATCCAGGCCCCTATGGCGGGCGCTCAGGGTGTGGAAATGGCGCTCGCGGTAGGCGAAGGCGGCGGGCTTGGCTCGTTACCGTGTGCATTGTTATCTGCCGAGGTGCTGGCGGCCTCTCTGGCTCGTCTCGCCAGTAGCGGGCGCCCTTACAACGTCAATTTTTTCTGTCATCAGCCGCCAACGCCCGATGCCGGGCGCGAGCAGCGCTGGCGTGACGCGTTACGGCCTTATTATGCCGAGCTCGGGCTGGATGCCGATGCGGCGAGCAGCGCACCAGTGCGGCAACCTTTCAGCCATGCGCAGGCCGATATCGTGGCGCCCTTTGCGCCACCTGTGGTGAGCTTTCATTTCGGCCTGCCAGAACCCGAACTGCTTGAGCGTGTGAAGGGCTGGGGTAGCCGCGTCTGGTCTACCGCCACCACCGTGGCGGAGGCGCTCTGGCTGGCCGAGCGCGGTGTGGATGCAATCATTGCTCAGGGCAGTGAAGCCGGCGGGCACCGGGGCATGTTCCTGAGCGATGATGTGACCACGCAAGTCGGCACGTTGGCGCTGGTGCCACAGATCGCGGCGGCCGTCAGCGTGCCGGTGATAGCTGCCGGGGGCATTGCCGATGCGCAAGGCGTGCGTGCGGCGCTGGCGGCCGGTGCCTCTGCGGTGCAGCTGGGCACGACATATCTCTGCTGCCCTGAAGCCAACACCAGTGCGCTGCATCGTGCCGCGCTCATGAGCGATGCTGCCCGGCACACTGCGCTGACTAATCTGTTCAGCGGCCGGCCTGCGCGGGGTATCGTCAATCGGCTGATGCGTGAGCTGGGCCCCATGAGCGATCTGCCGCCGGCGTTTCCGCTGGCATCAGCGGCGCTTGCGCCATTGCGCGCTGCCGCCGAAAAGCAGGGAAGCGGCGATTTTACCTCGCTCTGGGCCGGGCAAAACGCATCAGGCTGCAAGGCGATGCCCGCTGCCGAGCTGACCCGCTCCCTGTGGGAAGGCGGAAGCGCTTGATGCGGCAGAATCAGCGAATCCACTCCAGAAGCTGAAAGCCCACCAGGTGGTGGGCTTTCAGCTGCAGAGCGAATGCACTTCTCCGGGCCTGTCATAGAAGGTGTATCGTGCGGCGCCGCCGCTCGCTTGCCCTTGGCGGGATGATGACAGGGAGTTCGAGCGCAGCCCGCATCAGGCAATCTGGCCAACATGGAGCTCACCTTTCACATTCCCTTTCTGCCCCTCTGCTTCTGCGTTCGGTACTCTAACGCCCGGCTTCCTGCTTCGGCGCCTTTACTCACCGCTGCGCGGGCAGAGCCCGTCAGAGCCGGGCTATCCTGCGCAATGAGCCTGTGCAGTGAGCCTGCGCAATGGGGCGCGGCAGCCTGCCGCGTCAGGCGGGTGTCGCCAGCGTGCCGTCGCGGTAATCGGCCAGTGCCTGCTCGATTTCCTCGCGGGTATTCATCACGAACGGGCCATACTGCACCACCGGCTCGCGCAGCGGCTTGCCCGCCAACAACAGAAAGCGAGCGCCGTCGCTGCCGGCTACGGCCTGCAACGTATCACCATCGCCGAGAATCGCCGCGCTATGTGTGGGCACATCGCGCTCACCTGCTCGCAGGCTGCCCTCGAACACATAGATAAACGCATTGTGCGTGGCCGGCACCGGCAGCGAAACCTGTGCGCGGGGGCGCAGGCCCACATCCCAGTACAGCGGATCAGTGGCCATGCTGCTCTCGCCGCCGTTGATCGGCCCGGCCACATCATCCAGGCGGCCGGCAATCACTTTCACTTCGGCGCCGTCCGGGCGCGTCACTACCGGAATCTGCTCGGCGGGAATATCGCGGTAAGAGGCCGGCTTCATCTTGTCCCTGGCAGGCAGGTTCAGCCACAACTGAAAACCGCGCATGCGCCCTTCCTTTTGCTGTGGCATTTCCGAGTGAATGATGCCCCGGCCAGCTGTCATCCATTGCACCGCGCCTGGCGTCAGATCACCGCGGTTGCCCAGATGATCCTCATGCAGCATGTGGCCATCCAGCATATAAGTGACCGTCCCGAAGCCACGATGCGGGTGCGATGGAAAGCCGGCGATGTAGTCTGCCGCGTCGTCAGAAGAAAACTCGTCCAGCATCAGGAACGGATCAAGCCGTGCCACCTGCGATTGCCCAAGGGTGCGGCGCAGGCGCACACCGGCGCCGTCGCTGGTATTCATGCCGGGAATAATGGAACGCAGTGTGCGTACAGTCATGAGAATGCCTCCTAACTGCCGGCGCGAAAACGGTCACGATCATGGGGCTGGTCGAAGGTCGTTTCCGGGCCGATGGACAAAATACCGTACTTGTTGATGGTTGGATGGCTGCGGAAATAATGGTGGCGAATATGCGCAAGGTTCACCGTTTCCGCGATGCCGGGCATCTGATACAAGTCACGGACGTAATTGATCAGGTTCGGGTAATCAGTGATGCGGCGGCGATCGCACTTGAAGTGCGTGACGTACACCGGATCAAAACGCACCAGCGTGGTAAACAGCCGCCAGTCTGCTTCGGTGAGCTGCTCACCCACCAGATAGCGCTGCCCGGCAAGGCGTTCTTCCAGGCGATCCAGCGCCGCGAACAGCGTGGTGACCGCGTCATCATATGCTTTCTGGCTGGTGGCAAAACCGGCCTTGTAAACGCCGTTGTTCACCTCGTCGTAAACCCATTCATTGACGGCATCAATCTGCTCGCGCAGTGCCTCGGGATAATAATCTCCCGCTGTTGCGCCAACACCGTCGAAAGCGCTATTGAACATGCGGATGATATCTGCCGATTCATTGCTGGCGATGGTTTCCCGCTTGCGATCCCACAGCACCGGCACAGTGACGCGCCCGGAGTAATTCGGGTCGGCTTTCAGATACAGCTCGTACAGCCGCGACAGGCCATACAGCTGATCGCCGGTGGCGCCGTCGAAATCGTTATCAAGCGTCCAGCCTTGATCGAGCATCAGCGGATTCACCACCGAGACATCGATCATGCCGGCAAGGCCCTTGAGGTGACGGAAAATCAGCGTGCGGTGTGCCCAGGGGCAGGCCAGCGAGACGTACAGATGATAGCGCCCCGGCTCTGCCTGAAAGCCGCCTTCGCCATCCGGCCCGGCGCTACCATCTGCCGTGACCCAATTGCGAAACTGCGCTGCACTGCGCTCGAAGCGCCCGCCAGATTTATCGGTGTCGTACCATTTGTCTTGCCACTTGCCATCAACCAGCAGTCCCATTTCGCTATCCTCATGAGCATGTAGAGCCAGCATACCGCAGCGTCAGGCGGTTAAAACCCGGCGCTGCCGCCCGTTTTTATCAATTAAACTGATCTGTTCGTCGCCAGGAGGGGCCGGAGGAAAGAGCCGACGAAGCGGCTGATTCAAACCTGTGGGCATCGCCAGATAGCCGGCATCAGGCTGGCCCGATTAAGCAGTGAAATGAAGCAATGGGATGAGGCAATGGAAGGGAGCGGCTGGAAACGGAGCGGCCAGAAAAAGGAGGGAAGGGAGAGGAGAGAGACGAGACAAGAGAGACAGGACAAGAGAGACAAGCAAAGCGTGATGTGAATCTGGTGCTGGCCGCCTCTTGCAAGCGGCCTCGGCACCACCATACCGGCTCAAGCCGGTGGGCCGCCGCTGCCCGGCTCAGAGCACAATCTGCTTGCCGTGCGGATATCCGGCAGCGAGGCAGGGCGCCGGCTTTCACAGGCCACAGGCTGCATCTGGTCAGCAGGAGGCAAAGGCGCTAGATTCGGGCTTCATATCAGTTGCGTTGATATATCGATGAGTGAACCGAAAATCACGCTGGATCAGTGGCGGGCGCTGATCGCCGTGGTCGACGAGGGCGGGTACGCCGCCGCTGCCGAAGCGCTGGACAAGAGCCAGTCAGCGATCAGCTACGCCATTCAAAAGCTGGAAGCCACCCTTGAGCTGCGTGCGTTTACGCTTCAGGGCCGCAAGGCAGTGCTGACACCGGCCGGGGAGTTGCTGTATCGGCGTGCTCGGGCGCTGGTCAGCGAGGCGCAGGCATTGGAAGAGGCGGCGAGCCATCTGTCGCAGCGGCATGAGGCGGAGATTCGCATTGCCGTTGAGGCGATTTTCCCCACCTGGTTGATGTTGGCCTGCCTGGCGGAGTTCAGCGAACAGTTTCCCGATACCCGTGTGGAGCTGTACGAAACAGTCCTCACGGGCACCGACGAGGCAATGCTGGAAAAGCGGGTTGATCTCGCCATCGCCGGCCGCCTGCCGCCGGGTTTTCTCGGGCACCACCTGATGCGTGCGCGGTTTGTGCCTGTCGCGCACCCGGATCATCCGCTGCACCAGCTTGGCCGAACGCTGGATTTCCGCGATCTGCGCCGCCATCGGCAGCTGGTCATTCGTGATTCCGGCAATCGTCGTTCCGATGAGGGTTGGCTCGGCTCCGAGCAGCGCTGGACGCTGAGTCATTTTGCCACGTCAATTCATGCGGCTTGCCAAGGCCAGGGGTTCAGCTGGTATCCGGAAGAAAAGATTCGCAGCGAGCTGCGCGATGGGCGGCTGAAAGTATTGCCGGTAGAAGGAGGAGAGCGCTTCGCCGATCTCTACCTGGTGTTTACCGATCAGGATTATGCCGGGCCGGCGGTACGCCATCTGGGCGAGATACTGCGCCGCGAGGTAACGGCGCTGTGCCGCGAAGAAAGCCATTTGGCAGAGGCCGGCGAGGCGCCGCGGTGAGTGAGCCAATGCAAAAAGAAGACTGCGCCGCCGGCTTTTACCGCCACTACAAAGGCGGCTTATACGAGGTGCTGGGTGTGGCGCAGCACAGCGAGACGCTGGAGCATCTGGTGGTATACCGGCCGTGCGGCGATGGCCAGCACCTGTGGGTGCGGCCGCTGAGCATGTTCGTTGAGCAGATCACCCACGAGGGCCGGTTGCAGCCGCGCTTTTCTCCAGTTGCCCATGGGCCCGAGCCACACAAACACGGGCAATAACGCTCGTATCACGAATATTTACCTCATCGGCGAGCTGGCCGGGATAAAGTAAGGCCATGATCCATCGAAGCTGTGGTCCGTGAAAGTGGATGCAGGAGGCACGCCATGCTGCATGACCTGACCAGCCGGGGCGCGTTGCGGCGCCGAACGGATTTCCTGCGGGCGGCCTTCGCTGCGCTGCCCCTGCTATGGCTGCTGACCGGCTGCGCCAGCGTGATCATTGATTACGACCGGGAGGCCCGCTTTACCGGTTATACCTCTTATGCCTTCATGGCGCCCACTGACGACAAGGACTATCTCACACTAGATGCGGCGCGCATCGAGCGCTCCCTTAACCGCGAGTTGACAGCGCGAGGGCTGGCCCCGGCACTGGAAGAAGATGCCGATATCCTTGTTCGCTACGACATCGAAACCGAAATACGCAATGAAAGCTCTGGCTTTTCCTACGGACTGGGCTACGGGCGCGGTGCGTTCGGGCTTGGCGTGATGACGCCACCGGATTCCCATGAGGTGCGCGAAGGCAAGCTGGTGGTGGAGTTCGTCACCCCGGAAGACAAGCGTGCCATCTGGCGCGGCGCTGCGCGACGCAACCTGACCGAGGGCATGCGCCCGGACGCACGGCAGGCACTGGTCGACCAGCTGATAACCGAGATGCTGGAAAAATATCCGCCCAGACCCTGATGCAACGATATACCACCTGAAGCATGACGCCATATTCCCACTCTATTTTGCAGCGATCAAAGCACTTTCGTTATCAATGAAAAATTGACACGAAAGCGCCAGGAAAGCGCCACGAGAGAATAACGCAATAGCAGCTCAGGGTTTCCCGGAGCAGTCATGCAAGGCGACCGTGTTGCACCACCTCTGGCTGCCCCGTATGCTGATCTCAGCCTGCAACGTGCCATGGTGACCGTGCCGTGAGTGCGGCGCTCAAGTGTGATGTTCGAGTGAAGCGGCACAGGCAGCGCCTGATGCAAACGCAGGCGGCTTCAAGATACGACTCGTAGCCTTTTTATCAGCACAGCGGCGGCCGGCCGTTTCGGACTTTACAGCATGCAATATTTCTCTGCTCGTCATTCCGTTTTCTACGCCGTGATCGTACTGACCGGCCTGTTCATCTTCCTTGCCGTAGAATTCAGCCCCGTGTGGCTTGCCGGCGCGCTGGTGTTCGGCGCGCTATCGGTGCGTGGCATCATTGATCTGGTGCAAACTCGCCAGGCAATCCGGAGAAATTATCCGGTCATTGGCAATATGCGTTATTTCTTCGAATCCATACGGCCCGAAATGCGGCAGTATTTTTTTGAAAGTGATACAGAAAAACTACCGTTCTCGCGCACCGACCGTTCACTAGTGTATCAGCGTGCCAAAAAACAGGCCGACAAACGACCCTTCGGTACTCAGGGCGATGTCTATCAAACCAGTTTCGAATGGATCAACCATTCGCTGGAGCCGATCGAGCCCGGCAACAGTGATTTCCGTATTCAAGTAGGTGGGCCGGCGTGCACGCAGCCCTACTCCTTGTCGGTGCTGAATATTTCTGCCATGAGCTTTGGCGCTCTGTCGGGTAATGCCGTGCTGGCCCTCAACAAAGGCGCCGCGATGGGCAACTTCGCCCACGATTCCGGCGAAGGCGGGATCAGCCGTTACCACCTTGAGCATGGCGGCGACCTGATCTGGAACATCGGCTCCGGTTATTTCGGTTGCCGTGACAGCGAGGGCAATTTTTCCGAGGAGCGCTTTGCGGAGCGGGCCCGCACAACCAATGTGAAAATGATCGAAATCAAGTTGTCGCAAGGCGCCAAGCCCGGCCACGGCGGTATGTTGCCCGGCGCAAAAGTGACCCCGGAAATCGCCGCTGCACGCGGCGTGCCGGTGGGGATAGACTGCAATTCGCCCCCTCGACACAGCGCCTTCACAACGCCCATAGAGCTGCTCGAATTTATCGCCCGGCTGCGTGAGTTGTCCGGTGGCAAGCCGGTGGGCTTCAAGCTCGCCATCGGCCATCCGTGGGAATGGTTTGCCATTGCCAAGGCGATGCTTAAAACAGGCATCACGCCGGATTTCATCGTGGTTGATGGCGCCGAGGGTGGGACAGGCGCCGCGCCGGTAGAATTCGTCGATCACGTTGGCACACCGCTGCGGGAAGCGTTGCGGCTGGTGCATAACACGCTGGTAGGTATCGGGCTACGCGAGCAGGTCAAGATCGGTGCATCCGGCAAGATCATCACCGCCTTTGACATGGCGCGCACACTGGCGTTGGGTGCCGATTGGTGCAACAGCGCCCGCGGGTTCATGTTTGCCGTGGGCTGTATCCAGGCGCAAACCTGCCATACTGGAAAATGCCCGACCGGCGTGGCGACCCAAGACCCGAGACGTCAAAAAGCACTGGTGGTAGAGGATAAATCCCGGCGCGTGGCGAACTTCCATCACAACACGCTGGATGCACTGGCCGAGCTGCTGGCTGCCGCAGGATTGAGACATCCGCAGGAGTTGCGGCCACATCACATCGCCAAGCGTATCGCCAGTGGCGAGATTCGGGTGCTCTCAGCGTTGTTTCCCGATCTTGAAAAAGGTGAGCTGCTGACCGGCAAATTCCGCTCCAGCATATACCGCACCGCCTGGCCGATGGCACAGGCGGAGTCGTTTGCGCCACTTTACAGCCTGAGCGCGGCACTCTCGGGTAACACCGCCACTATCATGGCTGGCGAAGGCGTGGCCGGTGAAGAAAGCCGAACAACAGACGTGCCCGGCTGATGCGCCGGGCTTTCACTAGGGCTTTCACCGGGCCGTATCGGGCCTTGCCGGGTTTTGTTGAGGACGGGCCGGCTCGCGGGCCAGCGTTTGCGGGTTATCCGTTTGCCACACTCTCCGGCGCACCCTGGTTGCCGAAACGCTCGATGATCGTCGCGCTGGCTTCATTGAGCCCAAGCACCTGCACATCCACACCATTACGGCGGAACCGGTCCACTACCTTGTCCAGCGCCGCCACTGAAGTAATGTCCCAGAAGTGAGCGCCATGCAAATCGATCACCACAGCGTCGAGCGCTTCCTGGAAATCAAATGCGGCGGCGAATTTTTCTGATGAGGAGAAAAACACCTGCCCCTTCACTTCATAAGTGCGCACACGCCCGCTCTCGTCCAGGTGAGACGGCATATCAAGGTAGCGGCCGATCTTGTTGGCGAAGAACAGCGCCGTCAGCAGCACACCCACCAGCACGCCATAGGCCAGATTGTGCGTGGCCACCACCACTGCCACCGTCGCCAGCATCACGATATTGCTGGAGAGAGGATAGCTGCGCAGATTGAACACCGAATCCCACGAAAAAGTGCCAATAGAAACCATGATCATCACAGCCACCAGCGCAGCCATCGGGATCTGCGATACCAGATCGTCCAGAAAGATAACCAGCACCAGCAATACAAAGCCGGCAATAAAACATGACAAGCGGGTGCGCCCCCCGGATTTCACATTGATCACCGACTGCCCGATCATCGCGCAACCCGCCATGCCGCCAAACAGCCCCGCCGTGATATTCGCCACACCCTGGCCTTTGCATTCGCGATTCTTGTCACTCGTGGTGTCGGTCATGTCATCCACAATAGTCGCGGTCATCATGGATTCCAGCAGGCCCACCACAGCAAGCGCGGCCGAATAGGGGAAAATGATCTTCAGTGTTTCCAGATTGAGCGGCACATCAGGCCACAGGAAAATCGGCAGCGTATCCGGCAGCTCGCCCATATCACCGACGGTGCGAATATCCAGGCCCAGCCACCACGCCACTATGGTAAGGCTGACGATGCAAACAAGCGGCGACGGCACCAACCGGCCGATGCGTGGCAGGTACGGGAAAAGATAAATAATGCCCAGGCCCGCCAGCGTCATCGCGTAAACATGCCAGGTAACATTTATCAACTCTGGCAACTGCGCCATGAAAATCAGGATAGCCAGCGCATTGACGAAACCGGTGACAACCGAACGCGATACGAAGCGCATCAAATTGCCCAGCTTGAGATAACCCGCCACGATTTGCAGCGCACCACACAGCAGCGTGGCGGCCAGCAGATATTCCAGCCCATGACTCTTCACCAGGGTTACCATCAACAACGCCATGGCGCCGGTGGCGGCCGAAATCATGCCAGGCCGACCACCCACAAAAGCGATGACAACAGCGATACAGAACGAGGCGTACAGCCCGACTTTAGGATCAACGCCAGCAATGATGGAAAAAGCAATGGCCTCTGGAATAAGCGCCAACGCCACAACAAGCCCCGAGAGCAAATCGCCCCGCAGATTGGAAAACCAGTTCTGGTGAATCGTCTGCCACATGAGTAAAGTTTCCGAAAAAAGCAATAAATGCGCGCTCACAGAGCGCTAGCTCAGCGCCAAACAGCACGGCTAACACGCGAGCAGCGTGGTGCAGCATCGCGGCGCGTCAGGATAAAGGCACAGCGGCCAATATGGGGAATCTGGGGCTAGGGCGGCGTAACCAGCCCTGCAGAAGGATAGATCATGTCAGCCTGAAGTTGTGAAGCCGGCGCGCATGGTAAGGGATTGGGGGCTTGAAGTCGAACCGAGTCGGCAAGTGGCCGCCCGTATTCTTCCGGAGGGCAATAAGCCGAGTGTGAGTACCGCACGAGAGATAGCGCATTATCCCCGGTCGGCAGAGAGAGGCGAAATGCAGGGCAGCGAGCAGATGCACCCTTTCAGGATCATGGCCCGCTCAACCCAGAAGCCCGTATCATGAGCTATGGTTTACGTTCGACATCCCTTTTCTTGCCGCTCCGTGTGGCTGAGGCGAAGAGAAAAATAGCCGGCAGCGTCGCAATGTACGGCAGGAGACGTCTGGAATTTCTACTAAGAAAAACTCCGTGCCTTGGCACGGTTACCAAATCCTTCGCGATTATCGAGAGCGCTACTTCCATTAGGGCTATTGGCGCTGATGCATACTTGGTTGGGGTGATAATTATGCCGCTTCGCCTTATTTGAAGGACGTAGACCAAGTTATAAAAGCAGACATTGTCAGTCAGCAGTTAAGGTATGGTATAAGCTGACTTTCTCAGTAAGGTGGCTAGATGAAAAGGAATCTAAGAGGTTGGATGCTGCCGTTGGTTGCTATGTTCTCATTCGGCGGTTCACCTATGGCTTTGGCATCTGAAATCCAATCAATCAAGTTGAGTTTAGAGGGCTCTGAGTACTCGGATTTTTTTGATTTTCTGTATTCGTATTCAACGAAGAATAGGCTAAATATTCAGTGGCTTGGCTGGTATAAAGTCCCCAACGCTACTAAGTGGTTTGAGCGATCAGATAGGGGTTCTGAGTTCAAAATAAATGTTCATTTGCTGACAGAAGAAAACGGTTATTTGTATTTTTCCAGCGGTTTCGATGAGAGGAGCGTTAACGTCATAATAGATTATGGAAGTAAGAAAGGCGTATGGTTAACTATTATGGACGACTTTAAAGAGCAGCTTGAGCTGAAAGGTTGGACGTTACAGTGATGTCATCTGAGCCCAAATAACTCACAGTTTTCATGGTGGCAGGATTAATGAGAGTTCTCGTTGGCGCAATTATTTTCTTCATAGTGGTTGTGACATTTGTCATACCGGAAAGGCTGTCATCTAAAGATAGGGCGGTTTACCTTGATGAAGAACTGGCAAAGTTTTCCGAGTATATTGGCAGCCCTGGATTCACGCCGGATCATCCGATGGTAAGATCGGTGTTCGAGAAAGCGCGTGATGTACGCATTTCGTCCTTCAGGGAAAATTTTAATCTTGTTGCACTTGTAAGTGCTCCAATGATTGCTTTAATAGCTTTTTTCTTCTTGCGTTCCATATACACTGAGGTCGCACTTCTAGTATCTTCTATTATTGTTTTTATGTTATATCATGGGGTTATCCCTCTGTTCGGTTCGCTGGCTTTTATTGTCTTCCTATGGGGCCTTAAGTTAGTAGGTGAGGCCTTTAAAGGGTTTGATAAATATACAAAGTAGCGAAATGGCTACAATGGAAAACATGTGCCCAGCCTGGAAATGGCCGCTTTGGTTGCCGACAACAGCGAAGGGGACGTAGTCGGACTCGCATGAATTGGACATCCGACGAGGGTTCCTGTGCGGCAAGGACTATTTCTCCGGACAGGAAGCGCCGCCGACAATGGGGGATGGAGCGGCTTGTCCTGCTGGTTGATGTCTTTGCTATTGGCCTATGTTGCCTTCGCGGTGATGTTGAATCATTGCCATTTGTTGCGAAGAATGGATCGCCACAAGGCGTCATCATGGTCACCGTGGAGATTGATGCGTGTGCCACCTGAATTTCTTTAAGCATGTCTGGCTTCGCAGAAAATGAAATATCAGGATGTTTAGATTCGAGCTTGCAGAGGCAGGCTAATAGAAATTCGTATGGTAATTCTCGAAGTTATCATTCGGGTCGCCGTCAATTAAGAACGCTATATCAGTTTAGAAAATTCAACGCGGCCAGTCTTGTGGTGGGTGTTGGGGCGGCAACTTTTCAGGGTGGAGCCCAAACTTATTGTTCAGTTGAATGTATAGTTGGTGACAGGTGAAAGTTATGAAAGCTGTCCTGAGGATTGTGGCGCTAATTTTATCTGGTTTTCTGTTTTTTATGGCTGCTGCAGCTTTTCTTTTGGAATTTCCAGATTACATGAGTAAATCTACAACGTTTGTCTTTGTCTTTGTCTTTGTCTTTGTTGGAGTATATTTCGCTCTTTATGGAGTGACGGGAAGGAGCAGCTTGTCAGGCAAATAGGGATGGCCTATTTCACGCGATAATCGAAGATCAGAGCCGCTCTCGCTTGCTGGTTATCGCGACGTTTCGATTGATAAGGCATGTTGTCGGAAAAAGTGCGGGCGTTTCAGATTTTATTTCCTGTTTCCATGGGCTGAATAGCGGAGGCGCTTTTGAAGCTGTCATAGCAAGGCCGTAGAGGGGAGCAGGGGTGTCAGCTGGTTGATGGCGTGAGCACTTTGACGAGAGGCGGAGCCAAGACAGCTTCTGATGCGCTGGTGGCGGCAAGTGTCACCGCCGGCGGCAACACCAGCAGGTGTTTGTGGAAGTTCGCGTTCGCCGTAATTGTTGAGATCAGATCAAGATATATCAAAAAAAGAAAGGTGCGGTATGACTGGCAGGATTCTACTGCCGCTCCTGATGACTCTGGGCTTTGGTCAGGCTAATTCTGATCAGTTCGACATTGATCCAGAGCGCTTCATTTACATTGCAGTTGGCGAGGTTATGGTTCCTGTTCCGAGCTATTATGGAATAAGGGAAACGTCGATAAATGATGGTTTTTTTTATGTCTCTATGGTGTCTCATCTGTACCAGGCGCGTTTGAATGATTGCGGGAAATGTGGCGGAGGCTTTGTTACCTTCACTAATGATCCCGATGCCTCTCGTGTCTACCTAGAGTACTCTATTGAAAGCGAAGTGCTCAGCGATGAATTTAATTACAAAAGGTACAAATATACAGATTCAGAAACAAGTTACGAGTGGGATGCAAGAGTGGCAATTTTTAAAAGCGGCGAAGATACGGTTTTTATTATAGAGAGCGAGCAGGTGCAGGATGCCATATTGAAGAGATTTCTTGATGTGGAAGAAGAAAGAAGACTATTGTCAGGCAATGATGCTTCTGTAATGAATTCAGACTAGAGCTCGGTCAGGTCCAGTGGCCATCCAGAGGTAAGGTTCGGGACGGCAGTGACGGTGGAATCCCTCGCGGTGGTCTGGTCAATTTCCGGGCGCCGCTTGGCGCGCTCGCATGGAGCTGACTATTGGCTTGCTCACCCTATGGAATGGCGTGCTGTATTCCTGATATCGATATATTGGTACTGTCATAGGAAGGCCAAAAGGGTTGAGTTCCGGGGTTCCTTATGCAGTAAAATTTATTGGTGATGTTAGAATTATTAATCCAAGGGAGTAACTAAATGACCTGCAGAAGTCTTTGGATGATGCTTCTTATTTCCACTCTGTACGGTTGTGGCGACGGAAGAAAAATTGCGGGGAACTACTATCTTCAGGATAGCAATAGTGCGCATATTTACATTCAGAGAAAGAGCGGTGAAGATTTACTTGTGGTTGTAGATGCTCAGGTGGTGGGTTACTTTGTAAGCCGTCCGTACATAGTTGTGCATAGGGTGGTTGCGGATAGTTACGAGTGCCTGGATGCTTCTGGTCAACGCACTATAATTACTCATTATACTGGGCGCGATGAGTATTGGGTTTTGAATTACGAGACAGAAGAAAAAGACGGGCCATATAATATTAAGGAGATCGGCTTCTGGGCTGAGGATGCGGGCGTCGGCGATATCAAAATCTCACAATTCGCTTGGCCTGCCTCAAATACGAATTCGTTCAAGAAGGGCGTGTCTGAGTGTCATGACTTGGAAAAAATATCCTTTTGATGATGTCGACTTGCCTTATACCCTGCCCCAGAATTTTCAAAGGTTGTGATAAGAAAAAAGCATGGGCGACGAAAGTGAGCCAGATCAATAGCAATAGGGGACACCCACCAGTTTCGAGTCCGCGTAAAGTAGCACTTAGATATGGGACGGTGAATTTTTTTAGCAATTGGTAGGCGTCCCCGATTGGCCCTTTCATACAACCAGACAGCCGCCTATGACGTGTCCGGTAATATCCTGAGCCGCAACGACGTGGGCACCTACGTTTATGGTGAAACCTGTGATTTGAACGGGCAAACCTTTGCGCCTGGGCCTCACGCCGTTACCAGCGTCTCCGGCGTTCGTAATGCCAGCTACTGCTATGACGGTGGCGGCAATATGGTGTCGGGCGATGGGCGGACTATTTCCTATACCTCGTTTAACAAACCAGACCAGATAGAAACTGCAAATGCGACGGTCGGGTTTGTGTATGGGCCTTCTCGGGGCATCCTCAAAACAATCACGTCATCTGGAACAGGCTCGGTCACAAAGTATTCATTTGGCGCGTTCGAGAAGATCATCAAAACCGAGCAGGGCCAAACCAGCACGAGGGAGAGATTTTCTCTTCCTGGGGGCGCAGTAGTCTCTTTCGAAGACGGCCAGGAAAGCTCGAAGAAAGAGGAATACCTGATTTCTGATGCCATAGGCTCGGTCATCGCTACCGTTAATGCTCTCGGCGGAGTCAGCGAACGATATCAGTATGACCCTTGGGGCAGGCCCCGGGCCGCACTCAACTGGGAGTCAATAACCGACCTGGCATGGAACCAGATCAACCGTAATGAAACCTCGACCAACAAAGGATTCTCCGGTCACGAAATGCTGGACGAAGTCGGACTGATCCACATGGGAGGGCGTGTATATGACCCGACCATCGGCAGGTTCCTGAGCGCGGATCCGGTGGTGAAGGGCTTGGAGAATACCGAAAGCTACAATCGTTATAGCTATGTGCTGAACAGCCCGCTCAGCTTTACTGACCCCTCCGGTTACTCGTGGTTGAGCAAGACGTGGAAGAAACTGGAGCGCAGCTTCAAAAAATACTTTAGAGAGATAGCCATGGTTTTCGTGCCGCAGCTCGCTATGGCAGAGGCGGCGACAAGATACGGAGGGAAGGAGCTAGCGCGGTTTGCAGCGAGAAATAAGTTTGCAGGTGAAGTGATAGGGCTGGTTGGCTTGGGCGCTTGCACCGCCCTAACCGCAGGATCGGCTACCGGTGCTTGCGTGGTTGGTTATCAAGCTCTTACATCAGGGTCTATGACTTATGCAAGTGGCGGATCTTTATCGGATGCGCTTACGGCGGGATTGAAATCAGGGGCACTAGCATATGTCGATATTGCTGCTAGTAATAAAATCGCTAGCTGGAAGATAGAAAATTCCCTTTTGAGCGGAGGAGCGCATGCCGCCCGAGGAGGGGCCATTGCACGACTGGCTGGAGGTAACGTTAGGTCTGGGATAGTTGGCGGATTTACAGAAGGGGCTCTAGGCGGCCGGATCGCCGAGGCAACCCAAAGGAGCCGAGGGGCCGGTGCGGCCCTTGCTGGACTCGTGAGTGGTACAGTTTCTGAGGTAACCGGCGGTAAATTCGCTGCGGGTGCAGTTACTGGAGCGATGGGATACTTATTCAATCAGATGAGTAAGGATAGCGAACAGTTGCGTGCTCAGCTTGCTGAAGAGTTTATCGCAAGCATTGACGAGGCTCGACGACTTGGAGTGGAGGGAGATGTTGTCGGTTATATAGAGCGCGTGCGTTCCGGAGGTCGTTGGGATTTTAAAAGTAAGCCGGATTATCGAGGGTTGGAGGGAATAGAGGATTTTGGTAACTTTGCTTATGGTGCCACGGCTTCGGCTTGGGTGGATGGTCGGACTGGTGGTATAAGTACGCGATATCCGGACATTACGACAAATATATTAATGCGAGGTGCCGGGGCATATCAAGAGTTTTTCCAACATTACAACCCTTCCGATGGCCACTTCTTTGATTTTGCTCCGCCTGCGAGATCTAATTATGGTGATCAGTTTCGAGATCAGATGAACATACATCAAGGTGCAAAATATTATTATGATCGCCATGCAGGGAGGTAAAATAAAATGAGAGGTATAGTTCTTAAGTTGACGTTTTTATTGGTATATTGGTCTCTGGTAGGTTGCGGGCAGGAGCTACCGAAAGACCGGTATCTGCAATATTTACTCGAGGATAAAAGGGAAAGCTATTTGGCTGTTGTTGACAAGGTGCTTGAAGAAAATATTTACCGGCTGGAAGTTACATCAAACAAAGAGTTTTATGTTGAGCCTGCGGCGATTAATGCCGATAGTGTTGTCGACATGAGAGAGCTTATTGAGGATAGGTTAGGCTTGGATCTTATTAATACTATCTTTGCAGATGGTGCTTTTGGCGTTATTAATGAAGTTTCTTTTTTTAATTATCGAAAAGGGTTCGTGTTTTCTGGCGAGCATAAGGGGATAGCTTACATTGTTGATGAGTCCGGTATAGAAGCGGTCGCTCAGCTGGACAAGATAGACAAGAGCGATACGTCGATACACGGCAAGCGGTTATACAAATTCCTGGAACCGCATTGGTATATATTCTATGAATACTTCCCCTGAGAACCTGAGAACCTGAGAACCTGAGAACCTGAGAACCTGAGAAAATAGCTGCGCTTTAGAGAAAGTTATGCGGTCAAAAAACTGAATGCAAGGGTAAAGGCAGCATTGCTGCGGAAGGGAGCTGGTAAGTGCGGAAAGATATGGGGGCGCTGCCCTTGGCAGAAGAGAGGATCTCGTCCGGAAAGGCGAGATAGAAAGAGCCTGAACCTATGGAAAAAGCTTTGATAGAGCGGTTTATGATTGCGCTGATGTTCAACCTCTTGGCGCTCTCTCTCGTATTGACGTTGTATGGTCATATCAAGCGTAGCGAGTATGGAAAGGCAGATGGGGCGTTGGCTAAAGCAGAGTGTGTCGGGCCGATAGGAAAGACTCGAACGCTCAAGCTATACCTCAACGAAGATATGTACTGGAATATTATTTCCAAGGAGGCCTGCGAGAAGTATGCGGATTTATACAAAGAGGGAGACGAAGTAGAAATGTTGTATGTGAAGGAAGACAATTATATTGCGGCGCTCGTCGTGGCCGGGCGCCAATACTTTTCAATCGAGGGCTACGCAATCTCTTCTATTGCTTCTTATAGCAATCCTTTTAGCTGTTAATGTTCCTATTTTCAGGTATTACATGTTTAGCGGAAAGTAGTTTGTAGAAATTAATTCTGCATGCAGTGTGTTGTGCAGTGAGGCCGTGGTATCGGCAGGAAAATCCACTTTATGAGCGCTCCTGCTCAAACACAGCTGATATCGTAATAAATATTGAACTGACTCGCTTTGGCGATAGGCCGAATCGTGTGCTGCTGCCGCTGTAGCTCGACGATGCCGTAGCGCTCCATGGTCTTTAATGTGCGGCTGAGGTTGCCGCGGTGCCGCCCGCTCAGCTCGGCCAGCTCCATCAGAGTTTTTGGCTGGTGTTCGTGGATCAATTTCAACAGCAGCATGTTTTGCTCGCTGAGCACCTGGCTCAGGGATTTTATCGAGTTGAACCATACCTTAGGTTCATCTTTCGTCGGTTTGAGGGCGCCGGAGGCAATCAGCAATGCTCTGCGCTGGAATTGCTCACGAGGCATGACGCCGATCTTGAGTGTTTTCATTGTTCGACCTCCCGCATGAAGCGATTCATTTCGTCGAAAAATCAGCAAGCAACTGCTGTGCTGTAGAAAATTCGTAGAGTGTTCCTTTGTCCTGCGGTGTCAGGTGCCTGTGGTCATCCTCCCGGCGTCGGCAGCTGAACTGCCCAGCCGTTTTTGCTGCCACGGCATGGGCGTTATCAAACCCGAAGATCCGGTTATTCCACTTATCGTGTGAAAAGTCAGGTTGTAGCGAATGCCATGGGGCCGTTCTGGCGAGGGTGCTACGCGCCAGGCTTCGATCTTGTACCAGTAGCCACCTTCTTCGACAAAGGGCTGCCCACGGAGATCCAGCAGCGCTAACAGCCCAGGGTCGTTTCATCATCAGCATCCATGCTGTTGGTATCAGCTGATGATAACGCCGGTTAATGGCTTGTGCCATGCTAGCCAAAAGAGGTGCAGGGGCGCGCGCGGCTTTTATCGGGAAAGAGCGACCACGCCAGCCCCTTGTAAGCTGGCCGGCGGTCAGTCGCTATATGAGCAAAAAGCGCTCAGGCGCTCTGCCAGGTGATTTTGCCTTCGCACACGGTCAGCCGTGCAGCACCGGGCAGGCTTGTTTCCAGCCAGGGGGAGTTGCGGCCGGCGGAGTGCCAGCCTTCGCCCGGCACGCGCCGCGCCGCGCCATCCACCACACATAAACTCGCCAGGCGGCCGTATTCGAGATTGCCGGCGGGCACGCCGAGGCAGCGTGCGGGTGCCTGGGTCAGTGCATCCAGGGCGCGCATCAATGGCAGTTGGCCGTCTTCGACCAGCTTCAGTGTCAGCGAGAGCAGGGTATCCAGCCCGGAGATGCCGGCGCTGGTGGCGGGGAATGGTGCCAGCTTGGCCGAGGCGCCGAGCGGGGTGTGCTGGGAGCAGATGGCGTCGAGGGTGCCATCGGCCACCGCTGCCAGCAGGGCGTCGCGGTCTTCGCTGCGGCGCAGCGGCGGGTTGATGTGGCACAGGCTGTTGAAGCCGGCAACGGCGTGCTGATCCAGCAGCAGGTGGTGAATACTGGTATCCGCGGTTACCGGCAGGCCGCGGGCGCGGGCGTCGCGCAGCAGCGCCACGCTGTCGGCACAGCTGAGCTGATGAAAGTGTGCGCGCACACCGGTTTCGGCTACCAGCAGCAGGATGCGCGCCATATCGATGGTTTCGGCCACGGCGGGTATGCCTGGCAGGCCGAGACGTGTGGAAACCGGGCCTTCGTGGGCGCAGCCACCGGCACTGAGCGCGGCATCCTGCGGGCGGAAGATCACCAGCAGGTTGAAGGTGGCGGCGTATTCCAGGCAGCGTTTCAGGATCAGCGTGTCCTGCACCGGATATCCGGCGTTGCTGACGGCAATGCAGCCCATTTCTTTCAGGGTCTGCATTTCGGAAAGCTGGCTGCCGGCGAGGCCCTGGGTCATGGCGGCGATGGGCATGACCCGTGCCAGGCCAGCCTTGATGGCGCGCTCGCGGATTAGCCGTACCACGGCGGGGTTGTCGGCGACCGGGTCGGTATCCGGCAGGGCCGCCATGTGCGTGATGCCGCCGGCAGCGGCGGCGCGGGTTTCGCTGGCAAGAGTGCCGGTGCGGCCGGAAGCGGGTTCCGGCAGGCGCACGCAGGTGTCGACGAGGCCGGGGATCAGCCACAGGCCCTCGGCATCAAACAACTCTGCGCCGGGCGCGTCCAGGCTGGCGCCGATGCGGCTGAGGCGGCCGTCTTCGATCAGCAGGTCGGCGATTTCATCACGGCCGGTGGCCGGGTCGATCACTCGGGCCTTGCGGATCAGCAGGTCAGCGTGTGGTTGCATTGGAGCGTCCCTGGGTCTGGCTGTCGTCTCGTTCGGTTTCGCGGCCGCTCATGCACATGGACATCACGGCCATGCGCACGGCGATGCCGAAGGTCACCTGGTGCAAAATGACCGAGCGTTCGCCGTCGGCCACTTCGGAGGCGATTTCGACACCGCGATTGATGGGGCCGGGATGCATCACGATGGCGTCCGGGTGCGTGGCGAGCAGGCGCTCGCTGGTGAGCCCGTAAAGGCGGAAGAACTCGCTTTCCGAGGGCAGCAGGGCGGAATCCATGCGTTCTTTTTGCAGCCGCAGGGCGATCACCACGTCGGCATCGCGCAGGCCGTCTTCCAGGCGTGTGCAGACGATCGCGCCCATGCTTTCGATATCGGCCGGCAGCAGGGTTCTGGGGGCGACCACGCGCACTTCTTCGGCGCCGAGCAGGGTCAGGGCGCGGATCTGCGAGCGGGCCACGCGGGAATGAAGGATATCGCCGATGATGGCGACCTTGAGCCCGGCAAACCCGCCCTTGTAATGGCGGATGGTGTACATGTCGAGCATCGCCTGGGTCGGGTGTGCGTGGCGGCCATCGCCGGCGTTGATGATGGCGACATCGGGTGTCGCGTGCCGGGCAATGTAGTCGGCGGCACCGGAATCCCCGTGGCGCACGATGAACATATCGGCAGACATCGCTTCCAGATTGCGCAGCATGTCCATCAGCGATTCGCCTTTGCTGGTGGAAGAGCGGGCGATATCCATGTTCAGCACGTCGGCGGAGAGGCGTTTGGCCGCCAGCTCGAAGGTGGTGCGAGTGCGGGTGCTGGGCTCGAAGAACAGGTTGAACACGGTTTTGCCGCGCAGCAGCGGCACTTTCTTGATGGCGCGGTCGCCCACGTCCACGAAGGAGGCGGCCGTATCGAGAATTTCTTCGAGAATGTGGCGGGGCAAGCCCTCGATGCCAATGAAGTTGCGCAGCCGGCCGGTGCCGGTGAGCTGTAGGTTATCCGGTGACGGATCGCTCATGTCAGGCCTTCAGGGTCAGGATATCCGCGGCCAGGGGCGCGGGCCCGCGCAATTCTACCCGTTGTTGTGGTGCCAGTGCCAAGTGTTCGCCACAAATGTCGGCGGCAAAGGGCAGCTCGCGCTGGCCGATGTCGAACAATACCGCCAATGTGACGCTGGCCGGGCGGCCATAGTCGAATAATTCGTTGAGCGCGGCGCGCACGGTGCGGCCGCTCATCAGCACGTCATCCACCAGCACCACGTGCGTGGCATCAATATCAAACGGCAGAGTGGTTGGCTTCACGTTGGGGTGCAGGCCGCGCCGGGAAAAGTCGTCGCGATAGAAGCTGATATCCAGGGTGCCCAGGCGGGTGTCGCCCGGCAGCAGTGCTTGCAGTGCCTCGGCTACCCAGGCGCCGCCGGTGTGGATGCCCACCAGCAGATAGTCGTCGATGCCGCGCCGCGCCAGGTGGGCGTGCAGGTCGGTGGCCATGCGTTCTAGCAGTTGCTGGATGTGCTCGGTACTGAAGTCGCTCACCTGGGCGCTCCCTGTCAGGTTCTATGGCGCGGGTGCGCCGTCACGGAAGAACGATTCTATAAGTAAAACGGCGGCCATGCTGTCCACGCGCGGATCGCTGCCGCCCCGGTAGCCGTCGCCCAGCCGTTCGCGGGCTTCGCGAGTGGAAAGGCGCTCGTCGATCAGCTGCACGGGTTTGCCGAAGCGGCCTTGCAGGCGCCCGGCGAAGCGGCGTGCCCGCTGGGCCAGTTCGCTGTCGGTGCCGTCCATGTTCAGGGGCAGGCCCACCAGCAGCAGTGTCGGCTGCCATTCGGCCAGTAGCGCGGCCACTTGCTGCCAGTCCGGAATGCCGTCGCGGCACGGCAGGGCAGGCAGCGGCGTGCCGCTGCCGGTGAGCGACTGGCCGCTGGCGGCGCCGATCTTGCGGGTGCCGAAATCAAACGCCAGCACTGTTGTGGTCATGGCTGGCTCCCGAGCGGGCAAAGCGGAGAAAGCGGACAAAGTGGGCAAAGCGAACAACGCGAACCACAAAAGACCAATGCCATCAGCCGTGCCCGGCCTGGGTGGAGAGCAGATGCAAGTCCACGCCCAGCTGGCGGGCGGCGGCATGCCAGCGCTCGGCAAAGGGCACCTCGAACACCATTTCCGGCTCTGCCGGTGCCGTGAGCCAGGCGTTGTCGGCCAGCTCCTGCTCCAGTTGGCCCGCTTCCCAGCCGGCATAACCCAGCGCGATCAGCGATTGCGACGGGCCGGTGCCGCAGGCGATGGCTTCCAGCACATCACGGGAAGTGGTCAGCCACAGGCCGGGCTGCAACACCACGGTGGATTGCCACATCTGTTCGCAGGGCGGGTGCAGGATAAAGCCGGTGGCGGGATCGACCGGTCCGCCGGCGGCAACCGGGTGCCGGGTTTCGTCCACGGTAACGCGTGGGGTGATATCCATGCTTTCGAACACGCGGGCGAGGGTGATGTCTGGCCGGGGCCGGTTCAGCGTCAGGCCCATGGCGCCTTCCGCGTCGTGCTCGACCATATAGGTGATGGTCTGCCCGAAGCCGGGGTCATCGAGCTGCGGCATGGCGATCAGTAACTGGCGGGCGAGGCTTGTAGAGTCCATGCAGGCAGTATCGGGTGCGGCCGCCAGGGGTGCAAGCCGCCTCAGTGGCTGGAGACGATCTGCTGCGGATCAAAGCGCCAGGTGCGGATGATTTCCAGAATGTCGGCTTTTTCGCGCATTTCTGCGGTGAAAGGCGCGAACGGTGCCGCAAGGCGTACACTTTGCATGGCTGCCTGATCGAGAAAGCTGTGGCCGGAGGATTGCAGCACTTCGATGTCGTGCAGGCTGCCGTCGGCGCGCAGCGCCACCATCAGGCGCACGTTGCCGAATTTCTGCTCGGTGAGGGCGCGGCGCGGGAAATGCCGCGTGCCCAGCGCTTCCACCTCGCGCCGGAACGCGTCGATATAGGCGGCTTCGTAATGTGCCCGCGCTGAGACGGACGTGAGCCGATGAACGCGGGGCCGGCGCGCATAGGCCTGACGCTGGGTATCAAGCCGGGCTTGCAGGCTGGCAATTTCCTGGCTCAGCGCGGCAAGCGAATCCGTGGCGGCCACCGGCAGCGGCTGTGAAGGGGTTTCATCCTGTGGCTTGCGGGTGTTGGCCTTTTGCTCGGATTCGCCCTGCGTGGTCAGTACCAGCCGTTGGGGCTGGTAAGGGCGTTGCTCGGTAACGCTGGGCGCCTGGAGCTGCACGTGCTCGATCTTGCTGTCGGCAAAATCCGCCAGCTCGGTTGTGGTCAGCTCGGCGCGATCGGCCAGATCGCCGGAGCCTTCCTGATCGGCCTGGGCAAGAAAATCCGCATCGTCCACTGGCCGCTCGGCGCGGTGGCTGGCGATGGTGACTTCCAGTGTGGGGGCGGGCTGCGCCGGTGGCCTGGCCGCAAAGCCCAGGCCAAAGATGACCGTGGCATGCACGGCGACCGCCAGAAAAAGCGTAAAGCTCAAGCGATCAGCCGCGGTAGCGGGGCTCTGGGTCTGGCTCATGAAATGGGTCGTTCCGTCACAGCCTGATGCGCCAGCCTGAGCGGCGGCAGGATTGTTTTGCCCGCGAGTCTGCCGCCGGGCGGCGGGCTTGTCCATTCCCGGCGTCGCATTTTCAGGGTCTCGCGTGCGCCCTGCGCGGCAGTGTGGCGTTGGCTCAGCGGGTGGTTCTCAGCTCCAGCAAGGTATCGAACAGCTGCCCGGCGATATTGATATTGAAGATGTTGTCCAGCTCGCGGATGCAGGTGGGGCTGGTGACGTTGATTTCGGTGAGGTAGTCGCCGATCACATCCAGGCCGACGAAATAAAGCCCCTTGCGGCGCAGCGTCGGGCCGACCTGATCACAGATCCAGCGGTCGCGGTCGGTCAGCTCGCGGCCTTCGCCGGTGCCGCCGGCAGCCAGATTGCCGCGCAGCTCGCCCTCGCGGGGAATACGCGCCAGCGCATAGGGCACGGGCTCGCCGTTGATCATCAGGATGCGCTTGTCGCCACGGGTGATCTCGGGAATATAGCGCTGCACCATGATGGGGGTCTTGCCCTCGTGGGTCAGCACCTCGATGACCACGGAGATGTTCGGGCTGTCGCGCTGCACCCGGAAAATATTGCTGCCGCCCATGCCATCCAGCGGCTTCATGACGGTGTCACCATATTCCTGTACGAATTGCCGCAACAGATCGGCGCGACTGGTGACCAAGGTCGGCGCGCAGCATTGCGGAAACTCGGTGGCGAACAGCTTTTCATTGCAGTCGCGCACGGCGCCGGGGCGGTTGACCACCATCACCCCTTCGCGCTCGGCTTTTTCCAGCAAGTAAGTGGCGTAGAGGTATTCATTGTTGAACGGGGGGTCCTGGCGCATCAGCACGATGTCCAGATCGGCAAGATCGAGGTTGCGGGCCTCGCCCAGGGTGAACCAGTTTTCCAGCTGGTCGACCACGGACAGCGGCTGGGCGACACCCCAGGTGCGCCCGTCACGCACGTACAGATCGCCCGGCTCCATATATAGCACCGACCAGTTCCGCCGTTGCGCCTCCAGCAGCATGGAAAAGGTGCTGTCTTTCCACGGTTTGATGTGCGAGATGGGATCCATGACGACCCCGAGAGTGATAGACATGCGGTGCTCCCCTCAGGCTGGCCGGCACATGGTAGCAATGCCGGGGCCGCTCCGCCATGAGAGCATTTTCTCAATGCTGGCGGGGCCTTATGGATTGAATGTTGAAACTGTGTTAAAACCCTCCGCAAGGCAAGGAGAAGTGGGTAGCTCCGCCTGTCTGCAAAATAAAAGGCAAAAAAATACAATAACTTGTTCAAGCCCTCCATCTCGGTTTACGGCTAAAGGCAGTTTCCATGACTGATAATTTTCAGGATCTCAAGGTAATGGTGATCGACGATTCGAAAACGATCCGTCGCACCGCGGAAACGCTGTTGCAGAAGGCTGGTTGCACAGTGATCACGGCAACCGACGGCTTTGACGCACTGGCCAAGATCGCTGACACCAAACCCAATATCATCTTTGTCGATATCATGATGCCGCGTCTGGATGGCTATCAGACCTGCGCCTTGATCAAGAACAACAGCGCGTTCAAGGATACCCCGGTTATCATGCTCTCCAGCAAGGATGGCCTGTTCGACAAGGCCAAGGGGCGCATCGTGGGGTCGGACGAGTACCTGACCAAGCCGTTTTCCAAAGAAGAGCTGCTTGGCGCGATCCGCGAATATATGGCTAACTAGCCGGCACGCAAGGCAGCCGGTAGCGCAGCAAGAGGACATTATGGCACGCATTCTGATCGTGGATGACTCTCCCACCGAGACATACAAGTTCCGGGAGATTCTGGAAAAGCACGGGCATGAGGTGCTTGAGGCCGCAAACGGCGCTGATGGGGTCGCGGTGGCGCGTGCCGAGCGGCCCGATCTGGTGCTGATGGATGTGGTGATGCCGGGCCTGAACGGCTTTCAGGCCACGCGGCAGCTGACCAAGGGTGCCGATACGGCGGATATCCCGATTGTCATCGTCACCACCAAGGATCAGGAAACCGATCGCGTCTGGGGCAAGCGCCAGGGCGCCAGGGATTATCTGACCAAGCCGGTGGACGAATCAGTGTTGATCAGCACCGTCAATCGGCTGCTCGCCGCAGGGTGAGCGACGAGACGGGGGGAGCGAAGATGAGCGCCGCTTCGGCAGCCTACATCAAGCTGGCGGAATACTATGCGCGCTGCCGCGACAAGGCAGCCGAGCTGCCACTGCAGGAAGATCTGGTTCAGTACTGGAGCGGCATCGGCTTTACGCTGGATGGCGTGCGCTATGTCGCGCCCCTGGATGAAGTCTCCGAGATTCTCAAGGTGCCCGCTTATACGCGGGTGCCCGGCGTGCTCAGCTGGATGAAAGGCGTGGCCAACGTGCGTGGCCGGCTGATGACGGTGATGGATCTGACGGGTTTTCTGAACAAGTCGCCGACCATGCAGGAGCGCCGGCGGCGGCTCCTGGTGATCGACGAAGGCGATCTCTATACCGGCCTGACAGTAGACGAAGTGCTGGGGATGCAGCACTTTCCGGTGGATGGTTATCTTGATGAAGCCCCGGAGCTGGATGACGCGGTACGGCCCTATGCACGGGGCGCATACCAACGAGATGATGAATGCTGGGCGGTACTGAGCCTGTACCGGCTGGCGGATGACCCGCGCTTCTTGCAGGTGGCGAGCACCGGCTAGGCGGCACGGGGCATCAAGGGGAAACAGAATACGTGTAGTGCCGAGCCTGGCCGTGTGGCCGGGCGCTTGTGTTGCTGGTGGGGTCTGGCAGCGCGGTGAGGCAGGCAATAGCACGATTGGTGGGGGCCGCCAGGGCACCTTCGGGCAACAAACACAATGAGCGAAAAGCCAGGCCGGGAGCCAACAATATGAAGTTCAATTCGGGAGAACTGTTCGCCAGATTGCGTGGTGGCGCCGGCAGCACACCGGGGCTGCTGCTGTCGCTGGGGGCGGCCGCCGCAGTGGTGGCAGCGATCTTCACCTTCGTTCTGCTGGCGGTACAGGCCGGCCAGTCGAAGGAGAACGTCACCACCGCTTCCGAAATGCGGGTGGTGTCCCAGCAGATCGCAAAAAGTGCGCTGGAGGCCGCAGCGGGTAACGCGGAGGCGTTCTCGTTGCTGGCGGCGGCCCGAAACGAATTTCAGCAAGCCTGGGATCAGGTCAAGGATGTGGAGAGCGCAGATGGCGCCCTGCGCGAGCGGCTGGATCGCACCTGGCGTGATGTGAGCCGCAACGCTTCCCAGATTCTTAACGGTGAAGACACTGTGCTCGATCTCCACGAAGTGGCCGATACTCTGGCGCAGACCATCCCGGCGTTGCAGGCAGAGTACGAGAGCGTGGTCGAGATTCTCATTGCTCGCGGCGTCGGTGCGGATCAGGTAGCGCACGCCCAGCGGCAGTCCTGGCTGGCGGAGCGGATCGTGCGTTCCATCGCCCGCGTGCTGGATGGTGGCGATGGCTCGGTAGTGGCCGCGGATGCGTTCGGCCGTGATGCGGCGATGTTCGGCCGCGTGCTGAATGGCATGATCGAAGGCGATGCTGCCCAAGGCATTCAGCGCATCACCGACCCGGATGCGCTCGACTATTTAGCCGAGATTTCCGATCTGTTCGATGAATTTGTCAACCAGTCCGTGGACGAGATTCTGGAGACTGCACCGGAGCTGTTCCAGGTGCGCGCCGCTGCCGACAATATTTTCCTGCGCACCCAGGATCTGCTGGCCGAAGCCACCGCCCTGAACGATGCGTTCGAGCGTTCCACCGCCGGGCTGTTTCCGTCGGTGCCACTCGGGCTGGGCTTTTCACTTGCTGCCTTGCTGATGGCGGGCAGCCTGCTGTTCTTGCGCGCTCGTGACGGCCGCGTTCAACGTGGTGAGCTGGAGGCAGAAAACCAGCGTAACCAGGCGGCTATTCTGCGTCTGCTCGATGAGTTGGGCGATCTCGCTGATGGTGACCTGACGGTGCAGGCTACCGTAACGGAAGACTTTACCGGCGCCATTGCCGACTCCATCAACTACTCCATCGACCAGCTGCGCTCGCTGGTACAGACTATTAACCAGACAGCGGTGCAGGTGGCGTCCGCGGCGCAGGAAACGCAGTCTACCGCGATGCATCTGGCGGAAGCGTCCGAGCACCAGGCGCAGGAAATTGCCGGTGCCTCGGCGGCGGTGAACGAAATGGCCGTCTCCATTGACCAGGTATCAGCCAACGCAGCCGAATCCGCAGCGGTAGCGGAGCGTGCGGTAGCCATCGCCAACAAGGGCGCCGAGGTGGTGCAGGCCACCATCCATGGCATGGATACCATTCGTGAGCAGATTCAGGAAACGTCGAAGCGGATCAAGCGGCTGGGGGAATCTTCCCAGGAGATTGGCGATATCGTTTCGCTGATTAATGATATTGCCGATCAGACCAATATTCTGGCACTTAACGCGGCCATTCAGGCGTCCATGGCGGGCGAGGCCGGCCGGGGTTTTGCGGTGGTTGCCGACGAAGTACAGCGCCTTGCAGAACGATCCGCCGCTGCAACCAAGCAGATTGAAACACTGGTAAAAACCATTCAGACCGACACCAACGAAGCGGTCATCTCGATGGAGCACACCACTGCCGAAGTGGTCAAAGGGGCACGCCTGGCGCAGGACGCTGGTGTGGCACTGGAAGAGATCGAGTCCGTATCGAAAAACCTTGCGGATCTGATCCAGAACATTTCCAACGCGGCGCGCCAGCAGGCGGCGTCCGCTGGCCACATCTCCAATACCATGAACGTGATCCAGGAAATTACCTCGCAGACGTCGGCGGGCACCACCGCCACCGCACGGTCGATTGGTAACCTGGCCGAAATGGCGCAGGCGATGCGTAATTCAGTGGCGGGTTTCCGCCTGCCCGAACACAGTTGAGCTGGTTGACGGCCTGCCAGAGCGGGCCGTCAGTGCAGTGCTGGAGACGGGGCCATGACACCGAGCTATGCAGTGACAGACGGTTGGTCGATACGCACAACGCCGAGCATGAGCTCAGAGCATTTCGAACTCTGGCAGGCGCTGCTGGAAGAGCGTACCGGCATGACACTCAGCCCGGAGCGCAAGACTTTCCTTGAAAGCAGCCTGTCAGTGCGCATGCGCGAGCTGGGCCTGGATGATTACGAACATTATTACGAGCAGCTGGTAGCGGGCTCCACGCAGGGGAAGGCGATGGAGTGGTCGGTGCTGGTGGATCGGCTGACCGTGCAGGAAACCAGTTTCTTCCGGCATCCCGGCTCTTTTGCATTGGTTGAAGAAGTGGTGCAGCGCTTTATTGCCGACAACCCGCCGAAGGCATCGCTGGATGTGTGGAGCGTGGGGTGCTCGACCGGCGAAGAACCCTATTCCCTGGCGATGCTGATCAGTGAGCAGTTCCAGGCGCAAAATTCTTCAGATTATTTCAGCATCACGGCCACCGATATCAGCCTGCCGACGCTTGCCAAGGCGCGTAAGGGCATCTATAGCGCACGCAAGGTGGAGCGGATAGATCCGCAATTGCGCGCCCGCTATTTTGAACAGCTGAACGAGCGCGAATATCAGGTAGTGCCGGCGCTGCGCGACCGCATCTGTTTTGCGCGCTTGAACGTGCTGGATCTGCATCAGGCACCGATCCGCGACATGGATATTATTTATTGCCAGAACATGCTGATTTATTTCCGGCGCTGGCGAAAGCGGCAAATTGTCACACGCCTGGCGGAGCGGCTGGCGCCAGGAGGGGTGCTTGTTTTGGGGGCGGGTGAAATCACGGACTGGCATCACCCGGAGCTGGAGCGTGTGCATTTTTCTGATGCTCTGGCGTTCCGGCGGCACAAGTAGAACAAACAGCGCCGGCAGTGTCGGGCAGCGCGAGGCGCCCGGCCGCAGGCATGACTACCGCAGGAGCTTTCATGGCGGACCGGCACGATTATCTGGCTCTGGACTGGGTCAAAGGTGAAATCCAGGAAACCCTGAATCAGGCGCAGCAGGCGCTGGAAGCCTTCGTGGAAAACCCCGAGGATTCTGCGCGCATGCGTTTTTGCCAGACCTATCTGCACCAGGTCTACGGCACCCTGCAAATGGTGGAGTTTTACGGCGCGGCGCTGCTCGCCGAGGAAATGGAAAAGCTGGCCGAGGCGTTACTGGACGACCGTGTTGGTGCCGCTCGTATGCAGGATGCGCAGGAAACGCTGATGCGGGCAATTTTGCAGTTGCCCCCCTATCTGGAACGCATTCAGTCAAGCCGCCGTGATCTGCCGTTGGTGCTGTTGCCGCTGCTCAACGATTTGCGTGCGGCGCGTGGCGATAATCTGCTCTCGGAAACCTCCCTGTTCAAACCTGATCTGGCAGGCGCTGCCAGCGGAGGCGCACCAGCGCCTGCCATGGCTGATCCTGCATTTCCGGCGTTGATGAAGAAAATCCGCCAGACTTATCAGGTGGCGCTGCTGGGTGTACTGCGCGGGCAAAAACTTGCCGAAAGCCTGGGTTATATGGGCAAGATTTTTGCGCGTCTTGACCAGGCCAGTGGTGAAGCGCCCCATGCCGGGCTATGGCAGGCTGCTGGCGCCCTGGTCGACGGGATAGCGGCCGGGGATATCGAAGTCGGTGTGTCGGTCAAACAGGTGTTGGGCCAGCTTGATCGTGTATTGCGGGATCTTGCCGCCAGCGGCGCGGCGTTGCTGGCCACGCCCCCGGCCACCGATCTGCTCAAGAATCTGCTGTATTACGTTGCCCGAAGTAACGCCGATAGCCCCGGCATTCGTCGTTTGCGCGAGCGTTTCCGGCTGGATGAAGCATTGCCATCGGACGAGTTGGTGAATGAAGAGCGAGCGCGCATGGGTGGGCCGGATCAGGCTGCCATGGGTTCGGTGGTGCAAGCGCTCTCTGAAGAGTTGAGCAAAGTGAAGGCGGCGCTTGAGCAGTTTGCCCAGCTGGAAAGCGCAGAGCCCGAAGCATTACAGGCGCAGAGCCAGACGCTGAAACAGGTTGCCGATACCATCGCCGTGCTGGGCCTGGGGCAGCCGCGCAAACTGATCGAACAACAGCAGGCGGCGCTGTTGGAAATGGCGGCCGGCAATACCGCAGTATCGGCAGAGGCGCTGATGGAAGTGGCCGGCGCGCTATTGTACGTAGAGGCCACGCTGGCGGGCGTGTCGGACGACCGACGTGCTCGCACCGGGCAGCTTCATCAAGTGCCGGATCATGTGGGCAAAGCCCGTGAGGCTGTGGTGCGAGAATGCCGTGCCGGGCTTGAAGAAGCCAAAGACGGTATCGTCGAATTCATTGCTTCCCAGTGGGATCAGAGCCATCTGGCGGCGGTGCCGTCGCGGCTCGATGCGGTGCGGGGCGGGTTGCAGCTGATCCAGCTGGATCGGCCAGCGCTGGTGCTGCGGCAATGTGTCGCCTATGTGAGCGAACAACTGATCGGTGCCGAGGCTGCGCAACCCGACTGGCGCAGCATGGATACCCTGGCTGATGCCATTACCAGTGTCGAATACTATCTGGAACGGCTGACGGACGATCCGGATACCAGCGACGATATTCTATTGCTGGCGCGAGATTCGGTGGCAGCGCTTGGGTATCCCCTTGCGGATGACGAGTTCGGCCTTGCGGTGGCGGTGGAAGAGCACGCCGCGATCCAGCAGAGTACTGACGTTGCCCCCCAGACTGAAGAGATTGAAAGCGCTGTTGCCAGCGAAGAGCCGGCGCCAACTGAAACAGAACTCACGCCCGTTGATGCAGCTTTATCGGACACAGCGCCGGCCCACGCCGACACCATCGAAGCACTGGAAGCCCTGAGCGGCGGCGACCATTTCGAGATAAGCGCGGACGACAGCGAGCTGGCACCCGTGGCGGCGGCAGCACCGGCACCGCACGACGATGACCTGATCGACCAGGAGATCATCGACATCTTCGTGGAAGAGGCAGGCGAAGTGCTGGATGCACTGAATCTTTATTTCCCGCGCTGGGCCGCGGACCAGAATGATGAGGAAGCGCTGGTGGAATTCCGGCGCGCCTTCCACACCCTGAAAGGCTCCGGCCGGATGGTGGGCGCGCACACCATTGGCGAGCTGGCCTGGGCTATCGAAAACATGATGAACAGGGTGATTGATAACAGCGTCACCGCCACGCCCATGCTCATCGACCTGGTGCGCGCCGTGCATGGCCTGGTGCCAGAGCTGGTGAATGCCTTTGCCAACGGCCAGCCTGATCCCTGCGATGTTACCCCGCTGCGCGAAGCAGCCGAGACGCTGGCTGCTGGCGGCGAGCTGGCTGCGATCCCGAGCCCCGGCGACATCGGCACAGTGGTGGCGGAGCCGGCCTTGCAGCATGACCCGGCCCCGGCCGAGACGCCGGCACCCGAGGCTACCGAAGGTGACGAGACGGCGGCGTGGCTGATCGACGAAGCGCAGTCCGACGCCTCCATGATGTTGCAGGATGTGGAAGAGATCGTCTTTCAGGCGCCCCCGCAATGGCCGGAGGAGGGCGATGTCGAAGAACTGACCTTGTCGCTGCCCGGCGAAGCCGGCGCCGCGCTGCCTACAGAGGAAGAACCGGCGTCGACGTTCCCGGCTGAGCCGGTCGCGAGCGAGTCAATACCGGACGAGCACCGAGCAGACTCGGCATCGCTGGACAAACCGGCAGCAGACGAGCCGGCATCGCAGCTGCTAGCGGAAGCAGACAGCCCGAGCGTACCGGCGCTGCCTGCCGATGAGGTGGACCCGGTGCTGCTGGATATTTTCCGCAATGAGGCGGCAGCGAACCTAGCCCTGATTCGCGACTGGCTGCACAGCCTGGACAACGACTTTTCCGAACACCCGATGCACGACAGCGTGCATCGCGCCTTGCACACCCTGAAGGGCAGTGCGCGTATGGCGGAAATCGAAGCTGTGGCACAAGTGGCGGAGCCGGCGGAAAAATTCATCAAGGACATGATCAACGGCAACGCGCTGGCCAATCGCGACATCACCGCCTTGCTGGAAGACGTGCTGGCCGTCATCAGCGCCGGGCTGTCGCAGCCGCATCCCGACATGCCGCCGCTGCCGGGTAGCGAAGCGCTGCTGGCGCGCATTGCCATGGCCCATGATACGTTGAGCCATGCGGACGAACGCAGCGATCAGCACATTCTGTCGGTATTTCTTTCCGAAGGTATGGATCTGATCGTCGATGCGGATCAGCTACTGGAACAGTGGCTACGCAGCGAACAGGATACGGCCGAGCTGGTGCCGCTGCGCGATGAGCTGGCGCTGCTCGGCGGCAGCGCCGCTACCGCCGGGCTGATGGAAATCAGCGTGCTGGCCGCCGCGCTAGCGGATGGCTATTCGGCGATTATCGATTACCGGCTGCGCTGCGACGATCATTTTGTCGAGCTTGCCGAGCAGGCTCACGAAGCGCTGATGACCATGATGGATTTTCTGGCTGCCGGGCAAACCATACGGCCGACGCCGGAACTGGTGCAGGCACTGCGCGATCTGCTTGACGACAGCCCCGCGCCGGCACGCGCAGACAGCACAGACAGCGTAGCCAGCGCAGGCTTGGATAGCACAGGCATGGATAGCGCCAGCGAAACTCTGGCGAATGCTTATGAAAGCGATGCCGACCCGGAACTGATCGCGCTGTTTCTGGAAGAGGCCGTCGATATTCTCGCTTCCGTGAGCGACAGCCTGGATGCCTGGGAGCAGGGCGGCGATGTGACCGCGGTGGCCGTGTTGCAGCGCGAGCTGCACACGCTCAAGGGCGGCGCGGGCATGGCCGGCGTGAGAGCCGTTGTCGATCTCGCCCATGAGCTGGAATATCTGTACGAAGGTGTGGTGCAGGGCCGCCTGGCCGGCAGTGCGCCGCTATTCACCTTGTTGCACCAATGCCACGACCGCCTGGCAGATATGCTGGATGCGCTGGGCGAGCAGCAGCCTGTGCTGCCGGCACCGGATCTGGTTGCGGCGGTGCAGCACTTTCTTGCCACGGGCCAGCTTGCCACTGACCAGGCTGGGCACGCAGTGGAAACCGGAACACAAGCACCTGAGGCGCAAGAGCGGCCAGCGGTAACGAATGAGCCGACGCCGCCCGCCGACACCCCGGCGCATGACGCTTTCCCCAGCGCGGCTTTTGCTGACGACTCGCTCGCCAGCCCCGCACATAGCGCGCCTGAGCGCGACCAGGAGCTGGTGGATATCTTTCTTGAGGAAGCCGACGAGATTCTGGAGTCGGTAGCCGCTCGCCTGGACGCCTGGATGAAGGCGCCGGATAACCTCATCGAAGTGCAATCCTTGCAGCGCGATTTGCATACCCTCAAGGGTGGTGCACGCATGGCCGAGCTGGTGGAGCTGGGTGATCTTGGTCACGAGTTGGAAAACCTGTACGAAGGGCTGGCGCAGGGCAGCCTGAAAGCCGAGCCGGTGCTGTTCGAGTTGCTGCATCGTTGCCATGATCGCCTGGCCTTCATGCTTGAAGCCGTTCGCCGCAACGAAGCCGTTATGCCGGCCAGCGAGTTGCTGGCAGCGATTGCGCACTACATCGCTGACCCAGCCGGCTTCAGCTTGCCGGCAGAGCCGGGCACCGCCCTGCGTGTGCCCAGCGCGCCCCAGGCGCCGGCACCTGTACAGCTTGATGGCGCGCAAGTGGCGACAGAAGATCTGATCGCCGCCGATGCCGATATCGAAATTCTTCAGATTTTCATTGATGAATCCGCCGAGCTTTGCGAGCTGATCGATGAACATATCGGTGCCTGGCGGGAGACGCCCGGCAGCCTCACTCATGCTGACGAGATCAAGCGTGCCCTGCACACTCTCAAGGGCGGTGCGCGACTGGCCGGCCTGAAGGCGCTCGGCGATACCAGCCATGATTTCGAGCAATATCTGCTTGATAACGTGCGCCGTAATCAACAGCCGGATGCCGGCATTTTCCAGGCGCTGCAAACGTGGCAGGAACGTATCAGCACGCTGCTGGATGCCATCCGCGCCGCCGTGCCGCGCCCGCCGATCCGCACCAATTTGCCAGCCGGGGCTGACAACACGGAAGCAGCGCCGGCTGTGAGCGGCGGTGCGCTGGCCGTGGAGCCGGCGCCGCAAGCAGATGCGCGAGTGCGCAGAGAGGAGCGGCAGCGGCGGCAACAGCAGCCGCAGGAAATGGTGCGTGTGGCCTCCGAGCTGCTCGAAGCGCTGGTCAATCTGGCCGGTGAAACCAGTATCAACCGTGGCCGGGTGGAGCAGGGGCTGTCGGAGTTTTCTGCCCACGTGGAGGAGATGGGCCACACCGTCGAGCGACTTTATGAACAGCTGCGCCGGCTGGATGCGGAAACCGAAGCACAGATTCTCTCCAACTATAAGCAAGGCGTGGAAACCGGGCAGTACAACGAAGACTTTGATCCCCTGGAGATGGATCAATATTCCGAGCTGCATCAGATTACCAAGCAGCTCTCGGAGTCCGCTTCCGACTTGCTCGATCTGAAATCCACACTGCTGGATCGTACCAAGGATACGGAAACGCTGTTACTGCAACAGGCGCGCATCAATACCGAGCTTCAGGAAAAACTGATGCGCACCCGGATGGTGCCGTTTGCACGTCTGGTGCCGCGCTTGCGGCGTGTGGTGCGGCAGGTTTCCGGTGAGCTGGGCAAGCGCGTCGAGTTTGACGTGATCAACCCCGAAGGGGAGTTGGATCGCACCTTGCTGGAGCGGGTGGTGGCACCGCTTGAGCACATGCTGCGTAACGCCGTGGATCACGGGATTGAAATGCCCGATATCCGCACCGGCACCGGCAAGCAGCCCTCCGGCCGTATCACACTTGAGCTTGGTCGTGAAGGTGGCGAAGTGGTGCTGGTGCTCTCCGATGATGGCAAAGGCATCGACACCAACGCGGTAAGAACCAAGGCGATCGAGCGCGGCCTGATTGATGCAGGCACTGATCTGTCGGATCAGGAAATCCAGCAGTTTATTTTCAACGCCGGCTTTTCTACTGCGGCAAAAGTGACACAGGTTTCCGGCCGTGGCGTGGGGATGGATGTCGTGGCGTCCGAGATCAAGCAGATGGGCGGCTCGGTAACCATCGAGTCACAGTCGGGGCAGGGCACGCGCTTTGTGATCCGGCTGCCCTTCACGCTGGCCATGAACCGCGCCCTGATGGTGCGCGTGGGCGAGGACAGCTATGCCATACCGCTGAACCAGATTGAAGGGATCGTGCGGATCAGCCCCTATGAGCTTGAGGCGTACTTTGAAACGAGCACCATGCCGTTTACCTACGCCGGGCAGCAATATGATTTCGAATATCTCGGCAACTTTGTGCACGGTGTGCTCAAGCCGAATCTGGATAACCAGGTGATGCCGATGCCAGTGCTGTTGATTCGCTCGTCCGAGCACACCGTGGCGGTGCTGGTGGATGCGCTGGTGGGTTCGCGGGAAGTCGTGGTGAAATCTGTCGGGCCACAGCTGGCAACCGTGGCGGGCATCAGTGGTGCCACCATCCTCGGTGACGGGTCGGTGGTTATCATTCTCGACATTCATTCGCTGATCCGTGCCGCGCACATGCAGCGCCAGCACCAGGCGGTGGAAGTGCGCCGAGCGGCACAGCTGGAGCAACACAAGCAGCGTGAGGAAGCGGAGCGTGAACGTGCGGCACGGGTGCCGGTGGTGATGGTAACGGACGATTCGGTAACCGTGCGCAAGGTGACCACGCGGCTGCTGGAGCGTAATGGCTACGAGGTGATTACGGCAAAGGATGGCATGGATGCCATTGCCATGCTGGAAGAGCAACGGCCTGATCTGATGCTGCTGGATATCGAGATGCCGCGCATGGATGGTTTCGAGGTGGCGATGCATGTGCGGCACGACAACCGGCTGGAAGATGTGCCCATTATCATGATTACCTCGCGAACAGGAGAAAAGCATCGCGACCGCGCCTTCGATATCGGTGTCAATGCTTATATGGGCAAGCCGTTCCAGGAAAACGAACTGCTCGCGACCATTGCCGAGTTGTTGGCGCAGGCCCGTGATACGGCAGACACATGACGCCGCGTAATCCACGCATCGGTGTGATTGCCGATACCAGCCTGCAATGTCACTTGCTGGCATCTGCCGTGCGCGGCCAGGGCTATGAGGTTGTGCTGGCGACGGCACCGGACAATCTGGAGGCAGGCTGGCTGGAGCAGAAGCCGGATGCCTGGCTGGTAGATCTGGCGCAGGAAGATCGCTGGCAGGTATTTCTGGACATGCTGCTGGAGCAGGCCACCACACCGATCCTGTTCTGTGATTCTCAGGCGCCGGCACGCATTGCGCCAGAATATCCCCGCTGGGAGCGGCGCCTGCTGGGCAAGCTGCTGGAAGTGGTGGGCCAGCCGATGATCCGCGAAGAGCTGGCGGCCTTGCCTGCGCGCGCCAAGCCGGCACGGCCGATCCAGGCACCGGCGGAATTTCAGGCGGTGCCCCGTGGTGATGCCCCCGAGCGGGTATGGGTGCTCGGTGCTTCGCTCGGTGGCCCGGCGGCTGTGAAGCTGTTTCTGGATTGCCTGCCGCCTGAGCTGCCGGTCGCGTTTTTTCTCGCCCAGCATATTGACGGGGCTTTTCTGGATACGCTGGCCAAGGTGCTATGCCGCGACAACAGCTTTCAGTGCCAGGTCGGCCATGATGGCAGCGCGCTGCGCCATGGTACGGTACTGATCGCGCCGGTGGATTATGCGGTAACCTTCACCGGCACAGGGCGCGTATGCTCGCTGGGCAAACCCTGGGAGGGGCCATATTCACCCTCCATTGACCAGACGATGCAGAATATCAGCCTCACGTTTGGTGCCCGAGCGGGCGCCATTCTGTTTTCCGGCATGGGTGTGGACGGCAGCGTCGGCGTGCCGCAGCTGGCTGCCCGAGGCGCCCCGGTGTGGGCGCAAACCGCGGAAAGCTGCGCGGTCAGCAGTCAGCCGGATGCGGCACGGGAAACCGGGTGTGTCAGTTTCAATGGCGGCCCGGAAGCCCTTGCACGGCAACTGGTGGAAAGTGTCAGGCAGGAGTTGCGCAGCGCGGCGCTTACGTGAGCGGTTTGCTGCCTGAACGGATCAACCACGGCCTGGCGGGCCATTGATGATAAGCAGGAGTGGACATGGCCGAGTTGCCAACCGAAATTACCAGTCTGCTGATCCCGATGCAGGGCCGCCCCTGGCTGCTGCCGAACATCATTCTGGCCGAGGTGCTGCCGTTGCGTCAGCCGGATCGGCCGGGGCATGGCTCGGAGTGGTTACTGGGCTGGCTCAACTGGCGCGATGTGGATCTGCCGTTGCTATCTTTCGAGCGCTTGAATGAGTCCGGGCAGGTGGTGATCGGTGAAGAGGCTCGTATCGCGGTACTCAACAGTATCACTGGCAAGACCGGCTTCTACGCCGTTATCGTGCAGGGCATCCCGCGCCAGGTGCGGGTGAACAGCGACGATCTTATCGAGGAGCCGGTAGAAACCGGCCCGGCCGAAGCCATGTATATTCAGCTGGGCGGTGATCTGGCCGTGATTCCCGATCTGGATGCCATCGAACAGGCCGTGGCGGGCCTTCATGGCCGGAGTTGATCGCCAGCGTCTGGCCGAGCTTGCTCAGGCGCAGACGCTGCACAAGGGGCGCTACTACAATCTTGATCGCATCCCGGCGCATGGCTGGCGTGATTTTCTGCGCTGGCAGCGGGATACGCGAGGGCGCTTTCCCCCCGGGCAACGTTTCCCGGTGCAGGCTCCTGACAACGCATTGCTGCAAGGCCCGGCGCCCGAGCCGCGCCTGACGTGGATCGGTCATTCGAGTTTTTTGTTTCAGTACCGCCAGACCAGCCTGCTCACCGATCCGGTTTTTTCCGAACGTGCCAGCCCGCTACAGTGGCTCGGCCCCAAGCGGCACACGCCCCCGGCGCTCACAGTGGCCGAGTTGCCACCGATAGATACCGTGCTGATCTCCCACAATCACTACGACCACCTGGATCGTGCCAGTGTGGACGCGCTGCATCAGCGTTTTGGCGAGCGCATCACCTGGTACGTGCCGGACGGCGTCGCCGAGTGGTTTAAGCGGCGGGGCCTTCATAATGTTGTTGAACGGCGCTGGTGGGAAAGTGCCGGCCATGCCGCCGGCGAAGCGTTCTTTGTGCCCGCGCAGCATTTCAGCGGTCGCCGCCACAATGATCACAACTGCTCGCTTTGGGGCGGCTGGGTCATTGATATAAACGGCTTTCGTCTATATTTTGCGGGCGACACCGGTTACGGCAGTTGTTTTGCCGAAATAGGCCGGGTGTTTCCCGATATTGATCTTGCTTTGCTGCCAATCGGCGCCTATGCGCCGCGCTGGTTCATGGGGCCGGTTCACGTCGATCCGGCCGAGGCAGTGCAGATTCATCGGGATATTGGTGCCAGGCGCTCGGTAGCGATGCACTGGGGCACTTTTGTACTTACCGACGAGCCGATGGATGAACCGCCCGTTGCCCTGCGGGACGCGCTGGCCAGGCAAGGGCTGGCGCCATCGAGCTTTATTGTCATGCAGCATGGCGAAACCTTCTTCGCCCGCTCCTGAACCCTGCAGATTGAAAACGCCATGGCGAAGACTTCTGACACACCAAAAAAGCCCGAAAGACAGCGCTGGTTGCCGATCACACTGCGGCTTCTCGGCAGCTTGCCATTGGGGCTGGTGACACGCTTCGGTGCGACCGCCGCGTGGTTGATAAGCTGGCTGCCGCTACCGCTTGCGGGTGCTTACCGTGTGGTGCTGGTGAATACGTTGTTGTGCTACCCGCAGCTCAGTTACCGGCAGGCTGCACGTCGTGCTCGCGCTGCGCTGCGAGAGACCGGGCGTACTCTGGCGGAGTTCAGTCACGTCTGGACGCGGCCGCCACAGGAAACATTGAGCCGCATTCGCTCAGTGCGTGGCATGGAGGCATTGCGTGCCGCCTACGCCAGTGATCGGCCTGTGCTGTTGCTGACCTTGCATCAGTCCAGCTGGGAATTGCCGAACCTGCTGCTTGGGCCCGAAGGGCCAATGACGGTGTTTTACCAGAGCAGCGGCAATTCTGCGTTTAACCGGATCGTGACCGGGGCACGTGAAAGCACCGGCAGTACTTTGGTGCGTGCCGATGCACGGGGCATCAAGGCAGCCGTTGCGGCAATGGCGCGCGGCGAAGCCGTAGCCATTCTTGTGGACCATACGCCGCACGGTGGCAACAACCCCTGGGTGCCGCTGTTCGGCCACCCGGTGCGCACCTCCAGCCTGCCGCACAAACTTATCCGACGTTACCGGCCGCATGTGTTTTTTGTCGGTTGCCATCGGCGCAACGGGCCGAACGATATCGAGGTGTATATCGAGCCCGCGCCCGAGGCCATTCATGCCGCTGACGAACAGGCATGCCTTGCTGCCATGAACGATACCCTGGCGATGTTGATTTCCCGCTACCCGGAACAGTATCACTGGGTTTATAAACGCCTGCGCCATAGCCACGGTGCCAAACGACGATTCTACCGGCGCGATGTGGTGCCTTATCTGCGTGAGGCTCGCGCCCGAAATGGCACACTCGATATCAATCAGTTGCCTTGAGCCACACCGCCCCGGCACTGGTTTTGTATGCCGGTGTCACCGGGGCGATACCACTACCCGGATAACAAGCAGGTATATTGTTTCCCTCCACGAGCCTTTCCCCAGGCTGGCTAATCCTATTGGTGCTTGAGATATCACCTGGTGCGCTTTTGGGGGCATTAAAAAAATAATTAAATTTCGCAGGTGCGACGCAAAGATAATATAAGTTATCCCCCATTCGGGGGTTGCCTTTCTTTGCTCTGCCCGAGGTGAAGACGACAAGGCCGCCTCTGATCCTGTTTAATTGAAAATCAGTTGTTTATCTGAATTTTCCTCCTTTATACTGCTGTCGCTTTTTTGGGGGCACGTTATTCTTTTGGGGGAAGACGATGACACGTTCGATCGTGGCGCTTGCCATTATGATGGTTTCAGTTTCTGCGCTTGCATTGCCGGGAGAAACAGGGAAAGGGCCAAACCTGAGCTACGGCAGCAACGTCCATGGCCTCAACCTGCACAGCGTATCGAATAATCCGGCGCAAGGAATTTATGTGCTGGGTGACGAAAGCCGCTTGCGTATGGGGCGAGCCGGATCATTCGGTCTGGGATATGAAATGGGCGAGGTGGATAATTTTCTCGACCGCCTCGACGATATCCTGGATGCGCTGGAGCGCGACGACATTAGCGTAGGCGAAGGTATCGGGCTCGCCGATGAAATGAACGATGTGCTGGCCCTGATGGGGCGGGACGGCTACGCCAGAATCAATATAGGCCTGCAGGTACCCTTGACGCCGATCGCCCTGCGTACTGCCGCTGGCGTATTCAGTGTTTCCATCGAAGCGGATGCGGAAGTGCGCGCCAGCGTGTTGAACGACACGGTGAGTTACGATGCCGGCAATCAGGAGCTGGACACGCGCTCCTCGCTTTATCTGAAATCAGGCAGGCTGGCTCAGGTGCGCCTGGGTTGGGCGCGTGAAATGTGGCGTGCCGACAATCAGTCACTGGTGGCGGGCGCACGGCTGAATATCATCAATGGCGCCTTCAGCAAGCAGGTCATCGAGCTGAAAACCGCCGCGACAAACCCAGATGATGACGATATCAGCGATATTATTTCCGATCAGTACGATACCAATGAAAAGAAAAGCACCCAGGCGAGTGTCGATCTTGGTGTGAGCTACCAGATCGACAATTGGCGTGGCGGGCTGACACTGAAGAACATCAACGAGCCTGAATTCGATTATGGTGCGCTCGATAATAGTGGCGGCAGCAATTGCGCAGCCCTGCCGGGCGGCTCTGCCGAATATGCCAACTGCATGGCGGCGAATCATTTCGCTGCGGACGGCCGTCTCCAGGCGCGGGAAAAATGGGTGCTGGAACGGCAAGCGACCCTTGATGGCAGCTACAGCTTTGCCAGCGGGCGTGGACTGCTGGGCTTCAGCTACGATCTGGACGGGGCCAGTACGCCGACAGGTGATGAACAGCAAATGCTCTCGGTAGTGGCGGCGTATCAGGCCGACAGTGTCTGGCTGCCGGGCGTGCGCGCAGGCTACCACAGCAACCGGAAAGGCAGCCAGCTCTCCAGCATCAGCGTCGGGCTGACCTGGTTCAACCGGCTGACGATGGATGTGTTGATGGGCACGGAAGATACCAAGATTGACGGCAGCAGTGTGCCGCGCACGGCGGCGTTCAGCCTGGGTTGGCAATCGCGCTTCTGATCGGTGCGGGCTGACGGTGCGCAATCGGGAAAGGGCGCAGCACAACTGGCAAAACCAGCGGGGCGATGCGAGTCAATTAGTGTTGCTTATGGGCGCCCAAGGGCGCGGGCGCAGCTCCGCGCCCTTGTTCTGGTTCATCATCGATTCCGTGCCGCCTTCCCCGGCTACAGCGATGAACCTTTTTGTTACGACGATATCCGTGCCCATAGCGCTGCGAGCAACGCCACCGGTGCGGTTTCGGCACGCAGTATGCGGTTGCCCAGTGCAAAACTGACGAACCCTTGCTCCGTTGCGGCGCTGATCTCCGCTTCGGAAAAACCGCCTTCCGGCCCCGTGAGCAGGATGATATCGGCAACACCATGGCAAGCGTCGGCGGGTAAGGGGTTCTCGCCCGGATGCGCGATCAGCTTCAGACCGGCATCAGCGGTTGGCAGCCAGTCCGCCAAAGGTTGCGGCGCCAGCACGATGGGCACAAGATTCATGCCGCACTGTTCGCAGGCACTGATCACGACCTGTTGCCAATGCCGCAGTTTCTTTTCCAGCCTTTCGCCATCAAGGCGCACATCGGTGCGCTCCGTATTCAACAGCTGAAACTGGTGAGCGCCCAGCTCGGTGGCTTTCTGCAACGCATAATCCATGCGCTCACCCTTGATCAGCGGCAGCGCCACCGTTACCGGGCGTGGCGGGAGGCGGTTTTCCGAGTCAAATGATGCGGGTAAAACAGTCACCGCCTTGCGGCTCAAAGCCGTTATCTGTGCCTGCCAGGCGCCACCCTCGCCATTGAAAACCTGTAGCTGATCGCCTTCCTTCATGCGCAGCACGCGGCTGATATGGTGGCTGGCGTCTTCACCGAGCGTGGCGGGCTGCCCTTTAGTAAAAAGCTGTGGATCAAAGAAGCGGCGCATGGGACTCCTGGTTCGTCTACTGTTTTTAGAGCTATGACTTTTCTCGGGCTTTTCTTACACTTTCCCGAGCCTTTCTTCAGAGATTTCCACGGCGCTCACGGTGTCGGCAGCCCTGCGTACCATGGCTCTGTTCTAATCTTGCGTGGCGAGGTTGATGCCCTGCCAGGCCACCTCCGCAAGATGGTCAATCTGCTCGGGCGTAATGATATAGGGCGGCATAAAATAAGTGACATTACCTAGCGGCCGCAACAGCGCCTGATTTTTCAATGCGTGCTCATACACGCGCATGCCGCGTCGCTCGCGCCAGTCGTAGGGTTCGCGGCTGGCCTTGTCGCGCACCATTTCCACCGCAGCGATCATCCCGGTCTGGCGCACTTCGGCTACATGGGGGTGATCCTTGAAGCGCTCAAGTGCCTGCGCCATATGCGTGGAAAGAGCGCGATTCTTTTCTATCAGGTTGTCGGATTCGATGATATCCAGCGTCGCGATCGCGGCGGCACAGGCCAGCGGGTTGCCGGTAAAACTGTGAGAGTGCAGAAAGGCCCGCAAGGTCTGGTAATCATCATAAAAGGCGTCGTAGATCTCATTACTGGTGAGCACGGCACATAGCGGCAGGTAGCCGCCTGTGAGCGCTTTCGACAGCGCCATGAAATCTGGTGTGATACCCGCCTGCTCGCAGGCAAAGAGTGTGCCGGTACGGCCAAAGCCAACGGCAATTTCATCGGCAATAAGATGTACCTGATATTTGTCACAGGCTTCGCGCAGCAGTTTGAGGTAAACCGGGTGATACATGCGCATACCGCCTGCGCACTGCACCAACGGCTCCACGATCACGCCGCATATCTCCTCATGGTGCTCGGCGAGTATTTTTTTCATTTCCAGAAACTGGCGGCGGGAAAAATCCTCCCACGATTCGCCGGCCTCGCGGTGGTAGCAATCGGGGCTGGGCGCGGTGAAGACATCCATCAGCAACGGCTTGTAGGTGGATTTGTACAGCGCGACATCGCCCACCGCGAGGGCTGCAAGGGTTTCGCCGTGATAGCTGTTGCCCAAGGTGACAAAACGCTGCTTCTTCGGGCGGCCCTTGTTCTGCCAGTAGTGAAAGCTCATCTTCAGCGTCACTTCGATCCCGGACGAGCCGTTGTCGGCAAGGAAAACCCGATCCAGACCTGGCGGCGTCAGCGCGACCAGCCGCTCGGACAGCGCTACCACCGGCTCGTGGGAAAAGCCGGCGAGAATCACATGCTCCAGTTTGTCGAGCTGGTCGTGCACGGCCTGATTGATGCGAGGGTTGCAGTGGCCGAGGATATTCACCCACCAGGAGCTGATCGCGTCGATATAGCGGTTGCCGTCGAAATCTTCCAGCCAGACGCCGCTGCCACGGCGAATCGGAATCAGCGGCAGTTGTTCGTGATCTTTCATCTGTGTGCAAGGGTGCCAGAGCACACTCAGATCCCGTGCCATGATCTCGCTGTTACTACTCATCTTCAGCTCTCCTTATTCGTCTGCCTCAAGGGTACCTGCGGGTCCTGGGGGCGGCTAGTGGGTACACCTGAGTGCCGCTGCCGATGGCGCAGAAAAGGTTCATCGTTGAAGGCCGGGGAAGGTGGCGCCGATCTGAGAAAATATGCCTGCTCGCAATAGCGTATGCCGGGGTTTGCTCATCGCGATGGTGTTTTTGGTGTGCATCGACCATGCAGCTGTTAAACGGATATCGGCAACCGTATAGCTGGCTCAGCCGGCCAGTCTCTCTATCGTTTTCCTGTTCGCATAGATCGCTCCAACGTCCATGCAATCCGGCTTAGGAGTACGAATCCGCTGATAACGGCTTCACGGAAATCGATGGTGAACCTGAAAAAAAGCCCCGCTTGAAGCGGGGCTGGTGGTTGTTGCAAGTTGATTCAATGGGCCGGTGCTTTCGCGCTGAGGTTGTCGGCGTCATGGCCATGATCGCGGCCGAGATAGAGATAAATGGCCGGTACGACAAACAAGGTGAACAGCGTGCCTAGCGTCATGCCGCTGGCGATCACGAAGCCCATGGCAAAGCGGGCGCCGCCGCCGGGGCCGGTGGCGATCAGCAGAGGCACCATGGCCAGCACCAGGGCGGCGGTGGTCATCAGCACCGGGCGCAGGCGGATCGAGGTGGCCTCCTCGATGGCAGCGCGCTTGGCCAGCCCTTGCTCCTGCAATTTGTTGGCAAATTCCACGATCAGAATACCGTGCTTGGAGATCACACCGATCAGCGTTACCAGGCCCACCTGCGTGTAGATATTCATGGTCGCAGTGTGCCAGAGCAGGCCGTTGATTTGCGCGATGGTGCTGGCGATGTTCAGCACTGCCATGCACAGCAATGCGCCGCAAATCGACATGGGCACAGATACCAGCATGATGAGTGGGTCGCGCCAGGATTCGAATTGCGCCGAGAGCACCAGGTAGATGATGATCAGTGCAAAGAAGAACGTCAGCATCAGTTGCGATCCTTCGGTCTTGAACTGCCGCGATTGCCCGGTGTAATCCACACGATAGCCCTGTGGGAGCACTTCCGCCGCAGCTTGCTCCAGCACTTGCAGTGACTCGCCGAGCGATACGCCAGGGCGGGGCACGGCAGAGATGGTGATGGCGTTCATCTGCTGGAAGCGATTGAGCGCTTGAGGCTGCACGGTGTCCTTGAGCGTGGCGATGGTCGATAGCGGCACCAGTTCGCCGTCGCGGGTGCGGGTGTAGTAATCAAGTAGCTGTTCCGGGTTCAGGCGGTCGCTGCGCTGTACCTGCGGGATCACTTTATAAGAGCGGTTTTCCAGCGAGAAGCGATTTGAATAACCCCCCGCCAGCATGGCGGAAAGATCCATGCCCACGGAGCGCATATCAATACCAAGCGCGGCGGCTTTTTCCCGATCGATCAGAATTTCCGTGCGCGGCTTGTTCAGACGCAAGTTGGTTTTCAGGAAAATGAACTTCCGGCTCTCGTAGGCTTTTGCCACGATCTGCTCGATCAGCTCGGCTGCGCTGGAGACCGGCTGCGTGGTGCCGACGACGAACTCGACCGGGAAGCCACCGCCGCCACCGGAAGGCAGAGGTGGAGGTTGCAGGGCCACCAGCTCCAGCCCCGGTATTTCACCGACAATGCCTTGCACGCTGTGCTCAAGCACCGCACGGGTGGAGCGATCCCGGTCCTGCCAGGTTTTCAGCACCATGCCGATAAAGCCATCGGTGACAGAGCCCGAGCCGGCACCGCTCATGCCGTTGAGCATGAATACCTTGTCCATTTCCGGCAGCGCTTGTGCTTTTTCACGCAGCAGGCTGGTATTACTCTCGAAGTATTCCAGCGTCGTGTACGGATCTGATTCGGCTATTGCAAGAATAAAGCCCTGATCTTCGTTCGGTGCCAGCTCGGCCGGAGTGTTGTTGAACAGAAAGTAGCAGGAGCCCATCGCCACCAGGCCGAAGATCAGAATGACGATTTTGTCATCAAGCATTCGATGCAGGGTGTTGCGATAGGACAGGCGCAGCGTGTCGAAGCGTTGATCGAGCCAGTGGGCCAGGCCCTTCTCGCTCGCGGCGGCATCGCGGGGCTTGAGCAGTTTCGCGCACAGCATCGGCGAGAGGGTCAGCGCAACGATACCGGAAAGCAGCACCGAGCCGGCCAGCGTGAAGGCGAATTCGACAAACAATGTGCCCGTGAGGCCGCCGATGAAACCGATGGGCAGGTAAACGGCCACGAGGGTGGTGGTCATGGCGACGACGGGCCAGGCCAGCTCGCGTGCGCCCTTGATGGCGGCATCAAACGGCGACATGCCGTCTTCCACGTGCCGATGGATATTTTCCAGCACGATGATCGCATCATCTACCACGATGCCGATGGCGAGCACCATTGCCAGCAACGTCAGCAGGTTGATCGAGAAACCCATCAGCAACATCAGGAACAGCGCCCCGACCATGGAGATCGGCACGGCGATCATGGGCACGGCAACGGAACGGATGGAGCCGAGGAAACCGAATATCACCAGCACCACGATCAGCAATGCCTCGATGATGGTCTTGACCACCTCGTTGATGGAATCCTGAATGTATTCGGTGGAATCGTAGGGCACATCGGCCGACAGCCCTTCCGGCAGCTCGGGCAGAATGTCGTTGTCCCATACCACGCGTACATCCCGGATCACATCCAGTGCGTTGGCATCCGGCGCGACTTCGATGCCGATAAAAGTGGCGGCCTGATCGCCGAAGCTGACGGAGGAGGCGTAGCTCTCTGCGCCAAGCTCCACATCGGCCACATCACGCAGGCGCGTGATGGCGCCGCCGCTTTCGCGTACGATCAGCTGCTCGAATTCGGCAACTGTTTGCAGATCGGTTTCGGCGGTCAGATCAATGCTCACCAGGGCGCCCTTGGTGGCGCCCACCGCTGAGAGCACGTTGTTTGCCTGCAATGCGCGATACACATCGGCGGATGTTACGCCCAGCGCGGTCATGCGCGCCGGATCAAGCCAGATGCGCATGGCAAAGGTGCGGCCGCCAAGGATTTCGGCACGCTGCACGCCGGGCACGGTAGACAGCAACGGCTCGACCACCCGCACCAGATAATCGGTGATCTGGTTGTTATCCAGAATATCGCTGTAAAAGGCGAGATACATAGCTGCGGTGGTATCACCGACGGTCATGTCGATCACCGGGTCTTCCGATTCCTCTGGCAGCTCGCCGCGCATTTTATTGACCTTGGCAGCAATCTGGCTCAGGGCGGCGTTCTTGTCGGCATCCAGAGTAAGAAATGCCTGAATGACCGATACACCGCCGGTGCTGGTCGAGGTGATGTAATTGATGCCCTCGGCAGTGGCGATTTCACGTTCCAGCGGCGTTGTGATAAAGCCCTGGATGAGATCGGCATCGGCGCCGACGTAGACAGTGGTGACGGTGACCACTGCGTCCTGTAGCTCCGGGTACTGGCGGACGTTCAGCTCCGTTGCGGCCCGCAGGCCAAGCAGGAAGATGAACAGGCTCACTACCCAGGCGAGTACAGGTTTCCGTATGAATAAATCGGTGAATTTCATTTATTCAGTCCTGGGCTTGTTCAGGTATTGGCCGGTTTTGGCGTGAGCTGCGGTGCCAGATCCACTTCATCGCTGATCTTCACCACGGTGTTGTTGCTCAGCTTCAGCAAGCCGGAGGTAGCCACACGGTCGCCGGGCTGGAGGCCTTCCAGAATGGCGACAAAATCTCCTCGCGTGCGGCCGGTGCGCACAAAGCGCCGGTTCACCACCAGCCGCGCTTCGCCATCTTTATCCTGCTGCTCGACAATCACAAAGACAGCGTTGCCATAGGGGTTGTAGCTGATCGCGGTTTGCGGCACGGCGAGCACGTCTTCTGCTTCGCCGAGGTCGACACTGACACGGGCAAACATACCGGGGCGGATCTTGCCGTCTTCGTTGGCCAGCGTGGCTTGTGCGGAAAAGTTGCGCGTTGCACGATCAATGCCCGGCTCAATGGCGGTGATGGTGCCCTGGAAGGTGTCTTCCGGCCACGCGTCTATCAGCGCGTTGATGGTCAAACCCAGCGAGAGATCGGCCAGGCGCTGCTCCGGCAGGTTGAAATCAATATAGATCGGTTGCAGTTGTTGCAGGCTGACAACCGGCTCGCCGGCCCCGAGGTATTCACCCAGGTTGATTTGCCGGATGCCTAGCCGGCCATCAAAGGGAGCGCGCAGGGTTTTCTGCGCCACGCGGGCTTCTTGCGTGGTGAGGCTGCCGCTGGCCTGATCGGCCTGGCTCTGGGCGCGATCCAGCTCGGCTTTCGAGATGCTGCCCTGGTTATGCAGGCGGCGGCTGCGTTCAAGCTCCAGGCGGCTCAGTTCGGCAGCGGCGCGTAGTGCCTGGAGCTGGGCGCGGTCGGCATCGTCTTCCAGACGCACCAGAATATCACCCTTCTTGACGAGATCGCCGGAGTTGAAGCGAATTTCGGTGACGATGCCGGCGCTTTCCGTGGTCAGCTGAGTGCCATTCACGGCCCGCGCAGTGCCGACCGCGGTGATTTCCCGCTCCCAGGTGAATTCCTTCACCTCGGCGACAGTAACAGCAACTGGCGGCACCGGCATGTTGTCGAAAAAGTCGTTCATGCCGTCGTTCAGCACCTTTTGCACACCGAACACGCCCCCGAAAATAATGACGCAGGCGGCTAGCATGATAATGAGACGAATGTTCATGGGGTCCTGTCCTCAGTGGGCGAGCAGTAACGGTGACCCGTGCCCTCGGGGCACAGGTCATCGAATAACGAAGCGCAGATGTGGGAGATTTGCCGCGTCAGCGCTACGTCATCGAGAGGGTCGAACAACGGCTGCCATTGCATGCCGTTGAGTTGCAGGTGCAGGTGCCGCAACAGCAGCCGGTACGGGTCATGCAATGCATAAAAATCCAGCACGCCTTCTGCGTTAACCAGATTATGCATGCCTTCGGTGAGTGCCCAGGGCCCTAGCGCGACGGCATGGGGCGACATGTTTTGCGGTGGCAGATCGCCGCTGTCGAGGCCATCCTGAACCACTTGCGCCACCATATCGCCCAGCGGGCGATGGGCTTCCAGCACGTTGTCACGACGCGACGGTGATGCGGCGTGCCAGATCACTTCGGTGCTGGCGTATTGAAACAGGCGGAAATGATCCGGGTGCCGAATGGCGAACAGCATGTCGGCGACGGCCAGAGCGATCATTCGCTCACGGCTGCCCGTTTGCCATTGCGCGGCGCGGGCCATGACGGCCATGCGTTCTTCGGCCTGGTCGGCGCAGATCGCCAGCAGCAGGTCTTCTTTCGAGGCGAAGTGTTGATAGAGCGTGCCGGTGGCGTAATCGCAGGCGCGAGCCACCTTGGCCATATGCAGTGACAGCAGGCCATGCTCGGTGATCTGCTCGCGTGCGGCATCCAGAAAGCGCTGCTCACGCTCGGCCAGTTCCCGCAGGCGTCGTTGTCGCGTTCCCATCCAGCTTCTCCTGCCGGACGCACGTTTTTCTTTATGCGTTTTCAGCTATGCGGCTTTTAGCCGCTTATGTACGCGCTTATATGCGGGTATGCGCTTGTGCAGAAAGAGGGCGCCCGGGTATTGCGTTTCTCCAAAGCCGGTGAGTATGAACGGGGTTCATAAGCTGAGCAAGCTTCGACCGAGTGGTCACAAAATTTATCCCTGCGCGGGCTTTTCAGCCTTGAAAAGCAGCCAGCACATTATTCAGAAAGCGCAGGCCGGTGGGCGTGCAGGCCAGCCGGTCAGGGTGCAGCAGACCGCGCTGTCGCAACTGCGCAAGAGCAGGCTGCAAGTGGCTCAGGGGCAGGCCGGTGCGTGCCGGAAACAGCGCCTGTGGCACACCGTCAAGCAGACGCAGAGCATTGAGCAGAAACTCGAAGGGCAGCTGATCGGCGGGGATGGTATGCGCGTCCCGGCGTCGCTGGCCGCCCTCGGCAAGGTAGTGCGCGGGCAGGCGTGTCTTGCGGTAGCGTAGAATTTCGCCCTGGGCCGGGTTGGTGATCTTGCCGTGAGCGCCTGCGCCGATTCCGAGGTAATCGCCGAACTGCCAGTAATTGAGATTATGGCGGGCTAGTCGGCCGGCCTGGGCGAAGGCGGATACTTCATAACGTTGGTAGCCGGCGTCGGCGAGCAGCGCAAAGCCGGTGGTTTCGGCGTCGGCCAGGGTGTCGCCGTCGGGTTGTTGCGGCGGGGCGCGAAAGAAGGCGGTGTTGGGCTCGATGGTGAGTTCATACCAGCTGATGTGAGTTGGGGCGAGTGCCACCGCCTGTCGCAAATCCGCCTCGGATTCCTCTGGTGTCTGATCGGGCAAGGCGTGCATCAGATCCAGATTGATGTTTTCAAACCCTGCCGCTTGCGCCTGCTGCACAGCCCGCGCCGCTTCTGTGCCGCTGTGAATACGGCCCAGCGCCCGCAGATGGCGCTCGTTGAAGCTCTGCACACCCAGCGACAGTCGGTTGATGCCGGCGGCATGAAAACCCTCGAAGCGCTGTTGCTCCACGGTGCCGGGGTTGGCTTCCAGTGTGATCTCGATGTCATCTGCAAACGAGAGGGCGCCTGCCAGGTAGCTCAGAAGAGCCTCGTAAAAGCCGGGCGAGAGCAAGCTGGGCGTGCCGCCGCCAAAGAAAATACTATTGATAGGCCGATTGCCGGCGGCGGCCTGTTCGTCGGCAATATCCTGTTTCAGGGCGGCAAGGTATTCCTGCTCAGGCAGAGCGCCTTCACGTTCGTGGGAATTGAAATCGCAGTAGGGGCACTTGCGTACGCACCAGGGCAGGTGCACATAAAGCGCCAGAGGCGGTAGAGCCAGAGTCATGACAAGGCCGTGCTGATGGGCTGGGGTGCAAGGAGTCTAGTGGGTCGGCGGCGTGGTGTCATGGCGGTGACGATGCGGGAAACACAAAGGGCGCCCGTGCGGCGCCCTTCGACAACGGCAACCGCCGTTCAGTTGGTGATGTCTTCGTAGGTGTCTTTGACGGCGTCCTTGCTGTCTTCATAGGCTTCGTCGACGGCCCGGCCGGCACGCTCCATGGCGCCTTCATTGCCGGTGGCGGCGTCAAAGGTCTTTTCAATGCGGTCACCGGCATCGTCTACTTTTTCGCCGGCCCGCTCTGCTGGCCCGTCGTCACATGCAGCGATGGCAAAGGCGCTGATCAGGGCCAGGCCGGCAAGCGATATCTTGTTCATGAGGATCTCCTTATCTGCTGACGATGAAACTGGATGTCATCGCAGAGACTACCTGAACCTCGGGTAACAGGGAGAGGGTCTGGTTGGCGGTTACGCACAGGTTTAACAGTTGTTTTTATTCGGCAGGCAGGTGAGGAAGCTGCCAGAAAGGTTTTCATGGGTGCGGCGGTGGCTGTTGTTGTAGCGCCTGTGCCAGAGCTTGCAATGCGCGGCCACGGTGGCTGATGCGGTTTTTTTCGGCGGGTTCTATTTCTGCTGCGGTGCAGCCAAGCGCGGGAATATAAAAATGCGGGTCGTAACCAAAGCCGTGCTGGCCGGCGGGCGTCAATTGCACTTCACCTTCCCAGCTGCCCTGGGCAATGAGCGGCACCGGATCGTGCGCGTGGCGCATGAAAACGATGATGCACTGGTAGCGGGCGCGGCGGCTGGCTTCAGGCAGTGCCTGTAGCCGTTTTACCAGCAATGCATTGTTGTCAGCGTCGGTGGCGTCGGGGCCGGCAAAGCGGGCGGAATAGATGCCGGGCGCGCCTTGCAGGGCATCCACTTCAATGCCGGAATCGTCGCTCAGAGCAGGCAGGCCGGTATGGGCGGCGGCGTTACGCGCCTTGAGGATGGCATTCTCGACAAAAGTGAGCCCGGTTTCTTCGACTTCCGGCACGCCAAACCGGCTTTGCGGCACCACATCGAACCCCAATGGCGCCAGAATGCTGTTGAGTTCGTCGAGTTTCTTGCGATTGCCGGAGGCGAGAACGATTTTCATGGTATTCCACTAACGTAAAGTTTTGTTGCCTCACCGGCTGACACGATAGATCGCCAGCTCACCGAAAAAATTGGGCCATAGCCGAGACAGGGTACCGCTGCGATGCTCCTGATTCAGCACCAGACGCTCCAGCACGCGGATACCGTTGCGCTGGCAGTGCGTGTCGAAATCCCGCACTGTGCACAGGTGAATGTTGGGGGTGTCGTACCACTGATAAGGCAGCCGCCGGGAAACCGGCATACGGCCCTTGGAGAGCAGATAGCCGCGCACGCGCCAGTAGCCAAAATTGGGGAAGGTCACAATTGCTTCCCGGCCCACGCGCAGCATTTCGGCGAGCACATGATCCGGGCGTTGCACTGCTTGCAGGGCTTGGGTCATCACCACATAGTCGAAGCGCTGATCGGCGATGTTGCCCAAGCCGCCATCGATATCCTGCTCGATCACATTCACGCCTTTTTCGACGCAAGCGGTGATGTTGTCCTGATTGATTTCCAGGCCGTAGCCGCGCACGCCCAGGTTGTCGCGCAGCTCGGCCAGCAGGGCGCCGTCGCCGCAGCCCAGATCAAGCACGCGGGCGCCGGCGGGTATCCAGTCGCGAATGATGGCGAGATCAGGGCGCAGCATCAGCGTTGAGCCTCCTTCCGGTCGTGCTCCAGCTCGGTGGCGATGCGGCGCATATAAGCCGCAAACAGGCGTGTGTATTCGGGCACATCCAGCAGAAAAGCGTCGTGGCCCTTGTCGGTATCCACTTCCGCATAACTCACATCCCGATCCACTGCCACGAGCGATTCGACGATCTCCTCGGAGCGATCTGGTGCAAAGCGCCAGTCGGAGGTAAAGGAAATCACCAGAAACTTGCAAGTGGCTTGTGCCAGTGCTGCTTCCAGCGAATTGTCGAAATCACGCGCCGGATCGAAGTAATCCAGCGCCTTGGTCATCAGCAGGTAGGTGTTGGCGTCGAAGTTGCGCGAAAACGTCTCGCCCTGGTGGCGCAGATAACTCTCCACCTGAAATTCCACATCAAAGCCGAAGTGAAAGCGACCGCTTTGCAGATCACGGCCGAACTTGGCGCGCATGGCATCGTCGCTGAGATAGGTGATATGCCCGACCATGCGCGCCAGAATCAGACCCTGGCGTGGGTAGGTGTCGTGCAGATAATAGCGGCCGCCATGAAAATTCGGATCAGTCAGGATCGACTGACGCGCCACTTCGTTGAAAGCGATATTTTGCGCCGAGAGCTTCGGTGCCGAGGCGATCACGGCCGCATGGGCGACGCGATCCGGGTAATCAATCGCCCATTGCAGCGCCTGCATGCCGCCCAGGCTGCCGCCCACCACGGCTGCCCAGCGCTGGATGCCCAGTTTGTCCGCCAGCCGTGCCTGGCTGGTAACCCAGTCTTTCACCGTGACCATGGGGAAATCCGGGCCCCAGGGCTGGCCGGTTTCCGGGTTCACAGTGGCCGGCCCGGTGGAGCCGTGGCAGCCGCCGAGGTTGTTCAGTGAGACGACAAAAAAATGATTGGTGTCGATGGGCTTGCCGGGGCCGATGCACTTGTCCCACCAGCCGGGGCGCCGATCGTTCGGGCTGTGGTAACCGGCGGCGTGATGGTGCCCCGAGAGCGCATGACAGATCAGCACGGCATTGCTGCCGGCCGCGTTGAGGGTGCCGTAGGTTTCGTAGATCAGTGTATAGCTGGGCAGCACGCGGCGGCACTCGAGTTGCAGGGGCTCATCGAAATGCATCAGCGCGGGCTTGACCAGCCCCACGGAATCGGGCGCGGTGTGATCGGGCATCGTGGGTAGCGTGTTAATCCTGTCGATCCAAAAGGCGCAGTCTAGGCGCTGTGGGAACGTCTGTCATCGCCGGCGGCCTGTTAGCGGCCGGGCTGACGCGCGGTGGTGTCTGTTTCCGGCCGATACCAAAGCTCGGGGCGGTGCAGAGGTGTTTGCGGCGGCAGTAACGGATTTTCCAGGATCAGCACTCGGCGGCCGTGCGCCTGGGTGCGCTCCAGAGCCTCACGGTGTTGCGGGAACTCGAAAAAGAGACGATCGAAACTGCCATCTTTCAGTGCCGCTTCCAGGCCCTGCGTCAGCCGTTCCGCCAGCGCGGTATTGTCGGGGGCGACGAAAAAGTAGGAGGCGGTGGGGTAATACAGCAGCAGCGCCGGGGCAACGGTGATCGCCATCTCCGGACGCTGGTCGATTTCTGCCCAGATTTCCGTGAGCCCACGAGGCAGATAATCAAAGCGGCCCTGTTCGAGCATCAGAAACAGGCTGTCGTAACTGCTGGCGCGCAGAACATGCAGGCCATTGGCGATGAGGATGTCGGAATCGGGCCAGTCGTGCCCCTGGCCGGCGCGCACTTCACGCAGCTGGTCGAGGCTGATGACGCTGTCGAACCAGTCGCTGTCTTCCGTGCGAATGATAAGCAGCCGGTAGCCCAGTAGCCCCTTGCGCAGCGGGATGCGCACGGGCCGCGCGCGTTGTTCACGCTCGATGGAGGTCATCGCCCACACCACGTCCAGCGCTCGCCCGCTGGCAAGCTCGGCCAGAGCGCGGCTCTGGGAGAGCGGCTCGGCCGCAGGCTCCATCTGGTACGGGCCATGGCTCGCCAGTGTCTTGTCCAGCGCGAGCCGCAATAATTCGACCAGATACAGATCTCGCAGATCCCGTTCGCCTGCCGGTGCGGGGTAGCGAATCACTTCTGTTGCGGCCGCCGTGGAGGCGATCACGCTACAGATCAGGCAGGTAAAGAGCACTCCTGTGCGGAGACACCACTGGCGCATAATCGATGCATCCCTGAGCTGTGGCAGCCAGTATAGCGATGCCCGCAGCACCGAAACCATCGGTCACACGGCTCATTCGGGGCTGTTGCGGGCTTGTTTGATGCTAGCGGACGGCCCGTGTGCGCCCGGTCTCGTCAATGGCAACAAAGGTAAACAACCCTTCGGTCACCTTGGCCACTTCGCCCATGCTGCGAATCCACACCTCGACGCGGATATTCATCGAGCTGCGGCCCACATCCAGTAGCTCGGTATAGCAGCTGACCACGGCGCCTACCGGCACCGGACGCAGAAAGGACATGGAATCGATGGCCACGGTAGCGACCCGGCCACGCGCTGCCTTCCGGGCGCACACTGCGCCGGCCAGATCCATCTGCGAGACCAGCCAGCCGCCGAAGATATCGCCGTTCCAGTTGGCGTCCTGCGGCATGGCAATGGTCTGGATGGCGAGTTCGCCGCTCGGTTGGGGCTCGTCGTCACGTTCTTCGGTCATGGCTCGATTCCGTTTCGTAGTCAAAAGGGCATGCAAGCGCCAGTTTACTGAAGGCCGGCACGCTTACAATCTATCAGGCCCGCTTCTGCGGCGGGATACAGCTTGCAGGTACGGTGTGTGGGCCGGGTTGGCGCCGGCACGATGACACGGCGGTTGCGTAATGGCGCAATCGCGAATGTGCGATTTGTCACCGTTTTGTCATAAACGGCCTCTAAAGTGGCGTTGCTCGGCGGTGGCGGTGGGTAAAAGGTCTGCTCACTTGTCATACCACTGCAACACTCGCGGTTGAGAATCCAGTGACCCTTGGCCCCGGGGGCCAGCGGGGGAACCGGAATCCGAGGACCCGCGAGGGGCCGGTATCCGGGAGGGATGCCCCTAATTCGCAGCTATGCAGACGAGGAAATGACAATGCGTATCAAGCAAACAGTTGGCCTGGCGATTGCCGCCGCCGCCATGACTGCCATCGCCGCTCCGGCCATGGCCCGTGACACCATCCAGATCGCTGGTTCTTCCACCGTTCTGCCGTTCGCCAGCATCGTTGCCGAAGAGTTCGGCAATGCGTTCAGCCAGTTCAACACGCCAGTGGTAGGCTCCGGTGGTTCCAGTGGTGGCCTGCGCCAGTTCTGCCAGGGCGTTGGTGCCAACACTATCGACATCGCCAACGCCTCCCGTGCGATTCGCGATGGCGAAGTGGAAAGCTGCGCAAGCGCCGGTGTGAAGCAGATTCTGGAAGTGCAATTCGGCTATGACGGTATCGTGTTTGCCTCGCGTGCCGATAAGGGTGCGTTCAAGCTGGAGCCGAAGCACGTGTTCGCCGCCGCTGCAGCACAAGTAGAGCGTGACGGCAAGCTGGTTGCCAACCCGTACACCCGCTGGTCGCAAGTGGACAGCAGCCTGCCGAACCAGGAAATCATCCTGGTGATCCCGGCTTCCAACCACGGTACCCGTGAAGTATTCGAAGAGCGCGTGCTGACTCCGGGCTGCCAGGCGTTCGACAGCATCAAGAAGCTGGACAAAGATGCCCAGGGCAAAGCGTGTCTGGATCTGCGTCAGGACGGCCGGATCATCGAGATCGCGGGTGACTACACTGAAACACTGGCACGCCTGCAAGCCCAGGCTGATGCAGTGGGTGTATTTGGCCTGAGCTTCTACGAGCAGAACCGTGACCGCCTGCAAGTGGCAACCATGAACGGTGTGACACCGAGCCTGGAAACCATCGGTTCCGGCGAGTATCCGGTTTCCCGCCCGCTGTTCTTCTATGTGAAAGGTGAGCACATCGGCGTGATCCCGGGCCTGGCCCAGTATGTCGAATACTTCCTGAACGAGCAGGTTTCCGGCTTCGGCAGCCCGCTGGAAGAAGCTGGTCTGATCCCGCTGAACGACGAAGAGCGCGAGCAGGCTCTGGCAGCGTTCAAGGCTCGCAAGGCAGTAAAATAAGCCTGAAGTTCCGGGCGCTCCGTTGAGCGCCCGTTTCTTTTCGGCAGCAAACGGCCCCCGGTGGCCCGAACAGGCGACCGGGGGCTGCTGGTTTGCGGGGCGATGTTGCCGCAATATGACAGCGCATCCGCTTGAACAAACTCGGCCCGGGCGATGGGGCTGACTGGAGTGACGATGAACAACCTGACGCTGATCGCCGGACTGCTGATGCTGATGGCGGTGGCTTATCAGATCGGGCTGATGCGCAGCCGTGCAGTAGCACGCACCGACAGCGAGCGCATGCACTCCCGGCCCGTCTATTATGGCTGGCTTGTCGCGCTCTGGTGCGGCGTGCCGGCACTGTTCGTATTTGGTTTGTGGAGCCTGCTTGAGCCAGCCGTCATCCGCTCGATAGTGATCGGCGCACTGCCAGCAGAACTCGCCGACATGCCGGCACAGCAAGTGTCGGTGCTGATGAATCGCCTGGGGCACATCGCTTCGGGCTTTGGTGTTGCTGGCGAAGTGGCGCCATGGGAAGCCGCTGCCGCTGAGCAGCTGACGCGCTTGCAGGCAATCAGCCAGCTGGCCAAGATCGCGCTGATGGCCTCGTTGGCGATGGCCGGTGTGCTGATGGCGCGGCGTCATATCCGGCCTTCCCTGCGGGCGCGCAACCATGTGGAAAAAGTGATTGCAGCCCTGCTGGCCATCTGTGCCGGTGTGGCGGTACTGACCACGGTTGGCATTGTCTTCTCCATGTTTGGCGAGGCGATGCATTTTTTCTCGTTCGTCAGCCCGATGGAGTTTTTCTTCGGCACGACCTGGAACCCGCGGTTCAGCACCACGGGGGCTGGCGGCCAGGGTGAGTTCGGTCTGTTGCCGCTACTGTGGGGCACGCTGATGGTCAGTATCATCGCGCTGCTGGTGGCGGTGCCGATTGGCCTGATGACGGCGATCTACATGGCGGAATATGCCCCTTCCTGGCTACGCTCCGTAGCAAAGCCGGTCATCGAAGTGCTGGCGGGTATCCCGACTATTGTTTACGGGGTGTTCGCGCTGATGGTGGTGGGGCCATTCTTTGCCTCGGTGGGCGACATGCTGGGCATCCAGATTCGAGCCACCAGTGCACTGACCGCCGGCTTTGTCATGGGCGTGATGATTATCCCGTTCGTATCGTCCCTCTCCGATGACATTATTACTCAGGTGCCGCAATCGTTGCGTGATGGTTCGCTTGGCCTCGGTGCAACCCGCTCCGAAACTATTCGCCAGGTGGTATTGCCGGCAGCGTTGCCTGGCATTGTCGGCGCTTTCCTGCTTGCCGCGAGCCGGGCAATCGGTGAAACGATGATTGTCGTGCTGGCGGCGGGCAACAGCCCGGTGCTGCACGCCAACCCACTTGAGGCGGTATCCACCGTGACGGTGACCATCGTCAATCAGCTCACGGGTGACACTGATTTTGCCAGCCCGCAATCACTGGTGGCGTTCGCGCTGGGCTTGACGCTGTTCGTCATCACGCTGGCCCTTAACGTGGTAGCACTGTACATCGTGCGTAAATACCGGGAGCAATACGACTGATGAGCAACGAAACCCTCAGTCATCGCAGTATTATCCAGGCGCGAGTGGCCAAGAGCCTGCGCAAGCGGCATGCCCGCGAACGCCGCTTCCGCGTGTTCGGCCTGGCAGCAGTGCTGGCTGGCCTGGCCTTTGTTGCCTTGCTGTTTATCAGCATTCTGGTGCGTGGTTTGCCAGCGTTCTGGCAGGCAACTATCACGGCCGAAGTATATTTTGATCCGACGCTGATCCAGCTTGAGCCCCGGCCGGTGCCGCGTGAAGGGGAAACGCCGCAAGCGTTCAGTGAGCGGGAGATTGCCTGGCAGAGCCAGCTCACGATGGTGAACTGGAACCGTATTCTGGAAAACAGCATCATCGCGCTGAAGCCGGAGCTGGCCAACAGCCGCCGTGATGTGCGGGCGCTGTTTACCAGCAGTGAGCGTTTTCACCTGCGCGATCTGGTCGGCAATGATCCGTCATTGATTGGCCAGCGCGTCACACTGGATCTGGTGGCAGATGCCAATGTAGATGTCTGGGTGCGCGGTAATATCGATCGCAGCCTGCCCGACAGCCAGCAGCAGCTGCGCCCGGCAGTGCGTGCACTGGCCGATGAACTGCGGGCAGAAGGGGTGCTGAATATCAAGTTCAGCAAAGCCCTGTTTACCAACCCGGATTCGCGCAGCTCACCTGCTTCGGCGGGCCTGGCCGGCGCGTTCATGGGGTCGCTGTTCATGATGCTGATCGTGATCTTTCTGGCAGTCCCCGTGGGTGTCGCCAGTGCGATCTATCTGGAAGAATTCGCGCCCCGTAACAAGATTACCGATCTGGTTGAAGTGAACATCAACAACCTTGCGGCGGTACCATCCATCGTATTCGGTCTGTTGGGGGCGGCAATATTCATCAACTGGTTCAGATTGCCATTGTCGGCGCCGCTGGTGGGCGGCCTGGTGCTGAGCTTGATGACGCTGCCAACGGTCATCATTGCCACGCGCGCCTCGCTGAAAGCAGTGCCGCCCTCCATCCGTCATGCAGCACTGGCGCTGGGCGCCTCCCGGGTACAAGCAGTTTTTCACCATGTATTGCCGCTGGCGATTCCCGGTGTGCTGACCGGCGCCATCATCGGTGTGGCACAAGCGCTTGGTGAAACAGCGCCGCTACTGCTGATCGGCATGAATGCGTTTGTCGCCAACATCCCCACCACGCCATTTGACCAGTCAACCGCGCTGCCGGTACAGATCTTTCTTTGGCAAGGCAATGAGCTGCGCAATTTTTTCGAGGCGCGCACCTCGGCAGCGATCATTGTGCTATTGACAATGATGATCAGCCTGAATGCGCTGGCGATCTGGCTGCGCAAGAAATTCGAGAGAAGGTGGTAACCATGAAAATGATCAGCCCGGATGTGATTGGCCAGCGCAAAGAGAGCAGCGAAGTGGCGAGCAAGGCGAAGATGAGCGCCCGTTCGGTACGAGTGTTCTATAGTGAAGTCGAAGCCATCAAAGGTATCGATCTGGATATCATGGAGAACGAGGTGATTGCCTTCATCGGGCCGTCAGGGTGTGGGAAATCAACTTTCCTGCGCACCTTGAACCGGATGAACGACACCATCGAGGATTGCCGCGTTGAAGGTACTGTCACTCTGGACGGGCAGGATATCTACGACCCGTCTCTGGATGTGGTAATGCTGCGGGCGCAGGTGGGAATGGTGTTCCAGAAACCTAACCCGTTTCCGAAGTCGATTTACGATAATGTCGCCTATGGGCCGAAGCTGCATGGGTTGGCCCGGGGGCGCGGCGATCTTGATGAAATCGTCGAAAACAGCTTGCGCCGCGCTGGCCTTTGGGATGAAGTAAAGGACCGGCTGGACAAGCCGGGCACCGGGCTTTCAGGTGGCCAGCAGCAGCGACTTTGCATCGCTCGCGCCATTGCCGTCAGCCCGGAGGTCATTCTGATGGACGAGCCCTGCTCGGCACTTGATCCGATTGCCACGGCAAAGATCGAAGAGCTGATCGACGAGCTGTCGAGCCAGTACAGCATCGCTATCGTTACCCACTCGATGCAACAGGCTGCGCGCGTGTCAGACCGCACTGCCTATTTTCACCTGGGCGAGCTGATTGAAGTGAACAACACCGAAAAAGTGTTCACGCAGCCGGATCACCATCTGACAGAGGCTTATATTACCGGCCGATTTGGCTGATGAGTCGTAGTGTTGAGGAGAGCGTCATGGATCGCTTCCATTTTGGTAAACACAGTTCCAGCCAGTTCAACGAAGAAATGGAATCCATCCGCACCAATATGATGGAAATGGGCGGATTGGTTGAAAAGCAGGTTGCCGATGCGTTGCAGTCGCTGCTCACGGGCGATTCGGCGCTGGCCGAGCAAGTGTTGCAGGTCGAGGATCGTGTTGACGATCTGGAAAAGAAAATTGATGAAGAGTGTGCCCGTGTGCTGGCATTGCGTGCACCGGCGGCCTCCGATTTGCGCCTGCTGATTGCCGTGTCGAAGTGCGTGTCCGATCTTGAGCGGATCGGTGACGAATCAGCCAAGATTGCCGCCATGGCGCTGAAGCTGGCTGAAGAAGGCGGCGCGCCCAGCGGTTATGTAGAAGCACGTCACATCGGCAACTATGTGCGGCGGATGCTGCATTCAGCGCTGGATGCGTTTGCACGTTTCGATGCAGACAAAGCGGTAGAAGTGGCGGGTGAAGATGAGCAGATCGATATCGAGTATCGCACCGCCATGCGCTCACTGGTGACGTTCATGATGGAAGATCCCCGATCGATTTCCCGTGTGTTGAATGTCATCTGGACGCTTCGTTCGCTGGAGCGGGTGGGCGATCATGCGCGCAATATCTGTGAACAGATCGTTTATCTGGTGAAGGGCAAGGACGTGCGCCACATCAGTGTCGATGAAATGGAAAAGAAAGTACGCGGCAAGCCTTGAGCTTCATGACGGCACCGAAGATGGCGCCCTGCGGCGCCATTTTTCGTTTCGGATCAGGTGGCAATACCAGTGTCAGACTGCCAGGCGCATTGCTCCGTGCGTCAGAGCAAGGGGCTGCTTCGCTTGAGCGAGCGTGGTGTGCTTTTCGGGCGACAACTCACCACACCAGCGCCAGCAGCGTGATCGCGCCAAATAAAACGAACAGCCCGGCGCTGATCCGGTGTGCCCAGAGCTCGCCGCGTTTGCTGATCAACCGTGCTCCAAGCCAGATGACCGGGATATTGGCGAGCATCATGCCCAGTGCGGAGCCTGTTACGACCGCCATGAAACCTTCGGGAAATCGTGCCGCCAGAGCGATGGTGGCAAGCTGCGTTTTGTCACCGATCTCGGCGATAAAAAACAGCACGAAGGCGGCGACGAACGGGCCGAACCGGTGACCGTTGCCCAGCTCTTCGTCTTTGTCCGGTATCAGCATCCACAGGCCGAGCAGTATAAAGCTCACGCCCAGCAATCCGGTCAGCCACCTCGGATCAATCAGGCCGGCGAGCAGGTTTCCCAGCCAGGCCGACAGCGCATGGTTCAGCAGCGTGGCCAGCAGCACGCCGGCCATGATCGGCCAGGGTGAGCGGTAGCGCTGCGCCAGCGCGAAGGACAGGAGTTGAGTCTTGTCGCCGATTTCGCCAATGGCAACCAGGGCAGTGGAAACAGCGAAGGCTTCTACAAACATTTTCGGGCTTCCTGGCGGGACTGATCTTGATGTCGAGACACATGCGCCCGTCCCGCCAAGGGAGGCACCTGTGTCCCGAGTCTTGTCAGTCCCTGGCCCAAGGCGGGCAGGGTCGGGGCGCCATGTCGTGTGCGACAAGTATGTTGACGGCCCGCTGCGTGTAAAAAAGCCGGGGCCACGCAGAGACTACTCCCCCAGAACGGGGCCAAGCGTACGTTATTGTGCTAACGTCAGCAACCTCGGGGCCGGGTACGCTTTGGCGACATGATTGGAGACGGGTCGTGGATGAACAGCGCTTGATCGATATCGAAACCAAACTGGCCTATCAGGAAGATTTGCTGCTGACGCTCAACGAGATTGTGGCCACGCAGCAACAGCAGATCGATCAGCTGGAGCAAGTCTGCCGCTCGCTGATCGGTCATATCAAGGATATGAGCTACCAGCTTCGAGACCAGCGCGGCACGGAACACGAGCTGCCCCCGCATTACTGAGCTTTGGCCTGATTTGACCCATGACGACAAACACTTCCGCTGCACCAGCGCGCCGACGCGTAATGCAGGAGCCGGGCTTCGCTGCGTTTCTGTTCGCGCGCCTGGCGGCGGTATTCGCGATGCAGATTCAGGCGGTGGTGGTGGCCTGGCAGGTCTACGATATTACCCGTGACCCGCTTTCGCTGGCCTGGGTCGGGCTGGCGCAGTTTATTCCGATGCTGCTGCTGTTGTTGCCGGCGGGCGATCTGGTGGATCGCTATAGCCGTAAGCACATCCTGCTGCTGAGCTGGGGCGCGCAGGCTTTGTGCAGCGGCATGCTGCTCTATCTCTCCCTCGGCGAGCACGACGTTGCCTACTACTATGTAGTGCTGGCGCTGTTCGGGTGCGGCCGCGCCTTTACCGGCCCGGCGCTGCAAAGCCTGTTGCCGCAAATCGTGCCACGGGAGCAACTGGCTCGCGCCATTGCCGTCAACAGTATGATCATGAAAATTGCCGTGATCGGCGGGCCGTTGATTGGTGGCGTACTTTATGCGTTTGGCGGCGGTCTGGCTTATGCGGTGTGCCTGGGCTGTTTTGTGCTGGGCATGGTGCTGCTGGTGCCGGTGCCGGTGCTGTATGCGGCAAAAATCCTGCCCGTCACCGATGCCGCCTGGCAGCGTTTTACGGCCGGCATCCGCTACATTCGCTCCCGCCCGATTATTCTCGGCGCGATTTCTCTGGATCTGTTCGCGGTGCTGCTTGGCGGTGTCGTGGCGCTGTTGCCGATCTACGCCAGCGAGATTTTGCATGTTGGCCCCGAGGGGCTGGGAGCCCTGCGCAGTGCGGTGGCGGTCGGTGCGCTGTTGATGGGTATTTATCTCAGCACCCGGGCGCTGACACGGCACGTCGGGCTGGTCATGTTTATCGCAGTGGCGGTGTTCGGTGTGGCGAATCTGGTATTCGCGTTCTCGACGGTATTCTGGGTGTCGTTCGCCGCCATGCTGGTGGCCGGCGCGGCGGATATGATCAGCGTGTATGTGCGCACCACATTGATTCAGCTGGCCACCCCGGATGAGATGCGCGGCCGCGTGAACGCCGTGAACATGCTGTTCATCGGCTCCTCCAACGAGCTGGGCGAATTCCGCGCCGGCACGGCCGCCGCGTGGTTGGGCACGGTGCCGGCAGCGGTCATGGGCGGCGCGGCCACGCTGGCGGTGGTGGTCGGCTGGGCCTGGGGCTTTCGGCCGCTGCGGCAAGTGGATCGTTTCAGTGACGTGGAAAGCGGTCCGCCAAAGAGTGAGCCAGAGAAATAGCGGGCGCTGACGCGCTCAGGTGGAATCCGCCTGCGCCTGCAATGCTTGCTGATGGGCACGCTCGCGCAGCTTGTTGTCCAGATACTCTTCCAGCGGTAGCTCTTTCAATTGTGCAGGATGTTCCAGCGTCAGCATATGCCAGCGTGTCAGCCGTTGGGTCAGCGCATCGTCTTCCGGTGATTCGAGGTAGGCTTGAAGGGCAAGATAAAAGCGCATGGTGTTGCGCTCCATCATGCCGCGCAGGCCGCGGATCGGCCTGCCGTTTTCCATGGAAAAGCCGATGCGATGCCGCCCGGCGGTGGCAAAGTAGAGCCGTTGCGCGGTGCGTGTCAGCAAGCCGTAGCTGACGGAGTAACTCAGCCGCAACAGGCTGCGCTGTTTGTCCAGGGGCGCCGCCTCGATGCGAATCTCGTAATCGCGTGTGCCGAACGGGCCATCGGTACCGAGAATGCTCAGCGCCAGTTGCTGGTCGTTGCGCCGCACTTCACGAAATACATATTCATTGCGATAGGCATCTTCGGGCGGCAGGTAATGCATGCGCCCGCTATAGAGCGTGACCAGCACGCCATCGCTGCCTTCACGGTACACGCAGGCTTTGATATTGAAATGCAGAAAGGTGATTTCGCACCAGGGATCGATACCGGCCAGCGCGCTGCTCAGTTCCGCAAAAGGATAATCGACAATCGCATCCACGCTGCCGCGTGCGGTATCGCCCTGCTGGCCGGACTGGATCAGCATACGCGCCGCCATGCCATCGCGGTGTATGGTCTCGGCCAGTGCTGCGGTGTCGGCGATATCCGCAGACGCCGCCGGCGCCCACAGGCTTGCCGCCAGACTCAACAACAATAGTAATCCCGGCCTGGGCCGCCGCAGCACAAGACAAACCATGTTCATAGCCTAATCGGTGCTGCGCGCCAGGGATAGAGGCGGCTCACTCCTCGTTTTGCGGCGGCAGGCGGTAGCTCGGAAAGTGGCAGGTGAACGTGCTGCCCTTGCCGGGCGTGCTTTTGATTTCCAGCCGGGCGTTGTGGCGGATCAGCACGTGCTTGGTAATGGCCAGGCCCAGGCCGGTGCCGCCGGTCTGGGTCACACGGCTGGAATCCGGCCGATAGAACCGCTCCGTCAGCCGTGGCACATGGCGTGCTTCAATACCGGGGCCGTTGTCGAGCACGCTGAGATGGCCGCCCGCGTCATCTTCCCACCAGCGCACTTCGATCCGGCCGTTGGCGGGGGTGTATTTCACGGCGTTGGTAATCAGATTGCTGAAGGCGCTTTGCAGCTCTGCCGGGTCGCCCAGCAGCGCGGCGGCAGGATCGACTTCCAGCACCAGCTCATGGTTTTTCTCCGGGTCGGTGGCCAGGCCGTCCTGACGCAAACGCCGCAGGATCGGGGCCAGCTGCACCCGCTGCGTGTGTTGGCCGGCCTCGGTGCCCTCCAGGCGCGCCAGCAGCAGCAAATCGTCTATCAGTGCTTCCATGCGCTGGCTCTGCTGGCTCATCTGCATCAGCGCCCGCAGCACCCGCTTCTGTTCGGCCGGAATGGTATCCAGCAGGGTTTCAAGATAGCCCTTGAGCACGGTGAGCGGCGTCTTCAGCTCGTGACTGACGTTGGCGACGAAATCCTTGCGCATCTGCTCAAGGTTGTGCAGTCGGGTTACATCGCGCACCACCACCAGCCATTCGCCGGCACCAAAACGAGTAATCGTGAATTCCAGCTGCACATCGTCGTCCAGCGGTGAAGGCAGATCTATCGGGTGCTCGAAATTGCCGGATTGCAGATAGCTCACAAAGCGCGGATCACGCACCAGATTGGTGAAGGTCTGGCGGTGGTCTTCCGGTGAGCGGAAGCCCAGCAGGCGCTCGGCGGCCTGGTTCCAGTATTCCAGCCGGCCGCGCTTGTCGACCACGATAATGGCATTGCGCAGCGCCGTGACGGAGCTCTCCGCACGGGTGATAAGTTGCTGGAGCTCGTCGCGGGCGGTGAATTCCTTGCGCAGCATACGATACAGATTATCGAACAGATCGCCCCAGGCGCCGAAGCTCTCCGGCGGCTCCCAGTTACCCGGATACTGCCGCAGCCAGCGGTGAAAGCGCACTAGCTGAGTGGTGGAAAATACAATATAGGCTAGCGCCGCCAGTACAGCAGGCCATAGAGTGTTGAAGTACCAGGACAACAGGAAGCCGCCGGCCAGCAAAAACAGAATCCGGCGCAGCTCCGAGGCGATGGTGAAATTCAAAGAGACGCTCCGCTGCGATCTATGTCGTGTCGAGCCAATGCCATGTTGCCGTGGCTCTGCCCACGGCGAGTGTACATCGCCGCCCTGGCAGGGTCAGTGGTCAGCTTGCGCGGGGCGTCTTGGTGGAGAAGCGGTAGCCGGTGCCGCGCACGGTCTGGATGAAGCGATCAAAGCCGTAGGGGGCCAGCGCCTTGCGCACGCGGCGGATATGCACGTCGATGGTGCGATCTTCCACATACACGTTCGCGCCCCACACCTGATCCAGCAGCTGGGTGCGGGAGTAGGCACGTTCCTGGTGGCTCATGAAAAATTCCAGCAGCCGGTATTCGGTCGGCCCCATGTCCACGGGCTCGCCGTTGGCGGTGATGCGATGGCTGATCGGATCCAGGCACAGCCCTTCCACATCAATCGCTTTTTCTGCGCCAGTGACCGAGGTGCGCCGCAGCACTGCCTTGATGCGCGAGATCAGCTCGCGGGTGGAGAACGGCTTGGTGATGTAATCATCCGCGCCCACATCCAGCCCCTGGATCTTGTTATCTTCCTCGCTCTTGGCGGTCAGCATGATGATCGGAATTTCAGAGGTGCTGTCGTCGCGCTTGAGGCGTCGCGCCAGCTCGATACCGCTGACGGCAGGCAACATCCAGTCGAGCAGCACCAGTTCCGGGCGCGCATCGACAATCACTTCGTGGGCCTGCTGCGCGTTCTCGGCTTCCAGTACTTCAAAATCGGCCAGCTCCAGCGCCACGGCGACCATCTCGCGGATCGCCGGCTCGTCATCGACGATAAGGATCTTGTGTTTGCTCATGACTGCCTGATTCTTCGCTAGTGTTGGATGCCTATTAGATGGCCATTTGGTGACAAGAATATGACAGTGCAAAGGAGGGCGCAGCCGCAGGCGGGTGTTTGAGGCGTGAAAACAGCGCTAACCCCCTGAGATTCAGCAGGGATAGCGCCGTGACGGGGCGTTTATCAAGATTTTACAATGCGCGTTCAGCGCAGCAGATACTGCAACCACAAGCCGGCAAAGATCACCAGGCCCACCCATTGGTTATTGAGAAAGGCGCGGAAGCAGGCTGCGGGCTCGCGATTGCGGATCAGCCACTGCTGGTAGACGAACAATAGCGCGGCCGCTGCCAGGCCGGCGTACCACGGCCAGCCGAACTCCAGCCCACGACCCAACAGCCACAGCGGCCACAGGGTCAGGGCCTGCAACAGTCCTATGATCAGCCGGTCGGCCTCGCCGAACAGGATGGCGGTGCTCTTGATGCCGATTTTCAGATCATCTTCCCGGTCGCAGATGGCGTATTGGGTATCGTAAGCGACCGTCCACACCACCTTTGCCGTGAAGATCAGCCAGGCGGCAGCCGGCAGGCTCCCGGCTTCGGCCGCGAAGGCCATGGGGATCGCCCACGCGAAGGCGGCACCGAGAAACAGCTGCGGCAGAAAGGTGAAGCGCTTCATGAATGGATACAGGACTGCCAGACCGGCGCCGCCGAAAGCGAGATAGAAGGCAAAGCGGTTCAATGGAATCAGCAGCAACAACGCAAGCACCATCAGCCCGGCAAACAGCAGCAGCGCATGTTTGGCACTCAGTGCGCCGGTGGCCAAAGGCCGTTCGCGGGTGCGGGCCACGCTGCCGTCAAAGTTGCGGTCGGCGAAATCGTTGATCACGCAGCCTGCGGCGCGCATCACCCACACGCCGGCGATGAATACCAATATGACGGTGAGGCTGGGCGTGCCGTCACCGGCGATCCAGACCGCCCACAGCGTTGGCCACAGCAGCAACAAGGCGCCGATAGGCCGCTCCAGCCGCATCAGTTGTATCCAGGGCCACAGGGCAGGGAAGCGGGTCTGAATGGCGGTGAACATCGGTGAGCGGCCTCGCTGGCTGGTGAACGCTGGCGCCATAATACCTGATTGGCTGCGTGGTGCAGCGCCGGTGCTTTAGCCGGGCAGGCGCGCTGGCCGGCTGCGGCGGATGTCCGGCCGTGCCCACAGGGTGGGCAGGAAAAACTCGGCCACCAGGCAGGGGCTGCCGCGTTTCACGAACAGGGATTGCCGGCCCCACAGCGCGCCGGTGGTATCGGGCAGAGGCAGGTGCGCGGCATCAAGGTGAGTTACCCAGACGGCGCGACGCTCGGCTCTCGGTGGCCGGAACAGTTCCAGGCCCAGCGAGCGCTTGGCCATGTGGCCCAGCACCCGGTTGGCGCCGTGGAGCGACGCCAACGGCAGCACGCTGCGGGCGAACACCACAGGCGTGCCATCCAGCAGCAGAAACACTTCGCGCAGCAATGCTCGCTGGCGGGCCGGCAGCTCCAGCAGACGCAGTTCGGTGGCGGTGGGTGTGGCGATCTGTTGGTGCACGGGCTGCACGGAGAAGTGACCATGGCGGCGTAGACGCCGTGTCAGGGAGCCGGCATCGGCCAGCCAGTCGCCGATCACGGGGGGTAGCGGCTGGCGCTCCAGTGGCTGCCAGTGGCAATGTGCAGGCAAGATCGGGCTGGGGCAGAACAGCGTCACTCGGGGCTCCGGGCCGGCTCGGAAAGGCCGCGCGCACTATGCGGCAGGGGCTGGCGCTTGGCAAGTTTGCCAGTGCTGCCGGGGGTAGCGCCAGATGATGCCATAGACCAATGGCAACGTGGCTGGGATGTCATTGATTTTTCATATGGGCACCGCTAGGTTAGCGCCTTCGCCAGCGCCGTGCCTGCCTGGAACCGTCAAGGCTGAACCGTTTTTGAGGATAGTCGAATGAGAAAGTGGGAATGTGTGGTATGCGGCTTCATCTACAGTGAAGCTGATGGCCTGCCTGAAGAGGGCATCGCACCGGGCACTGCCTGGGAAGATGTGCCTGAAGACTGGGTGTGCCCGGATTGCGGCGTGTCCAAGGACGATTTCGAGATGGTCGAAATCTGATCCACGCTGTTTCTGCTTCACGCTACTGATGCGGGCGCGTGCGCGCCCGATTCGGTAATCCCCTCGCCTCTGCCGGATACCGCATACCTATGAGCCCCATCATTGTCATCGGAACCGGGCTGGCCGGTTTCAACCTGCTGAAAGAGCTGCGCAAGCTTGATCAGGAAACCCCCGTCATCCTGCTCACCAGCGACGATGGCCGGAATTATTCCAAGCCGATGCTCTCCACCGGTTTCACCAAGAGCAAGCAAGCAGATGAGCTGGCCATGGGTGGCCCGGAACAGACCGCCACTGCATTCAATGCCACGGTGCGCACCGGCGTTACCGTGACCGCGATCGACCGCGCTGCGAAAGAAGTGGTGCTGGGTGATGAGCGGCTGGCGTACAGCAAACTGGTGCTGGCTTGTGGTGCAGAGGTGTTCCGTCCGCCGTTGGAAGGTGATGGGCTTGATCGGGTCTATACTGTCAACGATCTGATGGATTACGCCCGCTTTCGCGAGGCGGTGGCCGGCAAGAAGACGGTGCTGATCACCGGTGGCGGCCTGATCGGCTGTGAATTTGCCAATGATCTCACCAACGGCGGGTATCAGGTGCATCTGGTGGAGCCGGTGGGTCGCTGCCTGCCTGCGCTGCTGCCGGAGCAGGCGTCGCTGGCGGTATCGGATGCCCTGAGCAAGCTCGGTGTAGTGTTCCACTTCGGGGTGTTTGTGCAGCGTGTGGATCAGCATGGTGATGGCGTGCGCGCCACTCTTTCTGATGGCAGCACTGTGGAAGCCGATCTGGTGCTGTCAGCCGTGGGCCTGCGCCCGCGCATCGCGCTGGCCGAGGCGGCTGGGCTGGAGACCGGCCGGGGCATCCGTGTCGACCGGTGCTTGCGCACCAGTGACGCGGATATTTATGCGTTAGGCGACTGCGCAGAAGTGGATGGCCATGTATTGTTGTACGTGTTGCCGCTGATGGCGGCGGCGCGTGCGCTGGCGAAAACGCTGGCCGGCGAAGAGACGCCAGTGAGTTATGGCGTGATGCCGGTGTCGATCAAGACGCCCGCCTGCCCGGTGGTATGCATGCCGCCTCCGGCAGAGGTGGCCGGGGAGTGGGAATTCGAGATTGATGGCCATCACGTCAAAGGTCTGTTCCGGGATGCCGAAGGCCAGTTGCGCGGCTACGCGCTGACCGGCGATGCCTGCGGCGAACGCATGAAGCTCAACAAGGAACTTCCCGCATTGTTCTGATGCGGTGATCCTGCCAACCACGAGGGAATGCCAATGCGATTTCGGCTGGTACTGCTGATCCTGGCCTGGCGGCTGCGCTGGTTGGCGCGCCGTGACGAGAATTTCCGCAAGCAGCTGGAAAACCGCAATGTGGTGATGCAGTGGCGGACCAAGGCCGGCGCGCCTGCACGCTGGTTTCATTTCGAGCCCGGCGGCGTCACCAGCCGCAGCGGGCTGCACGCGGCGCCCACGGTGTCGCTGGCATTTGAAGATGCTCGCTACGCCTTCGAGACACTGCAAAAAGCCGGCAAGAATCAGATGGCGTTCATGGAAGGCATGCAGCAGGGCAAGATCAAGGTGGAAGGCGATCCCGGCGGCCTGATGTGGTTCATGACGCTGATGAAATTCATCATGCCGAAGAAGAAAAAGAAAAGCTGAGCGCGGCGTTATTTTTCCCGCGCTGGCATGGCGCCCCCCAAAAAAGGTTCATCGTCGATTTCCGTGGCGCCTTCCCCGGTATTCAACGATGAACCATTTTTTAGCCCCTCTCCCCTTGTGGGAGAGGGGTTGGGGAGAGGGGGCTACGGACGTGCAGCTGCCATGACACCCGCTACATGGTGCAATACTTTCAGTTATCTTCAGTAGAGATTTCCAAAAAAATTCACGGCCAAAAAATCCCGAGAGTCAGCCAGTTTCGTTCTAGATCAAAAGCCGAGTATATATTTTCTGCCATAATCTCCCCCCTCTCCCCAACCCCTCTCCCGCAAGGGGAGAGGGGCTTAAAAAACTGATTCGCCCGCCCTTCGGGCCAGCCTGCGGCTGTTCTGCGCTTCGCTTGTCCGACCAGGGGAGAGGGGGGGCAAAAAATCGGTATTTTGGGCAACTTCCTGGTGCTTTCGCGGATATCGGAAATGCCTCCACGGGAATCAACAATGAACCAAAAAAACCCGGCGGTTGCCGGGTTTTTTTGTTGTAGCAAGGCTCTGTGTCAAGGTTCTGTGTCAGCCCAGCAGCCCGCCCAGAATGGGCCCCAGGATTGGCCCCAGAATCGGAATGTCGTCCAGCGGCGAGCCGTTGTTGCCACCGCCGTTGCCGCCCCCGAGCAGACCATCAAGCAACCCGGTGAGGATGTCGCCCACCACCGGAATCCGGGTCAGCAAGCCGGTGAGCGGTTGCAGCTGTTCAACCGACAACAAACAACTCAGCGGATCAGCTGCATCGCCACACAATGCCTCCAGATCCGGGACGCCCGGCAGTGCTGGTGTACCGCCGGAAAGCAGTGCTTCCAGCAGGCCATTCACCACCTCGCCGAGCAGCGGCACCTGCGCCAGCCCGTCGGTCAGCGGCGCCAGCAGATCGGTCAGCGTGGCAATGCAGCTCAACGGGTCGGTGGGATCGCACTGGCCACCGAGATCCGGCAATTCGCCGCCGCCCTCGCCAGTCAGCGGGGCCAGCAACTGATTGAGAACATCGCCCAGCACTGGAATCTCGCCGACCAGGCCAGCCAGCGGCGCCAGCAGCGACGACAGCTCGCCCAGGCCAGGCAGCCCATCACCGGGCAAACCGCCACCCGGCAGTTCGCCACCGAGCAGGCCATTGATGATGTCGCCCAGCACCGGCACTTCATCAAGCAGGCCGGTCAGCGGCGCGAGCAGATTGGTGAGGGCGGAAAGGCAGCTCAGCGGATCGGTCGGATCGCACAGCTCGTCCAGCCCTGGCAGGCCGTCACCAGGCAAGGCATCACCATCAAGCAGCCCGCCGAGCAACCCGTTCACCACCTCGCCGAGCACCGGGATGTCGCCGAGCAAGCCGCTCAGAGGGGCCAGCAAACCGCTGAGTTCTTCCAGGCCGGGCAGGCCATCGCCACCGGGCAGGCCACCATCGAGCGGGAGATTGTCGAGCACCGTGTTCAGTACCTCGCTGAGCAGCGGCACCTGCCCGAGTATCTCGCCCAGTGGCAGCAACAGGTCAGACAGCCGCGTCAGGCAATGCAGCGGATTTTCCGGGTCACACAGATTGCCCAGGTCGGGCAGTGCCGGCAGGCCGGGCAACTCTCCGGGTGCGGCGTTGTCCAGCAGGCCGCCAAGCAGCCCGTTGATGATATCGCCCAGCACAGGCACTTCGCCGAGCAGGCCGGTCAGCGGTGCCAGCAAGCCGGTCAATTGCTCAAGGCCCGGTAAGCCGTCACCGGGCAGGCCACCGCCCGGCAGGTCGCCGCCGAGCAGGCCGCTGATCACCTCACCCAGCAGGGGAACCTGATCCAAAGCATCAGCCAGCGGATTCAGCATGTTGGCCAGGGCGGACAAGCAGGCAAGCGGGTCGGTCGGATCACACAGCCCGTCCAGGCCGGGGAACTCGTCGCCCGGCAAGCCGCCGGCAAACAGAGTGCTGAGCAAATCACCCAGCACCGGGATCTGGCCGGTCAGCTCGGTCAATTCGGCAAGGCCGGGCAGATCGCCGTTGCCCAGGCTGAGTGCTTCGGTCAGGCAGCTGGCCGGATCAAATTCGCTGGAGAGCGACGCGGTGGGGCACAGCGTGCCCAACAGCGGGTTGCCGCCGTCGCCACCGAGCAGTTCATCCAGATTGCCGAGCATGCCGGCCAGCTCCTGCAGGCAGGCGGGGCCGAAGTCGAGCGGCAGCACCGAGATGCCGGTATCGTCATAGTTGACGACGGCAAAGCCATCCGCCGCCACCGGGCACATGCGCGACAGCAGATTGCCGTTGCCTGCCGGGATACCTTCACTGGCTTCCGTCTGGCAGGCGCCTGCATCGACGCTGCCCTGCATCGAGTCGCCGGCAGCCGTCGGACAAAATACCTGAGTGAATTCGTTATCGGTGCGCGTGAGTGCTGTGGCGGGGCGAGCATCCGGCACAGCTGGCGGATTGCCACCGGCCGTGGAGTTGCCTCCGCCGCCACCACCGCAGGCAGCCAGAGCCAATAGTGCAGCGCCCAGCAGGGCACCTCGTGTGAAAAGTGTGTTCATTGCGCCACCCTCTCTGTCCGAGCAGATTGTTCTCATTTGCGGAGGGACCCCCGCCCATTCCCACTATAGGAAGGGTGCGGCGGGTAAATATGTAGGCACTGATTTACCTCGTGTAACGTTTCAATGGGCTTGGGTGGCCGGCCATGGCGGCGTGTGAGGGAATGTTACGAGGCAGTGGCCTTGCGGGCGTGTTTTGCAAACCGGCGCGCTACGCGGCACTGCGTGCGGGCAGCGCAATTATGCGGGTGGTTCGGGTGTGGCAAATTCAGGTATGGAAAATATTCAGGCAAAGGGAATATTCAGATATGTGCAGCAGCGCTGCATTGCGTGAGCAAACACGGCATCGCCCAGCACGGCGCCGTGGCGGATGGCCCAGGCCCAGGCTGCGGTGGGGCGTGGTTGTCAGTTGCGGCGCAGCGCCAGCGACAAAATGAAAATTGTGGCAGCCGCGACGACAATCGATGGGCCAACCGGCGTATCGGCAAACCAGCTCAGCGCCAGGCCGCCCACCACCGAAAACGCGCCAAGCAAACTGGCAATGACGGCCATCTGAACCGGGGTGCGTGATAGCCGGCGCGCACTGGCGGCCGGAATGATCAGCAGCGAGGTGATCAGCAGCACCCCCACCGTGCGAATGGCGCCGGCAATCAGCAGCGCCAGCATCAACATCAGCAGGGTGCGCGTGGCGGTTACGTTGATGCCTTCCACGCGCGCCAGCTCTTCATTCACGGTGATGCTCAGCAGCCGGCGCCAGTTCAGCACCGTCAACAGCAAAATGCCCAGCGCGCCGCCCCACAGCCACAGAATATCGCGGCCATTCACGGCGAGCAGATCGCCGAACAGAAAGCTGAACAGATCCACTTGCACACCGGGCAGCAGGCTGATGGCGATCACGCCCAGCGCCAGGGTGGTGTGCGCCACGATGCCCAGCAGCGTGTCGCTGGCAATGTGCTGTTGCTGTTGCAGCGCTACCAGTGTCAGCGCCAGCACCAGGCAGCAGAGCACCACCGCCGGATACAGCGCCAGGCCGAATGCCAGCCCGAAGGCGGCACCGAGCAGCGCGCCGTGGGCCAGTGTGTCGCCAAAGAACGCCATGCGCCGCCAGACCACGAAGGCACCCATCGGCCCGGCCACCACCGCAACAGCCAGGCCCGCCAGCAGCGGCCACAGCAACAACTCAATGATCATGGTGGTGCCCCGCGCAGTCGATATTGCCTTGCAGATCGTGTTCGTGATCATGCTCATGGGTGTACAGCGCAAGGTTAGTGGCGGTGTGGCCGGGAAACATGTCGCGAAAGGCCGGATCACGGCTGACCACATCCGGCGTGCCGGAGCAGCAGATATGCCGATGCAGGCAGATCACATCGTCCGTTGCTGCCATGACCAGATGCAGATCGTGCGAGATCAGCAAAATGCCGCAGCCGAATTCGTCGCGCACTTCGGCGAGCAAGCCGTACAGCGCATCCTGGCCGGCCACGTCCACCCCTTGAGCCGGCTCATCAAGCACCAGCAGATCCGGTTTTCTCAGCAGCGCCCGAGCCAGCAGCACACGCTGCATTTCGCCGCCGGAAAGCTGTTGCACAGCGCGGCGGCGCAAATGAGCCACCCCCACGCGCGCCAGCGCATTGCGGCGTTCCCGCGTGGCGCCGGCGCTACCGAGCGCGAGAAAACCGTCTGCCGTCAGCGGCAGGCTGTCGTCCAGCTTGATACGTTGCGGCATGTAGCCGATGCGCAAGCCGGGGCGGCGAGTGACCTGGCCCTGATGCGGCGTGACGATGCCGAGGATCACTCGGGCGAGGGTCGACTTGCCCGCGCCGTTGGGGCCGAGCAGCGTCAGAATGCGGCCGGGACGCAGCGCCAGATCGATCTCTTCCAGCACTGTCTGAGTGCCAAAACGCACGCTGACATCACGCAGCGCGACCAGCGGCGCATCGGTGTCGGGCGGAGCAGCGAAAGACTGGCTCATGGTGGCAGGGGCCTCGGCGGCGTAATCGGCGAAGCGCCGATGATATACTACGCGGCCCTCAATATTCACCGGAGCCTGCGAATGCGAGCGATCCTGTTGGCGCTGCTATGCTGCCTGAGCCTGCCGATATCCGCGCAACAAACGCCGCGTACGGTGCTCGCCAGCATTGAGCCGGTGGCAATGTTGCTGCGTGAAGTGCTGGGTGAGGCAGTGGCTGTGCAGACGCTGATGCTGCCCAACCAGAACCCGCACACGGTGGCGTTTACGCCGGGGCAGGCACGGCAGTTGCGCAGCGCCGATCTGGTGGTGTGGCTGGGTGCCGACGCGGAGCCGGCGCTGGCCGGGCTGGTAGCGCGCCATGCGGAGAGCCAGCTGGCGATGACGGCACTGCCGGAGATTTACCGGCACGCTGATGCAGACCATGACCATGACCACGACGCACCGCATCACCATCACGCCCTGCTCGATCCGCACTTGTGGTTGCATCCGGGCAATATGTTGCGGCTGGCTCAGGTGCTGCCCGCCCACCATCAGGCGCTGGGCGTGGAGCACGCCTGGCTGGTGGAGCAGGTGAATGCGTTCGAGGCACAGCTGGCGGATGTGCAGGCGACGGTGCGCGATCAGCTGGCGCCCATGGCGGATACGCCGTACCTCTCCCACCACGATCCATGGGCATATTTTGCTGCGGAGATGGGTATCCGCCGGCCGCTGGTGATCAGCCGGAGTATCGAGGCTTCTGCCAGCAGCCGCCGCTTTGTCGAACTCAGCGGCGTGATGCGCAACCAGGGCGTGCATTGTGTACTGGCCGAGCCCGAGGCAAGCCGGGCGTTGCTGCAACGGCTGTGCGCCGGGCAGTGCCGGTTGATCGAGGCCGATCCGCTCGGCCGTGATGTGGCAGGAGAAACCTACAGTCACTTTCTGCGCCATCTGGGCACGTTGTTCAGCCGCTGCCTCGCCGGCGGATGAGCAAATGCATATCGGCCGGGCTGTCTGGGCCGATATGCTGATGGCCCATTGTCGCCGCCCCGCAAATGCGTATGCTGGACGCTCTTTTCTTTTCACAGGGTAGTGCATGGTGGCAGAGGCGGGCAGTACGCCGCGCATGGCGCTGGCATGCTGGGATTATTCCTGGCTCACGCGTCGGGACGGTCGCGCAGACGAATACCGCGATCTCGCACGGGTCGTCGCAGAATTGGCCGAGCGCGGTTACAACACCTTGCGGCTGGATGTTTTCCCCCATTTGCTCGCACGCGGTGAAGGTGGCCTGAGCCACGATCGTTTTGATGTGCTGCCCGAGGCGAATGATCTGCGCCGTGGCGCGCCAGTGGCTGTGCAAGTGCAGCCCCGCCGGGCGTTACTGGAGCTGCTCAAACAGGCGCGTGTGCATGGCATCCGCCTGTGGCTTGCCAGCTGGTTTGTTGCCGATACCCAGGCGCGCCGCTCCTTTGTGCGGCGGCCGCAGGATTTCGTGCGCGTGTGGGCCGAAACTCTGGCCTTCATTGAAAAGGAAGGCTTCGCCGATCTGATTTACGCGGTAGATTTTTGCCACGAATTTCCGCTTGCGCCCAGTGCACACGGGGCTTATCGACGCATCTTCAATACCCATCCGCGCAACCCGCTACCGCAATTGGTCGGCTGGTCGGGCGAGGTCTGCCGCCGGGTGGAAGAGTATCTGGTGGAGGTGCCGCGCAGCCTGCGGGCGCTGTATCCACGTTACCGTTTTGGTGTGTCCGTGAGCGGCGGCCAGGCGCGCAACATGCGGCAGCTGGATACCAGCGAGCTGGATTTTCTCGATAGCCACACCTGGCTCAACGATGATCCGCGCTTCCGGCTGGCCAGCGGCGAGCTGCTGGTGCGCGCCGCACCGCCGATTGCCGAGCGGGTGCAGGCACGGGCGGCGGCGCTGTTGTATCGCAGCAGGCAAACACAATGGACGCGCCGCGCCGGCGAGCGTTTGTCACGGCAGGTGGAGTTTGCCCGGATGCGCCGTGTTACACCGGTGCTGGCGGAAGGCTTCGTGCGGCATGCGCAGGAGCGGGCGCTGGATTGGGGTTGGGTGCGTGAAGTGTCCGAGCACATGGTGGTGGCGGCGCTTGAGCAGGGCATTTCCATCGTCACGCCCGGCATTTACGCCCGGCCGCAAAGCCCGGAATTCTGGAACGACATTGCCTGGCAGCAACGGCTCAATGCCATGATTTGCGGTAGCGAAGCCGGGCGAGTGCCGTAACGGGCGAGCGCCTCAGGCTGCGGCAGCCCGTATCGCAAACAGCTGCTCGAATTCGGCCGGGTCTTTGCGGCCGGGGCCGAATACCGGCGTTTCTGCTGCGCTCTCCAGACGCGACAACCAGAAACGCAGGGCTGCGATGGCCAGCGCCAGCGGCAGCCGCCGCCGGGCCGCGCTGTCGAGCGGGCGGAGCTGCTGGTAGCCATCCAGCAATGCACGTTGCAGCGCCGCGTTCGGTTGCCGCTGCGGCCCCAGGCACCAGTCATTGATAGTGATTGCGAGATCGTATTCGGCGCTGGCGAACCCTGCGTTATAAAAGTCCAGCAGGCCGGTGAGTCGCGCGCCCGAGAACAACACATTGTCGCGAAACAGATCGCCGTGGCAGAGCACCGGTGTGGCCGGCGCCGCCCACCAGCGCTCAAGCAACGGCCCGGCGCGTGAGCGTGCCGCCTCGGGCAGGGCGGGTAAATGCGTGGCGACCAGCGCTTGCAGTTGCTGTTCCGGCCCCGGTGGTGCGCCGTCAGTTGTCAGCGGGCTGAGATGCAGCGTGGCCAGCGCCCGCCCCAGTGTCGCCAGCTGGCCGGGGCTGGCGTGGCGCACATGGGCGCCAGCGAGCTTTGGCACCAGCAGCGCGGGCTTTCCCGCCATTTCCATCAACGCTGCCTCGCCGCCCAACGGCGCGGGCACCGGCAGGCCGCGTGCCTGCAAGGCATGGGTCAGGCGAATGAACCAGGGCAGTTGCTCGGCGCTCAGCCTCTCGAACAGTGTCAACACCAGCGCCACGGGAATGCCGTTGGCGCGCCGTGCTTCCAGCATGTAATTGCTGTTTTCGATGCCCTCGCTGATCGGGCGGCTGCTGACGAGCGTCAGTTGCTGCCGGGAGAGCAGGCTCTGGATCTGGGTGTCGGTCAGGGCGGTGAATACGGTCATGAGCGCATTATAGCAGCCTCGTCAGGGCAGTCTTTCCATAACGATTTCTCCTTAACAGCCTCGCCGCCAGTAGCAGCTGGCGTAAACGCCCGGCGCACCGTGCTGGCGCCGACGATGCTGGCACAGTGCCGCTACTTGCCATTTGTCGGGCCTTGCACTGCAATGGAGCACATGGAAACACGGCTTTCCATCATGGTGAAGCTGCCGCCACAATCGAAGCCCGAGCGCACAAGGTGCGCTGCCGGTCGAGCTGAGAGAGGTGCAGCCGCGCTGTGCAGGCCCGTCGGAGTGCGGGCGACTCATTGCAGGAGGCACCGAACATGCGCCCACAGACCATGGTTCCATCTGGCAGCACCGCGCCAGGCCGCAGGGAGCTTTCCCGGCTGCGCAATCGTGAGACGCTGATTTCCGCCGCTGCGGACATCTTTCTGAGCAAAGGCTACGAAGCTACCACCGTGCGGGATATCGTCGCCGCGACCGACCTTGCGTTGGGTACCTTCTATAATTATTTCACCGACAAGCAGGCTTTGTTGCGTGTCATTATCGGCGAGCACGTTGGCCGGGTGGCGCTATCGGTGCGCGAGTTCCGCCGCAAGGCCACCAATCAGGACGAATTTGTGCGCTTCAGTTACGAAGCCTACTTCCGTGGCCTGGTGGCCGATCCGGTCAGCTTTGCGCTGGCCAGCCGCCCCGAGGCTTCCATCGCCACACTCACGGAGGTGCCGATCTGCCAGGAGGCACTGCGCCAGCTGATCGAGGATATCGAACACGCCAAGGCGCGAGGCTGGCTGCCGGATGCCGATAGCGAATACATCGCGGCCGCGCTTCTGGGTGTCGGCCACGAGGTCAGCCGCATCATGATCAGCCGCCGCCCGGTGGATCCCGGTTACGCGGCACGCTTTGCCGCAGCTCTGTTCAGCGCGGGCTTGAGTGCTCTGCCGCACCACTAGCGCGCGTTGCCGACAGTTGAAATCTGCGCCGCCTGCGGCAAGATGCACTCTCGTCAGCCGTGAACAGGCCCGCACAGATGCCAGACCAGACCCCCATCGTCCTTGTCGACGGTTCTTCCTATTTGTATCGCGCTTTCCATGCATTGCCGCCGCTGGCAACTTCAAGTGGCCAGCCAACCGGAGCGGTGCGCGGTGTGGCCAGCATGCTGCGTAAGCTGTTGGTGGATTATCGCCCCACTCACATGGCGGTGGTATTTGATGCCAAGGGCAAGACGTTCCGCGATGAGCTGTTTGAGCAGTACAAGGCGCAACGCCCGCCAATGCCAGATGAATTAAGAGCACAAGTAGAGCCGCTTTATCGTCTGGTTACCGCGATGGGCCTGCCGCTGATTGTCGAGGAAGGCGTGGAAGCCGATGACGTGATCGGCACGCTCGCACTCCAGGCCGGCAAAGCCGGCCGGTCGGTGGTGATTTCCACCGGCGACAAGGATATGGCGCAGCTGGTCAATGAGCATGTGACGCTGGTGAACACCATGACAGGCAGCGTGCTCGGGCCAGACGGCGTGTTGGAGAAATTCGGCGTGCCGCCGGCATTGATCATTGATCTGCTGGCGCTGATGGGAGACAAGATCGACAACATTCCCGGTGTGCCCGGTGTGGGCGAGAAAACGGCGCTGGGGCTGTTGCAGGGCATCGGCAGCATGACCGAGATTTACGACAACCTCGACAAGGTGCCGGAGCTTGCCATCCGAGGTGCGCGCACGCTGCCGAAAAAACTGGAAGAGCACCGTGAGCAGGCACTGCTGTCGTATCAGCTGGCGACCATCAAGACGGACTGTGCCCTCAAGGAAACACTGGATGATCTGGCGCTAGTCGAGCCCGATCGCGCTGCGCTGATCGAGCAGTACCGTGAGCTTGAATTCAAGGGCTGGCTGGCGGAGCTGCTGGAGGATGGCGAGGCGCCGGAGGAGGCGGGCGTCGCCGCCATCAGCCGCGACGGTTATGTCACTATTACCGATGAGGCTGAGCTGGCGGCCTGGCTGCGGCGCCTGCGCGATGCGGGCGAGTTTGCCTTTGATACCGAAACCACCAGCCTCGATTACATGCAGGCCGAGCTGGTGGGGTTATCTTTTGCGATAACGCCCGGCGAGGCGGCCTATGTGCCGGTGGCGCATGATTATCCCGGCGCGCCGGATCAGCTCGACCGCGAGGCGGTGCTGGCGGCATTCAAGCCGCTGCTGGAAGACGAGGCGATCCGGAAAATCGGGCAGAACCTCAAATACGATGCCAACGTACTGGCCGGTTACGGCATTACGTTGCGCGGCATCGAGTACGACACCATGCTGGAATCCTATGTGCTGGATTCGGTGGGCAGCCGTCATGATATGGATTCGCTGGCGCTGAAGTACCTCGGTCACCGCACCATCGCTTTTCAGGATATCGCCGGAAAAGGTGCCAAGCAGCTGACTTTCAACCAGATTGCGCTGGAAGAGGCAGGTGCCTACGCCTCGGAAGACGCAGATATCACTCTGCGCTTGCACCAGGCCATATGGCCGCGCTTGCAGGCACAGCCTTCGCTGGAAAAAGTATTTCGCGAAATAGAGATCCCGTTGGTGCCGGTGCTGTCCCGCATCGAGCGCAACGGCTGCTACGTGGATGCCGACATGTTGCGCCGGCAGAGCCAGGAGCTGGCGAAAAAAATGGCGGCGCTGGAGGCAGAAGCTCATCGTATTGCCGGACGCCCGTTCAATCTCAACTCCACCAAGCAGCTGGCCGAGATCCTCTACGAAGAGCAGCAGCTGCCAGTGATCAAGAAAACACCCAAGGGTGCACCGTCCACTGCCGAGCCGGTGCTGGCGGAGCTGGCGCTGGAGTACGAGCTGCCCAGCGTCATCATGGCGCACCGCACCATGAACAAACTCAAGAGCACTTATACCGACAAACTGCCGGAGATGATCCGGCCGCGTACGGGCAGGTTGCACACCTCCTATCATCAGGCGGTGGCTGCCACCGGGCGGCTTTCTTCCAGTGATCCGAATTTGCAGAATATTCCGGTGCGCACTGAAGAGGGCCGCCGTATCCGGCAGGCTTTCCGGGCGCCGGGGGGCCGTTGCATCGTGGCCGCGGATTACTCACAGATCGAGTTGCGCATCATGGCGCATCTCAGTGGCGACCAGGGTTTGCTCGATGCTTTTTCGCAGGGGTTGGATATTCACCGGGCCACCGCAGCGGAGGTCTGGGGCCGATCGCTTGACGAGGTATCGGATGATGAGCGCCGCAATGCCAAGGCGATCAACTTCGGGCTGATTTATGGCATGAGCGCATTTGGCCTGGCGAAACAGTTGGGTGTGCCGCGAGGCGAGGCGCAGGACTACATCAACCGCTATTTTGAACGCTACCCCGGCGTGCGTGCCTACATGGACAATACACGCCAACAGGCTGCCGAGGCGGGATATGTGGAAACCTTGTTCGGCCGGCGTCTCTACCTGCCGGAAATCAACAGCCGCAACGGTGCCATGCGCCAGGCCGCCGAGCGCACCGCCATCAACGCGCCGATGCAGGGAACGGCCGCCGATATCATCAAGCGCGCCATGATAAAAGTGGATCAGTGGCTGGCGAGCACAGATATTGATGCGCTGATGATCATGCAGGTGCACGATGAGCTGGTATTCGAGGTGGCCACCGGGCAGGAACAGGCGCTGATCGAGGAAATCACGGTGCTGATGAGTGATGCGGCGACATTGCGTGTGCCGCTGGTGGTGGAAGCGGGCGTGGGCGCCAACTGGGATGAAGCACACTGATGAGCCTGGATTGGAAAAATACCTACGCGGCAATCTGGCGCAGCCACAATCGGCAGCTGCGCCCTGTTCGCCATCTGGATCCGGTGCAATTGCAGGATCTGCTGGGCGTGGAGACGCAAAAGCAGAAACTGGTGCGCAATACCGAGCGCTTCCTGGCCGGCGCACCGTGCAACCATGTGTTGCTTTGGGGCAGCCGGGGCACCGGCAAATCGTCATTGGTGAAAGCCGTATTGAACGAATTTGCCCCGCGTGGGCTGCGGCTGATCGAAGTGGACAAGGACGAGCTTGCCTCGTTGCCTGAAATCGTCGATGACATTCGCGAGCGCCCACAGCGCTTTATCCTGTATTGCGATGATCTGTCCTTCGAGGAAGGCGAGCACGGCTACAAACACCTGAAAACGGTGATGGAAGGTTCCATTGAGCTGCCGCCGGAGAACGTCTGCATCTACGCCACTTCGAACCGCCGCCACCTGGTGCCGGAGTATCAGCGCGACAATGCCGCCAGCCGGGTGGTGGATGGCGAGCTGCATCTGGCTGATGCAGTTGAGGAAAGGATATCGCTGGCAGATCGATTTGGCCTGGGCCTGTCGTTCTACCCGGTATCCGAGGCACAATATTTTGCCATGATCGATCATCTGTTTCCGGCGGTGCCGGCGGCAGAGCGCGATCAGTTGCATGTGCTGGCGCGGCGATTCGCCATGGAGAAAGGTGGTCGCTCGGGGCGGACAGCGCGGCAATTCTGGAATCAGTATAGCGGCGAGCTGTGAGCGGGTGGCTCGTCGTAAGGCGCGCAGGTTGTACCGTGCATACGGCTCTCGTTCTGATTGAGCGTTTCGATTGGCGCCGCTGGATCTGGACGTAGTATGGTGCTGATATGTGATGCACAGCAAGCAAAGCAACAACGGGTTCTGGCGGTTGCGTAAAATATGTAAAAGAGTAGCCGTAGAGCGCCGAAATATTGAAAAAAGGGAACTCTGACCCTATACAATGAGTCGTAGTAGACAGCTGCGGAACGGTACCCCCCGATCCCCCAGTAACCCTCGCCGGGCCGCAGCTTTTTTAGTCTCCGGTGTCTTCCCCCAGAGAACCGGAGGCGGCAAGCCTCCCTGGCAGCGCAGTCGTTCCCTTCCCCCGATTTGCTGCCAGGGATTTTTTTTGCCTGCGATTCGGCAGGCACTTGCTCTGTCGGCAGGTCTGGGTGGCATTTTGACCACTCCATTACTATTCGCCTTATCCAAAGCAAGTGGCGTGCCAGTTTGGCAAAATAGCCCTGTAGCAGGCTGTTCGCCGGGTGGGAATGGGCGTTCCCGCATAGGTCGGGCGTATTCCGGGCGACTATCGGGGCTGATGATGGAGCGAGAGTGCCGAAAAGCGGCGCCGGGGTGACACAAAAGGGCAGTTAAGAGCTTTCAGCGGCTAGTTAAGAGCCCTCAGTGGCGGTTGGCAGGGGCAGCTCAAGCCACTGGGCCAGCACATCCCATGCCGCGTCGGCGCCAGCACCGGTGGTGGCCGAAAATGCCTGCGCGGTCAGCGGCGCCGGGTGGTTGCGCAGGCTGTCTGCTACTTTCAGAACGGTGTTCTTGGCCGCACCGAAGCTGAGCTTGTCGGCCTTGGTCAGCAGCAGGTGCAGCGGCATACGGCTTTCGGCAGACCACTCCAGCAGCATCCGATCGAAATCCTTCAGCGGGTGGCGGATGTCCATCAGCAGTATCAGACCGCACAGGCACTGCCGGGCAGCGAGATAGCCATCAAGCTCCTTTTGCCATTGCAAGCGGGTAGTGCGATCCACTTTCGCGTAGCCGTAGCCGGGGAGATCCACCAGCCGGCGTCCCTCGGCAACTTCAAAAAAATTGAGCAGCTGCGTGCGGCCTGGTGTTTTCGAGGCCCGTGCCAGGCTTTTTTGCCCCGTGAGGCGGTTGATGGCGCTGGATTTGCCGGCGTTTGAGCGGCCGGCGAAAGCAACCTCGAAACCCTCGTCGGGGGGGCACTGTTCCAGACGCTGGGCGCTGGTGAGAAAACGGGTCTGGCGCAGCAGGGGCTCGGCTGGATGCATGATGTGCGGTCTTGTTGTGGGATGAGGCCCGTCGGCCGGGGTGTGGCAATGGTGGCGGCTGCGCCTCCAGGATGCAAATTCGACAGCCTGCAGGCGCGCGAAAGCGACTTTGGGTGTGACGCCCGAGGCAGGCTATGGTATATAATGCGCGCCGCGAGCCATGCTGGCTGCACCAGTTGGTGTCAGCATGGATTCCCCCGAGCCGAGTAACCGACCCCGGTTTTGCAAAACTGGCGGCGAGGAGCGTGAAAATGAAGAAGATGTTAGCGTTGTCAGCGCTGCTGCTGGCAGGCGTGGCAGGTGCCGATATCGAGACCCGCTACAACCAGAGCTGCGTGTTTTGCCATGGCACCGGCGCCGCAGGCGCACCGGTAACGGGCGACAAGGCTGCCTGGGCGCCGCGCCTTGAGAAAGGTATGGATGAGCTGGTGCAGAGCACCCGGCAGGGCCTGGGTGGTATGCCGCCTGGTGGCATGTGCGGGGATTGCAGTGATGAAGAATATCGTGCGCTGATCGAATACATGACCAAGTAAGACCACCGTAAGGAAAGGCGATGAAGTCCGTGAAGCTGTTTGTCCTGATGCTTGCTGGCCTGACGGCCGGTCATGTTCACGCTGCGGGCGATGCCGCCGCAGGTGAAGCGAAATCCGCCGTCTGCGCAGCCTGCCACGCTGCTGATGGCAACAGCCCGGTGGGCATGTACCCGAAGCTGGCCGGGCAGGGTGAAAAATACCTGCTCAAACAGCTGATGGATTACAAGAGCGGTGCACGCCAGGATCCGATCATGCAGGCCCAGGTTGCTACGTTGTCCGAGCAGGATATGGCTGATCTGGCGGCCTTTTACGCAGCTCAGGAGGTCGAAGTCGGGCGTGCCAGCGCCGAGCTGGTCGAGGCCGGCGAGCGGCTGTACCGAGGCGGCAATCTGCAATCGGGCGTGGCCGCATGCTCAGGCTGCCATGGCCCGGCTGGCGCAGGTATCGAGGCAGCCGGCTTCCCGGCGCTGGGCGGGCAGCAGGCGGAATACGTCGAGCAGCAGCTGCGCGCTTTCCGCGCCGCTGGCCGTGATGATCTGGGCGCACAGAAATATCGCCGCAATGACACGGATTCCGACGATCTGGGCATGATGCAGGCTATTGCTGCGAAAATGTCGGATCGCGAGATCCAGGCGGTGGCCAGCTTCATTAGCGGCCTGTCGCGCTGACCGCAGCACGACATGCAGGAAGGCGGGGCTTAACCTGCCGGTAAACAAAGGCGCCTCGGGCGCCTTTGTTGTTTCTGATACTGCAATCCGGCCCCCACTTGTTGCAAAAATCGTATATCCTGCCGTTTTGGGGAGCATTCAGCCGCTGCGCTGGTCAAAGGCTCCAGTGGCAGACATCACACGAGGAGAATTGCGGATGTTGCGAGTTCTTGCCGGGGCGGCGGTTTTGCTGAGCGCCCTGACCAGTGGCACAGCATTGGCCCAAGTGCTAGCAAATGGCCAGTCATTTGTTGAAGGGCAGCATTACCAGACCCTGAAAGAGCCGGTTGGCGTGATAGATCCTGACAAGATCGAGGTACGCGAATTCTTTTTTTACGGCTGCCCGGCGTGCTACGCCGTAGAGCCCTATGCCGTCGCCTGGGAGCAGTCCGCCGGTGAGGATGTGAATTTCGTGCGCTCGCCAATCCTGTTCATTCGGGGTGCCGAGCCATTGGCGCGCGCCTATTACATTGCCGAGGCGAAAGGCATTATCGGTGAGGTGCATGGCCCGCTGTTCGATGCCATCCACAAACACCGCGAAGCGTTATTCTCGGCGGATTCACTGGCGGCTTTTTTCGAGAAATTCGATGTGCCGCGTGAGGAATTCAACGAACTGTATTCCTCCTTCGGTGTCTCTACCAAAGTGCGGCAGGCCGATACTGCATCGCGGGATTATCGCCTCACCGGCGTGCCGTCGTTCACGGTAAACGGCAAGTACGTCGTGTTGCGCACTAACCTTCGTAATGATACCGAGACATTCCAGGTGATAGATTATCTGGTCAATCGGGAGCGCAGCGCACGCTAACCGCTGTATGACAGGCGCTGGGGGCCGCACCGGCCCACAGCGCTGGCAGGTATTATCTTGAAGACACAGACCTTCGGAACACCGACAACCCGCATCGAGCCAATGGCAAAGGCGCCGGCCCGCAAGGGCTTCTCGCTGGTGCGAGAGGGGCTGCGGCGCCGAACTCGCCAGCCGAGCATGATCGAGCTGCCAGATGATCGGCTGAAGCTGCTGAGCTTCAATATCCAGGCCGGCATTGGCACCAGCAAATTCAGTGATTACATCACGGGCAGCTGGAAGCATCTGGTGGCGCACCCGGAAAGCGTGGACAATATCCAGCGCATCGCCGAAGTGCTGCGCGAATACGACATGGTTGCCTTGCAGGAAGTCGATGGCGGCAGCCTGCGCTCGAAATTTCTCAACCAGCTGGTGCACCTGGCATCGCTGGCGGATTTCCCCTTCTGGCACCAGCAGCTCAATCGCAACCTGGGCCGGCTCGGGCAGTTCAGCAACGGTCTGCTCAGCCGTGTGGTGCCTTATCATGTGGAAGATCACCGACTGCCCGGCCTGCCGGGGCGCGGCGCTTTTATCGTCAAATACGGCCACCCGGCGATGCCGTTGGTGGTGGTGGGTGTGCATCTGGCGCTGGGCGGCAAACACCGCAATGCGCAGCTGGCTTACCTGAGCAAGCTGCTGCGGGAGTATCGCTACGTGGTCATCATGGGGGATTTCAACTGCCTGCCGGAGCAGCTGTTGAACTCACCGCTGGCCGAGCTGGATTTGCGGCTGATGGACGGCGAGCATCGCACTTATCCGAGCTGGGCGCCGGAAAAGCATCTGGATCATATTCTGGTCAGCAGTGGCTTGCAGGCGGTGCAGACCGAAGTGCTGGAGAGCTGCCTGCTCTCGGATCACCTGCCGGTGGCCACCGAGATTCTGGTGCCCGATGATGTGCGGGCCGCAAGCCTGCTGCCACTGCCTCCGGGCCGCTGACAGCACCCTGGGCAAGCGCCAGATATCCATAACAAGATAACGCCGGCTTACGGATCGCTGATGCATTACCTTTACCAGTCCAACCGCCTGGAAGACCTGGCGGCAATGCTTGCTGCACTGTTGCGCTCGCAACCACCAGAGCCACTGGCGGCGGAGCCGATTCTGGTACACAGCCCCGGTATGGCCACCTGGCTGCGGCTGTCCCTTGCCAGGGATCTGGGCATCGCCGCGAACCTGGAATTTCCGCTGCCCTCCTCCTTTTTCTGGAAGCTGCATCGCCAGCTGCACCCGGAACTGCCCGAGCAATCCGCCTGGAGCAAGGAGGGCATGTTATGGCATTTGCTGGCGCTGCTGCCGCAGATGCTGGTACAGCCGGACGGTGCACCACTGGCCGAATACCTGCATGACGACCGTCCGTTACGGCGGTTTCAACTATGTCAGCAGATTGCCGATCTGTTTGACCAGTATCTGGTTTATCGCCCGGCCTGGATGACCGCATGGGAGCGGGGCGAGATTGAGAATGTACCGCCGCAACGCCGCTGGCAGCCGCTGTTGTGGCAGCAGCTGGCAGCCCGTATTCGCGCTCAGGCGCCGGGTGACCTGCACCGTGGCGAATTGATGGATGCCGATACCTTGGCCACCCGGCTGAAGCAAGCCAGGCTGCCGCAGCGTGTCTGCCTGTTCGGGCCGACCACGCAGCCCGCTGCACAGCTCCAGGCGCTGGGCGTGTTGGGTGATCATGTCGATGTGCATCTGTTCCTGCTCAATCCGAGCCAGGAATACTGGGGCCATGTGCAAAGTGACCGCCAGCTGGCGCGGCGCCGTGTCGAGGCGTTGCAGCGCGGTGAAACATGGGAGGCTCTGCCTGACGAAACCGGCAACCCGCTGCTGGCATCACTGGGCGGGCAGGGCCGCGAGCTGCTGGAGCTTCTGCTGGGCGGCTTGTGGCCGCAAACCCAGGATATCGACAGTTTTACAGCGCCGAGCGAGACGACACTGCTGGGGCAAGTGCAAGCAGATATCTTTCATCTGCGTGATGGCCGTGAAGCACCGCGTGCTCCGGCACAGCACAATATCCAGCTGCACGACTGCCACAGCCCGATGCGCGAGGTAGAAGTGCTGCACGACCGGCTATTGGCGCTGTTTCAGGCGCAGCCTGATCTGCAACCTCGTGATGTGGTGGTGATGATGCCCCAGGTCAGCGACTACGCGCCGCTGATCGAAGCCGTGTTCGGCGCCGAGGGCAGCGGCGCGCCCGTTATTCCCTGGGCCATCGCCGATCGCAGTCTGGCCGAGGAGGCGCCGGTGCTGCGCGCCTTCCTGCAACTGTTGCAGCCGCGCCTGAGCCGCTTTACTGCCAACGAAGTGATGGATCTGCTCGATGTCGCGCCGCTGCGCGAGCGATTCGGTTTCAGTGTCGATGATTTGCCACTGCTGCGTAGCTGGATAGAACAGGCGCAGATCCGCTGGGGGCTGGATGGCAAACATCGCGAACGGCTGGGCTTGCCGGGCTTTACCGAAAACAGCTGGGCCGCCGGCTTGCAGCGGCTGCTGCTGGGCGTGGCCATGGGCGAAGGTGAAGCGCTCTGGCAAGGCATCGCCAGCCTGCCGGGGCTGACGCAAGGGCAGGCCGAACTGGCCGGCAAGCTGGCCTGGTGCCTGCATCAGTTGCAGCGTTTCGATAGCGCCGTGAATAGCCCGTGCAGCGCTGTGGATTGGCAGGCGCGGCTGAACCAGTTATTGGACGATTGCTTTCAGAGCGATGCTGCCTGGCAAGCCGAGCTGGACCAGCTGCGCGCCGCGCTGGATTCTTTTGCGCGCTCGGCGTCGGCGGCGCTGGGTGATGCACCGCTGGATGTCGATATGGTGCAAAGCTGGCTGCGACAGCAACTTTCCGGCAGTGCTGGTGGCCAGCGTTTTCTCGCCGGCCGGGTGAATTTTTGCACGCTGATGCCGATGCGCAGTGTGCCGTTTCGTGTCGTTTGCCTGCTGGGTATGCAGGATGAAGCTTACCCGCGCCCTGAGCAGCCGGCCGGCCACGATCTGATGCGCCTGCAACCGCTGCCGGGGGATCGCTCACGGCGTGCGGAAGATCGCTACCTGTTTCTGGAGGCGCTGCTCTCGGCGCGGGATCAGCTGTTCATTTCCTGGTGCGGCCGCGATAGCCGCGACAACAGTGAGCGCCCGCCGTCTGTGGTGCTGGCGGAATTGACCGATTATCTCGATCAGGCATTCGAGACAGAGGCAGGCAACGGCACGCCCTTGTCGAAGCTGCTCACCATCGAGCACCCGTTGCAGCCGTTCAGCGCCCGCTATTTCGATGGTGCCGATGCCGGGTTGTTTTCATACTCGCAATTGTGGCGCGATGTGGCTGCCGGCCCGGACGCCGCACCGGCATCTGGCACCACGGCATTGCCGAGCGACGACCTGCCGGAGCGGCTGCTGGCACCGGGGATCGCCGAGCTTGCACGTTTCCTGCGTAACCCGGCGCGCACTTTTCTTGAGCAGCGGCTGGGCGTCTTCCTCGGCACCAGTGATGAGTCGCTGGAAGATGATGAGCCATTTGCGGCCACCGGGCTGGATACCTGGCAGTTGGAACAGGATGTGCTGGAGCATACGCTGGCTGGCGAAGATCGGAGCGATCTGTTGGCGCGCTGGCAGGCGCGGGGGCAATTGCCGCCGGGCGAGGCCGGGCAGCGCTTCTTGCAGGAACATGTGGAGGCAGCAGAGGAGCACGCGCATCGGGTGCAGGCGCTGTGGCACAAGGGCGAAGTATTGGGCATCCAGCCTTATTTCATTCAGGAACCGGCCGGCACCAGCGGGGCAGATGCAGTGACACTCGCCGGCCATCTGACCGATATTACCGGCGCCGGCTGGCAGGCACGCAATGCCTCGCGCCTGTTTCGCGAAGCACCGAAAAAGGCGGCGCTGCTGAGCGCGTCACGGGCAACGCCGAAGGTGCGGCATCTGCTGCCTTACTGGCTGACGCACCTGGTGCTCAACACCCTGACGCTGCCGGAGCCGGCGCGCATCAGCACGTTGTTCTTCCGCGACGTGCAACTGCGTTTACTGGCGCTTGCACAGGCCGATGCCGAGGCGCATTTGCGCACTATCTTGCGTGCCTACCGGCATGGGCTTGAGACACCGCTGACGTTCCTGCCGCAGAGCGGCTGGGCCGCACTGTTGTACCCGGATGAACCGGCCCGGCTGGCGGTGGAGCTGCTGGGCACCGAGCGCAGCGCCGGCGAGGCCAGCGACCCGGCAGTGAGGCGGCTGTTCCCCCACTTTGATGACGCCTTGTATGCCGCGTTTGCGCGAGCAGGCGAGCGGTTGCTGGCGCCGCTGCGAGCGGCGGCCGAGGTGCTGCCCTATGACTGACATGCAGCCGCTTGATCTGCGCACCCTTGATCTGCACGGCCTGAATCTGATCGAAGCCAGCGCCGGCACCGGCAAGACATTTTCCATCGCCGCGCTGTATCTGCGACTGGTGCTGGGCATCGGTCGTGCACCGTTGCCGGTGGAAAATATCCTCGTGGTCACGTTTACCCGTGCGGCGGTGGCCGAGCTGCGCGGCCGTGTGCGCCAGCGGCTGGTAGAGGCCCGACAACTGTTCCAGCACGGCGTAACTGATGATGCATTTGAGCAGTTTTTGCTCGCGGAGATACCGCAAAAGCAAGCCACCGCCTTGCTGGATCGAGCGCTTACCAGCCTCGACAACGCCGCCATTTTTACCATTCACGGATTCTGCCAGCGGCTGTTGCGTGAATACGCGCTGGATCTGGGTGCGCCGCTTGAAGCCGAGTTCATCGAAGATGAAAGCCGATTGACAGAGCAGGCCGTGGCTGACGTGTGGCGCAGCAATGTTTACGCCGGTAGCACCCTGCGCGACGGCCTGTTGCGCACCTTCGAAACACCACAGGGTTTGCATGAGGCACTGCGCCCGGTGCTGCGTAGCCCGCGTCCGCAGCTGGAGCCGGCGGTGTCCGTCGAGCGCTATCTGAAGCAGCTGCGTGAATACGATGCGCTGCTGGAAGATTTGCGCCTGGCGTGGCAGACACACGGGCCGGTGGTCAGCAAACATCTGCAAACTGCCTGCGCCGACAAAGTGTTCGAAGGCCGCAAGCTCCAATGGCGCTGGTTGCAACCGGCCTTGCGTCAGCTGGATGAATGGGCAGCAGGCCAGCGGCAAACGCCTGTGGCACGGGACAGCAGCGGCAAGCTGCAAAGCGGCCGACTGTTCCCCGAAAGCTTGTATGCCGCGGCCAGGGATGAGCGCCGTGTGGACGTGCCCAACCACGATGTGCTGGCGTTGCTGCCTGAGATTGTCGAGCGCGAAGCGCAGGCGCCAGCGCTTGCGCGTGCGGCGTTGCTTGCCGAGATGCGCGATCAGGTGCTCACCCGTGTGCACCAGCTCAAGGGGCTGTCCGGCGCACGCGGCATGGATGATCTGCTCGGCGATGTAGCAGGCGCTTTGGCCGGCCCATTGGGCGAGATGCTCGCGCATCAGGTCAGCGAGCGCTATCCGGTGGCACTGGTGGATGAGTTCCAGGACACCGATCCGTTGCAGTACGACATCTTTCGCCGCGTGTATTACCAGCGCGATGGCGCGGCGCTGTTCATGATCGGTGATCCCAAGCAGGCGATTTATCGTTTTCGAGGCGCGGATATTCATGCCTATCTGGCAGCGGCCCGAGACTGCGATCCGGGGCGGCGCTTTACGCTGGGCACCAACTGGCGCTCCAGCACGCCGATGGTCGCCGCCGTGAACAAGCTGTTCGTTGAGCATGACGATCCGTTCCTGATTGATGGCATCGGCTTTCATGTCGTCGAGGCAGCCGCCAAGGCCGATAAAACTCCGCTGCACACCACGGCACGCCGCGCCGCGCTGACCTTGGTGCTGGCTGATCCCGAGCAGGCCGGGCTGGCCAACAACAAGGGCGATGCCCAGCACTGGCAGGCAAGCTGGATTGCTGGGGAAATCAGCCAACTGCTACGGCAGGCAGTCGCCGGCGAGGCGCAGCTCGGTGAACGGCCACTCCAGGCAGGCGATATCGCCGTGCTGGTGCGCGGCCACAACGAAGCGCGGCAAGTGAGGCTGGCTCTCGCCGAGCATGGCCTTGGCTGTGTTTACCGGGGGCGGCAAAGCGTGTTCGCCACCGCTCTGGCGGGCGATCTGGAGCAACTGCTCGCCGCGCTGGTCGAGCCGGAGAACGAATTACTGGTGCGCAGCGCGTTGGGCACGGCCCTGGTGGGTATTGATCCGGGCGCCTTGTATCAGCGTTTCAACACCCCTGCCCAATGGCAGCGCACGCTGGAAGATTTTCGCGAACTGGGCGACCTCTGGCGCAGCCAGGGCGTGCTGCCCGCACTATACCGGTTGTTCGGCCAGGAGCAGTTGCTGGTACGCCTGCGGGCGAGTGACGAAGGTGAGCGACACGTTACCGATCTGCTGCACTTGTGCGAGCTGTTGCAGCAGGCAGCTGGCGCGCAGGGCGGCCCTCGTGAGCTACTGCACTGGTACGCACGCCAGCGTCAGCAGCAGTTGGAAGATGACACCCGCCAGCTGCGGCTGGAAAGCGAAGACAATCTGGTCAAAGTGGTCACCATCCACACTAGCAAGGGCTTGCAGTACCCGGTGACGTTTGTCGCCGGCATGTGGAATGCGCCCTCGCGTGCCGGCCGGGATATCAGCTACTACGACGCAGACACGGGCGCCCCCTGCCTGGCAATGGATGCCGAGAGCCTGCTGGACGAATCGCGCGTCACCGAGCTGCGGCAGGCATCTCGCCGGGAGCAGCTGGGTGAAGACATGCGCCTGTTGTATGTGGCGCTGACCCGCAGCGTGCACCGTTGTTATGTGATGCTGGCGCCGGTAGGCAAGGGGCTTGCCGACGCGGCCGTGCACCACTTGCTGGGCCTGGGGGCGGAGGCCACTGGTGCAGATGACTATCGGGCGCGTCTGGCTGAACTGCGCGACAATGACACGCTGGACTGGACAGACGAACCCCCCGCAGCCGGCTGGGCTGCGCCGGCACCCGCAACGGCACCGCCGTTGGCGGCCCGCGTCTTTTCCGGGCAGATTGCAGATCACTGGCGCCTCACCAGCTACACCGGCCTGACGCGAGAGCTGGAGCATCCACAGGCCGAGCACTTCGAGCCGGCGGAAATCGCCGCGCCGCAACCGGCGACGGCAACACACACCATTCACAATTTCCCTCGGGGTGCGGCAGCAGGCATCTGCCTGCACGGCATATTCGAGCGTCTGGATTGCCGGGCCGGCAACAACGCCCCGGCGGCGATGATTGCCGCGCAGCTGGCGCGCCATGGCTTTGATGAAGCCTGGGTGCCGGTATTGCAGCAGATGGTGGCACACACCCTGGCCGCGCCGCTGGCCGATGGCGAGCCCCGGCTGATGGATGCTCAGGCCACCGCCATCGAAATGGAATTCATGCTGCCGCTGGGCACCCTGAATGCCGCAGCACTGGAGCAGGCGATTGATATCCTGCCGGCCAGCCAGCCCCGCCCGGCGCTGCACTTCAGAGACGTGGCGGGAATGCTGCGCGGTTTTATCGATCTGGTATTTCGCGCCAATGGCCGCTTTTATGTAGCGGACTACAAGAGCAACTGGCTTGGGCACAGTGCCGAGGATTACCACGCCGGCGCGCTCGACGCGGCGATGGCCGAGCACCGGTATGATGTGCAGGCGATGCTGTACGCCGTAGCCCTGCATCGGCACCTGCGCCGCACCTTGCCCGATTACGATCCGGCACAACATTTCGGCGGGGTTGGTTACCTGTTCCTGCGGGGCATCCAGCCCGAGGGCGGCGGCATCTGGTTCCACCGGCCGAGCCCCGCGTTGCTGGCGTGCCTGGATCAACTGCTAGGACAACCATGAGTGACGGCCTGGCAAAGCATGGGAAACAGCGGTGAAAGGCGAGGCCACCGTGAGCGGGATGAAGCGGTACGACAGCCCTGACCGGGGCGACAGCCGTGCGTGCGGCCACCGCCTTGCTCGAAAAGGCAGCGGGGCGAGGAAGGCAGCCATGAATGGAGAAACAGCTCCGAGCGGAAAACAGCCATGAGCGGAAAAAGGCCATGAGCGGAATAACAGCCGTGAGCGAGATACAGCCGTGAGCAAAAAAGCAGCCGTGAGCGACAAGCAGCCATGAGCGAAAATACAGCCCTGAGCGAAAATACAGTCGCCCGCACCGCGCTTGGCTGGCTTGAAAGCCGCGCCGGGCGCGGCCTGCTGCGGCCCCTCGACGTGGCGCTGGCGCAGCTGGTGGCAGCCCATGCGCCGGATGACGAAGCCGTGTGGCTGGTGGCACTGGTCAGCTATCTCGGCGCGCAGGGGCACGTTTGCCTGGACCTGTCGGCGCCGCCTGCACAACCCTTCGACAGCACAGACTGCCCCTGGCGGCCCCCGGCCACGGCGCCCGCGCCCGATGGCGTGGTGCTCGGTGCGCCCGGCGATAACACGCCGCTGATCATTGATGGCACGCGGCTTTATCTGGCGCGCCATTATGATGCCGAGGGCCGCGTCGCCGCTGCCGTGCGCAGCCGCCTGGCGCTGTGCGATATCCCTACAGGCGCCGCAGGCCGGCTGGCCGGCATATTGTTTCCGCCACCCGCTGAGGGCGATATCGATTGGCAATGTGTGGCCGCGATCAACTGCGTGTTGCACCGTTTCGGCATCATCACCGGCGGGCCGGGCACGGGCAAAACCTGGACGGTCACCCGGATGCTGGCACTGCACCTGCTGCTGGCGAACGAGCAAGCGCCCGATGAACCGCTGCCGCGCATTCGCATGGCAGCGCCCACCGGCAAGGCCGCGGCCCGGCTGACAGAATCCCTGCGTGCCACGCTGCCCTCGCTGCCGCTGCCGGACGCCTTGAGTGCGGCACTGCCCGCCGAGGCGGTCACCGTGCATCGCCTGCTGGGCGCCGGCCGAGATGGCCGCCCGCGTTACCATGCCGGGCGCCTGCTGCCCGCCGATATCGTGGTGATAGATGAAGCGTCGATGATTGATCTGGGCCTGATGACACAGCTGGTGGCCGCGTTGCCGGAGCACGCCTGCCTGTATCTGATCGGCGATCGTGACCAGCTGGCCTCGGTGGAGGCGGGCAGTGTATTCGCCGATCTGTGCGGCCAGGGCGGCGGCGATTTTTCCCCGGCGCTGGCGGCGCGGCTCGAACAGGAAGGTGTCAGGGTTACCGCCAACAACGGGCAGCAGAGCATTGTCGACGATCACGTCACCCGGCTGGCCCGCGTGCATCGCTTTGATGATGCCTCCGGCATCGCCCGGTTGGCGGATGCGGTGCGGCGCGGCGATACCCGGGCTGTGCATGCCTTGCGTGAGCACCCCCCGGTGGATATCCGCTGGGCTGCCCCGGATCGTGCTGCGCTGATCCAGCACGCCGTTGAACACCTGACGCCGATGCTTGCGCTGGCCGTCGAGGGTGCGCCCGCCGAGGAGGTGCTGGAAGCCTTTGTCCGCTTCCGCATCCTGTGCGCTTTACGCCGTGGGCCATGGGGTGCGGAACAGATCAATGCACAGATCAGCCGCGCCCTGCGCCGTAACGGTCTGGCGAGTGCGGCATCGTGGTACCCCGGTCGGGCGGTATTGCTGACACGCAATGACTGGTCGCTGGGCCTGTTCAATGGCGATGCCGGGGTGGCCGTGATCGATCCGGCGGAGGGCCAACTAAAGGTGGCTTTTCTGGCGCCGGACGGGCAAATCCGTTTCGTGCCGCCGGTGCGCCTGCCCACCTTTGAAGATTGCTGGGCGATGACGATCCACAAAAGCCAGGGCAGCGAATTCGATCATGTCGCACTGGTGCTACCCGAGAGTGACAGCCCGGTGTTGAGCCGCGAGCTGGTGTATACGGGGATTACCCGTGCTCGGAAGCAGTTGCTGATGGTGGGGGATACCCGCTTGCTGAGCACAGCGGTGCAAAAAAATATTGCGCGTACTACAGGCCTGGCGCAGCAACTCGCGGTGAAGTGATTTCAGGTTGGCCAGGTTCGGATGCCGACTTGCTGCACCTGCTTTCTGTTCTCTGTACACCACACGCCACACGCCACACGCCATATTTCGCTTCACTCCCGGCTTTGAATAGGGGGGGCGCGAGTGTAGCCAGTGTGTGGAGCGCTTTAGCGCAGGTGTTGCCAATGGGCAACAGCCCCGGCTCAAGGCCGGGGCAATGGCAGGGCTGATGCTTCCGGGTGTCAGGATGCCTGCTGTTGCAGCGCTTTTTCCTGTGTGGCGCTCTCCGCTGATGCATCACTTTGCGGCTGTAGCACAACAGCGTCGCCCGTGTCGTCTTGTGGTGCCGGCTCAAGCTCTGCCAGGGCATCCACCGGGCCACGGAATGCCTTGGCAAATACTGCCCGGTTCCTGGCCATGAAGATGCCCAGCTCTTCTCCTTGCTGCTCGCTCAGTGAGGGTACGGCTGTTTGCAGCACTTCACGCAGTGCTTCGGCCAGCTCAAGCATTTTGTCGTGGCGATCTGCTTCGGCTTTATCCATGAAAAGTTGCCCCGGATCGCGGGAGCTGCGGTATACCACTTCGACGGCCATTCATTACCTCTGCGCCTTCCCGATTAAATGATAACTGTACAAATGGACAGTGTCGTAAGCATAACGTGGTTGCCCGGCAATGCAAAGCGGGCAGTGCGTGGACGGTTCTGTTTAACGGCCAAGTTCGGACGGTCAGGCTCAAATGGCCAGGCGCACCAAACGGCGGCGCCTGGGCGGGCAGTGGTCAACGAGTGGCGAGGATGGCGTGCGCCAGGGCGATGGCCGAGAGCGGCGAGCAGCCTTCGGCCTTGTTGCTCAGGGTTACATAGGCGCGTTGGCCCGCGCCGACGGTGCCGGCGATCACGCGTGCCAGCGCGGCGCGGGTCTCCGGGTCGGGGTCTATCAGCTTGTTGTAGGGGCTGTATTGCGCGTGGGCTTCTTCGTAGCCGTAGGCGCCGTGCACGGGATTGAGATTCCAGCGGCACACCAGCGGGCCGGGCCACAGGGCGCGCAAGATGGGTAGCTGTTCGCTGATAGGCGGCATCTTTGCGTGCAGGCCGAGGCAGTAGGTGGCGCCAGTGTCGCGCAGTGCGGCAATGAATTCGGTGGTGAGCCACTCCGGGTCGCGTACCTCGACGGCGATCACTGCCTCCGGTGCGTGCGCCTGCAACGCGGGCAGGCTTGCCAGCAGCCGATGCAGTTGCGCGATCAGGCGTGGCATTTGTTTGAGCCAGCTGCCGGGCAGCGGGCTGATCTGGAACACCAGCGCGCCGAGCTTGTTGCCCAGCCCGGCCAGTGCTGGCTCGATGAAGGTGCTGGCGGCGGCTTCTTCGCTGAGAAACGCCGGATTGGCTTCGAGGGCTTTGCCATCGCCGCTGCGCAGCTGGGCATCGGTCACCAGGCTGGGTGCCTTGATAACGAAACGAAAATCCGCGGGCACCTGAGCGGCGTAGCGAGAGTATTGCTCTGTGGTGAGCGGTTTGTAGAAACCGCGATCCACGCCGACGGTGCGAAACAGCGGGTGCGCCGCATAGGCGCTCAGGCCGTCGCGAGAGAGCTGCGCTTCGCTGTAGAGCCGGTCCCACACCAGCGTGGCCCAGCCGGGATAATGCCAGGAAGAAGTGCCCAGCCGGAGTGTGTCAGGCAATTGTTGCGCAAGCGCGGCCAGTTGGGCGCCTTGACTGGCCGGACGTACGCTGCCCTCGGCAGGTGCCTCGTCTAAGGAGAACAGTGAATCCTGCATAATTGCTCAAACCTTTACCGCGCCAGTGGCGGAGCGTGGATAGCCACGCAGTACAGGGGGGGGGGCGCTGTGGCCCGTGGGTGGATTACCGCCACGGGCGAGGCGCTGTTCAGCCGATATCTGAAGACAGGATAACGTCCTCACGCAGGAGTCGGCCAGACGATGCAGATCGGATGCGGCGCCGGGGTTGGCGAGCGCTTGCAAAGAGGGCTGAAAACGATGTTGAGACCGGGCTGTGGGACGGCTAGTGCCAGCTTGGCGTCGGCCGGCACCAGTAGCTAGACAGGCGGGGGCGGTTGAAGGATTTGAAGGTAAAGGAATACGGCAGTGGCGAAAATTGACCGGGACAAATAAAAATAATGTCGCTGCCGGTGACGATCGAGAGCAAGCCTTCCGGGAGGGGCAGCTACTTTTGTCCAGCCGTTTCGGGAGAGGCAGCGAAAGGCTGTTCCAGTAACCACTGGCACCGACATAAAAGCGATCTCGGGGGTGACGTGAGCGCCTGCGAGGCGCATTCTTGGCGGCTTGGGGATTCAACGTCAATCAGAGCGCGAACGAGCCTGGCGGCTCGCTGGGGAGGTAACGCATGGTGCAACTGGAAGCGACGTTAAAAGCGATTAACGGATTCGTCTGGGGGCCGTATCTGCTGGTGCCGCTGCTGTTGCTGACGGGTCTGTATCTGACGGTGCGGCTGGGCGGTTTGCAGTTTCGGGTGATGGGGCACGCATTCTGGCTGGCCTTCATACACCGCAAGGAAAAAGGGGATGTGCCCGGGGATGTATCGCATTACCAGGCGTTGGCCACTGCCCTGGCGGCTACGGTCGGTGTTGGCAATATCGCCGGTGTTGCAATTGCCATCGGTACTGGCGGGCCGGGTGCGTTGTTCTGGATGTGGATTACCGGCCTGGCGGGGATGGCGACCAAGTATTCCGAAGCACTGCTCGGCGTCAAGTATCGCCGCACTGATGCGCGGGGCGAGCAGACTGGCGGACCGATGAATTATCTGGCATTCGGCGTAGGCGGCCGGCTTGGCCGGACGCTGGGAGCGGCGTTCGCGGTGTTCGGCATTATTGCCTCGTTTGGTATCGGCAATATGGTGCAGGCCAATACCGCAGCAGACCAGCTTGCCAGCACTTGGCAGATTGATCACGCTCAGACCGGAATACTGTTGGCGCTGGCGACAGGGGCGGTGATCCTGGGTGGCATTCGCAGTATCGGCCGGTTTGCCGCTGCGGTGGTGCCGGTGATGATCGTGCTTTACATCCTCGCCGCTCTGACAGTGCTGGTGGTATTTGCCGAGCGGTTGCCGGGTGCACTGCTGATGGTGTTTCGTGATGCTTTTACAGGCAGCGCAGCGGCAGGGGGTTTTCTCGGTGCCAGTGTGCTGATCGCTATCCAGATGGGTGTGGCACGCGGCATCTTCTCTAATGAATCGGGCCTGGGTACTGGCGCGATTGCCGCAGCAGCGGCGAAGACCAGCCAGCCGGTGAGGCAGGCGATGGTTTCCATGACGCAAACGTTCACCGATACGCTGATCATGGTCACTTTGACCGCGTTGGCGCTGATTGTGACCGGCGCCTGGAGCGAGCCGGGCCTGCGTGGCGCGCCGATGACAGCCTGGGCGCTCGAGCAGGGGCTTGGCAGTGGCTGGGGCACCTATGTCGTCACCGTGGGCGTGCTGGTTTACGCCTATACATCCATGCTGGGTTGGAGCTATTACGGTGAGCGTTGCCTGGAAAGCCTGTGGGGGCGCCGTGCGGTATTTCCCTATCGCGTGTTGTTCGCCGTGCTGGCGTATGTGGGCTGTGTGCTGTCGCTGGAAGCAGTGTGGACATTCTCCGATATTGCCAACGGGCTGATGGCCCTGCCGAACCTGGTCGGGCTGCTGTTGTTATCCGGTGTCGTCGTGCGCGAGACGCGCATTTACATGGCGCGCGAGGATTGGAGGCGGGTCGATTGATGCCCGGCATGGCGCCCGTGCCGCAAGAGGGCGACGGGCGCCCGCTGGTCAGTAGCGCGTGACAGCCATGCCCGAGAATTGCTTGGCCAGATAGGTGGCGTAGTCATCTGTCATGCCGGCGAGAAAATCCAGGGCGCGCATCATGCATTGGTAAATGCGCTCGTTCTCCGGCAGTTGCGCAAGATTCGGCGGAAAGCTGTGCCGGCCCATCAGATCGATAATGCGCTGATGACGGTAATTGGAAGTGTCGTCACGAGCGTGGCTGGTGGCGGCTTCGATCAGGCTGTCGAGCAGCGTGCCGATCACCTCGAAGGCACCGATCTCAAGCTCGATCTTGCGCGGGTGTTCAAACACCTTGGTTTTTGCCAGCTGCTTGGCGTTCTCCACCACATTGTGAACGGCCGGCTCACAATGGGAGATCAGATCCCCGGCGAGGGTGCCGGCCAGCAGGCGGTCGTGGTTGGCCATAAAGGCTTCCACCCCGGCTTCGATGAAGCGTTCGATGATCTTGCCGCGCAGCAGCGCCGCCTTGCGGCCGACACGCATGTCCGAATGCAGCAGCGCCCGCACTTCTTCGCTGTCCGGGATGACTGGTGCGAGCAGCGCATGTACCTCGTCCCAGTGCAACAGATCCATTTCCAGACCGTCTTCCAGGTCAATGATGGCGTAGCAGAAATCGTCGGCGGCCTCGACCAGATAGGCCAGCGGGTGGCGGGCATGAATGCCGGGTGCCAGCGGCACCATGCCGGTAGCGGTGCACACTTCCTGAAATGCGGCTGCCTCGGCACGAAAGGCGCTGTATTTGTGCCGCCGGGGGCAATCATCGCGCTCGCTGACAGCCGACAACCACGGGTATTTCAAAAAGGCGCCCAGCGTAGCGTAAGTGAGCCGCATACCGTCGGCGTACTGGTGGTATTCGCTCTTGGTGAGGATGCGAAAGCCTTGCGCGTTACCTTCGAAGACGCGCAGATCACTGGCCTGCTCATCACTGAGCGGCGCGAGATAGCGGGCGCCGCGATCACCGAACCAGGCACGGATGGCGCGCTCGCCGGTGTGGCCGAAGGGCGGGTTGCCGATGTCGTGCGCGAGGCAAGCCGATTGCACGATATCGCCGAGATCCGTAGCGCTGGTGTGTTCTGGCAATAGGTGACGACGCTCCAGCCGTTCTCCGACGCGGATGCCCAACGTGCGGCCGACACAGGAAACTTCCAGCGAATGCGTCAGCCGATTGTGCACATGATCGTTGGTAGCCAGCGGGTGCACCTGAGTCTTGCGCGCCAGCCGCCGGAAGGCGCCGGAGAAGATGATCTTGTCGTGATCGCGAATGAACGCAGTGCGGCCGCTCTCGTCTTTCGGGCTACGCCCGCCAAGGCGGCCCTTGTTCAGCAGAATATGCCAGTCCATGCCGATTCCGTACTGTAGGTGAAGCTGCAATCTACCGGCCGGCGCGGCCCGACGCCAGTGGGCGCGCCGGGCTTGCGCGGCCGCGCCGCTCTCGCCACCGCCTGACGCTCGCTGCCGCGTAGGCGCGTCGGGAGCGCTCGGGTACACTCCTTGAAGATCAATTCACCAGCACAGCCTCTAGCGGAGCAACATAGCATGGCAGCCTTGTACGATTTTTCCGCCACCACCCTGCAAGGGGAACAGCGCAACCTGAGCGATTACCAGGGCAAGGTACTGTTGATCGTGAACACCGCCAGCAAGTGCGGTTTCACGCCGCAGTACAAGGGCTTGCAAGCGTTATATGAAAAATACCGCGACCAGGGGCTGGAGATCCTCGGCTTTCCGTGTGACCAGTTCGGCCATCAGGAACCGGGTGATGAAGCGCAGATCAGTGAATTCTGTGAAGTCAATTACGGGGTGCGCTTCCCGATGTTCGCCAAGGTGGAAGTAAACGGCAGCGCAGCCCATCCGCTTTATCAACATTTGAAAAAAGCGGCACCCGGCCTGCTGGGCAGCAAGGCCATCAAATGGAATTTCACCAAGTTTCTGGTCGGCCGGGACGGCAAGGTGGTGAAGCGCTACGCCCCCACCGACAAGCCGGAATCGTTGGCAACGGATATCGAGAACCTGCTGTAAGCCGCGCCCCTAGAGACCGCACCGGCAAGCTGAGGGAGACAGCGATGCACTGCAAGGGAATCATGATCGGGATCGCCTGGCTGATGTCGGCAGCAGCCTTTGCGCAAGAACATGCCGTGCCTGGCGACGAGTGGGCCGCCATGCAAGCGACGGTGGATGAAGGCGCCCGCCAGGCACAGCGCTGGCAATATCTTTGGGGGACAGGCTATGCGGCGGCCGCTACCTTCTACGCCGTGGAAGCCGATCGCGCCAGCGATGCGGATGATCGCTACGATGCCCGCGTCAGCGCCGTGAAATCGCTGCTGGGGCTGGCGGATGTGCTGTTGTTTCCGCAGCCGCATCGGCGAGCGCAGCGTGAGTTTGCCGAACTGCGTGCAACCGGAGACGTGGCGGCAGCACGCGCACGCATCGCCAACCTCGCAGCGGAGGAGCAGTATCGTCGCCGCCTTGGTGCCCGCACCGGGCCGCTGCTGGTTAACCTCGCCGGTGGGCTGCTGATCGCGTTTGACGATGATCGCGCTGGGGACGGTGCCCTCAATTTTGCAACCGGTATGCTGGTTTCAGAACTGCGCATACGCACCCAATCCACTGCCGCATCACGTTACCAGGCCGCCCCGAGCTTCACCCTTCGCGCTGGTGGCGCCCGCCTGCCAGTGCAGTACCGATGGTGGCTGACCCCGCAAATGGCATCGGTGCAGCTGCGCTTCTGAACGCTCCGCCCGGCTGCTTCGTACTCGGACGCTGTAGAAAAGGATCGTCCGGTCAAGATACGGACCACTTCAGTCGGCGGCAATTTGCCACCTTCGTTGCTGTCCAGAATCATCAGGCCATTTCACAACCAGCTCTCGCTCCAGCGCGCACAAAACCACTCCTTCCCCCCCCCCTTGTTGGGACAAGCGCAGCGCAGAACAGCCGCAGGTTGGCCCGGAGGGTGAGCAAAGCGAATAAGGGCTTGGCGAGAGGGGTCCAAGGCTCATGCGGAGCGCAGGCGGAAAATCTGGCACCTCATTTCCCGCCCAGCTTCACCTCCGCTTCAAACGCACTAAGGAAGGGTGCTGTGCTGAGCTGTTCGAGCAGATCAGATCGCTTCAACTGATCGAGCACCATGCCGCGTACCTCTGCCAGATGCAGCTTGATGCCACGGCCGGCCAGATCGTTATTCAACGAATGCAGCATTTCCAGTGCGGTGGCATCAATACGGCTGACGGACGACAGCAGCAACACCAGATGCTCGGCTGTGGGCTGGCTGCGCAGTGCCTGGCCGATCCGTTGCTCGACAGCTCGCACATTGCCGAAAAACAGTACTTCGTCGATGCGAAGAAAAAGCAGGTTGTCGTGTGTTTTCACTTCAAACCGCAGCACGTTACGAAAATGCTCGGTGCCGGGCACCCGGCCGACGACTGCAATATGTGGCCGGCTGGCCTGCCAGATGAGGGTAGCTAGCGACAGCCCGATGCCCAGCGCAATGCCCGCCTCGATCCCGAACACCAGCACGCCACCAAAAGTGCCCAGCCACGCCATGGCATCGGCGCGGTCGTAACGCCATGCGTGTCGCAAGGTGCGCAAATCAATCAGGCCGATGGCGGCGGAGATGATGATGGCGGAAAGCACGGCCAGCGGCAGGGTGCGAAAAATATCGGTGAACCACAGCAGCACGCAGGCGAGAGCCAATACCGTGAACAGATTGGCCAGCGGCGTGCGGGCACCGCTCTCCGCATTCACGGCGCTGCGGGAGAAACTGGCCGCCACCGGCATCGCACCGGAAAACGCACTGCCAAGATTGGCGGCGCCAAGGGCAAGCAGTTCCCGGTCGGCATCCACATTTTGATCTCCCCGCAGCCGCTGGGCGATGGAGATGTTTTCCACGAAGCCGATCAGCGCCACCACCAGCGCCGGCAGCAACAGCGAGCGTAGCAACGGCAGATCTACCGCCGGCCATGCCAGCGAGGGTAGCCCCGATGGCAGCGCGCCGACCACCGGCAGCAAGCCATGCCACTGGCGCACATGCACCAGCGCAACAGCCAGCAACACCAGCAGCATCGGCATCAGCCGGCTCAGCAACAGGGCATGTGGGGGCCGCAGGCCAAGCGCATGCAGCAAGCGCGGCAGCCCGCGCCGCGACAACAGCAGCACTAGCAAGCTGCCGCCGCCGAGCGCTGCTACCAATGGCGTGGCGCTGCCCAGCTGTGCAGCGATATCGAACAGTTGCAGCGCGCCGCTGCGGGTACTGGTGGCAAGGCCCAACAGCGGCGGCAGCTGGCTCAGAATGATCAGCACCCCCGCGCCGGAAATGAAGCCACTGGCGACCGGGTGCGAGAGCAACTGCGCTAGCACGCCCAGGCGCAACAGCCCGAACAGCATCAGCAGCCCGCCCGAGAGCAACGCCAGCACGGCCGCCGCGACGATATATTCCATGCTTCCCGGCATCGCCAATGGCGCCAGCGCAGACGCCGTGACCACGCCCAGCACCGCTACCGGGCCGACGGCCAGCGCCGGCTGGCCGCCGAACACCGCATAAAGCGCCAGCGGCAGCAGGCTCGCGTAGAGGCCAAGGTAAGGTGGCAGCCCGGCCAGCGCGGCATAGGCCAGCGCCTGCGGCACGGTGAGCATCAATGCCATGCTGGCAGCGAGCAGGTCACCGGCGAAAATGTCGCGCCGATACTGACGTAACCAGGCTGGCAGGCGGCGATATAGGGAAGGCACCATGTGTCAAGCGGCCCGGGCAGGTGGACGTTCGAGTAATTCGAACCATGCCATGCCGGCCAGCATGGCGGCTACAAAAACTGCCGCCTTGAGTTCGCCGGCCCCCAGCGCCACCAGCGCCGGGCCGGGGCAGAACCCGGCCAGCCCCCAACCGATGCCGAAGCCCAGGCCGCCGAGCACCAGGCGGCGGTCGATATCGCCTTTGCCAGGCAGGCGCATCGGTTCTGCCAGCAGTGAGTGCTGGCGCCGGCTGGCGAGGCGGAAAGCTACCATGGCTACGGCGATGGCGCCGACCATGACCAGCGCCAGGGACGGGTCCCAGGCGCCTGCCAGATCAAGAAAGCCCAACACCTTGGCCGGGTTGGCCATGCCAGAGAGAATCAGCCCCAGGCCGAACAACAGCCCGGCAAGAAACGATGCAGTGACAGAACGGGACATGATCAGCCTCCGATCAGATGGCGGACAACAAAGACGGTGGCGAAACCGCTGCACATGAACGCCAGCGTGGCCACGAGTGAACGGGGCGACAGTCGTGACAGGCCACACACACCATGGCCACTGGTGCAGCCCGCGCCGTAGCGGACACTGATGCCGACCAGCAGCCCGGCGACGATCAGCACCGGAAAGCCGGCGTCGATCCGGATAGCCGGCAGGGCAGAGACGGTTGCCCAGAGCAGCGGCGCGAGCATCAATCCGGCGGTAAACGCCAGCCGCCAGCTGATGTCGCCGTGAACGGGCCTGAGCAGCCCGCCGACGATGCCGGAAATACCGGCAATCCGGCCGTTGAGTAAAATCAGCATGGCGGCAGCCAGCCCGATGAAGATACCGCCGGCAAGGCTGCTGGCGGGGGTAAAGGCAGCCAAATCAAGCTGTAGCATCGGCGGTTTCCTCGGCGGGTGCACAAAACAGGCCGTAAAGTGTTTGCAGCAGGCTCAGTACGCGTGTGTCTGCGATCCGGTAAAACACGTGCTTGCCTTCGCGGCGCGTGGCCACCAGGCCCTCGCGGCGCAGCACACCCAGCTGTTGCGACAGGCTGGGTTGCTGAATGCTCAGGCGCGCTTCCAGATCACTGACGCATAACTCCTCCTGGCTGAGCAGGCATAGCAGCAGTAGCCGATCCTGATGGGCCAGGGAGCGCAGCATTAGGGTCGCGTCGCCCGCGGCGGCGCGCATTTTTATCAGGTCGAACGTCGGGTCTGGCATGGATCGAATCTGCTCTGAAGGAGTTGCCGACAATATTATATTGAAATACATTATATGTAAATATATATTGTCTCCTGGCCTCTACATTCACCCACGTGTAACGGGCAAGGAGAAAACCATGCAAGCAATCTCGGCTGGCCGCCCCCAGGTGGCGCCATTTCTGGATCCGGATTCCGAAACCTGGAGCTATGTGGTCTATGACCACACGGGCGGCCATGCCGCAGTGATCGATCCGGTGCTGGATTTCGATCACGCCTCTGGCCGCACCGCCACCACTGGCGCCCAGCGTCTGGTGGATTTCGTGCGGACGCAGCAATTGACGGTCGACTGGATTCTGGAAACACACGCCCACGCGGACCATCTTTCCGCCGCGCCCTTTGTGCAGCAGGCGCTGGGCGGGCGCATTGCCATCGGCGAGCCGATTCAGCAGGTACAAGCCATTTTTCGCGACGTGTTCAATCTGGGGGAGGACTTTCCCTGTGACGGCAGCCAATTCGACCATCTGTTCAGCCCTGGCGATACTTTTCAGATCGGCGAACTCACCGGGCAGGTGATTCACTCCCCCGGCCACACACCAGCGGACATGGCCTGGCTGATCGGCGATGCGCTGTTTGTCGGCGATACCCTCTTTATGCCGGATGTAGGCACGGCCCGCTGTGATTTCCCCGGTGGTGATGCGCAGCAGCTGTATCGCTCGATTCAGAATTTGCTGGCGTTACCCGGCGATACTCGCCTGTTCGTGTGCCACGATTACCCGCCCGCTGGCCGCGAGCACCAGTGCGAAACCACCGTGGCGGCGCAAAAAAAGGGCAATATTCATGTGCAGGACGGCATCAGCGAGGCAGCTTTTGTCACCATGCGCAATGAACGCGATGCCACACTGGCCATGCCCAGGCTGATTCTGCCGTCGGTCCAGATCAATATCCGCGCCGGCCAGATGCCGCCGGCGGAGGGTAACGGTGTGGTGTACCTCAAGCTGCCGGTGAACCGGCTATAGCGATTGCTCGGGTTGCTGCACCAGATGAGCCACGCGTGCATGAAACTGTTGCAGGTTTTCTTCCATGCGCGGCTCCAGCATCAGGCCGGCGCTGAGCAGCACACCGGCCAGCATCCGGTAGTGCCCGGCGAGCATCATGATCTCCAGCATCAGGCTGTCCGAGTGCTGTTTTTTCAGGGCACGCCAGGTGTCGTCACTGAGGCAGTCGCGGTGATACAGGTCGTCGCACGCCTGTATCAGGGGCCGCAGTGCCGGGTCGTCAAAAGCATCGGGGCCACGCGTGACGGCGACCAGCTCGCGATCGCTGACGCCGGCTCGCTCGGCCAACTCCACATGCTGACCCCACTCATAACGGCAGCGGCATAGCCACGCGATGCGCAGGATCATCAGTTCCCGTGCTGGTGCCGGCAATTTGCCCCAGGGCATCAGCCGCGAGGCAAAGAACAGCCAGCCCCAGAACAGCCGTGGGTTGTGATGTAGCAGCGGGAATACATTCGGCAGTTCTGGCCGCCCGAACAGCCGCGACACCCGGCCGACGGTGCGAAACAGTACGCCGCGCTGAGCGACAGTCTGTGGCGTCAGCCGAGGCTGTGAAGGCTCGGCCCAGCCGCCGGGCGGGTACAGAAGATCAGCGGACATCGTGTGGTGCTCCTTTCTCTTTATGCGCTGGTAGCGCTGTTGTTGCTATTCTCGCAATGCCTTTTTTTCTTTTCATGGGGTTTTGGCTGCGGAGCCAGTGCCTGGCACTGCATTGTCATCGCTCGCGCTGTCGGGGCGCCCTTCGGCTGAGCGATGGTTGGAAGGCGTTGCCCCCGTGCGGCGGCGAAACCAGCGCGTGAAGGATTGCGCCGAGCCGAAACCCAGTGCTACGGCAATGTCTGCATGGGTTGTGTCCGTGGTGGTGAGCAGCGTGCGTGCGCGTTCCAGGCGCGCATCGTCCAACAGCGCCTGATAACTGCTTCCCTCACTTGCCAGCCGACGATGCAAGGTGCGCCCGCTCAGGCCCAACTGAGCAGCGATGCTGTCTCGGCTGGGCGGTTGGTGCGGCAACGTCTGCTGGATCAGATGCCGCACGTCTGCGGTCAGTGTGCGCGGCGCCTGAGCAGCCGCACGTTGGCCCAGCTCGGTGCGTGCGTGTTGTTCCAGCATTTCGCGCAGGGAGGTATCACCATGGGGCAGGCGCTCACGTAACAGTCTCGCCGGCAGCACCACGCAAGCGGCGTCCTGGCGGAAATAAACAGCGCAACGAAACAGCGCCTGATAGCTGGCATGAAGCTGCTCGCCACCGGGGCGCTCATGAGGAAAGTGCACCGCTAGCGGCACATCTGGCTGGCCCGGCAAGAGCAGACGCACCAGCGTGACAAAGGCACCCATCACATACTCGCGGGCGTGGCGCTGAAACAGGGGGCCGCCGACGTGACATTGCCAGCAGACGTGTACCTGACCGGGCGCCAGATTGACCGACGTAGTGCCGATATTGCTGAGCAGGCCGTTATAGCGCGTCAGCGTATCCAGCACATCACTGAAGCGGTCGCAGGTTTGCACCAGATGGCCGATCACGCCAAAGGTGGCCGGCTGGATATTGCTGGCCAGATGCAGGCCCAGCAAAGGATCGCGATAGTGTTGGCTGGCGTGCTCAAGCAGCTGTTCCAGCGCACTGACAGGGATGCTGCCGGCGCTGTCTGCCAACTGGCCCCGATGCAACCCCGCCTGCTGTAACAGCGCTGCCATGCCCAGACCGGCACTTTCCCCGCGTGCCACGATGTGCTGCAAATGCCGGGCCGATACCCAGCCGTTGTCGCGGTCGAATTCGTCCATGCAGATCTACCAGGCTGATAAACAGACGTAGGGGCGAGTATTGCACGAATACGGCCACGGGGAAGCGGCTGGCCGTATCGGCTACCCCGGTTGGCCGCAACGGCTACTGCGGCTGGCCGCCATCTGCGTAATCATGAGCGCATCGTACATTCATGCCCGCATGGGGAGTCACGTCATGGCAACACACACTTTCGAGGGGCAGCGGTGCCTGGTAACGGGGGCGGCCAGCGGCATTGGCCGCGCGGTAGCAGAGGCGCTGGGGGCCGAAGGCGCGCTGTTGTGCCTGACGGATATCAACGAGCAGGCGCTGGCGGAAACGGTTTCCGGCCTGCGCGCCAGTGGTGCCACTGTGCTGGCGGCGCAAGCGATGGATATTGCCGATGCGGATGCAGTGCTGGCGTTTGCCGAGGCAGTGCACGCAGAGCACGGCAGCATGGATGCGCTATTGAATATTGCCGGGATATCCATCTGGGGCACCGTCGAGCAGCTCGAGCTGGATCACTGGCGCCGGCTGATCAATATCAACCTGATGGGGCCGGTGCACGTGATGCACGCTTTCCTGCCACCCATGATCGCCGCCGGCCGTGGTGGCCATCTGATCAATGTATCCTCCGCAGCGGGGTTGTTCGGGTTGCCGTGGCATGCGGCCTATAGCGCGACCAAGTTCGGTTTGCGTGGTATTTCCGAGGTGCTGCGATTTGATCTGCGCGCGCACGGCATTCATGTGGGGCTGGTGTGCCCCGGCGGTGTGGATACCGGGCTGGTGCGGACAATCGAAATCGTTGGTGTGGATCGCGATGATCCGGAAGTACAGCGGCTGACGAGCCGCTTCCAGCGCCATGCCGTCACACCGGAGCGCGCCGCGCAGGCGATTCTGCGCGGCATGCGGCGCCGTAAATACATGATCTTCACATCGCCGGATATTCGCATCGGCTACTGGTGGCAACGTAAATTCGCGCCGCCGTATGAGTGGGCGATGCGGCTGCTGAATGCGTATGTGACCCGGGCGGCAAACAAGCAACGCAAAAAAGTCTGATACGGCACACGGCCCCGGGGTGCGGGGCCGTTTTTTATTCAGCCTCCCGCCATCGGTGTACGCCGATAATCAGCTTCATCCAGCGTGCGCATCTGCAAGGCATACTGAGTAGCGAAGCCGGGATACATAGTGACGTTGTGGCCGTCCTCGGTCAGATACCAGCTTTTGCAGCCCGAGTTCCAGTTGGTGTTGGCCAGTCGCGCCTGAATCGCTTTGTTGTGCGCCGCCTGTGCATCGGCTTTCACGTCCAGCATTTTCAGATCTTCATCAAGGATTTTCTGGATACCGCGCACGGCGTAATCCAGTTGCGATTCCATGTAGACCAGCGCGGAATTATGGCCTGGCCCGGAGTTCGGGCCAAAGGTCAGGAACAGGTTTGGATAACCCGCCACATTGATGCTTTTGTAAGCCTGTGCGCCGCGCGCCCATTCGTCATGCAGGGCGCGACCACCCAGCCCGGTGATGGGGAAGGGCGTGCCGGTTTTGCAGACATCGAAGCCGGTGGCAAACACGATGCAATCGAACTGGTGCTCGATGCCTTCGGCGGTGCGGATGCCTTGCTCGGAAAGCCGGTCGATCGGCCAGGTGACCAGCTTGCAGTTGGGTTGCTGCAAGGCCGGGTAGTAATCATTGGAAAGCAGCACGCGCTTGCAACCGATACGAAAATCCGGCGTCAGCTGGCGGCGCAGCCAGCGATCTTTTACCTGGCGGCGCAAATGCAGGCGCCCGATACGCTCGGCAATGCGCGTTAACGGCGAGTTCCAGATGACAGCCAGCGCCATGGATTCATGAGTGACATAGAGTGCTTTGCGCAGCGCATCCTGGGTGCCGGGGAACTTGCGAAACAGCGCCTTGTTCCATTCCGGTGTTTCAAAGTCCGGCCGCGGAAGCACCCACCCTGGTGTGCGTTGAAATACCTTCACAAAGCCGGCCTGCTTTACAAGCTCGGGGATGATCTGCACAGCGCTGGCGCCAGTGCCAATGACCGCTACACGCTTGTTGCTGAAATCATAATCGTGATCCCAGCGTGCGCTGTGAATCGTGTGGCCTTTGTATTTTTCCAAGCCCGCTATATCGGGAAAGATGGCATTGGAAAGCGGGCCTTGCGCCATCACCACGGCACGCGCGCGGACAGTGTCGCCGCCTTCTATAGAGGCATGCCAAAGGCCGGCATTTTCATCGAAGTTCAATCCGGTAACGTTCTGTTTGAAGCGGATGTAGGGCGCGAGATTGAAGTGCGATACCAGATAGTGAATGTAATCCAGAATCTCGCCACTGCCCGAAAAGCTGCGTGACCAGTTCGGGTTCTGGGCAAACGAATAGGAATAAAGATTCGACGGGATATCGCAGGCGGCGCCTGGGTAGCGGTTATCGCGCCAGGTGCCGCCGACTGCGTCGGCGCGCTCCAGAATAACGATGTCGCGGATGCCTGCCTGTTGCAATTGGATAGCCATGCCCAGCCCGGCAAAGCCGGCCCCGATGATCAGAACCGAAACGGGCTTTGCAACTGCTTTGACGCTCGGTCTTTTTACCGGGGCTTTTCGGGTGCCGCCTGTTTTGGCCGGCTTCTTTGCCGAAGGTGAAGGGGTGTTCATTTATCTATTCCTGTCAATATACGGAGCGCTGCGTCAGGCTGCGGGGCGGTAGGTCAGCTCTTTGACCCAGCTTGGCACGGCAGGCAGAGCACGCCTTGGAATGTATTGCGTGACTTTCACCAGTGCGTCCACGGGAGCATGGTAAAAGCGGTTGTTGCGATTGATGACAAAGCGGCCATGGCGGCTGATGATCTGGAACCACGGATTGCGCCGGCCATCGGCGGTGCGGCCACCGATCTTCTCGAACTTGCGCATGGCGTTATAGAGCTTTTCTTCCGGCAGGCCCATTTCCATGATGTTGTCACGCATCTTGTTCAGCAGCGGGAAGTAGGACGCGATGCCGAGTATCAGCCGCGGGTCCAGCAGCGGGGCTACCATCTGAGTGAGCTGGATGAAGGTTTTGCTGCGCCCCTGCATTTCCATCACGGTGAAGCCGACACCAAGGTGGCGTGATTCGTCGTCGTTGATTTTCTGGAACGCGGCATGACAAACCGGGTCGTCGACGGTTTCCAGCAGGAAGCTGCACAGCGCACCGTCCAGTGCAACTTCCAGCATCGGCACGACCGTGCCCAGCACATAAACAGGCATTTCATCGGCATAGCGATCCAGCCATTCGATCACCAGCCGCAAGTTGATGTTCGGCTCGGGAATTTCATCGCCGTCGAGCATGCCCCAGCGTTTCATCAGTGCCATTTCGGCATTGGCGTGGCGCTGCTCCTCGGCGTGGAAATAAGTGTAGATCTCACGCAGCGTTTCTGTTGGTGCTTTTTTTGCCATCGCTGCAAATGCACGGGCGCCGACATGCTCGATCCACATCAGATCGGCCATGAAGGCTTTCAGCTTGGGCCACTGCTCATCGGTAATCAGATCGGCACCGGGCGCATCCCAGTCAATATCCGCCAGCGCCCATTGGCTGCTCTTGATCTTTACGAGCATTTTGTCGAGGTCGATGGAAGCCATGAAGTGCTCCTGTTCAGAATCGGGAGGAAGCCAGGCGATTGAGCAGCCCGGCGCCGCGGGTGTAGGTGCCCGGAACAAAGCGCTTCATGCGCCAGATGGTGCGTGCGTCCAGTTGCGGCAGAACATAAAGCTGATTGCGATCCAGCGCGTTGAGGGTGGTACGGGCGACGCGCTCCGCAGAGATGCCCGTCCACTTCAGCAGATTGTTGGCAAACTGCGAGGTGTTGGCTGAAATACGGCCGTCGCGGGTGATGTTGGTTTTCACGAAGGTGGGGCACAGGGCGGTGACATGAATGCCGGTGCCGCTCATCTCTGCTGCCAGCGTTTCCGACAATGCCAGCACCGCAGCCTTGCTGGTGTTGTACGGGCCCATCAGCGGCGCGGCGGCAAAGCTGGCAGTGGAGCAGACATTTATGATGCCGCCACGGCCATGCGCTCGCAGTTTCGGTGCAAACACATGGCAGCCGTGGATCACGCCCCACAGGTTTACGCCCAGCACCCATTGCCAGTCGTCCATTGGCGTCGCGCCGATTACCTGACCGCCCGCACCGACCCCGGCATTGTTGATGACGATCTCGGGCGTGTGGCCGAGCCATTGTTCAGCGCTGGCCGCCAGTTGCTCCACTTGTTCGAGTTGCGATACATCGCAGGCCACGGCCAGCGCCTGGCCGCCTGCTGCGGTGATCGCCGCAGCGGTCTGCTCGGCAGTGGCCAGCTTGATATCGGCGCATACCACGCGCGTGCCCCGGCGTGCCAGCTCCAGTGCAAAGGCGGCGCCGATACCGGAACCAGCGCCGGTTACCACAGCGCTGGTGCAATGAGTCAGTTTGTTCTTTCTGAGCATAAGGGTGTTGCCTGTCGCTAAGGGGGTTGCGGCCTGGGTGTGTTGCGTAGACCATGACATTGGCTGATGTCACGATATTCCGACCAATTGTTCGGATTCAATTCGGATACCCCTTTGCCGTGCTGTGGCAAGGGATAGACGGCACATGCCGGATACAGGAAAACAGGTTATGGCCAGAAAACCGCAGCAGCGCCGCTCCCGGGAGACAGTGAGGGCAATTGTAGAGGCGGGCTTCATCTCGCTTGCACGGCACGGCATGGAAGGCACCACCACGCGCCACATCGCCGAGATAGCGGGTATCGGTGTGGGCTCCTTGTATGAGTATTTCACCAACAAGGAAGCGGTATTCGATGCCATCTACCAGTACGCGGTGAAGGATATTGTCGAGGTTATCCGCCCGCTGACCCCGCAGTTGGTGACGATGGAAATCCGCGAGGCGGTGATCACCCTGCTGCGTGCTTTTCGGGGCTGGTTACTGCGCGATGACAGCCGTTATCTCAGTTATGTCAGCTACACCGTGCATATGGCACACCGCGATAACCTGGAGCCGATCAACAAGATGTTGATGGAGCTGGTGGTGCAGTACGTCATGCATCATCCGCGCCTGCTGCAATTGCCGGATTTGCCCACCAAGTCGTACATCATCATCAACGGTGGCATTTTCACCATTATCCGACATCTGGGTGAGGCGAATCCGATAATTACCTTCGACCAGCTGGTGGATGGCCTGGGTGATATGGTCGCGTATATGGTGGAAGGCGCGCTGCGTGATCTGGAACGAGCTGAACAGCGCTGACGGGCGGCAGTTGTAACAGCTGGAGCGCTGGTCATGATACGGCGCAGTGCGTCTTTCAATCAGCTCAGCTCAGCACGCCCGGCTGGTGGGGCAGCACCCCGTAGAACACGGCCAGAAAGTGGCACACACTGCCGCCCACCACAAACAGGTGCCAGATCGCGTGGTTGAAAGGGATCAGGTGCACCAGATAGAAAATGACGCCGAAGGTATAAGTGATCCCACCAGCTAACAGCAGCCAGAAGCCCGTGCTGTTCAGCCGTGCCAACAGCTCGCCGGAGGCGAACATCACCAGCCAGCCCATCAACAGATAGATGCCCACCCGCAGGATCTTGTAGCGGTGGCCGAACACCAGCTTGAGCACAACGCCAAGCAGCGCCAGGCTCCAGATGACCCCGAATAGCGTCCAGCCCACCGGGCCGCGCATATTGACCAGTAGAAACGGCGTGTAGGTGCCGGCGATCAGGATGAAGATGGCGCAATGATCCAGCATCTTGAAGATCGCCCGCAGGCGCGGATCACGAAAGCCGTGATACAGCGTGGAGGAGAGATACAGCAGCGCCAGGCTGAAGCCGAAAATGCTGAAGCTGACTATTTTCCAGGGATCACCCAGCTGCACAGCCATTGCCACCAGCAGCACCGTGCCGCCGATACTCAGCGCTGCGCCGATGCCGTGGGTGAGGCTGTTGATGATTTCTTCGGTCGGTGAATAAACGTCTTCCACGCTTGGCTTCCGCTGAAGATGGTCAGGCAGCCTAGCCTAGCACCGGGCTGGCAACGGGGAAACCTGACCGGGCGGCTGCGCGTGGGCGAATGGCTCAGAGCGGGTGGCCGGGGTCGATACACAGTCGCCGCTGCTGAAAAGGATCAAGCGCTTCCAATTGGGCCAATAGTGGGCGCAAGCCAGCGCGATCCAGGCTTTCTACGACAACATACAGGCGCGAGATCGGCAGCGTGCGGCCGCGGCTGCCGGCGAACAGAGACAGCTCCTTGCAATCCCAGATCTTGAGCGTGTGACCGGTAGCTCGACAATGCGCATAAATCATCCAGTATTTCTTCAGGTGTGATTCGGCCAATTGAGCAGGGCTTTCGAGCAGATTCATAAAGCGGTTCGCCGGGCATCAAGGCGCAAGTGAGAGGGCAGTAAGCCGAGCAATGATATCATATTGATATCGCTTTTTCCGTCGCCAGGTTAAGGCTCGCATGTTCCTGTTCCCCGTGCGTTAGCTGGGAGATATCTTTTTTCGCCATTTTTTGTATTTTCTGGTGGCATATGCGCATGGTGCGCGGGCGCGTCTATTCGCACAATTCAACCATGAAAATTGGCGCGGTCCTCAAGCTCAGGCGTGACGAGCGCGGAGAGACGCTGGAAGAGGTGGCTTATCGGGCCGGTACCGACGCCAGCAACCTCTCGCGGATCGAGCGCGGCACGCAACAACCTTCGGTGGGTTTGCTGGAGGCGCTTGCCCGTGCGTTGGAAACACGCGTTTCCGAGTTGTACCTGGAAGTTGAGCGCACCCAGCATCTGCCCACTCCCCCACATAACCGCTCGACGGGTGAGCTGGCCCGATTACAACGCCATATCAAAGAATTGACGCCCGCTAATCGTCAGCTGGTGGTAGAATTCTGCAAGTTGCTCAAGCGCTTGCAGCGCACGAGTGAGGCGTCAGAAGATTAAGCGGGTCTGTCCGGGTTGCATATTCGCCAATTTGTCTCTGGCGAATATGCATGGTGCGCCAATCTCTCTTTTCTCATAATAGGATTTTTTCTGGCAGTGAGAGAGGTTGCCTGATCATGTCTTATTCCGTCTTAGAGAACCGCGTTTTTACCCAGCCTTTATCGTCGGCCCCTCAGCCGCCAACCACACAAGCGCTGCGCGCTGTGGCCCTGCGTGCGCACCGCCAGGCTGCGGGTGGTGAGCCCGGGCCGGGCCATTGGCGGCCTTCCGGCGCCTTGTTGGCAATGCTGCGCGAGCTCTTGCTGACGAGCGCGACGCACTATCCTGCGGCAGAGGCGTTTGCACCACCGGCACGCTTTGGCGTCCGCGAGCCGGATGAGCCCGGGTTTAGCGAACAGCTGATGCAGATGGAAGCGGATTTCGTGGAGCTGTCCGAGGCGCATCGCGAACTGGTGATCGAGTTCATGAAGCTGCTACGCCATCAGGCGTCAGGCCAACTCGACGATTGACCGCCGGCTTGCTGCACGCGAGCGCCCGTCATGTGCAATCATGGCGGGCCTCGAACCCTGTAGTTTCAAGGAGCAGTGATGGCCGCAGCACCCGCCTCGGTTCTTTATCAGCCCCGCCCGCCCGTGTGTGTGATTACCCTCGACCGGCCACTGGCGCGTAACGCCGTAGATGGCCCGACGGCTGCCGCGCTGGCCGCAGCCTTTCGGCAATTCGACGAAGATGACAGCCTCAGTGTGGCGATTCTCACCGGCGCGGGCGGTCACTTTTGCGCAGGCGCTGATCTCAAGGCAGTCGCCAGCGGCGATCCTGTGCGGATGAACCGCCTGGCGGCCGACGGCGACGGGCCGATGGGCCCCAGTCGCATGCAATTGAGCAAGCCGGTCATCGCAGCCATCGATGGTTATTGTGTGGCTGGCGGCTTGGAGCTGGCCTTGTGGTGTGATCTGCGTGTGGCCACCGAAGAAGCGGTATTCGGCGTGTTCTGCCGGCGCTTCGGCGTGCCGCTGATTGATGGCGGCACGGTACGCCTGCCACGCTTGATCGGCCAGAGCAGAGCGATGGATCTGATTTTGACGGGCCGCTCGGTAGCGGCAAGCGAAGCGCTGGCGATCGGCCTGGTCAATCGTGTGGTGCCTGCTGCGCAATTGTTGTCGGCCGCTGAAGCGCTGGCGCGCCAGATAGCTGCTTTCCCGCAAGCCTGCCTGCGTGGTGACCGCGCCAGTGTGCTTGAGCAGTGGGGGCTTGATGAAGCCAGCGCACTGCGCAATGAGTTCGAACACGGGCGACGCACATTGGCCTCGGGGGAGACCGCCGCTGGTGCCGGGCGCTTCGAGTCGGGTGCCGGCCGGCATGGGCAATTCGGTGAAACGGAGTGAGCCGGCCGATAGCCGGCGCAAAATGATCAGCCGGGGCTTGCCAGCCGGGTACCGCTGCCTCAATGTCGTAGCCCCTCCACTACGTCTTTAAGGAGTATGTTATGGCTCAGGTTACGTTCAAGGGCACCCCGGTGCCGGTGGGCGGCAGCTTCCCGGAAACCGGCAAGCCAGCGCCTGCATTCACACTGACCGCCCAGGATCTTGGTGAAAAGACACTCGCGGACTATCAGGGCAAGCGCAAGGTGCTCAACATCGTTCCCAGCGTCGATACCGGCGTGTGCGCCACGTCCACACGTAAATTCAATGAGCGGGCTGGCGGCCTGGATAACACTGTTGTGTTGGTGATTTCCGCCGATCTGCCATTCGCTGCGGCACGTTTCTGTGGCGCAGAGGGACTGGAAAATGTGGTCACCTTATCGACCTTTCGTCACCCCGAATTCGCCCGCGATTATGGCGTAGCGCTTGAAGGTGGCCCGCTGGCCGGCTTGTGTACACGCGCTGTGGTGGTGATTGACGAACACGACAAAGTGATCCACACGGAGCTGGTGGACGAAATCGGTGATGAGCCGGATTACGAGGGCGCACTGAACGCCCTGAGCTGATGCAGAGGGCGGCAGCACCCGTGATGGCACGGGTGCTGCGGATCGGGTCAGGATTTGCGGAGGCTGTCGCGAATCTCGCGCAATAGCACCACCTCTTCAGGGGTAGGCGCCGGGGCTTCAGGCGCTGCTTCTTCAACTGCTTGCTGACGCTTCAATCGGTTGATCGTTCTTACCAGCAGGAAAACGGCGAAAGCTACGATCAAAAAACTCACCAGCTGATTGATAAAGATACCGTAATTGATGCTCACTGCGCCGGCTGCTTGTGCTTCCGCCAGCGTAGTGAATTCACCTTCGCCGCTGAGCACGATAAACAGATCAGTAAAATCCACGCCGCCAAGCAGCAGGCCGATCGGAGGCATGATGATATCCGCCACCAGGCTCGACACGATAGTGCCAAAAGCGCCGCCGATGATGATACCGACGGCCATATCCACGACGTTACCTTTGACAGCAAATTCCCTGAATTCTTTCATCATGCCCATGTGAGCTCCTTGGTGTATCTGTTCGAGTGCTGTGCTGTTTTACCCGAGATCGCCGGGCGGGGTTATGCATGGAGAATCATAGCGGGGAGCGTGCAGGCTCGCGAGTGTACTTTTGTTGTTGGCGTTGCCAGAATGAAAAAACTTCTGTGCCTTCCCGTGCGCACCGTGGGCACGAAAAAAGCCCGCGCCCACCGCCCACGAGAATAAAGATGGCTCAGGATGTGGTGGAGCCCTGCGGCGCGGCGAGGTCAGTGATGCGCACCTTGCCGATACTGCGCTTGTCCAGCGAGATCACTTCAAACCGGAGCCCTTGCGCTTCCAGCACCTCGCCGGGCCGGGGCAGGTGGCCCAGTTGCGCCAGAATATAGCCGCCGAGCGTGGCATAGCGATTCGCCTCGTCCACCAGATTGTGCTCCAGGGTGCCGCTGAGCTGGCGCACGTCGACAAAACCGTCCACCAGCCAGCTGCCGTCTTCCTGCTTTTGCACCATGCCGGCTTCTTCGTTCATGTCGGGAAATTCGCCTGCTATTGCCTCCAGAATATCGGTCGGCGTTGCGATGCCTTCCAGCGCGCCGTATTCATCCACGATCATCGCCATTTGCACGGGAGAGCGGCGTAATTGTTCCATGACCCGCAGCACGTCGGTGGTTTCGTGCACTACCACCGGCTGGCGTGTGGCCCGCGCCCAATTGATGCCGCCGGTATCGATCAGCTGGTGCAGCAGCTCCTTGGTAATGGCAACCCCGACAAAATTATCGACCTGTTCGCGAGCGAGAATGACACGGGTATGGGTGATCTTGCGGATCGCCGCGTAAAGTGTTTCCGCCTCATCGTCTAGATTCAGCCATTCCAGCTCATTGCGCGGCGACATGATGGAACGCACCGGGCGTGCGCCGAGATCCAGCACCCCGCGGATCATTTCTTTTTCCTCGGCGCTGAACAGCGTGCCCTGTGCTGCCTGCACTGCGATCACATCCACGGTTTCGCCCAAGGGCGCTTCTTCATCGGCGCGGCCACCAAGCATGCGCAGCACCGCTTCGGCAGTGCGCTCACGCATGTTGCCCATGGTAATCTGGCGTTCCCGGTTACGCCGCCCGAGCTGGTTGGCGGCCTCGACCAATACCGAGAAGCCGATGGCGGCATACAGATAGCCTTTGGGAATGTGGAAGCCGAAGCCCTCCACCACCAGCGAGAAGCCGATCATCAGCAAAAAGCCCAGGCACAGAATCACGACCGTGGGGTGGCGCGACACAAAGGCCATCAGCGGGCCCGAGGCCAGCATCATGACCGCCATTGCCACACAAACCGCCGTGACCATGACCCACAACTGATCCACCATGCCGACGGCTGTAATCACGCTGTCCAGCGAAAACACCGCATCCAGCACCATGATCTGCACGATCACCTGCCAGAACACGGCATGAACCACTTTCCCCTGTTTCGGCTTCTGCGCGCCCTCCAGGCGCTCATGCAGCTCCATGGTGCCCTTGGCGAGCAAGAACACCCCGCCAAGGATCAGCAGAATGTCGCGGCCCGAGAAAGAGAAATCAGCGATGCTGAACAGCGGGCGTGTCAGTGTCACGATCCAGGAGATCGAAAACAGCAAGGCGATGCGCATCAGCAGCGCCAGCGAAAGCCCGACGACGCGAGCCTTGTTGCGCTGATGGGGCGGCAGCTTGTCGGCCAGGATCGCAATAAACACCAGGTTGTCGATGCCAAGCACGATTTCCAGTGCCACCAGCGTCAGCAAGCCGATCCAGATATTCGGGTCTGCGATAAATTCCATGATCAGTAACCTGGTTTGCCCGGCGCGTGCACGGCCAGCGGCGCCGTTGCGGCGGGCCGTATGCGGGGTAACGGGAAAAGGGGGAAAGCGTGGATGGCGCGCAGGCGTCGCGTTACCGTAGGGGGCGGCTCGTCTGCGCTGCCTATACTGTTACAGTCGCCGTCTTCGGGCATGGCATTGTGGCCTGAAAGATAAGACCGCTGGACACTAACACAGCTGCCGAAACCGGGGAAGAACTTGCGATGCCGGAACAGGGAGAGCCGACAGGGCGGCCGGGCCGAGAGAGCGGCCGCCCTGTCGGCGGGGCCTGACCAGATGACGGCGATCATCGAGACTGGAAACCAGCACCGCGCAGGCGATTCTCCCCGGCCGCGCCCACGAGGGTGTCGCACACTCACTCCGGCGCCAGCTCCGGCCCTGCCCCGAATGACATCGCCAGATTTGTCATCAGCAGCGCTCGTATATCGCTAGCGCGTCGTAGGCGGACGTTTTTCGGTGGGCCATTGGCAGATCGGGACTTGTGCAAGACCCACGAAACGCCCCTGGCGCCTGCTCCGGGCAGCAGGGCCCCAGGAAGGGCGTGGTCCGACTGCTCGACGGCTGCTAGGCTCGAAAGGCCGAATCGAAAATCGGCTCGAAGCCTCCCCACATCATGCGCATGCCATCAAACGGCATTTCCGGGAAAGACTGGCCCGCCATCTCGGCCTCCATCGCTTGTGCGGCAGCATCGCAGGTGGCTTTGTCGGGCCAGAGCGTCCAGCTGAACACCGGAATCTCGCTGGCTTCGGCCTTGCTGGCGCGATAAAAATCTGTCTGCGCACCATGCGGCACATCGACGCCCCACGCCTCCACCGTGCCGAGGCAGCCACGGGGCTTGAACGCGCCCTCCCATGCTTGCCGGGCGATATCGATATACGCAGCCCGATTCTGCGCCGGCACCGCCAGAACGAATCCCTGGATATAGCCCGCCGGGTGATCGGTGCCGGCCGTAAAAACGGGTTCGAACCCACCATAGATCATGCGGCTGCCATCAAACGGCATGGCTGGCAAGCTGTTCATGGCCGCGTCTGCCTGCATTTTTTGCCACGCTGCGTCGGCAGCGGGCCTGTCTTGCCACTCGATCCAGGAAAAGACGACAGTTTCGCCGTCCTGCGCCTGCACTGCCTGGTAGAGATCCGTGACCTTGCCCCGAGAGATATCAACGCCCCAGCCTTCTACCATGCGCAGGGCACCATAGCGCTGGAACACCGCCCAGGCGGCGCTGGCGTGGCTGAGGTATTGCTGCTTGTTGGCCGTGGGCACGGCTAGCAAGGAACTGGTGTAGTACGTCATGGTGGGAGCTCCTTTCCGGGTGGTTTCATCTGAAAGGAAAGCATCACGCTGGAAGTAGCAAAAAGCAACTGGTAGTATTTAAAAATGACTAATCATGCAGGCGCACCGCGCCCTCGTTACGATGAAGGCTGCCTGGCCGCCCACGCGCTTAATCAGGTCGGTGATCGCTGGGCCTTACTTGTAGTGCGTGAGCTGATGTTCGCGCCCAAGCGCTTTCAGATGATCCGCGCCGGCGTACCGGGCATTACCGCCAGCGTGCTGACGGCCCGGCTTGGGCAGTTGCAGCAAGCCGGGGTGATAGCGCACGACGAGCGCCTCGGCATCTATGCACTGACAGAAGCCGGGCGAGGCGTGTTGCCGGTGCTGGAAGCGCTGTGCCGATGGGCGCTGACTCTGCCAGGGCACGATGCCACACGCTTCATCAGCCCTTCCGCCCTGATGATTTCGATGGGCGTGAACTTGCAACGCAGCCCGGCCGGCGCGGATACGCTGGTGGGCGGCTTTGATTTCACGAAAGAATCCTTTGAAGCGCGTGTGGTGGGCGGGCGCCTGGAGACGCTGGCCGTCGAACGCCCCGAAGCGCCCTTCGTGCTCAAGGCGGATGGCAATGCCATGGCATCTGCCCTGTATGGCAGCCAGCCCCTGGTGCAGCTGGCCGGTGAGGGCGTAGTAGAAGTGCAAGGCGACATTGCTGCTGCGCAGCGGTTTGTGGATTTGTTCAACCTGGTGCCGCGCGCCTGAAGCTCCCTCGTAACCAGGTTGTGCTTCTATAACTGAAACCCATCGTGGAACTGGACTTCCTGGTGGCTGCGGCCTGAGAAGATGTTGTTCTGCGATCTGCACCCTGCCTGTCAGAGTTGAGTTCATCGCGATATTTTTTGCGCCGGCAGGCTCAGCATGGTTTTCTTTACTATCAACAAAAGCCTTGCTGCATTAAAGTGCTGCTCGGGAAAGCTCGGGAAAGACTGTAGCAGAGCCGCTTCTGATGAAGATGTGGCGATAACAACAAGCCGAGTAACCGCAGCGCAAGCGCGGCGTCGCTAGCATCATTTCAAAATCATCAGTGGATTTGATCGGCGCTATTAAAACGCTTTCACTCAATGCTGTTAGGAGCCAAAAAAACGGTTCTGATTTGATATCAGAATAAGTGAAACTTTCTATCAGTTAACGGATGTGGTGGGCATTGTTCTCATTGCGAGATGTTGGGGGTTGTTTCAAGTGTGACGCTAGTGCTAGAACAGGCAGCGGGGGCGGATCAACTGCCATCACAATATAATATCAAGGGTCGCCCGGAGAGGCTGACTTATACTGAATGAAGGGATGCATTCGTGAAAGCTTGCCGTTTCGTATTGCTGGTTCTTTGTGGATTTTCACTTGCCATTATCGGTGTAAACGCCGCCAACTCTGCTAATTCTGGCAATCATTTCATCTCTGATACATCGGGTGATGATCTCATCGTACTAGGCTCTGATAATTATACCGTCGAGCTTTCAGGGGGCGATGACGTTGTAATAGGCGGCGGCGGAGATAATGTTTACGAAGTTCATCCCGGCAGCAGCCAGATTACGCTGATAGAGACCACCGGCAGCAATGTGGTCGAGTTCCAGGCTGGCATAACCTTTGCCGACGTCGCCAGCGGGTTGTGGATCAGTGGCGATGATTTGAGGTTGGTAATAGGTAGCGGGCAGCAGACGCTAACCGTAAAAGACTTCTTCGCATTCGAAGAAACAGTATCCTCTTTCACGTTCATGAATGGAGAGATACTGTCAGCAGGACAGCTGTTCGCTGCCTTTGGCAAGCCGGCACCGTCAACGCCGGGCAACCAAAGGGTTCTGGAAACAGAGGTCGGCGCTGGCGGCCTGTTGCAGGGTTCGGGAGCCTCAGAAATCCTGTTGCCTGATTCGGTGCCCGCTACTATTCGCGGCGGGGCCGGGGATGATTTGCTGATTGGCAGGGCAGAGCAAACCATTTTCGAGTTCTTTCCCGGTGATGGCGCAAATACCATTATTGCTTCATCAGGGATGCACATTATCCGCTTCAGTGGTGGGATTCACTTCAATGATGTGGCGACACGGCTACAAAAGTCTGGCGATGATCTGATTCTTGGAAACCAGAACAATAATGACACCGTGCGCATCCACCAGTTCTTCTCAAGATCCAATATTATTTCCGCAATAGAATTTACCACGGGCGGGCAGCTGGATGGCGAGAGCCTGTTTCAATTGTTCGGCGTTCAGGCGCCTTCCGTGCCTCGTAGTTTTACCATCAATGTCGACGGCTCGGTTTGGGAGGCGGGCAGTGGAGCCGGTGATGAAGATGATGACGGTGACGGCGGCGATGGAGACGGTGACGAAGATGGGGGTGGCGAGCCGGGCGACGGAGGCGGCGATGGCGATGATCCCAATGATGATCTTCCGGCCAATCCCGACTATCTGGTTGGAACGCCCGGAAACGACTTTATCTATGTTGGTGAAGGCAATAACGTCGTTTCAAGCGGCACAGGCGATGACTACATCGTTGGCGGGCCGGGTGACAATGTTTACCAGTTTGCTTCCGGCGGTGGCCATAACACCATTGTTGAATCGGAAGGTTATAACTACATTCTTTTCGATCAAAGTATCACCTATGCAGATGTATCCAGCAGTTTCACCAGCCAGCAAGGTAGTGATGATCTGATATTGAATATCAGCAACAAGAACTTGCGGCTGGTAGTCCGTGATTTCTTTGCTGTCGCCGATACCTTGTCTGAAATCCGCTTCGCCAACGGGCAGGCGATCCATAAAGATCAGATTTTCCAGGTATTCAATGCCACGCCACCCACAGTGGCTCAAGGCTCGGCGTCCTTGGTGCTCGGCGCTGGCGACAGCGAATCGATTCATGGCTCAAGCGGTGCTGATCTCCTCATCCCGAGAATGAGTAATCGAATGGTCTTTCCTGGTAGCGGTAACGATACGCTGATCGGTAGCCATCAGGGTCTCGGCCTTGCGAGCTACCCGCCTCTGGAGGGTGAGCAAGCGGTAACGTTTGTCATCACGCCGGGAGATGGGAAAAAGACGCTTGTGGCGGCGGGCGGCTATAGCGATATCCTTTTTGCCGGTGGCATTCAATATGCAGATATCACCTCTCAACTGTTTCGTGAAGGCAATGACCTGCTATTGAAAAGTGCTGCTCACGGTGTTTCCGTGAGGCTCGCTGCATTTTTCAAGCAGCCGACGATGTTGGGCGCCATCTGGTTTGAGCCGGAGAATGAAGGTGATCCCGCCCAAAGCCTTGCTGGTAGCGCGATCTATCAACTCTTTGAGCAGAACCTGCCCGTCGAACCATATTCCCTGGCTGTGCTGATCAAGGGCGGGACGACAGGCGCTTGTCATCAAACGTCCCCGCCATCCCAAAGCCAGGGTTTTGGCCTCACACCCGAGCAACTTGCCACAAACAATAGCACCCCGGAGATCATTTCCATCCCGCCGGGGGATGCCTGGTTCGATGAGGTGCTTGAATATCAGATTCATGCGAACGACGCGGATAATCACGACCTGTGCTTTTCACTTTCTGCGGCGCCCGATGGTGTGCAAATCAATCCTGATTCCGGGCGTATTTCCTGGGTGCCCGGATGGAACCAGCTGGGGGAGCAAAGCTTTGTCGTGGTGGTGACCGATGAGCGCGGCGCGGTTGCCGAGCAAGCCTTCATCTTGCCGGTCCTGCATGCTTTATTGCCACCGGAAATTATTTCAACGCCCGCCATTTCCTGGAGTGCCGGGGAGCGCTTTCGATATACGATCAAGCTGGCGGCGTTGAGCCATGAGCGGGATATCACCTTCAATCTTCTGGCCGGGCCAGCCGGAATGCAGTTGCAAGATAGAATACTGAGCTGGACACCAGGAGATGGTGATATTGGTGACCACGCCGTCCGGTTGCAGGCAACGGATATCTACGGCCTGGAATATATTCAGGAGTTTACGCTTTCTATCGCGCCCATGGTGACCGTGGATATGCTGGCGGAAGGGCTTTCCAGGGTGCCAAAGACGGGTGCTCTAAGCTCTCGATTCAGCCATGACGATGCGGCAACCAGGGTAGGAACGGCGAGGGTTTATGAGCGTGACCCGACTAACGAAATAGTTTTTGACAAAGTAAACGGCCTGATCTGGCAGGACAGTAGTGCAGTGCTTGCCCCCAAAGTTTTTTATGCCGACGCCGAGGCATACTGTGACACATTGGTGCACGGCGGCATCACCAACTGGCGCCTGCCGAATCGCCTTGAACTGATTTTCTTGCTAGAGCATTTCCGTGATAATCCGGACTCCAGCGAGCGTTTGATCAGCTCGGCATTCGAACATGTCGGTACTTCGAGCTATGGCGCTGATTACCATGCGAAGAATAACTATACCCGGAACGGCGGTAGTTACCTGAACACGCTGGTGGATTTTATTACAGCACGTGTTTTGCCTACCGATTATGACAAAGAGGGTCATGTGCGCTGTGTCAGCGGCGAGCAGCGCTTTGTATCGGAATTCCATAAGCCAGAAGCAGCGCCTTATGTTGTTGATCGTACCAACCGGTTGATGTGGCAGGATAATGAAGATGTCCTGATGCAAACTGGAAACTTTGATCAGGCGATGAACTACTGTGACGATTTGCAGTTGGCGGGGCATGATGATTGGCGCTTGCCGAACTTCAACGAGTCACATCTGCTACAACGAGAGATCGAGTATCATGTGAACTCTCGGGGATCATCGCTCTACTTCAAGAACATCCCGGAAACGCCATATTGGCAATCTTCCACCGTTACTTCTGATAATACTGCTACTCTTTATGACGGCACACTTGAGAGACGATATCGGTTTCGTTACCAGTATTACACTGAATACTGGTGGCTGGAGAACCTGAACTTTCATGCTATCGCAGTTGATGAAGAGCTACCCGTTCGTTGCGTTCGCTCATATGGCGAGCCCGTACCCGTTGCAACTGTCTCGCCTCTTGTTGTTGCCGTTAATGAACTGGTATCGCTGGATGCAACAGATAGCCACCATCTTGAGGCTGACATCATCAGCTACCAGTGGAGGGAGCTGACCGAGGATCGGGTGTTGGCTGATTCGATGACCGCTGAAGTCAGCTTTTCAACCCCAGGTGTTTATCAGATACAGCTTGCCGTGACTGACGAACGTGGCCTGTCGAAAACACTTCGCGAGCCATTGGAGCTGACGGTATACGGCCCGCCGCTAGTGATTATTCAAGGCCCGAACGCGGTGTGGCAGGGCGAGCCGGTCACGTTCGATGCCAGTCAATCGCATGATGCTTTTCATGACATCGAAAGCTTTGAATGGACCTTGTTGAACACCAATGAGCCTGTCGGGAGCGGCGCTGTACTGGCTCTGAATGAACTGGATATCGGTGTTTGGGAGTTTCAGCTTGAGGTCACCAACACCGGTGGCCTGACCACGTCGAAGATCATGACAGTGAGTGTGGCGGCGCGCCCCGATCTGCTTGTGGAGGGGCACGAGCACAACAGCCTGGGTGATACGGTGACCCTGAATGCCAGCGCTCCCACTTATGCTGGTGACATAGTGCACTACGAATGGCGTGATGCTCACAGCGATACAGTGCTGGGTACCGGCTCGCTGCTTGAGCTGAGTGATCTGGCTGCCGGTACCCATGGTGTTATTCTGCTGGTAACGGATCAGGCAGGCCGTGTGCATCAGGAAAATATTTCGGTCTCCGTTCAATACCCGTTGCCGGTCATCGTCTTGCCCGAAGAAATTGTGGCCCCTGAGGGCCAGACGGTCACGCTGGATGCTTCACAAAGCCATATATCTCATGGCGCCATTGCCTATTTTCGCTGGTTCGAAGGCGACGGGGATGTATCAGTGGGGCAAGGGCCGCAGTTGCAATTGGACAGCTTGCCGCTTGGTGATCGGGATTATTGGCTGGAAGCGGAATCGAGCGAGGGGCAAGTGGCCCGGCAGGCCGTTCGTGTCCGGGTTGGCCATGCGCCACAGGCCGTCCTGCCTGAGCAGTATTTTGGCTACGTCAATACGCTGATTGAGCTGGATGGCAGCGCCAGTGTCGTAGCCGAGGGCGGCTTGTCATTCCAGTGGCGTCTGGATGGTAATTGGTTGGCTGATACCGCAGTCGCGCAAATAGACGGGCTTGATCCCGGCGAATACCTGATTGAACTGGAAGTGAGTACCGATCTGGGTATATCAGATGTTGCCAGTCTGGTTTTGATGATCGAGCCTGCCAGAGCGCTCACTGTTTGCCCGGCACTGCCGGTAGAAGATGATCGGGATTATTCAGCTCGTTACCCGGACGACAATCTGGAGTGGCGCGGCAACGAGGCTGAAACGGTGGAAGATATCGAGCGGGCATTCAACTACGCCCGTTCTCTCGACCCTTCTGTTTCCCGATATCTACTCATGCCGGATCAGGCCAGCTGGGACGCAATGAGCGTCCAGCAAAAAAGCCTTTATCTGATCAATGCGGAGCGGTCAGCCAGAGGGATCAAGCCTTATGCCGGTTTTGACGTCGATATCGTCGATGCCGCCCAGACCTATGCGGATTACATACGCACGCACAATATGGTGATCAGTCACTACGCCGATGGCCGTTCGCCCCTCCAGCGGATGGACGCCTACCCGGATATCGAGACACATCGCGATCTTTCATCCTTCAGGCCCGAATCTGTTGCGGGCGCCGTGGCGACGACGCTGCCAACCGAAGATGAGGCCCTGGTGCGCTCAATTTTTGCCTGGTTATATCAGGACAAAGACTGGTTCAGCGATTTCGAAGACATGGAAGGCGAGCCATGGGGACACCGGAATCATCTGCTACAGACGGGCCTGGATGAGAACCATGATTCACCTTATACCGAGGGCCTGCTTGGTTTCGGCATATCGCGTGGCCACTATGCGCCGGGCCAACCGCAAAACTCACGCTATGGGTACGTCACGGTCTTGAAAACGCTGGATCAGGGCGCAAGCTGGGACAGCAGCCGGGTGCAGACCGTGGATATATCCGAGGCTCAGGGCTGTAATACCGATCACCTGATCGAGCTGGATGCAGCCTTGATAGAGCAGCAGGGGCTGGAACAGATCACCATCGAACCTGCCACGCTATTGATGACGCCAGGCTCTCTGCAAACCCTCACGCTGACAGGCGTGTATGAAACCGGGCAGCGAGTGGATTTCACTTCATACGCGCAGTTTATTCCTGATCAACGTTCCGTGGTGAAGGTCGAGCAAGGTGAGATCACGGCAATCCGGCCAGGGCAGGCCAGGGTGGCGGCACGCCTTGGCAGCCTGCGCTCCAACAGCGTGCACGTGCATGTGCAGCAGCCCACCGATACCAGCAACCTCATCGGTACTCCGGCGCAAGCGCTGCTACAGCACGTGCCGGATAATGCCACAGTGCAGTCGTATGATCCGCAGCTGATGGCGCGTTTTACCGGGCGGGCAGAAAGCCGCCAGGGTACGCCACTGGCGGACGTTCAGGTCAGCTTCCTGAATCGCCCGGATCTCGGCAGCACCCGCACCGACAGTACCGGGCATTTCATCATCGCCGGCCCAGCGGGCCATCAAACACTGGTTTACGAGAAGCCCGGGCATCTTGTGGTGCAGCGCAACACCATCGCGCCTTCAAATGGCTGGGGTAATCTGGCGACTGTCACGTTGCTGCCACGGGACACCGCACGCTCACATATTGATCTGACAGGCGGGCAGCTTCAGGTCCACCAGTCTTCCCTGATCACCGATGAATTCGGATCACGCCGTGCAACGGTGATTTTCAACAATATCAGCAAAGCCACAGTGGTATCGGTGGATGGCGCACAAAGAGAACTGGAAGGCTTCTGGTTCTCCGCGACAGAATTTGAAACCCCCGATTCCATGCCGGGGTTCCTGCCACCGGAAACAGCCTTCACCTTTGCCAACGATCTTCACGTTGAAGGCGTGCATTATAGCGATACCGTGCTGTTTGATGGCCAGGTGGTGATGTTCATTGACAACTTCCTGGGCTTTGCCGTGGGAGAAATCATTCCCATCGGTTACTTTGATCGCCTTGTCGATCAATGGATTCCCTCGCCCAATGGTGTGGTCGTCCAGTTGATTGATAGTGACGGCGATGGCCAGATCGACGGTCTGGATTATACCGGCGACGGGCTGGCCGATGATCTCAATGGCAACGGTGATACCGGGGACGAAATCATCGGCCTGCTCGCAGCGGGCTATCAGCCGGGCGACACCCTGTGGTGGGGCAACTTCGATCATATGACCCCTTACGATTACAACCTCTCACCCAGCGATGCCGAGGAGCCTGTCGACACCGAGACCGACGTGGACGAGCAGCAGGAAACCGAGGAAGACTGTGTCAGCACAGGCTCTCATTGTGTGCTGCATCAGCAAAGCCTCCACGAAACCATCCCGGTTGCCGGCACCTCACAGGCGCTGCATTATCACAGCCAGCGCACCGCCGGTTACCACCACCGGATTCTTGTACGCGCCAGCGGAGAGCAGATACCGGCTTCGCTGCAAGGCATCATTGTGCGGCTTGAAATCGGCGGCCATGTGTTCGAGCAGGTGCTGCCAGCCATAGAGAATCAGGAGGCCGAGTTTATCTGGGATGGCCGAAACCTTGACGGCACCCGCACCCCCGGCCTGGTAAGCGGTCGTGTGAGTGTCGGCTACCAGTATCAAGGTGTTTTCATGAGCACCGGCAATGCAGCCGAGGAACAGCGAGCGCTGGATGATTTCCCCAACGCCTGGGCGCAGCAGGGCGAGCGTCCGACCCTCGTGCCGGGGCGCGAGCTTGTGACAGGTTGGCATCGTAGCGGCATCAGCGTACGCAACAGCTACCCCAGTCAGTTGGCGGAGGGGTGGTCACTGTCAGAGGTGCATGAGTTTGACCCGGCCGGCCGACTTTACCTCGGCAGTGGCGGCGTGCAGAAAGTGCCAGCGCAATCCCTGATTCTGAAGACCGGGCAAACCTATAGCCAGATTAACGGTGACGATGGTTACTATCAGACTGGCGGCAGCGTGATCGCCTATGCCCTTACGGAACAGGGCACCCTGATGGACAAGGTCACGGGGCTGGAGTGGGAATATCGGGATCGCCCCCGCGAGTTCCGCGAGGTATCAGAGGCGAGAAGTTACTGCGCTCAGGCCGTGGACTTGCCGGGCAGCGGTTGGCGTTTGCCTACCTCGAAAGAGGCGGGTTATACCCTGAGCAAAGCGGACACCAACATCGGGCCGATGATTTACCATCCGACACGCGGGCGGCAGCTTTGGCGTCAGCGCAGCGTCAATACTCATAACCTGAATTTGCCTGTGCTGTGCGTACGAGGCGAATTACTGGATGAAAGAAATGTAGAGGCCCTGGTGCGAGATGCCGATCAGGGCGTGGTAATTGATCAGGACAACGCCCTGATGTGGCAGGACGCCCCCGTCAATGCCACCCTGAAACTCAACTGGCAAGACAGCATTGCGCACTGTGAATCGTCCACCTATGCCGGTTACGACAATTGGCGACTGCCCAATATCAACGAGCTGCTTTACGCGCTGCCCAATGAAGTGTTCCAGCATCAAACCCGTGTCACTTTTCCGCCGGGCGAGCTATGGAACCCGACAGCCAGCTTCCGCAAGGTTTACTGGAGTTCCACCACCAATCATCAAGATGATGCCCAAGCCTGGGGGGTCGAGAGTGAAAGTTACAACAGTCCTCGCTTCAGCAAAAATGACAGCTATCATGTGCGCTGTGTCCGTGAAGCGGCTGAAGCATTCCGGATGCCTTTTGTATTCGACAACGAGGGCCGCCACCTCGCCACGGTTGATGGCGATAGTGGCGTTACCCTGAACACCTTCGAGTACGATGAAGCAGGTTACCTGGTGGCTATCATTGACCGTTTCGGCCGGGCCACCAGCATTGAACGGAATGCCTCTGGCAAACCTGCCCGGATCATTGCTGCCGACGGCCAGATAACAACGCTCACCCTTGATGGCGATAACCAGTTGCTTGAGGTCGGTTACGAAGATGGTGGCCATTTTCTCTTCGACTATGCGCCGGCGGTGAACGGTGCGGTCAGCAGTCTGCTGGTGGAAAAAACCGATCCCAACGGCCACAGTCATGAACGCGACTACGACCTGCACGGCCGCCTGCTGGAAACTCGTAACCCGGAACAGGGGCGCTGGTCATTCTATAATGAACACCTGGGCGTCAATGAAGATCACTACGGTTATCTCACCGCCGAGCACCGCCACTACAAGGTTGAGCGCACCCGGCTGGAAAATGGCGACAGCCAATGGCTTACCCGCTATCCCGATGGCGTGGAAGCGCTGCGTACGCTCTCGCCGGATGGCCTGCAAGAGAGATTGGAAGAGCAGGGTGTGATCACGCAGATCAATCACGCACTAGACAAGAAAACCCTGCGTCCCCGGCCCGCCAGCATTCTGCAAACATTGCCCGGTGGCCTGGAAACCAGCATCACCATTGAGCGTGAATATGCGGAAAACGGTGCAGACACTGCACGTTATACCGAACTTACCACCCTGAACGGCAAAGTGAGCACGCTGGAGCGCGATACCCGCACCGGCCTCACCCGGCACACCACACCGGAGGGCCGGAAGCTGACAATACAAGCCGATCCACTTACCCTGCTGCCGCAGCAGATTACGCTCGATGGCTTGCTGCCCATGTTCTTCAGCTATGACAACGCCGGGCGGCTACAAAACTTGAGCCAGGGAAGCGGCACGCAGCAGCGGGATACGGCGCTGAGCTATGATGCACGAGGCAACCTCACCAGCCTCACCGATGCCATGGGCCGCACCACAACCTTCGGGCACGATCTCCGCGGCCGCGTCACGACCCAGACCTTCCCCGATGGCCGTGCTGTGCAGTATAGCTATGATGCCAACGGCAATCTGACCAGCCTGACCCCGCCGGGGCGCAGCGCGCACCTGTTCAGCTACGATGGAATTGACCAGGTGAGCACCTATACGCCGCCCAAAGTACCAGAGGGCCACACCGTCACTCTCTATCACTACAACCGCGATCGTGATCTGGTGCGCATCGAGCGCCCGGATGATCGTGAAGTGCTGTTCAACTACAACACAGGCGGCCAGCTTGTGGGGGCCACATTGGCGCGTGGCACCATCAGCTATCAACACAACCCCCTGACTGGCAACCTGACCCAGATAATCACGCCGGAAGGTAATAGCCTAGCCTTTCAATGGGATGGCGCCCTGCTGACAACCCAATCCTGGTCGGGCGAAATCAGCGGCTCGGTATCGCAAAGCCCGGATAACAACCTCTGGATCAGCCAGCGCTGTGTCAACAGCACCAGCTGCACCGACTTCAGCTACGATAACGATGGCCTGCTGACCGGAGCCGGCAGCCTGAGCCTCGTCCGCAATGCCGATCACGGCCTGGTGACCAGTGCCACACTGGGCATTCTGGAGCACAGCTACGGCTACAATGCCTTCGGCGAACGTATCAGCACCACCATCAGCCGTGATGGGAACAGCTTCGGCACCCTGAGCTACAGCCGCGATAAAGGGGGCCGCCTTACCGCCCGGACAGAAAGCCTGAACGGCAGCAGCTTTACCGACAGTTATCAATACGACATCGCCGGTCGCCTGACCCAGGTAACCCGCGACGGCGTCACCACCAGCTGGCAATACGACGACAACGGCAATCGCACCCATGAGAACGGCCAGTTGATTGCCAGCTACGATGCGCAAGATCGCCTGGTGAGCTATCAGGGCGCCACCTACCAGTACACCGCCAACGGCGAACTGGCCAGCAAAACAGAAAGCGGCGCGACGACTCACTACACGTACGACGAGCTTGGCAACCTGCTAGAAGTGGAACTGCCCGGCGATATCACTATCGCCTACGTCATCGACGGCCAGAACCGCCGAATCGGCAAGAAAGTCAACGGCAGCCTCACACACGGCTTCCTGTACCAGGACCAGCTGAACCCGATTGCAGAGCTGGATGGCAACGGTAACGTGATCAGCCACTTTATCTACGCCGATCAGCCCAATGTGCCGGCCTACATGATCAAAGATGGCAACACCTATCAGATCATCAGCGATCACCTGGGCAGCCCCAGGCTGGTGCTGGACGTGGCCACCGGTCAAGTTGCCCAACGCCTTGAGTACGACGTATGGGGCAATATCACACAAGACACCAACCCAGGCTTTCAACCATTCGGTTTCGCCGGCGGTATCTATGATCAACACACCCAACTCACCCGGTTTGGGGCTAGAGATTATGACGCTCATAGTGGGCGGTGGACGGCGAAAGATCCGATAGGATTCGCGGGAGGGGATTCCAACATGTATGGATATGTTGTGAACGACCCGGTGAATTTCCTTGATCCTGAGGGCGAGGCCGTAATGATTTTTGCTGGCGCTGTTATTGGTGCGGCAGGCGGTCTTATCGGCACGCTTATTTCCAATCCAAATGCGTCGGGCAAAGAAATTGCCGCGAGCATGTTTGCAGGTGCTCTTACGGGAGGCTTCGCCGGGGCCGGTATCTTGGGGAGTGTTTTAAGTGGTGCGATTGCTGGAGGAGCTGGTGATCTAATTGGTCAAGTTATGTCACTAAGGCAAGAACCATGTGAGTCTATCATGGATAGAATAAACTGGGGCGCTGTGGCTGGGTCTGTTGTTGGTGGTGCTTTGAGTGGGCGAATTCATTCCGCTGTCCCTAATGGTATTTTGGGGCAGACGGTTGCCGCGCCGCGAGACTTTATTGTAACAGCATCCGGAGCTTTTGTAGGAGGGTCAATTGGTGCAAAGTAACACTATGGCTCTATCTAGTATTGTCGAGCTAGTGGTGATTTCTCTTGGAGTTTTTGCAGGTTCTCTGGCTCTTTCCTCTATTCTTATTTCTGTCCATAAAGTTAAGAAGGGCAAGGTGTTGATTGCGCTTCATAATATATTCTACTTCTTTTGGATTGTTTTGATCTCTATTCCTATGGTGGTTTTTATGTCTCGCACTCCTGAGTGTGAAAGCATTCACTGTCTGGGCTTGATGGTTTTTTCGTTTATAGCAATATTGCCTTCCGCATTCCTTTTCTATAAGAGAGGGCATTTTGTTAATGCGAAAGGTTGTGAGCGATAGAGAGGTTACGATCACCTGAAGATACGACGAGCTTGGCAACCTGTTAGAAGTGGAACTGCCCGGCGATATCACTATCGACTACCTCATCGACGGCCAGAACCGCCGAATCGGCAAGAGAGTCAACGGCAGCCTCACTCAAGGCTTCCTGTACCAGGACCAGCTGAACCCGATAGCAGAACTGGATGGTAACGGTAACGTGATCAGCCACTTTATCTACGCCGATCAGCCCAATGTGCCGGCCTACATGATCAAAGATAGCAACACCTACCAGATCATCAGCGATCACCTGGGCAGCCCCAGGCTGGTGCTGGACGTGGCCACCGGTCAAGTTGCCCAACGCCTTGAGTACGACGTATGGGGCAATATCACACAAGACACCAACCCAGGCTTTCAACCATTCGGTTTCGCCGGCGGTATCTATGATCAACACACCCAACTCACCCGGTTTGGGGCTAGAGATTATGACGCTCATAGTGGGCGGTGGACGGCGAAAGATCCGATTCGGTTTAGCGGAGATGGGCCGAACCTTTATGGGTATGTTTTGAATGACCCGGTGAACTTTATTGATCCCCGGGGTGAATTCGGCATTCCCGGCGCCGCCATTGGTGCAGCTATTGGGGGCGTGTCAAGCTTTGTCGGCACTTTGGTCACTGGCGGCTCTATAGGTGAAGCTGCCATGAGCGGAATTATTGGTGCTGGAGCAGGCGCTATGGCTGGCTTTTCCCTGGAGGAAGTTTAATTAAAGGCGCATTGTCGGGGGCCGTCTTGGGAGGGGGGCGAATGCTATTGCACAAACGACCGCGATACATAGAGATCCGAGTAAATCATTAAGTAATGATTTCAAGTGGGGAGCGGTCGGAGGCTCTGCATTGGGTGGTTTGCTTTCAGGCGGCATGCATGCCCATGCCCCTCAAGGGCCAATGGGCAATATCGTTACGGGCCTTCGGGGTTTCGGTGTTAATCTGACTGCTGGGGCGGTTACAACACGTTATGTCGGCGGGCAGTGATGATAAGAATGGTAGTGTGTGATGATAGATTGGGAAAGAAGGGGCAAGGGGTTTTGTTTCTTCCTGTGGGATTGGCGTGTTGTGGATATCAAGTTTATTGGGGTTTGATGACTATATTTTCTGACGAACTTTTAGGATTTGAGTCCGTAAATGTTTTCTTTATCTGGCTGCTTCTAATTTTCGTGACGGTGTTTTTTATTTATTTGTTAGCCGGAGGAGTTGTTCTTTTAATTAATTCTTTAGGCGCTGTGCAGTCTGTCTTCGAAGATAAAAGGAAGCGTTTTTTTTTGAGAACTTATTGGGGTAAGGAAATCGAGCTTCACCCGCCTGAAAAAATTTCGATAGAGAGAATAAAAAGAGAGCCTTTTCTAAAGATGATGACTCTTCTAAGTAAAGAAAATTCAAACTGGAAGGTCTCAATTAATGGTAAGGGGGCGTTTTTCCTTAATGGTGATATTTCCGGGAGTAAGGAGTTTGTAGGCAGGCTACAATCGCTAACTGAAATAAATACGAGAAGTTCAATGGAAGGTTAAGCTATCGTGAGTAGTAAATAATAGGCATGGCAAGCCCCCGATATTCTAGACACTCGATAGCGTTACAATAACGCATCGAGGAGGTGTCTATTATGAGCGGTAAACGCTACCCGGAAGATTTCAAGATTGAGGCGGTTCGTCAAGTGACGGATCGGGGGTATAAGGTGTCCGAAGTCGCGAGCAGGCTTGGCGTAACGGTGAAAAGCCTGGGTAATCCCCCCGAGAACTAGCGGTGCTCAAAAGTAGAGTTTTCTCGTAATCTATGACGAAGGAGATTCTGCATGAAGAAGTCACGATTTTTGGACAGCCAGATCCTGGCGATTCTGAAGCAAGCTGAGTCCGGCGTGCCGGTGCCGGAGCTTTGCCGGGAACACCAGGATCGGTGACAGGCAGTGCTGTCGCGGGCGGGGCCGCAGGTGGCGCTGCTGGCGCGGCAGCTGGTCGAGCAAGGGGAAGGGCGTGTTGGGCGCGGTCGCTGGGGGGGCTGTCGCGGGTGTTGCTGCAAGTAATCTGCCGGCTCCAGCCGGCCATGGAGCTGGCGGGTTAATCGGTGGAGCTATATCGGGAGCGTCTACTGGGGTGGCTAGAGGTGGGTACGCTGGGGCCGTCGGGGGAGCAGTTGGTGGGATGGTAGAAGCGGCCCTTACGGCGGGGTGTGGATGTGAGGGTTAGAATAAAAAGGAATTTAACCATGTGCATCAGCGCCATGCTGTCGCTTGTTACCTTAACGCTAGGTTTTGTGATGTTCTGGATAAAGATAGAAGGGGCTTTTTTACCCTTCTACATGCTTTTGTTGTGTTTACCCCCAAGCTGGATTTTGCTTCAGGGTGTTTATGCTGTGGATTCAACAGCTAGAAAAATACTATATTCCGATGATGAGAACTTTTCTTTATTAAAGGTGGATCTGATTTTTTTAATAAAAAATCTATATTTGAAGTTCGTATTCGTTATGGCTCTCTTGTTTTCTATGGCCTATTTTATGGTGCCAGAGAATGGCGACTTTGCGGGGAGTTATTATAGTTTATGGGCTTGGATAATGGCTCAGTCTTTATTCGTTTTTTTACTAGATAAACTAATGCCTCTAAAGTGAGGTGCGGAGTGTTGACACAATTGTTGGTGGTACGTCGCCACAAGTCCGTTGAGGGGCCATCTGCTGTGGCTACGGGAGGGCGAAAAGCTGGCTACGCAGGAGCGATAGGAGGGGCGGTCGGCGGCATGGTGGGAGCTGCTCTTACTGCTGGTTGCGGGTGTGGAGAGTAGCATGGGTAGAAGCTGGATAATGGGTATTTCTGCCATACTATCGCTTTCAATTTTGGTGCTGGGCTATCTGATATTCTGGCTGAGATTGGAAGATACTTTTAAGCACATCCACTTGGCATTCTTTGCTTTGCCTTTAGGCTGGATATTGGTGGATGGGGTTGCTCTGGCGCGCTCGCTTGCCGTGAAGAGCTTTGATTGTGAATTAGAGAGTTGTTTTTTTATTCTGAGAAATAAAATAGTTGCGTCTGTAATTGTTACATATGTTAAATTTGCTATAATGATGTCTTTTCTCTTCTTAATGGTTTGTTTTTTGGTGCCGAGTGAAGGGCCCTTTAAGGGTGAAAGCTATATTGTATGGAGTTGGGGAGCGGCTCAGATTTTGCTGGCTATTTTTTTGGACAAAATACTGCCGCTGAATGAAGAGTAAATTATCATGACGTGTCTAGGACGATATTGGCAGCTTGGTCGTCCATAAAATCCTGCTTCACTGGATAACAACACCTCCGGGGGGAAAGTATAGTTCAGACTCTTTGCCAGTGTCTTTGGATGGTGGCAAGAATGTTGGTCTCAGAGCTTCTGTATCAGTTGGGGCAGAGTTTGGTAGTTATACTAACTGGTGATTGGTGTGGATATTAATTTTAGGAGGGTGAAGTTTTGGTTTTGGTTTGCTGTGATTGTTTTCTTGGGGTTGACCTTTTTTATCAACCTGGCCTGGGTTCTTGATGAAGATCGGGGTCGAGCGATTAGCTATATTAACCAAAGCGATGTAGTGATTTCTGAGGTGGGAGATATCCAAGAAACCCGGCTTTGGAAAAGACTTACTTATTATGGAGTCAGTTCAGACCCGGGGTACAAGAAAATGTTCTTTACAGTTAAGGGGAAGAAGGGAAGCTTGCAGGTGGTTGTGTTATTCACTGGAAAGGAAAGTAATGAAATTATTGAACTCAAGATATTGGATTAGAATATTTTATATAGCGAGGGGCCAACGTGCCGGCCTGTATGATCAAAGGAGGTAACACCTATCAGGTCACAGCGATTACCTGGGCAGCCCCAGGCTGGTGGTGGACGTGGCCACCGGTCAAGTCGCCCAACGCCTTGATTACGACGTATGGGGCAACATCACACAAGATACCAACCCAGGCTTTCAACCATTCGGTTTCGCCGGCGGTATCTATGATCAGCACACCCAGCTCACCCAGTTTGGGGCGAGAGATTATGACGCTCATAGTGGGCGGTGGACGGCGAAAGATCCGATTCGGTTTAGCGGAGATGGGCCGAACCTTTATGGGTATGTTTTGAATGACCCGGTGAACTTTATTGATCCAAATGGTGAGTTTCTACAGGTCGTCGTCGGGGCGGTAATTGGTGGTGTGTCTGCGGGCATTGGCGCAACAGTGACAGGTGGAAGTTGGGGCGATGTGGCAACTTCCGCTTTGGTTGGCGCTGCTATTGGGGGGCTATCTGCTTTGATTCCTGGTTCGGGCAGTCTTTTGGCTGCTGTGGGGCGGGGGCCGCTCTTGGAGCTGGAGGCAATGCAGTTGGACAGGGCATGACTATCTATAACGACCCGTGTATCTCGAAAAATGATTTTAACTGGGGGAGCGTGATAGGTTCTGCGGTAGGTGGCTCTGCATCTGCTGGTTTGACTTACGGAGCTGGCTCAGGAGTTACAGCGATGATAGTAACTTCCGGTCGTTCCGCAATGGTTGGAACGACGGCCAACGTAGCTGGCCAACAAATGTATGGGAGGTAAAGCAGTGCCTTCGAGCAGATGTTACGACAAGCGCTACTTCAAAAGCGGAACTGAGTTTTTATTCGATTTGAGGGTGTCGATCCCATTTTCATTTCTTTTTATCTTTGTGGCATTTCGCTATATGTGGGGAGACTTCCCTTTTTTCGGGTCTAAAGGAGAGTTTACCAAAGAAGATGCTATGTTTTTTTGGGTTTTCCTCTATTTGATCTACCTCTCGCTTGTTTGCCCGATAATGTTTTTTGAAGGAAGGAGAAGTATTATGTTTTTGAAGGTTTCTGAGAGTGGCAGAATATTTTCCAAAGATTACTCTGGGAAAGATATTAGATGGGAGTTTGGTGATGTTAGTGTTTCAAAAACAGCGCCCTTCCCTTTTTGGAAAAGACATCTGTATAGGACAAGCCTGCTTTCCAAAAAAAATGGTAACTACCAGCTGCTGGATAAGAAAACAGGCAGGGTTTATCTGGCTAACGGCGATTATTTTTCCGATTGTCTTGAGGGCCTTGTTGGCATGAAAGACTCGTAGGATTGAGTGCGTAATGGGCCTCTGTCAGGATCGGGGGAAAGATTGTTCGGCGCTCTGTGCCCTAACCCTTTCGGGGTCGTCTTCGCTGCGCTGTGAGATACCTTCTGCTTGCTTCGCAGGATCGGTTGAAGCCGTGGGCTTTTATCCGCATGCTGCATAAACAAAAAAACCCGGCTTTTAGCCGGGCTTCGTGTTTATGGCGGAGAGGGAGGGATTCGAACCCTCGTTACGCTACTAACGTAAACACGATTTCGAGTCGTGCGCTTTCAACCACTCAGCCACCTCTCCATAAAAACTTTCCTGCACCACCGACCTGCTGAGTTCTGCCGGCGGTGCTTGCGCACCGCAGTCGTGCGCTTGATTCGGCGCTTTGCGCCTCACCCCTTCGGGGCCATCACCGCGTGGCGGCGATGTTCGCTGTGGCCGCCGATGGCGGCCTTGCGTCAACCACTCAGCCACCTCTCCATAAAAACTTTCCTGCACCACCGACCTGCTGAGTTCTGCCGGCGGTGCTTGCGCACCGCAGTCGTGCGCTTGATTCGGCGCTTTGCGCCTCACCCCTTCGGGGCCATCACCGCGCTGCGGCGATGTTCGCTGCGGCCGCTGACGGCGGCCTTGCGTCAACCGCTCAGCCACCTCTCCATAAAAACTTTCTGCACCACCGACCTGCTGAGCTTTGCCGGCGGTGCTTGCGGAGGCGGCATTCTACCCGCCTGCTGCGGGCTTGACGAGGGGGAGTCGTGCTGCTGGCGAAAATGGGCGAGCTGATAGCTTTATGCTATGGGTGCCTTGGTGTCCTTTTGATGGATCAATGTGCTCGGCAGGGTTATATTAATCGGCAAGTCGTTGTTCTGGCGGCGATTAGTCGTGACAGGGAGCGGGGCGGCGTAGTGGAGTGCGGGGTTTTTGTGGTGCTTTGCCGAGGTGCCCGGTGCTCTGGAGGCACGTTTTCGTTCTGTGTGGGGTGTGTCATTATCATTGGCACGCGCCTGGGCCAGCCAGGAATAAAGTAATCAAGGAGGTGGTTTCATGAATCGCAATCCGGAAGTCGCGGCGGCGTTGGCTCGCTTGTTGGCGGAAAGCTACACCCTGTATCTGAAAACCCATAATTTTCACTGGAACGTCACCGGCCCGCACTTCCATGCGCTGCATACGATGTTCGAGGAGCAGTACACCGAGCTGGCCACGGCGGTAGATGAGATCGCTGAGCGCATTCGTGCGCTGGGTCATCGTGCGCCGGGTTCTTACGCTGAATTCGCACGGCTTTCTCAGGTGAAGGACGCCGAAGGCGAGCCGGATGCGCAGGCGATGCTGGCCGAGCTGGCGGCGGATCACAAATTGTGCGCCGAGCAGTCAGATCGTGTGCTGCGTGTGGCGCAGGAGCATAACGATGAGGGCACGGCATCCTTGGCTGGCGGACGAATCGAGCTGCATGAAAAAACGGTCTGGATGCTGACTGCGCATCTGGGCTGATAGCCAGCAGCTGCACACCGCCGCGGGCATGTAGGTTGCCCACGGCGGTGGACGATGAGCGACCAGGCTTGAGCCGGGCGCCTCGTGCCTTCCGGGCAGGGCGTGGTGAGGCAAGGCCAGGGCCGACAGGGTTGCCTGTCGTCTTTGAATGAGCGAGGAGTGTAGTAATGGGGTTGGTAGTGAAGGAAGTGATGGCGCGTCATTCGCCGTCCATCGCGCTGGGGACAGCCATTACCACGGTGGTGGAAACGTTGTTGCGACACAAGATTACCGGCTTGCCGGTGGTGGATGCTGAATCCCGCGTGGTCGGTTTTGTCTCCGAGCAGGATTGCCTGCGCAGCTTGCTGGTTTCCAGCTATCACTGCGAAGGCTCCCCGAAGGTCGACGATGTGATGCATCGGGAGCCGCTGACGGTATCGCCGGAAGCGTCGGTCGTGGATATGGCCGAAATGATGGTCAAGCAGAAGCCGAAAGTGTATCCCGTAGTGGATGAAAGCCAGCGTCTGGTCGGGCTGTTGCTGCGCAGCCAGGTGCTCACGGTGCTGAAGGACAATCGCAACCAGTGCGATTGATCTGCTGCGTGTTTGCCGACCGGCGAGCGCGCAGGTAGTTTTGGTCATGGGGCTCGCCACGGGCCGCTGCTATCGTCGATGCTTTCGCGCTATGCCGGAGAGCATCGATGCAATACCACGACATTCTCTATCAGGTCAGTGATCGTATCCTGACAATCACACTCAACCGCCCGGAGCGGCTCAATGCATGGACGCTGCGGATGCGCGACGAGATGCTGCACGCGTTGCAGCGAGCCAATGAAGACGATGATATAGGCGTGATCGTTGTCACCGGGGCCGGCCGGGTGTTTTGTGCCGGTATGGAGTTGGACCGCCCGGAGGGCAACATCTTTGGCTACGATACGCCCCAGGGTGAAGTGCTGGATATTACGCAGATTCGTGATTCCGGGGGCGAGCTGTCACTGGCGCTTTATCGCTCGAAAAAGCCCGTAATAGCGGCGATCAACGGGGCAGCTATCGGCGTGGGCATCACCATGACACTGCCGATGGATTTCCGCATTGCCGCGGCCGGCGCCAAGGTGGGTTTTGTGTTCAGCCAGCGTGGCATTGTGCCGGAGGCGTGTTCCAGCTGGTTCCTGCCTCGGTTGGTGGGGATGCAGGTTGCTCTCGAGTGGATGCTCTCCGGTGAAATTTTCAGTGCAGAGGAGGGCCAGGAAAAGGGCCTGTTCCGCACCGTGACGGAAAAAGAAGATGTGTTGCCAGCGGCCTACGCGCTGGCGCAAAAGCTGCTGCACAAAACCTCGGCGGTATCGCTGGCGCTCACGCGGCAGATGCTGTGGCGTAACCCCTCTTTTGAACACCCCATGCAGGCCCACTGTGTGGATTCCCGCCTGATGTATATCACTAGTGAGCGCTTGGATGGCCGCGACGGCTTTCGCGCCTTTCTGGAAAAGCGGGACCCGGTATTTAGCGCCAAAGTGTCGGAAACCGTGCCGGATCAGTTCGATTTCTGGCCGGAGCCGCCGTTGGCCTAGTGCCGGTCAGGTTGCGGCTCCGGCGGGCAGGGCCGAAGATAGGGTAGCGTTTTCATACAAGCCTGAGCACGGTGGGAATGCCTAATATCAGGCTATATTCGAATAACAGCCCGCAGGGCAGGGAGGAATCATGCGCAACTTGCAGCAATTTCTGGCTGATTACGGCGAGAGCCACCAAAATCCGGTGAACCAGTGGGTGCACTTCTTCTGCGTGCCGGCGATCTTTTTCTCCACCCTGGGCCTGTTGTGGCTGGTGCCCATCGGGCAGTGGCTGGGGCTGGAAGGCGGCGCGGCCCGTTGGGTGAACGGTGCCACGGTGCTCGGTGCTCTTTCGGCAATTGTTTACCTGCGCCTCTCCTTTGGCGTGTTCCTGCTGATGGTGGCGTGGTTTGCCGCATCGGTGGCCGGCATCCTTGCCATCCAGAGCGCCGGCTGGTCGTTGTTCTGGATTTCGCTGGTGGTGTGGGTGGTGGCCTGGGCCGTGCAGGTGTGGGGGCACAAGGTGGAAGGCAAGAAGCCCTCCTTTGTCGAAGATCTGGTGTTTTTGCTGATCGGGCCGATTTTCGTGTGCGTCGAAATCGCCGCACGGCTTGGCTTGCGGGTGCCTTACGCCCTGCATCGCTGAATTGTCTGGCCAGCCCTTGAATGGCGTGTTGTGTCTGTGGCGCGGCGACTGGCTGTTTATCGGCCGGCCACAGGCCAACCGGCCCCATCGGCATGTGGCAGCCTCGTTGCTGTGCGGCCTGCATCAACCTTTTGAGCTGGAAGTACGCGGCGAACAGCGCCTGACGCGTCTGGCGCTGGTGGCACCAGAAGTGCCGCAGGCGCTGACGCCGCCAGCCGATGGCGCGATGCTGATCGCCCACCTTGATCCTGATACCGACGCCTGGCTCGCCGTTGCCGGGCATCTTGCAAACGGTCGCGAAAGCTGCGACCTGCCCTTCGATGCTGCCTGGGTGGCCATGGCGGAGGCCGTGCTGGCGCAACCGGATGCCACGGCTGCCGGCGCCTTGCGGGCGGCGCTGCTGGAGAGGCTGCGCTGCCCGGCGCCGCCGCTGGATGCACGAGTGCGTGTGGTGGCAAAACTGCTGCGTGATGCACCGCCGGAGCAGCTGGATGTGGCGGCTCTGGCCGAGCCGGTGGCGCTATCCGCCTCGCGCCTGGCGCGGCTGTTCCGCGAGCAGACCGGCGTAACCCTGCGGCGCTTTCTCTTGCACCTCAAGGCTGCCGAGTTGTTTCATCTCTGGCGCAGCGGCATGAGCGTTTCGGCGCTGGCGGCGGCCAGCCGCTTTTACGATCAGCCTCATCTGGTGCGCACGACCCGCGAGATGTTCGATGCACTGCCCTCGGAATACATGGCTGGCGGGTTCCATATTCTGGATTGCACCGGCCAGGCGGGGCTCGCTCCGCCCGGGGGCTTGGCCAGCAGCCCCTTGTGTTCGCTATAGTGCTACCTGAGTGAAACCCAGGGAGTACAACATCTCATGAAAGCCGAAACCATCGCCATCCACGGCGGTTTTGCCGGTGATCCGGAAACTCATGCCGTCGCGGTGCCGATCTACCAGACCACCAGCTACTACTTTGACAACACCCAGCACGGGGCAGATCTGTTTGATCTGAAGGTGCCGGGGAATATTTACAGCCGGATCATGAATCCTACCAATGCCGTGCTGGAACAACGTGTGGCGGAGCTGGAGGGCGGTGTTGGCGCGCTGGCCATGGCATCGGGCATGGCGGCGATTACAGCTGCCATCCAGACGCTCGCCCGGGTCGGCGATAATATTATTGCCACAAGCCAGCTGTACGGCGGCACTTACAACCTGTTTGCCCACACCATGCCGACACTCGGCATTGAGGTGCGTATGGCTGACGGTGATGATCCGGCCGCCATCGCGGCGCTGATCGATGACCGTACGCGGGCGGTGTTCTGCGAATCAATCGGCAACCCGGCCGGCAACGTGCTGGATCTCCAGGCGCTTGCCGATGTGGCGCACAAGGCAGGCGTGCCGCTCATCGTCGACAACACCGTTGCCACGCCGGTGCTATGCCGGCCGTTTGATTTTGGCGCCGATATCGTGGTGCATTCGCTGACCAAATACATGGGCGGCCACGGCACGACAGTGGCGGGCATCATTGTGGATTCGGGCAAGTTTCCGTGGAAAGACAACCCGCGCTTCCCGCAATTCAATGAGCCTGATCCGTCTTACCACGGCGTTGTCTACACAGAGGCCTTGGGCGAGGCTGCCTTTATCGGCCGTGCTCGCGTGGTGCCGCTGCGCAACATGGGCGCTGCGCTGTCACCTTTCAACGCATTCCTGATCCTGCAGGGCATTGAAACGCTGGCGCTGCGCATGGAGCGCCACTGCGAGAATGCGCAGAAAGTGGCGGAATACCTGAAAGGCCACAGCAAGGTGGAGTGGGTGAAGTATGCCGGCCTGAAAGATGATCCTTACCACGCGCTCGCACAACGTTATATGCGTGGTACGCCAGCTTCCATCCTCAGCTTTGGTGTTCAGGGCGGGCGGGAAGCGGGCGCACGCTTTATTGATGCGCTGCAAATGGTGAAGCGGCTGGTCAATATTGGTGATGCGAAAACGCTGGCGTGCCATCCGGCCACTACCACGCACCGTCAGCTCAATGATGACGAGCTGAAAAAGGCGGGGGTGTCGGCGGATCTGGTGCGCCTGTCGATCGGCATCGAGCATGTGGATGATATTCTGGCGGATATCACCCAGGCGCTGGATCAGGTCTGATCATTGGCTGCCGGCCCGCGTTCCCGGAACCGGGCCGGCGTCACGCCAGCCCAGCGTTTGAAGGCTTTGGCAAACGCGCTCTCATCGGAAAAACCCAGCGCCTCGGCAATCTCGGCGATGCGCTGATCCCCGCGTAGCCGCTCCTCAGCCATGCTTAGCAGCGTGGCATCGCGCAGCAATTTGAAGCTGCTGCCTTCCTCGGCCAGCCGCCGGTTGAGATGTCGCCCGCTCAGCCCCAACTGCTCTGCCACCCGTTCCTTGCCCCACTCGGGGTGTGCCCGCACCAGCGCGCCCACCTTGTGCGCCAGGCTGGCACTGTCGCTGTGGAGATTGGCCAGCATGGCATCGGCAACACCACGCAAATGCTCACGCATGGCCGCGTTGGCCTGAATCAGCGGAATATCCAGATCAGCTGAACGGTAGACCAGATAATAGCTGGCCTGTCCGAACTCAAGCGGGCAATCGAGCAATGCCCGATACCGGGTCATGTCGGCGCGAGCGGCATGGCGAAAGCCAAGCTCCGTGGGCGCAAACTGGTGGCCGGTCATCCACCGCGACAAATGCACCAGGCAGCCCAGCACCGCCTCTGCGCGGATTTCCACCAGCGTATCGAAGCCGGGGCGGTAGTGCAGGCGCAGGCCGTCGGGCAGCGGCTCGGTTTCGAAATGGCTGCCTTCGCTGATGATCGGGAAATATTCCAGCAGCGCTTCCAGCGCGCCGCCAAGCGTGTCGCAGCTCATCAGCAGCAAGCCCACGCTATCAAGGTGCCCCACCTGAATTTCCAGGCCCACTCGCAGGCCGATCAGCGGATCACCGCTGGCTTCGCTCAAGGCGGCCCAGAGCTGATCCTGTGCCGCCAGCGGCATCCGCTCCGGCAGCAGCTCGGGCGCCAGTGCTTCGTGCAAGGCCGCCGGCAGAGAAACGCCCAGCCGCGTGGCGGCTTGCAAGATAGCCTGGCTGAAGCGGGGTGTGACGGTGGGTGGCTGCGGCATCCGTATATCCTGGCAGGGGGCCGTCTCGAATTGACAGGCAGGCGTCCTGAAAAAGCCGGTACAAGGTGGCTGCATTGTCCTAGGCTTGAGACAGTTGCCCGCATGGCAAGCATAACAAGAAGGAGAGCTTATGTACGCGTTAATAGGTGCCGGCCCGATGGGGCTGGCCGCGGCCCGGAATTTGTCCCGGCTGGGCATTCCCTTTGTCGGCCTTGAGCAGCATGTGGATGTGGGCGGCTTGTGGGATATCAATAATCCGCACAGCACCATGTATGAAACAGCGCATCTGATTTCGTCAAAAACGATGACGGAATTCGCCGAGTTTCCGATGGCCAGGGATACTCCGGATTATCCTCGTCACGACCAGATGCAGGCGTATTTTCAGAATTATGCACGGCACTTCGGCCTCTACGATCACTATGAATTCGCGACTCGTGTGCTGCGCCTGGAGCCCGAGGGCGATGGCTGGCTGGTCACCACCGAGCGTGAAGGTATCCGCCGTACCCGCCGCTTCCAGGGAGTGCTTATTGCCAACGGCACCTTGCACCATCCCAACCTGCCTGAGCTGCCCGGCGAGTTTGCCGGCCGGCTGATGCATTCCAGCGAATACCGTTCGCCGCAGCAGTTGAGCGGGCAGCGCGTGCTGGTGATGGGTTGCGGCAACTCGGGTGCCGATATCGCGGTGGATGCCGTGCACCACGCCAGCAGCGTCGATCTCTCCTTGCGGCGCGGGTATTATTTTCTGCCCAAATTCCTGTTTGGCCGCCCGATAGATACGCTGGGCAAGCTGAAGCTGCCTCGCCGCCTGAAACAGTGGCTGGACGGCCATCTTATTCGCATGGTGATGGGGCGGCCCTCCAACTACGGCCTGCCGGATCCCGATTACCGGATCTATGAATCGCACCCGGTAATGAATTCGCTGGTGCTGCATCATCTCGGGCATGGTGATATTCGCGCTCGCCGGGATATCGCATCGGTACAGGGCAATACGGTGCATTTTACCGATGGCGAATCGGCTGATTATGATCTGATCCTGGCCGCCACCGGTTACAAGCTGCATTACCCGTTTATTGATCGTGAACATCTCAACTGGCCGGAAGGCGTGGGTGCTCCGCAGCTTTACCTCAACGTATTTCATCCGCAGCACGACAACCTGTTCATGTTGGGTATGGTTGAAGCGGCGGGTCTTGGTTGGGAAGGGCGCAATGAACAGGCGAAAATGGTGGCGCTGTTTATCCGGGCGCTGGCTAACGGCTCGGCAGCTGCCGAACGGCTGCGCGAACAAAAACGCACTGAAGCAGGCAATACCGAGGATGGCGGTTTCAATTATCTGAAGCTGGAGCGTATGGCGTATTACGTTCACAAGGAAAGCTACCGCAAGGCGGTGCTGGCGCAGATCCAGGCGTTGCAAACGGGCGTGAAGAGCGGTGCCCTCGATTCAACTGCCGCCGGGGTGCGTTGAAATGTCAGGGCCGATACCGATCAACTTTGATCCCGGCAGCCTGATTGCGTTGAACGTCATCATGGCCTGCATGATGTTTGGCGTCTCGCTGACACTGCGCGTGGATGATTTTCGCCGTGTTCTGGTGGCGCCGGTTGCGCCGGGCGTCGGCATGGTCGCGCAGTTCCTGTTGCTGCCGTCGCTGACTTGCCTGGTGACTTGGCTATTGAATATCGATGCGGAGCTGGCGCTAGGCATGATCCTGGTGGCGGCCTGCCCCGGTGGTGTGTTTTCCAATGTGCTGACCTGGATGGCGCGTGGCAGCGTGGCGGTGTCTGTCAGTATGTCCGCTATTTCAAGCCTCGCCGCCACGGTGCTGACACCGCTCAACTTTGCCCTCTACGGCTATCTCAATCCGAACACACGGGAGCTGCTTACAGCCATCTCGCTGGACCCGCTCAATATCCTGATTCTGGTCGTGCTGGTGTTGGCTATTCCGATGTTACTGGGCATGTGGGCGGGCAGCCGCTTCCCCCGCTTTGCCGAGCGTAGCGAGCGGCCGTTGCGCACTATCGCGATCGCCGTGTTTCTGGGCTTCGTCGGTATCGCCTTTGGTAACAATGTCGAGCTGTTCACCTCCCGTTTCCATACATTTTTCTGGCTGGTCGTTATTCATAACCTGCTCGCGCTTTCACTGGGCTATGTGCTGGCGAGGCTGACACGCCTGCCGGATGCGGACAAGCGCGCCGTGACGCTGGAAATCGGTATCCAGAACTCGGGGCTGGGGCTGGTCATTTTATTCACGTTCTTCCCCGAGGCCGGCAGCATGATGCTCATTACCGCATTCTGGGGAGTGTGGCATCTGGTGAGCGGGCTGACAGTGGCGCTGTTCTGGTCGCGCAAGGCGATCGTCCCGGCACAGGAGGGGGCATGAAGAAGCGAATTCTGATTACCGGGGCTGCGGGCTATGTGGGCAGCTTGCTGGGGCGCCGTCTGGCGCAGGATTTCCATGTGGCAGGTGCCGACATCCGGGGCCGTGATGATGTGCCGTTCCCGATTCACCTGCTGGATGTGCGCGATGCGGCGCTCCAGCGGTTGATGGAGGCGGAGGAAATTACCCATGTCGTGCATCTTGCCTCCGTGCTCGAAGCCAGCGGTGATCGCGAGCGCGATTACGATATTGATGTGAATGGCACTCGTAACGTGATGTTGTGCGCGGTACGCGCGGGCGTGTCCCACGTGACGCTCGCAAGCTCGGGCGCTGCATACGGCTACCATGCAGATAACCCGGCCTGGATCGATGAGCAGGATGCGTTGCGAGGCAACCCCGAGTTCGCCTACTCGGATCACAAGCGGCTGGTGGAGGAAATGCTCGCCGAGTTTCGTCACGAGTACCCGCAGCTTGCACAACTGGTGTTTCGGCCGGGCACGATCATCGGTGCGCAAACACGCAATCTGATTACCGCATTGTTCGCTCGCCGCCGGCTGCTGGCGATCCAGGGCAGTGATTCGCCGTTTGTCTTTATCTGGGACGAGGACGTGATCCGGGCCATGGAGCATGGCATCCGCGAGAGCATCGCTGGTATCTACAATATGGCCGGTGACGGCGCCTTGACGATTTACCAGATTGCGGAAGTGCTGGGTAAACCAGTGCTGACTTTGCCGCCCTCGGTATTGCGCGCCGCACTGTGGTTGGGCAAAAAAAGCGGCCTTGGGCGCTACGGCCCGGAGCAAATCAATTTTCTTCGCTACCGGCCAGTGCTGAGCAATCGCAGATTGAAGGAAGAGTTTGGTTATCAGCCGGAAAAAACATCGGCCCAGGCGTTTGCATATTACGTTGAGCATGCACGAGCGCGGGGCGATTTATGAGCGCAATTCTTATTACCGGCGCAGCCGGCGGGCTCGGCTGGGCATTGGCGAAGGTCTTTCACCGGCACGGTGAAAATATTGTGCTGGCAGACTTGAACGCTGCCGCCCTGGCAGAGCGGGTTGCACAGTTGGGCACGCCAGAGCGTGTTGCCGCACTGGCGGGCGATATCGCGGATAGCACGCACCAGGCGGCGCTGGTGACGCTGGCGCGAGAGCGCTTCGGCGGCGTGCGGGTGTTGATCAACAATGCCGGCATCACCCACCGTTCACTGTTGAAAAAAACCGAGATGCGCGTGCTCTCGCAGGTTATGCGCGTTGATTGGGAGGCGCCGCTGGCGCTTGCCCTGCAATGCCTGCCTGATCTGCGCCGGGGGCAAGGCGGGATCATCAATATCGGCTCCATGGCCGGCTGGATGCCGGTGCTCGGCCGTGCCGCGTATTGTGCAGCAAAAAGTGCGCTGGCGCAGTCGTTTGAGGTGTTGCGCTGTGAAGAGCAGCGCCACGGCGTGCATGTGCTGATGGCCTATCCGAGCTTTCTGGATACACCCATCGAGCAACATGCACTGGGTTTTGACGGGCAGCCGGCGCGGCATGCGCGTTCGATGGTGGGGAAGATGAAGAGTGCCGAATGGATGGCCGAGCGTATCCATGCTGCCTGGCTGGCCCGTCGCAAGCGCGTCTACTCGGATAGGCTAGCGGTTTTCGGCAGCTTGCTATGGCGCATCGCGCCGGATCTTTATTTGCGCATCATGATGAAAAAATTTGCCGTGGAGCTTGAGCAGTGATGGAACCCTGGCTGTGGCTTGGCCTGTTTATTCTGGTGGCTTACACGGTCGAGGCGGTCACCGGCTTTGGCAGTATCGTGATCGCCCTTTCGCTGGGCACATTGATGCTGCCCATGAGCGAGGTGCTCGTGGTGCTGGTGCCGTTGAATATCTTCATGAGCGGCTACCTCACCCTGCGGCACCGGCGTTTCATTCACAAGCCAACGTTGCTGCGCGTGATCCTGCCGCTAATGGCCGCAGGCACACTGGCCGGCTATCTGTTACGGCCGGCGCTGGGCGACACGGTGAGCAAGATGCTGTTCGGTGCGCTGATCATCTGGTTTGCCTCGCGAGAGCTGTGGCTGATGTGGCGCGCACAGGCCCGTGAGGCTCACCCGCGCTGGCTGACCCGGCTATTGGTTGGGGGCGCCGGCGTCACCCATGGCCTGTTTGCTTCCGGCGGCCCTCTGCTGGTGTATGCGCTGGCGGGTGCCTCGCTGGACAAGGCGCGCTTTCGGGCCACGCTGGTGTGCGTCTGGTTCTGCCTTAACTCACTGCTGACGCTGGTGTTTCTGCTGGATGGCAGCCTGCTGCCGGCGTTGCCGCGGGTGCTGTGGTACATGCCATTGCTGGTGGCCGGTGTGGTGCTGGGTGAATGGCTGCATCGGCATACAAATGAACAGCGCTTTCGCCAGATTGTCTACGTGTTGCTGCTGTTTACCGGCGCCAGCCTGATTGTTGCAGGCAGCCGATAACTGTTCATACGATCAGTGTTTTGCTAGGCTGGGGGCAGTCGGAGGTGCCCCATGCCCGAGCAATCAGCTTTCCCCTGGTCTTCCCTGCCACCCCAGCGGCCGGTGGATACCGCACAGATTCCCGATTGGGATGATCGCAGCCCCACCGGCCTTGCGCGCTGGTGGCACACCATGGCAGCGCGCCGGTTGGCTTTTCACCCTGATGATGCGCCGGAACAAGTGTTCAATTTTGTCGACGGCGCGCCGCTTTTCACGCCAGCAGCGTGCCGCAAGTTGCGCACGGTGCTGGCCGAGATGCTTGCCGAGCACGGCGCCGAGGTGTATCAGGTGGCAGAGCAGGAAGTGCTTGCCGCCATGGGCCGCCAGGAAATCATCAGCCGTTAGCCTCGACAGAATGGTGGGCCGTGGCGCAGCCGAGAGCAGGCGCCGGCCTGATTCGCGTCTGGCTGTTGCTACCTCCATAATGCGTATTCATTCCCCACAGGCTTTTCGCGCTATGACCGAAGTAATTCTGAAACCCGTGTCCGGTGACGCCATCCTCCCCTGGCTGGATGCTGTGGCGCGCCTGCGCATTCAGGTGTTCAAAGAGTGGCCGTATTTGTACGAAGGCTCGGAGCACTACGAGCGGGATTACCTCAGGCGCTATGCCGCATCGCCGCAAAGCCTGATAGTGCTGGCGCTGGATGCCGGCCGAGTGGTGGGCGCAGCCAGCGGCTTGCCGGTGAGCGATGCCGATGATGCCTTTCAGATCCCGTTTCTGGGGCAGGGCGTGGCACCCGAAACGGTATTCTATTTTGGTGAATCGGTGCTGGAGAAGCCCTATCGCGGCCGGGGCCTGGGGCACCGCTTCTTTGACGAACGGGAAGCCTTTGCCGCCGCGCACGGTTATCCCGTCACCACGTTCTGTGCGGTGCAGCGCCCGGCCGATCATCCTCTGCGGCCGGCAGATTACCGGGCGCTGGACACGCTTTGGCTGGCACGCGGATACCAGCGCCAGCCGCACCTGACGACCTACTTTCCCTGGCAGGATATCGGGGATGATAATGAAACCATGAAACCCATGATGTTCTGGACGCGCGGCTTATAGTGGGTTGCCTGTCAGTGGGTTGCCCGCCACCGCCTGCGCCGCCAGCCCGAACCGATAGGTGGCCTGCTGTGGCCGCCACAGGAGAAAACCATGCGCGTTGCCCTGCTGATACTGTTTCTGGCGCCGTTCGCTGCCGCCACTGCTGATACCGAGTGCCCGCTGCCGCTGCAACACACACTGCAAAAGCTCAACTCATCCGAGACGGTGAACCTTTGCCAGTTTGGTGGCCAGCCGCTGCTGGTGGTGAATACCGCCAGCCACTGTGGTTTCACGCGCCAGTTCGAGGGGCTGCAAACGCTATACAGTGATTATCATGAGCGCGGCCTCAACGTACTCGGCGTCCCCTCCAACGATTTTCGGCAGGAAGCACGGGACGAGGAAAAGACCGCCAGCGTCTGCTATCTGGATTACGGCGTGACCTTCACCATGACATCACCGCAGCGAGTGCGTGGCCGCGCCGCGCATCCGCTGTTTCGCTACCTTGCGGAAGAAAGCGGCAGCGCACCGCGCTGGAATTTCTACAAATACCTGCTGGATGCGGATGGCAACGTAGTGGATGTTTTCTCCAGCCGCGTCGAGCCGGATGATGCGCGGCTGATCGAGGCAATCGAGCGCGTATTGCCGGGGGTTGCGGTAGAAAATTAGCGGGCCAGCGTGGCAAATCCTCTTTTTATGCCATGCTGATGTTGAACCGTGAACTACGGACTACCGCACTTTCCGTGTGCTCCCCTCCAGGCGTCACACCTCGTGCGAATAAACATTAGCGCTGCGGCCGCATCCGGTTAGGATAGGGAAAACCTTGTTCCACACGCAAAGGAGCGCACCGATGCTGACCCGCCGCCGTTTTCTGCACACCACTCTGGCTACTGCTGCCGGGCTTGCCCTGGCATCCCGCGCCAGCATGTCTTTTGCCGACGATGCTGGCGGCGAGTTGCTCAAGCGGGCAATCCCTTCCACCGGCGAGCTGCTGCCGGTGATCGGTGCCGGCACCTCCGGCAGCTTCGAGGCGGCGCCGGGCACGGCGAAGTTCGAGGGCCTGAAAGAAGTGCTGCGGATCTTCTTTGAAAGCGGCGCCACGGTGTTCGATACCGCGCCCAATTATGCCGGCGCCGATGCGGTGCTGGGCCAGCTGCTGGCTGAAGGGGGCTGGCGCGATCAGTGTTTTCTGGCGACCAAGATCGCCGCCGATACCCGCGAAGCGGCCGAAGCGCAGTGGGCGGAATCGTTGCGCCGCTTGCGCACGGATCGTGTGGAGCTGCTGTTTGTGCATAACCTGCGCCAGTGGCAGATTCAGCTGCCTTATGCACGCGAATTGAAAGAGCAGGGCAAAACGCGCTACGTCGGTGTGACACATTACCTCGACAGCGGCCTGCCGGAGCTTGAGCGGGTAATGCGCAGCGAGCCATTGGATTTCATTCAGATTCATTATTCGGTAAATGCCCCGGCCGCCGCCGAGACGGTCTTGCCGCTGGCGAAGGAGAAAGGCATCGCAGTGCTGATCAACCGGGCGTTTGATGATGGCCGGCTGTTTGCCGGCGTGAAAGACACGCCGTTGCCTGATTGGGCGGGCGAGGTGGGCGTTACGTCCTGGGCGCAGATGTTTCTCAAGTTTGCCATCAGCCACCCGGCCGTCACCACCGTGATCCCGGCCACCAGCCGCCCCGATCGCCAGGCGGATCAATTGCAGGCCGGGCGCGGGCCGCTGCTCAGCGCAGTGCAACAACAGGCGCTGGTGCGGATGTTCCGCTGACGATGGCGGCACACCCGGCCGCGCAAGCGCTAATGCGGCTAGTCACGCGGCTGTTCAATGTGGAAGCCCGCGAAGCCCCGCCTGTGGCGGCGGGGCTGTCGATGTTTTTCCTGCTGTTCACGGCTTATTTCATGCTGCGCCCGGTGCGCGAAACCATGGGCATTGCGGGTGGCGTGCAAAACCTCCAATGGTTGTTCACCGGTACTTTTTTGGCAACGTTGGCAGCGCTGCCGTTGTTCGGCTGGCTTGCCTCGCGTGTGGAACGGCGTCTGTTGTTGCCGTGGGCGTACGTTTTTTTTGTGTTCAATCTGGTGCTGTTTGCGCTGGCTTTTTTGCAGCGGCCGGACGATCCCTGGATTGCTCGCGGTTTTTATATCTGGCTCTCGGTATTCAACCTGCTGGCCATTTCGCTGGCCTGGAGTGCGCTTGCCGATGTGCTGGCGCCGTCGCAGGCGAAGCGGCTGTTCGGTCTGATTGCAGGTGGCGCAAGCTTTGGCGGCCTGGCCGGGCCGATCCTGGGTGCCTTGCTGGTGGCGCCGTTGGGGCATGCTGGGCTGGTGTTGGTGTCGGCGGTGTTGCTGTTGTTGAGTGCGGTCGCGGCAAGCTGGCTTTATCGCTGGCGTGATCGACATCCCCAGCCGGCTGCCCCGGTGGCTGGGGAGTGGCGCCAGCCGCTGGGCGGCAATCCATTTGCCGGTGCGACGCAAATGCTGCGCTCACCCTATCTGCTGGGCATCGCACTGTTCGTGATCTTGCTCGCCAGTGTGAGCACCTTTTTATATTTTGAGCAGGCGCGATTGGTGGAGGCGCACTTTGCGGACCGCACCCGGCAAACACAGGTGTTCGGGCTGATCGATACCGTGGTACAGGGGCTGGCGATCCTGACTCAGCTGTTCATCACCGGCCGGGTGGCGCAAAAGCTTGGGGTGGGGGTGTTGCTGGTGGCGGTGCCGCTGGTGGTTGCGGCCGGGTTCTTGTGGTTGGCGCTGGCGCCGGTGTTTGCCGTGTTCGTGGTGGTGATGGTGGTGCGCCGGGCGGGCGAATATGCGTTTGTGCGGCCGGGCCGTGAAATGCTGTACACGGTGTTGCCGGCGGAGCAGAAGTACAAAGCCAAAAATTTCATTGATACGGTGATCTATCGAGGTGGCGATGCGGTGAGCGGTTGGGTCAAGCGCGGCCTGGATCTGCTGGAAAGCCTGCCGTCGCTGGCGATGCTGATTGGCGCCGGGATAGCACTGGGCTGGGCGGCCACGGGCATGGGCCTGAGCGTTGCCCGGCAGCGGCGCGAGACGCTGACGAAGCAGGAATGAAGCATAGATGGAGCACAGATGAAGCAGGGGGCGTTAACGAGAAAGCTGCGTGGGCCAGCGGCGAAGCGCCGAGCCCGTCCTGAAACCCTGAAGCTCTGAAGCCCCTGAAGCCCCTGAAGCCCCGAGAAGAGCGCCGTGCGGTGCGTTATGCCGGCTGATGCAATCGGGGTTGCTGGCGTAGTTCGTCGCGCAGGATGGCCAGCGCGTGATAGACCGGCGCGGCATGTTCGGCGCGGAGTTGGCCGGGTGTGGCAAAGTGCTCTGCCGCCAGCTGGCTGGCCAGCGCGTCCAGCTCGGCATCGCTGCTGTCGGCGTGCAGTGTTGCCACGCCAATCTGGTAAGCCACCACGTCATCGGCCAGAAACGGCGATGTGACGGGCTCGCCTTGGCTGTCTATCGCCAGTGCGTGGTCATCGAGCCAGTGTTCCACCTGCGTGGCGAGTTGGGGCCGAGCGGCGCCAGCCGGACGCGTGTGTGAGGGGCGAGAAGCCAGTAGTTGTGTCATGGTTGGGTGTACAGTCGTAAGCACGTTTGTGCCAACCATGCAGGATGCAGTCGCTGCTGTCGCTACCTGTAGCGTGCACAAATGTAAAATATTGTATGACTGTGCCAGTCGGCACTGGCATCGTGGCGCCGCCTGCGCTATTGAGCGGCAAAATGCATCGCCAGCTGTTGCATCAGAATTTCCTCGTAATTGCGGATGCGGCGTACATATTGCACGGGCTCGCTGCCACGGGCGTAGCCGAACCGCAAGGTGCGGTAATACTCCGGTTGCGACAGCAGCGGCAGCACAGTACGCAGATCCAGCCAGCTATCCGGGTTGCGGCCCAGCCGCTGCGCCAGCGCCCGCGCATCATGAACATGGCCCAGGCCGACGTTGTAAGCCGCCAGCGCGATCCAGGTGCGGTGCGGTTCTTCGATGCTGTCAGGCAGGCGCTCGCGCAGGTTGGCCAGATAGCGGGCGCCGCCAAGAATGCTTTGCTCCGGATCAAGCCGATTGGTCACACCCACCTCGCTGGCTGTGCGCAGTGTGAGCATCATGATGCCGCGCACGCCGGTGGGGCTGCGGGCAGCCGGGTCCCAGTGGGATTCCTGATATGCCTGCGCGGCCAGTAGCGACCAATCAAGGTCGTACTGCTCTGCGGCGGCACGAAACATCGGCTCGTAATCCGGCAGCTGCTCCTGGATACGGCGAACAAAACGTGCCACATCGACATAATCGAACACTTCCACATGCGCAAAATAACGCGCTGCGATTTCGGTAACGAAAGCGGCTTCGTTGGCTTGCTGGTACCACTCATCCATGGCCGTGGCCAGTTCGTGTGCGCCTTTGGGTGCCAGCCAGGAGAGCAGCTCGGGTGTGTTCAGGGGAAACATGATGACCAGCTCGGGAAAGTAGCGCCGGTTGATGGCAACGATATTGGAATCGGCCACGGTGCAATCGATGTGCTCCTCCCAGACCTGCTGCAACAATTGCTCGGTGGACGAGGTATCGTCGGAGCGCCACGTTAGCCCGGGCTGTTCGGTTTGTTGCAAATGTTGCAGCCGGGCTTCGTAACTGGAGCCGGCGGTCACCACCAGCGAGACGTCCGCCAGCGCCTGCAAATCTCGCGGCAACGGCCCGCCACGGCGGCAGATCACCTGTTGCTCCACCTCGTAATAACCGGGGCCGAATTCGAATCGCTCGGCGCGGCTTTCAAGTCGCGACAGGCCGGCGGCGGCCATATGTGCCTTGCCGGCGGCCAGTGCGTCCTGAATATCGGTGATGCTGTCCAGCGTCACGAAGCGCGCCGGCACGCCAAGGTAGTGCGCAAAATCCGTGGCGAGATCGTATTCAAAACCGGTCGGCATATCGTCGCGATCAATGAAATAGGTTGTCGGCGCGTTGCGCGTCAATACGACCAGCTCGCCGTGCGCGCGGATGCCCTCCGGTGATGCATCCAGCGGCGTGTGTCTGTCGCAGGCGGAAAGCAATATGGCCAGCAGGATAGCGGCCCCTGACAGGATGCGCGGCATATTTTTCTGTTCCCCCAAAGCAGCTCTTGTTATTCGGCACGTTGCGTTTGAATCTGCGGCTCGTGACGGCTCCTCCCGGTTATCTGCCTCGCTGCGATCCAGTGTACCCTGTGCGCAGGGTGCCGAGGCAAGTTGTACCGGACTTGTCTGTCCGGCTGTCTCTCGGCTTGCCTCTCGGGTTGGCCAGCGCAAGCGCGCTGCTATGAATACAGGAGTCGGATATGAAACAGAAAGGATGGATCGGATTGGCAGCAGCGCTACTGCTGGCGGCGCTCTCGGGTTGCCAGGCCGCTCCAGTATTACCCAGCGGCGCCATAGCCTGTGGTGACAAGCCCAAGGCGCCGCCCGAGCGGGTCATGTGTCCAATGATCCATGATCCGGTGTGTGGTTTCGATCAGCAGGGGCAGCCGCTGGCGGAATACGGCAACAATTGCCAGGCGTGTGCGCAGCCGGTGGTCATGTCGTATCGGCGGGGTAGCTGTTCGTGATTTTTCAGCCCTTGTTGCGAGCGGCAGGCGGCCCGTTTTTATTTTCTTGAGTCGTCGGGATATGCCGGGATTGGGCCAGCAAATCGAGCAGGTTGTCCGGCCACCACAGCGCGGCAATAGCGGCTGAAACGGTTGCTGCTCTATGTGAACCAGTGTGTGAGACAAGCGTGTGAGATAAGCGTGAGTGCGTGCCTGCTGGCGCCGTGTCGAGCGCCGGCAGGCACGCCATGCCAGGCTAACGGGCGGACGTAAATTCTACCGCCTGCTGAAATGTCGGCCTGTTCTGCCAGTGCGTGGCGCGCACGCCGGCCAAGCCGATGGCGCGGTGTTGAACGCTGTCTTGCAGCATGTTCACGCGCCAGTTGTCGCGCTCTGCAATGCCGCCGAGATCGGCCAGTGCGTTATCCAGGCTGGCGAGCAGTTGCGTGCGGCAATTCTGCGGCTGTTCATCGCCGGCACAACGCAGTGCGCGATAGGGCGCGGTGCTGTCGTGCATTGCCATTTCCAGCACGCGGCGCAGGTAGCCGTAGTAGCCCTGCTGATAAGCCGAGCCCATGGCACCGGGTGCGTTGTCGCGGCCAACCGGCGCCAGGCCGGCACGTTCCAGAGGCAGTACCTGCGGCAGCAATGCTTCGATCATGTGCGGATACCAGGCATCCATCAACGCCACCGCCTGTTCCTGATCGTAGCGGCCATCGTTGTCGCGATCACGGCGCGGGGCGCCCAGCTCGATCCATTCTTCCATCAGCGTCAGCGCTTCGTTCTGCTCTGAAGTGAGTGCGCCCTGTTGTAACAGCGCGAGAGCGGTGGGCACAATTTCCTGACCGCGCAGGTCGGTAACGGCGGCATCGGCCATGGCTTCTGTCAGCTGCGCCAGGGTGACGTTGCCTGCGCTGACCAACGCTTCAAGCCGCACATCAAGCATATCGTTGCGATGCACCAGCTGATAACTGGCATTGTCATCGGCCGACCACCAGCCCGGCGCCGGGCGGTTGTTCCAGCTGGCCAGATAGCCCCGGGCAGGGTTGGTTTCCTGTGGGTGCTCTTCCAGGCTCAGAAAACCGTTCCAGTCGTAGCGGCCATCACCCCAGGATGGCAGATCGGGGTGCACGCCTTCGGCGCGCCTGGGATATTGCCCGGCGTGAATGAAGCTGATGTCCTGATGATCGATATAGAACCAGTTGAAGCTGCCGGTGGTGGCATTGAATACTTCGCGAAAGCTTTGCTCGTCGAATACATCGTTGCGTGTTGCGCGCAAGAAAGGCAGCGCGGTGTCCAGCTCGGCGAAATAGGTGCTGCGCTGGCTGGCCAGTGCTACAGGCTGCCCGTCAACGGTGGCAAAACCGATCACCGGGCCGTAGATCGGGCTGCGAATAACATGGCGGCTTACTTTTACGCTCTGCCCTGTGGCAAGCGGGTCGTCGCCTGGCACGGCGATGTTCCAGCGTGCGCTCCATTCATCTTCGATCACATCAAATGGCTGGCACTGGCCATGGTGGTAATGTCCGTTGCCGATACTGCCGTCGCCGACGGCGCACAGTGGCAGCACACGGATGTCGGTCAGATCGGAGTTGCCGGAGGTGGCACTCCAGGCAAAATCCGGGCCGCGCCCGATCACCACATAAGGCAGGCCGGTGAAAGTCATGCCGCGAGTGTGCAGATCGCCGCCGTGCACGGCCATTTCCAGCAGCAGCTGCGGCACAAAATAGCTGGTCTGCGGGCCGAATACGGCCAACGGATGGCCGCTGGCGGTGTGTTCGGCATTGATCAGCAAGGCGTTGGACATGGTGGCCGGGAAGCCCTCGCGCAATTGCGACAAGCTGTCCAGTGCCGCCAGTGCGCTATCGCGCGCCTGATAGGCCAGCGATATGTCGAGCGCCGCAAGCGTAACGGGTGCTTCGGTGCTGGCCAGCATGGTGTCGATGGGGGTGCCGGCGGGGGCGCCGTCCGGCCGGAACGGAATGATGATATCGCTGGCATCGGAGAGCGATAACAATCCGCGCAGCAGCTCCAGCGTACTGTTGATGATTGCCTCAACCACGCCGGTGGCCGGCAGGGCCGGTAGTGCGCCGGCCAGACCAGGGCACTCAGCTTGCCCCGGCCGGCCACAGGGCTCGGTGACCAATGGCTGGTGCGCGACAAAGCTGCCGGCGTCGAACATCACGGCGCCGGGGTAGTGCGCGGCAAAACCGTTGCTGAGCGGGCAGGCGCTTTCATCAATGTGCGGGGGGGATTGCGTCGCGAATTCCAGCGTAGTGGTAACGGAAGATTCCGGGTCGTTGGCGTGGCGCATATCGCGCCAGAGATCGCACGCCAACTGCTCGTCATTGACGCTTTCGAGCAGTGCCTGAAGTCGCAGCACGTTCTGGTGTTCCGCACCGCCACCGCCAGCGAAAATTCCCTGGATCAGTGTGGCAATGGCAACCACATCTTCGACCACAAACGGCTGCAAGGTCACGCCCAGCCCAACATACTCGATGGGCACCTGCAACAGGCCGCTGCGGGCCTGAATGACATAATGATTCAGCCCGTCCACAAAGGCTGTGGCGTCACGAAAAATCAGTGCGCCGTCGTCGCCAAGCTTGCTGGCGAGCTGGGCGATCTGCATGGTGCGATCGGTCTCACGGTATGGCGCCTGGGCAGCAATATCCATGTCGAAGGAGAAATCAGCCGGGCCCAGAAATTTGGACAACTCACCGCGCCCAGCCCGGCGCAGCACATCAAGCAGAAACAGCCGGTCTTCTGCGGTCACGTAGCCCATGCCGAACAATGCGCTATCGCGGTCAGCACCAAAAATATGCGGCACGCCGAAATCGTCGCGGTGAATGCTGACTTGATAATCGGCAACGTCCAGCGTCAGCTGGCGTGTCCAGTTGCCGGCATCCGGTGCCAGCAGGGGGGCGGGTTTGAAGTAATCGGCCAGTTGGTCGTCGGTCAGGCCGGGTGGGCTGAAGGCAAGGTCTTCATACATGTCGAGCTGGTCGTCGAAATGCGGCTCCTTGAATAGCGCGGGCGCCAGGCCAAGCTCGCTGACGCCGCCGTCAAGCAGCCCGGCAAGCAAATCGCCAAGGCCGGGCACTTCCTGCACCAGATTGCTGATGCCGCCGTTGTCGTCCTGGCCGGGCGGGAGAATATTGAGCACGGTGCCGTGGTCGGCAAAAGGATGGGTTACGGGAACAGGTGTGCGGTGCTCAGGTTGCTCGGGTCCGGGTTGCTCGGGGCCGGGCTCCACGATGGGCGGGGCGCTGGCGGTGCGACTGCTGCCGCCTCCGCCGCAGGCGGCCATTACCAGGCTGCACGCTGACAGCAACACCAGCAGGCTACGTATTCTCATGACAATCTCCCGATTACTTTTTGTTTGTTGTGCGGGTTGTTTGTACGAAAGTACAATTACGAAGGTGCAACTCTGTCATGAGTGATCGGCAAGGGGAGCCGGTGGATACAAAACGAGAATAAAATACTGATCAGTGTCACCCGAGTGCGGAATTTGTTACCGAATGGATGCAGGGGGGTTACGTTCGCGGCTGCCAGTGACGAAGCAGAAGTACCGGGGGCTGCGCGGTCACATAACGTAGCGGCCCTTGCCGAAGGGCTGACAAATCCGCCAAGCACGGTGACTTGTAGCATGGGGGCCGGTGGCGCACTCTGAGGGTGTCACACGATGACCTGTGACAGTCTCCTTATCGATTGGGTTTGTTTGGTTCTTTGCCTGGTGTTTGCGCCGGGTTTGATGCGAGATGCGGCGCCGCCCCATCTCGCTTTTCTTTTAATGAATTGGCTCGCCCACCGTTACGATCTTCAGCGCGTTGGTGCCGCCATGCGCGCGCACATAATCGCCTTTGGTCAGGATCAATCGATCGCCTTTGTGTACCAGGCCAAGCTGCACGAGGCGATTTACGGCCTCGTGATTGACGCAGTCGGGTGACAGGCTGGCGCTGTCGAAGGGGATGGTTTCCACGCCACGATAAATGGCAACCCGGCGCTGCGTGCGCGGATGGGGTGTAAAGGCGAAGATCGGCATGCCGGAGCGAATACGCGACATCAATTGCGGCGTGGCGCCGGTTTCGGTCATGGCAATGATGGCACGCACCCCTTGCAGGTGATTGGCCACATACATCGCTGCCATGGCAATCGATTCATCCACCTGCGAAAAGAATTCGTGCTGGCGGGACGGCGGGTGTGACTGGTAAGTGCGTTCCGCACCGCGAATGATCCGGTGCATGGCGCGCACGGTTTCCTCGGGGAACTGCCCCACGGCGGTTTCTGCGGACAGCATCACTGCATCCGTGCCATCGAGCACGGCGTTGGCGACATCCGATACTTCAGCCCGGGTAGGCTGCGGGCTGTTGATCATCGATTCCATCATTTGCGTCGCAGTGATGACAAAGCGATCCAGCGCTCGGGCGCGCTGGATGATGTGCTTTTGCACGCCGACCAGCTCGGCATCGCCAATTTCCACGGCAAGATCACCCCGTGCCACCATCACGCCGTCCGAGGCGAGAATGATCTGATCGAGGGTTTCATCTTCGGCAACGGCTTCGGCCCGTTCGATCTTGGCGACGATGCCGCCGGCACCGCCAGCGGCGCGGAACAATGCGCGGGTCTCTTCCACATCGCTGGCATCGCGCGGGAAGGACAAGGCAAGGTAATCCACATCCATCTCGGCGGCGGTGACGATATCGGCGCGGTCTTTTTCCGTGAGCGCGCGTGCGCTGAGGCCGCCGCCCTTGCGGTTGATGCCCTTGTTGTCGGAGAGCCGGCCGCCGGCGCGTACCTCACAGTGAATGCGCGGGCCTTCGATTTCCAGAACCCGCAACCGGATCAGGCCGTCATCCAGCAATAGTGAATCGCCGGGGCGGCTGTCCTCGGCCAGTTGCGGATAATCCAGGCCGACCTGCCGGGTGTCGCCAGCATCCCCGGCGAGGGAAGTATCCAGGGTAAAGCGCTGCCCGGTTTCAAGAGTGACGGCGCCGTCGCGAAAGCGGGCAATGCGAATTTTCGGGCCTTGCAGATCAGCCAGGATCGCGACCGTCTTGCGCCGTATTTCGGCCTGACGGCGAATGTGTGCGGCTGTTTCGCGATGGCCGTCTGCCGTGCCGTGGGAGAAATTCAGCCGGAAGACATTGACCCCTGCCTCCATCAAGCAGCCCAGCATGGCCTCCGAGGAAGAAGCAGGGCCGACGGTGGCGACAATTTTGGTGCGTCGGAACATGAGTCGTCCTGATAAGCAAAATGACGGTGCCCGGCACCTTACCATATCCGTTGCGGCCCGGAGTGGCTTTGGTCAAGGCGTGGCAGGGCCGCACGCTGTACAGCAGGGGCTCGTTGTGTGCTGTTTGCGCCGGAGCATGGAAGGCCGGATGATTGCCGGCTCGGACAACAGAGCAGGAGAAGGGTATGGCAGATCTCAAATGGGTGGATTCGGCGCGCTTGCCGACGCGCTGGGGCCTTTTTGAGCTACATGGTTTCGGTGACGAGGACGGCGGCCAGCAAGCTGTGGCGCTGACGATGGGCGAGGTATCTGCCGCGTCCTCACCTGACCAGACACCACTGCTCTGCCGGATTCATTCCGAATGCCTGACGGGGGATGCGTTTGCCAGCCTGCGATGCGATTGTGGCCCGCAGTTGCATCTGGCTCTGGAGACTATTGCGCAGCAGGGAACCGGGCTGTTGATCTATCTGCCGCAGGAAGGCCGAGGCGTCGGGCTGCTCAACAAGGTCAAAGCTTATGCGTTGCAGGATGAGGGGCTGGATACCGTCGATGCGAACCTGCGCCTGGGGCTGCTGGAAGATGCGCGGGAATATTCCATGGCAACTGCCATGCTGCGCCATTTTGGCGTGCGCCGGCTGCGGTTGATGACCAACAATCCCGCCAAGGTCGAGGCGATGGAGCGTGATGGCTTCACGGTCGTGGAGCGCATCCCGTTGCAGGTAGAGGCACACCCCGAAAACGCCGGTTATCTGGCGGCAAAAAAGCTGCGCATGGGGCATCTTTTCGATCCCGAGGGTGAGCCGGATACGGCTGAATAGCACAGCGCATGGCCGCCCCGGTGGCCGCGCACCCGGCGCTGTGCTTTGCTGCATGCGGTTTTCAGGCCGCTTGCAGCGGCATCGGGCTGTTGCTCAGGCAGGCCCAGCGCTTGAGCGATCAGGCCGCAACCCTCTTGGGCCGGCTTCCGGCTCAGGACGACCGCAGCAGTAACGCAGCAAGCTGAGCCGGGCATTCGATCGACGGTACATGGCCGATACCTTCCAGGACTCTCGGCTCAGCAACACCCAGCGCCACAGCCAGGGCGCGCAGGGCGTCAGGCGGGGTGGCGACATCATCGCTGCCGGCGATCAGTTGCGTTGGCGGAACAGTCACATCCTTGAATGCCCCGGTAAAGTCGCTGCGGCCCAGCATCTCGCACAGCAGCGCATAGCTGCGCGCATCGGTGCGGCCGAGTTGCACGCGCCAGCCATCCACCAGCGCGGGCTGCTCGGCGCAGGCACGCGCACCAAACCAGCGGGGCACGATATCGCCGGCCATCGCGGGCAGCCCTTTCTCGTTCGCCATATCGGCACGCTGTTGCCACCCCTCGGCGGTGCCGATCGCGGCGCCGGTGTTGGTCAAGGTGACATGCTCCAGCCGGTGGCTGTGCTGGTAAATGAGGTGCTGGCCGATCACACCGCCGATCGAGGTGCCGGCATAGGCAAACCGCTTGGCACCGGCAAGCGCGGCCAGCGCCAACGCCTCCTGGGCCAGATCTTCCGGCTGGATGGTGGCCGAGGTATCAGGCCAGGCGCTGCTGGCGCCATGGCCGGGCAGATCCCAGGTGATGATGCGGTACTGCGCCAGCAACGCCGGCAACATGTCATCCCAGACCGCCTGGGTCATGCCGAGCGGGTGAGCAAGGATCAGCAGCGGTTTATCAGCATCACCAAGCAGGCGGTAGCTGACAGGGCGGCCGTGAAGAGACAGAAATGCCATGAGGGGCTCCTGGAGTGAGGGCCCGCTGACGAACGCCTGGCTGCGCAGGTCAAAATCTGTCGCGGGCGAGCGCGGGCTTGGCGTGATTGGCGGTGATGAATGCCATATCACGAACAATAGTTCATATTGCGAACATGATTGCCTGTGCCGCAGCGCCCGTCAAGCCTGGGTACTGCGGTGCGTCAGGGGTAGCGGCCGCCAAGGCGGTTCTCGACCAGCTCGGCAAGAATGGTGTTGGTCAGACGCATGATGGCGTTGGGGTTCTCCCCCCGGCGCCGGGAAATAATGACCGGCGTGGTGATATTGTCATCGGCCAACCGCACATACTGCACGCCATCGCGATTCACGCGCTGCACCTGCTCGGGCACCAGCGTAAAACCCATCTCCGAGGCCACCAGAGACAGCGCAGTTTGCAGATCGTTGACCTGCTGGATCACATTCACTTTCAGGCCGCGGCGACGAAACAGGCCATGGGTGATATCAGCGAAATTGGGGCCCGGGCCGGTGGGGAAAACAATCATCGGCACGTCCGCCAGTTGCTCCATCGAGGGTGGCGCACCAGCAAGCGGATGGCCCGCAGGCAGTGCGGCAACCAACGGCTCGTCGAACAGGATTTCCTGCTCCACATCCGGGTCGTCGATGCGTAGCCGGCCAAAGCCGATATCAATACGGCCGGATTTCAGCGCATCTATCTGCTGCCGGGTTTTCAGCTCATGCAGCACGATTTCCAGGTTCTTGTTCTGCCGCAGGCGCCGCACCATCAGCGGCAGCTGGCCGTAAAACACGGACGGCACGAAGCCGATCGAGAACACGGTCTTGCGGCCGAGTGCGATGCGGCGGGTGTCTTCCACCATGGCTTCGATCTTGTCGAGCACCTGCTGCGCTTGCAGCAGGAAATAGGCGCCACCTGAAGTCAGCTCCAGCCCGCGTGGCTTGCGGATGAACAGATCAATGCCGATCTCGTCTTCCAGCTGCTTGATGGCGCGGGTCAGCGGCGGCTGGGCGATAAACAGCTTTTCGGCGGCACGGGTGAAATTGCGCTCTTCGGCCACGGCCACGAAGTACCGCAAGTGTCTCACCTCCATCCATACCTCCTGGGTATCGCTCGTTACTTAATCAGTATTGGTTCAATGTTTCGAAGCTTCGTAACGTTGATGTCACCGCTTCTTCACACTTTGCGAATTCGGAGCAATCATGAGCGCCACCATCGAGTCCGTTGATGCCATTCTGGTGGATATCCCCACCATTCGGCCGCACCAGCTTTCCATGACTACCATGGGAGTTCAGACCATGGTGATCGTTCGCATCAAGGATTCTGACGGACGCGAAGGGCTGGGTGAAGCCACCACCATCGGTGGGCTGGCGTACGGGCCGGAAAGCCCGGAAGGCATCAAACTTACCATTGACCATTACTTCAAGCCACAACTGCTCGGGCAGCCGGCAGATGCGCTCAATACCCTCAGGGTAGCGCTGAACCGCTCCAGCCGTGGCAACAACCTCGCCAAATCTGCCATCGAAACCGCCTTGCTTGATCTGTTCGGCAAGCGGCTCAACCAGCCTTTGGCGGCACTGCTCGGCGGCGCATTGCACACCCATTTGCCGGTGCTGTGGACGCTCGCCAGTGGCGATACCCAGCGTGATATTGACGAGGCAAAGCAACTCATTGCCGAGCGCCGACACTGCGATTTCAAGCTCAAGATCGGCTCGCGTGCGCTGATGGATGATGTGCGCCATGTGGCGGCCATCAAGGCTGCGCTGGGCGATCAGGCAAGCGTGCGTGTGGACGTGAACCAGGCATGGGACGAGGCCACGGCTGCGCGAGGGATGGCCGAGTTGCAGGCGGCCGGTATTGATCTGGTGGAGCAGCCGACGCCGTTGAAAGATTTCTCAGCCCTGGCACGGCTTTCCGCCAAATTTCACATTCCCATCCTGGCGGATGAATCGCTCGCTGATGCCACGGATATGTACAACCTGGCCGCGGCGGGTTTCAGCGGTGCTGTGGCGCTGAAAATCGCCAAGGCGGGCGGGCCGTTGCGGGTGCTCGAACAAGCCGCTGTTGCCCGTGCGGCGGGTATCGGCCTGTACGGCGGCACCATGCTGGAGGGCACCATCGGCACAGCGGCCTCGCTGCACGCCTGGTCGACACTGGAAACACTGCACTGGGGCACGGAAATGTTTGGCCCGTTGCTGATGAAAGATGACATTGTCGTGCAGCCCCTGAAGTTTCACGACAACGGTGTGGAGTTACCCACTGGCCCCGGCCTGGGTATCGAAATCGACGAAGACAAGCTCGCGCGTTACCAGCGCAAGTGAGTCCGGTGGAGTAAGCAGATCCGCCAGCGCAAACGTGGCCATGCGGCCCAAAGTGGAGGCAAGCAGATGCTTTTCAAAGTGGAGATGAAGGTCAACATCCCGTATCAGATGCCCGCCGAGCAAGCAGCAGAGATCAAGGCGCGTGAGAAGGAGTACGCGCAGGAACTGCAACGGCAAGGCAAGTGGCGCCATCTGTGGCGTGTTGCCGGCAGCTATTCCAATGTCAGTATTTTTGATGTGGCCGATAACGCCGAGTTGCAGGACATCATCAGCAACCTGCCGCTGTTTCCCTTCATGGAAATTAGCGTGGCACCGCTATGCCGGCATCCGTCGTCCATTCATGAAGATGATCGATAACAGAACCCTGAACCCCGGCGCCGACCAGAAGTAGAGTGCCGTCTGAAGCTATTGCCAGCTCACATGATATCAGCTGCGCAATAACAATAATGATGAGGAGTACCACCCATGACTGTCAAAACCATGCAAACTGAAGAGGTCAAGGAGCTTCTGGAAAAGGTAGCCGGTTTTCACAAAGAAGGCGGCAATGCCCGAGTGAAGAAGATCCTGCATCGGCTGATGGAAAATATTTATCAGCTGATCGAAGATTTTGACGTGACCCCGGAAGAATTCTGGAGTGCGGTCTACTATATCGGTGAGTTGGGCAAAAACGGCGAAGCATCGTTGTTAGCGCCAGGTCTGGGCCTGGACAAATATCTGGATATCCGTATGGATGCCGAGGATGAGCAAGCCGGTTTGGCAGGGGGCACGCCACGCACCATCGAAGGGCCCCTTTATGTGGCCGGTGCACCCATGGCAGAAGGTTTCGCCAGAATGGATGACGGCACCGACACCGACGCCGATACCATGCTGTTGAAAGGCCAGGTGACAGGCGCAGATGGCAAGCCACTGGCAAATGCTGTTGTAGATGTATGGCATTGCAACAGCAAGGGCAACTATTCCTACTTTGACAAGTCGCAGAGCGATTACAACCTGCGCCGCCGCATCAAGACCGATGAAAATGGCCGGTACAGTGCGTTGTCGATCATTCCATCCGGCTACGGCTGCCCGCCAGAAGGAAGCACGCAGAAGCTGCTGGATCTGCTCGGCCGCCATGGCCGCCGCCCGGCACACATCCACTTCTTTATCTCCGGCCCGGGGCACAAGCATCTGACCACGCAGATCAACCTGGCAGGTGACGAGTACACCTATGATGATTTTGCCTTCGCTACCCGTGACGAGCTGGTGGTGGAGCCGCGTAAAGTGATGCAATCCGAAGAAGCAGCGCGCCACGGGTTTTCCGGCCCTGTTGTCGAAGTCGAGTTCAACTTCCAGCTGGTTTCAACCGATAAATCAGACCTGCAGAAGCGCCACGAGCGCAAACGCGCCCTGGAAGACGAAGCGGCTGCCTGAATATCCCTTGGGCAGCCACTGTGGCTGACGCCGGCCTGCGCAGCAGGCTGGCGTTTGCACACGGTCGATCAATCACAATAAAGCGGAGCGGCGGACATGACACGGCAACTTGATCAGCTGGAGGAAAAAATACGCGGCGCAGTGGAGGTGGACCCGGTCAAGGGGCACTATCGCTGTGATCGCCGTATCTTTACTGACCAGGCGCTGTTCGACCTGGAAATGAAATACATCTTCGAAGGTAACTGGGTATTCCTGGCCCACGAGAGCCAGATTGAAAATCCCGGTGACTATTTCACCACCACCGTCGGCCGACAGCCGGTCGTGGTGACGCGCAGCAAGGATGGCGAGTTGCAGGCATTACTCAATACCTGTTCACACCGTGGCGCCACACTTTGCCGGAAAAAGCGCGGCAACAGAACCTCTTTTACCTGCCCCTTTCACGGTTGGACGTTTCGTAACGATGGCAAGTTGCTGAAGGCGCGTGATCAGAAGAAAGGCGGCTACCCGGATTCATTCAATACCGATGGCTCGCATGACCTCAAGCGCCTGCCGCGTTTTGAAAATTATCGTGGCTTTTTATTTGGCAGCCTGAGCGACGATGTGAAGCCGTTGCAGGAGTACCTGGGCGAAACAACTCGCATCATCGACAACATTGTCGATCAGGCCGAAGACGGCCTGGAAGTGCTGCGCGGCACATCCACCTATACCTACGATGGCAACTGGAAGCTGACCGCCGAGAACGGCGCTGATGGTTATCATGTGGGGACCGTGCACTGGAACTATCTGTCCACCATGGGGCAGCGGGACTACGAAAAAGGCGGCGTTGAGGCAGTCGATGCCAAGAGCTGGTCCAGCGATGGTGGCTTCTACGCCTTCGAGAACGGCCACATGATGCTGTGGACGCGCTTGACCAACCCGCAGGTGCGGCCGGTATTCAACCATCTGGACAGGCTGACGGAAAACTTTGGTGCTGCCCGTGCAGATGCGATCGTCAATACCACCAAGAACCTGTGTGTTTATCCCAACCTGTACCTGATGGATCAATTCTCGACCCAGATTCGGGTGCTGCGTCCGATCTCGCTGAACAAGACCGAAATCACCATTTATTGCTGGGCGCCAAAAAATGAGCCCGCCGATGAACGTGCTCGCCGGATTCGTCAGTACGAAGACTTTTTCAACGTCAGTGGCATGGGCACACCAGACGATCTGGAAGAGTTTCGTGCCTGCCAGGAAGGTTATGAAGCAGAAGGGCTGCGCTGGAACGATATGAGCCGGGGCGCCAGACACTGGCTGGAAGGCCCGGATGAAGCTGCGCAAAGCATCGATCTGAAACCGATCCTCACCGGTATTTTGCCGGAAGACGAGGGGCTTTATGTGACGCACCATCAGTATTGGGTTGAGGAAATGCTGCGTGCCGTGGCTGCAGAGCGTGCGCGCTTCATTGCGCTGGCGCCAGAGGAGGCATCGACATGAGCATCAGCTACGAGGAAATTCAGGCGTTTATTTTCCGCGAAGCAAGGCTGCTGGATGATCGCCAGTGGGACGAATGGCTACAGTGTTATCACGAGAACGTCGTCTACTGGATGCCATGCTGGGATGACGAAGACCGTCTGACCGAAGACCCGCAGACCGAGCTGTCGTTGATCTATTACCCGAACCGGCAGGGCTTGGAAGATCGCATCTATCGGATCAAGACCGAGCGCTCCGGAGCCAGCTCCATGCCGGAGCCGCGCACTACACATCTGCGCGCCAACCTGGAAATTATCGAGCGCGACGGTGATACCGTGCGGCTGCGATACAACTGGCAGACGTGCAGCCAGCGTTACCACAAAACGCAGATGTTTTTTGGCAGCGCGTTTTGCACGCTCGAAGTATCAGGATCGCAGCCTCTTATTACCGAGAAAAAGGTGGTGCTGAACAACGATTACATCAGCCAGGTGATCGATATTTATCATCTGTGACGCTGGGAGAAATACCATGAGCTTCAATATTGCACTCAATTTCGAGGATGGCGTCACCCGGTTCATTCGCTGCAACGAAGGCGAAACCGTGCTTGATGCGGCCTACCGCAACCAGATCAATCTGCCGATGGATTGCTCCGACGGTGTGTGCGGCACCTGCAAGGGCAGTTGCCAGCAGGGCGATTACGATCTTGGTGATGAATACCTGGAAGATGCGCTGACAGAAGACGAAGCCGGCCAGGGCATGGTGCTTACCTGCCAGATGGTGCCCAGCAGTGATTGCGTTATCGCCATCCCGGCGGCCTCGACATTGTGCAAGACAGGGCAGGCAGAAATTCAGGGCAGCGTGACCGAGGTGAATCTGGTTTCCGCCACAGCCATCGAACTGAAAGTTCAGGCCGATGAGCCGCTGGCGTTCCTGCCTGGCCAGTACATGAACGTACAAGTGCCGGGCACCAATCAGACCCGTTCTTATTCATTCAGCTCCTTGCCGGGTGAGAGCAGCTTCAGCTTTCTGATCCGTAATGTGCCGGGCGGCCTGATGAGCTCCTGGCTGGTTGGCAAGGCCAAGACCGGTGATCGCCTCACACTGGGCGGGCCGCTGGGTGTGTTTTATCTGCGGCCGGTGGCCAGGCCGGTGCTGATGCTGGCGGGTGGCACAGGGCTTGCGCCTTTCCTTTCCATGCTGGAACAGTTGAAAAAAACGGGCCTTGAGCATCCTGTACATCTTGTTTATGGCGTCAGCAAGGATGAAGACCTTGTCGGGCTTGAGGCGTTGCACACGTTTGCAGCAGAGCTTGAACAGTTCACGTTCAAGACAGTCGTCTCCAGTGAGGCCAGTGATCATCCGAACAAGGGTTATGTGACCCACCATCTGGATGAAGCACCGCTGAACGAAGGCGATGTGGATGTATATCTTTGCGGGCCGCCGCCGATGGTCGATAGCGTACTAAGTTATTTTCAGCAGCAAGGCGTCACGCCCCATTCGTTTCATTACGAGCGCTTTACGCCCAGCACGCCAGCATTGGCAGGTGAGGTGGCATGAGCACGCTCCGGTTTGCCGGCAAGACCATGGTGATTACGGGTGCCGCGCAGGGAATCGGCAAATGTGTCGCCGAGCGCGCTGCTGCCGAAGGCGGGCGGTTGGTGCTGGTGGATATCGCTGAGCACGTGCATGGCGTCGCGGCCGCGCTGGCCGAGCAGGGCGCGGACGTGATGGCGATGCAGGCGGATCTGGAAACCTGGGCCGGCGCCGAGTACGTCATGGCCAAGGCCGATCAGGCATTCGGGCGTATTGATGTGCTGATCAACAACGTCGGCGGCACCATCTGGGCGCAGCCTTATGAACATTACCAGCCCGAGCAGATCGAAAAGGAAATACGCCGGTCGCTGTTTCCGACCTTGTGGTGCTGCCGGGCGGTGTTGCCTTATATGCTGCGAGAGCAGGGCGGCGCCATCGTCAATGTGTCATCGGTGGCCACCCGCGGGCTGATGCGCGTGCCCTATGGTGCGGCGAAAGCGGGGGTCAACGGGCTGACCACCAATCTCGCGTTTGAATACGCCCCGCACGGCATTCGTGTCAACGCAACGGCACCCGGTGGCACCGAGGCACCGCCCCGGCTCACGCCCCGCAATACCGAACAGCAGGGCGAGCAGGAAAAACAGTGGTATCAGACACTGATCGATCAGACGCGCCAGAGCAGCTTCATGCACCGCTACGGCACCTTGGAAGAGCAGGCCGAGCCGATACTGTTTCTCGCCTCCGATGCCGCCAGCTACATCACCGGCACCGTGCTGCCTGTGGCGGGCGGCGACCAGGGCTGATCAGCCGGAGGCGGTGCGCACCGCGCCGCGCACTGTTTCCGCCAGCGCCAGCAGCGCCGGCAGATATTGGCCGGTGAGCGTATCCATGGAAACGCGTGCGGCATTGGTGCTGATGTTGATCGCGCCGAGCAGATCGCCATTGCCGGCAAAGGCTGGCACGGCCACCGAGCGCAGGCCGAGATCCAGCTCCTGATCGACGATGGCATAGCCCTGCTCGCGGGCCAGCAGTATCTGTTTACGCAACGCGGCCACAGTAGTGACCGAAGAAGGAGTGTGCGCCGCTGGCTGCACACTGCCCAGAAACTGCTCCAGCTGCGCTTGTGGCAGTTGCGCGAGCAACACCCGCCCCATGGAGGTGTACGCCGCCGGCAGACGCGTGCCCACAGACAGCGTAATCGCCATCAGCCGGTGCGGCGCCGCGGAGCGCAATACATAGACCACCTCGTCGCCATCCAGCACCGCCAGCGACGACGATTCGCCCAGTTCCGCGGTGATCTGCTGAAGGTAATGCTGCACCACCGCCCGGTGCTGATTCGCGGTCTGATAGGCATAGCCCAGTTGCAGCACGCGCGGGGTCAGCTCGAACAACCGGCCGTCGCGGCGCACATAGCCGAGCGCATGCAGGGTCAGCAGAAAACGCCGCGCCTTGGCGCGGTCCATGTCAGTGCGCGCCGCCACTTCACTGAGCGTCATGCGCGGGCACTCGGCGCCGAAGGCTTGCAGCACTTGCAGGCCGGAAGCCAGAGCGCCGACAAAGTCACGGTCGCCAGGTTTTACGGTGGGTTCATCCATTCGGTTCAGGGCTCCTGAAACAGATTTCACGGGCGCGTGGCAGCCAGGGCGCAGAGATTAACAGGTTGTTCGCAGGGCGAACAGTAATCCGATACTGCACAAAAGGCGGCGAAAAGTATTGACGCCGCCGAAGCGGCCACGGCATTATGTTCGCATATTAAACATATGTTCGCATAAAGAACATTGTCTTTGAGCTACAGGAGATCAGCCCATGGCGGAATTCCTCTCTTTGAAAGAAGCGGTGGCCCGGCACATCCACGATGGCGATACGCTGGCGATGGAGGGCTTTACCCACCTGATTCCGTTTGCCGCCGGTCACGAGATCATCCGCCAGGGCAAGCGTGATCTGACACTGATCCGCATGACCCCCGATCTGGTGTACGACCAGCTGATCGGTGCCGGCTGCGCGAAAAAGCTGATTTTCTCCTGGGGCGGCAACCCCGGTGTCGGCTCGTTGCACCGGCTGCGTGATGCAGTTGAAAAAAGCTGGCCGCAACCGCTGGAAATTCTGGAACACAGCCACGCCGCCATGGCGTGCGCCTTTGAGGCCGGCGCGGCTGGCCTGCCACTGGCGGTGCTGCGCGGTTATATCGGCAGTGATCTGCCGAAGGTCAACGATCAGATTCGTTTTATCGAATGCCCGTTTACCGGCGAGCGCCTGGCCGCGGTGCCGTCGATCAGGCCGGATGTCACCGTGGTTCACGCACAGCGCGCCGACCGGCAGGGCAACGTACTGGTGGAAGGTATCGTTGGTGTGCAGAAAGAAGCGGTGCTCGCCGCCAAGCGCAGCATCGTCACCGTCGAGGAAGTGGTGGATGATCTGGGCGCCTCGGTCAATGCTTGCGTGTTGCCGTCCTGGGCCATCACTGCCATCGCCGTGTCGCCTCGTGGGGCGGCGCCTTCCTATGCACTGGGCTATTACGAGCGCGACAACGCCTTCTACAAACGCTGGGACGCAATCGCCCGCGATCGCGACGCCTTTCAGAGCTGGTTGCAGGAAAATGTTTTCGAAGAAGGAGCGGTATCATGAGCCTTGAATACACCTCCGCAGAAATGATGAGCATCACCGCCGCGCGTGCGCTGACCAACGACATGACCTGTTTTGTCGGCATTGGTCTGCCGAGCGAGGCGGCTAACCTGGCGCGCCTGACGCATGCGCCGGATGTGACCCTGATTTATGAATCTGGCACCTTGCAGACACGGCCGGATGTGCTGCCGTTGTCCATCGGCGATGGCGAGCTGTGTGCATCGGCACTGACCACCGTGGCAGTGCCGGAAATGTTTCGCTACTGGTTGCAGGGCGGCCATATCAGCGTCGGCTTTCTCGGCACCGCGCAAATCGACCGCTATGCCAACCTCAACACCACATTGATCGGTGATTACCGCCAGCCGAAAGTGCGCCTGCCGGGCGGCGGCGGTGCGCCGGAAATCGCCACCAACGCGAAAGAAGTGTTTATCACCGTGACGCATTCCCGGCGAACTTTTGTCAAAGAGGTGGATTTCATCACCACCGTGGGTTTTGGCCGCGACGGCAAGGCGCGTGACAACGTGCCGAATATCGGCCGTGGCCCGACTGTCGTTATCACCGACCTGTGCGTGCTCAAACCCGATCCGGCCACCAAAGAGCTGACCGTGACAGCCCTGCATCCCGGCGTGACACGCGAGCAGGTGATCGAAGCGACCGGTTGGGAAATCCGTTTTGCCGAGACACTGGATACCACGCCCGCCCCCACCGAACAGGAACTGACCGTGCTGCGCGAGCTGAAAGAGCGCACCGCCGCACACCATGCCGGCCAGGCGCAATAAACACGGCCAGCCGGCGACACTGAAACCCGACGGCGTAGCTCGCCGCGCTGAACAAAGCAAAGGAGTGATCATGAGCGACGTATTCATCTGCCATCCGCGGCGTTCTGCGATAGGCCGGTTCGGCGGCAGCCTGGCCAGCGTGCGGCCGGATGATCTGGCTGCGCACGTGTTCAAGGCTGTGCTGGAGCAGGCCGGCGACCTGGCGCCGGAATATATTGATGAAGTGATGCTGGGCTGTGCCAATCAGGCCGGCGAAGACAATCGCAACGTGGCGCGCATGTCGGCGCTACTGGCCGGCATGCCCACCTCGGTGCCGGGCACCACGCTCAACCGCTTGTGCGGCTCGGGCATGGATGCCATCGGCACTGCTTTTCGTGCCATCCGTGCCGGCGAAATGGAACTGGTGCTGGCGGGCGGCGTGGAATCCATGTCGCGCGCACCCTATGTGATGGGCAAGGCCGAGAGCGCATTCGGGCGCGGGCAGCAGATCGAAGACACCACGATAGGCTGGCGTTTTATCAACCCGCTGATGAAGCAGCAGTACGGCGTGGATTCCATGCCGGAAACCGCAGAAAACGTGGCCGAGCAATTTGGCATTTCGCGGGAAGATCAGGATCTGTTTGCGCTGCGCTCACAGGAAAAAACCGCCCGTGCTCAAGCGGCCGGCATCTTTGCCGAAGAAATTGTTCCGATCAGTGTGCCACGCCGCAAGCAACCGGCACTGATCGTCGATACGGATGAACACCCCCGAGCCACCAGCCTGGAAAAACTGGCCGCGCTACGTGCGCCATTCCGCGAGAACGGCACCGTGACCGCGGGCACCGCTTCCGGTGTGAACGATGGTGCGGCAGCCATGCTGGTTGCCAGCGCGGCGGCGGTGCAAGCGCGTGGCCTGCACCCGGTCGCGAAAATTCTCGGCATGGCCACCGCCGGCGTGGCGCCGCGCATCATGGGCGTAGGCCCGGTGCCGGCGGTGCAGAAATTGCTGGCGCGGCAGCAGATCAGCCTTGCGCAGATCGACGTGATCGAGCTGAACGAAGCTTTCGCCGCCCAGGGACTGGCCGTGCTGCGCGAGCTGGGCATTGCCGACGACGATCCGCGCGTCAATCCCAACGGTGGCGCCATCGCGCTGGGCCATCCACTGGGCATGTCCGGCGCCCGCCTGGTCATGACCGCCGCACTGCAACTGCAACGCACCGGCGGGCGCTATGCGCTGTGCACCATGTGCGTAGGCGTCGGGCAAGGGATTGCGATGCTGATCGAGCGCGCCTGAGTCGTTACTTCGAGGCAGGCCCGGGTGTGCGGGCCTGCCACGCTTCCAATTGCTCCCGCAGCACTGCCGGCATCGCTACCGGGCGCCCGCTGTTGCGATCCACCAGCACCATCACACTCTGCGCCAATGCCTGCACCGTGCCGTCTTGCGAAACACAGCCGAGAATGCTGAACGAGCGGTTGCCGATATGGTGTATGCCGGAAGCCAGCTCGACCGGCGTCCATCCGGCCCGGTAATCAAGAAAAGTAATGTCCGCCGAGGCGATGACGATGCCGGCGCCGCCGAGATCCATGCCACGCATGCTGCCGAAACGAGCTTGTTCAATGTAGCGCCCAAGCGCCGCTTCACTACGCTGGCTGTCGGCATCCAGATCTTCATAGCGCGGCGTCAGCGATTGCCGTAGCGGGAAAGCCGGCGCCTGCGGCAGGCAAGATGGATAATCCGTCGCCGCCATGGGCTGAGGCGCTGCGGCGCAATGCGCTTCCAGCGTGGCGCGGATCTCGGCTGGCAGCGGCACTCGCTTACCTTTGGCCAGCGCAACCATCACACATTCCTGATAGCCCACCGACTCTCCGTTCTGGAACAGTTCGCTGCGCAGATGAACGCTCTCAGCATCGCAATCCAGCACCCGCACTTCGGCGTCGATATCGCTGCCGTACCAGCTCATGCGCTGATACTGAGTACGGCTGCGAGCCGGCCGCAGGCGAATGCCATCGGAGAACCAGGCATCCTCGCCGAACAGGTGAATCTGCATACGGATGCGCGCTTCCTGGTGAATCTGGTAAAGCCGCGAATTGTTGATGTGCCGCCAGGTATCGATATCAGTGTAGCGGGGTGTCACAGTGCAGCGGTATAAAAAGGGGGTGACGGTCATGGGGCCTGAAGTCCGAGCCAGAAACGAAGGCGCATAGCATGGAACGCTCCGCTTAAAGGTGCAAACCAGCGCTCTCGGGCTAACTATCCGAAGCGCTTGATTCGGGCTGCCGCCGCGCTACGCAAGGAGTATGGTGGGAGATGCCTGTGCCGGGCGAGACAAGCCGCCTGGGCTAATGCATGGTTCAACAACATGGAGTTTGTGAAACATGGCAAAGATACTGGTGCTTTATCATTCGATGTATGGGCATATCGAAACAATGGCGTACAAAGTGGCAGAGGGGGCGCGCTCTGTGGCCGGAGTAGAGGTGACGGTCAAGCGCGTGCCCGAGACCATGCCGGCTGATCTGTTTCGGGATGCCGGTGGCAAGGTTGATCAAAAGGCAGAGATCGCCTCGCCGACGGAGCTGGCCGATTATGATGCAATCATCGTTGGCACGCCGACCCGATTTGGCAATATGTCCGGGCAGATGCGCAACTTCTTCGACCAGACCGGCGGCCTGTGGGTGAAAGGCGCGTTGGCGGGCAAAGTGGCCAGTGTGTTCACGTCCACGGGCACGGGCGGCGGTGAAGAAATGACCATTACTTCTACCTGGACGACCCTTGCCCACCACGGCATGGTCATCGTGCCGATCGGTTACACCATTCCCCAGCTTTCCGATATCTCGCAGGTAGGCGGCGGCACACCCTACGGGGCCTCCACCATCGCCGCCGCCGATGGCTCCCGGCAACCGGATGAACGCGAGCTTGAGATTGCCCGCTATCAGGGTGAACACGTCGCGAAGTTGACGGTGAAGCTCACCGCATGAGCCGGTGATGGAGGGTGGCGCGGCGGTGCGCGCCGTGCCGCCTTCAGTTGTCTCCGGGCAGCCGGTGGCCAGCGGGTTGCTCGTCCGGTTTCTGCTTTCGGCGGCGTGCCTGCCGTGTTGCTCTCGCCTCTGGTTCGTCTCCAGCTCGTCTCTGGCTTCCGCTTCTGACTCTCGCCTCTGAGTTTGGCTTCTGAGCCGTGCCTCAGACCCTCGCTTGTCCCGCTATTGCCACTGTGCCGCGCACTCATGTTGTCTTCTCTTGTCTCTCTACGGCGTTGCTACCGCTTTCCCGCCATGGCAGCCCGCTTTTCAGCCTCTCCCGATGCCGCCTTCGAGCTGCTGTGACGGCGCACGTCCGCCGAGGTTGACGAAAATACCGACCGGTTGGTATGTTCTGCACAAGCAAGGAGAGGTAACGATGGCCCGAGCCCCACAGAAAGCGGATGCCCGCGCCCGGCTGCTTGATGCAGCCTTGATGCTCATTCGCAGCAAAGGTTATTCCGCCACCACGGTGGATGAGCTGTGCGCCGCTGCGGGCGTCACCAAGGGCGCCTTCTTCCACCATTTCAAAAGCAAGCACGCGCTGGGTGTGGCGGCGGCTGAGCACTGGTCGCAAATGACGGGCGCATTGTTCGCGGCCGCACCTTATCACACACTCCCTGATCCGCTGGAGCGGGTGCTGGGATACGTCGAATTTCGCAAAGCCTTGTTGCAGGGCGAGCTGCCGGAGTTCACCTGCCTTGTGGGCACCATGGTGCAGGAGACGTATCAAAGCGTGCCTGCGCTGCGCGAGGCTTGCGCGCTGAGCATCAGCAACCACGCGGCAACGCTGGTGGACGATATCCAGGCGGCGATGGAGAGCCGTGGGCTCACGCCAGCCTGGACAGCGCAATCACTGGCACTGCACACCCAGGCGGTGCTACAGGGCGCTTTCATTCTGGCCAAGGCGAACGGCGGCGCCAAGGTGGCCGCCGATAGCATCGATCACCTGTACCGTTATTTGCAAATGCTGTTCCAGCCGCAGGCGGAGCAACATCGCGGCTGATTCTAAAAGAGGAAAAGGAAATTTCAGAGGCAAGCTCAGAGGCAAGCTCAGAGGAGAGCACCATGCCAAACACCATTCGATTGCACCGCGTGATCGCCACCCGCCCTGAAAAAGTCTACCGCGCTTTTATCGAGCCGGATGCACTGGCCAGCTGGCTGCCGCCCTTCGGTTTTCTCGGCACTGTGGAGCAGCTTGATGCACGCGAAGGCGGCCAGCACCGAATGTCTTTCCGTAATTTCACCACCGGGCGAAGTCATTCTTTCGGCGGCACTTATCTTGAGCTGGTGCCGAATGAGCGGCTGGTCTACACCGACGTGTTTGATGATCCCGGCCTGCCGGGCGAGATAACGGTAACGGTAGAAATGAAGGCCGTGCCGTTCGGCACCGAGCTGGTGATACAGCAGCAGGGTGTGCCCGATGTGATACCCGCCGATGCCTGCTATCTCGGCTGGCAGGAATCACTGCAAAAACTTGCCCGGCTGGTAGAGCCGGAGATCAACCACTAGCTGCGCGAAGCAGGGAGAGCGTTATGAGCATGGAAACAATTACCGTGGAAACACTGGCCGACGCGCCGCCGGATGTGGTCTGGCATGCTTACACCACGCCAGCGGATATCATGCAATGGAACAGTGCCTCGGAGGATTGGCACACCATTGCCGCCACTGTGGATCTGCGCGAGGGCGGCACATTTTCGTCGCGCATGGAGGCCAAGGATGGCAGCGCAGGCTTTGATTTCGCCGGCACCTACACACGCATCGCGCCACATCGCCTGATCGAATACGAATTCGGTGGCCGCACCGCTCGCGTGGAATTTCTACCCATGGGCGGAGCAGTGCGTGTGCGCGTCACCTTCCAGGCTGAGCAGATTCACTCCATCGCGCAGCAACGTGAGGGGTGGCAGGCCATTCTGGACAACTTTGCCCGCCATGTGGCTCAGAGCAGCGGCAAGGGCTAACGTGGCACGCCGTCGCTTCCGGTTTTTCTTGCCCGAGCAGGTCAGTAGGTGAAGAGACTGTGCTGGCCGTAGCCGCAGCCGGTAAAAACAGCCGGTCGGCGCCAGTCCCAGATTGAAAGAGGTCACAGATCGTCAGAAGTCGCCGATCAGCAAGAGCCACGAATCGGCAGGCGTCGCAGACACTGGGTCGCAGGCGCTTAGGCCCGCAAGTGCTTTCAGATGTCAGAGGCGTTAGTTTTGCGCCCGCGCTAAATCAGCGCTAGAACGCCCGGCTATAGAACAGCGAGTAGGATTCGATGCCTTTGTTCGGATGGTTCAGCCCGGCATTGGAGTAATGGATGGCCCGTATGCCTACTCGCTGCTGGCCCGGCAATGCCAGGCCAAAGGCCAGGCGATCCTCGAAGTTGAAGGCGCTGCCGAGCTTCTGTTCGCCCACTCTGGTTTTGGAAAACAGCGCTGCACCAATACCGAATTCCACATACGGCGTGAAGCTGTGGCGCGTATTGAATTCATACACCAGCACCGGGCTGAAAGAGAGCGAGTGCGCGGCGCGATAATGCTTGCCGCGAGCCCAGTAAGTGTAAGCAGCATCCCAGTAGCCCGTCAGGCTGCCGCGATCACTTTCAAACCAGCGAGATGTCCATTTGAATGACGTATCGGCGCGCACCACTGCATCGCCCTGGCCGGTGACACCCAGGGCGCCGGACAGGCTTGCTGCGCTGGCAGTCGTGGTAAGGTCAAAGCTGATCAAAGCAAGCAGGGCCAGGCCATGACGAAGGCGAAGAATGAACATGGGTTACCTCCCTGTGTTATCGAGCGGTTACCGCCGTGAGCCGAGAGGAGAAATACCGTGGCGGAGTGCGTTGCCGGCCTGTCAGTGCAAGGCAGCAGAGAGCGGGTTGTGTGTGGTGCAGCGTGTGCGGTGCAGCGTGTAGGGTGCAGAGAGGGCCGGCCGAGAATCGGCCAGCCCGGAGCGAATCAGGCTTTGAGTCTGGCTGCGGTTTTTGCCACCAGCTCGCCCTGGTAGCGAGCGATAGCCAGCTCGTTGGCATCCGGCTGGCGTGAGCCATCGCTGTAGGCAATGGTGGATGCGCCATAAGGCATCCGGCCGCTCACTTGCGAAATATCCGCCATGGCCGGGTGCGCATAGCCGATCGGCACAATGATCATTCCGTGGTGCGCGAGCGTGGTCCAGGTCGAAGCAACCGTCATCTCCTGGCCGCCACCTGTGGCGGTGGAGGTGAACACACTGCCTACCTTGCCCACCAGCGCGCCCTGCGCCCAAAGACCACCCGTCTGGTCAAGAAAGTTGCGCATCTGGGCAGACATGTTGCCAAAGCGCGTGGGGGTGCCGATGATGATGGCATCGTATTCCGCCAGTTCGGCCGGCGAGGCAATTTCGGCCGCCTGCTCCACCTTGCCGCCCGCGTTCCTGAATGCCTCTTCCGGCATGGTTTCAGGCACTCGCTTGAGGGTGACCTCCACACCGTCAACACTGCCAGCCCCCTCGGCCACCTTCTGCGCCATGGTTTCGATGTGGCCATACATGGAGTGATAAAGCACCAGTACCTTCGTCATTATTCGCCTTCCTTTCATCGGTGTATCGGTGGATTGCGCCGCCGGCGGCAGCTGCTGCCGGGCTGGCTGGATGCGGTCACTACCTTTGAAGTAGATGAGATAATTATCCATCTGTTTTGTTATCTTATAAGGCATAAATTTGATGGATTTTTATCTATTAATTAGATTGGTGTGATGTGAGTAGCAGAGGTTGGCGGGGGCCGGGCTCAGATGGGGGTGGTAGAAAGCCCCGCCAGCTGTGGTCGATACAGAAGCAGCCGCAGGATCTGGTTCCGCTTCAGGGTTGGCGTGACGTCTTCCCGTCCAGCCTCAGCTGGCGGTCTTTCACGAACAGAAGGGTTTCCCATAAAGCGGGCGTTTGTACGCCGGTAGGTGGTGCGGCGGAACTGCGCGTCGATGTGCGGCTGATAGCAGCTACGCATCGAAACCTGATGGTAGATGTTGCCGGGGGGCGTTTTCGGGAGGATCTGTTCTATCGTGTGGCCGTGGGAGTTCTTCAACCGCCGCCTTTACGACAGCGAGAGGACGATCTGCTGCTATCGTGCGACGTGCTGCTGACCGCGCTGGGGCCCTGCTCTGGTCGGTAAGAAAGTTTCCGCAGACGCAAAGGATATTATTCTTCGGCATAAGTGGCCCGGGAACGTCAGGGAATGGCAGGCTGCTTTGCTGCGAGCTGCACTTTGGTGCGGGGGTGATACTATCAAACCCCGGAATATGGCGAGTGCGTTATTTGAAATGCCGGGCCTGCAAGACCAGGCAACGCCCTGATTTTTCCCAAGGTATTGATATACAAGCCTTGCTGGGGGATTTTGTGCGCTCGTATCTGCGGCAAGCGCCGGCGCACACTGCCGGGAACAAGACTCAGGCTGCCAGCTTACTGGGGCTGAAAAGCCAGCAGCCGCTGAGCAACTGGATGGAAAAATACGACATTGATTAGCGTTGGCACGATTTTCGCTCACGATGTTCGCTATTGATGCAGCATGGACAGAATAACGTATATGACCTCGGTGAATTTCGAATTCCTGCGCCCCGGCAACGAATCGCTGGCCACTCTGGCGGGCCTGGCTGAAGCGGTACTGCACATCGACCCCGGCAGCGCCCTGACTCGCCTGCGCAGTTTCGCAGAAGAGCTGACCAAGACCATCTATAAGGAAGAGGCTCTTCCTCGCCTGCCCCAGGCCAGCTTTTATGAGCTGGTGAAAAGCCCAGTGTTTGCGGATTGCACCAGTAAGCCGTTGATTCATCAAATTAATTTTCTGCGAATCCAAGGTAACGATGCTGCCCATGGTGCCGAGGGGGATTTGCTTAACGCCCAGCTGGCGCTCAAGACTGCTTATCAGCTGGCCATGTACATGGCGGTCAAATACTACGGTGTACTGCAAGCCAGTATTCCCGAGTTTGTTGAGGTGCCCGATCCCACGGCCACCCTGGTGGGCCTGCAGAAGTCGGTGTCGGCCTATGAAAAGGAACTAGACCAGAAGCAGGAAGCTCTGCAGCAGGTGATTGCCGAGCTGGAGCAGCAGCGTACCCGCGGCCTGGAGAAGCTCCAGCCCCCGGCTCGCCCCGATCAGCAGAAACGCCAGCGTGAGAGCCAACAGGTTGCCGACAGCCTGCAATGGAACGAGGCCAAGACGCGGGCGCTGATGATCGACGCCATGCTGCTGCAGGCGGGTTGGGATGTCAGTAACCCGGCGCAGGTGGGCCTGGAGGTCGAAGTCGACTTTCCGGATAACCCGTCAGGCAAGGGCTACGCCGACTATGTGTTGTGGGGTGACAACGGCCAGCCACTGGCGGTGATCGAGGCCAAAAAGTCCGGCAATGTCAGCCTGCAGGCCGGCCGCGAGCAGGCCCGGCTGTATGCCGATGGGTTCGAGCGAATGGGGCTGCAGCGTCCGGTCATCTTCTACAGCAATGGCTATGAAACCTTCATCTGGGACGATGCCCAGTACAACACCTATCGACCCGTGTATGGCCTTTACAGCCAGGACAGCCTCGAATACCTGATATATCAGCGCAACTACCGCGAGAAAGAGCTGGAACGCTTCAATCCGGAACTGAGCATCGCCGACCGACCCTACCAGATTGAGGCGATCAAGACCGTTGCCGCCCACTTCCAGAATCAGCGGCGCAAGGCACTGATCATCCAGGCCACCGGCACCGGCAAAACCCGTGTCGCCATCGCCCTGGCTGAGCTGCTGCTGCGAACCGGCTGGGCCAAACGTGTGCTGTTTCTCTGTGACCGCAAAGAGCTGCGCGTGCAGGCCGATGACGCCTTCAAGCAAAACCTGCCCAGCGAGCCGCGCTGTGTGATCGGTGAAAGCGGCAAGGTCGACCAGACCGCGCGCATCTACATCGCCACCTACCCGGGCATGATGAACCGCTTTGCCCAGCTGGATGTGGGCTTCTTCGACCTGATCATCGCCGACGAAAGCCACCGCAGCATCTACAACAAGTACCGCGACCTGTTCGATTATTTCGATGCCCTTCAGGTTGGGCTGACTGCCACGCCGGTGAAATTCATCAGCCGCAACACCTTCGACATGTTCGACTGTGAAACCACCGACCCTACCTTCGAGTTCGGGCTGGATGCCGCGATCAACAATGATCCACCCTATCTTGTGCCCTTTCGGGTCAAGGATCTGACCACCGACTTCCTGCGTGACGGTATTCACTACAGTCAGCTCACAGAAGCGCAGCAGCGCCAGCTGGAGGAGGATCTTGGCGAAGAAGAGGCGCGGCAAACCACCATCGCAGGCAAGGACATCGGTCGCAAGATCTTCAGCGAAGACACCGACCGCATCATCCTCGAAAACCTGATCAACAACGGCATCAGGGACGAGACCGGCTCCCTGGTGGGCAAGACCATCATCTTCGCCCAGCGTCAGGATCATGCCGAGCACCTGGAAAAGCTGTTCTGCAAGCTCTACCCGCAATATGGCAGCAGGGTCTGCAAGGTCATTCACAACGCGATCCCCCATGTGGAGAGCCTGATCAAGGAATTCAAGAAGCCGGACAACGACTTTCGCATTGCGATCTCGGTCGACATGCTCGACACCGGCATCGACGTGCCGGAGGTGGTCAACCTGGTCTTCGCCAAACCGGTCAAGAGCTGGGTCAAGTTCTGGCAGATGATCGGCCGGGGCACCCGCCTGCGGCCCAACCTGTTTGGCCCGGGCAAACACAAGACCGAATTTTTGATCTTCGACCACTACGGCAACTTCGACTACTTCGAGCAGGAGTATCAGGAGCCGGAGGACACCGGCGGCAAATCACTGCTGCAGACCGCCTTCGAAGCGCGTCTGCAACTGGCGCAGACCGCGGTCAAGCACAATCATGCCGCCGCCTTTGATGTGGCCATCGACCTGCTGTCGGCGGATATCAACGATCTGCCGGATACCAGCATTGCGGTAAGGCGTGAGCTGCGCACCGTGCACCAGCTGCAGCAAACCTCGCAGCTGCAGGAATTCAGCGCCAGAACGCAGCATCTGCTGGAGACCGTCATTGCGCCATTGATGGCGGCCCGGGTGTTGCGCGACAAGCACGCCACTGCTTTCGATCGGCTGGTTGCTGGTATTCAGCGCTGCATGGTGGAGCAGGCCAGTTGTTTCGAGGACGGCAAGATCGAGCTACTGGCCGAGCTGGACAAGCTGGCGGTGAACATCGGCGCCGTCCGCCAGAAGGATGCCGTCATTGCAGAAGTGCGAAGCGCCGAGTTCTGGCAGCAGCCGAGCATCCACCGCCTGGAGCATACCCGCACGGAGCTGCGCGGCATCATGAAGTACCGTAGTGGCGGTGGCGGCGGAGGTCTCTACGAGACACGGAGAACGAAAACCGCGGATGGGGGCGTGAAGAGGTTCGTGCGGGAAATGCGCATCGCCGGTGCTAACGAGGCGATGCTCTATCGCCGCCGCCTCAAGGACATACTCGACGCTATGGTGGCTGGCAACCCGACACTGCAGAAAATTCACCAGGGCCAGCCCATTGCCGAGTCCGAACTGAAAACGCTCACCTCAACCATCCTGACCAGTCATCCGGGCGTCAGCCTGGAGGTGCTCAACGAGTTCTACGGCCGCACCGCCGACCAACTGCACCTCACCGTGCGGGAAATTATAGGCCTTGACCCCGAAGCCGTCGAAGAGCACTTCAAGCAGTTCCTGCACCAGCACCCGAACCTCACCGCCCAGCAGGTGCGTTTCATGAACCTGCTGAAGAACTACATAGCCCAGTACGGCAGCATTGCCGTGGACAAACTCTACGAGCCGCCGTTCGACAGTATTTCCCATGAGGGCATTGATGGCGTATTCACGCCTGATGATGTGGGTGACCTGATCGCAGTGCTCAAGCCCTTTATCAGGCAGGAGGCACAGCATGACCGATAAGGAACTGATCCAAAACGGCCTGTATCAATCCATCGCCGAAGTGATAGCCCAGGCCCGGCAACAGGTCAGGCAGGCAGTAAACCAACACATGGTGCAGGCCTACTGGCATATCGGTCGTTTGATTGTGGAGCAGGAGCAGCAAGGGCAGGAGCGTGCCGAGTACGGCAAGCAGCAGCTCAAACAGTTGTCAGAGCGCTTGCAGGCTGAGTTTGGCAAGGGGTTCGATGTGGGTAACCTGCGCAATATGCGGCAGTTCTACCTGACTTTCCCAAAACACTACACACTGCGTAGTGTTTTGAGCTGGAGCCACTATCGAACCCTGATGCGCATCGAAAACCCTGCTGCCAGACAGTGGTATGTGGATGAGGCGGCGGACGAGAACTGGAGCGTCCGCGCACTGGAGCGCCAGATCGGCACGCTGTATTATGAACGCCTGCTCGCCAGCAAGGATAAATCCATCGTCGAGCAGGAAGCACAGGATAAAACCGAACCGCTGCAGGATGATCCCAAACATTACCTGCGCGACCCTTACATCCTCGACTTTCTCAACCTGCAGGATAAAACCTGGCAGGAAAGTGACCTCGAACAGGGCATCATCTCCAACCTGCAGCAGTTCCTGCTGGAGCTGGGCAAGGGGTTTGCCTTTGTCGAACGCCAGCAGCGCATTCGCACCGACGACGGCGATTATTACATCGACCTGGTGTTCTACAACTTCCATCTCAAGTGCTTTTTGCTGATCGACCTGAAAATGCACAAGCTCACCCACCAGGACGTAGGGCAGATGGACATGTATGTGCGCATGTACGAAGAACACAAACGCCGCCCCGACGACAACCCGACCATCGGGCTGATCCTGTGCAGCGAGCGCAACAACACCGTCGCCAAATACTCCGTACTCAGCGAAAGCAAACAACTGTTCGCTTCCAAGTACCTGACGGCCTTGCCCTCTGAAGAGGAACTGGCCCGGGAACTGGAGCGCGAACGGGAAAGAGTGCTGCGCCTGAAGGAAGCAGCCGCCCGATACCAATCAGATACACCACAACAGGATAACTGAATCACCCATGCTCACTGGCAAAATCCGTAACGACATAGACAAACTCTGGGAAAAATTCTGGACCGGCGGCATCACCAACCCGCTGACCGTGATCGAACAGATCAGCTACCTGATGTTCGCCCGCATGCTCGACATGCAGGAAGACGTCGCCGAGCGCAAGGCCAACCGCACCGGCAAGGCCTTCGACCGACTGTTCCCCAATACCCCGGATGGCCAACTGCTGCGCTGGAAGAACTTCCGCAACATGAGCGGCAAGGAGCTGCATAAGCACCTCAAGAACGAGGTCTACCCGTACTTCGCCAAACTGGGTAAAAAGTCCGAGCAGACCGACGGGCTGGGAGAAGAGGGCAGCGCCCTGGAAGGCCTGGGGCATATCGGCGAATACATGGAAGATGCCGACCTGGAGATCAAGAACGAGTCGGTACTGACCTCCGCCGTGGAGATGGTCAACGACCTTCCCCTGACTCAGAGCGATGTGAAGGGCGATATCTACGAATACCTGCTGAGCAAGCTGACCACCGCCGGCATCAACGGCCAGTTCCGCACGCCCCGGCACATCATCGACGCGATGATCGAACTGATTGCCCCTCAGCCTACCGATGTTATCTGCGATCCGTCCTGCGGTACCGCAGGCTTTCTCGCCCGCACCATGGAATACCTCAATCGCCAATACTCCAGCGAGGCGGGCATCATCACCGACGAGGACGGTAACCGGCATTACACCGGTGACCTGCTGGAGCCCTACCGGGAACATATCAACAAGCACATGTTCTGGGGCTTCGACTTCGATACCACCATGCTGCGAGTGTCCAGCATGAACATGATGCTGCATGGGGTGAACGGCGCAAACACCCGCTACCAGGACACCCTGAGCAAATCGATCAAGGAAAACTACCCAGAGCAGGAAGAGAACTTCTTTGACGTGGTACTGGCCAACCCGCCGTTCAAGGGCAGCCTGGACGAAGCCAACGTCAACCCCGACGTGCTGGCGCTGGTCAAGACCAAGAAGACCGAGCTGCTGTTTGTCGCCCACATCCTGCGCTCGCTCAAGCTCGGCGGCCGCGCCGCCGTGATCGTACCCGATGGCGTACTGTTCGGCTCCTCCCGAGCCCACCAGCAACTGCGGCGGGCGCTGCTGGAACACAACCAGCTGGAAGGCATCGTCAGCCTGCCCAGCGGCGTGTTCAAACCCTACGCCGGCGTCAGTACCGCCATTCTGCTGTTTACCAAGGGCGGCAGCACCGAGCGGGTATGGTTCTACGACCTGCAGGCCGACGGCTATTCGCTGGATGACAAACGCACCGAACTGAAAGGCGAGGGCAGCAACGACCTGCCGGATGCCATTGCCCAGTGGCAAAAGTACCGGCAGATGGTTGAAAGCAACCTCAAGGCCTCCAGCATCGACACCATCTTTGGCGACAGGACCCAGAAAGCCTTTGTCGTCCCCGCCGCCGATATCGCCGCCAACAAGTACGACCTGTCCATCAACCGCTACAAGGAGGTGGTTTACGAGGAAGAGGAATACGAAGACCCGAAGGTGATACTGCAGCGGTTGAAAGCGTTGGAGCGGGAGATTATGGCGGATCTGGATGAGTTGGAGGGGATGTTGTGAGTTGGTCTACCGTGCGAGTCCAAGATATTGCTGTTGCTCATTATGGCAAGGCCCTCAAAAAAGAACACCGAGATGAGAGGGGAAGTTACAGCGTTTTCGGAAGCTCGGGGCAGGTAGGTAAGCACAGCGAGCGTGTGGTGGACTTTCCGACATTAATAATTGGGCGTAAGGGTTCTGTCGGTGAGGTCGTTTGGGCTCCAGACGGCGGTTGGGTGATTGATACTGCGTTCTATTTACAGCTGCACGATCAAGAAATTATTGATCTTCGTTATTTGTTCTACGCATTGAAACGAGCGAATTTGGCAGAGAAGACGATCACTACATCGATTCCTGGCTTGAACAGAGATGATTTGTACAGCACGCGAATCCCCCTCCCACCCCTGCCCGAACAAAAACGCATCGCCGCCATCCTCGACAAGGCCGACGCCATCCGCCGCAAACGCCAGCAAGCCATCCAGCTCGCCGACGACTTCCTCCGCGCTGTGTTTCTGGACATGTTTGGCGACCCGGTGACCAATCCGAAGGGGTGGCCGAGAGCGGCCTTACCAGATGTCGCCGAGAAATTTACAGATGGACCCTTTGGCTCAAATCTCAAATCAAGCCACTATGTAGAAGAGGGTGTTCGTGTAATTCGGCTGCAAAATATTGGCGTCGGGTCTTTGCTGGATGATGATTTGGCTTTTATATCGGAAGAGCACTATCAAAGTTTGCCCAGGAATCATTGCCAACCAGGAGATGTGATTGTTGGTACTCTCGGTGATCCCAACCTTAGAGCGTGCATAATCCCAGAGGGACTTAGCGCCGCATTGAATAAAGCTGACTGCCTTCTGTTTCGACCGTCGGATGATAAAGTTCTGGCTGAGTATATTTGCTGGCTATTAAATAACCCATCACTTGTTGAAAGTGCTGCGGGTTTGGTCAGGGGGCAGACACGTGGTCGAATTAGCTTAGGGCGTTTGAAAGAGTTGGAAATCCCAATCCCATCACTGTCGGAGCAAGAAAGATTTAGGTCAGTCGTACGAAAGTTGCTTGATGTGCAGGTAAAAATAAATTCCTCCTGTGGCGGGTTCAGTGACGCTTTTTCTTCACTAAGCCAAAAAGCATTCTCCGGCCAGCTGTAGATAAGGAAATCCCCATGCGCTTCAAGTCCGTCAAACTCACCCATTTTCGCGGCTACCGCACCACCACCTTCATTACCATCGACGAAGCCATAGCCGGCATCGTCGACCGCTATGACGATGGCCAATCGACCCGCCTTGAAGGGCTCAGGTTCGGTTGAATAGACAAGGCGCTCAGTGTGTCTTTCGCTGACACATGCTCACAGGCTGACTATGACTGCTGAATCCTCATCGATAGATGTCGCCCCGCACTGGTTGATGCGCCTGTTTGGCGCGCAAGCGGCCACCTTCACTTTGGGTGACAAAGGGTTGGAGGTCACGACCAAGAACGGTGAGAACTACCTGATCGAGGCGACGTCACTGGCTAACGAGGCCACCTTCCGCGAGGGGATCGTTTTCTCCCGTTTGGTTCTGCAAACGGACTGCGGCGAAAAGGTGTTCCCTGGCCTGCGCAAGGCTGACGGTGAGCGGCTATTTCACTGGTTGCGAGCGCACTGGTTACGCAAACTGGCCCCCGAGATAGAGCAGGTCGTCCGTAAGATCCGGGCCCTGCTGAACAAAGGCTATCCCCGCCAATCCCGGCTGGACGCAGCCAGGGTTATGGCCGAGCAAGCCCTGCAGCGTTTTCAGCGTGTGCCTGAGCCCCAGTGGTGCAGCGATGTAGATGTCACCCCATTCAAGTGGCTGGCAGCGGTTACCCGGTGGCAGCAAGCGGACTGGGAAAAGCTGCGCAAGCAATACGTCGATGGGCAGCTGGCGCGCAACAGCGCCTTCTTCGACAAGGTAGAGAGCCAGCCGCTTACCGAGCGCCAGCGCGTTGCCTGTGTCGTGGATGAGGATAACAACCTGGTGTTGGCCGGTGCCGGTACGGGCAAGACCAGCACCATGGTAGGCCGTGCAGGGTTCCTGATCGCAAGTGGGCAGGCCCGGGCAGAAGATATTCTGATGCTGGCTTTCGCCAACAAAGCGGCGAAGGAGATGCAGGAGCGCATCGATCACCGGCTGGGTAAGTGCGGTATCACCACCAGTACGTTTCACAAACTGGGTAAGACGATTATTGCCAAGGTAGAGGGCGAACAACCCTCCCTTTCACCCTTGGCGGAAGACGATAAGGCGCTGGCCTGGCAGGTGAGCCAGTGGTTCGAGCAGCATCTCAAAACCCCCGAGTACCAGCGGCTCGCGATTGATTACTTCCAGCACCACCTGTACCCGGAGGCGAACCCCTTTGAGTTCGCGTCAGAGGGGGAGTACTACGACTACATCCTTGCCAATGATATCCGCACGCTTAAAGGCGAGGCCGTTAAAAGCCTGGGTGAGTGCCTGGTGGCGAACTACTTGTTCAAGCAGGGCATCGCCTATCAGTATGAGCCTGCTTACGAGCACAAGACAGCCAGCCCCCTTTATCGCCAATACCAACCGGATTTCTATCTGCCCGAGCAGGGTATCTACATCGAGTATTACGGTATCGACCGACAGGGCGGTACCGCCCCCTATGTAGACCGCGAGCAGTACCACCAGGGTATGGCGTGGAAGCGCCAGTTGCATGCCGATAAAGGTACGCGCCTGGTGGAGCTGTACCACTATCAGTTAATGGAAGGTGGGCTGTTTGATGCCATCGACGCGCAGCTGGCCGCACTGGGTGTTCAGTACCAGGAATTGCCCCCGGAAGCGGTGCTCGAAACATTACGAGAATTTGGCGCAATCAACAGCTTTGCCGTACTGCTGGCCGATCTGCTGAAGCGCTACCGCGCTAATTGTTACGAGCAAGGGCAGGTGGAGGCTGCGATCAAGCGCGCGAAGAACCCGAAGCAGGTGGACGCTGCGCTGGCACTGCTGCGGCCCATTCTGGACGACTATCAGACCTTGTTGGATAGCGCCGGGCATATCGATTTCGATGACATGATTGGCAAGGCTATTGAGTACGTCCGCGAAGGGCGTTTCCGTAGCCCGTGGCGATATATTCTGGTGGATGAGTTCCAGGATATCTCTGAGGCGCGTGCCCGCTTGATCAGGTATCTGCGGGACTCTGTGCCGGAGTGCTCGTTATTCTGCGTGGGTGACGATTGGCAGGCTATTTACCGCTTCACCGGCAGTGATCTGAGCTTTACAACGGCATTTAGTGAACGGTTTGGCACGACCAAAGTAACGGCCCTTGATCTGACTTTCCGCTTCAATAACAGCATCAGTGATGTGGCGACGCGCTTCGTTCTGGAAAACCCGATCCAGGTCAGGAAACAGCTTAATACGCTGAAAAAGGTAAAACGCCCCGCGGTATCACTGCTCAGGGAAGACAACCGGCCAAAACACGGCACCGGGGAGCCAAGCCGGCTGGAGAAGGTCATTGCCCGCATCGCAGAAATTGCCGAGCCTGGGAGCAGTGTTTATCTGCTTGGGCGCTACGGCTTTAACTTGCCAGACAGAGGCGAACTGCGGCGACTCGCATCGAGTTTCCCTACGTTAGCGCTGGAGTGCCACACCATTCACGCTGCCAAAGGCAAAGAAGCGGATTACGTGGTGCTGCTCGGTCTGGAGACTGGCAAGCATGGTTTCCCCTCGCAGAAAACCACGCATCCGTTGCTGGAGGCATTGCTGCCGGCACAAGAGGATTTCCCTTACGCTGAGGAGCGTCGGCTGTTTTATGTGGCCCTTACTCGGGCAAGACAGCGTGCTTATCTGATCGCCGATATGGCCGTCGCGTCGGCTTTTGTTGTCGAGTTGTTGAAGAACGAATACAAGCTCGATCTGGACGAGTTCTCAACATCGCTCAGCCAGCAATTGTTGCACATGCTCAAGTGCATCAAGTGTAAGACCGGAACCATGGTGGCGAGGCAAAGCCAGTTTGGGAAGTTTTTTGGCTGCAATAAATTCCCGCTCTGCGCTCACAAGGAACGAGGATGCGGACATTGCGACTCTCAAATGCGCCGCGTTGGGCGCTTCAAGGTTTGTATTAATCCAGACTGCCAGCGTTGGGTGCCTACGTGCCCTAAATGTGGTGCGGAAATGACCCAGCGAAAGGGGCGAAATGGCGAGTTCTGGGGGTGCCGGAACTATCGGTTTGAGGGTGAGGGCTGCAGGCATACAGAAAACAGAATCGTGTTCGATTCGGGTTTGCTGGTTGCGAGTAGTTGAGAGAATCGCTTTTAGAATTAAGCGCGAATATAGGGATATACGGTATGTCGGCACAGAAATACTCGGTTAACCAACACCTGATCGAAACCCTGCTGAGCTGGGTCAAGTCTGGCGAAATCGCCATCCCGGCATTGAACACGTCTTCTGTTAACGCCCCGGCCATCTATGTATATGCTCAGCAGGCGGCGTTCAGCCAGAAAGACCTCGAACTGAAACAGCGATTTTGAGCCCGTTTGTCGGGATTAGATGCCCAGCCAAGGAAGTTGCCATGTCTCAATCCGTCTTCAAATGTTCATCATGGCTTGCTGCATTTCTGCAGCGGCGTGGGCTTCAAGCTCCTGACCAGCGGGCGCTTTACGAATACCACTGCAGCTCTGAAGAGTACCTGGAGCTGCAATATTTGCTTTCTAACCTTGGTAGCTTCGATGCGGCAGTGAGTGACACCGGAGGCTGCGCCTGCCTGGTGCTTTTTTGCTCTGAATGGTACCGGCGTCAGTATCGAGCGGATCACGGTTGGAGTTGGGAGCCGATCTGGCAGGTGTTGGGTTACAGGCTGTCCGCGATTGATTTGAGCAAAGCCATCCCGCGAGGCTTGGAAGGCTATTGGAAGCGGCCGGTGCATTCCTACGAGTCGGAGCGGCGCAACTTTCTGGGTTCGTTGTTTGCAGAGGGCGGCTTGCCTTTCCAAGTGCTGCGGGAAGAGGGTAGCCGTTTTTACACGCTGTTTAACCGCGTGCTGAAACAGAATGACCAGTGGCAGTTGATGGGGCATAGCACCCTTCAGCAGGTCGAGAAGTTGTTGGAAACAGCAAACCTTCCCCAGGTTTTTTCGTCGCCCCCATCAGTGGAGCTGATCGCGCGGATGGCCGATCAGCTGTTGGCCCTGGTGCGTGATTACAGTTTGGAGCAAGTCAGCGAGCCTGTTGCCCATCTGAATGCGCAGAACCCCAAGTGGCGTGAGCTCTTCCCCCTTCCTCTTGATAATGAGACCGGCAGCGAGTTGCTGAATGGTTTACTCAAGACAGCAACGAGTGAACGAAAGCGGCACAGCAGGGCGGCAGGGGCCTGGGCTTGCCTGCATTTCTGGCAAGAGGGGCAGCCTGACATATTGAGAGTGCAGGTGTCGTTGCCTGCAGAAGTTCGCTTTTCCTTATCAGCTACGCCTTCAACTACCCGTTTTGAACTAGCGCTTATGGAGGCCGGGCAGGTGATTGCAGCGTTGGGGCCAGGCTACGCTGTGGTTGATGGCGCGGTAGCTACAATCAGGCTGCGACAGCGTGAGGTAATGGCTAAACGCAGCGATGTATCTTCACCACTGAGTTTGGTGGCAGTAGCTGGTGGAATGGTGATTGGGGCCATCCCCATTCGGGGGAGTATCGTTGCACTGGGCGAGGTGCCAATTGGCTTTGAACCTGCCAATAACCGTTGGCAGCTGTGTGGTCAGGCCTCCTTCAGCACAGGCAGCGAGGATGTGTTGGTAGTTCTGCCACCCGAAAGCACTGTCAAGGAATTGGAGCGGGGCGAGGGTGAGGTGGGTATTTCCCCCATGCCCGGTGTCTGCTCGTGTTCTGCCATCAGAGTGCGAGGTAAGGCGCAGCTGCAGGTTGAGTGCGGGGACGCCGACAGCTACAGCATCCGTACTGGGCGCACCGTTGGGGCAGGGCTAGGGCTTGAGCTTGACGGCGTCAGATTGCCCTGGGAGGCCAGGCCGGCGCTTACCTTTGTCGGACTCCCCAAAGCAAACTGGCCGGGGACAACGGATGAGCTGCACGGGCAAGGTGGTCAGCTGTATGTTGGCGGCAAACTGGCGGGTAGCGGTGTTCTTCAAGAAATGCTCGGTTCCCAGTATCTCGCGGTGCGCAATCGCAGCAGCGACACCTTATTGCGCCGCAAAGTCGGAATACTACCTGCAGACTTTCGTATAGAGCTGCGTAGCGGGGAAAGCCCGGGGCAAGGCAGTGTGCTGGTCTACACACAGCAGCCGTGCTTGTTGCAGATCGCTGATGAGTCTATCCAGGTGCAGCAGCTCAAAGGCGACGGTCACGCAGAGCTACGCTTATCCTGCGAGGGCATTCCGCCGGTCTGTTTTCATCTGTCCATAACTCCTAATCTTCTGGCGGAGCCGATTGTCCTGGTAGTCCCTTTCCCGAGCTCAGGCTGTTTGGCTTTCGATGCCAGGGGCCTGCCGCTTAAACGTGATATTTGCGTGGAAGAATTGCTGGGTACCCGCCTATACCTTTTTGGCCGTAATGGAGCGCCCACCAAGTTCGGGCTTGAACTGACCCTCAAAGGTCATGCAGCAAAAAATGCCAGTTACAGCTGGTTCTATACTGCGGCTGAGAGACCGTTGGAGATCAGCCTGCATAGCATCCGTGAGCAGGTAATCGATCTGCTTTCCCTGCATTCGGATATCGACCAGGTTGTGGAGCTCAGGGTTTTCGGCAATCGGCAGGATGTCATTTACCGTATCCGAAGATATACCGCCGTCATGCAGCTCCAGTCAGATACTCAGACGCTGATGGCCAGTCAGTACCAGAGCGGCGGTGGTGAATTGCCAGACCCGGTATTGATGTTGTTGCATGAGCCGATGCGTAGCGGGATATCGCTGGTTCCAAGATGCACTGAAGGTGTACCTACCGGGGAGTTTGAGCTGCCAGCGTTGATTGAAAAAAATGGCCCGTGGTTGGTAGTGCCCAAATCGGGGTCAGAGGTCTCTTTCAGGCCGTTGTTTATCGCTGGAGGTTGGGAGCCTGTCCCTCAAGCTGATGACGCACAGAGCCTGCAGAAAGCGGTGTTGACGTTTGACCATGCGGCACCGATCAGTTCGTTTACTCCTGTACTGAACGCTATGGCTATCAATCCCATGCATAGTGGCTGGCAATTCATGCGGGCTTTGTATGACAGCTATGGGTATCTCCCGCTGGCCACCTTCGAGGTCTGGAAGGCGCTGATGGCTAACACCAGGGCTCTGTCGATGGCATTGTTCAAGTTCGAGATGGCACCAGCTTTTCTCGGACGGATTGAGGCCGAATTCCCGGTGTTATGGGAGTTCATGCCCGTGGCTGATATCCATATGGCTACCAGGCGGTTTGGAGGACTACTCAAATCCAGGGGGCTGGCTGACGAAGTCGCGGAGGGCCTGATCAGGAAAATGCTTTCCAGGCTATCGGAGGTCTTCCCTGCATACGGTGAAAATGTGCAGCGCTACCTCTTGGATGAAGCTGTCGGGCCTGATATCAAAGTACCTCGGGAGTTTTTCAGCGCGATTGTGCGTGATTGGTACCGCGATTTGATAAGGGACAGAAGTGACGCCACGTGGCCGGAGTTTGGTGGTTCAAAACTGAAGCGCTGGGCTTTGAGCCAGGCCGATAGCGTAATTTCTTTTACCCCGGAAATGGACTACCGGAATGCTGTGGTTTACCTCCCCGTCTTTGCTGCTGCTGTAGCCAGCGGTAATGCACTGTTTACAGATGTGTTCGAAGACAGCGGTGAAGCCGTTTTCTTTCTCCGCCAGGTCCGGGATTTCGACTCCAATTGGTTCAACTCGGTATATCAGTACTGCTTGTTGAACGCCGTTATAAATTCAGAGAAGGCAACGCCAATCCATGAGTAAGTATTTCTCCACACTTGTCGAGCAGGCCTTATCACGTACCACCGAGTCTACCCTGGGGGTACTGAGTATTACGGATGCCGGGCTGCGCGCACATTTGGGCAAGCTCATGCGGCAGGAACCCGGAAAGCCCGGCTCATTTCTCGCTACCCCCTTGTTTGAGCAGACTTTCGGCTGGGAGAGTAGCGATGTCACCATGGCTCAGCTCGCGGACCAGAATGGCTTGCTGAGCAAGGAAATTGTGAGCTCGCTGGACAGCAAAGCGAATGGTCGTTATCGCTTTGGGGCAGACTGGAAGCCTTTCACTCACCAGCTGGCCAGTTGGCGCTCCTTGCTGGAAAAGAAGCACTCCGTAGTGGTTACCAGCGGTACTGGTTCAGGTAAAACTGAGTGCTTCATGGTGCCAGTGCTTGATGATCTTTATCGCGAATACCAGCGCGCAGGAAGCCAGCCGCTGGTGGGCGTAAGGGCATTGTTCCTCTACCCGCTGAACGCACTGATCAACTCACAGCGTGAACGTCTGGATGCCTGGACCCGGAGTTTTGGTTCTGGCATCCGCTACTGTCTGTATAACGGTAATACGGAGGAGTTGAAAGCTAAGAAGAAGACCGAACAGCAGCAAAGGCCGAACGAAATTCGGACTCGTGAATTGATGCGCGAGCAACCCGCGCCCATTCTTGTAACCAACGGCACCATGCTCGAGTACATGATGGTGCGTCAGGTTGATGCGCCCATTGTGCAGATTTCCCGCCAACAGAAATCCCTGCGCTGGATTGTGCTGGATGAAGCGCATACCTATATGGGGTCGCAAGCAGCCGAACTTGCGCTGCAGCTACGCAGGGTAATGACCTCTTTTGGAGTGACTCCTGATGACGTCAGGTTTGTGGCGACCTCCGCAACAATTGCTGGCGAGGATGCGGCAGAGCAGCTGAAGCAGTTTCTGTCCGACCTGTCTGGCGTACCGGTGGAGCGGATTGATGTTTGGGGTGGCCGTCGCGTCGTCCCAGACTTGAGCGCTTGTCAGAAGAAAACGATTACTTTGGAAGAGCTGGAGGTTATGGAAGCGTCTGATCAGGATGACGCTGAGATTCATCCTGCTCGTTATGAGGCGTTGATCCACTCTCCAGAAGCACGGGCACTGAGAGACTTAGTGGTAAAGACTCCCCGACCATTGAAGCTGACTGAAATGACTACCCAGCTGAATAATGTTGGGGGTTGGTCGTATACCCAGGATGAGATTTTGCGCTGGCTGGATCTTTGTTCAGGGACGCGGCCGAGCAAGAGCGCCCCCGCCTTCCTGAAACTGCGAGCGCATTTCTTTCAGCGCACCATGCACGGTCTCTGGGCTTGCTTCAATCAAGGCTGCACTGCAAAGCAGGACACCCCCTTACGGGATAACTGGCCTTTCGGTTATGTGTATGTCAGTCATCGACAGGTCTGCTCATGCGGTAGCCCGGTTTTTGAGCTGGTGTTCTGTAATGATTGTAATGAGCCACATCTGTTGGCGCGGGATAAGGGCGGGAAGCTGGTTCAATGGGACAGCTCGGGCGGAGATGAGTTTTCCCTGCAGTCCGAAACAGTAAACGATGAAGACCTCAGCGTTGGGTCAGATGACCTGTCTCTGAGCAGTACACCGTTAGTGATAGGCACTGAGTATGCAGCCAGTGAAGGATACAGCCGTCACAATGTCGACATATACACCGGAGCATTCGAGATTTCGTCTGGTGCCAGCGTCAGGCTTGGAGTGAGTGACCAGTCGGTCTCATGTAGCCGAAAAAGTTGTGGCTACAGCGGCTTCCATGGGGCATTCCCATTCCGGCGAGCAATGCTTGGAGGCCCGTTTTATGTAGCCAATGCTGTTCCCACGGTTTTGGAGTACTGCCAGGACTACGAGGGCGATGAGGAGTTGCCCAGCTATGGGAGACAGTCTCTGCCGGGCAGGGGACGCAGACTCATTACCTTTACTGATAGCCGGCAGGGCACGGCGCGCATGTCGGTCCGCATGCAGCAGGAAGCGGAACGCAGCAGGCTGCGAGGGCTGGTGGTGCAAGCATTGAGCTGGAATCAGAGAAGCCACGGAGCCCAGCCCAATGTTCCGAGCGACCTTAAACCGGAGCTTATTGAAAAGCTTATCGCCGAAGCGAATCAGCAGGTTGCGATTTATCGTGACCTTGGGCTGCTGGGTGAAGCCAAGGCTGAAGAGGACAAGGTAAAACGGTTGTCTGCAGTGCTTGCCTCTGCCACCGGCGCGCCGGCTGCGCCTAACTTGATTTCTATGACTTGGTCACAGCTGGTTGAGGACCTCAAGCAGCGTGAAGATCTTAAAGGGTCCATGCTGCTTGCCAACAAGTATCAAAAGCCAGAAATTTTCAAAGACTCCGACGGGCCGCACAAACTGGCTGAAATGCTGCTGTTCCGTGAATTCATGCGGCGGCCGAAACGGCAGAACAGTTTGGAAACCCAGGGGCTGGTGAAGGTCGACTATCTGGGGCTGGATAAGGTTCAGGAGTCGCCGAGCCACTGGGAGAGTAAAGAGCTGACGCTTGGGGATTGGCGCGATTTTCTCAAGGTTGCTTTGGACTTTTATGTCCGTGAGAACACTTTTATCCAGATGAACGAGGGCTGGAAGGACTGGATAGGCAGCCGTTTTTCCACGAAAACCTTGCGTAACCCGGAATCCAAAGAAGCTGACGAAAGTCGAGTAAAGCGTTGGCCTCAGATACGGAAAGGTAACTACTCCCAGCGCTTGATCAAACTGTTGCTGTTAGGTGCCGATCTTAACCCCGAAAATACCGCTGATGTTGATTTGGTTAACGCCTGGCTGAAGGCAGCCTGGTCACAGTTGACGAAGCCTGGAGCAGCGTTGAAACCGGATGGTAACCAGTTTGCCTTGCCTAGGGAGCACATGCGGTTCTCCCTGGTAGATCGCGCCTATGTTTGCCCGAATACAAATAAGTTACTGGATACAACGTTCAAGGGGTTTACGCCCTACCTGCCAACCCGCATCGACTTTTCTGAGCTTACGGACGAGCAGCGTAAGAGCTTGCTGGCCGAACCGATTGCGATGCCTGAGGTGTGGCGGTTTGATAGCTCACAGGAAGACGCTATCGCTGGGCTGACGAAAATAAGAGATCAGGTCTCGAAGGATCCCAGAATCGTTGAGCTGCGTGCCAGGAATCTGTGGACAGATATTAACGACAGGGCAGTGGAAGGTGGGTTCTATTACCGTACCGCGGAGCATTCGGCTCAGCAGTCCTCAGAGCGACTCGGTTCCTACGAAGACATGTTCAAGAAGGGACAGATCAATGTCCTTAATTGCTCTACCACGATGGAAATGGGTGTGGATATCGGCGGTATTTCTGCTGTCGTCATGAATAATGTGCCGCCGCACCCGGCCAATTACCTGCAGCGCGCGGGGCGCGCTGGGCGTAGTAAGGAGTCCCGAGCGCTGGCCTATACGCTATGCAAAAATAATCCCCATGACCAGCAGGTGTTTGCCAATCCAAGCTGGCCTTTCGAGACGGTGATTCCGGCGCCTGCGGTTGCGTTGAATTCCAGCCGGCTGGTGCAAAGGCACGTCAACTCGCTGCTGCTGGCAGACTTTCTGTGCAATGTGGTGGGGCCAACCCAGACCGAGAAGACCAGTCTCAATGCCCAGTGGTTTTATGGTGATGACAGTGGGCCTTCCCAATGCGATCGCTTTATGGAACTGCTGGGACTGGCTGTTACCAGCATTGATGAGGCGCTTCTCTTGCTGGTGAAAGGAACCGCTTTGGCGGGGGTAGCACCTGATCAGCTGCGGCGGCGTGCGATGGAGGAGTTGAGGCGACTACAGCAGCGTTGGCTGGAGAACTACCGTTATCTGCAGAACGAAGAACAACAGGCCAAATCAAATAGCCCATATCTGAAGCGGTTACAGATCGAGAAGGCTCGTCATTGCAAAGAGTACCTGTTGAGGGACCTGGCTGCCCGCTCCTGGCTGCCGGGATACGGATTCCCCACAGATGTCGTCAATTTCGATAATTTCACCATAGAAGACTATCTACGCGAGAAGGACGGTGCCGGTAAGGATAAGCGTGACCGTGAAGATAACGTGTCACGTTACAAGGGGCTGCCGTCACGCAACCTGGCTATCGCTATCCGGGAGTACGCGCCGGGTGCTGAGATCGTGTTGGATGGGCGGGTTTTTCGCTCTGCTGGGGTCTCACTGCACTGGCACAACCTGAACGCTGATTCCAAAGAGGCGCAGAAGATGGATCTGGCCTGGCGTTGTGGCGTGTGTGGCGAGCTGGGGTATGAGGATAGCCTTATAGGCACGGATGAGTTGTTGTGTACCAATAACGAATGCAATGCACCGATCACGCTCTCCAATACCCGCAGGGTTCTGCGGCCAGCTGGCTTCGTTACCGACGCTTATCAGCCGGCATCCAATAACATCAATCACCAGAAATTTATCCCGGTTGAATCGGCTTGGGTCTTTGTAAAGGCGGACAAGACGCCATTGCCTAACCCGGCCTTGGGGATGATGGCGTATGGGCCAGAGGGTCAGGTATTCCACCACAGCTCCGGGGAGCACGGCGCTGGCTTTGCGTTATGTATGACTTGCGGCCGAGCAGACTCAATGTTGGCGAAGGACGAGTTTCCGGTTGAGCTGTCGCCATCAGGTCAGCATTATCCTCCCCGCCCAGGAAAAGAGGATAAGGACCAAAACAACAAGAGGCTGCCCTGTCAGGGGAGCGGTAGCATCATAGGCAACATCAGCCTGGGAGCTAAATCGTTTACTGATGTATTTGAATTGATGTTACGTCACCCCGTAAGCGGCGAATATATTGCCGATACCAGATCGGGTATCACTATCGCGACGACCCTGGCCGTTGCCTTGCGACAGGCTCTTGCAGAAATACTGGGTGTGTCGGCTTCTGAGCTCGGCTATTCGACCAGGCCCAGCAAGCTGGAGAACGGTAAGGCCATCAGAATAATCCAGCTTTATGATGTGATCAGTGGCGGGGCCGGCTTTGCTTCAAGTGCACCGTTGCATGTAGAACGGCTTTTAAAACTGATGGTAAGCAAGCTGAGCTGCAAGCATTGCGAAACGGGCTGCAGCGAATGTCTGCTGGACTCCCAAACACGGTACGACCACGACACACTGGATCGACAGGGTGCTCTGGAATGGCTTGGTAGCGAGTTTGAGCATTATGTGGGTCTGGCAGATGCCGACAAGCTCTCGCTGGCGGATGGCCAATATGAACCAGGGAGCCTTGAGAATGTGTTGCGCCGGCTGATCAATGAAGGGGCGATGCGGCTGACGCTGTTTGCTTCCGGTGAGATCGCTGATTGGGATATGGACGCACCTCAATTTCGCCGTGCACTTCAGAACTACGTCCTCGTTGATAAGGTGGCGGTTGATCTCGTGGTGCCCCCGGGAATTACTGATGAACATGTTCTTCAGGACCTTTCGAGCCTGGCATTGCTGGGAGTGAATGTCGGGTACCGCAACACTCCGCACAATGACTCTATCGCCGGCCAGGTCCTGAAAGGTGGCGTACTTCATACCTTGGCGACCCGCAGCAGAGTAGCGACGGTGCCGGGAGCATACTGGCATCAAAGTGATGAGCTGGTTGTGCGTTCTAAAGTAGAGCCCGCCTTGGCATGGGAACGCATGAACCTTGCCTCCGCTCCAGAGGTTGGAGCCAAGGATTTGCAGATCCACGATGAACTCAACGGCTCATTATTGCGATTCGGTGAGCGGTTCTGGGATTTGGTGTCGGAGCACAATTCACAAATAGCAGAGCTCTTGGACGCGGAACGAATCAAGAAGCTCGTTTATTCTGATCGTTATATCCAGAACCCGGCAGTTGTCACCATTCTGGGGTCGCTGCTGATGCATCTGAAGGGGCGTTTGGTGGATGATGCTGCGGTTCAGGTCAAGACGCTGTTCAAGGCAGGCCGGTCGCAGGGGCAGAAAGCGTACGACGATTGGGTTAACCAAGAGGATTTTGAATTTTTTGCCCGCAAGTGGTTGTCGGCGATGGTCGACAAGAACGTTGATCTCCGTGTAGAAACATCAAACCGGGACATTCCGCACCACCGCAAGCTGCTTCTGGAATTCGAGAGCGGTAAGTGTCTGAAAGTTCGCTTCGATCAGGGCGTAGCCTATTGGCGTGTGCGCTTCGGCTCTCACCGGGATATGTGGTTCGACTTCGACCGCTCTGTTGAAGACCAGGTCATGCAGATGGCTGCTGTGATCGACGCAGCTCAGGTGTATAACTCGGAGCGGAAGTGGGCTACGGATGTGCTGGTGGAGTTGCAGCAGGGGTGACAGTTTTGAGTGGTCATCGCTTGCAAAGGCGGTTTTGCCGAAGCGCAGCTTTGGCCCGGTTTTGCGCCACGAGCCTACCGGCGAGTGGCCGGCAATCCAGGGTGCACAAAAGACAAAGGCCGCGTTAGCGGCCTTGATCCTTGAAATGGCGCACCCGACTGGGCATAAACCGGGGTTTTGCCGAAGCGCAGCTTTGGCCCGGTTTTGCGCCACGAGCCTACCGGCGAGTGGCCGGCAATCCAGGGTGCAC
>NZ_JALKII010000028.1 GCF_023051175.1 Alcanivorax quisquiliarum | reverse complement strand
ATCGACAAAATCTTTGTTGATTGGAAGATTAAGTTTGATGACCTTGCTGCTTAACTTGATGCCAGCCAAAAGGAATGCAGGAACTACTCAACTGAGCTCTTTAGGCTTAAGGGAGCTTATGAGGAAGGACAAGAACAACTTGAAGCTGTCCGCAGGGAGAACAAGAATCTCGCTGATGAAGTCAAGGATCTCCTTGATCAAATTGGTGAAGGTGGACGCAACATCCACGAAATTGAGAAACAGAGAAAGAGGCTTGAAGTTGAAAAGGATGAACTCCAAGCTGCTCTCGAGGAAGCTGAAGCCGCCCTTGAACAGGAAGAAAACAAGGTCCTCAGGGCCCAACTTGAACTTAGCCAGGTCAGGCAAGAAATCGACCGTCGCATCCAAGAGAAGGAAGAAGAATTCGAAAATACCAGGAAAAATCACCAACGTGCCCTCGACTCCATGCAAGCCAGTTTGGAAGCAGAAGCCAAGGGTAAGGCTGAGGCACTCAGGATGAAGAAGAAACTGGAAGCTGACATCAACGAGCTCGAAATTGCCCTCGATCACGCCAACAAGGCTAATGCTGAAGCTCAAAAATCCATCAAGAAATACCAGCAACAACTTAAGGATGTCCAGACCGCACTCGAGGAAGAACAAAGAGCCGGGGATGATGCCCGAGAACAATTGGGTATTGCTGAAAGGCGAGCCAACGCTCTTGGAAACGAACTCGAAGAATCCAGAACTCTCCTGGAACAGGCAGACCGCGGCCGTCGCCAGGCAGAACAGGAACTTACCGATGCTCACGAACAAATCAACGAACTCGCAGCTCAAGCCACTAGCGCTTCTGCTGCCAAGCGCAAGCTCGAAGGAGAGTTGCAGACACTCCATGCCGACCTCGACGAACTTCTCAACGAAGCCAAGAACTCAGAAGAGAAGGCTAAGAAGGCTATGGTTGATGCTGCGAGGTTAGCAGATGAACTCAGGGCTGAACAAGACCATGCCCAGACCCAGGAGAAACTCCGAAAGGCCCTCGAGACACAGATAAAGGAACTCCAAGTCAGACTGGACGAAGCCGAAAACAACGCCCTCAAGGGAGGCAAGAAGGCTATTGCCAAGTTGGAACAGAGAGTCAGGGAACTCGAAAACGAGCTTGACGGAGAACAGAGGAGACATGCTGATGCCCAGAAGAACCTCCGCAAATCTGAACGCAGGATTAAGGAGCTCAGCTTCCAATCTGATGAAGATAGGAAGAACCACGAACGCATGCAAGACCTTGTAGACAAACTCCAACAGAAGATCAAGACTTACAAGAGGCAGATTGAAGAAGCCGAAGAAATCGCTGCCTTGAACCTCGCCAAATTCCGCAAAGCCCAACAGGAACTTGAAGAAGCTGAGGAGAGAGCAGACCTTGCCGAACAGGCTGTTACTAAGCTGAGAACGAAAACTGGAGGCAGAGCTGGATCAACTGCAAGAGCCATGAGCCCAGTGAATCGCAACCCGATGAGGCCCCAGCTGGATGGCTCAGCTTTTCCACCACGATTCGACCTACACCAGGATGACTTTTAAATATTATTTATGATAGCTACGCAAAACAAACCCAAACACAATTAGGTATTTATTTTGAAATATGTAATTTAAGAATATTGTTAATAATTCCATAGCTAGTGTCCGC
>NZ_JALKII010000027.1 GCF_023051175.1 Alcanivorax quisquiliarum | reverse complement strand
GGAGATTCCTTAGAGCTCCTTTCAATCAAATTCGATCCAGCACTCAATTTTACGATGAACCTGTCAATCTCGAAGAAGCTCAACCTGGCTTGGTTGATTGTGAGCAGACGACCTTCAGCATCGAACTTGTGCCCAATGAACACCCTCACAATTCCGTCAACGGCATGATCGCTGTTAACAGTCACATTGTAATGGTAAGGCTTGTGGTTGATGCGGTACTGCCTAGCATAGTACCTATGGTCGATGTAGTCCGCGGACTTCTGCATTCCCAAACCGTTGGTTATTTCATAGTCGAACATATCGAAGTAGGTCATCAATTTGTCAACTTCCACGTTCCGAACTGACACACCACTGAAACTAACTTGGTCGTGAGTATAATGAGGCTGTAGTCTCTTATAGTGCTGGAAGAACATGTTGATGATCCTTGCTAGGTAGTTGAAGTATACTGGATCTCTGGTTGCTGTTAGAGATTCGGATAGGGCGTTTCCAACATATGTACGGTCACTAGCAGTAGATGTGACGAAGGCAAGAGCTTCCAGAGCAGAAAAGAAAGGAGATTGGTAGAACTTCTTGCTTGGCCTGTCAATAGAACCGAAGACGAGTTTTCCCAGAAGTTCCATTCCTTCTTCATTGTTCATTTGGATGAGAGTTTTGTTCGATGTTTCCCAAACTGAACCAGCATCAATAGTATCCAAGATTCTTCTTTCGAAGGTCTTTGTCCTCATGACTGCAGGACGGTTGAATTCCTCTGGAATTAGTTTGTCTGGTCTGTTGTACATCGGCTGTCCATTCACGTAGCTAACGCGAGGATTGTAACCAACCATGATTGGCATATCCCAGACTAGAGGTGCTACATTGGGCAGGCCGTGGGCAGCTCTCTCCAGGCTGTACCTGGCGAACAGTTGCTGTTGCATTTGATAGAAGTTCTCTCCTCTTCTCTTAAGCCAGGGAGTGTTGTACTTTTCGGGGGACATCCATTGGGGGTTCCTGAAGGAGGCCTCAGTGACGTAGTTGTTGAGACCGACATCTTCCCTGAAGTAGGAAACCCTGAAGTCACCATATCCTCTGTTCTCGTTGCTGAAGAAGCCGCCATACATAGCGGTGTGGAAAGTATACTCGTATCCAGTGTTATTATACGTATATCTTCCATCTTTGAAGCCTTCCATTTTGGCATCATAGACTTGGTGAAGAGTATCTGTGGGCACGAAAAAGTTGGGGAACACTTCATATAGCGGTGGAATGACGAAGTCCTGTGTGTCTGCCCTGTGGGTTAGGGCCAATATGTAAGCGTAACTGAACATGCCAGAATTTATGTGGTACTTCGCCCAGCTAGCAACCTTGATGAAGGTTTCGAAATCCTTAGCAAAGAAAAACAGATCAAAAATGCGAATCAAATCAGCTCTTGTGTGGTGACAGAACATGCTGAAGATAGCATTCTTCGGCATGAAACCTTTTTCGTATGCCTTGAGGAACTCTTTAGGATACTTCTCATCTGTGAAGGATCCCAAGTTGGCTTTGATATCGAAATCTGGGACCTCCTCTTTCCAATGGTCGTTGTGACCAATGCCAACGAACATATCTAAGACTTGCTTCTGCTGTTTCAGGAAATTCGCATCAGCTATCTTCCTCTCCGGTCTCTGCTGCACGACAGAGGCGGAGATGACAGTAGCTGTCAAAAGAACTGTTAGCAATGAGAAC
>NZ_JALKII010000024.1 GCF_023051175.1 Alcanivorax quisquiliarum | reverse complement strand
CAGTTTTTGGCTTGTTCCTATTGGTTGCCGCGTCTTCGGCTTTTGTCATTGGAGGTGTTCCTCTCCTTGGCAACAGCCTGGATGATCTTGTAGTTGAGGCCCTTGAATACGTGAGGTCTTTACTAAAGAAGCATGATCCTTACACTCTTCCGCCAATGCCTGACCAACACCTCGTTGACACTGATGTTGACTTCATCATTTCAACACATGATGTTAAAGTGTCGAATGCTGGTGACTTTTCAATTGATAAAATATCAAACAACCTTCCACTGCTAAAGGCTTCTTTCGCATTGAGCATCCCAACTGCACATATTTCAGGCAATTACAAAATTTCAGGAACAGGCTTCCAAAAGAAAGTTCAAGGAGAAGGAACTTTTGTGCTCGATGTTACAAAAATGGTTGAAAGTGGCGACATTCAATTTGGCATTGTTGATCACTCCCTTCAGATCTCCACCATCAATTTGGACTACTCCATTGAAAAAATGCAGACATCAGTCACTGGATTGAGCATTGAAGATATGACACAAGAACAGATCGATGATATGCTTAACAAACAGTTCCTAGCCTCCCTTCTTGCTGATCTCGGCGTTGACCTTCTCCATTTCCTTGGTCACCGATTCGTAGGCAGACTTCATATTGTCCATAATTTTCTGGGCGTTAGCTGCAACTTCGGGGTTTTCCTTCTTCAGATTGGCGGTGGCTTCGTCAATCTTGGCCTCGAGTCCCTTAATGGTTTCTTGGATTTGTGGGTTGCTCTTCATCTGTTGCTCGATCTTGGCCTTCATGTCTTTCAAAGCAGATTCGGCCTTCTGGGTGTTTTCCTTGATAGCCTTGATGACAGCTTCGCCATTGGGTTCGTTGGGGAGGTTGAGGGATTTTTTGGCTTCATCTAAGGTCTTGCGAACGCTGGTTTCCATTTCCTTTATAAGATCCTGCATGTTGGTTGTTCCTGCCTCAGGCCTGGAGTAACCGGGCTGAGCAATGCAGAAGAGAGCTACCAATGTTGCAAGAATGAGATGTGAAGCCATTTTGTATGGTGGTATGAGAGGAATCAAAGGCTTGGTCTGTGAAACATCTGTGCTTGATCCCAATGAAGGCATCAGGTTTCGAGGTTATTCTATCCCTGAATGCCAGAAACTTCTTCCAAAGAATCCTAATGGAGGGAAAGAGCCACAGCCCGAAGGTCTATTTTGGCTTCTCTTGACTGGTGATATTCCTACCAGAGCTCAGGTCGACTGGTTGTCAAAGCAATGGGCCCAGCGTGCTGAGCTTCCATCTCATATTGTTAATCTTTTAAATAATCTACCAGCGCAAAAGGTGCACCCTATGTCTCAACTTTCTGCTGCTATCACAGCCTGCAATACAGAAAGCAAATTCGCAGAAGCCTATAATAGGGGCATTAGGAAAACTGAGTACTGGGAATATGTTTATGAAGACTCAATGAACCTTATTGCAAAGTTGCCTGTTATTGCAGCCATGATTTATAGAAACACCTATCAAGATGGTAAGGGAATTGGAGCCATCGACGCTTCTAAGGATTGGTCTGAAAATTTCACCCGTATGTGTGGATTTGATTCAGTGGAATTCACGGAATTGATGAGGCTATATCTAACCATTCACAGTGACCATGAAGGTGGTAATGTTTCGGCTCATACAGTCCATCTTGTTGGATCAGCTCTCTCAGATCCTTACCTGTCATTTGCCGCTGGTATAAATGGTCTCGCTGGTCCTCTACACGGTCTTGCTAACCAAGAAGTTTTAATCTTTTTAACAAAGATGTTGAAAGAGCTTGGAGAAAATGCCCCTG
>NZ_JALKII010000023.1 GCF_023051175.1 Alcanivorax quisquiliarum | reverse complement strand
GCTTCACAAAACAAAAAGTTGACTTAAAAATCCTCGAATATAAATTAAATATCTGTCGAACAAAATAAAATGAAAAAACATGCTATTCACATGACGAGTTCCTCTTCTAAAAATAAAAAAGAATAGAAAAAAATCTTAAAGCCTTCCTTGTGAGTTTTAAAAAACTGTATTTAAGTAGAATTAATCATAATGCTATACTATATATATAATAATATAGATTAAACATATATAAGGAAAGGTTCGAGAAAAGTGAAGATCATGCAGCCGCTTTTCCTCCGGAACTCCTTACGATGGAAACACGGCTGCAGGAGCCACTTGGATAGATGCTGCTGATGGGGAGAAAAGCGACATGATAATTGTTTTAAGTAATAGCTTCCTGATTCTGATAATGATGGCGGTGGCTGTGGTGGCTTGTCTGCTGCTGATCTGATGACGACACCTAGTTATTTCTTCTTTTGTGCCTTCTCGGCGGCCTTTGTTACTTTACCCGTTGTTATATCTTTATTAGTTACAGACTTGATGACGCCGACGGCAACAGTTTGCCTCATGTCTCTGACAGCAAAACGTCCCAATGGGGGGAACTCTTGGAATGACTCTACACACATTGGTTTGGTTGGAACCAAGTTAATGATAGCAGCATCACCAGACTTGATAGATTTAGGGTTGCTTTCAGTAGATTTACCAGTACGACGGTCGCACTTTTCTTTGATCTCTGCAAATTTGCAGGCAATATGGGCGGTGTGACAGTCTAGAACTGGAGTATATCCATTGGAAATCTGACCAGGGTGGTTCAAAACGATAACCTGAGCAGTGAAGTCAGCAGCAGCTTTAGGTGGATTGTTTTTGGAATCACCAGCAACGTAACCTCGACGCAACTCTTTGACAGAGACGTTTTTAACGTTGAATCCTACATTGTCACCAGGTACTGCTTCCTGGAGAGCTTCGTGGTGCATTTCGACAGACTTTACTTCAGTGGTAAGATTGACAGGAGCGAAAGTGACAACCATACCTGGTTTCAGCACACCAGTTTCTACTCTACCAACTGGTACTGTTCCAATACCACCGATCTTGTACACATCCTGAAGTGGAAGCCTGAGGGCCTTATCAGTTGGCCTGCTAGGTGGTAAAATAGCATCAAGAGCTTCAATAAGACATTTACCGTCAGCCTTGCCCTCTTTCCTTTCAATAGCCCATCCCTTGAACCATGGCATCTTGTCAGATGACTCAAGCATATTATCACCATGCCAACCAGAAATAGGAACAAAAGCTACAGAAGCTGGGTTATAACCAATTTTCTTGATGTAAGAAGATACTTCTTTCTTGATTTCCTCAAACCTGGCCTCAGAGTAAGGAGGTTCAGTGGAATCCATTTTGTTAACTCCAACAATCAATTGCTTTACACCAAGTGTAAAGGCAAGAAGGGCATGCTCACGAGTCTGACCGTTCTTAGAGATACCAGCTTCAAACTCACCAGTACCTGCAGCTACAATCAACACAGCACAATCAGCCTGTGAAGTTCCTGTAATCATGTTTTTGATAAAATCTCTGTGACCAGGGGCATCAATGATTGTGACATAATACTTAGCAGTCTCAAATTTCCATAAAGCAATATCAATTGTGATACCACGTTCACGTTCAGCCTTAAGCTTGTCCAATACCCAGGCATATTTGAAAGATCCTTTGCCCATCTCCTGAGCCTCTTTCTCGAATTTTTCAATAGTACGTTTGTCGATACCGCCACATTTGTAAATGAGATGGCCAGTGGTAGTAGATTTGCCTGAATCTACGTGTCCAATGACGACAATGTTAATATGAATCTTTTCTTTGGGCATTTTTTAGCAGTTTATGAAACTATCAGTTAAGATATGGCTTGCTCCTCCATCCGGCTGTGTTGACATCAAATCGGCCATTAAAGTCAACAATAAATGGTTGACTATTAATAAAACTCTATGCTAGCTCGAAAAAAATCATAAAGAAGTAAATAATTTCTTCTGCTTTGATCATTCTAAATATAAGATTTTTTTAGAAGTTATATGGTTTCCCAAAACTGATCATAAC
>NZ_JALKII010000022.1 GCF_023051175.1 Alcanivorax quisquiliarum | reverse complement strand
GTAAGCGTCCGGCCATCCCACCTTGTCAAACGGTATGGGGCTTCCACTGATGCGGCAGCAGTTCATCAATGGCATTGTTCTTCTGCATCGGTAATCGCTGCAACACATCTCTCAGATACGCGTACGGGTCATGCCCATTCAGTCTGGCGGACTGGATCAGACTCATGATGGCCGCAGCACGCTGGCCACTGCGCAGACTGCCGGCGAACAACCAGTTGGATCGCCCTAGCGCCCAGGGCCGGATCTGGTTTTCCACCTGGTTGTTATCCATGGGCACAGCCCCATCCTCGCAGTAGCGGGTTAACGCCTGCCACCGCTTGAGGCTGTAGTCGATCGCCCTGGCCGTGGCGGAGCCGTTCGGCACTTTCTGCCGGTGTGTCATCAGCCATCGATGCAGGCTGTCCAGGATGGGGGTTGATCGTTGTTGCCGAAGTGTCTGTCGCTCATCGACGGACAAGGCTTTGGCCTCGCGCTCGACCTCGTAGAGCTGCTGGATCAGTGCCAGCGCCTGTTCGGCGATCTGGCTCTTGTTGGCGGTGTGCAGGTCGTAGAACTTCCGGCGGGCATGGGCCATGCAGCCGATCTCGGTGATCCCGCGCTGGAAGCCGGCCTTGTAACCGCTGTAGTCGTCGCAGACCAGCTTGCCCTGCCAGCCGTCAAGGAAGGTGCGGGCGTTGGCGCCGGCCCGGTTCTCGGCGAAGTCGTACACCACGGCATTAAGCGCGGCGGTGGCCGGGCTGCAGTAGGCCCAGATGTAAGCCCGGTGGGTCTTCTTCTTGCCGGGCGCCAACATCGGCACAGGCGTCTCGTCGGCATGCAGCACCGGCTGCGTCAGCAGTGTTTCACGCAGGGCGTCTGCCAGCGGTTGCAGGGCCACGCCGCAACGGCCCACCCAGTCAGCCAGCGTCGAGCGGGCGATGCCCAACCCGGCGCGGGCAAAGATCCTTTCCTGCCGGTACAGCGGCAAGTGATCTGCGTACTTGGCGATCAGCAGGTGGGCCAGTAAACCGCTGGTGGGCAGGCCCTTGTCGATGATCTGCGCCGGGACCGGGGCCTGGGTGAGACGTTCACAGTGTTGGCAGACCCACTTGCCGCGCACATGGCGCTCGACGGTAAAGGTGCCAGGGGTGTAATCGAGCTTTTCACTGATGTCTTCGCCGATGCGCTGGCGTTGGCAGCCACAGGCGCACTGGGTGTTGTCAGGTTCGTGCGTGATGATCGTGCGCGGCAGGGTCGGCGGTAACGGCACACGCTTGGGCTGGCGCTTCGCTGGTGCTGGGGCGGCTCCCACTGAGACGACAGGCTCGGACAGTGTCACCTCAATCGCTGCAAGATCCGCGTCCACCAGGTCATCCAGCAGGCTGGCCTGGTGGCTATTCAGCACTTCACTGCGTGTGCCGAAGCGATGGCGCTTCAGGATCGCCAGCTCATGCGTGAGCTTGTCGTTCAGCAGCTGGTGGTGCTTGAGTTGATGACTCTGCTGCGCAATGGTCTGCTCTCTTTCCGCTGCATCAGCCAACAGTTGCGCCGCCAGTTGGCGGAGCTGTTCGGCAGTGAGCTGATTGAGATGCGGCGGTGTCATCATGGCCATTATCTTGCCAGACGACACCGCCGAAAGTGATACCAGAGAGGACGCGCTGACCGGCGCACAGGCCAGCGCCAAGTGCCTTAAAGTATGGCAATACCCCCGTCACGGCCAACCTGATACCAGGGCAAGCCGACCACCAGCGCCTGAAGCTGCTCAGGACTTAACACGATACGCTCGCCCTGACTCAGCCTGCCCCAGACGAAGCGCCCCTGATGCAACCGCCGCGCGGCCAGCCACAGGCCAAAGCCATCGTGCACCAGCACCTTCATGCGGTTGCCCCGCTTGTTGGCAAACAGGTAGGCGCAGTGGGGACGTGCTTCGCCGAACACCTGCACCACACGGGCCAGAGCCGTATCGGGACCGGCGCGCATATCCAGCGGTTCCGTGGCCATCCAGATGGCGTCGATCCGGATCACGACGTCAACGCCCGCAGCCAGGGAAGGGCGCGCTCGATCTGCGCCAGTGGCCAGCGGACTGTTACGCCCGGCAGTTCAAGCACCACCTCGGCCACTGCGGACGCAGAGGAGATCGGCATGGGAACAGGGATAAATTGACTCTCAGCAGACGGCTTCGAACTGGCTTCGGCAGCACGACGCCACTTGTGGATCAGGTTCGTGTTGAGCCCGTAGCGCAACGCCACACTGGCGACGGAGGCCTCCGGAGCCTGGCACTCCTTGAGAAGCCTGGCTTTGAACTCCGGGGAATAGCGACGGCGCTTGGCTGGGGTCTTGGCAGGAAGGATTTCACTCATATTAGGTGTCCACTTAGAAATAGGTGGACACCTAAGTTACTGGGGGAAATGACGGCGGGTAGATGGGTTCGCCGGACGCTTAC
>NZ_JALKII010000021.1 GCF_023051175.1 Alcanivorax quisquiliarum | reverse complement strand
CTGTTTTGGGTTATATGGTCAAGTGACGAAGCGTGCACGGTGGATGCCTTGGCAGCCAGAGGCGATGAAGGACGTTGTAGCTTGCGATAAGTCTCGGGGAGGTAGCAAACAACCTTTGATCCGGGAATTTCCGAATGGGGCAACCCACCTGCTGTAAGGCAGGTATCTTTGGACTGAATACATAGGTCCTTAGAGGCGAACGCGGGGAACTGAAACATCTAAGTACCCGTAGGAACAGAAATCAATTGAGATTCCCTCAGTAGCGGCGAGCGAACGGGGATTAGCCCTTAAGCTTCTTGTCATTTAGCAGAACGGTTCTGGAAAGGCCGGCCATAGTGGGTGAAAGCCCCGTATGCGAAAGGTGATTTGAAGTGAAAACGAGTAGGTCGGGACACGTGTTATCTTGACTGAAGATGGGGGGACCATCCTCCAAGGCTAAATACTCCTGGCTGACCGATAGTGAACCAGTACCGTGAGGGAAAGGCGAAAAGAACCCCGGAGAGGGGAGTGAAATAGAACCTGAAACCGTGCACGTACAAGCAGTCGGAGCCCTTTTAGGGTGACGGCGTACCTTTTGTATAATGGGTCAGCGACTTAATTTCAGTAGCGAGGTTAACCGTATAGGGGAGCCGTAGGGAAACCGAGTCTTAATAGGGCGTTTAGTTGCTGGGATTAGACCCGAAACCGGGCGATCTACCCATGGCCAGGTTGAAGGTGCGGTAACACGCACTGGAGGACCGAACCCAAGTATGTTGAAAAATGCTGGGATGAGCTGTGGGTCGGAGTGAAAGGCTAATCAAGCTCGGAGATAGCTGGTTCTCCCCGAAAGCTATTTAGGTAGCGCCTCGGACTTATACCACTGGGGGTAGAGCACTGTTTCGGCTAGGGGGCCATCCCGGCTTACCAACCCGATGCAAACTCCGAATACCAGTGAGTACTATCCGGGAGACACACGGCGGGTGCTAACGTTCGTCGTGGAAAGGGAAACAACCCAGACCGCCAGCTAAGGTCCCTAAATCCAGTTAAGTGGGAAACGATGTGGGAAGGCTTAGACAGCCAGGAGGTTGGCTTAGAAGCAGCCATCCTTTAAAGAAAGCGTAACAGCTCACTGGTCGAGTCGGCCTGCGCGGAAGATTTAACGGGGCTCAAACTGGATACCGAAGCTGCGGCTGCACACTTATGTGTGCGGGGTAGGGGAGCGTTCTGTAAGCCGTTGAAGGTGTGTTGAGAAGCATGCTGGAGGTATCAGAAGTGCGAATGCTGACGTGAGTAACGATAATGGGGGTGAAAAACCTCCACGCCGAAAGACCAAGGTTTCCTGCGCAACGCTAATCGGCGCAGGGTGAGTCGGCCCCTAAGGCGAGGCTGAAGAGCGTAGCCGATGGGAAACGGGTTAATATTCCCGTACTTCTCGTAACTGCGATGGAGAGACGGAGAAGGCTATGCCTACCGGGCGTTGGTTGTCCCGGGGAAAGGCTGTAGGCTGGGATCTTAGGCAAATCCGGGATCCTAAGGCTGAGAGCTGAGACTACTGGTCCTTTGTGACCGGGAAGTGGTTGATGCCATGCTTCCAGGAAAAACTTCTAAGCTTCAGGTTACGAGGAACCGTACCCCAAACCGACACAGGTGGTTGGGATGAGTATTCTAAGGCGCTTGAGAGAACTCGGGTGAAGGAACTAGGCAAAATTGTACCGTAACTTCGGGAGAAGGTACGCCGGTGAAGGTGAAGGGTTCGCCCCGTAAGCTTTTGTCGGCCGCAGTGAAAAGGCCCCTGCAACTGTTTATTAAAAACATAGCACTCTGCAAACACGAAAGTGGACGTATAGGGTGTGACGCCTGCCCGGTGCCGGAAGGTTAATTGATGGGGTCAGCCCTCGGGCGAAGCTCTTGATCGAAGCCCCGGTAAACGGCGGCCGTAACTATAACGGTCCTAAGGTAGCGAAATTCCTTGTCGGGTAAGTTCCGACCTGCACGAATGGCGTAATGATGGGGGCGCTGTCTCCACCCGAGACTCAGTGAAATCGAAATCGCAGTGAAGATGCTGTGTACCCGCGGCTAGACGGAAAGACCCCGTGAACCTTTACTATAGCTTCGCATGGGACTCTGAACCTGCTTGTGTAGGATAGCTGGGAGGCATTGAAACCGTGACGCCAGTTGCGGTGGAGCCAACCTTGAAATACCAGCCTGGCATGTTTGGGGTTCTAACCTAGGTCCGTTATCCGGGCCAGGGACAATGTGTGGTGGGTAGTTTGACTGGGGCGGTCTCCTCCCAAAGAGTAACGGAGGAGCACAAAGGTACCCTCAGCACGGTCGGACATCGTGCGGTGAGTGCAAAGGCACAAGGGTGCTTGACTGCGAGACCCACAAGTCGAGCAGGTACGAAAGTAGGTCTTAGTGATCCGGTGGTTCTGTATGGAAGGGCCATCGCTCAACGGATAAAAGGTACTCCGGGGATAACAGGCTGATACCGCCCAAGAGTTCATATCGACGGCGGTGTTTGGCACCTCGATGTCGGCTCATCTCATCCTGGGGCTGAAGCCGGTCCCAAGGGTATGGCTGTTCGCCATTTAAAGAGGTACGCGAGCTGGGTTTAGAACGTCGTGAGACAGTTCGGTCCCTATCTGCCGTGGGCGTTGGAGATTTGAGAGGAGCTGCTCCTAGTACGAGAGGACCGGAGTGGACGAACCTCTGGTGTTCCGGTTGTCACGCCAGTGGCATTGCCGGGTAGCTACGTTCGGACGGGATAACCGCTGAAAGCATCTAAGCGGGAAGCCTCCCTCAAGATGAGATCTCCCTGGGCACTTGATG
>NZ_JALKII010000020.1 GCF_023051175.1 Alcanivorax quisquiliarum | reverse complement strand
CAATGCCATTGATGAACTGCTGCCGCATCAGTGGAAGCCCCATACCGTTTGACAAGGTGGGATGGCCGGACGCTTACCCATCTGCCCACTGCCGCAGTGGTCCAGGTGCCCACCCGGTTATGAATGGCCACCTAGTATGAGCGAGAACTTTTCTGGCAAAAACACCAAGCGTCGCGAACGCCCGCCGGATTCAAAGTGAAGCGGGTTAAGCGATGCCAGGCGCTTGGTGCCTCTTTCGATGGTGCGCAGCTGCGATGCCTCCGCACTCGCCCATCCCAAACGGCGCACGGTTTCTGTTGACGAGGCCGAGTATGTCTATCGTTACTTCTCTGCGATATTCGCTGCACCACATGGCGCTACCGTAAACGCCAGGTCTGCCCAGTTACCCGGTGCCAGCCCGCAGAAGCTCGCTCGCCACCCGAGCGCTTATGCGGGCTGAATGACGGGGAATTTGCGGCTGGCGGGCGCCTGCGGCGATCTTTCAAGCGTTGTTGCGGGGCGATGGGGCCGGTGCGATCTGCAACAATGACTATTTATACCAGTGCGCTGTCATACGGGCAGGGCGTTAAGGTAGGAGGAGGTGTTATTGTAAGGCATTGTGCCGATACTGATTATTCGGGAATATCGTCAAACGTTGGCGTCCGGTGGTGTCGGAATGCTGGTTCAAGCCCGGGGTTGCCCAGGGCAGAGAATTGTCGTCATGTCCGGCGGCGGGGTGGAGCTAGAACAATGGAGAGGGAGGCAAGAATGAACGCGACAGCCGATAAACAGATGAAGTCACCGCTTGAGGCGCTTGGCGAGCGTGTCGCTCGGCAGGGCAGCGAGGTGGCAATGGTTCAGCCGGTGGGGGGTGGAACGCTTCGCGAGTATACCTGGAAGGAGCTGGATGAGGAGGCGCGTCGCGTCGCAGCTTATCTGAAATCGCTCGATTTCCCAGCTGGCTCGAACATTGCGCTGATGTCGAAAAACTGCGCGGAGTGGATGATTGCCGATTGGGCTATCTGGATGGCGGGTCACATTAGCGTGCCGCTTTACCCGACCCTGACTGCCGACAGCGTTCGTCAGATTCTGGAGCACAGTGAATCCAGATTGCTGTTCGTGGGTAAGCTGGATGTCTGGGAAGAGGCGCAGGCGGGGGTGCGTGAAGACCTTCCCAAAGTTGCCTTCTCGCTGGCGCCTGATGAGGCGCGCAGGGCCTTCACAACCTGGGAAGATATCCTCGGCAAACATGCACCACTGGCCGAGCTGGCGCGCCCGACCGCGCATGATCTGGCCACAATCATCTATACCTCCGGCACGACTGGCACACCGAAAGGAGTGATGCATAGTTTTGGTAGCCTGGCCGTCATGGGCGAGAAGATGCCGGATGTGTACAGCCTGTCCTCGAAGGATCGGGTGATTTCCTACTTGCCTCTGTCGCACGTGGCCGAGCGGGCAGCGGTGGAGCTGGCTACGCTGTATGTTGGCCTGCGAGTGTTTTTTGCCGAGTCGCTGGATACCTTTGCCGAGGACATCAAGCGTGCCCGGCCAACAGTATTCTTTGCCGTGCCGCGTATCTGGACGAAGTTCTACCAGAAGGCCAGTGAGGCGGTGCCGCCAGCGAAACTGAAAAAGCTGTTGAAAGTGCCGCTACTGAATCGCGTGATCAAAAAGAAAGTGCTCTCCGCCATGGGCCTGCAGGAGTGCCGTTATGCCTTGTCGGGCGCGTCTGCGTTATCGCCGGAAGTGATTGTCTGGTTCCGGGCGTTGGGCCTGGAAATCCTGGAAGTGTACGGTATGACCGAGAACATGGCCTGGTCGCACACGACGCGTGAAGGTGATCAGCGCATCGGCTGGGTGGGCAAGCCCAACGATGGCGTGGAGCAGCGCATCGCCGAGAATGGCGAGATTCTGGTGCGCTCGGTCGCCAATATGCAGGGCTACTTCAAGGATGAGGCCAAAACCAGAGAAGATCTGACCGAGGACGGCTGGCTGCATACCGGGGACGTGGGCGAGATTGACAGCGAAGGCCGCCTGCGCATCACCGGACGCGTGAAGGAGATCTTCAAGACCGCCAAGGGCAAATATGTCGCACCGGCTCCGATCGAGAACAGGCTGGTTTCCTACCCCGGCCTTGATCAGGCCTGCGTGATGGGGGTTGATCTGCCGCAACCGCTTGCGCTGCTTTGTCTGTCACCGGAAGAGGCCGAGCGCCTGGCCGATGAAGGGGCGCGCCAGGCATACATCGAAGGGCTTTCTGAGCTGCTGGCACGGGTCAATGGTGAGCTGGATGCACACGAGCGGCTGGATGCGCTAGTGGTGGTGGCAGAAACCTGGGGCGTGGAAAACAACCTGCTGACACCGACGCTGAAACTGAAGCGGAACGAGCTGGAGAAGGTCTACGGCGACCGTCTGGCCGGCTGGGCCGCCAAGCGTGGTGTGGTCTGGGCGCGCTGATGCCCGAGGCGGTTGCGCCGGCAGATGGCGCGGTCATTCGCCAGTTGGCAGATGGCCGCTTCCATTCCGGCGAAGAGCTGGGCGCCTTGCTGGGCATCTCCCGGGCTGGTGTCTGGAAGCGATTGCAGAGGCTTGAGCGCTTGGGGCTTGCGATCGAGTCTGTACGAGGCAAGGGCTACCGGATTCCCGGTGGCCTGAGCTTGCTTGACGAAGGTGCCGTGCGTGCTGCGGGCGGTGCCTCGTTGCAAGCCTTGGATATTCACCTCCTGGAAGTTACCCAATCCACCAATGCGGATGCGCTGACGCTCAGTGCCGGTGGGCTACCCCGCCCGTTGGCCATTCTGGCCGAGTACCAAAGTGCCGGGCGCGGCCGCCGTGGCAGGGATTGGCAGTCGCCGTATGGCAGCAACCTTTATGTGTCGCTGGCCTGCCAGTTCAGTGGCGGCGCTGCCGTGCTGGAAGGCTTGAGCCTCGCCGTTGGCGTGGCGGTGGCAGAGACGCTCGCGGCCACCGGGTTGGGCGAGCGTGTGCAGTTGAAATGGCCCAACGATCTGTGGGTGGGCGGCCGCAAGGTCGGCGGCATTCTGGTGGAGCTCGCCGGGGAAATGGATGGACGCTGCGTGCCTGTCATCGGTGTGGGAATCAACTGCGCGATGCCCCAGGCAGCGGCGCAGCAGATCGATCAGCCCTGGACAGATCTGGCCCGTGAACTAGGGGCACCGGTGGATCGCAATCAACTGGCGGGCTCATTGCTCGCGGCGCTGCTGGAGATGCTGGCCGTGTTCCGGGCGCAAGGATTTGCCGGGCTGCGGGAGCGTTGGCAGGCGTTGGATGGCTGTCAGGGCAAGGCGGTAAACTTGTTGCTTGGTGAGCGCCGGATTCACGGGGTGGCGCGTGGGGTCAACGAGCAGGGGGCGCTACTGTTGGAAGTTGACGGCAGCATCGAGCGCTTTCATGGCGGGGAAATGAGTTTGAGGCTGGCATGAGGCTGTTCCTGGATATTGGCAACACAGCCATGAAGTGGCGGCTGTATTCGCCGGGCAAGCCGCGCATGCAGGGTGGGCAGGCCCATCGCCGTGACTGGGCTTCGCTGGTTGATGAATTGGCGCAGCGGTGCGGCGGGCATGTGCGCGAACTGTGGGTGGCCTCGGTGGCGGGCCGGGAAGGCGATCAGTTGCTGGAGAAAGAGCTGCTCCGGGCCCTGGGCGCGCAACCGCGCTTTTATTATTCGCCGGCCGCAGGGGCAGGCGTAGTGAATGCTTATGCTGATCCGGCGCGCCTCGGTGTGGATCGTTGGCTGGCGATGGTGGAGGTGTGGCATCGCACCGGCGCTGCGGTGATAGTGGATTGCGGCAGTGCACTGACACTTGATGCCGTCGATGGCAATGGCCAGCACCTGGGTGGTTATATCGTGCCTGGCCTGGCAATGTTGCGCGGCAGCCTGTTTCAGGGCACTGCGCAGGTGCGGGTGACGGATAGCGCTCCGGCAACGCTCGGGCTGGGCTGTAGCACCAGCGCGGGGGTTGAAAACGGTGTGCTGCGCATGTCTGTGGCCTTCGTCACGGATGTCGTGGTTGAACTGCGTAAAACGCTCTCGGATACTTGCCCGGTCTTCATCACAGGCGGCGATGCCGCCGTGTTGCAGCCACATTTGGGGTTTGCCACGCAAGCGGAGCCAGATCTGGTGCTTGATGGGCTTGAGCGGGTGGTGAGCGGCGCCGGTGACGGGACGCAGGGCTGAGCAGGGGAAAAGAGGGGCGGCTATGCGCTGGGTGTTCTTTGGTCTGTTGATCCTCAATGTCGTCTATCTTGGCTGGAAGCTGCTTGGGCAGGTAGCGCCGCCGGCGCTGCCGAGCGCGCACGTCGCTGTGCCTGCGCAGCAGCAGCTGCAGCTACTCTCCGAGGCGAGCGCGGCTGCCGTGACCTCGGCGCCGAACCGACCTTTATGCGTGGTGGTGGGCCCGTGGCCCAGCCTGCGGGATGGCGAAGAATGGCGGGGTCGTCTGCGGGGCGTGATGGGCGACGGCGAAGTGCGCCCTGTGGCGGTGCGCAAAGACAGGCTGTCATGGGTCTACCTGCCGCCGACAGGGCGTCGCGAAGCGGCAATGCAGATGCTGCGTGAATTGCAGAGCCGAGGGGTGGACAGCTTCATTGTTGCAGAAGGCGAGGATGCTACCGCGATTTCACTAGGCTATTTCAGCAGCGCAGAGTCGGCGCGCGGGTTGCAAGTCAAGATGCGCAACGCCGGTTACGCAGCGGAAGTCCGGGAAACCTCGAAGGAGGTAACCGAATACTGGTTGTTCTATTCGTCGCCGAATGAAGCGCAGTTGGCGCAGGCTCGCTCGGAAACGGTCGGCGCGGGTGTCGAAATATCGCGTGCAGCGTGCGCAAGCTATTGATTTCAGGAAAATACCGCCTTTTTTTCACGGTTCTGCTGATGTTCGCCTCAATTCAATTGCCTGTACGCTCCGCATTCATTACAATGCGCGTCCTTTGCAGGCTGGCGTAGCTCAGTAGGTAGAGCAGCTGATTTGTAATCAGCCGGTCGGGGGTTCGATTCCTCTCGCCAGCTCCAGAACTTTCGGGCAATGCTGTTGGTCTGTTTGAATGCCTGGTCAAGCGCTGCATAGAGCTTGATCGTGCGTACAAGCGGGTTGACAACGAGCAGGCCCAAAAAGAGAATGTAGGCCCTTTTTTGGGAGGGGTTCCCGAGCGGCCAAAGGGATCAGACTGTAAATCTGACGCGAAAGCTTCGCTGGTTCGAATCCAGCCCCCTCCACCAAGTTTGAAAGGATTCACAACGTCAGAGCACAGTTTGACGTTGGCCAGTGCTCCGAAAGTTCGTCGGGGGCTGGATTTGAACCAGACGGTTCGACGAGCCGCCGCAGGCGGCCGAACAGCATCGCGTAGCGATGCTGGCCCGAAGGGCGGAGGCGCAGCCGGAGTAATCCGGGCCTCGTGAAAGACTAGGGCGCTTTGCGCAGCCGGTTGGCAAAACGGCAAGTTTTGAAAGTTATGGCCCAGGCTGGCGAGCCAAGCCCTGGAAGGCAAGGTTCGCGGGTGTAGTTCAATGGTAGAACCTCAGCCTTCCAAGCTGATGACGCGGGTTCGATTCCCGCCACCCGCTCCAGTACAGTAGGGTCGTAATGTAAAGAGTTTCACCACTGTCGCTGGTGGGATGAGGTCAGCGCTCATATAGCTCAGTCGGTAGAGCACTTCCTTGGTAAGGAAGAGGTCACCGGTTCGATTCCGGTTATGAGCTCCAATTTGCCGGCCTCGGGAGTATTCCCGGGGCCGGCTTCATCTCGTCAGTGGCTGGTGTCAGGGTGGTCACGGAGTCCTGGTGGGCGCGTGGTCCTTTTTGTGTTTTCCGGGCGATGCTTTGCTGTTCAGGCAGGAATGCACAATCGAGCTGAGAGCGAGCTGAGAGGTAGAGAGTCGTGGCAAAGGCAAAGTTTGAACGTAATAAACCGCACCTGAACGTAGGCACGATTGGTCACGTTGACCATGGCAAGACGACGCTGACCGCTGCGCTGACCCGCGTATGTCACGAAGTCTGGGGCACTGGCGAACAGCGTGCGTACGATCAGATTGATAACGCACCGGAAGAGCGTGCACGCGGTATCACCATCGCCACCTCTCATGTGGAATACGATTCCCCGAGCCGCCACTACGCGCACGTTGACTGCCCTGGTCACGCTGACTATGTGAAAAACATGATCACCGGTGCGGCGCAGATGGATGGCGCTATTCTGGTAGTGTCTGCTGCCGATGGCCCGATGCCGCAAACCCGCGAGCACATCCTGCTGTCCCGTCAGGTTGGCGTGCCGTACATCGTCGT
>NZ_JALKII010000001.1 GCF_023051175.1 Alcanivorax quisquiliarum | reverse complement strand
GGCGTCATCGCAGATGACGGGGCGCAGCCCCGAGCGCGCAGCGCGAGCCAATCCCGACCGATTCTTCACTGCCGCACTTGATGCAACGGTTGGTACATCCCTTTCGTGCTGGCGCCGCTGATTGCCTTTATCGCCTGCCGCGAACAGCTATTCGCCTTTCTGGACGCGCGTCTCCAGCATATATCGTGCCAGTATTGGCGTTGCTGTCATCTCTTTGAAGTATTTGAGCGGCAGATTGCCTTTAAGTTGTGTCTCCCCTATCTTCAAATCACCAGCTTCGCCGTACCGTCTGCGCTTCGGTACGGCTCGATACAACGCCAGTCGGCTGCCTGGACGGGGACTGAGCGATTCTGGCCCACTATTTTCAGGAACAGGAAGGAGCCCCACATGAGTTCTCCCCCACGCGACGAAGATAAGAAAGCCACACGTCAAACTACCCAGTTTGGTGCGCCGGTGCCCGATAACCAGAACAGCCTCACCGCTGGCCCACGAGGCCCGCTGTTGGCTCAGGATGTCTGGCTCAACGAGAAGCTGGCGAACTTTGTACGCGAGGTGATTCCTGAGCGGCGTATGCACGCGAAAGGCTCGGGCGCCTTTGGCACTTTCACCGTGACGCACGATATCACGCGCTATACACGTGCGAAGATTTTCGAGAAAGTCGGTAAGCAGACAGAAATGTTTGCTCGGTTCACGACTGTGGCAGGTGAGCGTGGCGCAGCGGATGCCGAGCGTGATATTCGCGGATTCGCGCTGAAATTCTACACCGAAGAGGGCAACTGGGATCTGGTGGGCAACAACACGCCGGTGTTCTTTATCCGTGACCCACGCAAATTCCCTGATCTGAACCGGGCCGTCAAACGCGACCCGCGTACCAACCTGCGCTCGCCGACCAACAACTGGGACTGGTGGTCGTCGCTGCCCGAGGCGCTGCACCAGGTCACCATTGTCATGAGTGATCGGGGTATTCCGGCCAGCTATCGCCATATGCATGGTTTTGGCTCCCACACCTACAGCTTCTGGAACAATGACGGCGAACGCTTCTGGATCAAGTTCCATTTTCGCACTCAGCAGGGGATCAAGAATCTCACTGATGCCGAGGCGGCGGCGCTGATCGCGGAAGATCGCGAAACGCACCAGCGTGATCTGTATGAGGCGATAGAAGGTGGCGATTTCCCCAAGTGGACAATGTTCATCCAGGTGATGCCGGAAGCTGACGCCGAAAAAGTGCCGTACCATCCGTTTGATCTGACCAAGGTCTGGCCGAAAGGTGATTATCCGCTGATTGAAGTGGGTGAGTTCGAGCTCAACCGTAACCCGGAAAACTTCTTTGCGGACGTGGAGCAGAGCGCTTTTGCACCGAGCAACCTGGTGCCGGGCATCAGTGTCTCGCCAGACAAGATGTTGCAAGCGCGGCTGTTCAACTACGCCGACGCGCAGCGCTATCGGCTGGGTGTGAACTATCACCAGATTCCGGTCAACGCGCCGCGCTGCCCGGTACACAGCAATCACCGGGATGGTGCGGGCCGTGCGGATGGCAACTACGGCAGCCTGCTGCATTACGAACCGAACAGCTTCGGCCTGTGGCAGGAGCAGCCGGAATTTCGTGAGCCGCCCTTGAGGATCAGTGGCGACGCCGACTGGTGGAACTTCCGTGACGACGACGACAACTACTACAAGCAGCCGGGCGATCTGTTCCGGTTGATGACACCGGCACAGCAACAGGTGCTGTTCGAAAATACCGCCCGTAACATGGGTGACGCGCCGGATTTCATCAAGCAACGTCATGTGGAAAACTGCACCAAGGCTGATCCGGCCTACGGCGCAGGCGTTGCCGCCGCGTTGAAAAAACTGGCCGGCGGCTGATCGCAACAGCAGGCAATGGCGGGCGGCAGTTGCCGTCGCCATTCGACAAGGGTGAGCGTTGATCAGCGCTCACCCTTTTTTTGTGTCTGCCGCTGCTGCAAGAGCCGAGCTTGCGGCACTGAAAGCGGCTGCCGCACGCGCCCGGCTTCTCCACTTTGCACCTCAGCACTCAGTACTCAGCACTCAGCGCCGAGCGCCCGACACCTGACGTCCGGCATTCGGACACCCGGCCTTCACATTCGGTCGTTCCGATGCCTATGCCATGAATGCGCGGGATGAATGGAGGGGGATGCACAATATCAATTTCATTTATAGCTGTGCTTTGGCTACCCTTTTGGACATGCTCCCGGTGCAGCCGCAGGCTGGTCGGGGGGGTTCTACGCAGCACGCTGGGAAGGAGACACAGCACGCATGGCTGAATTTTATCTGGTTCGGCACGGGCAGGCGTCATTTGGTGCCGCCAATTACGATCAGCTTTCACCGCTTGGGCACCAGCAATCACAATGGTTGGGCGAGTATTTTGCCGAGCGGAACATCCATTTTGATGCCATGGTTACCGGTGAGCTGGTGCGGCACCGGGAAACCGCAGAGGGTATCTGCCGGGGCATGGGCTACGAGCTTGAGGCGGATGTGCGGGCGGGCCTGAACGAGTTCGATTTCCAGGCGGTGGTCAGTGCCTGCATTCAGCAGCACCCGGAGATGTGCCCGGTGGAGGGCGCGCCGCGCTCTGCATTTTATCGCCTGCTCAAGATCGCCATGCAGAAATGGCGTGAAGAAGCACTCACTGGTGAGCTGCCCGAAACCTGGGCGCACTTTTCCGAACGGGTTGCGCAGGTGCTGGCGCACCTTCAGCAGAGTTACGCGGAGCACGAGCGAGTGCTGCTTGTCACGTCTGGCGGCGCCATTGCGATGGCGCTGAAGCATATTCTCGGCACGGCAGATGAAACCGTGGTGGAACTCAATCTGCAAACCCGTAATGCCGGTGTTACCCAGGGCTTTTTCAACAGCAGGGTGATCCGCCTGACGGCGTTTAATCAGGTGCCGCATCTGGATCGGCCGGATCGTCCGGGCGCCATTACGTTCAGCTGAATACAGCGAGGTCTTGCCATGCAGTTTCAATACTCGGAAAAAGTCGAAGCCTTGCGCACACAAGTGCGCCATTTCATTGATGAGCAGGTGCTGCCGGCAGAGGCGCTGTATGACGAGCAGGTGGCAGCAGCCCCCTGGGATACACCGCCGATCATGCAAACGCTGAAAGCGAAGGCCCAGGCAGCCGGCTTGTGGAATCTGTTTCTGCCGGCCGATTACGGCGATTACAGCCCCGGCCTGAGCAACCTCGAATACGCGCCGCTGGCGGAGGAAACCGGGCGCAGCCGCATCGCCGCGGAAGTATTCAACTGTTCGGCGCCGGATACGGGCAATATGGAAGTGCTGGCGCGGTACGGCAATGCCGAGCAGCGCAAACGCTGGCTGGAGCCGTTGCTGGCCGGGAAGATTCGTTCGGCGTTTGCCATGACAGAGCCGGATGTGGCGTCTTCGGATGCGACCAATATCCAGACCCTGATTCGCCGTGAAGGTGATGAATATGTCATCAGCGGGCACAAGTTCTACATCAGCGGTGCGATGCGCAAGGACTGTGAAATCCTGATCGTGATGGGCAAGACCGATCCCGATAATCCAAACCGCCATCAGCAGCAGTCGCAGGTGCTGGTGCCGACGAATACCCCTGGCGTACGCATTACGCGGGCGATGAAAGTGCTAGGCTACGATGATGCGCCAGAAGGTCATGCCGAAGTGTTTTTCGATGACGTTCGCGTGCCGGTGGAAAATATCATCCTCGGCGAAGGTCGTGGCTTCGAGATTGCCCAGGGCCGGCTCGGGCCGGGCCGGATACACCACTGCATGCGTTTGATCGGTGCGGCGCAGAAAGCCTTCGAGCTGATGTGCGAGCGTGTCAATACGCGGGTGGTATTCGGGCAGCCGATGAGCAAGCAGGGGTCGGTGCGTGAAGATATTGCACGCTCTTATTGTGAAATCGAGCAGGCGCGCCTGCTGACCCTGAAAGCGGCAGACATGATGGATCGTGCCGGTAACAAGGCAGCGCGGGAGCTGATTGCCATGATCAAGATCGTGGCCCCGAACATGGCGTTGAATGTGATCGACCGGGCGATTCAGATACATGGCGCGGCGGGGCTTGGCCAGGATCTGCCGCTGGCGCAGTTTTTTGCCTATGCGCGTACCCTGCGCCTGGCGGATGGCCCGGATCAGGTGCACATGATGCAGTTGGGCCGCGATCTGGCTGCTCGCTTCGGCTGAGTTGGTCGAGCAGGCTGCTGCCATGTGTACATAACGATAACGGAAAAAATGGAACGAGGTGTTACATGTCACAGGTACACGACCTGGATACCGAAAAGCTGGCGGCTTATCTGGCACAGCATATCCCCGGCTTTACCGGGCCTCTGAGCGCGACGAAGTTCGATGGCGGGCAATCCAACCCGACTTTTCGGCTGGATACGCCGACAGGCCGCTATGTGTTACGGCGTCAGCCGCCGGGCAAGCTACTGCCCTCGGCTCACGCGGTGGATCGCGAATTCCGGGTGATGCAGGCTCTGCATGACTCGGCGGTGCCGGTGCCGGAAGTGATGCACCTGTGCGAAGACCGGGACGTGATTGGCTCGATGTTTTATGTCATGGCGTTCTGCGAGGGGCGGATTTACTGGGATGCCGCTTTGCCGGAGCTGGATAACAGCCGCCGCACTGCCATGTATGACGAAATGAACCGGGTGCTGGCGGCGTTGCACAGTGTTGACGTGGGCGCTGCCGGGCTGGCGGATTACGGTCGGCCTGGCAATTATTTCGAACGACAGATAGGGCGCTGGACGAAGCAGTATCGTGCCTCCGAGCTGCGTCGGATCGAGCCGATGGAGCAGCTGATCACATGGCTTGAGAACAACCAGCCGGCAGACGATGGGCAGGTATCTCTGGTGCATGGCGATTTTCGTCTGGACAACATGATGTGGGCACCGGCGGAAGACAAGGTTATCGCGGTGCTGGATTGGGAGCTGTCGACCCTCGGCCACCCGTTGGCCGATCTGGCCTATCAATGCATGCAATTGCGCATGCCGGCATCCGGCGGCACGTTATCGGGCCTGGCCGGGGTTGATCGCAAGGCACTGGGTATTCCATCCGAGCAGGAATATGTGGCGGCCTACTGCAAGCGCCGTGGACTGGATGGCATCGCTCACTGGGAATTCTATCTCGCGTTCAGCTTTTTCCGTCTGGCCGCCATTGCTCAGGGCGTGGCCAAGCGCGCCGAGGAAGGCAATGCCTCCAGCAGTAAGGCGTCCTGGGCCAGTGATGTAGTGGAGCCGCTGGCGGTCTCTGCGATGGATATCGTTCACAACGGCGCCTGACAAGAGGCTGATTGGAAACTGGCGAGGATAAGTCGATGAGCACAACGCTGTTTGATCTGACAGGCCGAGTGGCGCTGGTGACCGGTGCCAGCCGGGGCATTGGCGAGGCGATCGCGCGGTTGCTGGCCGGGCAGGGCGCGCATGTGATTGTCTCCAGCCGCAAGCTGGATGATTGTCGCGTGGTAGCGGATGACATCTGTGCGGCGGGCCATAGCGCGGCGCCGTTTGCCTGTCACATTGCTGAGATGGGCCAGATCAGTGCGCTGTTCGAATACCTGCGTGCGGCCCATGGCCGCCTGGATATTCTCATCAACAACGCGGCGGCGAATCCGTATTTCGGCCACATTCTGGATACGCCGGTGGCCGCCTTTGACAAGACGGTTGATGTAAACCTGCGCGGCTATTTCTACATGAGCGTGGAAGGCGCCCGGATGATGCGTGAAAACGGCGGTGGCAGCATCGTCAATACGGCATCGGTGAACGGCATAAGGCCCGGCATGGCGCAGGGTGTTTATTCGATTTCGAAAGCCGCCGTCATCAGCATGACGAAAGCGTTTGCGCAGGAATGCGCGCCGCTCGATATCCGTGTCAATGCGCTGCTGCCGGGGCTGACGAAAACCCGCTTTGCCAGCGCGCTGTTCGAGCAGCAGGACATCTACCAGGCGGCGCTCGCACAAATCCCCATGGGGCGGCACGCCGAGCCGGATGAGATGGCTGGCACCGTGTTGTATCTGGTGTCTGATGCCGCCAGCTATGTCACTGGCGAATGCATCGTCGTGGATGGCGGCTATACCTTGTGAGGGAGGCCCTGTGAGCCACGATCCACTGCTCGACTTTCGCGGCCAGCGAGTGCTGATCACCGGTGCCGGGAGCGGCTTCGGCGCGTTGTTGGCGCAACAACTGGCCGAGCGCGGTGCAACGCTGGTGCTCGGCGATATTCAGGCCGCGCCCCTGGAAGCGTTGGTGGAGACGTTACGCGAGCGTGATGTGGCGGTGCAGGCGCAACTGTGCGATGTCGCCAGTGAAGCGCAAGTGCGGGCGTTGGTGCGGCAGGCGGAACAGAGTTTTGGCGGCCTGGACATGGCCGTCAACAATGCCGGTATCGCACACCCTTTCACGGCGCTGGAACAGCTCGACGAGGCCAGCTTTGACCGCCAGATCGCGGTGAATGTGAAAAGCGTATTGTTCGGCATGAAGTACCAGATTCCGCTGATGCAACAGCAGGGCGGTGGCGCCATCCTCAATATCAGTTCCATGGCCGGTATTGGTGGCGCGCCAAAGCTGGCGGCTTACGCTGCCGCCAAGCACGCCGTGGTGGGCCTCACCCGGACGGCGGCAGTGGAGCAGGCGCGGCGCAATATACGCGTCAATGCCCTGTGTCCCTATTACAGCCACACGCCGATGGTGGATGATGGCGGGCTGGCCGATGCCAGCACACAGGCCATGCTCGCCTCTGGTTCGCCGATGAAGCGCCTCGGCCGGCCGGAAGAAATCGTTGCTGTGATGCTGATGCTGCTGTCGCCCGCCAATACCTACATGACCGGGCAGACGGTGGCCGTGGACGGCGGCGTTTCGGCGTTCTAGCGGCCGCAGGCTGTTAGCTGGCCCGGCAGCGTTACCAGGTCAGTGTGGCGCCACTATAGAAAGTGCGGCCGGGGCCCGGCTCGAAATAGCCCCGGTCAGCCACCGGGCGATCACTGTTGGCGTTGATGCGCAGGTTGGCGTAGTACTGCCGGTCGAACACATTGTTGACGCCGACGTGCAGCGCCAGTGTCTGCCGGCTGCTCACCTGCCAGCTGCGGCCGGCCCTTGTGTTGACCAACGTGTGCCCGCCCACGGAGGTGTCGTTGGTATTTTCTGCATAGACATCGCCCAGATAGCGCACATCGCCGATCACAAACCAGCCACTGTGTGGCCGCCAGGCGGCTTCCGCGAACAGCATATGACGCGGCAGGCCGGGCAGCCGGTTGCCTTTGACGTCCTCGCCCTGCTGGGCATCGACAAAGCGGTCGAAGCGATATTGCGCCCATGTCCATGCCAGCGTGGTAGTGAAGGTATCGGATGCAAAATGTTGCAGGCTCAGCTCAAGGCCCTCACGGCGCGTGCGCGCAGCGTTGCGGTAGAAAGTGCGGCCACTGATCTCGTAGGGTGTGATCTCGTCCTTCACTTGCACGTTGAACAGCGCCATATCGTAGCTCAGGCGGTTGCCGAGCAGGCCTCGTGCACCGAGCTCGCGGTTCAACGCTTTTTGCGGTTTCAGGTTAGGGTCGAAGCCGCCGCCAGCGGGGTTGGCCAGCTCGGTGAACGTCGGGGTTTCGAAGGCCGAGCTGATGGTGGCGTAAAGGCTGTGGTCAGCGTGCACCAGCCAGGTAAGCCCGGCACTGTAACTGCCCTCGTTGAAATGCTGCCGGCCGCTGTCATCACCATCGGCAAGCAGGTGGTCGTCGATACGCAATTCGATCCGGTCGGCACGGGCGCCGAGGGACAGGATCAGCGTATCGGCCAGTGCCGTATCAGTCTGGATAAAAATCCCCGCGCTGGTGGCGGCCTGATCCTCATCGGCGGTAACGCCGGTTACCGCGCCGGTGGCATTGACGCTGCGCCGGCCCCGGTCATCTTCCTGCCGTTCGATTTCTGCACCCACGACCAGACGATGGGCGAGGCCGAACAGCTGTGCCCGGCCGTGATATTCGGCGCCCGCGCCATAAAACCAGCGTTGGTAATCAATCAGGCTGCTGCCGGGAAAGGGCAACTGCTGATCGAACTCGCGGCGGCTGACAAAAGCACGGGCTCGCCAGTGGTGATCGTTGGCCAATTGCTCGCTGTATAAAAGCCCCAAGCGCTGCTGCCGCACAACCTGCCCTGCATCCAGGCGTGTTGCCATGGCGGTAGCCTGCCGCGGCTGTTGGTGCGCCTGCTGGCGGGTCAGACCGCCGGGGTCTTCGCCGTAGGGAATATCCAGCGCGCTGAACAGCAATTGCAGCTCACGCTGGCCGGAAAAATGCCATCCGAGCCGGGTGTTGAAAAGATATTTTTCGACTTCGCTTTGATCACGTTCGCCGTGATAGTGCAAGCCGGTGATGCCAACATAGTGGTGTTGCCGGCCATTGCTGCCGCCGTGGTGCAAGTGCAGTTTGCGCAGTGCGTCCGAGCCGCCGGCGACACTGATCTGGCCGCTATGCGGCAGGGTGTCGCCACGGGCCGTCTCGATATCGATCACGCCTCCGGTTGCGTTGCCGTAGAGCACCGATGATGCCCCGCGCAGCACGCTGATACGTTCCACGCTGTCCAGATCTATGCTGTCTACCTGGGATTGGCCGTCCGGCAGGGTTTCCGGGAAACCGTCCACACGAATGCGCAGCCCGCGTACGCCGAAGGGCGCTCTGGCGCCAAAACCACGGCTTGACAGACGCTGGTTCTGGGCGAAGTTATAACGGTTTTGCAGATGCAGGCCCGGCACACGAGCCAAGCTTTCATCCAGTTGCAGCCGCTGCTGGCCCTGCTGTGCCGCTCGAGCATCGACTACGGAGACCGCGCCGGGAATGTCCTGCAAGCTTCTCGTCAGGCGTGTGCTCTCGACGGTAATCGTATCAAGGCGGGTGCTGGTCTGGGCGGTAGTCGCCGTGGGGAGTGCAAGGGCGGCCAAGGTGAGCGGGGTGATCAGCCGCAGGCCGGGGCGGTGCAACAGAGATGTCATATCAGCGTCCTGCTTTCTATGGATGTGCCGATGATCTGTGCAGATGGTGCCATGCCCGGCGCCGAGGTGGTAGGCGATCACGAAAAGATTGCGCTGCCATGCTATGGCACGTCCGAATTTTTACGATATGGATGTGTAACGGCAAGTACAGGCGAAAGTTCAGGTAGAAAGGCGTGATTATCTTTTATTGCTGCGCCTGCCAGCGCCGCAGCTCATCGCGGCGCTGGCAGGTTTCGCCAGCGGATTACTCCTGTGGGCTCGCAGGCGCGGGTGGCGGGGTGTTATCCGCACCATTGAGCGGTACGCCGGCAAGCATTCTTACCACCACATAAAACAGCGGAATAAAGAAGATCGCCAACACCGTCGCGGTGAGCATGCCGCCGAACACGCCGGTGCCGATGGCATTGCGCGCACCCGCGCCGGCGCCGGTGCTGAGCATCAGCGGTGTCACGCCAAGCATGAAAGCCAGCGACGTCATCAGGATCGGCCGCAGGCGCATGCGCACGGCTTGCAACGTCGCATCAAGCAGCGAGCGACCCTCCGCCTCCAGATCCTGAGCGAACTCGGCGATCAGGATGGCGTTCTTGGCCGAGAGCCCAATGGTCGTGAGCAGCCCGACCTGGAAGAACACATCGTTTTCCAGCCCGCGGAACGTGGCACCGAGCACCGCACCGATAATCCCCAGGGGGACAACAAGCAGCACCGCAAAGGGAATCGACCAGCTCTCGTACAGGGCTGCAAGACACAGCAGCACCACCAGAATGGAGAGCGCATACAGCGCTGGCGCCTGGTTGCCTGCCTGCCGTTCCTGATAAGACAGGCCAGTCCATTCATAGCCGAAGCCGGGCGGCAGTTGCGCCGCGAGCTGCTCCATGACCAGCATGGCCTCGCCGGTACTGGTGCCCGGCGCGGCGTTACCCTGAATGTTCATCGACGAGACGCCATTGTAGCGCTGCAATTGTTGTGGCCCGTAGGTCCACTCGCCGGTGGCGAAACTTGAAAACGGCACCATCTCGCCACTGCTGTTGCGCACGTACCACCGGTTGATATCTTCCGGCAACATGCGGAAGGGCGCGTCGGCTTGCACGTATACCCGTTTCACCCGGCCGCGATCGACAAAATCATTGACGTAACTGGAGCCCCAGGCCACCGCCAGTGTGGTGTTGATATCGGCCAGCGATACGCCAAGGGCTTCGGCGTGGGCGCGGTCGATATCCAGCCGATACTGAGTGGCGTCATCCAGGCCATTGGCACGCACGCCCACCAGGGTGGGGTGCTCGCTCGCCAGGGCAAGCAACTGATTACGCGCTGCGGTGAGCGCCTCATGGCCGAGCCCGGCGCGATCCTGCAACTGGAAATTGAAACCGCTGGCCACGCCCAGTGCCGGGATGGCAGGGGGGTTGAGAGCAAAGATCACGGCTTCGCGAATGGTGGAGAAATGCGCCATGGAGCGCTGCACAAGATGGTGTACGCTATCGCTGCCCAGATCACGCTCCGACCAGTCTTTCAGGCGCACGAACGCAAAGCCCGCATTCTGTCCACGGCCGGAGAAACTGAAGCCGGCCACGGCGAACATGGATTCCACCACGTCCTGTTCTTCTTCCAGGAAGTAGCGCTCCATTTTTTTCAGCACTTCGATGGTCTGTTCCTGGGTGGCGCCAGCCGGCAGCATGATCTGCGCCAGCATGATGCCCTGATCTTCTTCCGGCAGGAACGAAGACGGCAACCGCATGAAGGTGAACACCAGCACCGCGACCACCCCGAGATACATCAGCAGGTAGCGCGGCCGGCGGCCGAGAATGCGGCCGACCTGGTTGTAGTAGCCGCGAGAGGCGCGATCAAAGTTGCGGTTGAACCAGCCGAAAAAGCCTTTCTTGCGCTGATGATCGGCATGGATGGGTTTGAGCATGGTGGCGCACAGGGCGGGTGTCAGCACGATGGCGACAATGACCGAGAGCACCATGGCCGAGACGATAGTGATGGAAAACTGCCGATAGATGGCACCTGTGGAGCCGGGGAAGAATGCCATCGGGACAAATACGGCGGAGAGCACCAGCGCGATGCCCACCAGCGCGCCGGTGATCTGGCCCATGGATTTTCGCGTGGCTTCACGAGGTGGCAGGTTGTCCTCCACCATCACCCGTTCGACGTTTTCCACCACCACGATGGCATCGTCCACCAATAACCCGATGGCGAGCACCATGCCGAACATGGTCAGTGTGTTGATTGAAAATCCGAACGCGGCCAGTACCGCGAACGTGCCGAGCAGCACCACCGGGACGGCGATGGTGGGAATCAGCGTGGCGCGCAGGTTTTGCAGGAACAGGTACATCACCAGAAACACCAGAATGATACCTTCCACCAGCGTCTTAACCACTTCGGTGATGGAGATCTTCACGAACGGCGTGGTGTCGTACGGGATGTGCATCTCGATGTTGTCGGGGAAAAACTCGGCCAGCTCATCCAGCCGTGCCCGCACGGCGTTGGCGGTATCCAGCGCGTTGGCGCCGGTGGCGAGGCTCACGGCCAGACCAGTGGAAGGCATGCCGTTGAAGCGGCCCTCGATGGCATAGTTTTCGGCGCCCAGCTCGATGCGGGCGACATCGTGCAGGCGCACCTGCGAGCCGTCGGGTCGCACCCGCAGTAGTATGTTGCCGAACTCTTCGGTGGTTTCCAGGCGGGTCTGGGCAATGATGGTGGCGTTGAGTTGCTGCCCGCGCACTGCCGGCGCCCCGCCAAGCTCACCGCCCGCGACCTGATTGTTTTGCACCTCGATGGCACGCACGGCATCGGCCGGGGTGAGGTTGAACTCGTTGAGCTTTTCAGGATCAAGCCAGATGCGCATCGAGTAAGGCGCGCCGAACAGCTGCACCTGGCCGACGCCCGGTACACGGCTGATCGGGTCCTGAATATTGGCGGCGACAAAGTCGGCAATATCGGCGCGATTGGTATTGTCATCGGTGGAGATAAATGACACTACCATCATGAAAGTGTCTGATGATTTACGCACCTGCACGCCGAGTTGCTGCACTTGTTGCGGCAGCAGCGGCATCGCCCGTTGCAACTGGTTCTGCACCTGCACCTGCGCGATGTCCGGGTCGGTGCCGGGCGCGAAAGTGAGCACGGTCTGGGCGGCGCCGGACGAATCACTGGTGGAGCGCAAATAGAGCAGGTTGTCGATGCCGTTCATTTGCTGCTCGATGACCTGCGTCACCGAGTCTTCGACAGTCTGCGCCGAGGCGCCGGTATAGTTGGCACGAATACTGACTTCCGGTGGCGCAACGGTGGGGTACTGCTCCACCGGGAGGATGATGATCGACAGGGCGCCCGCCATCATGATGACGATGGCGATGACCCAGGCGAAGATCGGGCGATCAATGAAAAATCTGGCCATGAGAGGTGTCCTGCCTGGTTCAGCGGTCGCTGTCGACGGCGGCGTCTGCCGCCTCTGCGGCGGCGGCTTGATCGTCAAGCGGTACGGGCGTGACCGTCACGCCGGGGCGGATGCGTTGCAGCCCGTCGACGATCAGACGGTCGCCCGCCTCCAGCCCTCGGGAGACGAGCCACTGGTTACCGATGGCGCGCTCGGTCACTACCGCCCGCTGTTCAACAATATCATCGGCATTGACGACCAGTGCTGTGGCATTGCCACGCGGATCACGGGCGATGCTTTTTTGTGGCACCAGCACCGTATTGTCGCGGCGCCCTTCCGGTAGCCGTGCGCGCACGAACATGCCGGGCAGCAGATCGCCCTCAGGGTTTGGAAACAGCGCACGCAAAGTGACCGAGCCGGTGCTCTCGTCTACGGCATACTCGGCGAATTGCAATGTGCCGGCATGTTCGTAGGCGCTGCCGTCTTCGAGCAAAAGCGTGACACGCGCTTCATCTTCACTGACACGTTGTAGCTGGCCGGCCTGCATCGCGGCGCGCAACTGACGCAACTCGGCGTTGGATTGCGTCAGGTCAATATAGATGGGGTCAAGCTGACGGATAGTGGTCAGTGCTTCCGCCTGATTGGCGGTCACCAGCGCGCCGGCGGTAACACTGGAGCGGCCCGCCCGGCCGGCAATGGGCGCTTTGATCGTGGCATAATCGAGATTGATGCGCGCCGCTTGCAGGGCGGCTTCTGCGGCGGCCACGGCAGCACTGCTTTCATCAAAGGCAGCACGTGCCATATCGTATTCCTGCTGGCTGACGGCACGCACGGACACGAGCCGGTCGAAACGCGCAATAGTAAGGCGCTGCATTTCATTGGCGGCACGGGCACGAGCGACCTCGGCTTCCGCACTGGCCACCGCGCTGCGGTAGAGGCTGTCATCCAGCCGATAAAGCGCCTCACCCGCCTTCACCTCGGCGCCTTCTTCAAACAACCGCTCGCGGATCACGCCGGTGACTTGCGGGCGCACCTCAGCGATGCGGAAAGCATTGGTGCGGCCGGGCAGTTCCCGGTGCAGTGTCAGGGATTCGCTGGTGACAGTGATGTAACCGACTTCGGGCGGGGGCGCTGTTGCCGCCTCTTGCTCATTGCTGCCGCAGGCGCTGAGCAGGGCGGCGCATATCAATGCCAGCCCCGGGCGAATCTGACCACTGCGCATATGGATGACCTCTTCTCGTTTCTCTCTGTTGGAGCAGGTTGCAGGGAGGGGTGCCACGGGCACGGCAGGCGCGCAAGCGCTGGCCTGGCGATCGAATGGCCTTCTTTGCACGAAGCCAGAACTATACATACATTCACAAACGTATGTATAGTGATATCCGCATGCGATCTGGCGTGCCGGGAGGTGGCGGGCCACTGCGGGAGAGGAAGCATGGCGCGGCGTACCAAGGCGGAAGCCATGGAAACAAGGGAACGCATTCTTGATGCGGCGGAGCATGTTTTTCATCGTGAAGGAGTCTCGTCTGCATCCCTGAATGATATTGCCGTGGAAGCGGGTGTCACACGCGGCGCAATTTACTGGCATTTCAAAAACAAGCTTGATGTTTTCGTTGCCATGACAGAGCGGGGCCGGCTGCCCTTTGATGTGTTGCTTGCCCGCGCACAAGATCCTGACGAGCCTGACCCGCTTGCCGCATTGCGGGAGTTCATGCTCTTCATTCCCAGGCAAGTGGCCAGTGAGCCACAGCAGCGGCGATTATTCGAGATTTTTTTCCTGCGTTGCGAATACACCGCTGAATCGCTGCCGCTGCTCAATCACCGGCAAGATGGCTTTCGCCGTATTTCCGCGCAGCTTGCCGATGCGTTGCGCAACATTGTCCGGCGCGGTCAGCTACCAGACACACTGGATATAGAAAAGGCCGTCGCCCAGTGCCATGCCCAGCTTACCGGGCTGACCTTTACCTGGTTATTACACCCGGACAGTTTCTGCTTGCAGGAGGATGGCGAGGATCTGGTAGATGCTTTTCTGCATGGCCTGGCGCATAACCCCTGGTTGCAACATCGCGCACCGGCAGCGGCAGTAGACGGCTGACGGAAGCTGGCCACTGCCGCACCAGCCCGGTATTGTGGCGGCCGCCCTCCAATCCGTTCCTCTGGGGATGAGCTTCATGACGACACCGTATCTGTTCGACCGGGTGCTGGTCACTAATGACGACGGCATTGATGCGCCGGGCCTGGCAGTCGCCGAGGCGCTGGCGGCAAGCCTTGCACGCGAAGTGTGGGTGGTGGCCCCCGAGCATGATCAAAGCGGGGTGGCGCAGGCGATCTCCCTGCACCAGCCGCTGCGTCATTATGCGCGTGGTGAGCGCCGTTATGCACTTTCCGGCACACCGGCCGATTGTGTGATGTTTGCCATCGCACACTGGTTCGACCAGCAGCCGCCGGATCTGGTGATTTCCGGCGTCAATTGCGGCGCCAATCTCTCCGATGCCGTGATGTATTCAGGCACAGTAGGCGCTGTGGTGGCCGCTGCGCATCTGGGCGTACCGGCGGTGGCACTCTCGCAAGCCTATCAGGTGCGTGATCGCATTGATTGGGCAGCAGTGGAGGCGTTCGGTGCCGATGTGATTCGCAAACTGGTGCGCCGGCAGCCGGATGCCGTGTGCTGGAATATCAATTTCCCGCCGTTGCCGGCCGAACAGATCAAGGCGGCGCGGATCACGCGTCAGTTCGGTGGCAGCGTGCCCCGGCCGGTACTCAAGGCGGGCCATGACGGCCGCGGCCTGCCTTACCACTGGCTTGAGTTCCGGCACGACCCGCAGGGTGTGACCCATGCGCAGTCAGACGTCATGGCCGTGCGCGAAGGGTATATCTCGGTCATGCCGCTACAGACATCGCGCTGTGATGAGGATCGCGCTCAGGCAGGCTGGCAGATCGGCGAGATCGCATTGCGTTGAACAGCCGTCACGCAACTGCGGTATCTGGCAGAACGATAACGCGCTTGCCGGAAAACGCCGAGTTGAGCATATGCTGATGGGCTGCGGGTGCCTCCGCGAAGGGAAATTGTTCTAGCGGTAAAGGCCGCAGCCGCGCCGCCGCGAACAGCGGCGCCAGCCGATCATCGAAAATGCGCGCCAGCCGGATGCGGTTTTCCAGCGGCTGGCTGCGCATCGTCATTGCCGCAAGGCGCTGACGCCGGAACAGCAGGCCGCCGAGATCCAGCGATGTACGGTTGCCGCCCAGAATGCCGATCAGCACCAGGGTGCCTTCGACGCGCAGGCCCGGCAGCAGCGCGTCCCAATCCGGGCCAACCATATCGAGCATCACCGCCACACCCTCGCCGCCGGTGATTTGCTGCAACGCTGCACTGATCGACGCGTCGTCCCGCACCTGCGCTGCCAGCCCCATCTCGCGAGCAGTAGCCAGATTCCCCGGATCGCGGCTGCTGCCGATGGGCCGAGCGCCCAGCGCTGCTGCCAGTTGCACGGCAGCGAGGCCGACCCCGGCGCTGGCCGGACGCACCAGGCACCATTGGCCGCTTTGCAGGCCACCTTCCAGAACCAGCGCCCGGTAGGCGGTCAGGAAGGCTTCCGGTAGCGTAGCGGCGTGAGCAAAATCCAGCGGCGCGCCCTCGATATTCGGAATGGTCAGCACTTCTCTTTCGTGGGCAACGATAAATTCGGCGTAGGCACAGCCCGGCACCAGACCCATGACCGCATCGCCGACCTTGCGCTGCCGTACCCGCTCGCCGACCGCTTCGATTTCGCCGGCATATTCAAGGCCGGGGATGCGATTGTCCGTGCCCGGCGGTGCCGGATAAAGGCCCTGAGTTTGCAGGATGTCGGCACGGTTGACGCCGATGGCGCGCACACGCACCCGCACTTCATCGGGACCAGGCGAGGGGGTGGGAATATCTTCGAGCGTGAGTGTCTTGTCTTGCTGAATGCACCATGCGCGCATGTCTCGTCACTCCAGTGCTATGCTGCCGCCAATTAGAACATATTTTCCGATCACCGTTTCGGGGTGCGTAATGAAACAGGTTTTTCAATGGGATGATGCCTTGTGTCTGGAGGGGCAGCTCAACGAGGACGAGCGGCTGGTGCGCGACAGCGCACGGCGCTTTTGCCAGCAGCGTTTGATGCCGCGTATTTTGCGTGCGCACCGGGATGAGATATTTGATCGCGACATCATGTTCGAGATGGGCGAGCAGGGCATGTTGGGAGCCACCGTGCCGGTGGAATATGGCGGAGCCGGCCTGAACCACGTCAGTTACGGTTTGCTGGCGCGGGAAGTGGAGCGAGTGGATTCCGGCTATCGCTCGGCCATGAGCGTGCAATCCTCGCTGGTCATGTATCCGATCGAGCAATATGCCGACGAGGCAGTGAAGCAGCGCTGCCTGCCGAAACTGGCCAGTGGCGAGTGGGTGGGCTGCTTCGGCCTGACCGAGCCGGATCACGGCTCTGATCCGGGCAGCATGGTGACGCGTGCGCAAGCCGTGCAGGGCGGCTATCTCCTCAATGGCACCAAGAGCTGGATTACCAACTCGCCGATTGCCGATGTGGCCGTGGTGTGGGCCAAGCTTGAGGGCCGCATCACCGGCTTTGTGGTGGAGCGCGGCATGGCGGGTTTCAGCACGCCGACAATCGAAGGCAAGCTATCGCTGAGGGCGTCGGTGACGGGGCAGATTGTGCTCGAAGATGTGTTCGTGCCGGCGGAGAATCGCTTGCAAGTGGAGGGGCTGAAAGGCCCGTTCAGCTGTCTCAACAAGGCACGCTTCGGCATCAGCTGGGGCGCGCTCGGCGCGGCGGAATTCTGCTGGCACGCGGCGCGGGACTATACGCTGGCGCGCCAGCAGTTCGGCCGGCCGCTGGCGGCCACGCAGCTGGTGCAGCGCAAGCTGGCCGATATGCAGACGGAGATCACGCTCGGACTGCAAGGCTGCCTGCGGCTGGGGCGGTTGATGGACGAGGGTGCCTGGGCGCCGGAAATGGTGTCGTTGCTCAAACGCAACAACTGCGGCAAGGCGCTGGATATTGCCCGTGCGGCGCGGGATATGCATGGCGGCAACGGCGTCAGCGATGAGTATCACGTGATGCGCCACCTGATGAATCTGGAGGCGGTCAATACCTATGAAGGCACACACGACATCCATGCACTGATTCTTGGCCGGGCACAGACCGGTTTGCAGGCCTTTTACTGAGCCTGCTTTGCTCGGTTGGCAGCACGGTGCGCCGGGCAGCCACGTGAACAGCTGCCTGACGGTTACTGCACTGGCGTATACAGCAATGTGCCGAGCGCGTTGCGCAGCCGCTCGGGAATTGCGGCCGGGCGCCGGCTCTCCCGATCGACAAACACATGGGTGAAGAAGCCTTCTGCCGCCGCATGTGTCTCGCCCTCCCGGAAGACGGCCAGGCCATATTCTACCGACGAGTTGCCCAGCCGATTGACACGCAAGGCGCCGCTGAGCTGATCGGGGTAGGCCAGCGGTGCGTGATAATCGCAACCGGAGCTGACCACCAGCCCGATGATCGGGCCGCTGTGAATATCCAGCCCGCCTTCGTGGATCAGGAAATGATTCGCGGTGGAATCGAAATAACTATAGTAGGTCACGTTGTTCACGTGTCCATAGACATCGTTGTCGTGCCAGCGCGTGGTGATCGGCACAAAGTAGCGGTAATCGGCGCGCTCGCCGGGAAGTTTTTTTGCCATGTTCACCACGCTGCCTGGTAAATGGCCAGCGCATCCTGCTCGCTGACATCCCGCGGATTGTTTACCAGCAGGCGCTGCTGCAACATCGCTTCGGCCGCCAGGCGGGGCAGTGCGGATTCGGGAATATCCAGATCGCGCAGCCGGGTTGGCAGGTTCAGGCGGGTGGCCAGATCGGCGAGAAAATCAATCATTTTTTCTGCGGCATCATCGCCCAGCGCTTCCTGTGGCGGCAGGATAATGGCCGCCAGGGCCGTGTATTCGGTGCGCGCTGCATCAAGGTTGAAGCGCAGTACATGCGGGAGCACCAGCGAATTGCTCAGGCCATGCGGGATGTGATAAATGCCGCCGAGCGGGTAGGCAAGCGCGTGCACGGCTGCCACTGGTGCATTGGCAAATGCCTGCCCGGCCAGCAGTGCGCCCAGCAGCATATTGCTGCGCGCCGTTTCGTCATCGCCAGTATGCACGGCGGCTTCGATGTTGCGTGCCAGCAGGCCCAGCGCCTCGCGTGCCAGCATGTCGGAATACGGGTTTTTGCGGTGCCGGCTGGTATAGGCTTCGATGGCATGTACCATCGCATCAATGCCGGTAGCGGCCGTGACAGCGGGCGGCAAGCCAAGGGTGAGCCGGGCGTCCAGCACGGCAATGTCGGGCAGCAGTTGCGGCGCCACGACACCTTGTTTGGTGGTTTCGCCGGTGGTGACAATGGCAATGGGCGTCACCTCCGAACCGGTGCCGGCGGTGGTCGGCACCTGAATCAGCGGCATGCGCTTGCCCCGTGCCTGATCGACCCCATATATCTCTTGCAGTGACTGGCTGCCATCAAGCAGCAGAGCGATCAGCTTCGCAGTATCCATGGCGCTGCCGCCGCCGAAACCGATCACGCCGTCACAGCGAGCCTGCACGGCCTGCTGCAAGGCTTTGTGAATGATGGCTTCCGGCGGGTCGGCGATCACATCGCTGAATACGGTGACTTGCAGGCCGGCCTGTTCCAGCTGTGCCTGCACCGGCTCAAGCAGGCCACTGGCGGCAATGCCGCCGTCGCTGATCAGGCAGGGGCGCTGCACGCCCAGGCCCGCGGCCAGCGCGGCCAGCTTTTCGCTGGCACCCGGCTCGCAAAGGATGCGCGGTGTGGTATTGAAGCTGAAAGGCGTCATAGGCGAGTGTCCTGGAAGTTCTTGAGGGCTTGATCGAGCGTATCTTGGGAGTGCCCCGTCGGCATTGGCCAGTGTTCTTCATCAGGCATGGTAAACCATCCTGCGCTGCGTGGTGAGCGACGGCGGCAGGGAACACTGATCCGGCGGGCCTGTCCTATATGGGACGCCATGTATGACATGCAATGTATGCAGGCGGTGCGATGCTGAACGTTACGCGCCGTTTGCATCACGCGCTGCTTGTGGCAAGCGGTGCGAAGGCCGCGCCGTGCGGCGCCTATCCCAACACAGGCAGAATTTATGAATCGTTTGCAGTCTCCTTCTTCCCCCCACCCGATTGTTCGCGTGGTGGCCACGTTGCTGGCCGCGGTCGCGCTGGTGGCGTCGCTGCTGGTGGGCGCGGTGGTGTTTCTGGTGGTGCTGGGCGTGGTGGCCGTGCTGATGCTGGTTTTTGCGGTGCGCTTCTGGCGCTTTCGCAAGCAGTTCCAGGCAGCGGTCGCGGAGGCCAGAGCCCAGATGGATGCCGCGCAGGCGGCCGGGCCGGAGGCGTTTCGCAGGCCCACGCAGGCACCTTCGGAAAAAGCCGCTGGCACGGTGATTGATGGCGAGTATCGTCGCGAGGACGATTGAGCGGGCGGCGCGTGCTCTTGATTGATAGCCCATTTCAACGGCGTTAGTATCCTCACAACGGTTCTCGCAGCCAGGCTGGCTGCGTGCCGTTGGGCCGGCTTCTGGTCTGGTTCCCCCGGGGGCTATGGTAAGCTTGCTGGCTGTGATACAGCCGGTCACGCGAGCCTTGTCGAAAAGGCTTTCGCTCAAGGAGAGAAGGGCAATGATAACGAAAAGAATATTGGCCGCCGTGGTGGCCGCAGGTGTGAGCAGCTTCGCCAATGCCGAGATGGCGCCTTATTTCGGTGTGCAGTATGGCTTTCTGGATTTTGATCGTGGTGCGGTAGATGGCGCCGCGCTTGATGCCTTCACGGTACGGGGCGGGCTGGATATCAATGAGCTGATCGCAGCGGAAGCGCGCGTCGGCCTGGGGCTTTCCGACGATACCCGCCGGGGCATCAAGGCCGAGATGAATTATCACTATGGCGTTTATGCGGTGATCAATCTGCCCACCGGCTCCCATATTGACCCCTACCTGCTGGGGGGCTACAGCTATGTGGATTCCACCGTCAATCGGAACGACTACAGTGATGATGGTCTGGCCTACGGTGCCGGGTTGAAGTGGTCCATGAACGATCAATCAGCGCTGACGCTTGAGTATCTGAAAGTGGCAGATAACGACTACACCAAACAGAACCTGATTTCGCTCGGTATTCTTTACCACTTCTGATCACGTCTGCTTTTTGCAGCGGGCAACGTTGTGTGCGTAGCCCGCTGCGCAGCCTCTCAGGGCGCCTCCATTCTTTCTGTTTTGCTCGCTGCTTCGTTCCCGTCGCCCGCAACACCACCCGCCGCACTCTGACTGCTCGGGAAGATCGGTTCTGCTTCCGGCGCCGGTGGCTGCCGCGAGCCGCCCGCTTGCGCCTCGGTGAAGAACGCCGGATCGAAGGCATCGGTCAGCAGGCAGTCGTAGCGCATGGCATCGTATTCCAGCAGTGGCTGGATATCTTCCTGCCGAATGATGCCCTGTGCGGCGGCGTCGTCGAGCTGCTCGGCCAGGCTACGGCCGCTCAGCTTGCCTCGGCTTACCGCTTTCAACACTGCCTGCCAGGCATCGTCCACTTCCAGCAATTTCCGGTAGGTGCATTCCACTCGGCCGAGGGCATCCTCGGGATCCAGACTGAGATAGGTGAAGCTGCCGAAGGTGTCGCGTACCGAGGTCGGCTCCATGATCAGCGTGCCCAGCTCGCGGATCATGTCGTCATTGGGCGCTTTCACGACACCGCCAAACGGAAACGCCATGGCTTTCACGAGCAGTGCCGCAAAGCGTGCCGGAAAATTGCGATAGAAAGCGAACAATGCTTCCTGTGCAAGATGAAAGGCTCTGGTCAGCGCGTATTCCGCGTGCGCATCGTTGGCCCGGTCTGCCGGTTGGCCTGCATGAAATTTAAGGATGGCGGAGGCCAGCAGCAATTGACTGTGGGCATCGCCAAGCCGTGCGGACAGCAGTTCGCGCCGTTTGAGGTCGCCGCCCAGCACAGCCAGTGCGGTGTCTGCCGTGACCGACAGCGTGGCGCTGAAGCGGTTCAGCAGCCGATACCAGGGGGCGGCAAAATCATTGGCATCGTCCGGTATGGTACTGAAACGGCCGGCGGTCAGCCCAAGCACCAGCGTGCGGGCCATGCGGCTCAAGGTATAACCGACATGCCGGAAAAACAGTGGATCAAAATCCTTCAGCCCTTGCTGGTGATCTTTGCTGGTCAGGGTTTGCAACTCGTCATACAGGAACGGATGGCAGCGCATTGAGCCCTGGCCGAAGATCATCAGCGAGCGGGTGAGAATATTCGCGCCTTCGACCGTGATGGCAACCGGAATCGATTGGTAAGGCAGCGCCATGAAATTGCGCGGGCCGAGCTGGATGGCGCGGCCGCCGCCGATATCCATGCCGTGGTTGATGAGCGTGCGCATCATTTCGGTGGCGTGATACTTGGCCATCGACGTCATCACCGAGGGGGTACCGTCTTCGAGCCCTTTGGTGACGAAATGCCGCTGTGCTTCAAGCGTGTAAGTGAGCGCAGCAATCTCTGCCGTGGCCTCCTGTACGCCTTCGAATTTGCCGATTTCTATATTGAACTGGCGGCGTATGCGCGCAAACGCGCCGACGCTGCGGTAGCCGACCTCGCCGCTGGCGGTGGCCAGCGCAGGTAGTGAGATACCGCGACCCACCCCGAGGCATTCGATCAGCATGCGCCAGCCTTTACCGGCCATTTCCTGCCCGCCGATGATCCAGTCAAGCGGAATGAACACATCGCGCCCGGTCACCGGGCCGTTCATGAAGGGGGCGCCGGGGTAATGCCGCCGGCCGGTTTCCACGCCGGGGTGATTGGCGGGCACCAGCGCACAAGTGATGCCGTAATCCTGTTTGCTCGCGTCACCCAGCAGGCCCTCCGGGTCTTCCAGGCGGAAGGCAAGCCCGATCACGGTGGCGACCGGGGCCAGCGTGATCCAGCGTTTGGCGAAAGTGAGTCGCAGGCCGATCACTGTCCGGCCTTCATGTTCGCCCCGGCAGACGATGCCGACATCCGGGATGGCGCCGGCGTCGGAGCCGGCCTCCGGCCCGGTCAACCCGAAACAAGGCAGCTCAGTGCCGTCTGCCAGGCCGGGCAGCCAGCGCTGCTTCTGTTCATCGGTGCCATATTTCATCAGTAGCTCGCCCGGCCCCAACGAGTTCGGCACCATGGCCGTTACGGCAGCGGTCAGCGAGCGGGTGGCGATCTTGCTCATGACCCGGCTTTGCGCATAGGGCGAGAACGCCTTGCCGCCATATTCCCGTGGGATGATGAGGCCGAAGAAGCCTTTGTTGCGCAGGAACTGCCACACGTCTTCCGGCAGATCCTTGAGATGATGGTGGATCTGCCACTCATCGAGCATGCCACACAGCTGCTCGACCTCATTGTCGATAAAGGATTGCTCATCGGCGGTGAGGCGGGGCAGGCTGATCTGGCTGAACATCTGCCAATCCGGCCGACCGCAGAACAGCTCCTTCTCCCACCAGGTGGTGCCGGCTTCCAGTGCTTCGCGCTCGGTATCGCTGATGGTGGGCATGGTCTTGCTCAGCAGCCCGTAGACGGGCCGGCTGATCAGGGCACGACGCAGCGCGGGTATGTTGAGCACCGCCAGCACCAGGATCAGCGGCAGCAGCGCTGCCGGATGCCACAGCACTGGCGCAAGAAAGCCGAGCAGCAGCCAGGCTGCGGCAAAGATTGCCGACCCGGTGTGTAGTGCTGTCTCGAAATAAAACAGGGCAAACAGCAGCCCCAGCAGAACCAGGGCAGCGACGAACACAGTCATGACCAGCTCCGGTAGTAGGGTGGGCGTGGGTCGATGGTAGTCCAGCGTGGCCCCGGTAGGGGAACAACAAGGCAAAAATGGCGTAAAAATCTGCCGCTTCGGTGTGGACGGCGGCTGTGGCTGGCGGCTGGCACGGGCTATGCTCGCGGGCCGAATGTCGTACAATCGACTGCCTTCCGGGAGTGAGGATTCATCGTGCAACAAGCAGAACAGTTCATTATTGATGTGACCGAGCAGAATCTGGCGCAGGTGCTTGAGCACTCCCGCCAGGTGCCGGTGATCGTGGATTTCTGGGCAGCCTGGTGCCAGCCCTGCCAGCAGATGGCGCCGATACTGGAAAAGATCGTGCAGGAGCATGCCGGCCGAGTGGTACTCGCCAAAGTGAATGCGGACGAGCAGCAGGCCATCGCCGCGCAGTTCGGCGTGCGCAGCCTGCCGACGCTGAAGCTGGTGTTTCAGGGCCAGCTGGTAGCGGAGCTCGCCGGGCTGCAAACCGAGGCGGCCTTGCGGCAGTGGCTGGCGCCGGTGCTGGGCAATGCGGAGCAGGACGCTGCCGAGCAGGAACAGGCGCTGATCGCGCGGATTCGTGATGCGATCGAAGCGGGCCATGGAGAGCAGGCCGAGGCGGCTCTGCGGCAGCTGCTGGCAGAGACACCCGAGAGCCATGCGCTGCGCGCCGTGCTGGTCGAGTACCTGCTGGCCGAGGGACGTGTCGAGGAAGCGCAATCGGTGCTTGCCGAGGTGGTCGAGGATGCCGCGGAGCTGGCGCCCTTCCGGGCGCGCCTGACACTGCTGGACGAATTACCGCAGGCGGCGCAATCGCTGGCGGAGCTGACGCGGCAGATCGAGGCCGGCGAGGGCGATCACCGCGCCGCTGCCTTATATGCATACGGTTTGCAGGCCGCCGCCGCCGGGCAGTTTCGAGACAGCCTGGAGGCGTTGTTGCAATTGCTGCGTGAGCACGGCGGTTATCGGGACGGTATCGCTCGGGCGGGGTTATTGAAGGTATTCGAGTGCTTGCCCAAAGGCGATCCGCTGGCTAGCGAATATCGCCGCAAAATGTTCAATTATCTCTATTGAAAGGGCGTCGGTTGGGTAGGGCACGCCGGGTGTGTAGCATGATGCCGGTGCTGACAGTTTGCGCCAGCCGACTGGCCTTTAAGGCTATTGCCTGAAAGGCTGACGTTCTATATGGTACGGAGACTTTCGAACGACCGTTTGAATGTACGCCGGATGGATCAACCATTGGGCCGACAACCACACCAAGGAGAAGAGAGATGAGCAGCGAGTTCCTGTCTGACGAATGGTTTGCCAAGGTCCAAGAGCTGCGTGCTGAAGCTGGCGACATTCAGGCGCCGCCGGCACTGGCCGACCTGGTGATCAACATCACCGTAAACACCGACGCTGGCGAAAAGAAAATGGCGCTGGCAGGCGGCATGATCGAAGAAGGCCACCAGGACGGCGCGCCGACCACGCTGATCCTGCCGGCGGATCTGGCCAAGCGCATCTTCATCGAAGGCGATCAGTCCGCAGGCATGCAGGGCTTCATGAGCGGCCAGATCCGTATCGAAGGCGACATGAGCAAGCTGATGGCGCTGCAAACTGCCCAGCCGACCGCCGAGCAGAAAGAACTGATGCAGAAAATCCACGCGATTACCGCGTAAGGATTGCTCAGGGCTATTCAAGCAGTACATCGAGCAACGTGGCAAGCGCGTGTTCCTTGATGCTCACCACAGCTCGCGAGAAGCCCGGGTGCCGTATTATGCGGCGCCCGGGCTTTTTGCTTGTTACGCCGTCGTGACACGGCTTGCTCCCGGTACTTCTCGTGTTGTGACGCGGCCCTGAATCTGGCGCTGCGTCGTTGTTGCCAGATTCACTTTGCGAATGGTGGTGAGTAAAACCTGCGGTATGCATCATCACCGGGTCGTCACTTGGCACGCTTATCTCGCTGGTGTGCCCGCCCGGGTGCCAACTGGTGCGGCGCCGGCCGGCAAGATCGGGCGACAGTCTTTCGCAGCGAGCCAGATGTTGCGTACTCTTCCTGATAGTGTGTTCGACCGGAGCCGGTGTCGCCTTGCCGCCGCTGGCAAAGCCAGTTCTTTTCAGGAGGTGCTATGCCCGCTTATGCGCTGCTGGGAATTGCCATCATTGCCGAGGTGATCGCCACGTCGGCCCTCAAGGCGTCTTCAGGTTTCACACGGCTCGGCCCGAGCCTTGTTGTGATCACGGGGTACGCTTGTGCTTTTTATTTTCTGGCGCTGGTGATGCGTTCGATTCCGGTGGGCGTTGCCTATGCAATCTGGTCGGGCGTGGGTATTGTGCTGATAGGGGGCGCCAGCGCGGTGCTCTATCAACAGATGCCGGACTGGCCGGCACTGCTGGGGATGGCGCTGATTGTGATCGGCGTTGCTGTCATCAATCTGTTTTCGCGTATGACCGTGCATTGACAGCCAATGCAGCCGGATCAGCTTCAGGATAATTGACAACACAGCAAGGAGTGGTGCATGGCGGCAGCAAAGCGCGTGGCGTCAATCGACGTGGCAGTGGACGAAATTATCCGGCGCACCGGTGGCGAGATTCGCCTCGGTTTGCCATTGGGGCTGGGTAAGCCGAACCAGCTGGTCAATGCCTTGTACCACCGTGCGGTGGCAGACAGCTCGATTTCCCTCACTATCTATACCGCGCTGTCGCTCGGCCGGCCGTCGGCGGGGAGTGATCTGGAGGCGCGGTTTCTCACGCCCTTTGCCGAGCGTGTCTTTGGCGATTATGAAGAGCTGGCCTATCTGCACGCCATGCGGCGCAATCAACTGCCGGCGAACGTGTCGGTGCGAGAGTTCTTCTTTCAGCCAGGTACCTTGTTGAACAGTACGCAAGCGCAGCGGGATTATATCAGCAGCAACTATACCCATGTGGCGCGTGATCTCGATGCCGCAGGCGTCAATGTGGCGGCACAGATGGTTGCGGTGCGCGAAGATCGGCCGGGGCGGGTGAGCTTGTCCTGTAACCCGGAAGTATCGCTGGATCTGATGCCGCGCCTGGCGCGGCGCCGTGAAGCCGGCGACACCATTATCACCATCGCTCAGGTGCATCCCGAGCTGCCTTATATGAGCAACGATGCCGAGGTTGATGCGGCACTGTTCGATCTGCTCATTGATGCACCGGATGCCGGCACACGGCTGTTCAGTACGCCGAATATGCCGGTCAGCTTTCAGGATCACCTGGTGGGGCTCAACGCCAGCACGCTGGTGCGCGATGGCGGCATGTTGCAGATCGGCATTGGCGCGTTGGGCGATGCGCTGGTGCATCACACCTTGTTGCGTGAGCGCAGCAATGAACACTACCGGGCGTTGCTGGATGTCTTCGAGCTTGATCGCTTTGCAGCCCTGATTGACCGCGAGGGCGGGCGAGCGCCGTTTGCTCAAGGGTTGTACGGATGCAGCGAGATGTTCACGCACGGGCTGATGTCGCTGGTGGATGGCGGCGTGTTGCGGCGCCACGTCTACGATGATGAGTATCTGCAAGCGCTGATCAATCAGGGGCTGCTGGAACCGCGAGCGACGCTGGCCTCGCTTGACGCGCTGCGGGCCGCGGGGGCGCTGCATGATGCGCTCGATGGCGCGACGCTGGCGTGGTTGCAGGAGCTGGGGCTGCTGCCGGCACAGATGCAGTTGCGTGAAGACGGGCTGAGCCTCGATGGTGCGCTGTTGCCCAATGATCTGCGAGACGCCGGCACGCGGGCAGTGCTTGAGACGCATCTGGATGGCGGGCTACTGCGGGGCGGCACCTTGATGCATGGCGGGTTTTTCCTCGGCCCGGCCGCTTTCTATCAGCGGCTGCGGGAGCTGACGCCCGAGCTGGCGAGCGCAATCAACATGACCCGTGTCAGCTTCATCAATCAGCTTTACGGTGATGAAACGCTGAAACGGCTTCAGCGGCGCGATGGGCGCTTTATCAACACGGCGTTCACGGTGACGGCGTTGGGGGCGGCGGTGTCCGATCAGCTTGAGGATGGGCGCGTGCTGTCGGGGGTTGGAGGCCAATATAATTTTGTCAGCCAGGCTCAGGAGCTGGAGGACGCCCGCAGTATTTTGTTGCTGCGCGCCTGGCGAGAGCGCGGCGGCGAGGCGGCGTCCAATATTGTCTGGTCTTACGGGCATACCACTATTGCGCGCCACCTGCGGGATATTTTCGTGACTGAATATGGCATTGCTGATGTGCGCGGCAAAACTGATGCGCAAGTGATCGCCGCCCTGGTCAATATTGCCGATAGCCGGTTTCAGGGCGAGTTGCTGGAGCAGGCGCGCAAGGCTGGCAAGATCGCGCAGGATTATCAAGTGCCCGAGGCGTTCCGCTATAACACGCCGGAGCGGTTAGCTGAGCGAGCCCGGCAGGCGCCCGCCGGGGCATTTCCCACCTTCCCACTGGGCTGCGACTTTACCGAGACGGAGCAGCAGTTGCTGGAGGCGCTGAACTGGTTGAAGGAAAAAGCCAGCCGGAAAGCCTATCTGGAACTCGGCCGACGCTCGCTGGTGCGGGAGGAGGCAGAACAACAATTCCAGCCACATCTGGCACGCATGGGCCTGGCCGAGCCGAGCGGCCTGCGGGAGCGGCTTTATCGACGCCTGCTACTGGCAGCGCTGTCACGCACCAGTGGCGGGCGGGGTTCAACAGCTTGAAGAACCAACCGCTTTGAAGAGAGCGAGAGCGTAAAGAGTGTCAGGATGAGCAGCTGATTTCCAGATGCCGCCCCCAATCCGGGGGTAGTGCAGCGTAATGCGCCTGCTCGGGCTGTTCGGCAAAGGGCGTGCGCAGCAGCTGGTGCAGGCGCGCCACCTCGCTGAAGTCGCCTTGCTCGGCCCGGCGTATTGCTGTTTCAGCAAGATAGTTGCGGAGCACATAACGTGGATTGGCGGCGCGCATGGCCGCAGCGCGAGCATGCTCGTCCTGCGGCTCCCGTTCCAGCCGTGTGGCGTACTGGCGCGCCCACGCCTGAAAAGCATCCCGATCGCGAAATTCATCCTGAGCGGGTGTCGTCAGCGTGCGCTGATCGAACTCGCACAGGCCGCGAAAACTGCGGGTGTAGTCGGCACCGTCGCGTGCCATCAGCTCCAGCAGGCTCTGTATCAGCATTTCATCTTCGGCCTCGGCCTGTTGCAGCCCGAGGCGGGCGCGCATCAGGGCATGATAATGCTGTCGAAAGGCCGGTTCGTATTCCTGCAAGGCGCTGACCAGATCATCGCGCTCGACCAGCGGCGACAGAGCGTGCGCCAGGCAATTGAGATTCCACAAGCCGACACGCGGTTGCTGATCAAACGCATAGCGCCCCTGCCAGTCGGAGTGGTTGCAGATAAACCCCGGTTCGAACGCATCCAGAAAACCGTATGGCCCGTAGTCGAAGGTTTCGCCCAGCACGCTCATGTTGTCACTGTTCATCACGCCGTGAGCGAAACCGGCGTGCTGCCAGCCGGCGATCATGTGAGCAGTACGCGCCACTACGGTGCGCAGGAATTCGCGCGCCGGTTGCTCGGCCTGGCGCAGCGCAGGCAGATGGGCATCAATGACGTAATCCAGCAGCGGTGTCAGCAGCGGGGTCTGGCCGCTGTGAAACAGATATTCGAAATGCCCGAAGCGGACGTGGGTGCTGGCCACGCGCACCAGCATGGCGCCGGTTTCGCGGCGCTCGCGCCAGACCGGCTCGTCGGAACCGATCACACACAGCGCACGGGTGGTGGCAATGCCGAGCGCGGCCAGTGCTTCGCTGGCCAGAAATTCACGAATCGAGGAACGCAGCACAGCGCGGCCATCGCCCATGCGGGAGAACGGGGTCTGGCCTGCGCCCTTGAGATGCAGGTCCAGCCGCCGGCCGTCAGTGCGCTGTACTTCGCCAAGCAGCAGGCCCCGGCCATCGCCGAGATCGGGGTTGTACACCCCGAACTGGTGGCCGGTGTATTTTTGCGCCACGGGCGCCATGCCCGGCAGCAGGTGCTCACCGGAAAATGCCTCTAGCAGATGGGCATCGCTGACGCTTTCCGGTGAGAGGCCCAGCAGTGCCAGGCAATCATCGCTGCGCGCCACCAGCCGCTGCGGTGCTGCGAGCGGCTGGGGCAGCACATCGACGTGGAGGCTCTCGGGCAGTTGCCGGTAGCGGTTAGCAAACTGTAGTTGAGCAATCGGATTCATGCTCGCACTTTGACAGCTTTGACGGTGCCCGGCCAGCGCTCGGCAGCTATTCTGCGCGTGGTTTGCCAGTGGCCGGGCTGTCGCCGTTGTCGGCGCGCCGCCGTGGCTCGGCGGGCTTGCCCCGGGCGGCTTTGCCGGTGCCGGTGAGCGCGCGCCAGAAGGGTATGCGACGGGTCAGGGCGGCCATCTCATCCACCGAATCGCTGATGCCGGAGAGGCGATCGACCGTGTCGCGGATGCCCACCAGCTCATCCACATGTTCGGCGATGCGAAACACGACGCGATAAAACTCCAGCAGCGCACGCAGCACAGACGCCAGTACCAGAAACGTCAAAGGTGCGGCAAAAAAAAGATAAAACAGGCCGCGCCAGGTGGATTGGAAAAATGCTTCTACACACAGATAAAGCAGGCCGCAGGCAATCGCCACCAGAGCGAGGCCATACACACCTGGCAGTACCTGGATGATCATGTATTTGTCGAAGCGAAAATTGAACAGCTCACGCCAGTACTGGACAACCCAGATGATCGCCAAGCGAACTTTTTCGCGTGCTGTGCGGTGCTCCGGAGCGGGGGTCGGCTCTACCATTTTGCGTATTGTTCCTCTACGAAACCGTACAGATTCTGTACCGTCAGGCGATCGCCGCCAGGCAGGTGGATATCCCCGCTGAAGCAACCGAAAAGCTGGTTGAAGTTGGTTGCGAACAGCCCCAGATTCAGATGTTCGCGGTGGTTGCCCAAGGGTTCGAAGCGCAGCGCCACCTGGCCATCACGGCTGGTTACGCGCCAGGGCTTGAGCAGATCGTCACGGTCGTAGTGAAAGATGGTGGTATCGACCTTGATCAGTTGATCATCCAGCCACAAGCAGTTTTCCGTGAAGCTGGTTTCGTTGACACCACAAGAGAGATTCAGGCCCAGCCTTCTGCCGCCCACCTGGCCGCTGAGGCAGGCCCAGTTCCAGAAGGTTTCCCGGCGCATGTAACCAGCGGAAAAATCATGGTGCCCGCAGGCGCCGAGTGCGGTCAGATCCAGGCTCTCGTCGTCTCGCTGCAGCGTGCCGCCAACCGGAGTGCCGGCGACCTTGTTGGCGTAAACCCAGCCATTGACGCCGGTGCGTGTGCAGATCGACATGGGCTGGTAGGCGGCGCTTTCATCCATCTCCGCTTGCAGCGACAGCGAGGGCAGCTGCACCGAGAGTGTCTTGCGCAGGCCGCCCTGATGCTTGCGGTAGCCCATGTGTATATCCACGCCGCGCTGGCGAAAGCGGCTGTCGCCTTCCACGGGGGAGCTGGAGAGTTGCATGGCGCTTGATAGCGGCGAGCGCCAGGTGTGCTCGATCAGTTTGCCGGTGGCAGGCTCGAACAGATAAAAGAACGCAACACCGAGCCAGGAGGTATCCGCCAGCGCGCAGCCGGCCAGCAGATCGTCGCTGATGATGCCGAAATACTGAAATTGCTTGTAATTGAAATGACGGGCGAGGCGGCTGGCGGGCCGGCCCATCGGGGTACGGTAATCGGCATCACGCCCGTTGATCAACGGCAGGCTGCCGGGAAAGATGCCGAAAGCCACCTGGCCGCGGTCATCGATCAGCCGTTGCGGCAGGGGCGGAATGTTGTTGTTATTGATCGCGTTATCAGGCATGGCTTCCCCATCCTTCAGAGACGACAACGCCCGGCTGGTGCTGCGGCAAATGCTGCCGCCAGAGCACCGGAACCGGGCGATCCTCGGCACGAACATAGACAATCGTTTCCCGGCAGGCAAGCTGCTGGCCGGGATTGTTTGACAGCACCTGCCGGGGGCTCAATCGGTCCCGATCTCTTGCAGCAGGCTGTGCATATAGAGAGTGGCGTGCGTCACCTGCTCGCCTTCCAGTTCGGCGAAGACGCGGCGGATCACGGCATGGGTGGCCTTGCTGGTGGTGTGCAGCGCCACATCAGCCACTTTGCGCAGGATCGGGCCGAAGCCGAGCAGGGCAATCGGGCGCTCGAAATACCAGTGCAGGGCGACATCGGTCATCTCGTGCAAGTACTCCACCAGCAGCGGGCGGGCGGCCGTGGGATCATTGGCTTCGCACAGCTCGCGGGCGCGTTCCAGCTTGTCTGCCAGGGCGCTGTCGATGGGAAACACCACATACCAGGTTTCGGTGCCTTCGGCGTCGGGAATCATGCGGCGCATTTCATCCATATAGTCGGCGGTTTGCCGATGCTGCGCGAGATCAAGCTTCTTCGTGGCCCGGCGTACTACCAGCTGGGAGGCCTTGTTGATGGTGTCGGCGGTGAGCGCCACCGCCCGCTTGAGGCCGCCGCTCAGGCCGACCAGTTCACTGGGACGTAAAAAGAATACCGTCAGCGCCTGTTGCAGAAACTCTGTCATGATGGCTTCCACAGTAGCCGGCTCCAGCCTTGGCTGCGGGCCTTTCATGCGCTGGATGAAGCCATCTGTGGTGTTGTGGAGCTGCTCCGTGGACTGAAACGCGACATATCGGGCCATTCTGTATCTCCCTGTGTGCAACGGCGCCCCCCGGCGACGTTGTGCGAGTATTATGCTTGTTATGCACCGGCTCGCGCCGATGGGCGATGACTCGTGGTCAATGGTCGATCAGAGTCAGGCTGCCCGGCAGCGTAGCGAGCCTGCACGGCTACGCCAATGACGCAAATGGTCGCCAGGCCGGGTGTGGCCGGTCAGGCAGGTGCTCTTTCAATCGGCCCGCTAATCCCCCATCATTCGCGGCCAGTCAGATCGGAGTACGGCATGCTTTCTCTCGTAACGCCCGACGCCGGCCACCTGGAACGCTGGTTGCAACAGGCGGGCATCGAATATTATATCTGTGATCAATGCCATGGCCTGCATTTGAGTGCGCTACAGGCGCGTGAGGGCGTGCTTGATGCACGCCTGTTTCTGGAAGACGACGGCATCCTGCTGAGCACCGAACTGGAGATCAGGCCCTCCAGCCTGTTTCTGGTGCAGGCGGATCTCGGCCGGCTCAACATGAGCTTTCCGATGCTGAAGATCTTTCTGGATGTCAACGACGACACGTTACCGCGCATGGTGGCCTGCGATCTGCTATTGACGCAGCAGGGCATTACCGCGAAACAATTCGCGTATTTTGTGCAATCCTGTATGGACGCCTGCCAGCAGCTTCTGGATGACTGCCAGCAGACCGACTGCCTGATGGGGCCGGAGGGCCTGGCGGACAATGATGCGCCGCCGCATGGCGCGTTGCACTGAGCAGATATCTGCCGGGGCCGCTATACAGATCGGATTCTACTTGCTGCGCTCTGGCGAGCGCCGGACAAACCGATGGATACGATGCAGCCGCCGGTGGGCGGTGGAGCGGGAAATGGAGCACGGAGCCGGATCGTTGACGGGCTGATCACACGCGGCTACGCGCTGGAACAAGCCTACTTCTCGCCGGTGCTGGTGCGTGCACTGCGCAGCGAGGCGTTGCAGCGTGACCTGGATGGCGAATTCAGCGTTCGGGAGTCCTGCCATGATCTGTTTCCGCCGGCCCATCCTGCACTGCATCGCAACCGCTGCTACCGCCTCAACGGCGGCACCCTGGCACAGCTGCGGCTCTTGCAGGAGTTGCAGCAGCTGCGTTGCCTGATCAGCCAGCGCCTGTTGCCCGAACTGGCTACGATGGAAGCCGATTTCGTGGTGCAGGCCGCTGGCGTCGCCCAACGCCGCCACCTGGTCACGGAAGATTATGGCGCCGCTTGCCTGGTGTCGGTGGTGATCTATCTCAATGCCTTGTGGACACAGGGCGACGGCGGTGGGCTGCGGCTGTGGCCGGCAATCGACAGCGTGCACCCGGAGCTTGAGGTTACCCCGCGTGCCGGCACTCTGGTGTGTTTTCTGGGGGACCAGATTGCCCAGGAAGTGATCGCGCCGCGCCGTGACAGAATGGGCATCGCCGGCCGCCTGCTGCGCGCTGTGGGGCGGTAGGCAGCGCCAGTGGCCTTTCCGCCGGGCCAGCGCCTGGATGCAGCGGCGGTTATCGCCGCCACGCCGCGCTTCCGGCGCTTTCATCGCCACTTTCATCGCTACTCCGCGCACTACTCACCTCACTCCATTTGTTGTGTTTGGTGTACTTGAAAAGTAGCCCGGCGGCCGCATATTCAAGAGTGTGACAGCTCCGGCCGGTGTTTCGTCACATGTTTCGACAATCTGTTCTTTTTCTGACTGAGATAGCGCTTCGCGGGTGCCGCAGAGCTGGCTTTGCCGGCTGGGCTCGTGCTGCGTGTATTGGAGGAAACATGATGAGTACACAGTTTTCACTGGCGCCGTTGTTCCGCCATACGGTGGGGTTTGATCGTTTCAATGAACTGCTCGACACGGCGCTGCGTGCCGATCAATCGAGCAGCTATCCCCCTTACGACATTTTGCGCGAGGGTGAGGACAGCTACCGAGTGGTGATGGCCGTTGCGGGTTTCACGCAAGACGACTTGCAGATTACGGCCAAGGAGAACCTGCTGACCGTGACAGGTCGCCAGAATGAGGAAAAACCCGTCCCGGGTGGTGAAGGTGCGTCTGTAACCTGGTTGCATCGCGGCATTGCGCGTCGCAGTTTTGAACGCAACTTCCGCCTTGCAGATCATGTTCAGGTGGAGGGCGCCTCGCTGCGTGATGGCCTGCTGGAAATCCACTTGCGGCGTGTATTGCCGGAAGCCAGCCGCCCGCGTGAAATCCAGATCACCCATTGAGCTGACGGCCAGGGCCGCACAGCGGCGACGCTCCACTGTCGCTTCCCTCAGTAGTGCTGTGTAGTGCCCTGTGGTGTTATGTCGCAGGCCGGCCACCTTGTGTGGCCGGCTTTCTGTATGGTGCTCTGGCAAAGATGCGCTGTTGAAAAGATTCATTGTCGATTTCCGTGCGGCCTTTCCGCACGGATTCGCACTCTTAAGCCCAGATTTCATGCGTTCCGGCGCGAGCGATGCTGGCCCGGAAGAGAGGGGCGCACAAAAGATCCGTGTGCTGGGCGAGCATTGGTGCTTTCTCGGATATCGGAAATACTGCGTCGGACATCGACGATGGAACTGAAGAAAGGATCGACGCCTTCAGCCGCGCAGATCAGCGCTACGTTTTACTGCCCTGCGCCGAGAGAAGCAGTAGCGCCGGGTATGGTGTGCTGACTTGGCTTGTCATAGCTTACCTTGTCATGGCTTTTTGACTGGCAGGTGTTGCGGGCCCCGCCAGCTGGCTTTTCCTGCGCGATATGTTGCGTGTCCCCGCCGTTTAAAAAGGGCTATATCGAGTGAAAAATGAGTTCACCGAAGGCTCGGTGCCGCGCACGCTGTTCCGGTTTTCGTTTCCCATCCTGCTGACCAATCTGGCGCAGGCTTCCATGTTGCTGATCAACGGGCTCTGGGTGGGCAACCTGCTCGGTAGTGCAGCCTTTGCCGCGCTCACGGTAGGCACCACGGTGATGGTGGTCATTCTGGCTTTCGTGCTGGGCATGAACAACGCCACGTTGACGATTTTTGCGCAATTGAAGGGTGCTGGCGAGCAGGCGGGCATCAATGCTTATCTGAGTGCATTCAGTATTATTCTGGCGCTGCTCTCTCTACTGATCGGTATGGCCGGCTATTTCGGCTCGGCTCACCTGCTGGCGCTGCTGAATACCCCCGCGCCGATCATGGAAGCAGCCCATCAGTATTTGCAGATCAACTTTATCGGCACATTGTTTCTGGCTGGCTACAACTTTGTCGGCACCTTGTTGCGCGCCTTTGGCGATAGCAAGACACCTCTTTATTTTGTGCTGTTGGCAACCGCGCTCACCGCAATTCTTGATCCGGTTTTCATTGCCGGTTTCGGGCTCGGCCTCAACGGTGCCGCTGTGGCCACGGTATTGGCGCAAGCCATCGCATTTCTGGCCAGTGTTGTTTATCTCTCCCGGCGTCTGGTGCACCGCTCGTTCCGCTTTCAGTTGCCGCGCAAGGAGGAGGTAGCAACGATTCTCAAGCTGGGCGTGCCCTCGGGCATTCAGATGATCGTCATCTACGCTGGCATGACAGCCATCCTGTCTCTGGTGAACACCTTTGGCGATGATGTAGTAGCGGGCTTTGGTGTAGCACAGCGGCTGGATAATATTGTATTGCTCCCCGCGGTTGCGCTGGGTGCGGCCGTGAATGCCATGGCAGCGCAGAATATCGGTGCAGCGCAATGGGGGCGTGTGGCACAGATATCGCGTGTGGGTATCGCATTCAACCTGGCGGTCATGTCGGCCTGTGCGGCGATGCTGTTTTTGCTGGCGGAGCCGCTGGTGCGGCTGTTCATCCAGCATGAGGGCAGTGTTGCCTTTGGCGTTTCCTATCTTCGCACCATTGCGCTGTTCTATCCGTTCATAGGCCTCAATTTCATTCTCAATGGCGTCGTACGAGGGGCGGGTGCCATGTTCCAGGTGCTGATGCTGAACATCATCTCGTTGTGGCTGTTGCGCGTGCCATTGACGTTCTGGATGACGTCGCTTTATGGCGAGGCGGGCATCGCGCTGGGGATCGGTACCAGTTTCCTGATCAGCAGTGGTTTTTCCGTGGCCTATTATCGCTGGGGCAGGTGGCGCAGCCGACAGTTGTTTACCGCTGCCTCATAGCCAAAACCGATCTATGGGAAATGCTGCTCATAGCAAGAAAATCTAGCCTGCGGATATACCTGGCCGCCGTTCTCTCCATACTGGAAGAGCATTCATGGCAGCGAGCTTGATGGCTTGTGATGCTGTTTTCAGGGCAGCCTCGCCATGCTCGCAAGGAACTGGCGTGATCAGGAGGCAATGCAATGAAACGCTTCTACTTCTTGACGCAGTCGTTACCCAGTGTGACCGGCATCAATCACGATCTGGCCGCAGCGGGCATCGGCAGTAACAGGATGTCGGTGATCGGCCCTGATACCGCTGAACTTGAGCGTGCGCAGCTTCAGGTGCCTTCGTTATGGTCGCAAACCGATATTGTGTACGCGGGCTTCTGGGGCGGTGTGATCGGCGTAGTCATCGGCGCGCTGGTGGGTTTCATGCTGATGGCGGCCGATCCGTTCGGCTTGCCGCTCAATGCCTGGGCGGTGTGGATCACGGCGGCATTCTCCGGGGCGCACGGTGCCTGGATGGGCGGGCTGGTGGGCATCAGCCGGCGCAATCACCATTTGCTGCGATATCTGGCCGAGGTGGAGCAGGGTCGCTATCTGGTCATGGTGGATGCCGATGATGATGACCAGGTGCGCCGGGTAACCCGGGTGATGAACGAAAAACACCGCGAGGCCCGGCAAGCCGGCATGGAAGAAAATTACAGCCCGATCTTGTAAGGCGCCGTCTGCCTGCCGGCTACTTTGAAACCTTCGGCGCGTTTGAAGCCGGCGGCGCGAGCGGCCGCCCCAGCGGGCTGACCAGATAAGGCTGCTGTGCCAGGTGCTGCTGCTCCGCCGCTCGCCATAACCGCAGATAGCGGTAGAAAGGCGCGCGCGGATACAGGTGATGCACCAGGTGATAGTTCTGGTACAGCAGCAGCGGCGTCAGCAGCCATTCCATGCCGACTCTGTTATTGGTGGCCTGCCACGGGTTTTCCTGTGCGCTCACCTTGTAAGGGTGGTGCGGGAGAAAATCGAAGGCAAAACCCAGCAGACCGACGGCAATGCGTGCGGGAATCAGCCAATACAGCAGCACGGCCATGCCGTAACCGGCGGCGACCGGAATGCCCACCAGCACCACCCCCACCAGCGCAGCTACCATGGTTTCGCGCCGCTCGGCTTGCGGCCGCTGCTTGAGCTTGGGCAGATAGTAGACGTAGTAACGCAGATCCAGCGTTGCCCAACGGAAAGGCAGCGTCCAGGCGCGGCCGCCGCCACACCAGTCATCCGGATCAAGTGCGCCACCCTGGTTGGTAAAGCGGTGATGCTGCATGTGAATGAAACGAAACGCCTTGAAAATGGGCGCCGGAGATAACGGCAGCATGGCGAGGCGGCCGGCCCAATCGTTCAGCCAGCGATATTGGCTGATGGCGTTGTGGGAGGCATCATGCAGTACCGTGAACGCCCAGAACGCCGCCAGCGCATTCAGGGCGATGGCCCAGCCAGTGCCAAGATGGCCGGCCAGTGCAGCGGCGCTGCTCCCGAACCAGAGGGTGGCGGCGGCAAGTCCGAGCAGCAGCGTTGGCCAGGCGATCACAGGGCGCCGGGTGTGGGCATCGGAAAGCGGAAGTTCATGGGTGGACACGGTGCAGCCTCACCTTGCAATAAATAAGAACATACATGTTGGCGAGAAGTTTCAGGATTATCTATCACAAAATGTCGCCTAAAGTTATCTTAGCGTCCAGGTGTGCCGGGCGCAGGCCCAGTTTTGTTGTTGTATACATTTAAAAGGGGATTTGGCGTGACCGGAGGAAATCGGCAGCATCAACCAGGGAGCGGTACAGGGAGAAGCGCTACAGGGCCAGGCAACGGGCCAGTACTAGAGCCGGCAGATGCATTGAGTGCGGTCATCAACGATATTCACTTTCGCGATGCGCGCCATGCCTTCGCACGGCTTCACGGCGACTGGCAGCTGTCGTTGGGGGAGGTGGCGGATTCCGCCGGCTTTTGCGTGGTGGTGCAGGGGCAGGTGCAATGCACGCTGGAATCCGGAGAGCAAGCCGTGGCTGAGGCAGGCGAGGTGCTGTTGTTTCCCGGCGGCGAGGGTTATCGGCTAAGCGCCGTGATCGAACCCGGTAGCGTGGCAGAGGAGCATGCGCCGGCGTTGCTGGAGGCACTGGCGGCTGGCCAGCGGCGGGTTTCGCTGGGGGCTCCGCAGATGGAGGGCGCCGCCGGCGCCTCGCTGCTGATCTGTCGCTTTCGCGTTGATCATGCACGGGCGCGCATGTTGACCAGCCTGTTGCCACGGCTGGTGCATGTCAGCGGCGGGAACCCGCCCGCATGGCTGGTGTTGGGGGTGCAGTTCGTACGAGTGGAGCTGGCCTCGCCGCAACCGGGCAACGACGCCATTCTCAATCGCCTGGTGGACGTGCTGTTCATCCAGTGCGTGCGCCATTGCATGGATACCGGGCAGATCAGCACGCAGGGCTGGCTGGCCGGATTACGCGACGCTAGCGTGGCGCGCGCGTTGGCCGCGATGCACCAGCGGCCGGGCGATAACTGGACGGTGGCCGGGCTGGCAAATGTGGCGGGGCTATCCCGTTCGGCGTTTGCGGCGCGCTTTCGCGAGCTGGTCGGTGAGCCGCCATTGTCATACCTCGCTGCGTTACGCATGTTGCAGGCAGAGCACCTGTTGCGTCGTACGCCGATGCCGTTGATTGCGATTGCGGACACCTTGGGGTACCAATCGAGCCAGGCATTCAACCGGGCTTTCCGGCGCCATACAGGGGTCAGCCCAGGGCGTTTCCGACGCACGGTGTAGGCGGGAGTTGTACATCGCGGAGCAGCGCGGGATGATCCGCTGGTCAGGGATACTTCGCCGGGGGGTGACTGGCCTGACGAGACGGGCGTGAGCCTGCAATAACCAAAAAAAGAAGAACAAGCAAAATGCCGAGTTCAACCCTGTACGACATGCTGCTTTACGGCAGCGCCGTCAGTGCTGTGCTGGTGGCGCTGATCATGGTGCAGTTCTGGCGCCGCGAGCGCCATGGCGCTTACCTCTTCTGGGCAGCGGCGTTCGCCGTGGGCGCGTTGCGCTACCTGCTGCCTGCGCTGGCGCCACCGGGCGAAGCCCTGGCGGCGCCATTATCCGAATATGCTGCTGGTGTGCGTGCATTGTTGCTGCTGTGTGGCGCCTGGATGTTCCTCCGCGGGCTGCGCTGGGCTGCTGCGTTGCGGTGGCTGGCGCTAGCCGGGCTGGGCCTGTGGCTGGTCGCCGAGGAGGCCGGGCAGGCGCTGCGGGTATTGCCGGTTCTGGGGGCGCTGGGTTATCTGGCGCTCGGCTGGGCGTTCATGCGCCAGCGGCCAACACACCGTTGGCACGGGCATTATTTCTTTGCCGGCAGTTGTGTGCTGCTGAGCTTTCATATGTTGGCCGTGCCGCTGCTGGCGGATTCGCCATGGCAGTTGTGGGGCTATGGGGCAACCCAGGCGCTGCATTATCTGACGGCCGTGGCGTTGTTGCTGATCTGGGCCCGCCGCGAACAGCGGCTGGCGGCACAGGCGCTGGATGCTGGTGAACGGGCGCTGGCGCATGTGCGTTACAGCCGCCGCCGGGAAACAGAGCTGCGTGAGCTGACCGATGCCTTGCTGGGGCAGATTTCCGATGGCGTGGTCATTTGCTCACCGGAAGGGCTGCTGACAGGCTTCAACCGAGCGGCCGAACGCATCTTCGGCTACCAGGCACAACAGGTACTGGGCGAGCCGGTGACGTTGCTGGCGCCGGCTGCGCTGCACGAAACGCAGCGCCGATCGCTGCTGCGGCTCAACGCACGGGTGGGCGCCGGCCAGGTGGGCTCGCGGCCCTGGGAGTTTACCGCACGCCACCGGGACGGCCGTTTGTTTCCGGTGGAAATCACCGTTTCGGATATGCACCTGGACGCCTCGCGGCAATATGTAGCAATCGTGCGCGATATTTCCGAGCGGCGGCGACATGAGGAAAAGCTGGCGCATCTGGCCGATCACGACGGGCTGACCGGGCTGCCGAACCGGCGCTGCTTCGAGCGGCGTTTGCGCGAGCGGTTGGCCGGGCAGCAAAGCGGCTTGCTGGCATTTCTGGATCTCGATGATTTCAAGCTGCTGAATGATTCACTGGGCCACAAGGCGGGGGATGCGGCGCTGGTCGCCATCGCCCGGCGGCTGGTCAGACTGACCGGCGATCACACTCTGGCAGCGCGCTACAGCGGCGATGAGTTCGTACTGTTTGCACCGGGCATGACGGCACCACAGGCTCAAGCGTGGGTTGATCAGCTGTTGCTGGCGGTGCGCGAGCCGGTTGCCTTCAACGGCATCGAATTCATTCTCAGCGGCAGTGTCGGGCTGGCCTGGTATCCGGGGCATGGTGCCGATGTGGAGGAGCTGGTGCGCAGCGCCGATCTGGCGATGTATGAAGCCAAGCGCGCCGGCAAGAACAAGCATTGCTTCTATCGCCCGGAAATGCTCGCGCAGCTGAATCGCACCGCCGAAATAGCCACGCTGCTCAAGCGCCTTGAGCCGGCGCGCGAGTTGTGGCTGGCGTTTCAGCCGCGCATGCATCTGGATGGCCGTGTGCTGGCCGGTGCGGAAGTGCTGCTGCGCTGGCGCACCCCGGACGGCGAGGAGATTCCGCCGCAGGAATTTATCCCGGTAGCGGAAGAAACCGGACAGATACTGCGGCTGGGTTACTGGGTGATGGAGCAAGCCTGCCAAACGCTGTCCCGTTGGCCGGCTCAGGCCACGCCGTTGGTGTTGTCGATCAATTTGTCCGCACGGCAGCTGTTCGATGAGTTGCTGGTGGAGCGGATCGAAAAGCTGCGCCAGCGCTATGGCTTGTCGCCCGCGCAGCTGGAATTCGAAATTACCGAAAGCTCGGCGATGCGGGATATGGATGATGCGGTGCGCGTGCTCGGGCGGCTGCGGGCGCTGGGTTACGGCTTGTCGCTGGATGATTTCGGCACCGGTTTTTCGTCGTTATCTCATTTGCGTTCGTTGCCGGTGGATACCGTAAAAATCGACCGCTCGTTTATTCGCGACATCGAGCACGACACGCACGACCGGGTGCTGGTGGCGAGCATTATCGAGCTGGCCTCGAACCTCGGCTTGCGCGTGCTGGCCGAAGGGGTGGAGACAACGGGGCAGTTGCAATTGCTCGAATCGCTCGGCTGTGACGATGTGCAAGGCTACCTGGTGGCGCGTCCACTGGCGGCAGAACGGTTCGAGACAGAAGTGCTGGGCAGCTGGCCCCATTGGCAGGCAGCCCGGTGAGCCGGGCGGTTGCAAAGCCCGGCGCCATTCGCCACAATGCGCGCCTCTTCAGCTTGTGCACTTCTGTGCCGAGCCAGATGTTAATGGTGGCCTCGTCGGTCCCCCCGCAACGACCAGCTGTGAACCCCGCCAGGCCCGGAAGGGAGCAACGGTAGCAGTGATGTCGTGTGCCGGGGTGTGGCTGGCGAGGCCACCTCCATTTCAGGCCCGCGCTGCTGTGCGCATGTGGGAGGCCGCTGCGTCTGCTGGCAGTCCGGGCGTGGCTACGCTAGCATTGCCTTCTTCACTTCACGGCTGCGGAATACATGAATTATCAGGTTCTTGCGCGTAAATACCGGCCTCGCACCTTTGCCGAACTGGTGGGCCAGGAGCACGTCTCGAAAGCGCTCACACACGCGCTGGATCAGGACCGTCTGCACCATGCCTACCTGTTTACCGGCACCCGCGGATGTGGCAAGACGACCATCGCCCGGATTCTCGCCAAATGCCTGAATTGCGAGCAGGGTGTCAGCTCGCAGCCTTGTGGTGTCTGTGACAGCTGCCAGGAAATTGCCGAGGGCCGCTTTGTCGATCTGATCGAAGTGGACGCGGCCAGCCGCACCAAGGTGGAAGATACCCGTGAGCTGCTGGATAACGTGCAGTACGCGCCGACACGCGGCCGCTACAAGGTTTACCTGATCGACGAAGTGCACATGCTCTCCACGCACAGCTTCAACGCGCTGCTGAAGACATTGGAAGAGCCGCCGCCGCATGTGAAGTTCCTGCTTGCCACTACCGATCCGCAGAAACTGCCCGTGACCATTCTGTCGCGCTGCCTGCAATTCAATCTCAAGGGCCTGCCGGCGGATCGCATCGCCAGCCATCTGAAGCTGTTGCTGGAGCGTGAAATGATCCGCTTCGAAGATGGCGCGCTGATGCAGCTGGGGCGTGCGGCACGCGGCTCCATGCGTGATGCGCTGAGCCTTGCCGATCAGGCCATCGCCTTCAGCGGCGAGCATCTGACGGAGAGCCAGGTTGGCAGCATGCTCGGCACCGTGGATCGAGCTCATGTGCTGGTGCTGCTGCGGGCGCTGGCAGAGGCTGATCCGGCCGCCTTGCTGGCTGCGCTGGATCAGGTGGCCGAGCACAGCCCGGATGAGCTGTCGCTACTGGATGAACTGATCACCATGTTGCATCGCCTGGCGGTGGCACAAATCGTGCCGCAGCGTGAGAGCGAAGCATCACTCACAGAGCTGGCGGGCGCCTTCCAGGCCGAACAACTGCAACTGTTTTATGACGTGGCTGTGCGTGGCCGGCGTGATTTGCCCGAGGTGCCCGATGCCCGTGCCGGGCTTGAGATGATCCTGCTGCGGATGCTGGTGTTTCGTCCCGATGGGGTGATCGCAGGAGGGCCAGCCCCGGTAAAAAAGCCTTCTGAGCCAGCGCCGGTGCACAGTGCGCCGGTGCTGGCGGCCGCCCCGCGCCCGGCGCCTGACTCGGCGCCCACCGCGCCGCCGCGCTCGTACGCGCCCGGTATGCCTGAGCAGGCGCCCACGCCTGAACTTGCACATGGGCTCGCACCTGAGCCCAAATCTGAGCTCGCACCTGAATCGGCGCCAGCGCCCACATCTGAACGCGAGCCTGAATCCCCGCCTGAGCCGTCGCAGCCCATGCCCAGCCTGAGCGAGCAGCTTGCTGCAAGCCAGCGCCCGGCTGCGACATCCGGTGACGCCACACCGCAATCCGCCCTCAAGGCTGGCGAGTCCTCCCGGCCTGAACCCCGGCCCGAGTCTCGGTTTGAGCCCGAGCCACCCGCGCCGGCAACGCCTGCGCACACGGCATCCGCGGAGGCCGCACCCGCCCGGCCGGCACCCGCCGCCACTGCGCAGCCCGATGAGCGCGAGCTGGCCGATCCCGCAGCCTGGTGGGCATCGCTGGTGGAGCGGCTGCCGGTGGAAGGCGTCGTGCGCAATCTGGCGCGCAACTGTGTACTGGTGAGCCGTAGCGAAGGCCGCTGGCAATTGGCGATGCGCGCCGGCTACGAAGTGCTCGCCGGCCGCGAGCGCTTGCAGGCGCTGGAGGAGGGTCTCGGCAGCTATCTCGGCCACAGCGTCAGCGTGTCGCTACAGGTGGATGACACCGCCAGTGACACGCCCGACGAGCTGGCTGCCCGCCGGCGCCAGCAACAGCTGGATCAGGCGAAAGCCGCACTCAGTGAAGACGCCACAGTGCGATTGCTACTTGAAACCTTCAACGGTCGCCTCGATGAACACTCCATTGAGCCACCCGAAACCGAGGGCCATTAGCCCAGTGAGGACAGCATGGATTTCGATATCAACAGCCTGATGAAGCAGGCGCAGGCCATGCAGGAAAAAATGAAGCAGGCGCAAGATGAAATCGCCAACGCGGAAGTGGTGGGCGAAGCAGGCGCCGGCATGGTCAAGGTGACCATGAATGGCCGGCACGACGTGCGCCGCGTGGAAATTGATCCAGCCCTGATGGGCGAAGACAAGGAAATGCTGGAAGATTTGCTGGCCGCTGCCGTCAATGATGCGGTGCGCCGGGTAGAGCGGCACCAGCAGGACAAGATGGCCGGCGTCACGGCGGGCATGCCGATGCCGCCGGGCTTCAAGCTGTTCTAGGAGCGATCCGGTGAAACATAGCCCCCTGGTGCAAGGCCTGATTGATGCGTTTACCTGCCTGCCAGGCGTGGGGCCACGCTCCGCGCAGCGTATGGCGTATCACTTGCTGGAGCGCAACCGGGAGGGCGGGCGACATCTGGCCGCTGCCTTGGGGCAGGCCATGGATGGCGTGCGGCAGTGCGAGCGGTGCAGGAATTTCGCCGAAGGCGGCCTCTGCCCGGTGTGCGCGGATTCGCGCCGGGACCAGGGGCAGGTGTGTGTGGTGTCCTCGCCTGCGGACGTGATCGCGATAGAGCAATCCGGTGAATACCGGGGCCGTTATTTCGTATTGCTCGGCCAGCTGTCGCCCATCGACGGCATGGGCCCGCGCCAGATCGGGCTCGATCAACTGGAAGAGCAGGTGCAGGCGGGCAGTATCAACGAAATCATCCTGGCCACCGGCACCACGATAGAAGGCGAAGCCACCGCGCATTACATTCTGGAAATGGTGGCCGGCACCGCTGTAACCGTCAGCCGTATTGCCCAGGGTGTGCCCATGGGCGGCGAACTGGAGTTTGTCGACGGGGCCACGCTGGCGCACGCGTTTCGCGGGCGGCGGCCTGTCTGAGACGCACCGCCGCTGTCGTGACCGTGGCGGCGCAAGGGTGCAGGGCTGGTCGTCTTTTTCTCATCCATTTCTTCGGCGAGCGATCTCGCCAGCGCGGAGTAGCGCCTGCCGCCTGGTGTAATCTATACGCGCCGTACCCCGATACTCCCGATACGATACTCCGGATACCCGCGACACTCGCTATACGCAGCCTATACGCGCGTCTGTGCTCCTGATTATTCAGCCGTTACTTCCATGCGTTTTTTTGACATTCAGACCTGTTGCTGGCGTTTTCTGTCATTGCGAACCAAGCGCTTGCTTGGTAGTGTCGGCGTCTCTGCTTTTCGACTGCATTTCGACTGCATCCATCGAGGCCACCCATGAACGCCAGTCTGGACTATTTCAACGATACCCATCGCATGGTGCGTGAAAGCACGCGCAAATTTGTCGAGAAAGAGATCCTTCCGCACATAGACGAGTGGGAAGAAGCGGGTGAATTTCCCCGAGAGCTTTATACCAAGGCCGCCAGTATCGGCCTGTTGGGCATTGGCCACCCGGAAGCCTACGGCGGCGCCGGGGAGTCCGATGTGTTTCTGAAAGTGGCCGCATCCGAGGAGTTGATGCGCAGCACCTCCGGTGGGCTGGTGGCGAGCCTGGGTTCGCTGGATATCGGGCTGCCGCCGGTGTGGAAGTGGGGCACGGACGAGCTCAAGGAGCGTATCGTGCCGCCCGTGCTGCGTGGCGAGAAAATCATCGCGCTGGCTATTACCGAGCCCGGCGGTGGTTCGGATGTGGCCAATTTGCGCACCCGTGCCGTGCGCGATGGTGACCGTTATGTGGTCAATGGCAGCAAGACATTCATCACCTCCGGCGTGCGTGCTGATTATTACACCGTGGCGGTGCGGACAGGGGATACCGGCTTTGGCGGTGTCAGCCTGCTGCTGATCGAGAAGGGCACGCCGGGTTTCACCGTCGGTCGCAACCTGAAAAAGACCGGCTGGTGGGCGAGTGACACAGCGGAGCTGTTCTTCGAGGATTGCCGGATACCGGCGGCCAACCTGATTGGCCCGGAGAACGGCGGCTTTTTCTGCATCATGACCAACTTCCAGATGGAGCGGTTGATGCTGTGCGTGATGGCCACCATGACGGCGCAGTTGGCACTGGAGCACAGCATTGATTACGTCAAGCAGCGCGAGGCATTTGGCCGCACGCTGGCAGGTTTTCAGGTGACGCGTCATAAGCTGGCAGAGATGGCGACACTGGTGGAGGCCAGCCGCGAGTTCACTTATCGCGTGGCAGCGAAAATCCAGGCGGGCCAGAACTGCGTCAAGGAAGTGTCGATGGCAAAAAACTTCGCCACCAATGTGTCGGATCGCGTGACCTACGATGCGGTGCAATTGTTTGGTGGCATGGGCTTCATGCGTGAAAGTGTGGTCGAGCGGCTGTCGCGGGATAATCGCATCCTGGCGATCGGTGGCGGCACCTACGAAATCATGAATGAGGTGATTGCCAAACAGCTCGGGCTCTGAACGGGTGTGCAATCCAGGGCATACAGCGCTATCTCTGATCCTCACTCAGGCGCCTGCAATGGCCTTGAAATGAGCCCTGAAACGAGAGCCTGAAATACGCCCTTGGAATAGCCCGGCACTTGTTGCACTTCAAGACGCCCGCTGCGAGGCATCGGGCGTCTTTTTATTGCAGCGCCAGGCCGAGGTTGAGTAGAAAGACCGTTCTGGTAGCGCATAGCCCCACTCTGCCACAGTATTTTGCTGGCACTCGTTACTATCCAATATTGATGGGCTTTGGCGGTTTTTTGGAAACCGCTACTGAAGTCAGCTGAAAGCGGTTTAGCATGTAGCTGGTATCCTGAATGCTGTATGTTCGTAGCTTCCTCTCCTTCCTGTCCCTTATTCGCACAGCCCAACCCTCGGGCCAGCCTGCGGCTGCTCAATGCTGCGTTGGTCTCGTTAAGGACGAGGGCAGGAAAAAGACCGGTATTCTGGGCAACCTGTCGGTGCTTTTAGCAGATGTCGGAAATGGCTCCACGGAAATCGACGAGGCGCTTTTCGCGAATGGGCTGGCGCGTGCACTACGCTCGCGGGCCTGTTATCGGGCATAATGCCGCCCATGTCTCGCTCATGCTCTGATTCGGTAATCACTTTGCACAGCGCTGCTGCACCGGTGCTGGAGGCTGCGTCGCCGGCTGTGCGTCCGTTCGACAGTCGTGATCTGGAGCGCCTTTTTCGGCAAGCGTTTCATGCCGAGTTCGATACGGTGCTCTGCGGTGGCGGCGACGAGCCGATCTATCTGGCCGGGCCGCCAGCGCGGATTATTTATACCCGTGATTATTTTCGCAGTGCGCTCCATGAGGTGGCGCACTGGTGTGTGGCAGGTACGGCACGGCGCAGGCAGGATGATTACGGTTACTGGTATGCGCCTGATGGCCGGGATGTTGCGCAACAGCGCCTGTTCGAGCAAGTGGAAGTGGCGCCACAGGCACTGGAGTTGCTCTTCTGCGCTGCCTGCGGGCATCGTTTCCGGGTATCGGTGGACAACCTTGATGGCGGTGCCGCCGATGAACGCGCTTTCCGCGAGGCGGTGCTAGCCGCTGCACTGGCACGGCTTGGCACCCTGAACCCGGCGAGCCAGCGCTGGGCGCGCTGGCTCGCGGTGCTGAGTGATTTTTATCGTGGCGGTGCAGCGGTTACCGAAGCGGCGGTGCAGGCGGTGCTGCGATAGCGGCTGGCGGCCATTGAGGCGCCAGTCTCGCTATGCTTGCTGTTGATGGGCTTGCCGGCACGGCTTGTGCCGCGGCTACGTTTGTTGCCATCGCCATTGCTGCCGTTACTCTCTGCCGCCTTGCCGCCTTGCCGCCTTGCCGCCTTGCGACTCCGTCACGCCGTCGCTTTCCCGCCCGGCGCCGCTACTTCAGTCGCGGTGTCGATCAGCTCGGGAAAAAGTTGATCGGGTAATCGCCGCGCCATGTCTCTACGTCCATGACCCCGAAATCCATACTGCGGATCACGGTAATGACGCGCCGCTCCAGCTCAGGATCGTGCAGCTCGGTCGAGGTGACGCTGGCGGTGCTGACCCGGCCATCCGGTGCAATCTCCAGATGGATGACAAGCGTGCCCTGCAATGTCGGGTTGCTGCGTAAGGCACGCTGGTACATGGCATTGATGCGCCCTGCATAACGATCGAAAGTGTGGCGGATCTGTTCTTCGGTACGCACATTCTGGCCGGTGCCGCCGGTTCGTTGCTGCGGTGTCTGGGCCGCTTCGGTCGCGATGCGGCTGTCCACCTGCGTTACCTGTGCCGCCGATGCGCTGGCCAGATCGGGGCTCCCTTCGCCGCGCCCGGAAACAGTACCGGTGCTGATGCCGCCGGAGCGTATGCCGGCGCGGCTGGTGAGCAGATCCCGCTGGGCGGCGGTGGCTTCGCTGCCGCCGCGTTGCAAGCTCTGGCCGGCTTGTGCGCCGGTGCCGGGCCTGGGCGCCATCTCGCGCAGGCCCGCCAGGGAGTCCTCGAAGACCTGCACTTCCTGCCGTGCGCGCTCGCGGGCCTGTTCCACACGCTCAGGGGTTGGCGGCTCGGGGGTGGCAGGCGCGGGCGCGGGTTCGGCCTCGGGCGGTGCGCTCTCCGGCTGGGGCGCTTCTGCTTCCGGCTCGGGCTCGGGTGCGGTTACCGGCGTGGGTGGTGGCTGGGCCCGTTCTATCACTAGCCGGGCCAAGCGCTCTGGTACTGGTGCGCTCATGCTTGGCTGGCGGTACGCCGGGGTGGTTTCGATGATCGCGATCAACGCGGCGCAGAGCAGCAGGATAATGGCCAGAATGCTGTACTGACGGCGGTGCTCGCCGGGGAACGGGTCCCAGGGCAGCAAGCCGGCCGGTGCGCTGTTTCTGTTTTGTGCCACGGGTGTGCGCAAGGGCGTTGCACGCACGCTTTGCTTGCCTGTGCTCATGGTGCCTCGCTCCCATTGCTCCCATTGCTGCGCAGTACAGCAAATCTCAGGCGGCTGTACTCGGTCTGGTTGGCGCTGTGCATGATGCGTTCCAGCAGCGCATAGGGAGTGTGGCGATCAGCCATGATCATCAGCCCGCGTCCCTCGTCAGCTGGGCCGCCCAGCTGCGTGGCGCGATCTGCATAACGCTCAAGCTCATGCACCAGTGCCGGCAGGACACGGCCGTGGTGTTGCATGGCGTCGTCCACGCTCATCAATGGCCGCTCCTGTAGCAGGATGCTGTGCGGGCTGATCTGGATGGTGAGCATTTCCTCCGGCAGTTCCTGAGCGGCGGATTCCGGCAGCACAATATCCGGGTTGGCCGGCAACTGTTGCGAGTTGCTGCTGTTCACCAGCAGGAAGAACACCAGAACGGTGAAGATATCCATCAGCGCCGTCAGGTTCAGGCCGGGTACTTTGCGCCGTCGCTGGTAGTGGCGCGCCTTGCGCCGGGCGCGCACCGACTTCGGGTTCATAGGATGTCTCCCTCGGCCTGCGGGGCTTGCGCCGGGGCTCTGCCCAAGCCGATATCCGGAAATAATTCCCGGCGAATGGGTTGGCCGTTGATCATTGTGGTGTGCAAGCGCACGGCATCCATGGTTTGCACCAGCAATTCATAACTGGTGCTGTCGTCGCATAGCAGCGTGATGTCCGTCAGTTGCGGAAAGCGCTGTTTTATTTCCAGCAGAAACGCTTGCAGGCTGGCGCTGTCATGCTGGCCGCCGCCGAGGTTGGGCAGGCTTTTCAGCGGCCCGCTGAGGCGATCGGATACCACATAGCGATCCGGGTAGATCAGCACTTCCACCAGCAACGGCGGTGGCTCGGTGTGTTCGGCCGCAGGCGCGCCGTCGGCGGGCAGGTTCAGTTTCAGCACCGAAACCTGTGCAAACACCGCGTTGAGCAGCAAGAACGGTATCAGCACCACCATCAGGTTCATGAAGGTGGTGACGTTGAGTTCGCCGTCTTCTCTCTCTCGTTTGCGAAATCGCATACCGGCTCCTTGACAGAACGGGCGGAATTATTCGGCGTCAGGCCGGCGTTGGTCCTGCTGGCTGGCGGCGAGACGGTATGCGTTGCTGAATTTCACCGAGGCCATTTCCAGGCTGTCCACGATCTTGGTGGTCATGGAGTTGATGAACGCGTGCGCCAGCAACAGTGGAATGGCAGCGATCAGGCCCAGCGCGGTGGTGTTCATGGCCATGGAGATGGAGGCCGACAGCAGATCGGCTTTTTGTGCCGGATCGGCGCTGGCCACCGCTGTAAAAGCGACGATGAGCCCGATGATGGTGCCCAGCAGGCCAAGCAGGGTGGCGATGTTGGCCAGCGTCGCCAGATAACCGGTGCGCGTCTCAAGGCGTGGCAACACTTCCATCAGCCCTTCTTCCATGGCCAGCTCCACATCTTCGAAGCGGCGGCTGCTGCGCGCACGCTCCAGTCCGTAGCCGATGATGCGGGCGATGCCGGCATCGTTGTCGCGCACCAGCTCCAGTGCCTGGCGAAACTGTGCCTTGGTCAGCAGGGGAAATATGTCAGCCCAGATGCGGCGGTTTTTGCTCTTGACGCCTTGCAGGTAAATGACCCGTTCAAGAGTGATGGCCACGCCGACGGCCAGCACCAGCAGAATCGGGTACATGAATGAGCCGCCATCCTGAATGAAGCTGACGATTGTATTGACGAAGCTGGTGTCCGCAACAGGCGCGGTGGTAGCAAGGGCCGCAGTCGGCATGGGGATCTCCTGATAAAGAAAGCAAGGGCATAAATGGTCAGTGAGCAGTCTTCGCTGCCTGGCTGCCGGGTATCGCGTTCTGGTTCTCTGTTTGCTGCCTCAGTGTCTGGTGATACTCCACTTCACGCTGCAACACGTCCGGGTCCAGCGGTTCCAGAACGCGATCCAGCAACGCGGAAGTCGGATCGCGAGGATCGAGGCGAACTTCCCTTTCTTTCCATGGCACTACGTTGAGTACCGTTGGCGCCTCCTGGCTGCCGATGATGTTGAGGCCGGTGGCTGTGTCGGCGGCGCTCGCGAGGCCGGGAGCAATCAGCCACGACAGAACAAGCAGGCGTTTCATTGGGTGTCCTCCGTGGCAACGGCGGGATAGGTCGAGACGCGCCGCTCCAGATCAGCGATCCAGTTGGCGACGGCCTGATCGGGTTGTTTCTGCAATGCCTGATAATGGCGGAAGTGGTGCAGTGCCTCTGCCGGCTGTTGCTGATAAAGCTCTGCCAGCACGCCGAGGTTGAAATGCGCACGGGCATAACGGGGATCGAGCTCAATGGCGTGCTGATAATGCACTCGTGCTTCGTCAAACCGCCCTTGCTCGCGCAGTGCGAGGCCCAGCGCGTTGTGGGCATACGGGTTGCGGCTGTTGGTGGCGAGCGCGGCGTGCAGGCTGTGTTCGGCTTCGGCAAATTGCTGTCGGCGCAGCTGGATCAGCCCGATATTGACCCAAGGGCCGGAGAGCAGGGGGTAGCGCTCGGCAAGCTGGTGCAGCAACGTTAGCGCTTCGTCGTCACGGCCCTGGTGCATGGCATGTAGCGCCAATGCGTAATCCTGCAACGCGGCCTCGGCCATTATTGCCGCTGCGGGCGCGTGGGGCACCGGCGGCACATGAATGGCATCGCTGTCGGTGACAACGCCACCGGCGCGCTGCTCAGCGTAGCGCGACACACTGGCTTCTGGCCGTGTGAGTTGCGATGGTGTGCTCGTGCAGCCGGCCAGCAACACGGCTGCCAGTAACGCGAGCAGAGGGTAGCGGCCGAGCTGGCACAGCTTGTCAGTAAATGATGTCGACATAAGTTTCGACCTGCTCGAATTTTGCAAAGCGCCCCGGCAGGAGCTCCCCCAGTGCAGCAAAGCTTTGCCGCACCCAGTCGTCATAGATGCCTTCGGGCGCGAGATCGGTATTGGCAATCAGCACGTCGATGGCCATGTCTTCGTAAGGCAGCGCCTGTTCTTCCAGCATCAGTTCGTAGAGCTCAAGCTCAAGCTCATCAAGATTGCGCGGGCGCTCGCTGTGCAAGATGTCCTGTGCCAGTTGCCGATACATATCGCCAATGCGGTAGTTGGCGGCGGTGGCAAATTCCGCTACCTGCAAGGCGGCAACCGCTTCATAACGGCGCAGGGCAGTGCGCATCGCTGCGGTTTTTCTCTCCAGGCTGCGACGCAGTGGTTGTGTCAGCCGGATCTCGCTGAATGAGGCAAATTGCGGTTCCGCCAGGGCGAAGGCGGCCCAGGCACCCAGCCAGGCGATGCGTGGGGTGGCAGCCTCTGCGGCATCGCCGGCCGTGAGCACCAGGCGGTCGAGCCAGAAGGTATGGCGATCCTGATCGCCAAGTTGTTGATAGAGGCCGGCCAGCCGGTATTGTGCTTCGGCGCGCAGGGCGATGGGTTCGGGATAGGCCCAGGCGTATTTGCGATACAAGCTGATGGATGCCATGGGCTGCTCGGCGCGGTCGGCCATTTCCGCTGCCTGCCAGAGTGCCTGGCTGGCAAGCTCGGGATCGCTTTCGGTGTAGCTGTCGGCGATCAGTTCGAGCTCGCGCGCTGCGGCCAGAAAATCGCCCATGTTTTCGTAAGCCAGCGCCAGTTTGTCGGGCACCGTGGCGGCCAGTGCATCTTCGGCGTAGCGGCGCCGGAAATCTTCCAGCACGCGGGCCGCGCTGCTGTAGTCGGCAAGCTCAAGCAGCAGTGCGGCGGCATCGTACTCGGCTTGCTTGCGAATGCTGGCGCTGGCCACTGTTGTGCCTACGCGCAGGAACATGGCCGCCGCCTCGGCCTTGTTGTCGGCTGCCAGCAGAGCTTCGGCCTGTCGATAGATGCTGGCCGCCAGGCGCTCCTGATAAGTTGTGCGCTCTTGCGCGCCCAAACCCGGCTGTGCGAGCAAGGTGCTGTAGGCGTATTCGGCGACCGGGTAGCGGCCCAGATCGAATTCGCCGTTGGCGATGGTGGCCCAGCCGTAACGCAGCTGCTCTGCGGCAGGCGCTGGCGTGCGATTCACCAGCAGGCCGGCAGTGGCGACGGCGCCGGCTACATCGCCCAGCGCCAGTTGGTCTTCGCTGACGCTGACCAGCACGGTAGTGGCCTGAGCGTGTGTCGGCCAGGTGGCTGCAAAGCGCAGGCCGCTGGCGATTTTTTCCCGCCGCAGCTGAGCGATTGCGTCAGGCGGTGTGTCGGTGGGCAGTGCGGCGAGCCGGGCCTGATAGGCCACCAGCGCGAAATAACCTGCGGCGTCGGCGTCGGCATAATCGGAATACTGGTAAGCGGTACGTTCGAATTCGGTTACGGCGCCGGCATGCTCGCCAGCGGCGTAGAGCGCTTCCGCATAGCGATGGTTGATGATCGGCTGATCGTCGCCCGGCGGCGGGGTATCCAGATATTCCCGGTACCAGCGCAGCGGTTCCGCATAGGCTGCGGCTGCGGACGGGCCGCTGTGTTGTTGCGCCTGCGCATGATAGTGCTGGGCAAGATCGAGAATGTGGCCCTTGAGCACCTCGATGTAACTTTCGCGTGCTGCCGGCTGCGCCGCCCAGAAGCGGCTGTGGATGCCGTAGCGTTGCACAAATTGCTCTTTTGCAGGCAGCACCAGCGTGGGGAAGCCGCCTTGGCGGAAGGCGTCGATCTGCAAGCTGGAGAAGGTCGGCGCACGCGGATCATCCGGGTACTGGCTGACGAACATGTCGTAGCTGTCGGCGGCGTCACGGTAGCGCTGTTGATGCAGATACAGCTCGCCCAGCCGGCGATAAATATCGGCTTCATAGGCGCGCGTTCCATGCTCGGCGAACCAGTCTCGAACGGATACGGCGCCGTCCAGATTGGTGAATGCCAGGCTGATGACACGGTGTGTGTCGCCAAGCAGCTTGGCCTGCATGCTGGCGGTGTCGGTGAGCGAAGCATGGCCGTGGAGGCGATCAGCAAGCTGGAAGAATTGCGCCAGCGCTTGCGAGTAGTTCGCCAGCTTGTAATAGCTCCAGCCGAGCTTGTAGAGGGCTTGTAATGTGAAGTCGTTTTCCGGCCGGGCCAGCACGGCAGCATAGGCAGCGGCCGCTTCGTCATAGGCGTTACGGGCAAACAGCAATTCGCCGCGCCGGAATTGCGCTTCGGCGTAAAACTCGCTGTCGGCATGTTCGCGAACCAGCGCCCCCAGCGCTGCCAGCGAGCCATCGAGATCGCCGCCAAAATCATATGCCTTGGCCAGTTGATACCAGGCATCGGCGCGCTGGCGCGGATCGCGAGTGCTGTCCAGCAGAGCACGGTAAAGCATGACCGCGGTGCGGAAATCTGTTTCCAGGCCAGCTGCGTCGTCGATGCCATGCCGTTCGGCATGCAGGCTGCCGGCCAGGCCGAGTAGCGCGAAACGCTGTTCCCGGTCGCTGCTGTTTTTTGCTTCGCGAATAAAACTTTCGTAGAGCATGCGGTCAATATCACGCTCGTGTTCGGCAAGCGTGGTATCACTGCCGGCGCCGTCGGTGTCTTCTATGGCACGGTACTCGGCTGTGTTCATGGCCAGATCGGCCATGCGCCGCAATGGCCGGGCGCGTTGTTCCGGCTCTGGCAGTAATGCAATGGCGTGGCGGTAATGATCCATAGCGGCCTCTGGCGAGGCCTGTGCCAGCGACTGTGGCGTGATATCCACCGCCAGACGTTCCAGATCACCCAGCGTCAGGCCATCATGCTGGCTGCCGACCGGCGCTTGCGCGGGGGCGAAGGTGCAGCCCGCCACGGTGCTGCCCAACAGCAGGGCAGCGAATCCGGCACGGGAAACACAGGAAGTAAAGCGCATCATTGGCGGCCCCGCGTCTGTTGTGCTCGAGCCGCGCTGTCTTGCAGCCGGGCGATGGAGAGGTGCGCTTCAGCCAGATGCTCACCGAGCGTCTGGCGCTGCCGGGCAAGTAGCTGCAACCCGGCCAGCTGAAGTCGTTCGCCAAGTTCGTTGATGATTGCCTCGGTCTGGGTGCGTTGTGCCTCAATCTGTTCGGCGAGGTGTGTCAGGCGAGTGCCGAGATCGCTTTGCAGTGCCACATGGGCATCATTCAACAGTTGCTCCAGCGCGGCCAGGCGTAGCCCGGCAATATCGGCATCAATGATCAGCGCGGCACCGTCGCGCTGCTGCCGTTCACGATTTGCCGGCCCGCGGTGGGCGATTTCCCAAAGCAGGCGGCCACGCAGGCGCTCCAGCCGCTGCCGTTGTGCGGCGCTGGGCTGAGTACTGTCGAGCCAGCCGGTAACCCGCTGCCACATGATGGCGTGCGGTAGCTCGGCCAGGTCATGGGTCGCGTTGATATCAAGGTGCTGCGGTATCGACTGCGCCAGCGCGGCGGTGGCGTCAGCCAGCTGTTGCTGTTGTTGTCGCAGGGCTGCCACTTGTTCATGAATGCGTGGTGCAACACGGGCCAGCCGTTGTTGCCGTTCGGCGAGGGTGGCCTGTAGCACCGGGATGGATTGCTGATGCTGACGCAGCAGCTCGCTCAGGCGCACAAGTTGCTGGTATTGCCGATACTGCTCGGCGAACTGCCGCTCGGCAAAAAGCTGATGTAAGTAAACGAGATCGTCGCCCTGGGCGGCGCCTTGTCGCACCAGCCAGGCCATCGGGTCCTGGCTGGCGAGGGCGGCGGTCTGGTCATTGAGCGTGTGCAACCAGCCCGGTTGCCGGATACGCCGCGCGGTAGCTTCGAGGTCGTGCAGCACGGCACGGAACTGTTCGGCGGCAACCTGATAGCCAGCCAGAGCTTGCGGCAGGGCACCAAGCTCTTCATAGGCGCGGGGTGCCAGTAGCATCGCTTCCTGTACCGCCCCGTGTACGGGGTCACGGCGGATCAGCTCCAGCCACAGGGGCAGTGCCGAGCGCACTGCGCCGCGACGGTAGTTCGCCAGGCCCAACGCCATCAGTGCGTCGCTGGAATAAGGGCCGTCGGCGCGGACGCGCAGCAGTGCAGCACGGGCCTGATCGGCACGGCCCTGGCGCAGCTCTGTCAGCCCGATGGCCAGCGCGGCACGATCCTTGAGCGCGTTGATTTCGGGGTCGCCTGAGGGCAATGCGGCGACGTGCTCCAGCCGCGTCAGGCCATGTGCGGGCTGCCCGGCACGCACCATGGCAACGCCCATGTTGTAACTGGCGTAGGCGCCGGGCACGCTGTCCAGAGGCACCGTGGCCAGCTCATCGGCAGCGCGATTGAACTCGCCCTGATGAATCAGTGCGTTGGCCAGCAGCAGCTGGCGATGCGGTTGCTGCTCGGGGCGCAGCGCCTGAATCGGGGCAGCGGTCAGGATATCGGTGGCGGCCTGGTAATCGCCCTGGCGATAGTGCAGATCGGCCTTGTGAAGCCAGGCTTCGGCTCGGGTGCGGGCAAGAATATCCTTGCGCAGCAGCCGTTCGAAAATAACGCCGGCCTGCTCCGGCAGGCCATAGTCGAGGAATAATTCTCCCTGCAGCAACTCGGCATATTCGGTGGAATCATCAAATAACCCGTGGGCCTGATTGACGCGCAAGCGGCTCAGGGCAGCGAAGGAGCGATCACTGTAGTAATCCAGAATGGCGCCGCCGAACGCGAGGTAGCGCTGTTCTTCAATTCCCAGCGCCTGGGGAGTGCTTGCCAGGTCGTCGAACAACACCAGCCGCGTGCCGGTATCGGCGCTGGCCATCACGCACGCCAGTAGCGTGCCCAGTGCGAGATGCGCACGCAGGCTGTGCTTCATGCGGCGCATGGTTACTGGTCCCATTCGCGAAAGTCGAACCGATGCTGCATGGCATCAAGGTCGTCGACGACGCGTAGCTCTATATGCTTTCGGCCGGGGCCTTTGTTGAAGATGTGCGAGACCGTGCGCTGGTAATCCTGCCCGCGTGGATCGTAGCCGGTCATGCTGACCTCAAGCTCGTTGCGGCCACTGCGCACATTGCCGGTATGCAGGAGCTGGATGCCGCCCTTGGTCAGCGCCTCGAACTCGTGCTCGCTGTAAAAATGGTAGCCGATGTGCTCGCCGTTCAGAGTGAGCTTGATATCCACCAGCCGAATGGGGGTGCCGACATCCACGGACAGGAAAAAAGACGCTTGTGAGCTGGGGTAGAGCAGCTCTTCTTCCAGCAACGTCAGATCCCGGTCGAGGTCAAGCACCTGCTCTTTGAGAGCCTGGATACGTTGAGAGAGCCCGGTGTCCTGGGCGACGGCGGCTGGCACACAACCCACCGTGACCAGCATGGCCAGGAGCAAGTGTCGGATCTTCATTGTTATCGCCTGAGGCTGTCTTATTTTTGTAGGAGGGTGCCGTAATCCGTTCGGCCACCTCTTTTCCTGATTCAACCAAGCGTGTGATTCACCCCGGTCACGCTTGGATGAACAGTTGTAACTGAGAAGAAAGGCTTAAATCAAGCCCGGCCGTTCGACCGGTGCGTGCGCCGGGGCCAACGGCACCTGCAAGTGCCAGCGGTGGCGGTTATCATGCGCTTCTCGCTTGCCTTCTGGAACTGCCATGCTGCGGATCGTCGCCGATGAAAATATGCCTGCCCTGTCGCTTTTCGACGGCATCGGGCAGATTATCACTACGCCCGGCCGGCCGCTTGAACGGGCGCTGCTGAATCAGGCGGATGTGTTGCTGGTGCGCTCGGTGACGCAGGTGGACGGCGCCTTGCTGGAAGGAACGCCGGTGCGCTTTGTCGGCTCGGCGACCATCGGTACGGATCATGTGGCGCTTGATGAACTGGGTCAGCTCGGCGTTTGTTTCGCGCACGCGCCGGGCTGTAATGCCATGGCGGTGGCCGAGTATGTGCTGCAGGCCATATTGAGCTGGCCGCCCGGCGAGCTCGCCGGCCTGAGCGTGGGCGTTATCGGCATGGGCAATGTGGGCCGTCGTGTCTCAGCGCTGGTGCAGGCGCTGGGAATGAAGGTGCTGGCGCACGATCCCTGGCTTGAGCAGGCGCCGGCGGGCGCCACGCTGGTGACACTTGCGCAGGCGTTGGCGGCAGATGTAATCACACTGCATGTGCCGTTGGTTGACGCTGGCCCGCATCCGACCCGCCACCTGCTCGATGGCCCAAGGCTGGCCGCGCTGGGGCCGCAGCGCTTGCTGATCAATACCAGCCGTGGCCCAGTGGTGGACAACACCGCTCTGCTGGCGCTGTTGCGGTCCGGCACAGGCCCCGTGACGGTGCTGGATGTGTGGGAAACCGAACCTCTGGTGCCGCCGGCGCTGCTTGCGCTGGCCGCCAGTGGCAGCCCGCACGTGGCGGGCTACAGTGTCGAGGGCAAAACGCGTGGCACCTGGATGCTTTATCAAGCGCTGTGCCAGTGGTGCGGCGAGGCGGCAAGCCGGCCCATGCCGCCACTGGCGCCATCACGGCAGTGGCCGCACGCTATAACCGATACCGCGAGTATGCTGGCCTGGCTGCACGCGGGATACCGGCTGGCGGATGACCATCAGCGTTTGTGCGAAGTGGTGGGCCTGACACCCGAGGGGGTGCATTACCGGAGTGAGGCGGAGCGAGCGGCCGGCTTTGATCTGTTACGCAAACGCTACCCGGCACGGCATGAAATGGCAGGTTGGCAGATGGCCGGCGCAATAGCGCCGGCCTGGCAACCGGTACTCAGCCAGCTTGGTGCTGTGCTGGTGCGCTAGCAGGATACTGCCAGGCCCGCTCAAGATGGGCACAGGCTTGTTGCACCATGTCTTCGGTAATCGGGATTTCACGTCCCTGGGCATCGATCAGGGCGGCGCCATTGAAATCCTTGTCCCCGGCGGGGAGATTGTCGGATTGTAGATTGCGGTTCATGGGTCACCTGTCTTGCTTGCCTGTTTCAGATCGGCCGGGTCTTGGGCCGCTACACCATTCAAGCTAACGGCCGTCGGGCTGCCAGCCAAGGCAAGTATTGTTTCCAGATATGACTTTCTGATGAAACCGGACGAAACCCGGCTATAAAAGGCCGCCCACGGGCAGCGGCAGGAGGGGCAGATTGATGTCAGAAAAAGCATCACCGGGCTTGCGCATCGGGCTGCTGGTGAATCCGCTGGCGGGCCTGGGTGGGGCGGTCGGCCTGAAGGGTACGGATGGCGCAGCCACCGTGGCCGAGGCGCTGGCCAGAGGCGCCGAGCCCCAGGCGGGTAACCGCGTCGTGCGGGCGCTGCGTGAGCTTGACGGGGCGGCGGCTGTGCAGTGGTTCACCTGGGGTGGCGAGATGGGCGAGCGCTGGCTGCGCGAAGCCGGTTTTACGGGCCAGGTGCTGGGGCAGCCGGCAAACCCGAGCGGGCCGGCGGATACCGGGCACGCGGTGCGGGCACTGGAGGCGGCAGGTATCGATGTGCTGCTGTTTGCCGGCGGCGATGGCACCGCCCGGGATATTCACGACAGCCTGGCCAGCGCCTTGCCGGTGCTGGGTATTCCGGCGGGCTGCAAGATGCATTCCGGCGTTTACGCCGTCAACCCGGAAGCGGCGGGGCAGCTGCTGCGGTCGCTGGTGCAGGGTGAGCTGATCGGGCTAACAGAGGGCGAGGTGCGTGATATCGACGAGCAGGCGTTTCGCAGCGGTGTGGTCAAGGCACGGTTTTACGGGGTCTTGCGCGTGCCGGACAACGATCGCCTGTTGCAACAGGTCAAGTGTGGCGCCATCGACAACGAAGCATTGCAGGTGACCGAGCTGGCGGCCTGGATGGCCGAGCAGATGGAGCCGGGGATCTGTTATCTGGTGGGGTCGGGCTCGACGGTGGCCGAGGTCATGGCGCAGCTGGGCCTGCCGAATACCTTGCTGGGTGTTGATGTGGTGTGTGATGGCGAGCTGTGGGCGGCGGATGTGACCGCCGCGCAGGCACTGGTGCTCATCGAGGGCAGGCCGGCGCGTGCCATTGTGACGGTAATCGGCGGCCAGGGGCATTTGTTCGGCAGGGGCAACCAGCAGTTCAGCCCGGAGATCATCCGGCGGCTGGGGCGTGATGGCATCCATGTGCTGGCCACCCGAGCCAAGCTGGCCTCGTTGCAGGGCAGGCCGCTGTTGCTCGATAGCGGCGATGCCGCACTGGATCGGGCTCTTGCGGGGCTGATTCCGGTGATTACCGGTTACGACGATCAGGTGCTGTATCGCCTGGGCGGCGAGCTGTAACCCGGTTTGCCGGCAGGCGATACGAACAGGGCGCTCGATGGCGCCCTGTCTGCTTCTGGTGGCGGCGTCTCAGCCGTGCCGCTGCTCGCGCAGGGCAGCGATACGATCCTCAAGCGGCGGGTGCGAGTGGAACAGGGATTTGAGCCCCGAGCGCAGGCCCATGTTGATACCGAACGCGGTGAGCGACTCGGGCATCTGATCCGGCACCTGGCTCTCGGCTTGCAGCCGTTGCAACGCGGAAATCATGCTCTGGCGGTTGGCCAGCTGGGCACCGGCGGCATCAGCGCGGTATTCGCGGAAGCGCGAGAACCACATGACAATGGCAGTGGCCAGGAAGCCGAGCAGAATCTGCGCGACAATCGAAACAATATAGAAGCCGGGGCCGTAACCACGCTCGGTCTTGAAGACCACGCGGTCAACCACATGGCCGATCACGCGAGAGAAGAAAATCACGAAGGTGTTGACGACACCCTGGATCAGCGTGAGCGTGACCATGTCGCCGTTGGCCACGTGGCCGATTTCGTGCGCCAGCACAGCCCGGATCTCGTCCTGGCTGAAGCGGCTCAACATGCCTTCGGATACCGCCACCAACGAATCATTGCGGTTCCAGCCGGTGGCGAACGCATTGGACTGTTGTGCCGGAAAGATACCGACCTCCGGCATACCGATTCCGGCTTTTTGCGAAAGCTCGCGCACGGTAGCGACCAGCCATTGCTCGGTGGCAGTGCGGGGCTGCTCGATGACGTGCACGCCAGCGGCGCGCTTGGCCATCCATTTTGATATGAACAGCGAAATCAGCGAGCCTGCAAAACCGAACACGGCGCTGAAGATCAGCAGGGCCTGTAAATCCAGATCCACCCCATTTTGTGCCAGAATCGAATTCACACCGAGCAGGCTGAGCACGACACTGGCCACCGCCAGCACGGCGATGTTGGTGAGCAGGAACAGGGCGATACGCATCATGGGAAGGGAATCTCCGAAGTAACCAAGGATGGCGGCTGTTGGCCAGCGCGCCCATTGTTACATGGATTTTGTGGTCTTGTGCCCGAAAATCAAGATTGCCGCCGGTTTTTTTGTCATCATTCTCCTTAGCTGCGCGAGGGGCTGCCCCGGCACTCCACGCACCTTCTGCCGACGCCAGCGGCTCCCGCTGGCCCGACCACCCGGAACCAAGGAAGCGACCGTGTCCCTGCAAACCCTGCTTACCCGCTTGGCGGACCCGCAAACCAGCGCCGTCAAATCCATGGTGCTGATCGTCGATTGGCTGCGCCCCTCCGGGCGGGAATCGGCAAGCGCGGCCAGAGAACGGATCACCGGGCTGGCGGCGGTGCTGGAATCGCATCCGCAGCTACATGCCGACCTCAGCGAGCGCCTCCGCAACTGGCTTGAAGAGGCCCGTTTTTTCCATTTGCTGACCAGCCTGGGCCTTTACTCTCGCCGGGGTTTTCTGCGGGAGGTCGGTGAGCGCCTGTATGAGCGTTTCAATCCGGCGCCCGTGGACATGAGCAGCGTACGCGATGTGTTCTTTCTGGTATTTCACCGCAAATCCGACATGGACTGGGTGGATGAAGTGCCGGATGACACCTGGCTCGACCTGTTTCTGCTGTTGTGGCAGTTCACGCCGGAGGATGGGCAACGGCTGCGCGACCGCGTGGCGCTGGAAATTCTCAATGCTATCGAGCTGCTCTCCATCTGGATCGCCGCCGAAGGGTTGGAGCCGACGCTGATTCGCCTTGATCCACGCATGGTGGAAAGAGATTCTGCCCTGGTGGCATTGCAACGGGAGCTGGCGGTGTATGCGCAGGGCTACCCTGCGTATCTGCGTGGCGAAGGGGAGGAATCCCCGGACGATGCCCACGCCCGCGTGTTACTGGAACAGTGTGCCGAGGAAGTGGCGCGCCTGGGCCGGCGCACCGTCAGCCAGGGCGCCAGTGTGGCCATCACCCACTTGCTCGAGCGCCTGAGCCAGACGCTGGATCGCATCGAACATCTGCTGGATGTGATCAGCCCGGCCGACCCGCAGGCCCGCGCTCAACGGAGCGCAGAACTGTTCCGGCAGCTGGTGCAGGCGGTGGCGGCACGTAACAGCGTGCGAGCGCTATGGCAGCAGAACAGCCGCATGCTGGCGCGCAGCGTAACGGAAAACTCAAGTGGCCATGGCGAGCATTACATCGCCGGCAACCGGCGTGATTACTTTCGCATGCTCGGTTCGGCAGCCGGTGGCGGGGTGATTATCGCCCTGATGGCGTTGATCAAGCTGAAGGTGCTTGAGCTTGGCCTGGCGCCGTTTACACAAACCCTGCTGGTGGCGCTCAACTACGGGCTGGGCTTTGTGTTGATTCATATGCTGCACGGCACGGTGGCCACCAAACAGCCTGCGATGACTGCGGCCAGCATCGCGGAAAAAGTCGAGCAGGGAGAGAAAGGCCGCGCCAATGCACGCAAGCTGGCGGAACTGCTGGTGAAAGTCGGGCGCACCCAGTTCGTGGCGGTGCTCGGCAACGTGGCGCTGGCGGTAACGGTGGCCTGGTTGCTGGGCTGGGGATATCGCGCCTGGGCTGGCCTTGAGCTGATCGACCAGCACCGCTACGAGTATATCCGCGCCGGCCTCCATCCCTGGCTCAGCCCGGCACTGTTGTATGCAGGCATCGCCGGGGTGTGGCTGTTCTGTTCAGGCCTGATTGCCGGGTTCTTCGATAATCGCGCCGCTTATCTCAATCTTGCCGAACGGCTGCGCGGGCACCCTTTGTTGAGACGGATTCTGCCGCAGGCCATGAGGGAGCGGGTAGCCACTTATTTGCACGATAACTACGGCGCGCTGATGAGCAATTTCCTGTTCGGTCTGTTACTGGGTTACACAGGGTATGTGGGTTACTTGCTGGGCCTGCCTATTGATATTCGCCATGTGGCTTTCGCCTCTGCGGAGGTGGGATATGCTGCCGCCTATGCCATGCCGGGGCCGGCTGAGGTGGTTCGGCTGCTGTGCTTTGCCTTGATGATCGGCGGCGTGAACCTGGCGGTGAGTTTTGGCCTGGCACTGAGCGTCGCCTTGCGCGCACGTGGCACGCGTATCACGGGGCCGGGCAAATTGCTGAAGGCGTATTTTCAGGTATTGCGCGAGCGACCAGCGGGTTTGCTGTATCCGCCTGCGACGCCGGTGGATACAGAGAAAGGCGAGCAGCCGGTGCCGGTCAAAGCGCAAGGAAAGGCGCAAGAAAAGGTACAAGAAAAGACGTAAGAAAAGGCGCAGAACAAGGTTCAGGGCAGGGCGCGGAAAAGCCCGGAGGCAGGCAAGACGACGAGTCAGGCAGTATCGGCGCTGGCCTGCAGGCCAATATTTCATCACAACAATTGCTGTGAGCAACGGCAATGCCTGCGAGCCAGCGCCACACCGTTTCGGCCTGGCGCTGGTGGGCAGGCCGTGTCACTGGGCTGCTGAGGTGTCGGGTTGGGGCGCGTCGTCGGCCGTCTTCGATGAGGCGCACTCTTGTGGCGCATAGCTTTGCTGGATCAGCGCCAGCATCAGGGTCTTGTAGAGCTCCCCGCCAATACGCTCGGGCTCATTGAAGAGCGCTTCGTTTATCCGGTACGCCAGGTGTCGTTTGACATCGCTTTCCACCGCGCGGGTGATTTCTACCGAGGTTGCGCCGAGATCAATCTCCGGGGCTGATGCCGGCTGGTCGTTGCCCCGTGGCGTTATCTTGAAGGTGAGGTTGTTAGCTACATCCGGTGGCGGTTCTGCCAGAATCCGGGGGCGCATCCAGACGCGCTGGAGTGCACCAATTTCTTTGCGTGTGGCCTCGATCTTCGGGGTGAGGTCGTTGACCTCGTTGGTGTCAGCTCTGGCAAGCTCGTCGTTGTAGCCCTCCAACTGCTCCCGGAGCTTGATCAGTTTCTCCATGGCGTGTTCGGGTATGGATGGGTCAATGCCCATATGGATTGTGGAAGCACGCAACGAAGCGGGATAGGAGAAGCTATGGATTTCGCCAGAGGCTGCGCTGTGATGAGAAAACGTGGCCCGCTTCTGTGGTAAAAGCAGGCACCCCGACAAGGTGAAGGCCAGCACAAGCACTGTCAGAAGTGCTGCCGTGGGGGCGCGTTGCAGGTGCGTGACGTGGTCGAAATCATTTGCAGCGCCCTCACATCCAGTGTGTGCAATGGTTATGGGGCGGGCGTGAGCGTTGAACTTGAACATCGGTTCCATCCGGTTGTCAGTGAACAAGCCGGGAATACTAGACGCGGTGCGTAGGGGGCGATACCCCCGAACGGGGGGATGGCAAGTTGCCATTATGCGACAATCGGAGCGGCGTCTGGGCGGCAGGGCAAGTGGTCAGCTTTCAGGCGTCGGGCGGCGGTAATGTGATAGCGCTGCCGGGGAAGTCACTGCGCCCGGCTGGGTTGCAAGCAGGCTACGAATGATGACGCTGATTTCGCCTGAGCGGCCACCGCGCACGGCGGCACGGATCTGCTCCACCAGCGACTGTTTTTCAGCGGCGAGAGCCTCGGGCAGATCGGTGGGGGGTGTGGCCAACCGCAGCTCGCTGGCCGCGCTGAGCAGCACGAATGCTTTGTTGGTCAGCACGGCCTGATCAATACCGTCCTGATAGATCAGGCTGTCGTAACGCAGATAACCCTCGTCGGCCAGCCACAGCATGGTGCTCAGGCAGGCCATGTGGCGCTTGGAATGCAGGCCCACTTCATCCGGCGTATCGGGGCCGGAAATGTCCTCGACGTAAATGGCTTGCGGCCGGGGAAACTGGTTGTAAAGGTGCAGCAGGACAAGTGCAGCATCGCGGCAAAAATCGTCGATATGAATATCGGCCAAGGTCGGCTCTCCACTCTTTATCAGCGCTTTGTCAGCGTCTTGTCAGCGTCTTGTCAGTGCCAGCCGTCGGTGCTTTTATCTGCTATCTGCATCTTTCTGCATCTGGCTGGCGACACTTTGTCTATTCAGGCACCGTTACGGCCTCGGATGGTGCGGTTGCCGCAGCGGCCTGGCCGTATTTGGCCAGGCTGCGTCTGCGGTGCTTTCTATTCGCGGTGCTTTCTGTTCGTGGTGCTTTCTATTCGTGGTGCTTCCGCTCGGGCCGCTGCCGCTCCGGGTGCTTTCCAATCCGCCGATTATCGGCGCAGGCGCGCCAGATAACGGCCGATGCGCTCGATGGATTCCTGAATGTCTTCCGGCTGTGGCAAAAAGACAATGCGGAAGTGATCCGGTTGCGGCCAGTTGAAGGCGCTGCCTTGCACCACCAGCACCTTTTCCTTGCGCAGCAGATCCAGCACGAAGGCTTCGTCATTCTGGATGGGATATATGTCCGGGTCCAGGCGCGGGAACAGATACAGCGCAGATTTCGGCTTCACGCAGGAAACACCGGGAATGGCGTTGAGCAATTCCCAGGCGAGATCGCGCTGTTTGCCAAGCCGCCCGGTGGGCAGTACCAGATCATCGATACTCTGATAGCCACCGAGTGCGGTCTGGATCGCATGTTGTGCCGGCACGTTGGCACACAGCCGCATGGAGGCCAGCATCTCCAGCCCTTCGATAAAATCCGTGGCGCGGTACCGTGCACCGGAAATCACCATCCAGCCAGAGCGGAATCCGGCTGCGCGGTAGCTTTTCGACAAGCCATTGAAGGTGATGCACAGCAGGTCTTCCGCCATGGAGGCAATGGAGAAATGCTGTTCGTCGTCGTAAAGAATCTTGTCGTAGATTTCGTCGGAAAAAATGATCAGGTTGTGTTCACGCGCAATCTCGACCATTTCCTGCAACAGTGCCGGGCTGTAGTTGGCGCCGGTCGGGTTGTTCGGATTGATGATCACCAGAGCGCGGGTGCGGGGCGTGATCCTGGCGCGGATATCGTCCAGCGCGGGCTGCCAGTCTTGCTGCTCGTCGCACAGGTAGTGCACCGGGTTGCCGCCGGCCAGCCGCACGGCTGCCGTCCACAGCGGGTAATCCGGCGCTGGCAGCAGAATCTCGTCGCCATCATTGATCAGCGCTTGCATGGCCATGACGATCAATTCGGAAACGCCATTACCGAGGATGATATCGTCGATGGTGACACCGGCAATATTCTTTTCCTGGCTATAATGCATTACCGCCTTGCGCGCCGGGAACAGGCCCTTGGAGTGGCAATAGCCGGTGGAGTCCGGCAGATTGAGAATCACATCCTGCAGGATTTCATCGGGCGCAATCAGGCCAAATGGCGCCGGGTTGCCGATATTCAGCTTGATGATGCGCTGGCCTTCCTCTTCCATGCGGTTGGCTTCGCGCAGCACCGGGCCGCGAATGTCGTAACATACGCCTTTGAGTTTTTCAGACTTGAGAATAGCCGGTTTGTCCGCACTCATGATCAGAGCTTGTTCAGAATAGGGAAGCAGGCATTCTACAACGCCAGCTCGCCCGCTGTATATGAGCCGCCAGGGGAACGGATGCTTGCTGCTGCGGATCAAATGGTTATTAGTGAACCAGCACCCATTGCCGGAGGCTTATCATGAAGAAAATCCAGAAAACCGAGGAACAGTGGCGCCAGGAGCTGGACGCAGAAACGTTCCGCATCGCTCGCCAGCAAGGCACGGAGCGAGCGTTTACCGGCAAGTACAACGATACCACGACGCCGGGCACCTATCATTGCGCCTGCTGCGGCACGGCGCTGTTCGATTCAGCGGTGAAATACGATTCCGGCAGCGGCTGGCCAAGTTTTTATCAGCCGTTGCAGGCCGAGGTTGTCGCCGAGGCTATCGACAACAGCCATGGTATGCAGCGCATCGAGGCGCTGTGTGCTGTCTGCGACGCGCACCTGGGGCATGTTTTCCCTGACGGGCCGGCGCCAACCGGGCTGCGCTACTGCATCAATTCCGCCTCGCTGGACTTGCGGGAGCGCTGATGCGGCCGTTTGCCGAGCTTTACGAGCTGGCTTGTCGTCGCAAGGGGAGTGAGGCGGCGGTGCGTGAGCGCCTGCCGGAGGTGCTGTCGCCAGCGGCGTTGCAGCAGCGCAGTGACGCGTTCTACCTGTCGCTGATGATGCGCCGCATTTTTCGTGCCGGCCTGAGCCACGGCATGGTGGATGCTCGCTGGCCGGCGTTCGAGGACGCCTTTTTCGGATTTGAACCCGAAAAGCTGGTGCTGATGCCGGACACCATGCTTGATCAGCGTTTGCAAGACCCGCGCCTGATACGCCACGCAGCGAAAATGCAGGCGATCCGTTTCAATGCACAAATGGTGAGGGATATCAGCCTGGAGCACGGTGGCTTCGGGCGGCTGCTGGCCGAGTGGCCGGATCAGGATATCGTCGGTTTGTGGCTGGTGCTGGCGCGGCGCGGCAAGCAACTGGGTGGGCACTCGGCGCCTGCGTTTCTGCGCATGGCCGGCCGCGATACCTGGTATCCCACCGACGATGTTCGCGCCGCGCTGGTGGCCAACGGTGTGGTGGAGCGGGCGCTCACGAGCCAGCGTGACAAGCGGGCCGCGCAGGCCGCCATCAATACCTGGCAGGCAGAATCGGGCCTGCCGCAGGCGCATATCAGCCGTATTCTGGCGATGACAATCGGCTGACATAATGACCGTGCTGTGCCGCGCTCCGTGCAGCACATCCACGCCCGCAACGCATCCGCGACAAGCCGGTATCCCGGGAGGCTCGCAGCCACTCTCGCTTCAGCCAGAGATGGGCTGGCGAGCCCTGCGAAAAAAGCCCGCCAGAGTGCAGCGCTGGCTGCTCACTGGCGGGCCTTGCTCTGGCGCGGGGAATCATTCCTCCAGCACTTGTGGCGGCTGGATACGAGCCGCTTCTATTGCCTCGTCGGTAAAGGGGAACGCATGCCACTGCTTGTCGGAATAGGCGCGTGTGTAATCAGCATAATGCTCGCTGGCCGGATCGGATGACTGCGAGTGGGTTAGGAAGGTATAAGCCCGCACCGGCTGGCCCTCGGGAAAATCCACCACGTGCATGTAAGTGTTGTTGAGCACGGTGAAATAACCCTCGTTGCCGGAGCCGCCGAATAGCGGAATCGGCTCGTCCAGGCTCGGTTTGGCGGGATAATGCTGGTAGTCGCGCACGGCGGCATCCAACTGGCCTGCGTTGCTCAGGTTGCGCACCGCCTGGGCAAAAGCGGTGAGGGTCTGCGGCCCGGTATTGAGACCGTTGGGGGTGTTCACCGGATCAAGATGGCTGAAGGGCGTGGTGAACAGATCGCTGCGGCTGCGCACCGAGTTCCAGAATCTGGACCACAGCAAGGCCCCTCTGGCATCAAGATTGCCGGTGTTATCCCAGGCCGCAAGAATGTCGCACGCGTCGCTTACGTCTACGGGCGTGCCATCCACCATGATCGGGGAGGCGGGGCAGGCGGCAGCGAGCAACGCGTCTTTGCCTTGCTCGGCGCTGTAAACGCGACTGCTCAACACCAGCTCGCGAATGTTTTCGCTGGTGGGCGTGGTTTGAGCGATCAGCTCAAGCGCCTGTGTGTGGCCCATGCGGGTGCGCAGCGTTTGCGGATAGCGCTCCTGGCCGATGACGGCGGCGTAGCCTTCCAGCGGCGTACCGGGATTGCTCAGCCAGTGGCTGTCGTTCATGTTGGCGACGTACTCGGTGCTCGTCAGGCTGGGCAACCGGCTGGGGCCAAATGCGCCCGGCTGTGGCGAGTCGGCATCGGTGCGCCATGCGCAACCGGACGACGTGCCGACCATCAACGGCACACCGGGGGAAAGTTCAGCCAGCCGACACTGCGATACCAGCGAATCAGGCAAATTGGGCACCACCGTGATGTCGGAATAAAACGCCCGACCATCGTCGCGTCCGGCCGCAGCGGTGTTGACCCAGGGGATACCGAGCACGTTTTTTTTGGCATCAATGAATGCCTGCAGCGAATTCGCCCGGTTCCATGCCAGGAAATTCTGGAACGAGCGCGGGTTTTCCAGATTGACATCACGGATTGTCAGCGCCTGGCTGGTGCTCCAACCCAATGCAGGATTGAGGCCAGCCAGTGTTACCATTGGCCCCATGTGGGAGCGGTAGAGCGTGCGTGTAATCTGCTCCCCATCCAGTGTTTCCACGGTAATTTCCGAGGCTTGCATCTGCCGTCGCTGGCCATCGTAAATATAGACGGTGGGATCATCGGGGGCGAGCTGCAAGGCGAAGAAGCCGAACCGGCGGGCGGTGGATACGGTATGCGCCCACGCCAGGTTATTACTGAAGCCCATCAGCACCATCGGTGCGCCCATGATTGATGCGCCGGCGATGTCGATTTCGCCTGGCAACCTCAGGTGTACCTGATAAAAGCGGTCGATGCCTTCCAGATACCAGTGCGGGTTGGCAAAATTGATACCACTGTCGGTGCCGGTGGTGTCGCTGCCGAAAGAGTAGGTATTGCTCCCCAGCCCGAATGCCTGCCCAAGGTAGAAGCGGTCCGGATCAAGAGCCAGTGAGGCGATCTCGAAGCCGCTGTTTTGCTGCCGCCTTGCATCAAGCACCACCGAGGGCGGCTGCGCGCCTGCTATCTCGCCCAACCAGACTGATGAGCTGCCGGCGAGGTTGAGCACCACAAGGCGGCGGTACATATCCTGCTCGTCGATCGCTCGTAGCCAGCCTTCATGGCGGCAATCGGCGTGGCGGCCGCCGTGATCGCCCGCCTGAATCTCGCTGACATAGCGGTTGTAACCACGCGCGAAGCCGGCGACGAGGTGGTGGAACTGCTCATCCTGGGCAGCGCGAAAAGTCTCGACGGTGCCGTCATTAGCTATGAAGCGGAAAAAGAAGTCCGCATCAAGATTGCGCGGCTGACCGAAAGTGGATGAGGTGGGGGTGTGGTTATCCTTGCCAAAATGGAGCGAACGCTCGCCCTTGAAGGTGACGAAGGCATCCGCCAGCACGCAGAGATTGTCTTCCGCGAGGGCGTAGCCATAGCCGTAGCCCAACCCGCCATAACTCTCGGCGCTGATATGCGGGATGCCGTAGGTGGTCCGTTCAATGGTTGCGTGATAACTCTCCGGTGGAACCGGAACCGGGGCCGGATGGCGACGTGAACTGCTGTCGCTACCGCAGCCTGACAGTATCAATGCGGTTGAGAGTGCGGCGGTGATGCCGGCTGACAAGGCCGTGCGCAGGGTGGTGGGTAAGGCCATGATGCTCTCCCGTTGTTGTTATATCTGGCTCAAGTCTAGCGGCGGCGTCCGAGAAAACGTTGAATGGGACAGCTATGGTGGCGATTGCGGTGCCGTCCCTGATGTGGGTGCGGCAGGGCGGCGGGACGAAAGTGCCATTATCGGCATCGAAAATTGGCTGTTGTGCCTTGTGACTGTTCGGCGTGCAGGTATTCAGGCAAAAAAAGAGTTGTCGTGCAGCGTTGCCATGTTGAACCGAGATTGAATGTAACTTCATGTTTTAAAAGAGGAAAAATCATGACTTGCCAGTCATCTGGTAATATGGTTCAAAAACGAAAAGCAGCTTTTACCCAGATTAAGTTTCGGTTTGTTCACCGAAACCTTAGCCTCCTGCATGATCGAGTTCACATAGAGGTCCTGGGGCCCCCGAGTGAGCCGCCTTCAGTTCAGTTGATATCAACAAAAACACAGAAATAAAAAGGTAGGAGATGTATAGCATGATGCTTAGTCCTTTTGCGAAATCTTGCCCAACTTCCAGCGCGCTACAAGACGGAACCGAATCTTCTACCCGTTCTGGCCGTTTTGCCTGGCGCGCTCTGGGGATCGCTGCCGCTGCCATGGTCATGCAGGGATGTACCATGGTGTACAAAACCACAGGTGACATTCTGGTCAACTTCGGCCGGGGTGAGATGACCCCTTATGTACTGACCTATGACGACCTGGGCATGGCTTGCGCCACCGGCGAAGGCTTTACACCCTTCCTGACGTCGTTCGAGGCGGTCGGCTCCAAGCCCAATCGCCTGTCGGTGTTGATGAACACGATGGCCGCAACCTGTTCCGACGCCATGGCTATCGAAGAAGAGCTTCGTTATCTGCGCGCCATGAACCGGGGTGACGTGACCGAGGCACAGGATGCCCGGTCCGCTCAGAAGCGCTGGGCGCAGCTGTCCGCCAAGCGTCAGTACGAGGCATATCAGCGCACCGTGAAACAATACGGTGAAGTGGAAACGCTGGATGATTGTCCGCGCCTGCGTCAGGATTTTGACGAAATCGTGTTCATGACCGGTCTGCTCAGTGGTGTTCAGTCGCTGCTCAACGATGCGGCATCGGACGTATCTCAGGGTATTCCGCGTGATATCGCTGCCAAGGTCGAGCGCGCAGCGCAGTGTCTGGACAACGAGAAGTGGTGGGGCGTACCGCGTGGCATCCGTGCTTCGCTGTGGAACATCCTGCCGATGATCGCGCCGGACAATGTCGATGCCATGGCGGAACTGCGCCAGGCGGCCCAGCTGGGTTTCGATTCGGGTGTTCGCCTTTCCAGCACCTTGTACGTGATTTCTGCGTATAGCACCGGCAACGACGAAGAAGTGCGTAACGGCCTGCGCGATTTTGCCCAGAATGCCGACAACCTGAATCCCGACTACGCGATGATGGATGCCATTGGCGGCTTTATGTTGCTGGGCATTTCTGATCGTCTGTGGACAGAAGCGACCGGCAAGCGCACCCCCTTCGGCGGCCTCGGTACCTTCTGGGATGACCGCAGTTCCGACGAGAGCATCAACATCGACGATCTGCTCTGATCACTGTTTTTACCTTAACAACGGGATGGCCCGGCCATCCCGTTCCGAAATAGAATCTGGAGGGAACCATGCGTTTCAGCAAGGTTATTACCGCGTTTGCCGCAGCTGCGCTGCTGCCATTTGCGACTGCCACTCACGCCAATACAGAACGCACCATATGCGTGTTCGATATCCTCGGCACCACCGGTGATACCTATAACCTCATGCGTGATTATGCTGCGGCAGCGCGCAATGAAGGCTATGACATCAACCTGCGGGTGTACACGGACGAAAACATCGCGGCAGAAGATCTCAAGGCCGGTCAGTGTGACGCAGCGGGCATCACCGGTGTTCGCGGGCGCCAGTTCAATAGCTACACCGGCAGCATGGACTCGATTGGTTCCATCCCGAACTACGACGTCATGCGCACTACCATCCAGGTGCTTTCCAGCAATAACCCGCGTATTGTCGAGCACATGCGCACCAACACCTATGAGGTGATCGGTGTGCTGCCGATGGGCGCGGCTTATCTGTTCGTGAAAGACAACACCATGAACAACGTCACCCATCTGGCGGGCAAATCCATTGCCGTGCTGGAATATGACGTCACGCAGGGCCGTATGGCAGCCAGCGTGGGCATGACACCTGTCATGTCGGATGTGACCAACTTTGCTGGCCGTTTCAATAACCACAGTGTGGATATCTGCTTTGCGCCGGCATTTGCCTACAAGGGCCTGGAGCTTTACAAGGGCATGGAGCCGAACGGCGGTATCGTCGACTACGTGCTTGGCCAGCTGAGCTTCCAGATCATTGCGCGGCATGACCGTTTTGACGAGTCGTTCATGAACTGGTCGCGCTCCTATGTGTTCGACAACCTGTTTGATCGCGCCATGCGTCTGGTGCGCGGCGCAGACGCGGATATCGAAGACAAGTGGTGGATTCGTATCTCCGATCCGGATCGCGAGCGTTACGATGAAATGATGCGCGATGCCCGTGTAGCGATGACCAAAGAAGGGCTGTTCAACAAGGACATGATGTCGCTGCTGCGTAACATCCGTTGCCGTCACGACGCCAGCCGCGCCGAGTGCAGCGACCGTCGCGAGCTTGATTGGTAAAGAGAAAAAGCAGGCCATGAGCCAGCAGGAACGGCGCCTTCGGGCGCCGTTTTTTTGTGGGCCGGGCGGTGAGTGCCGACGACGTCTTGATGCCTCCCGCAAGGCCGATTAAACTTGCCGGCTTCCACGCAGCTGCCGGCCAGGCGTGACGGCACGTGCGGCTTGCTGCCGCTGTTGCCAAAGCTGCTCGGGTGGCCGGGTGTGGCGGCACGCTGGTCGCGTTACAGGCAGGCGTGGTTTCGGATTTGCCGGTGTAGCTCAGTTGGTAGAGCAGCGCATTCGTAATGCGAAGGTCGTAGGTTCGACTCCTATCTCCGGCACCATCTTTCTACGGTATTATTTTCCTTGCCTCCGGCGCTGTCGTCCTTCTCTATTTCCTTGCAGACAGCTGCTTTTTACGCGACAGGCCGCGGGCAACCGGCCGCATGATGCGCGTTGCCGTATCGCCCCGTGCCTTTCTGTCGCAAGGCCATCAACAAGGCCACTGCAAGAGCCTATCGTGCCGGCGCCGGCTGTGGCAGCGGGTGGATCAGGTTAACTGCCAAGCCGGGCTTGCTCCGTGTGCGACAGATGCAAGGTGGCGGCCATGCGCGCCACATGGCGCGGATCATGGGTTACGGTGATCAGGATTTTATCGCTCAGGGTGTCTTCCAGAATACGGGAGAGCTGATCCGCAGTGGCCTGTTCCAGCCCGGTGAATGGCTCGTCCAGCAGCACAATGGGCGCATTGCGCAACAGCACGCGGGCCAGCGACAGCCGCCTGCCCTGGCCTCCCGAGAGGTGCAGGCCGCGCGGTCCGATCCAGTGATCCAGGCCACCGCGCTGGTGAACGGTTTCTGCCAGTTGCGCCTGTTCCAGCGCGTGCCAAAGCAGCTCGTCGCTGGCGTCGGGGCTGGCCACGCGCAAGTTGTCCCGCAGCGTGCCGGTAAACAGCTGCTGTTGTTGCAGCAGCAGCGCGAAGCAATCACGCCAGCCTTGCACCTCGGCCTCGGACTGCGTGACGCCGCCAAAACGAATTGCGCCCGCCAGTGGCGGATGCAGCCCCATCAATGCGTGCAGCAGGGTGGATTTGCCACTGCCGCTGGGGCCGACTATGGCAAGTGGCACGCCTGCCCGAGCGCTGAAACTGAAGCCGCTCAACAGTGGTGGCTGCCCTGGCCAACCCAGCTCAAGATGGCTGACATCCAGCACCCCATCGGGCGTCGGTATTTTATCGCCTTGCATGGCGGTGGCGGGCAGGGGAGCGTCGGTGATCGCCTGCAAGCGCGCCACGGTCGCCACCGTATCCGGCCAGCGCTGCCAGGCGGCAGCCAGAGGCAGCGTTACTTCGGCAGCGGCCAGCACCAGCAACATCAGCGCCAGCGCAAAGGGGCCGCTGACCTGGCCTTGCTGCACTGGCACTATCAATAACAGCAACACGCCCACTGCAAGCCACTGCATCGCCGATTGCATGATGGTTTGCACCATCGCCTGGCGGCCGGCCAGACGATGCTCTATCTCGGCCAGACGACCGATCCGGCTGCTCCATTGCGTGAGCAGCCGGTCGCGGATACCGAAGGCCAGTACTTCCGGCAAGCCATCAAGTGCCTGTACCAGGCTGCTGCGCAGATGATCGCGTTCCGCGCTGCGGCTTTGCCAGGTGCCGACAGCATCTTTCCCCAGCCGCAGCAACATCAGGTAGAACAGCGCAAACACGAGCAGCATCAACATCGCTGGCAGCGCGCCGGTGGTCAGCAGTGTGAGCACCAGCAACAGCGCGGCAGTGGCAGCGGCAACCAGCGTTGGCTGGCATTGGCCGAGCCAGGCGTTTTCGAGCCGTTCCACATCGCCCAGCAATCTTTCCAGCAAGTGCCCGCCGCTGAAACGCGAGAGCGGGCCGGGAATGCGCGGCAGGAATTCGGAAAAGAGCCGGGTGCGCAATTGTTGCATCACATCGAAAGTGGCGTCGTGGCTGACCAGCCGTTCGAAATAGCGGGATACGGTACGGCCCAATGCGAAGGCGCGTATACCCGAGCTGGGTGTGAGCAGATTGAATGCCACCGCCGGGCCGTTGGCAGCGAGGCCGGCCAGTGCGGCGGCACTGATGAACCAGCCGGAAATACCTAGCAGGGCCATGCCGGCCAGCGCCGTGACAAGCGCCAGCAACCAGGCGTTGAACAACTTGCGGCGCTGGTCGCGAAAATGCGTAGTGAGCCAGGCGCTTGTGCTATGCATCGGGCTGGCCTCCCGATTCCGGGGGCGGCTCGCCCAGCCACAGGCTCTGGTCGGCGAGTGCCGCACAGGCAGGGGAGTGCGTAGCGATGACGATGGTGCGCTGGCCTTTTTCCTCGCGTAGCGTCTGGATGATGTGTGCTTCGGTTGCCGGATCAAGTTCTGCGGTGGGCTCGTCGAGTAATAACAGCGAGGCCGGGCTGAGCAGTGCTCGCGCCAGCCCCAGGCGGCGGCCCTGGCCACCGGATAAGCCGCCGCCATTTTCATCCAGGGGCGTATCCAGCCCGAGCGGCAAATCAGACAATGCGCAGCGGGCGAGCACCTGGTGCAGTGCAGCGTCATTTGCCTCGGGCGCTGCCTGACGCAAGTTGTCGGCCACCGTGCCATGGATAAACCACGGATGCTGCCCGGCCCAGGCCAGGCGCCCCGGCTCGGCGGCGAGCGGGCGGAGCAGCTGATCGTCGTGGCGAATCTGCCCGGCATCAGGCAGCAGCAGCCCGGCGATCAGCTTCAGCAGCGTGGTTTTGCCAGTGCCGCTATCGCCGCGAATGACCAGGCAATGGCCTGCCGGCAGGTTGGCGTCGAGATGGATAATGGTCGGCTGCTCGCTGTCGGGGTAGCGGAATGTCACAGTGTCCATGCAAATAGCAGGCGCACTACCGAGTGCGCTTGCGCTCGCCTGCTGCTCGCCGGTCTGTTCCTGCAACAGCGGCGCCAGAATCTCGGCAGCGGACTGGGCGGCGGCGCGCTCATGATAGCCTGCGGCAAGTTGTCGCAGCGGCTGGTAAAACTCGGGCGCCAGCAGTAAAAGAAACAAGCCGGTGCGAAAGTCGAGCAGTTGGCCGGGGCCGAACGACATCAAATTGAGAAGATGCAGGCCCACGTAAAGCGCAACCAGGGCCACCGACAAGGCTGCGAACAGCTCCAGCACAGCTGAGGTGAGAAAGGCGATGCGCAGCACTTTCATGGTGCGCCGCCGAAACTCTTCGCTGGCGGCGGCTACTGCCTGCTGCTCGGCGTGTTCGCGGCCAAATGCGCGCAGGGTCAGGATGCCACGCAGGCGATCCAGAAAATAACCGCCGAGGAAGCGCAAGCTTTCCAGCTGGCGATCAGCTGCTTGCTGGGCGCCTGTACCCACCAGAGTCATGAACACCGGCACCAGTGGGGCGGTAAGCAAAAAAATCAGACCGACAATCCAGTCGGTGGCGAAGGCCACGATGAGGAACAACAGCGTCGCAAGGCTGGCGACGCGCCGCTGCAATGCAAAGCCGGCGTGGTAGCGGCCTACTGCTTCGGCCTGTTCCAGTAGCGTCGTGCTGGCCTCGCCGCTACTCAGGCGCGCCGCCCGCCCGCGTAGCAGCATGGCGGCGAGCTGGTTGCGCACCGTACAGGTGATATCCGCTGCCACACCGGCGGTAAAGCGGGCGCGTAATGCAGCGGCGCCGGCACGAACCGCCAGCAGTGTAATTAACGCCAGCGCAGGCGGGAGCAGAGCACCCTCGCCGAGCAGGCGTGCGGCAAGTAGCGCGAGCGCCCCTGCCTGAAGAATGGCAAGTGGCGTGTCGGCCAGCGCGGTGAGGTATAGCCGTCGGCACAGTTTTCCATGTTGCGACTGACGTGCCAGCCACGGCAAGGCAATCTCGGCGCTGAGACTGCTTTCAGGTGTGTCGACAGTCGTTGAAGTCATGCAGTAATCCGGTCATTGAGCGAGACTGCCAGATGCAAGAGATCGCCCAAAGTTGGCGTGAAAGACGAGCCGCACGATGCTATGCTTCGCCTGGCTTGACCCGTCCGAGACGGAGCTCAATGGTAGCCCCGATAAACCGGGCTTTCATCCGCTCGCGACATCAGGATACCTGGCAAAATATCCGGCAGCCTCCCGGCTTCAGAAGAGGATCGGATAATCAGCCCGGTGACACGGGGCAGCAGGCCCCGCGCATTGCCCGCATCGTCGAGCGTTCGCGCAAGCGTAGCATGTCTTGTCGTTGCTCTGGTGTGTGTCTGTCGCGGCTGGTTTTCACTGGAGGCGCTTCGTCGGTGCCTTGCCGGGGCACGTTGCCCGAGGCACGTTGCCAGTGCACGGATCAGTGGGAGGCACGCCGATGATTGACGCCACTCTGGTTGAGCTTTCGCGACTCCAGTTCGCGCTCACCGCCATGTATCACTTTCTGTTTGTTCCCCTGACATTGGGCCTCTCATTCATGATCGCCATCATGGAGAGCGTATATGTCATGACCGGGCGTACTGTCTGGCGTGACATGACCAAATTCTGGGGCCTGCTGTTCGGGATCAACTTCGCCATGGGTGTCGCCACCGGCATCGTGATGGAGTTCCAGTTCGGTACCAACTGGGCGTATTACAGCCATTACGTTGGCGATGTATTCGGCGCCCCGCTGGCGCTCGAAGGGCTGATGGCGTTCTTCCTCGAAGCAACGCTGGTGGGGCTGTTCTTTTTTGGCTGGGATCGGCTGAGCAAGGTGCAGCACCTGGCGGTGACCTGGCTGGTTGCACTGGGCTCGAACCTGTCAGCGCTGTGGATTCTGATTGCCAATGGCTGGATGCAAAATCCCGTCGGCGCCGTGTTCAATCCCGACACCATGCGCATGGAAGTGATCAACTTCGCTGAAGTCATTTTCAATCCGGTGGCGCAAGCCAAGTTTGTGCATACCGTAGCAGCCGGTTATGTCACGGGTGCGGTGTTTGTGCTGTCCATCAGTGCCTGGTATCTGCTGCGCCGGCGCCATGTGGCGCTGGCGAAACGGTCGCTGACGGTGGCTGCCTCGTTTGGCCTGGCTGCGGCGCTGTCGGTGGTGGTGCTGGGAGACGAATCCGGTTATGCGCTGACCGATAACCAGAAAATGAAACTGGCGATGATCGAGGGCATGTGGCACACGGAAGAGGCGCCGGCAGCGTTCACCGTGTTCGGCATCCCGGACCGTAATGCCCAGGAAACGCGTTATGAATTGCGTATCCCCTGGGTGATGGGCCTGATCGCGACGCGCAGTCTGGATCAGGAAGTGCCCGGCATTCTCGAGCTGCTGGCGCTGGCAGAGCTGCACATCAGAGATGGCTTGCTGGCCTACGATGCTTTGCAGCGGCTGAACGAGAATCAGGCGGACGCCGAGGCTCGTGAAATATTTCTGGCCAACCAGCACTACCTCGGTTACGCATTGATGCTCAAGCGTTACGTGGAAGACCCGCGAGACGCTACCGACGAACAGATAGCCAGCGCCATGCGCGACAGCTTGCCGAATGTGTTCGCGCTGTTCTGGTCATTCCGTTTCATGGTCGTCATCGGGTTTTATTTTATTCTGCTGTTCGGGGCCGCGTTCTACATGTGTTCGCTTCGACGGCAGGTGCCACGCTGGTTTTTGCGTGTGGCAGTTTTCTCGTTGCCGTTGCCGTGGATCGCCGCCGAGCTGGGTTGGCTGGTAGCAGAATACGGGCGCCAGCCGTGGGTGATCGAAGGCGTGCTGCCCACCTTCCTGGGCGTCAGCTCGATTGGCTTGTCGGATATCATCATCACGCTGGCTGGCTTTATGGTGCTTTATACGGTGCTGGCCGTGATCGAAATCAAATTGATGGTCAAATACATTCGCCGAGGCCCGGAAGCCGAAGCGGGTGAAGGTGGCGGCCAGGTGCTGCCATTGCCGGACGACCGGCCAGCCAGCCGGCCAGCTGCACTGCCAGAGGAGGCACGATGATGTTCGATTACGAAATCTTGCGGCTGATCTGGTGGGCGCTGCTCGGCGTGCTGCTGGTGGCCTTTGCCATTACCGATGGTTTCGACATGGGGGTGGCGGCACTGTTGCCGGCGGTAGCGCGTACGGATCGGCAAAGGCGGCAGGTGATCAATACCATCGGCCCGGTCTGGGAAGGCAATCAGGTGTGGTTCATCCTCGGTGGCGGCGCCATTTTTGCTGCGTGGCCGGCGCTGTATGCGGTCAGTTTTTCCGGCTTTTATCTCGCCATGTTCCTGCTGCTGGCGGCATTGATCATCCGGCCGGTGGCCTTCAAGTTCCGCTCCAAACGCGAGGAGCCGCAATGGCGAGCACGCTGGGACGCGGCGCTGTGTTTCAGTGGTGTGGTGCCGGCGCTTTTGTTCGGCGTGGCGGTGGGCAATGTGCTGCTGGGTATTCCGTTTCACTTCGATGCCACGCTACGACCGTTTTATACCGGCTCTTTCTTTGATTTGCTGAACCCGTTTGCGTTGCTGTGCGGGGTGGTGTCACTGGCGATGCTGGTGTTGCACGGCGCCACCTGGCTTCAGATCAAGGCCGATGGCGAGCCGATGGAGCGGGCGCGTCGTTACGGCATGATTGCCGCAATCGTTGTGCTGGTGCTTTTTGCACTGGGTGGGCTCTGGCTTACACAGATCGACGGCTACCGCATCATCACCGAGCAGGACCCGTTCGGCCCCAGCAATCCGCTGCGCAAAGAGGTCGTGGCCGAGGCTGGCTACTGGTTGCATAACTTCAACGCTCATCCCTGGTTGTGGCTGGTGCCGCTGGCGGGCCTGGCTGGCGCGGCGCTGGCATTGCTGGGGCTTGCCGGCGGCCGTGGTGCGCTGAGTTTTATCGGCTCCAAGCTGTCGGTGGCGGCGATTATCATCACCGTCGGCGCGGCCATGTTTCCGGTGATCTTGCCCAGCAGCATCGAGCCTTCCCACAGCCTGACAGTGTGGGATAGCTCGTCGAGCCATTACACACTGGCCGTGATGCTGTTTTCCACCGCACTGCTGTTGCCGATCGTGTTGCTGTACACGGCCTGGGTTTACAAGGTGCTGTGGGGACGCGTCAGCGAAGATGACGTCAAGGACGACATGTACTGAGGAGGTGTAGCAATGTGGTATTTCAGCTGGATACTGGGCGTTGGCCTGGCCTGCACCTTTGCCATCCTGAATGCGATGTGGTTTGAGCTCAACGAGACAGACACGCGCCTGCGTGAAGAGGATGAGGGGCTGGATTGAAGGTTGCCGGCTGGTGTTCAGGCTGGCGGCGCCATTGTTAAATCCTGTGCCGCGTGATGAACGAATCATGGCGGCAGGTAGTCCATGGGGAGTAACAACAGCAATCCGCATGGCAGGAGGAAGGATGCGATACTGCGTGTTGGCACTGGTGCTGGCTCTGCTGTCCACAGCGGGCCATGCCCGAGCGCCGGTTTTTGGCTGGGTCGAGCACGCTACCATCGAGCCCTGGGGTGTGCAGGTGAAGGCGAAGCTCGATACTGGTGCCTTGACCTCCTCGATGCATGCCGAGGATATCCGGCTGTTCGAACGTGAAAATCAGGAGTGGGTGAGCTTTCGTGCGCGCCTGCTTGACCAGCGCAGTGGCGAGCAGGTAGAGAAGGAATTCGAGCTGCCGCTTTATCGTGATGTGCAAGTGCGCGGCGCAGGCGGCTCCGATAGCCGCCCGGTGGTGCTGATGAAGCTGTGCGTGGGCGATACCGTCTATGAAGAACAGTTCAGCCTGCGTGACCGCAGCAACATGATTTATCCGGTGCTGCTGGGCCGGCGCGCATTGCAGCACATGGGCCCGATTGATGTGACGCAGACATTCGTGCACGCGCTGGGCTGCGATGCGGATTCTCCGGTCAAGGCATATGTATCCACGCAGGACGATGCGGATATTGATGCCGAGCCGGATGATGAAAACGGTACTGATCGTTGAAGTTTCACGCGCTGGCGGTCGCAACCGGCCAGCGTAAGGGCGCTAGAAAACGCCTCTCCTTTTGAGAGGCGTTTTTATTTATCAGGGCATTTTACGCGTCAGCACATTTGCCAGTGCCGCACACTGGCTGCGGGCGATGGCCGGGATGTTGTTGGCTTCGTGTGTCACCAGCTCGGCTCGCCATTGAATGCGGCCCGCTGCATCGAACAACTCGATATCAATATTCTGGTTTGCCTCAGGTGCATCGCGAGCTTCGCGAAACACTTTCGCGGGCACCACTACCTGGACGTCATGATGCGAGCGATTATCTCCCAGCCCCTGCGCGGGGTTGTAGTGGGCGGGCTCCGGCAACAGTGCGCTGAGTTCGGCCACGAGGATGCCCGGCACGCCGTTGGCGCTGGCCCATTTTTCGAGTTCGTCGGTACCGGTGGCAAACCAGGCGGGCAGCACATCCATGCTGGTAACAACATCAAAGCCCTGCTTGCGCAGCAGCGGCGCGCAGGCATCTTCCCATTGCCGCCGCAGCGCGGGCTCGGGCGAGCGGGTGGCCAGCAGCAGGCGCTCGCCGGGCGCTGTACTGGCACCGTAGCGGGTGACGATATCGGAGGTGCTGGCGCAGCCCTGCAGCAGCCACAGGCTGCCGAGCAGGGTAAGCACCCACTTGAAAGAAAGTTTCATAGCCGTCTCCGTGCCGATGCATGAGACGCCATTCTAGCAGCACGGCGTCAGGGCGTGCGTGCCGAGATCAGAACTCAGCCGAGTAAAGAGCCTCCGTGCCGAGCACATGAAAACGGCGCAGCACGCCGGGCGCCGGGTGATCCGGGTTGTGCCACAGCACTTCGTATTCGGCGCCGTGGCTATTTTCTTCTACCAGGCGCAATTGCAATGCGCTGCCCTGATCATCCACATGAAGCTGCCACTGGCCATCGGCACCCCGTTGTTCGACGCGCAGCAAAGGTTCATGCAGCCGCAGGTGGGCAGGGTGCTCGCCTTCGAAGTGAAATGACCAGCTCGCCTCGCGCAGCTCTTGCGCATCGCGAAAGACAGGAGATGTCAGCGCGGCACGAGCCGCAACCGGGCTATCGGTCTGTGGCCAGAACACACGGCTGATCAGCGAGAAGCGCCAATGTGCCGGCAGATCATCTACATCGCCGTGCTGAAATACCTGCGCAGCCAGTTGTGCACTTTGCTGGCGCAGCATGTCGACGGTATGCGGGCCGTAAAGCGTGTGGCCGCCCTCGTAATATTGCAGCGAATATTCCTCCGGCGTGGTGGCATAACCGAAAAAGCCGTTTGCCAGGCTGGATATTTCTATGCGCCATGGCCCGGCTGGCAGCGCGGCGCGTACGGCGTCACGGATGCGGTTGCCGCTTTCGAAGGTCACTTCCCAGGGCAGGTTCACCAGCACGATATCGTTGATGCGCACCACCTGAATCAGCGCCTGATGCGGAAAGCGTTCCGCGGCGAGCAACAGCTGGAGCCTGGACAACATCCAGTGCTTGGCGCCCTGACAATTATCATTGAACCAGCGCTTGGGCCAGCCGCGTTGAATCAGCGGCAACCAGGAGATCGGAAAGACTTCATCGCCCTTGGCGGCACCCACTGTCGCCGCCCCGGTAATGGCCCGTTCACACAGGCCGGCGCGGGCATCTGCATCCAGCGTCAGCAGATCCAGCTCGCGGGCGCCCACCGCCAGCTGTAATTGCGCGTCGAGGTTGTCGCCCAGCTGTTGGAACAGGCGGAAGGCATGGCCGGCCAGGCCACGGCCAATGCGCTCGGCTTCACGGTCGCCGCGTTGCCCGTCACGCCAGGCGGGCGTGTTATCGGCATGGGTGGCCTGAAAGGCGCCGTGAACAGGGGTGAAAGGGGTGTCGTGGTGGCGGGCGATGTGGCCGGCCATATCTTCCGCAAGCCAGTGCCACACATCGGCGTGCCAGGGCCGGGTGAAGGCGGGAATGGCGGTGCCGTGGATCGAGAAGGCGGTCAGGGCGCCGGCGGGGTGGTAGCGATCGTCATCGCCGGCCAGATCGATACGCAGCATCGTCAGTGTCGGGTTGACGGCCTGGTAGGCAAGGTCTTCCGTGAGGGCGCTCTCGGGCAAGTCGAAGTTGCGCGCCCAGGCGGGCAGCGAGCGGTTGCGCGTGAAGCCGCGGATTTCGGTGCTGCCGGTGGCAAAGCGGGCGGCGCGCCGCTGGCGATACGCCTGGATCACCGCATCGGCGATGCGCTGGCTGAGAAACTCGGTAAGCTGTGGATCAAAGCCCGGCAGATCGCTGCCGAACACGTTGTAGAAATCACTGTCGAGATATTGTCCCGGCCCGGAATGGGTGTGTGTCACCAGCAGGCTCAGCCCGTGTGCGGGCACGTCGGTGTGTGGGGCGATCAGTTCCGCCACGCGATGGTGCAGCACTCGAGAGCCGGCACCGAGATCCAGCGTCACCAGCGCCAGCGGCGTCTGGCCGGGCTGTTGCAGGTAAAACACCCGCGCTTTCAGGCGTGTGCGGAAGCCATCCGAGGGCCGCGCCCAGGCCGAGTAACCGAATTTCGGAATACCGATAGGCGGCGTGATGTCGGTCTGGATAATGCCGGCCATCGCCGGGCCTGTGGTTGCGGCCGGCAAGGGCGCAGGACGGCTGATCTCTAGCTCGGTGACCGGATAGGCAATGAAGGGCCAGGCTGTGAACAGCAACCCGGCGATCAGTGCGATCAGCACGCCGCCGAGCAATACGCGCAGCGGGCGGAAAAAGTGACGTTTGGGCATCGGTCATCCTTGTGGTCGGCAGCGCCACGGGGGCGGTGCTGCGGCAGCTCAGCAAATGGCGCCGGGCATCAACGAGCCCGCGCTGGCAGCATAATTTTATCTGCACGATGGTGCAATGTGGGCCCGATGCCGTTTTACGCCTGCCGCAGCAGCGCCAGCGGCGCATGCCGTTGTGCCCGTGCACCCAGCCGCACCCCCGCAAGCGTGACAACCAGGCCCAGGCCGACCGGCAACAACAGCCACGGCGACCACGGCAGCGCGCCGGCAAACAGCCGCTGGGCCAGCGGATACAGCGCGGCCAGCATGATCAGCGTGGCGCCGAGCGCGGCGCACAGGCCCAGCAACAGGGACTCCAGCCAGGTGACGCGGCTGATCAGCGGCCGGCCGGCACCCAGCGTACGCAGCAGTGCGTTATCTTGCCCGCGCTGTGCCTGGGCGCCGAGCAGGGCGGCACCCAGCACCAGCAGCGCTGCGGCCATCAGCAGTATTGCCAGTAGCGCGGTAGCGTGGCTGGCCTGTGTGACCAGCGCTTGTGCCTGATCCAGCAGTGCGCGCACGTCGATGACGGTGATGTGGGGCAGGTCGCGCAGCAGTGCCGCAAGCCGCGCACCGTCGCCTTCAGGCAGCCAGAAGCTGGTCAGCCAGGTGATGTCCTGCCCGGCGAGGCCCTCACTTGCAAACATGAAATAGAAATTCGGTTCGAAGCTTTCCCAATCCACTTCCCTGATGCTGGTGATGTCTGCGGTGAGCGTGCCCTGGCTGGTAACGAACTGCACCTGATCGCGCAGTGCCAGGCCCAGGTTATGAGCCAGCTCTTTTTCCACCGAGACGCCGCCTGCCTGCGGCGGCCAGTCACCACTGATCACGCGGTTGCTGGGCGGCAATGTCTGGCCGGGCTGGATGGCGGTCAGTGCCAGATCACGATTGAGCGCCCGTTGCGCGTCATCGTTTTCCTTGGTCACGGCGTCTTGCACCGGCACTTGATTGATGTCGGTCAGCCGCCCGCGCACGATCGGATACAGCGGTTGTGACGACGCCTGGTGCGCGTTGAGCCATGCCTGCAAGGGCGGCAGATCCTGTTCGAACAGATTGAATACAAAATGGTTGGGCGCTTGCTCCGGCAGCCGCTTGCGCCAGTCATCCAGCAATTGATTGCCGACCAGCCCGGCCAGGCCGAGCACGGCCATGGCGACGGTGAGCGAGGCGAGCAGCGGCAGGGTGAGGCCGGGGCGGCGGCTCAGCCGGCGGATGGCCAGCCGGCTTGCCAGCGGCAGGCGCCTGCTGCCGACATCGAGCGCTTTCAGCAGTGGCCATAACAGCGCCGGCAATAGCGCGCCCAGCAATATCAACAGCAGCAGTAGCTGGCCCAGCTCTTCCAGCGAGCCGGTCAACAGCGCCGCCAGCATGACCGGGGCGCCCAGCGCTGCCGCCAGCTCCAGCGCGCCGGCGACAGGGTGTGTGTCCAGGCGCCCACCGAGCACATCCACCGCCGGCACGCGCACCAGGCTCAGCAGGCGCGGCAAGGCGAACGCCAGCCACAGCACCAGCGGGCCGGCCAGCACCGCGATCCAGTCGCCGGTAGCGGCTGCGAGCGGGCCTTGCCAGCCGAGCAGCTGCCGCACCAGCAAGATCAGGCTGATGCCCAACCCGGTGCCGAGTATCGCAGCGGGCACCACTGCGACGAATTCCTCCCCCAGCAGGCGCGTGGTGACCTGGCGGCGGCTGGCGCCGAAGCTGCGCAGCAACGCAGCGAGCCGCGCACGCCGGCGCACGCGCTGGCTGGTGGCGAGAAAGACGGCAGCGCCGCATAGCAGGCTGACCAGCAGCACGCCCAGGCTCACCCACAAGGTCAGTTGATGGAGCGGGCCACGGGTTCTGTCGGCGGCATCGGCGACCGTGCGCAGGCTCTGGTCTGCGCGCAAGGTGCCCTCGATGGCAAGATTCGCAGCAGTGATACTGGCGGCGTCCCCGCCGAGCATCAGCCGATGCCGTACACGCGTGCCGGGGCCGAGCACGCCGGTGGCGGCGAGGTCTGCCTGATGGAGCAGCACGCGCGGATTCATGCTGTAAAAACCGGCGCCCTGATCCGGCTCCTGGCGAATGACGGCGGTGAGCGTCAGCGGCAGGCGCCCGATGTGCAGCGGTTCACCCATCTGTACGCCGAGGCGATCCAGCACCTGATCTGCGACCCAGACTTCGCCCGGCGGCGGCCCTTGCGCCACCACGGTGGCCGGTGCAAAGCGGTCGGCTGCGATATGGAGCTGGCCATACAGTGGATAGTGGTGGTCGACAGCGCGGGCACTGACCAGCAGCATTTCATCGCCGTGCATCACCACGCTGGCAAAATCTGCTACCTGCGCCTGGCGCAGCGCTGCCAGGGTGTCGAGCTGGCTTGCCTCGGGCGGCTCGCTGCCGACCAGCATCAGATCGCCGCCCAGCATTTCGGCGGAGCGAATGATGAAACGCTGCTCCAGTTCGGCCCGCAACAACACAATGGACGCCAGCGACAAAGCGGCGATGCACACCGCCAGCGCGAGAATGCGAAAGGCGCTGTCTCGCCAGGGGCGTAACAGGACAGGTTTCACAGGCGGCCATCCTCCAGCCGGAGCTGGCGGTGGCAGCGCTCGGCCAGCTGCTGGTCGTGTGTCACCAGCACCAGCGCCGTGCCAGCTTCGCGGTTGAGCTCGAACAGCAGGCTGCTGATGCGTTCGCCGTTGGCGTGATCAAGGCTGCCGGTCGGCTCGTCGGCAAACAACAGGCGTGGCGTAACGGCGAAGGCGCGCGCCAGGGCCACTCTCTGCTGTTCGCCACCAGACAAGGTGGTGGGAAAATGCTTCAGCCGATGGCCCAGGCCGACGCGCTCCAGCCACTGGCGGGCAATATTGCCGGCATTTTTGCGACGTTGTATTTCCAGCGGCAGCATGACGTTTTCCAGCACGTTCAGATCATCCACCAGATGAAATGCCTGAAACACGAAAGCGCAGCGCTCGCCGCGCCGCAGCGCACGCGCATCATCATCCAGGCTGCTGAACGCCGTCCCGGCCAGCAGGATATCGCCCTCACTGGGCGCATCCAGGCCGGCGAGCAGGCCGAGCAGGGTGGATTTTCCGCTGCCGCTCGGCCCGGTGATGGCGACACTTTCTCCGGGCATCACGGTCATTTCTATCTGATCCAGCAATGTCAGCTCGCCTTCCGGGCCGGGCACCCGTTTGCTAAGGTTGCGAGCGATCAGTATCGGTGTGGTGCTGGCGGTGTGTTGCGAAAAAACAGGAGTCTGCGTCATGCGTTTGCTGTCCGCTTTGCTGGCTGGTTGCCTGACCGCTGTGGCATCCCTTGCATCGGCCGACATTTTAATTGTTGGCGACAGTATTAGTGCTGCGTATGGCATTGACAAGGCGGAGGGCTGGGCAGAGCTGCTCGCCGAGCGTGTGAATGAGGAATGCCCCGGCATGGCGGTGCATAACGCATCGGTCAGCGGCGAGACGACCGGAGGTGGTGTCGCACGGCTGCCGGCGCTGCTGGAGCGTTACTCGCCGGTGATTCTGGTGATCGAATTGGGCGGTAACGATGGCTTGCGTGGTATGGCGCCGGCGCACATGCAGAACAATCTGGCCGCTATGGTGCAGCAGGGCCGTGCGGCGGGGGCAGAGCCGGTGCTGCTTGGCATGAAGATTCCGCCGAATTATGGCGAGCGTTACACCGAGTTGTTCGAGCGCGCCTTCCGGCAGGTGGCGGATGACGAGAAAGTGCCGCTGCTGCCGTTCTTCCTGGATGGGGTGGGGGGGGATGCATCGTTGATGCAGGAGGATGGCATTCATCCACTGGCGGCGGCGCAGCCACGCCTGCTGGACAACGCCTGGCAAGTGCTTGCCGAGCCGGTGCACAGGTTATGTGCAGCGGCGCTTTGAGTGTCGCGCAGTCGCCGCTGTTGTTAAGGTATGGCGCAGCCAACATTACTGGAGCGAGGCATCATGTTTTCCAACACACCACCCTGGCAGGACGTCCTGGATTACTGGTTTGGCAATGGCTTGCAGCGAGGCTGGCCGGAGCCACCGCGCGATGCGCTCTGGTTTGCCGGCGGCGCTGCGGCTGATGCGGAGATCGAGCGGCGCTTCGGATCGCTGGTCGAGGCCGCGCTGTCGAAAGAGTTGGTGGATTGGGAAAGCCAGCCGTTTCCGCGGCTGGCGTTACTGATCCTGCTGGATCAGTTCACGCGCAATATTCATCGTGGCACGGCTCGTGCTTTCGCCGGCGATCATCGTGCGGTGACGCTGGTGAACGAGGGCCTGGCGCTGGGTATGGATCGCAAGCTGCCGTGGGTGGGGCGGGTGTTCTTTTATATGCCGCTGATGCACGCCGAGGATCTGGCGCTGCAACAGAAATGCATCAAGTGCTTCGCCGGGCTGGTGGATGAAGCGCCACCGGAAGTGGCCGGGCATATGCGTACCAATCTGGCCTACGCCCGCGAGCATGCCGAAGTGATCGAGCGCTTCGGGCGCTTTCCGCACCGGAACGAAGCCTTGCTACGCGAAAGTACGCCCGAGGAAATCGACTATCTGCGCGATGCAAATCGCTACGGGCAATAACGCGGCTCAGTCGCTTTTCTTGCGGCGGATATACAGCGTCTTTTCGACACGCGCCACCAACTTTCCCTCTTCATCAATCACCTCCACCGGCCAGGTGGGGGTGTACTTGTCGCCGTTTGCCGTGTGCTGCAAGACATCCGAGAGCATGTCGTCAGTCAACAGAAAGGATGCCGTGACACGGCCGCGGCCAGGGCGGACGAAATCGATACTGGCGGCTTTGTCCCACACCACATAGTCGGGGCCAAGGTTGCGCATCAACAACAGCATGTAAAAGGGATCGGCCATGGCGTACAGCGAGCCGCCAAAGTGGGTGCCGACATAATTGACGTTGTACCAGCGCAATTTCATCGAGACGCGGGCTTCCCGAAAATCGGCGCTGATGTGATCAACCCGCACGCCGGCGCCAAGATACGGCGCGTACAGGCTCAGTGCACGGGCCAGGCCGCGCGCACTGTTGATCAGGGGTAACAGCAGGTTACGCATGTTGCAAAATTTCCGAATAGCAGATCAGGGCGCAAGGTGCGCCAGTGCTTGTAGCAGGCGCGAGCGAATGGCGGGCGCGAGCCCGGCGTCCAGCACCGGCGCCGCATCCTCCAGCAAACGGCTGCATTCTTCCAGCTGGTCCGGTGTTGCTCGCTTCATTGCCTCGGGCAGTTTTTCCAGTTGCCAGCGCAGGCGCTCGGCGCGCGCGTCCTCGGGGCTGGGTGCCTGGGCGCTGACTTCCAGGGCCACGGCAAGTTCTCGCTGCGCCGGCGTCTGCTCGGGGGCCTCCGGTGCGGCGCTGACCCGCTCCTGCAATTGCTGGCACAGCTGGCGTCGGGGCAGGGCGGCCAGCTGCTCGCGTGCCCGTGCCAGCAGCTGATCGCGCTGGCGCACCAGCGGCCGTGGGCACGGCAGGGCTTCCACGGCCTGTATCTGCTCACGCAGCTGTGCCGTGGCCAGGGTGGGTAAGGCGTCGCTGAAGTGCTGTAACGCCTGCTCAAGCTGGGCTTTCTCTTCGGCCTGGCTGGCGCGGGCAGCGTCACGGTCGGCTTGCAGGCGAGCAAACAGCGCATCGCAGGTTTTGCGGAAGCGGCGATGCAGTGCCCGGTAAGGCTGTGGGTGTACCCAGCCTGCCTGCTTCCAGCGTTGTTGCAGTTGCTTGGCCTGCGTGGTGGCCGCCTGGGTGTCGTCCATTGCCAGCAACGCATCCGCCGCATCACAAAGCTCGCCCAGTGACTGGGCATGGCGTTCGCTGGTCTGTTTCAGTTGCTCGTCCAGCGCGCCGAGCAGCTGGCTGAACCGGCGGCTGGCATTGCGTGCATCGGTAAAGCGCACTGGCTGATGATTGCGGAATTCTTCCGGCGCCTGGCGGCGGATGGCAAACATCGCTGGCCAGTCGATCGATTCCGGCTGCGCCTGGATTTTTTCCAGCAGCTGCGCCAGTTGGTCACACAGGGCGACGCGGCGTGCCAGATTTTCCGCACGCTCTGCATCCTGTTCACGGAAGTGCTCACGGCAGGGCTCGTAGGCGAGATCTGATGCTGCCTTGAACCGGTCCCACAGGCGCTGATCGATATCCTGGTTGGAGGACATCAGGCTGCGCCATTCGTCATGCAGTGCCTGGATGGCGGTGGCTTTTTCGGCGGGATCAAGCGTTTGCTGCGTCAGTGCTTCCATGCGCTCGCACAACTCGATTTTTTTCGGCTCGGCAGCAAATGCGTGCCAGTCGCGCAGCTCGTCCAGTTCCGGGCGCAGTTTTTCCAGCCGCGCCTGACGGCTGTCATCCGGCTGCTCCGTCAGCATCGCTTCGGCTTTCTGCCACAGGCGATTGGCGTGGCGCAGATTGCGTTGCCGCAGCTCGCGCTGGATCGCGCCGAGCAGATTGTCGAGCGCCTGCCGGGGGGCGCTATGCGGGGCTGATTTGCCCTCGGTGCGGCCGTCGGCGGGTGCCGCCTTGCGAGGCGGCTGAACTGCCGGTGCAAGCGCCTGTGCCAGTGCCGCCAGGGGCGCCGGGTGTGGCGTGTTCGCCGGCCAGCGGTGCAGCCAGTCGGTGGCTTCGGTACGCAGGGATTCATCATTAGGGGCGGCGCTGAGCGCGTCGGCCAGGGCGGTGAGACGATCCGCTGCGGCAGCGACGGCTTCTGTCGTGTCGAGCAGCGCCTGCCATTGCTGTTGCAGGGCGGCAAAGCGCTCGGCCAATGGGGGTTCAGCGGCAAATTCTTCCGTGGCGGCCTCCCAGCGATGCTGTTGCAGCGCCACGGCGGCGCGCAGGCTGCCCAATTGCTCCTGCAGCAGGTCTTCGGTCACTTCCTGTTGCAGCGCTGCCAGGCCGTCTACGGCGGCATGTTGCTCGGCCTGCATGGCCTGGCGCCGGGCGTCTTCTGCCAGCTGGCGGTCAAGTTCGTCGGCCTTCGCCAGACAACGGGCTTCGGCTTGCGCGAATTGTTGCAACTCGTCATCGCTGGCATCGGCAGCTGCCTGCGCCCACTGCTGCTGCAACTGGGTCAGGCGGGCGCGGTACAGGGCATCCACGACACGACCGCCATGCTGGGCCAGTTCGGCCAGCACGGCAGCGCGGGACTGGCTGCGCTCTTCCTCTGCTTGCGCACTCTGCTGGTGTTGGCGAAGTTTTTCTCGCGCACTCTGCTGCACGCGTTTGTCGCGCCCCTCGCGCACCAGACGACGCAACAGCGCGGTGTCGGCAATACGCTCGGCGGCAGCAATGCGTAATGCGGCATCGGCGCCGTGCAGGGCGATATCGAGTAATTGTTCGGGGGCGCTGATGCGTTCAGCGGCGGCCAGCCGGCAGGCCGCCTCGGGGCTGTTGCGGGCCACGAACAGCAAGATCGCGGGGTCGTCGGTCTGCTGCAACTGTTGCAGGCGCGGTGCCAGGGCCGGGCTGTGTTCGGCGATGCCGGCCAGCAGCCGCTGGAGCTGGGTACTGGCGGCATCACGCACGGTGTCGCTGCTGTCCTGATGGCTCAGCTGCGCCAGCAGGTTGATGTCCGTGAGCCGGCTGGCTGCTCCGGCACGCACTGTGATTGCGCTGTCCTCGCGTGCCAGCGAGGCAAGGATGCCGTGGCTCTGCGGCTGATCCAGCGACAGCTCGGTGACAGCCCGCAGGCGTTGATCGGCATTCTGGTGCTGCCAGCGCGGTCGAAAAAGTTTGCCCAGCATCGGTATCCCCTGGTATCGGCGCCGGCGTGGCGCCGTAAAGTCGTCGCGTTCTGCTCTGGCCCGTCGTGCGGGCCAGCTGATTCCATCCACCGGGGGCGCTGTGACGGCGCCCGGTGCAGATGCCCCGTCAGGGGCTGCCATCATAGCCAGCCTGGCCGGCAGTGTGAAAGCGGGACCTGGGTGCCGACGCGCAGGATCAGCTCATGCGAGCTTGCAGCAGCGCATCTTTTTCCTGCCAGAGCTCGCTCACCCATTGCTGGAAGCGGGCACGGAACTCGGGATCGTTCTCGTAATCGCCGGTGGCTGTCCAGGCGGGGATCGCACGTTGCCAAATCACTACCTGTACCTGGTTCACGGCGCCGCCGAGAAAGGCCAGCAGGTTGCGGGAGGCAGCCGGCGGATAAATGATGGTCACATCCAGCAGCGTATCCAGCTTGCCGCCCATGGCTGCCAGCGCAAAGGCGGTGCCGCCGGCCTTGGGTTTGAGCAGGTACTGGTACGGCGATTGCTGCTGCGCCTGCTTGGCGGCGGTGAAGCGTGTGCCTTCGAAGAAATTCATCACCGAGGTGGGGAAGTGGGCAAACTTCTCGCACGCTTTGCGCGTGGTTTCCAGATCCTTGCCTTTCAATGCCGGGTTACGCTCGATCTGCTCGCGGGTGTGGCGCTGCATGAACGGGAAATCCAGCGCCCACCAGGCCAGCCCCAGTACCGGCACGCGAATCAGTTCTTGCTTGAGGAAGAACTTGAGCATCGGGATGCGGCGGTTGAATACTTTTTGCAAAATCAGGATATCTGCCCAGGACTGGTGATTGCTGGTGACCAGATACCAGCTGTTCTTGTCCAGCCCTTCGAGCCCTTCCACCTGCCAGTGTGGGCGGCTGATCAGTGTGATCAGGGTGTTGTTGACCCACATCCAGCTCTCGGCAACACGCACTAGGCCACGGGCAAGGGCGATCTGCGTTCGCTCATGGCGAATCACGAAGCGCGCCAGCGCCATCAGGAACAATGGGAAGGCCAGCACCAGTGTATTCAGGGTCAGGCCAAGCAGAACGAGAGATGCACGGATGTAATGCCAGATGTTCATACAGTTGTACATTAAGTCACGGAGCGGCAATGCTAGCGGAAAAGCGATGGGCTGTCCCGAGCGATAACGACCCGCTGGTCGCTCCGGTCAGGAAATTGAGCAGGGCTGTCATTGGCGCGCTTGCCGTAGCTCCTTATGCTGCTGGATCGGCAGCTGCGCTGGCTGCCTCCATCATCTGATTCGCTGTAAAGGATATTCCATGGCTGGTCCGCTTTCTTCTCTTAAAGTGCTGGATTTCAGCACCTTGCTTCCGGGGCCGTTCGGCACCCTGATTCTGGCTGATCTCGGCGCCGATGTGCTGCGTGTGGAATCTCCCACCCGGCCGGACATGGTACGCATGTTGCCGCCGATGGATCAGGGTATCTCGGCTGTGCACGGCTATCTGAACCGTTCCAAGCGCTCGCTGGCGCTGGATCTCAAACGGCAGGAAGCGGTGCAGGTGGTGCATCGGCTAGTACAGGATTACGACATCGTGGTGGAGCAGTTTCGCCCAGGGGTCATGGAGCGCCTGGGGGTCGGTTATGAGGCGTTGCGCGCCGTCAACCCCCGGCTGATTTATTGTTCCATCACGGGGTACGGGCAGGATGGCCCGTATCGGGATCGGGCAGGCCATGACCTCAACTATCTCGCCATCGCCGGTGTCACCTCGTACAACGGCCGGCAAGGCAGTGGCCCGGCGCCCATGGCCTTGCAGGCCGCGGATATCGCCGGCGGCTCGTGCCATGCCGTGATGGCGATTCTGGCGGCGGTGATTCATCGGCAGCAGACCGGCGAAGGCCAGCACATCGACATTTCCATGACCGACGCGGCCTTCAGCCTGCACGCGCTGACAGCGCCGCAGGCGCTGATCGGTGGCGACGATCCGCAACTGGAGCGCACACAGCTCAATGGCGGTTCGTTCTACGATTGCTATGAGACGCGTGACGGCAGATGGTTTTCCGTGGCCGGGCTTGAGCCGCAATTTTTCGTGCAGTTCTGCCAGGCGATTGGCCGGCCGCACCTGGCCGGCAAAGGGCTGGCAATGGCGCCGGAGATTGTGGCCGAACTCAAGGCCGAAATTCGCGAGGCCATGAAAGAAAAAGATTTTGCCGAATGGCAGGCCATTTTCACCGCGGTGGATGCGTGCGTGGAGCCGGTGCTCAGTGTTTCCGAAGCGGCACAGCACCCGCAGCTCGAAGCGCGTGGCATGGTTGTGGAGGTGCCGGCCGGCGACGGCGTGCAGCGCCAGGTGGCGTCGCCCTTCAAGTTCTCGAAAACACCGCCGAGCTATCGCTTTGCGGGCGGCCAGCCGGGAGCACATAGCGAGGCTGTGCTGGCCGAAGCCGGTTTTGATGAGGCGGCAATCGAGGCATTGCGGAAAAGCGGCGCGGTTTTATAAGCGAACGTGTGCGATGGTGCTGGTGGCCTGTATAGGTCGTCAGCGCTGACGCAACGATCTGCGCCGGCAAGTGTGCTGCGGCGCAGATTTTGCAAACCCCGGCTGGTGAGCGCTCCGGCCGCAGCTTATGCTGTAAGCGTTCTATCGGCGAGTAAGTGGTAGTGCTAAATACGGGAAGGCGCCTTCGCGCAACGCGTGCCGGGGGCACGGGGCGCGGCAGGTTATCGGGGCAGGGGCTTTGGTTGGCCCTGCTCTGGGCGGTAAGCGCCACTGCGGCGGCAGCCGAGGAGCGACCGTTAGTAACCGATCTGCCCGCCGTGTCTGGTGAGCCGGCCGAGCCAGCGGTCTTTCCCGAAATTCTCGAACCTGCCACAGAGTTGCCTCTGCATGATCCGGAAGGCTGGGTCGAGGAAGAGGATGGCTCGATGCTGCTGGAAACCGGCCCGCAGGGTGCTTATCGGGTGCCGATGGATTGCGACCCCTGGGCCAACGACCAACTGCGCTGGATTGATCGCACCCACCATGCTTTTTCCCGTGGCCTGTGCTGGCCGACCCAGTGGCTGGACGCGGTGTTTGGTGATGCGGACGACCAGACCCGCGAAGTGGCCGGCACCTCGGTGCGTATCGTCGGCGCGCAATTGCTTCAGGACAACGGCGAGCATGACAGCGATGTGCGCTTTCGCGTGCGTGTGCATTTGCCCGGCATCGAGCACCGGTTGAGCCTGATCTTTGCCAGTGAGCAGGATTTCGAGGACAAGAACGCCGGCCTCCAGGGCGCCCCCGAAATGACCGGCGAGGCCAGCAACGCAGCCAGGGCTGGCGTGCGGTGGGTGTTGCGCACCGCAGACAATATGGACATCGATATGGATGTCGGCGTGAGGTCACAGCTGAAGCTGTACTGGCGTGCTCGTTATCGCCAGCAGTACGCACTTACCGAATACTGGTCGGCACGGTTCGAGGAATCGGTTGACTGGCGTGACCCGAAAGGATTTCGCAGCCGCACCATTCTCAATTTTGACCGCCCGCTGAGCCGCCATCGTTTTTTTCGTCTGACAAGCTTTGCCGAAATCAGTGAGGAAAATATCGACGAAGGGCTCGGCTGGCATTTGCAGCAGAGCGCGGCGCTGGGTGTCGAGCTGACCAAGCGCCAGGCGTTGCGTTATCTGATCAGTGTGGATGGCTATACCCGGCCGACAACCCGTGCGGAAAATTACCGGGCCGCGGTGACCTATCGCCACAATATCTGGCGGCCCTGGTTCTTCTATGAAGTGGAGCCTTATCTGCTGTGGGCGCGGGAGCATGGCTTCAATACCATGCCCGGTATCGTGCTCAGGGTGGAGACGCTGTTCGGATTACGCTAGCCCACCGCAAAGGTGGGCTGCCTGGTTACACCCAGCTGGTGCGTTGCCGGTTGGCGCGGGATTTGAAATACCAGCCGAGCGTCATGCCACCAAATACCGTCGCCAGTGCGAACAGCCAGCCTTGAAAGGTGCGGTCGTTGCGCAGCATCGCGTTTTCCGCCTTCACCTGATCCAGCTCCGTGCGCAGCAGGCTGAGATCTTCGTTCAGCTTGCGGTTTGCCTGATCCAGGCGCAACGGATCGGCGGCGACTTGTTGCAATTGATCAAACTCCTGATTGCGCGAATCCAGATCGGCGCCCAGCGCTTGTGCCTGGCTGCTGAGCTGATCGCGCTCCTGGCTCACGGCAGCAAGCTGTTCGCGCACCTGTGTCAGTTCCCGGGTCAGTGTCTGGGTGCGTTGCTCGGCACGTTCCAGTTGCACCCGTGCGATGGGCTGGCGGCTGACATACTGTGCTTCGACCCATCCTTCGGTATCGCCGACGCGAATCTGCACCCAATCAGCCCCTTGTTCCCATTGCAGCACTTGCACCTGCGTGCCGGAGCGCAAGCCGCGATGCACAATACGAAAACCATTGCCGGCGCCAGCGCGTACCGGCACAAAGACGGTATCTCCGATCCAGCCGCTGGCGGCCAGCGCCGGGCGGGGTGCGGCCATGCCGGCACTGAACAGGATGGTGGCGATGGCCAGGCTGAAGAAAAAACGAAAGCGCATGAATTCGGACTCCCCTTGCGAGCGCGCGCAGTGTAGGTAAAAGCAGTTCGGTCAGGTCGTGATGGAGGTCACATCAAGGCAGAACTTTACGAAATGGCTTGACCGTCACCCGGGCATATACCCCGGCGCTGACGTAAGGATCCGCCTCAGCCCACTGGCGTGCGGCTTCCAGGCTGGAGAATTCTGCCACGATCAGCGAGCCACTATAGCCGGCGTCGCCGGGGTCGTCGGCATCCATGGCAGGGTGCGGGCCGGCCAGTTCCAGGCGGCCGGCGCTGTGCAATGCCTTCAGGCGCGCCACATGCTCGGGGCGCGCCGCAAGCCGTTTTTCCAGTGAGCCGGAGACATCTTCACTGATGATGGCGTAAAGCATTTTTCTGGCCTCCACAAAACTAGTCGCTATCATCTGCGCCGGGATCGGCCGGGCGCGCGCTGCGATCATGAAACAGGCGCTGGCGGTCAGTCTCGGGCAGGCGGTTATAAACGTAGAAAAACAGCGCGATATAAAACACGAAGTTCAGCACGGTAAAACCGATCAGCTTGAAATTCACCCAGAAGTCGGTGCTGAACGCATAGGCGATATAAATATTCAGCCCGCCCAGCAAGGAAAAATAGAGAATGAAGGCGATGTTCAGCGTGATCCAGTCACGCGGTTGCAGCTGCACCACATAGCCCAGCCCGCGTATCATCATGGCCTCGCACATGCGCTGTAGCAGCGAGCGCTCGCGCAGGAACAGGCCGATCAGCAGCGCCAGCGCCAGCACGCCATAAATGACGGTGGGCCGCCACTTGATGAACATTTCATCACGCAGCAGCAGTGTCAGCCCGCCGAACACCAGCGTCACCACAAACACCAGCAGGTGCATACGCTCCAGCTTGCGCCAGATCAGCCAGCCCGCCGCGATTTGCAGGGCGCTGGCCCCGAGAATGCCCCAGGTGGCAAGGTAGATATCCCTGCCTGACGCGAAGTAAAGGCCGAAGAATACAATCACCGGCAGATAATCAAACAGCTTTTTCATGCCAGAATCCCAGCTTGCGAAGCAATGATGGTAATGGATGCCTCTCGGGGTGAACAGCGAAGGCGCTCCGGGCGCCAGAGGGCGGCGGCGGGGCGGGATGCTGTCGTGGCGCTATTCAGGTTCTCCTCGCTGCTTTTCAGACGCGGCCCCGCGCTCGCCGGGTGCTGCCCCGATGCCGTGCTATACTGCCGCGCCTGTCAGCATAATGGCCGCCGTAGCGGTCGCGCTCTCGATGATCGACCAACCGGAACCAACGCATGCAACCGTGTTACGACTTCCACTGCCACAGCACCGCCTCCGACGGCACGCTCAGCCCGTCGCAGCTGGTGGCCCGCGCGGCGGCAGCCGGGGTAGAGATGCTGGCACTGACCGATCACGACACCCTGGCGGGGCTGCCGGAGGCGCAGCAGGCGGCGGCCGAGGCGGCAATCGAGCTGATTACCGGCATCGAGATTTCCAGCACCTGGAGCGGGCGCGAGCTGCATATTGTCGGCTTGAACATGCAGGCCGATCACCCTGACTTGCAGGCGCTGGTGGCGGCACAGCAGCAGGCGCGAGTGCGCCGGGCGGAATTGATCGGGCGCAAGCTGGACAAAGCCGCCGGGCTTGCCGGCAGCTACCAGCGAGCGGCCGACCTGGCGGGCACGGCAGCACCGGGCCGGCCGTGGTTTGCACGCATGCTGGTGGCCAGCGGGCGAGTGCGTGACGAGCAACATGCCTTCAATCGTTTTCTCAAGGCAGGGCAGTCTGCCTATGTAAACACCCCGTGGGTGCCGCTGGACGAGGCGGTGCAGGCACTGCGTGCGGCGGGTGGCGTTGCGGTGCTGGCGCATCCGGTGCGCTACGGCATGACGCGCCGCAAGCTGCGCCAGCTGCTGGCCGATTTCTGCGCAGCAGGTGGCCAGGGGCTTGAGGTGGCAATGCCGCGCCTGAACCCGGCCCAGCAGGCATTGCTGATCGAATGCTTGCGGGATTTCCCGCTGTATGCCTCCGGCGGTTCGGACTTCCACACACCAGCACAATATTGGCTGGAGTTGGGCCGCTTGCCGGCGCTGCCGGAGCAGGCGCGCCCTGTCTGGGAACTGTTTCAGGCGGCGTGAAGCCGCCGCGCTCGCGGTGCATTGCTGTGCACACTACAATGCGCTGATCGGACACTGACCGGGACAGCCTGCCATGACCAAGGTATTACATATTCATCCGGTATCGCCCCAGCCTCGTTTGCTGCGGGAGGCGGTCGAGGTGCTGCGCGGCGGTGGGTTGATCGCCTACCCCACAGACACCACCTATGCGCTGGGTTGCAGTATTGGCGAGAAAAGCGCGCTGGAGCGCCTGATCAGGCTGCGGCGGCTTGATGACAAGCACGAGTTCACGCTGTTGTGTGCGGATCTTTCTGTGCTGGCGCTGTACGCCAAGGTAGAAAACCCGGATTACCGCCTGCTCAAGGCCCACACGCCGGGCGCCTACACCTGGATTTTGCGCGGCACTCACGAAGTACCACGGCGGCTGATGCACCCGAAGAAACGCACCATCGGTATCCGTGTGCCGGACCATGCCATCTGTCAGGCGCTACTGGCCGAGCATGGCGAGCCGATCATGACGTCTACCCTGTTACTGCCGGGTGATGAGTACCCGCTCACCGACCCGGTGGACATACGCAATGTGCTGGATGGCCAGGTGGACATGATCCTGGATGGCGGCTTCGGCGGCCTGACGGAAACCACGGTTATCTCGCTGGTGGATGGTGACGGGCCAGAGGTCGTGCGGCAGGGTGCGGGGCCAGTGGAAAGCATCTTCTGAGCCAGCTTGCAGCGATTTGCTCATTTATCCGCCAATGGGGCCTGTTGCGGCCACTGTTGCATGGAACACAGGCCACCGGAGCCGCTATACTTGCCGTTTTGCGCCACCATCGCCTGCCGCCCGGCGGCCGGGGTTGTCCGTTTCTGTACCATCGTTGTCGTTTCAGGAGTCTGTCTTGAGCTCTGTGGTTTCCTCTCAGCGCGTATTATCCGGGATGCGGCCTACCGGCCGCCTGCATCTGGGGCATTACCACGGGGTGCTGAAAAACTGGGTACGGTTGCAGCACGAATACGAGTGCTTCTTTTTTGTCGCCGACTGGCACGCACTGACCACCGAATACGAGCATCCGCAGTCCATCGAGCAGGCGGTCTGGGAAATGGTCATCGACTGGCTGGCGGCGGGCGTCAATCCCGGTGCGGCGACATTGTTCGTGCAATCGCGCGTGCCGGAACATGCGGAGCTGCATTTACTGTTGTCCATGATGACGCCGCTTGGCTGGCTGGAGCGTGTGCCGACCTACAAGGATCAGCAGGAAAAGCTCAAGGAAAAGGATCTCGCCACTTACGGATTTCTGGGTTATCCGCTGTTGCAGTCGGCCGACATCCTGATGTATCGCGCCGGCCAGGTGCCGGTGGGCGCAGACCAGGTGGCGCATATCGAGATTACGCGAGAAGTGGCCCGCCGCTTCAATCATCTGTACGGCCGCGAGCCGGGATTCGAGGAAGCCGTTGCCGCTGCCATTCGCAAGATGGGCAAGAAGCAGGCGCGGGTGTATCAGGATCACCGCCGCAAGTATCAGGAGCAGGGTGACGAGCAGGCGCTTGAGACGGCGCGTGCGCTGGTGCTCGGGCAACAGAACATCACCCTGGGCGATCGCGAGCGGCTGTTGGGTGATCTTGAGGGCGGCGGCAAGGTGATCCTGCCGGAGCCGCAGGCGCTGTTGACGCCGGCTTCGAAAATGCCGGGCCTGGATGGGCACAAGATGTCCAAGTCCTACGGCAACTTCATCAGCCTGCGCGAAGAGCCAGATAGTGTCGATGAAAAAATTCGCCGTATGCCCACCGATCCGGCGCGAGTGCGCCGCACCGATCCGGGCAATCCCGAGCACTGCCCGGTCTGGCAGCTGCACCAGGTATATTCCGACGACCAGACCCGGCAATGGGTGTGGGAAGGCTGCACCACGGCCGGCATCGGCTGCCTGGATTGCAAGAAGCCTGTGATCGACGCTGTGCAGGCGGAGCTGGAGCCGATCCGGCGCCGCGCCGAGGAGCATGCACGCGATCCTGATCTGGTGCGCAGTATCGTCGCGGATGGTTGTGAAGAAGCACGCGAGGCGGCCCGTGCCACGCTTGAGGAAGTGCGAACCGCAATGGGCCTGAATTATCGCTGAGCCGCTCTCGGGCGGCACGGCAGGGCAGAGGTTTCCGAGGCACACCGATGACGGATGACACAACGGTCACTGATAGCGAAGACGGCGCAGCGCTTGCACTGGCGGCGGATGCCGAGGCCGCGTCAGTGCCTGTGGCCGAGGCCGGCCCGAACGGGCCGCGCCAGGAAGAAATGCCTTTCGGGCTGATGTATGGGCAGGCGATCACCAAACTGCCGGATGATCTGTATATCCCGCCCGACGCCCTGGAAGTGTTTCTGGAAGCCTTCGAGGGCCCGCTGGATCTGCTGCTGTATCTGATCAAGCGGCAAAACCTGGATATTCTGGATATTCCGGTCGCGCAAATTACCCAGCAATACATGAAATATGTAGAGCTGATGAAGGCGCTCAATTTCGAGCTGGCGGCAGAATATCTGGTCATGGCCGCGCTGTTGGGCGAGATCAAATCGCGCATGCTGCTGCCGCGCCCGAAAGCAGAGGAAGAGGCGGACGAAGAAGATCCCCGCGCGGAGCTGATCCGGCGGTTGCAGGAGTACGAACGTTTCAAGAAGGCGGCCGAAGATATCGACGCTCTGCCGCGCCTGGAGCGGGATATTTTTCCGGCGTCAGCGCGGCGGCCGGATTTCGTGCGCGAACGGCCCGAGCCGGATGTCGATCTGCGCGAGTTGCTGCTGGCATTCAAGGATGTGCTGCACCGGGCGGATATGTTCGAAAGCCATCTCATCTCCCGTGAAAAGCTCTCCACGCGGGAACGCATGGCCAGCGTGCTGGAGCGGCTCAAGGGCCGGGAGTTTGTGCCGTTTGTCTCGCTGTTCCCGCTCGACGAAGGCCGTGCCGGTGTGGTCGTGACTTTTCTGGCAGTGCTGGAACTGGTCAAGGCATCGCTGATCGAACTGATCCAGACCGAGGCGTTCACACCGATCCACGTCAAAGCCAGAATGGTAGTGCTGGAAGAGGGCGTGCTGGAAGACAGCGATAGCGACGACGATCTGTTGCCGCAGATCACGTCGGCGGATGAGTAATCGGAAGATCATTCGGTAATACCGGCGCAAGCCAACGAAGCAGACAGCATAACGAGGTGCACCAGTGGAAGCGGATCAGATCAAGTGCATTGTCGAAGCGGCTATATTCGCCGCGGACGCCCCCCTGGATCGGGATGGCATGTTGATGCTGTTTGACGAGGCAGACCGGCCCGACAAGGCGATGCTGGGCAAGGTGCTGGAAGATCTCGCCAGTGACTATCAGGGCCGCGGTGTCGAACTGCGCGAAGTCGCCTCGGGGTTTCGCTTTCAGGCGCGCCCTGAGATGGGCCCCTGGGTGAGCCGGCTGTGGCAGGAAAAAGCACCGCGATACAGCCGGGCGATTCTGGAAACGCTGGCCTTGATGGCCTACCGGCAGCCGATCACCCGTGGCGAGATCGAGGAAATCCGGGGGGTGGCCGTCAGCACGCAGATTATCAAGACACTGCTGGAGCGGGGCTGGGCGAGGGTGGTTGGCCATCGTGATGTGCCCGGCCGCCCGGCCATGTACGCCACCACGCGGCAGTTTCTGGATTATTTTGATCTCAAGAGCCTGGAAGACCTGCCGTCGCTGGCCGAGATCAAGGATCTGGACAAGCTGAATCAGGAGCTGGCGCTGGATGATGCACCGCCAGCGGCAGCGGTTGATGCTGCAGAAGATGCTGCACAAAGTGAATCGCAAGGCGCCGACGAGCAGCAAGAGCAGCCGCACGACCCCCTGGCCGAGGGAGTGGACGAAGGGGAGCCAGACATCGACGAGTCCGAACTGCTGGACATGGACAAGGTGGATGCATTGCTGGCGGAATTTGACGCCCAGTATCGCAAGAAACCTGCGTCGCCAAAGGAGGCCATTGAAGCGGAAGGCGAAACAGCCACCGCTGGAGCCGATAACGACGATGAGTGAGAAACTGCAAAAAGTGCTGGCCCGTACCGGGCTGGGCTCTCGCCGCGAACTGGAAACCTGGATTGCGGCCGGGCGTGTATCCGTCAATGGCAAGATCGCCACATTGGGCGATCGTGTCGAAGCAGAGGATGTAATTCGAGTGGATGGGCATATTGTCCGCACCCAGGACCCCGACGAAGTTGAACGTCGGGTAATTATTTACCACAAGCCACCAGGAGAGGTGTGCTCGCGTAATGACCCGGAAGGACGCCCGACAGTATTCGATAACCTGCCGCGCCTGAAAGGCACCCGTTGGGTGCAAGTCGGGCGCCTGGATATCAATACCTCCGGGTTGCTGCTGTTCACCACGGATGGCGAGCTGGCGCACCGGTTGATGCACCCGTCGAACGGCTTTGTGAGGGAATATGCCGTGCGCGTGCATGGCGAACTGACACCGGAAAAGCGCGAGGCAATGCTCGCGGGCGTGATGCTGGAAGATGGCATGTCGCGTTTCCAGAGCGTGGTGGATGCCGGTGGTGCCGAGGAAGGTGCCAACCGCTGGTATCGCGTCTCGCTGGTGGGCGGAAAATACCGGGAAGTCCGGCGCCTGTTCGCCTCCCAGGAGCTGGAAGTGGCGCGGCTGATCCGCATCCGCTTTGGTGATCTGACATTGCCGCCACAGCTCCGCCAGGGCCGCTGGATGGATCTCGACCCGGCTGAAGTAGAGCGGCTGGCAAAAAAAGTGGATCTCAAAGGCAAGCAGTACACTGGCCTGTACGGCCGTGCCCGGTTGCGCGCCCAGCGCAGCGGCGACAAGCCCCCTCGCCGGCGACGCAGCCCTTATCGTCGCTGAGTTTTCCGCCCGGGCCTGTAGATTGCAGGCCCGAACTGCCCGGTTTTTCAAGGTTTCACCGATCCCGCCACGGGTTGAGCAGTAGCGCCAGAACTCCTTTGTTGCAGGCCAGTCTGTACTCAGACATGCGCAACAGAAGGAAAGGTCATGCTATTGAAAAAGCCGCTGCTTCAGGTGTGGCTGTGTGGCGCCGCGTTCGCCTGCCTGCCCGGCGCATCTTTCGCCGAGCGGGCCGAGCGAATCTACAGCGACGCTCAATTGCACTACGTCAACTTCGTTCAGGAAACAGATGGCATGGAGGCGCTGTTCAAGGCCATGGATGAGGCACGTATCCAGGATGTGGCGATCATGGGTCTGGGCGTGGCGAAAAAATGGGAAGAATCGGCGCCCCGCGAACCGCGTTATTACATGGGTGATGAAGCACCGGTGTATTACTACAGTGCCACCGACGCGCTGCTGGCGGAGGCAATCCAGACATTGCCGGGCCAGCAACGGGAACGGCTTCACCCCTTTATTGCCGGTTTCAATCCCACTGACATGAATGCTGTCCGGCATGTGGAGCTGATGCTGGAAATGTATCCCGACCTGTGGAAAGGCATTGGTGAAATTCTCACACGACATGATGATCTGACCGCCTTGACCAAAGGCGAGACACCACGTGCCAATCATCCGGCACTGGATGCTGTTTACGAGCTCGCAGCCGAACGTTCGCTGCCAGTGATCCTGCACAGCAACCTGACGTCAAAACGCGAGCGAGAGCCCATTTATCGGCAAGAACTGAAAGAGGCGCTCGCGGCACATCCGCAGACCCGATTCATCTGGGCGCACGCGGGCACCAGCGCTGAAATTCACCGATATCAGGGCAAGATAAAGAATCTGGATACCATCGTCGGCGAGTTGCTTGCTGCGCACGATAATCTGTACATCGACCTTTCCTGGACGGTGCTGGAGCCGTATCTGCTGGAAGAGGGCGTGCCGACGCCGCGCTGGCTCGCGTTGGTGGAGCAGTACCCGGATCGTTTTATGATTGGCACCGATCTGGTTGGCCGCTTTGGCAATCTTGGCAAGAATATCCAGGGCTTTGACCGGTTTCTGGATGCGTTGCCGCAAGAAGTGGCCGACAAAGTAGCACGCACCAATTTGCTGGCGCTGTTACCGGAGCATGATTGAACGGCCAAGGTTAAAAAGGGTTCATCGTCGGTTTAAGTGGAGCCATTTCCAATATCCGCGAAAGCACCAATGGGTTGTCCAAAATGCCGAGCTTTTTGCTCCCCTCTCCCCTTGTGGGACAAGCGAAGCGCAGAACAGCCGCAGGCTGGCCCGAAGGGTGAGCGAAGCGAATAAGGGGCTGGGGGAGAGGGGGCGACGAACTTTCAGCTGTCACGACATCTGCTACATGTTGCACTACTTTCAATTCTCTTCAGTTGAAATTTCTATAAAAATCACACAGAAGAAAATCCCGAGCGCTAGCCAGTTCCGTTCCTGGTCAAGTGCGAGTATCTATTTCCTGCCATAATCTCCCCCTCTCCCCAACCCCTCTCCCACAAGGGGAGAGGGGCTCAAAAGGTTCATCGTCGATTTGGGTGGAGCTATTTCGGCTATCCGAGAAAGTACCAATGGGTTGTCCAGAATGCCGATATTTTTGCTGCCCCTCTCCCTAGTGAAGCAGGCTAAGCGCAGAACAGCCGAAGGCTGGCCCGAAGGGTGAGCGAAGCGAATAAGGGGCTGGGGAGCGGGGATAAAAAAACCGGCGCCCGAAGGCGCCGGCTCTCTCCCGAGTGAAACGCTGTTCTTACAGCTTATGTATCCAGCTTAGCGGCGCTCTTCCACCGTACCCGTGACAATCGCCTCGACGCGACGGTTCTTTTCACGGCCTTCGCGCGTGTCGTTGTCGGCAATCGGCTCACGCTCGCCTTTACCGACGACGGTGATGCGGCTGTCATCCACGCCTTCGCTTGTCAGCAACTGGCGAGCTGCCTCGGCGCGACGCTCCGACAGATACTGGTTGTACTCTGCTGGCCCGATGCTGCAAGTGTGGCCTTCCAGCGTGACCGACGTCTGCGGGTTCTGATTCAGGAAACGCGCTGCGGAGAGCAGGTCAGCACGATTGCTGGCGCTGATGGTAGCGTCATCGAACGCAAATTGTGCCGTGTGAGTTTCGTCCACCTGGCGGCGTACTACCTGAGGCTCTCGCGGTGCCGGCGCCGGTGGAGGCGTGGGCTCGGCGCGTGGTGTCGGCTCCAGCTGGGTCACTTCCTGTGTGGCGCCACGCTCACGCACGCCGAACAGCAAGTTCAGTGCGGCATAGGCCTGGCCATGCCAGCGGTCGTTATCAATGCTGTAGGGAGCGCGTGCGCCCACATCGAGCATCAGATTGCGGAACAGGCGAGTTTGCATGCCCAGCTCGGGCGCGGCGATGGTTTCGCGATGTTTGTCGCTGCCACTGACGTCAGCCTCGACCCACATCTCACCTGCTGCGAGGCCGGCGTACGGCTCAAAGCCCAGGAACGAGCTCTCACTGAAGTGGAAGCGGCCGCTGACGAGGGGCAGGGTGATATCGCGGTCTGGGCCGGGGTTGTTGCCACGACGCTCGGTGTCACCTTCAACATAGGAAAGCTCGACCGACCAGCGCGGGCTGAAGCGGTAGCCAATCTGGCCGCCGTACAGCGCGTGATCATCCAGCCGAGGTGAAGAGATTTTGTCGTCGTACCACAACCGGGCGCCCTGACCACCGATGTAGCCGGCACGCTCCAGCGTATTGGGGGCAGCCGAAACGGCTGTGGCGGTGCCAAACGCAGACGTGGCAATGATGCAGGCAGAAAGCAATTTAATGCGCATAACTGTTTCCTTGATCCGGTCCGTGGGTAAAGCTTCGCTATTGTGAGGAGATGACAGTTGCGCGGTAAATACAGGGACAAGATATAAAATGAAAAATTACAAAGCGTTGCGAAGTGTTGATTTATCGCAGTAATATTTTACGAATTTTGTGTGATGCGCTGCGCATATTGCACTGGAATATCTTTTTTTCAGGGTAATTTCATCAGTCGGCCCACAATTGCAGGCACGGCAGTTTCAACTCGCAGAATGCGCTGGCCGAAACTGTGGCAGGCAAAACCGGCCTTGCGCAGCATATCCACTTCGTAAGGCGTCCAGCCGCCTTCGGGGCCGACTGCCAGCGTAACCTGTTGCGCCAACCCTGCAGGTAGTGAAGGGTGCTCGCCGGGGTGGGCAAGCAGTCGCAGGCTGTGCTGTGACAACGCGGGCAGGCGATCTTCGACAAAGGGACGAAAGCGTTGTTCAAGTGCCAGCGTCGGCAGCACAGTGTCGCACGCCTGTTCCAGTCCAAGAATCATTTTTTCAAATAACAGAGATTGTTTGAGTTCCGGCGTTTGCCAGAAACTTTTTTCCACTTTGAAGCTGTTCAGCAAAATAATTTTCTTGATGCCCAGGCTGGTGGCATCAATGAGAATACGCTTGAGCATTTTGGGGCGCGGCAGGGCCAGGATCAGCGTCAGTGGCAGGGACGGCGGGGCAACCTGATCGCCCTGAAAACGAAAGTGCTGCATGTGACCATCGTCGGAAAGCAACTCGGCTGTGCCGATAGGCCCGTTCAGTATCCCTGCAGGCACCCGTTGGCCGGGCACCAGCGCACGCACCCGGCGCAGATGTTCGGCGCGGCGGCCGGAGATCTGCCAGAGGGCATCATCGAGCTGGTCGTCAGGGTGCAGCAGCAGCAGGTTCATGGCGCGCATTATTCCACAGGCGGTGCGGCACGGCACGGTTGACATGATGCATCAGCTCGGTGGGCGCATTCGACTTGCGATCAGCCGCGCCCTTGCTACAGTAGCAGCCTATCAATAGACAGCCTGCGGGCCACCCGTGGTGGCGCGCGCCGGACAAGACAGTCGGAGATTGAGCATGCAGTTCCAGGGCACAGAGCAATATGTAGCCACAGAAGATCTGAAAATGGCGGTAAACGCCGCCATCGCCTTGCGCCGGCCGTTGCTGATCAAGGGCGAGCCGGGCACCGGTAAGACGTTGCTGGCAGAGCAGGTGGCGGCATCTCTGGGGCTGCGGCTGCTGAGCTGGAATATCAAATCTACCACCAAGGCGCAGCAGGGCCTGTATGAATACGATGCAGTTTCCCGGCTGCGCGATTCGCAGCTCGGGGCAGAGGGCGTCGAGGACGTCGCCAACTATCTCAAGAAGGGCAAGCTCTGGGAGGCATTTGAAGCCGATGAGCAGGTGGTTTTGCTCATCGACGAGATCGACAAGGCCGATATCGAGTTTCCCAACGACCTGCTGCAAGAGCTGGATCGCATGGAGTTCTACGTCTACGAGACGCAGACACTGGTCAAGGCGAAACAGCGGCCGATCGTGATCATCACTTCGAACAATGAGAAGGAGCTGCCGGATGCATTCCTGCGCCGGTGCTTCTTCCACTACATCAATTTCCCCGACGCAGAAACGATGATGAAGATCATCGACGTGCATTACCCGGATATCAAGCAAAGCCTGGTGAAAGAGGCAATGGAGATCTTTTTTGATCTGCGCAAGGTGCCGGGCCTGAAAAAGAAGCCCACCACCTCCGAGCTGATCGACTGGCTCAAGCTGCTGCTGGCGGATGATATCCCCGACGACATCCTGCGCAATCGCGATACCCGCAAGGCGATTCCGCCCCTGTACGGCGCGCTCATCAAGAACGAGGCCGATGTGCAGCTGCTGGAGCGTCTGGCCTTCATGAGCCGCCGGGAAGGCTGATAACCATGCTGGTACGCTTTTTCGAGGCGCTGCGCGAGCACCGTGTGCCCGCCACATTGCGCGAGCTGCTCGATCTCCACGAAGCCATGTCGCAGCACCTGGCCTTTGGCAGCGTGGATGATTTCTATCTGCTCTCTCGCGCCATCATGGTCAAGGATGAAAAATACTACGACCGCTTTGATCGTGCTTTCGATGCGTATTTCAAAGGGCTGGAAACGGTTGATCCAGACTGGTTCAGCAAAGCTATTCCGGACGAGTGGTTACGCAAGGAAATCGAGAAAAGCCTGTCGCCGGAGGAGCTGGCCGCCTTGCAGAAGCGGGGCAGCCTGGAAGAGCTGCTGGAAGAGTTTCGCAAGCGCCTGGAAGAACAGCACGAGCGTCATCAGGGTGGTAACAAGATGATCGGCACGGGCGGCACGTCGCCGTTTGGTGCTTTTGGCGCGCACCCGGAAGGCATTCGCATGGCCGGGGCGTCACGCAATAAAAGCGCGGTGAAAGTCTGGGAAAAGCGCGAATACCGCAACCTGGACGATTCCGTGGAGCTGGGTGTGCGCAATATCAAGCTCGCCTTGCGCCGGTTGCGCAAGTTCGCTCGCACGGGCAGGGCGGAAGAGCTGGATCTTGATGACACTATCGCCTCGACCGCTCGCAATGCCGGGTTGCTGGATATCCGTATGCGCCCGGAGATGGAAAACCGCGTCAAGGTGCTGCTCTTCTTTGATATCGGCGGCTCCATGGACCCGTATATTCGCCTGTGCGAAGAGCTGTTTTCCGCGGCCCGCTCCGAGTTCAAGCACATGGAGCACTATTACTTCCATAACTTCATTTATGAGTACGTCTGGAAGGACAATCGCCGCCGCTGGGACGAGAAAATCCCCACCTGGGACGTGTTGCACAAATATGGCTCGGACTACCGGGTGATTTTTGTCGGTGACGCGGCCATGAGCCCCTATGAAATCAATTCTGTCGGCGGCAGTGTCGAGCATTGGAACGAAGAGCCCGGCGCGGTGTGGATGCAGCGCCTGACAAATACCTTCGAAAAAGTCATCTGGCTGAACCCCGAGCCGCGCCGCACCTGGGATGGCACGACGTCCAATGTCTGGACACGGCAGCTGCTGGAAGACCGCATGTACCCGCTCACGCTTGAAGGCATTGATGAGGCGATTCGCTATTTGAGTCGTTAAGTCGTGTTGAGGAAGAAAGGCGGGCAGCTGGCCGCGCTGCCCGCACCATCCATATCAGCCAGCGTCCTGCTCACGCTGCGCGGCGGCAGCCAGGCGCTCCTGTTTGCGGCGTGACAATATCCATACGAAGAATACCGGGATGAACAGCACGCCCAGCGCCGTGGCCGCGAGCATTCCGCCGATGACGCCGGTGCCGATGGCGCGCTGGCTGGCGGCGCCGGCGCCGGTTGCCAGGGCCAGTGGCATGACGCCGAGCATGAAGGCCAGTGACGTCATGATGATGGGCCGGAAGCGCAGTCGTGCGGCTTCCACGGCCGCGTCCGTCAGGCTCTTGCCCTCGGCATACAGATCCTTGGCGAATTCGATGATAAGGATCGCGTTTTTTGCCGCCAGACCGATGATGGTGATCAGGCCGACCTTGAAGTACACATCATTGGGCATGTTCAGCAGGGTGACGGCGAGCACCGCGCCCAGCGCACCGATCGGAACGATCAGGATGACCGAGAGCGGAATCGCCCAGCTTTCATAGAGCGCCACCAGCAGCAGGAACACCACGATCAGTGACAGGGCCAGAAGCATCGGGGCTTGTGCCCCGGCGACTTTTTCCTGGAAGGAAAGCCCTGTCCACTCATAGCCTACGCCGTGAGGCAGTTCGCTGATGATGCGCTCGATTTCCGCCATGGCGGCGCCACTGCTGTAGCCGGGTGCGGCATCGCCGGAAATCTTGAAGGCGGGGTAGCCGTTGTAGCGTACGAATTGAACAGGGCCATTCTCCCACTCCAGCTCGACGAAGGCAGAGAGTGGCACTTGCTCACCAAGGCGGTTGGGCACATAAAGCCGCATCGCATCTTCCGGTGTCATGCGGTTGTCCACATCGGCCTGCACAACCACTTTTTGCATCCGGCCATGGTTGGTGAATTCGTTGATCATGGCCGAGCCGAAGGCGCTGGAAAGGGTCGAGGCAATGGCATCAAAGCCGACGCCCAGTGTCTCGGCTTTCTGCCGGTCAATATGCAGGCGCAACTGCGGGGCGTCTTCAAGGCCCTCGACCATGGCATAGGCGATGATCGGCGAGCTGTTGGCTTTTTGCAGCAGTTCGTTGCGCGCACCCAGCAAGGCTTCACGGCCCAGGCTGCCACGATCCTGCAAGCGCAGTGCAAAGCCGCCGGAGGTGCCGAGGCCGGAGATCGAGGGTGGCTGCACGGCGAAAATATTGCCATCGGCAATGCCGGCCAGCGTCTGGTTGGCAAGCTGTGCTTCGGCGGCAACGGATTCCGCCGGACCACGCTCGGCCCAGTCTTTCAGTGTGGGGAAGGCGAGTGCCGCGTTTTGCCCCATTCCTGAGAAACTGAAGCCCATCACGGAGACGATGCTGTCGACACTTGGCCGTGAAAGGAAATGATCTTCCATTGCGGCGACTGTTTTTTCCGTGCGTGGTGTCGTGGCGCCCGGTGGCAACTGCACATCAACAATCATGAAGCCCTGGTCTTCATCGGGCAGGAACGCTTCCGGCAGCCGCAGATAGGAAAATGCCAGCACCCCGACAATAGCGACATAGACAAGCATGAAGCGGCCAGAGCGCCGCACCAGGCTACCTGTGGTGCGCTGGTAGCCCTGCGTCAGACGACTGAAGCGGCGGTTGAACCAGCCAAAGAAACCTTTCTTTTCGATATGGCCGTTCGGGTTGGGCTTGAGCAGCGTGACACAGAGCGCGGGTGTCATGCTCAGCGCGAGGAAGCCGGAGAACAGGATCGATACGGCGAGCGACAGCGAAAATTGCTCGTAGATGACACCGACCGAGCCGCCCATGAAGGCGAGCGGAAAAAAGACGGCCGAGAGCACCAGTGTGATGCCGACGATGGCACCGGTAATCTGCTTCATTGCCTTGCGGGTGGCTTCCTTCGGTGGCAGCCCTTCCTCTGCCATGATGCGTTCGACGTTTTCGACCACCACGATGGCGTCATCCACCAGAATACCGATGGCCAGCACCATGCCGAACATGGTCATCATGTTCACGGAGAAACCGAGCACGGACATCACGGCAAAAGTGCCGAGCAGACACACCGGCACCACCAATGTCGGGATCAATGTGTAGCGCAGGTTCTGGAGGAACAGGAACATCACCAGGAACACCAGCAGGATCGCTTCGAACAGGGTGGCGACTACCTTCTTGATGGCCACGTCGACAAAGATCGAGGTGTCATAAGGGATGGAGTATTCCATATCGGCGGGAAACAGTGCCGACAGTTCCTCCAGCCGTTCTTTGACAGCGGTCGCCGTAGCGATGGCATTTGCGTCAGATGTAAGTTGAACCGCAGCGGCCGCAGCGGGACGCCCGTTGAGCCGGGAGCTGAAGCGGTATTCTTCACGGCCCATTTCTACCCGTGCCACATCGCCAAGGCGTACTGCGGAGCCATCGGGGTTGGCGCGCAGCACGATATCGGCAAATTCCTGCGGGGTTTCCAGCGTGCCCTGAACGATCAAGGTGGCGGTGAGTTCCTGCTCGCTGGAGCCGGGCTGCTCACCGAAGCTGCCGGCGGGCACTTGTACGTTCTGCGCTGCAATGGCGCGGTTGACGTCATTGATGGAGAGATCGTAACCAACCAGCTTCGACGGATCGATCCAGACACGCATGGCACGCTCGGAAGCGAACAGCTGTACGCGGCCAACGCCGGGCAGGCGGCGGATTTCGTTATTGATATTTCGTGCGGCATAGTCCGCAAGGCCGACGGGATCCTTGTCGCCATCTTTATAACTCAAGGCGTAAATCAGCAAGAAGTTGCTGCTGGCCTGCTCCACATGCAGCCCTTGCTGCAACACCGGTTGCGGCAGGCGCGGCTCGGCGCGCTTGATGCGGTTTTGCACATCGACCTGCGCCATGTCCGGGTCGGTGCCCGGCTCGAAGGTGATGCTGATTTCGGCCATGCCGTTGGAGCTGCTGGAAGATTCGTAATACAGCAGGCCCTTGGCGCCGTTGAGCTCCTCCTCGATAAGGCTGGTCACCGTCTCGTTGAGAATGGTGGCGGAGGCACCGGGGTAGGTGGCGTAGATCATGATTTGTGGCGGCGCCACATTGGGATACTGGGCCACGGGCAGCGAGGGAATCGCCAGCAAGCCGGCCAGGCAGATAAAGAGCGCCACCACGAAGGCAAAGTTGGGGCGATTGATAAAGAACTGCGGCATGCTCTTTCCTTTTCGTTGACAAGCGGTCGGGAGAAAACGGCCGGCGCAGGCCGGCCCCTGGCAGCTGGTTTACTCGGCTATGCCACTGTCAGCCTGGTCGACAAGCACCGGCTCGACGGTCATGCCGGGCTGAAAGCCGGTGACGCCATCGACGATCACCTGCTCGCCCCGCTCGAGCCCCGAGCGCACCTGCCACTGGCTGCCTCGCATTACTCCCAGTGTCACCTCGCGCTCCTGTACAACGTTATCCGTGCCCACGACCAGCACCTTGGGAATGCTGTCGGTGCCACGCCGTATCGACCGCTGGGGAACAAATACTGCAGAAGGTTCCACACCCAGCTCGGTCTGGACGCGCACATACATGCCGGGCAGCAGCACCATATCCGGGTTTGGCAATTCGGCACGCAGCGTCACCTGGCTGGTGCTCGGATCTACTGTTACATCCGAAAACAGCAGCCGGCCCTGCAAGGTGTAGCCCTGCTGCCCGAGCGTTACCTGCACCCGGGCGCTGCCGTCTTCCTGTAGCTCCAGACGGCCATCGGCTGCCGCAGCGCGCAGGCGCAGCAAGTCATCCACGGATTGCGTGAAATCGGCGTAGATCGGATCCAGCTGCTGGATGCGCGCCATCGGCGTGGCTTCGCCCTGGCCGACCAATGCACCTTCGGTCACCAGCGCCCGGCCGATGCGGCCGTCAATAGGTGCCTTCACGGTGGCGTAATCCAGGTTGAGCCGAGCGGTCTGCAAGGCTGCTTCGGCGGACAGTTTTTCAGCTTGCGCGGCTTTCTGTGCCGCCACGGCGTTGTCGTACTCATGTTGGCTGACGGTGCTGGTTTCGAGCAGGCGGCCGTAGCGACGCACCAGATTATCGGCCTGATACACATTGGCCTCGGCACGCGCCACCGCGCCTCGCGCTTGCGCCACAGCGGCTTCCAGCGGGGCCGGGTCTATACGAAACAGCACGTCGCCGGCCTTCACGTCGGCGCCTTCTTCGAACAGCCGCTCCAGCACGATGCCGGGTACCCGTGCCCGCACCTCGGCGGTGCGTGCAGGTTCAATGCGGCCCGGCAGATCGCTGGTGAGCATGTGTGCGGCAGGCGTGATCAGTTGCACCTGTGCCTGAGGCACTGCCTGCTCCGGCGGTGTTGGTTCGGGCTGGCAGCCGGCCAGCGACAGGGGAATCAGCAGAACGGAAAGAAGTCGAAGGGCGTGCCGCGCGGCCATGGCGAAGTTCCTTGGTCTGAATGAAGGGCTGGTAGTTGCACCTTGCGTGCTGAAGGGGTCAGAATGATACATCAGAGAGCCAAATGAAGCAAAATTGATTCATTGGCGTAGCAGTGTACACTCCAGCGCTGCGGGCGGGCTGTTCACAGTCCGCAGCAAGAATCCTGCGCGAGTTTGCCCGATAGCGCCACCATCCGGAATGAATATGACACTCACGACCGAAGATGCCTTGCTCCGTTCCCTTGCGCGCACTCTGACAGAGAACGCCGGTGCCACATTGCAGGAAATGGCCACGGCAGCCGGAGTGAGCCGGGCAACCCTGTATCGTTTCGCCGCCACGCGAGAGCAATTGCTGGATGCAGTGCAAAAACACGTGCTGGAGGTCATGGCGCGAATCCTTGATGCCGCCGGGCTGGATAGCCGGCCACCGCTGGAAGCGCTGCGTCAGTTGATCGCCAATTATATCGAGGAACGCGAATTCTGTGCGTTCATGATCAGCCAGTTCGATCCCTACATAAAACGCAATGCGGTGGCGCCGTTCCCGGAAGAATGCCAGGTTTTCGAGGAGCGGCTGGATCAGTTTTTTCAGCGCGGGCAGGCAGCCGGCGCCTTTCGCAGCGATATGCCCAGCCGTTGGCTGACTGATCTGTTTTTCGGTTTTATTTTTACCCTGTGCGAATCCGAATATAGGGGCCGGATCGCACGAGTGGACATGCCGCAGCTGTTTGAAGGCATGTTTCTTCAGGGTGCAATGGCCTGATGAATGGCCTGATGGGTGACCTGAAGTAAAGAGGCCGCCGCCCGATGGCTGCTACCCGTTCACGGGACAGGCAGCGGCTACCGCTTACGCCGGCACAGGCTGCGCCATACTGTATCCAGCCCCAATATGAGCACCAGGCTCAACCCGGTCAGCGGAAATACGATCAGCAGCGCTGCGGTGACGAGAACAGTATTGCGCGCCCGGGGTGCGCTGATGGTGCGCGGTGCGCCCAGACTGCCCTGGGGCCGGCGGCGCCACCACATCACCACGCCAGTGATGACCAGCGCAATGATGGCAATGCAGGTCAGAAGCATGATCAATTGATTCGCCCGCCCCCAGTAGTTGCCCATGTGAACCGCCACGCCCCATTCGACTGCTTTCGCAGCGGCGCCGTAATCCTGAAAACGGATATCGGCCAGCACCTCGCCAGTGAACCGGTCCACATGAAGGGTGTGCTGGCCTTCTGGGCGGTCAGGGTAGGTGTAGGCGCTGTACAGGTGCTGCCCATCCAGTGGTAGCGAAAGTCGATAAGCGCTCGCCATACCGTGTTGCGCCAGAATCGCCGTTGCTCGATCAACACCGATATCGGTGCGCTGTGCCGGTGGCAGATGAGCATGCGCTCCGGCGGGCAGCGGCGCCTGTTCAAGTGCCCAGGGCGCTTCGCCCAGCGTATCCACCATGGTGGTCCGGGTGCTGCTGTGATGACGCAGCGCTGGCGGATAGCCCAGCCCGAGGGCATTGGTTACTGGTTGCAACACCATGCCACCCCACACCGTCGCCCATGGCAGCCCGCTGAGAATCAGAAACAGGATCAGCGCCGCTGCATAAAAGCCGGTGAAGCGGTGCACCTCCCGCCAGAACCGGCGCCCGCGCAGCGCCAGCCGTGGCAGCAACCGGCCGCCGGCGTCATTACCGCGTGGCCACCATAGGTACAGTCCGGTGATGATCAGTACCACCGCCCAGCAGGCAGCCAGTTCGACGATGGCATCGCCCACATTGCCCAGCATCAGCGAGCCGTGAAAGACATCAGCAAAACCGACCAGTGTGCGGGTATAAATGAACTGGCCCAGTATTTCGGCGGTGCCGGGATCGACAAAAGCGCGAAAAGGCTCGCCTTCGGCGGGCGTGACAAACAGCATGGCGCTGCGGCCTGCTGTCGTCGGCATGTCGATGCGTGTGACGGCGCTGCCTGGCCACTGCTGCTCGACGGCGCCGATCAGCATGCTGGCAGGCTGCTGTGGCGTCGTGTGGCTGCTGTTGGCAAAGCGCAGCTCGGGATAAATCAGATCGTTGAGTTCGTCATTGAAAAGATAAATGGCGCCGGTGACAGAGAGCATGAGCAAAAACGGCGCCGTGAACAGGCCGGCGTAAAAATGCCAGCGCCACAGTGCGGCGTAGCGAGGGTAGGGGCGTGCCGTGGCCTGGTGGGTCATGGTCAGAAGCTCCCGCTCCAGCCCAGCTCCACGGTGCGTGGCGCGCCGACAAATACTTGTGTGGGGCTATAGCCCGACCAGTCGGCGTAGAACTCGTCGGTGAGATTGCGCCCTCGCAGTGTCAGGGTGCCGCCTGCCAGTGGGTAACCCAGCCAGGCATCCAGCAAAGTGCGGCTTGCGACGCGATACTGGTTGGCGTCGCTGGTGTAAAAATCCCCGGTATGCTGTACCGCGGCCCCGATAGTGAGAGGTACTGAAGTCAGGCGGTAATCGCTGCTCACCTGCCACGCGACTTCGGCAACATTAGGCGGCCGGTTGCCCGAGCGATCAGTGCCGCTGCCGTCTCGCAAGCGGCGGTATTCGGCGCGTGCGATCATGCCGTTGGCGGCCAGCTGCCATTGCGATGTGGCCTGCCAGTGCAGAGAGATATCAACGCCCTTGGCGTCCCGTGTGCCGCCTTGCACTGTCAGGGTTGGATCATTGACATTGCGGGTGAGAATGTCGCTTTGGCGAATGCGGAACACGCTGCCCGTCAGGCTGATGCGGTCATCCCACAGCGCCGTGCGCACCCCCGCTTCGGCACTGCTGCCACGGGAGAGATCAAAGCCGGCGCGGGCCATATTGCTCAGCAGCATTGACGTGATCGGCGCGCTGGCGCGGTTGTACTGGGCAAATAATTGCGTGCGCTCGTCGAGATCGAAAACAGCGCCGGCACGCCAGGACACATCTTCGAAACGGCGCCCGAAACGGCTGCGAGTGTTGCTGGCCAGATGATCAATGCCGCGTTCCAGATCAATATAGTCATAGCGCAGGCCGGCCACCAGAATCAGGCGCGAAGTAATATTCAGTGCATCTTCGGCAAACACCGCACGGCTCTGCACGCGGCTGTCAAAATCGTCGCGGCTGGGGTAGTTGGCAGCGTTCTCCACTGGCAGGCGGCCGTAAACAGGATTGAACGGGTCGATGGCGGTGGTGGTGCCAAAGCGCCGTTTGCTGTCCAGGCGCGAATGCTGATATTCAACCCCGGCGCTGAAGCGGTGCCGCATCCCGGCCAGTTCGCCATCGTGGCGAGCGTAGGCGCGCTCACTGATAAAGCGATGTTCATGGGTAATGATCGAGGTGGTGCGATCAAGCAGCTGAGTGGCGTTATTGAAAGTGTAATCCTCGGCATTCAGCCAGTCGCGGTCGGCATTGTACAGGCCCAGCTCGTTGATCAGTTCCCACTGCGGGTGAAGCTGATAGGTCACGCGATTGCGCAGCCACTGGCTGTCGGCTTTCATGATGCCGTTATCGACGTTGTAATTACGGTTGCGGATTGATTTGTCGAGCACCAGGCCGTCACGACTGTGCAAGGCGCTGCTGGGGCGGCGTGCCACATTGCGCGGCAGCAAGGGCGTGCCGTGATAAGCACTGGTGTAGCGGTCGGTGTGCACATCAAGCGACGTGGTCATGCTGAGGCGATCACTGGCACGCCACAACAGTGAACTGGTAAAGCCGCTTGCCTGGGAATCGCTGTCATCAATATAGCCATCGCTGCGACGGTGGCTGAGATCCACCCGCAGCGCGCTGTGTTTGCCGAGACGCCGGTTGCCACCCAGGCCGATATCCACGGTGTCGTGGCTGCCATAGCTGATCTGGGCTTCGGTGACGTCATCGTGAAGGCTGGCCTGGCGCGGCACCAGATTGACGGTACCACCCAGCCCGCCAGTGCCATGCAGCACCGAGGCCGGCCCCTTGAGCACCTCGACCTGCTGAAAGTGCCAGCTATTGAGATTGCGCGACATCAGCGACGGGTCAGCGGCGCGCACACCGTCGAACAGATAGCCCACGTCGGTGAAACCGCGAATGGCAACCGACGCCGGCGAGCCGGGGATATTCCCTGCTGTGACACCCGGCGCCGCCCGGTAGACTTCGATCAGGTTGCGCAGGCCGCGCTGGTCGATATCGTGCCGATCAACAATATCCAGCGTCGCCGGGCGTTCCTCCGGGGCGAGGCCGGTGCGGTCTGCAATGGTGGCGCGCTCGGTGGCATCGGTGGAGGGGGCGCTGACGGATATCGCTGGCAGGCTGGTAGCACCCGTGCCTGGCAGGGCGGATTCAGCGAGGGCCGGCGTCGCCAGACCGGGCACAACAAGAGCAAGCAAAAGCAGGCGGCTGGTCGGGCGCAGGGCAGGCACAGCAAAAGACATGTCGCAGGGCTCCTGAGTCGAGCGGTTAACAGCGTCGTAAACAGGCGCGCAGCATAGCCGCAGGCAACGATCGCCGCGTGCGGCATAATGTCGCAGCGGCTGTTCTCACCAAGTTTTACCTTCTGTGATTGCGCTGGTGGGGCGGCGGCTGCATATATTTTGGCGATTAAGCGCAGTAAGGTGCATGAGAGGGCCATGCAGGCACCGACAAAGCTGCGCTATGATGGCGCGGCGTTGCGAATACGCCATGGCAGCGCACATTTACAGGGCTTGATGGTTCCATCTAGCCTGTACTGTGTCTGAGTGTGCCTGAGTGTGCGTGCGTGCAAGCCGCCCGATGTCGGGCCTGAGCGACCGAGTGGTAAAGGAGCAAAACCCTGCATGACGAAGGATGTGCGAAAGGCAGTTCTGCCGGTAGCCGGCCTGGGTACCCGTTTTCTTCCCGCAAGCAAAGCCATCCCCAAGGAGATGATCACCGTGGTGGATCGTCCGGTGATCCAGTATGTGGTCGCTGAAGCGGTGGCCGCGGGAATACGCGAGATCGTATTGGTAAACCACGGCGCCAAGGCGGCCATCGAAAATCACTTCGATACCCACTATGAGCTGGAAAGCGAGCTGGAGCGCAAGGGCAAGGCGGCGTTGCTGGCCGTGTTGCGGGATATCGTGCCGGCGGACGTGCGCATTATCAGTGTGCGCCAGGGCCGCCCGCTGGGGCTGGGGCATGCTGTGCTCTGTGCGCGTGAAGTGGTGGGAGACGAGCCGTTTGTGGTGATGTTGCCCGATGTGCTGGTGGATGATGTGCCGGCCGGCGTGGCGTTGTCCCGTGGCAACGATCTGTCGCGCATGGTGGCGCGTTTTGCCGAGACAGGCGCGGCGCAAGTGATGGTGGAGCAGGTGCCCGCCGAGCGCGTGGATCAGTATGGTGTAGTCGATCTGGCCGGCGCGGCGCTGGCCGCTGGTGAGAGCGTGGCCATGAAAGGCGTGGTCGAAAAGCCCGCACAAGCGGAAGCGCCTTCCGATCTGGCGGTGGTGGGGCGCTATGTGCTGCCGGCATCGATCTTTGATCTGCTGGCACGCACACCGCCTGGCGCGGGGGGCGAGGTACAGCTGACCGATGCCATCGCGGCGCTGATGGTGGATCAGCCGGTGGCCGCCTATCGCATGCTGGGCAGCACCTATGATTGTGGCAGCAAGACCGGCTACCTGGAGGCAACGCTGGCCTACGGGTTGCGGCACCCCGAGCTTGGCGAAACCTTCCGGCAGCAGGCGCGCCAGGCGCTTGCCCGGTACTGATGGCGTGGCATCCGAATGGCCAGTAAAGAGCAGTAGCAATGCATATTGATGTATATGGCAGCAGCCTGTGTGCGCTGGTGACGGCGGGCTCGCTGGCGTCCACCGGGCATCGCGTGACGTTGCGCTTGCCCGAAGGTGATATCACTCGGCAGTTGCAGCGTGGCGAGAGCCCGTTCCGCGAGCCGGGGCTGGAGGCATTGCTCAATGAGCAGCGCAGTAGCCGGCGCCTGCAACTGGGGCGCATGGTGGATGCGCCGTCCGATGGCGTATCCAGTGTTTTTCTGGCGCTGGATCTGGATGACATCGAGCTGGCCCACGATATTGTCGGCCGCCTGGCGAGCCTGGATCGTCGCTTCTGGCTGGTGGTCAATCAATCGGCCTTTCCGGTTGGCACCACGGATCGCTTGCAGCAGACACTCGGCGATGTGGGCACCGTGGTGAGCCTGCCCGAATTGCTGCAAGAGGGCGTGGCCGTGCAGCAATTCATGCGCCCGCCGCAACTGTTGCTGGGCTGTGATGATCCTTACGCGGAATCCCTGGTGCGGGAAATCCTCCGCCCGGTGAGCCGGCTGCGCGATCAGTTTCTGGTGATGTCGCCGAAGCAGGCCGAATTTGCCAAGTTTGCCGTGATGGGGATGCTCGCCACACGGGTCAGCTTCATGAACGACATGGCCAGCCTGGCCGACGCGCTGGATGTGGATATCGAGCCCGTGCGGCAGGCAGTGGGCGCCGATCCGAGAATCGGGCCGGCATACCTGTATCCGGGTTGCGGTTTTGGTGGCCCGAGCTTGTCGCGCAACGTCATGGATCTGGCCAATGTGCTGGCGGCGAGTGGTGTCGGATCGCAGCTGCTCGACCACGTGCTGCGCATCAACGAACGGCAGAAAGAAGTGCTGTTTCGCAAGCTCTGGCGTCATTATCACACGCGGCTGGAAGGCAAGGTGGTGGCGATCTGGGGCGCCTCGTTCAAGCCGAATACCGGCCGTATCGACAATGCCCCGGTGTTGCGGATGCTGGAGGCCTTGTGGGCGCAGGGCGCCATCGTGCGCTTGCACGACCCGCTGGCACTGCCATCGCTACAGGCCCGCTACGGCCAGCGCCCGGATCTGTTGCTCTGCACCGATCCCTACGAGGCGGCTGCGGGCGCTGATGCCTTGATGCTGGTGACAGAATGGAAAGAATACTGGAACCCTGATTTTCCACGCCTGCGTGCCGATATGCGGGTGCCCGTGCTGCTTGATGGACGCAATATCTATGACCCGGAATTTGTACGCCGCAGTGGCTTTGCCTACTACGGCGTCGGCCGCTAAACCTGCGAGGAACAGCAGATGACCTGGGAAACACTTCGCGCACACGCGACCAGGCTTCGCCAGCAACACTTGTCCGAGTTGTTTGCGCAAGACGCGCAGCGCTTTGAGCAGCTGCATCGGCATGTGGGGCCGCTACTGTTCGATTTCAGCAAGCAGCGGCTGGATGGCGAGGCGCTGCAACTGCTGGCCCGCCTGGCCGATGAGCGTGATCTCGGCGGCTGGATCGAGCGCCTGTTCGCCGGTGAAGAAGTCAATGGCACGGAGCGCCGTGCGGCAATGCACTGGGCATTGCGGGCGCCGGCGGATGGCTCGATTCCCGAGCCTCGGGAGGGGCTTTATGCTGAGGTCGAAGAGCAGCTGCAAAAAATGCGCGAGCTGATCAACAAGCTGCACTCGGGGCAGTGGCGCGGTGTCACCGGAGAAGTGGTGACCGATGTGGTGAACATCGGCGTGGGCGGCTCTGATCTTGGCCCGCTGATGGTCTGCCGGGCGCTGGAAGAGTGCGACGTGACCACCGCGCTGAATGTGCATTTCGTTTCGTCCATGGACGGCAGCCAACTGGCGTATCTGCTGCGCGAGCTACGGCCGCACACCACCTTGTTCGTGATCTCGTCAAAATCCTTTACCACCGTCGATACCCTGTACAACGCCAATACCGCTCGCAGCTGGCTGCGTGAGGCGCTGGGGCGCGAGCAGTCGGTGGTGGATTGCCATTTTTTGGGGATTTCTGCTGATGTCCAGCGCATGACCGATTGGGGCATTCATGAGGATCACCAGCTGCGCTTGTGGGATTGGGTCGGCGGGCGCTTTTCTGTCTGGTCGGCAATCGGTTTCCCGGTGGCGCTGAGTATCGGCATGCCGGCGTTTCGCGATTTTCTGGCGGGCGGGCATTTTATGGATACGCATTTTCGCACCGCGCCCTGGCTGGAAAACGTGCCGGTATTGATGGCGCTCACCGGCGTCTGGAACACCAATATGCTAGGCATCAATGCGCACGCGATCTTGCCCTATGATGCGCGTTTGAAGTACCTGCCCTCCTATCTGGAACAGCTGGAGATGGAATCCAACGGCAAATCCGTGACGCGCGACGGCGAGCCGGTGGAAGGCAGCACCAGCCCGGTGATCTGGGGCGAAGTCGGCCCCAACGCGCAACATGCGTTTTATCAACTGTTGCATCAAGGCACCCAGGTGGTGACCTGCGACTTCATTGTCTCGGCCATGCGTTATCACGAAGCCACCCCGGTCACGACCACACTGGAAGGGCAGCACGAACTGGCATTGGCGAACTGCCTGGCGCAGTCGCGCCTGCTGGCGTTCGGCGAAGCGGCGCTGCCGCAAGGCGAGCAGATGCCGTTCTACAAACGCTATAAGGGCAACCAACCCAGCTCCACACTGATGCTGGATGAGCTGACGCCTTTCGCGCTGGGCGTATTGCTGGCGGCCTACGAGCACAAGGTATTCACCCAGGCCGTCATGTGGCAGATCAATCCGTTCGATCAGTGGGGCGTGGAGCTGGGCAAGAAGATCGCATTGGAAACGCTTTCCCTGATTCACCAGCAGCCCGATGCCAATGATCTCAGCGCGCAGCTGCTCGCAGATCGCAACCGCTCGCTGCGAGACAGCATGGATGCCTCGACCACCGGGCTGATCGATTTTATCCAGCAGCAGCGGCGCGGATTTTGATGCCGCTACAACGCCGCAAGGCCGGAGCGCACGAGAGCGCACTAGAGAATGAGAGGATAGCGCCAATGGATGTCACCCTGTCGCCGCTGATTTTTCGTGCCTACGATATTCGGGGCGTGGTCGGCGATACCCTCAGCGAGGAAATTGCCAGCCTGATCGGCCGCGCCATTGCCACAGAAGCGCGGGCAGCGGGTGAGCGGCGCATCGCCGTGGCCCGCGATGGCCGCTTGTCCGGCCCTGAGCTGAGTGCCGCGTTGATCGACGGCCTGCGCCAGGGCGGCGTTGATGTCGTCGATATCGGCATGGTGCCGACACCGGTACTGTATTTCGCTACCTGCACGGTCGATGGCTTGCGCTCCGGCGTGATGGTCACAGGCAGCCATAACCCCTCGGATTACAACGGCTTCAAAATAGTCATCGCAGGGGAAACCCTGTCAGGCGATCGCATCGCCGCACTGCATGAGCGGATTCGCAACGGCGAACTGAGCGAAGGGCAGGGACGCCTCAGCCAGCTGGATGTGCGCGAGCATTATCTGGAACGGATCGCCTCGGAGATACGTCTGGCGAGACCGATGAAAGTGGTGGTGGACGCCGGGAACGGCGTTGCCGGTGAATTGGCACCACAGCTGATGGAGCGGCTCGGCTGCGAGGTGGTGCCGCTATTTACCGAGATTGACGGGCGTTTCCCCAATCACCACCCCGATCCGGGCGACCCGGAAAATCTGCATGATCTGATCCGCACCGTGGCAGCGGAAAACGCCGATATCGGTTTCGGCTTCGACGGTGACGGTGATCGTGTGGGCGTGATTACACCAAAAGGAGAGCTGATTTTTCCCGATCGACTGATGATGGCCTACGCCGAAGATGTGCTGCTACGCGTACCCGGCGCACGCGTCATTTATGACGTGAAGTGCTCCGGCAATCTGGCGCGGGTGATCACCGATCTTGGCGGTGAGCCGGAGATGTGGCGCACCGGCCATTCGCTGATCAAGGCCCGCATGAAGCAGACCGGCGCGCCTCTGGCCGGCGAAATGAGCGGCCATATTTTCTTTCAGGAACGCTGGTACGGGTTTGATGATGGCCTGTATGCCGCGGCCCGGCTGCTGGAGATCATCGCGGCATCCGGAAAGGACGCGGATACCTTTTTCCAGCGTTATCCCCAATACCCGTCGACACCGGAAATCGGCGTGCCGGTGCCCGATGAGGAGAAGTTCGCAGTGGTGGAGCGGCTCATTGCCGAGGGCGATTTTGGCGATGGCCAGCGCAGCACCATCGACGGCATCCGGGTGGATTACGAGGACGGCTGGGGATTGTGCAGAGTCTCCAATACGGCACCCAAGCTGGTGACACGCTATGAAGGCGTGACGGCAGCCGCACGGGACCGTATTCGCGGCGTGTTCGAGGAGAATATCCGGCGTGCCATAGGGAAATGAGGCCGGCGTATAGAGTGAAATTATGGACGCAATAGCGCTTGCGCTATGGTGTTATACGCCAATTCAATGTCATAATGTTTGCGGTTTGTGATGTGTATCACATAACTGCCCTCCTCTTGTTGACGCAAAGGGTTTGTTTGAGATGGCGGATTACGACGAATTGGCGCGGTTTCGTAGCAAATCAGGCAATCAGGATTTCCGGCTTCGTTCGGTGGAGCCGCCCGCCTCCGAGGAATCCGGTCATTGGCGTCTGCTTGATGAGGTCACCGCCCGGCGGCGAGCGGCCAGCAGCGATGTGTGTGCGGTACATGGCGAACCCGCCTGGACGGCAGCGCCCGTCGCCGCTGAAACCGTTGACTCGCGCCCGATCGAGATACAGGCGGGCAGCGCATTCAGCCTCGGCTTTGTCGACGATGATGTCGCTGCACAGCAGCGGCGTGCGCAGCTGGCGGGGCTTTTTCGTCGGCCGGAACCGACTCCTGGCCCGGCGCCTGGTGCCGCAGCGCACACACCGTTGCGCCCGCTGTTGCGTCGCATCGCGGCCCGGCACGGCTAGAACCTCGCTTTCCTGGCGTGAGCGCCTTCCGTGAATCAGCGGAGCACTTCTGCTTATGGCTGTCATCAGCTTTGCATCCCCGAAAGGCGGTACCGGCAAGACCACGTTGGTGGCAAATGTGGCCGAGGCGGTGCACGCGCTGGGTTATGAGGTGTTTGTGCTGGAGCTTGATCCTCAGAACACCCTGCGAGTGCATTTCGGTTTTCCCCTGCAAGATGACGCCGGCCTTGCCGGCGCTTTCATACGGGACGACTGGAGCCTCATGGCGCGCCGCGCCGCCTGTGGCGTGCATGTGCTGCCGTTTGGCACCAGCACCCCCGCGCAGCGCGCGGAATTTGGCCGCCAGCTGGCGGAGCCGGGCTTTCTTCGTGCCCGGCTGGCCACCTTGCAGCGCACACCCGGTGCGCTGGTGCTGATCGATCTGCCCTCGGGTTATTCCGCCGCCTTGCCCGCTGTGGCGGGTGTGGCGCAGGTGCGACTGACATTGCTCCAGGCCGATCCGGGCTCTATTGCGTTGCTGCCGTTGTTGCAGGACAAGCGTTACTACGGCGATGCCGCCGCAGCGGGCAGCGTCCATCGGCTGTTGCTGAACAAGGTCGATAACCGCACCCGCCTTGGCCGTGAGATCAGCGAGTTCATGCAGCGCGAGCATGGGCGCGACCTGATCGGCCAGGTGCATGAAGACTCGTTTGTGCCGGAGGCAGCGGCCCAGCAACGGTTGATCGGCCAATACGCGACAAGCTCCCGTGCGGCGCGAGATGTGCAGCAGGTCGCACGGCAATTGGCCAGTCTGGTGATGCAATCGCAACAGGGCAGCGCAGGGTACTGACATACTGGTGCAGTGATGTTTTGATGATATCAGGCAACAGCTATCGGGCAGCTCGGCGCCACCGACCGGAGGCCGACAGCGCCAGTGGGATACGGAAGACAAGAGGACGTTGATGACGCATCAAGGTTACGCACCTTCCCGGGGGCTGGTCTGGGTAGCCTGGCTGGCGGCGCTGCCGCCAGTGTGGTTGTTCATCACTACACCGATGGGCGCACTCCATCAGGGCATGCTGGGCCTGGGCAGTGTGCTGCTGATGACGTTGGCAAATCGCTTCCGGCGCGATTCCCGCCGCATATCGTTGTGGTTGATGCTGTTGTCGGTCATGGTGTCCAGCCGTTACCTCTACTGGCGCGCCACAGAAACACTGGTGTTCCAGTCCGGGCTGGAAATGGCGCTTGGCTACGGCCTGTTTATTGCCGAGCTGTATGCCTGGACAATTCTTGTGCTCGGTTATCTGCAAACGCTCTGGCCGTTGCAGCGGACTATCGTGCCACTGCCGGATGATATGTCGCTGTGGCCGAGCGTCGATGTCTACATCCCCACCTACAATGAAAGCCTCAGTGTCGTGATGGATACCGTGCTGGCCGCGCAGAATATGGATTATCCTCGCGACCGGATGAAAATCTACCTGCTGGATGATGGCCGCCGCGAGGCGTTTGCGACCTTTGCAGCGCGAGTGGGTGTGGGTTATATCACTCGCAATGACAACCAGCACGCCAAGGCCGGCAACCTCAACAATGCCATGCGCGTCACCGACGGTGAGCTGATCTGCATTTTCGATTGCGATCATGTGCCCACACGCGTTTTTTTGCAGTCCACCGTGGGCGGTTTTCTCACCGACCGCAAACTGGCACTGCTGCAAACACCGCACTATTTTTATTCGCCTGATCCGTTCGAGCGCAACCTGAGCGTGGCGGGCGAGCTGCCGCGTGAAGGCGATCTGTTTTATGGCCCGGTGCAAAAGGGCAATGATTACTGGAACGCGGCGTTCTTCTGCGGCTCCTGCGCCGTGATCCGGCGTGCCGCACTGGATGAAACCGATGGCTTTGCCGTCGAGACGGTGACCGAAGATGCGCACACCGCGCTGAAGCTGCAACGCATGGGCTGGCGCACGGCGTTTCTGGGTTTGCCGCTGGCAGCCGGGCTGGCGACAGAGCGGCTGGCGCTGCATATTGGCCAGCGTGCCCGGTGGGCGCGCGGCATGACGCAGATCATGCGGCGGGATAATCCGCTGTTTGGCCGTGGCCTCACCTTCATGCAGCGCATTTGTTATCTCAACGCAATGCTGCATTTCCAGTTCGCGCTGCCGAGGGTGGTGTTTCTGACCGCGCCACTGGCTTACCTGCTGTTGGGCCAGAACGTGATCGCCTCATCGGCCTCGATGATCTTTGCTTATGCATTGCCGCACCTGGCTCACGCGATCTGGACCAACTCGCGCCTGACCGGGCGTGATCGCTACGCCTTCTGGGGCGAAATCTACGAAACCGTGCTGGCCTTTCACCTGATCAAGCCGACACTGGTCACCCTGCTTGATCCGAAACGCGGCAAGTTCAACGTTACTGACAAAGGCGGCTTGCTGGAAAAAGGCATGTTCGATTATCACTCCGTGCGGCCGCACCTGATTGTTGCCTTCCTGTTGCTCGCCGGCGTGGGCTGGGGCGCGGTGCGGTTATTCTGGAATGAGTATTACGGTATTGAACGTGACGTCATGCTGCTCAATCTGTTCTGGGCCAGCTTCAGCCTGACGACGTTGCTGGCGGCCATTGCGGTAGCCCGCGAGCGCAAGCAGACCCGCGCTGCAATCAGGATCGAGGTGGCCTTGCCAGCTTCGTTATACCTGAAAGATGGCCGTAATTTCAGTTGCAGGACAGCAGATTTATCCATGGGTGGTGCGCGTGTGGTGGGCATTGATGGCGACGCCCTGGGCGCGGCCGTGGAAGCACTGGAAGTGCGCGTTCAAGATCAACTGGTAGTGGTGCCGGCCAGGCTGGTGGCCAGCGACAGCGGTGGTGTGCGGCTGCAATTTCTGGAAATGGATCTGGATCTGCGGCGGCGTCTGGTGCGGGTGCTGATGGGCCGCGCTGATGCCTGGTTGCCGGATCATGAACATCCGCAGGATCGCCCGCTGCGATCGCTTTGGGCGGTGGTGCGGGCCATCGCCGGCCTGTTTTTCACCTCCTGGATGCAGGCCGGTAGCAGCGCCGGCGCCAGCGCTCCGGTGGCGAGCGGATCGGCATGGCGCTGGGCGATGCGGCTGGCGCTGTTGTTACTGGTGCTGGGGCTGGTATTGCTGGCGGTGCGGCCGGTGCTGGCGCTTGAAGCAGAAGCCGTGCAGGCAGGGCATGTGACGGCGGCTCGCATTATCACGCTGCGGGAAATGGGCCAGCCGGATGGCTTGTTGTTGCGTGGTGATGGGTCGCAGGCTGGCGTGAGCTTTGCGCTGCGCAGTGATCGCCTGGCCACCGCTGCGCGGCTGCGGCTGAAAGTTCGCTTTTCAACCGCGCTGGTGGCGCAGCGTAGTGCCTTGCAGGTTGATCTCAACGGACGCGTGCTCACCAGCGTGCCGTTATCCGGTAGAGGTGGCGAAGCCGAAGTGGAAATCGACATACCGCCAGCGCAGCTGATTACTGCCAACCGGCTCAACTTCCGCTTGCAAGGCGTGGTGGATGAGCAGTGTCACAACCCGCTGGATATGGATATCTGGGCCAAGGTTGAGCCGGCCTCGGAGTTGTATGCGGCGTTGTTGCAGCTGCCGATTGCCAATGATCTGCGCGTGTTTCCCCGGCCGTTCGCGGATTCCCACACGGCCGATCAGCAGAGCTTGTCGGTGGTTTTCCCCGAGGCGCCGGATGCCGATACAGTGCACGCGGCGGCCATCCTCGCCTCCTGGTTCGGCGCGCAGGCGGATTTTCGTGGCGTGCGTTTTGATGTGAACATGGGGCGCCTGCCCTCGGGTCATGCGCTGGTATTCAGTACGGACGAATCGCCGTTGCCGGGGCTGGAGATGCCGGCGCACCAGGCACCGGGCATCACCATGATGGATCACCCGACCGCAGCGCCTTACAAGCTGCTGGTGTTGCATGCGCCGGATAGCGAGGGGTTGATCGAAGCGGCACGGTTCCTCGCATTTCGTTCGGATGAAATGGAGGGCACCTTCGCCGAGGCGCAACCGGTCACACCCGGCGAGCGGCAAGCCTACGACGCGCCGCGCTGGGTGGCGGCGCGTGCACCATTGCCGCTTGCTACGCTGGCCTCGCCAGAGGCGCTGCGCGTCAGTGGTATTTATCCGGGCCTGATCGACATCAGCTTTCGGGCGGCGCCGAACCTGTTCATGTGGCCGGGGGAAACGATCCCGCTGCATATTTTTTATCGCTTCCCGGAAGGCGCCTGGCTGGATGAGGAACGCTCTTATCTGGATGTCGCGCTCAATGGCGAGCATCTGGCATCGCTACCGGTCAACCGGCGTGGTGTGCTGGAGCAGGCGGCCGGCGCGCTGGGTTTCAATATTCGCCAGGAGCAGGCCATCGTGCATGTGGCGCCAGAACAGATTCATGGCCAGAACCGCTTGTCATTTTACTTCAATCAGCATTATCAGCCGCCCACCGTGTGCAATCCGAGCCTGCCCACCGATGTGGTCAGCGAGATCGATGCGACCTCTTATCTGGATCTCTCCCGTGCCCATTACCACACCACGTTGCCGGAGCTGTCCCATTTTGTTGCGGCGGGCTATCCCTTCACTCGCTATGCCGATTTGTCTCGCACGGCGCTGGTGCTGCCAGCGCAGCCGGATCGGGCCACCTTGGCGGCAGCGCTGCAAGCCCTGGGCCGTATCGGCAGCGCCACTGGCTTGCCGGCACATAACGTGGCCGTGGCGCTGGGCGCGCCGATGCTCTCGCAAATGCGTGAACGCCATCTGCTGGTGATCTCGCCGCTGGATGAGCCGGTGGTGGCGGCAGCGTTGGGGGATGGGCGGCTTTCGGTGCGCGATGGCCGCCTGCGTGTCCGGCGCATCGACACACGCGACCGGCTCTACAATCTGCTGCGCGGCGACTGGTTGCAGGAGCGCCGTGCAGCGGATCGCGCGCTGACCAGCCGCACCGATGCGGCGGGGCTGTTCTCGCAGCGATCTCCCTTTGATGCACAGCGTTATGTGGTGCTGGTCGGCGCCACCGACAGCGCGCATCTGCCGCCCCTGGTAACGCGTCTGGGTGAAGATGCAGTGGGCGCCGCTGCACGCGGCGACATGGTGTTGCTGGATCAGCAGCAGGGCGTGTATAGCTACCGTTTCGGGCCGCGCTATATTTTCGGCGACATGAGCGTGCTCGGGCGGTTGCAGTGGTTCTTCAATACTCGGCCCTTGATCGTGCTCGCCGTCATGGCGGGCATTTTGTTGTTGCTGGTCTGGCTGATGTATCCCCGCTTCCAGGCGCGCGAACGGGCACGGCTGGGCCAGGCCCGCTCGAATCTGCCGCCAGATCAACAGGACAACGGATGAACTGCATGATGCTGTTACGCGCCATAGTGTTGCCCGGTTTGTTGCTGATCAGCCTGTTCGGTAATCCCGCTTTCGCGCAGCAGGCGCCACCCGCCGATGATGGCCTGCGGGCGCTGTACCGGCAGGCCGAATTCTGGGAGGCGAACGGGCGCAATGATCTTGCCGCAGAGTCCTTGCGGCGGGTGCTGGATATCGCCCCGGATGATCCCCAGGCGTTGTACCGGCTCGCACGCCTGGCCATGAACGAAGGCGACGAAGCCGCAGTTAACCGCTGGGCCGCCCGCTTGGGGCGGGCGGCCCCTGATAGCCTGGAAGCCCGTCAGCTGGAGCAGCTGCGCCGCCGTGGCAGGGTCGATAGCGCTGGTTTGGCGGAAGCGCGACGGCTGGCACAAAGTGGCGAGGCGCAGGCCGCTCTGAGCCGCTATCACGATCTGTTTCCAGCGGATGATCCACCCTCCGATCTGGCGCTGGAATACTACCAGACGATGGCCGGCGTGCCGGCGGAATGGGATAACGCCCGGCGCGGGTTGCAGCAGCTGGTGGCACAAAGCCCCGGCGACCGTGCCGCCAGTGTTGCGCTGGCGGAGGTGCTGACCTGGCGCGAGAGCAGCCGCACCGACGGTATTCGCATGTTCGAGCAACTGGCCGAGCAAGGCGTCGATGAGCGCACCCGCCAGCTCTGGCGACAGGCGCTCATGTGGCTGCCCGCAGAGCAGCGGCACGAAGGTTATTTCCGCCGCTATCTGGCGCGCTTTGCCGATGATGCAGCGATTCGCCAGAAGCTGGCCGACAGCCAGCGCCCGATGCCCGGTGCCGATCGCGCTGCCGGGTATGCGGCGCTGGATCGGCAGGCCGATCAACAAGCCCGTGCGGCGTTCAACCGTGCGCTGCAAGCGGACGCGAACGATGCCGAGGCGCTGGCGGGCCTGGGGCTGGTGCAACTGCGGGCCGGGGAATTCGGGGCCGCCGAGGTATCGCTTGCGCGTGCCAGCCGACTGGCCCCGGAACAGGCGTCACAATGGCGCGATGCGCTGGCCAGCGCACGTTTCTACGGCGAGCTGGCGGCGGTGCGCGAACTGGTCGCGGCAGAAGATTACGACGCCGCTGAAGCGCGCCTGATCCCGCTGACGCAGGACGCCCAGCGTGGCCGTGATGCGCGGCTGCTGGAGGGCGATATCCTGCTGCGGCGTAACCAGCCGGTGGCTGCCGAGCGGCATTTTCGCGCCCTGCTGGAAGAAGACGAGAGCCTGATCGCCGCCCGCAGCGGGCTGGCGAACGCGCTGCTGGCGCAACGTCGCTTTGATGAGGCTGAACGCCTCTTCGCCAGCCTGCCGCCAGTCACACGGGGCGAGGTTGATGTGCGCCAGCAGCGCGTCGATGTGCTGCGTGAAGATGCGGAAATACTGATCGCTCGTGGCGAGGCCGAGCGCGGCGAAGCCCTGTTGCAACAGGCCCTGACGCTGGCACCGGATGATCCCTGGGTGCGCCTGGCACTGGCGCGGCTGGCACAGCAGCGGGGCCAGCCCGCGGTGGCGGAGCGGCTGATGTGGGCGGTCAGCGGCGACATGGCCACGCCGGCAGGGCTGCGTGCTGCGGCAGTGCTGGCTGCGGATCAGGCGCGCTGGGATGACGCCGTGCAACTGCTGCGCCGCATCCCGGCGACAGAGCACGACGCAGACAGCCGGGCGCTGCTCGCGGCGGCGGAGCGCGGCCAGCGCATCGCGGCACTGGACCTTACGCTCACCAGCAACGACCCCTGGCAAGTTGATCGTGCCCTGCAACAACTTTACAACGCGCCACCTACCGATGCGCGTGAGCTGGGCGCGGCAGCGGCAACACTGGTGGAGCACGGCGAAGCAACCCTGGCACTGGTGCTGGTGCGCCGTGACCTGGCCACGCAGCTGGCACAAAGCGATGACATCGAACCGCAGCATTATCTGGATCATGTCAGCGTGCTGGCCAAGGCCGGCGAGGAATTCGAGGCCGAGCGGCTGTTGCGCCGGCTGGCACAGGTTGCTGCGGGTGAACTCGCCACGCTGCGCGAGCTGGAAGATGTCCGCCGCGGGCTGGTGGTGGCGCGCACGGATCGCTTGCGCCAGCAGGGTGCACTGGCGCAGGCATACGACGAACTGGTGCGCGAGCTCAATCGGGCGCCGGAAGACGCGCCGCTGTTGCTGGCATTAAGCAGGCTTTATCAACAAGGCGATATGCACGACGAAGCACGCCAGGTGCAGGATTATGTGCTGTCGCGGGAAGCCGGCAGCAGTGACGCCCGGCAAGCCGCGATTCAGGGCGCACTGGCCGCAGGCGATGCCAGCCGGGCCGAGCAGTTGCTGGCCGATGCGGCGCCGTTGACGGAGCCTCCGCTGCTTCTGTTGGCGGCGCGCACGGCGCATTTACAGGGTGAAAAGCGCGAAGCCCAGCGGCTGGCACGGCAAGCGCGTGAGGCAGAGCAGGCGCGTTCGCTGGCGCGGCACGATCCGTGGCAGGCCGAGGTGCTGGCCGATCTTGAGCGTAATCCGTTCCGCCGCAAGGGTGGGGCGGGGCGCCAGAGCCGTTGGCAGGCAATGGCCAGCGCGCCGGCGCCCGCTGCCACGCAGCGGGGTGCCTGGTTGCCCGGCCAGCACGCCACGCCGGGTAGCTGGCAGCCCAGTGATGGGAGCCAGCGCCGCTATGCCTCGGAGGCGTTCGATACCGCATCGGCGCTCGCCGACGGCACCGCCCGCAGCGGGGATGCCAGCGCGCCGCTCGCGCCGCCGGCCACGGCCTGGCAGAGCTGGGGCTACGACAACTGGGCCGCTGATGCCCCGGCCTACCGGCCCTCCGGTGCAGGCGCCTATGGATTGCCGGATGCACCGCCCTCGGCAGCGCCGGGCAGCCGCCGGCCGCTGCCGGCAGAAATGACACGCATCGCGGAGATCGATGCTTTTCTGGATCAGCTGCACAGCGAGCTGGCACCGCAGGTGGATGGCACGCTGGCGTTGCGTCATCGCGATGGCGAATCGGGGTTGTCCGGGCTGACGGAAGTGCGCGGCGAGGTAGCGCTTTCGGTGGTGCCGTTTGAAAGCGGGCGGCTGAATCTGAGCGCCGCGCCGGTATTTCTCAACTCCGGCTCGGTGAAGGGTGATGCCCGGTCGCGCTTCGGGAGTGGCTCGCTGGTTGCCGGTGCCGATGAGCTGGATGACACGCTTGCCGGTGTACAGCCGCTGCTGCTGGAAGGCACGCAAGCGGCCCGCAACGCCATCGCCGCGCAGGAGCTGCTGGATGCAGCAATTGCCTCCGGCACGGCAACGCCGCAAGAGCTGGCCGCGCTGGAAGCCAGCCTGCGCACCGCCGAGCTGAATTTCGAGTCGGCGGCGTCACGCAATCTGTTATTCGAGGCGGGCCTGGATCTGGATGCGCTGAGTGTTGCCCAGCGTGCGTTTGTGGACGATTTTCTGATCCGCGAATTCGGCAGCGCGGATTTGTCGCTGGATGATTCCAGCGCCGCGGCCTACCTCGCCAGCAGTGTCGGTTTCGAGCAACTGGTGACATCACTGCGGGGCCGGGCCATTGCGTATTCCCGCGCAGCGAGCACCCCGGATGCGCAATCAGCGGCTGGCTTGGGCTTGTCGCTGGGTTGGCAGGATGGCGCTTTTCAGGCGGATATCGGCAGCTCGCCGCTTGGGTTCGAGGTAGAGAATATTGTCGGCGGCCTGCTCTGGCAGCCGGAAATTGCGCCAGGGGCGCGGCTGTTGTTGCGCACACAGCGCCGCGCTGTCACCGATAGCCTGTTGTCTTATGGCGGTGTCAAAGATCCGGTGACCGGCCGTTATTGGGGCGGCGTGGTGCGTACCGGCGGCGATCTCGGCCTGAGTTATGACGACGGCTATCTCGGGCTTTACGGCAATGTGGGGTTGTACCGCTATACCGGCCGCCAGGTGGCGGACAACCGCGCTGTGCTGATCGGGCTGGGCACTTATCTGCGCCCGATCCGGGAGCAGTACCGCTCGCTACAGGCCGGTGTTAACGTCAACTACATGGGGTTTCGCGACAATCTCGGCTACTTCACGCTCGGCCATGGGGGCTATTTCAGCCCGGAGAGTTTTGTCAGCCTGTCGGTGCCGATCACCTACAGCCAGACCCGTCAGCGGTTTACCTGGCACGCTACGTTTGCGCCGGGGTTCCAGAGCTACAGCCAGGAGGAAAGCGCGTATTTCCCCACCCGCCCGCGTGAGCAGATGTGGATGGATATTCTCGCCACCTCCGGTGTGCTGCCGGCCTCGCGATACAGCGCCGACAGCGACAGCGGGCTGGGCCTGAATGTGGGGCTGGGGATGGATTATCTGATCGGCCCCGGCCTCAAGTTCGGCGCACGGATCGACCACGATACCTTTGGCGAATATTCCGAGACGTCTGCGCTGATCCACCTCAACTATATGATGGAGCAGGGACAGTGAGCGATGAGCAGGCCGGGCGAGACTGGCTCGCACGCAGTGTGGTGTACCACGAATCCCAACAAGGCAGCCGGCAATGGCGGGCGTTTCTGGGTGTGCTGATGCGTGAGCTGAAAGCCACGGCGGGGGATCAGGCCGAAGATTTTCTGCGCCACCTGGGCGCCTGCATGGCCGACACCATGCCACTGGAGCGTTACGACACACTGGAAGAAATGGTGGCGGCCATCAATACGCATTGGCACCGGATCAACTGGGGCTGGTGTGCTATGCAACCACAGGGCGACGGTATCCATATCGTGCATGGTGCATGGCCGAGGGTGGACGTGCGTGTGGAGCACGAGTGGCCGGCATCGCTGGCAGCCGTGCTTGAAGGTATCTATGGTGCCTGGCTGCGCCAGCAGGGCGGCGGCGAAGTGGTGCCGATACGGGCGAGCCAGGTGCGGGCGGATGCGCCGCTGGAGTTTGTGTATGGCTAAAGCGCCGCTGCACCAGTCAGGCCGCCTCGGCCTCCTCTGGCTGCTGCTCTGGAGCCTGAGTCAGAATGCCTGTGCTCAGCCGGGCGGGCGCAGCGGCGGCAGTCTGATCGCTGATGATCCGTTGTGGCAAGCGTATGCGGCACTGTTCATCACGCCCGGTGGCCGGGTCATTGATACGGGTAACGGCGGCGTCAGCCATAGTGAAGGGCAGGGATGGGGGCTATTGCTGGCGGTCGCACAGGGGGATCGCGAGCGCTTCGATCTGATCTGGCGCTGGACGCAGGAAAATCTGCAAATACGCAGTGATGCACTCAGCGCGTGGCGCTACGATCCGGCGCAGGAACCGCCGGTGCATGATCGCAATAATGCCAGCGACGGTGATCTGATGATTGCCTGGGCCATGTGGCGCGCCTGGGAGCGCTGGCGCGAGCCGCACTATAGGGATATCTCGCAACGGGTGCGAGCTGATATTGCCAGCCATCTGGTGCGTGAGCATGGCGGCTACACGGTACTGCTGCCGGGGCGTGACGGGTTCGAGCACGATGACCGGCTCCACCTGAATTTATCCTATCTGGTGATGCCGGCGCTGCGTGAGTTTCATCGGGTGGATGCTGGCGGGCCGTGGCAGGCGCTGTATCGCGATGCGCAGCAGTTGCTGGATGAAAGCCGCACGGGTGTCCTGCAATTGCCGCCGGACTGGCTGGCGCTGGCCGCCGATGGCAGCGTGGCGCCGGCCCCGGATCAGCCACCGAGATTCGGTTTTGAAGCGGTGCGCATCCCGCTGTTTTTCATGTGGGGCGAGGCGCACCATGGCTGCCAGGCACTATGCGATATCCAGCGCTTCTGGGAGGAGCCGGCGCCACCAGCCTGGGTCGATGTGCGCAATGGCCGACAGGCGGAATACAGTCTTTCTCCCGGCGGCCTGGCGGTGCGAGCGTTATTGCGGCAAGAACACCAGCTGCCTGCCGAGGCGCGGGATCTGGCCACGCAGGATTACTATTCCGCATCGCTGGCGATGCTGACGCGGCTGGCCATGATCGAGCGCGACACACGCCGGCCGGTGCTGCTCTGCCAATAGCGGCCGCCCGGCTGCGGGTGCCTAACGGCCGTCCTTGGTGTATGATTCGGCCCTGATTTTTTTCTATCCTCAGGCGGTTTTTGCGGCCGCCGTAACCTGAAGACACTGACGCTATGGTGCTCCCAGAACATCGCATGACCCATCTTCAGCAGCTGGAGGCTGAATCGATCCACATCATCCGCGAAGTCGCGGCCGAGTTCGACAACCCGGTGATGATGTACTCGATTGGCAAGGATTCCTCGGTAATGCTGCACCTGGCCCGCAAGGCGTTTGCGCCTGGCAAGCCGCCCTTCCCGCTGCTGCATGTGGATACCACCTGGAAGTTTCGCGAGATGATCAGCTTCCGGGACAAGATGGCCAAAGAAGCCGGTATGGAGTTGCTGGTGCACACCAACCCGGATGGCGTGGCCGCCAACATCAACCCGTTTGATCACGGCAGCGCCAAATACACCGACGTGATGAAGACGCAGGCCCTGAAGCAGGCGCTCAACCAATACGGTTTCGACGCAGCGTTTGGCGGTGCCCGGCGCGATGAGGAAAAATCCCGCGCCAAGGAACGTGTCTATTCCTTCCGCGACCGTTTCCACGGCTGGGACCCGAAGAACCAGCGCCCGGAGCTGTGGAATCTTTATAACGGCCGCATCAACAAGGGCGAGTCGATCCGCGTGTTCCCGCTGTCGAACTGGACCGAGCTGGATATCTGGCAATACATCTATTTGCAGGGCATTGAAATCGTGCCGCTTTATTACGCCGCAGAACGACCGGTGGTAGAGCGCGACGGCATGTTGGTGATGGTGGACGACGACCGGCTGCCGCTGGCGGACGGGGAGCAGCCGCAGAAGCTACATGTGCGCTTTCGGACGCTGGGCTGCTACCCGCTCACCGGCGCGGTGGAATCTCGCGCGCAAACGCTGCCGGAAATCATCCAGGAAATGCTGGTGGCGCGCACCTCGGAGCGCTCCGGCCGCGCCATTGATCATGATGAAGCCGGCTCGATGGAAAAGAAAAAGCGCGAAGGCTACTTCTGATAACGGCTATTTATTGCCGGCAAGCGCCGGCTCCCGCTATCGCCTGCACACTGACATATCGACAAAGGAAATGAGCAGTTGTCGGGGGAGCGACTCGGGCGCTCCCGAAGGGGATCGCAGCTCGCGGCCCGCAACTGCCATCGGAGATGGCCATGTACGAAGCACCGCAGATCGACAACATTGAAGATTACCTGCGCCAGCACGAAACCAAGGACATGCTGCGTTTCATCACCTGCGGCAGTGTGGACGACGGTAAATCCACGCTGATCGGCCGTTTGCTGCATGACAGCAAGGTTATTTTCGAAGATCAGCTGGCCGCGATCACCAAGGACAGCACCCGGCACGGCACCACCGGCGAGGCGGTTGATCTGGCGCTGCTGGTGGATGGCCTGCAATCCGAGCGAGAGCAGGGCATCACCATTGATGTGGCGTACCGTTTTTTTGCCACCGATCATCGCAAATACATCATTGCCGATACCCCCGGCCACGAGCAGTACACCCGCAATATGGCCACCGGTGCCTCCACCGCGCAGGTGGCCATTCTGCTCATTGATGCTCGCTATGGCATGCAGATTCAGACGCGCCGGCACAGCTTCATCTGTGCATTGCTGGGCATCCGCCACTTTGTCATCGCCATCAACAAGATGGATCTGGTGGGCTACAGCCAGGAGCGCTTCGACGAGATCCGGCAGCAATATGCCGAGTTCGTTGCCGGCTTGAATGTGCCGGATGTGCATTATGTGCCGATGTCGGCGCTGGTGGGCGAGAACGTGGTGCATCAGGGCACGCAGATGCCGTGGTATCAGGGCCAGCCGCTGCTGACATTGCTGGACACCTTGCCGATCCAGCGCGGCGAAGTGCTGGGCAAGATGCGGCTGCCGGTGCAGTACGTGAATCGCCCGAACCTGGACTTTCGGGGTTACTGCGGCACGCTCGCCGCTGGTGAAGTGCGGCCGGGGCTGGCAGTGAAGGCGCTGCCGTCCGGCAAGACGTCCACGATCAAGTCGGTGGTCACCTGGGAGGGAGAGCAGCCACTGGCGTTTGCAGGCCAGGCGATTACGCTCACCCTCAACGATGAAATTGATATCTCTCGCGGCGACATGCTGGTGGCAGCGGACGATACCGTGACGCTGGGCCATGCGTTCATGGCGCATGTGGTCTGGATGCACGAGCAGCCGCTGGTGATCGGCAAGACCTACGATTTCAAGCTCGGCACCACCTTCACCAGCGGCCAGATTACCGAGATCAAGCATCAGATCGACGTCAACACGCTGGAGAAACACGAAGCAGGGGAGTTGCCGCTCAACGGCATCGCGCTGTGCCGCATCCAGCTGACCCGCGCCGTGGCCTTCGACCCGTATCAGGTGTGCCGCGCAACGGGCAGCCTGATCCTGATTGACCGCCTCAGCAACGTGACTGTCGGCGCGGGAATGGTGATTTCCGAAGCGGATGACGTAAAAGGGCGTAAAAGCCTGCCGCCGGTTACCGCCGAGTTGCGTGCTCGCCGACTGTCTCAACAGGCAGCGCGGCTTACCGTCAGTGGCGAGGGGGCGGCCGCCTTTGCCGAGTATCTGGAGGCAGCGCTGTTTGCAGCCGGCGCCTACCCGGTATTGCTCGGGGAGGGCAGTGAGGACACCGCCAATGCCTTGCTGGGCGCGGGTTTGCTGGTGATCGACGTTGCTGGCACAGATGGGCCGCGACAGCTGGCAGCCCGTTCCGAGCAGGGCGAAATAACACTCGCGCCGCTGGCTCAGGACGACGACAGCGCCGCCGAGGCGGTGCTGACAGCGCTGCGAGAGCAGCACCTGATCGGTTGATGATGCGCCCTGTCTGGGAACAGGGCGCTTTCAGCCGCCAGACGGCAAGGCATTACCTATGGACAGCCCGCTGGCCCGGAGTATGATGGCACGGCGATTCCCCGTTCACCCTTGGTAACAATGGTAGTAACCGGCAGGTCAGGCGGTGTGTCGCCGGCCTGGAGCTGGTGATATCGACGGGCGTTCGGGCGCGGCAGCTTGCGGGGCAATCCTGCAGGATATTGGCTCACCGGCACTGCGTTGTGGGTGTCGTATGGAGACATGAACTGATGGAACAGTTTGAACGTTGTCACCACTGGTTGTTGGGGCTTTCGCGATCGACCAAGCAGATGATCCTGCTGCTGGCCGATCTGCTGGCACTTTCGCTGGTTTTTGTACTTGCCTACGCCGTTCGCGTAGGGCACCCGTTCCCCGTGATTCAGGAGCCGTGGCTGATTGCTGCGGCGCCGCTGCTTACCGTTCCTTTTCTGTATGTGTTCGGTTTCTACCGTGGCATGGTGCGGTACCTCAGCGGCGATGTAGCTATTTCCCTCGCCTCGGCAATCACTGTGGGCGCGTTGGTGCTGGCCGGCGCCGCCTACTTGTTCGGCGCCCACGGTACGCCACGATCGGTGTTCATCATCTATTGGGCGCTGGGCGTGCTTTACCTTGGCGGTAGCCGCTTTGTGCTGCGACGTTATCTCGCGTGGGCGGTGAATGGCCGGCGCCACCGGGTGCCCGTGGCCATCTACGGCGCCGGCAACTCGGGGATTCAGCTCGCCTCCGCACTGCGCAGTGGCCATGAATTCCTGCCGCTCGCTTTCGTTGATGATCGGGTGTCATTGCACGGCACGACCATCGAAGGGCTGCCGGTATTGAACCGGGAAGGCTTGAGCCGTTACATCCGGCAGGGGCGCGTGGGCACAGTGCTGCTGGCCATGCCATCGGCCACACGGGCCCAGCGGCTGCGCGTGATCACTTTTCTGGAAAAGCTTTCCGTGCAGGTCAAATCCGTGCCGGCAATGAGCGATATCGTCGCTGGACTGGCGCGCATCGAGGAGGTGCGCGATGTGGCCATCGAGGATCTGCTTGGTCGCGATCCGGTGCCGCCCCGTGAGGACCTGCTGCATGCCTGCATTACCGGCCGCAGTGTGCTGGTAACCGGCGCCGCAGGCTCGATCGGCAGTGAACTGTGCCGGCAGATCGTCCAGCTGGCGCCCAAGCGCCTGGTGCTGGTGGAGCACAACGAATTCGGGCTCTACAGCATGGAAAAAGAGCTGGCCCAGTTGCGGCCCAGCCGTGATCTGGAAATCGTCGCCGTGCTCGGCTCGGTTATCAATCGTGGCCTGCTGGAGGCGACCTGCCGCCGCCATGCCGTCGAGACGGTTTACCACGCGGCCGCCTACAAGCATGTTCCCATTGTGGAAATGAACCCATCGGCAGGCGTGCGCAATAATATCTTTGGCACCCTCACCGCCGCCCAGGCGGCGGAAGAAGCGGGGGTCGAGCGGTTTATTCTGGTATCTACGGATAAAGCAGTTCGCCCCACCAACGTGATGGGCGCCACCAAACGCTTTGCCGAATTGATCCTGCAAGCGATGTCGGCGCGGGGCAGTGACACCCTTTTCTCGATGGTTCGATTTGGCAACGTGCTTGGCTCCTCCGGCTCAGTGGTGCCGTTGTTCCGCGAGCAGATCCGCAGCGGCGGACCGGTTACCGTGACGCACCCGGATGTGACCCGCTACTTCATGACCATTCCCGAAGCCGCCCAGTTGGTGATCCAGGCGGGCTCGATGGCGAATGGCGGTGAAGTGTTTGTGCTGGATATGGGTGAGCCGGTACGCATCTACGATCTGGCATGCACCATGATTCGCCTGATGGGCTATACGGTGCGTGACGACCGGCGCCCGGAGGGCGATATCGAGATCAGTTACACCGGCCTGCGGCCGGGCGAGAAGCTTTATGAAGAGCTGCTGTTCGGCGATGATGGCCTGGGCACCGACCATGCGATGATCATGCAAGCGCGGGAGGATTTCCTGCCGTTGACGCAAATCGAGGCGGCGCTGGAAGCATTCCGCTACGCACTGGAGCAGGGCGATGAAGATGCCTTGCGGGCGCTGCTGCGCAGCCATGTCGAGGGTTATGCGCCAAGCGGCGAAGCAGCCGCTTCGCTGGTCGCTTCCGAAAGCGTGCCGGAAAAAACGGTGGCGGTCTTTCACTGACCGGACACCCGCCAGGCGAGAATCACCTGGCAAGATCAGGCCCCGCTTCGGCGGGGTTATTTTTTCTCCATTCTTGCACTCCTGCTTTTTCCCTTGGGCTGTCGTTTTGCACCGGGCTTTTTTTCTCCATATTCTTGGTGGCTGCTGTTCTGCTCTGCTGTGACGCCGCTTTGCCGCACCGGGAGCAGCGCTATCGCTTGATTAAATAGCCACGCAGCCGACACGCCTTGCCATCAGAGTCAGGCAGTGCAAGCTGCCGTGGCCAACCAGTCGCGACCGATACAATCATCAAGGCCGCAACGCAGCTTGCCGAGGCGCTCAGCGTGTTCATCGCGAGCACCCCGCCAACGAGCCTGAAAGTTTTTGCCAGTCGCGTATTGCCGCTTTTGGCAGTATTTATTGTTTCAACGCTGGAAGGTGCCGCCGCTTGATAAGGAGCGTAAGCACCGCGCTTGACGTCGTATCAACGTTCGCTGGTCGCGGTTATCGTGTTAATCGGTGAAAAAATATTGAGTCATAATCGGCCTCGTCGGACTCGACGAGAAAAGGTCATGGTGCTTGCCGGCACGAGCGCTGCCAATCCTGCGAGGGGGCAGCCAGGCTCGGCGCGAAATAGTGTGGGGTTATAAAAAAACGTCAGTTTTTGGTGCTGGCCTCAAGCCGATCCATTTGGCGCTTTATCAGCGAAGATATGACCGCGCCAATGCCGCCACAAAAAAGAACAGACTGTATTTTGCCAAGCTGTTTGGGCGAGAGTCATAGAGGGCGGCGCCCGAACTGCTTTGTGGCATGGTACAAATCGGGAATAACCGGACCATACTGCCACGCTTCAATCCGATTCTGGAACAGATCAATATTGCGCATGCCCAAGTTCCATCCATGGGCAATATAAACAAGTTCCATGAGCTGCATCGGGGTGAGTCTCCGATCGCGAGATTTAGCAGCCTTCAGGATGGTGTCGGCAACGGTGAGAACGTCGTACACAACCCCTCCTTGGTAATGAAGGTTGCTCGCCCATTGGCCCCGTTGATGAAGGTGCGGGTTGATCCCCTGATCGTCAAGGTTAAATGCCACAACCCGGTTCCAGTTTTCGGTCCGGCGCACGAAGCCTGTCAGCTATGGTTTTCGAAAGCTTACGCTTGTTTGTATACGATAACTGGCCATATGGCCAGTATTTTGTGATTGGCGTTACTTTAGCAGAAGGCGCCACGCGTAATGCCATACTGAGGCGCCATGTGAGCTACTAACCAAACCGTTTACCCAAGGCATAAAAAAATACCCCGGTGTTAGTGTGTTCTAACGACCGGGGTATTTGTTTTGGCTCCGCCTGCTGGGCTCGAACCAGCGACCCACTGATTAACAGTCAGTTGCTCTACCGACTGAGCTAAGGCGGAATAACGTGCAACGGCGCGTATGGTAGTGACACCCCCGTGGTCGGTCAATACCCCGAGGGTGCGTTTGCTGCTTATTTGGTCAGTGCAGCTTCAATACGCGACACAGCGGCCTTCAATGTATCCAGGCTGACTGCGAATGACAGGCGCAAGCAGCCTTCCGCACCAAAGGCGGAGCCGGGCACCAGTGCCACGCCGGCTTCCAGCAGCTTGTCGGCCAGTTCCAGATCATTCTTCAGTCCATTGGCCTTGATGGCGCCGCTGAAATCCGGGAAGGCATAAAAAGTGCCATCGCCTGCCAGGCAGGTTACGCCGGGCAGTGCATTGAGCGCTGCCACCAGCCAGTCGTGGCGTGCCTTGAACGCCTCGACCATGTGCGCCACGCACTCCTGCGAGCCTTCCAGTGCTGCTTGCGCGGCTTCCTGGCTGACCGACGCAGGGTTGGAAGTGCTCTGGCTTTGCACTTTCTTCATGGCACCGATCAGCTTCGCCGGGCCGGCTGCGTAGCCGATGCGCCAGCCGGTCATGCTGTAGGCTTTGGAGACGCCGTTGAGCACGATGGTGCGGTCATACAGATCCGGGTTGGCATTGAGAATGTTCACGAACGGCTTGCCGGTCCAGAGGATATGCTCGTACATGTCATCCGTGGCGATCAGCACCTGCGGGTGCCGGCGCAGCACCTCGCCCAGCGCCTTGAGCTCTTCCTCGGTGTACGCTACGCCGGAAGGGTTCGAGGGGCTGTTGATCACGAACAGGCGTGTCTTCGGCGTGATGGCGGCTTCCAGTTGCTCGGGGCTGACCTTGAAGCGGCTCTCGACGGTGGTTTCGAGAATCACCGGCTCGCCGCCGGCCACCAGCACCATGTCCGGGTAGGAGACCCAGTAGGGTGCCGGAATGATGGCTTCGTCGCCGTCATTCAACATGGCCAGCGCCATGTTGAAGAAGCTCTGCTTGCCGCCGCTGGAAACGAGGATCTGGTTGGCGCTGTACTCCAGGCCGTTTTCCCGCTTGAACTTGGCGATGATGGCCTGCTTCAGCCCCGGCGTTCCGTCCACTGCGGTGTAACGGGTCTTGCCGGCCTTGATCGCCTGAATGGCCGCATCTTTGATATGATCCGGCGTGTCGAAATCAGGCTCGCCGGCCCCCAGGCCAATAATATCCTTGCCCTGTGCACGCAATTCGGCGGCACGGGAGGTAACTGCCAGGGTGGGGGAGGGCTTGATGCGTTGTACGCGGTCGGAAAGCTGCAGTTCGGACATGCACTCCTCGTTCATCGAGTGGGTGGGTTGGAGGCGCGCTTTGGCTTTGGCAGGCGCGCGGGCGGCTAATACTACCTGATCCGAGGACCCGGCGAAATGGCACCAGCTCCTTCAGATTCCCAGTCAAAACAGGCGCCAGCCGGGGGCAAAGGCGAGGCTGGCTTCCGCCTGCGCGCCGACTATCAGCCCGCAGGCGACCAGCCCGGCGCCATTGCCGAACTGGTGGAGGGGCTTGAGGATGGCCTCTCGCACCAGACGCTGCTCGGGGTGACCGGCTCCGGCAAGACCTTCACCATCGCCAACGTGATCCAGGCGGTGCAGCGGCCCACCATCGTGATGGCGCCGAACAAGACCCTGGCGGCACAACTTTACAGCGAATTTCGTGAGTTCTTTCCCGAGAACTCTGTCGAGTATTTTGTTTCCTACTACGATTATTACCAGCCGGAAGCCTATGTGCCCTCGTCGGACACCTTCATCGAGAAGGATTCGGCGATCAACGAGCACATCGAGCAGATGCGACTGTCGGCGACCAAGGCGCTGATGGAGCGTCGCGATACCATTATTGTGGCGTCGGTATCGGCGATCTATGGCCTGGGTGATCCCAACAGTTATATGTCCATGCTGCTGCACGTGGTGCGAGGTGATCGCATTGATCAGCGAGCGGTGCTGCGTCGCCTGGCCGAGCTGCAATACACCCGTAATGAAATGGATTTTCGCCGTGCGACTTATCGTGTGCGCGGAGATGTGATTGATATTTTTCCCGCCGACGAAGACCGCGAAGCGGTGCGCCTGGAGCTGTTCGACGATGAGGTCGAGGACATCAGCATCTTTGATCCGCTCACCGGGGAAGTGTTGCGCAAAGTGGCACGGGTATCGATTTACCCCAAGAGCCACTATGTGACGCCGCGAGATGTTGTGCTGGCGGCCATCGAGCAAATCAAGGCCGAGCTGGCCGAGCGCCTGGAACAACTGCGGCAGGCGAACAAGCTGGTGGAGGCGCAGCGGCTGGAGCAGCGCACGCGGTTTGATGTGGAGATGTTGCAGGAGCTTGGCTACTGCAACGGCGTGGAAAACTACTCGCGTCTGTTTTCCGGCCGTGCACCGGGTGAGGCGCCGCCGACACTGTTTGATTACTTGCCCGCTGATGCGTTGCTGGTGATGGATGAATCACACGTTACCGTGCCGCAAATCGGTGGCATGTACAAAGGCGACCGATCGCGAAAGGAAACGCTGGTGGAGTACGGTTTCCGGTTGCCTTCGGCGCTGGATAACCGGCCGCTTAAATTCGAAGAGTGGGAGGCGCTCGCACCGCAGGCGATCTTCGTGTCAGCCACGCCGGGGCCATATGAGGAGCGTCACGCCGGGCAGGTGGTGGAGCAGGTAGTGCGACCCACCGGGCTGCTTGATCCGCTGATCGAGGTGCGCCCCGCGCTGGCTCAGGTGGACGATGTGCTCGGCGAAATCCGCGAGTGCGTCGGCCGCAACGAGCGTGTGCTGATTACCGTGCTGACAAAACGCATGGCCGAGGATCTCACCGAGTTCCTGCAAGAGCACGAGGTGCGGGTGCGCTACCTGCATTCCGACGTGGATACGGTGGAACGGGTGGAGCTGATTCGTGATCTGCGGCTGGGCAAGTTCGATGTGCTGGTAGGCATCAACTTGTTGCGCGAGGGGCTGGATATGCCCGAGGTGTCGCTGGTGGCTATTTTTGACGCGGACAAGGAGGGCTTCTTGCGCTCCGATCGCTCGCTGATCCAGACCATCGGCCGGGCGGCGCGCAACCTCAATGGGCGCGCAGTGCTGTACGCGGATCGAATCACCGGTTCGATGCAGCGCGCCATAGAAGAAACAGAGCGCCGCCGTGAAAAGCAGATTGCGTTCAACGCCGAGCACGGCATCACCCCGACGGCGCTCAACAAACAGATCCGCGACATTCTGGAAGATACCTACTCCACCGGCGTCGGCGGCAAGCATGGTAAAAGCCGCAGAAAAATAGCATTGGCGGAAGATGAAGCGGAGTACAACGTGCCTGCATCACCAGCCGAAGCGACCCGGCAGATTGCCGAGCTGGAGGCGAAGATGCTTGAGCATGCCCGCAACCTGGAGTTTGAGCAGGCGGCACGGTTGCGCGATCAGATTGCACAGTTGCGCGAGGCCGGCTTCCTGGCCGGTTAAGCGATGTGAATTGACCATGCAGCCGTGGGTGATGGCTTCATGGGCATGGGACAGCGGCGTGCTGCTTTCCAGAATTGGAAGGCGATAGTGCTATGCGAGGCGGCGCTGATGTTTTCCTGGTGTAAGCCAAGACCGGCAAGAGAGATGAAGGGAGTAGCGGGGTGGGGGCTGGTACTGGTCGCCACTCTGGCAACGGCGGCCTATGGGCAATCCGTGCCCGAAGACATCATGGAGCGTGGCTGGCGGCCGGCGGTGATTCTGGCCGGCGATGGTGACAGGGGCGTAGCGCTGGAGCGCATGTATGCCTACGCTGATCTTCGCCAGGTGCTGATCCATGGCACCGAGTACGAGGGTGAAACACGCGACTTCCTCGATGCCTTGCTGGCCTCTCTGGAGCGTTTCGATTTGCGCGGTTTCCACCGCATGTTGCCTCACGAGGCCGGTGACGAACGCCAGATTCGTGTGTTCAGCCGTCGCGAAAATGATCGTTATCGCGTCGGTCCGCCCCCGCCGGGGCACCCGCTGGATTTCATCGGCGGTGAGCCTTATCCCATGGGGGACACGCTGTTGCGGGTCAGCTCGCGAGAAATGGACGGCGCACGCGGCACCCATTTTCTGCTGCGCGGCGAGGTGCGGCTCGGGCTGGGTGAGATGCGATGGCCATCGGTGCTCGAAGCGAGCCGCGATCTGCTGCGCCTGATGGCGGGCGAGGCTGCCGATGAGCGTGCTGCGCTGGGCATTTATCGCGATCAGGTGCGGGTGATGAACCCTGGCCTGGCGACGCATGAAGTGAATGCGCTGGCGCCAGTGTGGGCAGCCTACCCGGCCATCTGGGAAGTTGCTGCAGGCGTGGGAGAGATCGAGCAGTTGCTGGTCGCCACCGACGCCGGTGTGCGGGATCGTCGTGTTGATGCCTCGGTACGGGTGAACCGGGCGCAACTGGCGAAGCGATACCCGGCCGTGGCTGCTTATCTGGATCGCCTGGGCCAGGTGCTGACGCTGGATGCCCGTCTCAATGACGAGTACGGCGAGGTGGCTCGGTTGCGGCTGGATTCCGAACAGCAGCGCGCACAGCTGAGCATGACGATCCGCGATGGCCAACCGGTGGCTACCCGCAACGGCCGGGCTGTCGAAGGCGCCCGGCCACATCTGGATGGCAGCGAGCGGCGCCTGACCGCTGAGGTGGACATGTGGGTGCGCATCTACGGCATCATGGCTGAAGTAACGGGCTTGCGCGGCGAGATCCACTACCAGCCTGCCGCCACTGGCGCTGCTATTCATGGCGAGCTGGTGCAAGTGCCCACCGTGCGCACCAGTGGCCGGGCGTTGGGCATCATGCCCGCCGGCGTGATCAATTTCGTGTTGCCGCGCTCGATCGATCAGCTGGCGCTGGATTTTCTCACCGTGGCTGCCGAGGGCAACGATGGGGAAGGGATCAGCGGCGAGGTGCGCTTCCGCCAGAGCGAGGCGGCTCTTGCCGAGCTGCGCGCTCAAGGCGGCTTCGAGGCGCTGGACAACTTCATGGTGCGGTTGGGGATGCGCATCGTCAGCGACCGCCTGGTGCCGGACAACGCGGCATCGCAGGAGCTTTTCGATCTGATCAACGATGTGCAGGCGGCGTTCGTGCGGGATCTGGATCGCTTCGCGCTGCATTCCGCGTCGATTGGCCAGTAAAATCAGGCGCTTGAAATTGTTTGACAGCCACGCCGCTGGCTGTAGAATAGCGCCCTCGTGACAGGCACGTAGCTCAGTTGGTTAGAGCACCACCTTGACATGGTGGGGGTCGGTGGTTCGAATCCACTCGTGCCTACCAGTTTCAATCTCCAGGCGCATGCCGGGCACCGGGTGTGCTGGCAAACTGCTGCCAAATCCCGTTGAAAACAACCGATTAGCCCCGGCGAAAAGCTTGTGTCGCCGCGGGGCCGTCTATACAATGCGCGATCAGCCGAATGGCTGTGCGGGTCGATATCCCGGGCTGCGCAAGGTAGCGAAGCGGCCGTGGTGATCGACAGAGTAATGATGAACCGGAGTAGCCAATATTAAGAGTGCTGGCAAGGGTGGCGATAAACGCGCCCGTATCAATGAGCAGATTCAGCTGGAAAACGTTCGCCTGATTGACGAAAACGGTGATCAGGTAGGTGTGGTCAGTCTGGAAGAAGCTCTGGCAGCGGCCCAGGCAAAAGATCTCGATCTGGTGGAAATCTCGCCTGATGCAGAGCCGCCAGTATGCCGAATCATGGATTACGGCAAGCATCTGTTTGATCTCAAGCAGAAGCAGAAAGAAGGGCGCAAGAAGCAGCGCCAGACACAGGTCAAGGAAATGAAGTTTCGCCCCGGCACCGATGATGGCGATTATCAGGTCAAGATTCGTAACCTGATGCGCTTTCTCGAGGCAGGGGACAAGGCCAAGGTAACCGTCAGGTTCCGTGGCCGGGAGATGGCGCACCAGGAGTTGGGGCTGCAATTGCTCCAGCGGGTGGAAGCGGATCTCGCCGAGTTGGGGAATGTCGAGCAACGTCCGAATATGGAAGGCCGGCAGATGATCATGGTCATCGCTCCCCAGCGGAAGAACAAGTAATCGGATTTCCGGTTGCTTGAGCCAACGTAACGCAGCGAACGTAACGCAGCTTAAGTCTAGAGAGCAAAACAATGCCGAAGATCAAATCAAATCGCGGGGCAGCCAAGCGTTTCAAGAAAACCGCCTCCGGTTTCAAGCGCAAGCAGGCTTTCAAGAACCACATCCTGACGAAGAAATCCGCCAAGCGGATTCGTCAGCTCCGGCCGAAGACCGAAGTGCACGCTTCGGATATCGCGCTGGTGAAGCGCATGCTGCCGGGCGTCTGAGCCCTGCATTCAACGCTGGATAAATTGAAACGGTTCTTGGAGATCTGAAATGGCTCGAGTAAAGCGTGGTGTGCAGGCCCGTCGCCGGCACAAGAAAATTCTGAAGCAGGCCAAGGGTTACTACGGTGCCCGCAGCCGTGTTTATCGCGTAGCGGTGCAGGCCGTCATCAAGGCCGGGCAATATGCCTACCGCGACCGCAAGGTGCGCAAGCGCCAGTTCCGCCGCCTGTGGATTGTGCGTATCAATGCCGGGGCGCGGGCTAACGGCCTGTCCTACAGCCGTCTGATCAATGGCCTGAAAAAAGCATCCATTGATATCGACCGCAAAGTGCTGGCGGATCTGGCAGTGCGTGATGCGGTGGCTTTTGGCGCGCTGGCCGAGAAGGCCAAAGCGAGCCTCGCCGCCTGAACGTCTGCCATGAGCGCATGACACGCCGTCGGGTTTGCCCGGCGGTATGAAACGGGGGAAGAGCTCGCGCTCTTCCCCCGTTTTTATTGGGGTATCTTCGTCGCGCTACAGGCAGGCGGCGAACAGCGAGGCCCGGGCCTCGGAACAGTTTACGGCACAGATCCGACAGGCCATGCCTGTTCGGCGCAATGCCCGAGACGGGCGGAGAACGGCATGGAAAACCTGGAGTCATTGACGCAAGCGGCGCTGGCGGCAGTGGAAAGCGCTACTGATTTGCGTGCGCTGGATGAAGTGCGTGTCAGCTACCTGGGCAAGAAAGGCGAGATCAGCCAGTTGCTCAAGGGGCTGGGCAAGCTTTCCGCAGAAGAGCGCCCGCAGGCGGGGGCCTTGATCAACGAGGTGCGCGATCAGGTTCAGCAAGCGCTGGAGGCACGGCGCGAGGGACTGGAGCAGGCGCAGCTGAACGCGCGGCTGGCCAGCGAGCGGATCGATGTCACCTTGCCGGCACGAGGCGAACGGGCGGGCAATCTTCATCCGGTTACCCGCACGCGTCGGCGCATCGAGGATTTCTTCGCCACCCTGGGTTACGACGTGGCGGAAGGCCCTGAAGTCGAAGACGACTTCCATAACTTCGAGGCGTTGAATATTCCCGGCCATCACCCCGCAAGAGCGATGCACGACACCTTTTATTTTGGCGACGGCCGCTTGCTGCGCACGCACACTTCGCCGGTGCAGATTCGGGTAATGGAAAACGGCAAGCCGCCGTTTCGTATCATTGCGCCAGGCCGCGTGTATCGCTGTGACTCCGATCTGACACACACACCCATGTTTCATCAGGTGGAAGGCCTGCTGGTGGATGAAGGTATTACCTTCGCCGATCTGCGTGGGACTGTTGCTGCTTTCCTGCGCGCGTTCTTCGAGCAGGACGATCTGCCAGTGCGCTTCCGGCCATCATATTTTCCGTTCACAGAGCCGTCTGCCGAAGTGGATATCGGCTGCACCCATTGTGCAGGCGAAGGCTGCCGCGTCTGCAAACGCACCGGCTGGCTGGAAGTGATGGGCTGCGGCATGGTGCACCCGGTGGTGCTGCGGCACGGCGGCGTCGATCCGGAGCAATACAGCGGCTTTGCCTTTGGCATGGGCGTGGAGCGGCTGGCGATGTTGCGCTATGGCGTCAACGATCTGCGCATGTTCTTCGAAAACGACGTCCGCTTTCTCAGCCAGTTTGCCTGAGAAAGCCATACTGAATCAGTGCGGCGCTGCTCTCTCGGCAGCGTTCAAAAGTAATAAGCCGGCGCTGGTGAAGCGCGGGCACAGGGAACGAGGCGGCAATGCGTTTCAATGAATCCTGGCTGCGTGAGTGGGCCAATCCGAAGCTGGACACCAAGCAACTTGTTCATCAGCTCACCATGGCGGGTCTGGAAGTGGACGGCGTGGAGCCGGCTGCTGCGGCCTTTACGGGCGTTGTAGTGGCCGAGGTGCGTGAGACGGCACCGCACCCGGACGCAGATAAACTGACCTTGTGCCAGGTATTTGATGGCGACAGCACGTTTCAGGTGGTGTGTGGCGCCTCGAACGTGCGCCCCGGTTTGCGTGTGCCGTTCGCTCGTGTCGGCGCCGTGCTGCCTGGCGATTTTCGCATCAAGCCGGCGAAGCTGCGCGGCCAGCCCTCCGAAGGGATGCTCTGCGGCGCCTCTGAGCTCGGGCTTGAAGACCTCATTGATGGCCTGCTCGAACTGCCCGATGACGCGCCACTGGGCCGGGATATTCGCGACTATCTGCAACTCGACGATCAGGTGATCGAAGTCGATCTGACACCCAACCGCGCCGACTGCCTGAGCGTGCGCGGCATTGCGCGGGAAGTCAGCGTGCTGAATAGCGTGCCTTTGACAGAGCCCGCCATCGCGCCGGTGGCCGCCGCTCACGATGAGCAGTTCCCCGTCGCGATCTCGGTGCCTGAAAGCTGCCCGCGTTATCTGGGCCGCATCATTCGCGGCATAAACCCCTCGGCGCAGTCGCCGTTGTGGATGGTGGAGCGGCTACGTCGCGCCGGCTTGCGGCCGATCGACCCGGTGGTGGATGTCACCAACTATGTGCTGCTGGAGCTCGGGCAGCCGATGCATGCCTTTGATCTGGCCAAACTGGAAGCCGGCATCAACGTGCGCCTGGCTCAAGAAGGCGAAACTGTGGAGCTGCTGGATGGGCAGAGCCTGACACTGCGTGACGATACACTGGTGATCGCAGACGCAGCACAGGTGCTCGCGCTCGCGGGTGTGATGGGCGGCAAGGCGTCGGCGGTATCAGATGCGACACAGGATATTTTTCTTGAGTGCGCGTTTTTTGCCCCGCTCGCGATTGCCGGCAAGGCTCGCCGTTATGGCCTGCATACCGATTCCTCCCATCGCTTCGAGCGCGGCGTCGATCCGTCGTTGCAAGCGCTGGCGATGGAGCGCGCGACCGCGCTGATCATCGAGATTGCGGGTGGGGAGGCAGGGCCGGTCAGCGAAGCTTCTTCCCCGGAGCATGTGCCTCAGCCCACCGAGATCAGCCTGTCAGCGGAGCGTGCCCAAGCCCTGCTCGGCAGGGCGCTGCCCGAGCATGAAATCACCGATATTCTGGCCCGCCTGGGTATGGCGGTGACCGAAACCAGCCCTGGCCACTGGCAAGTGCGTGCGCCGAGCTGGCGTTTCGACATGGCCATCGAGCAGGATCTGGTAGAAGAACTGGCGCGGGTGTACGGCTACGACCGGCTGCCCACGCGCTTGCCCACCATTCAGGGGGGCTCCGTTTCCCGATCCGAAACACAGCTCTCGGCACGGCGGCTGTCTGATCTGCTGTGCGCCCGAGGCTATCTGGAAGCCATCACCTACACCTTTGTCGATCCGGCCATGCAGGCCGCGCTGGCGCCCTCTACACAGCCGCTGGCACTGACCAACCCGATTTCCAGCGAGCTGGCGGTGATGCGCACCACTCTGTGGGCAGGGCTGCTGACCGCTGCACAGCGCAATCTCAACCGGCAGGTGAATCGTCTGCGCCTGTTCGAGCAGGGTCTGCGCTTTGTGCCGGAGGCAGGGGGTGCATTGCTCCAGGAACCCATGCTTGCCGGGCTGGTGTTCGGCAGCGCCCGGCCGCAGCATTTTGACGATGCCACGCGCAAGGTCGATTTTCTCGACGTGAAAGGCGATGTGGAGGCGTTGCTGGCCGCTGGCGGTCAACAGGACTACCGCTTCGAGGCCGCCGAACATGAAGTGTTGCACCCCGGCCAGAGTGCCCGCATTACGCTGGATGGCCAGGAAGCGGGCTGGCTGGGCCGGTTGCATCCCGCCTTGGCGGCGAAGCTGGATCTGCCAACGGATATCTACCTCTTCGAATTGCGCAAGGACGTCATCGAGCAGGCCCGAGTGCCGGCCTTCAGTGCGCTTTCAGACCAGCCTTCCGTGCGCCGCGATCTTGCCTTCGTGGTGCCGGAAGAGGTGACGGCGGGCGCTTTGCTGGACGGCGTGCGCCGAGCCTGTGATTCGCGCCTGCGAGAAGTGCGGCTTTTCGATGTATATCAGGGAGATGGCATCCAGAAAGGCAGCAAGAGCCTGGCGTTGGGCTTGACCTTCCAGGATCGTTCGAGCACCCTAAGGGACGCGGAAATAAACGACCTTGTAGCAGGGGTACTAACCTTGCTAAAACAAGAATTTAACGCATCTTTGAGAGAGTAATTCGAGGGACCGTTGATGGCGGCGCTGACCAAGGCAGACATGGCCGAGCGGCTGTTCGAGGAGCTTGGCCTGAACAAGCGTGAAGCCAAGGAAATGGTGGAGATGTTTTTCGAGGAAATCCGCCATGCTCTGGAGAACAATATTCAGGTGAAGTTATCAGGCTTTGGTAACTTCGATCTGCGTGACAAGAGTGAGCGGCCAGGCCGAAACCCCAAGACCGGCGAAGAGATCCCGATCACTGCGCGGCGCGTAGTGACGTTTCGTCCGGGGCAGAAACTGAAACAACGAGTTGAGGCCTATGCTGGAACCAAGCAATAACGACCAGCTCCCTGCGATTCCGGGCAAGCGCTACTTCACCATTGGTGAGGTGAGTGATCTGTGCGATGTGAAGCCGCATGTGCTGCGTTACTGGGAACAGGAATTCCCGCAACTCAAGCCGGTGAAACGCCGTGGTAACCGACGTTACTACCAGCGCCAGGACGTGTTGATGATCCGCCAGATCAGAAGCCTGCTCTATGAGCAGGGCTACACCATCGGCGGCGCGCGGCAGCAGTTGACCGATGGCGCCAGCGGCGAACAGGCCACCCACTACCACCAGCTGATCCGGCAAATGATCGTCGAACTGGAAGACGTGCTCGACGTATTGCGCGCCTGATCACCAGCAATGTTTTCATACGCGCGGGAATCCGTTATGATGCCCGCCGCCCCGAGCACTGCTCAGGGCACATTTTTCGGGGCGTAGCGCAGCCTGGTAGCGCACTTGCATGGGGTGCAAGGGGTCGTAGGTTCAAATCCTACCGTCCCGACCAAAAAACGATAAGGGTCAGTGGCTTACAGCTGCTGGCCCTTTTTCGTTTTCGGCAGCTGCAAAACAAAATCAAAATGGCTGAAAAACTCAGCCGGTGATTTATCGTTACCTGCTACCGCGTCGCCTTCGCACAGGTGAGCTGTGTGGCAGCAGCATCTGCTTTCCTCAATCGCGTTCTCTTGATCTCCTTAGCTTTGGCTGCGCGCCGGTACTTCAACCGAGCAGCGGCTGCCATCAAAGACGATGGCGCCGGTTTGGGGCTGGCATGAGCGATGGGATAGAATGCACTCCCTTTGTTTTGCTGCCTGGCCTCCCATGAAAGATGATCTTTACGCTCAGGCTCGTGATGACGTGGCGCGGTTCTGCTTCGATGAGCAGGTGGCGCAGGTGTTCCCGGACATGATCCGGCGATCGGTGCCGGGTTACGGCACCATGATCGACATGATTGGGGTATTCGCCGCACGCTATGCGCGGCCGGGCACCCGGCTGTACGATCTGGGCAGCTCGCTGGGTGCGGCGACGCTGGCGATGGCGCGGCTGGTGCCGCATCGTGATTGCGAAATTGTGGCGGTGGACAATTCGCCCGCCATGGTCGAGCGGGCGGCAGCCATTCTGGCCGCCGAAGCGCCAGCGATACCCGTTACGCAGCGCTGCGAAGATGTGCGCACCACGGAGCTGGAAAATGCCTCGGTAGTGGTGCTCAATTTCACCCTTCAGTTTGTGCCGCTGGCGGATCGGGATGAGTTTGTCGCCCGTGTCGCCGGTGCCCTCAGCCCCGGTGATATTCTGGTGCTCTCGGAAAAAATCCGCTTCCCGGACCCGGAAGAAGACACCTTGCAGCAAGCGCTGCACCATGCCTTCAAGCGCAACAACGGCTATAGCGATCTGGAGATCAGTCAGAAGCGTACTGCCATCGAGAATGTGCTGATTCCCGAGACATTGGAAGCGCACGAGGCGCGGCTTGCGCAGGCGGGCTTTCAGCGCGTGCACGTCTGGTTCCGCTGTTTCAATTTTCTTTCCCTGGTGGCCATTCGCTGATGAGTGACGAGACGTCGATGCGCGAGTATGTGGCTGCGCTGCACGCAGCGCTTGCCGCGCAACGCCTGGCGCCCTGGGATGTTGAGGCGGCTGCGCTTGCGACCAAGCGCCTGCTCACCGCCCCGCATGGTGATCTGGCCCGTTGGCTGGCTGCTTTTTCCCGGCTGCCGGCCGTGCCGGCGCCGGTGGGCTGGCAGCAAGATACGGTGAGGATCGGGGAGCCAGGGCAGTTGCCGGTGGCGCAAGCCGAAGCATTGAAAGAAGCATTGCTTGGCCTGATGCCCTGGCGCAAAGGGCCGTTCGAGTTCTTTGGTGTGAAGATCGATACCGAATGGCGCTCCGACTGGAAATGGCAGCGTGTGCAGCCGCATCTGGCACCGCTGGCAGGCCGTCGCGTGCTGGATGTGGGATGCGGCTCGGGATATCACTGCTGGCGCATGTTGGGAGAAGGTGCCGGTTTTGTGCTGGGCATCGATCCCACGCCTTTATTTCTGCTGCAATTTCTGGCGGTGCGCCGTTATCAGCCACAGGTGCCGGTGTGGTTTGCACCGCTGCGGCTGGAAGAGCTCTCGCAGGGCGTGGAGGCCTTTGATACGGTGTTCTCCATGGGTGTGCTCTATCACCGCCGCTCGCCGCTGGATCATCTGGCCGAACTCAAGGCCGCGCTGCGCCCAGGTGGGCAGCTGGTGCTGGAAACGCTGGTGATCGAAGGCGATGTGCAGCAGGTGCTGGTGCCGGAAGAGCGTTACGCGGCGATGCGCAATGTCTGGTTTCTGCCCAGCTCGGCGATGTTGCTGCGCTGGCTGGAGCGCAGCGGTTTCCGTGATGCACGCGTCGTCGATGAGGGCGTCACCTCGCTGGAAGAGCAGCGCAGCACGCCATGGATGCGCTTCCAGTCGCTGGCGGATTTTCTCGATCCGCAGGATCCCAGCCGCACCCGTGAAGGCTATCCGGCGCCACGCCGTGCCGTATTGCTGGCCGAAAAGCCTTGATCGCACGGCGACGGCAAACGCTGTCGTGACGACCGCAAGACCACAACGCAAGACCACAAGGAGCTGCTGATGAAAGCCGTTGGTTACCGCCAGTCTCTGCCCATTGACGATCCCGCTGCGCTGGAGGATGTGACGCTGGATACACCTGCGCCGGGGCCTCGGGATCTGCTGGTAAAGGTGCAGGCAGTTGCCGTCAATCCGGTGGATACCAAGATCCGCCTCAGTGCCGCGCCGGAGCAGGGCGGCATCAAGATATTGGGCTGGGATGCGGTGGGCGTGGTCGAGGCGGTTGGTGATGCGGTGACGTTGTTCCGGCCGGGCGATGCCGTCTGGTATGCGGGCGATGTGAGCCGGCAGGGCTGCAATGCGGAATATCAATGTGTGGATGAGCGTATTGTCGGGCGCAAACCCGAAAACCTCAGTGCGGCCGATGCAGCGGCGATGCCGTTGACCACCGTCACTGCGTGGGAGCTGTTGTTTGATCGCCTCGGTGTGCTGCCGGGCCGTGGCCAGGGCAAAACGTTGCTGGTGATCGGCGCTGGCGGTGGGGTGGGCTCGGTGCTGGTTCAACTGGCGCGCCAGCTGACGGGGCTGACCGTCATCGGCACTGCGTCTCGTGATGCCACACGCGATTGGGTGTTGTCGTTAGGTGCTCACAAAGTGATCGACCATACCCGGCCACTGACGGAAGGGCTGGCGCAAGTAGGGATCGAGGAGGTCGATTATGTGGCAAGCCTCACCCATACCGATGCGCATGTTGATGAAATTGTTGCCGCACTGCGGCCGCAGGGGCGACTGGGCCTGATTGATGATCCGATGGCGCTTGATGTACGCAAGTTCAAGCGCAAGAGCATCTCGCTGCACTGGGAATTCATGTACACACGCTCGCTGTTCCAGACGGATGATCAGATCAGACAGCACCGGATCTTGATGAAAGCGGCCGATCTGGTGGAGCAGGGCGTGGTGCGCTCGACCGCCACCGAGCATTACGGCGCGATCAATGCCGAAAACCTGCGCCGGGCACATGCTTTGATGGAATCCCATCAGGCTCGGGGCAAGGTGGTGCTGGAAGGGTTCTGATCAGCCGCGCACAGACGCGAGCAGCAATTCATCCACCAGCCTGGCTCGGGCTGGCTCATCCAGCTGTTGCAGCAGGAATCGCAATTGCCGCGAAGGTGCGGCAGCGGCCGCCGGCGGTGGTGCTGCCAGCGCTTGCTGGAGCTGCGGGCTGACGTTCAACGGCTCGGCGCCGTGACAAGCGATGTGCAACGTCCGCATGATCTGCTTGCGATAATCTGGCGCTTTGCCACCTTCCAGGCAGAGCGTATGGAGGCCGGCCCGCATCTCGAACCTGAGCGACGCACCCTGATAATGGAAACGGTGCTCCGCCAACTGCCGGAGCAGCCGCCGTGCCAGTTGCTGTGCCCCCCGTGCGGAGGTGTCCGGCAAGCAGAACACCATGTGGCCGTCGCCCCACGCACATTGCCAGTCCTCCGCACGTTTCAGGTGGTTGATGGCTTGTGTCAGTCGGGTTTGCATGCGCCGCATCAGGCGCTGCCCATGCGATCGGCCTAGCGTGTGATAGTTGGTCAACTGCAACGCGAGAAGCTGCAATGGCATGTCTCGCCTGAGACAGAATGACGCTTGGCGGGCAAGCGCCTGATCAGCCATGCGCAATCGTGCGGGGCCGAGGCCGCTGGTTTTTTGTGAAACTGTGTCTGGCATCTTGGTCTTTTTATTTGTCCGAGAGGGAGCTTGCCAGAGCATAGTGCAGCGCACAGCGGCATAGCCAGCGTTGGTTTCAGCTGGTAACAAAGCAACATCAGGAGGTTACGAAGGGGCGTCGATTGACGTCTTCAGCCCTCCGCGGCCTGCTCGTCGGTCATTGGCGGGCGCTGGCGTTGCCGCCATAATGCAGCGCCATGCCGATGCGCCATATACGCGAGCGCGAGTGCATCGTAATGTGATCCGATTATAGTGCTGCGCCTCGGCGCAGGAGGGCGGAATGGACTGGCTGATGATCGTGGTGACCGCATTGCTTTCGGCATTGCTGACACTGACGGCCCTGGCACTGTGGATGAACCTGCACATACGGCCGCGTGTGGCTCAGGATCTGGAAACGCTGCTACGCCAGCAGGCGGAGATAGCTGCGGATCTGATGGCGGCGAAGGTCGAAGAGGCGGTGCGGCGGGGCATTGTCGACGGCGTGACGGCATTGCCGACACGAGAGGTGTTGCAGGGCACGACACGCAATATCGCACGCACCAGTGTGGAGATCGTCGAAGACCGGCTGGGCTCGCTGTTTGGCCGGCGCAAGCCAAAGCCCTGAACTCAATGCCAGAGCAAACGCGAGACCAGCAAAGTGAAGCCGGCGCTGGCCAGCAGCATAGCTTGGGTTGTGGCGCTGATTGCGGCGGCCACCGGCAGCACGCTGGTAAGCGTGCCCAGTGCGGCCAGCAGCAGCAACAGGCCCGTGATGATGCCAGCGGCATCAAGCCGGCGTGCACGGCGCATGTCCTGCTTGAGCAGCAACAGCTCAGCGAGAACCTCTTCTTGCAACAGACGCTGGTGCGCCACTTCGGTGGCGAGCGCGTCAACTTGCTGCGGCAGGCCCTGCAGTCGGCCAAGCCACTGCGGATCTTCCCGCCGCAGCACGGCCAGCAAATCGTTGAGGCGTACGTGATCGTCAAGCCAGTTACGAACGATGCTCCAGAGGCTGAATTCGCTGATGGTCGTGGCCAGCACCGCGATGCGATCTTCCGGGCCGAGAATGCGGATCTGATCGGCCTCCGGCAGTGGCGCGTTTGGCGACAGCGCCCATTGCAGCATGGCGCCCAGCGTGCCCCTGATGCGCACATGCACATAACCGTCGAAGTCGGGCAGCACTTCCACACCGTCTTCGTAGATCAACAGATAGAGTACGGCGTGCGGGCGTTCCGTGCGCACACGGACGGCGGTGCCATGCAGGCGTTGCAGACGATCACGCGCCCGGGGTTCATGGGCGATCGCCTGGTTGATCAGCGTTTCCAGTGCACCCAGCATCAGGAAGCGGGTGACGGAGGATGAATGGTTTTCCATCGGTTCTTGCCGAGAGCCTCCACAGGCTTGAGGGTAAAGAGTGTTATGCAACACGCAGCTTGTCGGATCAACCCATGATTGGCGTGAAATCCCGACAGGGAGCCTTACCTTGGGTAATCGTGCCGTTATACTACCGCCAGCGCCGGCCCCGTCATTGGCCGGAGCCCCCGGCATCAACGCCACATCGGCGGTCGGGTGAGGCGGGTCGGGAACCGGGGGTGCGCGGTGTGCCAGGCCAGGGCTGGTCAGCCATGTGGCTGAGCCACAATCCTCGGGAAGGGGAGCAACGTTAGTGGAATCTCTGTTTTCGCATCCCGATTTCTGGAAATACGCCAGTATTCCGGTGGTCGCAGCCATTGTTGCGTGGGCCACCAACTGGTTGGCCGTGCAAATGACGTTTTACCCGATCAGGTTTATCGGGATACCACCCTATCTCGGCTGGCAGGGGATCATTCCGGCCAAGGCCGAGAAGATGTCCGGCATCCTTGTGGATCAGACCTTGTCCAAGATCGGCAGCGTGGACGAGTTTTTCCAGCAGATGGAGCCTGAAAAGATCGCCGCGCACCTGACGCGCAGTATTCAGGGCCGGATCGAGGAATATACCGATGAGGTCATGGCAGAGCGCAACGCGGTGTTGTGGGAAAACCTGCCGTTGCTGGTGCGCCGGCGGGTTTACAGCCGGGCACGGCGCGCTGTGCCGCAAGTCATGGACAACATCGTCGACGATATCAGCAAGCGTGTCGAGGAGCTGGTTGATCTCAAGCACATGATCAGTGGCCAGATGCGTGAAGACAAAGCGCTGATGGTCAAGATGTTCCGCGAAGTGGGCGATCCGGAGTTCCGCTTTGTGACCAACTCCGGCCTGTATTTCGGTTTCCTGTTCGGCTTGATCCAGATGCCACTGTTTATCCTCTGGCCGAACAACTGGATTCTGCCTGTGGGCGGCTTCTTGATCGGTGCGGCCACCAACTGGCTGGCGTTGAACGTCATCTTCCGCCCGGTGCGCCCGGTGCGGATCGGGCCGTTACGCCTCCAGGGGCTGTTTTTGCGCCGGCAGAAGGATGTAGCGGAAAGCTTTGCCCGGCTGACCACCAGCGAGGTGGTCACGTTGCGCAACATCATGTATCAGGTCATCAATGGCCCGCGTGCCGACCGCACCAAGGCGCTGATCAAGCGGCACCTGCGGCCGCTGCTGGAAGGCGGCGTAGTGCGCACCGCGGCGCAGCTCACCGTCGGGCCGGGCGGGTATGCGGATCTGAAAAAAGCGGTGGAAGAGAAGGCGCTGGATCTTGCTGTGGTGCCGTTCGAGGACGTGGAGTTCAACCGCGAGCGCGGAGTGATCGTCGAGCGCATCATGCGCGAGCGGATGCAGGAGCTGTCATCAGAGGAGTTTCAGGATTTGTTGCGGCCAGCCTTCCAGGAGGATGAGTGGATTCTCATCATGGTGGGCGGGGTGCTCAGTTTCATGGCCGGGCTGGTGCAGCTGCTGCTCGTGTTCGGCTTGCACTGATGGCGCCGTTGCAGGTGTTCTGGCTGATGTTTGGCGCGGCGCTGTTGTCGTCGCTGGTCACCTTGAGCGTGGTTTTTCTGGTGGTGCATTTCTATTCCGCACCTCGGCTTGAGCAAAAAGTGGATGCACGCTTGCAGCAGGGCGCCGACGAGCTGGAAGAGCGGCTGCGCCAGCGCGTCCTGGGCTTGCTTGGCGGCGGCCGTGCCGTGAAGGATCTGGCCCGCGGGATAGGGCTATTCGGTGGTCGCCCGTCTCCCGGCGACAATGAGTCGCCAAAGCCAAAGCCTGAAGCCTGAAGCCTGAAGCCTGAAGCCTGAAGCCTGAAGCCTGCCGGATTGTCAGACAGTTTCCTGGTGTCCTCCTCTTGAATCTCGTTATACTGCCGCCATATAGCAATTGCGCTGATTGCTGGTTGTTTGTTTTGACTTGATTTTTGAATTTCTGTTTTCCGCATTGTGTCGACTTGTGGAATTGCATCTCGGAGATAAGCGATGTCAGACCGCAAGCATGATGATGAACTGAAGGAAATCGGAGAGGAGCGGCCGAAGTCTATCCGCTTGGGTAGTGGCCCTCTAGATCTGAGGAAATATACCCATCAGATCTGGCTGGCTGGTCTGGGTGCCTTTGCCAAGGCAGAGGAAGAGGGCAGTCGGTTTTTTGACAATCTGGTGGATACCGGGCGCGACCTTGAATCCAAAACCCGTGACAAATCCGAGTCACGAGTGGAAGAGATCAAGGAGCGGGTACGCAGTCGCACCGGTGAGACGATGGAAAAGATGGAAAAGGCGTTCGACGAGCGGCTGAACAAGGCGTTGTCGCGTCTCGGAATTCCCAATAAGCGCGAAGTGGAAGCGCTACAGCGGCGAGTTCAGGAACTCACTGCTGCGCTGGACGAAATGTCCAGTTCCACGCCTGAGGCCGGCGCTGAGAAGCGCAAGGATGCCAAAGGCAAAGGGTAATGATGTTGTAGCGCACACCGCTATCCCCTTAGTGGTGTATTTTCCGGGCCTCACCCTCTGAGGCCCTTTTTTTTGGTTTATCGCCGATTTCCGCAGCGCCTTCTACCGGTGGGTTTGACCTCTTGAGCTCGGGTTGCATGGTTTTTTGGAGCGAGCGATGCCGGACAAGGAGACGCTAGCGACGCTGGGTGGCAGGGCCGTCTGTCGGTGGCCGACCGCCGTTGAACACCAGCCTCGTCGAGTGCATCAATAACACCAGCATCAAGACGATCGAACGCCGGACTACGTCACCGGGATCAGGAGTACTCCTTCCTCGAGATCCGCGCCGCATCCCCTGGCATTCAGCGATAAATATTTTTTATTCGCTTCGCTCACCCTTCGGGCCAGCCAGCGGCTGGTTTGCGCTTCGCTTGTCATTTGATAAATGTCTTGGCTGCGCGCTGTCGGCGGCTTGTGCGATGTCGTTTGTTTCATATCTTCCGGCGCATGTACGGGGCGCCAATGCGCGGCGCGCTGCCCGGCGTGGTGGCGGCGAACGCGCTACGGGGCTGTTCGCGTAAACAGGGGCCGTTTAGTGCTTGTACGGACACAGGGCTTGAAGTGATTAACAGGGCGAGCGGCGGGAGCCCAGATGGTTCTCAGAAAGAAAAAGCCGCTCTGCGAGAGAGCGGCTTTTTATGGGGCTGTAGCGCACAACGCCCTGGAGGCTATTGCCTTCCTTTTTTGAACGAGCCCTGGCGATCTCCGCTATGGCTGTTCGGTGTATTTTCCGAGCCCCTTGGTGCTGCTGGCGTCACCGCTATCAGGCACTGAGGTCTTGTTGGTGCAACTCAGATACTACTCGGTTCGTACCGCTGTGCAACCGGGAACAAAATGATGGCTTTCGTTTCCTGAAGGCGGAAGGTGGCGTCCCGATTGCACTTTGCGATCAAAAAAGCGACAAGGCGGCGAGGGCCCGGCCAGATGGTGGTTCCACGGGCTTGGCAGGCTCTTTTCAACAAAGTTGTCCACAGATTCTGTGGACAAATTGGTGCTTGGGCGCAGTGTTTTGTGGAGTTGTACACATTATCGAGACGTTTTTGAACGGCTCTCACTTAGTAGCGGAACCTGAGTTTCTGCTTTCCTTTCCTTCTGTAAGTCTATGTTATATATGCGATTTTGGTTTTTGAGGCAAAAGTGTCACCTTTCGTTACGGTAACACCTTTTCCGGGCAGGAAAACTTGTGAACGAATTGTCCACTATTTTATCCACAGGGCGTACCTGGAGCGCCGGCAGCTGCAGAAAAGAAAGCAGTCGAGGGGCCGGGCTGCGGGGTGCGTGCGAAGACGCTGTATGGGAAGAGGTTGTATCAAAGATATCGTATGAAGCGTCTGTCTAGAGATGCTGTGTGACGAGGCTGTACAACGAGGCTTTATCTAGAGGCCGCAGAAACGAAAGAAGCCCCGTACCGGGGCTTCTTCGTCAATCAGCAGTGATCAGAAGCGGTACTGGCCGCCGTCGATCCCTTGCTGGATCTCCGGGGTCAGGCGCTGGTAGCAGTCTTCCCCGGGCAACAACACATAGACAGGGTCGTTGTGTTTGGTGAGGTCATATTTTTCTTCCTTGAGCTTGTTTTTCTGGTGCTTGAACGTGCCGGTGGTATCCACCGCAGCCTCTGTCACCCGCAGGAACACCGGTATGGCGTAGGGGGGCAGCTCGCGCTTGAGGTGGGCACATAGCGTTTTGAAATCAAAGGACGCGTGCGCTTTGGCCAGGCGCACCTCGGCCATCCCCGCACGGCCGTTGGTGTTCGGGATTTCCACGCCGTACACCACGGATTCGATGACATCATCGGCGCCGTCCAGGATCTGCTCGACTTCCGTGGTCGAAACGTTTTCCCCTTTCCAGCGGAACGTGTCGCCCAGGCGGTCAACAAACTGTGCGTGTTTGAAGCCGATGTCGCGCATCATGTCGCCGGTGTTGAAATAAGCGTCACCCTTGCGGAACACATTGCGCAGGATGGAGCTCTCCGTTTTATCCTTGTCGGTGTAGCCGTCAAAAGGTGTCTTGTCGGTGATCTCGCCAATCAGCAGCCCGGCTTCCCCCTTGGCTACCTTGATCATGTGGCCGTCCGCGCCGAGCACCGGTTCATCTTTTTCCTTGTCGTATTTGATGATGGCGTAGCCGACAGGTGAAAAGCCCACGGTGTTGTCGAAATTGAATACGTTCGTGAACGCGACGTTGCCTTCCGACGAGGCATATAGTTCAACCACACGGTCGATGCCGAAGCGGGCCTTGAAATCTTTCCAGATGCTGGGGCGCAGCCCGTTGCCGACGATGACATGTACGCGGTTGTCGGCATCGTTGGCCTTGGCCGGCTGCTCGTGCAAGTAGCGGCACAGCTCACCGACATAGGCAAAGGCGGTGCAGTTGTATTTCCGCACATCGTCCCAGAAGCGGCTGGCCGAGAAGCGGCGTGCAAGCACCAGGCCAGCGCCTGCGGCAATCGCGGAGGCCCAGCTGATGACCATGCCCGTAGCGTGATAGAAGGGCAGGGTGGAATACATGCGGTCGTCTTTTTTCAGGCGCACGGCAGCAAAGCCAAAGGCGCCATACGCTTTTTCCCAGCGGCCATGATTGAACACGACCGCTTTCGGCAGGCCGGTGGTGCCGGAGGTATAAATATAGAATAGCGGGTCTTTCAGGAAGATACGGTTTGCCTGCTCGGGATTCTCCGAGGAGCAGTCGCGAATTGCATCGGCAATATTATGATAGCCGGCCGGCACGCTGCCGGAATCTTCCAGTGTGTCCTGATCGGCCCAGCAGTAAAAACGATCGCTGGCAAGTTCCAGCTGATCGCGCACTTCGTTGATGGCGTCGGTGAGCTCGGCGCCGATCAGAGCCGCCTTGGGCTGCACCAGGTTGAAGCTGTGTACCAGCACCTTGCCCCGTTGCGATGTATTGATCAGTGCTGAGCAAACGCCGATCTTGGCCGCGCCCACGACTGTCGCGAGCAGCTCGGGGCGGTTCTCGATATCGACAGCAATGGAATCGCCTTTTTTCAGGCCGATGGATGACAGGTAGTCAGCGACACGGTTGCTCCAGGCGTTGAACTGACGATACGTCAGGTGGGTGTCCTGGTAGACGACAGCGGTGCCGTCGGGGTTCATTTCTGTGGCGCGTTGAATGGCCAGCCCCAGACCAATCGGTTTGTTCGGGTCCGAAAATTTCCCCATCTTCGAACCTTTGATCAAGCCTGGCAGGTTGCTGAAAACCATGGGCAGGCGAGAAAGCAGCTTGGGCAACGTAATAACGTCGGCGTTGCTCATAGGATCTCCGTTTTTATTGGCACTGATAGCAAGCACACCCGGGAGAATCATCCGATCCTCTGCCGGGCACCACAAAGGAAGTGCAAGAACCACGCTGCCGTTTGGCAGCTGGTGAACCATGTGATTGTAATCGCATGGTGGGCAACGTCCGGTGACCGATATCGGTGACCGATCAGTTCTGTGCCGCCATCACGAAGGGTGGCCGTGACGGCGGCACATTCGTCTCCGCAGGACGCGTTAACATCCGGTCAACTTTGGCTGCTAACCTTAACTGGCCGGCCCCTCCTGAGCAAGTTCGGTGCTGTCTTCGGTCGATATGGCTTCGGTCGATATGGATAGCAGTATTTGTTTACTTTTCACTTGATCACCCGCGCTGACATTTACTGCGGCAACAATGCCGTCAGCATCTGCCTTGAGGCTGTGTTCGATTTTCATCGCCTCCAGCAGCACAAGCACCTGGCCTTTCTGCACCGTGTCGCCTTCTTTACACATTACATCCAGCACCGCGCCGTCCATGGGGGCACGGATCTGGCCGCTGCCGGCACCGCCGGAAACGTTCGGCGCAGCGTAGGTGTGATCTTCAATGCACCAGGCAAGCCCAGGCCCGGCCAGCCAGACGTCACCTGCAACCAGTGTGGCTGAGAGAGGCTGCAAAATGCCGTCTATTTCCACCTGTTGCTGATCGACGCTCAGGCGGACGTGATGGGCTTGGTCATTGATGCGCACGGTCAGCTTGCCGCGCTCATCGGCGCCCACCACAACATCCTGCTTCAACCCATCGCTCTGAAGATGCAGCCGCTGCTCGGCCAGGCCGCCGCCGCGTGAGGTGAGGCCGCGCTCCGTCTGCCCATAATTGTGACTGATCAGTGCTGCCGCGACCGCCCAGTCCTGGCTAGTCGGCGCGATTGTCTCAAGGCTGGCATCAGCCGCAAACTCGTCACCGATAAATGCGGTGGTGGCAGAGCCGTCAGCAAAGACGGGATGGCGCAGGATGGCGGCCAGAAAGCGGCGGTTATCGTGAACGCCGAGCAGTTTAGTATCTTCGATCGCACGGATCAGGCGCCGGCGTGCATCGTCGCGTGTATCTCCCCAAGCGATGATCTTGGCCAGCATCGGATCATAGTGGCTGCCAACGTTATAGCCTTCACGCAGGCCGTGATCAATGCGCACACCATCGCCACTGGCGGGCTGCCAGCGTAGTACCGGCCCGGTTTGAGGCAGAAAACCCGCTGCCGGGTCTTCGGCATAGAGGCGCACCTCGATGGCGTGGCCGTCAAGCTTCACCTGTTCCTGTGTCAGCGGCAGCTGCTCACCACGTGCGACACGAATTTGCCAGGCCACCAGATCCTGCCCGGTGATCAGTTCTGTCACCGGGTGCTCGACCTGCAAGCGCGTATTCATTTCCAGGAAATAGAAATCGCCGCTGGCGTCGAGCAGAAACTCCACGGTCCCTGCGCCAAAGTAATTGCAGGCACGCGCCGCTTGCACTGCCGCTGCACCGATGCGCTCGCGCAGTGCCGGATCGACGGCGGGCGAAGGCGCTTCTTCTACCACCTTCTGGTGGCGGCGCTGTACGGAGCAGTCACGCTCGCCGAGATGGATCACGTTGCCGTGTCGATCGCCGAATACCTGAATTTCGATATGGCGCGGGCGCATGACGGCGCGTTCAAGGATCAGCTCATCGCTGCCGAATGCGTTGCGTGCTTCGCTGCGCGCACTGCGCAACTGCTCGGCAATGTCGGCACTATCGGTGACGACGCGCATGCCACGGCCACCGCCCCCGGCGGATGCCTTGATCATCAGTGGCAGCCCGATGCGCTCTGCCTCGGCCATCAGGCTGGCATCGTCCTGTTGTTCGCCTTCATAGCCGGGGATGCAGGGCACACCGGCTTCTTGCATGGCGATCTTCGACAGCCGCTTGGAGCCCATCAGATGAATCGCATCGACCGGCGGGCCGATGAAAACGATGCCGGCCGCCTCACAAGCGCGCGCAAAATCGGCATTTTCCGACATGAAGCCGTAGCCGGGATGGATGGCGTTGGCACCGGTTCGGCGCGCTGCATCGAGAATGGCATCGACGTTGAGATAAGACTGGCTGACGGTGGCAGGGCCAATACAGACGGCTTCATCGGCTAATGCCACATGCAGGGCTTCCCGGTCAGCGTCGGAAAATACCGCCACTGTCCGGTAGCCCATGTCGCGCGCCGTCCGGATGACACGGCACGCAATTTCGCCACGGTTGGCGATAAGAATCTTGTCAAAGGCGGAGTTGACGGCCATATGTGTGCCCATTTTATTCAGCCCATTTCGGGAGACGTTTCTGAACGAAGGCCATGGTGCCTTCGCTGCCTTCTTCGCTGGCTACGGCGTTGGCAAAATCACGCGCCGCCTGATCCAGTAATTGATCCAGCGGCTGCACCAGTGTATCGAGCACCAGCTGCTTGGTGACGCGTGTGGCATGCGGGGCGCAGCGGCGAGCCTGTGCAAGTGTTTCCGCCAGGCGTTCATCAAGCTTTGCTGCAGGGACCGCCTCATGGGCGATGCCCAGCCGAGCGGCTTCCGCGCCGTTGAAACGGGCGCCGGTCAGCGCCAGGCGCCTGGCCTGCGTCAGGCCGACACGCTGTACCACGAAGGGTGCGATCTGCGCAGGGATGACGCCCAGGCCAGTTTCCGGCAGGCCAAACTGTGCATCGTCGGCGGCGATAGCTACATCTGATACGCACGCCAGCCCGAAGCCGCCGCCGAGTACTGCGCCTTCAAGCACCGCGACAATAACCTGCGGCTGCGCATTGGTTGCGGTAATCATTTCGCCGAAGCGGCGATTCAGCATATAGAAGGCGTCGGACTCCCCACTGGCAAGCTGTGCGCGTGCGCCAGCCATATCCTTGATGTCGCCGCCAGCGCAGAAATGCCCGCCGGCGCCGCGCAGAACGATCACGCGTACGGCGGGATCGTCGGCTACTGCTGCGAACACTGCCATCAGCTCGTTGACCATGGCCAGGCTCATGGCATTGCGGCTCTCGGGCCGGTTCAGCGTCACGCGTAAAACCGGGCCGTCCTGCTCCAGCAAAAGTGTCTGTGTGTCTGGCAAAGACATACTCTTTTCTCCTTGCAGTGCAAAGCGCGCCGCTTATTTCTTTTTCTTGCCGGGCAAGATGTCCATGGTCTTGCAGATGATGCCAAGCATGATTTCGTCGGCACCGCCGCCGATGGACGCCAGCCGGCCGTCGCGCCATGCACGTGAGGCAGGGTTGTCCCACATGAAGCCGTTACCGCCCCAGTATTGCAGGCAGGAATCTGCGACTTCGCGTGACAAACGCCCGGCTTTGAGTTTCGCCATGGAGGCCAGCTGGAGCACGTTACCGCCATTGACATATTCTTCACAGGCACGATAAACCAGGCTGCGCAGCAGCTCGACTTCGGTTTTCAGTTCGGCCAGGCGGAAATGCACGCTCTGGTTGTCCAACAGCGGCATACCGAACACCTGGCGGTCGCGGGTATATTCAATGGTCGCGTCGATCAGGTTGTCGTAGCCGCGCAGCCCCGATGCTGCACCCCACAGGCGCTCTTCCTGAAACTGCATCATCTGCATCATGAAGCCCATGCCTTCCTGGCCGACCAGGTTGCGCTGGGGTACGCGCACATCATCGAAGAACACCTGTGCGGTCTGGGATGAGCGCATACCCAGTTTATTCAACGGTTTGTCAACGGTAATGCCGGGTGCGTCAGCCGGCACAATGATCATTGATTTGTTCATGTGCGGCTTGCCATCCGATGTGTTGGCCAGCAAGCAGAACCAGTCAGCGGTCGGCGCGTTGGTGATCCACATCTTGGTGCCGTTGATGATGAAGTCGTCGCCATCCTTGCGCGCGGTCGTCTTGATCGCGGCAACATCGGAGCCGGCATGTGGCTCACTGACGGCAATGCTCGCAACCATCTCGCCGGCGATGGCCGGTGCGAGATAAGTGCGGCGCAGCTCATCAGAACCGAATCGAGCCAGTGCGGGGGTGGCCATATCGGTCTGCACACCGATCGACAGCGGCACACCACCACACAGGCAATTGCCGAGTTCTTCGGCAATCACCAGCCCGTAAGAGTAATCCAGGCCCAGGCCGCCATACTCGGTGGGTTTGGTGACGCCCAGCAGGCCAAGGTCGCCCATCTTCTTGAAGACTTCATGAGTGGGGAAGGCGCCTGCCTCTTCCCATTCTTCCACATGCGGGTTCAGTTCTTTTTCGATGAACTGACGCATGGTGCGGCGCATTTCTTCGTGTTCTTGCGTAAACAGCATGATGTTCTCCTGCGGATCAGAGGCGGGCGACGCCAAAGGTGTTGGGGTTGAGAGGACGAGCGGCTGCCTCGCGGCAGATATCCATCACGAATGCGACAATCTGGCGCGTGTCGCGAGGATCAATAATGCCGTCGTCCCACATCTGTGCGGTGCCATAAAGGGCGGTAGATTGGCTGTCCAGCTTCTGGGCGGTGCTTTGTTGCAGCATGTCGAGCACTTTCTCGTCGGGCTCGATGCCCATGGAGCGCTGTTTCTGCTCGGCTACGATGCGTAGCACCATGCCGGCCTGCTGGCCACCCATGACGGCGACGCGACTGTTGGGCCAGGCAAACACGAAGCGTGGGTCAAGGCCGCGGCCGCACATGGCGTAGTTGCCTGCGCCGTAGGAACCACCGATCAGGATGCTCACTTTCGGTACCCGAGCGTTGGCTACCGCCTGAATCATTTTTGAACCGTGCTTGATGATGCCGCCCTGTTCGGGCTCGGTGCCCACCAGAAAGCCGGTGGTGTTATGCAAGAACAGCAGAGGGCGATTGCTTTGATCGCACAGTTGAATGAACTGGGCTGCCTTGGCTGCGCCCTGATGAGTGATGGGGCCATTGTTGCCAATCACACCGACCGGGTAGCCTTCCAGATGCATCCAGCCACACACAGTGCCGCTGTCCCAGTCGTTTTTGAAATCCAGGAACGCAGAATCATCAGCGATGCGAGCAATGATTTCCCGCACGTCATAGGGCTTGCGCGGATCCGCCGGCACCACGCCGAGCAGTTCTTCGGCTGCATAGCGCGGCGGCTGAAAGCTTTTTTTCTCTCGGGCGGGTAGTTGATCTGCCCAGCCAAGGCTGGCAACGATCTCGCGTGCGATACGAATTCCGTCCGCGTCGTTCTCGGCCACATATTCTGCTGTGCCGGCGACAGTAGCGTGCATCTCGGCGCCGCCAAGCTCTTCGTCGGTAGCGATTTCGCCGGTGGCCGCTTTGAGCAGAGGCGGGCCGGCCAGAAACATTTTCGCCTGCCCGCGCACCATGACACAGTAATCAGACAGGCCGGGTTGGTAAGCGCCGCCTGCGGTCGCATTGCCATGCACTACCGTGATCTGCGGGATGCCCATGGCGGAAAGGCGCGCCTGATTGGCAAAAGTGCGTGCACCTTCGACAAATATCTCGGCGGCATAGTTGAGGTTGGCGCCGCCGGATTCCGAGAGAGACACGATCGGCAACTTGTTTTCGCGAGCGATTTCTTGCAGCCGCAAACTCTTGCGCAGGCCGGCTGGTGTAATGGTGCCGCCCTTGATCGCCGAGTTGCTGGCCGCGATCAGAGCACGGGTGCCGGCCACATACCCGATGCCGGCAATATTGCCACCGCCGGCCTCGGTGCCGTCGCGGTCGTCGTGCATCATATAGCCTGCCAGTGGTTGCAACGGCAGAAACGGCGAGCCGGGATCAAGCAGGCGGGCCACGCGTTCGTGTGGCAGCAGCTTACCGCGCTTCTCGAAACGCGCCCGCTGGCTCTCGGATTTCTCCACGACCTTGTTTTCGATCGCCCGGAATTCCTCCACCGCCTTGAGCATTGCCTCTCGGTTCTGGTTGAACTCGTCATTCAGGACATCCAGCTGGGATTCAATGACCGGCATTGTCGTCATCCTCAGAATTTTCATTGAACAGCTCCGGCGTAACGGCCCGGTGAAAGCCATCGTACGGCTTGCTGTTGTTGTGATCCGGCAGCGGGAAAATGGCGATGTTGCCTTGTGAGGCCGCACCATCAATGCGCACGGTGTCGCCACTGACAAATGCCGCTGCGTCAGAAAGCAGGAAGCAGATCACCGAAGAAACCTCGGCTTCCTCGCCCATGCGCTTGAGCGGCACAGCGGCACGAAGTGTACGGATGGTGCTCTTGAAGCTTTCCGGATAGGTATCCATGCCGCTGGATGCAATCCAGCCTGGCGCAACGGCATTGACGCGCACGCCGGCACAGCCCCATTCAAACGCGGCTGTTTTGGTAAAGTTGTCCATGCCGGCGCGGGCTGCACCGGAATGGCCCATCCCCGGCATACCGCCCCACATGTCGGCAACAATATTGACGATGCTGCCACCGCCACGGTTCATGCCCTGAATGAATACCTCGCGCGCCATCAGGAAACCGCCGGTGAGGTTGGTGCGCACCACGGCTTCCCAGCCTTTCTGGTTGATCAGCGCCAGTGGTGCGGGGAATTGCCCACCCGCGTTGTTCACCAGCCCGTGCACATTGCCGACCGCCTTGTACACGGCGGCAACGGTTGCCTTGACGGCTTCTTCTTCACGAATGTCGCAGGTGAACCAGAGCACTTTGCCGCCATCTTCGATGATCTCATTTTCGACATGGCGAAGTTTGTCTTCCTTGCGGCCGATCAGGATGACCTGCGCGCCAAGGCTGGCCAGTTCATGAGCGGTGCAGCGGCCGATACCGCTGCCCCCGCCGGTGACAATGATATTGCGTCCGGCAAACAGGTCAGGGCGGAATACTGAACGGTAACCCATCGTTGGCTGGCCTCTCTTATTTGTTCAAGGTGGAATAAAGTGTGTCGGAAACAGGCACCGGGAAATCCAGCAGCTGTTGTGCAAATGCCTTGCCCTGCGGATCAATACGGACAGACGCCATGCCGCCGCCGCCCAGCGAATTCTTGAGCAGGAAATTGAAGGCGTTGAGGCCCGGCATGTACCAGCGCTGCACGCTGCCATGCTCGGCATCCAGCGTGTGGCGCATGAAATCGGCCACCGCTGATTCGGTAAGCGCGGCAGACAAGTAAGGCAGATAGCTCGGATCACGAGCAATCACACCGATATTGGAGTGGCTGCCTTTGTCGCCACTGCGGGCCCACGCCAGTTGCACCAGAGGCACAGTGTGGCTGCCGGCATCAGTGGCTGGCGTCGGCGGTGTGTCTTGCGGCAGGCTGGCAATATCCAGTGGCTGCCCCGCAGGCACGGCGACGTCAATGCGCTGCCCGGCGATGTCGATATGGTTGGTGACCTTCTCTTTGCTCACCAGCGTGGAGAACAGGCGGATGCGTGGCATCGGCTTGGGCCGGCCGCCGACAATTCCCGTCAGGCCCGGCGCCATGCCCGTTGCCGCCTGGGCGATCTCGCGGCCAAAAATGGCCAGCGCTTTACGGTCATTGTGAACGGCGCCGATTTTCACCACCACTTCGCGAGTGTCGTTGCGCCGGCCCTGAGCGCCGTAGGTGGCTTCGGTGCCGAGCAGCTCGACGGACACATCGCGGAAATCTTCCATACCCAGCTGTTTGAAGATGCCGCGCACTTTTTTCAGGATTGCATCCGCAACGGCCTGGCCTTTGCGCGGCGCATCGATGCCGCCGATAAGGAAGCTGGCGGTGATGCGCTGCCCGTCAGGCCAGGTGGCCGATACCTTATATTGATCGGTGGGCGGCAGCCCGCGTGCGCCGCTGACGCGCACCCGGTTGTCGCCCACCTGCTCCAGTGTCACCTGGGTGAAATCGCACACCACGTCCGGCAGCAGATACGCGCGCGGGTCGCCGATCTCGTAAACGATCTGCTCGCCCACGGTCGCGGTGCTCACCAGCCCGCCGGTATTGTCCGGTTTGGTGATGATGAAACTGCCGTCTGCATGGCACTCGGCTACCGGGAAACCCATGTTGAAATAATCCGGCACCTGCTCCCAATCGGTGAAATTGCCGCCGGTGCACTGCGCGCCGCATTCGATCACATGGCCGGCCAGAGAGCCTTGCGCCAGTTTGTCGTAATCGGTTTCAGACCAGTTGAACTCGTGCATCAGCGGGCCGAGGGCCAGTGCAGAGTCGGCAATGCGGCCGGTCAGTACGATATCCGCGCCGGCATCCAGTGCCGCCTTGATGGGTAGCGCGCCCAGATAGGCGTTCATGGTGACGGTGAAGGGCGGCAGTGGTGCACCGGTTTCCATTTCGCGGGCGTCACCCAACTCGCCCCGGCGGGTATTGAGATCGTCACCTTCGACCAGCGCGATTTTAAGATCCACGCCGGCGGCGGCGAAAACCTCTTCCAGCGCCTTGCGGCACGCCTGCGGGTTTACGCCGCCAGCGTTGCTGATCACCTTGATGTTTTTTCCCTTGATCTCTTTTGCCAGCGGGGCCATCACCTGGGTGACAAAATCATGCGCATAGCCCATGGCCGGGTCTTTCATGCGCGCGCCGGCCATGATCGAAAGAGTCACCTCGGCAAGATAGTCGAATACCAGGTAATCGAGTTCGGTCTGGCGCACGAGCTGAAAGGCGGCGGTATTGGTGTCGCCCCAGAAACCAGCGGCACAGCCGATACGGATGGGTGCGGAGGTCATGGCCTGCTCCTTGTTGCTGGCGGCTTCAAGGCACCAGCGTGGGTCTTTTGACGAACAGAGAGCCGGCGGCTTGTGCCGGCTCAGGTTAGTTCGGTAAGCTACCAAGCAAGCGCTTGGTCTGTAAAGGCCTGCGGCACCCGTTACCTGACCAGAGTTGTCGCCATTGAGCGGAACGGTCAGGGCCGCGTGCCGGTGCGTACACGCCGTGATGGCGAGGCTTTCGATAAGGCGGGCGGGCTTCGGCGCGCCCGATACAAGGCAGGTGACAGGCATGACCCAGTTGACAGGCATGGCCCCGGATCAGGCGACACAGATCTACGGAATGGACGATTCGCCGCGAGGCAAGCTGCTCAGTGCGGCGGCCCGATTATTCCGCGACAAGGGCTTTGATCGCACCACGGTGCGAGATATAGCCCGTGAGGTGGGTATCCAGAGTGGTAGTATTTTCCATCACTTCCCCACCAAGGAAGATATCCTGTTTGCGGTAATGGTGGAGGTGATCCGCTTCAATACTGATCGTTTGCGGCGCGCACGGGATGCGCACAGTGATCCGGTGGCGCAGTTGCTGGCGCTGGTGCGCGGTGAGCTGCAATCCATCATTGGCGACACGCGCGAGGCGATGAGCGTGCTGGTGTATGAATGGCGCTGTCTCTCGCCGGAGAAGCAGGCGCAGACACTGGCGCTACGTGATATCTATGAGACACTGTGGCTGGATGTGTTGAACAGGCTTCATGCCGAGGGTTATTTCAGCGACGATCCAGTGATCATGCGGCGCCTGATGACAGGTATGTCCAGCTGGACGAACACCTGGTTTGATCAACAGGGCAGCCTGCGGCTGGATGATCTGGCGCGGCTTATCGTGCGCCGTATCGTAGGTGAGGCGTCATTGCCGGAGGTGAGCAGCACATGATCGGTAATGTGACGGCATGGGGCCGCCGTGGTTACACCATTCTGGAGGAGGGGGATCTGGATCCGGTGACGCGCATGTTGCGAGTGCGCCATTATCTCGTCGCCGACCGCAATGGCGAGACCGTGCCGCAGCGTTTTCCAAGCCTGGAAGTGGCGCGAGCCTATATAGAAGCACTCGAGGAGCAGTAGAGGGGCAGTGGCCGCAGCCATTCGGCGCGGGAAACCCTCAGAAAAACAGCAGGTTGCTCATGTTTTGGTCAGTTATGTGCAGTTTTGGCTGTTTATCATCCAATCGTTATTATTTTTTTACATGCAGAGCAGAAAGGCGTTGACAGCGGGGCCGAAAGCCCTAGAATGGCGGCCTCTTTCGGGTGGTTAGCTCAGCTGGGAGAGCACCTGCCTTACAAGCAGGGGGTCGGCGGTTCGATCCCGTCACCACCCACCAGTTTCCATAACTGGAAACCGGTTCGAAGCAGCACTTTCGAAACCGGAGTAGTTCAAGAGTGGAGCGGTAGTTCAGTTGGTTAGAATACCGGCCTGTCACGCCGGGGGTCGCGGGTTCGAGTCCCGTCCGCTCCGCCACTCTTGCAACGCGTCACCTTCCTTTTTACTTTCCCTGTAGTCTGTTCCCTGCCGCCCGGCGGCGCCTGCGGGAACCGATACGTCATTTTCCTGTCATATTCTCAAGTGCATCATGATGCACGTGGCCTGGCTGTTTCTGGCCTGGCTATGGAATACCTGAACTAAAACAAGGAGTTTCACAATGGACGAACTGATTGACGAGCGCCTGGAAGAGCGCCTCTGGCTTGAAGCGCTGGATGACGCTGAAGAAGAATGCTTCCTGGGTGAGGACGACGGCTTCGAGCTGTAGTCTTCACCCCCTCCTGCCATGCTTGTGTAGCCGCTGGCTGATGCTTTTGCTGTAACAGATTTCCCTTCCGTTTCTTCTTTTGATCTCTGTCACAACCCCGTATCCGATCAGGTCTTGCGCGTTGCCGGATGGCTGCGAGCAACCTTTTCTTTATCTGCAATGCAAGTCACACTCTTCGCAAGAGGCCTGATTATAATCGGCGAGCCAGCCCGGGGGGCTGACGGCATGCCGGGCGCTGCCAAGGGGCGCTCGGATCAGGCCCGATAATAAAGAGGCCGACAATAAGGGATTTCAAGATGAGCCTGTCATCCGTCACGTCTGAGGCCGTGCTTTTTTTCGATGAGCGTGGCGTCACCAAGAGTATGCTTTATTCTGATTTTGAAGCGATTCTTGATGGCATGGTGGGGGTTCCCGAGTTTGCCGATACTGAAGTTCGTGGAGCCTACACGCTGGTCGATTCACGCCTTCAGATATTGGGGATCGTGCTGTTCCTGATTGATTTCGACGAAGACGGCATGGCCGACACGTCCTGGAATATTCCGTTGCGTCACTTGCTTGAACACGCCGGTCCCGGCCCGGATATGGGTATCGGCCCGATCCGCCTGGCTTGTCGCAGCCAATGCCCGGTTGCCTGGCACCAGGAGCAGCTGTGGGATCCGAGCATGAAGCCGGGCGCCAACGATTTTGTATTCATTCGCGATACCCTGCGTGAGCGGGGGCGCAAGATGGGCTTGTTTGTGGACGACTCAGGGCCGGTGGCGGTTGCCATGCCGGTGCAGGTAACGCCGACAGTGGCTCAGATTCCCACCGTGGCGCCCGCAGCGCCGGAGCCGGCGCGGCAGTCCGAGCAGGAGCGGCTGAGATTGGCGCGTGCTATCAAGGAGCTGCGCCTGCGCGTGCAGACGATGGAGAGCAAGCATCGCGATGAAGTGGCGCAGCTGCGCTATGCCCACCAGCAGAAAGAAGAAATTCTCAGCACCCAGCTGGAAAAGGTGCTGATGCAGTTCAAGACCCTCAAATCGCAAAATGCCGCGTTGAAAGAGCAGAACGTATCGCTCAAGGAGCAGGTCGAATCACTCAATAGCAGCCTGGAGGAACAGGCACGGCAGCACGCTTCTCAGGGTAGCGAAATCGAAATTCTCACCGAGCAATATCGCCGTGCGCTGGCGCAGCGGCTGGAAGAAGAGCGTGCGCGGCTGACCGAGCAGATGCACGGCAAGGAGCTGGAGGTGCTGGATCGCGAGGAGCGGATTGCGGCGCTGGAAGAGGAGCTGCAGGATGCCCGGCGTGAGCAGATCCGCATGGCGAACAGTGGTGCTCAGAAACTATTAGAGAAGTTGCAAGCGCTGGGGTTGAATTTCATCGCGTTTCATCCGGGTGCCGGGCATGTCTCCATCAGCGCCCAGGAAATTTCCGATTACATGCAAAACCCCTTGGCGTTTGCAGCGCGAAAATGCCTGGTCACCGAAGAGCATTACCGTGCCTGGTTGCGTCACTACGAGAGCCCGGTATGTCAGGTTGCGACCAGCGACGGCAGCGCCTGTGGCAAGCGAGTGATCCGCGTTGATGTTCCCAACCAGTTCAAGCCGGGGGTTTCCGACCGCAATTCCAATCGTTGCCCCAATTGCCGCTCGGATGTGGCGATCGAAAACGTACTCAAGTTCAAATAATTTCATATAGCCATCATTGAAGGCAGGTTCTGGTACGAATCCTGCTTGTCTGGGGGTGGCGGGTGGCGTGCGCCTTGGGGAAGATGGCGCCGCCCGCCAGGTGTTTTATGGCGGTAAATAAGGAGAATAACGGCTATGTCCCAGGGGACGTCCATCGACAAGCGTCTGCTGCAGACATTTGTGCCTGTCAACGCACTCAGTGGTGAGCATCTTGATCGACTGCTTGATCTACAGCAGGTGCGGCATTACCGGCGGGGGGAGGTGCTGTTTGATGTGGGTGACACCGATAACATGACGGTCTATCTGCTCAGCGGGGAGGTCACGCTGGCAGATGTCGAGGGCGGCACGCAGGAAGTCAGTGCCGGCGGGATCGAATCCTGGCACCCGCTGGATCATTGCCAGCCACGGCGCCGGCGAGCCACTGCGGCCACCGATGTGTCAGTGGTCTGTTTCGACAGTGCACGGCTCGATGCGTTGCTGGCGTGGGATCAGTCGGTACGGTTTGTGATGCACGATATCCAGGCCAATGCTGCGTATGAGAGTGATCGCGAATGGATGACCAGGCTGCTGCGTTCACGGCTGTTCTATCGCGTGCCGCCAGGCAATATCTTCGAGATCTTCCGGCGGCTGCGGCAGCGCAAGCACAAGGCGGGCGAGGCCATCATCCACCAGGGTGAGGAGGCGGATTGCTGCTTCATCATCAAGGAAGGGATGTGCGAGGTATCGGTGCGTGCTCCTGGTGCGCTCGAAGCCACCCCGGTGGCGATCCTGGAAACCGGCCAATGGTTCGGTGAAGAAGCATTGCTGGCGGGTGCGCCGCGCAATGCAACGGTGAGCATGGCGACCGATGGCGTGCTGATGCGCCTTGATCGTCCCGATTTTGACCAATTGCTGCGCGAGCCGGTGGTGGATCAGGTGGGGGCGGATGAGGCATCACGCCGTATTGCCGAAGGTGCCCGGTGGCTTGATGTGCGTACCGCCGACGAGTATGAACAGCAGCATCTGCCCGGTGCGCTGAACCTGCCGCTGAGCGTGTTGCGCCTGAAAAGCCGGTTGCTGGACCCCTCGCGCCCCTATATTGCCTACTGTGATACCGGCCGCCGCAGTGCATCCGCGGTATTCCTGCTGCGTAATGCGGGTATCGAGGTACAGGTAATGGAGGGCGGGCTCAACGGGAATCCGCTGCTGGCAGGGGCTGCTGGCTGACGCTGGCGGGGTACAAGCGGCGCCATCGCTGGTATGATCTCCCGCGACATGGAAGGCTCCTGAGCGGTGGACAAGCCCTAACCAGACACGAGGTACCCGTGCCGCGCGAGATGTTTCGTAATATCGGCCTGGTGGCCCGCGCCGGTGGCGAGCAGGCGCTTTATTCAGTGCGTCAGCTGGTGCACTTTCTGCAACAGCGTGGCTGCCACATCATCATCGAACACACCTTGCAGGCGGATATTGGTGATCTCGGCCTGCAGGCGGGCACACGCAAGCAACTGGCGCAGTCCTGCGATCTGGTCATCGTGGTGGGCGGCGATGGCTCGCTGCTGGGTGCGGCGCGCACTTTCGCCGGCTTCGACGTGCCTTTGCTCGGCATCAACCGGGGGCGGCTGGGATTTCTCACCGATATCCTGCCCTCGGAGCTTGAAACGCGCGTCGGCCAGGTGCTGGATGGTGAGTACACCACCGAATATCGCTTCCTGCTGGATATGGAAGTGCGGCGGCGCGATGCGATCATCGGCCGGGGCAGTGCCCTCAACGATGTTGTGCTGCTCTCCGGGGACAGCGTCCACATGGTGGAATTCGAGCTGTTCATCGACGGTCTGTTTGTTTACAAGCAGCGCTCTGACGGCCTGATCATTTCCACCCCCACCGGCTCTACCGCATATGCACTCTCCGGTGGTGGGCCGATCATGCACCCGCGGCTGGATGCCATTGTGCTGGTGCCGCTCAATCCCCATACCTTGACCAGCCGCCCCCTGGTGGTGGATGGCAACAGTGATATTCGTTTGCGCGTGACCACCCATCGCCTGCACCCGCTGGTCAGTTGCGACGGGCAGGATGGCGTGCGTGTGCAGCTGGATGACGAAATTCGCCTTGGCAAAAAGCCGCAGCGCCTGAAGCTGCTGCATCCGCCGGGGCATGACTTCTACGAAGCGTGCCGCTCCAAGCTTGGCTGGAGCAGCCGCCTGGGTGACGCCTGATCGTCACCCCCTGACGAGGCCCACTTATGACACAGGATTCGACGCCCCGGGATTTCGCCGCGCTGGTGGACAGCATGAGCATGGAAGTCTGGCACAACATGCGGCGAGCAGTGGAAACCGGCCGCTGGCCGGACGGCCGCCGCCTCACTGCCGAGCAGCGCCAATTGAGTTTGCAGGCCGTGCTGGCGTGGGAGGTTCGCAACGAGGTGCCCGAGGATCAGCGCACCGGGTTTGTGCCGGTGCCCGAATGTGACACCGACGATCCGCAGACCGAGCAGCCCGTTGACCTGCGGCCCGCGAAAGGGGGCTCCCATGCGTGACGGACAAGCTGATCTGATCCGCCTGGCGGATTACCAGGCACCGGTATTTCATGTCCCGCGCACGTCGCTGGACGTGGCGCTATACGATGATTACAGCCGCGTCACGACCACGCTGGAGCTTGAGCGGCGTGCGGATGCCGATCCCGCGGCGGACTACGTCTTCGACGGTGTGGAGCTGGCGTTGTGCCGGCTGGAAGTGGACGGACAGCCGTGGCCGAAGGCGCAATATGACTACGATGGCGAGCGACTGGTGATACGCGGCTTGCCGGAGCGCTGCACGCTGCTCACCGAGGTGACGATCAAGCCGCACTTGAATACTGCGCTGGAAGGGCTGTACATGTCGCGTGGCATGTTCTGCACCCAATGCGAGGCGGAAGGATTTCGTCGCATCACTTTCTACCCGGACCGGCCGGATGTGCTGAGCCGTTTCGTGACCACCATACGGGCCGACAAGGCGCGCTTCCCGTTGCTGCTTTCCAACGGCAATCCGGTCGCCCGCGGCGAAGAGGCCGATGGCCGGCACTGGGTGACCTGGGAAGATCCGCACCCGAAGCCCAGCTATCTTTTTGCGCTGGTAGCGGGCGATCTGGCCTGCCTTGAAGACCAGTACCAGACCGGCTCGGGGCGTACTGTTTCCTTGCAGATCTATGCAGAGCCTCGCGATCTGGACAAGCTCGATCACGCCATGCGCTCATTGAAAGCGGCGATGGCCTGGGACGAGCGCGTTTACGGGCTGGAATACGATCTGGATATCTACATGATCGTGGCGGTGAGCCATTTCAATATGGGCGCGATGGAAAACAAGGGCCTGAACATCTTCAATACCGCCTGTGTTCTGGCGCACCCCGCAACCACCACCGATGCGGGTTTCCAGCGCGTCGAATCGGTGGTCGGCCACGAGTATTTTCATAACTGGTCGGGCAACCGGGTAACCTGCCGTGACTGGTTCCAGCTCAGCCTCAAGGAAGGCCTGACAGTATTTCGCGACCAGTGTTTCTCGGCAGACATGAATTCTGCCGCCGTGAAACGGGTGGAAGATGTCGATGTGCTGCGGGCGGTGCAGTTCCCGGAAGATCAGGGGCCGATGGCGCATCCGGTTCGGCCGGCGGCCTACCAGAAGATTGATAACTTCTATACCGTGACGATCTACGAAAAAGGTGCCGAGCTGGTCCGCATGCAGCACGAGCTGCTGGGCGCAGAGCGCTTTCGCGCCGGCACCGATCTGTATTTCCGCCGCTTTGATGGCCAGGCCGTGACGACCGATGATTTTCTCGATTGTATGGCGGAAGCGAGCGGGCTGGATTTGCAGCAGTTTCGCCGCTGGTACGATCAGGCCGGCACGCCACACCTTGCTGTGCAGGGGCATATCGAGCAAGGCGACTATGTGCTGACATTTCGCCAGTGGACGCCACCGACGCCAGGCCAGCCGGATAAACAGCCATTAATGATGCCAGTGCGCCTTGCCTTGTTCGGGGCTGACGGGCAGCGGCTGCCGTTGCCGGATGGCAGCACTGAAACGGTGCTTGTGCTGACGCAGGAAGAGCAGAGCTTCCGTTTTCCGCTGCACGGCCAAAAAGAGGCGCCGGTGCCGTCCCTGTTGCGCGGTTTTTCTGCTCCGGTGGAGCTTGATTACGCTTTCACTACCGAGCAGCTGCATTTTCTGCTGGCGCATGACGACGACGGCTACAGCCGCTGGGATGCGGCGCAGCGGCTATACCACGCTGCTGTCACGCGGTTGCTGAGCGTGCCCGGCGAGGCAGTGCGCGCTGCCGCAGAGGATGAGGCAGCGGCGCTGGCGCCGGCATTGCGGCAGGTGCTTGCGCGGGCGGATGACGATGCCGCCGCCGCGGCATTGCTGCTGACGCTGCCGAGCGAGCAGGCGCTGGCGGATCGGCTGCCCGAGCTGGATGTGGATGGGGTGCATCGCGCCCGTGAGGCGCTGAGGGCTGCCATCGGCGAGCAGTTGAGCAGCTTGTGGTGGCAGGCGGAGCAGAATAATACGCTTGCAGGCCCTTATCGGCCGGTGGCGGCAGATATTGGCCGCCGTAGCTTGCGCCACTGCGCGCTCGCGTATCTCGCGGCGGCCGGCGACGCCCGGCTGGCGGGCCACTTGACGGTATTGTTTCAGCAGGCTGATAACATGACCGATCAGCTCGGCGCGCTGCGTCTGTTGGTGCATTACGGCCTGCCAGGGGCAGACGAGGCGCTGGATGCCTTTGCCCGGCAGTGGCATGACGAGGCGTTGGTGATGGATCAGTGGTTCACGGTGCAGGCCACCGTGCCCGGCGAGACCACGCTCAGCCGCGTGCAGGCACTGCTGGCGCATGAAGGTTTTGATTGGCGCGTGCCTAATCGCGTTCGTGCTGTGCTGGGTGCCTTGGCCAACGCCAATCCGACCGCGTTCCATGCGGCCTCAGGTGAAGGGTATCGGCTCTACGCTGATGCACTTGGCAGGCTCGATGCGGTGAACCCGCAAGTTGCCGCCAGAATGGCCAATGCCTGCGCCCGCCTGCCGCGGCTGCCAGAAGGGCGCCGGGCGCTGCTCGGCGGCGCCTTGCGCGGGTTGCTCAAGGTACCCCGGTCAGCCAATCTGACCGAAGTGCTGGAACGTATTCTCGCCAGCTCATCCTGATGGCAAGGGGCGGGCCCGGCGCGCTGTTCGTCGAGCCTGCCCAGGCGCAAGCTGCCGACATCTTCTGTCGCATGGCTCACAGCGCCGGGTAAGCAAGCGGGTGATGGCCAAGTGCTGATCTGCCGCGCTAGGATTGACGAGTGTCCTGATGGCTCGATCATCCCGACGGGGCTTGTTTGACCCGGCCGACCTTCAAGTCACGTTTTACGGTGGCGTACGCCGCTGATATGGTTTTGAATATAAGAAAATACGACTAGACAGCCCTTGCGGTGAGTCTGGTAAAAAGGGAGAGCAGCCTGGTCCCCACCGCCAGGTCGCAACAATAACAAGGCGCTAGCGCTAAATAATCGCAATCACGGAGTTGCGCAATGAAAAACAAGACCATGCTGAAGAAACGTCTGGCGACTGCGATCGCCAGTGCGTCGCTTGCTACTGCGCTCGGGTTGCCTGCCCACGCATTCGAATTGCAATTTGATAATCCGAATATTTCCGGCCGTCTCGATACCGATCTGTCGCTGGGTGCGATGTGGCGTACCGAAGGTCAGGATCGCATGCTGGCCGCGACAGATGACATTGTTTACATGTCCACGCGTGGTTACAGCACGCAGATCAACAAGAACGATGCCAACAACAACTACGATACAGGGCTGGCTTCTCTGGTGGGCAAGGCGACCTCCGAGCTGGCACTGGATTTCGGCAACAATTATGGTCTGTTCGCGCGCGGCACCACGTTTTATGACCACGTGATCATGGATGGCGGCCATGATGGCGGCGCGCTGATCCCGGGCGGCCCTGTCCCTGGCTTCGGCGGTTCCAACCGGTACGCACTTTATTCGGATTATGCCAACAACGGCGCCGGTGATCGCTTCACCCGTGCAGCCCGACGCAACCTGGGCCAGCGTTCGCGGATGCTTGATGCCTATGTCTGGGGCGAGTTCCAGATTGCTGATCGCCCGCTGCTGGTTCGCGCCGGCCGCCAGGTCATCAACTGGGGCGAGGCGCTGTTCATGCAAAACGGCATCAACTCCGCCAACTACATTGATCTTGCCGCCCTGCGGCAGCCGGGAGCAGAGATCAAAGAGGCACTGTTGCCACTTGGCTCCATCTATTTTTCCTACGGTCTCACCAACAACCTGACGGCCGAAGCGTTTTATCAATACGAGTGGAAGAACACCGAGGATGCGCCGGTAGGCACGTTCTATTCCACCAACGATGCGTTTCCCGGCAAGGGTGCCAGTAACGTGGTGGTGGACGGCCGATTGATCGCCGCCTCCGCAGGGGTACCTGCTATTGCCGATGCCTTTGCCGGCTATACCATGGCGACCTACGGCAGCGACTACCAGTACGAAGCGACCCAGGTGACGGTCAGCCGCGCAGCGGATGAAGAGGCCGGCGATAGCGGCCAGTTCGGGATCGCCGCGCGTTATTTTGCCGATGCGTTGAACGGCACCGAGTTCGGTTTTTACTACACCCGCACCCATGCGAAGCTGCCAGTGGTCGGCGCCCGCCTCAACAGTATCAATCTTGGCGGGGGTGCGCTCGGCACAGCGGCCATGGTCGATGACACCGAGTACATGATGGTGTACGGCGAAGACATCGACATGTTCGGTTTCAGCTTCAGCTCCAACATCGGCACCATGGCACTTTCCGGTGAAATTGCCTACCGGCCGAAACAACCGATCATCAACGAGGTGGGTGATAACCTGATCCAGAACCTGGCGGCGGTTTCGGCTGCGGCAGGGCTGCAAGGGGTGGCGCCGACCATCGGTATGCTCACCAACCACTGTGTGCGAGCTCGGGTTGGCGGCAGCTGCCTTGATCCAAACTCTACGGCAACGGCCGGCCAGTATTATTATTTCTACGACGAAGCGAAAATGACGAACGCTTCGCTGGTCAGTATTTTCAGCTTCGGCCCGATGCTGGGCACCGACGGCTTGCTGTTCCTGCTCGAGCTGGGCGCAGAACACGCTGGCGGTCTGGATCGCCGCGCTGCGGACGGCAGCCGCCTTTACTACAACTCCACGGCGGCCATTCAGGAAACGGAAGCCAGCATTCAGTCACCGGACGATGTCTACAAAACCTACCTGGACCGGTTCTCCTGGGGTTATCGCGCCGCCTTGCGCGCCACGTATAACGATCTGTTTGCCGGCATCGCCTTTGCGCCGAGCTTGAGCATTTCCCACGACGTGCGAGGCAACTCCGTGATCGGCGGCAATTTCATGGAAGATCGCAAAGCCGCAACACTGGGCCTTAACTTCGTCTACCGCAACAATCTGGAGCTGGGTGTGCAAGCAACGAGTTTCTGGGGCGCGGGCTACAGCAATAAATTGAGAGACCGCGACAACGCGGCCATCTCGGTACGATATTCGTTCTGACAAAAGAACAAGCCGGGGAGGGCATGGCCCCCCCGGCAAAAAAGAATGCTGACGGAGAGAACAAACATGCTGAAAAAACTGACTTTTGCGGGTAGTGCCCTGGCGCTAGCGCTAGCGGCCTCCTCCGTTTCCCATGCAGCGGTATCGGCTCAAGATGCCGCCAAGCTGGGAAACAGCCTGACGCCTTTCGGGGCGATCAAGGAGGGCAATGGCAAAGACCCGTCCAGCCCCGAGGGCATTCCTGCCTGGAGCGGCTTTGACAAGGCTGACATCCCTGCCAGCTACACACGGCCCGGCCAGCACCACCCCGACCCGTTTGCGGGCGACAAGGTGTTGCTGACCATCAACGCACAAAACGTGGGGCAGTACGCAGATAAAGTGCCGGCCGGTGTGCGTGCGATGATGGAAACCTACCCGGATACCTTCAATATCAATGTTTACCAAAGCCGCCGCACCACATCGGCGCCGCAGTGGGTGTATGACAACACCAAGAAGAATGCTTCCACAGCGACGCTGGGGGCCAGCGGTGTGACCGGCGCCTTTGGCGGGATTCCTTTCCCGATCCTGAACGGCACCAACGAAGAGAAAGCGCTACAGGCGATCTGGAACCACATTCTGCGCTGGCGGGGCATTTATGTGGTGCGCCGTGCCTCGGAAGTTGCGGTGCAGCGCAATGGCTCCTATTCGCTGGTCACCTCGCAGCAGGAGGTGTATTTCCGTTACTACGACCCGCAGCTTTCCGAAGAGAAGCTGGACAACATCATCTTCTATTACCTGTCGTTCACCACGGCGCCGGCACGTCTGGCAGGTGGTGCGGTGCTAGTCCACGAAACGCTGGATCAGCAGAAGTTGCCACGCCAGGCGTGGGGCTACAACGCCGGCACCCGTCGCGTACAGCGCTCGCCAAACCTGGCCTATGATACGCCGATTGCAGCCTCTGATGGCCTGCGCACCGCCGACGATACCGATATGTACAATGGCTCGCCCGATCGCTACGACTGGCGCCTCGTGCATGAGCAGCCGGTAGAGATGTACATTCCGTACAACAACTATCGCCTGTCCAATCCCGATCTGAAGTACAGCGATGTGCTGATGACCGGCCACGTCAATCCGGAGCATAGCCGCTGGGAGCTGCATCGTGTCTGGGTAGTGGAAGCGAACCTGAAGAGCGGGCAGCGCCATATCTACGCACGCCGCACCTTCTATATCGATGCCGACTCCTGGCAGATCGCCGCGATTGACCAGTACGACAGCCGCGGTGAGCTGTGGCGTGTCAGCCTGGCCTATATCAAGAACTACTACGAAGTACCGACGCAATGGACAGCGCTGGAAACCTTCCACGACCTTCGCGCTCGCCGCTACCACGTGCAGCTGCTCGCGAACGAGGAATCTTCCACACTGGACTTTTCGCAGGCAACGCCGGGTGATCAGTATTTCCACCCTGCAGCGCTGCGTCGGCGCGGCCGCTGAAGAACGTGCAGTATCCGGGCATGCAGCGCGTGCCCGGTTATATCCAAGCCCCTGTGTGCGACGAGCCGGCAGCTTCCCTGCGTAGGGAAGTTGCCTGGCGGCGCCATGGGGTTTTTTAATCTGTTCGGGACACGCAGCAACCGCTGGGTACATTCCATGAAGACCATGAAAAAAATATTTGCGCTGGGCCTGCTGGCCTGCTCCGGCTATGCAGCGGCAGAGACGGTAGCGACAGACCCGTTGCTACGAGCAACCGTGTATGTGGATATCGCCCGCGCCGGCGACCGTGTGGTAGCGGTGGGCGATCGCGGTCAGATTATCTATTCCGACGACGAGGGCAGTAACTGGCAGCAGGCCAGCTCGCCAACAGGCGTCATGTTGACGGCGCTGTGTTTTGCCGACGCCCGGCATGGCTGGGCGGTGGGCCATGATGCGGTGGTGATGGGCACGCGTGACGGTGGGCAGAGCTGGTCGATCCAGTACAGCGACGCGCTTGGATCGGGTGACGATGATCTTGAGGAGTCGTTCGAGGACGACAACAGCGATGATCTCTATGCCGACGACCTTTATGACGATGACCTGTATGGCGATGACCTTTATGGAGAGACTGACGCCCTGCCGGTCGACACCTCCGGCGCGCCCCTGCTGGATGTGCGTTGTGCCTCTGCGCAGCAGGCAACAGCGGTGGGGGGCTACGGCTACGTGGTGGAAACCCGTGATGGCGGTGCAAGCTGGCAGCGTGCCGGTGAAGGTTTTTCAAATCATGACGGCTGGCATTTTTATTCGCTGACGGGGCTGGCCGGCGCGCCGGACACGCTGTTGATCACCGGTGAAAAAGGCACCTTGTACCGTTCGCAGGATAACGGCGCCAGTTGGACAGCACTTGAAAGCCCTTACCACGGCACGTTTTTTGGTGCCCTGAGCCTTGCTGGCGAAAGTGATGCCGACGGCAGCGGCGCAGGGGTGCTGCTGGCGTTTGGCCTGCAGGGGAATATCTGGCGCAGCCATGATCAGGGCGATAGCTGGCAGCGCATTGCCAGCGGCTTGCGTAGCGGCATCAATGCCGGCGTGGTGCTTGAAGATGGCACTATTTTGCTGGTTGGTAACGCCGGCGCTTTGCTGACGAGCAGGGATCAGGGCAAAACGTTTTCACGGCAGTACGTGTCGGGCAGGCAAAGCATTTCCTCCGTGCTGGCCCGCAAGGGTGGCGGTGTAATCATCGTCGGCGCAGGCGGTGTTCGCGTGCTTGACAATATTCTTTGACGGCGGGGATTCACGATAATGGCCGGTAAAATAGCTCCTACTGTGGCGCGCGTGCTGTTTGGTGCACGCCCCGTGCTGCTGCTGATCTTCGCGGCGCTGACCGTATTTCTCGGTATTCAGGCGGCGGGTATCCAGATCAATACCGATGTGCGCAAAATGGTTCCGATCAGCCATCCGTACATTCAGAATTTTCTTGAACATCGTAACGATGTGAGCCTGGGGAATGATGTGCGGGTGATCGTCGCTGAAGTCGAAAGCGACGATATTTTCAATGAATCCTACATGACCGCACTGTCGGAAATTACCGACGAGGTATTCTCGCTCAGCGGCGTCGACCCTTCCCGCATCAGTTCCTTGTGGACGCCTAACGTGCGCTGGGCAGAGGTGACCGAAGACGGCTTTGAAGGCGGTGAGGTGATCCCGCCGGCCTATGATGGTTCCGATGCCAGCCTGGAAGACTTGCGCACCAACGTGTTGCGCTCACGCCACGTGGGCAGCCTGGTCGCCGATGATTTCCGCTCCAGCATCATTCACGCCAACCTGCTCGATGTACTCTCGGCGGATTCCAACGTGGATATTCCCGCGCTTTCCGACGCATTGGATGATATCCGCGCTCGCTACCAGGATCAGTATCCGAATATTCGCATCCATATCGTCGGCGCCGCCAAGATGGCGGGGGATGTGATGGCAGCTGCCTCGGAAGTGGCGCTGCTGTTCTTCCTCACTCTGGGCGTGACCCTGGCGCTGCTGTTGCTGGATACGCGCAGCCTGCGCAGTTCACTTGTGGTAGCCGGCTGTTCATTTGTCGCCGTGATCTGGCAGCTGGGTATCGTGTCGATGCTGGGCTTTACCATTGACCCATACTCCATGCTAGTGCCGTTTCTTGTATACGCTATTGCCGTCAGCCATGGCGTGCAAATCATCAACACGTTGGCAAACCATGCTGCGGATGGGCTGGATGGCCGGCAGGCGGCCGTGAGAACATTTGCCGGGTTGGCACTGCCAGGCGTCATTGCACTGGCGGGGGACGGGCTGGGTTTCCTGACACTCTATATTATCGATGTCGGTGTGATTCGTGAGCTGGCGATAGCTGCCAGTGTGGGTGTGGCAGTGATCGTCCTCACCAATCTGATCATCGTGCCGGTGATACTGTCTTATCTGGGCGTCGGTGAGCGTGCCTTGGAGCGTGTGCGCGCCAAGCGTCAGCGCAAGCACCGGCTGGCGGATTTCTTTTCACGTTTTGCGCGACCAACCTGGGCGGCCGCGTCGATTCTCCTCGCGGCGCTGGGCTACGCAGCGGGCGTTTGGGTTGCCAAGGATGTGCAGGTTGGTGACCTCGATAAAGGCGCGCCGGAGCTTTGGCCTGATCCCTGTACGGAAATGGACTGCCCGCGTGGCTACATTCCCGAGCGCCGCTACCAGTACAACCACGACGTGAATGTGCTGGTGTCGCACTACAGTGTGAGCGCTGATGTGCTGGTGGTGATCGGCAAGACACCGCAGGAAAGCTGTAACAGCTATGAAGCGCTACAGCAGATTGATGCGCTCTCGTGGCAACTGCTGCAAGTGCCGGGGGTGCAGGACGTCACCACCATTGCGTCGGCGGCAAAACTGATCAGTGCCAATACCAACGAAGGTAACCTGAAATGGGCCACCATCTCACGGGATCAATATGCATTGAACAACGCCATGATGTTCATGCCGGACAGTCTCTTCAATCTTGATTGCAGCGTTACGCCGCTTTATGTGTTTCTCGACGATCACCGCGCCGCGACACTGGATAGCGTCACTGCGGCCGTGGCCGCCTACGCGGAGGCACACAATGATCCGGGCGTGATTGAATTCAAGCTGGCGTCGGGTAACGCCGGTGTGGAGGCAGCCACCAACCAGACCATTCGCGCAAGCCAATATCCCATGTTGGCGCTGGTTTACGGCGTGGTATCCATCTTGTGTCTGCTCGGCTTCAAATCCATCCGTGCGGTGTTGTGTATCGTGATCCCGCTGGGGCTGACATCGGTGTTGTGCCAGGCGTTGATGGCCTCGATGGGCATAGGCGTGAAAGTGGCGACGTTGCCGGTGATCGCCCTGGGCGTGGGGATCGGGGTGGATTACGGCATCTACATCTACAGCCGGCTGTCCAGCTATCTCAAAGCCGGGCTGCCCCTGGAAGAGGCTTACGCGGAAACGCTCAAGACCACCGGCAAGGCGGTTGCCTTCACCGGGCTGGCACTGGCGGCGGGGGTGATCTTCTGGGTGTTCTCGTCGATCAAGTTCCAGGCCGACATGGGTATCCTGCTGACCTTCATGTTCTTGTGGAACATGATAGGTGCGCTCTGGCTGCTGCCGGCGCTGGCGCGTTTCATCCTCACCAGGGAGCAGCGCAACGTGGCCTGATGCCTTGCCTGCTGGTACAGCTCCACCCTTGCAACCGGGCAGATGCAGAAGCATCTGCCCGGTTGCTTTTCAGGCTGCGCAGGGCCGCACACAGGTGCGGCTGCGGCCGGGCGTGTGGCGACATGAGCTCGCAGGTCTGACGTGGGGCGCTGCGCTGTATATAATGCGCGCCATCTTGCCCCACCGGGGCGTTTCGGCTCGCCGCCAGGGAGTTTTCCGATGCTCTATCAGATCGCTCGCCCGCTACTGTTTTCCTTGCCCGAGGAGGCTGTACATGAGCTGACGCTGGCGCTGCTGCGCAAGGGGCTGGGCAAGTTGTACCCGACCGGCACGCTGTCGTATCCGGTGGAGGTCATGGGCCTGAAGTTTCCCAATCCTGTGGGGCTGGCTGCCGGGCTGGATAAAAACGGCGATTGCATCAACGGCCTCGCCGCGCTGGGCTTCGGTTTTCTCGAAGTGGGCACGGTGACGCCCAGGCCACAGCAGGGCAACCCCAAGCCGCGCATGTTCCGTATCCCGGCCGCGTCCGCGCTCATCAACCGCATGGGGTTCAATAATCACGGGGTGGAATATCTGGTCGATGCGGTCAGCCGCAGCCGCTTCGACGGCGTGCTGGGCATCAATATCGGCAAGAATGCCAGCACGCCGGTCGAGCAGGCAGTGGATGATTACCTTTATTGCCTGGATCGTGTTCACGGCCTGGCCAGCTATGTGGTGGTGAACGTATCTTCGCCGAATACGCCGGGCTTGCGCACATTGCAACATGGTGCGGCGCTGGAAGAGTTGCTGGCCACCTTGCGCGAGCGCCAGACACAACTGGATCAGCGGGCCGGGCGCCGCGTACCGCTGGTCATCAAGATCGCGCCGGATAATGATGCCGAGGCAATGGCGCTGATGGCGGACGCTTTTGTGCAGCATGGCATCGACGGCATAACCGTGGGCAACACTACCGTCACGAGGCCGCAGGTCGAGTCGCTGCCACACGGCAACGAGGCGGGCGGGCTCAGTGGCCAGCCGCTGAAACCGCTTGCGGACCAGGCGCTGGTGAACATGGTCGGTGCTCTGGGTGGCCGGATTCCCGTAATCGGTGTCGGTGGCATCCTCACCGGGGAGGATGCTGCCGACAAGCAGCGGGCGGGGGCAGCGCTGGTGCAGCTTTACACTGGTCTGATATACCGTGGCCCGTCGCTGGTGGCCGAAGCGGCAAACGCCTGGGCGAAGGCGGCCCGTTCGCAACAGTAGTTTCTGGCAGGTATTAAAAAGGGCCCGGGAGGGGCCCTGTGCAGCGCTTGCGCGCGTCGTGGAAACGATGCAAGAAAAGGCTCAGCCCATGTTTTTCAGGTTATGTACGCTGGCTATGCCGGTGTAGCCATTAAGGTGATCGGTGCGGCCCTCGCGCCAGCCATTGATCCAGCTTGAACGGGACATCAAGGCGTCAAACGGGCAGAGATCCTGAGATTTGCCATGCAAGCCTGCATGGTAGCCTTTCGAGTAGGCTCGGGTGACACGATCGCGTTTCTGTCTTTTCATCTACTGTTCCCCTTTCCTGGTAGCAGTGACTCAAGTGAAAACTGAAGCGAGTGAAAACTGAAGCGCAGGACGACCCGCCCGCTGAAACATCCGGTTTCGGCATCGCCCTGTTGGTATCGTCTGTCTCAGTATGGTGAACCTGCAGGAAAGGTCGAATAACAAGTTGGCATATGCAGAGCAGTAAAAACGCATATGCTGAATAACATCCGTTCACCGACCTGGTCGTCAGGCGACATTCAACGAGTTACGAAGGGTTTGTTATGGAGTTTGTCATTACCTGCATGCCGGGGCTGGCGCCACTGCTGTGCGACGAGCTGGCTGCACTTGGGCTGGCCGCGCAAGAGCAGGGCGGTGCAGCGGTGCGTCTGAACGGCGAAGTGCGCGATGCACTGCGGGTGTCGTTGTGGTCGCGGTTGGCAGAGCGGGTGTTGGTGCCGGTAGCACAGCATCAGGGCGGCTCACTGGAAGCCGCTGATGCACTGGCCTCTGCGTTTGACTGGGCAACGCATACGCACCGTGTATTGCGGTTACATGTGCGTGTTGATCATGAACCGGGCGTGCGGGGCGACAGCCGGGTGACGCGTAGCCGCTTTCTACGCTATGCCCCGGCGGGCGTGCTGCCGGCGGATAGCGCCGCCGGTGCGCTTTGCCTGCGTTTGCAGGTGGGGGAGCAAGCCAGCGAATTGTTCGTTGATCTCAGTGGCGAGGCATTATCACGCCGTGGCTACCGGCTGGATGGCGGGCTGGCGCCGCTGCGGGAAACTCTTGCTGCCGCAATGTTGCAGGCGGCGGGTTGGCAGGCGGCAGCAACTGCGCCGCAGGCGATAAAGAGCGCGTCACAGGCAGTAGAGACAGCGTCGCAAACAGCAGGGGCGGTGTCGCAGGTAGCAGAGACCGCGCCGGTCTTGATCGATCCTTTTTGCGGTAGCGGTACCTTGCTGGTGGAAGCCGCCATGATGGCGTTGAATCAGGCGCCCGGTCTGCTGCGCGAAGAATATGCGTTGCTGCATTGGCCCGGCACGGATTTGCCCGCCTGGCAAACACTGCGCGAGGAGGCCCGCGAGGCGCGGAGAGCAGCACCGCAGGGGCTTTCCCTGAAAGGCTTCGATGCCGATGCCAGCGTGCTGCAACAGGCGCGTGCGAATGCTGACCGGGCCGGTGTCGGCGCGCTGATCCATTTTGAGCGACGGGAGCTGGGCGCGCTGCGCGCACGCGATTTTGCTGGCGGGGGGCAGGCAACCGGTGTGGTGGTCACCAACCCGCCATGGGGTGAGCGGCTGGAAGAGCAGCAGCGTGCCGGCTGGCTTTATCACGCGTTGGGCAGGCTTATGGCGCGCCATGCGCCGCAGTGGCACGCGGTAATTGTTGCCGGGCAGGCGGAGGCGCTGGATCGTAGTGGTATGGCGACGCAGGCCGCCTGGCGGGTGCGCAATGGCCCGATGCAGGTCTATGTACGGCGCCTTGTGCCGCAGCGGCGAGCGCCTGTGCCGCCGCTGCGTGTTGCCGGCGAAACGGCCTTTGATGTGCCCGAGCCGGCGCAGGCGCTGGTCAACCGGTTGCGCAAGAACAGCCGACAGCTGCGCCGCTGGCTGGATCAATCCGGCGTGCAGGCGTATCGGCTTTATGATCGCGACCTGCCCGAGTTCAATTTCTCCATTGATATCTATGGCGACCGGGCGCTGGTGCAGGAATATGCGCCACCAAAATCCATCGACGAGCAGGCCGCCGCAGCGCGGCGCACGCTGGCGGTGAGCGCTGTGCGGGCAGCGCTGTCGGTGCATCGGGAGCAGGTCTTTTTGCGCACGCGCAGCCCCCAGCGCGGCCGGGGCCAATACCAGAAACTGGACCAGAGCGGCGATTATCACGTGGTGATGGAGGGTGAGGCGCGGCTGTTGATCAATCTGCGCGATTACCTCGATAGCGGCCTGTTTCTCGATCATCGGCCGATGCGGCTTCGCTTGGGCGAAGAGGCGCAGGGCAAGCGTTTTCTGAACCTGTTCGGCTACACGGGTGCAGCCACCGTTCATGCCGCGCTGGGGGGCGCCAGCCGCACCGTGACCGTAGACGCTTCGCGCAAGTATCTGGACTGGGCCGGGTGCAACCTGGCAGCGAACGGCTTTGGCACTCGGCAGCATGAGCTGGTGCGTGCAGATGTGAGGGAATGGGTGGCCACGGCGAAGCAGCAGTTCGATCTGATTTTTTGTGATCCGCCCACGTTCTCGAACAACAAAAGCCGTGATGATTTCGTTGTGCAGCGCGATCATGCCGAGCTGATCCGGGCATTGATGAAGCGGCTGGAGCCCGGTGGCGTGCTGTACTTTTCCTGCAACTTTCGCCGCTTCGAGCTGGATGAAAGCATCAAGCGCTGGTACACGGTGGAAGACATCACCCGCTGGAGCATTCCGCCGGATTTCGGGCGCAACGATCGGATTCACGTGTGCTACAGGATCACCCATGGTCAGGATTGAACTGTTGACGACATTGGGCTGCCACTTGTGTGAGCAGGCAGACGTTTTATTGCGTCAGGCCGCGCCTTTCGCAACGGTAGAAAAGGTGGATATTGCCGAAGACGACGAGCTGATTGCCCGCTATGGAGAGCGTATCCCGGTGCTGCGCTTTCAGGGGCGCGAGCTGGCCTGGCCGTTCGGGTTGCTGGATATTCGTGAATATCTGTTGGCAGAAAACTGAGAAAAAAACGGCTGCCTGGCAGGCGAATATCTGCTGGCCAGACAGCGGCAATGCGGCGTGCCGCTATGCGACAGTCTTGACGCTGGCGATTGACGCTGGGGAAGTACCTCGCTCCACGCCTTCGCGCTACACGCGCCACATCGGCTCGGCAATATCACCTGGCAGTATTGAAGCCGGCGAAGTGCCGCCGGCTACTTATGACTCGAAGGCCGAGCGCTGGTCAAGGTGGGCTCGCACCCGCCCTGACGCGGATCAGGCTGGCAGTATGCTCACAGAAAATACCCGGCAGCTATTCTCATAGGTTGCTTGCGCGACTGTCTCGGGGGCTTCGTCGCGGCACGCGGCCAGCTGTCGCACGATCCACGGCAACAGGGCAGGTTCGTTGCGCCCTCGCACGGGTGGTTTCCCCGGCAGATCGCGGGGTAGCAGATACGGGCCATCGGTCTCCACCAGCAGCCGGTCGCTCGGTATGTTGTGCACCAGCTGCCGTAATTCGCCACCGCGCCGCTCGTCACAGAGCCAGCCGGTAATGCCGATATGGCAATCCAGATCCAGATAATCGAACAGCTCGCGGCGGCTGCCGGTAAAACAATGCACAACGGCATCAGGTAGCGCTGCGCGATAGTCTTTCAGGATGGGCAAGAAGCGTTCATGGGCATCGCGCTGGTGCAGGAAAACCGGGCGCTGCAATGTGGCCGCCAGTTCAAGCTGGGCGGCAAAGGCCGTTTCCTGAATCGGCCGTGGCGAGAAATCCCGATTGAAATCCAGCCCGGTTTCACCGATGGCGCGCACTTTCTCATGGCCGGCCAGCGCTTCCAGATCACCGAGCAGTGAGGGTGTGAATTCGCGTGCCTGGTGGGGGTGCAGCCCGGCGGTGCAAAACAGGTTCTCATGGGCCTGCGCCAGTGCCAACGCGGCGCGGCTGCTGGCCACGTCGGTGCCAGTGATCAGCTGCCAGCGTACCCCTGCCGCGGCGGCGCGTGACAGCACATCATCAAGATCGGGCTGGAAGCGTTTGTCGGTAAGGTTTATGCCGATATCTGCCAAGGGCTGCATAGGCCGCCGTCATCCTGTTTGAAAAGTGGCTTGATCTGTCAAGGCGCACCGCGAGAGCACGTATTTCGAGGGCTTTCTTGCCGGTGCCTGCTTGCGGGTGTCTGAACGCGCATTTGCCTGATGTTTTTTGCTGCTTTGTCTGTCTATCTGTCTTTCTATACGCGTTTCTATTTGTCTTTCCATGTGACTTTCTATTTAGCTTGCCTTCTGATGCGTTGTTGATGCGTTGATGCGTTGATGCGTTGATGCGTTCGTTCGCCGCCCGCTGCAAACCGCCAAACCTGCGGCCGGGCGACTGCCAGCTTGCCGGTTTGCCCCCTGCCTGGCGGCTATGCCGTTGGCGCAGCGCCGCTGGCGCAGGGAGGCTGCCACAGAGCTAAGGGCTCAGTGGACGTCCCGGATCAGCCCCACAAAAATCCCTTCGATGACCAGTTGATCCGGTGAGACACTGATGGGGGTGTAGGCATCGTTTGCGGGCAACAGGGTAGCTCCCTGAGCGCTGAGCTTCAGTGTCTTGACGGTCACGTCGTCATCCAGCCGTGCCACCACAATCTGCCCGGAGCGGGCTACGTTGGTCTTGCGTACGGCAATGAGATCACCATCGAAAATACCGGCATCCTTCATACTGTCGCCCTGCACCCGCAACAGGTAAGTCGGCCGTTGCCGAAACAGACCCTGTGGAACAGGCACACTGCGCTCGACGTTTTCGACCGCCTCGATTGGCATCCCGGCGGCGACTCGCCCGATCACGGGCAATTCATCGTCCGGCCAGAGCGCGGCGTCCAGCAACTGGATACCGCGTGAGCGGTCGTTATGCAGTCGCAGATAGCCCTTGCGTTCCAGTGCTCGCAAATGGTCTGACGCGGCGTTCTTGGACTGAAAACCCATCAGATCAGCAATTTCGGCACGGGTGGGTGCCATGCCGGTATCGGTCTGGAACTGGCGGATGCAATCAAGTACCTGCTGCTGTCGAACAGTAAGCTTCTCGCTCATGACAAAATCCTCAGTGGCTAGCCCGATGCTAACATGTCTGCTGTCTAAATGAACAGTGCCGTCTGGCCAGCCTGAAAGTGACCGCGTGGTGGATGAACGGCGTTGCTGGAAGGGCTTGCAGGTTCTAGCATGGCGCGCGGATCTGAAGACGCCCCGGCGCTGTGGGAAGCGGCGGGGCGGCACAAGAGGAAGGCCAGCCGCCAAATGGGTGGTAACTCCGGGGGGAGCAAGGTGGTCGCCAGGGTTGTAGACGGGGTGGAGTTTCCGCCCGAGCGGATACGTCGGCTGTTGTCCGGCGTGCCGTTTTTCAATGAAGTATTGCGGCAGGATGCCGCACAATTCGAATTGCTGCTCAACTGCTGCACGATTTCCCGAGCCGATCCGGGGGCAGTCGTGATTCGCCAGGGGGACGAAGACAGCGGCCTGTATTTTCTGCTGCGCGGGCGGCTGGCGGTGCAGGCCGAGACATCGCAGCCCGGCCGGCCGGCAGAGCTGCTCAACCATATTTCACCGGGCGAGGTGTTTGGCACCTTGTCGCTGGTGCGTGGTGCGCCTCGCAGCGCCACGCTCTGTGTGGATGAGCACAGCGCCGAAGCTGTGCTGGCGCGCATCGATTTCATGTATTTCAGTTATGCCGTCGATTATCCGCTGTTTTCGCTGGCGACCAAGCTCTCGTTCTACCGCATGCTGGTGCACAATATCCGCTGGACGCTGGAAGTGAATCGCACGCGAGAGCCGCACCACGAACTGGCCTCGTACTTGCGAAAAATGCCTCTGTACAGCGGCCTTCGAGACACCCGTGAAGAATTGGCGGCGTTGCACGAGCAAGCCAGTGCGCTGGCCGATCTGTTGTGTCGCTGGAACGAATCCGCCGCGCCGGTATCAGGTGCCGGCTGAACCTGTGTCAGCCGCCGCGCCGCAATTTGACGGCCAGCACGTCGCAATGTGCGCCAGGCACCACGCCACGGGCGGTGCTCCCCAGCAATAGCGCCAGGCCGGTACGGGTATGGCTGCCGATGACGATCAGATCGGCACACAACACATCGGCTTTGTCCTGAATGGTCTTTTCGATCGAGCCCAGCTCCACATGGACGCGCTCGGCAGGAATGGAAAAAGCGTCGGCGTAGCGGTTGACGTTCTCCCGTGCCTGCTCCATCAGGCTGCCTTGCAGCTCGGTCACGTCGATGGGCACATCGGCTCCATACGCCAGCGCCAACGGCTCGATGACATGCAGCAGGTGCAGCCGGCCACCACCGCTACAGGCGATGGAGGCGGCGCGGCTCAAGATGTGGCGCGACTCCTCGCTGCCGTCAATGGCGACCAGCACGTCTTTGTAAGTATCGCTCATGGCTTCTTGCCTCCCGCCGGATGGCCGGCACCGCTACCGGATCAATCCCCGCGCCAGCCCTGATTGGCAGCGCGCTCCCCTTGGGCTTGATCATCCTGTGATCGATTTGCGCTGTCCAGCGGCGATTGACGGATGCCGGTGGGAGTCGCGCCAAAACTGCCTGCAAGCCTTGTGTCGCGGGCGCTGGCTGGTATCGATAATCGGTTTCGCGGCAGGCAAGATAGCACGGCATCCTTGACCTTTGCCCTCACCGCTTGCGTAATAGGCGCGCTGCGGCGGCCCGGAAAACGGTGTGGGCCGGGCTTCCGGGGCTCGGAGCAGCACCCCGGGAAGGAGTTGATAATCTGAATGCTGAGTGCAGAGACTGATGGCCAAATCGCTTGTGATCGTTGAGTCGCCGGCCAAGGCGAAAACCATTAACCGCTATCTGGGCGACGATTTCATCGTCAAATCCAGTGTGGGTCATGTGCGTGATCTGCCGGTCAGTGGTGGCGCCCGAACCAGCCCCAGCGAGCGCGCAAAGGAGGCGGCCTACACACGGTCCCTGCCACCCGAGGAGCGCGAACGCTACAAGAAAAAGAAGGCCTATGACCAGCTGATCAATCGCATGGGCGTGAACCCGGACCGCCAGTGGGAGGCGCAATACGAAATCCTGCCCGGCAAGGAAAAGGTGATAGACGAGCTCAAGCGCCTGGCCGCCAAGGCTGATCGCATTTACCTCGCCACCGACCTTGACAGAGAAGGGGAGGCCATCGCCTGGCATCTGCGCGAAGTGATCGGCGGCAGCGATGATCGTTTCGACCGCGTGGTGTTCAACGAGATCACCCGCAAGGCCATTCAGGAAGCTTTCGTCCGACCAGGCAAGCTCGACATGTATCGTGTCGAGGCGCAGCAGGCGAGGCGCTTTCTCGACCGTGTGGTGGGCTTTATGCTCTCCCCGCTGCTGTGGGACAAGATCGCACGAGGACTTTCCGCTGGCCGCGTGCAATCGGTGGCAGTGGAGCTGGTGGTGGATCGCGAACGTGAGATCCGCGTTTTCCAGCCGGAAGAATACTGGGAGTTGCATACCGATACGCAGGCGCCAGCCGGTGAGCAGGTGCGCCTTGAGCTGGTGCGCCACGCCGGCATCAACTTCCGCCCGGATAACGAGCAGGATGCTCGCCGCCACGAGCAGGCACTGCGTGAGGCCGGCAAGCTGGAGGTGGTTGCCCGGGAAGATCGACCGACACGCTCGCGCCCCTCGGCGCCTTTCATTACCTCGACCCTGCAACAGGCGGCCAGCACCCGGCTGGGTTACAGCGTCAAGAAGACCATGACCATGGCGCAGCGGCTGTACGAGGCCGGGCACATCACCTACATGCGTACCGATTCCACCAACTTGTCGGCAGACGCTGTGACAGCCTGCCGAGCGTGGATCAAGGCAGAGCTTGGCGAGCGTTATCTGCCGGACGCGCCGATCAATTATTCCAGCCGTGATGGGGCCCAGGAGGCGCACGAGGCGATCCGGCCTTCGGAAGTGAGTCGCACGGCGGAATCCCTGGCGGACATGGAGCGCGACGCACGCCGGCTCTATGAGCTGATCCGCAACCAGTTCATTGCCTGCCAGATGCCGCCAGCGGAATACCTGAGCAGCACCATCACCGCGAAAAGCGGCGATTACGAGCTGAAAGCGAAAGGCCGCATTCTCAAGTTTGACGGCTGGACTCGCATTCTGCCGCCGATGGCGCGCAGAGGGCAGGAGGATATTGTGCTGCCGGCGCTGGAGCAGGGCGATGTGCTGGCGATCAAGCAGATTGATACCACCCAGCATTTCACCAAACCGCCGGCGCGCTATACCGAAGCGAGCCTGGTGAAAGAGCTGGAGAAGCGAGGCATTGGCCGGCCTTCCACTTATGCGGCGATCATTTCCACCATTCAGGAGCGAGGTTACGTCCGTCAGCAGAACCGGCGCTTCTATGCCGAGAAAATGGGCGACATCGTGACTGACAGGCTGGTGGAAAATTTTCCGAACCTGATGGATTACAGTTTCACCGCTCGCATGGAAGAAACGCTCGACCGCATCGCTTCCGGTGAGTTGAACTGGCGTGATGTGCTGGATGATTTCTACAAGGGCTTCCGCGCACGTCTGGCTGCCGCACAAGGCGATGGCGCCGGCAAACAGGCCCAGGGCGGCATGCGTGCCAACCTGCCGACAGATACCGATATCGCTTGCCCGACCTGTGGCCGGTCGATGCAGATTCGCACCGGCTCCACCGGGGTATTTCTCGGCTGCTCGGGCTACAGCCTGCCGCCCAAGGAGCGCTGCACAGCAACGCTGAACCTGCTGCCGGGCGAGGAGGCTGTCAGCGCTGACGACGATGAAGCCGAAGCACTGGAACAGCGGCTCAAGAAACGTTGCCCGATCTGCGCCACGGCAATGGATAATTACCTGCTGGATGAAAAGCGCAAGCTGCATATTTGCGGTAACAACCCGGACTGCGCTGGCTATCTGGTGGAGCAGGGCGAATTCCGTATCAAGGGCTACGACGGCCCGGTGCTCGAATGCGAGAAGTGCGCCAGTGAGATGCAGCTACGCACGGGGCGTTTCGGCAAGTTTTTCAAATGCACAAACGAGGAATGTGGCAACACGCGCAAGCTGCTGCGTAATGGCGAGCCGGCGCCGCCCCGCGCCGATCCCATCCCCATGCCACATCTGAAATGTGCAAAAGTGGACGACTATTATTTGCTGCGCGACGGTGCCTCGGGGCTATTTCTGGCAGCGAGCCAGTTTCCCCGTAACCGCGAGACGCGGGCACCGCTGGTGGAAGAGGTGCGTTCCGTCCGCGAGCAGCTTGATCCCAAGCACCGCTATCTGGCGGATGCACCCGTGGCTGACCCGCAAGGCAACAAGGCGGTGCTGCGGTTCAGCCGCAAGACGCGAGAGCAGTATGTTTCTACCGAGGTCGACGGCAAGGCGACGGGCTGGGCGGCGTTTTACCGCGATGGCGCGTGGCAGGTAGAAGACAATACCGCAGCGGCCAAGGCGCCGGCGAAACGTAAAGCGCCAGCGAAGAAGGTGGCGGCAAAGAAGACGCCAGCGAAAAAAGCGCCCGCAAAGAAAGAGGCGGTAGCAAAGAAGGAAGCGGTAGCGAAAAGGAAAGCACCCGCGAAAAAGAAAGCACCCGTCGGGAAAGCTTGAGCATGTCGCGCAGAGCGAGCGGCAACCCTGTCAGCGGCGCCCGTGAACGATTGGTGCTGGCGCGGGAGCTGCTCACCTTGTTGCAAGAGCAGCGACAAGCAGGCGGCTCGCATGGCCGTCTGCTGGCGTTACGAGGCGCTACAATCCACCATGCTTATGCGGCGCTGGTGAGCCTGCTCCAGCAGGCCGCCAACGCGGCAGGCGTCGCCAACCCGGCAAACCAGACCAGCCTGCCAGCGCTTGAGCGGGCCTTTGCGGACGCTGGCGTGCAAGCCCCGGAGCTGGCGCTCCTGATGCAAGCACGTACCCACCACGACGACCTGGTTTTCTGGCTTGAGCAGCAGCTGATGGCGTTGTATACCCCTGCCGGGCTGGCTCGTCGGCTGTTACCTCATCAAGATGGATATGATGACGGGGCATCGCTGACGGTGGTCACCGAAGATCCCTGCGCGCCGTTACAAGATGAAGACCTGGCACGGCTTGATGCCACATTGCATCGCGTGGCAGCGTTGATCCGGGACTGCGCCGCTTACAGCGCCGAGTGGTGAATGGTGCCACACTGGCCGATATCGCCCCGGGCCGGGTGGATTCGGCGAAAGGAGTGCCGCTGCGCAGACTGCGCCGGCGCACACGAAGAGCAAGGCCAGCAAGAGGAGCAACATGGACGCCATACGCAGTAAAGAAGCCTGGCGTGTCTTGCGCATTCAGGCAGAATTGGTGGAGGGCATCGACAAGCTCGCCACCATCGGGCCTTCGGTGACCATTTATGGCAGCGCAAGGCTGGGCGAGGAATCGCTTTATTATCAAAAAGCGGAAGAACTGGCAGCTCGTTTTTCGGAAGCGGGCCTGAACGTGCTGACCGGGGGCGGGCCCGGCATCATGGAAGGCGCTAATCGCGGTGCCTACGGTAAGGGCGCGTGCTCCATCGGCCTGAATATCACGCTGCCGCGAGAAGAGATGGCCAATCGCTACCAGGATCTGGGCGTCAACTTCCGCTACTTTTTTGTGCGCAAACTGATGCTTGTCAAGCATGCGGTGGGGTTTGTCGTGTTTCCCGGCGGCTTCGGTACGCTGGACGAGCTGTTTGAAGCCTTGACGCTGGTGCAGACCGGCAAGATCGCGCCCTTTCCGATTATCCTGTTTGGCGAATCATACTGGGCCGGCCTGATGGATTGGCTGGGGCAGCGCATGCTTGAAGAAGGCTGTATCGGCGCGGCGGATATGAAGCTGATGCAGGTCACCGACTCGGTCGATCAGGCCTATCGCACCGTGCTGAGTGCGTATCGTGAGCAGGGCCGCAGCACTCGTGACAATTTGACCGACACCGACTGACCATGACGCCCGCCAACCTTGACAGAAGGCGCAGGCAAAACATATGTTTCAAACGTATGTTTGCCGGGTAATCCGGCAGCACGGCAGGATTCAGGCTGGAGAGATTCATGGCGGCACAGACGGGAACAGTGCAACGTATTCTCGATACCGCAGAAGTGCTGTTTGCCGAAAAAGGTTTTGCTGAAACCAGCCTGCGCGCCATTACCAGCAAGGCGGGCGTCAATCTGGCTGCGGTGAACTACCACTTCGGCTCCAAAGAGGCGCTCATCCAGGCGGTCTTCGAACGTTTTCTCACTCCTTTCTGCACCGCCCTTGATGCCCGCATGGATGAACTGGCAGAGGCTGATGAGGCGCCCGGCCTTGATCGTCTGCTGGCGCTGGTTTCCGGGCTGGCGCTTACTTCCCAGGCCAAGGAAACCCATCGCATCGCCTTGTTCTTTCGCCTGTGTGGGCTGGCCTACACTCAGGCGCAGGGGCATCTGCGCCGGTATCTGCGGGAGCAGTATGGTGCGGTGTTCAAGCGCTTTCTGCGCGTGTTGAATGCCGCCGCGCCAGATGTGCCGCCGATGGAGCTGTTCTGGCGCATTCACTTCGGCCTTGGCGCCGCCGTGTTTGCGTTGTCGAGCATGGATTCGCTGCGTGCAATCTGCAAAAGCGACTTCGGTGTGGAGCTTGGCGTAGCTGATGTGAATCAGCGCCTGCTGCCGTTTATCGTCGGTGGTATTCGCAGCGGCGATGCGGCATCCTGAAACACCACTCGCCTTTCTCTGCTGCGGTTTCTCACGGGATGTTGATTCACGTTTCCATTGAACAACAACTACTGACGATTCAGGACGGCACGGCGCGGCAAGAGTACGCCGTGTCAACGGCCCTCAATGGCCCCGGTGAGCAATCCGGCAGCAACTGCACACCTCGTGGGCAGCATATCGTGCGTGCCAGGATCGGGCAGGGAGCCCCATTGGGCGCGGTATTTGTCGGCCGGCGCCCGACGGGAGAAATATGGAGCCCGGCGCTGGCCCGGCAGCATCCTGATCGCGACTGGATACTGACGCGCATCCTGTGGCTTTCCGGTTGCCAACCCGGTTTCAACCGCCTGGGCCGCGTGGATTCCATGCGGCGCTTCATTTATATTCACGGCACGCCGGATAGCGAGCCTATGGGCGTGCCCAGATCGCACGGCTGCATCCGTATGCGCAATACGGATGTGACGGCACTGTTTGATCGGGTCAGCGTGGGTTGTCCGGTTTTCATCGAATGATGGCAGCTGCCGCCTCGTCATTCATTTCGCCCTTCCCGAATCAGGAATCGCCATGCCCGCCCCTGTTGTGATGCTCGATATTGCCGGCACCTCGCTGGACGCCACTGATCGCGAACTGCTGCGCCATCCTGCGGTGGGTGGGCTGATCCTTTTCTCGCGCAATTACCAGCATCGCAAACAGCTTTGCGAGCTTACCGCCTCGGTGCGTGCGGTGCGCCCGGATATTCTCATTGCCGTGGATCAGGAAGGCGGTCGCGTGCAGCGTTTTCGCGACGATTTTGTGCGTTTGCCGCCCATGGCGGCGTTGGGGCAGCGTTACGACAGCGCACCCGCAGAGGCGCTGTTCGAGGCGCGCTCGCTCGGCCGGCTGATGGCTGATGAGCTGGTACAGTGCGATGTAGACATCAGCTTTGCGCCCGTGCTGGATCTGGATTACGGCGCCAGCACCGTGATCGGCGATCGTGCATTTCACGCAGGCAGCGAGGCAGTGATCGAACTCGCCGCAGCCTGGATCGACGGCATGGCCGAAGCCGGCATGGCGGCCACCGGCAAGCATTTTCCCGGCCATGGCTATGTGGCAGCGGATTCGCATCTGGAATTGCCGGTGGATACGCGCGATCTTGCGGCGCTGAGAGCGGCTGATTTGCAGCCGTTCGCCGCGCTTGCGCCGAAGCTTGCGGGCATCATGCCGGCGCATGTGATTTACGCCGCTGTTGCACCGGAGCCGGCCGGCTTTTCCCGTTTCTGGTTGCAACAGATTCTGCGTGCAGAGCTGGGTTTCCAGGGTGTTATCTTCAGTGATGATCTGACCATGGCAGGCGCGGCCAGTGTCGGTGATTATGCGGCGCGCACCGCTGCGGCACTGGACGCGGGCTGCGACATGGTGCTGGTGTGCAATGATCGCGGCGCCGCAGAACAGGTGGTGGACGCCGTCATGGCCCGCACCGATGATACCGGCACGGTGCCGGCCGCCACGCTGCGGGCGCGCCCCGGCGTGCGCCTGAGCACCACCGAGTATCAGGCCGCCGTAGCACTGGCCGCGAGCCTGTGCGAACAGGTATAAAGCGCACCGGGGAAGGTACCTGTGGCATCCGCCGGAGGGGCATTCCGGAGCAGACACCAGATCAGACACCTGATACGACATTAAGGACGCGAGCCTATGAAACCGAGCCTGCCGGAGCTGGCCCAGGTGCGAGAGAGTGCAAGGCAACTGTACGACATGGCAGAGATTGACAGTGCCATACACCGCGTGGCTCAGGCCATCACCGAACGCTACCACGACCGCAACCCGCTACTGCTGACGGTAATGAACGGTGGCGTAGTATTTGCCGGCCGGCTGCTCACCGAGCTGTCGTTCCCGCTGGAAATCGATTATCTGCACGCCACGCGCTATGCCGGGGAAACAACAGGTAATACCGAAATCCAGTGGATCGTCACACCGGGCACGCGGCTGGCCGGCCGGGATGTCATTGTTCTGGACGATATTCTTGATGTGGGTGCCACGCTGCTGGCGATCGTCGAAGCCTGCCGTGCCCAGGGCGCGGCATCGGTGGCTACCGCCGTGCTGGTCGACAAGATTCACCCGCGCAAGGCGCAGCCGGGGCTGAAGGCCGATTTCACCGGGGTCGAGGCGGAGGATGCCTATCTGTTCGGCTGTGGCATGGATTACAAGGGCTTCTGGCGCAATGCGCCGGGCATTTTCGCGGTACAGCAGCAGGGAGGCATACCGTCATGACGCTGGCATTTATTGGCGGCACCGGGCTCACCCGGATGGACAACTTGCAGGTGCAGGATCGGCTGCAAATCAGCACGCAGTGGGGAGCGCCTTCGGCGCCGGTGGTGCAAGGCGAACTGGCGAGCAGGCCAGTATTGTTTCTGGCCCGTCACGGCGATCCGCATGTGTTGCTGCCGCATCAGGTCAACTATCGCGCCAATATGGCCGCGTTGAAGGAGGCCGGTGCCAGCGCCGTGATTGCGGTCAACGCCGTGGGTGGCATCAGCGCCCATGCGCGCAGTGGCGTCATCGTGTCGCCGGATCAGTTGATCGATTACAGCTGGGGCCGCGACATGACCTTCTTTGATGATCGCAGCGGGCCGGTGACGCATGTGGATTTCTCCTGGCCGTTTGATGCTGCCTTGCGGGCGCGCCTGGCGGCGGCGCTGGATGCGTGCGGCGCCGATTGGGTGAACGGCGGCTGTTATGGCGTCACCCAAGGGCCGCGCCTGGAAACGGCCGCCGAGATACAGCGCATGGAGCGTGATGGTTGCGATATTGTCGGCATGACCGGTATGCCGGAGGCGGTACTGGCGCGAGAGCTGGGCTTGCCGTATGCAATGTTGTCGCTGGTGGTCAATCCGGCCGCCGGCAAGAGCGATACGGAGATCACCATGGCTGAAATCGAGGCGGTTATCGCGGCCGGCATGGGGCAGGTATGCGCTGTGCTGGCGGCGTTGGTCGCGAGCGATTGACGCACCGCCATAGCGCCAGAGCAGAGCCATGCTGCAAATCCTGATTGCGATTGCCGCGTTCACCGTGCTGGCGCTCCTGGCAGCGCCATTGTGGGCGCGCTCGCGCCGTGCGCCCGGCCCGCCGGCGGCTGCCTACCTTGAACAGAAGACCATGGCACTGGCCGAGGAGCTATGGCGGGAATATCGCATCAAGGTGCCGGATTTCGCGGCGCAAAGCAGTGATGCCGAATTTGTCGGCATGCATCTGGCGGCGTTCACGCAGCTTTTTCAGCGCATGATCGAGCGGGGCTTCGACAGTGAAGCAAAGCTGTGGCTCTCGCATCTGGCCGAGCAGCATGATGCCGGCGCCGCAGCGCATCTGATTCTCAGTGCTGCGCTGGCGTTCGAGTGCCGGGGTGGTCGCCATGCGGCGCAACCCGAGTTCGCCGCGCAGGCCATGCGCATCGCCCTGGAGAGGTTGTAGTGACTGAAGCGGTTGATGTGGTCGTGATTGGCGCCGGCGCGGCTGGCCTGATGTGCGCGGCCACAGCAGCTTATCGCGGTCGCAGTGTGCGTGTGCTCGATCATGCCAACATGCCCGGCAAGAAAATTCTCATGTCCGGCGGCGGGCGCTGCAATTTCACCAATCTGGATTGCGCGCCAGCGCATTTTATCTCCGCCAATCCGTCGTTCTGTATTTCTGCGCTGAAGCGTTATACGCCACGCGACTTTTTCGAGCTGGTCGAGCGGCACGGGGTGGACTGGTGCGAGAAAGCGCCGGGCCAGCTGTTCTGCACCGATAGCAGCCGGCCGATTCTGGATTTGCTGCTGACTGAGTGCGAATGGGCCGGCGCCACCATTGAGCTGAACACCAAGGTAATTGACGTAGCGCAGGCAGGGCAGGGTTTCATGCTGCGCACCTCGGCCGGCAGGCTGCGCTGCGAATCACTGGTGATTGCCAGTGGTGGCCTGTCGATACCGACGCTGGGGGCATCCGGTTTCGGCTACCGGATCGCAGAGCAGTTCGGCTTGCCGGTATTGCCGACGCGGGCCGGGCTGGTGCCCTTCACGCTGCAACCAGATCTCAAGGAGCGCCTGGCGCCATTGTCCGGCATCAGTTGCCCGGTGAGTGTGCGCTGCGGCGAGGTGCGCTTTCAGGCGCCCATGCTGATTACCCACCGCGGGCTGAGCGGGCCGGCCATGTTGCAGATTTCGAGCTACTGGCAACCGGGCGACGTACTGCACATCGACCTGTTGCCCGGCGACGATACCGACTGGCGCAGCTGGCGGAGCGATCGGCCTGCCGCCACGCTGGAGCACTGCCTTGCAGAATTGCTGCCGAAGCGACTGGCGCAGACGCTGGCACAGTGGCACGGCTGGCAGAGTAGCCTGCAAGGCTTCAGCAATGCGGCGCTGGACGAGGCCGCCGCATCACTGCACGACTGGCAGGTAAAGCCCGGCGGCACGGAAGGCTATCGAACGGCGGAGGTGACGCTGGGTGGTGTCGATACACGAGCCATCTCGTCACGCACCTTCGCCGCCAATGATGTGCCCGGCCTGCATTTCATTGGTGAGGTGCTGGATGTGACGGGCCAGCTCGGTGGCTACAATTTTCAGTGGGCCTGGTCGTCGGGCTACTGCGCCGGCCAGTTTGTGTGACGGCCGAAACGAGGCATTACTGGCTCACTTTGATCAATACACCCAGGCGCGGGTTATCGATGTAGTGCAGCTCGCCGACGCGCAGGCGGCGGCTCTGCGTGAGCGAGGCGAAGTAGTATTCGCCATCGCCGTCGTGCAGCGCCAGCCACAGGTTCGGCTCCACATGCAGAAAGCGTGACTCGCTCAGCGTTAGCGTGCCTTGCAGCTCGGGAAGCGGGGCCGGCGAGGCAAGCGCCTCGATGCTTGCGCCAGCGAGTTCGACAAGATCGAATTCGGAAAGGCCGGATTCGGAAAGGCCCGATGCAGAAAGGTCGGGTTCGAATGAATCGGCGGGCTCGGCAAGCTCGGCAAAACCGGCTTCTGTCCACGTGCTGCTTCGCGCCGCCACGTCGAGCATGCGCGCTCCCTGAATGTAGACGGGCACTGCCTGCTCACGGGCGCTGATCGGCTGGCGCCAGCTGTCATGAAACAGCGTGCGGTAGTGGCCGCTCTCGGCCATGCGTTCACGCATGTCGTCCATGGAGAGGTTGCTGACGGGTTGCCAGGCACCCTGGCTCAAGGCGTCACGAAGGGCATCGTCGGCATCATCGGGCAGGCGTGTGCCGTGCTCACTGAAGTGGATATGGGAGGCCGGATAAGCAGGCAGCCGGTTGCGGCGCCATTGCTCGTCGCTGGCTCGCTCATGGGCAAACACCATCAACTCGACGTGATACCAGTTATCGCTGGCGTGAACGCTCAGGCCGGGCAGGCCAAAGCCCAGCACCAGCAAAGCGTGCAGTATGCGGATCATGTGCTGTATCCCCCCTGGTTCTCACACCAGTTTTTCGAGCAGGGCCTCGACTTCTTCGAATCGTTCATCACCGGTTTCCGCATCCATGCCGAAACGCAAGGTGCTGCCGCCCTGCAACATATATTGTTGAGGGCGGGATTGTACCAGCTTGACCAGCCGCAGGGGATCAATTGCGGTGCGTTCCGAGAACTCCAGCCGGCCGTATTCGCTGCCGGCATCAATGCGGGTGATGCCCAGCGACTCGGCCAGTTGCCGCAGTGCGGTCAGGCGGAACAGGTTTTTCACCTGCGGCGGCAGCAGGCCGAAACGGTCGATCATCTCGACCTTGAGCTCGTCGAGCTGTTCGCCGTTCTTGCAGCTGGCAATGCGCTTGTACAGTGTCAGGCGGCTGAACACGTCCGGCAGGTAATCGTCCGGGATCAGGGCGGCGACCCGCAGATTGATTTCCGGGCCGCCGGATAGCGGCTTGAGGGTGTCGGGCTGCTCGCCACGTTTGAGCGCCTCGACCGTCTGTTCGAGCATTTCCATGTACAGCGAAAAGCCGATGGATTCGATATGGCCATGCTGCTCTTCACCCAGCAGCTCGCCAGCACCCCGGATTTCCAGATCGTGGCTGGCCAGGGTAAAGCCGGCGCCGAGGTCGGACGCCTGCTCGATGGCTTCCAGCCGCTTGACGGCATCGCGGGTCATCGCTTTAGGCGAGGGCGTCAGCAAAAACGCATAAGCCTGATGGTGCGAACGGCCAACCCGGCCGCGCAGCTGGTGCAACTGGGCGAGGCCGAATTTATCGGCTCGTTCGATGATGATGGTATTGGCCGAGGGCACATCAATGCCGGTTTCAATGATGGTGGTGCATAGCAGCACATTGAAACGGCGGTGATAAAAATCGGACATCACCTGCTCCAGCTCGCGCTCGCGCATCTGCCCGTGGGCAATGGCAATGCGAGCATCGGGCACCAGTGCCTGTAGCTCTTCAGCGACGCGGCGCATGCTGTCGATGTCGTTGTGCAGATAATACAGCTGCCCGCCGCGCAGCAGCTCGCGCAGAATGGCCTCCTTGATCACGGCTGCGTTCTTCTGCTGCACGAAGGTTTTGACCGACAGCCGTCGTTCCGGTGGCGTGGCGATAATGGAAATATCGCGCATGCCGGACATGGCCATGTTCAGGGTGCGCGGAATCGGGGTGGCGGTCAGCGTGAGAATATCGGCCTCGGCGCGCATCTCTTTCAGGCGCTCCTTGTGGCGCACGCCGAAGCGGTGCTCTTCATCCACAATCACCAGGCCGAGATCGCGGAACTGCACGTTCTCTTGCAACAGCTGGTGCGTGCCGACCACGATATCCACCTTGCCTTCCTTCAGCCGCGCCAGCACGTCGGTTTTTTCTTTCTGGCTGCGGAAGCGGCTCAACACTTCAATCTGCACCGCCCAGTCTGCAAAGCGGTCGCTGAATGATTCAAAGTGCTGCTGGGCGAGCAGGGTGGTGGGCACCAGGATGGCCACCTGGGTGTTGTTTTGCGCAGCGATAAAGGCCGCGCGCATGGCCACCTCGGTCTTGCCGAAGCCCACATCGCCGCAGATCAGGCGATCCATCGGGCGGTCGGCCTGAAGGTCACTGAGTACGGCACCGATGGCGGCCTGCTGATCGGCGGTTTCCTCGAACGGGAACGCCGCTGCAAAACGCTGGTAGTCGTCTTCCGGCAAGGTGAAGGCGCGGCCCTGGCGCGCTTCCCGGCGTGCGTAGGTATTGAGCAGTTCGGCGGCCACGTCGTGTATTTTTTCGGCCGCTTTTTGCCGCGCCCGTTGCCACTGATCCGAGCCAAGGCGGGTCAGCGGTGCGTGCTCCTGATCGCCGCCATAGCGGCTGATCAGATGCAGGGAAGACACCGGCAGATAAATCTTGTCGCCACCGGCATATTCCAGCAGCAGAAATTCGTGCTGCTGGCCATCCACTTTCATGTGGGTCAGGCCCTGATAGCGGCCCACGCCGTGATCAATATGTACCACGGGCGTGCCGGGCTGTAGCTCGCCCAGCGAGCGGAACGCCTGCTCGGCGCTGGTTTCCTGGCCCGCTTTGCGGCGGCGGCGCTGCATGATGCGCTCGCCATATAATTGGTTTTCCGCCACCACCAGCAGATCGTGTTCTGGTGCGAGGAAGCCGTGCTCCAGCTCGCCAACGGTCAGCGACCACGGTGCATCGCCTGCCAGAAAAGCCTGCCAGCCATCAATGATAGCGGGCTGGATGCCTTGTTTTTGCATCAACTCCAGCAAGGCCTCGCGGCGGCCGGCAGTCTCCGCGCAGACCAGAATACGCCAGTCAGGGTGCTGCTGCCGCTGTGCCTGGAGCGGTGCAAACAGGTTGCCGCCGCGTGGGTCGGCGGCTTCCGGCAGTGGGGCGAAATCGAATTGCACGCCGCCGTTGTCGGCCTGTTCGTCGACGCGGGCCGCCGGGTGGCTGCGCAAGGCACGATTAAGCTCATCCACGGGAAGGAACAGCTCGGCGGGGGCCAGAATCGGTCGGCGGATGTCGTGGCGTCGATCCTCGAAGCGGTCGCACACCTCTTGCCAGAACTGCTCCGCCGCTGGGGCAACGCCGGCCAGTTGTACGAGCTTGGCGCTCGCTGGCAAATAACTGAACAAGCTGGACATTTCTGCAAAGAACAGCGGCAGGTAATATTCCAGGCCGGGGCTGGCGATGGCGTCGCTGACATCCTGATAGATGCTGCACTGGCGATGGTCTACATCGAAGCGCTCGCGGAAGTGCTGGCGAAAGCGGCTGATACCATCGCTGCTGAGCGGGTATTCGGCTGCCGGCAGCAGGTGGATATCGTCGACTTGCCCGGTGGAGCGTTGGCTATCGGGGTCGAACAGCCGCAGCGATTCTATCTCGTCGTCGAACAGCTCGATGCGAAACGGCTGCTCCGCGCCCATGGGGAAGATATCCATGATGGCGCCGCGCACCGCGAACTCGCCCCGGTCGTAAACGTTGTCGCGCTGGCGATAGCCGCTCGCTGCCAACCGTGACCGCGTGCCTTCCATATCGAACTGCTCGCCGACGCGCAGGCTGAAGCTGTTGCCGGCGATATGCGCCAGCGGTGCGAGCCGTTGCATCAGCGTGTTCACCGGCGCGATCAGCAGGCCGCGCTCGGCCGCCGGCAGGCGATGCAGCACGTCGATACGTTCGCTGATGATGTCCTGGTGTGGCGAGAACAGATCGTAGGGCAGCGTTTCCCAATCCGGAAACAGCAACACGGGAATCTGCGGCTGTTCGGCCAGATAGAACCGGAGGCTGGCGGCAAGCTGCTGTGCCTGAGATGAATCGGCCGTGACCACCAGCGTGAGGTGATCTGCCTGGGCGGCTATTTCGGCCAGTACGGCGGCGAGCGCACCGGCATCCAGACCGCGCCAGTTACGGTAGTGATCTGCGCCAGTGGGGAACAGCGGAGCGGCGGGCAATAGCGTCATGGGCGGTCGGTTCGGCGGCTTGCGGGCGCCGCATTGTAACGGCGACGAGCGGCGACGGCGAGCCGTGCCCGGGGTTGGGTGGCTCGAGTGGCGCTGTTATCATGCCGCACCTGCCATTTGGCCAGTATTCCACAGCGCGAGAACCCCTGACATGAAAGAAGCGGTCAATGACCTGTTGGACGTGATCCGGCTGGAACAGCTTGAACAGAATCTGTTTCGAGGCGCCACCCGCAATACCCGGCAGCGCGGCATTTTTGGAGGGATGGTGGCCGGACAGGCGTTGATGGCAGCCAGCTGCACGGTGGCGGCAGAGCGAGCAGCGCACTCCCTGCATGCCTATTTTCTGCGGCCGGGCGACTTCAGCGTGCCGATCATTTATGAAGTCGACCGCATCCGGGATGGCAACAGTTTTACCACCCGGCGGGTGACGGCGATCCAGCATGGGCGGCCGATTTTCTGTCTGGAGGCGTCCTTCCAGGTAGAAGAAGAGGGTATAGAGCATCAGACCTCGATGCCGCCCGTGCCGCTGCCGGATGAGCTGGAAGATGACCGGACGTTGCGCGCCCGGCTGGCGCCGCAGGTGCCGGAAAGTATCCGCGATGCATTCCTGCAAGTGCGCCCGGTAGAGTTTCGCCCGGTGCGCCCGGCGGCGGTGTTCAACATGGCACCGCAGGAGCCGGCTCGCCAGGTGTGGTTTCGTGTGCCGGGCGATTACCAGGCTGATGCCGCCACTCACCGGGCATTGCTGGCGTATTGTTCGGATTACGGCCTGCTGGGCACGTCGATGCTGCCTCATGGCCTGAATTTCTTTCAGCCGAACGTGATGTCCGCCAGTATTGATCATGCGATGTGGTTTCACCGGCCGTTCAAGGTGAACGAATGGCTGCTCTACGATATGCAAAGCCCGTCCGCATCGAGCGCCCGGGGCTTCAATCTTGGCTCGATCTACCGCGCCGACGGCGTGCTGGTGGCCAGTGTGGCGCAGGAAGGGCTGGTGCGCGTGAAGCCGCCGGCAAACCCGGTCTGACGGAGGGCCAATGGGAGGGCCAATGGCAGACAGGCTGATCCAGCTGCTGGAGGAGGTGCGCCGCTGCACCTTGTGCGAGCCGATGCTGCCGCTGGGCGCCCGGCCGGTGATCCGGGCCGCCAGCACGGCGCGGCTGCTTATCATCGGCCAGGCACCCGGCACACGAGTGCATAAAAGCGGTGTGCCCTGGGATGACCTCTCCGGCGAGCGGCTCCGCGATTGGCTCGGCCTCACCAGTGAACGCTTTTACGACACCCGCCAGATCGCCATCATGCCAATGGGGCTATGCTATCCGGGTCGTGGGCGCGGCGGTGATTTGCCGCCACGGCCGGAATGCGCGCCAACCTGGCACGAGCGTGTGCGTGCCGAGCTGCCTGATCTGCAATTGACCTTGCTGATTGGCCAATACGCCCAGCGCTACTATTTGCCGCACCGCCGCGCCTCGCTGACAGAGAACGTGCGTCATTATGCTGACGCCTTGCCGCACTGGTTCCCGTTGCCGCATCCGAGCCCGCGCAACCGGCGCTGGCTACAGCAGCGGCCCTGGTTCGAGGCGGAGGTGGTGCCGGTGCTCCGCAGAAGGGTTCATGAGGTGCTGAACGCCTGAAAATCCGGGAACGGTTTCACCGCTCCGGTGGATAATCCGACGGTTAAGCGCTAGAATGCGCGCCCGAAACCGCCGCTATCCTATCCACCCCGGATATCCACCCAGAGGGCCTTATCCCGTGAGTAAGCAGGAAGACCACTTCGGACGCTGGAAGAACCGCGAAGAAATCGCCGAAGCCATGATCCCCATGATCGGCAAGCTGTACCGTGAAAAGAACGTCGCTACCACGGTCTACAGCCGGTCGCTGGTCAATAATTCCGTTATCCAGATTCTCAAGTCACACCGCTTCGTCAAGCAAGTGGAAGACGCCGAGCTGTCCGTGGTCGACACCTTCCCGATTCTGCAAGAAGCGATGAAGCTTGATCTGTCGCCATCGCGGCTGGATATCGGCAAGCTGGCGGTCAACTATAAAAAGGACAGCCGCGGCCAGTCGGTCGAGGAATACGTGCGCCAGGAGCTGGCGGAGGCCCTCAATGGCGGCGCCGCCAAGCCGACCCCCACCGATGTGGTGCTTTACGGCTTTGGCCGGATCGGCCGTATCCTGGCCCGGTTGCTGATCGAGAAAGCCGGCAGTGGTGATGGCCTGCGGCTGCGTGCCGTGGTAGTGCGCGAATCCGGCAAGGGCGACCTGCAAAAGCGCGCTAGCCTGCTGCGCCGCGATTCGGTGCACGGCCCGTTCTCCGGCACGATTGCCGTAGATGAAGAAGACAACGCGATCATTGCCAATGGCAACTTCATTCGCGTGATCTACTCCTCTGATCCGTCGCAGGTGGATTACACCGCCTACGGCATCAATGACGCCCTGCTGATCGACAACACCGGCAAGTGGCGCGATCGCGAGGGCCTGAGCCAGCACCTCAAGAGCCCCGGTATCAAGCGCGTGCTGCTTACCGCGCCCGGCAAAGGCGATCTGAAGAATATCGTACACGGCGTTAACAACGCCTTGATCGACGACAGTGATACGATCATTTCTGCGGCCAGCTGCACCACCAATGCGATTGTGCCGCCGCTGAAGGCGCTGAATGACAAGTTCGGCATCACCGTCGGTCACGTGGAAACAGTGCACTCCTATACCAATGACCAGAACCTGCTGGATAACTTCCACAAGGGGCCGCGTCGCGGGCGTGCTGCGCCGTTGAACATGGTCATCACCGAAACCGGTGCTGCCACAGCGGCGGCGAAAGCATTGCCGGAGCTGGCAGGCAAGCTGACCGGCAACTCGATCCGGGTGCCGACACCGAACGTTTCGCTGGCGATCCTCAATCTGACGCTGGAAAAAGAAACCACGCTGGAAGAGCTCAACAGCTATCTGCGCTGGGTATCGCTGCATTCACCGCTCCAGCGCCAGATTGATTTCATCAGCTCGCCAGATGCCGTATCCACAGACTTTGTCGGTGCGCGCTATGCGTCCGTCATTGATGCCGAGGCAACGATTGTCAACGGCAAGCATTGCGTGCTGTACGTGTGGTACGACAACGAGTTCGGCTACAGCTGCCAGGTGCTGCGGATTTTGCAGCAGATCTCTGGCGTGGAGTTTCCGGTCTTTCCAAAGGACTGATCATCAGGCCCGCACTGCGGGCCTTTTGTTGTGGCGAGATGGCCAGATGGCCGGCTGGCGTGACGCTGGTCGGCTCTCTATAATGGCGCGCGCCAGCGGACCGGCGGGTCGTGTTCCTGCAAAATGCGGCGACCAAAAGCGTTTGCAGTGTCGATTCCAGCAGTATATTTCCCGATGCTCCGGGGCCGGGCGCCCGGGACACAGCTTACTGAGTTTCTGAACGTGGGCGAGAGACTATGATCAAAATCAAACGGGGGCTTGATCTGCCGATCACCGGTGCGCCGCGCCAGTCGATCGAGGATGGGCCGCGCGTGCGCAGCGTCGCCATACTCGGCGGTGACTATGTGGGCATGAGGCCCACCATGGAAGTGCAGGAAGGGGACAAGGTTCGCAAGGGGCAGTTGATTTTTTCTGACAAGAAGACCGAGGGTGTGAAATTTACCGCCCCGGCGTCAGGCATCGTCAAAGCCATCAACCGCGGCCAGCGTCGGGTCTTGCAGTCGGTGGTCATCGAGCTGACCGGCGACGATGATCAGATCACTTTTGCGGCGCACAACGTCAGCAGCCTCGGTAGTCTGGCTCGTGAAACGGTACAGGAACAGCTGGTGGAATCCGGCGTCTGGACGGTGCTGCGCACACGCCCGTTCGGCAAAGTGCCCACGCCCGGTTCGGTGCCCAATTCGATCTTTGTCACGGCCATGGATACCAACCCGCTGGCTGCGAACCCGGATCTGATCATCAAGGAGCAGGAACAGGCGTTTCGCAATGGCCTGACCGTGTTGACTCGCCTCACTGACGGGCCGGTCTGGGTCTGCAAGGCGCCTGACTCCGCGCAGCCCTCGTTTGCCGGTGGACAGATTCGTGAAGAACAGTTTGCCGGCCCGCACCCGGCCGGCAACCCCGGCACTCATATTCATTTCCTTGATCCGGTCGGCTTGCAGAAAACTGTCTGGAGCGTCAATTATCAGGACGTGATCGCCATCGGCGAGCTGTTTGTCTCTGGCAAGCTGTACACGCAGAGGGTTGTTTCCCTGGCGGGCCCGCAGGTTGAAAACCCGCGCCTGCTGCGCACCCGCGTTGGTGCAAATCTGGCCGATCTGGTGGAAGGACAGCTCAAGGCTGGTGAAAACCGGATCATTTCCGGCTCGGTGTTCAATGGCCACAACGCCCGTGGTGCGCTGAGCTATCTGGGCCGCACAGCGAATCAGGTAACCGTGCTGCGGGAAGGGCGCGAGCGTCATTTTCTCGGCTACATCTCGCCGGGCGTAAACCGGCACTCGATCATGGGTATCTACCTCTCCCGTCTGCTGCCGGGCAAGAAATTCGATTTCACCACCACCACCAACGGCAGTGAGCGTGCCATGGTGCCGCTGGGCAATTACGAGAAGGTGATGCCGCTCGATATTCTGGCGACGCAATTGCTGCGTGCGCTGGTTGTCGGCGACACCGACTCGGCTCAGGCGCTGGGCGCACTGGAGCTGGTGGAAGAGGATCTGGCGCTGTGCACCTATGCCTGCGTAGGCAAGTATGAATACGGCCCGATTCTGCGTGACAACCTCACCCGCATCGAGCTGGAGGGCTGACGGCCATGGGTCTGAGAAATTATCTGGACAAGCAGGTCGCCCCGCATTTCCACGAGGGCGGCAAGTTTCAGAAATACTATGTGTTTTACGAAATGTTCGACACGATGCTGTATTCGCCGTCGAGCACTACAGGGGCTGCTGCGCACGTTCGGGATGGCATTGATCTCAAGCGGGTGATGATGACCGTGTGGTTCGCCGCGCTGCCTGCACTGCTATTCGGGTTGTACAACGTCGGCTACCAGGCCAACTTGCAAATTACCGAGTTTGGTTTCAGCCCACTGCCGGGCTGGCGTACCGATCTGGTGGCGGCACTGGGAGGCTTTGACTACACCAGCCTGTGGGCCAACGTGTTGCACGGTGCCGTGTATTATATCCCCATCATGATCGTGGTATATCTCGGTGGTTTGCTCTGGGAAGGGCTGTTTGCGTGGAAACGCGGCCACGAGGTCAACGAAGGCTTTTTCGTCACCGGGATCCTGTTCACCCTGATCCTGCCGCCGTCGATTCCCTTGTGGCAAGTATTCCTGGGTATCTCCTTTGGTGTAGTGATCGGCAAGGAGGTATTTGGCGGCACTGGCAAGAACTTCATGAACCCCGCCCTGATCGGCCGAGCGTTTCTGTTTTTCGCCTACCCGGCACAGATTTCAGGGGATGAAGTCTGGGTCGCAGTGGACAACTTCAGCGGCGCCACCCCGTTGTCTTTGGCAGCATCTGGCAATATCGATTTCGACGCTGGCCTGACTGCGCTTGCGACTGCGGGGCAGCAGGTAGACATTAGCTGGATGCACACTTTCGTGGGCGGCATTCAGGGCTCGATTGGTGAAACCTCGACGCTGGCGATTCTGATAGGTGCCGGCATCCTGCTGCTTACGCGGATTGCTTCCTGGCGGATTATGGCCGCCGTGGCGCTGGGTGTCGTCGGTACGAGCTGGATGTTCAATGCTGTTGGCAGTGACACGAACCCGATGTTCGCTATGCCGTGGTACTGGCATATGACGTTGGGCGGCCTGGCGTTCGGGCTGGTGTTCATGGCGACCGACCCGGTATCCGCTGCAATGACAGATGCTGGAAAATGGGTGTTCGGTATCCTGATCGGTTTCATGGTGGTGGTGATCAGGGTGATCAACCCGGCGTTTCCGGAAGGCATGATGCTGGCAATTCTGTTTGGTAACCTGTGCGCACCATTGATCGACTACTTCGTAGTACAGGCAAACATCCGTCGCCGCCAGCGACGCACAGTGGGAGGAGCGGTCTGATGGCGTTTGACAAAGACAGTATAGGCGGCACTCTGGCCGCGGCTCTTGTGCTGTGTATTGTGTGCGGTGTTGTGGTATCGACGGCGGCTGTTGCGCTGCGTCCTCAGCAAGAGGCTAACCGGATACTGGATCGGCAGAGCAACGTGTTGCGAGCTGCTGGCCGCTATAGTCCGGAGATCGATATCGCCGCAGAGTTTGAAAAGATCGAACATCGTTTTGTCGACCTGAGAACCGGGGAAGAGGTGGAAATGCCAGCTGATTATGATCAGCAAGGTGCAGCCAGCGATCCGGAACAGAGCACACTGCTAACACAGTCGGAGGATATTGCGCGTGTACGTCGCGTACCTCATGTGGGCGAAGTCTATCTCGCTCGCGACGAGCAGGGCGAGTTGGAGAGCATTATCTTACCGGTGCATGGTTATGGTCTGTGGTCAACGATGTACGGGTTTCTGTCGCTGGAGGCGGACGCCAATACTATCGCGGGCCTGGTGTTCTACGAACATGGCGAAACTCCTGGTCTGGGTGGTGAAATTGATAATCCTCGCTGGCGCCAGTTGTGGCAGGGCAAGCAGCTGCTGAACGACGAAGGCGAGGTCGCGATCCAGGTAGTGAAAGGTAGTGTAGATGAACGGGCTCCCGGCGCGGAGACTCGCGTTGACGGCCTCTCTGGTGCCACGCTTACCAGTGTGGGCGTCAGTAACATGGTGCGCTTCTGGGTGGGTGAAAACGGTTTTGGCCCGTTTCTTGAGCGTTTGCGTGAAAGCAGCAGCGCGGCACTAGATCAAGGGGTACGGTAATGGCTGAGTACAAAACCAAGGACATTCTGTTTCAACCGATTTTCAACAATAACCCTATCGCTCTGCAGATTTTAGGGATCTGCTCGGCACTGGCAGTGACCACGCAGGTCAGCACGGCGCTGACGATGGCGATTGCCTTGACGACAGTGACCGCGTTTTCCAGCCTGTTTATCAGCATATTGAGAAATCAGATCCCGAACAGTATCCGCATGATCGTCCAGGTCGTGATCATTGCCTCACTGGTAATTCTGGTGGACCAGTTTCTGAGGGCTTTCTCGTATGAGCTTAGCCGCCAGTTATCTGTGTTCATTGGTCTCATCATTACCAACTGTATAGTCATGGGTCGCGCGGAAGCGTTTGCCATGTCTAACCCACCCGTGCCGGCCTTCATCGATGGGGTAGGCAATGGCCTGGGGTATAGCTTGATCCTGGTGATTCTGGGTATCGTGCGGGAGCTGTTTGGGTCAGGGTCTTTGCTCGGCTATCAGGTGTTGCCGGTGATCAGCGCAGGCGGCTGGTATCAGCCCAACGGTATTTTTCTGCTGCCACCATCAGCGTTTTTTCTGATTGGCCTGATTATATGGGGGCTGCGAGCCTGGAAGCCTCAGCAGGTGGAGCAAGATCAGTTCAGTATTGCGCCGAACTCGCGTACCAGCGATCTGTACTGACGGAGGAAGGAAGTGGAGCATTTCTGGAACCGTGCAGTAGGGGGCGAGAATATGACACTGGCCTTGGTCTGCGGGAGGCTTGAGTACAGCGATTCGTCTGACGGTCTGCGCGGTATTGTTACTTTCATTACGGTCGGCCTGATGTCGCTGGGCTTCATGTCGTTCTCTGACGTGCAGCTCTGAGGAGGAATACTCGATGTTCGGTAATGAAATTGTTGTAGGTGTAGCGGTTTTCACCATCATGCTGATCGCGATGGTGCTCGTCATTCTGGCCGCGCGGAGCAAGCTGGTCGCCAGTGGCGACGTTACTATTGAAATTAACGATCAGAAAAAACTGGTGGTGTCTGCTGGCGACAAATTACTTGGAACCTTGGCAGCCAAAGGGATTTTTCTATCATCCGCCTGCGGTGGAGGTGGCACTTGCGCGCAATGCAAGTGTCGAGTAGTAGAGGGTGGCGGTGATATTCTACCGACCGAGGAAACACATTTTACGAAAAGAGAAATCCGCGAAGGGTATCGCCTGTCCTGCCAGACACCCGTAAAGCAGGATATGAAAATTCAGATCCCCGAAGAGATTTTCGGGGTGAAGAAGTGGGAATGCGAAGTCATCTCCAACGATAACGTTGCCACCTTTATCAAGGAGCTGGTGCTGAAACTGCCCGAAGGCGAAGAAGTCGACTTCCGGGCCGGTGGTTACGTGCAGCTGGAATGCCCGCCCTATGACATCAAATTCTCGGATTTCGATATTGCCGAGAAATACCGTGGTGACTGGGAGCGTTTCAAGTTCTTCGACATGCGAGCGAAGAACAACGAAGACGTGGTGCGCGCCTATTCCATGGCGAACTACCCGGAAGAAAAGGGGCTGCTCAAGTTCAACATCCGTATTGCCACGCCACCGCCGGGTGCCAAGGATATTCCGCCAGGCATAATGTCCACCTACGTGTTCAATCTCAAGCCGGGTGACAAGGTGACGGTATTTGGCCCCTTCGGCGATTTTTTTGCCAAGGAGACCGAAGCGGAAATGGTGTTTGTGGGTGGCGGCGCCGGCATGGCCCCAATGCGCTCGCATATTTTCGACCAGCTGAAACGGTTGAACTCCAAACGCAAGATCAGCTTCTGGTATGGCGCACGTTCGGTTCGCGAGACGTTCTACAGCGATGAATACGACAAGCTGGCTGAGGAGAACGAAAACTTCACCTGGCACCTTGCGCTGTCCGATCCGCAACCGGAGGACAACTGGGACGGGCTGACGGGCTTTATCCACCAGGTACTTTACGATAACTACCTGAAGGACCATCCCGCGCCCGAAGACTGTGAATACTACATGTGCGGGCCGCCGATGATGAACGCGGCAGTGATCAAGATGCTTGAAGACCTCGGCGTCGAGAAAGAAAACATCCTGCTGGATGACTTCGGTGGCTGAGGCCATGCGCAGTGCGACAGCTGGAATCAGAACACAGGGCCTTCGGGCCCTGTTTCTGTTGGCTCTGCTGGTGTTGGCAAGTTGCTCGCCCGGGCCGGGCCAGCCGCTGGCGAGCTTTGGCGGCCCGACCATGGGCACCGTATGGCGGGTAACGCTGGGCGCGGTGCCGGAAGGCACTAGCGTGGAGGATCTCCGCGCAGGCGTCGAAGGCGTGCTTGCCGAGGTCAACCGGCAGATGAGCACCTATATTGCGGATTCGGATATCTCCCGCTTCAACCGGGCCGAAGCAGGCAGCTGGCATGTGGTGCCGGAAGGCTTTGCCGAGGTGCTGGAGGCGGCGTTGACACTGGCGGAGCAGAGCGAGGGGGCATTCGACCCCACTGTCGGGCCGTTGGTGAACCTGTGGGGATTCGGGCCTGGTGGGCGACGTGACAGCGAGCCGGAGCAGGCCAGTATCGAGCAGGCGCGTGCTCGTATTGGCTGGCAGCGGCTGACCTGGGATGCAGCGCAACGCTCGTTGCAGCAACCCGGCGCGTTGTATCTGGATTTCTCTGCCATTGCCAAAGGCTATGCGGTTGACAGGGTCGGTGAATACCTGAGCCAACAGGGCGTGGGTGCCTGGCTGGTGGATATCGGGGGCGATTTGCGAACACAAGGCCGCAAGCCGGATGGCAGCGCCTGGCGTATCGCCATTGAAAGGCCGGTCGCGGGGGAGCGCATTATCAACACGGTGGTGGCGTTGCAGGATCTTGCGATGGCCACTTCCGGCGATTACCGCAACTTTTTTGAAAAAAATGGTCTAACCTATTCACACACTATCGACCCGCGAACCGCGCAGCCGGTGGCCCATCACCTTGCCTCGGTGACCGTGTTGCACACCAGCGCCATGCAGGCGGATGGCCTCGCAACGCTGCTTACCGTGCTCGGCCCTGAAGAGGGCATGGCGTTTGCGAGCGAACACCACCTGGCGGTATTCTTCATAGTACGAGCGGACGATGGGTTCCGCGAATTCATGACGGATGAGTTCCGTCTCCATATGGAGCAAGCAAACTGATGTTGATGACCTATGTCGCGGCTTCTGCACTCTTGCTGCTACTGTTTGCCGGTATGGCAATCGGTGTGATCCTGGGCAACAAGCCCATGAAAGGGTCTTGTGGCGGCATGTCGGCGATGGGCCTGACAGAAGAATGTGATCTGTGCGGCCGCAATCCCGCTGACTGTGAAAACGCCGAAATTCCTGCCGAGCAGGCGCAGCGCGCCGCCGCACTGTCTCGCGACGCGAACCGTCGCGCCTGAATTTCCGGCCCCTTGTGGCTGGTTCTGAAAATGCCGGATTCGACCGTTCTGGGGGGCGGCTGATGCTAAGGGCCTTGCGCCGAAGGGATGAACCGGCGGCAGCAAAATCTGCCTTGATCCTGTCGGGGGGCGGCGCGCGTGCTGCCTATCAGGTTGGCGTTCTGTCCGCGATTGCGGAGCTGGTGCCCAGAGGCAGCTGCAATCCGTTTCCGATCATCTGCGGCACCTCCGCCGGCGCCATCAATGCCGCTGCGCTGGCGGCCAATGCGGCCAGTTTTCGTACCGCCGTGCGTGGGCTGGAGCGCGTCTGGTCGAACCTCACCGCCGATCAGGTTTATCGCACGGATCTGTGGGCTTTTGTCCGTTCCGTGTCGCGCTGGCTGCTGCCGGTGTACCTGACCGGAGACACACCCACCAATAGCGCACTGCTGGACAGTGAGCCACTGCGGCGGCTGCTCTCGCTGGTGATCAATTTCGAGCGAATCGGGGCAGCCATCGAGCGTGGCCACCTGGATGCCTTGTCGATCACCGCGTCGTCCTACAGCAATGGTGAATCGGTAGCGTTTTTCCAGGGGCGAGAAGAGCTGCTGGAATGGCAGCGGGCCCGTCGCAAAGGCAAGCGCAGCACCATTTCATTACCACACTTGCTGGCCTCTTCCGCTATCCCGATCCTGTTCCCGGCACAAAAAGTGGAGGGGCATTATTACGGCGATGGCGCGGTGCGCCAGTTGGCGCCAGTGAGCCCGGCGCTGCATCTGGGCGCCAGTCGTGTGCTTGTGATCGGGGTGTCCGGCGATACCAGTGCCGAACATCAGCGGCAGCTGGATCGATATCCCTCCCTGGCGCAAGTGCTCGGGCATGTGCTCAACAGTGTGTTCGTGGATACGCTGGAGGGCGATGTCGAGCGGCTGGAGCGCATCAATGGCACGCTGGCTGCGATTCCGGAGCAGGCACGCCAGCGCGAAGGCGTGACGCTGCGTGAAGTCGAGGTATTGAAGATCTATCCTTCCGAGCCCATCGACGAAATCGCAGCCCAGCATATTCAAAGCTTGCCACGGACGTTGCGGTTTCTGCTGCGGGGGTCGGGTGGCACCAGTTCACCAGGCGCTGCGGCGGTGAGTTATCTGCTGTTCCAGCCGGGGTTTTGCCGCGAACTGATCCAGATGGGCTATCGGGATGCACGGGCGCGGCAGGACGAGCTGCATGATTTCCTGGCGCTGGCTACCGTGTGTGATTAAAACACCCGTGCTTTCTGACGCTGTTCACGGTTGCTGAAATGAGCCGCGAAACTGGTGGGGAAATCAGTGATGATGCTATCCACCCCGAGCGCAGCCAGGCGCTCGGCTTCGCGCAGATCATTCACCGTCCAAACAGATATCTTCAGGCCCCGTTGACGCGCCCGAGCGACCAGTCGGGTATCAACCAGCCCGTAATGGGCAATCAGCCAGTGGCAGCCCAGTGCGGTGCAGCGGCGAATCGGTTGCAAGTAACGATACTGGCACACATAGCCCAGGCTGATCTGCGGCGCCTGTAGCGCCATCATGCGCAGAAAGCCGGTGTGGCTGGATGTGACCACCACCCGGTGATGCAGCTGGCGTTCCTCGATCAGCAGGCGCAGGTTGTGAGCCAGGCGATTCAGATAGACGCGATCATCGCCGCCCTTGACCTCGAACTGAAAGCCGATCGAAGCCGGGCAGGCGTCTACGGCGTCTGCCAGTGTCGGGATGCCCACCGGGCTATGCCAGCCGGGTGTATTACGACGAGCGTCGAGCAGGCCCAGTTCCGCCTGGCTGAATCGACGTGCCTGGCCAGCGTGCCAGGTGGTGCGATCCACACGAGCATCGTGCAATACCACCAGCTGCCCATCGGCGGACATCCGCACATCAAGCTCGATCGCTTTTACGCCTGCCTCAACCGCTACCATGAATCCGGCAATGGTGTTTTCCGGGGCTTCGCCGCGTGCGCCGCGGTGGCCGACCAGGGCGGGGAATGCAGGGTGTTGTGGTGCCATAAAAGTAGTCATCGAGCGCAGTATCAGATGTTTTTGTGACAAACATATGAACGTGAAACCGCCACCGCAAAGGCTTTTATCTGACCAGGATCATCGTCAAGCTCGCGGCACCCTGTTGGCCGATATTGTTACCTGTAACGCCTGCGCTGGCGAGAAAAAAATGCCTGGGTGCCGGTTGGCGTGGCGGCACTTATGGAGCAGTGATCGGCGGGCGGTGTTGGCGGTAGTGGCTGCTGGCAAGCGGCTAGCTGGCTGGTGCTCGTGGCCGGTTTGCCATCCACAGCCGGCTTGCCGGGCTGACAGGGAGTGGCACTCATGGCCGAGGCACGCCCGGCAAGGCGAGGCGGGATGCCAGGGCGGACAAGCAGGCAGCCGTCGGCGAGCGCTGATTACTGCTGACCGTGGAGCAGGGTGAGCCAGCTGCGTTGCCGCGGTGGAATTGCTGCGAGGCATGGTGTCCGCAAATGGCGGCCATGATATCGGTAGCTCGCCTGGTGACGTCAGGCTGCGGTGTTGGATCGAGCTGCGCTTCCAGATCAATGGCACAAGCGTTTTCGTATCCGGCCGACGTTACTGGTGCGCCATTGCTCACGGTGCTGCTTTCAATCCTTGCGGCCCCGGTCGCTGGCTACCGGTCTTTGTCGGGTAAAGGGATTGCTGGTGCGCTTTCAAGCTGCGAATTCAAGTCATGTATGCGTGTATGTATAGGTGTATGAGAGTCAGGCAGGCTTGTCGTGATGTTCACGGGCATACAAATTGCGGGCGGAAGGAAGCGGGATAAAGTTGGCGAGGCTGGCGGCGGCCACTGGCGGAGATCGTCGGTAATGAAGCAAAAAAAAGCCCGCCGGGGGGCGGGTCTGATGCAATGTAGACATCAAATATCAGGAAAAAGTAGCTACGGCAGAATCCAACAGCTATTTGTTCCAACTTGAGCCCAAAAGGCTCAACGTGGGTAAAAAATCAGCGTGATGATGTTTCCTTTTTTTGCTCTTCTTGCGCGCTTCCTCAAGTTATCTCCCGCAGGCTTTTTCTTGCGGATATCTTCGTGCTATCTGTTTGGGCTAGGTGTTCAGGCTAGCTGTGCAGATGCCCCTAAGTTTCCGCAGGGTTTCTGCTGGCTACTGCCGCTTGTCACCTACCGCTTGATTCTGCCGGTGCCGTGATCCAATGCACGCCAGAGTAACGAATCAGTGAACACTTGAAAACAGAAAATAGTGAAAAGCTGTTTTTCGTTATATGCCAAACGATCCTGCCGAGCATGGATAATAAGCAATCAACTCTGATAAATAAATATCACGAAACTGTTTCATCGTGCAGCGTTGCTCCGAGGGAGGCAAGCGCTGGCCGGCGGAATCCGACAGGATGCAATCGTTGTCATTGTGTGATGAAACAGTTGGTGAGGATATTGTCTGTGCGAGGGCAACAACATGGCTGCTCTGCGAGCCAGATTTTCGGCAGAGAGGGAGAAAAAAACGCCTGGGGCAGTTCAGTTCTGATGAATGCGTGATTCGATGAATTCGACAAAGTTGCGTGTTTTGGCGGGCAGGTTTTTCCGGCTGCCATAAATGATATAGAAATCCATGTCCGGCACTGTGTAACCGTCCAGCAACGTGACCAGTTTGCCAGTGCGCAGTTCGTTTTTTACATCCCATTCGCTCTTGATTGCGATGCCGTACCCCGACAACACCCAATTGCGAAGTGTTTCGCTGTTGTCGGTAATCAGGCTGCCGGTGACACGCACCATTTCGCGATGATTCGGCCCACACAATGGCCAGAGATCACGAAAGGAACCGTGAGAGTCGAGGATGAGGCAGTCGTGTTTTTTCAGGTCGGAAGGTTTACGAATCGGCGGGCGGCCTTCAAGATATTCGGGTGAGGCACAAACGAAGCAGCGATTCTTCAATAGTCGCTTTGCGATCATGGTGGAGTCGGAGGGCTGGCCGATGGCGATGGCCACATCAAAACCCTCTCGGATGAAATCAATTTGTTTGTCGCCAAGATAAAGCTGCACTACCAGCTCCGGGTTGTCGCGGGAAAACTCTGCAATCAGCGATGCGATGCGACTTTTGCCAAGGCCAACAGTCGAAGCCACCTTCAGGGTGCCGCGGGCGTTGTCGCCGGCACGGGAGACGGAGGAAGTGGCTTCGTCGAGATCGTCGAGGATCACCAGCAGCTTGTGATATAAAATCTTGCCTTCTTCGGTGAGGCTCATGGCGCGCGAGCTTCTGTTCAGTAGCCGCACCCCGATTTCTTCTTCAAGGCGTGCAAGGCGTTTGCTGATCGAGGCCGGCGATAACCCAAGACGACGCCCAGCGCCGGAGATGGTGCCGGCTTTCACCACACCTACAAAAATACTGAGGTCCGTAATTGAGTTCATTCGACCCTGACCTTTAATTGGAAATGTAGCTTTTACTTATTGTACGTGTTCGTCTGTTCACTGAATTTGATTTCATAGCGCACTTGAACCGCTGCCAGGTAAAAGGCCAGCTCAATCAAGCCATCCGTTTGCGAGAGTGAACATGCTGTTCTCTTGAGTAATTATATAAACAGCCTTTCATCCACTGTATAGAGTTTGGTGCACGACCGTCAGCGACCGGCTGTCAGTAATACCCTTTTGGCACGGCTTTGCCAAGCAGGATCCGACAGCAGAGGGTATGGCATATTGCCATTACGCATTGTTTTTGCACAGGTATTTCTTGGCGTATGTGGAAATTGCACGAACCGGAGTATGTGTGAAACAGGTTTCAAAATAAAGGAAAAGCTGCTTTTCAAAAAATGATGTCAAGTGGTGGCGAAATGCCGCACCAGAGCGCGCTTTCTGAAACTTTGCGTCACGCGCAAGAAATGCTCGGCAAGAGTTTAAGTGAAAATAATGAAAAGCTGCTTTTCATTATTTTCATTAATGATCTCACTGTGACATTACTCAATGGTAATAAATTTCTGCTTGCGGAGGCCCGGCGAAGATTTTAAAGGTAAAAAAATGACGGTTGATGGCAGATGGCCCCCACATAATGACGGCGACCATCGAGGAGGTGGGCCCGGCACAGAGGTTCGGCACCGGGACATTGTTCAGGACTGACGCGCCCGCCGTTTCAGCAGCTGCGTGAATTCCATTACGAGTGTGCGATCCGTCGGGGCAAGATTGCGAAAGTGGCGTTGCATCCTGGCGAGATCGGCGGCCAGAACCTCATCCACCTCCAGAACGCGACTGCCGGCTTCCAGTTCACGGTATATTTCCGAAACCGAAGTGCCCAGAGCACGGGCGAGATTTTGCAGTAGCAGCACTGAGGGCTGCTGCATACCGCGTTCGATTCGAGAGAGATTGCTGGCATCAGTGTCAGCGCGATAGGCAACTTCTTCCAGGGTGTCGCCGCGAGCCTCGCGGCGGCGCTTCAGTGCTTGACCGATATTCATGGAGATCCGCTTGTGTTATCTGGCGTGCATGGATTAGACGCCATGCGTTATTGCTGCATTGGCGGATATAAAATGGCGCAACACTCACAAGGATGCAAGCCTCGAAAGATGGACGGTCAGCGTTGCAAAACGCCATCATCCAACAGGGTAGTCGAGCAAACGGGATGCCACGTTCCTGCGCCGACAGAGTGACGGAGCAGCTCCGGGCACAACCGGGAGGCGGGCTATGGCCGCGCAAGGAAAGGATGCACAGGAAAAGAACCAGCCGCTAGTCTCGTTGCAAGCTGTCATGGCTCGCCTGCAAACCGCAGGGGAGGGTGACACGGTCAGTGTCGGCGACATGTTGCAGGCCATAGGCCCACGATCATTCGGGCCGGTAATGCTGGTGCCGGCACTGATCATTCTGTCACCTGTCAGCGGCATTCCGACGGTGCCGACCTTCGGCGCCATTATCATCACGCTGATCGCGTTGCAGCTGATGATCGGGCGCCACCATGTGTGGCTGCCACAATGGCTGCTGAGAAGAAAACTCAAGCGCCAGACACTGGAGCGCGCGGTGCGCTTTCTTGCACCAGTGGCGCGGGTCGTGGATCGCGTCACACGCCCGCGCCTCGAGCTTTTCACCCGGGCACCTTTTCGGCAACTGATCGCGCTGCTCTGTATTCTCGTGGCGGCGACGATGCCGGTGCTGGAGCCGGTTCCGTTCATGGCCACCAGCGCCGCCGCAATCATTGCCCTTTATGCGCTTGCGCTGGTGGCGCGTGACGGGCTGCTCGCCCTGGGCGCGTTATTGATGACGGGCTCGGCGCTCGCTGTCTGGCTGATTTGACAAGGCTTCAATCGCGATAGCGCTTGAGCAGATCGCCGTAGGCATCCACACGGCGGTCGCGAAGATACGGCCAGATTCGCCGCACCGCTTCGCTGCGCTTCATGTCGATGTCTGCTACCAGCGCCAGCTCGCTGTCGGCATCTGCGTGGGCGAGAAACTCCCCTTGGGGGCCGGCAATAAAACTGTTGCCCCAGAACTGCACGCCATCATCGCTGCCGTCTGGTGCTGCTTCGTAACCGGTTCGGTTGGCGACGATCACCGGCACACCATTGGCGATGGCATGGGCGCGCTGCACCGTGATCCAGGCGTCACGCTGGCGCTCTTTCTCGGCGTCGTCATCGTTCAGATCCCAGCCGATGGCAGTGGGATAGAGCAAAATCTCTGCGCCTGCCAGCGCCATCAGGCGGGCAGCTTCCGGGTACCACTGGTCCCAGCAAATCAGCAGGCCGAGTTTGCCAACAGATGTCTGAATGGGGGAAAACCCGCTACGGCCATCATTGAAGTCGGCGTCGCCCGGCGTGAAATAGAATTTTTCGTAAAATCCCGGATCATCGGGAATATGCATCTTGCGGTAGGTGCCGGCGAGGCTGCCGTCGCGCTCCATCACCACGGCAGTGTTGTGGTACAGACCGGTGGCGCGTTTTTCAAAAAGACTGCCCACCAGCACGATGCCCAGCTCACGGGCCAGCGCACCAAGACGCTCTGTGGACGGGCCGGGAATTGTCTCGGCCAGATCAAAGCAGTGAGTGTCTTCGCGCTGGCAGAAGTACAGGCTGCGATGCAGCTCCTGCAACATGACCAGCTCCGCCCCCTGGGCTGCGGCGTCACGCACCAGAGCTTCAGAGCGTGCCATGTTGGCTGCCAGATCATCACTGTTGGCTTGCTGAATTACGGCAACACGCATGAGACTTCTCCGAAAGAAATGTGAATTTTGCGCCCGCTTCAGCGGACACCTTCTGGCAGTTGCATGGTGACACAGTGCAGGCTGCCATGTTGCGCGATCAATGCGCGGCAATCGATACCGATCACGTTGTGACGCGGGAATACACTTGCCAAGCGGCGCAGCGCTTCGTCATCGGTTTCGCAGCGATATGTCGGCACCAGCACGGCGCCGTTGATGATCAGAAAATTGGCATAGGTGGCTGGCATGCGCTCGCCATCGTCGTCGAACAATGGCGGTGTCATCGGCAGCGGCACCAGTTGCAGGTTTTCGTGCGCGGCCAGAGTCTTGAGTTCCTGCTCCATGGCGTGCAGCGCCGGGTAGTGGCTGTCGGTGCGGTCGGTACATTGCACATAGGCGATGGTGTCGGCATCGCAGAAGCGGGCGAGGGTGTCGATGTGCGCATCGGTATCATCGCCTTCCAGGTGGCCGTGTGACAGCCACCAGATATTGTGCACGCCAAGCGCTGCGCGCAATTGCTGTTCGATACTTGCCTGGCCCAGGTGCGGGTTGCGATTCGGATTCAGCAGGCACTGGCGAGTGGTCAGCAGGTTGCCGCGGCCGTCGGTATCAATGGCGCCGCCTTCCAGAATCAGATCCACGGCCTGAAGCGGGGCACGCCAGTCGAGCCGGGCATTGACGGCATCATCGGCGTCGGCGGCGAATTTTTCGCCCCAGCCATTGAAACGAAAATCAAGCAGCACCAGTTCGCCATCCTCCACAGGCGCGGTAGTGCCGCCTGGCCCGGCCTCGGTGTGGGCGACGGTAATAGGCCCGAAATCCCGCGCCCAGGTATCGTTATAAGGCACCGCCCGCATATGCAGGCCCGACACATCGGCACCTTGCTCTGTCAGGAGCGCCCGGATGTGCGTTTCATGAGCGCTATCGCGGCACAGCACCAGCAGCTGCTCGTGCGCCAGGACTGCCGAGGCGAGGGCGACGTATGTGCGCTCGGCCGCATCCAGAATCGGAGCCCAGTCGGTGCCGTCGTGCGGCCAGGCGATCATCACCCCCCATTGAGGGTGCCATTCGGGAAGCAGGTGCGGGCGCATACAGATATTGCCTCGTTCAGCGGGTGGGCGAGCAGGCGGCAAGGATAAGGCAAGCGCGGCGCTTGGCAAGTACCTGTGGCCAAGCGCACGCGCTATTGCTCCGCGCCGGAGCATAAATGTGGCCCCTGTGGCGGCGGTTCAAGCGAGGCGGTGGGCCGCGCAAGTATCTGTGAGGTATCAACCGGCGGCGAGCGTGTCAGCCAAAGCTGACAAATTTGTCAGCGAAAGCGGAAAAAGCTGTCAGTCAAACAGGACAAAATCAGGCAGGATCCGAGCTCAGACACAACAAAAAACGTTCAGACGCGGCAGAGGATGCGTGCAGATTAAAGAGTGTCGGACGAGAAGCGCGGGGGCAAAGATCGGAGGAGGAGCGCAGGAAGCGGAACGTAGAATGGAACGTATACAAGGAGTGCCCGGCGGCTGCCGGGCACTCCGGTTCAGCATGGGTTACCACTGCATCCGGTAACCGCCTTGCCCGGAGGCGGCTTCCGGGGTCGGCTTGTCCGGCTCGGTGGCGCCATCTGCGGACGCAGCAGCGTCGCGGGTACCTGCCGGGGTGACGCTGTCCACCGGCGCGTCATCAAGGATGATACGGCCGGTGACGGGATCAAAGCGGAAACGCGGCGGTGCCTCTTCGGGCTCTTCTGCTGCCGGCGCGCTCTGCTCTGCGGTAGCGGGTGCAACTGGCTCGGCTTCGGGGGTGGTTTCTGCTGTCGCCGGTGCTGTTTCAGGCTCGGCGGGGGCCGGTGCGGCGGCAGGGTGTTCTGCGGCGCTGGCTTGAACCGGGCTTGCTTGCGCGAGGCTGGCCGGAGCGGGGCCGGCGGTCTCTGTGCTGTTCGTAACAGGCGCGCTATTCACTTCATCCACCTCGGTGATCTGGCCGGTGGCGGGGTTGAAGCGGAATGCGGGGCGTGTGGCGGCAGGTTCGGCTTCGTGCGTAACGCCGCTCTCGATCACCGGAGCGCTAATGGCGGCCGGCGCGTGATGCGATACGGCATGCAGCGTGTAGTGCCCTTCAAAGTAGACAGTGAAATCCGCATACACCCAGCGTTCGATGGGCGGCTGCCCCACGGGAGGGCGAGTGTCCTCTGGCGCGCCGAACTGCTGCTCGACAGCCTGCTGCGACATGCCGCGCTGCGGCAGCAGCTGGGCATGGCTGGTGTTGATGAGTGCGGCTATGGCAAGCGGCAGGCAAAGCGTGACCGCCACCGGGCGCAGCAGGGCCGTCACCAGGCGGTGGCTTATTGTTATTGGCATCCCCGTTCCCCCCCCCATGGGAGCTGTAAAGTCTTGTGATATTAGAAAGTTAGCTGGTGCTATTCAATCACTATGGCAGCAGTGCTGTCACGACCATGATCACACAATTGCATGAGTGGCAGGCGGCTGAGATGGCGCTGGCGCCGGCTGTCGCTTTAATGCTTAAATGCGCGCCATGCTCAGACCTTTCTCCCTCTTTATTGGCGTGCGTTATACCGGTGCCCGGGCACGCAACAGTTTTATCTCCGTCATCACGCTGATCTCGGCGCTGGGCCTGATGCTCGGCGTGGCCGTGCTGATCACGGTGTTGTCGGTGATGAACGGCTTCGAGCGTGAGCTGCAGACGCGCATCCTCGGCATGGTGACGCATTTGTCCGTGCACGGCCGGGAGCCTGTTCAGGATTGGCAGGCGCTGGCCGAGCGGGTGATGGAGGAGCCGGGGGTGATGGCGGCTGCGCCTTTTGTCGAGCTGCAAGGCATGTTGACTCACAAAGGCGTGGTGGCCGGGCTGATGGTCAACGGTATTGATCCGGCGGCCGAGCAGGATGTTTCCATCGTTGGCGATTTCATGTGGGAAGGTGAGCTGGATAGCCTGGCGGCAGGCGAATACGGCATGGTGCTGGGTTATGGTCTGGCGCGTCAGCTGGGTGTGGAGGTCGGCGACAAGGTCGTGCTGGTGTTGCCCGAGGCCAGCCTGTCGCCGGCCGGGGTCACGCCGCGCTTTCGTCGTTTCACCATAACCGGCGTGTTTCGGGTGCGGGCCGAGGTGGATTCGCTGCTTGCTTATGTACATGTGGAGGATGCCGCCCGCATGGCCCGGCAGCCGGGCACCGTGCAAGGCGTCAGGCTGCGGCTGGACGATCTGTTTGCCGCCCCGCGTCTGGGCTGGTCGATGCAGCATTCGCTGGGCAGGGATTATTACACCGCCGACTGGACACGCAGCCATGGCAATCTGTTCCAGGCGATTCGCATGGAAAAGACCATGATGACGCTGCTGTTGTCTTTCATTGTCGCAGTGGCGGCTTTCAATATCATTTCCAGCCAGGTGATGCTGGTGACTGAAAAGCGCGCCAATATCGCCGTGCTGCGCACGCTGGGGGCCTCGCCGGGGATGATCATGAGGATTTTCATGGTGCAGGGGACGCTGATCGGCTTCGCTGGCACGGCGCTGGGCATCCTGCTGGGCATTCTCATGGCGACCAACGTATCGGCGTTGGGTCAGTGGATAGAAACCACCTTCAATGCGCACATGTTCGATGCCTATTTTGTCAATTACCTGCCATCGGAGTTGCAGTGGCGCGATGTCGGGATCATCGCCGGCATCGCTATGCTGATCAGCTTCTCGGCGACGCTGTATCCCTCCTGGCGTGCCAGCAAAGTCGAGCCGGCCGAGGCGTTGCGGTATGAGTAGCGCCAGGCCGGTCATCCAGGCGCAGGGCCTGGTCAAACGCTATGCCGAGGGCGCTGGCGATGTGCTGGTGTTGAAGGGGATCGAGCTGCAACTGATGCCGGGCGATACGCTGTCCATTGTCGGCACCTCCGGCTCCGGCAAATCCACGCTGTTGAACCTGCTTGGCGGGCTGGATCGGCCCAGCGAGGGGCAGGTGGTGGTGGCTGGCCATGATCTGGCGCAGCTGTCGGAGTCCCAGCGGGGCACGTTGCGCAATCGACGCATGGGGTTCATTTATCAGTTCCACCATCTGCTGCCGGAATTCACGGCGGTGGAGAATGTGGCTATGCCGTTGCTGATTCGCGGCATGGCGCCGGCGGCGGCGCGGCAGCAGTCCCGCGATATGCTGGCGGCGGTAGGTCTGGGCCATCGGCTACAGCACAAGCCGGCGGCGCTGAGCGGCGGCGAGCGGCAGCGGGTGGCCATTGCCAGGGCGCTGGTGACGCAACCGGCGCTGGTGCTTGCCGATGAGCCGACCGGCAATCTGGATGAGCGCACGGCAGCGCAGGTGCAGGATCTGATGCTGCAGCTGAATCAACAGCTTGGCATTGCGCTATTGATTGTCACCCACGACACCAGCTTTGCCAGGCGCTGCCGCCAGCAGCTGGAGTTGCACGATGGGCGGTTGCAGCCACTAACGGCCCCGGCGGCGCCTACTCCTGCCCCTGACTCGCACGCCTGAGCTGACGGCGCTGTTCCCAGCGCCGCACCACGGCCAGACGCCACAGCAGGCGTGTCGCCAACATCCCTAGCAGGCCGAAGACTGCTCCGCAGGCCAGCGAGCCGACCCACAAGGGCAGCATCTGCTCCAGCAGCCAGGCAAAGCTGACGGCATCCGGCGGCGCCACCGGCATATCCAGCAAGCGTGCGCCGACGCGATAGCAGAAGTAGAACACCGGCACATAGGTGAAAGGATTTGTGGTCCAGACGACGACAATGGTCAGCGGCAGATTACATTTCAGCCATACCGCCAGCAACAGCGCCGGCAGCATCTGAAACGGCATCGGCAGCAGCGCGCAAAACACTCCGACAAAAACCGCCACGGAGAGCGAGCGGCGGTTGAGGTGCCATAACCCCGGTTCCCCGAGCAACGTGGCAAACGCTCCTAGCGAGCGTGTCTGGCGCACGCGCTCGGAAGAAGGCAGGTATTTCTTGAAGATCCGTCTTGGCATCGAGGGTGTCCGCTGAGCTGAGTGGGCGCATTATGCAGCGTTATGGCCGTGATGCCAGCTTCTGCTGCTCGGGCGGCGCTCGTCGTCGGATGATAGCGTGATGCCGCCGTACACGCTTTTGTTATTGTGCCATGCTCCCGCGTGTCACGGACGACGGGAGCGGAGCAATGGTCTGGTGGGTGGGTGGTTTACTGTGGGCGGTGTTCACCGCGCCGTTGGCCGTTGCCGGGCTCGGCGTGCCGATGCTATGGGCCGGGTTGCTGGCCGCAGGATTCGCGCTGGCTGGCGTGAGGCTGCGGTGGCGGCTGCTGAAAATAGCATGTTGGGTGGTAGCCGGGGCGCTCTGGGGCGATGCGGCGGTGCAACAGGGTCTGGCCGGCTGGCTGCCGCCGGAGCAGGTGGGAGAAACCCTGCTACTGGTCGGGCAAGTGGCAGACCTGCCGGTCACGGTGCCGCAATGGCAAGACCGGCAGCGGCTGGATTTCGTGCTGGCGGGAGCCAGCTCGTCGCAATGGCCGGGCCGGCACCGCGTGCGGTTGCGCTGGTATGACCCGGAGGTGGCGCTGCGGCCAGGTGACCGGGTGGCGGTGCGAGCGCGGTTGTTGCCGCCCCGGGGCTGGGTCAACGAGGGCACGCAAGATCGCTCGCGGCTGGATCTTGCCCGTGGTGTTGATGCCAGCGGTTCAGTGGCAGAGCTGGCGTTGCTGGCGCCGGCGGCGGGCGGGATCGGCGTCTACCGTGACCGGCTCGGGCAACAGCTGGCGGAGCGTCTGGGCGCACATCGGCCCGGCGCACGAGTAATACCCGCGCTGGTCAGCGCTGATCGGCGCCATCTGTCTCGGGATGACTGGACGTTGCTGCAAGTCAGCGGGACAGCGCACCTGATGGCGATCTCCGGCCTGCATATCAGCCTGGTGGCGGGCCTGGTGTGGTGGCTGGCACGGGGCCTGCTGACGCCATGGTCGGCGAACTGGCGCAACACACCTGCACAGTGGGCGGTCTGGCCGGCTCTGGCAGCAGCGGCCGGGTACGCCGCGCTGGCCGGCTTTGCACTGCCGACATTGCGCGCATTGGTGATGTTGCTGGTGGCGCTGGTGGCAGTGTGGGCGCGCTGGCGATTGAGCGGTCGGGCCGGGCTGCTGCTGGCAGCGATAGTGGTGCTGGCGCCTGATCCGCTGGCGGCACTGGATAACAGCTTCTGGCTTTCTTTTTCTGCCGTCGCACTACTGATATGGCTCGCCTGGTCTGGTGCGCGCCCCGGTTTGCTGAGGATGGAGTTGCTGCTCTCGTTGGGGTTGGGGGCGCTCACCGGCTGGTTGTTCACGCACTGGGGGCTGGCGTCGCCGCTGGCTAATCTGGTGATGGTGCCGCTGTTTTCGCTGGCGGTGATTCCTCTTGCACTGCTGGGCAGCCTGGTGCCGGGGCTGGGATGGTTACTGGACGTTGCCGCCTGGCTGGTGCAAGGGTGCTGGTATGCGCTGGATTGGCTGGTGGCGCATGATCCGCTGTTGCCGCCTCCGGCGTCACTGCTGGCGATGGCGCTGGTGCTACTGGCCTGCATCACCGTTGCCATGACGCGGCCACCTTGGCCCCGGTGGCTGGCGTTGCTGCTGTTGCTGCCCTGGCTGTGGCCCGCTGACGTCACATTGGCACAAGGAGATTTCGATCTGATTGTGTTTGATGTGGGGCAGGGGCAGGCCACTGCCATCCGTACGGCGTCTCATCTGGTGCTTTATGATCTCGGGCCGGGTTGGCCGGGGGGCGATGCCGGTGGCCTGGTGCTGCGCCCCTGGCTGGTACGCCAGCGGCGGCCTGTTACGCTGGCGTTTGTCAGCCATGCGGATCTGGATCATGCCGGTGGCCTGGCAGGCGTCCGTGAGTTGCTGCCGGAGGAGGCGCTGTATAGCGGTGATCCCGGCGCCTTGCCGGGCACCCGAGCGTGTTTGCGCGGGCAACAATGGCAGCTGGACGAGGTGGTGTTCGAGGTGCTCTGGCCGCCACCGGCCATGCCGTTGCGCCAACGCAACAATACCAGTTGCGTGTTGCGAATCAGCGGCGCGGGCGGCACGGTGCTGCTGACCGGAGACATTACTCGCCTGGTGGAATACTGGCTGGTGGCACAGGATTTTCGGGACCCGGCGCCGTTGACCATCTTGCAAGTGCCACATCACGGCAGCCGCACCAGCTCGTCCTATCCGCTGCTGCGTGCACTCCAGCCGGAGTGGGCTATTGCGACAGCGGGCTATGCCAATCGCTTCGGGCACCCGGCGGAAATCATCCGGGCACGCTACGCGGAACTGGGCATCCCGCTGCTGATCAGTTATGAGACAGGCATGATTGTATTCAGCCTGCATGGCTCCCATAATCCGGCGCCAATATTGTGGCGTGAACGATATCCACGGCCCTGGCGGCCGGCGGCTTCTTCAGTCATGGCGGGCCGCCACAGCGAATGATGATTTTGCATACTGCGTGTATCAAGGGGGAAATGGCGTGCTCGATATCGTAATTGCCGGGGGCTGGTTGATGCTCCCCATTCTGCTGTGCTCGGCGGTGGCGCTGGCCATCGTGGCAGAACGGCTGTGGAGCCTGCGCCGTGCCCGCATCGCACCGCCAGAGCTGCTCGGCCAGGTACGTGGCAGCTGGCAGAAGAGCAAGGTTGATCGTGCTTATTTGCAGGCCCTGCGTGCCAATTCGCCGCTGGGGCGCATTCTGGCGGCCGGCCTGGCCTGCGCGGGTGCAAGCCGCGAGGTGACCAAGGAGCGGATCGAAGAAGCCGCGAACCAGGAAGTGCACGAGCTGGAGCGTTTTCTGAACACGTTGGGCACCATTGCCGCGATCACGCCGCTGATAGGGCTGTTGGGCACGGTGGTAGGCATGATCGATGTGTTCACCGTGATAATGTTGCAGGGCAGCGGCGATGCCAGCCAGTTTGCCGGCGGCATCTCCAAGGCGCTGATCACGACAGCGGCGGGCCTGACAGTGGCTATCCCGGCGCTGTTTTTCCATCGCTTTCTGGTACGGCGGGTGGATGAAATGACCGTTGGCATGGAGCAGGCGGCGGTGCAACTGCTGGACTGGATGCATGCGGCCAGTGAGTCGCCAGCCGGGGCCCGGAGCGCATCGTGAAGTTTCGCCGCCAGAGCAATGACAATGTGGAGATCAACCTGGCACCGCTGATCGATGTGGTGTTCTTGCTGCTGATTTTCTTTATGGTGACTACCACTTTTACACGCGAAACGCGGCTAGGGGTAGTGCTGCCCGAGGCGTCCGGCCAGCCGCGTGTGGAGGTGGCAGATCATGTTGAGGTCGTGATCGGCGCCGGTGGCGAGTATCTTGTCAACGGCGAACAGCTGCTCCGGCATGATGAGGCCACATTGCGCTCGGTGCTGTTGCCGCTGGCGCGCGCCGGCACCGACCGGCCGCTGGTCATCACCGCCGACGCCAGCAGCCCCCACCAGGCTGTGGTGCGTGTCATGGACGTGGCCGGGCAGCTGGGCTTCGTCAATATCACCATTACGACTCAGGCGCCGTCGGGCGGCTGAGGGCATTAGGAGCAAGCGTCAGTAATGACAACACCCCTGCAACAGGAGAACACCTGGCAAACCTACAAGCGGCTGCTGCGTTATACCCGGCGGCACGGCTGGGTGCTGGCGGGCAGTGTGCTGGGCTACCTGATTTATTCCGCAATGCAGCCACTCGTGGCGGAAATGATGCGGATAATCACCGAAACAATTGAAAATCCGACCCCCGAACGGGTGCTGCTGATCTGCATCGCGCCTTTTGTGATCAACCTGATTCAAGGTATTGGCCAGTTTATCGGCGCTTACTGTATTACCTGGGTGGGGCAGCGCATTGTCTATGATTTGCGCAACGAGACATTCCAGCATGTGCTGCGCCTGCCGACGCGGGAATATCAGAAAAGTGCTTCCGGGCGGCTGTTGTCACGGATCACCTACGATGCGCAGCAGGTCACCGCCGCAGGCACCGATGCGGTGACCATCATCCTGCGCGAGGGGCTGACCGTCATCGGGCTGCTTGGCTATCTGCTTTACAGCAACTGGAAGCTCACCATGATCCTGTTCACTGTCGGGCCGATCATCGCGCTGATGGTGAATTACATGAGCAAGCGTTTTCGGGCCATCAGCCGTCGCATCCAGGGCAGCATGGGCAATATCACCCAGTATCTGGGCGAGGCCATCGAGGGCAACCAGCCGGTGAAGATATTTGCTGGCCAGGCACTGGAAGAAGAGCGCTTCGAGCGCGCCAGCCGCCGTTTTCAGAAACAGCATGTGAAGATGGAAGTGAGCAAGGTGACGAGCACCGTCACAGTGCAATTGGTCGTCGCCATCGGCGTTGGCGTCATCACCTATCTCTACATTCAGATCATGGGCGAGGCGATCACGGTGGGAGAGTTCCTCGCCTTTATCGCCGCCGTGGCGTTGATTCAGAAACCCCTCAAGCAACTGACGGATGTGAACGTCAAGATTCAGCGCGGCGTGACCGGTGCGGCGTCGGTATTCGATCTGATGGATCGCGAAGCAGAGCCGGATATCGGCACGGTGCCGTTGCAGCGGGCCCGAGGGGACATCGTTTTCGACAAGGTGACGTTCGGCTACGCGCCAGATGCGCCGGTGTTGCGCGATCTGTCTTTTTCCGTATCGCCGGGTCAGACGCTGGCGATGGTGGGCCGCTCCGGTGCGGGCAAGAGCACCGTCGCTGCGCTGATCCCGCGTTTTTACGACCCCGATGCGGGCCAGATCCTGCTGGACGGGCAGCCGCTGACGGCCTACTCCCTGGCAGACTTGCGGCGCCAGATCGCCATGGTGACGCAAAAAGTCGTGCTGTTTAACGATACCATTCGCAACAATATCGCCTATGGCGAGCTGCGCTCCCGCTCCGAGGCGGAAATCATCCAGGCCGCCAAGGATGCCTACGCCTGGGATTTCATCAGCAAACTTGAGCACGGGCTGGATACCGAAGTCGGGCAGGACGGTATGCAGCTATCCGGTGGCCAGCGCCAGCGTCTGGCCATTGCACGGGCGTTGCTGAAAGACGCTCCGATCCTGATTCTCGACGAGGCAACGTCGGCACTGGACAACGAATCCGAGCACTATATCCAGCAAGCGCTGGAGCGCGTAATGAAAGGCCGCACGACCATCGTCATCGCGCATCGCCTGACCACCATCGAAAAAGCGGATCGTATTCTGGTGATGGATCAGGGCCAGGTGGTGGAAAGTGGCACGCATGAAGAACTGCTCGCCCAGGGCGGCCAATACGGCCAGTTGCACCAGATGAATTTTGCGGATCACTGACGCCATGAAAGGCCAGCTGGCGGCGTGGGTGAATACGGCCTGGTATGGCGGCACACGCTGGCTGCTGCCACTGGCGCCGCTGGCGCGCCTGACCGGCTGCATCGCGGCCCGACGGCTGCGCCGGTTCCGGGCACGCAACGAGCGGCCGCCGGTGCCGGTGCTGGTGGTAGGCAATATTACCGTAGGTGGCACCGGCAAAACGCCGTTGGTTGCTGCACTCTGCAAGGCAGCGGCCGAGCTGGGGTTGTCGGTGGTGGTCATTTCCCGCGGCTACGGTGCGCGGCCACCCAGCTGGCCCTGGCGGATCGACCCGTACCAGCCGGCCTCGCTCAACGGTGACGAGCCGTTGCTGCTGGCGCAATTGACAGGCGCGCCCGTCATCATCGATCCGCAACGCCGCCGTGCCTTGCAGGCCGCCGTCGCGTTGCAGCCGGATCTGGTGATCAGTGACGACGGGCTTCAGCACTACCCATTGCCGCGCACCGCCGAGCTGGTGGTGCTGGATGGCGTGCGCGGGTTGGGCAACGGGCTGTGTTTGCCGGCCGGGCCGTTGCGTGAGCCGGCGACGCGATTGCAGGAGGTAGACTGGCTAGTGGTCAACGGCGGCGCGCACAGCGCCTGGCCGGGCGCTACGCCGATGCAGCTGGTGCCCGACGGCGTGGTCAACGCCGTGACCGGGCAGCAACTCTCGCTGGAGCAATTCACGCGGCAGTTTGTTGCTGTACACGCCGCGGCTGGCATCGGGCATCCGGAACGGTTTTTCTCGGTGCTGACTCGTGCCGGGCTGCAAGTATCGCCCCATGTGTTGCCGGATCATTATGTATTCCAGCCGGGTGATCTCGATTTTCCCGGCACGCTGCCCGTGGTGATCACCGAAAAAGATCTGGTCAAATGCGATCATTTTGTTACCGAGCGGGTCTGGGTATTACCGGTGCGTGCCGAGTTGCCCCCTGGCTTTGCGGGCACAGTGCTGCGCACGTTGGTGGAGCGGCATCAGCGCGGTGCGCAGAGCGCGCAGTAGTTTCGGCCAGGCCCGCAGCGCGTGTGCGGTGCTGTCAGATCAGGATGCATTGCCAATCAACCGACGCTATCAATGAACAGGCGCGGGCAATGAACAGGCACCGGCAATCAGCAGACACTGCCGATCAAGAGATGTGAACGATGACTTTTCGCATTGTTATTCCCGCACGTTTTGGCGCCAGCCGCCTGCCGGGCAAGCCGCTGGCCGATATCGGCGGCAAGCCGATGGTGGTGCACGTTCGCGAGCGCTGCCTTGAGAGCGGCGCCGATGAGGTCTGGGTGGCTACCGATGACGAGCGCATCGCGGTCGCCGTGCAGGCCCACGGCGGGCAGGTACTGATGACGCGCCCGGATCACCCCTCCGGCACGGATCGCTTGCAGGAAGTGGCGGCGCAGTTGGACCTTGCCGATGACGACATCATCGTCAATGTGCAAGGCGACGAGCCGCTGATTCCTCCCGCCGTGATCGACCAGGTGGCGGCCAACCTGGCCGCACACCCCGGTTTTGGTATCGCCACCTTGTGCGAGCCGATCACCACCGGCACCGAGCTGTTCAACCCGAATGCGGTGAAAGTGGTGTTCGACGTGCATGGCCGGGCGCTGTATTTCAGCCGCGCACCAATCGCCTGGCACCGTGATGCGTTCGCCGACGGCGCGCCGGGAGAAACGCTTCCCGAAGGGCAATGGTGGCGCCATATCGGCATCTATGCCTATCGCACCGGGCTGTTGAATCGCTATGTGGGCTGGTCGCCGGCGCCGCTGGAAAAGGCCGAATCGCTGGAGCAGCTGCGGGCCATGTATCATGGTGTGCCGATCCACGTCGCACCGGCCTGCGAAACCGTACCCGGTGGCGTGGATACCGAAGCAGATCTGCTGCGCATGCGTTCCCTGATTGGAGAAGGTCAGTGACTATTTCAGTGTTGTTTGTTTGCCTGGGCAATATCTGCCGCTCCCCCACCGCCGAGGCGGTGCTGCGCCAGCGGGTGCAGGCGAGCGGCCTGGCGGACGGGCTGCACATCGACAGCGCCGGCACGGGCGACTGGCATATCGGCAAGGCGCCCGACCCCCGTTCGCAAGTGGCCGCACTTGAGCGCGGCTATGATCTTTCGACGCTGCGCGCGCGCCAGGTCAGTGCCGCCGATTTCGAGCGGTTCGATTACATCCTTGCCATGGATCAGGCCAACCTGAGTGATCTGCAAGCCATGCAGCCAAAGGGCTTCGATGGCCATCTGGGGCTGTTCCTTGCCTTTCACCCCGGTGACGTGGCCGCCGAAGTGCCTGATCCCTACTACGGCGAGAGCGACGGGTTCGGCCATGTGCTTGATCTGGTCGAGGCAGCCAGCGACGGCCTGTTGGCGCACCTGCGTGATACCCACCGGTTGCAGGCTTGATGGACGTCCGCGCCGACTATCCTCTGGACAATCTGAATACCCTGCGCCTGCCGGCAAGGGCGCAGTGGTACGCTGAGCCCGCTTCCACGGAGGCGCTGGTGGCGTTACTGCGGGAACCCCGCTGGCGTGGTGTGCCGCGCACGGTGCTCGGCGGCGGCAGCAATCTGGTGCTGGCAGGGGATATCAGCGGGCTGGTGATCAGGCCGATGATGCGTGGGCTGCGAGAGCTGCCCGGCGGGTTGCTGGAAGTGCAGGCGGGTGAAGAATGGGATAGCGTCGTGGCGCGATCCATCGAGGCCGGCTGGCAAGGGCTGGAAAATCTGTCATTGATCCCCGGCAGCGCCGGTGCCGCGCCGGTGCAAAACATCGGTGCCTACGGCGTCGAGCTATGCCATCACCTGGCCGGGCTGGAAGCAGTGTCCCTGCAGAATGGCCAGATTCACCACTTCACCGCCGAGCAGTGCGATTTCGGCTACCGCGAAAGCCGTTTCAAGAGCGCCGAGCCGGGGCAATGGCTGATCACACGCTTGCAGCTGCGGCTGAACCGGGCGCCAGTGTTGCAGCTTGGTTATGCCGATCTGTCGGAGCGATTTGCGGCGCTACCGGAAAGCGGCCGCAATGCGGCCGGGCTGCGGCAGGTCATCTGCCAGCTGCGGCGTGAAAAACTGCCTGATCCCGCCGCGCTACCCAATGCGGGCAGTTTCTTCAAGAATCCGGTTGTCGAGGCCGCGCACTGGGCGGCTTTGCGCGAGCGCTTTCCGGCCATCGTCGGGTATCCGCAGGCGGATGGCAGGGTGAAACTCGCTGCCGGCTGGCTGATTGAACAGGCAGGCTGGAAAGGCCGCCGCCATGGCCCGCTGGGCATGCACGAGCGGCAGGCGCTGGTGCTGGTCAATCATGGCGGGGCGAGCGGCGCCACGGTGCTGGCGTTCGCAGAGGCAGTGCGCGAGAGTGTGCAGACGATGTTTCAGGTACAGCTTGAGCAGGAGCCCGTCACGCTGGGTTCTCCTGGCCAGGCTCTTCAGGCCAGGCGCTCCAGCCCGGCTGGCCCGCCCGGTGCTCCGGGCGGAGATATCATAACCAATGCTTGAGGATACGGCTCAACGCCCCCCAGCGATTGATCAATAGTGCGAGAAAAATAAGCGCACAGCCGCTCAGTTGCGCGGCGCTCATCGTTTCCCCGAACCAGAAGGCGCCGAACAGCGCTACCCATATGGGCTCCAGCACCAGGATCACCACGCCGTGGCTGTGATTGGACAGGCTTTGCGCATAGGTTTGCACAAAAAAACGCGCTGCCGTGGCAATCAGCGCACTGGCTAGCAGCCAGCCGATCAGATCAGGCTGGAAGGTGGTCAGGGTAGGGCGCCAGGGTTCGGTGAGCAGTGACAGCGCACCCGTCAGCAAGCCGACCGTGATAAGCGCCAGCGAGGTCAGGCCGAGCACCGGGATTTTCTCACGCTGGGACAGGCCCTCGGCCGTGGCCACGGTCTGCGGGTTGGCCGCACGCGTATTGAGGGTGAAATACAAAGCGAAAATCAGCGCCGACGACAGAAAAAACAGCTGCCCGGCTTCCGGCCGAAAGCGCCCGCTGTCCAGCGCCAGCATAGCCAGCCCGCCGATTGCCACCGGTAACGCCAGCCAGGTCGTCGGCGGCGGAATCTCCTTGAAGATCAGCCGCGCAATCACCGGCACCATCACCACGGCCAGGCTGGCGAGGAAGGCGCCTTCGCCCAGATGCTTGCCGAAATGCAGCCCCATGACCCAGCAGCTCATGCCCAGGCCGAACACCAGCCCGACGCGGAGGCTGCGAATGATCTGATCGGCAGACATGCGGCGCAATTGACGCAGGCCGATCAGCGCCAGCAACATGCCAGCCAGCAGAAAGCGCAGGCACATGAACAGCAGCGGCGGCATCAACAGGATCGCCTCGCGGGAAAACACCCAGCCTGCGGCGGCCAGCACGGTTACCAGCACTAATGACAGATCAGATTTGGCGGCGTTGGAAAGCGGCACCTGTGGCCTCGGCGTGGATACACAGACGAATGGTTCTGTGGCGCGTGCAGGGTAGCACAACGGCACCCAGGCTACAGCGGGCGGATCAGCGCCAGCGCCTCGCGAAACGCCGGATGGTCGCCGTGCCGGAGCCACTCGAAGCCGGCCATTTCGGCGCTGATCAGAGTAGCCCCTGCGGCTTTCAGGCGGCCGAGTGCCAGCGCGTGGTCTTCGGGCCGTCGGCTGGCGCAAGCGTCGGTAACGATCCAGGCCCGGTAGCCGCCTGCCAATACCCCCATCGCGGTTTGCAACATGCACACATGCGTCTCGCAGCCGGCAATGACGATATCATCCCGTTGCCCCGGCAGTGCTTCGAGCAGGCCATCGGCACAGGCATCAAAAGACTGCTTCGTCACGATCTGCTGGCAAAGCGGGCGTAACGGCGGCGTGGTTTCGCCAAGCTTGGCAGGGTAATGCTCCGTGGCGAGTATCGGCACGTCAGCCAACTGCGCCAGCTGTGCGAGGCGAACAGCTTGCGACACGGCGCGCTCGGCACCGGACAACGCGGGCAGCAGCCGGGGCTGATAATCCACCAGCACCAATGTCGAGGTTTCGGCATTCAACAGCATCTCGGCTCCCTCATCAGGTCAGGCAGCATTGCTTGAGCTTGCGCCCGCTGCCACAGGGGCAGCGATCATTACGGCCAGGGTGCAGCCGCGTCCAGACGGCGTCTCCATCATGATAGCGCCAGTGGCCATCCTGTTTTATGAATCGGGACAATTCGGCAAGCTGGTGCCACTCGTCGCCTTGCTGGCTGACGGCCCGGAAACGCACCGTTCCGCTACTGCTATCGCTAGCGGCCTGCGGGGCTGCTTCGATCGCCAGATGGCGCCAGCGCACGTCGGCGTCAAGTGTCAGCGAGGCCGGGCGTGTCAGGGGATGCCAGCTTTGTAGCAGATAATCGACGTTGCCCATGGCGAAGGCGCTATAGCGGGAGCGCATCAATGCTTCGGGCGAGGGTGCGGGCGCGCCCCGATGCAATGGCTGGCAGCAATCACCATAAAGAGATGCTGAGCCACAGGGGCAAGGGGATTCCGGGCGAGCGTCCGAGCAAGAGTTCGAGCAAGAGTTGGAATAAGTCTTCATGGCTGCATTGTAGCGCTGTTCCAGGATTGAAAAGCAAGCTGACATCAACCTGATGGCAAACACCTGTGGTGTCATTCTGGCAGCTCTGAAAAGCAAAAAAACACAGTTTCCCGCGCCGCATGAATGCTCTATAACAGGGTATCGAGGACTGGATGCGGAGCATGACGTGTCAAAGCTGTTGCCAGAGGTAGACCCCGACGGGCTGCTGGAATATTCCGTGGTCTTCACCGACCGTGCGCTGAACCATATGTCGAAACTGTTTCAGCAAGTGATGCGTGATATCTCGGCAACACTGAGGCAAGTTTATAATGCCGATGGCGTCGCGCTGGTGCCGGGCGGCGGCACCTTCGCCATGGAGGCGGTGGCGCGACAATTTGCAACGGGCCGCAAATGTCTGGTGATTCGCAACGGCTGGTTCAGTTTTCGCTGGAGCCAGATATTTGAAGCCGGCGCAATTCCCGCAGAAGAAATCGTGCTCAAGGCACGGCGTATCAGCAGCGAGGAAAACGCACCGTACGCGCCCCCGCCGATAGCGGAAGTGGTCGCCGCAATTCAGGCGGAGCAACCGGATCTGGTGTTTGCGCCGCAGGTGGAAACAGCCTCCGGCATCTTGCTGCCGGATGGCTATTTGCGCCAGATGGCCGAAGCGGTTCACGCCTACGGCGGCATGTTGGTGCTGGATGCTATCGCCGCCGGCACTGTCTGGCTGGATATGAAAGCGGTGGGCGTGGATGTTCTGATCAGTGCACCACAAAAAGGCTGGAGCGCCTCGCCGTCTTGCGGCCTGGTGATGTTGAGCGAACGTGCGCTCGCTCGTATTGATGACACGCAAAGCACAAGTTTTGCGTGCGATTTGCGCAAGTGGCTACACATCATGCAGGCGTACGAAAACGGTGGCCATGCGTACCATGCCACGCTGCCCACCGATGCGCTGAAATGCCTGCGAGATGCCATGCGCGATACCGAAGCGTTCGGCTTCGAGCGTGCCCGTGAAGCACAGTTCGAGCTGGGGCGCCGTGTGCGTGACATGCTGGCAGCGCGTGGTATTGCCAGTGTGGCTGCGCCCGGTTTCGAGGCGCCGGGCGTGGTGGTCAGCTACACCCGCGATGCAGGGATTCACAACAGCAGCCGGTTTGCGGAGCAGGGGCTGCAAACCGCAGCGGGTGTGCCGCTGCAATGCGACGAACCGCCGAGTTTTAAAACCTTCCGTGTGGGGCTTTTCGGGCTGGATAAATTGGGCAACATCGAGCGCACTGTGGCGCAGCTTGAACAGGGGCTTGAGCGGGCATTGGCCGAGATCGAATGAGGCGCCGCATCAGCAAACAAAAAACCCGGCGATTGCCGGGTTTTTTGTTGGAGCTGCGCAGACTCAGAGGGCTTGTGCCACCGGAATCTTGACGCTGTCGGCCACGGTCTGGTAATCCGCAATCTGATCGAAATTCAGGTAGCGGTAAATATCCGCCGCCATTGAATCGATGCTTGCTGCGTATTCCATGTACTCGCCCACGGTCGGCAGTTTGCCCATTACGGCGGCGACTGCGGCCAGCTCGGCAGAGGCCAGGTAAACGTTGGCGCCCTGTCCGAGGCGGTTGGGGAAGTTCCGTGTGGAGGTGGAAACCACCGTGGTGTTGGGCGCAACGCGCGCCTGGTTGCCCATGCACAGCGAGCAGCCCGGCATTTCGGTGCGCGCACCGGCCCGGCCATAGATGTTGTAGTAGCCTTCGTTGGAAAGCTGCTGCTGATCCATCTTGGTCGGCGGTGCCAGCCACAGACGTGTGCTCAACGAGCCACCGGGCACATTTTCCAGCAGCTTGCCGGCTGCGCGGAAGTGGCCGATGTTGGTCATGCAGGAACCGATGAACACTTCGTCGATCTTGTCGCCAGCGACTTCAGACAATTTCTTGGCATCGTCCGGGTCGTTCGGGCAGCACAGGATCGGCTCGCTGATTTCAGCCAGATCGATCTCGATCACTTCGGCATATTCGGCATCGGCGTCAGCGCGCATCAGCGACGGATTGGCCAGCCACTCTTCCATCTTGGTGATGCGACGCTCGATGGTTCGTGCATCGCCGTAGCCATTGGCAATCATCCACTTCAGCAGCGTGATGTTCGACTTCAGATATTCCGCCACGCTTTCTTCCGAAAGGGTGATAGTGCAGCCTGCGGCAGAGCGCTCGGCGGAAGCATCAGACAGCTCGAACGCCTGTTCCACGGTGAGGTGCTCAAGGCCCTCGATTTCCAGGATGCGGCCGTTGAAGACGTTCTTCTTGCCTTGCTTCTCGACAGTGAGCAGCCCTTTCTGGATCGCATAATAGGGAATTGCGTGTACCAGATCGCGCAGGGTGATACCCGGCTGCATCTTGCCTTTGAAGCGCACCAGCACAGATTCCGGCACGTCCAGCGGCATCACGCCCGTGGCGGCAGCAAAGGCCACCAGGCCAGAACCGGCGGGGAAGGAAATGCCCAGCGGGAAGCGGGTGTGAGAATCACCGCCGGTACCGACAGTATCCGGCAGCAACATGCGGTTCAGCCAGCTGTGGATGATGCCGTCGCCGGGGCGCAAGGAGACGCCGCCACGGTTCATGATGAAGTCAGGCAGGGTGTGGTGGGTTTCCACATCCACCGGCTTGGGGTAGGCGGCAGTGTGGCAGAACGACTGCATGACCAGATCGGCAGAAAAGCCCAGGCAGGCGAGGTCTTTCAGCTCGTCGCGGGTCATCGGGCCGGTGGTGTCCTGAGAGCCCACGGTGGTCATCTTCGGCTCGCAATACATGCCGGGGCGAACGCCCGGCAGGCCGCATGCCTTGCCGACCATCTTCTGCGCCAGCGTGTAGCCCTTGCCGGTGTCAGCCGGCTGTTGCGGCTTGCGGAACAGATCGGATTCCGGCAGACCGAGCGACTCACGCGCCTTGGTGGTCAGGCCACGGCCGATGATCAGGTTGATCCGGCCGCCTGCGCGCACTTCGTCCAGCAGTACCTGAGACTTCAGCTCGAATGTGCTCAGCACCTCGTCAGTGCCGTGGCGGGTAATCTTGCCTTCGTACGGGTAGATGTCGATGACATCGCCCATGTTCAGGTTGGCAACGTCTGTTTCAAAGGGCAGGGCACCGGAGTCTTCCATGGTGTTGAAGAAGATCGGAGCGATCTTGCTGCCAATGCAGATGCCACCCTGGCGCTTGTTGGGCACGTAGGGAATGTCGTCGCCGGTAAACCAGAGCACCGAGTTGGTGGCTGATTTACGGCTGGAGCCGGTGCCGACCACATCGCCCACATAGGCGACCGTGTGGCCTTTGGCTTTCAGAGCGTCGATCTGTTTGATCGGCCCGATTTCACCAGGCTTGTCCGGATTGATGCCATCGCGCTCGTTCTTCAGCATGGCATTCGCGTGCAGCGGAATATCCGGGCGGCTCCAGGCATCCTGTGCCGGCGACAGATCATCGGTGTTGGTTTCGCCGGTCACCTTGAACACGGTGACGGTCAGCTTTTCCGGCACTTCCGGCTTGCTGGTGAACCACTCGCCAGCAGCCCAGGAATCCAGCACAGCCTTGGCGTAGGTGTTGCCGGCCTTGGCTTTTTCTTCCACATCGTGGAACGCATCGAACACCAGCAGCGTGTGTTTCAGCGCCTCGGCTGCGATGGCGGCAACTGCTTCGTCATCCAGCAGGTGAACCAGCGGCTCGACGTTGTAGCCACCCTGCATCGTGCCCAGCAGCTTGGTGGCCAGCTCACGGTTGATCAGGGGAGATTCGGCTTCGCCCTTGGTGATTGCGGCAAGGAACGCCGCCTTGACGTACGCGGCCTGGTCGACGCCGGGCGGTACGCGGTTGCTGAACAGATCCAGCAGGAATTCTTCTTCGCCCTGGGGCGGGTTTTTCAGCAGTTCCACCAGCTCGGCGACTTGCTGTTCATTCAGTGGCTTCGGCGGTACGCCTTCGGCGGCGCGTTCTTCCACATGTTTGCGATAGGCTTCAAGCACTGCGCATCCCTCGTATCGTGACTGCCCGATTTCTTTTGGAAATCAAGCGCCTGGGGTGTGTTTCGGGGTTGTTACGGCGCGCGGATTATACTCTTTTGCGAGGCTTTCCGAAAGGGGCAGGTGCGAACTCACCGATACAGTCTGGCGGCGCCTTCCGGGCGGCGGCGAAAGCGTTTGTAGCTCCACAAATACTGTTCCGGCATTTCCATGATCAGCGTTTCGATGCTGCGGTTGAGCGCCGGCAGCGCCTTATCCAGATCGGCGTCATAAAGCGCCGGCTCCGGCTCTCGCAGCACGATCCGGTAGCCTTCGCTGCCCGGCAGCCGCCTTGCGCTGGCCACGAACACGCGGGCCCCGGTCTGCTGAATCAGCCGGGCGCTCAGTGTTGCGGTGTAAGCCGGCCGGCCGAAGAACGGCACAAAGCGGCCGCTGCGCCGGTCTGGCACCTGATCGGGCAGGATGGCGGTGAGCACAGCGGATTTCTTCAATGCACGCACCAGGCTGACGACCCCGCGTGGCGTGGCCGGATACATGACAGTGCCGAAGTGCTCGCGGCTACCGCGTACCAGCCGGTCTACGGCCGGCAGGCCGGAAGGGTTGTACATGGCGTGCAACGGGTAATGTTCGCTCAGCCAGAAGTTCAGCACCTCCCAGCAGCCGAGATGTGGCACCAGCAGCAGCACGGGGCGGCCCTCCGCGAGCGTCTGCCGCAGGGCATCTTCGCCCTCCACGCCCTTGACCAGATCAAGCGCCAGAGCAGGGCGGTGCCAGACCAGCCCCAGCTCGGTGCTGCCCTTGCCGGTTTCACGCAGCGAAAGACGCACCAGCCGCCGCTGCTCTGCGGCAGGCAGCTCAGGGAAACAGTAGGCAATATTGGCCTGGCTGATGGCGCGAGCCTCCGAGGGCAGCCACCAGAGCAATGTGCCGATCAGGCTGCCGAGCGCCCGGTTCAGGGGCAGCGGCAGCCCGCTCATGAAGCGCAGAACGAGCGTGGCAAGGCGGCCCTTGATGGCCTGGCTGCGGGGGGAGCTTCTTCTACCCATATCGAGAATCGTGCCTGCCGCGGGTGAGGGGCGGGCATTATGGCCTCAAACCGGTGCCGAAGTCAGCGCAGCCCGCCGCCCCGAGGCGCGCTGTTATATACTCCCCGCCTTTCGGACATAGCAAAGAGTGGCTGCGATGCAGGATATCAGTGCTGTTCAGGCGTTCCTTGCCTGCCCGACTCCGGACGCCTGGATCGGTTGGGCGTTATCACACGAGCATCTGTTGCTGGTGGATCACGCCCATTGCGAGAAAAAAGCGGCCTCCACCGCATTGAATTTGATGTTCCGCTACGTCGATCGGCCCGAATTGCTGGATGCGCTTAGTCAGCTGGCCCGTGAAGAGTTGCTGCATTTCGAGCAGGTGCTGGGGTTGCTGCGCAAGCGTGGGCTGCCTTATATCCATCTCTCGCCGTCGCGCTACGCCAGCAGCTTGCGCAGCCATATGCGCAGCAGCGAGCCGGAGCGGCTGGTGGATGTGTTGATCATCGGCGCCTTTATCGAGGCCCGTTCCTGCGAGCGCTTTGCAGCACTGGCGCCGCATGTGGATGAAGAGCTGGGGCGCTACTATCGTTTTCTGCTGAAAAGCGAATCCCGGCATTTCGAAGACTATTTAAGGCTGGCGCAGCTCTATGCCGAGGCGGACATCCAGCCGCGTGTGGCAGAGTTTGCCGATATCGAAGCGCAGTTGATCACAGCCGCCGACAGCGAGTTTCGTTTCCATTCGGGGGTGCCGGCAACCGCCTGACCCAGCCCTGCAGTGAGTGCTCAGTGCGGCGGTGAAGAAGGCAAACTGCTGACTTGGTAGTCAATATTGGCGTCTTGTTCAGGTGTAGCGGCTGGGCTATTCTCCGGAGACGGTATGGCTACAACTTTATTATGACAAAAAGCGGCCATGCTCATGACAATAATATCAGAGGCTCCCGGGAGAGTGCCCCATGAGAAAGACAAGCAAAGCCCTGGCAATGCTGACGGTACTGCCGCTGGCGTTTGCCTTGCAGGGCTGCGGTGGTGAAGATTCCAAGGTGCGCGTCACGCCGCCTTCGCAAGACCATGTTTTGTATCAGCCAGGGACACACCCACGATTTGATCCGGGTGGTTCTGACCTGCCCTTCAACAACGATCTGATTTTCCTCACACCAGCGAACTCCGAAGGCGATGCCTTCGACGGCACCGCGAACATCGCGCAGCCTTCCAACCCGGTGATCGATGCGGTCAATGCGCTCGACGGGTTTTCCACCAACGCACCGTTCGACATTCTGATCAGTGGTAGCGTCAATCCGGCCTCGGTGATCGGTGGTGCCACGGTTTTTCTGGTGGAGCTGACCTCGAACGGCGAGGTACTTGATCCGGGCAATATCACCGGCGTCGCCGGCCTTGCGGAGATTGATGCAGAAGTGATCTCGGTGGATGGTGGCGTGAATAATGCGATTCGCATTATTCCGAAGGAGCCGCTGCAGCCTGCTACAAAGTATCTGGTGTTTGTCACCAATAACGTGGTCGACGCGCAAGGCGAGCCACTGACCACCTCGTGGGCCTACAACGCGCTGCGCGGTGATTCCTTCAATGCGACCGGCGCACTGGCAACGGTGCGTCAACTCGTTCGTGCCTGGGACGGCATTGCCGGTAGCGTACTGGTTGCGGGCAGTGGTGGTCTGCTGCCACTGGAAGATGCAATTGAATCAGTGGTGATCGCCTACACGTTCACCACCACCGACCCGATCACACCACTGCTGGCCATGGCCGCACCGCGTGCCGCGCTGGTGCAGGCTGCGGTCAACGATTTTGGTATCCCGCCCGCGGACGCGGTTGGCATGGTGCAGATTCTGGACAGCCAGGTGACGCTCAGCACACCGCAGCCACGGGAGCTGGGCATCGCCATGCAGACCGAGATCGACCTGAGTGTGCTGACTGGCGGCCTGTTGCCGGCAGATGTCGGTTACCTGTACACCGGCTTTATCAAGCTGCCGTACTACCTTGATGCACCACAGCAGGGGGGTGATACCAGCTATACCCGGAGCAGCTGGTCGGCCGACCAGACGCTGGGCTATGCGTTGGGCGCAGGGCTGCCGGGCGCGCCGGCGCTGCCGCCGTCGGATGTGGATGGCACCACCTATAACGTCACCTACCGTTATCCGTTTGCCGGCCAGAAGGGTACGGAATCCGTGCCGTTGCAGGTGACCTTGCCGGATGCCGCCAATACGCCAGCGTATCTGGGTGGTGCAACCTGTGGTATGGCCTATGGCGCCTCGGGTTATCCGGTGGTGATTTACGCGCATGGTATCACCAGCGATCGTTCTTCGGTGGTCACGCTGGCTCACTCGCTGGCGGATAACTGTGTGGCGACCGTTTCAGTCGATCTGCCACTGCACGGTGTGTCTCCGACAAGCAGTTTTGCCGTGCTGAACGTGGAAAGCTCGCCGATGATACCGTTTGACCTGCTCTACGGTGTGGATGCACCGAGGGAGCGCTTCTTCAACGATCCGGGCGGCTCAGGTGCGCAGTTCATCAATCTGGCGAATCTGACCAATACCCGCGACAACCTGCGTCAGGGTGTGATGGATCTGTTGAACCTGAATGCCAGTCTCGACGAGATCAGTATGCAACTGGATGCGCAGGGCCTTGGCGCACTGGACACCAGTAACGTCAAGGTGGTGGGTGTTTCGCTGGGCGGCATGGTGGCTTCTGTGATGACCACCATCAACCAGATGGCGATTGGCGCGGAGGCGGCGACGGTTGCATTTGCCTCCAACCTCAATCCGATCAGCGGTCTGGCCGCTTCTGTGGCGGGCACCCAGCTCACACAGATACTGCTGAACTCGGATACCTTTGGCCCGGTCATTCGTGGCGGGTTGGCCGATGCCGGCGTGGTGCCTGGCAGTGTCAACTTCGAGCGTTTCATTTTCGCGGCGCAGAGCACGGTGGATTCGGCTGATCCCGTGAACTTCGCCGCGACACTCGGTGCCTTGGGCGTGCCGGTGCTGCTCCAGCAGGTTAACGGCGATACTGTGGTGCCGAATGAGGCTCCTGGCCTTCCACTTGCTGCGACAGCAGGGCTGATAAAGTTGACGGGCGCAAGCCAGTCTGGCCCATCGCCGGCTCCGGTAGACATGGCTTCTGCACCGGGTGTGGTGAAAATGCTCAATGGCGGCCATGGTTCGCTGCTTGATCCGAGTGCTGGTTTGTCGGTCACCACGGAAATGCAGGCCCAGGTGGTATCTTTCGTGATATCGGGTGGCGCGCAAGTGGCGGTGGGCGCTGGCTCGCCTGCTGATGTGGAGGCGCCCTGATCGCGCTACGCAGGGCTTTCGTAGCAGGTGCTGTGAAAGCCTTGTAACGCATAAAGGTAGCTGCACAAAACCTGGCTGAAACAAATAAGCCCGCGTTCGCGGGCTTATTTGTTTGTCTGGTTTTCGGCTGGTATTGCGGGCCGCCCCGCTAACGGTCGCACTGGACGGAGAGCGAATATTTGCCTCGGCTCAGTGCGGACCCTGCACTCCTGCGGCGAGTGCAAAGCTGGCGGCCTAGCTGGCAATGCCCCCTGGGGCTTGCCAGGTTTGCGCAAAGAAGATAGCTGAATCAGACAGTGCTGGCAGTGTGGTGCGCCGCAAGAGAGCTAGATCGCGAAGCTCTCCAACCGCAACCCCTTCGCCTGATCCGCCACAATCTGCCAGCCCGATGCCCCCCAGTCCCCCAGCACCCAGCGTTTGCCGCTGCCGCTCGCCAGAGCGACATCATGCACGGCCGGGCGATGTGTATGGCCATGAATCAGATGCAGAACGCCGGCTTCGTCCATCACGCGCACCACTTCCTCCGGTGTGACATCCATGATGTTCTGCGCTTTGTTGGCGTTGTTCTGCATACTTTGCATGCGCATCATCTGTGCGATCATGCGGCGCTGCTCCAACGGTTTGGCGAGCATGTCCGCCTGCCACGCCGGGTCGCGCACCTGAGCGCGAAACGCCATGTATTTTTCGTCGCCGGTGCACAGGCTGTCGCCATGCATCAGCAGCGCGGCGGTGCCGTAGAGATCCACCACGGTGCCTTCATCGAGCAGCGTGCCGCCGGTGGCCTCTGCGAAAGCCGGGCCCAGCAGGAAATCGCGGTTGCCGTGCATGAAAAACAAGGCGCTGCCACTGTCACTGAAATCGCGAAACACCTTGATGGCCGCCTGATTGAACTCGGTGTCGTCATCGTCGCCGATCCAGGTTTCGAACAGATCGCCGAGCACATAAAGGGCATCACAGCCCTTGTGGCGAGCCAGCAGCTGCTCCAGTGCTGTCAGGTGTTCCGGCCGGGCGGCATCAAGATGCAGATCGGAAATAAAGAGCGTGTAGGTCATTCTGTCTCGGCCGCTGCTGTTGCATCGTCTTCTGCCAGCCGGGCAATGCTGCGGATGATGACCGGGCGATTCGGCACGTCACTGGCCGGCATACCATTGAGCGTGCCGCGCCCGGTGGGCAGGGCGCTGATGCGATCCACCACATCCATGCCTTTGACCACTTTGCCAAACACGGCGTAACCCCAGCCGGAAGCGTTTTCACCACGGTGATCCAGGTTGGGGTTGTTGACCGTATTGATGAAAAACTGGCTGGTGGCGGAGTGCGGGTCACTGGTGCGCGCCATGGCAAGGGTGCCGCGCAGGTTCCGCAAGCCGTTGTTGGCTTCGTTGGTGATCGGCGCCAGAGTGTCTTTTTGCTGATAGTCGCGGGTAAAGCCACCGCCCTGAATCATGAAGCGGGGAATGACCCGGTGAAAAACAGTGCCGTCGTAGTGCCCCTGATCGACGTACTGCAAGAAGTTGGCCACCGTCACAGGCGCTTTATCCTGATGCAGCTCGATCACTACTGTGCCTTCGCTGGTTTCCATGGTGACTTGCGGGTTGTCAGCCGTGGCGGCCAAGGGTAGTAGCAGGGCGAGGCTCAGAAACAGGCGGCGCATGGGGTTGTCTCCTTTATCCGGTAAGCCATTATCTGGCAGGCCATTGTCGGGGCAGGCCGTCATTATTCGATTTATGGCCATCGGGCCGCTAATGAGCGGCCCTGGCCGGGTCGGGTAACGATTACTCTTCGATCAGCTCGGCTTTTTCGATCAGCACGGTTTCCAGCGGGACATCCTGGTGAAAACCCTTGTTGCCGGTGGCGACTGCCTTGATGCGATTGAGCACTTCTTCGCCTTCGATCACTTTGCCGAACACCGCATAGCCCCAGCCATCCTGGCTGCGTGCCTTGTCCAGAAAGTGGTTATCCACCACATTGATAAAGAACTGCGCTGTGGCAGAATGTGGATCGGAGGTGCGCGCCATGGCCACCGTGCCGGTTTCATTGGAAAGCCCGTTGTGCGATTCATTCTGAATCGGCGCACGGGTGGTTTTCTGTTCCATGGATTCGGTGAAGCCGCCCCCCTGGATCATGAAATTGCTGATCACACGGTGGAAAATAGTGCCATCGTAGAAACCCTCCCGGACATACTGCGCGAAGTTGGCCACTGTTTCCGGGGCGCGTTCGCTATCGAGGCTAATGACAATGGTGCCATAGGTGGTGCTCAGTGCGGCTTTCATCAAACCGTCCTCCTGCTTTGACTGACTGGGGGCGCACTGTACACTAGCGCCCCCGCTGACCGGAACTGTTCAGGCCCGTTCCGGGCCGGTTTCCCGTTTTCGCATCCTGCCACAGGACGTTGTAAATCGCATGACTGATCGCGCAGAAACGCCGACCAATTTCATTCGTCAGATCATTGACCGGGATCTGGCCGAGGGCAAGCATGATGGCAAGGTGGTAACCCGCTTCCCACCGGAGCCGAACGGCTACCTGCATATCGGCCATGCCAAATCGATCTGCCTCAATTTCAGCATCGCCGAGAGCTATGGTGGAGTGTGTCATCTCCGATTTGACGACACCAACCCGGAAACGGAATCCGAAGAATACGTGGAGGCCATCCAGCGGGATGTGGCCTGGCTGGGTTGGCAGTGGCACGGCGAGGTGCGCTATGCCTCGGATTACTTTGATCTGTTGCACGACTGCGCAGTGGAGCTGGTTCGTCTCGGCCTGGCGTATGTGGATACCCAGCGCCCCGAAGAGATTGCCCGCCAGCGTGGCGATTTCACCACGCCGGGGCAGGACAGCCCGTTCCGTGAGCGGCCGGTGGAAGAAAGCCTGGCGCTGTTCGCGCGTATGCGGCAAGGCGAGTTCGAGGAAGGCGAGGCAGTGCTGCGCGCCAAAATTGACATGCGCTCGCCGAACATGAACATGCGCGATCCGATTCTGTATCGGATTCGCAAGAAAACGCACCATCAGACCGGCGATAAATGGTGCATCTACCCGATGTACGATTTTACCCACCCGATCTCGGATGCGGTGGAAGGCATCACCCACAGTCTGTGCACGCTGGAATTCGAGGCGCACCGCCCGCTGTATGACTGGACGCTGGACAAGCTCGAAGGCTTCCTGGCCAGTCGCGACAGCATCCCTGCGCGGCCAAGGCAGTATGAATTTGCCCGTCTGAACCTGAACTACACCGTTACCAGCAAGCGCAAGCTCAAGCAGCTGGTAGATGAGAAATACGTGTCCGGCTGGAATGATCCGCGGATGCCGACCATCTCCGGCCTGCGCCGGCGCGGCTATACGCCAGCGGCGATCCGTCGGTTCTGTGACATGGTGGGCGTGGCACGGGCGGATTCCGTGGTCGATATGGGGATGCTGGAATCGGCAGTGAGGGATGATCTCAATGCCACCGCGCCGCGTGCCATGTGTGTGCTCAAGCCCCTGAAGCTGGTGATCGAGAACTGGCCAGAAGGCCATGTGGAAATGCTTTCAGCGCCGCTGCATCCACAGAACGAGGAAATGGGCAGTCGCGAGGTGCCCATGGCACGCGAAGTGCTGATCGACCAGGCGGATTTTCAGGAACAGGCCAACAAGAAATTCAAGCGCCTGGTATTGGGTGATGAAGTACGGCTGCGCTACGGCTATGTGATTCGCGCAACAGAAGTGATCCGCGATGCCGCTGGCGAGATCAGCGAAGTGCGTTGCACTTATGATCCCGAGACGTTGGGCCGCAACCCGGAAGGTCGCAAGGTGCGAGGCGTCATCCACTGGGTGTCAGCGGAGCATAGTGTGCCGTGCGAAGTGCGCATGTATGAGCGCCTGTTCACCGAGGCGTCGCCAGACCGGATGGAGGAGGGCGTGTTGTCGGTGGTCAACCCGGAGTCTCTGCAAGTGATGAGCGAATGCCGGGTCGAGCCGGCCCTTGCTGGCGCCTCGCCGGGCAGCCGTTTCCAGTTCGAGCGGGAAGGGTATTTCTGTGTTGATGAGGACAGCGAGCCGGAGCGGCTGGTATTCAACCTGACGGTGGGGTTGCGCGAGTCGTTCTGACAGCGTGGCGTTGCCTGGAATGGCGGCCCCCTCGCGTGCCTGGCCGAAGCGAGGGGGCCGTTTTCATTTGTGTGGCCGAGGGAGGCGGCAGCGCTTACGGGGTGCCGAGTGCTTTCTCGCCTGCCTCAAGTGTCTGGAAAATCAGCGTGTTGATGGTCATCGGGCCAACGCCGCCAGGCACCGGCGTCCAGGCGGCTACCCGGTCTTTCAGAGGCTCCAGCTCGATATCGCCCACACCGCCGGGGTGGTAGCCGGCGTCTACCACGACGGCGCCGTCCTTGATCCATTCCGCCTTGATGAATTCCGGTTTGCCCACGGCGCCCACCACGATATCGGCCTGTCGAATGTGATCCGCCAGCCGCTCGGTGCGAGAGTGGCAGATAGTCACAGTGGCGTTGGCGCCAAGCAGCATCATCGCCATGGGTTTACCCAGGATCGGGCTGCGGCCGACTACCACCGCGTGTTTGCCTTGCAGCGGTATCTGATAATGCTCCAGCAAGCGCATGATACCTTTTGGTGTAGCGCAACCATAGGCGCTCTCGCCCATGCTCATGCGGCCGAAACCCAGGCAAGTCACGCCGTCCACGTCTTTTTCCAGAGCAATGGCATCAAAGCAGGCCCGTTCGTCGATCTGCGCGGGCACCGGATGCTGAAGCAGGATGCCGTGTACATCCGGGTTGCGATTGAGCTCGTCGATCTGCGCCAGCAGTTCGGCAGTGGTGGTGGTATCAGGCAGCTCGATTTTCAGCGAGGCCATGCCCACCCGCTCGCAGGCGTTGCCTTTCATTTTGACGTATGTAGCGGACGCCGGGTCTGCACCCACCAGAATAGTCGCCAGGATCGGCGTGCGGCCATCGGCACGTTCTCGCAGCTCGGCGACGCGTGCACGCATCGCAGCCTCGTGTTTCTGAGCCAGGGTCTTGCCGTCGAGAACCAGGGGGGCAGTCATCGGGTGTCTCCGCAGATTGATGATCCAGGGTGTTACGCCGCGCCGGGGAAGATGGCATCATGGCCCCGAGTGCCGGCGAGGCGCGATTCTCGCATGCTGGAGCAATAGTGTGCAAAATGCGTACTATAAAGCGCGAAGGCGGCTTTTCGCGTTGACGCTCCAGAGGGGCGCGAGTATGATGCCGCCTCGCTTGAGCAGTTCAGTTCGGGGTGTAGCGCAGCCTGGTAGCGCGCCTGCTTTGGGAGCAGGATGTCGGGGGTTCAAATCCCTCCTCCCCGACCACTATTTCCGCAAGGAAGTGGGGTCGCTCGCTTGATGCGCCTGTAGCTCAATTGGATAGAGCAACGGCCTTCTAAGCCGTCGGTTGCAGGTTCGAGCCCTGCCAGGCGTGCCACTAATGGCAGCGGCCCATGATGGTCGACGTTGCATGGCCGGCTTCACGAGCAGCGGCAGCAGCGAGATGATAGAACGCCACAAGATACACAAGAGAAAAGTGGCCGGGTGAAGAAGAGCGCCGGTGCCGCTGGCCTCAAGAAGTTTCCGGGAACCGCCGAGGCGGAACCACACCAGTTCAATGGTGGCTGTAGCTCAGTTGGTAGAGCCCTGGATTGTGACTCCAGTGGTCGCGGGTTCAAGTCCCGTCAGCCACCCCAGTTTCCAGCATCAATCGAAGCCCGGCACGAGCCGGGTTTTTTGTGTCTGGGCCGGCCTCGGCACAGCTGTCCGGCATGTCAGTCGTGCTGCCTTGCGCCGTCGGAGCAGCTCAGGCAAGGCTCGCCGGGAGGCGTCGAAAGCACTCTTCATGCGTCTGGTCGGGCCGAGGCTATTCCGCTATAATTCCGCCCCTTTCCGGGGCGCCAGCCATTATCGGGCCGCCGTCCGTCACCGAATTTTCAGCTTGTACAAAGAGGAAGTTATGCAGGTTTCTGTCGAAGCGACTTCAGGTCTGGAACGGCGTCTGACCGCTGGTGTGCCCGCCGAACAACTGGAATCCACCGTCGAAGCTCGGCTTCAGGACGCACGCAAGAACCTGCGTCTGGACGGTTTTCGCCCCGGCAAGGTGCCGATGGCGGAGGTGAAGCGCCGCTTCGGCCGCGCGGTGCGTGCAGAGGTGCTCGATGAACTGATGCGCGACAGCTTCATCAAGGCAGTGCAGCAGGAAAAAATCGAGCCGGCAGGTTTGCCGACGTTCGAGCCGAAGCCGGCCGAGCCGGGCAAGGATCTGGAGTTTGTCGCCACGTTCGAGGTGTATCCCGAGGTGTCGCTGGCATCGTTCGATGCCATCACTGTCGAGAAGCCGGAAGCGGAAATCACTGATGCCGATGTGGAGCAGATGATCGAAAATCTGCGCCAGCAGCGCGCAGACTGGGCCGAGAAAGAAGGCGCCGCCGCAAACGATGATCGCGTCAATATCGATTATGTCGGCCGGGTGGATGGTGAAGAGTTCGAAGGCGGCAGCGCCAGCGGACAAGACCTGGTACTAGGCTCGGGGCAAATGATTCCGGGCTTTGAAGATGGCATCGTGGGGCTGAAGGCCGGCGATGAAAAGGTTATCGACGTGACCTTCCCGGAGGATTATCAGGCCGAGGAGCTCAAAGGCAAGGCAGCGCAGTTCAGCATTACCGTGAACAAGGTCGAGCAACGCCGTCTGCCGGAAGTGGACGATGCGTTCATGGCGCTGTTTGGTGTCAAGAATGGCAGCCTGGATGAGTTCCGCGCCGAAGTGCGCAAGAACATGGAGCGCGAGCTGAAGAACGCGGTGCGTAGCAAGGTCAAAGAGCAGGTGATGAACAGCCTGGTCAAACTGCACGAATTTGATGTGCCCGGCACACTGGTGAACGGCGAAGTGAACCGTATGCGCCAGCAAATGGTGCAGCAGTTTGGTGCCGGTGCGCAGAATTTCAATGCCGACATGTTGCCGGCGGAGCTGTTCACCGAGCAGGCCGAGCGCAGCGTGCGGCTGGGCCTGGTGGTGCGTCAGATCCTGGAGCAGCATGAGCTGAAAGTTGATCAGGATCGGGTGCGCGCCCAGGTAGAGGAAATTGCGTCCCAGTACGAGCAGCCGGAAGAAGTGGTGAACTGGGTGTATAGCAACCAGCAGCAACTGCAACAGATTGAAGGCGGCGTGCTGGAAGAACAGGTGGTAGAGCTGGTACTGGCAAGCGCAACAGTGAACACCCGTACCATGAATTATGAAGAAGCGGTGCGGCCGCCCCAGGAGGAGCAGGCGGATGCCGAGTGAGGCAAAAGCCTGAAACCCTTACAAGAAACGGGGCCATTAGGCCCCGTTTTTCGTGGTTTTGGCGCACTTTGAGCTGCATCTGTGCAAGTTTTGTGCAACCGGGGCCTTATTCTTCCCCTCTTTATGGACGTGCCGCAGGGGCGGGCATAATATGCCGGCAAGCATTAATTTTACGCAGGAATCGCGAATGATTGATTTGAGCGCAATGTCTTCCATGGCCACCGGCGGGCAGGATACTTCTGCTCTGGGCCTGGTGCCGATGGTGATCGAGCAGACAGCCCGTGGCGAGCGGTCGTTTGACATCTACTCCCGGCTCCTGAAAGAGCGCGTCATCTTCCTGGTCGGCCAGGTGGAAGATCACATGGCGAACCTGATTGTCGCCCAGATGCTGTTTCTTGAGTCGGAAAACCCGGACAAGGATATTCATCTTTACATCAACAGCCCCGGCGGATCGGTGACCGCAGGCATGTCGATCTACGACACCATGCAGTTCATCAAGCCGGCGGTATCCACCATGTGTATCGGCCAGGCGGCCAGCATGGGCGCGTTTCTGCTCGCCGCTGGCGAGAAGGGCAAGCGTTTCGCATTGCCGAACTCGCGCATCATGATCCACCAGCCGCTGGGCGGCTTCCAGGGCCAGGCCTCGGATATCGAGATCCACGCCCGGGAGATTCTCAAGATCAAAGCCAAGCTCAATGAGCTGATGGCCTATCACACCGGTTCGGATCTCGAACGGATCGAGCGGGACACCGACCGTGACAATTTCATGAGTGCCGAAGATGCCAAGGCATACGGGCTTGTGGATCAGGTACTTAGCAGAAGGGCAGCCTGAGTGATGCCAGGTGCTTGCGCTGGTCTGCCTGCTTTTTGACCAGCGCGGCTCCCGGCCAGGGCGACACAGGGTCTTGAAAACCCCTGCTGCTGCCTGCATCTTCAGTAACGAGCGCAGTGAGAGGCTATCCTGATGACTGATCATACCGGCGGAAAGAGCGAAGACGGCAAGCTGTTGTACTGCTCGTTTTGCGGCAAGAGCCAGCATGAAGTGCGCAAGTTGATCGCCGGCCCCTCGGTGTTTATTTGCGACGAGTGCGTGGACCTGTGTAACGACATCATTCGTGAAGAGGTCAGTGACGACTCGGCGGATGAAGAATCCCAGCGGCTGCCGAAGCCTCACGAGATCAAGCACACCCTGGATGATTATGTGATCGGCCAGGAGCGTGCCAAAAGAGTTCTGTCTGTTGCGGTGTACAACCATTACAAACGGTTGCGCGGCGGCGGCGGCAAGCCGGCCAAGGGCGGCAAGAAAGGCGAAGACATCGAGCTTGGCAAGAGCAACATTCTGCTGATCGGCCCGACCGGCAGTGGCAAGACGCTGCTGGCGGAAACACTGGCGCGGCTGCTCAATGTGCCCTTCACCATCGCCGATGCCACTACGCTGACGGAAGCCGGCTATGTGGGCGAAGACGTCGAGAATATTATTCAAAAGCTGTTGCAGAAATGTGATTACGACGTCGAGCGCGCCCAGATGGGCATCGTCTATATCGACGAGATCGACAAAATCTCGCGCAAGTCCGACAACCCCTCCATTACCCGCGATGTGTCCGGCGAGGGTGTGCAGCAGGCATTACTGAAGCTGATCGAGGGCACTGTTGCCTCGGTGCCGCCGCAAGGTGGCCGCAAGCATCCGCAGCAGGAATTCCTGCAAGTGGATACGTCGAACATCCTGTTCATCTGTGGGGGTGCGTTTGCGGGGCTGGAGAAAATCATTCGCGACCGTTCGGAGAAGGGCGGTATCGGGTTTTCTGCCGAGGTGAAGAGCAAGGATGGTACGGTGAGCGTGGGCCAGACGCTGGTCGGCGTGGAGCCGGAGGATCTGATCAAGTTCGGTCTGATTCCCGAGTTCATCGGCCGCTTGCCCGTTATCGCCACATTGGAAGAGCTTTCCGAAGATGCGCTGGTGCAGATCCTGTCCGAGCCGCGCAATGCCCTGACCAAACAGTATGGGCGCTTGTTCGATATGGAAGGCGTTGAGCTTGATTTCCGTGAAGATGCATTGAGGGCGGTGGCGCTGAAAGCGATGGAGCGTAAAACCGGCGCCCGTGGGCTGCGATCCATCCTTGAGAACGTGTTGCTCGACACCATGTACGATGTGCCGTCCCAGGAGGGTGTGGCGAAGGTGGTGATCGATGCAGCAACGATCCGGGGCGAATCCGAGCCGCTGCTGATTTATGAACGCAGCGAGCAGCCTTCCAAGGTCGCCCCGGATTGATCCGGGGCGCAATCGAAGACTTGGTGAGAGGCCTGTCGTGCTGAAAGATATTCCGCTGTTGCCACTGCGAGACGTGGTGGTCTATCCCCATATGGTGATCCCGCTGTTTGTCGGGCGAGCCAAATCCATTCGCGCGCTGGAAGTCGCCATGGCCGGCGACAAGCAAGTGCTGCTTGTCGCGCAGCGTAATGCCTCTGATGATGATCCCGGCGAAGCCGAGTTGCATCGCGTCGGCACCGTATCCACCATCTTGCAAATGCTGCGCCTGCCGGATGGCACGGTGAAAGTGCTGGTGGAAGGCAGTGGGCGTGCGCATGTGGTGCGCGTGGAATTCAACGACGAGTGCGCACTGGCCGACGCCCGTGAATTGGGTGAGCGCCTGCCTGCCGACAACGAAGCCGAAGCGCTGGCCAAGAGCCTGCTTCAGCAGTTCGAGCAATATGTAAAGCTGTCAAAGAAAGTGGCGCCGGAAATTGTCAGCTCGGTATCTTCGATTGATGAACTGAGCCGCCTGGCCGATACCATTGCCGCACACCTGCAATTGAAGCTGGAAGAGAAGCAGGAAGTGCTCGAAATGGCGGAGACACGCGAGCGCGTCGAGCATCTTATTGCGCTGATGGAATCGGAGATCGACATTTTCAATGTCGAGAAACGTATTCGTGGGCGCGTCAAGAAACAGATGGAGAAAAGCCAGCGCGAGTACTATCTGAATGAGCAGATGAAAGCCATTCAGAAAGAGCTCGGCGACATGGATGAAGGCGGTAACGAGCTCGAAGAGCTGGAAAAGAAAATCGGTGCCGCCGGCATGCCCAAGGATGCCCGTGACAAGGCCATGGCGGAGCTGGGCAAGCTGCGCATGATGTCACCGATGTCGGCAGAAGCCACCGTAGTGCGCAGCTATCTTGACTGGATGGTAAGCGTGCCGTGGAAGAAGCGCAGCAAAGTGCGTAACGACCTCAGGGCAGCGCAGGAAATTCTCGACCAGGATCATTACGGCCTGGAAGAAGTGAAAGACCGGATTCTGGAATTTCTTGCGGTGCAGAGCCGCGTGGGCAAGGTGAAGGGCCCTGTGCTGTGCCTGGTCGGCCCGCCGGGTGTGGGCAAAACCTCACTGGGCCAGTCCATCGCCAAGGCAACCAACCGCAAGTTCGTGCGCATGGCGCTGGGCGGTGTTCGCGATGAGGCCGAGATTCGGGGCCACCGCCGTACCTACATCGGTTCATTGCCGGGCAAAGTGATCCAGAAACTCTCAAAGGTTTCGGTGCGCAACCCGCTGTTCCTGCTCGATGAAATCGACAAGATGGGCATGGACATGCGCGGCGATCCGTCATCCGCGCTGCTGGAAGTGCTCGATCCCGAGCAGAACCACGCCTTCAACGATCACTATCTGGAAGTGGATTTCGATCTCTCCGAGACGCTGTTCATCTGCACCTCCAACTCGATGAATATCCCGGCGCCATTGCTGGACCGGATGGAGGTGATTCGCATCCCCGGCTATACCGAGGATGAAAAAATCAATATCGCACGCCAGTATCTGGTGCCGAAGCAGGCTGAAGCCAACGGCCTCAAGGCAGGCGAGCTGACGCTGGGCGATGACGCACTGCAATATATCGTGCGCCATTACACCCGCGAAGCCGGTGTGCGAGGGCTCGAGCGGGAGATCAGCAAGATTTGCCGCAAGGTGGTGAAAGAGCATCTGCTTGCCAATACCAGTGACCCGGTGGATGTTGGCGTCGAGCAGATGGAGCATTACCTGGGCGTTCGCAAGTTCAGCTTCGGTCGCGCCGAAGAGCAGGATCAGATCGGGCAGGTGACAGGCCTGGCCTGGACATCTGTAGGCGGTGAGTTGCTCACCATCGAGGGTGTTTCCACGCCCGGCAAGGGGCAGGTCACCATGACCGGCTCGCTGGGCGATGTAATGCAGGAATCTATCCGGGCGGCTTATACGGTGGTGAAAAGCCGGGCGAGGACGCTCGGTGTGCGGCGCCGGCAGCTTGAGCGAAATGACTTTCATATTCACGTGCCGGAAGGTGCCACACCCAAGGATGGCCCCAGTGCGGGGATCGCCATGTGCACATCGCTGGTTTCAGTATTGACCGGCATCCCCGTGCGCGCAGATGTGGCGATGACAGGCGAAATCACGTTGCGCGGGCAGGTGCTGCCGATCGGCGGTTTGAAGGAAAAGCTGCTTGCAGCACATCGCGGCGGCATCAAGACCGTTATCATCCCTCATGAAAATGAGCGTGATCTGAAAGAGATACCTGACAATATCAAGGCCGCGCTCGAGATTCGGCCGGTTCAATGGATTGATCAGGTGCTTGAGATTGCGCTACAGCATATGCCGACGCCGCTGAGTGAAGCGGAAGTGGAAGAGGAGCTGGCGACGGCAGAAGATAGCAAAAAAAATGATTCTGATCGGGTAAGCACGCATTGACGAATGCATTCAATGCTACCCGACAGTGGGCAAATGTTGCTGATCTGCTGACAATGATCAGCAATTGTAAACGCTCAGCCGGATAGCAGCGGCGCTTCCTTGACGGGTTTCAGGCTCGTTGGTATAAAGGCGGCTTCCGTTGCAGGGACGTGCTGAGCGCTCCAGTGGAAAACCGGAAATCAAAAAAGGGGATTTTTGTGAACAAATCAGAACTGATTGATGCTATCGCAGCGACAGCTGATATTTCCAAGGCTGATGCCGGTCGCGCACTGGATGCCACGATTGAAGCCATTACCAAGGCTCTCAAAGAAGGTGACAGTGTATCGCTGGTAGGCTTCGGCACCTTTGCCGTGAAACAGCGTGCCGAGCGTGAAGGTCGTAACCCGCAGACAGGACAAACCATCAAGATCGCTGCCGCGAATGTGCCGGGCTTCAAGGCTGGCAAAGCGCTCAAGGATGCAGTGAACTGAGCCGAGTACCGGAGCGGTAGTTCAGTTGGTTAGAATACCGGCCTGTCACGCCGGGGGTCGCGGGTTCGAGCCCCGTCCGCTCCGCCATAACAAAGCGTATCCATCAGGATACGCTTTTTTATTTCGTGCTGTTTTGTGTTGTAGCGGCCGGATGCCGGCTTGTCTGTAAGTGGGTGAGGGCGAGTGAGGGCGGCGGGAGTGAGATGTGTACCGGGCCTGAACGTCGCAGCGCCACCAGCACTGCAAGGCATAGCCGAGCTGATGCGGGTAGCAGTGATCGCGAGCACCAGTTTGCCGTTTCTGTTCTGCGCGAAGCGAAATGGCGCGCCTGTTGATACTTCAGGGTGTTTTCTCAAGTAAGGCAGGCAAAGCCCTGCTCGAGTGCATGAACAGCTCGCTGCCCGGACAGCAAGGAGCCCAGGTGGCGCCGTGCCAGTGCCGGCAAGTGTGGCCGCGCAGGCATGGCAGAATGATGCTTTTCACCGGCTTGTCGAGGGTGGCTGTTGTCAGCTGGCTTCGACTAGCCTATATATACGAGCTCGCTCAAAACCCCGGCCAGACCGGGCCAGCCAACAATGGGGTGTTCCACCTGATTGCGGCCGAGGCGGTGCCCCTGGGGTCAGGGCGCCGTGCGGTGGCATGAGCCGGTGAGGGGGCCCGCAAGACGGAGAAAGTAATGCAGGGGTTCAGAAACTTCTTGCGCGGAACAGGGGGCAAGATCTTGCTGGCGGCAATTATCTTGCCGTTCATTATTTCCGCATTTTATGGCTACTTCACTGGCGGGGGTGGTGGCGATGTTGTGGCCCGGGTCGAAGGCAACGACATCTACCGTGCGGTGGTGGACGACCGGGTGCAGCGTACCCGGCTGGCATTGCGTCAGCAGTCGCCGGAGCTTGATCCGCAACTGCTGGACAACTTCATCAATCCGGGCATGGTATTGCAGGGCATGGTCAACAATGTGCTCGTGCTGACAGCTGCCAGCGATGCCGGCATGGTCATCTCCGATGAACAGGCGGGCCGCACCATTCTGCAAATCCCGGAGTTCCACGATCAGAACGGCCGCTTCTCCCAGCAGCAGTTTGATCGCACCGTGCGCACCATGGGCCAGACGCCAAGCGGTTATATGTCGTTGCTGCGCGACGAAATGCTGATGAATCAGTTCCGTGCCGGTTATGAAGATACCGCGTTCGGTCTGCCTTACGAGCTTGAGGATCTGCGGCGGCTTGGCGAGCAGCGCCGTGATATTTCCTATATCCGTATTTCCGCCGAGAGCCTGGTGCCGGAATTCGATATTTCCGACGAGCAGGTCGAGGCGTTCTACCACAGCACGCCGGAGGATTTTATCCGTCCGCCGGAATATCAGCTGGAGTATATCGACCTCAGCCGTAGCGCTTATCTGGATGATGTCCAGCTCACCGAAGAACAGCTGCGTGAAGAATATGAAGTTCGTGAGCAGATGTTCCGGAATGTGGCCGAGCAGCAGGAGCGCCGTCGCGTTTCCCATATTCTGCTGACAGGCGGCGATGACATGCTTGCACGGGCTGAGGCATTGCGTGAACAGATCGTCGGCGGCGCCGAGTTTGCAGAGCTTGCGCGTGAGCACTCGGACGACGCTGCCAGCGCGTCACTGGGTGGCGTGCTGGGCCTGGTCGGCCGCGGCGACCTGCCGGCGAGCCTCGATCAGGTTGCCTTTACGCTCGAAGAAGGCGAGGTGTCGCAACCGATCGCGACCGATGACGGCGTGCATCTGCTGGTAGTGACCTCGATCAATCGCCGCACCCTGCCCACCTTCGACGCAATGCGTGACGAGATTGAAGAAGAGCTGAAAGTGGCTCGCGCCGAGATGCGGTTGTCCGAAGATGTGCGTCAACTGGAAGAGCTGGCGTTCGAGCATGCGGATCTGTCGGTGCCGGCGGAAACGCTTGGTGTGTCGCTGCAAAAGACGCCCTTCTTCCCGCTGGGACAACCGGTGGATATCGCAGCCGAGCCAGCAGTACGCCGGGCGTTGAGCGATCGCGCGGTGCTGGAAGGGGAGCGCAACAGCGCTCTGATCGAGCTTGGCCAGGGTCGTTACGTAGTAGTCCGGGTGGCAGGCAGCCGGCCGGAGGAAGAGATTCCGCTGGTTGAAGTGCGCGAGGATATTGCCCGGCACCTGGCGCTCGCGGCCGCTCAGGCGCGGCTGGACGAGCTGGCTGCCGAAGGTGAGGCTGCCCTTGCGGAAGGGGCCGATCTCGCTCGCCTGGCCGGCCTGTGGCGTCAGGACGTGATCAGCGCGGAAAACCTGGAGCGTGGCGGCAGCCAGCCGGAAACAGAGCTTGTGGAGCGGGTATTCCGTTTGCCACGTCCTGCTGCGGATAGCCAGCCGGCGGTACAGATAGTGCGCATGGGCAATGGCGACCTGGCGGCAATCTCGCTGGACTCGGTGCGTGATGGCAACCCGCAAGGGCTGACTGCCGCCCAGCGGGCTGCGGCGCTGGGGCAGCTAGGCGAACTGGCGGGTGCGGCAAGTTTCCGTCAGGTGGTTACCTTGCTGCGCGAAGAGGGCGACGTGCGCATTTATAACGAACGCCTGATGGGTGAGATCGAAGACTGACCTCATCTTGATTTCTGGAAAAAAAGCACCGCTTCGGCGGTGTTTTTTTTGGGCGGCGCTCGCTGCGAGCCCGGCAAGCTCTTCGGAAACTGCACACCATAGTGCAGTGGTCACTGAAAAGGTGTGGCCTTCGGCACGATACGAACGGTTGAAAGCGAGAAGGACTATCGGAGGATGCACGGGCCGTAGCGCGAACCGTTGATCGGAAACCACAGCCTGGCTCAAACCGGTTTGCAGCCATCTATGGTGAATAAGCCGGCACGTTCAAGGCAGCCGACAGGGTGGCCGCCTTGAACGCAATACAGGCGAGTTTACTCGGCTGCACTGTCCATGGACATTGCGGCGGTGTTGGCGCCGCCATCCACGTACAGAATTTCGCCGGTGATACCGGAGGCGAGATCGGAACAAAGGAAGGCCGCCGCGTTGCCGACTTCCTCGATGGTCACATTGCGACGCAGCGGTGCTTTGGCCGCGTTCTGATCAAGCATGCTACGGAATTTCTTGATGCCGGACGCGGCCAGGGTGCGGATCGGGCCAGCGGAAATAGCGTTCACGCGCACACCATCCGGGCCCATGCTGGCAGCCAGATAACGAACGCTGGCTTCAAGGCTGGCCTTGGCCATGCCCATGACGTTGTAGTTCGGCACGGTTTGCTGGGAGGCATGGTAGGTCAGCGTCAGCAGGGCGCCCTGGCGGCCCTTCAGCAGCGCACGGCCGGCCTGCGCCAGTGCGACGAAGCTGTAACTGGAAATCTCGTGCGCAATCCGGAAACCATCGCGGGTGGCGACATCGACAAAGTTGCCGTCCAGCTCATGCGCCGGGGCAAAGCCGACCGCGTGAATGATGCCGTCCAGAGCATCCCAATGTTTGCCCAGCTCGGTGAACACCGCTTCGATCTCGCTGTCACTGGCAACATCACAGGGGAAGCAAAGCTCTTTACGGCTGCCGAATTCTTCTGCAGCACCCTCCACACGGGACCTGAGTTTTTCAGTCTGATAGGTGAAAGCGAGCTCGGCGCCCTCGCGGTGCATGGCTTCAGCGATGCCCCAGGCGATCGAGCGCTGGCTGGCGATCCCCACAATCAGGTAGCGTTTACCGGCAAGAAAGCCCATGTGTCGTCCTCTTGATACTGTCCATTGGAATGAATTGATGCCTGCGCGGCTTGTCTGGTGGCGCAGTATAGCAGCCGGCTACGAAGAGCGGCGGTGGCGCCAGCCGGAGTGACCGCAGGGTCAGGTGCGAACGGTAGCTGAAAAGCGCGGCCATCCACACCGCTAAAATGCAACCTGGTATTTCTGTTCGCCAGCGAAGGCGGCGGTGATCAGCGCCTGGGTGTATTCATGGCGCGGATTCCGGAAAATCTCCTCCGTAGGCCCGGCTTCAAGTGCCTTGCCGTTGCGCATCACGATCAGCTCGTGGCTGATGGCCCGTACCACTTTCAAATCATGACTGATGAAAAGGTAGGAAAGCGCGTAACGGTTCTGCAAATCACGCAACAGTTCCAGCACCTGGTGTTGCACGCTGCGATCCAGCGCGGAGGTGGGCTCATCCAGAACCAGCAATTCCGGTCGCAGGATCAGCGCTCGGGCAATCGCGATGCGCTGCCGCTGGCCGCCGGAAAACTCGTGCGGATAGCGGTGTTGTGTGTCATCCGGCAGGCCCACCTCGGCAAGCATCGCAGTGACCTCGTGTTCACGTTCGCTGGCACTCATGTCACGCTGGTGCACTTTCAGTCCCTCGGCAATGATCTGTCCCACGGTCATGCGCGGGTTCAGACTGCTCCAGGGATCTTGAAACACTACTTGCATCCGCGCCCGCCAGGGTTGCAGCTGGCGGTTGCCGCGCAACTGATCCAGCGACTCGTCGTGAAAGCGGATGCCGCCCCGGCTTTCGATCAGCCGCAGGATAGCCAGCGCCAGGGTGGATTTGCCGCTGCCGCTTTCACCAACCACGCCAAGGGTTTCGCCACGCCGCAATTGCAGGCTGATGCCGTCTACAGCACGAAATGGCTCGCGGCGGCGCTGGAACAGGCCGCTGGACTGGCCGAAGTGCACGCGCAGATCAGTCGTTTGCAATTGCACGGGGCGGCTCGGGTCAGGCGTCGGTGGTGTGCCACCGGGCTCGGCAGCAAGCAAATGACGGGTGTAGGGTGCGGCTGGCGCGGCCAGCACCTGGGCAGCCGTGCCAGCTTCGACAATGCGGCCCTGATGCATCACGGCGATATCTTCGGCGTAGCGTGCCACCACACCCAGGTCATGGGTGATCAGCAACACCGACAGGCCCAGCTCCGCCTGCAATTGCTTGAGCAGGCCAAGAATGCCGGCCTGCACAGTGACATCCAGCGCGGTGGTCGGCTCATCGGCAATCAGCACGCTGGGATTGTTGGCCAGCGCCATGGCAATCATTACCCGTTGCCGCTGTCCTCCGGAAAGTTGATGCGGAAAGCGTGCCAGCATGGTCTCTGGTTCTGGCAGATGCACCTGGTGCAGCAGCTCCAGCGTGCGCGCCCGTGCCTGTGCGCGTGACAGCCCCTGATGCACGGCCAGGCTTTCACCGATCTGGGTTTCAACCTTGTGCAACGGGTTCAGCGCGCTGAGTGGCTCCTGAAACACCATGCCGATACGGCCGCCGCGCAGGCCGCGCAAGCCGCTATCAGAAAGTGCGAGGATATTCTGCTGGTCCAGCCGGAGGCTGTCTGCACGCACTTGCGCCTGCGGTGGCAGCAGGCCGAGAATCGACAGTGCGGTAACGGATTTTCCCGACCCGGATTCGCCTACCAGCGCCAGCATGCGCCCGGCCTGCAACGACAGTGACACACCATCGACGACAGGCGGTGCATTGTCACCAAAGCGAATAGTCAGGTTTTCGATTGTCAGCCGGCTCATTGGAGATACTTCCTTGGATCGAAGGCATCACGCACCGCTTCACCGATAAAAATCAGCAGCGACAAAAGAAAGGCCAATGACACGAATCCGCTGATGCCCAGCCAGGGTGCATGCAGGTTGGCTTTGCCTTGCCCCAGCAACTCGCCCAGCGAGGGTGAACCTGGCGGCAGGCCGAAGCCGATGAAATCAAGGGTCGTCAGGGTGACGATGGAGCCATTGAGGATAAAGGGCATGAATGTCAGCGTGGCAACCATCGCATTGGGCAGTATATGTCGCCACATGATGATAGGGGTGGGTACGCCCAATGCGCGGGCGGCGCGCACATAATCCAGATTGCGACATCGCAGAAATTCGGCGCGCACAAGATCCACCAACGTCATCCATGAAAACAGCAGCATGATCAGCAACAGCCACCAGAAGCTGGGCACCACAAAGCTCGACAGGATGATGATCAGGTAAAGAATCGGCATGCTGGACCAGACTTCGATAAAGCGCTGCCCGGCCAGATCCGTCCAGCCGCCGTAATAGCCTTGCACAGCGCCGACGGCGATGCCGATCATGCTGCTGGCGAGCGTCAGGATCAGCCCGAACAGGATAGAAAGGCGGAAGCCGTAAATGATGCGCGCCAGCACGTCCCGGCCCTGGTCGTCGGTGCCGAGCCAGTTTTCAGCGGAAGGCGGGGCAGGTGAGGGCACCATCAGATCGTAGTTGATGGTGCCGTGGCTGAAGCGGATCGGTGGCCAGATCATCCAGCCATTTTCCTCTATCAGTCCGGCAACAAACGGGTCGCGGTAATTGGCTTCGGTTTCGAACATGCCGCCGAAGGTGGTTTCGGGGTAGGTCTTGAGCACCGGGAAATAGAGTTCGTCCTGATAACTGAGCAGTAGCGGCTTGTCATTGGCGATCAGTTCGGCACCCATGCACAGCACGAATAGCGTCAGGAAAATCCATAACGACCAATAGCCACGCCGGTTGGCCCGGAAGGCTTGCCACTGGCGCTGGTAAACGGGGTTACGAAAGCGCACTACAGATCTCTCCGTTCAAAATCGATACGCGGGTCGACCAGCATATAAGTGAGATCACTGACCAGCTTCAGCAGCAGGCCGATCAGCGTAAAAATGAACAGGGTGCCGAATACCACCGGATAGTCGCGATTGATCACAGATTCGAAGCCCAGCAGGCCGAGGCCATCGAGCGAGAAGATATATTCGATCAGCAGCACACCGGAAAAGAACATGCTGATGAAGGCTGCCGGAAAGCCGGCGATGATGATCAGCATGGCGTTGCGGAATACGTGGCGGTAGAGCACCTGGTTTTCCGTCAGCCCCTTGGCGCGTGCGGTCTGCACATAAAGCTTGCTGATCTCGTCGAGAAATGAATTCTTGGTGAGCATGGTCAGTGTGGCAAAGCTGCCGATGACAATCGCCAGCGTCGGCAGGGTGATATGCCAGAAATAATCCAGCAGTTTGCCCATCAGGCTCAATTGCTCCCAGTTGTCGGAGGTCAGCCCACGCAGGGGAAACCAGTCCAGATAACTGCCACCGGCAAACAGCACCACCAGCAGAATGGCAAACAGGAAGCTGGGAATGGCATAGCCGACAATAATCAGGCTGCTGCTCCACACATCAAACGGTGTGCCATGGCGCACCGCCTTGCGAATGCCCAGCGGGATGGAGACCAGATAAGTCAGCAGCGTGCTCCATAACCCGAGCGAGATAGACACGGGCAACCGTTCGAGAATCAGCTCGGTCACACTGCGGTCGCGATAATAGGATTCGCCGAATTCAAAGCTGAGATAATTGCGAATCATCAGCCAGAAGCGCTCATGCGCAGGTTTGTCAAAACCATAAAGCTGCTCGATGCGCTTGATCAGCTCTGGTGGCAAACCCTGTGAGCCACGGTAGGCGTTGCTGCCGCTGGTATCCGGTGCAACAAAGTCGGCGCGTGCGCCGGCAAACTGGCTGCCGGCCGCGCCACTGTCCATGCCACGCAGTTGCGCCACCATGCGTTCCACCGGCCCACCCGGTGCCGCCTGCACGATAACGAAGTTCAGCAGCAAGATGCCGAACAGTGTGGGAATGATCAGCAGCAGGCGGCGAGCGATGTAGCGACTCATCAGGAACCCTTGCCCTCACTGCGCGCATCCCACCACGCGTCCAGCGGCAGGCCGTAAGGGGCATTGCTGGCCGGGTGTGCAATATGGCGCTGGTAGGCAATGCGGAAATAATCCAGGTTCCAGTTCGGTATAACGTAATGGCCCCACTGCAACGCCCGATCCAGTGCCCGGCAGCTGGTCACCAGCTCTTCCCGGTCGCGGGCGCTGATGACGGCATCGACAAGGGCGTCGATGGCTGGGTCGGCCAGGCCGATAACATTGCGCGAATCCGGCCGCTCCACGGCGCTGGAGTGCCAGAAATCCCGCTGCTCGTTGCCGGGTGAATTGGATTGCGGGAACACATTGACGGTCATGTCGAAATTGAAATTGCGTTGCCGCTCGATGTATTGCGGCTGATCCACGCGGCGCACTTCAGCGTGTACGCCGATAGCTTGCAGATTGCGAGCAAAAGGTACGGCAATACGTTCCCAGACCGGGGCATCGAGCAGAATCTCGAATCGCACTGGCTGGCCCTCTGGCGTGTAGAGCTGGCTGTCGCGCACGGTATAGCCGGCTTCGCGCAGTAGCGCCTGGGCACGCAGCAGATTTTCCCGGGGGCGGCCGGAGCCGTCGCTGGCAGGCGGCTGATATGCCTGCGTGAACACTTCTTCCGGCAGTTGCTCGCGCAGCGGCTCCAGCAGCTTCAGTTCCGCTTCCGAGGGCAGGCCGGTGGCTGCCAGCTCCGAGTTCTGGAAATAACTGCGTGTGCGGCGGTACTGGCCATGAAAGATGTTCTGGTTGGTCCATTCAAAATCCAGCGCATAGGCCAGTGCCTTGCGCAGTGTCCGATCCTGAAACAGCGGGCGGCGCAAGTTGTAGACGAAGCCTTGCATGCCGGTGGGCAGGCTGTGCGCAAACGTTTCCAGAACGATATCGCCGCGATTGAGGGCAGGGCCTTGATAGCCGGTGGCCCAGTTGGCGGCCACGTTTTCGACCCGCAGGTCATAGCGCCCGGCCTTGAAGGCCTCCAGCGCTACGGTGTCATCCAGGAAATACTCGAATGTGATGCGATCAAAATTGTACTGGCCGCGATTGACCGGCAAATCCTTGCCCCAGTAATCCTCCCGGCGTTCGTATACAACGCGTTTGCCGGCATCGAAGCTGGCGACGCGGTAGGGGCCGCTGCCCAACGGTATTTCAAGGCTGCCGCGGCTGAAATCATGCTCTTGCCAATAGTGTGCGGGCAGGATTTGCAGCTGGCCGACGATCAATGCCAGCTCGCGGTTGTCGCCGGGTTTGAAGGTAAATTTCACGCGATGGGTGTCCAGCGCTTCGACCTGCTCGATATCGCCATAATAGTAGCTGTAGAAGGGCGAGCCTTTTTCCAGCAGGGTGTCGAAGGTGAATACCACATCTGCGGCGGTTACGGGCTCGCCATCGGCAAAGCGCGCCTCTTTGCGCAGATGATAGATCACCCAGCTGCGATCTTCCGGCATCTCGATGCGGTGGGCCAGCAGGCCATATTGTGTGAAAGGCTCGTCCTGGCTGGCGGTGGTCAAGCTGTCATACAGATAACCAATCCCTGCGGCCGCGGTGCCGCGCGGAATGAACGGATTGAAGCTGTCGAAGCTGCCGATGACATGACGGCGCAAGAGGCCGCCCTTGGGCGCATCCGGATTGACGTAATCGAAGTGGGTGAAGCTGGCGGGATACTTGGGGCTGCCGTGCATGGCTACGGCGTGGTATTGCGGTGCTGCCAGAGCGCCCGTGGCACACAGGCTGAGCAGGATGGCAATCAGGGTTCTCATGTCGGTCCTCGATCTTGTTCTGGGCCACAATGCAGTGTGGCGTGTCTTCAATGACAGCAACGCCTGCTCAGGGTTGCTTTTTTGCCCACCAGGTTTCGGTGCCGAGAATGTACGGCACAGGCGTCTCCGGGCGCCCGAATTTATCCCACCAGGCCAGCCGATGGTGGTCAATATACCAGTGCGGAATGCTGTAGTGTTGCCAGAGTAGCACCCGATCCAGCGCACGCAACGCAGCATGATAGCCGGCTTCGCTCTCTGCGTTCAGGGCCGCTTCCACCAGGGCGTCCACGGCCGGGTCGGCGATACGGGAATAATTGCGGCTGCCGGGCAGGGTGGCGCTGTGAGAATGCAGGTAATCGACCAGCTCGGCGCCAGGGTAGGCGCGCTGAGGTAGCACAAAGATCGTGATGTCGTAATCGAAGCTGTCCAGCCGCGCCTTGTAAGTGGCCAGATCCACCGGACGATAACTGGCACGGATACCGACCCGCTCAAGGTTGCGCAGCCACGGCTCGACGACACGATTCATGGTCGGCGTCTGGTAATTCAGCACTTCCAGCGTGAATGGCTCGCCGCTGTCACGGTGCACCAACTGCCGGCCACGCGGCACCCAGCCGGCGTCGGCCAGCAGGGCCAGGGCCTGGCGCATGCGCTCGCGGATATTGCCACTGCCGTCACTGGCCGGTTGACGGAAGGGCTGCTGAAACAGCGCGGCGGGCAGGTGCTCTCGCCAGGGTTCCAGCAGTGCCTGCTCCAGCGCATCCGGAATGCCGGTTGCGCCGTGCTGGCTGTTAGGGAACCAGCTGTCGCTGCGCACATAGGCGTCGTTGAAAATAGTCTGGTTTGTCCATTCGAAATCAAACAGCAGGTTCAGTGCTTTGCGGACGCGGGCGTCATCAAGCGGTGCACGATGCTGATTAAGGAAAAACGCCTGCGTCGGGCGCGGGATGCTGTGCGGAATTTCGGCGCGCAACACACGCCCGTCGCGTACGGCGGGGAACTGGTAGCCAGTGGCCCAGTGTTTGGCAACGTAATCCAGGTGGATATCGTAGCCGCCACTTTTGAATGCCTCGAAGCCTACCTGAGCGTCACGGTAATAATCGATGATGACCTGATCGAAATTGTAGCGGCCGCGATTTACCGGCAGGTTCCGGCCCCAGTAGTCGGCAACACGCTCGAAGACCACCTGCCGGCCGGGCCGCACCCGGCTGATGCGGTAAGGGCTGCTGACCACTGGCGGCACTAGCGTGCTGTCGAACGAATGCTCGCGCCAGTAATGGGCGGGGAGCACCGGCAGATCACCCAGCGTCAGGGGAAGATCGCGGCGGCTGTTGCCGGTAAGCGTGAAACGAACGCGGTGGGGCGAGAGCGCCTCGGCGGCGACCACATCCTGCAACATCAGTGCATAGCGCGGGTGGCCCTGTTCTCGCAGCAGCTGGAAGGAAAACACCACGTCCTCCGCAGTGATGGGCGTGTCGTCATTGAAGCGGGCGGCGGGGCGCAGGTTGAAAATGATCCAGTCCAGGCTTGGCGGGTATTCGAGTGTTTCCGCAATCAGGCCGTAGGCGCTGCCCGGTTCGTCGCCGACGCGGTTATGGCTGCTGGCACCCATCAGCAGGGTGTCGGTAGTTTCCAGAAAGCCGAACAGTGCCGCCCCCGGCGTGTTGGCCGGGCTGGTGCCGCTGATGACATAAGGATTGAGGCTGTCGAAGCTGCCGAAGCCGAACAGCCGTAAGGTGCCGCCTTTCGGGGCGTCGGGGTTCACATAATCGAAGTGGGCAAAATCGGCGGGATATTTCAGGCTACCGAAAGGGCTGTATCCGTGGCTGATGATAACCTCTTCCGGGGCGGGCGCCGGCTGCGGAGCAGCCGCAGCCGGCAGGGTCGCCAGGCACAGAAGCACGGCTATCGCCAGTGCTGTCAGCCGCCGGCAAAGGTGCTCAGGGAGCGTCGCGAATATCCACATAAAGTGTCAGCTGCTGGCCGGGTTGCAGGTAGCGCTGGCCATTGATGCGGTTCCAGGTATTGATCTGGTTGACCGACACATTGAAGCGGTTGGCGATTGCATAGAGTGAATCTCCCCGTCGAACCGAATAACTGACCCGGCGTACCATCTCCGGGCGGCTTGCCGCAGTGGTGCTGCCCCCGGCATTTTCTGTCCAGACCGCCAACTGCTGGCCGACTCGGAGCGTGTCGCCGGGGGCCATCTGGTTCCATGCTGCCAGCTCGCGCACGCCAACGCGATAGTGGCGCGCCAGTTGCCAGAAGGTATCACCGCTGGCGACGGTATGAGTTACCTGGCGGCGCCCGGACACCGCACGATTCTGGCGCGCATCCAGCCGCGCATCGGCGCTCAGCGTATAATTACCCGCATCCTGGGCTGGCCGGGGGATCAGCAAGGTGCGCCCGGCGACGATGGTGTTGCCCCGCAGGCGATTGACGTCGCGCAGTACCGCAGGCGTGGTATCGAACCGGCGGGCGATGCCGATCAGGCTGTCGCCTGAACGAATAGTGTAGCGATCCCAGCGCATGCGCTGTTCAGCCGGCAGGTTCCGCAGGCCCTCGCTGAAGCGCTCGGCGTGGGAGGCCGGCACCAGCAGCCGGTGTGGGCCATCCGGTGCGGTGGCCCAGCGGTTGAAGGCCGGGTTGAGAAGGTAGAGTTCTTCCAGGGATATCTCGGCCAGCGCCGCTGCCTGGGCAAGATCAATCTGGCCGCCGGTCTCGACACTGGCGAAATAGGGTTCGTCGGCGATGGGCGGCAGGGCGAGGCCGTAGTCTTCCGGCGCTTTCACGATCTGCGCCAGCGCCAGCAGCTTCGGCACGTAGGCCATGGTCTCCCCGGGCAGCTCCAGGCTCCAGAAATCGGTTGGTTTGCCGGCGTTGCGATTGCGCGTGATGGCGCGGGAAACGTTACCGCCGCCGGCGTTATAGGAGGCCAGCGCCAGCAGCCAGTCGCCATCGAAACGGTTCGCCAGTTGTTGCAGGTAGGTCAGCGCCGCTTCGGTGGAGGCGACGATATCGCGCCGTTGGTCAGCCCACCAATCCTGTTCAAGGCCGAAGTGCTTGCCGGTGGACGGAATGAACTGCCAGGGGCCAGCTGCACGGCCATGGGAATAGGCGAACGGATCAAAGGCGCTCTCGACCACAGGCAACAGCACCAGCTCCAGCGGCATGTCACGGGCTTCTGCCTGCTCGACGATGTGATGCAGATAGCGCTCGCCGCGCTGGGAGATCCGATCCAGATAGCTCTGGTGGCGGCTGTACCAGTCGCGCTGGGCACGGATGCGCGCATTGTCGATATCAAGATCAAGGCCGAAACCGGCACGCACGCGGTGCCACAGATCCGTATCGCTCTCCGGCGCAGCCTCGGGCGCCGTGTCGTCATAACCGCTGGTGACGATCGGGTCTGGCAGCAATTCGGTCGCGGCCGGCATCGGCTCCAGGCTGTCGACCACTGGCCGCAGGGTACACCCCCCCACCAATCCCGCGCAGCACAATGCCAGCAGGGCAACCCTGAAATTCTGGTATTTCATGGTAGAACGAACTCCTTGCTCCCGTGCGGGCCGCGTCGATGGGCAATGCGGCTCTTGTCGTGAGTATTGTCAGACCACCGGGCCCCACGGGGAGGCGGAGTGGACACATCTGGCGGGCCATTGCCGGGCCCGCTCTGGTCAATTCAGAACGTATCTTTCCAGCTGCGCAGCGCGCCGAAAACATCGGTTCGCGATGGCAGTGTCGCGCCCGCATGTGCGTTTACGGCCGCTTGAAGCGGTGCCTCGTCAACACGCAGGAACGGATTGCTGCGGCGTTCATCTGCAAGCACCACCGGAAGCGTCGGCTGGCCGGCTTCCCGTATCGCTGTCATCTCGGCCACGCGCTGGAGCACGGCCTCGTCCTCTGGCGTCACCGCCTGGGCGAAGGCGAGATTGCTCAAGGTGTATTCGTGCGCGCAGCACACCAGTGTTTCGTCTGGCAAGGCGGACAGGCGATCCAGTGAGGCCAGCATTTGTGCGGCGGTGCCCTCGAACAGCCGGCCACAGCCTGCCGCGAACAACGTATCGCCACAAAACAGCAGCGGCGGTTCGTGATCGGCTGCAAAAAAGACAATGTGGCCCAGCGTGTGGCCCGGCACATGCATGACTTCAAATTCGATGGCCGGCGCGTCCAGGCGCAGCCGATCGCCATCTCGCACACTGTGTGTGCGGCCGGGGATGCTTTCATCGGCCGGGCCGTAAACCGGGACCGGGTGGCGAGCCAGCAGGCTCTGGATGCCGCCGACATGGTCGGGATGGTGATGGGTCACCAGTATGGCCGTCAGGGTCAGGCCGCGCTCGGCGAGCGCCTGCTCCACAGGCGCCGCATCGCCCGGATCAACCACCAGTGCGTGGCCGGCGTCATCGGCAAGCAGCCAGATGTAATTGTCGGAAAATGCGGGTACAGGGTGCAGTTGCATCAAACGTCTCTGATTTCGGTGTCGGTTCGGCGGCTGCGCCGGGCAGCGGCCGCATAACGTGTACGCAGGCGGCTCGGTTTGAACATTCATCCATCAGCTCGCCTTGCACAGCGGGCGTGCCGCTGAGTCCGATCGAGGCCTGCCGCAGCCACTCAGGAAGGACAATAGTACCGACAACCGGTTCCATTAGCTGCCCGCGTCGCGCTGGCTGGCCACTTGTTCCGCACATGCTTTAGACTGAATGCGGCATGTTAGAGCCTGCCGACGCTGCTGTCATGGCCTTGGCGGGCGCAAAAGCCGGATGCCACCGGTGATGAATTCATAGGCGGCGAGACTGAGAGGTGGCGAATGGGCATACCCCGATTGACCCGGGCGCCGTTTCGACGGCAGCCGCCGGAAACCGGTACGGCGTTCAGCCAGTGGCTGCAAACACCGCTCGGTGCGGCATTGCTGGCGGCAGAGCAGCGCGTGCTCGCTGAAGCGTTGCCTCGCTTGCCCGGCCTGCGTGCATTGCAATGCTGTGTCGGCGCACCGGAGCCTATGCTGGAGGCCAGCGTCGCTTCCCTGCGCTGGACGCTTGGCGGGGCTGCAGGCGTGAACATACAGGCGCGCCCCTCGCAGTTGCCGCTGGCGCGTGAATGCCTGGATCTGGTGCTGCTGCACCATACACTCGATTTCGAAGATGACCCACATCTGGTGTTGGGCCAGGCAGCGCGTGCGCTGCGGCCGGGCGGCAGCCTGGTGGTGGTAGGTTTTCAGCCGCTGGGGCTGTGGGGGCTGGCCAGATTGCTGCGGCTGAATAGCCGCCAGGTGCCCTGGATCGGCCGCTTCATCCGCCCGCATCGCATCAGCGACTGGCTGCATGTGCTGGCCTGCGAGGTGGAAGGCTCCGAAGGCGGTTTGTACGGCCTGCCGTTGGCCGGCGGTGCTCACAAGCCGCGCTGGCTGGAGGCGCTGGGCAGCCGGTTCTGGCCCCAGCACGGCGCTTTCTATGTGCTCGTTGCGCGCAAGCGGGCGTTGATGGTACGGCCGCTACGGCCGCGTTTTTCCTTGCCGCAGGCTGCGCCCAATGTGGTGCCGGTATCCATGGCGCGCTGGCAACAGCGGCAGGAGACGGATGCGAGCGAGTGATGGGGCGAGAAGGAAGGTAAAAGCGAGCAGGAAGGTAAAAGAGGGTGCAATGCTGTACACGAAAATGGGGATAACTCTTTGTTGAAGCACGTGGAAATCTACACCGACGGCGCCTGCCGCGGGAACCCCGGTCCCGGCGGCTGGGGGGTACTGCTGCGCCGTGGCACCGTTATCCGGGAAATGCACGGCGGGGCAGCCTTGACCACTAACAATCAGATGGAACTGATGGCGGCCATCCAGGGCCTGGAGGCATTGAAAGAGCCGTGTCAGGTGACGCTATATACGGATTCGAAATACGTGCTCGATGGCATCACCCGCTGGATTCACGGCTGGAAACGTAACGGCTGGCGCACGGCAAGCAAGGCAGCCGTCAAGAATGCGGAGCTGTGGCAGCGCCTGGATCAGGCCACCGCCCGGCATCAGGTGCAATGGAAATGGGTCAAAGGGCACAGCGGCGACCCGGATAACGAGCGGGCTGATCAGCTGGCCAACCAGGGTATTGATGAAATGCAGGCAGGGGCAGCCACGTCATGAGCAGGCAGATTGTACTGGATACCGAAACGACGGGCCTTGAGCCATCCGAGGGGCACCGCATCATCGAGATCGGCTGTGTCGAGATGGTCGGCCGCCGGTTGACCGGCAATAACCTGCATATCTACCTGAACCCCGAGCGAGATATCGATGAAGGCGCGTTGCAGGTGCACGGCATCACTCGCGAGTTTCTGGCGGACAAGCCGGTGTTTGCAGCGGCGGCAGACGATTTCCTGCGTTTCGTCGAGGGCGCAGAGCTGATTATCCATAACGCACCGTTCGACCTCGGCTTCCTCAACCACGAATTGCAGATGCTGGGCATCGAGCGGCTGATGGAGCAGCGCTGCACGATCATCGACACGCTGCAACTGGCCCGCGCACGGCACCCCGGCCAGAAAAACAACCTTGATGCGCTGTGTCGCCGTTACGGCATCGACAACTTCAATCGCGAGCTGCACGGCGCGCTGCTGGATTCGCAGATTCTGGCAGAAGTGTATCTGATCATGACCGGCGGCCAGGCGCGCCTGTCGCTGGATGGTCAGGATAGCGGCAGCGGCAACGAGGCCACAGCGGAACCGGTTCGGCGGCTGCCGGCCCAGCGCCCTGCGTTGCGGGTAGTGGCCGCCAGTGCGGAGGAATTAGCCGCCCATGACGCAAAGCTGGCGCGCATTGCCGCCGCCAGCGGGCAGCCGGCGCTGTGGCAAAGAAGTGCGGAGGCGGCTGACGGTGCTGAGGATGTAGAGGAATCCTCGGCGGAGGGCTGATCGGCGGCTGTGGCGTGGTTATCAAATTGTCGTTGATTCAGTTGTTTACAGATGAAAGTTGACGCATTGTTGATGACTGCTGGTTGGCCGGCGCGATGCGATGCGCCGGGCAGCAACTTAATTTATAACGGACAGCCCACCCTGTCCGCTGGTGGGGAAATGACGGCTCGGGCGAGCCGCCATGGTCGGCGGGCAGTAGCAAGGTAGGACTGGAGAGCCCATGGTCGCAATCACCAATACCACCTCTCTGACGTTTCTCAAGGACGAACTCGACAGCACGCTCAGCCAGGCTGAAGCCGCGCTGGAGGCGTTCGTTGACGAACCGTCGCGCAATGCGGAGCTGCAAGCCTGTAGCGAGGCGTTTCGTCAGGTGCGCGGCATTTGCCAGATGCTGGAGCTGCCGGCCGCGGCACTGATGGCGGAAGAAATGGAGCTGGTGGCCGGAACAATTTTGCGAAGCGTTGCGCCGGAGCGACTGATCGGCACGCTTGGCAACAGCATCGTGTTGCTCGGCCGTTATCTTGAGTATGTGCAGCTGAAGAATGTGGCGTTGCCGGAGTTGCTGGTGGGCGGCATCAACGAACTGCGGCGTGCCGCGGGCAAATCGCTGATTCCCGAAAGCCACTTTTTCCGTGTTGATGTGACGCGCGAGCGGCAGCCACCCGCGCCAGCAGGATCGGCGCCCCGCGCCGAGATACAGGCGCGCTGCCGGCGGCTGCGGCATATGTATCAGGTGGGGCTGCTGGGCGTGTTGCGCGGCGACAGCCGCACCAGCCTGAAACTGGTCGCCAGGGCGCTGGGGCGCATTGATCGCCTGTGCGGCAATGCACCGCTGGGCCGTCTCTGGTGGGTGGCGCGGGGCGCTGTCGAGGCGATGATCAGCGACGAGATGAAACTGACGCCCGCACGCAAGCATCTGTTGTCGCAATTTGATCGGCAGATCAAGCGGCTGGTGTATGAGGGCGAGCGTGCACTGGACAGCGACGCGCCTTTGCTGCTGATCAAGGATTCCGTGTACATCGTCTCGTTGTGCCAGCACGATCAGGGGCTGGTCGGCGAGATCAAGCGGGCGTTTGCTGTCAGTGCCCGCTTCAGTGATGCAGCGTTGCAGGATGAGCTATCGCTCATGAGCGGTGCCGGCGGTTCTGTCATTCGCACCGTCGCGGTTGCCATGAAAGAAGAACTCTCCAGCATCAAGAATGCACTCGATCTTGCCGCTCAGGGGGCCGCAGACACCGATTACTGCGAGCTTGCGGACACTCTGGCGCGGTTGGCCGGCACATTGATCATGATCGGGCAAAACAGGGAATCGACACAGATCCGCAGCCGCGCCGAGCAAGTGCGCAACTGGCGTGCTGGGGCCATCGACCCGGAGGGCATGGATTTTCAGGGGCTGGTGGATGATCTGCTGATGGTGGAAAACGCCGTCGCGACGCTGGAGCGGCGGTTTGCCCCGGTGGACGACATTAATCGCGAGGTACGCAACACCCGCATTTCCCTGTATCAGCTGGACGAGGCCCGGATGACGGTGGTGGGCGAGTGCCGCGCCGGGATGTCGCTGACGAAACGGTCACTGACCTCCTTTATCGACAGCCAAGGCGATCGCATGCACTTGAGCAACGTACCGGCGGTGCTGACAGGGGTGGCGGGCGGCCTGATGTTCCTGGAGCTTGATCGCGCCCGTGCAGTGCTGGAAGGCTGCCGGCACTTTATCGAACAGCAGTTGCTGGCGGAAGGAAGTGGCGCGCCAGTGCTGGAGCAAATGGAAACGTTGGCCGACGCCATCACCAGTATCGATTACTATCTGGAGAGTATGGAAGAACACAAGCCGATCGGTGATGCAGTGCTGGAAGTCGCAGAGATCAGTCTGGCGGAGCTGGGTTTCCCGGTCAGGCAGGCGGCGCAACCGGCTTGAGCACCACGGCGGAGCGATGAGGTAATCCGTGCCGACGTTTCAGTCTCTGCAGAGCGAATTCGAGCTCCTGGCCAGCCCGCCGGCCCGGTTGGAAGGCGAGGCAATCTGGTTTGCCTTTCATGATGGGCAGATGATGGTGTCCGACGACCCGGCGCTGCCATTGCTGCCGCAGGCGGAAGATGCGCGCTGGCTGGGGCTGGATGGCCTGCCGACGCATTATCTCGGCCGGTTGCGTGGCCAGCACTGCTTTGCGGTATCGCTGGACAGCCCAGAGCGACTATTGCCGGGTTACCACCTCGCTGCACTGCGGCAGCTGCTCGGGCAGACGGACGAAGTCACCTTCGCCATGGCCGGGCGCGCTTCCCAGGTAGTGACCTGGCACCGCAACCACCAGTTCTGCTCCCGCTGTGGTGCGCCGGCGCATGGCCACGCCCACGACCGCGCCATGACCTGTTCCCAATGTGAATACACGGCTTACCCACGTATTTCCCCCTGCATCATTGCTCTGGTAACCCGTGGCGACGAAGCCCTGCTGGCGCGCGCGGCACGTTTCCCGGCGCGCTTTTTCAGTTGCCTGGCTGGCTTCATCGAGGCGGGCGAAAGTGCCGAGCAAGCGGTGCATAGAGAAGTATTCGAAGAAACCGGGCTCAAGCTCGGCACATTGCATTATTATGCGAGCCAGTCCTGGCCGTTCCCGCATGCGCTGATGCTCGGCTACCACGCCGATTACGCCGGCGGGGAAATCCAGGTGGATGGCGAAGAGATCGTCGAGGCGCATTGGTGGCATTACACCGATCTGCCACCGATCCCGCCAACCGGCAGTATCGCCAGGGCATTGATCGAGAGTTGGGTGCAGCGGCGCAGAGCGCTGGCCGAAGGGGGTGTGTAATGAGTTTTACCGGTGTGCCGATCGTGCTGATCGGCTTGAGCCTGCTGCTGGTCGGGCTGGGCGCCTGGCTGCTGTTGCGCCAGCAATGGCTGCTGCAATGGCTCAAGGGAAGCGCCGGGCTGCTGCTGGTGGCGCTGGCCGTGTGCAGCGCCCTGTATGCCATGAATCTGTACAGCTATCGGGAGCTCAAGCCTGATGCCCCGGTGGCCACGATCAGCTTTCGCCAGCTTGCACCACAGAGTTTTGTTGCCACAGTAGCGCTGCCGGACGGTGAGAGTCATGATTACGCCCTGAGTGGCGATTTATGGCAGCTGGATGTTCGGGTAGTGCACTGGAAAGGCTTGTTCGCACTGCTGGGCGCACGGCCGGGTTATCAGCTGGAGCGCATTCAGGGGCGCTACCTGGCGCTGGAGCACCAGCGTTCACGCGAGCGCGCCAGCCATGCCATACATCGCCCCTCATTGGGATTCGACCTGCGTGGCGAGCAGCACCGGTTGTTACTGGATACCGCGTTGCTCAGTGCCGCCTACCTGCCCATGGCGGACGGCGCGATTTTTCAGGTGGTGCCCGTGGCCGGTCAGCTGGAAGGGCGGCCGCTCAACGGGGTGGCAGAAAGCGCGATGCTGGAATGACTGCCCTGCCGGCTCGAGCGCGTTGTCGGATCAGGCGTGATACTGGAATAGCGGCTCGCCGCAATTGGAAGTAGCCAGGAGTTGTGAGTGATTGAGTTTTTAATGGAGTACGGTTTGTTTCTCGCCAAGGTCGCTACCCTCGTGGTAGCGATTCTGTTTGTGGTTGGCGGCATCGTCAGCAGCGCTGCCCGGCAACGGGGCTCGCGAGATCAGGATGGTGAAATCCGCGTGCGGCACCTCAACGGCGAATTTGATGCCTTGCGGGATGGCATTCGCGAAGCGGTGTTGTCGGAGCCGGAGCGCAAGGTATTGGCGAAACAGCAGCGCAAGGACGATAAAGCGCGTGCAAAAGCCGAAAAGAAGGCTGGCGCGGTGGCTGCCGAGCGCAAGACGCGGGTATTCGTGCTCGACTTCGATGGCGATATTCACGCGAGCGGTGTGGACGCACTGGCCGCTGAAATCAGCGCCTTGTTGCAGGTTGCTGACAAAAAAGATGAGGTGGTGCTGCGGCTGGAAAGCCCCGGCGGTCTGGTGCACAGCTACGGCCTTGCTGCTTCGCAGCTGCGGCGGATTCGTGCGGGCGGGCTGCGGCTGACGGTGTGCGTGGACCGGGTAGCCGCCAGCGGGGGTTACATGATGGCCTGCATCGCGGATCGCATCATTGCCGCGCCATTCGCGGTGATCGGCTCTATCGGCGTGGTTGCTCAGGTGCCGAATTTTCATCGCCTGCTGAAACGCAACGATGTCGATGTGGAGCTGCTTACCGCAGGCGAGTACAAGCGCACCCTCACGATGTTCGGAGAAAACACCGACCACGGCCGCGCCAAGTTTCAGGAAGAGCTGGAAGATACCCATCTTCTGTTCAAGGATTTTGTGCGCGAGAACCGGCGCTCGCTGGATATCGACCGGGTGGCTACGGGTGAGCACTGGTTTGGCAGCCGCGCAAAAGAGCTGGGCCTGGTGGACGATCTGCATACCAGCGACGATTACCTGCTGAGCCGCTGCCGGGATGCGGAGGTCTACGAAGTCACCTGGCACGCCCGGCAAAAGCTGGCCGAGCGCCTCGGGCTGTCGTTTGAAAGCGCCGTCATGCGCATTACCGAGCGCTGGTTTCATCGCGGCGGCCAGCGCTGGTGGCAGTGAGCTGACTGGCACGGTACTGAAACAGCCGGCACGCAGCTAGTGGCCTGCCTGGCTAGTTCAAGCAGTCAATTCCGGTGTCTGAGGCGTTGATGCTGCGGTGCTGCTCCTCGCCATAGCGCGCTATGACTCGTCGCAACGCCTTGCCTCAGAACCTCAGCCATCCGAACTTAAGGTAACCAACTAACCAGACAGGCCATCAGGTGGTAGCAGGCGAGGAGAGAAAACCATGACCGACACATTCGCTGCCTTGCAGACGCAATCGCACGCCGACACGTTCGTCACACGGCTGGTGCGCCGTTCGCTGGATCAGCTGCCCCCCGGAGAGGTGCTGATTCGGGTGCAGTGGTCATCGCTGAATTACAAGGACGCATTGTCTGCCACCGGCAACAAGGGGGTGACGCGTAACTATCCGCACACGCCGGGCATTGATGCGGCGGGCGTGGTGGTAACCGATACCAGCGGCCAGTTTGCGGCGGGCAGTGAAGTGCTGGTCACGGGCTACGACCTGGGCATGGATACCGCTGGCGGTTACGGCGAGTACATTCGCGTGCCGGCGGGCTGGGTGCTGCCGTTACCGGCAGGCATGACCACGCGTGAGGCAATGTTGTACGGCACCGCCGGGCTGACAGCCGGGTTGTGCGTTCAGGCATTGCTTGATGCCGGCGTAGCGCCGGGTAACGGCGATATTCTGGTGACCGGCGCCAGTGGCGGTGTGGGCGCGGTGGCGGTCGCCTTGCTGGCACATCTGGGCTTTACCGTCGTCGCCAGCAGCGGCAAGGCGGAGGCGGCTGAATGGCTGCGTGAGCTGGGCGCAAGCGAGGTGGTGGGGCGCGATGAAGTGCTGGCCGCCGCAGGCAGGCCGATTGGCAAGCCCCGCTGGGCCGGCGCCGTGGATACCCTGGGCGGCGAGCCGCTCGCCAGCGTTGTGAAAAGCACCGCTTACGGCGGCACTGTGGCCTGCTGCGGGCTGGCCGCATCAGCCGACCTGCCGCTGACGGTGTTGCCATTCATCTTGCGCAATGTGCGCCTCTTGGGTGTGGACAGCGTGGAACAACCGCTCGCCGCCAAAGCGGCGATCTGGCAGCGCCTGGCAGGCGATTGGCGTGTGCCGGTGCTGGCGCAGCTGTGTACGGCGGAGGTGGAGCTGGAGGCATTGCCACCCTGGTTCAGCACTATTCTGGCTGGTGGTGTGCGGGGCAGGGTACTGGTAAAGCTGGGCTGACACCGCTTGCGGGAGCCATCACATGAACGGATGTGTGCACGCTGTATTGCTCGATGGAAAAGGCGGCTCGAGAGCACTGAGCTGGCCCGAGGTACAGCAATGGCAAGCGGGAGACGGGCTGCTGTGGGTGCATCTGGATTACACCGACGAGAGCAGTGCGCAGTGGCTATATGGCCACCCGGACGTGCCGGCGCTGGTAGCGGACGCCTTGCTGGCGCAGGAGACACGCCCCCGCGTGACGGTGATGCAGCCTAACCTGCTGGTCTACCTGCGTGGCGTCAACCTCAATCCCGGCGCTGAGCCGGCGGACATGATTGCCATCCGCTTGTGGGTGACGCCGGAGCGCATCATCAGCACGCAGCGACGCTCGCTGCGTGCTGTGGCTGATTTGCTGGCCCGTGCCGAGCAGGGTGAAGCGCCCGCCAGCACCTATGGGCTGCTGGTGGAGCTGATCGATGTGCTGACCTGGAACATGGAAGACGTGGTCGATCAGGTGGAGGATCAGGTGTCCGATTACGAGACCGCCTCCATTGCCCGCCAGAGCCGGACCATGCTCGGCGAGTTTGCGCTGGTGCGGCGGCGGCTTACGCTATTACGCCGTTTTTTTGCGCCGCAGCGGGATGCGCTAGCGCGTTTATACGACCCCGGCAGCCCGCTGGCCGAGCGCGAACGGGCGCAGGTGCGCGAAGTGGCCGACCGGCTGCAACGGCTGCTGGAGGATCTGGACGTCGCCCGGGAGCACGTGTTGATTGCTCAGGAAGATCTGACCAGCCGCCTCGCCGATGTGCTTAACCAGCGCATGTACGTGCTGGCCATCGTGTCGATTGTATTTCTGCCGTTGAGCGTGCTGACCGGTTTGCTGGGCGTCAATCTCGCCGGTATTCCCGGTGCGGAATCTCCCTGGGGCTTTCCCGGCTTTGCCCTCGGGTTGGGCGCGCTGGGCCTGGTGATCGTGCTGGCGCTGAAACGCTGGAAGTGGTTGTGAGCGCAGTGAGGGCCATCGCGATGTCGAGAGCAGAGGGGCGCAGCGGGAAGCGCGGCAGGGCACGAAGGAAGTGCGGTAAGGAGTGCGTCAGGAAAGCGCGATGAGCAGACCAGGGCAAGCAACGTGTGGCAAGTAGAGCGCGGCAAGGGGCGTACGGCAAGGGACGCACGGCAAGAAAAGCGCTGTAGAAGACGGCAGTAGAAAAAAGCGCGACAGGATAGGAAGTGCAGTGACAGAGCGCGGCGAGAAGGCTGGAGACACGTTATCAAAACGTGATGGCGCACGCCTTTACCGAAAGGCTTGGTCGAAAGGATGATCGAAAGGCGGGGTCCGGCCGATTTCCCTGGCAAGGTTTTACTCCGCCATGCTGGCTCGCAGCAACCCGCTACCGCGCAAGGGCGTTGTCATGTTGTCACAGGGCTGCCTTCGCTCCGTGCAATGGGAAGCGAAGGCATTGTGCGTGCGGCGGGACGCCGGCGACGCTAGGTCTCAGCGCCGCCGATAGATCGGGCGGGGGTCTTTCACGTCGCCCTGATAGGTGACGGAAAACACTTTCAGCCCTTGCAGGGCATCATGAATATCGCGGTCGGCACGGATCTGGAAGGCATTGAAGCCCACCCGTTGCATATAGAACAATTGATCGCGCAGCACATCGCCTACGGCCCGGATTTCGCCTTCGTAGTGATAGCGTGTGCGCAGCTCCCGCGCATAGGAGTAACCGCGGCCATCGCGAAACGCGGGGAAATAAACGGCAACCAGAGGCAGGCCGGCAAGATCATCGGCGATCTCTGCCGGCTCGTCGCCGGGCGCCAGGCACACGGTGGTGCGGCCGCTGCGGGCGGCAATGGCCTCCCGCTGCGATTTCCATACGCTCAGCGGCACGATCAGATCACCGTCTGCGGGCAAGCCATCCTGTTCGATCTGTTCAGCGGTCAGGCGCACCCAGCCATCTTCGATGATGGCGCCATCCTTAATTATTGCTGGCATAGGCGCGCTCCTTGAAAGGCTCGATGCCGATACGCTCGTAGGTGTCGATGAACAGCTCATCCGGCCGGCGCTGCTCGACATAAAGGTCGATCAGACGGGCAATGACCGGCACCACGTCGTCGGTATCGAACGAGGGGCCCAGTTTTTCACCGATCTGTGTCACTTTGTCACCACGGCCGCCCAGAGTGATCTGATAATATTCTCGGCCTTTCTTGTCCACACCGAGAATGCCGATGTGGCCAATATGGTGATGTCCGCACGCGTTCATGCAGCCGGAGATATTGAGATCCAGCTCGCCCAGATCATGGAGATAATCCATGTCATCGAAATGGCGTTGAATCGCTTCCGCAATGGGAATCGACTTCGCGTTCGCCAGTGAGCAGAAATCACCACCGGGGCAGGCCACGATATCGGTCAGCAATTTGAAGTTCGGCGTTGCAAAGCCGAGCGCGTCCAGTGCCTGCCACAGCGAGAACAGCTGATCCTGACGTACATCACCGAGCACCATGTTCTGCTGGTGCGTGGTGCGCGCTTCGCCAAAGCTGTACTGGTCGGCAAGATCGGCCACGGCATCGAACTCGTCGTCGGTGATATCGCCCGGCGCACGGCCGGTTTTCTTCAAGGTCAGCGTAACAGCGGCGTAGCCCGGTTGGCGGTGGGCGCGCACGTTGGTGTGATACCAGCGATTGAATGCTTTGTTCGAGCCCAGCGCGTCGGTCAGTGCCGTTGGCTGATCAGTCGCCTTGGTGTCATACGGCGGCTCGCTGAAGAAGCCGCGCATCCGCTCGACTTCTTCTGCTGTCAGCGTCATCGGGCCGTCTTTCATTTCGGCAAATTCCGCTTCGGTCAGCTCACGGAATTTCTCCACACCCAGCGCTTTCACCAGCGTCTTGATGCGTGCCTTGTATTTGTTGTCCCGGTTGCCGTACTTGTTGTACACGCGCAGGATCGCTTCCAGGTACGAAAGCAGGTGCGGCCAGGCAACGAATTCGCCGATGACTTCGCCGATCATCGGCGTGCGGCCAAGGCCGCCGCCGGCAAGAATCGCAAAGCCGGTTTCGCCCTCACGATGGACAATCTGCACGCCGATATCGTGCACCCCGATCAGCGCCGGATCTTTGGCCGGTACCGCATTGACGGCGATCTTGAACTTGCGCGGCAGGTAGGCAAATTCCGGGTTGAAGGTGGCCCACTGCCGGATAATCTCGCACCAGGGGCGCGGATCTTCGATTTCGGCGGCGTCGATGCCGGCGAATTCATCCGTGGTCACGTTGCGAATGCAGTTGCCGCTGGTCTGAATCGCATGCATTTCGACTTCGGCCAGCTTGGCCAGGATATCCGGCACGTCTTCCAGCGCCGGCCAGTTGAACTGCACGTTCTGGCGGGTGGAAACGTGGCCGTAGCCCTTGTCCCAATGGCGTGCGATGTGGCCTAGCGTGCGCAGCTGTGTACTGTTGAGCATCCCGTAAGGCACCGAGACGCGCAGCATTGGCGCGTAGCGCTGGATATACAGGCCATTTTGCAGGCGCAGCGGCAGAAACTCTTCATCGGTCAGCTCGCCCGCGAGAAAGCGGCGAGTCTGGTCACGAAACTGCGCCACACGCTCGGTCAGAAGCTGGCGGTCATAATCCTGGTAAACGTACATGGCGGCGGGGTGTCACCCTAAGTCGTTCATTTAATAGGCCTTCCCGACTGCAGGAAGGCTCGGCACTCTAGCAAATAGAGGGGGGGCGGGGAAGTACTCAATTGCCATAAGGTTATAAGCAGGGGTTATTTCGCGGCGGCATCCAGCACCATATTGACCGCAATCAGTACACCGATCGTCAATGTCAGCACCAACACCACATAAACGATAATGTAGTCGCTCGCCTTGCCCTGATTGAAATCCCGTTCCCGGTTGTTCTTGCTTTGTACGCCGAACAGCCCCGCCAGAATACTCCAGATCACCTGGAAGATATTGGGCTGGCGTTCATTGACGACGTCTTGTGCGCTGCGTTCGTTACGCATGGTGTCTCCCGGATGATTACAATTCGATGCTGGCCCAGCGGCGTCGCTTCCAGAGCCACCCCAGCAGCGTCGAGGTCAGCAGCCTCTGCCCGGCCTGGAGGAGCCAGATGCCAAGCAGGCCGGCGCCGAGCACCGGGCCGATGATATAGGCAAGTGGCAAAAAGAAAAACCATTGTACGCACAGTGTCACCAGCATGACCGAACGGGCTGCGCCGGCACCCAGCAGGGCTTGGGTAAACACGATGGCGATGCCGTCCAGACAGATGGCCAGGCCGGTAATCATCAGCGGCAGGCGCCCGAGCTCGATCAGGGCGGGATCGTGCAGGAAAACACCCAGGATCAGATCCGGGGCAAGCCACATGGGCATGGCCATCAAGCCCAGCAGCGGGATGGCGAGGCGGGTGACATCCCAGCCCCAGCGATAGGCATCCTCTGCGTCACGCCGCCCGAGCGCCTGACCAACCAGCGAGGTGGCGGAGAGGCCCAGACCGATGGCGGGCAGGATCAGCAACAGAATCAAGGTGATAAGCACGTGGGCCACGGCCACCTCTGCCGTGCCGACACTGCCGATAATCCAGAACAACACCGTCAGGCCACCGGAGAACAACAGCTGTTGCAGTGAATTCGGGGCTGATACACGCACAATGCCAGCGAAGGTGCGGCGTGATGGCAGGCGTTGCAGAAAACCGTGCCGGCGCCCCTCGCGCCAGGTCTGGAAAAGATAAAGTGCGCTGCCCAGATACAGCGCTAGCGTGGTGCCAATGCCGGCGCCGGTGCTGCCGAGCGTCGGCAGGCCATAGGCCCCGTAGATCAGCCCGTAGCTGATCACCACGTTGAACACATGAACGCATACCAGGGTGCGCAGGTAGACACCGGAGCGGTTAATGCCATTCCAATAGCCGCGATAGCTGAAATTCATCGCCACCGCGAATACACCGCACACGCGTGCGATCAGGTAGGGCTCTGCCAACGCCTGCACAGCGGTGTCGCTATTGAGCAGCCGTACCAGATCACCCGCAAATGTGAGAAAAAACAGCAGCACGGGCAGGCAGATCAGCGCGCCGAGAATCAGGCCCGCGTTAAGCGGCTCGGCATATACTTCACTTAACCTCTCGCCCTTGCGCCGCGCCACCAGTGCCTGTACGCCAGCACCCAGGCCAAGTACAAGGCTGATGGCCATGAAGTTGGCGTAACCGCCGATACCTACCGCCGCCAGTGCAGCGCCGCCAAGGCTGCCGACCATGATCGCATCGACCAGATTGAGCAGGCTCTGGCTGGCCATGGCCGCCATGATCGGCAAGGCCAGAGATAAAATACGGCGGCTGCGTTCCAGATCGAGCACGATGGGGTCCAGGGCAAGGGGGGCGCAATCATAGCAAAGGCGAGCCACACATGCTGGCATGTGGCGGCATAGTTGACTAAAATAGTCGGAAATTACGGCCATAGCCGGAGTCAGAGACAGTTATGACAGAAACCTCGATTACAGTCACCCCCAGCGCGCAGGATTACCTGCGCGATCTGCTCGCCAAACAGAGCTCGCCGGGGATTGGAGTACGGATATTCGTGGAACGGCCGGGCACGCCGCACGCGGAATGCTGCATGGCCTATTGCCCGGAAGGCGAGCAGGAAGAGCACGATTTGCGGCTGGATTATGAGGGCTTTCACGCCTGGATTGATGGCCCCAGCGTGCGCTATCTTGAAGATGCCGTGATTGATTACAAAAAAGACAGTATGGGCGGGCAGCTCACTTTCCGTGCGCCGAAATCGCGGGTGCCGGAATTGAATGAAGATGCTTCGCTGGAAGAGCGCATCAACTACATTCTTTACTCGGAAATCAATCCCGGTCTGGCCTCCCACGGCGGCAACGTACAGTTGCTTGAGCTCACCGATGACAACGTTGCGGTGCTGGAATTCGGCGGCGGCTGCCAGGGCTGTTCAGCGGTGGATCTGACATTGAAGAGCGGCGTCGAGCGGACATTGAAAGAACGCCTGCCGGAGCTTGCCGGCGTGCGTGACAGCACCGATCACAGTGTTACCGAGAACGCTTATTACAAATAAGTGAGCAGCCATTCTGATAGCGGCCACGAGGCAGCGCGAGTGTGCCCGTCAGGTGGCGGCGGGCACGCTATCGGATGTGCCCGGTTCTTGCGGTTGATGCCTGGCTGTTGATGTTCGGGCAGGCTCTTTATTCCCGGGGCGTGTTATGCCCCGAGGTTTGCTATGCCCCGAGCCAGAGAGAGGCCCGGGGTTGGCCCCACAGCTTCGTGTGAGGGCGGGCTGTCGTCCAACAGTTCAGTGAACAACAGGCCGCTCACGCATCACCACAATTGTCCACTAGCAGTCCGGTCGGCGACCCGCCGCCTGGGCTTGCTGGTACAGCGGCATCACTTCTGCCATCTGCGCCTGTAGATCGCGCACGCGGGTGGCGTGAGACGGGTGCGTAGACAGAAACTGTGGCGGGCTACCGCCGCTGACGGCCGCCATGTTCTGCCACAGGGTGACACTTTCGCGTGGATCAAAACCGGCCTTCGCCATCAGTTGCAACCCGATGACATCGGCCTCGGTCTCATGCTTGCGGCTGAAGGGCAGGGCGACGCCATATTGCGCGCCCAGGCCGAGCAGGCCGAACAGCATCTGTTTCTCGGTGGTGGCCTCGCCACTGATAGCGGCCAGAATCTGCATGCCGCTTTGCGTGGCATATTGCACGGAAACCCGCTCGTTGGAATGCTGCGCCAGCACGTGCCCGACCTCGTGACCCATCACGGCAGCCACCTGGTGCTGATTGGTGGCTACCCGCAGCAACCCGGAGTGGATGCCGATCTTGCCGCCGGGCAAGGCAAAGGCGTTGGCGCTGTCATCCTGGAACAGATTGACCTCCCAGCCTTGCTGATCCTGTGGATCAAGCACCTGGATGATATGATCTGCGATGCACTGCACATAGGCCGTTTGCCGCTGGTCTTTGCTTACCGGCGTCTCATTCTTCAATTGCGCATAAGCGGCTACGCCCATTTCGTCCATTTGTGCGGCAGGCATCAGCAGGAACTGCTGCCGGCCCAGCGGCGAGGTGGCGCAAGCGGCCAACAGCCCGGCCAGGCCGAGCGCGATGGCGCGTGGGGCAGATCGTTTCATCATTGCCATAGAGACTCCATGGTTGGTCTGTGCCGGTAGCCGCGCATGGCCAGCCGGGTTGTTGCCACTTGCGCACGGCGGCGTACCTTGCCGCCTGCCGCTCGGACGGTGTGGCAGCGTTGCTCCGAGGTCGCTTCAGAGCTCAAGCTTCAGGGCGCGAGAGGAGCGCCGCGCTGCCGTCACCTTCGTGGGCTGGCAATTATACCGCGAGTGCCAAGTATTACCCGTAATGGGCGATGCTGGGAACGTTCGAGGACGCCTGGCCGTCAAAAAGCCTTACCGGGCGCGGTGGCATCCGGGCGATCTGGCGTCGAGAATATCACCCGCTGGCGAGACACAGGAGCAGAGCGCACGGGCGGTTTGAAGGCAGGGGTTGGCGTCGGGTTTCATCAGTCTCAGGCTGCATGTGCAATGCGCCCACCATAGCTGCCGAGAGTCAGCAGCGAAGGGGCTGTTTGCACGCAGTGTCAGGGCAACGAAGCTTTAGAGCGCGTCGCATCGTGCGGCGCGCATGGCCGGAGATAAGACATGTGGCATATCAGAACAGAGAAATTACAACTGCCGGACGCCGCTAACGCCTTGCCGGGGCGGCAGGAGGCCATTGCGGTGACAGAGCCGCATCGCGTCACGGGCCTGCGGCTGACGCCGCCCTGGCCTGAAGGTGCGCAGCAGGCACTTTTCGGGCTCGGTTGCTTTTGGGGTGCCGAGCGGCGCTTCTGGCAACATCCGGGGGTGTTGGTGACCGCCGTAGGTTATAGCGGCGGCCTGACGCCGAACCCGACCTACGAGGAAGTATGTAGCGGCCGCACCGGCCACAATGAAACTGTGCTGGTGGTTTTTGATCCTGAGCAAACAAGTTATCAGGCGCTTTTGACGCTGTTCTGGGAAAGCCACAACCCCACACAGGGCATGCGGCAGGGCAATGATGTGGGCACACAGTATCGCTCGGGCATTTATTATTTTGATGACCAGCAGCGCGAGCAGGCAGAGCGTAGCCGGGTCGCTTATCAGCAGGCGCTGAGCGCTGCCGGGCTGGCTGAAATCACCACCGAAATCATGCCTGCCTCGGTATTTTATTATGCGGAAACCTACCACCAGCAATATCTGGATCGGCATCCCGATGGCTACTGCGGGCTGGCCGGCACAGGCGTGAGCTGCCCGGCGCCGGCGCTGTGAGCGTGTGGCATGGCTGATGCCGAGGCAGCACTGCCCATACCCTTGAAAGAACTGTCATGAAGCAGGGCACTCCTGAAGAGGGGCGGGAAGGGGCGTGAGAAATCTGGTTCCTCGTCGATTTCCGTGGAGGTGGCGCTGATATCCGTGGAAGCACCAGGGGGTTGTCCAGAATACCGAGCTTTTCCTCCTCTCCCTTTGTGGGACAAGCAAAGCGCAGAACAGCCGCCCGCCAGGCTGATGCCTGTGGCAGCAGTAGGGCCGGGCCGGCTCGTAGCGCAGTCCGTTGCGGCCTACATGATGTCGTGGTTGCAAGTGCTCGCGAGACCAAACAAGCGTGGCAAGGCGGCGTCGGTCAGAACGGTACGGGCGAGCGAAACGACTGCCAGTCGCCTGTCATCGGATGCTTGAAACCCAGGTGAGTGGCGTGCAGCAATAACCGTTCGCTACGGGCCAGCACGTCCGGTGGTGCGTAGAGGTCGCAGCCGAGTATGGCATGGCCGATCTCACGCATATGAATGCGCAGCTGGTGAGAACGGCCGGTGACGGGCATCAGGCGCAGGCGCGTCCGGTTTTCGGCTGTGTCTCGCGCCAGCACCTGATAGCGGGTCAGTGATGCTTTGCCGCGTTCGTGGCATATTTTCTGACGTGGTCGGTTGGCCCAGTCGGCGATGATCGGCAAGCGGATCTCGCCTTCATCCTGTGCCACCAGGCCGTCGACAACGGCCTCGTATTCCTTTGCCACCTCGCGCTCGGCAAAGGCGCGGTTCAGCCGTCGCTGCGGCTCGATGCCGATGGCGAATACCATCAGCCCGGAAGTATCCAGATCCAGCCGATGCACCACCCGGGCTTCCGGCTCCTGTTGTTGCAGGCGCCAGCTGACGGAGTCGCGGTTTTCCGGGCCGCGGCCGGGCACGGAAAGCAGCAGGGGTGGTTTCTCCACTACCCAGCAGTGCGCATCGCGAAACAGCGTGCGCACCGGGGCGTGGCAGGGCGGGACTATGTAATAGGGGCGCTCGCTGCTCACACAGGCTGCTCCCCGAATACAGCCTCGTAAACATCGTCATAATGCCGGGCAAAATGTACCGTGAGGCGGTCGCGGAGATGATCCGGCAATTCCTCGAAATCACGTCGGTTGGCTTCGGGCAGGATCAATTCACGCAAGCCGAGCCGTCGTGCAGCAATGACCTTTTCGCGAATGCCGCCCACCGCCAGTACCTGGCCGGTCAAGGTCAGCTCGCCGCTCATCGCCACCTTGCGCGGCAGGCGCCGGTTGCGTGCCAGCGATATCAGCGCCGTGGCCATGGTGATGCCGGCGCTGGGGCCGTCCTTGCGGGTGGCGCCCTCCGGTACATGCAGGTGCAGGAAGGCCTCCTTGAACCAGTCATCGGCAATGCCGTAACGGCCGGTATGGCTGCTGACAAAACTGTAGGCGATCTCGCTGGATTCGCGCATCACATCGCCGAGTTGGCCGGTCTGGCGAAAGCCGCGAGTATGGTTATGGATACGGCTTGCTTCCACTGCCAGCGTAGCGCCGCCCATGGCTGTCCAGGCCAGGCCGGTGACGACGCCGACACCGCGCTGGAGCTTTTCCGGGCGGAAGTACGGCTTGCCGAGAAACTCTTCCAGATTCTTGCCGGTGATGGACAGGCGCGGCGTGCCATCAAGCAGTTTCACTACGGCTTTGCGGGCGATACGCGCCAGCTGTTTTTCGAGATTCCGGACGCCGGATTCGCGTGCGTAACCTTCGATGACGGCACGCAGGGCGCTGTCGGAAATTTTCAGCTGCGAGGGCTTTATGCCGGCGCGTTCCAGTGTGCGCGGCCACAGATGTTTGCGGGCGATCTCCACTTTTTCCTCGGTGATATAACCGGCAAGGTGGATGACCTCCATACGATCAAGCAATGGCCCCGGAATCGAATCCAGAGTGTTGGCGGTACAGATAAACAACACGCCGGAAAGATCCACCCGCAAATCCAGATAATGATCCAGGAATTGGCCGTTCTGTTCCGGGTCGAGCACTTCAAGTAGCGCAGAAGCCGGGTCGCCCTGGAATGACTGGCCGAGTTTGTCGATCTCGTCGAGCATGATCACCGGATTGCTGGTGCCGCTCTCTTTCAATGCCTGCACCAGCTTGCCGGGCAGGGCGCCGATATAGGTGCGCCGATGGCCCTTGATCTCGGCCTCGTCGCGCATGCCGCCAAGGCTCAACCGGTAGAAACGCCGGTTCAGGGATTCGGCAATGGCGCGGCCGATGCTGGTCTTGCCCACACCCGGCGGGCCGATCAATAGCACAATGGCGCCGCGCATCTCGCCACGCATGGCGCCGACCGCCAGAAATTCGACGATCCTGTCCTTGATGTCGGACAGCCCTGCGTGATGCATTTCCAATACTTCGCGTGCATGGGCGAGATCAAGATTGTCGACCGACTGGACGCCCCAGGGTACCTGCGTCAGCCAATCGAGATAGTTGCGCGTAACCGCGTATTCCGGTGAGCCGGTTTCCAGTACGGAGAGCTTCTTGTATTCCTCTTGGTAGCGTTTGGCCACCGCCTCGGGTAGCACCAGCTTTGCCACGCGAGTGTCGAACTCTTCAAGGTCTGCGGTGCGGTCGTCTTTCGCCAGCCCCAGCTCTTTCTGGATCACCTTGAGTTGCTCGCGCAGGAAAAACTGCCGTTGCTGGGTGGAAATCTTCTCGTTCACCTGCTCGTTGATGCTGCTTTGCAAGCGTGCTACTTCAAGCTCTTTTTTCAACAGCACCAGCACTTTTTCCATGCGCTTGAGCAGCGGCACGGTTTCCAGAATACCTTGCAGCTCGGCGCCGGTGGCGGTGGTGAGCGCAGCGGCGAAATCTGTCAGCGGTGAGGGCTCCCGCGGGCTGAAGTTTTGCAGATAAAGCTTCAGGCCCTCATTGTACAACGGGTTCAGCGGCAGCAATTCCTTGATCGTGTTGATGATCGCCATGGCGTAGGCTTTCACGGTGTCGGAATCCTGCTCGTCGTCTTCTTCCGGATATTCCACTTCCACCAGATAAGGCGGCTTGCGACTCAGCCAGCCGGTAATGCGAAAGCGCGCCAGTCCCTGGGCGACCAGTTGCAAGGTTCCGGATTCGCTGGTGGCATTGTGCACGCGAACAAGGCAGCCGTACTCCGGGAAGTCATCCGGGCTGATGTCTTCCGGCGCCTGTTCACCCGTATAGACAAGTCCCAGCGTGTGATGTGGTGTCTGGCTGACGCGCTCGACGGTCTGTTGCCAGACATCCTGTTTGAACAGTACCGGTGTTACCAGCCCCGGCATGAAAGGCCGCTGGTTGACGGGCAACAGATAGATACGCTGCGGCCGCTGATCTGGCAGCACCAGCGACAGGCCGGGTTGGGTTTCCTGCTCATCACTCATTCGGGGCATCCCTAATAGAAAACACGAGTGCTATAGATGATGGTGACGATAGCAGGGAATTCAATGATGTTGCTGTGCACTCTGCGTCAGGGTTGTTCGATGATGAGCAGGTCTGCGTTGGCGGGCTGTGGGTAAGCGGTGCGGTACTCGTCCAGGCGCACGTCCACGCTCTCGCCGAGGCGATCAATGCAGCGTTCGGCCAGCGCATAGAAGGGTGCACGGCCGGGATCGGCGATGATAACCTGCTGCACACCGGCCCTGAGCGCCCGGCGGATCAGGTTGAACAGTACCGGCGTCAGTTCATCCCAGAAGCAGACATCCGTGCCGGTGAGGGTGTGCACGCCGGCAAGCTGTTTGCCGGTGATCCGCTCGAAGCGGGCTTGCAGGGGGGTTATCGCTACGTCGTTGAGCTCCGCATGCAGCGCCACATACGGAAAGACATCCGGGTCGGCATCCACCGCGGTGACCTTCAGGCCAAGCTGCTTCGCGCTATAAACCGCCAGCACGCCCCAGCCACAGCCGATATCCATGTGGTGGCTGCCTGCCGGTGGCCGGTGCCGCCGCAGGTAATCCATCACCACATAGCTCGAGCTCCAGACCTTGTTGCCATGAATGGAGGGGATATGCGCGGCGCGCCGCAGGCGCCGGATTTCCGGGTGGCCGCTTTGCAGGATGGTGATGCCGCGGGTGCGGATCTCATTGGCTCTTCTGGCGGCCATTGCAGCTCCTCAGGTCATGGCATCCGGTGCCGGAAACCGGATAACTGAAACTGCCGAACGGCGGGTCGCGTTCGGTAATTGCCGCACACCTTACGAAGACGGCTGTTATTGTTCAACTTGATGGATAGCAAAGGTAAGGTGGCAGGCATAATGGCGCTTGCCATAACGCTCACAAGAGCGCAGAGATCATCGCTGAGAGTCTCGTTGAGAGCAGCGTAGAGAGCAGCGTAGAGAGTAGCGTAGAGAGTAGCGCTGAAGAATTAGAGACAGTGCCACGGGCGGATGCCTGCGGCCGCGATACGCCTGCAGGCGTTATCGCGTTGCAACCGGGGAGGCCCGATTTGGCGGGGCTGCGAGAGAATATCGATATCGGCGCGCGGGCGCTGACCAGCCTGGTGGCAGGGCGTGGCCGCTACCTCAGGGCACTTTCGACCCTGGCTCGGGTGCTGGCAATTTATGGCCGGCAGCGTACGGGCGGGCGCCGCTCGCTGGAGGCGGCGCACGCGCAAGCGGCGGCGCACATCACAAAGTTGTGCCGGCGCAACGGCGCGACCTGGGTCAAGGCGGCGCAGTTTTTCAGTTGCCGGCCGGACATCCTGCCGGCGCCTTACATCACCGCACTGCAAACCTTGCAGACCGAAGCCGAGCCGGTTTCTTTCGATGCCCTCAAACCGGTGCTGGGCGCGGCCCTCGGCGAGGACTGGCCAGCACGGTTCAGCGAATTCGATCTTGTGCCGGTGGCCACAGCGTCCATTGCGCAGGTGCATCGCGCCCGGCTGGTCAACGGCGAGGAAGTGGCGGTAAAAATCCGCCTCCCCGATGTGGCCCGGTTATTTGATCAGGATGCGGGCATCTTTAGGTTGTTGTCGCGCTTGCTCTCATCCATCGTGCATGAAGTCGACGTGGTGCAAGTCACGGAGCAGCTGCTGGCGATGACCGCGGCAGAGCTTGATCTGCGCAACGAGGCGGAAAACCTGCGTCGCTTTGCCCGCCTGCCGCACCCGCCGGAGATCGCCACGCCGGTGCTGCACGATGCGCTGAGCAGCGAGGCGGTGCTGGTGACCAGCTGGGTATCGGGGCAGCCGTTGCGCACTTATCTTGATGCGCACCCGGAGCAGGCCGAGCGTCTGCTGGGCACGTTGTTTGCCAGCTATCTGCAACAGGTGACCCGTTTCGGGCTTTACCAGGCAGACCCGCACCCCGGCAATTTCATCGTTGATGAGGCCGGGCGCATCACCATCGTGGATTTTGGCGCCATGGGGCGGCTCGGCCCGAATGAAGTGAGGCATTATTCCCGCCTGCTCTATGGCCTGATGGGGGTTGCCGGGGAGGTGGATGTGGCACAGCTGTTTGCCGATGCCGGCTTCGTCGGCGGCCGGCCGGAAACCTTGCGAGAGCTGGCCTTGTATGTGCTCACCGATCGCCTCAGCGGCCGGCACCCGCTGGAGGCGATGCAGGAGCTGATGGAGAAATTCCGCGAGGAACGAGTGCAGATTCCCGATTCCTATATCGGCATTTCGCGGGTGCTGATCACGATTGGCGGTTTTCTGATGGCTTATCAGGTGCCGTTCGACTGGACACCGCCGGAGCTTCGGGCGCCGCGCTGACAGGGCGCAGGTTCCACAGGCCGGCGGTAAAGATCAGCGCCGTGCCGACCAGGGTGCTCCAGTGGAGCGCCTCCTGCCAGAACACCAGGCCGAGCAGCGCCGCCCATATCACCGAGGTGTAATTGTAGATGCCTATGCGGCCGGGGCTGGCGAGCTTGTAGGCGGTGGTCATGGTGATTTGTGCGCCGGTGGCAATCACACCGATGGCGATCAGCCAGGGCCAGTGTTGCGCGCTGGGCAGTGTGCTGGCCCAGAACAGGGGCAGCGCCGAGAACAAGGTGCTGAACACAGCAAACCAGAACACAATGCGACGCGGCGGCTCGGTATCGGAAATACTGCGGATTCCGACCATGGCCACACTCATCAACGCGGCGCCCGCCAGCGCGACGAGGTGCACCGGGTCGAAATGGCCCGGCACCGGGCGCAGTACAAAGCTGACGCCCACGAAGCCGAGCATGATGGCCAGCAAGGTGCGTCGGCTGACGCGATCGCCCAGCCACCACCAGGCCACCAGCGGCATCAGAAACGGCGTGGTCATCTTGACCAGCACGGCTTCGGCCAGCGGTATGTGCGCAATGGTATAAAAATAGCAATACATCGCGCTGAGCCCAGCGGCAGCACGGATGAAATGCCCGCCGATCCGCCGGGTGGCCATGCCGCGCAATCCGCCCCGTTGCAGCAGCAGCGGGAGCAGCACAACCAAGCCCAGCAGGTTGCGAAAGAACATTACAACCTCGGGCGCCAGCTCCTGGCTGATGTGCTTGACCATGGCGGCCATGATCGCCAGCAGCAGCTCGCTGAAGATCAGCAGCAGGGCACCGTGGCCCACTTGGTTGTGCATCGGCGCTTCAGGGGCCCTCGATCAGGCTGGCCCACAGATCATGCTCATCATTGTGCTCGACGCGCACCCGCACGCGCTGGCCGGGCGCCAGGTCATATTCACCATCGAGATAGACCAGGCCGTCGATTTCCGGCGCGTCTGCCTGCGAGCGGCCGATCGCGCCATCTTCATTGACCTCGTCGATCAGCACTTCGATCTCGCGGCCGATCTTGCGGGCCAGGCGGCGTTCGCTGATGCGCGCCTGCACGTTCATGAAACGCTCCAGCCGCTGGGCTGCGATATCCTCTGGCACAGGATCCGGCAACTCGTTGGCGGGCGCACCGTCGACAGGCGAATAAGTGAAGCAGCCGACGCGATCCAGTTCGGCCGCCTCCAGCCAATCCAGCAGCAGCTCGAAATCCTCATCGGTTTCGCCGGGGAAGCCGACAATGAACGTCGAGCGAATGGTGAGGTCAGGGCAGATTTCGCGCCACTTGCGGATGCGTTCCAGCGTATTTTCCGCATGTGCCGGGCGCTTCATCAGCGCCAGAATACGTGGGCTGGCGTGCTGGAACGGAATATCCAGATACGGCAGGATCTTGCCTTCCGCCATCAGGGGAATGATGTCATCCACGTGCGGGTAAGGGTAAACGTAGTGCAGCCGCACCCAGACCCCAAGGCTGCCCAGCGCCTGGCACAGCTCCAGCATCCGTGTCTTCACCGGCATGCCATCCCAGAAGCCGGTCTGGTATTTCCGATCCACACCGTAAGCGCTGGTATCCTGCGAAATCACCAGCAGCTCTTGTACTCCGGCGCGCACCAGCCGCTGTGCCTCGTCCAGCACCTCACCCACCGGGCGGCTGGCCAGCTTGCCGCGCATGCTGGGAATAATGCAGAAGCTGCACTTGTGATTGCAGCCTTCGGAGATTTTCAGGTAGGCATAATGGCGCGGCGTCAGCTTGATGCCCTGCGGCGGCACCAGATCCACAAACGGATCATGTTCGGCCGACGGCGGCACCACTGCATGAACGGCACTGACGACTTGCTCGTATTGCTGTGGGCCGGTTACCGCCAGCACCTGTGGATGCACGCTACGGATATCGTCTTCCTGAGCGCCAAGGCAGCCGGTGACGATCACCTTGCCATTTTCATGCAAGGCTTCACCGATGGCTTCCAGCGATTCCGCCTTGGCGGCGTCGATAAAGCCGCATGTGTTCACCACCACGACATCGGCGCCCTGATAGCTGGGCACGACTTCGTAGCCCTCGGTGCGCAACTGGGTGAGAATGCGTTCCGAATCGACCAATGCTTTCGGGCAACCGAGGCTGACGAATCCGACCTTACCGGGCATAGCGGGGTGTCTCCTGTTCGGGGGCGGCAATTCTACCTGCGCCGGGCGGTGGCGACCATGCCTGGCCGAGATCGGGCCGAGATCAGGCGAGCCTGGGCCGGGACTGGGTCGAGACGAGACTGAGAAGATGCCGAGAGAAGCTGAAAGAGGAGAGCATCATGCGCTGCTTTCTGGGTTTGCCGGTGCCAGCGCCGCTGCGCCAGCAGCTAGCACAATGGTGCGCGGCCGCGTCTACGGAAGCGGCTATGCCTGAAGAAATGCCTGCGCCTGAAGAACAGACGCGCTGGGAACATCATGACGACTGGCATCTGACGGTGGCTTTTCTCGGGCATACCGATGCCGGCACCGTGGCCAGATTGGCGTCTGCCATGGAGCGTATTTGCGCCGAGGCAGCCGTGATTCGTCAGCCGCTCGCCGCGCCGGCACGGTTCCCCACCGCAAGCGGGCCGCTGCTGGTGCTGGAAGGTGAGGCGGTGTCGGCGCTGGTGGCGCTGCGCACTGCGGTGGCGCCGGTCTGTTTGCGGTTGGGGTTGCCGTGGGAGCCACGCGCGTTTCGCCCGCATGTGACACTCGCACGGCAGTACCCGAGGGGCAGGGCAGTGCCGCCATTGCCTGAGCCGGTGATGCTGCCGGCGAATGAGCTGGTGCTGTATCGCAGCGAGCCGCCCGATGCCACAGGGCGGCGTTACCGGGTTCAGGCCCGTTGGCCGCTGGGGCAATCCTGAGCGCGCAACACGGCCGAGCCAGTGCCCGGCCGTACTGCCATTCGCTCAGGGAGTGCTGGCGGGTGCCGTCTGCGGTTTCGGCAGGCGGAACAGCAACGAGTACAGCGCTGGTACGAACAACAGTGTAATCAACGTGCCGACCAATACTCCGCCGATCAGCACATAAGCCAGCGGTCCCCAGAATGGATCAGTGGTCAGCGGAATAAATGCCAGCGCCGCTGCCAGCGCGGTGAGGATCACTGGACGCGCCCGGCGCACGGCGGCCTCGATGACGGCATCCACCATGCTCATGCCGTGCTGCACGTTGTCGGTCACTTGCTGGGTCAGGATCAGCGTATTACGCATCAGGATGCCAGCCAGGCCGATCATGCCCAGCAGCGCCACAAATCCGAATGGCTGATTGAACAGCAGCAGGGCGAACACCGCGCCGATCACGCCCAGGGGCGCGGTGGCCATCACCACGAAGGTGCCGGAGAAGGAGCGCATTTGCAGCATGATGAAGATCAGCATCAGCGCGATCATGATCGGCTGCATCTTGTGGATCGAGGCATCCGCTTCGCTGGAGGATTCCACGGAGCCACCGATCTCGATGTGGTAGCCTTCCGGCAAGTCGGCACGCAACTCGCTGAGCGCATTCCACACCGCATGGGTGACGGTGATCGGCTGCGCCTGGGCAATGTCGGCGTTGACGGCAATGAACGGCTCGCGGTTGTAGCGTTTCAGCACCGGGTCTTCATAGGAGATCGTCACGTCGCCAAGCTGTGCCACGGGCACCTTGCGACCGTCGCCGGTCTTGATTTCCATGTCCAGCAACGAGTCCGGTTGTGCGCTGGGCAGGCCGCGTGCTCGCACCTCGACGCTGCGGATGTCCTCGCGTACCTGTGTTACCGGCAAACCATCCAGTTCGAACTGGAATTGCTGCGCCACATCTCTGGGCGTGAGGTTCAGCAGGCGTAAGCGATCCGGGTCCATTTGCAAGCGAATCGCCGGCACTCGTTCGCCCCATTCCAGGTGTGCCTCGGCGACCTGCGGCACGGCAGCGGTGATGGTGCGCACCTGCTCGGCAATATGGCGCAGGGTAATCAGATCAGGGCCAATGACGCGGAACGAAACAGGCCAGACCACGGGCGGGCCGAATAACAAATGATGCACACGCACCCGCGCTTCCGGAAACTCGCCGGCATCGACCCGCGCCTGCAGTTGTGCCTCGATGGCACGACGCTGCTCACCATCCTCGGCCACGGCGATGATCTTCGCGAAGGCCGGGTTTGGCTGCTCCGGATTCAGCGCGAGAAAGAAGCGCGGGGCGCCGGCACCGACGTAAGCGGACAATGTTTTGACTCCCGGCATTTCGCGCAAGACAGCCTCGATACGGCGGGTGACTTCGTCAGTGCGATCAATCGCGGTGCCTTCCGGCATGTAAATATCCACCAGTACTTCCGGGCGATCGGAGCTGGGGAAGAACTGCTGCTGCACGCCGGCCACCATCAACAGCAACGCCAGCACCAATAACCCGAGGGTACCGAAGACCACGCTCTTGCGATGCTGAACGCACAGCCCGATCCAGCGCCGCAGCTTGATGTAGCGGGGCGAGCTGTAGGGGTCATGATCGTCGTCGGCAGATGCCATGTCCGGCAGCAATTTCACCCCCAGATACGGTGTGAAGATCACCGCGACCAGCCAGGAAACCAGCAACGCATAAGCCAGCACCCAGAAAATATTGCCGGCAAATTCACCGACCGCCGACTCGGCAAAACCGATCGGCACAAATCCTGCCACCGTGACCAGCGTGCCGAACAGCATCGGCGCGGCGGTGACCTGCCAGGCATAGGCCGCCGCCTTGACGCGCTCCCAGCCCTGTTCCATTTTTACCAGCATCATCTCGATGGCGATGATGGCATCGTCGACCAGCAGGCCGAGGGCAATAATCAGTGCGCCAAGTGTGACGCGATCAAGGTTCACATCGGTAACGCGCATCAACAGAAAGGTCAGCGCCAGCGTCAGTGGAATCGCGATTGCCACCACGATGCCGGCGCGCCAGCCGATGGCCAGAAAACACACCAGCGTGACCACTGCCACGGCGACAAAGAATTTCACCTGAAACAGATCGACGGCTTCGCTGATGGCGTCGGCCTGATTGGTGAGCTGGTGCAGCGTCAGCCCCAGCGGTAGCCGTGCTTTTTCTGCTTCATTGAATCGCTCCAGCCGAGCGCCCAGATCAAGCCCGTTTTCGCCGCGCCCCATGACCACGCCCAGCAGCACGGCGTCGTCGCCACCGGCGCGCACCAGATAGGAGGGCGGTTCTTCGTAACCGCGCCGGATTTCCGCAATATCGCCCAGCCGCAGCAAGCGATCATCCACTCGGATCGGCAGCTCGCGCAGGGTGTCGGGGTCAGTCGGGCCTTCGCCAAGCCGGATATAGCTGCGTGGGCCTTGTGTGTCGATATAGCCGGCAGCGACAAGCTGGTTTTGTGCATCCACCGCATCCAGCACCGCCGGCATGGAAATGCCGAGATTGACGATGCGCGAATTATCGAACTCGATAAAAATGCGCTCCACCCGCTCGCCGAGCAAATCCACCTTGCGCACGCCGTCTACGCGGGCAAGGCGATCGCGAACCCGTTCCGCTTCCCGCGCCAGCAAGCGCGGCGGCAGGCCGGGGGCGGTCAGTGCATAGAGGCTGAAATACACGTCGGAAAAATCGTCGTTGACGATCGGGCCGATGACACCCGGCGGCATGTTGGGTGCTTCGTCCTGCATGCGTTTGCGGGTTTCATAAAATAGCTGCGGCACCATGTCGCCGGGCGCATAGTCTTCGAATTCGATTTGCATGTCGACCCGGCCGGGGCGGGCCGTAGTCACCACGCGCTTGAAATATTCCACCTCCTGGATGCGTTTCTCCAGGCGGTCGGCCACCTGTTCCTGCATTTCTTTCGCGGTGGCGCCGGGCCAGGTGGCGGATACCATCATCACGCGGATGGTGAAGGCCGGGTCTTCCGCACGGCCCAGCGACAAGAACGCATTGAGCCCGGCAATGCCGATCAGAATGATGAAGAATAATGTGATGGCACGCTCGCGTACCGCGAGGGCGGAGAGATTGGGGATCGCCATCAGTCGATCACCCGCACCAGCTGGCCATCGTGCAACAGGTGCGTGCCTAGCGCGACGATGCGGGTCTGGGGCGGCAGGGTGGTGCTCACGAACGCATCTTCGGTATCCAGGCCGAGCACCTGCACGGCGTGTGGTTGTACCTGCCCGTCTTCAATGACCCATAGCCGGGCACCTTCACCCCGTTCGGACAATGCGCCCAGCGGGACGCGGTAAATCATGCCCGCGCCGGCAGCATCCGTGGTGAAACGGACGCGGGCCACGCTGCCGAGATCGGCTGTGGCGGCTGCGGCCGGATCAAGCCGGTAGCGGGCGCGCCAGGTGCGTGTCATCGGATCGGCTGCGCCGGAGACTTCCTGCAAGGTGGCAGTTGTTTCCTCGGCGGCACCGGCCAGACGCACCAGCGCCTGCTCTGGCAAAGCGTGGCGGCGCTCCTGCGGTACAAATACTTCCACCTCGCGGGGGCCGTCTTGGGCCAGCAGCGCAACAGGCTGGCCTGCGGTGACCACCTGGCCCGGTTGTGCCTGAAGATCGAGAATAACGCCATCGGCAGGGGCTACCAACGTGGCGTAAGCCATGGCGTTGCGCGCTTGCTGCCACTGCGCCTCGGCGGCAGCCGCCTGCTGTTGTGCAGCTTCGGCAAGGGTGCGGGTGTTGTCCGCCACCTGAGCTGAAACCAGTTTCTGCGCGGCCAGCTCCTGCATGCGCCGGCTTTCGGCAGCGGCATTGGCGGCCTCTGCCCGTGCGCTGTTGAGCTGCGCACGGGCAGAGGTGAGTTGTTCTTGCAGATCTTTTTCGTCCAGTGTCAGCAGCGGCTGGCCCTTGCGCACCGCCTGCCCGGCGTTGATGTGGCGGGCAACAATCTGGCCGCCCACCCGAAATGCCAGAGGCGATTGAATGTGAGCTTGCACCGTGCCGCTGAGCGTCCAGGTATCCAGTGCGGCAGGCCGTAATGTAACCGCTTTGACCGGCGCCGCCGTGGCGCGCTGGTCGGCGGCAGGCTCGGCTGGCCCGCAGGCGGTTAAAAACAGCCAGGCAGTCAGCAACAGGGAGGCAGGCAACAGGGCGGCAGAACAGGCTGATTGCAGGCGCGTCGAAGACATGAGAGCTCCTGGCCAATTGGCCATCATCCGTGAACAAGGCAAGCAAAAACGCCAGTATATATTTAGTGTACGGTTGTGTTCAATAATTAGTGAAAAAGCGGTCAGGGCGGCTGGTTGAAAGGGCGGGTGGCTGCCAGAATGAGTGCCGTCGCCGCCTGACGGGGCGACATAAGCGCTATCGCCGCGGTGAGTTGGCGGTAAAGTGGTATGCCGGCAAATAAAAAAGCCTCAGCGCCCGTCGTACGGCGATGACGGATAATCAAGGAGCACCAGATGACTCTCAAAGCGGCGCGGGGGCGCCCCAGCGACCCGGCAAAGCAGGCCGCTATCTTCCAGGCGGCGCGCACGTTGTTCTTCCGCGCCGGCCCGCAGGGGATGACAATGGAAGCGGTCGCCAGGGATGCGCGAGTGTCGAAGGTGACGGTGTATGCGTACTACGCCAATCGCGATGCTTTGATCCAGGCCATCATTGCGGACGTGCAGCAGCGTCTGTTCGCCTCCCTCCGCTTGCCGGTTGATGACACCGCTGGTGTACGCCGCTCGCTCACCGCGTTCGGGGTGGCGCTGCTGGAGTTCCTGTGCAGCGAGGATTGTGTGCTGTTGTATCGTGCCTTGTCGTCGCCGGCACCGATTCCGGCGGACATCCGCCAGATGCTGTATCAGCAGGGGCCGCTGGCCACCATCGCCGCGCTTGCCGCGTTATTGCAGCGGCTCGACGAGCGTGGGCTGCTGTGTGTGCCGGACAGCGCTGTGGCTGCGGAACAACTGATGGGTATGTGGCGAGGTGCCCTGCACGAGTCACTGGTATTTCAGCAAGGTGATCCACCCACGGCGGCCGAGCTTGAGCAGCGGGTGCAGGCAGGGCTGGATACGTTCATCAGGGCTTTCGGCCGGCCACGTTGAGCTGTAAAACCATCGCGGCGGCTGCGCACATGATGAAGCGGGCTGTCGCATGGGCACACCAGCGCAGATATAGAAGACAGGCATAAAAAAACCGCGTTGTTCGCCAGCGAGCGATCAACGCGGTTTTTTCAAGGCTGCTCCCCTGCGGCGGGCGCATCGGGCGGGGTGCAGTGTGTCTGGTCGGAGTAGCAGGATTTGAACCTACGACCCCTACGTCCCGAACGTAGTGCTCTACCAGGCTGAGCTATACTCCGAAAGCGGGGTGCATTCTAACAAAAAAAATTGAGAATGCCAGAGCGAAGTGACAATACACTGCCTGGCAGGCGTATTTTTGCGTCGGCAAGTGCATAATGCGCGCCATGAAACGACCCGGCACACCTCTTCCTGATACCCGGCTGACCCATGCCGGCGTTACCCTGCGGCTGCGCCGCTGGCCACGGCGGCGTAACGAGACGTTGCGCGCCTGGGACGGCGCCGATTTGTATTTGCTCGACGAGATGGCAGCACATGGCGCGGCCGGGTGGCTGGTACTCAACGACCAATGTGGCGCGCTGGCACTGGCGCATCCGGCTTGCCATAGCAGCGGCGATTCCTGGCTGGCGCGAGCGGCCTGGCTGGGCAATGCGGACGACAATCAGATTGCCGTTGCCAGTGATGCCTGGCGCTGGCCGGACAGCGCCTGGCCCGTGGCGCCAGAAGGCGTGGTGGTGCGTGTGCCAAAGCAGCTGGCGCTGCTGGAATACCAGCTCTGGCGCATTGCCACAGAATTGCCGGCCGGGACGCCGGTGTGGCTGGCGTGGATGGACAAGCATCTGCCGGGCAACCTGCTGGCGCTAGTGCGACGTTATCTGCCCGAGCTTCAATTGCTGCGGGGCCGTTACAAGGCGCATGGTTTGCAGGCTGCGGTAACCGGGGAGGCTGTGCCGGCGCCGCTTTATCCCAGCCGTGTGGAAGTCCCGGAAATGGGCTGGACGTTGCTGGCGCACGCCGGTGTTTTCGCGCAGTCGCAGCTGGATATCGGTGCGCGCAGATTCATGCAGCATGTTCCGGCCGGCCGCACCGGGCGCATTGTCGATCTCGGTTGTGGCAACGGTGTGATCGGGCTGCTGGCGGCGCAGCGAAATCCCGCTGCGGAGGTTATTTTCTGTGATGAATCCTGGCAGGCGATACAAAGTGCGCGGGAGAATGCCGCACGTTACGCCCGTTCGGCGGTGGCGTTTCATCTGGGCAATGGGTTGGATGGGCTTGCCGGGGAGTTTGATCTGGTGTTGCTCAACCCGCCGTTTCATCGTGGCCATGCGGTGGACGATGGCGTCGCAAAAGTGCTGTTCAAGCAAGCGGCCGGCAAGCTGGCCCCTGGTGGCGAATTGCGCGTGATCGGTAATCGCCACCTGCGTTATGAGGTGCCTTTGCGGCGTTATTTCGGCGCGGTTTCAGTGCTGGAACAGGGGCCGAAATTTACTGTCTTGAGTGCTCGCCATCGCTGAGCCCGCCGCCGCTGAGCCTGAAGGGCTCAGGCGGGCAGCGCTATCTGATCGAAATTACTGACGCAAGGGTGGCTCGTTGCCGGGGCGTGGCCGTCGCGGTCGAGCAGCACAGTGTGCAGGCCGGCGTCGCGGGCCGCGTCAAGTTCGGCGATGACATCGGACAGAAACAGAATCTGTGCGGGAGGCAGGCCGATCGCGGCGGTGATGCGGCGATAGCTGTCGCTCTCCTGCTTGTGCCCGGAAGTGGTATCGAAATAACCTTCCAGCAAAGGGCTCAGATCACCGGCCTCACTATAAGCGAAGAACAGTTTTTGGGCCTCGATGGAGCCGGAAGAATACACATACAGGCGAAGGCCCTGGCGTTGCCAGTCGCGTAGCCGCGCTGCCACTTCGGGATACAGGTGCGCTTGATAGTCCCCGCGCAGATAGCCTTCCCGCCAGATCATGCCTTGCAATGCTTTCAGCGGTGTCGCTTTGCGATCCTCGGCTATCCATTGCTGAAGCAGCGTATTGGCAGCCTCGGCGCTGTCGAGGGTATCGCCGGTCTGCTCGCGCAGGGCGGCAATTTGCGCCTTCACCTCCGGCGCTTCCCAGTGCTGCGTCAAAAAGCCGGGCAGGGCGTGGGCAGCATAGGGAAACAACACGTCTTTCACGAAGGAAATGCTGCTGGTGGTGCCTTCGACATCCGTCACAATCGCCTTCACCATGGCGCTCAGTTCTCCAGGCGATTGAAGCGGCTGGCGATATCGCTGCCGGTAAAGTGCGCCACCCAGCCTTCCGGATTGTTGAACAACCGGATTGCCACAAAGTGCGGGTTGGGCCCCATATCAAACCAGTGCGGTGTGTTGGCCGGCACCGAGATCAGATCGCCTTGTTCGCACAGCACTTCATAGACTTTGTCGCCAATGTGCAGGCTGAACAGCCCGGCGCCGGCCACGAAAAAACGTACTTCGTCTTCGGCGTGCCGATGTTCGTCGAGAAATTTCTGCCGCAGTGCGGCTTTGTCCGGGTGGCTGGCGTCCAGGCTCACCACATCAACGGTCTGATAACCCGCTTCCGCTATCAGGCGATCAATGTCGGCGCGATAAGCGGCGATGACCTCGTCCTGGCTAGCGCCCGGGGCGATCGGCTGGCTTGCTTGCCAGCGCTCGAAACGCACTCCCGCATCGCCCAGGATGGTGGCAATGGCGGCGTGGTCGCTGGTGCTCTGCAATGTGTGTTGCGGTGACTGGTCTGCGTAGACGCGGATATGGCTCATTGAATCTCCCCCTGTTTCAGGATCTGAGCTGGCGGCGCTGCACTTCGACGCCGAACAGGAATTCCAGCGCTTCCAGCTGCCGGTAGCAGGCTTCCATGGTGTCGGCCCAGGTGTAAACGCCGTGGCCACGGATCAGATAGGCATGGCTGATGTTGCCGTCGGCCATGGCCTGCTCGACGTGACGCGCCAGCAAGTCTATATCCTGGGTGTTGTCGAACACCGGGATATCCAGTTGCCAATCGTGCGTGGTAACGCCGGAAAACGCTTTCAGCAACTCATAGCCTTGCAGGCGCCAGACGGTTTCGTGCGGATAATGCATGGTGAGCACGGTGCTTGCCGCAGAATGTGTATGCAGCACGGCGCCGGCGTCGGGCAGCTGCCGGTAAAGCTGGGTATGCAGCCCGGTTTCCGCTGACGGTTTGCCGGGCGAGGCGGGCTGGTTATCAAGATCGACGACCATGATATCGGTTTCGGTCAGCTGGCCTTTGTCGCGGCCGGAAACTGTCACAGCGCAGTAGCGGTCGTTCAGCCGCATGGAATAATTGCTGCTGGTGGCCGGCGACCAGCCATGGTGATAAATGCGCTGCCCGGTGGCCGCTATCTGCCGCGCCGCTTCGCGAAAGCGGGCAGGCGACCAGGGGCGTGCAGAAGAATCAGTGGGTTGGCTCATGGGTTCACCCCGGCATCGTCAACGTCGCGGCCTTCAATATTGGCCAGGTAGGCGGCCATGTTAGCAGTATCCGGAGCGTGGATGACGCCATGCTCCGTAATAATGGCAGTGATCAACGCGGCCGGCGTCACGTCAAAGGCCGGGTTCTGGACGGGCACCTCGGCCGGCGCAATCGGCGTCCCCTGGATTTGCCGCACTTCGCTTGCGTCCCGCTCTTCGATCACAATGCTGCTGCCGTCGGGCAGCGCCGGATCAATGGTAGAGAGCGGTGCGGCAACATAAAACGGAATGCCATGATGCCGGGCCAGCACGGCCAGCCCGTAGGTGCCGATTTTATTTGCAGTGTCGCCATTTGCAGTGATGCGGTCGGCGCCGACGATCACCGCCTGCACTTCACCGCGCTGCATCAGATGGCCGGCACTGTTGTCGGTGACCAGCGTCACCGGCACGCCTTCCTGCATCAGCTCCCAACTGGTCAGCCGGCTGCCTTGCATCCAGGGCCGCGTTTCACCCGCGATCACGCCGCGAATACGGCCCGCTGTCCAAGCGGAGCGCAGCACACCCAGTGCGGTGCCATGGCCGCCGGTGGCCAGCGCGCCGGTATTGCAGTGGGTATAGATGCGGCCGCCTTCCGGCAGCAAGGGCAGGCCGAATGCGGCAAGGCGGTGATTCATGCGGCGGTCTTCGTCGTGAATCGCGAGCGCTTCGTTGGTCAGGGCCTGGATCAGCGTTGCGCCTTGCTGTGTTGCTGCGATGCGCTGCATGCGCGCCAGCGCCCAGAACAGATTGACGGCGGTGGGGCGGCTGGCAGCCAGTGTGTCCAGTGCGGGCGTCAGTGTGGCGGCCGTGGCCGCGGCGCCCAGTGCGCGGGCGGCGAGCACCACCCCATATGCCGCACTGATGCCGATTGCTGGCGCACCGCGTACTGCCATGTCACGGATGGCACCGGCCACGTCGTCGGCGCTATGGCAGGTAAGCCAGCGGCTTTGCGCGGGCAGCAAACGTTGATCAAGCAGTTCAAGGCGGTCTTCCCGCCAACGCAGGGCTGTCAGCGCCACGGTGTCTCCGTCAATCAGGGGTGTCAGGGCCGCTATCATCGCCAGCGGCGGGATATTGCAATGGTATACGGCCGGCCCGGCGTCGTATCCAGTTGGCGCTGCGGTAAACGGCAGCGCGGCGCATGATAGCGCGTTCAATACGGTATTTCCCCGGAAAGGTGCTGATACCGATGCCGATCAGAATCGTCAGCAAGCCCTGGCCGGGCAACACCAGCATGGCAATACCGGCCAGCACCAGCAGCACGGCAAGCGTGTTGCGCAGCAGCCAGAATAGTGTCACCAGCGGCCCTCGCTCCAGACGCGGTTTGCGGCGCGTGACAAAGTAATCCGCCGGCATGCGCACGATCAGCCAGGGGATGGCGATGGTGGAGGCAATCGCCATGATGACGCCCAGCCCCGTGAGCAGCGGCACCCAGGGCGCGATTGCGGCCCAGGCCGAAGTGAAACTCTGCTCTGTCACTGCCGGCACATCGTCTCCCTGATCTGTGTTCGCCTGCCTGCCTTCGGCGGTGCGTTCCGGTTCACAAGCTGCTGCGGCGGTAACAGCTCGAATATCAGCTAAGATGGTGATCTGTCGCGTTAATTCAATAACGGGCCGAGTGGTTTGTCAGCCCATATGGGATGCTGACCAAGCGCCAAGATACCTGAAAACCGGGAGCAAGGAGATGACAATCTGGTCAATGGCAGGCGGAGCAATCTTGCTGGCTTTAGGGGGCTATGCCGCGTGGCTCTGGCGCCGGGTGTGGCTGCATCGTCAGGCACTGCGCACACAGCGGCGCACGCAACAGGCGCGTGTGCTGGATCAGCTTGAGGTGCTGGCGCGCACGGTGGTGCAGGGGCAGGTGAACGTGACCGAGGGCGCACTGCGCATGGCAACACTGCTTGATCTGCTGGTGGAGCCGCCGCAGCAGCCGGTGGATCTCGCCGCCATCCACCAACTGGCGGCCGCAGCCGAGCCGTTTGCACGAGGCGTACAACGGCAGGCGCTGGCGCGGGCGGATCGCCGGCAACAGGATCAGCACCGAGAGCAATTGGAGGCGGAGCAGGGCAAGGCGGTGGAAGCGGCTGCCGCCCGCTTGCTGGCGGTGTTGCCGCAATGGCGATCAGTTGGCTGCGCATAGGGTGTCATCGGCCTGACTGCCCGCAGTGCGCTTCTTTGTGGTCAACGGGGGGCGTTCACGACTGGTTACAATCCGGCTCCGTTGTTATCGGATCTGATGGAGTCGAAATGAATTCTGCGGCCATGACGCTGGCGTTTCCTGTTTCGGACGAGCTGCGGTTACACCTGGATGCGTTTCTTGAAGCGCCGGGAGAGCAAGTGCACCTGGTGCCATTGCTCGATAGTTTTCTGAGTGATCTTATGGCTGCGTTTTTCGACGGGCCCATTCAGGCGGTGGGCGCTCAGGGCAGCGTTGCGACCATGGTGCAAGGTGGCGTCAAGGTGATCAGCAAGGCGGCCCGTGCCCTGATTCGCAGCCTGATTGGCAAGGCAGGGCCCGCAGAGCGCGAGGCACTGGCCGATCACTTTCGCACGCTGGCGCTGGTACAGGGTAACGAGCTGCGGATAAGGCTGCCGATGTCGGAGGCCCGCACCACGGAGATCCAGCGCGTATTCACGGCCTATCTCAGCGGCGCCAGCGGTTATTCGGTGCAGCTGGTCGCGGTGATGCGCGAGCTCTGTGACGATGCGCTGGCGCAATATTTTGACGCGCTGGTTGCCTGTGTACGGCTGAATGCGTTCAGCCGGGGCGTGGTCGCGACGGCGCGCAAGACGATCCAGAAGGCCGCTTATATGGCGGTGGAGAAAGGTCTGCCGGCGCTGGGACGGGCGCACAAGGAGCCGGTGGTGCGGCATTTCGACGGTATGTTGCAGCCAGCTTGAGCAGGGCGGGACGGGCTCGGGTGGGTGGCAGGCAGTGCCTTCCTGCTGTGCTGTTGCAGCACTCGGTGATGTGCTCTGTGACTGCCACGTTGCTCTGGCGAGGCGACTGAAGAGCCCGCCGTGCCGGCGCTGATACGCAGCGGCATGGCGGGCCGGACGAGGCTTATTCGGTAGCTGAGTTGTCGCTGACAGGTGTGTTACGGGATGATGGCGCCGAAGAGGCTTTGGCAGTGGCCGGGTTCCCGGTGGCTGCCGTGCCAGTGGTGGCTTTTCTGGCCGGTGCTTTTTTGGCTGGTGCTTTTTTAGCTGGCGCTTTCTTTGCCGGTGCTTTCTTTACCGGTGCTTTCTTCGCTGGCGCGCTGGCCTTTGTGGCGGTGGCCTTGCTTGCCGGTGCCTCGGCAGCGGCTGTTACGGTGCTTTTGCTGCCAGATGCTTTCTTTGCGGGTGCTTTCTTGGCAGTCGCTTTCTTGGCAGGTGCTTTCTTCACAGGTGTTTGCTTGGCCGATGCGTTCTTGGTCGATGCGTGCTTCACAGCAGCTTTTGCAGTGCTCGTCTTCTCGGACGCCTTGCCGTCGCCGGATTTTTTCTTCGCTTTGCCAGCTTTCGATGTGGCCGCTGCGCTGGTTTTTGCTGTGGTCTTCGTTGCCGTCTTTACTGCGCCAGGGAGCGATTTCTTCTCAATCTCCCGGACGCGCTTTTCCAGATCCTTCTCGTATTGGCTGATCACCTTGGCCAGGCTGTGAGCCTGCTTGGCGGTGGCCTTCAGTACTTTGACCTCGGTTTCCAGAAGGATGCGCCGGGCCTCGGACTCGGTTACACGCTCGCGCGTTTCCTCGACCGCCTTGCGGGCGCGCTCCAGCTGCTTTTTCAGCTTGGTATTCGCTTTTTCACGATACTCGTTCTGGAGGGATTCGAACTGATTGAGGTTTTCTCGCTGGCGTCGGATTTCCCTGGTGACACGCTGCCGGGCTTTGTCGAGCTGCTTTTCCAGGGCAGCCACCTGTTTTTCCCGCTCGCGGTCGAAGCGTTCGGCCAGTTTGCGAATCTGCTCTTGCAGTTCTTCTACCCGATCTTTTACCTTCTTTGCAGCCATGGATGACTCCCTTTCCCCTGAGTGGCAGGTGACTTCGCGGCGCGTATCGGCGAAGCTGACGGCGGGCTGTTACGGCGAGCATATGCTCATCAGGCCCTGGCGACTTTATGCCAGAAGTTGCGGTGCGAGAACAGGCCCATTTGACGACCGCGACGGCCCGTGCGCTATATATCGTGCAAGCCGCCCGGTGGGGCAGGCATCAGGGTACACATCACGACAGGCCAGGAAGAAGAGATGCCGGTAAGTTTCGACGGTAAGCTGGTGGTAGCCATCAGCTCGCGTGCGTTGTTCAATCTCAGCGAGAGCCACCGTGTTTTCGAAGAGCACGGGCTGGATGCCTATCGCGAATATCAGGTTGCGCACGAGGACGAGGCGCTTGAGCCGGGCGACGCCTTCCCGCTGGTGCGCAAGTTGTTGGGCATCAATACCCTTGCTGGTGACGATACGCGGGTGGAAGTGATCTTGCTGTCGCGTAACAGCTCCGACACCGGCCTTCGGGTGTTCAACTCCATTGAGCATTATGGCTTGCCGATCACACGGGCAGCCTTCGCTGGCGGGCAAAGCCCGCACCGTTATGTATCCGCATTCGGGGCGCATCTGTTTCTCTCTACTGCGGCAGAAGATGTCCGCGAGGCGCTGGCTGCCGGCTATGCGGCGGCCACGATTTTGCCCAGCGGCGCGCTGGGGCGCCATGATGGCCAGCTGCGCATCGCTTTTGATGGCGATGCGGTGCTGTTTTCCGACGAATCGGAGCGGATCTTCCAGGAGAGCGGGCTGGAGGCGTTTGCCGAAAACGAGCGTCGCGCCGCTCATGAGCCGCTTTCCGGTGGGCCTTTCAAGGGTTTCCTTTCGGCATTACACAGGTTGCAGAGCGAATTCAGCCCCGAGCAGAGCCCGATCCGCACCGCATTGGTCACGGCGCGATCAGCGCCCGCGCATGAACGGGTGGTGCGTACCCTGCGTGCATGGGGCGTCCGTATTGATGAGAGCCTGTTTCTGGGCGGTCTGGACAAAGGTGCTTTTCTGGAGGCTTTCGCCGCCGATGTGTTCTTCGACGATCAGGCTCGGCACTGCGAATCGGCTGCACGCCATGTGGCAGCCGGGCATGTGCCGCACGGCGTCACCAACGAGCGCAGCGGCGAAGCCTGAGCACGGCCCCGTGGCATCTTTTATACGCAAGTAGCATACTGACGGTCGTTTCTTATAACCGGTGCGACCTCTATGAAGCTTCAGCAGTTGCGCTATATCTGCGAAGTGGCACGGCACGATCTGAACGTTTCGGCCACGGCACAGGCGCTTTTCACCTCCCAGCCGGGTATCAGCAAGCAGATCCGTATGCTGGAGGACGAGCTCGGCGTCGAGATATTTGCCCGCTCGGGCAAGCACCTGACGCATGTCACGCCGGCCGGGCAGGCGGTGCTGCAACTGGCAGACGAGATCCTCCAGAAGGTGGAATCGATCAAACGGGTTTCGCAGGAATTTCGTGACGAGACGCGCGGCGAGCTCAGTATCGCCACCACGCATACCCAGGCGCGCTATGCATTGCCACCCGTGATCCGCAAGTTCACCGACGGATTTCCCGATGTGTCTCTGCATATGCATCAGGGCACGCCGATGCAGATTGCCGAAATGGCCGCCAACGGCACCGTGGATTTTGCCATTGCCACCGAAGCGCTGGAGCTGTTCTCGAACCTGATCATGATGCCGTGCTATCGCTGGAACCGCAGTGTAGTGGTACCGCAAGGGCATCCGCTGACGAAAGAGAGAAATCTCACTCTGGAGAAACTGGCCGAGCATCCGCTGGTCACTTACACCTTCGGCTTTACCGGCCGCAGCAAGCTGGACGAGGCATTCCGCAGCCACGGGCTGACGCCGAAAGTGGTGTTCACCGCCGCGGATGCCGACGTCATCAAGACCTATGTTCGGCTCGGCATGGGGGTGGGCATCATCGCTCATATGGCACTGGAACCGGGGGATACCGGCCTGGTGAAACTGGATGCGGATCATCTGTTCGAGGCGAGCACCACCAGCATCGGTTTCCGCAAGGGCACTTTTTTGCGCGGCTTCATGTACCAGTTCATCAACGAATTTGCGCCGCATCTGACACGCGAGCTGGTGGATAGCGCTGTTGCCTGCCAGAACCGTGACGAGCTCGCCACGCTGTTTGCAGATATTCCGCTACCGGTGCTTTGACGGCCGCCCCCTGATTGCCAGGGGCGGCAAGCCTCAGGCTTCGCGCAGATTCACTGCGTGCAGGCCACATTCCTTCTGGGTTGCCTCTTCCCACCACCAGCGGCCTTCGCGCTCGTGCTGGTTGGGCAGCACCGGCCGGGTGCAGGGCTGGCAGCCGACTGACACAAAACCCTGTTCGTGGAGGCTGTTATAGGGCACGTCATTGCCCCGGATATAGTCCCAGACCCGAGTGGAGCTCCAGTTGGCGAGCGGATTGAACTTCACCAGCTGCCGGCCGGGAGCGGCCAGTGCTTCATCCCGCTGCACCAGCGGAATGTCATTGCGGGTGGGGGATTGATCCTTGCGCTGGCCGGTAATCCAGGCATCAAGGGTGGCCAGCTTGCGCTTGAGCGGCTCGACCTTGCGGATGCCGCAGCACTCATGATGGGTGTCGCGGTAGAAACTGAACAGGCCCTTCTCGGTGACCAGCTGTTGCACCGCTTCGGCCTGGGGGAACATTACCTCGATATCAATCTGATAACGCTCGCGCACCCGATCCAGAAACTGGTATGTCTCCGCGTGCAGGCGGCCGGTATCCAGCGTGAAGACGCGAACATTCGGGTTGATGCGTGTCGCCAGATCGATCAGCACCACATCTTCGGCGCCGCTGAACGAAATGGCGATATTCTCAAAGCGGGCCAACGCCTGCTCCAGCAGCGCCCGCGGTGTGGCTTGTTGCAGGGCGTCATTCCAGTCAAGGATCTGCTGTTCGGTCAAAGTCATCGTGCTGCTCTGGTCGGCTTGGTCGGGGCCGGCCAGTCTACCAGCGCCGGCCAGGTGGCTGAACCGCCATCTGGTTCTATGCTTATAACCCTATGCTTGTAATCAGGGCGCGGGGCGTTGCATTGAATTGCCTGCGGGGCTACATTGACGCCGCTTTCATTCACTGTCATTGCTGCCCTGGGGGATACCGTGGAAATCGTCTGTCTTGATCTGGAAGGTGTGCTGGTACCGGAGATCTGGATCAACTTCGCCGAGCGCACAGGCATCGACGAGCTGCGCGCCACCACCCGCGATATCCCTGATTACGACGTGCTGATGAAGCAGCGCCTGCGCATCCTGGATGAGCATGGCTATGGCCTGCCCGATATCCAGGCCGTGATCGACCAGATGGGCCCGATGGAAGGCGCACGCGAGTTTCTTGACTGGCTGCGCGAGCGCTTCCAGGTCGTCATTCTCTCCGACACTTTCTATGAATTTGCCCAGCCGCTGATGCGCCAGCTGGGTTGGCCAACACTGCTGTGCCACAAGCTTGAGGTGAACGCCAACGGCCGCATCACCGATTACAAACTAAGGCAGAAAGACCCCAAGCGAATGTCGGTCAAGGCATTTCACAGCTTGCAGTATCGCGTTATTGCCGCCGGTGATTCCTATAACGACACCACCATGCTCGCTGAGGCCGACGCAGGCTTTCTGCTGCACGCGCCGCAGAATGTGATTGACGAGTTTCCACAGTTCCCGGCAATGAACAATTACGAAGAGCTGAAGCGGGCGATTTTGCAGGCGAGCCACCGCGACTTGACGCTCTGATCGCATCGGAGCATCGGAGCATCGGAGCATCGGAGCATCGGAGCATCGGAGCATCGGAGCAACGGAGCAACGGAGCAACGGAGCAACGGAGCAATGGAGCATCGGAGCAACGGAGCAACGGAGCAACGGAGCAACGGAGCAACGGAGCAACCGAGTATCGAGCCGGAAGGCGGCGTGGCGCTGCCGTGAGCTGAAAAGCGTGGAAAATGTGGAAAGCGCAGTGCGGCAATTCAAGACGCGGCGCTACTCGGTAAGCGGTAAAGAATCATCAAGCAAGCATCAGAGAAAGGCGGACAACTTATCCTCTCGGGGTCGAAGAAAGCAGATAGCTTTTCCTCTCGGGCGCGAAGGAAAGCAAACAGTTTCTCCTCTCCCGGACTGAAGAAGACCGATGTTCTCACAGGCTGAAGAAGACCCACAGCACTCTCCTGGCAAGCTCAGGAAGGCAGGCAGTAATCCTTGCCGCTAAAGGTGGGGCAGCAATCTCCCCTCTCCCTTGATGGGAGAGGGGCCGGGGGAGAGGGTGCGCCAAACCAGCCATCTGACCGCCATCAACCAGCCGCCAAACCAGCGCATCAACCATGTGTGAAAGGCGCACTCTGGCCTGGCAGTGCACAAGCCGTCACAGCATCCTGTCAGCCCAGCGCCGCCATCAGTTTCTCCACCTTGAAAATGCTCTCTGCATATTCCAGCTCAGGGTCAGAATCGTAGACGATGCCGCCGCCGCCATGGCAGACAATCTCGCCTTGGTGCGCCTGCAAGGTACGAATCAATATGCTCGAATCGAAACGGCCATCCGCCGATTGCCAAAACAGGCTGCCGCAATAAAAACCTCGTGCCACCGGCTCCAGCTCGCGAATGATCTGCATGGCCCGCCGCTTGGGGGCGCCAGTGATCGAGCCGCCGGGAAAGCAGGCCAGCAGCGCCGCGAGCGGGGGCACGTCGTCACGCAGCGTGCCTCGAACCGTCGAGACCAGATGCTGCACGTTGGAAAACTGGCGCAATTCGAAAAGCGGGGCGGCTGTGATACTGCCCGGCCGGCATAGCTGGCCCAGATCGTTGCGTAGCAGATCCACGATCATCAGGTTTTCGGCGCGATCCTTGTTGCTTTCGAGCAACTGCCGGGCAAGTTGGGCGTCTTGTGCATGATCGATGCCACGCGGCCGACTGCCTTTGATCGGCTCGGTCAGGATTTCACGGCCGTTGATGGCGAGAAAGCGTTCTGGCGAGACACCGAATATCTGCCCCTCGCCATAATCGAAATAGCTGGCATGGGGAGCGGGGTGATCGGCCTGCAAACGTAACCAGGCATTCAAGCTGTCGCCGTCGTAGCGGCTACTGAAACGTTGCGCAAGGTTCACCTGATAGCAATCGCCGGCGCGCAGATAAGCCCGGATTTTCTCTACTGCCGACAGATATTGCGGCCGTGCCCAGTCGTGCCGAAAGGGCTCACGTAACGTGAACGGTTGTGCGGCTGCGGGCAGCACAGCGGCGCCCGGCAAGTGCTCATAAAAATGGAGCACCGCTAGCGGCGTCATCGGCGCATGAGCGCAATCGGTGTGGTGCAGCAAGGCTGCGGCTTCGTAGGCCAGCACGCCCACCACCCAGCGGCCCGGATGCCCGGCCAGCCACGCTTCTGCCGCAGCGGGCAGCTCTGACAGTGCAGCGGTTTCGCCGGCATGAACGTGGCGCGAATGTGCGGGAGCCCCGCCCAGGCGCCAGCAATAGCCGTCATGAAATACGGTGCTGAGTGGGGCGGGAGCGGTGGTGCGGTTCATGAGGCTCTCTAATATGGCCTGTTCTCGATACGACCTGATGCTCTGCGTGGCCGGCTATGGCAAGCACGTCATTGTCGGGGCCGAGCAAGTGTTCAAGCTTCGTGCCGGGCCAGCCCGGGTGAATGGGCGGAGAGTGTACCCGCCGAACCGGTAGAGGGCGACCTTTCGGTGTTGGTTGCCGTGGCCGACTGTGGCGGGGCAGGTGGCTGGAGTAGTGCAGGGGCGGCAACCAGATTGTCTGACGGGGCGGCCGGCGCGCCTGATTTTTGTACTGGCGTACGTTACCGACTGTAACTCTCGGTGATGACAAAGCGACGAACGGCAGTTCGACGGATCATGCGATGCTTGGATCGCCTGCTTTTAATTCCTTTTAAAACAGTGACTTACTGTTTTGTGATTAGCGAGTGAACGTTCGTAACGGTTGTTGGTGGTTTTGTATCGGTAGTGTTAATGTGATCTCCGCAGCACGCCACGACAGAGGGCACTGCAAAAACGAAAAAATAATAAGCGTTGTGCACGCCTAGGAGATAATAAATGAAAGCTTTCAGGAAACTCGCGCTCGTATCCGCTATTGCTACTCTGCCGGCGACCGGCTTCGCCATGCAGGCAATGGACGATGCGGCTCTTTCCGGGGTGACCGGTCAGGATGGTATTTCAATCATCATGGACCTCGACCAGATTACTCTCAACGTCGGTATCGAAGACACTGATGGTTTCCAGACTGGTGTCGATGTAGATAACGACCCGGTCTTCACCGATCCCGGGTTGTTGTTGCTCACCGATCTTGTGATTGATGGCGGCCTGCGTATTGATCTGGATTCCGGTACTCGCGGTGGCGATGGTGTGCTGCGCGTTGGTGTGAATGTGGACCAGTTGAAGATTGCCACGGGGGACATCCATGTCATGCCGGGCACCGACGGCAATGATCTCGAGGCTGGCATGGCTAACCTGAACACCCAGGTGGGCCAAGCCGATGGCAACACCCGCATTCTCGATTCGATGGACATCAATATTGATGACTTCAGCATGGAGATCGAGCTGGGTGCAGGTGCCTCTGATTTCCTGAATATTACCGCTGGTCAAATCGGCACCCTGGGTATCAGCAACTTCAAGTTGAATGATCTGAGTGGCGGTGTTGTTGGCGGCGCCATTGGTATCGACGAGATCGAGATCACCGGTGTTAACCTGACCGGCACCACAGGCTCGCTGACTGACAACGGGCTGGAGTTGGCACTGGGTGCAGGAATGAGCGGTATCGAGATCGCCATGGATCGCGTTTCGTTGAACGCCAATGCGGGCGCAAACCAGGCCTATCTGGGTAACGTCTACATCTCCGGCCTTGATCTGGGTGGTACCGTCGTCTCCATCAACGGCAAGTAAGTTTTGCCAGCTTGATGACCGCAAGCGGGTCCGGTATCAGTACCGGGCCCGTTTGCTTTTCGGAGCTGGTCGTTACAAAAAGCCAACAATGTGCTGCCTTTCCTGAGCTACCATGCAACATCCCGTAGCGCTTCGGTAACCAGGAGCGGCGGATGAATTTTGAAACCGGGTGGGATCTGGCCGCGCCAGATCAGTGAAATAACAAACATATATAATAAAAAGGGCATCGCAGATGCTGGTAAGTGTGCTGGGCGTGGCATTGATCTTCTTTGCCGTCAATCAGATTGCCGTGGTGGAGGAACACCCCCGCGGTTATATCCATTATGAGCACCCCACGCACGAGGGCCCCGTCGCCGAGCGCGACATTCTGGCCAAGCCTGTTTCCGAATTCCGCTACCGCAACCTGACCCGCCAGGCATATGACTATTCCTGTGGTTCTGCTGCGCTGACAACTGTTCTGAACCAGTATCTGGGACGGCAGTTCGACGAGCGCCAGATCATGGAGGGCCTGCTGCGCTTTGGCGAAACGGACAAGATCGTCGAGCGGCGCGGATTTTCCCTGCTCGACATGCGCCGGCTCGCTACCGCGTTGGGGCATCCCAGCGGCGGGTTTCGCGCTCAGATGAAAGACCTGCGCACACTGGATCACCCGGCGATCGTGCCGATTGCCTATGGCGGTTTCAAACATTTCGTGGTGCTGCGTGAGTGGCGCGACGGGCACATTTACGTGGCCGACCCGGCGCTTGGCAATATCAGCTTTACCGAATCCAAGTTCGAGGAAATCTGGGACCAGAACGTGCTGTTCATCGTTTTCCCGAACGGCTTCGAGCCGCGTGATGGCCTCGCGCTGACCGATTATGACCTGCGCCAGATTGATGAGCAGACCATCAATATGCTGGCGTTTCAGGAGTTTCCGGTATTCACCCGGCCGATGGAGCAGTGGGCGGATAGAGCGGGCACACTGGTGCCAGTATTGACCACGGATCGTGAAGGGGTCGAGCGGGTCATCAATGTGCCGACGAGAACCTATTACCGCAACAAATAACAGCTCAAGTACCAACTGAGACCCAACAGACTCTCATTGATTTTACAACAACGAGAATAACGAATGATGATGTGCTTTCAGCGTTTCCGGGGGTGGGCAGGCCAGAGCATGATTCTTCTGGCATGGCTCTTGGCAGCGGCCGGTGCGTCGGCACAGGTTGCGCCTGAAGATGAGACAGAGGCCGCGCGCGAGGCATTGCAGCAGCGCGAGACGGACGTTACGGAAGAAAGTAACCTGGAAGAGGTTTTCCAGGCTTCCGAGCGGCAGTATTCGCTCCTGGCAGCTGGCCGGCTGGCAGTGAACTTCTCGGGTGATTACAGCTACTACCGCAACGATACGATTGATATCGGCATTGATGAATCCAGTGGTTCGCTGAATCGCTACCGCATCGAGAACGACGCGGAGCATGCGTTCGGCGCATCGCTATCGGTGGATTACGGGCTGCGTAATAACCTGACGTTCAACACCCGGCTGCCTGTGCAATACAAATACGACACCAACAAGGACACGCAATCGGTGGCCTTGGGTGATGTCAGCTTCGGGCTGCGCTATCAGCCGTTTCCGGTGCGGCCGGGCGGCGTCAACACGACCCTTTACACCACGCTTTCTACCGCCACAGGTGACAGCCCCTACGACATCAATGTGTTGAACGAGCTATCCAGCGGAAAAGGCTATTACTCCCTGGGCGGCGGCGTCAGCATGAGCAAGATTGTTGATCCGGTGGTGCTGTTCGGCTCAATTGGCTACACCAAGGCGTTCAATGCTACGGGCCTGCGTCAGCGCCGGGGCACGGGCACATTGCGGCGGGTGGAGCCCGGTGACAGCATCAGTTTTTCCATGGGCCTGGCTTATGCGCTGTCTTACGAAGTGTCGGTATCGGCGAGCTATCAGCAGTCGTACAACTTCGCCTCCCGTTTCCATTTCGACAGCAATCAGCACGGCGGTCGTTATGTGGCGGAATCCAGCGATTCCACCAGCAGTATTCTCAACACTTCCCTGGGTTTGCGCACCTCCAGCAACCGGATCATCAATATCAGCTTTGGTTTTGGCCTGACCGAGGATTCGCCAGACGTGTTGCTCGGCATTTCGCTGCCGATTGATGTGACGGGCCTGAAGCCGGGCGCTTGATGATGTGGCCGGCCAGAGGGGGGCTGATGTCCATGAGCAGTAGATTTGCGAAGCTCGGCCTGGCGCTGGGGCTGATGTTCGCCAGTTTCACCGCGAGCGCACAGCTGGCGACCAACCTGGGCATTGATGTGCGAGCCATGAGCATGGCGCATGCGGTGACCGCGGACCCGCCGGGTATCATGTCGATTCACTTCAATCCTGCTGGTCTGGCACGGCTGGAAGGGCGCCGCATGGACCTCCAGTTCCTGGCGGTGGATATGTCCGTTGAATCAAAATTCAGCGCGCCGCCAGGTTATAACGTCTTCGGCTTTTCCGACGACCCGGTGGTGTGCGCCGATACACCCAACGACGGCTCGGATGTGTGCCGCAACTTTCGCAGCAGTACCAGCACCATTGCGGGTGTGTCGCTTTATCTGCCGATCGTGAATGATCTGGTGGATTTGCCGCCGGGGCCACTTGTGGCTGGGCCGATCCCGGCATTCTCGATCAAGCCCCCAGGCTCGAAGTTCACGTTTGCCACGGCGACTTATTTGCCCATGGCCGCAGGTTTTTATCGTGACGATGGCGATCCGGGCAATTTCATGGGCCGCAGGGTGGCACTGAACCGGATCACCTATCTGGCGCCGTCGGTGGGTTATCAGGTCAACGACACGCTCGCCATTGGTGCCTCGATCGGTTTCTCTTATCAGGCTGTTGCCCTGGAAACCGATTTCCGGTCGCCGAATGAATTGCTTGGCTTTGCGCGCATCATCGATGAAAGCCTGTGCGCACCGTTCAAGGGCGAGTCGAATTTTGCGCTGGATATTATCCTGTTCGGTATCTGTCGCCCGAACGAAGGGCTCGGGCCGTTCAAGAGCCTGGCCTCCATGGATGTTGCCATGCATCAGCGTTTCAGCCCGTCGTACAATCTGGGCGTGTTGTGGGAGCCGAACGAGCGCTTTGCGTGGGGTGCGGTGTGGCACGCGCCGACCAAAGTGCATATGCGTGGCCGCTACCGGATCGCTTATTCCAACGCAGCGCGGGAAACGGTAAACGGTATCGGTTCCAGCCCGACGGGTGCCATCGCGCTGGCGGTGCTGGGGGTGCCAAGTTATCTCGCGCCGGAAGATGTGGGGCAGCTGAACATGGATCTGGTTATGCCGGCGCATTTTCAAACTGGCATAAAGTTCAAGCCGACCGAGCGCTTGCAGCTGAATATCGACGCAGTGTGGGTAGATTACAAGGAGTGGGATGCGTTCAACTTCCAGTTTGACGGCACGAACGCGGCGCTGGCATTGGCACGCCTGTTCTCACCAGGCTCTACGCCCACCAGCCTTTATTTTCCACTCGGATATGAATCCACCTGGAACCTTGCCTTCGGTGCCGAATACGCGATGACCGACCGCCTTGCCCTGCGAGCAGGATTCGAGCCGCGTGCCTCGGCGATACCGGATGATCGGCGTGCGCCGCTGGTACCGATCAACAAGGCGCGATATTACAGCCTCGGGCTGGGCTATCGCTGGGACAAGAATACCGAGGTGGATCTTGCTGTGGGTGTGCTGCAGAGCCGGGATGATATTCCGGCGGGCACCAGTTGCGCCGCCAACTGCACCGGCATCAACAACCTGGTCTACAACCCCTATGCGGGCCTGGATATTTCAACCAAGGCGTCGATTACCATGTTCGGCCTGGCTTTTCGTACCCGGTTCTGATGCGTAACGGGATCAGCATCGCGCTGCTGTGCCTGCTGCTGTCTGCCTGCTCGACAGGCGGACAGGGCGGTGGCTTGTACGTCTATATGGACGAGCAGGGCAATCTGGTCACGGGCGAGATACCGGCCGAGCCGGCTAGGCAGCAGCCTGTGCAGCACACGGAGGAATCCGTTGTGGCGCCTGCCATCACGGACGACGAGCTGCTCGCCTACCAGGTGGAAGAAGCTGGCGATCGTGAACCGGTCGAGCACGCGCCACCACGGGATCGAGAAGAGGTGCCGGAACAGGAGCGCTTCGTCACCTACATTGATGGTGACGGGCAGGTAACCCGGCAGCGTGTTGATCTTGCCGCCGAGCGGCGCGCCAACGAGGCGCGGGTGCCGGCCTACGAGCCTATCGAGCCGGCGCTGGACGGCGCTTACCTGGAAACTGTCACTCCCGTGGAGGCAGGCTGTTGCCTGACGCTGCTGGAGGAAGCTCAGGCGTTGCGGCCCGGCAAGGAGCGGCTGCTGCAGTACGCGGACGGGCAGAGCGCCCGTATTTACCTCGGCGGTAGCTGGTTGCCAGCGCGAGTGCTGGCGCTATCGGATGAATTGAGCGGCGTGCGCGTACTGAGTTTCAAACAGCGTGGCCGCTACCTTCACCCCCAGCTGCTGTTGCTCGATGAACAGGGCCAGCCGTTGCTGCAAGTGGATAACGTCTTTACGCGACGCTTCCAGGAAAGCTGGTTGCGCTACGCTTACATTGAGGGAACTCTGCCACGGGAGCCGGGTCAGCGTTACCTGGTCGTCTATCTGGGCTATGCCGAGGGTGGGCTGCCTGGGCTGGTGGGCGAGCCGGACAGCGAGCTGGCGATAGAAGGCAGTGTAGTGGTGAGAGGATATTAAGTGGCGGCAATATGGCGACAGGCCAGGGTTTACCCTGCTTGCCGCGCCGGGTACTGTGCCCAGCCACAGGCGAAATCTAACCGAGAATTTTCGACATGATGAAATTGACCCGTTTCCTTTCCGCCGCTGGCGCCACCGTGCTACTTGCGGTGCTCGCAGGCTGTAATGGCAAGGAAGATTTCTCCAATGTGGATTTGCCGGGCTGCCCGGCAGGGGCGCTGTGTGAGGAGACACCGCGCGGGGATATGCTGGTGGAGTTCGTCGGGCCGCGCTTGCTGAATCTCGGCTACCGCTGTGGCGCCTCCCTCGGGCGCACCTACACCGAGCCCACCGAGGTGGACGGGCGCATAGTGCCGGCCGGGGCTGCAGTATGCCCGGAAAGTGCGACCAGCATCGAGTTCTTCCTGGGCTACGGGGTTTATCTCGGCAACGTGCTGCCGATTGGCCGCGCCGCTTTGCCGCAACTGGCGATTCTCACGACCTTGGGTGAGGATGGCACTGTCTGGGGTGTGCAGCGCCTGTCGCTCGCGGATGTGCTGGAATCGCCACGGCGGCTGCCGGCCACCGATGCACGGATCAGAAACCGCGCCGCGTTGTTGCTGGCGCTGGACAGTGATACCAGCACGGCTGACATCGAACTGCCCGACGTACTGCATGGCGCCGAAGGTATTATCAATCAGCGTTACAATGAACTGGTGCGAGGCAGGTCGCTGGAGGCCACTGATTTTGTCGAGTTCAAAGATGCCTGGAGCCCGCTGCTGGATGCGGTAGGCGAGGAAGTGGGCGGGAATAACGCGCCTTATATCTTTGCCACTGAAAGTGATGTGCTGGCGCGTCTGGCCTATAGCACCGAACTGACTCGCGCCGGCTTCTACGAAGTTGACTACCAGGCGACGATTTTTGACCTGATCAGTACAGACAAGCAGCCCGCTGCAGATCCCCTCGGTACGTTGAGCGGCACCATGTTGGCGTTGCCGACCGGCGAGGTCGTCGGGCTGGCCTCCGTGCTGTTATCCCATGTTCAGGGCGGCAGTGATCCCGCCGAGACCGAGAAGGACATGCTCAGCTTCTCCCGTGATGCGCGCCTGGATGATGAGCTGGTGCTCGAAAATGTGGCGTTGCAAGGGTTGATGAACAATGACGTCACCACGGATATCTCGGTCAGCGGCCGCTTTCTGGGCAATGTTCTTCACCATGGTGTGCCGGGCCAGAACGGTGTCGATTACGCCTTGATGTATCCGACCATGTACTACCGTCCGGTGGCGGATGATTTCGGCCGTATTCTCGGAACCTTCCTCGGCTCGCCTGTGGCCGATCTGCTGCATAAAAAGCCCGACCCGGCGCCCGAGGGCTTGCCGGTGCGGATGGCGCGGGTCGAGCTTGGTGCAACGAGCCTGGACCCCGCAGCGCTCGACGCTGCTGTCGGCTTCTATCAGCTGACACTGCGTCGCGGCTGTACCGACGCGGAAATCGCTGATGATCCCGGTAGCTGCGAGCTGATCGAAGAAAAGAATGAGAAGAACTACAACTACGAAGGCGGCTACGAGATCGAGGCGGGGACAGATACCACAGAGGCTGTCAATTTCACATTCAGCCAAGACACGCCTCGCGGTGGCGGGCTTGATAACGGCGGTGATGCGACAATGTTTCTTGAGATCCGTCAGGTAGGCGGCCATGGGATTGTCTACGCTGGCCGCAACGGTCAATGCCCCACTGGCGATCCACAAAATGATTTCCCGGTCGGTTACATCAGCCGAACCGTCGTGGAGGAAGGTGTAATCGAAAGTGCTGGCGTGATGCTGATGTTGTCGGGGCAGGCTGACGAGCAGGGCGACCTGCGGCATTTCGGCACCGAGATTCAGGGCCGAATCGCGCTGAACGGCACGGGCGAGAATGATCGGCCTATCTATCGCCTCTCTGACGAGCACTTCGCGGATCAGGTAGCAGCCCAGTGGATCGATATCTATATGCCACAGAAATATTACCAGGCGCAGGGTGTCGACAGCGTCGATGAGCTGAGCAACGAGCAGAAGCAGCGCCTGCTGGCCCATGTTCGAGGTTCGGTAGAATGGCAGTATGTCGGAGCGACTTGTCCGCTCTGATTGTCAACAATCCTCTTGAAACTGCCCCTCCGCAGAGGTAAAGTCACGGCCCATAGCTTGTAATTGTCTACAACCGGGCCGTGACCGATGTCTGCACCCCACCAGAATACTGCCGCCGAGCCAAGCCTTGACCTGATCGAGAGCGATGGCCGCACCTTGGCAGATCGGGTGTTCTCCCGGCTCCAGGACGATATCGTGCGCGGCCACCTGCTGCCGGGCACAAAGCTGGGCGAAACCGAGCTTGCCAGCCGCTACGGCGTGAGCCGTGGGCCACTGCGTGAGGCCATTCGTCGCCTCGAATCCCGCAAACTGCTTGAGCGGGTGCCGCATGTGGGCACGCGCGTCGCGTCGCTGTCGCTGCCTGCACTGATCGAAATCTACCATGTGCGCGAAGCGCTGGAAGGCATGGCCGCCCGGCTCGCAGCGCAATTCATGACCGATGCAGAAATCGCCAGCCTGGCCGATCTGCTGGTGCAGCATGAGCAGCAGCAGGATCTCAAGGAAGATGTTGCTTACTTCCAGCGCGAAGGGGATCTGGATTTTCATTACCGGATCATTCAGGGCAGCCATAACGAAACGCTGATCCAGATGCTGATCGGTGGCCTGTATCACATGGTGCGCATGTATCGGTATCAGTTCTCCACCGTGACGAATCGCCCGCAGCGCGCCTTGCGCGAGCATCGCGGCATCGTGGAGGCGCTGGAAGCCCGGGATGGTGAAATGGCCGAATTGCTGATGCGCCGGCATATCAGCCGGGCACGCCAGAATATTGAACAACAGACCACACAGAGCGCTGGTACAGCAGATGGATAGAATTGCCGGCAGGGTTAGGGTGCACAGATGCAAGCACAAACACTGGCTTCGTCTCTCACGCTTGAGAGGGGAGCAGAAGAAACAACCATGTTCTGTTCCTTAGAGGAAAGAACAGCGCACAGCCAAGAGCAACAGAACAGACACAGGAGAAGCAGCACATGACAGCACTCACCGCTGGCGGACGGTTCCGCAAGGCACTCGCGGAGGAACAGCCGCTACAGATCATGGGCACGATCAATGCGTATTGCGCCATGATGGCCGAGCGCGTGGGCTACCGCGCCATTTATTTGTCCGGTGGCGGCGTTGCCAATGCGTCGTACGGGCTGCCGGATCTGGGCATGACCAGCCTCAATGATGTGCTGGAAGATGTGCGCCGCATCAGTGGTGCCACGGAAGTGCCGCTGCTGGTGGATATCGATACCGGCTGGGGCGGCGCGTTCAATATCGGCCGCACAGTGAAAGAGATGATCCGCGCCGGTGCAGGCGCCGTGCACCTGGAAGACCAGGTGGCGCAGAAGCGCTGCGGGCATCGCCCCAACAAGGAGATTGTCAGCAAAGATGAAATGGTCGATCGCGTGAAGGCTGCGGCTGATGCCCGTTTTGATGCCGACTTTTTCATTATTGCGCGTACCGATTCTTTCCAGAAAGAAGGGTTGGAAGCGGCCATCGAGCGTGCACGGGCCTGCCTTGAAGCGGGCGCTGACGGTATTTTTGCCGAGGCCGTTCATACCCTGGATGACTACCGGGCCTTTTCCGACGGGATCGGCGGCGCGCCGCTGCTGGCCAACATCACCGAGTTCGGTGCTACACCGCTGTTCAGCCGCGAGGAGCTGGCCGGGGCAGGCGCAAATATGGTGTTGTACCCGTTGTCTGCGTTTCGCGCCATGAACAAGGCTGCGCTCGCGGTGTATGAGGCGATTCGCAAGGATGGCCACCAGAAGGGCGTGGTCGATACCATGCAGACACGCATGGAGCTGTACGACTTCCTCGGCTACCACGAGTACGAGCAAAAGCTGGATGAACTGTTCAGCCAGGGCAAAGCCTGACGCCGCGCCTCTGCCGGTGAAGTTGCCGCGCAGAGAGCGTGGAGTAGTGTCCTGCCTCTGCTTGCCAGAGAAAAGATGCGTTTGGCAAGACGATGTCAGCCCCGTTGGGTTGGCATGACACGACGGAAAAGGTTTTTCAGCTTCTTCGCTTTCGCTGTATCTGAAACGGGAGCTGTTGGGTTTCTTTACCCTCTCCCATTCAGGAGAGGGCAGGGAGAAGGAGGCAGCGCCGATAATATGCTGCGCGGCAGCGCTTTCGGCCTGGGGCATCTTTTCCCAACCCCCTCCTGTCACGGGAGCGGGCCTAAAAATCCGGGATTATTGAAGGAGAACAAGCATGGCAGAAGCAAAGCAACTCAGTGGTGCCGGCCTGCGCGGCCAGGTCGCGGGCAAGACAGCGTTGTCCACCGTCGGCCAATCCGGTTCCGGGCTGACCTATCGTGGTTATGATGTACAGGATCTGGCTGAGAACTGTCAGTTTGAAGAGGTGGCTTACCTGATCCTGAAAGGCAAGCTGCCGACTCAGGCTGAGCTGGACAGCTACAAGGCACGCCTGAAAAGCATGCGTGGACTGCCACAGGCATTGAAAGAAGTACTGGAGCGCCTGCCCAGGGAAGCACATCCGATGGACGTGATGCGCACTGGTTGCTCGGTGCTCGGCAACCTGGAAACAGAAACCGATTTCAGCCAACAAGGTGACGCAGCGGACCGTCTGCTGGCGTCGTTCCCGTCGATGATCTGCTACTGGTACCGCTATAGCCATGATGGCGTGCGCATTGATGTGGAAACCGACGATGATTCCATCGGCGCCCATTTCCTGCATCTGCTGCGCGGCGAGAAGCCCAATGCTTTGCACGAGCAGGTCATGAACGTGTCGCTGATCCTGTATGCCGAGCACGAGTTCAACGCCTCGACCTTCACCGCCCGCGTTTGCGCCTCCACGCTTTCGGATCTGCACAGCTGCATCACGGGTGCGATCGGCTCGTTGCGCGGCCCGCTGCACGGCGGCGCCAACGAAGCGGCAATGGATATGATCGAAAAGTTCCGCGACCCGGATCATGCCGAGCAGGAAATGCTGGGCATGCTGGCACGCAAGGAAAAGATCATGGGCTTCGGCCACGCCATCTACCGTGAATCCGATCCCCGTAACGCGATCATCAAGCAGTGGTCGGAGAAGCTTGCCGCAGACGTAGGCGATACCGTGCTCTACCCGGTGTCGGTACGATGTGAAGAGGTGATGTGGCGCGAGAAGAAACTGTTCTGTAACGCCGATTTCTTCCATGCTTCTGCTTATCACTTCATGGGTATTCCGACCAAGCTGTTCACGCCGATTTTCGTGATGAGCCGGCTGACTGGCTGGGCTGCGCATGTGTTCGAGCAACGCGCGGACAACCGTATTATCCGCCCGAGCGCGGAGTATGTTGGCGAGGCACCGCGCAAGGTAACGGCAATCGAGCAGCGCTGAGCTTTCCCCCCTCTCCCCAACCCCTCTCCCACAAGGGGAGAGGGGCTAGAAAGAAAGGGGGCTTGTTAAGGTTTCCAACGTGTGGAGGGTGGTTTGTCGCAAGCTTTCCACTGCACAGAACTCCTCTCTGACAGAGGGGGAATGAGGTGATGGTTCGTTGAGGTTTTTTCATGCGGGAAAGAGGTGCCATTTGACCTCCTCTCTCCCCAGCCCCTTATTCGCTACGCTCACCCTTCGAACCAGCCTACGGCTGTTCTGCGCTTCGCTCGTCCCAAAAAAGGGGAGAGCTGGCATCATTCCTGCTCCCCTCTCCCCTTGTGGGAGAGGGGTTGGGGGAGAGGGGAAGGCCGCGCCTCGGAGTGTCCGCTGGCTCAAGACAGACTTGCCTGTCTTGCCGCGTTTTTCAGGCGCCAGTGAAGTTGTTAAATAGTGAAATCGTTGAACAGTGCTCCGCCAGAACGGTGCCAGGCTGCAACAAAGCCGCACCGGTCGGCGCGAGGCCAAAAAGTTGAACGGGTAACCCCGGTAACGCTACTCAGGTGACCACGACCCATGAATACTGAATATCGCAAATCACTGCCCGGCACGCAGCTGGATTACTTCGATGCCCGTGAGGCTGTCGATGCCATCCAGCCGGGTGCGTATGACAAGCTGCCGTACACCTCCCGAATCCTTGCCGAGCAACTGGTGCGCCGCTGCGCACCGGCAGCACTGACCGATTCGCTCAAGCAGCTGATCGAGCGTAAGCGTGATCTGGATTTCCCGTGGTATCCCGCCCGTGTAGTGTGCCACGACATTCTCGGCCAGACGGCGCTGGTGGATCTGGCGGGCTTGCGCGATGCAATCGCGGAGCAGGGCGGCGATCCTTCCAAGGTCAATCCGGTGGTGCCGACACAGCTCATCGTCGATCATTCGCTGGCCGTCGAACACGCCGGTTTTGAAGAAAACGCGTTCGAGAAAAACCGTGCGGTGGAAGAACGCCGCAACGAAGATCGCTTCCACTTCATCAACTGGACCAAAACCGCGTTTGATAACGTCGATGTGATCCCGCCTGGCAATGGCATCATGCATCAGATCAATCTGGAGAAGATGTCGCCGGTGGTACAGGTAGCGGACGGTGTTGCCTACCCGGATACATGTGTAGGCACCGATAGCCACACCCCCATGGTGGATGCGCTTGGTGTGATTTCCGTGGGTGTAGGCGGCCTGGAAGCTGAAAACGTCATGCTCGGCAACCCTTCCATGATGCGCCTGCCCGATATCGTCGGCGTCGAGTTGGTCGGGAAGCTCAAGCCGGGCATCACTGGCACAGACCTGGTGCTGGCGTTGACGGAATTCCTGCGTCGCGAGCGGGTAGTGGGCGCCTATCTGGAATTTTACGGCGAAGGTGCCGACGCGCTGACGGTTGGTGATCGCGCCACGATCTCCAACATGACCCCGGAATATGGCGCCACGGCCGCGATGTTCTTTATCGATGGCCAGACGATCGATTACCTCAAGCTGACCGGGCGCGACGATGAGCAGGTCGCTCTGGTAGAGAAGTTCGCCAAGCATACCGGCCTGTGGGCAGACAGCCTGAAAACAGCGGAGTACGAACGCGTGCTCCGGTTTGATATGTCTACCGTGGAGCGTAATCTGGCCGGGCCTTCCAATCCACATGCCCTGCTGCCGGTGTCGGAGCTGACGGAACGTGGCATCGCCAAGCCCTGGGAAGAACAGGAAGGCCTGATGCCGGATGGTGCCGTCATCATCGCTGCTATCACCAGCTGCACCAACACCAGCAACCCGCGCAACATGATTGCGGCGGGCCTGATTGCGCGGAACGCCAACAAGCTTGGCTTGCTGCGCAAGCCCTGGGTAAAAACCTCGCTGGCGCCTGGCTCAAAAACAGTGAAGATGTATCTGGAGGAGGCTGATCTGTTGCCCGAGCTACAACAGCTTGGTTTTGATGTAGTGGCCTTTGCCTGTACCACCTGCAACGGCATGAGCGGCGCGCTCGACCCGGCTATTCAGCAAGAGATCATCGAGCGGGATCTCTACGCCACAGCAGTGCTGTCGGGCAACCGCAACTTTGATGGGCGCATTCATCCTTATGCAAAGCAGGCATTCCTGGCCTCGCCACCGCTGGTAGTGGCGTACGCTATCGCCGGCACTATCCGTTTCGATATCGAGAAGGACGTGCTGGGCCACGATGCCAATGGTCAGCCCGTGACGTTGAAAGACATCTGGCCGAGCGATGAAGAAATCGACGCCATCGTCAAGGCCTCGGTGAAGCCGGAGCAATTCCGCCAGACTTATATTCCGATGTTCGAGAAAAAAGGGGACGACAAGAAGGCTACCAGCCCGCTGTACGACTGGCGCCCGATGTCCACCTATATCCGCCGGCCGCCATACTGGGAAGGCAGCATGGCCGCGCAGCGAGCGCTGAAAAACATGCGCCCCCTGGCAGTGCTGCCGGACAACATCACCACCGATCACCTGTCGCCCTCCAACGCGATTCTGCCGGATAGCGCAGCGGGTGAATACCTCGCCAAAATGGGCTTGCCGGAGGAGGATTTCAACTCCTACGCCACCCACCGGGGCGACCACCTGACCGCCCAGCGTGCCACCCTGGCCAACCCGAAACTGTTCAATGAAATGGTTCGGGATGAACAGGGCAAAGTGATCCAGGGTTCGCTGGCGCGGGTAGAGCCGGAAGGTGAAGTCATGCGCATGTGGGAGGCCATCGAAACCTACATGGAGCGCAAGCAGCCACTGATCATCATTGCCGGCGCAGATTACGGGCAAGGCTCATCTCGTGACTGGGCTGCAAAAGGGGTGGCTCTGGCCGGTGTTGAAGCAATCGTGGCCGAGGGCTTCGAGCGCATCCACCGCACCAACCTGATTGGTATGGGTGTAATGCCGCTACAGTTCGAAGAGGGCACGACCCGCAAGACGCTAGCCATTGATGGTACCGAGGTGTTCGATGTGGAAGGTGAGCCAGCACCGGGCGCAACACTGACACTGGTGATACGTCGTCAGAACGGTGATGTGGAGCGCGTGCCCGTTATTTGCCGCCTGGATACAGCGGAAGAAGTGTCGGTGTATGCCGCTGGCGGTATCTTGCAAAAATTCGCCAAGGAGTTCATGGCAGAAGCCGGTTAACGGCGGACCAAGCAGGCACAGCGGCGCCGCCTGAATGCAGCTGACGGAATATCAGCGCATGCAGGCGGCATTCTTGCCGAAGTTTGCAACCGCTTCTAGCCTCTATCCTCTTGGTAAGGCATGTGCTGCGCAGAACAGCCGAAGGGTGAGCGTAGCGCATAAGGGATCAGGGCGAGAAGGCGGGGAGAGACCAGGAAGAACAGGCTTGTTTTCACCATCCACCAGAATTGTCATCAAGGAACACAACCATGCCGCAGCACGCGCCACAAATCAGGATTCCCGCCACCTATATGCGTGGCGGCACCAGCAAAGGTGTGTTTTTCAGCCTGACCGATCTGCCTCCGGCAGCCCAGCAGCCCGGGCCGGCACGCGATCAGTTGTTGCTACGCGTGATCGGCAGCCCCGATCCTTACGGCAAGCACACTGATGGCATGGGCGGGGCGACCTCCAGCACCAGCAAGACAGTCATTCTCTCGCGAAGCAGCCGCCCGGAGCATGATGTGGATTATCTGTTCGGGCAGGTGTCCATCGACAAGCCCTTCATCGACTGGAGCGGAAACTGCGGCAATCTCACCGCAGCGGTGGGCGCGTTCGCGATCAGTAATGGGCTGGTCGACAAGACACGCATTCCGGATGACGGCATCTGCACGGTGCGCATCTGGCAAGCCAATATCGAAAAAACCATTATTGCGCACGTGCCCATCACGCAAGGCGCAGTGCAGGAAACCGGCGACTTCGAGCTGGATGGCGTTACCTTCCCCGCTGCGGAAGTGCAGATCGAATTCATGGACCCGGCCGACGGCGAGGGCGCCATTTTCCCCACGGGAAATCTGGTGGACGAGCTGGAGGTTCCTGGTGTGGGGGTGCTGGCCGCGACATTGATCAATGCCGGGATCCCGACCATTTTCGTCAATGCCGAAGCACTGGGCTATAAAGGTACGGAGCTTCAGGATGACATCAACAGCGATGCAAAAGCGCTGGCGATGTTCGAGACGATTCGGGCTTACGGCGCGGTGCGCATGGGCCTGATCCGGAATATAGAGGAAGCAGCCAGCCGCCAGCACACACCAAAAATTGCTATTGTGGCGCCGCCGGCTGCGTACACCGCGTCCAGCGGCAAGGCGGTCGAAGCGGCAGATGTGGATCTGCTGGTGCGGGCGCTGTCGATGGGCAAATTGCACCATGCCATGATGGGCACCGCAGCGGTGGCGATCGGCACCGCCGCAGCCATTCCCGGCACACTGGTCAATCAGGCCGCCGGCGGGGGCGAGCGCACCTCCGTGCGTTTCGGCCATCCATCCGGCACGCTGCGCGTGGGGGCCGCCGCCCAGCAGGCGGGCAATGATTGGGCGGTGACCAAAGCGGTGATGAGCCGTAGTGCGCGGGTGTTGATGGAAGGCTGGGTGCGCGTGCCGGGCGATGCTTTTTAGATAGTTGCCTTTTTACATATCCCCGAGGCGGGCTTTTCTTCAGAAAACGACTGCGCCTCGGTGACGGTGCGGACATGCATTCCCGGGGGAGCACTCTCGGAGCATTCTCGAAAGATGCATTCAGGGCACTCTTGACGGCTCGGTGCTGAGAACCCCGAGAGCCTTGATGAGAGATGTGACCGAAGCAGCGCCGACGGGCGAAAATGTGCTGCAAAGTCGTGCGGTGCGAGAATGACGTGAGGCGATGCATAACCCCGCGATCGGGATGCGCAGCCTGATTTTAGTTGTGCTAGGGTAAATCTCTGGCGGCGATGCCGCCCGGGAACCCCCGGACTTTGCGGCATCGTGCTGGTCCCATCCACCACGGAAGGAGCCTGCCCGTGTCCGAGATGCCCGCTTCGGCAGCCAATGCCGATCTGAACACCCGTCCCGATTACGACCAGCCCATTCAGGATATTGTCGATTACGTTCTTGATTACCGTGTGACCTCGGCAGAGGCGCTGGCCACTGCACGGTATTGCCTCATGGACTCGCTCGGCTGCGCCGTGCTGGCGCTGACCTTCCCCGACTGCGTCAAACACCTCGGGCCGCTGGTGGAGGGCACCATTGTGCCTGATGGTGTGCGCGTGCCGGGCACACCGTATCGTCTCGACCCGGTCAAGGCAGCCTGGGATATCGGCTGCACTATCCGCTGGCTGGATTACAACGATACCTGGCTCGCCGCCGAATGGGGGCATCCCTCCGACAACCTCGGCGCCATTCTCGCTGTGGCGGATCATCTCTCGCAAAAGAACCAGCGGCAGGGCAGGCCGCCCCTGACCATGCGCGATGTGCTGGAGGCAATGGTCAAGGCTCACGAGATACAGGGCGTGCTCGCACTGGAAAACAGCTTCAACCGGGTGGGCCTCTGCCATGTGCTGCTGGTGCGTGTGGCATCCACCGCCGTGGCGGCACAGCTGATGGGTGGCACCCGTGAGCAGATCATGGCAGCCGTTTCCCATGCCTGGGTGGATGGCTCGGCGTTGCGTACTTATCGTCATGCACCGAATGCAGGCTCGCGCAAATCCTGGGCAGCCGGTGATGCCAGCAGCCGGGGCGTACGGCTTGCCGATATCGCCCTGCGGGATGAAATGGGTATCCCCGGCGCGCTGACCGCAGCCCAGTGGGGCTTTTATGATGTGGCTTTCAGTCATACCTGCAAGGATCTTGCGCTCAAGCCGGAATCGGAACGGCAGTTCCGCTTTCCGCGGGCGTACGGCAGCTATGTCATGGAAAATATTCTCTTCAAGATCGCATTTCCAGCGGAGTTTCATGCGCAGACCGCTTGTGAAGCGGCCATGATATTGCATCCCCTGGTGGCGCCCCGGCTCAACGATATCCTGCGTATCGAGCTGACCACACACGAATCGGCCATCTGCATCATTTCCAAGACCGGGCCATTGGCGAATCCGGCCGACCGGGATCACTGCCTGCAATATATGGTGGCTGTGCCGCTGATCTTCGGTGCGCTGGAGGCGGAGCATTACGAAGATGCCTTTCACGCAGCGCAGCCGATGATTGATGTGCTGCGAGACAAGATGCAGGTGCAGGAAGATCGGCAGTATTCCGTTGACTACCTTGATCCCGACAAGCGCGCCATAGCCAATGCGGTGCAGGTTTTTTTCAACGACGGCACGCACACCGAAAAGATCGAGGTGATATATCCTCTGGGGCACCGCCGCCGGCGGGAGGAGGGTATCCCGCTACTGGAAGAAAAGTTTCGCAGGAATCTGCGTACCTGTTTTACGCACGCCCGTAGTGAGCGGATCTGGGCGTTGTGCAACGATCAACAGCGGCTGGAAGCGACCACAGTCTCGGATTTTATGGCGTTGATGGTGATGCCAGGGGGCTGATGGCGCGGTGATTTTTCAATGATATCAATGCCTTGAGATATATTAAAAGTACAGTAAGTGGTCTGCATTCTTCTTGTGGGCTGGCTCACTTCACAGGCAAATGAGGGCAATCTCTTAAGCCTATTGTCAGAGATGTCTGACACGTTTATGCGCGAGCCTCGTACGGCCCAGCGTTGGTAACCTCCCCAGAATAGGCCCTTCGGGTTAGGGGCTATATGGAGGGGTAACAGTGCCAGGAAGCAAGCCGTACTACGTTTACGTGATGACAAACCGCTTTCACACCACCGTGTTCATGGGGATGACGCCGGATCTCGAACGCCGTGTATTGATGCATAAGCTGGGCGCGACCACGAGCTTTCATCATCCAGGGAGCGCCACCAAGCTGATCTACTATGAAGCACTGCGATTTGCCTACCAGGCCATTCAGCGAGAACGGCATCTGCGCACTTTGCCAAAGCGGCTGTTATTCAGCCTGGTGGCATCACACAACCCTTTATGGCGTGATTTGGCGCAGGATCTCGATCTGATGGGAACCGCGCTGGGTAGAGGTGAAGAAGAAGGGCGAGGGCGAGGAAAGTAACGAGCCGGCCGGGTACCTCTCCCGGCCGTTGCTGGCGCCGCGCCGCAACGATCGCGCGTTTGTATGACTATTGTAACCGCCGCTGGTCTGCAGTTGCTGATTTGTGTGAGCGAATGTAGCCTGAGCAGATCAGGAAACCTGCTTTGCGGCAGGTCATGGTATGGGCGGGCAGCCAGGCGAAAGAGGGCGGCCCCACATGCCAATAATAAGAATGAGGCGAAACGTGCGTACCAAAATGGTTCCGGGGTTCCTATCCTGCTGTGCTATGGCCATGGCGCTCTTCAGCCCCGTCGCGGTCCCTGCATCCATGACTCCCCTCGATGAATACGAAATGGCCGGCGTCACCGGGACCGGTTTGGCGTTTGTCATGGATGACTTCAGCATGCGCTGGGCGCCCACCAGTTATATCGAACTGACCGGCGCCACCCCCCATCCCGATGCACAGGCTGCAGGATGGCGGCGCGGTGATGCCCGTTACTACGGTTTGTCCATTACAAATGGTGGTGTCGCCGGTACCGACTGGTACGGTAACGGTTGTAGCGGTAACGCGGCCTTTGGTAACGAGGCACTGGCTTGCCCGCTGGGTACCAATAATAATTACGGTATCACCTCGTTGGCTTCCATATATGACCCCTACGTCATGCGCGCCTACCAGTACAGTGGGCATGACTACACGGGCCAGTACCGCGACGATCCAAGCGGTGCGAATCAGATGCCTACCGTGATGGAATTGATTGGTCCGAGCAATACAGATTACTGGCGCTGGGCCTTCTGGGGCGAATTGGAGATAGACCGGAACAACAATGCGAGCCACGAGGGTGCCTGCAACAACAGCGCCAGTGGATGCAGCGCGGGGGCGAGCTTTCTGCAAAGCCAGACGATTATCCACGGCAAGCCGACGACCCGTGCCGGAGACCCGGCCATCTTGCGCCTGATGCGTACCACCGGGCAGGGTGCGGGCGCAGACACCTTCGGGATTACCTACCAGAGCGCGCTCTCTGGCGACTTTCGCTTCTCTGTGCGGCAAACCGCTGATTCACCGGACCGGCTGCATACTGTGCCGGATTTCGACGACAACGAAGGCATGTACTTCAAAGATGTAGATGCCTTTTTGCCCTTGGGAGTACTCCATTACCAGACCATCAACTTTGATGCTGTGCGTGATGGCTCCGGCAACGCCACGGGCGATTTTGTAATCGAACTGACCCGTATCCCGAATACCCCGGAAATCTACAACCATTTCTATTGTGGGGATATTAACAATAGTGGTGACTGTGCCATGACCAATGGCATTCTGGATAATCCGAACGAAGCAACCCGTGGCTATGTTCACTGGGGTGACTTCACTGGGGTGAATACGGCGACGGGAGCCGGGTTGCCCGCAGCGGATTCCGTCAATAATGGCATCTACTTCGTTGGTGGGAATGTGGGAAATGAGCAGGTGACCAATATCGGCATTTCCCGTATTGAGGGCATGCGTATCCACCACCTCAAGATCACTACTCTCGGGGCTGCGCCATGATGATATTCTGTCGCTTGTTGTCCGTGGTGGTTTGCGTTTTCCCCCTTGGTATACATGCTGCTGGGCTGCAGCCGCTCACTGAGCAGGAAATGGGGGCTGTGACCGGGCAGGAGGGTGTGCTGGTCAGCCTGGAGTACTACTACAACAGCATCCCCCCCCACAAAGGCAGCGGCAATGAAGGCCTGGGCAACACCGACATCGGTGCCGCCCATGCTGATTGTACAGGCTTGGCCAGTCCGAACTGTCGCCTCGGCTTGCAACTGGAAAACCGCACGGACGAGTGGTTGGTATTCAAAAACGGCCATGCCTCGCTGGTCGTAAATCGCTTGAGTCTGGATGCTTCCAGATTGAGTGAGGCATCGTCAGCCTCGGCAATGACAGCGCGCAACTGGAACAAGTTTCGTAATGAAGATGGTGACTGTTTGCTTGGCTCAGGCAACTGTACAGACGCCTACCTGAACGATATGCCCGCGGTTAAAGCTCATTATCCTGGCACCGGCGCAGGCGGTTATGATCCGGTCACAGGTGTCAGCAGCGGCTACAGCGATGTCCGCTTCGGCATGTACTTCGAAGGCTTGGCCGTGGAAAGCAACACGGCGCTGAATGTACAAGATGGCTTTATGCAAAACGCCAATGGCTCCTTCATGGGGGGTAATATCGCCGATAACAACGGCCACCAGGCCATGATTAATTTTGGTGGTAACTTCTACATGTACGGATTCTGATAATGGCGCAACGCAAAACAACAAAAAACGCGGCCACGCTCAGCCTGCTTTGTGGCTTCGCCACCAGCGCCACTGCCTTTGCCATGCAGCCTCTGAATGACAGTGAAATGGCCAGCGTCAGCGGCCGGGACGGCTTGGCCGTCAATATTCAGGCCCCTTCCGGCTGGCATGCTGATGCCCTGGTGCTGGAGACCGACAAAGGGCTTCCCCACGAATCCAGGTTGAGCCTTAACGATATCACTCTCACAGGGGTCAACGCCGATGGTGGTCTTGCCGGCGCCAATGTTGCCGCCGCTACCTTTGAACTGGATATCGGCAGCAACAGTGAAGGCGAGGGCATGCTGGGGGTCTCACTGTACACCGATAACCGCATTCGCTTGCGGACCGACTCGCTTACTATTCCGACCGGCAACAGCACAGACTCCATGGGGACCTGGGCCTTCGATTTTGAAGGTGGCATCGAAATGCAGAACCAGGGCTTGTTCAACATTGATTACGATCAGGCCCGGCTCTATGGCGAAATCAATAACGCGAACCTGTTCTATCGCCAGGGCGGTGACAGCAACGCCTGGCTGGTCATGCGTGATTTCAATCTGAAATGGGAGGTGCCGGAGGGCACTATCGGTATCGATAGCCAGGGCATTGTGCAGCGCACCGGCACCCCGGGCGCCCCGGCTGCCACATTGGCAGAATCCGACCTGATCAACCTGACGCTGGATTTCGAATTCGCCCTGGGTCGTTCCACCGATATAGGTAATCCGGATCAGGAATTCGTGATCCAGGAATACGTTCCCGGTGACCAGGCCGATGAACAAAACACCTACGGCCTGATGCACTTCGGCTGGGACGGCAGCATCCGCGATGCGGAAATCAGATTTATGGCCGGTGGCGCCTGGGCTGATGGCGATGATCCTTACAGCCAGTACAGTCAGGGCCTGCGCTTCAGCTCGCAGTGGGACTACGTCACCAGCGGTGACCCGATGGGTGAAGAGTTTGTCTGGCGGTTGGGTGAAACCGCTACCGTCGGCAGCAGTGATCTCTCCAGCGTGAAATTCGAACTGGGTGATTGGAGGATGTGGGGCGCTCGCACCGCAGCGAAGCCCTCGCCCCATTACTTCCCGTTGATCGCCATCGATGTGGTGAACGACGGCGTTAGTGATATCGCTCCGCATACCCTGGAGTGGCTGTGCCGGGGCACCAGCGATTGCGAAACGGTAGAAATCGGTATCGAACCCAGCGCCGACGGCGCCCTGGCCGTACTGGTGCGCGATGGCCAGTTGCAGGCCTATTCCAACAAGGTGCGGTATCTGGAAACCGATGCCAACGGCACCACTACAATTCGTGAATTCGACTGGGGCCTGATCTATGCCTTGGCCAATCTGGACGCTAATATCTATCTTTACCCGGATGGCGCCGGTGCCGATGCCGGGCTCCGTGCCGACCTGCTGGTCCGCTCACAGACCTTTGATGTCAATGATGCGACCATGCAAGGTAACAATTGGGACCACGGCACCCACCTGATGATTGCCGATACCGAGGCGCAGATGGGCATCGGCTTTATCGACTCCAGCTTTATCGTCGCCGGTAAAGATGTTCGCATTGCCGTGAAGACCGCCGACCGGGACGGGGCAGGGAAAATCACTGATTTCCATTCAGGCGGTCTCGACTTCTACTCCGCCGATGCCCGCTTCAACTACCGCGCCACTTTCGGCGGCGGCCTGCTGCCGGAACATGAGGATTACGGTGATGCCAGCAAACCGCAAACCGTTATCGGTGCCGATCTCGACATGAATCTGGAAGGCATGGTGAACCTGCGCTTTTCTCCGGCTGACCCGAACTCCCCGGCTGGCAGCAACTATCTCGGCTACAGCGGCGCTTTGCGCCTTGAACACGGTGACCGAACCAGCGGCATTATTAACGGTGTTACCACGCTGGAGACCTGTGGGAGCACAGGTCTCCAGAGTTGCGGCACCTACCTGTCCCTGGCGGAACCCAGCCAGCCAGACGCCGCTGTTAAGCTGGCCAACATCCACGGTGATATCGCCTTTGAGAATGGCAAAGTGGATATTATCGGCAGTGGAGAACGAGGCAGTAGCGGCCTTGATGCTAACCCAGCCTTGAAGATCTCCAATGACATTCTGATTGGCGAAGCAGCGAAGTCAGGAACACAAGACTGGAATGCCCGCATGAATGTCAGCGATTTCGGTCGACCGATGATGATCGACAACCTCATGCTAGGTCCCGATAACCTGGGCAGCATTGCCATTCCCTCTGCCCAGATCTACTCCAGCATTACCCTTGAGCCGCAGACTGCGGCGGTTCCCTTTACACCATGAGTGATGTGATGCGCAGGTCAATGACTATTCGAGTTGTCACGGTTACCGCTGGCTGGGATGGGGGGGGGTATTGGAATCCTGCCGCCCTGATCCGGAGTATATTGCCTGGATTATCTGTTTCACAACAGCAGACACTTTTCTCAAACCGGCGGCGTGCAACGCAATCCTTGTCACGGGCCCAGCTTGGCCGCGTTGGTTTGCTACTGTCCGGCTTCATGAGTATTGCTCTTTTGGGCATATTCTCAAGTGTGCCGGCAATGGTTGAGCTGACGGAGAATGAAATGTCAGAGGTATCGGGACAGGCTCTGATGCAAATGGCGAAAACGCCGGGTGAAGTAGGGACAGTTTCCCAGGATATCATGTTCTACAGGGCGGGTTTGAATGCCGCTATGGAAATCAACATGAACATTGAGAAGCTCCAGCTCGGTTGCACAGCAAACGCCATCAATGGCCAGTACTGTGATATCGATATCGATCATCTCAGCCTGAGTGGGGCAAGCTGGGACGAAGGCCGCCCTAATTCATCCGCGCTCCTGACTCGTCCTTTTATTGAGTTTGCTATCGACAATGACGGCACTCCCTTCAGGGAGGTAGTTGGCTTCAGGCTGAGTGCTGAAAATGCGAGTGGCCTGTTGACGATGGGGCATAATGACGGTGCTGGTAATGAAATGGGTATCAATTCATTGAGCGGGTATATGACCACCACACCGGTTTCCGGCACGGCACAGACAGCACCGGCGAATTTTGCCGGGCCGGGCGATCCCTTTCAAACGGAGCTTCTTATTTCCGCGCATATCAATGCAGCATTTGCCGATGGTGATTTGGTTGTCAGAACGAACCCGGCGGAAGGAACGGGTATTAATTTGCCGTCGCTCAGTGTACCGTTCAGCAGTGCGCAGGGGGCTGTTATTAACGGTCGACGGCAAACGTCCACAAGTCTGGATGTGACGGGGACTATTCCACAGATATTTTTCCCCGCATCGTCCAACAGTAACCAAACAACACAGTTGCGTGCCTATATCGAAGACTGCATTGGCTCCGTTTGTGGTTTGACAGGTGGTCCTTACTGGGTATATGCCAATCAGGGCAGTGTGAACGGTTTGCAGCTCGCGGCGACCTTCAATCAGAGCCTTGGCTTCATTCACAAAATCGAGGTTGATAGTCCTTTCTCTCTGTCTTTCCAGTCAGATCCGGTAAAGTGGCCAGGTACGGCTGCTGCGAATGTGGCTCAGCAGGGCTGGTGGATGTCGTTTGAAGATATGGTCGAGCTTGGAGACGTCTCACCGTCTGAACTGGTTGATATTACCCAGTCATTCCCGCAACTCGCCACGGCGCTTCAGAACTATTTCAATGAGAACCCACTGGATCTGGGCTTTGGCCAGGCCTGGACAGGCCTTATGGGGGGCTACATGAACGTGAACATGCCCAACATGCATCTTCAGAACGATGTGCCGGGTGGGACGCCTCCGTTGGGGATGACACTGGAGGATCTTCGTCTTGGAGCACAAGATGTGATCCCCAATTGCTGGGGAGGAGCTCGTTTCTGCTGAGTATTACTGCCTGATATGCGATCTTCTTTGGCGATAAAGATTGGGCGTGATGTAGCGTTCTGCTCATTCTGGTTGCTCGTCTTTCTCTTTTATGCATCTCTTGCCTGGTTGATTAGCGGGGGGACGATTTGGTGGGTTCTTGATCTGATGGAAGGCTATAACGTCTTCTACGGTGATGATGCTTACCGCTTTTTTCTGGCAAGAAGCGCTTTCTCCAGCCCCGAGCTTTACACGTATAATTTTGTCTTGCCTGGCTCTCTGTTTCTGGATGGATTCCTTGCATGGGTTTTATCTGGCGATCTGCTCCTGATGCGTATTGCACACGGAGCGGCCACCACTGCCGCGCTGGTCTGTCTGTGGAAAGCCGGGCGGCATATCCGGATCCCTTCCGGTGTGATGCTGCTGGCACTACTCATTTTAGTGCTGCACCCTCGCTTTTCGTTTACGGCATTGAGTTTTTACGGTGAAGTATGGCTCGGTGCGGCAGTTTGTTTTCTTTTATGGCTGTTTGTGAAGAAGGGACTAGCCGGGGTTGCGGTGGTTTCAGGTCTATTACCGCTATTGCGTCCCGAAGGAATCTTTATCGTTACGGCGCTGGCGATCTACTACTCCAGGGAAGGAATGTGGCGCCTTTTCGCACTGACCCTACTCCCGGGAGGCATATACGCACTTTACCTGCTTTACGCGCTTTATCCGGATATCAGCCTTTACTGGCAATGGAGGGTGGACCTAAGAATCATCCTGAACAAAATTGTTGCGCCCATTGAGGGGCAATGGCTCCATAAAGGTTATTCACTCCTGTTCCTGCTGCCTGCCCTTGCGGGCTTCCTCTATCGCCCGGCAAGAGCACTGTGGCCGATCTTGCTGGGCATGTTGGTCTGGATACTATATCTGTTTGTGCTGGTGCTTCTTGGCTTGGCGGGCTATGAGGAACGTTATGCCTATGGTGCATTACCGGTGTTGGCGTTTTTGTGGGCTTCGTTCTTTGCCTGGTTCATGGGCATACTCAAGCGGACTCGACCGGCCCACTATGTATCAGGCGCTGTGGTGACGGCTGTGGCGCTATTTTCTATTATGGCCCATGTCCAGTTGATATTGCCGCTTAGGCATGCCATTTCCGAACATGGTGTTGGCCAGGCAGTCTCGTGGCTGGCAAGTGGGCAGTTGAACAAGGTGTTTCGCAGCCATGACCCAGGGGTGCTTTCCAGTCGTCAGGAGATGGCAAACAGGATATATGACCTGCTGGATCAGGATAAAGGCATTGATACGCTAGTGATTTATGATGTCTTTCTCTACTACTATCTTGATCCTGATCGATTGCCTCCTGGCCTTGTTGTGGGTTATCCCGCCACCAATAATGTGGCTTTCCAGCTTTTGATGAATGGGCAGGTGTTCATTATTCATGCCGGTGATCGGATGCATCGCTACCTTGATCTCGGTGAACCGGATTTCCGTACCAGTGAACGGCGGGTGCTGTATGTAGACAGGATGCCCCTGAGAGGTTATCCATATACGTGGCACTTCGGCAGCTTGCCGAGCAGCCTCTATCTTTTTTCATATCGAGCATCAAAAACTCCATCACTGGATATTGAGGCGCGCGAACCTGTAACAATCTCCGACATTCGGCGTGCTTTTTCTGACTGGTTTAAATCTGATGAAGGTTAAGCAGCAAATTCCAGCACTTGGGCTTTTGGTTGTTTCTTTTGCTGTAACCGCCTGGCTGCTCCTTCATGCCTACCCGATGGATACGTTTTACCCCTTCGATTTTATAGAAGGAGGACGAATCTTTCATATCGACGACGCCTACCGCTACTACGAAGGGCGGGCGGCTTGGTCAAGTAGTACGCTGTGGAGCTGGGTTTATGTGCTGCCTGTAGATCTCCTTTACAAGGGAGGTATTTCTTTCCTGATGGGGGGAGATATTTCCTTGATGCGCTTGACTGGCGTTGCAGTGAACCTGCTTGGCGCGGCATTTCTTTATCAGGCCTGTCTCTCGATTAAAATCAGCAAGTTCAGTGCGTTACTGTCTTTGACATTGCTGGTCTTTATGCCGCTGTTTGTAGTCGTTGCAATGAGCTTTTTCGGGGAAAGCTTGCTGACGGCGGTGGTTAGTCTGGTGGTGTACTGTTATATCAAGTCACATTGGAAAATGCTGTGCCTGCTGGCTTCCTTGATGCCGCTGATTCAGCCGGAAGGGTTTTTCATGCTATTGCCCTTCTTTCTCTACTTTGTGAAAAGAAGGTTGTGGTGGCATTTCGTTGCCCTTGGCCTGCCAGGTTTCGTGTATTTTTTGTGGCTTCTTTACAGCTATGGGGGAAGGCTGGATGAGTATCTGGCTCTCCATTTTACCATCACAAAACTGTATCCGGCTTTACCTTCGCCAATTTTTGAACGGGGCTGGTTGGCTATTCCTGTTACGCTGAATCCGATATTGGTCCTTTTCTTTCTCCATGGTGTATGGCTTTCCTGGTGGAAGCTCTGGCCGCTATACAGTTCGCTTTTTGTATGGATCGCATTCTATGTGGCTGTGGTCATGCCATTACAGGGTTATGAGCCTCGTTTCCTCACTCCTTGCCTGCCAATTATGGTAGCCGGGGTTGCGGTTTCTCTTGATCGTGTCAGGCAGTTTTCAGCAGGTCCTAAGCTGGTCCCGGCCCTGATCTTGTTTGTGCTGCTTGAGAACTTTGGCCAAGTCGATGCATTCCGGTCAGCGTTCATGGCTGAGCGCCGATGGCCTACCGGCCATCATATTGCGGCCATGCCTACATGGGGCCCGGTGCACTTTGACTCGTCACGATATGGAGCCGACATGGCACGCAGGGTAGAGGCTTTCCTTGATGAAAATGAAGAATTTTCGTGGCTGATCGTTCAAGATCATGATTTCTTTTACTATCTGGACCCGCAGGAGGTGCGACGGGATGTAAGGGTCTGTTTCGCGCCCTTCAGAACGTTGAGCGTTTATATCGCGTTCCAGAACCGGTTTTTCTGCATGTCGCCCGATGCTCCAAGAAGCGGATTCTTCGCTGTGTCTTCCTTGCCTGAAAGCAAGGAGGGGGCGCCCAGGGCGCTGTTCGTGGGAAGTCTCGCTTTGTATGGCCTTCCAGAGGCTTACTCGAACCCTCGATTCAGGGTGTATGAGATTTCTTATACCGAAAGCTCTCCGCCGGAGAGGTTAACCATATTTCCCCGGTTTGGTGATGATCTGGAGCAGTTTCTGCGTATAGGTGAAGATGAGTTGGAGTTTATTTATCCAGATTGGTAAGTATAAATAACCTTATAATAAAAGCGCTCATTATTTGGCCGATGAATATCCGCACAAGCGGCACAACTTTGTAGTGTGATTTGTGCGGCTCGCCAGTTTCAGGAAGCTGGATGGAGTGGATTGCGCTTCTGTTCGTTATATAAGCGTATATCCTCGGATTGATTCTCCCTGCCGGCCTTGCTGTCGCCTCTGAAAGCTGCTTGCCTTGATACATGACCATGGGTGTGTTGGCGTCTTTAATGGTTAGCCTGCCGAAGAAGCAGAAAAGCTTAGTGTAAACATAAGACGCCACTTGTCTCAGGATTCCGCCTTCCTTTCTGTCCGGGCGCGAAAAATGGATGATACGATTGCCTTTTTCAAGTCTGCTCATGGCTGGTTCGATGTGTCTCAGACTTCGATGCATATCAGGATCAATCACTACCTCAGCTTCATGCTTGGGGGAAAGTAGTGAACCAAGAACAAGAGCCTTTTGCTGCGTGAGGATTCCTTTATAGCGAATAAGGTGAATGTTCAGGTGTTTTCTGTAAAGGTCGGGTTTTTCCTGAACAGGCCAGAACTTGAGATCTTCCATTATAGTGACGTGATAATCAATTCGTGACTGGCCAGCTATTCGGTCGGCGGTATCAAGCAGTTTGAGGATGTTTCTTCCGTTTGGGTCGGTTGTTGTAATGATATTGATCGACAGGTCGCATGATGTGCCTCCTCCCTTCCTGGCCGGGAAGTGTTGTACCTCGACCTCGGGCCAGTTCCAACTTGCCGGAATCAGGGCAAAGTAATCTGCTATACGGTTTATTATTCTCATCCTGGTATCCAGTTTGTCCTTATTGCCTTCTCTTGATTGATCTCAAATCTTTCAAACAATGATCTGTAAAGCTCGCTTCTTCCCATGAGGGTCATTGGGATTTTCATCATGAAGGCGGGAAGCGGGAGAAGCCGGAGATGATGCCCGCCCGTTTCGCAGGCGCATCGCCTGAGGATATCCGGAAAGGCCATGGAGACTTTGTCAGAAACGAGGTATGTTTGATTCTCCGCCATTTTACATGTCAGAGAGTGAAGAATGAAGGCAATGAGATTTTCAATCGAAATATAACTTCGCTTTTCTGCCTTGTGGGCGTACGGAAAAATGACGCCATTCTTAATCGAGCTCTTAAGCTTCCCGAAGTTTCCGGGAGCGTCTGGCCCGTATACAGGAGGAGGCCGGATGATAGTGTAGGTGGTTGTGCTACCTTTGATGGCGTCTTTCAGAGCCATCTCCCCCAGTAACTTTGACTCAGCGTAGTACGAATTGGGGCGAAGAGAGCTTTCTTCGTTGACCGGTTCGCTGGCGTGGGTTCCATGCACATAGGCCGTGCTGAGGTATATGACTCTCTTAATGCTCGTTTTAACAGCGAGTTTGGCCAGCTCCTTTGTGAGCAAATGATTTGCTTGGTAAAGTTTCTCTGGAGAGTAGTTGTGAGTGTCATGGGCAATGGCTGCGGTGTGAATCACGATATCCTGACTCTTGAGCACGTCTTCAACCGTTTGGGAAGGCCGTCCGGACATGATTAGATGGCGCCAATCTAGCCGCGTTACTATATTCTGGCTTTTGGAAAGATGGCGGGTGAGGTGGCTGCCAATGAAACCGCTTCCCCCGGTGATGGCTACGTTCATTGTTCCAATCTTTGGGTAGATGTTATTGCTATTTCCATCAAATGCGATGGATTTCCTATTAACCGGTGAAAGGATAAGATGATACGCGACAGCGGCGCACTTTGGCAAGGCAGAATTACAATGAATTAGGCCTTTTTTGTAGGTGCGCACTGTGCTAACTTGTTTGCGCATCTGGGTTTGGGCTCTATGAGATCGCCTCTATTAAGAAAATGGTTAACACCATCACTAGGATTTCATTGAAAGATTTTCGGAGAAATAAAATGACTGATTTTTTTCGGTCAGATGGTCGGTATTTCGATATTAAATTCTTTGAATATTGGCCTGATAACATTGACGGCCTATCTTTGCCCCATTCTGCTATTTTTCCTGAGGCTGTCCTCCGTCTAGAAATTGATGGAGCAGCTATGGAGTTTGCTAATACAGTTCGCAGCGTCCAAGGAATAAACAAATCTCTTTGGGGAATTAGGAGGGAGGAGGGCAGGTATTCCGTTGAGTTCTACTTTTATTACCCAAAGATGTACCCGGATAACAAGCTTTCATCAGTTTTGGATATGTCCTCTTCTTTTTTTGAGGTCGGCCACGCATTGGCAAAAATAGACGATGAAGAAGAGTACTATTTGACTTCGGTCAATCTGGATGGTATGAGTGTTTCAGATGTAAATGTATATCGATCTATATTTGATGAGAATTCGGCAGCGGAATGTGCCATCCTGCTCCAGATAAACCAGTTTGCTCTTTATGAGCCCGGCGTAGACCGGTTTGCCGTATGATGCCAGCCCCATGACCTTGTATTCGCCAGAGTTCACCTTGAAGCCGAGGTATTGTGTGAAGGCAGAATATAAAAGCCCGAGAGAATGTGGGAAATGTATTTCAGCCAGGGGTTGAACGGTTTTGCCTTGCCCATGGTGTATTGAGGTGGTTGTCCATTCGCCGACGCCATCTATCGTGATAATGGCGGCTTCTTCATACGGTGAGGGATAAAAGGCACTGGCAGCATGGCTGAGATGGTGTTCCGAGAATTTCAGTATGTTGCGCCAGTGCCCTGGCGCGTCGTAGATTGTATTGAGAATCTTCAACATCATCGGGGACGGTCACTGGCGCCCAGGCTCAGTCCGGCGCCGACGACTCACACAGCCAGCGGCCCCTGCGAAGTCTGGTGCTGGGACATTACCTACTGCCCTTCGACGGTGCGTGGGCAGTTCTATTACCTGTACCTGTTCGAGGATCTCTACAGCCGCAAGATCGTTGGTTACGAAGTCCATGAGACGGAGAGTGGCGAGTATGCCGCCCAGCTCCTGCAACGTAGCCAGTTGCGTGAGCAGTGCCTGCACCAGCCGCTGGTGCTGCACTCGGATAACGGTGCGCCGATGAAGGCGCAGACCATGAAGGCCAAGCTGGAGGAGTTGGGCGTACTGCCCTCGTACAGCCGCCCCCGTGTCAGCAACGACAACGCCTTCGTTGAATCGCTGTTCCGGGTACTGAAGTACCGTCCCCAGTGGCCTTCCCGTGGCTTCACCTCGCTGGATGATACTCGGCTATGGGTGGATCGGTTCGTTCGCTGGTACAACACCGAGCATCGGCACAGCAAGCTGCGCTTCGTGACGCCGGAACAGCGGCATAACGGTGAAGATACTGTGCTGCTGGAGCGGCGCAAGCGGGTGCTGGAGCAGGCCAAACAGAGCATGCCGTCACGTTGGGGTACACGCCCCGTCAGAAACTGCGAGCCTGTCGGGCCGACGACGTTGAACCCGGAAAAGGAACAGCTTATGAAGCAAGCGGCTTAGCATGAAAACAGTGACAACTATCTTGAAAAACACCGGCTCCGAAACCGTGGGGCCACGGCTACCAAACAATCGGAGGCGCCAATGATCGGTAATTCGGTGACTGGCCCGAAATTCGGTTCCAAAGAGGAGGAGGCAGCAACCGATCCGGACGTCGCTTGATCAAAGCGCTTGAATATCAGAATTGACAATAGCATGTACTGGGCGCACCATGTGCCATGGTCGGAATGCATAATCCAAGAAGAAGGCACATCACATGCTACGCGACCTGATGGCATTGATTCGCTCTTATGCGGCGCAGTCTTTCATACGGCAGTCTCGCGAGGCGCTCTATCATCCGGGCTACCCCTTCTGCAGTTACCTGGGCATCAATTATGCCGGCGACCGGCTAATCAACGCCAAGTTCTATGTGACGGGCTTCAGACAGGTCCCGGCTAGCCACTTTAGCGGTTTTTTCCCGTGCTCCGACGCCATCTTGGACGCTTACGCGACCTACCGGGACAGCCGCGTCTATACCCCGGACAGCATGGGCTTTGTGCTGGTGAAGAAGCTGGCTCTGACGGAACCACCGATGTACACCTTCGGCATGCGCATGCCGGGCGATCTCAATCCGGCCATTGATCAGCCGGGGCTGGAACACGAGGACAAGGTGGTCGACGATTATCTGGCCATTGAAGCCTCGGGCCAGAAGCGCTACCGCAAGCATTACTACATCCTGAAGCAGCGCCGGAACATCGAAACCCTGCTGCAACGCTTTGCCATGGAAACCCGGCCCGACGCGGTCAATCTGCTGGAATACTCCACCTTCCAGCACAGGAAAAAGATCCTCGCCGCCATGACCAGCGTGGACGAGACCGAAGGCTATCTGGCGCGCACCGGTTCCCCGGCCTTTCTGGCCATGCACGCCTGGGTGACCCGTGAACTGGGCCTGATCCCGGTATCCCCGGGCCGCTATCTGGGCTCGGATGTCCGCTCCATTCATTATTTCGAGCCGGGGGAGGGCGTCTACTTCCGTGATTCCTTTGCCCTCGACCGGCTGCTCGAAAAGCTGGCCGCCGATGCCTGATCTGGCCCAAGCCCGCGAGGCCATGACGTGGCTGTCGCCACTGGATCTGCAAGCCCTGCCATCGCTGGAAGCGATGCAGGCCGTGCTGCCGCAGTTCCCGCCGCATACGCTCCTGACGCGTGATTTTTTTGAGGCCATGTTGCAGGAAGCCGGCGACTTTAATCTGCCGCCGGGCGGCGACTGGGCACAGGTGGGTGTCTGGCGCGGTGGCGGCGCGCTGTTCCTGCGCGCCCTGATGGATGATCTGGGCCTGGGCGATCGCCTGCTGCATCTTTTTGATGCCTTCTCCGAGCTGGATGCCGAAGCGCTGTCCAGGCCCGGGGATCGCGCATTCGTGCAGGCGTTGGGCGGCGGCGCGCCCATGGATAACGAAACCCACGCACGGCAGCTCCTGAGACGCTTCGGTCACCAGGACAGCACTCGCGTTATCCGCTGCGATATCACCGATGACAACGCTGGCGTGACCCTGCCGCCGCTGTCCTTTTTGCATATTGACGTGGATTTTTACGAGCCGACCCGGGCGGCTCTCTCGAAGTGCTATGACCGGGTACTCCCCGGTGGCATTATCGTGATCGATGATTATTTTCTGGACCTGGTCCATTGTCGTGAGGCCACCGAAGATTTTATCCACGAGCGATCTTTGGCCGATGAAGTCAGCCTGCAACGTTTTTCGTCTTTCTCGGTGCTGGTGAAAAAAACATGACCCCCCATTATCTTCACCACCCCCACCAGGGCAACTCGCTGTCGTTTTTCAGCGATTATCATGATCAGATGAACCGCTTCCTGGCCAACGAGATCTTTGACGACGAGCTCTATGCGTTCGACACCGACAAGTCGGCTCCTGTCATCCTCGACGGCGGCGCCAATATCGGCCTCAGCATCCTGTACTTCAAACGCCGCTATCCGCAAGCGCGGATCGTCGCGTATGAGCCGGAACCCGCTTATGTTCACCTGGCCCATGCCAACGTGGCCCTGCATGCCCTCACGGATGTGGAAATCCGTGCACAAGCACTCGGTCGACAAGACGGTCCGCGGGCGTTCTATGGCTTCTCGGCCCCGGGCATGGAAATTCCCGTCGCGTCGCTGTATCCCAACGCACGGGCCAACCGCCCGCTGACCGTGCAGGGCGCCGACGTGCTGCGCGTGGTCAACGAGTTGGGCGACATCGACCTGATCAAACTGGATATCGAGGGCGGCGAGTGTGATATCGTGGAGCGGCTTGCCGAAGGCCAGGCGCTGCGCAAGGCAAGGCACTATGTGGTGGAATACCATCGCTGGGTACCGCAGACCCGGTCGCAAGATGAATTTATTCGTATTTTCGAACAACAGGGTTTTTCCACGCAGATCCTGCAGGACAACGACATTCATCCGGATTTTCCCGATATATCGGGCAATGCGGTCATACGTTTCAGTCGCCAGGACTGATCAGGGCACATTCAGGGGCGCAGACGTTGAAAGAAACCCTTTTTGATGCGGTGGTGATCGGCGCCGGCCCGGCTGGCGTGTCGGCCGCGCTGGACCTGATGCGCGGCGGCGCGCGGATTGCCGTGATCGACCGGCAGGCGTTTCCGCGACAGAAGGCCTGCGCGGGCGGCCTGTCAGACGGCACGCTCCGTCTGCTGAAGTATGATCCCGCACCGGCGATTCGTGTCCAGGTGTCCGCCATGCAGGTCAGCCATTGTTTCAATCAGCCGGTGACAGCCGTGGCCCAGCGCCCGGTGTTCGCCATGACCCGGCGCAGCGAGTTTGACGAACTGGGCTTTCGTGCTGTCGAGGCCACCGGCTGCCCGCTGTTCATCTGTCCGGGCCCGCACACCGTGACCCAGGATGCACAGCGCGTCACCATCCGCTACAGGGACTTTACCCTGCATAGCCGCTACGTGGTCGCGGCGGATGGCGCGGGCAGTCCTACTCGCCGCCAGCTGATACACGAGAATACGCGCCTTCAGGCGCTTTCGATCGAGGCAGACGTGGACGCCGAACATGTTTTCGCCGACGCGGCAGCGCCCACGTGGGTGGACTTCGGCGTGGTGCCGGGCGGCTATGCCTGGGTGTTTCCCAAAGGAGATCACGTCAATGTCGGGCTTTATACGTCCAGCAGCCGGTTTGCCGCCGGCATCAATCGGCGAAACCTTTATGCCTATGCCAACAAAGTGCTCGGCACACAGCGGCTGACGGAGATTCGTGGCTTTCCCCTCGGCATTGATTGCACCGGGTCGCGCATGAGTAGCGGACGTGCATTGTTCGCGGGCGACGCCGGGGGCTTTGCACATGCCCATACCGGTGAAGGCATTTACGGTGCGGTGTTGACCGGGCAACTGGTTGCCGCCGCCATTCTGGCGGATCTGGATGTCGCGCAGACTTATCGGCAAAGCGCGGCGCGCATGCTCAGCCGCTGCAGACTGGCGCGGGTGCTCAGCAAACCTTTGTACGGGTCGCTGTCCCTGACCTACCCCTTGTTTGCGCGTTATATTTCCTCACAAGTCGACAAGGCCGGAAAGCGCACATGAAGGCCGTCATTCTGTGCGGTGGTCATGCACTGCGGTTGCACGGCAATCTGGATGCCACGCCCAAGCCGCTGATTACCGTGCATGGCCAACCGATACTGGCACACATCATCGCCCATTATCAGCGTTATGGTGTGTCGTCATTTATCCTGCTGGTGGGGCACCATGAAGCCGCGTTCCGCGCCTTTGCCAGTTCCGGATCGGTGCCGGGCGCCGATATCCAGGTACTGCAAACCGGCGCTGAAACACCGACGGGGGCCCGGATTGCCCAGGCCGCGGTGATGCTGGACGAGGACGATCAAGTACTGGTGACGTACGGTGACGGCATCGCCGATGTCGATATTGCGGCACTGTGTGCACGACATCGCGACAGCGGCAAGGCCGTTACCCTGACCGCCGTACAGCCCCGGCTGCCGTTCGGCCTGCTGGAACTCGGCCCACGGGGCGATGTGCAATCCTTTGTGGAAAAGCCCCGCATGACCCAGCGCACCAACGGCGGCTTTTTTGTGCTGAATCGTGAGGTGCTCGCGACGCTGGGCCACGACACGGATTTCGAACATCAGACGCTGCCCGAGCTGGCCGCACAAGGTCGGCTGGGCGCGTACCTGCACGACGGTTTCTGGAAAAGTCTCGATACCTACAAGGATTACGTGGAACTCGACAGCTCCCCTTTGCCATTCGAACAGGGCAGACCGGACTCGTCGGCATGAAGGTGTCTGTCATCATTCCGGTTTTCAATGACGCCGATGCCTTGCCCGAGCTGCTGGCACGCTTGCAGGCAACCGCTCACCGGCAATCCTGGGCACTGGAAGTCCTCCTCGTTGATGATGGTTCTCGCGAAGAGATCTGGGTGCGCGAAGAAGCATTGCTCGCCGCCATGCCCGAACTGGATATGACACTGGTGCGGCTGAACCGCAATCACGGCCAGTCACTGGCGACTCTTCAGGGCTTGCTGCTGGCTTGCGGCGATTATCTGGTCACGCTGGACGCCGACCTGCAGCATCCGCCCGAATCGATTCCTGCGTTGCTCAGCGCCTTGACCCATGGAGACTATCCGCTGGTGTATGCCAGCAATCGTAACGGTCACGGTGTGTTCCGGCGCGCCCTGGGCACCATGCGCCGTCTGCTGGTCGCGCCTTTGGGCACATCGTTGCCGCAAGCGTCATCGTTTCGTGCGCTGGAGCGAACGTTTTTCGATGTCCAGGTCAGGTCTGACAGCGAACGGATTTTCAGTATTGATGAAGCTTTTTCCTGGTCAGCACCCGGCGCCAGCCTTGTCGATACCCCGCATCACTCCCGAAAGTACAACGCCTCGTCCTATACGCTGCCCCGACTACTGTGCTTTGCGGCACGCTCGGCTTGGTACTCCTTACATCTTCCTCGGGGCTTGCTGGTGTTCAGCCTGGCGCTGATGTCTCTGGCTATGCTGCTTAACGAAAGAGGATGGAACATGGCGGTGTTGGGGCTGGGCATCGCGGCAGTGCTGTTGCTGGGGGCCAGCATATTGGCCCGCCGATGCCGTTCGCTGCACAGGCCGGGGCAAGGCTTGAGGATTGTTAAAACCATCCGCTCTCAGGATTAGTTGGCAAGACTGGCGTAGTAATCCAGCTCGCTACGGGATAGCAGAATTTCTGTCAGCATCGCCGCCGTGCGTTGTTCGTAGCAGGCAGAATGTTCGGCGTGCATTACTCGCTTTAATGCTTCGGTGTTCATGTCATTGCAGGGCAAGCTGTTGAGTGCCGAGTCAGTGAAACGAATATAGGATCCCTCCAGCACAAATCCCTTATTGGTAACCATATTCTTTCCAGGCAAAACTGTGTGTAGGCCATGTAATGTTTGCTGCCATCCCCAGCGTACATCCCAGGTACAGCGATCATCCAATCGCTGGAGGAAAGGAATCAATATGCTGTTAGGGTCTTGCAGTTTATCCACCACACCGTTGTCGTGTTGCCCAAAGGGCAGTGGTGTGTCCCGCAGGGCTTGCCATGTCTTTGCCCATGTAGCCCACCCCCAGTAGAAAATGGCAAAAGGCACCTGGTAGGCTGCCTGGTCATCATCTATAGCGCCAAGATTACAGCCCACGATGCTGCCAATCTCGGGGCTGTTCCAGTGATGCCCAAGCATTGTGTTACAGAAAGAGAAAAACGATGCTGAGGGCACAGTATCGTCCTCCAGAATAATAGCCGCTTCTTCAATGCTGAATACATGATCAAGGCCGCTATGGATAGACTCATTGATGAGCAGGTGTTTATCTTGGCACAGGAGTAATATTTCACCGGGTAGTTCCCACTTTCTTATGGTTCTTCTTATTGATTCAACAACAGCTCTTTCTTCCTCGCAGGCATGCAGATTGCTGGCAATGTACAACCGAGGAGGTGAGTATTGCTTGATAGCCTGGAAGATCTCTTCTAGGAATTGCGGCTTCCTGTAGGTGAAAAGCAGGACCGGGGCTTTATAGTACATCGCATTAGTACCCTATGTCGTATCTGAGCTTGATCAGCAGGGCTTGCAGGGCGTCTTTACTTTCCCTGGTGCGTTTTTTTGTAGTGTATCAAGGTATGAAAGCGGATGCGCCTATGTGTGTCTGTCTTGGTATAGGGCAGAGAGCCTTCCTCCAGTAGTTTCGCCAGATGCGGGCGGGAAACATTCAATAGGTTTACGGCTTCCTGGGTGGTTGGCTCTGCATGCACCGGTATGAGCGGTACCAGGCAACCGTTTTTTCTAGTGCCTGATACAAAGGGCTTCTAGGTTGCCAGCCCAGGATGCTGGCAATCTTGCTGGAATCCAGTGATTGGTGCTCGATTTCGCCGAAGACCTGATTCTGGATGACGATCCGGGACTGGCTTTCCGGTATGGTTTGCTGAATGTTTTTGACTATATCGATCACGGAAGTAGCGGTGGGGTTGCCGACGTTGAAGGCTTGTCCGGCCACTCTTTCTTGCGGCGCAGTGAGTAGTCTCAGGTAAGCATCTGCAACATCCTCTGCATAGACATAGCAGCGCTGAAGCCGCCCAGAGCTGCGGATAATGATATCTTCGTTTTTCAGACAGGAAAGAATGGTGCCGGGCACGATGCGACTAAAGTTCAGGTCATAAGCACCGAAGGTATTGCCGCAGCGGGTGATACTGATAGGCAGGCCGTGGGTGTGGTAGTAGCTCATGGCTAGCTGCTCTGTGGCCTGTTTGCTAACGTCGTAGGGGTATTTGGCTTTGAGTTCAAAATTCTCCCGGTAGGGCAGGGTGTTTTGTTGACCGTAGGCTTTGTCTGACGAAGCGATGACGATGGACCGGAGCTTGCCATATTTGCGTGCTGCTTCCAGCAAGAGCCAGGTGCCGCGAATATTGATGTCGAAGGTGGGCTCAGCATTCTCAAGGGCGCTACCAACAATAGGTTGGGCTGCCAAGTGTACTAGATGTGTTGGTTGGTGGTTGGCAAAGATTTCTTCGAGTAGTGCCTGGTTGCGGATATCGCCTTCAATCTGGAAGCATGCGCCGGGGTATTCTGGGACAATGCCGAGTGTTTGAAGCGGGTAACTTCTGGCCAGGCTGATTACGATTGAACCTTCGGAAATAAGACTCTTGATGAGGTGAGTGCCGATTAGGCCTGAACCACCTGTGACGAGTACGGTTGAATTTTGCATTAAAGGCGACTCTCTGGTAAAAAATCCACCATCAGATTGATTCTTACATTTGATGCACGATGAAAAGTCTCATGAATCTGACTGTAATCAAACATAAGGTGGTCACCAGCGGCTTTCAAATATTTTCTTTCCTTGCCGCAAATCATTTCACAATTGCCATCTGTCAGGTTCTGAAGAAGTAGATGGTAGACATAGTGTTTTCGTATATGCGAATGGGGCTTAAGGTGGGAGCCAGGGTGTAGGAAATTAAAGGCAATGTAGTGGGGATTATCGAATGAAGAAAGGAGAGACATTGTCTTGGGGAACAAGCTTGTTCGGTCAAGGGTTACTTCGTTCCCTGTTTTTTTATAAATGGCGTACATGGAGAAATTGCCGTCACGGAGATCGTATCCAACCCGCTCCCTATTGATTCCGCTCTCCCACGCCCACTGGTTTGAGGGGAAATCCATAACCATCTCTCCATGAATGGCTTTGTGAGCTTCAGGCTCTTTTGATAGCACCGATACCAGCTCCTCGTAAATGTCATTGGAACTGTTTGCTATATTTTTGAGAAATGGCAGGGTTTCTGTGTCGATAAACATGGCTAATTGATAGTTTTTAGTGATAAAGCCGCAGGGCATATCGGCTAGATTCTGCGCCTACACCCATCTTCTCCAGTACCCGGCTCGCTGCATGGTTATTCAGCGAAACACAAGTTTGTACACTGCTGAAATGGATCAGTGAGCGCTCGGCCAGTGTGTAAATTATGGGATAATAGCTGCCGGTAGCAGCTGGGGATGAAAGATAAATCCCATTATTCATCAGCTGTATGGCCACTCCGGCGCAACCCAGATCCTGCTTTTCTATGGCTCCGCAGGCTTGTACGCGGCCATCTCTTTCCATTACCAAGGCGATTCTATCGCTTTCCGGCGCATCAAGCAGCTTCCCCAGCCACAGGCGGTAAAGGTCGGCGGCTTTCTGTTGGTCTAGCTGTGGGTCGCGGGAAAAACGGCTTTCAAAATGGACTTTATCCAGCAGTTGCATGACCGCCGGCTTGTCTTCCGGGCGGTAGTCGCGCACGCGGGTCAGAAACTTGGGGGGCTTAATGCCTTTCAGTGATGTCCAGCGGTATTCCCGTTTGACGTCCAGAATCTCTGCACCCAGGTCGATCAGCGCATTTAGGCAGGGATAGTCATCGATATCCACTTCACAGGATACATGCAGGCTGGGAATCTTCTGCTTTGCGACATGAAAGGTGTCTCGGAGAAAGCCCCCCAAGGCAGTTGGGGGGCATGCTGGAGATGCAGCCAGGCTCAGCCTTGCCATGGGTAAGCCAAAGTGCTGGGAGTCCCAGCCAAGCGGCTTGATGGCGCAAGCCGCGATCACCCCATGTTCGTTGCTTAGGGTAGTGCAGACGCCGCCGATTTCAACGGCAGAAACCAATTCGTGCCGAAAAAGGCTTTGGTGGTCGGAATGGCTGAGTTGAGGGTGGCCCCGGTAGCGCGTGAAAATAGTCAGAGCACTTAGATCAAGGCCGGAGATCTCGTCAAGGGCATGGAGCTCCGTGCTGCTACGAGGGAACATGGCGGGAATCACGCTTCTTCAGGTTCTGCTGTGTTCGGTTTCAGATGCATCTCGCAGATCCACTCAAATACTTGGGCTGATTTTACCTGAATGCCCCGCGAGACGGGAGGGGGGGCAGAGCGATGCCAGGCCTCTACTTCATTCCGGACCGCCTGGCTCCAGGCTGTCACCAGGGCTGGGGTGGAGCCAGCGCCCCCGGTCCCGGTGATTCCCGGGCTTGTAACTCTCCGCAAAGTCTCTGAATTCAACCAGGTCGACCTTGTAGGGAAAGTTGCTTTCGGACAGCTGTTCTTGCAGTTGGCTCAAGAGCCTGGAATAGTTCCCATTCCCCTCAATCATCAGGTCAAGATCGGAGAAGCGATGGTGATCGCCTCTGGCCCGGGAGCCGTAGCAGAAGACCTCAGCCCCCTGGGCTGCCAGCGGGGCAACAAGGTGCTCGGTGATGTAGTCGTATTCATGAGGGGTGAGGTCGAACTTCATTTGCTTTCCAGGCGTGCAATGAGGGCGTGCAGGCTGGGCAGGAAGGCACAGGCAAAGCCGTACACCTTCTCGGCCAGGTGCTCCTTAATAGGTGTGCGAGGACAGGTTGCGCATGTCGATTGCCTCCAGCCAAAGCTGCACGTCATCGATATAGCGGCTCTGGGCTATTTCACGGACTACATCTTTGGGGCCGCTGTGGTGACCCCCATGGATTTTTTGGCGGTTTTCCACGCCAGTTCAATACTGAACTCGAAGCGCTGGATGACAGAGTCCCGTATGAAGTCGTTTTTCTCCTGCCGGATGGCTTCTTCAAGGCGGCTGACAACCTTCTTGAATATATCCGGTTGCACGCGTGACACCTCTTTCCGCCTTGGCCGTGCAGTGAAGCATAACAAACTTCAGCAGGGGGGCTACAAATCTCTCCCATGAGCGATGGCCGCCGGGCCCGCTGCAAGCTCCCCTGAAAATACTTTTGGATCATGGGATATGGCCAGTCGCGCCTTGGCTTAACCCCGACTACAATGCTCCTTTTGCGCTGGCCGGGACAGGTCGGCAGTAGGGCTGGACAACATGACATTGATGGTGACAGGCGGTTGCGGCTTTATCGGGGTGCACCTTGTGCATTGGCTGCTGGCGCATACCGATGAGCGGGTGATCAACATCGATGCTCTCACCTATGCGGCGCAGCCCGTAGCGCTGAAAGGGCTGGCGCAGCCACGCTATACCTTCGTGCAGGCCGATGTCACGGATCAGGCGGGGCTGGCCACGTTGCTCGATTTGTATCAGCCGCGCGCCTTGTTGCACCTGGCGGCCGAAACCCATGTCGATCGTTCGATCCAGTCCCCGGAACCTTTCTTGCGGCACAATGTTCAGGGCACTCACGCGGTACTTGAAGCGGTGCGTGGCTGGCTGGCCGGCCATCCTGCCCGGGCTGCCGACTTTCGAATGCTGCAGGTGTCCACGGACGAAGTCTACGGCGATCTCGGCCCCACTGGCGCGCCGGCCCGGGAGGGCGATGCCTACCGCCCCGGTTCTCCCTATGCCGCCAGCAAGGCCGCCGCTGATCACCTTGCCGATGCCTGGTTCAGAACCTGGGGTGTGCCGGTGCTGGTGTCCCATTGCACCAATAATTACGGGCCTTGGCAGTATCCTGAGAAGCTCATTCCGGTGGTAATCCGCCACGCGCTTCGTGGGGAGCCCATTCCGCTGTATGGTAGCGGCCGGCAAGTGCGCGACTGGCTGCATGTGGAAGATCATGTGCGGGCGCTGTGGCTGCTGCTGGAGAAGGGTTCCCCAGGGGAGCATTACAACATTGGCGCCGACAACCCCCGGAATAACTTTGATCTGGTCAACCAGGTTTGCAGGATACTGGACGAAATGAGCCCGAGCACTGCACCGGCTGGTGGGCACGCGACACTGATTGCGCAGGTGGCCGACCGTCCTGGGCATGATTGGCGTTATGGGCTGGATAGCAGCAAGATCCAGGCGTTGGGCTGGCAAGCCGCAACGCCTTTTGATGAAGGGCTGCGAGAGACGGTGCGTTTCTATATCGAATACTATCGCCGCCAGCCTGGGGGGGGACGCTGATGCTCGCAGGCATGCGGCCCTTGCGTGGCATCGTCATGGCGGCGGGAACGGGTTCTCGCCTCGCGCCGGTAACGCTCGGGGTGTCGAAGCATCTGTTGCCGGTGTACGACAAGCCGATGGTTTTTTACCCGCTCTCGGTGCTGATGCTGGCGGGTGTCCGGGATGTGTTGCTGATCACCACGAAAGACGATCTGCCAGCGTATCAGCGGGTGCTGGGGCAGGGCGATCATCTGGGCATGGATATTCGCTACGCGATTCAGCAGCAACCGGGTGGCATTGCGGAAGCGTTTCATATCGGCCGGGATTTCATCGGTTCAGACCCGGTGTCCCTGGTGCTGGGCGATAATATTTTTTACGGGCATGCTTTTACGCCGATGTTGCAGAAGGCGAGGGCCACCAACACCGGAGCCACATTGTTCGCTCACGCTGTGCACGACCCGCGTCGCTTCGGGGTGGTGAGCTTTGACGCCGATGGCGCTGTTCAGGGGCTGGTGGAAAAGCCGCAGAATCCGGCTTCGCAATATGCGGTGACGGGGCTTTATTTCTTCAGCGCCGATGTCGTGGATGTCGCAGTAAGCATTGCCCCTTCGGCGCGGGGCGAGCGTGAAATCATTGATGTGCTGGAGGTGTATCGTCAGCAAGGCCGTTTGCAGGCGCAGCTGTTGGGGCGCGGGTTTACGTGGCTTGATGCGGGCACGCCTGACAGTTTGCTGGAGGCCAGCATGTTTGTGCAGGCTGTAGAGCACAGGCAAGGCATGAAGATCGCTTGCCTCGAAGAGATAGCGTGGAATGCCGGGTGGATCAATGCGCAAACATTGCTCACGCGCCTGGACCAGCTGCGCGGCACGCCCTACGGGCGTTACCTCGACTGTGTGCTGAACGGGCAGGGCGGGGGCGGGCAGAGTACATGATCCCCTTCAATAGGCCGCTGTATCTGGGAACCGAGCTTGCCTGTGTGAACGAGGTGTTACGGGCGGAGCTGGGCACAAGTTTTCGTCTGGAATGCGAGAGCTGGTTTCATCGTCACACGGGCGGCAGTGTGGCGCTGATGACCCCATCCTGCACCCATGCCCTGGAACTGGCTGCACTGGTGGCGGATATCGGGCCCGGTGATGAGGTGATCCTGCCGGGTTACACCTTCGTCAGCAGCGCCAATGCGTTTGCATTACGCGGCGCGATGCCGGTGTTCGTGGATATCCGCACGGATACCTGCAATATCGACGAGCGGGCTATCGAAGCGGCTATCACAGAGCGCACGCGAGCGGTGGTGGTGGTGCACTACGGTGGCGTGGCCTGCGAGATGGAGGCCATCCTGCCGCTGGCGAAGCGGCATGGTCTGCTGGTCATCGAAGACGCTGCACACGGCGTCATGGCGCAGTGGCGTGGCAGGCCGCTGGGCAGTATTGGCGATCTTGGTGCGCTGAGTTTTCATGCGACAAAAAACTATACCAGCGGCGGTGAAGGCGGCATGTTGCTGGTGAACGAACCGCGCATGGCGGAGCGCGCCCGGCTCATACGCACAAAGGGCACGGATCGCGATGCCTTCTTGCGTGGGGACGTGGATCGTTACACCTGGCAGGTAGTGGGAAGCAATTATCTGCCCAGCGAGGTGCAGGCGGCCTGTCTTTATGCGCAACTGTCGGCAGCGGAGAAAGTCAACGAGCGTCGTCGTGCGCTGTGGCAACGGTATGCCGAAATGCTGGGCCCGCTGGGAGCGTCGCAGGGGTTTGGCATACAGTCGGTGCCGGCAGGCTGTCGCCACAACGGGCATTTGTTCTATCTGCGCTTGCCGCCCGGCCTTTCGCGTGACGCCTGGATTGCCGCGTTGGCCGAAAAAGGGGTGGAGGCTTGCAGTCATTATACGCCGCTGCACACTGCGCCCGCCGGCCTGCTGAACAGCCGTTTTCAGGGTAGTGCCAAGCATACCCTTGCAGCCTGTGGCGATCTGGTGCGGTTGCCGCTTTATTACGCGCTCACCGACACAGAGCAGGCGCAGGTAATCGATGCGGTGACTGAATTGATGCGGCAGTGTTAAAGCGTCTACACCCGCCGCTTCAACCCCGTTGCCGCCAGTATCTTCGTCGAAATTTCTTCGATTGATCGCTCAGTCACATTGATCGACGGGATGCCGTAACGCGCCACAATGGCGTTGAAGGCGCGTACTTCGGCCTCGCACTGCTGCGCCGATGCGTAGCGGCTGCCGGCCATGCGTTCCTGGCGAATTGCGGTCAGGCGCTCGGGGTCGATGAGCAGCGCGAACAGCTTGTCTTTATGAGGCTCCAGTGCCTCGGGCAGGCGCAAATCGTCGAAATCCTCTTCCGTGAAGGGATAGTTGGCGGGGTAAAGCCCGAGCTGGAGCGCAAGGTAAAGGCTCGTGGGCGTCTTGCCGCTGCGTGATACGCCGATCAGCACAATATCGGCCTGATCGTAATGTCGGGTATGGGCGCCATCATCATTTTCCAGCGCGAAATGTACCGCATCAATGCGTAGCCGATAAGCTGATGGATCGCGCACGGCGTGGCTGTGGCCCACTTTTTCGCTGGAGCGAATGCCCAGCTCGCCTTCAAGCGGCTCCAGAAAGGTGCCGAACAGATCCAGCACCAGTGCGCCGGATTTGCTCAGCATCTCTCGATGCCGGGGGTTGACGAGGGTAGAAAAGACCACCGGTTTGCTGTGGTTGCGCTCTGCCGCCTCGCGAATCTGACGCACGATGTCGTGACAATCTTCATCGCTGCGGACATAGATGAGAGTGCGCTGTTCAAAGTGAATATCACCGAACTGGCTCAACATGGAATTACTGATGGCTTCTGCCGTGATGCCGGTGCCGCCGGAGACGATAAACACTGTGCGCTGAGTCATGCCTGGCTCTTGTATCCAAGGTGGCTTCAGCATGCCAGAGCAGGGCGGCTACTGTATAGCCACAGCGATCGAAGGGTGCGTTACTGCAAGCGCCGTTGCAGCCCGGTTTTCGCCAGGATGCGCGTGGAAATCTCCTCGATGGAGAGTTCCGTGGCGTTGATGCTGGGAATATTGTAACGATTGAACAGCGCCTCAAGTGCGCGGGTTTCCATGTCGCATTGCCGTTGTGAGGCGTAACGACTGCCCGCCTTGCGCTCGCTGCGGATGGCGGCCAGCCGCTCGGTATCGATGGTGAGGCCGAACAGTTTGTCTTTATGGGGCAGGAGCGCCTTGGGCAGGCGGAGATCGTCGAAATCATCCTCGGTGAGAGGGTAATTGGCCGCATAAAGACCGAACTGAAGTGCCAGGTAGAGGCTGGTCGGCGTTTTGCCACTGCGCGATACCCCAATCAGGATGATGTCGGCCATATCGTAGTGCCGAGTGCGGGCGCCATCATCGTTGTCCAGCGCAAAATGCACCGCTTCCATGCGGATACGGTAGGCTTCGTGATCCCGTATCGAGTGGCTCTGGCCAACCTTGTGGCTGGAGCGCACGCCGAGTTCTTCCTCCAACGGGCCGAGAAAAACCGCGAACATGTCGAGAATCAGTGCCCGGCACCGGCTCAGAATCTCGCGGTGCTCTTCATTGACCAAGGTGGAAAACACGATAGGGCGGGCGCCATCCCGTTCGGCGGCCTCGTTGATGCGGGCCACCGCTTCGGCGGTGGTTTCATGAGAGTTCACGAAAGGCAGGGTGATCTGCTCAAAAACCACTCCGCTGAACTGGCTCAGCATGGAGTGGCCCAAGGTCTCGGCGGTAATGCCGGTCCCGTCCGAGAGGAAAAAGGCCGTACGCTTCATGGGTGGTTCAGGCTCCCGGCATCGGTGCGAGGGGTGGGCCGTCGGGCCGGTGCTGCGTGCAGACGGCCAGGAGCGCCTAGGCTAGCGAGGGCGCCTGCCAGTCGCAACCCCGTGATGGCCTGCGCCGGGGATATCTGCCCGGCGGCGAGCCCGCGGAGAAGCTGATCCACAGCCTGACTGAACGAGAAGCGAGAAACTGCCAGGATTTTTGAGTAGAATAGCGGCCGGCATATCCAATCCATTCCGGAAATTGAGGGAGCAGGACCTTGGCGGAGTACGTAGTCTGGTTTGAACGCCTGGGCAAAGGCGACGTGGAAACGGTCGGGGGCAAGAACGCGTCCCTGGGTGAAATGATCAGCAATCTGGCGGCGGCGGGCGTTTCCGTGCCCGGCGGATTCGCTACCACGGCGCAGGCCTATCGCGATTTCCTAGAGCACAATGACCTGACCCGCAAGATCAACGAGGCGTTGAGCCAGCTGGACGTCAATGACGTGGTGGCGCTGGCAGAGACGGGCGCAAAGATCCGCAACTGGGTCGTCGAGGCGCCGTTCCAGCCCGAGCTGGAGCAGCAGATTCGTGACGCCTTTGCCCGCATCAGCGATGGCAATGCCGAGCTGGCGGTGGCGGTTCGTTCTTCGGCCACAGCCGAAGACTTGCCGGATGCCTCGTTTGCCGGCCAGCAGGAAACCTTCCTCAATATTCGTGGCGTCGACAATGTGCTGGTCGCGATCAAGGAGGTGTTTGCCTCGTTGTTCAATGATCGGGCGATTTCCTACCGTGTACACCAGGGCTTCGAGCACGCGGGGGTGGCACTGTCCGCAGGCATCCAACGCATGGTGCGCTCGGAAACCGGCGCCGCCGGGGTCATGTTCACTCTGGATACCGAGTCTGGCTTCCGGGATGTGGTGTTCATCACCTCGTCTTACGGCCTGGGCGAGATGGTGGTGCAGGGCGCCGTCAACCCGGACGAGTTCTACGTTCATAAAAAGACGTTGCTGAACAAGCGTCCGGCGATTCTGCGGCGCAACCTCGGCTCCAAGCTGCAAAAGATGATCTACGGCTCGGAGGCTTCGGCCGGCAAATCGGTGGAAGTGGTGGACGTCAGCCGTGAAGACCGCTTGCGTTTCTCCCTCTCCGAGGAGCAGATCGAAGACCTGTCGCGCCAGGCGATCGAGATCGAAAAACACTACGGCCATCCGATGGATATCGAGTGGGCACTGGATGGCGATGACGGCAAGATCTACATCGTGCAGGCCCGCCCGGAGACAGTAAAGAGCCGTTCCGATGTCTCCGTCATGGAGCGTTACCTGCTCAAGCAGAAGGGCAAGGTGCTGGTGGAAGGCCGTGCCATCGGCCAGCGCATTGGCGCCGGCCCGGTGAGAGTGGTCAATAATATCAAGGAGATGGATCGCGTCCAGGACGGCGATGTGCTGGTCACTGACATGACCGATCCGGATTGGGAGCCGGTGATGAAGCGAGCGGCGGCGATCATCACCAACCGCGGCGGGCGCACCTGCCACGCGGCCATTATTGCGCGCGAGCTGGGCGTGCCGGCCATTGTCGGCTGTGGCGACGCGACAGAGCTGCTGACTGATGGCCAGCTGGTCACTGCGTCTTGTGCAGAAGGTGACACCGGGAAGATCTATGAAGGCCGTCTGGAATTCGAGGTTCAGCGCAACTCGATCGAATCCATGCCGAAGCTGCCGTTCAAGATCATGATGAACGTAGGCAACCCGGACCGGGCGTTCGATTTTGCCACACTGCCGAACCAGGGCGTGGGGCTGGCCCGCCTGGAGTTCATTATCAACCGCATGATCGGTGTGCACCCCAAGGCCTTGCTGAACTACGACAGCCTGCCGCGTGAGCTGCAACAGACGGTGGACAAGCGTATTGCGGGCTACGCGTCGCCGGTGGACTTCTACGTCGAGAAGCTGGTGGAGGGTATCAGTACGCTTGCGGCAGCTTTCCACCCGGAAAAAGTGATCGTGAGGCTGTCGGACTTCAAGTCCAACGAGTATGCCAACCTGATTGGCGGTAAGCTGTACGAGCCGGAAGAAGAAAACCCGATGCTCGGCTTCCGAGGCGCCTCGCGCTATATCAGCGAGAACTTCCGTGATTGCTTCGAATTGGAATGCCGTGCCCTGAAGAAAGTACGCGAGCAGATGGGCTTCACCAACGTTGAAGTGATGGTGCCGTTCGTACGAACAGTCGGCGAGGCGGAGCACGTCATCGACCTGCTGGCACGCAACGGGCTGAAGCGTGGTGACGAGGGCCTGCGCATCATCATGATGTGCGAGCTGCCAACTAACGCGCTGCTGGCCGACGAGTTCCTGAAACACTTCGATGGCTACTCGATCGGCTCCAATGATCTGACCCAGCTGACACTGGGCCTGGATCGGGACTCCGGTATCGTCAGCCACCTGTTTGACGAACGTGATCCGGCCGTGAAGAAACTGCTGAGCATGGCGATCGAGGCGTGCAACAAGGCCGGCAAGTACATCGGTATTTGCGGGCAGGGGCCGTCGGATCACCCGGATCTGGCCAAGTGGCTGATGGAGCAGGGTATCTCCAGCGTGTCACTGAACCCGGACTCGGTGCTTGCCACCTGGTTCTATCTGGCGGAAAAGCACGGCAGGTAATAAAGCTGTGCTGACAGGCTGACTAGCCTGCACACGCCCTCCATGAGATGCTCACGAGGAGAATATCGGGGCATGGCATGGAGGGCGTTTGTGTTTCAGCGGTTGTTGCGGCTAGATCAGTTGCACCATGGCCTGAAGGCTCGATTCCGGGTCGGCCGGCACGAACTGCTGCTGGTATGCGTCGAGCAAGAGATATTTATTATCAATGCGCTGTGCCCGCATGCCGGCGCCGAGCTTGCGCGTGGGACACTCACCGGCTATCAGCTGCGCTGCCCTGGCCATGGGCAGTTGTTCGATCTGCGGGAGAGTGGTCGGGCCGGGCAGCCAGGTTGTTACCCTGTGATTTACGATGGGCAGTGGGTGGGCGTCGAGCTGCCAGCTGGATAGCATGGCAATGATATGTGCCAGCGGAGGGCCGGCGCAGGGATCAGGTTGTCGAGGATAAGCGAGCGGATTTTGTGATCGGATAATCATGCCGATGGCAGATGACGCAGACAAAGACGAAAGTCCGTAAGGCAGTCAGCGGGCCGCCAGCGTATTGCTCTGATCGTCTTGCTCGAAGTGAGCGCGATACCGCGGCAACAACTCCTGCACTTTTTTGACGTATCGGCGCGTCTCTTCAAACGGCGGCACGCCGCCGTAACGGCGCACATTCCCTTCGCCGGCATTATACGCCGCCAGCACATGCTCCAGTGAATCGAAACGCTCCATCAGGTAGCTCAAAAAGCGCGCGCCGCCGCTGATGTTCTGGCGTGGATCAAACGGATTGCTGACATCGAGAAAAGCTGCCGTCTGCGGCATCAGCTGCATCAGGCCCTGTGCGCCGACGCGTGATACGGCGTGGCGGTCGAACAGTGATTCTGCATGGATCACAGCCTTGATAAGCCCCGGCTCGACACTATGGCTGCGAGCGGCGTAGCGGATTTCCAGGTCATAGAGATCGCGCAAGTCAGTGCTCAGCGCGCGCGGGGTGAAATCCCAGCCTTTGCGAATGCTCAACAGCTCATAGCCGCCGGGCATGACACTGCGATCGGTGAACAGCGGCGTGCCATCCGGGCTGCGGAACTGATAAATGGTGTCGGCTTCTGCGTAGCCGGGCAGGCACACGGCCAGCAGCCCTGTTACAAGCGTGATCAGCCTGATGCGGTTCATGCCCCGATCCCCCTGAAGATGCGGCAGCCTCTTTTCTGAGCTGTATGGCCATACTTTATACTGGCTGCACGCGGGAGTATGCCGTATCAGACGCTGCGCGCCCAGCTTTGCCGGCACGCCAGCCGGGGAGTGTGCGGCCTTGATCACAAATCGAGCGCGGCGGCACCGCTCTTGCGGTGGTGCCTCTCTTGCGATGGGGCGGTGCAAGGTGAATGGTCGCGCTGTCAGGCGCGAGGCGGCGATCTGGATGGCTGCCGCGATGCAGGGTGAGTCAGAGGTTCGCACGCGGAACACGCGCTGGTTAGGACGGGTGGGCCGGGCGGGTATTAAGATGAAGAGCGCTGCTCGCGCACGTCGTCCTGATGAGCGCGGGCGGGAAGGCGATCCGGATGGGTGGGCTGCCTGCCAGTTGTGACGCCGCGGCATCCGGGGCAGCATAGCGACGGGCTAAACATGACAGGAGCGGAAATGTCTGAACAGCAGTACGACCTGGTAGTCATCGGGGCGGGTTCCGGTGGTGTGCGCTCGGCCCGGATAGCGGCCAGCCTCGGCGCCCGTGTGGCGGTGGTGGAGTCCCGTTTTCTGGGCGGAACCTGTGTCAATGTCGGTTGCGTGCCGAAAAAGATGTTCGCATATGCCAGCGAATTTCGTGATCTCTTCACTCTGGCTCAGGACTATGGCTTTGAAACCGGAGATGCCAGCTTTGATTGGGGGCGGCTACGGGATAACAAGACACGCGAGATTGAGCGGCTCAACGGTGTTTATCGGCGGCTGCTGGAAAATGCCGGGGCGGAAGTCATCGAAGCGCATGGTCAGATTCTTGCGCCGGGGCAGGTGCAGGCGGGCGATCGCGTGCTACACACGCGAAATATTATTCTGGCAACGGGCGGGCGGCCCTTTGTGCCGGAGCTGCCCGGCAGCGAGCTGGCGCTGATCTCGGATGATCTGTTCTCGCTGCCGGCGCTTCCCGCCTGCGTGGCGGTGGTGGGGGGCGGCTATATCGCCACCGAGTTTGCGTCGATTCTGCATGGGTTGGGCTGCGAGGTGCATCAACTGTACCGGGGCGAGCTGTTCTTGCGCGGGTTCGACGATGATATTCGGCAGTTTGTCGCCGCTCAGATGGCCGAGAGTGGTGCCCGGCCCCGGTTCAATACGGATGTGGAGCGGATCGAGGCGCTGCCCGGCAATCGGCGCTGCCTGCATCTGAAAGGCGGCGAGCGGCTGGATGTGGATGCCGTGTTTTACGCCACGGGCCGGGTGCCGAACACCGAGGGGCTGTTTGCGCCCGAGGTGGGCATTGCGTTGCGGGACAGCGGCGCCATTCAGGTGGACGAGGGCTATGCCACCTCAGTGCCCGGCATTTATGCGTTAGGCGATGTAACCGACCGGGTGCAGTTGACTCCGGTGGCTCTGGCCGAGGGCATGTGGCTTGCACGCACGCTGTTCGCACCGGAGAAGCCGGCACCGCTGAGTTACGACAATATTGCCACGGCGGTATTTTGCCATCCCAACATCGGTACGGTGGGCATGACCGAAGCGCAGGCAAGGGAAAAAGTGGGAGCGGTCAAGGTGTTCCGCAGTGAATTCCGGCCGTTGCGCTACACGCTCGGGAGCAGCAAGACCCGCACCCTGATGAAACTGGTCGTCGATGAGGCGACCGACAAGGTGCTGGGCCTGCACATGGCGGGGGAAGATGCCGGCGAGATCGTGCAGGGCTTTGCCGTAGCACTGGTGATGGGGGCCACCAAGGCAGATTTTGATCGTACCTTGGGGATTCATCCGACAGCGGCGGAAGAGTTCGTGACGATGCGTTAGGGCCTGCGCGAGAAGTGATGAACGCGGCAAGAAAGACGGCTGGTGAGGCAAAAAGAGAGGTAGAAAGAAAGGCAGCAAGGAAAGCAGCAAAGAGAGCAGCACGATAAGCGTGCGGGCCGTGCGCACCCGAAAAAGCAGGGCCGGAATCAGCGAATGGCGCCAGAAGCGGTATCGTAGCCGGGCGCCGAAGCCAGAGAGAAACAAGCGCCGGGCCAGGCCCGGCGCTTGTTGCCTTCAGCGCCGTGTCAGCGTAACGGGCAGACCGTCGGTAGGCACCGGCAGGCTGGTCATGTCCAGTTTCATCCGGTAATCCTCCGGCACTGTCCAGCTGAAATGCTGGAGCAGCTGGTGTATCACCGCCTTGATCTGCAACTCGGCAAAATGCAGGCCGATGCATTTGTGCGCGCCGCCGCCAAAGGGCACCCAGGCGTACGGATGAATCTTGTCTTCCCGGCGATGCTCGGCAAATCGCTCCGGATCGAAGCGCTCCGGCTCCGGCCAGTATTCGTGCATATAGTGGGTAAAAAACGGCGTGATCGAGATCAGCGTGCCAGCCGGGATATGATGCCCCTGAAACTCGGCATCGCGAACGCTGCGGCGCGGGATGCTCGGCACTGGTGCACACAGCCTCAGTGCTTCTTTCATGACCAGCGAGGTCGCTTCCATCTTTGCCAGATCGTCATAATCCAGCTGGGCTTTGCCCAGGCTTTCGCTTTCATCGCGCAAGCGCTGCTGCCACTCGGGGTGCCGTGCCAGCCAGTAGATCATGGCCGTCAGGGTGATGGTGGTGGTGTCATGGGCGGCCATCATCAGGAAGATCATGTGGTTGACCACGTCTTCGTCGGAGAAACGGGCGCCATCTTCTGTTTCGGCCCGGCACAGTGCACTGAACAGATCCGGCCCGTCGCTGCGCCGCTTGGCGGGCAGTTCCCGGCGGAAAAACTCCTCCAGCACGCGCCGGCCGCGCAGGCCGCGTGACCAGCGGCCGCCGGGCATATTGAAGCGCACCAGTGCAGTGCCGGCACGAACCGTATCCACGAAAGCACGGTTGATCTGATCGGCTTCCTGCCCGAGCTGCTGTCCCATGAAAACATCCGTGGCAAGGTCGAGGGTGAGCTGTTTGATCGAGGGCAGCATCTCTCTTTTGCCTGGCTCCCAGGCCTTCAGCCCGCTACGGATGGCCGGCCCCATGCGGGCAATATATTCACGCAGCACTTCCGGTTTGAACGCCTGCTGCATGATACGGCGATGCCAGCGGTGTTCTTCGAAATCCAGCAGCATGATGCCGCGATGGAAGAAACGACCAATAAAGAAATCCCAACCCTGATTATTGGAAAACAGATCACCACGGTTGAGCAGCACGAACTCGTTGGCATCCGGGCCGATCAGGCTGACCATGCGCATACCGAAGGCGTTGGTCCAGGAAATGGGGCCATAGAGATCATAGCGCTCGCGGGCGATGCGCAGCGGGTCGCGCATGATCCGTAACGTGTTGCCAACCAGAGGCAGGCCCGGATCACCCGGCACCGGCTTGAGGTTGCTGCCCGTGGGGACAGGGGAGAACGGCATTGCGCTGGTCATTGCGAGACTCCTGATGCTGGACGGGATATACACCGTGTATTCTTTTTTCTCATCATAGGGAGTCTGCAAAGCGCTGCAAGCATTTCACCGTGTGAGTAAACAGCTTTCACAGAGCTGGCTACACCTGACGGGAAAAACCGCTTCAAGTTATACAAAGGGCGCCGTGGTGTTCAGTTCTTGTACCACGGGGGGCGTGAAGCGGCTGGCGTGGCTTGTGGCATCTTGTACCGGGGTTATGCACAGGGTCATCCACTGTATCTGTGTATAACCTGCCGCTTTGTCTGACATGCGGTTGCGTTACGGTGGCTGTTTCTCGCCGCGCCCTGTGTGCGTCTGTATGATTGCGCGGCACGGCTGGCCGAATGGAGGACGAAGGATGCGGCGCGTAGTATTCAACCAGAAAGGTGGAGTAGGAAAATCCAGTATCACGGTCAATCTGGCCGCTATCAGCGCCAGCGAAGGGTTGCGTACCCTGGTGGTGGATCTCGACCCACAATGCAACGCCAGCCAGTATCTGCTTGGCATGGATGCGTACAGCGATGGGGAAGGGCCGAAACCGAATATTGGCACTTTTTTTGCGCAGACACTGTCGTTCCGCCTGAAGGAAAAAGATCCACTGGAATATATCCGTGCGACCGCGTTTGAAAATCTGTTCGTGCTGCCGTCAGATCCCGAGCTGGGTGAAATTCAGCATCTGCTGGAGAGCAAGCACAAGATTTACAAGCTGCGGTCCCTGATCAAGGCGCTGGAGCGAGAGTTCGACGTTATCTATATCGACACGCCGCCTGCGTATAATTTCTACACACTCTCTGCGCTGATCGCTGCAGACAAGGTCTTGATACCATTTGATTGCGATGCCTTTTCCCGCAACGCCCTTTACACCTTGCTGGAAAATATCAGTGAAGCACGTGACGATCACAACGAGCAATTGGCAGTCGAGGGCATCATTGTCAACCAGTTCCAGCCCCGTGCGCGATTGCCGCAGCAGTTGGTAGACAGTCTGGCTGAGGAAGGGTTGCCGATCCTGGGCAGTTATCTGTCTGCAAGCGTGGTGATGCGCGAATCCCACGGCCAGGCGACGCCGCTGATTCATATGGCGCCCAAGCACAAGCTGACGCAGGAGTTTCAAGCACTGCACCAGGAGCTTATTGATGCCGGGTGACAACCCGGGTGGCAAGGTTTAACCTCATTGGCTCGGCAGAAAAACACTAGGCAGAAAAATAATAGTCTGGAGAATAAACATGCCTGACCTCAAGACCCGCCGTCGGGGTGCACAGTGCCTGCGCCCAATACATGCTTTGCTGCTTGTTGTAGCGCTGTTGCTGGCGCCTGTGCTGGCCAGTGCGTCGGTGGATCGCGCTGCACTGGAGCGTTTGCAACTGGATATCTGGCGCATTCGTGCGGACTTCCACATGCACACAGTGATGGCAGGCGACCGGGAATACCATTCCCGGCTGCTCGCCAGCGTGGATCAGGGGCAGCGCAGTTTCGAGGCATTGGCGCGGGCGGCGGCGACCGACCCGGAGCGGGCATTGTTTCGCGAGCTCGGGCCACAATGGGAAGCGTTTGCCAGTGCCGCCAGGCGCGCCCGTGGGCAGGCAGACACCTACGCCATTCAGGATGTCAATGGGTTGGCGGCAGTAATCACTGGCCGGCTGGCGGGTTTTCAGGCCAGCAACGAGGGCGCTCAGGCAGACATATGGGCGCTGGCCGCGCAGATGCAGCGGATGGCCTCGGAATATCTGGCCCTGGCCGCCGACCCTGCCGGGGGCATGGCGGTGGATACCGGGGAGGGAAGGCTGGAGTTTCGTGATGCGGTGCCCGCTTTCGAGCAGCAACTGGCCGAGCTGCGGCGGACTTATCGCGACAATGAAAATGTCAGCCGGGCACTGGAGCAGGCTGCCGTCAAATGGGGTTTTATTCGCGAGTCTCTTATCAAGTTCTACGAGAACGCCGTGCCATTTCTGGTGCACCGATATAGCGAGCAGATTGTCGATACCCTGAAGCAGGCTGGCGCTCGCGCGGGCTGAATCAGGTTTCTGCGGCGCCCGAACGCGGCAACAGCCAATCTGCGATCAGCCGCCAGGTGTGGGTGGGCGCCTTGCTGCCGGCGAAAACGCCGGCATGGCCGCCGGGGGCCACTTCAAAACGCTTGTCCCGGGAGCCGACCACACGCAGGATGTCACGGGCTGCGCGGATGGTGACAATGCGATCAGTGCTACCGGCCACGGCCAGCACGCTGCAACGAATATTGGCCAGCCGTGCGGTACGCTTGCCCAGCTGGATGCGCCCGCCAGCGATATCATTGCTGATCACCATTTTCTCGATCACTTCGCGCACAATGGCGCCAGGGTAGTCCAGCATGTCGTTGAACCACTGGCCCATGGTCATGTATTCGGTTACATAATCGCGATTACTGATGTTGCGCACCAGATCCATATATGAGGCCACCACGCCCGCCGGGTTGGTCATCTTGAAGCCGAGCGAGAGCAGGTTGGCAGGAATATGAAACAGCTTGGCATCAAGCGGCTCCAGGCGTACGCTAAACCAATCGTGCGCTTTCATGGCGGGGATGCTGACCAGACTGAACAGTCGGCCGTAGGCACCGCTTTGGTGAAAATCAACGGGGCTGGCAATCGTCGCCAGGTTCTTCACAGGCGCATCTTCGTGCCCGCCCAGATACATCATGCACAGCAGCCCGCCCATGCAGTAACCCACCAGGCTGATCTGCTCCGCTGCCGCATCGCGCTGCACTGCTTCGACGGCGGCCGGCAGCCAGGTGTTGACGTAGGTATCCAGCGTCAGCGGGCGCTCTGACAGGGAAGGCCGGCCCCAGTCGAGCAGATAGACATCAAAACCTCGCGCCATCAGATAACGCACCATGCTGCGATCCGGCATGATATCGAATGTCCACGAATGGATGCCCAGGGCAGGGACAAGCAGCAACGGCGTTGGCGCAATAGCATCGGTCACCGTGACCGGCTCGCCCTCTACGGTAATTTCATCCATGGCCGGCAGGTTGTAACGGCGCACGGCCATGATGTCGTCGCGGTAGATTTCGTCCCATGGCGTCTGATCCACCAGAATGAAGCGCTGGGGGTGCCGGCGACGCTCCACAGCGTGCCGCAGGGCCTTGAAGCTGCTGGTCAACAACGCGGCTCGGGACATATCATGGCTCCGTCAGAGAGGGCTGGAAGATCGGGCGCGGGTTTCTATGAAGGTTCGCCGCGCGCATAATGCCCCCATGTTTCTAGCAAGGAATTGACCGCTGTGACCTCACAAGACGCGCCGGGGTATACCCGGTTGGATATCTGCCGCCGCTTTGTGGCTTCCGTGAAACATTCTACCTTGCTTGAACTGGAGGTGCTTGAGGCCGATGAAGAGACGGTGCGGGTGCGCATGCCTTATCAGGATGTGCTCGTGGGCAACCCCGAAACCGGCGTTACTCACGGTGGCGCCATTTTTGCATTGATGGATCAGGCTGGCGGGCTGGCCAATGCGTGTCGTATATTTCCGGATTTCGAGATAACGCCCACCATTGATATGCGCGTGGATCATCTGCGGGCGCCTCGGCCTCGGCACGCTGTGGTGTGCGAGGCGCATTGTTATCGGCTGAGCCAGCATGTTGCCTTTGTGCGCATGTCGGTGTTCGAAGAGGGCACCGAGAACGAGCCTGCTTCCAGCGAGCTGCTGGCCACTGGCCTGGCTACTTATATGCGAATGAAGCTCCCTGGTGCCAGTCGAGTGGTGAACTGATGGACGCGTTGAAGAGCCTGGTGGAGAGCTGCCGCCGCGGAGAAACACCCTATCAGACCCTGATCGAGCGGGTGCCTTATGCGTGCTTTCTCGGTATCGAAGTTGCCGCCCATGGCGAGGAACTGGTGTTCATGTTGCCGAAATCGCCCAGCAATCTGGGCAATCCCACCTTGCCGGCGTTGCATGGCGGCGCGGTGGCGGGCTTCATGGAGCAAGCGGCGATTATTTTTCTGTTGCTGCAGATGGGTGAGCCCCGAGTGCCCAAAACCATCGACTTCACCATCGACTATCTGCGCGCAGGCCATTTTCGTGACACCTTCGCCGAATGCCGGGTTACCCGCCTCGGGCGGCGGGTAGCGAATGTACATATCAGTGCATGGCAGGTGCGCCGCAGCGAGCCCATCGCCATTGCCCGTGCACACTTCCTTTTGTCGGAAGAAACTGCTTCAGATTAACCTTGTAACTTATTGTGCTTTAAGGTTTTTCCTTTCCTTGCGGCCGGGCGACGCGATTGTGAAATCGCGCCACTTGGCCGGCCTGTTGTCATTTCACGACATTGTTGTTCCTGCGTGTCCGGGCTAGCTTGAAGGTCAGGTCAATACGTTGACCTGCTCAGCTATTCCAATAAAAGAGGCGCGCTACCATGGATATCAAGCGGGTTGAATCACCTCCGTCCACCATCAATTATTACGAGAACTGGGATGGCCCGGGCTCGGAGGATATTGCAGACCGGATGCAGCCTGGCCATGTGGAGGATGTGGTCGAAATTTTCCAGACCCCTCTTACCGGCCATTACAACTGGGATTACAGCTCCGCCGACGGCCGTATCCGCAAACTTTACCGGCTTGGCAAGGAACTGAACTGGAACGCGGATCTGGATCTCGACTGGAGCCAGACGTACCCGAAATCCGAAATTCCGCTGGATCAGAGCTATAACCCGTTCAGTGGCTGGGAGCCGTTTGAAGCGCTTGCCGATGACGAGAAACTGCGTTTCGGCTGGCATAACCTGGCCTGGATGCTCGCCCAGTTCATGCATGGCGAGCAGGGCGCTCTGCTGGTGGCATCGCAGCTGGCCTCCTGTGCGCCCACCTACGATGCCAAGCTGTATGCGGCGTCGCAGACGTTTGATGAAGCACGGCACGTGGAAGCGTTCACGCGTTACCTGCAAGAGAAGATCGGCATTCTCTACCCGATCAATCCACATCTGAAAACGCTGCTCGACAAGATCCTCTCTGATCCGCGCTGGGATCTGAAATTCATCGGCATGCAGATCATTATCGAAGGGCTAGCGTTGGCGGCCTTCAATACGCTCAAGCTCACCGCCAAAGATCCGTTGCTGACGCGCCTGATCACGCTGGTGATCCGCGATGAAGCGCGTCATGTCACTTTTGGCGTGAACTATCTGGAAGATTTTGTCGGCACCCTGACCGAGGAAGAAAAAGAGGAGCGTGCGCAATTCGCCTATGAGGCGTGTGTCGTCATGCGCGAACGGCTGATCGCTACCGAAGTGTTTGCCGAATTCGGCTGGGATGCTGAAAAAGCGCGGGATCAGGTGCTGGCTTCACAGATCATGGCGCAATTCCGCAACCTGCTGTTCACCCGGATTGTGCCGAACCTCAAGCGTATCGGCTTGTTGACCGACACGGTACGGCCCAAGTTCGAGGCATTGGGCATTCTTCAGTTCGAGAATCTGCTGGATGACGGCGAAGTGGACTGGGCGGAGCTGTCGCGGCCGCTTTACGACGACGCATCCTGAGCCGTTGGCCGCCCCGGCACGCCGGGGTGGCCATGATGCGGTTTAGCGAGTGTAGGGCAGGAGCACCAGCTCCACGCGGCGGTTTTGCGCGCGGCCCTGGGCTGTGTCGTTGCTGGCGATAGGCTGGTGTGGCCCGAAACCAACGATATCCAGGCGCACCTGCTCCACGCCGAAACCTGCGAGTGTGTTGGCTACGGACTGAGCACGTTGTTGCGACAGCAGCATGTTGTACTGCACGCTACCGGTGCTATCGGTATGGCCACCGACCTGAATCATGGTCGATTTATATTCCTTCAGCACTTCCGAGACCGAATCCAGCACCGGCGTAAACTGGCTTTTGACCTGATAGGCATCGGTATCGAAAGTCACGTTGCCCGGCATGTTCAGGACGATATTGTCACCGTCACGGGTCACCGATACGCCACTGCCCTGCAGTTTTTCCCGCAGTTTGGCTTCCTGCACATCCATGTAATAACCGACGCCACCGCCCGCGACTGCGCCGATGCCCGCACCCGCGAGAGCCCGTTCCTTGCGCTCTTTGGCGCTGCTGGAGGTGGCAATGCCGACCACTGCGCCGACCGCCGCGCCGATAGCTGCACCGCTGGTCGCTCTGCTGGTCTGGCGATCGCCGGTGTAAGGATTGGTGGTTTGGCAGCCCTGTAGCACCAGAGCGCCGGCCAACAGGGCGCTTGCCGCGATTATTTTCATGATTACTCCTGAGTGGATGGTGGAACTCAGGGAGACTTTAGGGGAAATGCCAGGCAGGCGAAAGCGACAGGGCGGCATGATAAGCTGCGCGCCCGGCAAATTTACAGGATTTCCGCTATGCGGCGCCAGGCTGCTTCCGTAACTGATTTTCGCGCTCCGCCCGAGCGTTTGATGCGGCAACTGCTGCTGGCCCAGCGGTGGTATTTCCAGCCCGTGCTATCAGGTGCAGAGCATCTGTGCGCGACGCGTCCTGCCTTGCTGGTGGGTAATCATACGCTCTACGGCATCGTCGATTCGCCGTTGTTTGTCAGCGAGCTTTATCGGCGTACCGGCGTTTTTCCGCGCAGCCTGGGCGATCATTTCCATTTTTCGGTGCCCGGCTGGGGCCGATTGTTGCGCACTTTCGGGGCGGTGCCGGGCACACCGGAGACGTGCCGGCAGCTGATGGAGAGCCGGCAGCATATCCTGGTATTTCCCGGCGGGGCGCGTGAGGTGGCCAAGCGGCGCGGTGAAATCAATCAGCTGGTGTGGAAACAGCGCACTGGCTTTGCCCGCATGGCCATTGCACACGGTTATGACATCCTCCCGTTCGCCTCGGTGGGCTGCGATGAGAGCTGGCGCATCCGGTACGATGGCGATGACTGGCAAGCCTCCCGCATCGGCCAGTGGCTGCTACGACAGCCGCGCATTGCCAGCGCCTTGCGCGGCGGCGACATTTTCATGCCGTTGGCTACGGGCATCGGGCCGACGCCACTGCCTCGGCCGGAGCCCTTCCACTTTCGCATTGGCGCGCCAATCCGTACTGAACATCTGCAAGGGCAGGCGCAAGACCCTGCGGTGCAATGGGCGGTGCGCGAGCAGACGGCCAGCGCGATCAACGAAATGATCAGCCAGCTTAAGAAGGAGCGTATCCCTCGCCGTGAAGCGCTGCGGGGCTGGCGCCGCCGCCTGCTGCCGACCACCTGAGCCTGATCAACAGCGGCCAGTGCCGTGCTGACCGTATTCTCGGCGTGGCAAGCGGCACTCCGCACGCTTGCTGTGTCCCGAAAAGTCCATCCATTGGCAGGCGGAGCCAGTGAAAGGGGCTGGCCTGCACGCTAGCATATTCGACGCTGAAAAATTTGCGGCCGCCTTGGCCGCGTGCGAATAAAGGAGGGGGCTTATGCGCCGCTGGAACGGCTGGGGTGACGAACATAATGATTTCCCGCTCGAGCCCTCGGGCCTGGCTTTCTTGCGAGAGATCCTTGGCCGGGCGCAGCCGTTGCCTGACGCCACACTTGCCAGTGTGGCCGCGAGCGTGCCGCCGACCCGGCTGGCTGCTCATCCGCTGGTAGATACCTCGGCCGAAACGCGCCTGCGGCACGCCCGCGGGCAGAGCCTGCCCGATTGGCTGGCGATGCGATCAGGCCAGTTTGGTGTCTTCCCTGATGGCGTCGCGGAGCCGGAAAATGCAGCCCAGATTCGCGAACTGCTGGCCTGGGCCGTTGATCAGGATGCGATCGTTATTCCCTACGGCGGCGGCACGTCGGTGGCCGGGCATATTAATCCGCCAGCCAGCCAGCGCCCGGTGCTGACGCTCAGCCTGGCACGCATGAACAAACTGCTGGCCCTGGATCGAACCAGCCAGATCGCTCGGTTTGGCGCCGGCACGGCCGGCCCGGCGCTGGAGCGGCAACTGCGCGAGCAAGGCTATGTGCTCGGTCACTTTCCGCAGTCCTGGGAGCTTTCCACTGTGGGGGGCTGGGTCGCCAGCCGATCCAGCGGGCAGCAGTCGCTGCGTTACGGCCGCATCGAGCAGCTGTTCGCGGGTGGCAGCGTTGAGACGCTTGACGGGACGCTGGATATCCCGACCTTTCCGGCCTCCTCCGCCGGCCCGGATATCCGCGAGATGATGCTCGGCAGCGAGGGCAGGCTGGGCATCATCAGCGAGGTCGCGGTGCGTGTCACGCCGGTTCCGGAACATGAATCGTTTCATGTCGCCTTCATGCCGGATTGGGAGGGCGCCGTCGCGCTGGTGCGCGCTCTTGTGCAGGCCAGGCTACCGTTGTCGATGCTGCGCCTCTCGAATGCGGTAGAAACGCGCACGCATCTGGTGCTCGCCGGCCATGGAAACCTGGTCGCCTGGCTTGAGCGCTATTTGTCCTTGCGCGGCTGTGGCGCCGGCAAGTGCATGATGACGTTCGGTGTCACAGGCGAGCGGGCCGCATCCCGGCGCCTGCTGGCGGATGTGCTGCGCCGCGTGCGCCGGGCAGGTGGTGTGAACACCGGGCGGATGCTGGGCCGCAAATGGGAGGAAGCGCGCTTTCGTTCTCCCTACCTGCGCCATGGGCTGTGGGAGCACGGCTATGTGGTCGATACGCTGGAAACCGCCGCAGACTGGCAGCGCGTGCCGGCGCTTGTCGAGCGCATCGAGGCGGCCATTGCTGCACAGGCGGGCGAAGGTGAGGGCGTTCATGTGTTTACCCATTTGTCACACCTTTATCCGCAGGGTTCGAGTATCTATACCACCTATGTGTTTCGTTGCTCTGGCAGCTATGAGACGACACTGGCGCGGTGGCGCCGCATGAAGACAGCGGCGTGCGAGGCGATTGTCGCCGGTGGCGGCACGATCAGTCATCAGCATGGTGTCGGGCGAGATCATGCCGCCTGGCTTGCCGCCGAGAAGGGCGAACGTGGCATGGCCGCACTGGCGGCATTGACGCAGCATTTTGATCCGCAGGCCCGGCTGAACCCGGGCTGTTTGCTTGAGGAGTAATGAGGTGATCGCGGGCAAAAGACCGTTGCTGGCCGAGCTGGCCGGCGAACAGTGGGATCTGGTGGTCGTCGGCGGAGGGATTACCGGGGCAGGCGTGTTGTTGCTTGCTGCCCAGCTTGGAATAAAAACTCTTCTGGTTGAAAAACAAGACTTTGCATGGGGAACCTCAAGTCGCTCCTCTAAGATGGTGCATGGCGGGCTGCGCTATATGGCGCAAGGCGCGGTACGGCTGACTCGCGAGGCGTTACAAGAGCGCGAGAGGTTGTTGCGCGAACTGCCGGACCTGGTGGTGCGCCAGCCTTACCTGTTCCCGATTCGCAAAGGGCAATTTCCGGGCCGTTGGCCGATGGCCATCGTGCTATGGCTTTATGATCGTCTGGCCAGTATCCGGGATCACCGCTGGATGAGCGCTGCCGAATTGGCAGAACGGGTGCCGGCGCTGGGGCGCGAGCAGTTGCGCGGCGCCATGCGTTATACCGACGCCCTCACCGATGACAGCCGTCTGGTGCTCAGAGTGCTGCATGAGGCAGCGGCGGAAGGCGCGACGATGCTCAACTATGCCGGTGTGGAAGCGGTCACGGGGCCGCAGGGCGAGCATGAAGTTGCGCTACGCGATCAGCTCACGGGCGCATTGCATACGCTGCACGTCAAGCACGTCATCAATGCCACCGGCGCCTGGGCGGACAAGCTTTCCGGCAGCGCTCCACGGGTACGCCCGCTGCGGGGCAGCCACTTGCTGGTGCCCGCCGCCCGCCTGCCCGTAGCGGACTGCCTGACGGTGAGGCATCCGCAGGATGGCAGACCGGTATTTGTATTCCCTTGGCAGGGCCTGACCTGCATCGGCACTACCGATCTGGATCACAAGGAGGATCTGGATCAGGAGCCTGCGATCAGCCAGCGCGAGATCGACTATTTGCTGGCGTTGGTGAACAGCCAGTTCCCGGACGTGCATCTCGGCGAAGCCGATATCATTTCGACGATGGCTGGTGTGCGGCCTGTGATCTCGTCGGGCAAAGGGCTTGACCCATCCCGAGAGCGGCGTGATCACGCCGTGTGGCAGGAGAACGGCATCATCACCGTGAGCGGCGGGAAACTGACCACGTTCCGCGTGATCGCCATCGATGCACTACTCGCTGCCGGACTCATCGATCAGACTGCTCACCGGCGCCTCCTCGCCAGCCCCCGGCTGTTCCGGCAAGCAGCGTCTGTGCCGGCTGGCCTGGGGCACCCGCTCAAGCCCTGGCCGGGAGAAGAGCAAGGCGCGCAGGCTGCGCTGCTCGATTGGGTGCTGACGCACGAAATGGTGGTGCATCTGGATGATCTGATGCTACGCCGCACCCGGTTCGGCAACCTGCTGGCGGACGGCGGCGATGCCCTGCTGGCGGCTCACGCAGAGCGCATCTGCAACGCGCTGGGTTGGGACGAACAGCGTTGGCAGCATGAGCTGACGCGTTATCGTACGATTCTCCAGCATTCATACCGCACGCCTGCGGCGATGGGCTGAGGCGCGGCACCGTGAGCGATCAGGGGCCGTTGTTGCTGGCGATCGACCAGGGCACGCAGAGCGTGCGGGCCATGCTGTTCGATCTGGCCGGTAATCTGGTGGCCCGCTCACAGGTTCAGATCGAGCCCTACTTTTCTGCACAGCCGGGCTTCGCCGAGCAGCATTGCGACTATTTCTGGCAAGCGCTTTGCCGTGCTTGCCAGCAACTGTGGAGCACCCACGGCAGCTTGCGTTGCCGCATTGCAGCTGCGGCGCTGACCACTCAGCGCGCCTCGGTGGTGTGCCTGGATGAAAACCGGCAGCCCTTGCGGCCGGCGGTGATCTGGCTCGATCAGCGGCGCACCCGGCATTACCCGCGCCTGCCATGGTATCTGTCGATGCCGGTGGCGATGATCGGTCAGCAGGCCATCCTCAATCAGTTCCAGTCCAAAGCAGAATGCAATTGGCTGGCCGCCGACGAGCCGGAAATCTGGCAGCGCACCCGGCATTTCGTGTTGCTTTCAGGCTATCTGACCATGCGGCTGACCGACCGACTGTGCGATGCACGAGCATCGCAGGTTGGTTATCTGCCGTTTGATTTTCGCCGCGGCGATTGGGCGGGCTCGCATGACATCAAATGGCGGGCGCTACGGGTGCGGCGAGAGCAATTGCCGCCATTGCTCGATGCCGGCGAGGAGATAGGCGCGATCACAGCAGCGGCCGCCGCGGCAACCGGCATTCCACCCGGCACGCGATTCTTTGCCGCCGGCGCCGACAAAGCCTGTGAAGTACTCGGCAGCGGCGCACTGTCGCCGGATACGGGGAGCCTGAGTTACGGCACCACGGCGACGTTCAATACCTGCAATCATCGTTATGTGTCGCCGCAGTCTTTCGTGCCGCCTTATCAGGCTGCCGTGCCGGGGCTGTACAATTCAGAGATCATCGTTCAGCGCGGTTACTGGATGGTCAACTGGTTCAAGCGTGAATTTGCCCATGCCGAAGTGCAGCAAGCGGCACAACAGGGCGTGCCGCCGGAAGCGCTGTTCGAAACGCTGCTGGAAAGCTCGCCGCCCGGCGCCATGGGCCTCGTTTTGCAGCCGTTCTGGAATCCCGGTGTACGCTTTCCCGGGCCGGAAGCAAAGGGCGCTATCATCGGTTTTGGTGACGTGCACACTCGCGCCCACCTGTACCGGGCCATCATCGAAGGGATTGCCTACGCGCTACGCCAAGGGCAGGAACAGCTGGCGCGGCGCAATCGTGTAGCGGTCACGCGGCTGCGAGTATCCGGGGGTGGTTCGCAAAGTGACCAGGTGATGCAGATCACCGCCGACATCTTCGGCTTGCCGGCAGAGCGGCCGCATACCACTGAAACCTCTGGCCTTGGTGCGGCCATCAATGCCGCAGTAGGGGCTGGCTTTTACACCGATCACGCCGAGGCTGCGGCCGCAATGTCCCGCGTCGGTCAGGTGTTTCACCCGCATCCGGCACGGCAAGCCCTCTACGATCGGCTTTATCGGGAGGTCTACGCTGGCCTCTATTCACGCCTTGCTCCTTTATATCGTCGTATCCGCCATATCACCGGCTATCCCGCCTCGTTCTGAGCGCGCCGCCCGTCGGTTTGCTACTCGACAAGCCCTGAGTCCTGAATTTGTATCCAAACGTCAAGATGCATGGTCCGAAGATGTGATGTGTGTCACATTGTCCTCGGGCGCTCGGCACACGTCCGGACGCCGTGCTGCCCTCGGTGATGGCTGACGGCCATCAATGTCATTTTCCAATGGTCTGGGGGGGCCAAAATGAGGATGAACCTGCAACGCAAACTTGATGACTGGTTGCTCACAGTGGATGGAAAGATGCTACGTGCCTTGGCGTTTCGCGTGGCGATCATCGGCATGACTAGCGGGATGCTCGGCATCCTGATTGCCAACCGTCTGTAACGGGCTACATCGGCCCGCCCCATACGCTGGTGAGGGGCGGGCGCAGGCCGTAGAATGGCGCGCCCATCTACAGGCAGGCCACCATGCTCAGCTACCAGCACGGCTACCACGCCGGAAATTTCGCCGACGTCCACAAACATTCGATATTGACGCTGGTACTGAATTATCTCCGGCGCAAGCCCAAGCCCTTCACAGTATTTGATGTCTACGCTGGCCGCGGCCTTTATGGCCTGCATACCACCCAAGCGCAAAAGACAGGCGAGGCCGAGCAGGGCATTCTGAAACTGGCAGATGCCCCGTGGCCCGCGCTGCTGGGCGATTACCGCCAGGCACTGCGCGCCGTCAATGCGCAAGACAGCCTTCGTTATTACCCCGGCTCGCCGATGATCAGCCACAGCCTGACCCGCGAGGCGACTGATCTCGTGTTGTGTGAGCTGCATCCGCAAGAGTTTCTCGCGTTGCAACAGACCTTTGCGGGGAAGGGCCGCCGGGTGCACCTGCATCGCCGCGATGCCCTGGAAGCCTTGCGGGCGCTGTTGCCGCCATCCAGCCGCCGCGGTCTGGTACTGATTGATCCAAGCTATGAGCGTGCCGGGGATTACACAGCAGTGGGCGACGCGGTGGCGGGCGCGTTGCAAAAATGGCCCGCCGGGGTATACATGCTGTGGTACCCGGTCCTGGCGGATGGCCGTCATCAGGGGTTATTGCGCCGTCTGGAGCAATCAGAACGGCCCTGGCTACGTAGTGAGTTGCAAGTGCGGCGGCCGGGTATCGGCATGCATGGCTCCGGATTGTTCTTGTTCAACCCGCCTTATGTGCTGCCGGAGCAGTTGGCGCGGCTGGCGGACTGGTATGAGCCGCTGGGTCAGGATGGGGTGGCAACACTGCAAAATTTCGTGTCAGGACATTTCTAAAGGCTCAAATTGACATGGCACGGATTGACGTTGCCGTATAGTCAGCGTATTCAGTGAACATGCCGGTCGTTTTATGTGGCGCCGGTTCCCAAGGCTGTCGTGCATTTGCCGCGCCTTGACTGCTGTGTAGCAGGGTAATTCAAGGATTGACGGCACCTGATCAGGCGCTTTCTGGCAATACGGACGCTTCCCCTCGACACATTCGCTTGACCCCCAGGCCGCCACAGGCGCCTGGCCAAGAATAATTCGGGAGAACTGTCCGATGGGCGCAAAAAAAGGTATTCGAGCAGAGCAAAAACAACGCACCCGGGCCGCGTTGATCGCGTCGGCATTGAAAATGGTGGCGGATGGCCGCTCTTTCAGTAGCCTGAGCCTGCGAGAAGTCACACGAGCTGCCGGTGTGGTGCCGACTGCCTTTTATCGTCACTTCCCCACCATGGATGCGCTGGGCATGGCTATTGTCGAGGAGGCACTGCCGGAACTGCGCACGCGAATGCGAGAGCTCCGTCAGGACACCTCCAACATGGAAGAGTTACTTGCCGCGTCGGTGAACGTGTTTTTCGAGTTCGTGCTGCATCACGCTCAGGAATTCCTGTTTTTCGGCCGCGAGATAACCGGCGGCAGCTCCATTCTGCGCAACACGCTGCGGCTGCACACCGTTCGTTTCAGCTACGATCTCGCGGATGACCTCGCCAGGATCGGCTTTGCCGCCCATCTGAATGATCAGGAGCGTTTCATGGTCGCTGATCTGCTGGTGCGTGCGGTACTGACCACCTCCCAGGATCTGCTGGCGCTGCGGAAGAACCCGGAAGCATTGGAAATCCTGCGCTTCCGCACGGCGCAGCAAATGCGCCTGGTGGTGTTGGGAATGCTGAATTGGTCATCGAAGAAACTGGCCGTCGCTTCCTGATCCTGCTGCTGTGGGTGCTGGCCCGGCAATGCTGGCCGGGGCAGCGCTGGCGCAGAATGGCACCTCACGGCGTAAACTGGTGGCGGCTTCGCTAGCATTCCGAGCATGTGCGGCCGCTCAGTGGCTGATACGACCAGGCGCCTCCCTCACTGGCCGCCGCAGGGGTGACATTCGCCAGCGCTGCCGCCGGCCGGCAGTTTCTGGTAAGCCTTGCCAATGGTGTTAAGCGACGCGCACCGCGTGCATTCGCAACTTCCGACTATGCTGCCAACGGCACGATAGCGCTCGGCTGCCAGTCAGTCAGCGCCTGTGCCGGCGAGAGCTGCCGTGCTTTGGCGCTTGAGCGGTGTGCCGAGCAGGGCGGCGACGGGCTCTGGCAGCTTGATATGGCGCTGCCAAGGCGGGATCGGCGCCGTTTCGATCGGCTTATGACGCCGTTGCAGGTTCGCGTCGGCGCCGACCCGGCACTGGCCTGGCTCGCCGGCAGCTCCTCTGGCTACGTCGGCAAAATTGCACAGCGGCGCTGGGACAGGCCGTGCTCGGCCAGCGCCGCCGGCTGCAATACCTGCCGCTGTATTCGGTGCTGACTCAATGCCAGGTGGCGCAAGGCGATTCGCCCCAGGCACTGGACATGTTGCATCAGGGCAGAGTCGTTTCGGCCCGCAGCTGGAGTGGGGATTCACTGGTACGCGCCCCGGCTCTTGCGCCATTGGCAGGCGCAGAGGTGTTTGGTGCCTCGCGTCAGGCTTCATCAGGTTCGCGTCAGGGGTCACCAGATCAGGCGTCAGCAGAATAGTGCCATGATATCTTTCGAGTGATTGGCAGCCTGCCAATGTTGCACTATAGTGCAATCTGGTCAGGCGTGGCCGCCCCTTGCAAGGGCAAGGTTTCCTTGGCGACAGGATGCACAACGTGCCGAAAACCGCATCACCGGCGCTCGCCAGCTCCCTTGGTGCGCTGCCTTTTTACGATTACATCATTGTCGGCAGTGGCGCCGGCGGCAGCCCGTTGGCCTGTTACCTTGCCGCAGCCGGCAAGCGTGTGCTGTTGCTTGAGGCGGGCCGCGAATGGCAGGCCAGCCAATACCCGGATAACGAATTCGATGCCAGCCTGGCACTGATGTGGAACGGTGGCGCCGAGCCCAGCCGGGACGGCCGCCTGACGTTTCTGCGTGGCCGTGCGCTGGGTGGTGGCACGGTGGTCAATCAGTGCCTGCTTGATCGCTTTGATGACGATGCTTTCAGTAGCTGGGCTGCGCACAGTGGCATCGCCAGCTTTTCCTCGGCTGGCATGGCCCGGCACTACCAGGTGACAGAGGCGCATCTCGCTCTGAAAACAATCAGTGAACGCGACTGGAACGGCAACGCACGGCTGTATGTGGAGGGGTTCGAGAAGCTGGGGCACCGCTGGGCACCCTTGCGACGCGGGCAGCGTCATTGCGCCGTGGCCAACGGTAATGATTGCCTGCGCTGTCTCGGTGGCTGCCCGAGGGACTCAAAGCAAAGCATGGCGGTGACCTTCTTGCCGCTGGCGCGCCAGGCGGGCGCCGATATCATCTCCGAATGTGACGTGCAGGGCGTCGTGCATGGCAGCCGGAGCGTGACGGTTTATGGCCGGCGCCGTGGCGAGAGAGTGCAATTTCATGCAGCTCGATGCGTGCTCGCCGCAGGTAGTTTTGGTAGCACGGCCTTGATGCTGCGCTCCGGGCTTGGCGACAGGTTGCCTGCTTTAGGACAGGGGTTCTACTGTCACCCGCAGTTCGTCACCTTTGCGCTCTACGATCAGTTGCTCGATTCGCACCGGGGCAGTTTTCAGGCGGTAAAATCCGATGATCCGGCGTTTCGGGCGGCCGGCTTCAAGCTGGAGAATGTGTTTGTCGGGCCCATGGGGGCCGCCTACCTGCTCCCCGGCTTTGGTCGGCGGCATCTGGCAACCATGGCCGCTTATCGACACCTGGCGTGTATCGAAGTGGCGGTGCGTGATGTTACCCCTGGCCGCATTGGGCTGCACGGCAATGGGCGGTTGCGCGTGGAAAAGCCGGTCGGCCGTGCAGAGCGGCGCCGCGCGCGCGCCGGCCTGGCAGTGATCGAGCAGATCTACCGTGCAACAGGCGCCCGGCGCGTGATCCATTCGCCGTTCAATATCGGCTTGCATCTGATGGGCGGTTGCGCGCTCGGCACTCGAAAGGCGAGCTCCGTGGTCAATCCGGAGTTCGCGGTCCACGGGTTGCCACGCTTGCATGTCGTGGATGGGTCATTGTTTCCCGATGCGCCGGGCATCAACCCGTCACTGACGATCATGGCGCTGGCACACCGCGCAGCGGAAGCCATGCTCGGCGCCACCGTGCGGCCGGTATCGCGCATGCCGTGCACAGCCGGGCAGGAGGTCTGCTGATGCCGCGCACCGAGTTTGCGTTTACCGCTGCCGACCGCCGCGCCTGGAACCGGATCGGTGATGCGCTGCTGCCCGGCTACCCTCAAGCCGGCTTGCCTCGCTTTTCCGCCACCGGCGCCGTCGAGCTGCTGCCGCGCCTGCTGGCCGCGAGCCCACCGGATGATGTGGCCGCGTTGCGTATCGTAGTGCGACTGCTGGCGTGGTTGCCATGCCCTCTGATTCGCTGCGTGCTGCATCTGTTACGTTTCGGCGGCCGTGCTGGCGGGTCGTTCCCCGGCAACGCCTGCCGTTTGCTTGAGCTCGGGCTGCGTGGCCCGCTGCTGGCTTGCTACTACGCCGGGCTGGATCGCGATGCAGAAGGCGCATCCGCCATTCATACGGCAATCGGCTACCGCATTTCCTGTGACTCTGAATAACGACCTTGAATGGTGGCTCTGAATAGTGGCTATGAATGGACAGGCGAGAATGAATACACGGATTGATGCAACCGCGATACTCACTGATGCTCGCCAGGTGGCGCAGGCCTTGCGCGAGGTGCCTCTGGCCGCACGCGTGAAGGAACTGCGCAGGCTGCTGGCAAAGCTGCGCGACCAACGCGAGGAGGTGATCGACCGGATCGTGGCGGAAACCGGCAAATCGCGCACCGATGCGCTGGTGTCGGAGGTGATGGGCACGCTGGATTACCTGCATTGGCTGGCCGGGGCGGCGCCCGGTGCGCTGTGCGAACAGCGGGTTTCCACACCACTGGCATTGTTCGGCAAAAAATCACGCATCTGGCACGAGCCGTTAGGTGTCGTGCTGGTCATCACGCCGTGGAATTACCCGCTACATATTGCTTTGACGACTATTGCCACGGCCTTCGTGGCGGGCAACGCGGTACTTTTGAAGCCCTCCGAGCACACACCACTGGCGGGCTTGTTCGAGGAGCTGGTGGCTGATCTGCCGTGGCTGTCGCAGGCGTTGACGGTAGTGCAGGGCGACGGCAGCTGTGCGCAGGCGCTGATCGAGGCGCGGCCGGACAAGATCTGCTTTACCGGCAGCACCCGCACCGGCCGCCGGATTCTTGCTCAGGCTGCACCATTGCTGATTCCAGTGGAGCTGGAGCTGGGTGGCAAGGATGCGATGCTGGTGTTCGACGATGTGGATCTGGGCCGGACGACTGCCGGCGCCCTGTGGGGCGCTCTCACCAATGGCGGGCAGTCCTGTACGGCAGTGGAACGCTTGTATGTGCAGCGAGGAATTTACGACGAGATGGTGAGTCGGCTGCGGAGCGGCATTGATGCGCTGGTGGTCAATAGTGGCGACGAAGGTGACGCGGACATCGGCGCCATGACCACCGGTTTTCAATGCGACATCGTCGAGCGTCACCTGGACGATGCTCGCGCAAAGGGCGCCGTGGTGCACGGCGGCGGGCGCGTGTCAGGCACGCATATGCTGCGCCCGGCGCTGGTGACTGGGATGACCGACGATATGCTGCTGATGCAGGAAGAAACCTTCGGCCCGGTGCTGCCGGTGCTGCCATTCACCGATGAGGCAGACGCGATCCGGCTCGCCAATAACAGCCGCTTCGGCCTCAGCGCCAGTGTCTGGAGCAAAGACCTGACACGCGCCCGGCGTGTGGCCGCAGCCCTGAACGCCGGCGCGGTGTCGATCAATAACGTGATGCTCACCGAAGGCAATCCGGCATTGCCCTTTGGCGGCGTGGGCGAGTCCGGCTACGGCCGCACCAAGGGCGTGCAGGGGCTGCTCGGCATGACGCGCTCGAAAGCCGTTCTGATCGACAAGCAAAGCCGCAAGATCGAAGCCAACTGGTTCCCGTATACGCGCCGCAAATATCAGCTGTTCGGTGAGCTGGTGCGAGGTCTGTTTGGCCATGGGCTGGGGGCGCTGATCCGCTTTGCCCGCGCCGGGATCACCCTGGAGAACACGGCACAAAAACCACGGCAGCCGGAGGACAAATGAGCCAGCGATACGCTCAGTATCAGAGCGCCCTGCGCCAGCAGACGTTGCCGGCCGTGCTGGTCGACATGGAGCTGTTCGAGGCCAATTTGCGCGCGCTGCTCGCGCGCTCCGGCGAGCTGCCGTTGCGTCTGGCAACGAAATCCGTGCGCTGTGTAGCGTTGTTGCGCGAGGCACTGGCCTTTGATGCGCGCTGCCAGGGTTTGCTGTGTTTCCATGCCAGTGAAGCTGCGCGGCTGGCCAGCTTGGGATTCGATGATCTGGTTGTTGCTTATCCGACAGTGCAGCGGCAGCCCTTGCGCGAGGTCTGCGAGCAGCTGCGCCAGGGCCGCCGGATCACGCTGATGGTGGATGATGCCGCGCAAGTGGCGCACATTGCCGCCGTGGCACAGGAAGAACAGGTGCGGATACCACTGTGCCTGGATGTGGACATGTCCTGGCGGCTGCCGGGGCTCAATTTCGGCGTATTTCGCTCGCCGGTGTGGAGCGTTGAGGTTGCGCTGTCGTGTTTTGCAGCAATCCGCGCACAGCGTGGCGTCGTGCTCGAAGGCGTGATGGGCTACGAAGCGCAAATCGCGGGGCTAGGTGACGCGACACCGGGGCAACGGCTGCGCAGTGCTCTCATCCGGCGTTTGAAGGCAGGTTCGATCCCTCGCTTGCAGGCGTTGCGAAGCGAGGTGGTAGCCGCATTGCGCGATGCGGGCGCAGAACTGCGGTTCGTCAACGGCGGTGGTACCGGCAGCCTGGAGAGCACCAGCGCAGACGCAAGCGTTACCGAAGTGACGGCCGGCAGCGGCCTCTATGCACCGGTCCTGTTCGATCATTACCAGGCGTTCAGGCACCAGCCGGCCATGGTGTTTGCGTTGGAAGTGGTGCGCCGGCCGCAACCCGGCATCGCCACATGCCTGGGCGGTGGTTACATTGCATCGGGGCCAGCGGGAGAGGACAGATGGCCCACCCCGGTGTGGCCGGCGGGGCTTTCTCTGCTGGCAAACGAGGGGGCGGGGGAGGTGCAGACGCCGGTTACCGGCCCGGTGCTGCCCGAGATCGGCGAACCGGTATTGTTCCGGCATGCCAAGGCGGGCGAGTTGTGCGAGCGGTTTGAACACTTGCTACTGTGGCGTGCCGGTGCTGTGCAGAGCAGCACACCGACTTATCGAGGCGAAGGCTGGCACTTTATTTAGCGCTTTATTCAGCACTGGAATTCAGTGCCGGGTTGCTCGAGCTACATTGCACCGGTTTAATTTTCAGCTACTTCATGCCTGCGTATGTTTTATCCGGGCACGCTGGTGCGAGCATGTTCTATCTGAGCCACACGTAGCTCGACGCGGCTTTTATCGAGGATTTACGCTCCCGATGGCAAAGCGAGGTATCCTTGTGCCTTCGCAGGGGAGCAGTATGCATACAGTGACACCGGGCCGTCTGGCCCTGATTCTCGGCACGCTGGTGGCGATCGGCCCACTGGCAATTGATACCTACCTTCCGGCTCTGCCGGCCATGGCACAAAGCCTTGGCACCACCGTCGAGCGGGTGGAAACCTCGGTGGCGTTGTATCTCATTGGTGCAGCGTTCGGGCAGCTTTTCGGCGGCCAGTTATCGGATCGTTATGGCCGGCATCCCGTTGCTTACGCCGGGCTTGCACTGTTTGCTGCGGCAAGCATCGCCATCTGCTTTATCACCAACCTTCAGCAACTTCTATTGTTGCGGATATTACAGGCTCTCGGCGGCGGTGCTACCGTGGTCATCGCGGCAGCCTCTGTGCGGGATTTCTATGCCGGCCGCGAAGCGGCCAGGGTGCTTACTACCATCGGTCTGGTGATGCTGGTGGCGCCGCTCCTGGCCCCTGCAATTGGTGCTGTAATACTGCACAGCGTGCACTGGCAGGGCATCTTCGTCATGCTGGCCGCCTACGCTGTGCTGCTGGTGGTGTTGCTTTGGCGCGCCTTGCCACCCAGGCCGCCACGCCCGGCCGCGGGCAGGGGAGGCATGATCGCAGCCTACGGGCGAGTGTTGAGCCACCGCGTGGCGCTGGGTTACATCCTCGCCAACGCGTTCGCGTTTTCCGCCATGTTTGTGTTCATCACCGACTCGGCTTTTCTTTACATGGAGCATTTTCAGATATCCAGCCGACTTTTTCCGGTGTTGTTTGGCGCTAACGTGGTGGTGATGCTCGGTCTCAACAGACTGAACATCCTGCTGCTGCGCCATTTCGAGAGCCCGCGGATGTTGCAGGCGGGCCTGCTGCTGCAAGGGCTGGGCACGTCGCTGTTGCTGATCCTGGTGCTACTTGACGCGCTGACATTGGTGCTTACTGTGCCGCTGGTCATGATCAGCTGCGGCGCTGTGTCGCTGGTGATCCCGAACGCCATGGCCAGCTTTCTGTCATTCTTCGAGCAGGATGCCGGCGCTGCCACCGGGCTCAGTGGCGCCTTGCAGTTCCTGCTGGCCGGCACCATTGGCGCGATGGTAACGATCCTGCATACCGGCTCGGTACTACCGATGGCATTGGTGATGGCCGGCTGTAGTGCTGTGGCAATACTGGCGTTCACGCTGCTGACTCGGCAGCGTGTGGCTGTTTAGCGAGCGCTGCCTGCCGGGAGATGACGAGATCGCACCGGAAATGAAGGAAGAATGAGGGGGCGTCGGCGTTAACGTAGTTACTGTTTCTGTACGTTATTTAACATAATAACCATTATGCGAAGTTCGCTGTTGGGACAAGAGGGCATTCAAGCTCCTGTCGCACGGCCACTAGAGCGCTGTTTTTCTCTCACTCGTGTCTCACTCGCTGTATCTTGCTTGCTGATTCACACCGCTACCGGGCCAGACCCTGGTTTCATCGTGGCTGGCCCGTGCGTGTCCAGAGCTGTCTTTCAGAGCGTTGCGCAGTCGATCACGAACCGGTACTTCACATCGTTGCGCTGCATTCGGCTGTAAGCGGTCTCGATATCCTGCATCGGGATGGTTTCGATATCCGCGACGATGCCGTGCTCGGCGCAGAAATCCAGCATCTCCTGCGTCTCGCGGATGCCACCGATCAATGACCCGGCAATCGCTCGGCGGCGAAAGATCAGTGCGCCTATATTGGGTGACGGATGGGCATGCTCGGGCACGCCGACCAGGGTCATGGTGCCATCGCGCTTGAGCAGGTTCAGCAAGGCATCCAGAGAATGGCTGGCGGCCACCGTATTGAGAATGAAATCGAAGCTGCCGGAGTGTGCCGCCATTTCGGCGCGGCTGCTGGAAAGGATAACGTCGTCGGCGCCCAGGGCGCGGGCGGCCTCTCGTTTGTTCTCCGAGCTGGTGATGGCCACGGTGGTGGCGCCCATGGCGCGGGCAAGCTTGATGCCCATATGGCCCAGACCGCCGATCCCGACGATGCCGACTTTCTGGCCCGGGCCTACCCTCCAGTGCCGCAGCGGTGAGTAAGTGGTGATGCCGGCGCACAGCAGCGGCGCCACGGCGGCGAGTTGATCTTGCGGATGGCTGATGCGGAGCACGAACTGCTCGTCGACAACGATACGCTGCGCATAGCCGCCCAGCGTATGCCCCGGCGGGTCGTCGGTGGCGCCATTATAGGTGGCGACAAAGCCGCTCTCGCAGTATTGCTCCAGCCCCTCGGCGCAGGCCGGGCAAGTGCGGCAGCTATCCACCATGCAGCCGACACCGACGATATCGCCCCTCTTGAATCGGGTCACGGCATCGCCCACCGCAGCCACATGGCCCACAATCTCATGGCCGGGCACGCAAGGATAAAGGGTGCCCGGCCATTCCGAGCGCACCTGATGCAGATCCGAGTGGCAGACGCCGCAGTAGGCAATCTCGATCTGTACATCGTTGGGGCCCGGCTGGCGCCGTTCTATGGTCAGAGGTTCCAGCGGACGATCAGCGGCATGGGCGCCGTAAGCTTTGGTGGTCATGGTCGGCTCCGTGAGGTGGTACAGGGCTGCCATTATGGCTCCCTGCGCATGGCAAGTTCAGCCAGTTTAACGGTATTGTGCCCCCCTCGCCTCCGCGTCGGCGTTGCGCCGGCGCGGAGCATCCTCCAGACAAGAAATGGGGCAAGGAATCCGTATGTTTCAGGTGATCAGGTATCTCGTGGGTGCCGTGCTGGTACTGGTGCTGGCGGTGGCCATTTATATCGGCCTCAACTGGGCACCGGACAAGCCCGTTTCGGAACTGGCCGGGCGCTGGGCCGCCCCGCCCTCCACGTTCATTGAGGTGATGGGTATGCAGGTGCATGTGCGCGATGAAATGGCAGCCGGCGCCAATCCCGATGCAATGCCGATCGTGCTGCTCCATGGCACCTCGGATAGCCTCCATACCTGGGGTGGCTGGGCGGAGGTGCTGCAGGCCGAGCGCCGTGTGGTGCGCTTTGATCTGCCGGGCTTTGGGCTGACCGGGCCCTTCCCGGCTGGTGATTACAGCATTGAGCATTACGTTCGCTTCGTGCTGGCGGTGATGGATACGCTGGATATCCCGCAAGCCATCATTGCCGGGAATTCCTTCGGTGGCCACCTGGCCTGGGAGGTCGCTTACGAGGCACCGGAGCGTGTTCCCGCCCTGGTGTTGGTGGATGCGGCGGGCTATCTGTTCGAAACAGAATCCATGCCGATCGGATTTCGTATCGCTCAGATTCCGGCGCTGGCGCCAGTGATGAACCGGGTACTGCCACGCGGGATGGTCGAATCCAGTGTCCGTAATGTGTACGCAGACCCCGGCAAGGTGACGCCGGAGTTGGTGGATCGCTATTACGAGCTGACCTTGCGCGAAGGTAACCGTGCGGCGTTGTCCGCCCGCTTCCAGCAAGCACGGGGGCGCTCGGATGCCGCCGAGCGCCTGGCGACGTTGCAGATGCCTGCGTTGATCCTCTGGGGGGGCCAGGATCGCCTGATTACACCGGAAAGTGCGTTGCGTTTTGAGCGGGATTTGCCTGCCGGCACGCTGCACATGTTCCCCGAGTTGGGCCACGTGCCGCAGGAGGAGGACGCTGCGGCGACTGTGGCAGTGGTGCGGGAATTCATCGCAAGCCGCGAGGTGCCGTGAGGATTCTTACTCATTTATTGGTGTTTTCCCCTTTTATAACAGTGAGGTAGCTGTATAAGTTAATGTTTTTTATAGGTGTCTGCATTCTTGATTTGCATCAAATATGCAGCCTTCACCGGATGCCATGATGTCTGCTTGCTGTGATAGCGGGAGATATGGCGATGTTGGTGGAGGCTGCATGAGCATCTGGGATACCGAGATTATTCAACGTTATGGTGGGCCGGGCCCTCGGTACACCTCCTACCCCGCCGCGACCTGCTTTCACGAGGAGGTGGGCCACGACGATTATGTGGCGGCGGTGCGGGCCGGAAACGAAGCTCGCCGGCCGCTGTCGCTCTATATGCACCTCCCTTTTTGTGAGCATGTCTGCTTCTACTGCGCGTGCAATCGCATCATCACCGGCGACAAACGCCTCAGCGCGCCTTATCTGGACACTTTGCTGGCGGAGATGGCGCAGAAGAGTGAGCTGGTGGATGCTCAGCGGCCAGTCGTGCAAATTCACTGGGGTGGTGGTACGCCGACATTTTTTGACGATGGTCAGCTGACGCGCCTGATGCATCATACAGGGCGCCATTTTCGGCTGCTCGATAATGATCGCGGTGATTACGGTATCGAGCTTGATCCGCGCACCGTCAGCCGGGCACGGATCGGCCTGCTGCGCGGCCTCGGTTTCAATCGCATCAGTCTCGGCGTGCAGGATCTTGATGCGCGGGTGCAGCAAGCGGTCAATCGCGTGCAGCCCTATGAGCTGGTGCGTGAAGCGTTCGAAGCCAGCCGCGATTTCGGCTTCCGCTCGATCAGTGTCGATCTGATCTATGGCCTGCCCTGGCAATCAGAATCCAGCCTGGCCAGAACTATCGAACAACTGCTGGCGCTGCAACCGGATCGGATTGCACTATATAACTACGCGCATCTGCCTGCACGGTTCAAAATCCAGCGGCAGATACCCGAAGCGGCGCTGCCGGCACCGGCCGAAAAGCTACGTATGCTCTCTCGTGCGGGGACTATGTTTGCCGAGGCCGGGTACCTCTTTATCGGCATGGATCACTTCGCCCGGCCGGACGACGATCTGGCAAAAGCGCAGGTAAATGGTATCCTTCACCGTAACTTCCAGGGTTATAGCTTGCACGGAGATGCCGACCTGCTGGGCATGGGTATCTCCGCAATCAGCCAGATCGGCGCGCTGTACGCCCAGAATCACCGCCATATCGAGGGCTGGCAAACGGCCGTGCAGCGGCAGAAAATGCCGGTTTCCCAAGGTTACCTGCTGGATCAGGACGACGAAATTCGACGGAATGTCATCATGGCACTGCTGAGCCACATGAAGGTGGACTTGCAGGAGCTTGGTGCGCGCTGGCAGGTGGACGCAGCAAGCTATTTCGCAGCGGAGCTGGCATCTTTGGCCCCGCTGGAGCGAGACGGGCTGGTGGAGTTCGATGGCCGTACCCTGCAACTGACCGCACCCGGTCGCCTCGCCGCTCGTGCTGTCGCAGTATGTTTTGATCGTTATCACAGCCCCTCGGAAACTCTCCGCTTCAGTCGGATTATCTGACCGGGCGGGATGATCACAGGAGCCGTTAAATGAACGTCCGCATGGCGATCACGCCACCATCACGGGAGATTCCCTTGGCCGCCCGAGTATCCTGTAATGATTGCAGCCTCAGCCAGATCTGCCTGCCGCTGGCGGTCGAGCCCGAGCAGCTGGATGAGCTTGACCGTATTATCCGGCGCGGCCGCGCGCTCAAGCGCGGCGAGCATCTCTACCGCGCAGCGGATTCGTTTGAAGCCGTGTATGCGGTGCGCAGTGGGGCATTGAAAACCTATGCCATGTCCGAAGACGGTGACGAGCAGGTGACCGGCTTTTATCTGCCCGGCGAGATTGTCGGCATGGATGGCATCAGCACGGCGTACCATATCTCCTCAGCCAAGGCGCTTGAAACATCGACAGTGTGCGAGATCCCGTTCGCGCATCTGGAAAAGCTCTCGATCAAGATCCCCAGTTTGCAGCATCATTTCTTCAGCCTGATGAGCCGCGAAATCCAGGAAGACCGTGCGCTGCTGATGCTGCTGAGCAAGAAATCCGCTGATGACCGCATCGCTGCCCTGTTCACCACCATGGCGGCACGGCAGGAGCGTCGCGGGCTGTCCAGCCGGCTGTTCCGGCTGCCGATGTCGCGTTACGATATTGGCAACTATCTGGGTTTGGCGGTGGAAACCGTAAGCCGTATTTTTACGCGCTTCCAGCAGCAGGGGCTGATCCGGGTGCAAGGGCGGGAGATCGAGATACTCGATAGCGAACGCCTCTGCGGCGACAGCCGCCTACAGATCATCAAGGATTAGTGTATGCAGCCTGTATTGGTAGTGCTGGATCATCAGCTCACCGTGGCGCAGCCGGCGCTGACCAAGGGCGTGCAGCTTGCGCGTGCCATGAACGCGCCGGTAACGGTATTTGTCAACAGTTACTCCGCGCCGCTGGTGCGTGCCACGGGCAACGATCAGGGCAAGCTCATTCAGGCGCGTACATCGGTGGAGCATGGCTGGCAGGCGCGCATCGAAGCGTTGCTTGAGGAGCTTGGGGATGACGCGGCGGGGGCGGATATCCGTATTGTCTGGGGCAAGGATGATCGCGCCGCACTGCGCGAAAGCATTCTGGAGATCGCGCCACAGCTACTCGTGATCCATGCGGAGAGTGAGCAGGCGGCGCTGTCGCGGTTACTGCTGACGCCCCGGCACTGGCACCTGCTGCGTAATGCGCCCTGCCCTGTGCTATGCGTGGGTGATACCCCGTGGAGTGGCGAGGTGCCGGTGCTCGCGGCGGTCGACCCGGATCACGACGAAGGTCGCCTGGAAGGGCTTAACGCAGCCATCATGCGTGCCGCCCGCGAGGTGAGTGATCTGCTTGATGGTGATCTGAAGATCGCCCATGTGATCGAACACCCTGACGAAGCACTGATCCTGATCGCCGGCGAAGCGATCCCCTCCTATCTGGATACCTCCGGCAACCTGCGTGATTATTACCAAAGCCGCCTGCAAGCACTGGCCGAGCAGGCCGGGCTGGGCGGTGGGCAGCATGTGTTGCTGGAAGGCTCCCCTGCTTCTGCTCTGGCGGAGTACCAGCGTCGCCATGCGCCGCTGCTGTTGGTATTGGGCAGTGTGCATCGAGGCCCGCTGCGCCGCCTTCTGCTGGGCAGCACGGCAGAAAAGATCGTGCTGGAAGCCAGCGGCGATATCCTGGTGGTCAAGGAACAGGATTTCGTCACGCCGTGGCAATCCAGCGACCACTGAGGCTTACAATCGAAACTTGTTATCAAGACCTGCCATTGAGCCTTATTGCGCCGACTCTTTGCGCCTGAATAGCAAGGTGTCGGCGTTTGACCCTGCGGCGTGGAAGCGATAGCCCGCCACATCGAAGTCTTGCAGCGCCTCCGGCTCGGTAATGCCGTTTTTCAGTATCCAGGCTGCCATCAGGCCCCGCGCCTTCTTTGCATAAAAGCTGATGATCTTGTACTGCCCGTTTTTCTCGTCATGAAAAACCGGCGTGATAATGCGTGCGCGAAGTTTGGCCGGGCGCACCGCCCGGAAATATTCATTGGACGCCAGATTGACCAGCACATCGGCGCCAGCGGCTTTCAGATCTGCATTGAGTTGCTCGGTGATTTCGTCACCCCAGAACGCGTACAAATCCTTGCCCGCGCGATTGGCAAAACGCGTGCCCATTTCCAGCCGGTAAGGGCGCATCAGATCCAGCGGGCGCAGCAACCCATAGAGGCCGGAAAGAATCCGCAGGCGCTGTTGCGCCGTCTTGAGCTGTTCGGCATCGAATTGCTCAATGGCCAGGCCCGTGTAGACATCCCCCTTGAAGGCGAACACTGCGGCGCGGGCATCGTCCATGCTGGCCTCGGGACGCCATTCAGCAAATCGGGCCGCGTTCAGGCCGGCAATTTTATCGCTCACCTTCATCAAGGTGCCGATGTCTGCGGGCGTCAACTGGCGCAAGCCTTCCACGAGTTCGGCGCTACGCGCCAGCATGCGTGGCCTGGTGTGGCGCAGCGGTGGCAGTGGCGATTCATAATCCAGCGTTTTGGCAGGCGAAACTACTATCAGCATGAGCTACCCCTTACGATACTGAGGTGGGAGTATAGCAGGCCGCGCGCGGAGGCTCCCGGATACGGCTTATCAAGGGGCAACAGACACAAGGGGTACAAATATGCTTCGGATTTTACTGGTTTGTGCGGGGCTGATCGCCATAGCCACCGTGCTCTGGAGCAGTTGGCGCGTGGATCGTCGCCTGTTCGCCTTTGTGCTTGTGGTGGTGGTAATTGGTGCGACATTGTTCGGCGTCGGCTACTGGCACTCGGCGGAACAGGGCATGGTGCCGGTCGAGCCGGCGGAAATCGAGGTGTCGGTGAGCCAGGCACGCGCTACGGAAACCGGCATCCGGCTCAGCGGCCGGGTGTTCAATCGCAGCTCGCTGCCGCTGGCACTGCTGCAAGGCCGTGCTGTGCTGGAAGAATGCACGCCGGAGTGCAGCCAAATCGGCGAGGCGAGCTTTATCGTGCGCCAGCATGTGCCAATCGGTGGCAGCTACCCTTATTCGCAGATCGTGCGGTTGCCGGCCAGCCTGCTGGCTGATCCACAGGCCGATGCAAAGCAGCAGCGCCGCTGGCGTATCGAAGTGTTGTCGGCCAGTGGTTATGCGAGCGCCGGGCGCACGGGTTCCTGATCTGTCGGCTGCCCTGCCAAGGTTGGCGCCATTTCGGTACGGGGCTGTGCCGTGCTCTGCCCGGCGCCTGTAGCAGGAAGTTTTGCCCCTGGCGGGCGAAAGGGTCACAATGCCGCCGTCCTGAAACAGCGCGAGCAGTCTATGAGCAGTCTGATCCCCGGCCAGCTGACCATTATCGCACCTGGCGTATGGCGCGTACTGGCGCAAAACCCCGGCATGATGACTGGCCCCGGCACGAACAGCTATCTGCTGGCCACCGATGACGGGCTGATCCTGCTGGATCCGGGCCCCAGCGATGAGCGCCATGCAGCACAGCTCCAGGCGGGCGCAGAAAGCATCGGGCTGCCGATTACGCAAATTGTAGTCACGCACACCCATCGTGATCATTCACCCTGCGCAGCGCTGTTTCCTTCCGCCCGCAGGCTGGGCCCATTGCCGCCAGATGATGGCTTGCAGGATGAAAGCTGGCAGCCGGATCAGATATTGAAGGATGGCGACACCCTGCCGCTGGCGCAAGGCGATACCTTGCGCGTCATCGCCACGCCGGGACATGTTTCCAACCATTTTTGTTATCTGATCGAAGGCACCGGCCTGCTCTTCAGCGGCGATCACCTGATCCAGGGATCGACAGTGGTTATCGCTCCGCCATCAGGCTCCATGGGGGCTTATCTGGATTCCCTGCGCCGGCTACAGAGCGAGCCGGTGCGGCTGATGGCGCCCGGTCACGGCGATCTGATCCGCGAGCCGATGGACTACATTGCCCACACGATTGCTCATCGCTTGCGCCGTGAAGAAAAGGTGCTCCGTTCGCTATCGCTGCATCCCGGCCGCCCGGTCAGTGATCTGGTCGCCAGTGTTTACGATGACGTGCCGGTGTTCTTGCACGGTGTGGCATCGATGTCGCTGCTGGCGCATCTGATCAAGCTTGAGCAGGAGCACCGGGCAGCGTGTGATGCCGACGAGCGCTGGTCGCTGGTGGTGCCGGGCTGATCTGTGCAGCAAGGGCTGGCCTAGAGCCAGCCCTTGTACTTGAAGTAGAGAAACGGCGCCAACCCCGACAAGAACATCAGCAGCAACGCAAACGGATACCCCAGCGCCCAGTCCAGCTCCGGCATCAGCCGGAAATTCATGCCGTAGACACTGGCCACCATGGTCGGCGGCAGAAATACCACCGCAGCAATCGAGAACGTCTTGATGATCTGAGACTGTTCGATATTGATGAAGCCTTGCGCAGTATCCATCAGGAAGTTGATTTTTTCGAACAGAAAATTGGTATGCGTCATCAGCGTTTCGAGGTCGTGCTGCATTTCCAGGCAAGTGGCGCGCCGCTCAACGTCATTGCGCAAGTGGCGTTGCAAGAAGGAGATCGAGCGCTGGGTATCCATCAGGCACAGGCGGGTTTTCCCGTTGTTATCTTCCAGTTTGGCCAGCCGGTCGATGGCCTCTTCCATTTGTGAGGTTTCATCCTCAAGCACCATCTGGCTGACGTTTTCCAGCTGGCGATGGATATTTTCGAGATTGTCCGCCATGTTCTCGACTTTCTGCTCCAGTACGCGGAGCAGAATGTCGAAAGGATCGTCCACCTTCACCCAGCCACGGCGGGCGCGCATGCGCATCAACCGGAAATCGGCGATTTCATTGTCGCGTACCGTTACCAGCTGATCGCTGGAGAGCACAAAGGCCACCGTGGTGGTGCGGTGGCGGCCCTCGCTCTGATACAGGAACAGCGAGTGCACGTGGATGCCCTGCTCATCAACGAAGAAGCGTGCCGAAGCCTCGATTTCTTCGACGTCCTCGATATCCGGCAGCCAGCCGCCATGCATCGAATTCAACAGCGCCAGCTCCTGTTCGTCCGGGGCCACGAGATCGATCCAGCGGGCGGATTCCAGGGCCGTGACGTCACTGGCTTGCTCCGCTCGCTCGCGCAGCACCCCGCCTTCTATATCAAAGTTGTACAACATACGTGGGTTCCATTAACTGATCGCGCGCGTATCCACCACATTGCCGAAGGCAGTGTAAAATGAGCCTGGCCAGCCAAGGGCCAACGCCCATTTTGCACGGCGACGGAGCCAAAGAACATCATGCAGACAGCACCAGGTTGTAAGCTCACTTTTCAGCCGTTGGCGGGCACGCCCGGCCTGCGCATCTGGGATGGTTTTTTGCCGGCACAGGAAGCGGATGCGCTGCTTGCTCACTTGCAGCGGGCCCTACCCTGGGTACAGCCCGAGGTGCATTTGTACGGCAAGCTGCGGCAGATACCGCGTTTGCAGAGCTGGCATGGGGACAGTTCGGCGCATTATCGTTACTCCGGCTTGCCGATGGCGCCGGCGCCCTGGACGACGGCGCTGGCTCGCCTGCGTGACCAGATCCAGCAGGTGGTTGGTCATCCCTTCAACAGTGTTCTGGCCAATCTCTACCGCGACGGGCGCGACAGTATGGGCTGGCATGCAGACAATGAACCGGAACTGGGCCAGGCGCCCTGGATTGCATCCTTCTCGCTGGGCGCCCGCCGTGATTTCGCTCTGCGCCAGGCCGGCAGCACGCGCACTGCGCTGCTATTGCCACTGCACCATAATCAGTTATTGCTGATGCCGCCGGCCATGCAGCAATGCTGGCAGCACGCCCTGCCCCGCCGCCTTCGCGTGCACCAGGCCCGGATCAACCTGACCTTTCGCTATATCCAGCCCTAGCCGAAAAACAGGTAGGTGGCCAGAATGGCGGTGCTCAGGCCGGCGAAATCCGATGCCAGGCCGCAGAACAGCGCGTGCCGCATGCGCACCACGCCGACGCTGCCAAAGTAGACTGCCAGCACGTAAAACGTGGTTTCCGTGCTGCCTTGCATTGCCGCAGCCATCCGCCCGGCCAGCGAATCCACACCGTGGGTGTGCATCACTTCAAGCATCATGGCGCGGGCACCACTGCCTGATAATGGTTTCAGCAGTGCCACCGGCAGCGCATCAACAAAGCGGGTATCCCAGCCGAACCAGGTGGCCAGGTGGCGAATCCCGTCAAGCAGCCAGTCGAGCACGCCTCCTTCACGCAGCACGGCAATCGCTACCAGCATGGCGACCAGATACGGTATCAGCCGCACTGCGAGCTCGAAGCCCTCTTTCGCGCCGTCGATGAACGTGCTGTAGGCGTCCACTTTCGCTCTATGGGCCAGCAGCAGAAAAAGCGCCACCACCGCTAGCAAAATACCATTACCGATAGCGCTCGAAAGCGTCGCCGCAGCCCCTTGTGGCAACATCAGAGCAACACTTCCCAGCACCAGCAACATCAGCAGCCAAAGCCCTGCGGCGGTCATCACCACCGGGTTCAACAGATTTATGCGCTGAATTCTTGCCGTCAGCCAGACGCCAACAAAGGTCGAGGCTGTGGTGGCCATCAGCATCGGCAAATAAATATCCGCGGGATCAGCGGCGCCCTGCTGGGCACGGTACATCAATACGGTCACGGGGATCAGCGTGACGGAAGAGGTATTCAACACCAGAAACATGATCTGGCTGTTGGTGGCCGTATCCGGCGTGGAATTGCCCTGTTGTAACGCCTGCATGGCTTTCAGCCCCAGCGGCGTGGCAGCATTGTCCAGCCCCAGCATATTGGCGGAGAGATTCATGGTAACCGGTGCCATGGCGGCTGGATTGTTGCGGCTTTCCGGCATCAGCCGGCCCAGCAGTGGCATCACCTTTGCCGATACCCAATCTGCCAGCCCGCTGCGTTCGGCCAGCCGAAACAGGCCAGTCCAGAGTGTCAAAATACCAATCAGGCCGATGCTCACCTGCACTGCGAGGTTAGCGGCACCAAACATTGCCTGCATGGTATCGGCCAGTGCCTGCGGGTCGCCGAGCAACGCACGCGCCAATGCGGCGGTGATTCCCAACAGTAAAAACCCTATAAACAAGTAGTGCATCCATCACCCCGTGTCGTACGCTGGATCATTACCTTATACTCAGTGCTTCATGCATGGCGAACGGTCCTGATAATGACGCGACGCACCACTCTGATTCGTAATTTCAGCATTCTGGCGCTGATTATAGCCGCAGCCCTCCAGGTCAGCGGCGCGCTGACGGTCAACCCGCGCCCCGACCCCGTGTCTACGGGCGGCCTGGCGCCTCTGGAAGTGCACGGCGCGGCGGCGCGCGGTATTGTCGAGCGCCTGCAAGGCCATTATCGACAGCTGCGGTTTGATGACAGCCTGTCAGAGAAAGTGTTCAACCGCTATTTGCGTGATCTTGACCCGCAGCGGCTGTATTTCCTGCAAGAAGATATCCAGGCGTTCGATCGTTACCGGCTGGTGATGGACGATCAACTGCGCAAAGGTGATCTTGCTGCCGGATACGATATCTTCAACCTTTATCAGCAGCGAGTCAGCGAGCGCCTGGAATACCTGCTGGCCAAGCTGGAGAAAGGGCTGGACGAGCTGGATTTCGGTACCGATGGCAGTGTTTTGCTGGATCGCTCGGAAGAGCCGTGGGCGGCAAGCCCGGAAGCAATGGACGATATCTGGGAGCGCCGGCTGCTCAACGCCGTGCTGAGCATGCGGCTGGATGGTGTCGAAGACGACGAAATCGCTGACCGGCTGAAGCGGCGCTACAGTAGCCAGCTCAACCGCATCCGGCAGAACGGGCCGGAAGATGTGTTCCAGATTTACATCAACGCGCTGACGCAGACGTTTGATCCGCACACCTCCTACTTCACGCCGCACAATTCCGAGAACTTCAATATCAGCATGAGCCGGTCACTGGAAGGCATTGGTGCCGTGCTGCAAGCAGAAGATGAATACACCAAGGTGGTGCGTCTTGTGCCGGGCGGGCCGGCAGCCAAAGCTGGCCAGCTGAAACCAGCAGATCGCATCGTGGGCGTGGCGCAGGAAGATCAGGAGATCGTCAACGTCATCGGTTGGCGCCTGGATGAAGTGGTGAATCTGATTCGCGGGCCGAAGGGCACCAGCGTGCGTCTGGAGATCATCCCGGCCGGCAGTGCCAGCGAGCACAATACGCGCGTGGTCGTCATTGAACGCAACAAAGTCATGCTTGAAGAACAGGCTGCGCAAAAGCGGGTGATCGAAATCGAGCGCAGCGATGATGAGCCCCTGCGTCTCGGCGTCATCCGTATTCCCGCCTTTTATCTCGATTTTGATGCCTACCACCGGGGCGATGCGAATTACACCAGCACCACAAGAGATGTTTCCCGCCTGCTGCAGGCGCTCAACGACGAAGAGCCCGGCATTGATGGCCTGGTGATTGATCTGCGCAACAATGGCGGCGGCTCATTGCATGAAGCCACGCAATTGGTATCGCTGTTTATCGGTGGCGGGCCTACCGTGCAGGTTCGTGATGCCCGAGGCCGCGTACAGGTGGAGCGCGACAAGGTGCCAGGCAGCCTCTATAGCGGCCCCATGGCGGTGCTGGTGAATCGGTTCTCGGCGTCGGCATCGGAGATTTTTGCCGGTGCCATGCAGGATTACGGCCGTGCCGTGATCGTCGGCGATTACACCTTTGGCAAAGGCACCGTACAGACCCTCCTGCCGCTTGGCCACGGGCAGCTGAAACTGACACAAGCGAAATTCTACCGGGTTTCCGGGTCGAGCAATCAGCACCTGGGTGTGGTGCCGGATGTGGAGTTGCCGTACCTGGTTGATCGTGAGGAAATCGGTGAAAGCGCACTGCCGAACGCGCTGCCCTGGGACAAGATCGATCCGACTCAGTACAAGCCCCACTTCAACCTGACACCATTGTTCAGCACCTTGCGTGAGCAACATGATCAGCGGCTGGAAGTGAATCCCGAGTTCGTTTATGTGCGGGAGCAACTCGCCCTGTTGCAGGAGCAGCGTGAGAAAAAAGCCGTATCGCTGAACGAGAAATTGCGCCGTCAGGAACAGGAGCGCCTGGAAAACCGGCGCCTGGCGATCGAGAACAATCGGCGCAAGGCCACGGGCGAGGAGCTGCTCAAGGATATGGCCGAGCTGCGGGCGCTGGATGAACAGCGCGCGCTGGACCCGGAGAGCGCCAACGACGGCGAAGACGACTCCCCCGATCCGTATTTGCTCGAAACCGGGCAGGTGCTTGCGGATCTCGTGCAATTGCTGCAAGACAAGCAGGTGGCGAAAAGTAACTGATGCAGGCTTAGGCGGGCCTAATGTGGCCCGCCTCAGGCTGCCGCCCTGCCCTCGCAGCTTCTTCTATTATCCATTTGCGCCTGTTGCGTCGCCTCCCGCGCGCCGGGCCGTATTTCCATGGCCGGCATCATGCCATCGCCCGAAAGCCCCAGCGGGCAGGATTATCCCCCAGCCCGGCTTTCAAGGTGCGGCGGCCGAGGGCAAAATTCATGTCCTCCAGCCGACGCAAGGCCGCGTCTGGCAACAAGCGGTGGCCGACACTGAGTGTGCTGACCGCTGTCCGTACCAGGCGCACTGCTGCCGCTGCCGGCACCGTGCTACGAATATTGAGATCGTCTGCCACGGCATCGCCAATCAGGTAGCGGCTGAACGCCAGCAACACATCGTAGGACAAATGAAAAGGCGGCTTGTGGGACATGCTGCGCAGCAAGGCTTTTGCCAGGCGCTCGCTATCCTCGGTGGGCTGATAAAGGTGCGAGGTCAGTTGCAGTGCGAGAATTTCCTGCTCTTCGATTGTGCTGGTCAGCAGCTCTTCCCGTACTCCCAGCACATGGCCTGCGTAGCGCCACATATAATGCATCGACTCATGTTCCCGGCGGTTGATCTGCAAGCCCAGACGCTTGAGGCCACGCACCACCATGAAGTCGAATTCGAGGATGGTGCCGGCCATGTCTTCCTGGTTGATCGGCAGGTCGTACAAGGCGGGGTCAAAACGGGGATTGTCGACAAGAAACTGGCGTACCGCGGCGTGCAGCAACCGCACCTCCATCAATGTGCGGTGCCCCAACCCGCCAGGCCGCAGGCCATCTTCGCCCACCAGATTGTGCAGCATTTGCCCGGTTTCGTAGATCCGGCGTGAGACATCTTTCTGTAACCGGCCCGTTGCCACCAGCACCTGGGCCGGTTTGTTGTGCGCATAGCCTTCGACCAGGCTTGAGCACATCAACACCAGGCCCTGGAGCGATGAATAACGCCGATAGACACGGCGGCCCAGCTCCATTTTTTCAAAATCGACCCATGCCGGCACGGTATGGCAATGATCCAGAAACGCCTGAAAGACGCCTCCTTCCGTGCGCGCCCGGCGCTCCACCTCATCCAGCAGCCCGGCCGGGCGCTTGAAACCGATCAGCGCGGCGCAGGCATCAGCCTCGGGGTCTTGCATCTGGCGATAGCGTGCCAGCCGCTCATGAGAGTAACGATCAAACCAGATAGCTTCGCTTGGCGTGACCGGGCCCGCCTTGAGCCGTGCCAGTTCTGCAGGAGTTGCCATGTGCCCTACCTCGTCGGAAAAAGCCGGGCGGGTGGCATGCAAGCAACTGCCGATTGCAGCCAGAACCCGCGAGTTCTGACAATCTAGTCAGCGCCTTGCCCACGGGTCAAGCAAGACGAGCCGAAGTCAACGGATACTTGATTCGTGTATAGCCGCGCTCAGCTGGCCGGCACGGTCGCGCAGCCCGGAGCAAGAGAGACCTGACTATTGAGGTGCTCGACCCAGTCAGTGACCGTAGCAGCGAGCCAGCGAGGTGCATCCAGCGCCAGATCGTGCCCGGCGTGAGGGTGCACGCGCAGCGCACACCGCCAGGCGCCGGAAAGTGTCACGGAGCAGGCTGGGTGCACGAGGCGATCACCGGCGCCGCTGGCGAGCAGCACCGGCACCGATGCGGGGAGCTGCGCAGGCGCCCGAAAGCGGATGGCGGCGCGCAGTTGCCGCAACGCATTGCTGCGCGAGGTCGGGGCTTCATGGGCAAGGGCAGCCCAGCGCAAGGCGATGGCCCGTTCTTCATCGGCTGCAAGCAGATTGCAAGTGAGCCGCAGGATCGCTTCTTCCCGTGGTAGCGGGTTCCGGGTGAACGCCAGATGCCGCAGCAGCGCAAGGTAGTTAGTGGCACGCAATCGCTGCCAGAACGGATTGAACCCGGCCGCGCTGGTGTTGATCAGCACCGCAGCGGCGATATCTTCGGGGTAGCGGCTAAGCCAGTTGACGGCCATCATGCCGCCCAACGACAGCGCCATGAGGTGATACGGCGGCTCCAAGCCTTGTGCTGCGGCCTGCCCGCGCAGAGCATCGACCATGCCTTCGACAGTATCCGGGCTGGGTTCGCGATACAGGCTGCCATTGCCGGGCAAATCCAGCGCATGCACGCGCGCTTGTGGCCTGGCCTCGGCCAGCATCGTTGGAAAATCGTCCCAGTGGCGAGACTGCCGTACCAGCCCTCGTAACAGAATCCATGTTTCGCTCATGATGCGGCTTCCTCCCTGTCGGCCCGGTAAAACCGGGCGCTTTGGCGGCATTTTTTCAAACCCCGTGCCAAAGTGCGCTAGAATCGGCTCCGCCCATCCCGTCCCGGAACCGGAGTATTTCCCCTGCATGACTCGTAAAACGGTAAAACGCGTCAAGACCGGAGCCTTTGAGCGTCGCTTTTCCCTCGCGCGCGCCGGCATTCTCGCTGGTGCACGTTACGCCACGCTGACAGCCAGCACTTATCTGGCACCGCGCGAGCAGCGCGCCGGCCGACGCAAGGCGATCCTTTCAAGCCAGGCACAAGAGCTCGTTACCGAACTTGGCAAGCTGAAGGGCTCGGTTGTCAAAATCGGCCAGATGATGGCGCTGTTCGGTGAGCATTTTTTGCCAGAGGAAGTCACGGCTGCTCTGCATACGCTCGAAAACAGCACTACCGCCCTCGAGTGGCCGGCCATTGAGCGCCACCTGCGAAAGGAACTGGGCGATCTCAAGCTGGCAGAGCTTGAGATTGATCCCGAGCCGATCGGTGCCGCCTCCCTGGGTCAGGTTCACCGCGCCGTACGCAAATCCGATGGCAAGGAACTGGTGCTGAAGATCCAGTATCCCGGCGTTGCCGATGCAATCGACTCGGATTTGCGGGCCGTTGTGCAACTGCTGCGCTTGAGCCGTATGGTGCCCATGACCGAGCAGTTTAATCAATGGCTCGATGAGGTGCGCGCCATGCTGGGACGTGAGGTGGATTACGATCTTGAGGCCTATACCACACGATACTTCCGGCAGCTGCTTCAGGATGATCCGCGTTTCGTCGTGCCAGAGGTATTTCCGGCCTACTCCACCCACAACATTCTCTGCCTGTCGTTCGAGCATGGCGTCAATGTCAGCGATCCGGCGGTGCTGGAACTTTCGCAACCACGCCGCAACTTCATCGGTCGCGCCATCATGGAGCTGTGCTGCCGTGAAGTATTCGAGTGGAACAAGATGCAAACGGACCCGAACTTCGGCAATTACCTGCTGCGACTTGGCGAAAGCCCGGAGCAGGATCAGATCGTGCTGCTGGATTTCGGTGCCATCCGGGATTTTGACGACGAGATACTCGGGCCGGGCCGCGAGATGATACGGGCCGCCTGGCACCATGACCGCAATCGCCTGGTGGCGGCACTGGATGCGCTGGGCTTTCTTGGCGAGGGGACGGCGCGCAAGGTGCTGGACGAGTTTGCCGGCCTGTGCTTCGAGGCCATCGAAGTGTTGCAGGACCCGGATCGCTTTCCACCGCCGGCAGAAGTGCTCAATGAGCGGGGCGAATACCTGTGGGGCAACAGCGACCTGCCGGCGCGAATTGTCGCACGAGCCAGCCGCAACGCGCTGTCGCGGCATTTCGACGTGCCGCCCAAAGAGTTCATCTTTCTGGCACGCAAGCTGCTCGGTGCTTACACCTTCCTTCATGTGATTCAGGCTGAAGTGCGGGGCAACACCATCCTGGAGCCTTTCCTGAGCATGAATGAAGAGGCCGATCAGGCGCTCGTTGCCAGAAGAAATTCTTAGAAACGACCGTGATGTTGACCTTTTTGCTCACTAATTGACCGCTTGGAGCAGAACGGCTCTCACGGCATTTGCCATACGCCCGATGTCGCAATAAGGTAGCACCCTGCCCGCCGGCCGGCCCTTCCGGGACCGGCCGGTTCTGTTCTCAGTAGCGGGTTATTTAACAGTTAGTAGCGCCTGCTCTATGTCATCCGGCAGGTAACCCAATCCAGCGAACCACGTAAATGGGGGTAGCGCAGGTGATCATTGGTGTACCCAGGGAAATTGCTCCCGGCGAGACGCGCGTAGCATTGGTTCCGGCCAACGTTGCCGCATTGCTCAAGAAGCACAAGATCGAACTGCTTGTCGAGCGAGAAGCGGGCCTGGCGGCCGGCTATACGGATTCTGAATACCAGGAGGCCGGCGCCACTTTGACCGATCGCGCCACAGTCTTCAGCAAGGCCGACGTGGTGCTGCAAGTGCAGACGCCTGGCAGCAACCACGCCAACGGTGATCAGGATATGGCTCTGCTTCGTGCAGGCCAGGTGCTGATTGGTATGATGGACCCGCTGGCCAACGCAAAGTTCGCTACTAAGCTCGCAGAAACGCAGATTTCCGGCCTTGCGCTGGAACTGGTGCCGCGGATTACCCGTGCTCAGGCGATGGATGTGCTTTCCTCCATGGCGATGCTAGCTGGCTATAAGGCCGTGCTCATGGCCGCCAGTGAAAGCAATCGCATGTTCCCGATGAACATGACCGCTGCCGGCACGCTGAATGCGTCCCGCGTATTCGTGATGGGCGCAGGTGTTGCCGGCCTTCAGGCTTGTGCAACCGCAAAGCGCCTCGGCGCCGTCGTGGAAGCCTATGACGTGCGTGCAGCGGCCCGAGAGCAGATCCTGTCTGTGGGCGCCAAGCCGGTCGAACTGGATCTGGATACCGGCACAGCCGAGGGTTCCGGCGGGTATGCCGCAGCCCAGGGCGAGGACTTTCTCAAGCGTCAGCGCGAGTTGATGACGGAAGTTATCGCTCGCATGGATGTGGTCATCACCACCGCAGCGGTGCCCGGAGCGAAATCCCCGATTCTGGTTACCGAAGACATGGTCAAGGCGATGAAGCCGGGCGCCGTGATCGTCGATCTGGCGGCCGAGCGTGGCGGCAACTGTGAGCTGACCGAAGCCGGGCAGACTGTGACCAAGCACGGTGTGACCATTGTCGGCCCGGAAAATGTGCCGGCCACGCTGGCTTTCCATGCCAGCCAGATGTTCGGTAAAAACATGGAGAACCTGCTCAACCTGCTGATTACCAGGGAAGGCACATTCGAACTGGATTTCGAAGACGAGATTGTTCGGGAAACCGTGGTTGCCCATCAAGGAGACGTACCGCACGCGCGCCTGCGCGGGCTGCTTGGCCTGCCCGAGCTGGCCGTGGCTGCCGCTGCTGAAGACGCTGTTGCAGAGGAGCAGAAGTAATGGATTTCGTATCTCAGCTAACCCTTTTTGTGCTTGCCATTTTCCTCGGTGTGGAACTGATTACCAAAGTGCCGCCCACGCTGCACACTCCGCTGATGTCCGGCACCAACGCCATTTCCGGGATCATCCTGGTCGGTGCGCTGCTGGCCGCCGGGCGGGCCGGTGACAGCCTCCTGGTTTCGGTGCTCGGTTTTATTGCGGTCGCTCTGGCGGCTATCAACGTGGTTGGCGGCTTCATGGTGACCAACCGCATGTTAGCGATGTTCAAGAGGAAGTAAGCCATGCAGATCGCGCAACACTGGATTGATATCGCTTATCTGGCGGCTGCTGTCCTCTTTGTGCTCGGCATCAAGGGACTGGCCAAACCGAAAACAGCAGTGCGCGGCAACCAGATGGCCGCCTTAGGCATGGGTGCTGCTGTTGTCGTGACCTTGCTGCACCACAGCATCCTCAGCTACCAGATATTGATAGCTGGCCTGCTCGTCGGTGGCGTGATTGGCGCGGTGATAGCTCTGAAGGTACAGATGACATCAATGCCGCAGCTGATCGCTTTGCTGAACGGCTTTGGTGGTGGCGCTTCAGTTGCGGTTGCGTCAGCTGAATATTTCCTTGGCATCAGCGGTGCGGTTGGTGTCATCTCCACCGGCGTTGCGGTGCTGATCGGCACCCTGACTCTGACCGGCTCCCTGGTCGCCTTTGCCAAGCTGCAGGAGTTGATCAGCGGCCAGTCAATCGGCTTCCCCGGCATGAAGTTCCTGAACCTGATTCTGCTGCTTGGCGCCTTGGCGGCTATCGGCTATCTGGTGGTCGAGCCGGGTAATGATCTGCTGTTCTGGGGTATTGTCGGCGCAGCGGCGCTCCTCGGTTTGACGTTGGTCTTACCCATTGGCGGCGCTGACATGCCGGTCGTCATCGCCCTGCTCAACTCATACTCCGGCCTGGCAGTTTCCGCAGCCGGCTTCGTGATGGATAACAATGCGCTGATCATTACCGGCTCGCTGGTGGGCGCCTCTGGTCTGATTCTCACGCAGATCATGTGCAAGGCCATGAATCGGTCGCTGGCGAACGTCCTGTTCGGCAGCATGGCAGAGGGTGGCACTGAAATCGATGCCGACGAAATCTATCGTGGTAAGGTGAAGTCCTCTTCCCCGGACGAAGTGGCCATGATTCTGGAAACCGCCCAGCGTGTGGTCATCGTACCCGGCTTCGGTCTCGCCATGGCTCAGGCCCAGCATGCCGTGCGTGATCTCGCCAATGCCATTGAAGCCCGCGGCGGCGAAGTGGAGTACGCCATCCATCCCGTGGCAGGCCGGATGCCTGGCCACATGAACGTGCTGCTGGCGGAAGCGGAAGTTCCCTACGACAAGCTCAAGGACATGGACACCATCAACCCGACCTTTGAGCAGACCGATGTCGCCATCGTGATCGGCGCGAACGATGTTACCAACCCGATGGCACGCGAAGACAAAGGCAGCCCGATTTACGGGATGCCGATTCTGAACGTGGACAAGGCGCGGACAGTAGTGGTTGTCAAGCGCTCCCTGAGCCCCGGCTTTGCCGGCTTGCCCAACCCGCTGTTCGCCATGGACAATACCCTGATGCTGTTCGGCGACGGTAAACAGGCGATCATCGATATCGCCACAGCACTGAAAGAAGGTTGATTCCGGCAACGGAATGCGCCACACAAAAAAGGAGAGCCGAGGCTCTCCTTTTTTTACGTCATCTCTTGGTGACCCCACGCTACACTCAACGACCTCGCCGGGCAGTATCGTGGGGGGCCAGCTACTTTGGAGCCCGCTCTAGCCAGGGCTGCAAGCGATATCAGAAACCGTACACGATCCCCACCAGTATCTCCTGGTCGGTTTTCTTCGCATCCGGCGCCGGGTCAGTGGTGTGGCGCAAAACGTGGCTCAGACGTAGCGACAACGAGCCTGTCACGCGGGTGGTGAGGCTGGTGGTGGCGCGAGTAACGGTCGAATCCTCGCCGATTTCCGTGGTCAGATCTTCGTTGAATTCCGCTGTTTCGGAGAGGGCCAGCCGGTAACGCAGACCAAGCCGCAGGATCGCATCTTCTTCCTTGCGGCTTTCCCCCGGGCCGACCAGCCCGCGTTCGACCTGACGCCAGCGATAACCGGGGCCGGCTTCGATATCCAGCCGGTGCAGATCGTTATCGAACATCCGGCGCCCATAACCGAGCGCGTAACTGGCTTCATAATCGTAGCCGGTGAAACGATCTTTTTCGGCCGTGATCACGTTGAAGATATAGTTGGCCTCATCGAGCTTGCGATCCAGTTTGTAGGAGCCGAAATACCGCTCGGCGGTACGTTCGTCCTCTCGCGTGCTGGTATTGCGCTGCTGTGCGTTGGCGGCTTCCAGTTTGGCGATATGGCGCCAGTCGATGCCGTCACGTTCTGCATTGCCCTTGGCCGAGAGTGTTTCCGATTTCGTGTTGCCACGCTTCAGAAGGTAAGCCAGCTCGGCGTCGCCGGACCAGACATTGGTTTCATCGGCGGCTTCCTGGGCCATCGCGAAGCCAGGCAGAACCGCTACAGCACAAGCGGCCGCGAGAAGGGTTTTATGCATCGTGAACTCCTTGTTGGTGTCGTTTTCCAGTAAGCCGAGGCCCATAGCGTCACCGGCGCCCGCGCGCTCGTGATGCCGCCGCCAAGCGTATCAGAGTGGAAACAGGACACGCCGGGCACAGGCAAACGCGCAGTATGCCAGAGCGCGCTGCGCCCGCGCAGCCACACTGTTGCGCCAGCGCCTCTATTTTACAAAAACGCAACGCAGGTATGCCGGTGCGGCGGCAGCCGGTTCTCGGGTAATTCTCGCTGCGCCCCGGTATAATGCGGCCCCAACGTCACACCAGCCTGGAGCCTGCTCATGTCCCATCGCCTTGACCCACACCTGCGAGATGCCCTGACGGAGCAATTGCGCCGCCGCATCCTGATTCTGGATGGGGGCATGGGCACGATGATCCAGGCCCTGCAGCTTGGCGAGGCCGACTATCGTGGCGAACGTTTCAAGGACTGGCCTAGCGATCTCAAGGGCAACAACGACCTGCTGTGCCTGACACAGCCCGACGCCATCCGCGAGATCCATCGTGCCTACCTCGAGGCTGGCGCCGATATCCTGGAAACAAACTCCTTCAACTCCACGCCGATTGCGATGGCGGATTACGGCATGCAGGGGTTGTCCCGGGAAATCAACGTGGCATCTGCCCGGATCGCCCGAGAGGTGGCCGATGAGTTCACTGCGCGTGATCCGTCCCGCCCACGTTATGTTGCGGGTGTGCTTGGCCCGACCAACCGCACTGCGAGCATCAGCCCGGATGTGAACGACCCCGGCTATCGCAACGTGTCGTTTGATGAGCTGGTCGAGGCTTACCTGGAGTCCATTGATGGCCTGGTTGAGGGCGGCGCGCAGCTCATCATGATCGAGACAGTGTTCGACACCCTCAATGCCAAGGCGGCCGTGTTCGCCATTGAGACCTGGAAAGCCCGGGAGGGCGTGGACTTGCCGGTGATGGTATCCGGCACTATCACCGATGCGTCGGGCCGTACCCTGACCGGGCAGACCACCGAAGCGTTTTACAACTCGTTGCGGCACGCGATGCCGATCACCATCGGCCTCAACTGTGCGCTGGGCGCACAGGAATTGCGCCCCTATATCGCGGAGCTGTCGCGCATCAGCGAAGGGTTTGTTTCCGCGCACCCGAATGCCGGACTGCCCAACGAGATGGGTGAATATGACCAGTCGCCGGAGGTGATGGCAGGTGAAATTCGTGAATGGGCGGAGAAAGGCTTTCTGAACCTGGTCGGGGGTTGCTGCGGCACCACCCCGGCCCACATTCGGGCGCTGGCCGAGGCGGTTGCCGATTGTACTCCCCGAGCGCTGCCGGAAATCGCACCGGCCTGCCGGTTATCCGGCCTGGAGCCGCTGACTATCGACAGCAACTCGCTGTTCACAAACGTGGGTGAGCGCACCAACGTGACCGGCTCGAAGCGTTTCCTGCGGCTGATCAAGGAAGGCGATTTTGATACCGCCCTGGAAGTTGCCCGGCAACAGGTCGAGGCTGGCGCGCAGATCATCGATATCAACATGGATGAAGGGATGCTCGATGGCCCCGAAGCCATGAGCCGCTTTCTGAAGCTGGTCGCCGCCGAGCCGGAAATCTCCCGCGTGCCGGTGATGATCGATTCTTCCAAGTGGGAGGTAATCGAGGCCGGGCTCAAGTGCATCCAGGGCAAAGGTATCGTCAACTCGATCTCCATGAAGGAAGGCGAAGCCGCTTTCATCGAGCAAGCCAGGCTGGTGCGCCGTTACGGCGCGGCTGTGATCGTGATGGCGTTTGATGAAGTCGGCCAGGCAGACACCCGTGCTCGGAAGACGGAAATCTGCACCCGCGCCTATCATTTGCTGGTCAACGAAGCCGGTTTCCCGCCGGAAGATATTATTTTTGACCCGAACATTTTTGCCATCGCAACCGGCATCGAGGAACACAACAACTACGCCGTCGATTTCATTGAGGCGGTGCAGGATATCAAAAGCACCCTGCCCCACGCGCTGGTATCCGGCGGAGTGTCGAACGTTTCGTTTTCGTTCCGCGGCAACGAGCCGGTGCGTGAAGCGATCCACGCCGTATTCCTCTACCACGCCATCCAGGCGGGCATGGATATGGGGATCGTCAACGCGGGGCAGCTGGCGATTTATGAAGACATTCCCGCTGAGCTGAAACAGGCTGTCGAAGATGTGGTGCTCAATCGCCACGAGGATGCCACCGAAACGCTGCTTACGCTGGCGGAAAAATATCGCGACAGCGAAAGCGGCGGCAGTGGCCGCCAGGAAGACCTCAGCTGGCGTGAATGGCCCGTGCAGAAGCGGCTGCAACATGCGCTGGTGAAAGGCGTGGCCGATTACATCGAAGAAGACACCGAAGCAGCCCGACAGGAGGCCGAGCGGCCGCTGCATGTGATCGAAGGGCCGTTGATGGACGGTATGAACGTGGTCGGTGATCTTTTTGGCGCCGGTAAGATGTTCCTGCCGCAGGTGGTGAAGTCCGCTCGCGTGATGAAAAAGGCGGTGGCCTATCTGCTGCCCTTCATGGAGAAGGAGCGGGAGGAGCTGGGCACGCAGGATGAGTCCAATGGCCGCATCATCATGGCAACGGTCAAAGGTGATGTGCACGATATTGGCAAAAATATTGTCGGCGTCGTATTGCAATGCAATGGCTATGAAGTGATTGATCTCGGCGTGATGGTGCCCTGCGAGAAGATTCTGGCGGCCGCCCGCGAGCATAATGCCGACGTCATCGGGCTATCTGGCCTGATTACCCCGTCACTGGACGAAATGGTACAGGTGGCCAGCGAAATGGAGCGTACCGGCTTCAAGCTGCCACTGATGATCGGTGGCGCCACCACCAGCCGCATCCATACCGCTGTGAAAATCGAGCCGCGCTATCACGGCCCGGTGATTCATGTGGCGGACGCCTCGCGTGCGGTCGGTGTCGTCAGTAACCTGCTGTCCGATACACAACGTGATGCGTATCTGGCGAGCATTCGCGAGGAATACCAGACACTGCGTGAACGCCGCGCCAGCCAGCAGCAGGAGCGCAAGCTGGCGTCGCTGGATGCCGCCAGAGCCAATCCGTTCCGCACGGACTGGAGTGCGTACCAGCCCCCCGCCCCCACCTTCACCGGCGAGCGGGCATTCGAAGATTATCCGCTAGAGGATCTGGTGCATCGCATAGACTGGACGCCATTTTTCCGCAGCTGGCAACTTGCTGGCCGCTTCCCGGCTATCCTGGAAGATGACGTGGTGGGCGTCGAGGCCCAGCGGTTGTACCGTGACGCGCAGGCGATGCTGGACAAGATCATCGCCGAAAAATGGCTGACCGCACGGGCTGTGATCGGTTTTTACCCGGCTGCCAGCATCGGTGACGACATCGAGCTTTATCGTGAGCCGGGCGAGCGCACCCCGTTCATGACACTGCACCACTTGCGCCAGCAGACCGACCGTGGCGACAAGGGCGCGCGTGCTGACAAGCCGAACCTTTGCCTGAGCGATTTCATCGCGCCACGGGAGAGTGAGGTGCAGGACTGGCTGGGCGCCTTTGCCGTGACAGCCGGTATCGGTATCGAGCCGCATCTTGAGCGTTTCGAGGCGGATCACGACGACTACAACAGCATCATGCTGAAAGCGCTGGCAGACCGCTTGGCGGAAGCCTTTGCCGAACGCATGCACGAGCGCGTCAGGAAGGAATACTGGGGCTACGGCGCGGATGAAAATCTCAGCAACGATGACATGATTCGCGAGCGCTATCGTGGCATCCGGCCAGCGCCCGGCTACCCGGCCTGCCCCGACCACACCGAAAAAGCGTTGCTGTGGCAGCTACTCAAGCCGGAGCAACGCATCGGCATGACACTTACCGACAGCTACGCCATGTACCCGGCGTCATCGGTATCGGGCTGGTATTTTGCGCACCCGGAAGCGCGTTATTTCGGCACCGGCAAGATCGGCCGTGACCAGATTGAAGATTACGCCCGCCGCACAGGCTACACAGTGCAGGAAATCGAACGCAGTATCCCGCATCTGCTCGGTTATAACGACTGACGACTCACCCCGCTGGCCGGCAGATGCTGCCGGCTGGCTGGTTCAGCACCAGGGTGCTGCCGGTGGTGATGCAATGCATGGCGTCGTCCACGCCGATAATGCACGGAATGCCCAGCCACTGTGCGAGCAGCGCCGCTGGCTGCTCCGCAGCGTGCCCGGCCAGCACCAGCCCGCCCGCCAGGCAGAGCCAGGGCAGCCAGGCGGTATCGCACTGATCCAGCACCAGAATATCGCCCTGTTCGATATGCGCCAGCGCCCAGCTGCCGTGGATCACTCTGGCAGTGCCCTGCGCGGGCGCGGGAACGATGGCACTACCATTGAGCACCGGCCGCTGCTGCTGATCCAGGCGGGCACCATATGCAATCTGATCAATGATCCAGTCCGGCGCCCCGTGCCAGGCATCGTTGAGCAGCCGCATCTTACGCTGGGCAACGGTGTCGGCGCCGGGCCGGGTGCTCTCCTGCGGCTGCCACAGCTGCCACAGTTCATCAAAATAGACAAAGAACACATCCTCCGTGCGCACCAGCCTGCCCCGTGCCACCAGCACCTCCGCCATGCGCTGTAACAGCTGCCGCAAGGCCGTGCCGAGCTGTTCTCGCAGGCCGGTGGCCACCGCCGCGGCGTCGCTCGCCTTGGGTTCGGGGAGCGTGCCCAGAAGCGCTGCTCGCTGCGGCGTCATGTCACGCAACCGGCCCAGCTCGGATGGCAGCTCGCCGAAGCGCGCCAGCATCGGGTCTGCGCCGAGTGCGCCGGCCGCGGGAAGGACGCCTGCGACGGCCTCAGTACCAGCGCCCAGCGCCCGCAGCGCGGCTCGGTGCCCGGCCGGCAAGGCGTTTGCCAATGCCAGCTCGGGCGTCGTCGCAGAAATGACAGGCGGCGGCCGCACATAGCACAGCCAGCCTTCCAGCGCGGCCAGACGCTCTCCGATGCTGTCCAGCCGCATCAGCGCACGCCATAGCCCATCGGTATCGCCCAGGTCGGGGAGCTGCTCGGCTTGCCGCGCCAGCTCCCGTTCCAGCTTGCGTAGGCGGCGGCCGGCCAGCCAGGGCTGCAAACCGTCACGCTTGCGAACGTAGCGCTGTGGCGGCGGGGATGTTTGCGGGTGCCAGGCCGGCGGTATGGCGGCCTGCGCCTGCGGCACGCCCGCCTCAAGCAGCCGCAGGAAGAACTGACTGTTGGAATAAATATGGCTGTGCTGGCGCCGGTACGGTTCTACGTTGGCCAGCTCCTGCCAGCCCAGTTGATCGCCAAGGGGGCGCCAGAAAGCCGTCTTCAGCCAGCGACCGGCGAGTGTATACCATAGCGGCGACACCGCCTCGTGCCAGAGCCCGAAGCCGGCGCGGCGGCTCCACGCCTCGGTGGGCCGGGGCAGCGACCCGACCGGCAAGGTCTGCACCACCCAGAGCTGCTGACCATCGAAGATCCACTCGCATGCTTGCGGGCGCTCGAACTGCTTGCGCAGTTGCCCGGCCAGCGTGGCAAAGGCGTCGGCACCGATGCGCTCCACCAGCGAGCGGTTTTCACTGCTCCAGGCGACGGCGCCGTCCCGGTGCAGGATCAGGCGAGCAGGCTCTCCATGCCGATCTCCATGCCGATCTCCATGCCGATCTCCATGACATTCTCCACCCTGCTCATCCGGTGCTGCATCAGGCTCGCCATGGCCTTGCTCCAGCACGCCCTCGATCACCACATGCTCCAGATCAGGGCGTACCGGATGGCGCGTGAACAGCACCCCGGCAGCGTGGCGTGCAGGCATGGATTGGATAATCACCGAATCAGGCGCGTTAGCTCGCCGAAACACCTGTTGCAGCGCACCACTGAGTGCAAGGTCGGAATCCAGATTGAGCAGCGACTCCCGTTGTGAGCCAGGAGTCGCCGGGCCCTGCTGCAATACCCAGTAGCGCGCCGCGGTATTGCCAGCCACCTGTGCCAGCGCTGCTGTAACCGCCTGGGTATCCTCTGCCAGCACCTCACGCCGCACGCGCCAGCTAGGCGGCACCGGCAGCCCCATGGCGGCCCATCGCTGCAAGCGTTCCGCCTCGGGGCGGGCATCCGCCGCCAGCCGCTCTATCCATGGCGAGGCTATCTTTGGCTGCTCTGTTCCTGGCGGTACAGTGGCGTGCGTCATGGGCGCGCTCCAGCCAGCGGACGAATCAGTGTGTTACCAAGCAGAAACAAGGCCGGCGCTAGTACCACAGCAGCCACCGCGAGCACTACCGCGATACCGCCGAACAGATAAGGCGCTTTCATCAAGGTGCTCATCAGGGATTGTTCCCAGTAGAAAAACCAGGGATGTTCGGGCGGAAATAACCAGATATGCAACTGATAAAACACTGCTTTCGGGCCTTGCACCAGCAACCAGATCAGCAGCGGGCCAGCAGCCACCCCGGCCGCCGCTATCCTTGCCCGGTAGGTGGGCGGCCCGGCACGCGCAGAGCACACGGCGAGCGGCAACCACAGTAGCGCCATGAACCATGAAACCGCCGTACCCAGACCAAGCAGATCGGCGACATCCTGCAAGTGCAATACCTCGTCAAGGGTCAGCAACGGGATCGGCATACCGGACGGCCCCGGATAGGTAATACCGGAAAGCCCGCGCCCCCGATCATGTACCGCCTGGCTGATTTGCGCGAATGCCTGCTGATGCTGGTCGGGCGGCAATTGCGCGAAGCCGGGTTTACGCGCATTGTGCGGCGCGTATTCGGCGATGTGCTGATCGATATCCATCAGCGAATACCAGAGCGGATAGCTATAATCCAGGCGCGCGTAAAGCCACCAGGACAATGCCAGCGCCAGCCACACGCAACACAGGCCATAAGCCAGCCATACCAGGCCGCGGCCGGTGTCGCGCCAGAACGCTGGCGGTGATTGAGACGCAGAAGCTGCTCCGTTCATTGCAAACCAATCCTGATGGGCACCGACGCTGCATCGGTCAACATAAAAACAAGCGCCCAGGTTAACAAAGGCGCGATATCAAGAGGATTCACCGCCATGCGTAGTACAGCACTGGCCTTTTGGGTTGTGATACTGCTGGGGGGCTGCACAACCACACTACCCGTAGCATCCCCCGATCCCCTGCCTGCGCCACTTGAAGCGCGGCGTTACCAGGTCGCCATCCCCACCCACGACGGCCTCTCGCTGGCTGCGACAGTCTACCAGCCTGCACTGGCCAGCGGCGACACCGCGCCAGTCATCATTGCCACCCACGGGTTCGGGGGTTTTCGCGCCAAGCGCCCGCTCTCCATTTATGGCCAGACCATGCTGACCGGCGAAGCCGCCATCGCCGCCTGGCGGCAAGGCTACTGGGTGGTGTTCTACGATCAACGTGGTTTCGGTGGCAGCCAGGGCGATGTGCAGTTGATGAGCCCGGCGCACGAAGTGAAAGATGTCAGCAGCGTGATCGACTGGGCACTGCGGCACTTGCCAGCGTTGCACACGCTGCCGGATGGCCGTGCGGCCATCGGCATGATCGGCGAGTCATATGGTGGCGGTGCGCAGATTCTTGCCAGTATTCATGATCCGCGCCTGGCGGCCCTGGTGCCCATTGCCACCTGGTACGATCTGGCCGACGGCTTTGCGCCTAACGGCCACGTTCGCAGCCAATGGGGCGCGCACCTGTTTACGCTCGGCTCGCTGTCCAGCGGTTTTGATTTCGGCATGGCGTTGCAGCGCCCGTTCCGCAGCGCCTTTACCGGCACTTTGTCCAGAGAAGCTCAGACGCTACTGCGCGAGCACAGCCCGTCGAGCTTTTGCGCACGGGGCGAATACCCGCAGGCGGATGCACTGCTGATACAGGGCTTCCGGGATTCGCTGTTCGGTATCGAACATGCGCAAGCGAACCAGTCCTGTTTCGAGGCCGGCGGTCAGGAAGCGCGCCTGCTGGCCATTCAGGGTGGCCACATCCTGCCCTGGCCGATTCAGCCCTGGTCCGGCAAACCGCTGTTCAATACCGACGCTGTGCTGGGTTGCGGAGCCGACGCAGTGCCATTGCCCGAGCTGGTGGTGCAGTGGTGGGATGAGAAGCTGCGCGGTGCGCCGCGTCAGGTGCCGTCATTCTGCGCGGCGCTGGATTATGAGCAAAGCCTGCATCTCGCTGCCCTGCCCTCGAACGGCGAAACCTTTGCCGTGCGTGATGCGAGCCTGCATATCCCCTTTGCCGGCATGTTCGAATGGTTGATGGTGCCGGTGGATGTGGGCGGCGATATCGTGCGCGGGTTCTGGCAGGGCAAGGATCTGCGGCAGCTGCGTCCCAATGGCGGCGGCGGCCGGCCAAAGTTCGTGCCGGTGTATGTGGTCGAGCGTGATGATGAAATATTGCTGGGCACGCCCGAGCTGGACATGCGCCTGAGCGGCACTGCCAGCCGTGCCAGCACGCGCGTGTTTGTCGGTGTGGGTGTGCAGCGTGCGGGGGCGCGCCGGGTGCAGGTGGTCAACGAGCAGCTGACACCGCTGCCGCACAAGGGATTGCACCGTCAGACGCTGCCGCCGGTGGCAACGCCATTGCAAGCCGGCGACCGGGTTGGCCTGGTGGTGTACGGTTTCAGCTGGCAGTACGCCTTCAATCCGTCGTTCTGGTGGAGCCGGGCGCGGTTGCAGGGGGAGTTGACGCTGCCTCTACAGGAAGGGCTGAAGTCGCTGCCGCTGGAGCTGGCCACGCCGTAACGGTCATTGCCGGGGCGCGGGTACGCGCCTCGGCGTAAGCGTGCGGCGCCATACCCTGCAATCCGTTATCAAACAGTAATCGCACGGCAAAGCGCATTTCCTGCTCCTTCGGCCAGCCTTGCAGCGCGTAGCCCAGATTCGGCAGTTGGCCAGGAAACTGTTCTGGCGTCAGCTCCAGATGCAGATCGTCCTGATACACCAACGCCAGCGGAATGCCGGCCAGATTTGGCGGCACATCCAGCTCGGCGAGCAGGATGAAATCGCGCCCCGAATCAAACAGCACCCAGCTTTCGTCCGAGCTGAGGCCACGCTGGATCAGTTCGCGTTCTTCATCGTCCAGTCGCCCGTCAACCAGCCCGCGCAGTTCACCGCCGCGTGCGGTTTGTACGGTAGCGCCGTACTGGGCGTTGCCGTCGATGGTCACCGCCACTTCCGGTGCTCGTAGCGTGCGCCGGTACAGCCCCGGTACTTTGGCGTAAGTGTGTGCCTCGTAATGATCCGGATAACGATACGCTTGCACGTGTAGTTTCATCACCGAAATACCGGCAATCACCACCCTGGTTTCCAGATGCATGACCGAGCGTAATGGCCCCGTGCGGTGGCCGGTCACAGTCGGGCGCAGATTGGTATTGTCCAGCGTGACGCGGGCATGGCGGTTGAGAAAGCCGGCCGCCATACGCATCTTCAGTGTGTCGATGATGGAGCCCTCGCCCTGATAGCCCTGGTAGCCGAGGTACTGCCAATTGAGTTCATTCTCGGGATCGACAATCAGCTGATAGCTGTCGGTGACGGTGGTGCCGCTGCGCAGATCATGGTGGACGTAACGGCCAGGGTGGCGGCGAGCATCATCCTGCGCCAGGTAAAAATACCCCCGGCTGTCATCTTCCCGCTGAATGGATACCTCGGCCAACACTCTGCCCTGCGGTAGCGATGCATCCGCCGGCGCACGTTGCCCGGCATCAGCGAGGCGCAGCAGCAAACGGTCTGCGCCGCTGAATTCGCCCTCCGGCCGATCGCGGCCAAGCTCGCCATCCGGAAACCAGACCATGTCAGCATCGCCGAGCGGATCAAGCTGAAAAACCACTGGCTGTAATTCACCCTGCTGCCAGGTCACGACCGAGAGCGATGCACTGTCCTGCGGCTCGTCGAAAAGTGAATCGGCGCGCAATTCGAGGATGCGGCGCGCATCCAGCGCCGTCGCCGCTGCCGGCCATACCAACAACGCAGCCGACAGCAGCAGCGCGGCCCCTGCCGGCCGCATCGTAAACAAGGACATCAGCTACCCCGACGCAAGGTGGCGCGCACATTGACAGTGCCCGGCGTCTGGCCGGTGGAAATTTCTACCGCTGCGGCACGCACTCCCTGCTCCAGCTGGAGGCTTTGTAACCAGGTGATGACTGGTGCGAAAGGCTGCTGCTCCAGCTGCACCCGTGCCGCGTCGGAGCCTTCCGGGGTGAAGCCGCGCAGCGTCAGACCGGCTTGTGTGGCACTTGCATTGATGACGCTGATCCAGTCACCCTGCATGGTCGGTTGCCCGTTCTGGCTGCGCTGGGCCTCGCGCACCACGGCGGCATTATCAGCGATCCAGTCGACGATCTGTGCCTGCGCCACATAGCGTTGTGCCGCGGCGTTGCGGCCGTTGAGAACCGGCTTCCAGAGCAACAGATAAAGCAGCATCAACACCACTGCCACGCCCAGTACGGCCACCGCGACCTGTTCACGGTGTTGCAAGCCGGCGTACCACTGCCGGGCCGGCTCCATGGATTTCAGCGCTTGTGCGCGCCATTGCTGGATGTACTCGCCCATAATCAGCCCTGCCCCACTCGCATACGTGCTGTTACGCCACTGGCTTCACTGCGTGCCGTGCCGATCTCGGCGCTCAGGCCGGCCGATTGCATTTTTTCTCGCAGGTTTTCCAGTATCCCGAAATCCCGCGCAGTAATATCCACCAGCAACACACTTTCCCGCTCATCAAACTGGATGCGGCGTGGTGTCACGCCCTGATCGGTTGCGCCGCCGAGAATCTCGCCGACCGGCGTCATCAATGACAGAAAACCGCCCCCTGCGGCACTGCCGCCCATGCGCTCCAGCTGGGTGCGGAATTCCCGTTGCAGCAGTTGCGGCCGCGGCGCACCGGGGAACAGCTCCTGATACATCGCCACCGCTTCTGCTGCGCGTGCCTCGGCAGCCCGGTTTAACTGCCACTGCTGTGCCAACAACAAGCCCCATACGGCCACCAGGACGCCAGCGGCAAGCCCTGCCAAGGGCCGCCAGGGGCGTATCTTCTCGCTCCATGCGCCCTGTTGCACGGTGGGTCGCAGATCGCCATGCAGCAGCGCCACACCAGCGCCGCTGCCAAGGGCTTCGCGGAATGCAGTGAGCAGCGCTTCCGGGTGCTCGATGCGCATGAATTCCTCCGTCTCGATCCCCAGCAATTGCGGCAACTGCGCAAGCTCCGAGTGCGGCACGATTGCCGCTTGCCCCGGGCTCGGCACGCACAGCAACTCTGCATCCTGCCACACCAGGCAAGGCGCGTGGGGCTGGAGCAGATCAGCATCCACCCAGGCACCTGCCAGCTGCACATCGCTGGCCTCGTCGAACCAGGCCAGCAGCTGCTCCAGCCCGTCCCGCTCGCAGGCGGCGACAGGGTAATGGCTGTCGACCGGGCGGCCGTGGGCAAACCACATCTCATCGGTACTACTGAGCAGTGACTCCTCCAGCAGATAAGGCAGCACTTTCTGGATATGTCGTGCCTGGCGGCGACTAAGCTCGACACTGGTGAGCAGCACGTCGCCCGCAGAGAGCACCACCCGCACGCGGCCACTGACGCTCTCCAGCGCCTCAGCAAGCGTGCCGCGCTCGATCGTATCGGCTCGATGTTGCCAGATTGCATCGACGTCGCTGGGGCTGTCGGCGCGTAACGCGCCGGCGAGCAGGTAAATCAAAGTGCTGTCATCCATCATGGTCGCTGCCCATTTTCCTGTGTTGAGCTCTGGGGCGTGGTGGCCTCGTTATAGAATGTATTGCAGGGTGGCTCCAGCGGGCCGAGCACCGGCACCAGTTGCCGGCTGAAGACCTCCGTGGGCCCCTGCTCCAGTCGTTGCAGTCGTGTGACCAGGCGGCTGCGCTGGTCATTATGAACGACATCGATCATTACCTGAAAATAGCTTGAACGCACGTCGAGCATGGCTGCCAGCGCGGTGCGCATGTCATCTTCCAGCGCCGCGAACGGTGCCTGCGCCATCAGCTCGTCGATCGAACCGATGGCAGCTTCTTCGCGCAATGTTTTTATCTGCTGCGTGCCGGCCTCGCCGACGTTATCGGCAAACAGCGCATCCAGCACCGGCAGCGGTGCGGTATTGACGTTCAGTCGCGTGCCCGGCGGCAGTGCCGTAAACAGCGTCCAGAACAGCGGCGAGGGAATATCCGTCGCACTCATGCTGCGCAGGGCACGCAACTCCGATTCATGCGCAGCCGGGCTGTTCGGGGTGCGCATCCAGCGGTATTCCGCATCCTCGGCACCTTCGACACCATCCACCATATTGTTGGTGTCGAGCCAGTCGGCCAGCTCATGCGACAGTGTCTGTGCTTTCAATGGATCGGTCAGTGTCTCCGCCAACAGCCGCGCCAGGCGCTCCCGCCACCCCTCGTCACGCTGAAACTCGGTGCCCTGCTGGCTGACCAGCCAATTGATATTGAAGCGCCCCTGAAGATCCTGCACCGTCGCACTGAGCACGGCGTCTTCATAGGGCGTCGGCGGCAGGCTGATCGCCCACTGCTCGTCAACACAGTCATCCAGCAAGGCATTGTTGTGCCGGTCGTCTTCCATATCGTCGATCAGCGCCTGGATGGCTACCGTTTCAGCGGCAATCGCATACTGATAGCGCATGTCCCAATCGGTCAGGTTTTCCGTGCGGGCGCGAAACCTGTCCTGGCGCACCATCATGTCGGTGGCGATCACCGCCATCAGCGCTACCATCATCAGCACCACTATCAGAGCTACCCCTCGTTGCCGGTGCTTCATGTCTGGCTCCAGGGGTTGATCACGGTGCGGAAATAACGGTGCAAGCGGCTGCCATCCTCCAGGCGAATTTCCATTTCCACGCTGCGAGGTAGCGGCTGGTGCAATGGCGGGGTTTGCTCCAGGTGAATATCCGGCCAGATATCAAACCATTGCCAGTCGCCGTTGGGGTCTTCCGCCAGATAGCGAAATGTCAGTGTGTCCACCCCCTCGAGCAGGATCATGTCCACCGGCTCGGTGCCGACGTTCACATCCAGCGCCGGCCAGTAACGGCGCACCAGCCGCTGTTCTTCGTCAAGCAGATAGGCGACGCGCTGCATCTGGCTGCGGGGGCGCAGATCGAAAGGGTTGGCCCAGCCCAGGCGGGTAAACTCGAAATATTCCAGCGTGCCGCGCAATGCCGGCTGCTGATCGCCAAAGGCATCGCGCACCGGCCGGGCGATAATCTGTTCGATATCCTGTGCCAGAAAAATCAGCGCCCGCTGCCGTGATTCCTGCCGGGTCGCGTGCTCGGCCAGCAATTCGCGATTGTTCAGCGCTTCACTGAACGATGCATGGGCGATCAGGTACATCACCGCAAAAATAGCGATGGCGACGATCACTTCCAGTAACGTGAAGCCTTCCTGACGGCGCATCAGCCTGCTCCCTCCGGGGGCGGATCATTGCCTTCCGTGCCGCCATCAAGTGGCATTGTTTCCGGCGCCGGCCGGCCGAGCAGGCTGGTCAGTATATACAGCACTTGCCGCTCGCTGCCGAGGCGTGTTTCCGGGCCAACCTCGATATCCACCCGGCGCGTATCCGGGTAGGGGCCGTTGCTGATGATGGTGCGGATCAGCCAGGTGCGGCCGTGCTCGTCGTCCTCGGGCGGCTCCAGCTTCTCGTCGGTGGTGCCGTTTTCCGGCCAGCGCTGATAAACCTGTAGTTCCACCAGTTTGTCGGCGGCGACCATATAGGCAGCGGTGCGCTCATCCAGCATGGCGGTATTGACTGCTGCTACGCCCATACTCTGCATCAGCGCCATGATCGCAAACACCAGAATCGACAGTGCCACCAGCACCTCGACCAGCGTGAAGCCACGTTGCTTCATGGCTCGTCTTCCTTGAGCAGCTCTGCCTGGCCAAGTGCATTGAGCGTGATCTCCAGCGGTGCCGAATTACGATGATCGCCACTGAGTTCGATCTTCAGACGAGCCGGCGTGGCTTCGCCGCTGGGGAAAAAAAACAGTTGCGGTCGGCGTTCGCGATCGTCCCTGTCCTCGCCCGCTACAAGCCGCGCTTCGGCGGCTTCCACCAGGCCATAACCGGCGCCCGGCGGTGCGTCGTACTGATGTTGCTCCACGGTTTCCAGTTCCCAGCTCAGGCGCAACGTCTCCTTGAATTCCCGGCTCTCCAGCGCCGCACGGGAATCCCCCCCGAAGGGCACGAATTTCTGCTGCTCGGGGTCAAAGCGCATCGGCGTGATGCGCTGATCGGTGAGATGGATGCCCAGTAGCTCGCCACTGAACACGCTTTGTTCACCGACCGTCGCCAGCAGTTCCTCGAGCCAAACCCCGGCTTGATCAAGCTCGCGATCATCACTGAGAAAAAAACCGGGGGCTAGCACAGCAGCGAACAGCGCCACCATGACCACCACCACCAGGATTTCGACCAGCGTGAATCCGGCCGCGCGGTGTAACGCGTTAGCGTTGCAATTCGCGGTAGTTGAGATCTGCATTGACGCCCTCACCGCCTTCCATGCCATCCGCGCCAAGGGAAATCAGATCGTACGGGCCAGAGGTGCCCGGGCTGATATAGATATAGTCACTGCCCCAAGGGTCTTGCGGAATACGCGACAGGTAACCGCCTTCCGGCCAGCTGCGCGCCGACGACGGGCGCTCGACCAGGCCGCGCAACCCTTCTTCGGTGGTCGGGTAGCGGCTGTTGTGCAGGCGAAACATATCCAGCGCCGAGGCGATGCTGGCCATATTGGTTTTAGCCAGATCCACCTTTGCCTGCTCGCCCTGGCCGATCACGTTCGGCACGATCATTGCTGCAAGCAGGCCGATGATCGCCACCACTACCATGATTTCGATCAGCGTCAGGCCTCGCTGGGCCGTGCGCCATGTCAATTTCTTCATTGCCCTGTCTCCACCAGTAAAAGTTCGGCGCCCAACCCCGACGCCCTCTGCCCAGCCCTGCCCTGCTTGCCTGCCTGCGCAGTCCGTTTACAGGCCAAACAGGCTGTTCATTTGCATGATCGGTTGCATCATGGCAAGCACGATCAGCAACACCAGGCCGGCCATGAACAACAGCATGGTCGGGCCTAGCAATCCGACAACGGTATTGACCACACCGCTCATTTCACGTTCCTGATATTCCGCCGCGCGGGTGAGCATGCGATCCAGCTCGCCGCTGGCCTCGCCGCTGGCAATCATCTGCACCAGCATCGGCGGGAAATAGCCGCTGGCTTCCAGCGCCCGGCTGAGGTTGCCGCCTTCACGCACGCGATTGGCTGCCTGATGTACTGCTTCGCGAATAGCCAGATTGCTTACTACCTGGCTGGATATTGCCAGCGCTTCCACCAGCGGCACACCCGATCGTGAGAGGATGCCCAGGGTGCTCGCAAGGCGGGAGCTGTCCGAGGTACAGATCAGTTTGCCTATCAATGGAGACCGAGCCAGACGAATGTGCACCCGCATGCGAAACGCTGGCGAGCGCATGGCACGGGCGAACACGATCACCCCCAGCACAATCAATAGCACCACCAGCCACATCCAGTCGCGAAACAGCTCGCTCAGGGTAATCATGAAGCGCGTCAGCGCCGGCAGCGCTTCCTGGTTGCGAGAAAAAACATCGACCATGCGCGGTACGACGAACGTCATCATGCCGGTGATGATGAGTAACGAAAACACCATGATAAACAGCGGATAGGCCAGCGATTGCATCACCGAACGGCCTGTGTCGTGGCGGCTTTCCAGATAGTCCGCCAGTTGTTCAAGCACCTGTTCGAGATGGCCGGAGGATTCGCCGGCGGCCACTGTCGCCCGGTACATTTCCGGGAACGCACGGGGAAATTCCGCCATAGCTCGTGCCAGGCTGTAGCCCTCGGTGACCTTGGCGCGCACCGCCAGCACGATGCGCTCCATGTGCACCCGTCCGGCTTGCCGGGCAACGGCGGACAGCGCTTGTTCCACCGGCAGGCCGGAGCGGATCAGCGTCGCCAGTTGACGCGTGAACAGCGCCTGCTCGCCGGTATTGAGCTTGCCGGACCGTGACATGCCGGCAAACAGCGACTGCTTGCCCTTGCGGTCTTTGGTTTCCCGCACCTCGATGGGCACCCAGCCCTTGCTACGTAGCTGCTGGCGTACCTGCCGGGCGCTGTCGGCTTCGATCAGCCCTTTCTTGATCTTGCCCCCCGCATCCAGAGAGCGATACTCGAATGCCGGCATCAGTTTTCCCTGGTCACGCGCAAGATTTCTTCGATGGTGGTGTCGCCGGCCATGACCTTGCGCCAGCCGTCCGCCCGAATACTGGGCGTGCGCTTGCGGGCGTGTTGTTCCAGCGCCTGCTCACTGGCACGTTCATGGATCATTTCGCGCATGTCGTCATCCACCACCACCAGCTCGTAGATACCCGTCCTGCCGCGATAGCCGAGCTGGTTGCAGTGCTCACAGCCGTTCGGCCGATACAGCGTCATCGGCTCGCCCTCGGCGCAGCCCATTACCGCCAGTTCGCCCGGCGTGGCGTCATAAGGCGTCTTGCAATCCGGGCAGAGCACGCGCACCAGCCGCTGGGCCATCACACCAAGCAGACTTGATGACAGCAGAAACGGCTCGATACCCATATCCTGTAGCCGCGTCACGGCCCCCACGGCGGTGTTGGTATGCAGGGTCGACAACACAAGGTGGCCGGTGAGGGAGGCCTGCACGGCGATCTCGGCGGTTTCCAGATCGCGGATCTCACCGATCATGACGACATCGGGGTCTTGCCGCAGAATGGCACGCAGGCCACGGGCGAAGGTCATCTCGACCTTGTTGTTCACCTGGGTCTGGCCGATGCCCTCAAGCTGATACTCCACCGGGTCTTCCACGGTCAGGATGTTGCGCGAGGAATCATTGAGTTCGGTCAGCCCGGCATACAGCGTGGTGGTCTTGCCCGAGCCGGTCGGGCCGGTCACCAGGATGATGCCGTGGGGCTTGTGGATCTGCTCCATCATTTCCTTGTAGCAGACATCCCCCATGCCCAGATGGCCAAGCTGCAAACGACCCGCCTGCTTGTCCAGCAGCCGCATCACCACGCGCTCGCCATTGCTTGAAGGCATGGTGGAAACCCGCACATCCACATCGCGCCCGCCGACGCGCAGGGATATACGGCCATCCTGTGGTACACGCTTTTCGGCGATGTCCAGCCGCGCCATGACCTTGATGCGCGACACCAGCAGCGGTGCCAGCTCGCGACGTGGTGCCAGCACTTCACGCAGCACGCCATCCACACGCATCCGTACCAGCAGGCGGCGCTCGAAGGTTTCAATGTGGATATCGGACGCGTTTTCGCGAATCGCCTCCTGCAACAGTGCGTTGATCAGGCGAATGATGGGGGCGTCGTCTTCCTGCTCCAGCAGGTCGGAGGTTTCCGGCAGCGCTTCGGCCAGGCTGGCAAGATCCAGTCCCTCAAGGTTGTCGGCGGCCTCGGCGGCGGCGCCGCGTTGCTGCTCGTAGGTGATTGCCATGGCACCGGCGAGCGCGCCGTCATCCATGGTTACGATACGCGGCAGATCACCCAGCCAGCGCCGCACCTCGGCCAGCACGCGGATATCCAGCGGCGGCACACAACACAATTCTCGCTCGCCGTTGTGGCCTCGCAGCAGAACGCGGTGGCGACGGGCATAGCTGTAGGGCAGCACCTCGCGGGAGGCGACGGCTGAAATGGCGTCTTCGATGACGTCATCTTCAAGATCAATCTCGGGCTCGGATATCATGGTGGCAGCTACTCACTGTTGGGCCTGGAGCACCCCCGCTCCGCTGGCCATCAATCCCTTGCAGGAGCACCTGTGCCGAACGCCGCCGGTGCTCCCCTGATGCCACCGTGTTTATAATGGCATCACGTCATCATATTTTTTCCATCAGAGTCTGGATAATACCGCGCCCGGTATCGTTCATATCCAGAAACTGGAAACCGGTATGGTAATCCTCGCCGGTACCGGAAAGCTGGCACCAGACGGCTCTTGCATCAAAACTGAGAGTGTTCAAGCCGTTGATCTGTTCCGGCAGAACCATGCTCAAAGCAAGTTTTTGTCCCTCTTTGATCGCCTTGCGGCTGCTGAGCTTGAATCCGTCGATACTGATGTTCATCAAGCGCCCTACATTGCCACCAGTTGTGCGATCGAACAACACCATCTCGCGAAACACTTTCTTGCGCGGATAACGACGGCTTTCACGGGCGTGGCGTTCCTGCACAGAAAGTTCGTTTCCAGTCAGCTCACGAAACAGGATCACGCAGCCGCTGAAAGGTTCGCCAACGGGGCTGATGGGGGTTGCGGTCATTTCCAGCGGCACCAGAGCCTCGCCACGGCGTGCATACAAACTGATATCGTTGCGCCAGCCCTGCCCTTCGCTGCAAGCAGCCAGCAAAGCCGAATCTGACCAGGAAAAAGGCGTGCCTTGATCGTCACTGCACAATATTTCATCAATTGTACGGCCGGCCAGGGCCTTGCGTGTAGTGGCAAGTAATGTTGCCGCAGCATCATTACAGAATGAGATAGCACCCTGTGCATCCGTACCAAAAATGCCCTCGCCCAACGCTTGCAGCAGCCGCTCATTCTCATCCTTGAGCCGTTTCATTTGCACGACAGCCTGTTGCAACTTGCGTTTTTGCAAGTCCAGTTCCAGGAAGACATTGACCTTGGCCTCCAGCACCTGTTTGTCGAGCGGCTTGAACAGATAATCCACCGCACCACATTCATAGCCCTTGAAGACGTATTTCTGTTCCTTGCTGATGGCCGTCACAAAAATAATCGGCAAGCTGCGCGTGCGCCGGTTCTGCCGCATCAGCTCTGCCACCTCGAAGCCGTCCATGTCAGGCATCTGTACATCAAGCAGCACCAATGAAAAATCATGCTTGAGCGCAAGCTGCAACGCTTCGTTGCCGCTGGATGCCATGATCAACTGCCGCCCCGGCGCCTCAAGAACAGCCTCAAGGGCGATAAGGTTTTCCCTGTGATCATCTACTACCAGAATGTTCTGCCTGATCATTCCTGCAACCCGAAAACCTGTTCGACCACGAAATCACCGATCTGTACCAGATCGCCCGTCCAGTCCACACAGCCTGTATCTATTGCTGCCTGCGGCATAATAACTGCTTCCGCTGTCTGGGGTGATTGGGCAACAGTGATTCCCCCACGTTGTTTTATATACCGGGTGCCCGCAGCACCATCGTCGTTGGCCCCGGTGAGGATTACAGAAAGCAATCCACGACCATAAACATGGCCTGCAGAAAAAAACAGTTCGTCGATGGACGGCCGCGAGTAATTTACTGGCGGCGCCAGCGAATAACACAGGGTGTGATCATTATCCACCAGCATGTGATAACCGGGCGGCGCCACATACACGCAACCGGGTTCCAACGCTGCCTTGTCCATGGCGCGCATCACGCGCATGGCGGTTCGCGTGTCCAGCAACCACGGCAACTTGTCGCCTGCGGTCGGGTGCTGGTGCTGTACCAGCAGTACCGGCACCGGCAACGTGGCCGGCAGTCGGCTCAGCACTGTGCTGTATGCTTCCAGCCCGCCCCAGGACGCGCCCATCACTACTGCCTTGATTCGCTGTCGGGACATGTTTTTCTCTGAATCGTCGGGTGCCCTGGGCAACCGGCCATGCTGCCGCCGCTCAGCTCTTGCCGCGGAGCTTCTCGGCCTCATAAGCAGCCCTGTAGGCCTGGGCCTCTTTCAGCTTTGCCTGTAGCTCGCGTCGCTGGCGATCCAGCTGGAGAAAGAAGTTGACCTTGCTTTGCAGGATCAGCGGGTCCAGCGGCTTGAAGAGATAATCTACCGCGCCAGCCTGATAGCCCTGGAATACATATTTCTGTTCCTTGCTGATGGCCGTCACGAAAATAATCGGGATCGTCTGCGTATCCTTGCGCTGTCGCATCAGCTCAGCCACCTCAAAGCCATCCATCCCCGGCATCTGCACGTCCAGCAGCACCAGAGACACCTCCTCCTTGAGCAGCACCTTCAATGCCTCCGGCCCGGAGTGCGCCTTGATCAGGCGGCGCCCCGGCTGCTCCAGAATGGCATCCAGAGAGACCAGGTTGGCGGGCTGGTCGTCCACCATCAGTATGCTTTGCTCGATCTCACTCATCGTATTTCTCTTTTCATCAGCTGGCGCTTTCGGAAAATCCGCAGGTCGCCGACCACCGGTTCGAAATGTTCCGCACAACCGGAAAAACGCAGGCTCTCCTTTGTACCGAGGCAAAGGTAGCCGCCCATGTCCAGACTTTCCCGAAACAACTTGAAGACACGCTGTTGAAGATCACGGTCAAAATAGATCAGCACATTACGGCAAACAATCACGTTCATTTCCCCGAACACCTGATCGGTGGCCAGGTCATGATCGGCAAATACAATGTTGCGTTTCAGGCGTTGATCCATGATCACGCCGTCGTACTTGGCAGTGTAATAGTCCGCCAGCGATGCCTTGCCGCCAGCGCGGCGGTAGTTGTCGCTGTATACCTTGATCGCGGCGTAGGAGTAGATGCCTTTCTTGGCAGCTGCCAATACGTTCTTGTCGATATCCGTGGCGTACAGCATGGCGCGCTCGTACAGGCCTTCTTCTTCCAGCAGGATCGCCATGCTGTAGATTTCTTCACCCGTGGAGCACCCGGCATGCCAGATCTTGATGAACGGAAAGGTCTTGAGCACCGGCACCACCTCCTCGCGAAAGGCGCGGTAGAATTCCGGGTCGCGAAACATTTCTGTCACGTTGACGGTCAGGTCATTGAGCAAGGTGACGAAAAATGCCTGATCCCGCAGCACCCGGTCGGTCATCGCCATGATCGACGGCAAGCCGGACATGCCCAGCCGGTGAAGCACACGCCGCCGCAGGGACGCCTTGCTGTAACTGCGAAAATCGTAGCCGTACAGCTGGTATATCGCCTCCAGCAACAGGCGAATTTCGATGTCTTCGATATTCACCTGCTCGTCGCTGATGGGCGGTGGCGTCGGCTCGCTGAGGCCCTGCTCGGGGGTGAGAGGAATGCCGCTCATTTATGCAGCCACACGCGCATCAGAGAGGTCAGTTTTGCCATGTCGATCGGCTTGGAGCAGTAATCGTTTGCACCTGCTTCGATACATTTGGCACGGTCATCCTTCATCGCCTTGGCAGTCAGGGCCAGAATCGGCAGCTTTGCAAAGCGTTCCTGTTTCCGTATCTCTGCCATCGCCTGATAGCCGTCCATTTCCGGCATCATGATATCCATCAACACGATATCCGCGTCCGGCATTTCGTCCAGCGCTTCCAGCGCCTCGCGACCATTATTGGCGATGGTGATATCGAAGCCGAGTTCTTCCAGCTGTGCCGAGAGCGCGTAGATGTTGCGCATGTCATCGTCCACCAGCAGCAGCTTCTTGTCTTCGAACACATCATCCCGGTGCTCGGCGGCCTGGGCAGAGTGACGCGCGTGGCCGGGCAAGGTGGATTCCAGCCAATGGAGAAACAGCGAGGCTTCGTTGAGCAGGCGCTCGGATGAGCGCTCCGTTTTCAGGATGATCCGGTCGGCATACTTGCGCAGCTGGGCTTCTTCCTCGCGGGTCAGATCCTTGCCGGTGTAGATGATGACCGGGACGCTGTCGTAATCGTCACTGCTGTTGATTTTTTCCAGCAGTTCGAAGCCGCTCATATCCGGCAGCGTGAGATCCAGGATCATACAATCGAACACTTGCGTGCGCAGTGCTTCGAGTGCATCCGCACCGTTGGTGGCGGCGGTGATTTCAACACCACGCTGATCGAACAGCTCACGGATGCCCTCGTGCTGGATTTCGCTGTCTTCCACCACCAGCAACCGGCGCACGTTTTTGGAAATGGCGCTCTCGATCTTGGCAAAGGCACCAATAATCTGATTCTTGTTCACCGGCTTGGTGAGGAAGTCGATGGCACCCAGATCCAGCGCTTTCTTGCGTTCATCCTTGCCCGACAGGAAGTGCACCGGGATATCCTTGCTGCGAGGATCAGCCTTGAGCCGCTCCATCACTTCCCAGCCATCCATACCGGGCAAGCCGATATCGAGAATGATCGCGCTGGGCCGGTAATGGCGGGCGTATTCCAGGCCACTTTCGCCGTCTTCGCAAACGTGGCCTTCCAGCCCGTAATCGGCAGCCAGTTCCACCAGCACCTTGGCGAACTCGGTATCGTCTTCGATAATAAGTACGCTTTTCTCCCGTACCAGATAGCCATCTTCCGGCAGTGGCTGCACCACCTCATGGATACGGCTGCCCGGTGCCGGCAATTGCTCCTGTTCCACCGGCTCGTCCAGTGATTGCGCTGTCGCCTCGGAGCCAATCGGCAGATAGAGCATGAAGGTTGCGCCCTGCCCTTCGCCATCACTGTGAATGGCAATCTCGCCGCCGAGCAGCCGCGCAAGCTCGCGGGAAATTGTCAGCCCCAGGCCGGTACCGCCGTATTTGCGGCTTGTGGTGCCGTCGGCCTGCTGGAATGCCTCGAAAATCAGTTGCTGTTTCTCGGTGGGGATACCAATGCCGGTATCAGTTACCGAGAAGCGCAGGGTTTCCCCCGGTATCAGATGGCGGGACGGCAAGCGTTCGTCGGCTGCTGGCTGATCGATCTTGAAGGTGACGCTGCCGTGCTCGGTGAATTTCAGCGCATTGGACAGCATGTTCTTGATGATTTGCTCAAGGCGCTGCCGATCGGCAAAGAACTGCTCTGGTACATCGGTGGCGACATCGGCATGAAATGTCAGGCCGCGATTCTCGGCCACATGGGAAAAGCTGCGGCGGAAGTGTTCGGAAAGCTCCGAGGGACGGATAGCATCGATCACCAGCTCCATCTTGCCTTCCTCGATCTTCGAGATATCGAGGATGTCGTTGATCAACGACAGCAAATCGGTGCCGGCAGAATGGATGACTGATGCATGCTCCACCTGTTTTTCGTCCAGATTGCCGCGCTTGTTCTCCGATAGTGCATTGGACAGTATCAGGATACTGTTCAACGGTGTGCGCAGCTCGTGCGACATGGTGGACAGAAACTCGGATTTGTAGCGGGAAGAAAGCTCAAGTTCGCGCACTTTTTCTTCCAGCTCCTGGCGCAGCAGCTCCAACTCCTGGTTCTTGTGTGTGACTTCGGCCTTCTGCTCCGACATCAACCGCGCCTGCGCCTCTAGCTCCTCGTTCGTCACGCGCAGCTCTTCCTGTTGCGCTTGCAAACTTTCTTCCGATGCCCGCAACGCCTGCGCCTGAGCCTCCAGCTCTTCATTGATGGCCTTGAGCTCTTCCTGTTGCTGCTGCAAGCGGGATTCGGATGCAGACAAATCCATCGCCTGCTGTTCCAGATCCGCATTCACCTGGGCGAGCTCGTGCTTCTGGGTTTCCAGTTCCTGCGCTTGCAGGCGTGTCTGCTCCAGCATCTGTGCCAGGCGTACCCGGTTCTGCGCGGTATGCACGGCAATGGCCAAGGCGTGCACGGCTTGCTGCAAAAACGCCTGATCGTCATCGTCAAATTCCCGGAATGCGGCAATTTCCACCACGCCCTTGATTTCGTCCTCGTGAATGATCGGGGTGACCACTACGTTGCGTGGCGAGGCAGAGCCGGTTGCCGAGGTAACGCTGAGATAGTCCTCCGGCACCCGGCTGAGCAGAATCTGTTTCTGCTCCAGCGCGCATTGCCCCACCAGGCCTTCACCAAGCTGGAACTCGCTGGCCAGATGCTTGCGACGCTCCATGGCGTGCGAGCTGTTCAGGCGTAACAGGTTGTCCTCGTCGTCGAACACGTAGAAAGCACCCACCTGAGCCTGCAAGGCAGGTACCATGTAGTTCAAGATGTTGTCGCCCAGCTGTTGCAGCGTCATGTCACCGCGCATACGGTCGTTGAGCTCCGCCAGGCGTGTTTTCAACAGCTCTTCACGGCTATCATCGTCGCGCGCTTTTTTCAGTGCATCGCGCATCTTGCGAATGGCGTACAACAGCCTGCCGGTTTCATCACGGCTGCGCACCTGGATCTCTGCGTCCCAATCGCCCTGAGCGATATTGTCTGCCGCTTCCACGGCGTAGCGCAGACCGCGGGTAACGCTGCGCGTGACACGCCAGGCGATCAGCGTCAGCAACAGGAAGGTCAGTATGCTGACGCCTAGCCCCACATACTGCATGGTGCGGCTATCTTCCCGGGAGGTTTCGAGCTTGGCGCGGAAACCGGCATAGCGGTTTCGCTCGAAGGCGCGCTGCATTGCTTCGTAGCGGGCCTGCACCGCACCGACACGCTGCAACTGGTTCTCCAGTACTGCCGGGCTGGCGTCGGCGGCTATCGTCAGCTGCGCGAGGGCATCCGCCTCGGCGAGATACTCGTCCACCATCTCCGCCAATTGCGCTACATCGGCGCTCAGATCTGCATCCGTTTCCGAGATGCGCGCCAGAATCTGCTTGTAACGTGCTGCCAGCTGATGCGCCTCGCCCAGCAACGTATGGCTTTGCTGATTCAGCGCCGCAATAAAGGCCTCTCTGACGCCCGCATACGCGAGGTTGCTTTGATTGATGCTCTCCAGAACAGGCACATCGACCTGCTCGATAACACTGAGCTGGCGAATATTCGCCTCATTGTTATAAAAGCCGTAAATGAAATAAGCCAGAAATGCCAGAATGCCCATGCCGGCGACAGAAAGAATTTTCAGCCGGATGGACAGATTGGTAAACCAGTTCATCGAGGTCCCCTTGAGCACAGCAAGCCGAGTGCCGTCCGAATGCCGCTTTGCGGCTGATAGTTTTTCTGGCGGGTGACAGGGCCTGTCAGCCGAATGTCGTAGGCTAACAGATATCATAAAGGTGGCACAATAAAGAACAAACTTTAAGGAAGTGTTTTAGTTGCCTGATTTTATGGGCTTTTTATGATGTCAGTTTGCCGCTATTGCGAATTGCGGCGCATCCAGGATGGCTTTTTGCCCTCAGCCGCAGGGCGGGCAGCACCTGCTGCGCACAAGCGCAACGCAAGCCACTGTGCCCCGGGTCGGAAAGTGGTATGGGAGGGTTTGGTGCCCGGAGCGGGACTCGAACCCGCACGCCCGTTAGGACAAGGGATTTTAAGTCCCATGCGTCTACCAATTTCGCCACCCGGGCAAAGGGTGATTGCGGAGAGCGGGAGCGGAAAACAATGGAGGCGCGGGTCGGAATCGAACCGGCGTATACGGAGTTGCAGTCCGCTGCATAACCACTCTGCCACCGCGCCGTAAAACTGAACTGCCGGATAAATTCACTGATGAACTTCAGTGCCCCGGAAAATAAAAACCCCGGTTGATCCGAGGTTTCTGATCTGCTCGCCGTAGCGAACCTGATCTGAATATGGAGCGGGAAACGAGGCTCGAACTCGCGACCTCAACCTTGGCAAGGTTGCGCTCTACCAACTGAGCTATTCCCGCATTGTACTTTGTTACTACTTCGTGCCCGGTCGCGAGAACTCGCGAGGCTTCGCGCCCCGCCTCAACCTTGGCAAGGTTGCGCTCTACCAACTGAGCTATTCCCGCATTTTGTTTACTGCCTGCATTATCTCGTTAGATGACAATGCCCTGACAGCGGTGAGAATTCTACCTCAGGACCCTGCGCTGTCAAGCAGGCATTCGCTTTTGCTGCTCAAGTGCCGAAAGTTTGAACGAATATGCCTCGAAAGGGCACGTTTCTCGCCAAATGCCCTGCCATACCAGATGCAAACTGTTACTTGCGCGGCCACAGCTCCGGCCAGGCCGCACGCAGATAGCTGGCCATGGACAGCAGTGTCAGGGCAGTCGCCAGATACAGCAGCGAATAGGAAACCCAAAGATCCCACGTCATCAGCAGATCGCCGGCCTTGGTTTTGCCCGGTGTCTGCACCAGCAAAGCAGTAATGGCGATAATCTGTACCACCGTCTTCACTTTACCGACCCAGCTCACTGCTACCCTCGCCCGCTGGCCGATTTCGGCCATCCATTCGCGCAGTGCCGAAACGGCGATCTCGCGTGAAATGATGACCAGCGCCGGAATGGCCATCCAGGCCGTGGCGTGATTTTGCACCAGCAGCACCAATGCTGCAGCGACCATGAGCTTGTCGGCCACCGGATCAAGAAATGCGCCGAAGCGGCTGGTGAGCTTCATGCGGCGAGCGAGGTAACCGTCCAGCCAGTCAGTGATCCCCGCCACGACAAATATTGCCGCTGCCAACCAGCCGCTCCAGTGGTTGGGCAAATAAAAGACCGCCACCAGCACAGGAATCGAAACCAGACGAGCCAGCGTCATCAGGTTGGGCAGGTTCAGCGAAGGTGGAGCGTCATTTCTGTGCGGCATTCTGTATGGGGCTCATCGGCAATGTGTGGCGGCGCGGGGCCAGGGCGGCGCCCTGCCGGGGTGCCGCTATTTTCCGTTTCGGGGCGCCATTATAGCCACAATGTCGCTCGGCAATCACGGCCCCGGCTAGTCGTGCAACCACGCATAGATCGACTCGGCAAGGCTGCGGCTGATTCCCGGTGCGCTGGCGAGCGATTCAACCGACGCGTTGCGCAGCTGCTGCAAGCCGCCAAAATGGTTCAGCAGTTGCTGCCTGCGGCGCGGGCCGATGCCGGGTATCTCCTCCAGCAGCGAGGCGCTGCGTGCCTTGCCGCGCCGGGCGCGATGGCCGGTGAGCGCGAAGCGATGTGCCTCGTCACGAATCTGTTGCAGCAAATGCAGCGCCGGATCGTCCGCTGTCGGCGCGAAGGTGCGGCCGTCACCGTGGTGTAGCACTTCAAGCCCGGCCTTGCGCGACGGCCCCTTGCTGATGCCGAGCACCGGCAGCGCGGCGAGATCAATCAGTGCAAGTGCAGCGATAACAGCGCCTACCTGTCCCTTTCCACCATCGATCAACAGTAGTTCCGGCAGTGCCTTTCCTTCCCGCGCCATGCGCTGATAGCGGCGTGTGACCGCTTCAGCCAGCGCGGCATAATCATCGCCGCCCTGGGGAGGCGAGACATTGAAACGGCGATAGTCGCCCTTGATCGCACCTTCCGGGCCGAATACCACACAGGAGGCCACCGCCTGTTCGCCGCCGGTATGGCTGATATCAAAACATTCGATCCGCGCTGGTGGGCTTTCCACATCCAGCAAGCGTGCGAGCGCGGCGTAGCGCTGGTTGATGTTGTCGCGGCTGGTGAGCTTGCCAATCAGGCTCTGCTCGGCGTTTTCCTTCGCCATACGCAACCAGGCCAGCCGCTCGCCTCGCACAGTGCTGGCAAAGCGCACCTTGCGGCCACGGGCTTCACGCAGCGCAGCGGCCAGCGTCTCCAGCCCGCCTACCGGGCGATCCAGGATTACCTCGGCCGGCAGCGCCAGATCGCCGCGGTCGCCGAGGTAATATTGAGACAGGAACGCATCCAGCACGTCCTCCTCGGTATCCTCCGGGCGCACTTTGGGAAAATAGCTGTGATGGCCAAGCACCCTGCCCTGGCGCACCACCAGAATCTCGACCACGGCAATGCCGTGGCGGGCCAGCACTGCGAGCACGTCCACATCGCCACGGTCGGTATCCACATATTGCTTCTGCTGCACCAGGCGAATGGCGGCAATCTGATCGCGCAGTTCTGCGGCACGCTCGAAATCCAGCGCTTCGGCAGCCGCCGCCATGCGGCGCTCCAATGCGTCGGTCACGGCGCCATCGCGGCCGTCGAGAAAATCAATCGCCAATGCCACCTGGCGGCGATAATCCTCTTCGCTCACCAGGCCGACACAAGGCGCGGTGCAGCGTTTGATCTGGTATTGCAGGCAGGGCCGTGTGCGGTTGCTGAAAAAGCTGTCGGTGCAGTTTCGCAGGCGAAATACTTTTTCGACGACGTTCAGTGCCTCGCGTACGCTGCCGGAGCTGGGGTATGGCCCGAAGTAGCGGCTTTTGGCCCGCCGCTTACCGCGATGAAAGGCGATGCGTGGGAAAGTCTGCTCCACGCTCAGGCGAATATAAGGGTAGGATTTATCATCGCGCAGCAGGATATTGTAGGGCGGGCGCAGCTCCTTGATCAGCGCCTGCTCCAGCAGCAGCGCTTCGGTTTCATCACTGGTGACGGTGGTTTGCACCCCCGCCAGCCTGGCCATCAATGCGCGAGTCTTGACTGCGTCGATGCGCTTTTGAAAGTAGCTGCCCAGCCGGGCACGCAAATCCCGTGCCTTGCCGACATACAGCACCGAGCCGTCACCGGCCAGCATTCGGTAGACACCCGGCTTGCGGCTGCAATGGCGCAGGAAGGAAGCGGAATCGAAATCGGGGTGCAGCGAGTTGGGGCCGTCTGCGGGAGAATCCGTACTGGCTGGCATACTCCGGCTACCAAGTGGTCAACGGCCCGAATTATGTCAGACCGCCATCTTGGTATCCAGCATACCGTGGCGCACCGCAAGCAGCGTCATCTCCACATCACTGGTAATGCTCAGCTTGTCGAAGATGCGATAGCGATAGGTATTGACCGTTTTCGGAGAGAGGCACAGCTTGTCGGAAATGTCCTGCACCTTGTGGCAGTTGACGATCATCATCATGATCTGCAACTCCCGCTCCGAGAGCAGCTCGAAGGGTGTGGCCTCGGCATCGTAAGGTTTCAAGGCCATGGTCTGGGCAATATGCGGGCTGATGTAGCGCTGCCCGGCGTTCACGACCCGGATAGCGCGCAACATCTCCTCGATATCGGCGCCTTTTGTTATGTAACCCAGTGCTCCGGCGCGCAGCAGCCGCGAGGGAAATGGTTCTTCTTCGCACACCGTGACCGCGACAACCCGTATGGCATCATTGGCGCGCACGATCTTGCGTGTCGCCTCCAGGCCCCCCATGCCCGGCATCTTGATATCCATCAACACCACATCCGGCTCGAGCTCCCGCGCCAGCCGCACAGCTTCTTCGCCGCTGTCTGCCTGCGCCAGAACCCGAATCCCGTCGACATCCCCCAACATGCGCGCGATACCCGTGCGCACGAGGTCATGATCATCAACTACCATAACCTTAATCATTGTTGTCTCCGTTTGATTGTTATCCCTAACAATAAGGTTGTACCGCTGGCGTTCCGGTAAGCCCACCGTTGCAACATCAACCAGCGGCGAGAACAGGTTACCCCGGCCGCACTGCTATTTGAAGTGATGGCACGGGGCTTGCCCGTGCCCGCAACACGGCAGACGGTAGAGCGGGGATAGAGCACGGCCAGCGATATCACCGCAGGGCATAAACCGCACAAACCCGAGCTTCCACACGCTGCGGCTGCAAATCCGCCGCCAGCGCGAAGTGCTCTGCCGCTTCTGCCAGCTGTTGGGGAGTAGCGTCACGCAAAGACAGCGCTGGGGCCGGCGCGGCAGCCGCGGCTCTTGCCACGGTGGCCTGCCCATAGCTCCCCATCGCTGCCGAGGGGCTGCCCAGGCACGGCCCGGTGCCTTCCTGAAGCAGCATCAATTCTCCCAGCTTGGCGCCGGTGGCTTGTGCGGCTAGCCGGGCACGCTGATGTGCGTCTTCTATTGCTGCCTGAAATGCCAGCCGCTGGCTGTCGGCTGTGGGCTCCAGGAAAAACTGCATCGGCGACGATTGCACCGGGCCGGCGGCCAGCGCTGCACCGCGTGCCGTACCGGCCTGCTCCGGCGCCAGCACCGTGACATTGACAGTCACGCGGGCGACATAACCCAACAGGGCGTCAGGGTGCACATTCTCGACCAGTTGCTCCTCATGCTCCCGAACACGGCGACGCACCTGCTGATAATAAGGCCGCACGTTCAGATCCGAGGTGATGCGCACGGTATCGCCAGAGGCCAGGCGTACAGCCTCGGTGGCGCGGTTGGCCCGCTCCACCACGCGGGCAGCCGCCGCTTCGCTGGCTTCGGCTTTTTCTTCGAATTCGACACTGAAACGGGCACGGTTGGGGGGCTGCTCGGTAAAGGCACGGCCAAGAATCTCCATGGCAGGCTCGGCGTCCGAGCTGCTTTGCGGCGGCGCACAGGCGATCAGGCCCAGGCTGCCAACAAGAATCAACACGATAAACTTCACTGGTGATTTCTCCCTTGCACGTTGGTTTGCCGTCATATTGCGCCTGACGCTCGCGTGGCGCCTATCGGACAGGTATGACGGTGATTGTCGGGATCAGGCGCCCCAGGCATCGCTCAAGGCCTTCAGGCGCCGACGATCGGCCTCCAGCGTCATCACGGCGCTCGCCCGCTCCAGTGCCAGACCGGCCTGGTAGCGCGCAGCGTCACGAAAATCATCGTCGCCCAGCTGTGCCAGCGCGTGCAGGGATTTCTGCAAGCGCAGTTGTATTTCGATCAAGCCTGCGCCATCACGGGCCATCAGCAAGAAGGCATCCTCGAACAGATCCCGGCTACTCAGCGGTGGCACATGCACCGCCGGATGCATTATCTCCACGTCCTTTGCCTGCTCGCTTTCACGGGCACACAGACAAAGCAGCCGGGTCATCCGTCCGATGACATCAATCGCGGTGCCTGGATCATTGCTCGCCGGCGACAGCGCTCGCGAGCCCACTTCACTCAGCACCGCGAGGCCGAAGCGCGGATCTTGCTCGAAGCTGCGCTCCCGGCCGATGGAAAATGCACGGCACAGTGCTTCGCGTAAAGCCGGTGTATCGTCAATCGCTGTGCTGGGCGAAAACCAGGCAAGCGGGGTGTGAGGGTAAATGAATGTGCCCGGTAACGCGGCAATATAGATCTCGCCCTGATGGTGAGCGCAACTGTGTTGCAGGGCCGCCATGTCGATGTGCTGCACATAACCCACCAGATCAAGCGTCAGCGGCTCTGCCGAGGCTGGTATGGTTCCGGGGTCGTGCAGCGGTGTGCCGCCAAGAAAAGGCGCTGCCATGCGATCAAGTATCGCCTGTTTGGCGGCCTGCTCCACGCGCTCTGTCGTCTCGCCCACCCGGCCGAGCCGGGTCAGATGATCTATCCAGCGCAACAGTGACACCACGATCAGCACGATCACGCCGATGGTGATGATGAACAGAATGACACGGCCACGCTCGCCATAAGCGCCAGTCTTCAGCGCCACCATGCCGACCATGCTGAACAGAAACGAGCCGATGAACGTCGACAGCACCGTAAGCGTCACCTTGTCTTCCATCAGCAAGCGCGTGGCCCGCGGGGTGACATTGCTGGTCGCCGATGAATAGGCAGACACCATCACACTGAGAGAAAAGGTGGTCACCGCCAGCATGCTGGAGGCAATGATGTTGAGAATGCCATCGACTGCCTCGGCGGCAATGGAGCCGGGGATATCCCAGGGAACATAGCGCTCGGCCACAGCTGCCAGAATGGCGCCGAGCACACCAAGCATTCCGATCAGGGTGGTGCGCACCCACAGCCTGCGCGTTATATGAGACAAGATCCATTGCCAGCGCGACATGAGCGTTCTCTCGATCTGCAATCTGGAGGTGCCAGCATAGTGGCTTGAAACGCAGACAAGGGGAAGCCATCTCACGCGCCGCCGCAGCCAGACCCGGTTGCCCCTTTTTGGTTGACTGTTCGGCTGACCTGTTTATCATGCCTGCTTCTGTTCGCGTACCGCCGCGACTGATTTCTGGAGAGGTGGCAGAGCGGTTGAATGCAACGGTCTTGAAAACCGTCGAGGATTAACCTCCTCCGTGGGTTCGAATCCCACCCTCTCCGCCATAAATACAAAGCCCGGCTAACAGCCGGGTTTTGTGTTTATGCATCCGGGGGATGAGAACCCACCGGTTCGACCGGAGCCTGCGCAGCAGGCGGAGGAACGTCGTAGCGCAGCGAAGACGGCCCCGCAGGGGCGAGGCGCGCAGCGCCGAGTCATCCCACCCTCTCCGCCATAAACACAAAGCCCGGCTAACAGCCGGGTTTTGTGTTTATGCATCCGGGGGATGAGAACCCACGGGTTCGACCGGAGCCTGCGCAGCAGGCGGAGGAACGTCGTAGCGCAGCGAAGACGGCCCCGAAGGGGCGAGGCGCGCAGCGCCGAGTCATCCCGTGTGTTGGTCGGTGCCCTGTCCTCGCGGTGCCTTCATCAGCCCTGCGATTCTTGATCTGGCAGCCTTTCCTTCCTTTTATAACAGCATGTTATGCAGGCTTGTCTTGGAATTTGCACGCTGCGCTTCTATGATTCGGGTGCAATCCACACGACTGGGGTAACACACCTATGGATAAGGAATACCGCTACACCGCGTCCGCTGGCACATCTGCGCTGCCGGCTGAACAGGCTGCGGGCGTATTGCGCAACACCTACGGCCTGCTGGCCATGTCGCTCGCGGTGGCTGCTGCAACAGCCTGGCTGGCGATGGCGAGCAATATGGCGCCAATGAACCCGCTGATCGTCATCGGGGTTTACTTTGCGCTGCTGTTCGTCAATGCAAAGCTGGAAAATAGCGCCTGGGGCATTCTCAGTGTGTTCGGCATCACCGGCTGGCTCGGCTTTACCACCGGCCCGCTGATCAACGCCTATGCACAGATTCCGGGTGGCACCGAGCTGGTCACTCTGGCGCTGGGCATGACGGCGGTGGTGTTCATTGCGATGTCTGCCATTGCACTGGTAACGCGGAAGGATTTTTCCTTCATGGGGCGCTTCCTGATGGTGGGCCTGATCGTCGCGTTCGTAGCTGGCCTGGCGAGCTTTTTCTTCAATCTGAGCACGTTGTCGCTGGTGGTTTCTGCGATGTTTGCCCTGCTCTCCTCGCTGCTGATCCTGTGGCAGACCAGCGCCATCATCAACGGCGGCGAAACCAATTATATTCGCGCCACCGTGGTGCTGTTCATTTCGCTGTATAACCTGTTCCTCTCGCTGCTGCACCTGCTCACCGCCCTGGGCGGCGATGACTGATGCAGTACAGCCTGCTGGTGACTGCCGGGCCTGATGCCCGTGCGGCCACCACCGCCCTGCGTGCCGCGGAAGCTGTGCTGGCACGCGGGCACCGCATTTTCCGCATCTTTTTCTATCGCCAGGGCGTGCTGCTCGCCAGCCGCTTGCCCCGTGTCGGTGACAACGAACACGATATCTGCGCTGCCTGGCGCGCCTTCATTGATAAACACCAACTGGATGCCGTGGTGTGCGTCAGCGCAGCGCTGCGCCGTGGCGTGCTCGATCAGGGCGAGGCGGATCGGCTGGGCGCAGGTGCGGGCAATCTGGCGCCGGAATTCGCGCTGTCGGGGTTGGGGCAATGGGCCGAGGCAACGGCCATCAGTGATCGGGTGCTGAGCTTTGGGCGCTGAAGCGATAACGGCCGGGCCGCAAGAGGTGGTGTTGCTGTGTCGCTCGGCGCCCGGCCAGGATCAGGCATTGCCGGAGCTGCTGGACATGGCGCTGACCACTGCGGTGTTCGGGCAATCGGTAGCGCTGCTGCTGGTGGGCGACGGCGTCCGTCATCTGCAACCACCAAGTGCCGATTCCTCTTTCGCAGAAGCGCTGGCTTCACTGGTGGATTACGGCATTCAGGGCTGGGTGGATGAAGGTGCGCTGCGTGAGGCGGGCATTGCCGTGGCTGATTTGCCGAGCGCTTTCCGGGCGGCATCGATGGCGGAGATCGCCGCTGTGATGGCGGCCTCCCGCCACCTCTGGGGGTGGTAATGAGTGGCACGCTTCATCTGATTGCTTTCCCGCCTTCACGCCACGATCTGTTGGCGCTGCTGCGCAGTACGCTGGTGCCGGAGGATCAGTTGCTGCTGATGGAGAGCGCGGTGCTGATGGCGGGTGCCGGAGTGGCGGCGGAACAGGCCCGTGCCGCCTGGGCGGGGCACCGCTGCCAGGTGATCGAGGATGATCTGACTGCGCTCGGCATTCGCCCTGTGCCCGGCATCGACGCCATCAGCTGGGTGGAAGCCATCGCACTGAGCGAGCAACTGCCGCGCAGCCTGAGCTGGTGGCCGTAGCGGTTCAGCCAAACCAGCGCAGCGCCGGGTATAACCCGACCACTTCGCCGATCACCAGCAGCGTGGGCGCTGGCAAAGCGGCGTCTCTGGCCTGCTCCGGCAGGCTGGCAAGCGTGCCCACGACCACCTGCTGGCTCGCCAGCGTGCCCTGCGATACCAGCGCCGCCGGTGTTTCGGCCGGTTTCCCTGCACGGATCAATTCACGGCTGATATCCGGCAGGCTCAACAGACCCATGTAGAACACCAGTGTTTCCCGTGGCGTGGTCAGCGCCGCCCAAGGCAAATCCAGCTCGCCGTTTTCCTTGCGATGGCCGGTCACAAACCGTACTGATTGGGCATGATCACGGTGTGTCAGCGGGATGCCCGCATAAGCGGCGCAGCCCGAGGCGGCAGTGATGCCGGGCACCACCTGAAAACGAATGCCTTCTGCCACGACGCGCTCGAGTTCCTCGCCACCCCGGCCAAAAATAAACGGGTCACCGCCTTTGAGGCGGCAAACCTTTTTACCTGCCCGTGCGTACTGCACCAGCAGATCGTTGATCTGCTCCTGCGGCAGCACATGCTCGGAGCGCTGCTTGCCCACGTAGATCAGATCGGCATCGCGTCGCGCCAGTTCGAGCACGCCCGGTGACACCAGCCGGTCGTACAGCACTACATCGGCTTTCTGTAGCAGGCGCAGTGCGCGAAAGGTCAGCAAATCGGGGTCGCCGGGGCCGGCGCCGACCAGATAGACCTCCCCTTGCGACAACTTGTCGGCATCGGCCTTTTCGATCGCGGCATCCAGCAATGCCCCGGCCTCTTTGGCGCGGCCGGCGAGGCTTTGCTCCACCACCGGGCCATCCAGCACCTGCTCCCAGAACAGGCGGCGGGCAGAAATGACGGGCAGTTTTTTCGCCAGCGCTGCACGGCGGCTGCCCATCAGGCTGGCCAGCTCACCCCAGCGCGCCGGCAGCCAGGATTCGATGCGGCTGCGCAGCCAGCGGGCCAGCACCGGCGAGGCGCCGCCAGTGCTGATACTGACCAGCAACGGGTCACGATCGACGATAGCGGGAAAGATGAAACTGCACAGTGCCGGCGCATCCACCACATTAACCGGAATGTTACGCGCCTGGGCCGCCTCGGACACGGCTCTGTTGACGCGCTTCTCGTCGGTAGCCGCCACGGCAATCTGAACACCGTCGAGATCAGCGGGCGCGAAGGTGCGCGCCCGCAATTCGCCGTCGCCAGCTTGCACCAGCTCCGCCAGTGCCGGCTCGATCAACGGCGCCACCAGCCGTATTCTCGCACCGGCCCGTGCCAGCAATCGCGCCTTGCGCAGTGCAATATCGCCGCCGCCGACCAGCAGCACCCACTGCTCCGCCACTCGCCACGACACTGGCAGGTACTGCATGTGTTCAGCCTCCCAGCCGCTCGGCGCCACGCAAGTATGGCCGCAGCGCGGAGGGAATATTGATGCTGCCGTCTTCGTTCTGGCCATTCTCCAGCAGCGCCACCAGAGTGCGGCCCACGGCCAGCCCTGAGCCGTTGAGCGTATGCACCAGCTCCGGCTTGCCGGTTTCGGGATTGCGCCAGCGCGCCTGCATACGGCGCGCCTGGAAATCGCGAAAATTGGAGCAGGAAGATATCTCGCGATAGGTATTCTGGCTCGGAATCCAGACTTCGATGTCGTAGGTTTTGGCGGCCGAGAAGCCCATGTCGCCACCACACAGGGTGACCACGCGATAAGGCAATTCCAGCAATTGCAGGATGTGTTCGGCGTGGCCGGTCAAGGCTTCCAGGGCCGCGTCGGATTCCGTGGGCGGCACCAGTTGCACCAGCTCGACTTTCTCGAACTGGTGCTGGCGAATCATGCCCCGGGTGTCGCGCCCGTGGCTGCCGGCCTCGCTGCGAAAGCAAGGTGTGTGGCAGACCCGCTTCTGCGGCAACTCGGCGGCTTCGAGAATTTCGTCGGCGAACAGGTTGGTGACGGGCACTTCGGCGGTGGGGATCAGATACAGTTCGCGCTCCCCTTCCAGCCGGAACAGGTCATCGGCGAATTTCGGCAACTGCCCGGTGCCATACAGCGCCTCGGGGCCAACCATGTACGGCACATAGGTTTCCAGATAACCGTGCTCGCGGGTGTGTGTATCGAGCATGAAGTCGATCAGTGCTCGATGCAGCCGCGCCAGGCTGCCTGTCATTACGGCGAAGCGGGCGCCGGACAGTTTCGCGGCGCGTTCAAAATCCAGCGTGCCGTCACGCAGCCCTGCGCCCAGATCAACATGATCCCGAGGCGCAAAACCCAGTTCGCGGGGCGTACCCCAGCGGCGCACTTCGATGTTGTCCTGCTCGTCCTTGCCGGGCGGCACGTCTTCATGGGGAATGTTCGGAATGCCGGAAAGAAACTCCCGCAGCTGCTCCTGAATCGCCTGTGCCCGCTGCACCTCGCGATCCAGTTCGGCGTCGATCTGCACCAGGGTTTCGGCCACCTGGGCCTTGGCGTCGTCCACGGATTTGCCCGCCTGCACAAGCTCACCGATCTGCCGTGAGGCTTGCTTGCGGCTTGCTTGCAACTCCTGCGAGCGCACATCAGCGCTCTTGCGCTCGGCGTCCAGGGCTTCAAAGGCAGCCAGATCCAGCTCAAAACCTCGCAAGGCGAGCCTGGCCTTGATCTCTTCTCCCGCTTTACGCAGTTCGCGAATATCCAGCATGTGTCTGAATCCAGATCGGTAGTCGTTGAAAGGCGGACATTATCAGGAAGTCGGCGCCGGTATGCGAGTGCTGGCGTGGTGCCGCCTCACTTGTCACGGCGCCAGTCGCTGTGCTTGTCCTTTTCCCGCAGCGAGGCGAGCTTGTCGGCAATACGGATTTCCAGCCCTCGCGGAACAGGCTGGTAAAAGCTGCGCCGGGGGATGGTGGTCGGAAAGTAGTTTTCCCCTGCCACATACGCATCGGGGAAATCGTGCGCGTAACGATAGCTTTCGCCATAACCTTGCTCTTTCATCAGCTTGGTGGGCGCGTTACGCAAGTGCAGTGGCACTTCGTCGGTCGGATGTGCAGCGACAAACCGGCGCGCTTCGTTATAGGCGCTATAAACCGCATTGCTCTTGGCGGCCACGGCCAGGTAAACCAGCGCCTGCGCAATCGCCAGCTCACCCTCGGGTGAACCCAGCCGCTCCTGCACCTCCCAGGCATCCAGCGCCAGACGCAATGCGCGGGGATCAGCGTTGCCGATGTCTTCGCTGGCCATGCGCACCACGCGGCGGGCGATGTAGAGCGGGTCGGCACCGCCGTCGAGCATGCGCGCAAACCAGTACAGGGTTGCATCAGGATCAGAGCCGCGCACGGATTTGTGCAGCGCGCTGATCTGGTCATAGAAGATGTCGCCGCCTTTGTCGAAACGGCGCAGGCTGTCGCGAAACAGCTCCTTGAGCAAGGCTTCGGTAATTTCGCCCTCTTCGCCCCGGGCCAGATCGCCGGCAATTTCCAGCAGGTTCAACAGGCGCCGGGCATCGCCATCCACCTGATCCAGCAGCAAACCACGGGCGGCGTCGCCCATTTTCAATCCGGCCAGCGGCTCTGATGCCAGTGCGCGCTCAAGCAGTTGCGCCAGATCGTCCCGCTGCAAGGATTGCAGGCGGTAGACACGCGCCCTGGAGAGCAAGGCGTTGTTGAGCTCGAAGGACGGGTTTTCCGTGGTGGCGCCAATGAAAATTACCGTGCCATCTTCAACATGGGGCAAAAAGGCATCCTGCTGGGACTTGTTGAAGCGGTGCACCTCGTCCACGAACAGCACGGTACGCTGGCCCAGCGCCAGGCGCTCGCGAGCGCGCTCGACCTCGGCGCGGATATCCTTGACGCCAGCCAGCACCGCCGAGAGCGTGACAAAGGTGGCCTGCACATGATTCGCCAGAATCAGCGCCAGGGTGGTCTTGCCGGTGCCGGGCGGCCCCCAGAGAATCATCGAGTGCAGCTGCGCCTGATCCAGCGCCCGCCGCAGCGGCGTGCCGGCACCCACCAGATGCTGCTGGCCCACATAGTCGGCCAGGCTGGCAGGCCGCAGCCGTGCAGCAAGCGGCTGGTGCCGGGCGCGCTCACCTGCGCTGGCGCTGGCGTCGCTGCTGAAGAGATCGTTCATGATTCGGTAATGACATCCGCATTTTCGGGCGGTGTGAACCGGAACAGCGCGGCGTCCAGCGGCTGGTTCAGGCGTACATTGCGAAATTCGATGGTGGTCATCTGGCCCAGCGCATCTTCAAGGCGCATCCCCTGCGGTGTATCGCCAGCGAAGGTGACTTCCAGCAGGCTGAACAGCGGATCATCACCGCGTGGGCGCAACCGGTAGGTGACGCTGCCCGCGTGGCGATCTGCTTCTTCAATGAGGAATTCGCTCGCCACTTCCTGCGGATTGCCACTGAACAACAGCGCCGGTGTGTTGCCGACTTCCTTGCCCAGCGCACGCTGCACCGCCTGTTCCAGATCGATATCGTAGATCCACACGACATCGCCATCGGAAACAATCAACTGCTCATAGGGTGTCTCGGCGTGCCAGCGAAACTGCCGAGGGCGCGCCACCTGCATCTCGCCTTGGGCTTCCTGCAAGCGTGAGCCGTTGCGATCCAGCACCAGCTGCTCGAAATCGCAGCTCATGCTGCGCACCCCTGCCAGGCGTTGCACCAGCTCTTCCGTGGCGTTGCCCCAGGCGGCTGGCGCCAGCGCCAGCAGCACATACAGATACCATCTTCTCATGCAACGCTCCTGCGTCATCAGGCCGGGTCAGTCACGCCCCGGCACTATCACTTCTCGCTGGCCATTATGCCCCGCAGCGCTGACTACGCCAGCCATCTCCATGGCTTCCACCAGCCGGGCTGCGCGGTTGTAGCCGATCTTGAGCTTGCGCTGCACCGCCGAAATCGATGCACGGCGGCTTTCGATGACATGAGCAACGGCCTCGTCGTAGAGCGGGTCCTGCTCGGCGTCGTCACCCTCGCCTGCATCGATGCCGCCGTAACCGCTGCCTTCGGCACTTTCCAGAATCTCCGGCAGATAATTCGGCGCGCCGCGCTTGCGCCAGTCGTCGCACACGCGGTGCACTTCTTCATCTGAGACAAAGGCGCCGTGCACACGTTCCGGCACGCTGACCCCCACTGGCAGATAAAGCATGTCGCCGTGACCCAGCAACTGCTCTGCCCCGCCCTGATCGAGCACGGTGCGGGAGTCGATCTTGGACGATACCTGGAACGCCATCCGCGACGGCACGTTAGCTTTGATCAGCCCAGTGATCACATCCACCGACGGCCGCTGTGTAGCCAGGATCAGGTGAATGCCGGCGGCGCGTGCCTTCTGGGCGATACGGGCAATCAGCTCTTCCACTTTCTTGCCGACGATCATCATCATGTCGGCAAACTCATCGACCACAATGACGATGTATGGCAGTTTTTCCAGCAGTGGTGCTTCTTCCGAGAGATCCATCGGATCATTCGGCTTCCAGAGCGGATCCTTGATCGGTGCACCCTGCTTCTGGGCCTCTGCGATCTTGCGATTGAAACCTGCCAGGTTGCGCACGCCCATCGCGGCCATCAGGCGATAGCGGCGTTCCATTTCTCCAACACCCCAGCGCAGCGCACTGGCGGCCTCTTTCATGTCCGTCACCACCGGCGTCAGCAGGTGCGGAATACCGTCATAGACCGCCAGTTCCAGCATCTTCGGGTCGATCATGATCAGGCGTACTTCCTCCGGGGAGGATTTGAACAGGATCGACAGCAGCATCGCGTTCAGGCCGACCGACTTGCCCGAGCCGGTGGTGCCGGCCACCAGCAAGTGCGGCATCCTGGAGAGATCGGCTACCACCGGGCGGCCGCTGATATCCTTGCCCAGCGCCAGCGTCAGCGGCGACGGCGAATCATCGAAGGCCTTGCTCGCCACCGCTTCGGTGAAGCGGATCATCTCCCGCTGCTCGTTGGGAATCTCGATGCCGACTGTGGTTTTGCCGGGGATTACCTCGACCACGCGCACCGAGATCACCGCCAGCGAGCGCGCCAGATCTTTCGCCAGATTGGTAATCCGGCTGACCTTGATGCCCGCCGCGGGCTGAATCTCGAAGCGGGTGATGACCGGCCCCGGCTGCACCGCCACCACTTCTGCTTCGATATTGAAATCGCGCAGCTTGATTTCCAGCAGCCGTGACATGGCATCCAGCGCCTCGTCGGAAAAACCGCCTCGGCCGTCTTCGTCGGCGCTATCAAGCAAGCCCAACGATGGCAGATCGCCAGTAACCTGCGACTGGAACAGCGGTTGCTGTTTCTCTTTTTCGGCCCGCACGCTGGTTTCCACTCTCTTTACCGGCGCGGCGATCTTGGGCGGCACGCGATTGACGGCCTTGCGTTTCGCCACCTCGACCACTTCACGGCGTTGTGCCGCCGCGAGCTTGCCCTGGCGCCGGTCTTCCCGGCGCTCCCGCAGCGCCTTGATCCACTGCGGAATACGTTGCGTGGCGGCCATGGCAAAGGCGCCCAGACGCTCGGCAAGGCGAATCCAGGAGAGATCGGTGAAGATCGTCATGCCGATCAGAAACAGCGTCACCAGCACCAGATTGCCGCCGGTGTAATTGAAAGCGTGCATCGACGCCGCGCCCACGACCTGGCCGAGCACGCCGCCGGCGTCCTCCGGCAACGGACTGCCGGTGCCGCCAAAATGCATGTACGCCAGCCCGGTGCCGGCCATCATGGTCAGAATGAAGCCCACCAGCCGCAGGCTGAACATCGGCCAGTTGCCCGCCAGCCCCGCGTGCCGCTCCCGCAGCACCCGCACGCCCCAGAAGGCCACCAGCACCGGAAACAGATAAGCGAGATAGCCGAACAGCAGAAACAGCAAATCGGCAGCAAAGGCGCCGAAGCGACCGCCCGCATTGGCCACCTCGCGGCCACTGGTCACATACGACCAGCCCGGATCGGCGGAATTGTAGGTTGCCAGCGCCAGCAGCAGATAAAGCGATAACGCCAGCAAACTGATGATGGTGCCTTCCAGCAGCCCCCGTTGCAGATGTCGCGCCCAGCCCGGCGTCTCTGCCTGGATCTTGGCCTTGCTCACTTCGCGATACTCATGTTCTTGCCTGTTCCCCGCATTGTCGCCTTTCCTGGCCCAGCCAGCACGGGCACCAGCCCGGCCATGCGTCGCGTCACCGCCAGGCGAGAAGTCACACAAAATAAGGCGGCTAACTAGATGAATTGATAGGAATTCTACGCGCAATAGCGGTGAAGCTCCACCCCTCGCACAGTGGGCGCCTGGCTTTACCTCACGAAGCGGCTTCACCTTTTACAAAGCGGCCTCACCGCACGAAGAAGCCTTGTCTGGCGCAGCGGCCCGTAGCTTACCGAGAGGCTCCCGGCTTGCAAAAAGCCCTGACTCAAACGACGAGCCCTGACTTATAGAAAGCCCCTACCTTGCGCGTAGCGCCGCCGCCCACTTTGCCTTCGCCAAGGGCAGCTTACCTCTTTTCAGGCCGCGACGGTGCTCGCCAGCCGACTGCATTTATTCTCGACAGCGCCTGGTTGCCCGCAGTTATCACACTGGCTGCGCATATCGCCCGAAAAACCGCCCGCTTCTACGACGAAGTGATTTAGTGTAGCGTGCTGGCCCCTTGAAGTATTCGCCAACACCCCCATTTTTTGGTCACTTTACGCTTTTTTCACTGATGTTACGTGGCATCAGGACGCCCAGGAGAACGACATGAGCACAGCCCAACACCACCGCCTGATCATCCTTGGCTCCGGCCCTGCGGGCTACACTGCCGCAGTGTACGCCGCGCGCGCCAATCTGGAGCCCGTGGTGATCACCGGCATCCAGCCCGGCGGCCAGCTCACCACGACGACCGAGGTAGATAACTGGCCGGGGGATGTGGAGGGGCTGCAAGGGCCTGATCTGATGGTGCGGATGCAGCAGCACGCCGAGCGCTTCAACACACGCCTGGTTTACGATCACATCAATGAAGCCGATCTGAGCAAGCGGCCCTTCACCCTCAAGGGTGACAGCGGCACCTATACCTGCGACGCGCTCATTATCGCCACCGGCGCCTCGGCAAAGTATCTCGGCCTGCCCTCCGAGCAAACCTTCATGGGCAAGGGCGTATCAGCCTGCGCAACCTGTGACGGCTTCTTCTACCGTGGCCAGAAAGTGGCCGTAGTCGGCGGCGGCAACACAGCCGTGGAAGAGGCGCTGTATCTCTCCAACATTGCCAGCCATGTTTATCTGGTGCACCGCCGCGACACCTTGCGGGCGGAGAAGATCCTGCAGGACAAATTGCTGGCCAAGGAAAACATCACACCCCTGTGGCACCACACGCTGGACGAAGTGCTGGGGGACGACACTGGCGTGACGGGCGCACGCTTGCGCGCCACCAGCGACGATGGCGCCACGCAGGATCTGGATGTTCAGGGTGTTTTCATTGCCATCGGTCACCAGCCCAACACACAGATATTCGAAGGCCAGCTGGACATGACGGATGGTTATATCCGCATCAACAGCGGCCTTGCCGGCAATGCCACTGCAACCAGCGTGCCCGGCGTGTTTGCCGCCGGTGATGTGGCCGACAATGTTTACCGGCAGGCGGTTACCTCCGCAGGCGCCGGTTGCATGGCCGCGCTGGATGCGGAAAAGTTTCTGGACAATCAATAACCGCAGCGCGCCCCGTGCGTGATGATAGCGGCGCCCTGCCCTGGTTGATGCCGGGGGCGCCGTTCCCCGATACCAGCACAGCGCTGGACGACCCCGACGGTCTGCTCGCGGTGGGCGCTGATCTGCGCCCGGCTACTCTGCTGCGGGCATACCGCGCCGGCATCTTTCCCTGGTACGGCGATGGCCAGCCAATCCTGTGGTGGAGCCCCGACCCCCGCCTGGTGCTCCGCCCTTCCCGGTTTCATTGCAGCCGCTCGTTGCGCAAGCTGCTGCGGCAGGGGCGGTTCGAATTCTCCTTCGATCATGCCTTCAGCCGTGTGATCCACGCCTGCGCCAGTGTGCCTCGTCACGGGCAGCACGGCACCTGGATCACTGATGACATGCTGGTGGCCTATCAACAGCTACATGAGCTGGGCTACGCCCACAGCCTTGAGGTGTGGCAGGACGGCGAACTGGCTGGCGGCTTCTATGGCATCAATCTGGGCGCGATGTTTTTTGGCGAGTCGATGTTCAGCCTGCGGCCCAATGCCTCCAAAGCAGCGCTGGCAATGTTCTGCCTGTTGCAGCCTGCGCATGGCGTCACCCTGATCGATTGCCAGATGGAAACCCCGCACCTGCTGTCACTGGGTGCCGACGTGTGGCCGCGTTCGGAGTTCGAGCAGGCGTTGCGCGAGCGCGTCGAGGCACCGTCGCGTTGGCAATGGCCGCATGAGGTAGCGCCTCTTGCGGAATATCGGCGACGTTATAGACTGGAGTCATCACCGTTGGGACAGTTTCTTTTCTCGTCCTGATGATGGTTTTCTGCCACCAGATGGTGCGCAGCCGATTGACACATTCTTGCCAGCCGCTATGAGCAACCTAGCCACACTGCGCTTTTTCAGCACGCCGGCCCATGCTTGCAGTTATCTTGAGGAGCATCAGGCAACCACGCTGTTTGTCGACCCCAAGGCGAGCATCACGCCGAAGCTGTACGAAGAGCTGACCCGCATCGGGTTTCGGCGCAGTGGTGATTACCTCTATCGGCCTCATTGTGACAGCTGCCAGGCGTGCATCCCGGCACGCGTGCGCGTAGAGGATTTTCAACCGCGCCGGAGCCAGCGGCGCGTTCTGAACCGCAACGCCGATATTCAGGTGGAGATGATCCGGCCGGTGTTCACCAACGAGCTGTATCAGCTTTACAGCCGCTATATTGAGCTCCGGCACGGCGATGGCGACATGTTCCCGCCGACACAGGAACAGTTTGCCAGCTTTTTGATGTCGAGCTGGAGCGACACCCGCTTCTGTTGCTTTCGCGATGCCGATGGCCGCTTGCTGGCGGTGGCCGTGGTGGATGTGCTGGCCGACGGCTTGTCTGCCGTCTACACCTTTTACGATCCGGCACGTACGGAGCTGGCTTTGGGCACCCTCGCCGTCCTGTGGCAGATCGAATATTGCCGGCAGCAGGGGTTGCCTTATGTCTATCTCGGTTACTGGATACAGCGCTGCCGCAAGATGCGCTACAAGGAGGATTTCCAGCCACTGGAACTATTGCTGGACGAGCGCTGGCAGGCCCTCCCGGAACGCTGAACCGGCGCGGCGCCCCGCAAAGGCTTTGCAGCTCCCGCCGGTTTGCGGCACAATTGCGCCTTCCTTGAAGTACGTAATTCCCGGATTTTATTGATTGCATGGCGAAATTGCATGGCCAAAGAAGAGCAGATTGAACTCGAAGGCGTGGTGGTCGACACCCTGCCCAACACTATGTTCCGTGTCCGTCTGGACAACGGGCATGAAATCATTGCCCATATCTCGGGCAAGATGCGCAAGCACTATATCCGCATCCTGACAGGCGACCGGGTCAAGGTGGAGATGTCTCCCTATGACCTGAGCAAAGGCCGTATTACTTTCCGCATGAAGTAATCATTGCCGCTCGCGGCTCCGGCCGCGGGCCAACACTCTCCTCCGCCTCGACTGGCCGCCCGACATTCACGGTGATCGGCTCTGACGCGCTTTTCGTTTTTTACACGCACCTGAACAACGGAATGCTGGCGGAGCAGCGTGCTCATGGAATGCTCCTTAACTCATGGAGTCCTGGCTCAAAAGTACGAATTCACCCATAAAGGCGCCTCGGAAATAGGTGATGAACAAAAAACCCCGGATTCACATCCGGGGTTTTGATGGTGTTACCCAGGCCTCTCATCACGCGCCGGTGGCAGCGGCAGCCTCCGTTTCTTCCGCCTCCAGGTGCAGTGTGTTGTCACGCACCGTCACCTGCACCCGACCGCCCTGCTCTGCCAGCTCGCCGAACAACAGTTTTTCTGCCAGCGGCTTCTTCAGCTGATCCTGGATCAGCCTGGCCATCGGGCGGGCGCCCATGTCCCGGTCGTACCCGTGCTCGGCCAGCCAGGCGCGCGCCGCGTCATCCACTTGCAAGGTCACGCCGCGCTCGTCCAGCTGCGCCTGTAGCTCCGTGAGGAACTTGTCCACCACACCGAGAATGGTGTGCGGATCAAGCGGACCGAACTGGATAATGGCATCCAGCCGGTTGCGGAATTCCGGCGTGAACATTTTCTTCAGCGCCTCCATGCCGTCCGTGGCGTGATCCTGGCGGGTAAAGCCGATCGAGGCGCGATTAAGCAGCTCCGCGCCGGCGTTGGTGGTCATGATCAGAATCACGTTACGGAAATCCGCCTTGCGGCCGTTGTTGTCCGTCAGTGTGGCGTGATCCATCACCTGCAACAGCAGGTTGAAGACTTCCGGGTGCGCCTTTTCGATTTCATCCAGCAACAGCACACAGTGCGGCGTCTTGGTGATCGCTTCGGTCAGCAAGCCGCCCTGATCGAAACCAACATAGCCGGGCGGTGCGCCGATCAGCCGGCTTACGGTGTGCCGCTCCATGTACTCCGACATATCGAAGCGCACCAGTTCCACGCCCAAGGCGCGGGCCAGCTGACGGCTGACTTCGGTTTTGCCAACCCCCGTTGGCCCGGCAAACATGAAGCTGCCCACCGGCTTGTCGGCGGCCTTGAGGCCCGCACGGGAGAGTTTGATCGCGGCTGAAAGCGCTTCGATCGCCTGATCCTGACCAAACACTGTCATCTTCAGATCGCGTTCGAGATTGCGCAGCAGCTCCTTGTCAGATTGCGACACAGATTTTGGCGGGATGCGTGCAATTTTCGCCACCATGGCCTCCACATCGGCCACATCGATAATGGTGCTGCGCTCGCCCTCCGGTCGCAAGCGCTGCCACGCGCCGACCTCGTCGATGACATCAATTGCCTTGTCGGGCAGGTGACGGTCGTTGATATAGCGTGCGGAGAGCTCTGCCGCGCTGCGCAGGGCTTCGTCCGTGTATTCCACGCTATGGTGTGCCTCGAAGCGCTTTTTCAGGCCGCGCAGAATCCCGACCGTCTCATCAACCGATGGCTCCACCACATCAATCTTCTGAAAGCGCCGTGACAGCGCCCGATCCTTTTCAAAAATACCGCGGTACTCCTGAAACGTGGTCGAGCCCATGCACTTGATCTCGCCGGACGCCAGCACCGGCTTGAGCAGGTTCGAGGCATCCATGACGCCACCCGAGGCCGCACCAGCGCCGATGATGGTGTGAATCTCGTCGATGAACAAAATCGCCGTCGGCTGTTTTTTCAGCTCACCCAACAGCGCCTTGAAGCGTTTTTCAAAATCGCCGCGATATTTGGTGCCGGCGAGCAACGCACCCATGTCGAGCGAATAAACCACCGATTCCGCGAGCGGCTCCGGCACCCGGCCTTCCACGATCATCCAGGCCAGCCCTTCGGCGATGGCCGTCTTGCCGACGCCAGGTTCGCCCACGAGCAGCGGGTTGTTTTTCCGGCGCCGGCACAAAATCTGGGCGGCCCGTTCGATCTCGAAGGCGCGGCCCACCAGCGGATCAATCCGATCCTGACGCGCCAGCTCGTTGAGATTGGTGGTGTACTGCTCCAGCGCACTGCCGGCGCCTGCTTCCGCTCCGTCTTCGGAGGCTTCCTGCGGGCGCTCTGTTTCTTCGCCTTCGTGAATACGAGAAATACCGTGGCTGATGAAATTCACCACATCGACACGGTTGATATTCTGCGCGCGCAGCAGATAAACCGCCTGGCTTTCCTGTTCGCTGAAAATGGCGACCAGCACATTGGCGCCTGTCACTTCGCGCTTGCCGGACGATTGCACATGAAACACAGCGCGCTGCAACACGCGCTGAAAGCCGAGTGTCGGCTGGGTATCACGCTCTGGATCGTCCTCGGGAATCAGTGGCGTGGTGTCATCGATGAAGCGATCAAGCGCCTCGCGCAACTCCACCAGATCTGCTCCGCAGGATTCGAGCACTTCGACAGCAGCCTGGTTATCCAGCAATGCCAGCAATAAATGCTCCACCGTCATGAATTCATGGCGGTGTGTGCGGGCATGGCGGAACGCTTCGTTCAGGGTCAGTTCCAGTTCTCTGCTGAGCATGGCTCACCTCACTTGGCTGCGTGTGATGCGTCCGCTTTCCGGTCAAGGCAGGATAACAAGGTTGTGCCCCGTAACCCCCTCACCGGGCGGCAGTCTGCCACCCCACGTACATTGGACCTTTTCAGTTCAGGCCCGTTCCACCAGACACATCAAAGGATGCTGGTGCTCACGGGCATAGTCCACCACCTGAGCGGCCTTGGTTTCTGCGACATCGCGGCTGAATACGCCGCAAACCGCCTTGCCCTCGGTGTGAACAGTCAGCATGACACGCGTCGCTTTTTCGCGGTCCATGGCAAAAAAGACTTCCAACACCTCTACCACAAAATCCATCGGCGTGTAGTCGTCATTCAGCATGACCACTTTATACATCGATGGGCGTTTCAGTTTCGGGCGAGCTTCTTCCACCGCCAGGTCGCCCTGCCGATCCGGGTCTTCCGGTGATCCATCCGGTGGTGAGCCTGCCTGTCGGATAACGTGCCAGTTCATGCTGCTCTCAATTTGTTTGTATACCTGCAATGCGTCACAGGCAATGGAGATATGGTGAATCATGAAGGCTTTTTCAATCCCTGCCAGAATCAACCCTGAATTACCGCACTGCTACAGCGATATCGCCATGCCACCTTGGAATCAGGCAAGAGGACGCTTTTGTGCGCCCCTGGCGCCATCTTCGCACTGCGGCCCTTGACAGTCTGCCGGGGTTGATTAAAAGTTGTACGGCATCGTGCGATGTGCCTGAGTGTCATTCTAACCCAGGCGGCGCGAGCCTGAATCATAACAACAAACAATTCAGCCATCGGAGAGGCAGAGGGAAGCACCATGGCTACCGGAAAGGTCAAATGGTTCAATAATGCCAAAGGGTATGGCTTCATCCGCCCTGATGCCGGCGGTGAAGATCTGTTCGTGCATTATTCCTACATTCAGATGGATGGTTACCGCAGTCTCAAGGCGGGCCAACCAGTGGAATATGAATTGCAACAGGCCAACAAGGGCTACCATGCCGTCAACCTGCGCCCTGCAGGCGGGAGTGTTGCACCGGAAACCCCGGCAGAGCATGCGGCTTCCAGCGCGGCGGCTCGTACCACCGCGCCAGTTACCGAACACTAGCGTCAGTCCATGTGCTTGACGATAGCGTCGCCGAACTCGGAGCATTTCAGCAAGGTTGCGTCAGGCATCAGGCGCTCGAAGTCGTAAGTAACCGTTTTCGCAGCGATGGCGCCTTCCACGCCCTGGATGATGAGGTCTGCCGCTTCGTTCCAGCCCATGTGACGGAGCATCATTTCAGCGGACAGTATCAGTGAGCCAGGGTTTACCTTGTCCTGACCGGCGTATTTCGGCGCCGTACCGTGGGTAGCCTCGAACAGCGCAACAGAGCCGCCGATGTTGGCGCCCGGTGCGATACCGATACCGCCCACTTCCGCTGCCAGGGCATCGGAAATGTAGTCACCGTTGAGGTTCAGCGTCGCGATGACGCTGTATTCAGCCGGGCGCATCAGAATCTGTTGCAGGAAGGCATCGGCAATCACGTCCTTGATGATGATTTCGCGGCCAGTGCGCGGGTTTTTCATCTTCAGCCAGGGGCCGCCATCCAGCAGCTCCGCACCGAAGCGCTCGCGGGCCAGTTCATAGCCCCAGTCCTTGAACGCGCCTTCGGTGAACTTCATGATGTTACCCTTGTGAACCAGGGTCACAGAGTCTTTGTCGTTGTCGATCGCGTACTGGATCGCCTTGCGCACCAGACGTTGCGTGCCCTCGCGGGACACCGGTTTGATACCGATGCCGCAGCCTTCCGGGAAGCGGATCTGGGTGACACCCATTTCTTCACGCAGGAACCGGATCAGCCGGGTGGCTTCCGGGCTGTCTGCCGCCCACTCGATCCCGGCGTAGATGTCTTCCGAGTTTTCACGGAAAATCACCATATCCGTCAGCTCCGGGTGTGTCACCGGGCTGGGCACACCGGGGAACCAGCGTACCGGGCGCATACAGGTGTAAAGATCGAGCTCCTGACGCAGTGCGACGTTCAGGGAACGAATGCCGCCGCCCACCGGGGTGGTCAGCGGGCCCTTGATGCCGACGGTGAACTCCCGCATGGCCTCGAGGGTTTCTTCGGGCAGCCACACATCCGGCCCGTAGACTCGAGTGGCTTTTTCGCCAGCGTAAATCTCCATCCAGGTGATGGCGCGTTTGGTGCCGTAAGCTTTTTCTACTGCTGCATTGACCACGTCGATCATGACCGGCGTGATGTCCACACCAATACCGTCGCCCTCGATATAAGGAATGACAGGATGGTTGGGGACATTAAGGGATAGGTCCGCATTAACGGTGATTTTGTCGCCGTCTGCCGGAACCACGATCTTTTGGTATCCCATTTAACTACTCCCTCTGGAAAAATCGTACTATTTTCTTGGGTGGCGCGATTATAGCATCAGCGCGGCATAGTTTCCTGATCTTTTCAATGGCCGTCGTAACAAAAGGCTTTGCCTATCCCTCACCTGCACGCACATGCACGCGCATCGACAGGGGAAATGGCAACCCGATTGGCCGCAGCGGGGCTTATATGGCACGACTGATCCTTCTTAACAAGCCATTCAGGGTGTTGTCGCAATTTACCGACAGCAGCGGGCGCGCCACCCTGGCCGATCATGTGCCGGTGCCGGGCGTCTACCCGGCCGGCAGGCTCGACTGGGATTCCGAGGGGTTATTACTGCTCACCGACGACGGCCCTCTGCAAGCCCGTATCAGTTCGCCACGGTTCCGACTGCCGAAAACCTATCTGGTGCAAGTCGAGGGAATTCCCACGGAGGCGCGGCTGCAACAACTGCGCCGGGGTGTGGCACTCAAGGACGGCCTCACCCGCCCGGCAGAAGCTGAGCTCATCCCAGCGCCAGCGCTCTGGCCCCGCCATCCACCGGTGCGCGAGCGCAAGACCGTTGCTGATTGCTGGCTGAAGCTGGTGATCAGTGAGGGCCGCAACCGCCAGGTGCGCCGAATGACGGCCGCCATCGGCCACCCCACCCTGCGGCTGGTGCGCTGGCAGATAGGTGACTGGACCCTGGCTGGCCTCGCCCCCGGCGAATACCGTGAAATAGTCGTTGCGCAAGAGGAAATCCCCCACCGCGAGAGCCACCCCGGCGCCAGGCCGCCCGGCGGCAGTCGCAATGGCCGCGATAGCAGAGGTAGCAGGGACAGCCAGGATAAAGCGAGGCGCGGCAAGGCAACGCATCACGCACCGGCAACATCGGCACAGGCCAGCGCCGGGCCGGGGCGGCGGGCGCGCGATGCCGGAGCAAAGCGCGACGCCTTGCCACCGGGAGCGCGCCGGCCCAAGCGGGCGCGATAGTTGCGTCAGGTGCGGCGCCCCATCTTCAATGCTTTCATCAGCGCTGCGCTCGCCAGCACGCCGGCAAACAGCGTATTTTCGTCTGGCGGTGCAGCGGACAACCCCGCCAGCGACGGCCCTCTGCGGCGTCAAGCTGTTGAAAAACAGGGGCCTGATGTACCATGCCCGGCGGTTACGGCACTGCTATAGAGGAGGCGCACGAGCCCAGATGAACAGTTTTCAGCCACATATTACGGTGGCCACCATTGTCGAGCGGGATGGCCGCTTCCTGGTAGTTCGCGAACTTGCGGATGGCATGCAGGTTCTGAATCAGCCCGCTGGGCACGCCGAGGAAGGCGAGCGCCTGGTGCAAGCTGCGTTTCGGGAAACGCTGGAAGAAACCGCCTGGCAAGTCGACGTGACGGGCCTGCTGGGGATGTATGTTTATCAGCCCGGCCATGGGGCCGGCGTCTACCATCGCTACTGCTTTATTGCCGAAGCGATCAAACATGATCCGGGCCAGAAACTGGATACCGGGATCGAAGAGGCGCTGTGGCTGACACCTGACGAGCTGCGCGAACGCCTCGAAGAGCACCGCAGTCCGCTGGTGATGCGCTGTGTGGACGATTATCTGAGCGGGCGGCGCCTGCCCCTGGATGTGATCTACGAGCACCCCTGGCCATTGCAAAGAGGCTAGGCCGCCCCCATTTCCTGCACCGCCGCCCCGAAAGCGCGGCCTGAATTGTCTGCCAGCTGACGTTACGCAAAGTGAGGCCCATGACGCACCCGCTGAACAAGCCGCCCGAGGAGACGCGCATCATCGTCGGAATGTCCGGCGGTGTTGATTCATCCGTGGCAGCCTGGCGCCTGCTACAAGCGGGCTACCGCGTCGAGGGCCTGTTCATGAAGAACTGGAACGAGGACGACGGCACCGAATACTGTACCGCACGCGAGGATCTGCTGGATGCCATGCAGGTTGCCGGTGTGCTGGGGATCGAGCTGCATACGGCCAACTTTGCCACGGAATACTGGGATCGCGTGTTCGAGCACTTTCTTGCCGAATACGGCGCTGGTCGTACGCCGAACCCGGATATCCTGTGCAACAAGGAAGTGAAATTCCGTGCTTTTCTGGATCATGCGCTGACGCTGGGTGCCGATGGCATCGCCACCGGCCACTACGCGCAGGTGGATCATTCCAGCGCGCCGGCACGGCTGCTGCGTGCGCATGACAGCAACAAGGATCAGACCTACTTTTTGCATGCCGTGAGCGGTGAGCAATTCAATCGTACCCTCTTCCCGCTTGGCGATCTGGCCAAGCCCGAGGTGCGTCGCATCGCCGCCGAGTGCGGCTTCGACAATCACAAGAAGAAGGATTCCACCGGCATCTGTTTTATCGGTGAACGCCGTTTTCGCGATTTCCTGCAACGCTATCTACCGGCGCAGCCGGGCATGATCGAAGACGATCACGGCCATATCATCGGCGAACATACCGGCTTGATGTACTACACTCTCGGCCAGCGTCAGGGGCTAGGCATCGGCGGTCGGGCCGATGCAACGGAATCGCCCTGGTATGTGGCCGGCAAGGATCTTGCGCGCAACGTGCTGATTGCCGTGCAAGGCCATGACCACCCTCTTCTGCTCAGCCGTGCGCTGGAGACGGGGCCAGCGCACTGGATCGCTGGCACTGCCCCGCCCGCACCCCGTCGACTGACGGCCAAGACACGTTACCGGCAGCCAGATCAGCCATGCCTGGTTACGCCGACAGCAGATGGGCGCTTGCAGGTAGAGTTCGAGACCCCGCAGCGTGCGGTTACCCCAGGCCAGTCCGTGGTGTTTTACGATGGTGCCTGCTGCCTCGGCGGCGCTGTCATAGAGAGAACAATATGAGCATTTCCGACGCCGATCGACATCAGGCGCTTGCGCTGGCTGCGGTGTTTCAGGCCGCCATGCTCGCTGACGGCATCGCCAGCACCGGCCGCTACCCGGAAGATCAGGCCCGTGTGCTGCTGGAGGGCGCCATGAACCTGGCACCCGCTTCCTATGCCGAGGTGTTTCCATCTGTCGCCTCGTTGCGGCCCGGCCTGACGATGCTGCGCGATGCACTGAGCGGCAGGCAGGACAAGACGCCAGGCAACGCGCGAGCGCTGGGCTACGCACTGGCGCTAGTGCATCTGTCCGGGCGGTTGCGCCGCGACAGCAGCCTGATGAGCGTACTGCGCAACCGTCTGGAAGCACTGGACGCCCAGCGCGGCCATTTCAGCGATCTGGCCAGCAGCGAGTTTTGCCATCGCCTGGCAGCGGTCTATGTGGACACGCTGGGCACCTTGAAATTTCGTATCAAGGTGCAGGGCGAGCCGGTGCATCTTCGCAACGAAGATAACGCAGCGCGCATTCGGGCGCTGTTCCTGGCGGGTGTGCGGGCGGCCTTTCTGTGGCATCAGGCCGGCGGTCGCCGCTGGCACCTGCTGTTGCGTCGCAAACAACTCGCGGCGGCGCTCGATTCAATTATAAAACAAGATCTTACAAGCTAGACTTCGAGCAACTTATCGTTACTTAACAGCGCCGACTTCAGCGCCCGAATCATGTATCATGCGCGCCTGATTTCGCCCTGATGTGCAGGAGATGCCATGCCCACCCTCGATACGCTGACCGCCATTTCTCCGGTCGACGGCCGCTATGCCAGCAAGTGTGATGCCTTGCGCCTGATTACCAGCGAATACGGCCTGATCCGCTACCGTGTGATGGTCGAGATACGCTGGCTGGAAACACTGGTGAAGACCCGTGAGATCCCCGAGGTGCCGCTGATCAGCGCCGATGCTGCCTACCTGCTGCGCCAGGTCACCAACAAGTTCGACATGACGGCGGCCGCACGCGTCAAGGAAATCGAGCGCACCACCAATCATGACGTCAAAGCCGTCGAGTATTACATCAAGGAACGTCTTGCCGAAGTGCCGGAGCTGGTGGCCATCAGCGAGTTCGTGCATTTCGCCTGCACCTCGGAAGACATCAATAATCTCGCCTACAGCCTGATGCTCACCAATGCGCGTGAAGAGCTGCTGCCGGTGATGGATCGCCTGATCGAGCAGCTGCGCCGCACCGCGCACCAGTATGCCGACCAGCCGCAGCTGTCACGCACGCACGGCCAGACTGCCTCGCCGACTACACTGGGCAAGGAGCTGGCCAACGTCGTTGCACGCCTGCAACGCCAGCGCGAACAGTTCGCTGCGGTGCAATTGATGGGCAAGGCAAACGGCGCCGTCGGCAACTACAACGCGCACCTGGCCGCCTACCCGGACGTAGACTGGCCGGCACTTGCCAAGGCGTTTGTAGAAGGACTGGATCTCACCTTCAACCCTTACACCACACAGATCGAGCCACACGACTGCATCGCCGAATATTTCCACGCACTGATGCGCTTCAATACCATTTTGCTGGATCTCAACCGGGATATCTGGGGCTATATCTCGCTGGGCTATTTCAAGCAACGCCCGGTGGAAGGTGAGGTAGGCTCCTCCACCATGCCGCATAAAGTGAACCCGATCGATTTCGAGAACTCCGAGGGCAACCTCGGTCTTGCCAACGCGATCATGGACCATCTGGCGGGCAAGTTGCCGATCTCCCGCTGGCAGCGAGATCTCACCGATTCCACCGTACTGCGCAATGTGGGCGTCGGCCTGAGCCACAGCCTGATCGCCTATGAAGCCACCTTGAAAGGCCTGGGCAAACTGGAAGTGAACCGTGCCCGCCTGCAAGAAGATCTCGATAACGCCTGGGAAGTGCTGGCCGAGCCGATCCAGACGGTGATGCGCCGCTATGGTATTGAGCAGCCCTATGAAAAGCTGAAGGCACTGACCCGCGGCAAGGCCATCACGCAGGAGACGCTGGCAGAATTCATCGACGGGCTGGCCATACCCGACGACGCCAAAGAGCGTCTGAAAGCGATGACACCCGCCAGCTATATCGGCAATGCACCGAGCCAAGCGCGGGATATCTGATATGACAGACCTGCCGCACTTCACCCTGCCTTTGCCGGCGGAAGCGTTTCTGCGCGACTACTGGCAGCAAAAGCCACTATTGGCGCGGGGTGCGGCCGGCGGGCTCACCCGGCCGGATCCTGACACGCTGGCCGGGCTGGCGCTGGAAGAATGTGTGGAATCGCGCATTATCGAAGGCGCCGGCAGCGGCCCCTGGTCTGTGCGCCATGGCCCGTTCTCGGAAGCCGACTTCCAAGCCCTGCCCGAGCAGGACTGGACGCTGCTGGTGCAATCGGTCGATCACTGCCTCACGGACGTATCGCTGCTGCTGGACAGCTTCACCTTTCTGCCCGGCTGGCGGCTGGAAGATGTGATGATCAGCTACGCCGTGCGCGGCGGCAGCGTCGGCCCGCACTTTGATCAGTATGATGTCTTTCTGATCCAGGCCAGCGGCCAGCGTCGCTGGAAAATCGGCCCGCACTGCGATGAGCAAACCGCCCTTCAGCCGCACGACAGCCTGAAGCTGCTGGCGGACATGCCGGTGCTCGAAGAGCATCTGCTCGGGCCGGGCGATGTGCTCTACATCCCGCCTGGCGTCGCGCACTACGGCGTGGCCGAAGACGACGATTGCGTAACCTGGTCGGTCGGCTTTCGAGCGCCTCATCTGGGCGAGGTGCTGGCACGCATCACCGACGAAGCGCTGGCAGACATGCCGGAGCAATTGTTTCAAGACATCGGGCGCACTGTGACCTCCGAGCCGGGCCGCCTGGATGAAACCGATGCGAAAAGGCTTTGTGAACAGGCGCTTGCGTTAATTACCTCGAAAGCAACTCAACAAGCGATCGGTCAATTGCTGAGCGAGCCGCGTGTGTCGGCGCTTGATTTTGAAGTGGATAGCGGGCACATTCGCGGCGCTGCACCACATGCAAGCCTGGTGCGGCATGGCAGCACGCGCCTGGTGATGGATGCCACGGGGCTGTGGATCAACGGCGAGCACTGGCCGTTATCCCTTGAAACAATGCCGCTGGGCACTTATCTGGCCAGCCGGCGTCTCTACAGTGCTGCTACGTTGCACCCTCTTCTCGACACCAATGGACGGGCATTACTTCATGAATGGATTGAACAGGGCTATTTCGTCGCACTCCGTGAGCCCTTTGACGGCCAGTGAGGCAGCTATGGCATTTACCGTGATCAAAACCACCTGGGATGAGGATGAAGCCGCACTGCGCGCCATCCGTGAGCGTGTCTTCATTCGCGAACAGCGTGTGCCCGAAGCGCTTGAATGGGACGACCAGGATGCGGTATCCGTGCACTTTCTCGCCAAAGACGGCCACGGTGAAGCCATTGGCTGCATCCGCCTGCTGCCCAGCGGGCAGATGAGCCGGCTGTCCGTGCTCAGCGAGCACCGCAATCAAGGCATTGGCAAGGCGCTGCTGATCGCCGCAGAAGAAGAGGCCCGCGCTCAGGGGCGGGACGAAATCTTCCTGCACGCACAGACCCACGCCACCAGCTTTTATGAGGCCGCCGGATTTTCTGTCACCGGAGGGATCTTTCTGGAAGCGGATATCCCCCACCGGCAGATGTTCAAAGCGCTGAGCTGAGCCCCATGGCGCTGCTGCCGGAAAGTTGGCCGCAAGCCGGCGACATGCAGCGCCACCCGCTGGACAACCTGCCGGAATTTGTCGCGGCGAGCCGCCTGACGATTGCCTCTGCCCGCCGCGAGCTGGTGATCCAGGCGCCTGATCTTGATCCTGCCGTGTTGAGCGATGCCGGTATTTGTGCAGCCCTGCAAGCGTTTCTGCTGCAAAGCCGCCACGCCCGGATACGGCTCTTGCTCAATAGCGCCGACAATACCCACGGCAGCCACCGCTTCATCACCCTCGCTCGCCGCCTGCCCAGCTATGTGCAGCTGCTGCGAGCGCAGCCGGAGGATCAGGCGCCGGCCTGCTGGCTGCTGGCCGATCAACGCACCCTGGTCTGGCGGCCACAGTTTCGCCGGTACACCGCTGGCTACGCCTGTGCGGATGCGGCACTGCCGGCACGCACCCTGCTGCGTGATTTCAACGAGCGCTGGGAGCGGGGTCAGCCTGAGCCGCAGTTGCGTCAGCTTCATCTATAAAAATAGCGTTTGTGGTAACCGCCACCAGTTCCACCAGTCGATGGCCGCTGGCCAGATATTTCTGTTCGAAATCCGTGATCGGCTCGATGTTGCCCGGCAACGGCCGAATGACACTTTGCACCCCGGCTATCGCCAGCGCCTGGTGCATTTCCTGCAAATAGAGCGCCCAATTGCTACGCAAGCGCAATTCGCCACCCAATGACAGCAACACGGGAAATGCCGGGTGGCCGTGCCAGCGCCGGCGCAGGTGAGCGCTTTTCGGCCAGGGGTTGGGGTAACACAGCCAGTGTGCCTGCAACCGCCAGCCTGCCGCCGCCATCAGACGCCAGAAGCCCGCCGCCTCGGCGCGCAACAACAGCAAATTTGGCGGCAGCGGTGCAAACCTCGCACTGCCCCGGCGCAGCCGGTCGGCCGACTGATCCAGGCCGATCACCAGTGCGTCGGTGTGCTGCCCGGCCAGCCAGATGCTGGAGCGCCCGGTGCCGCAGCCGCTGTCCAGGATCAACGGACGCGCACTGCCCTGTTCAGCCCGCCACCGGGCGGCCTGCTGAAACGCCTGTTGTGTATGCGCAGCCACAGGCGCCTGCCACTGCGTCAACAGATGACGGCTCACCACCTCGGCCAGATTCGGGTGCGGCCCGTCCTGATTGGTCACCACTTCGGGGCTGTTTCCGAACACGATATGTTCTCCATGGATGAACGGCCGGCATGATAACGGATATGCTTGCCGGATGACCTCTTTGCCAGGCTTGCACTTGCTGTCTCCGGCGCGCCGTTTCAGGCAAGTCGCCATGAATAGCCTTTGATGCACAAGGAGAATCACATGCCGCTGTTGCGCTGTCTGCGCCGACCGATGCTGGCGCTACTGCTGCTTTGCCTGGCCGGGGCCGCCAGTGCGCAATTGCGCACCTATGTGCTCGATACGCTCAATGGCGACAGTGTGGCTCAGGTGCTGCGCCCGCTGCTGCCGGAAGGCGGCACCGTGGTGCCCTATCAGGGCCGGCTGGTGGTGCGCACCACACCGGAAAATTATGCAGAAATCGTGGCGTTGCTGGCCGAGATCGACACTCCGCCACGCAGCCTGCGCATCAGCCTGCGGCGCAGCGAAGACAGCCAGCGGCAGCAAAGCGGCATCCAGAGCAGTGGCTCGGTGCATTACCCCGGTGGGCTGCAAGGTAATGTGCGGATCATTGGCGAGCACGACAGCCGCAGCAGCAACCAGCATTACAGCATCACCACGCTGGATGGCCATGACGCCTTCATCGACCGGGGCAGCCTGATCGCGATTACCGGCGGCTGGCTTGCCAACACCACGCTGCTGCCGTTGCTCCAGGGCCTTGAAGTCACGCCCCGGCGCCAGCCGGACGGTGATATCCGCGTACAAGTGCGCCAACGGCACGATGCCCGGCAGGCCGACGGCGAGATTAGCGTCCAGCGCACCAGCACCACGCTGATTGTTCCCCCCGGCCAGTGGCGCAGCCTGGGCTATCTCGGCGGCGATGAATCGCAACAGCAGCGCACACTGGGCAATCACAGCGATACGCGGCAGCAGAGCAGCATACCGATACAGATTCGTGTCGATGTGCTGGACTGACGCACGCCAGTCGGCCCAGTCGGCATGGGTCCTCCGGCTCTGATAACTTGCTATCCCGACAAGTTGACGCACAGATATATCGACGCACTGATGGCTTGATGCACCGGCGCTGGCGCGAGACGTGTTGCGGCCGGGCTCGACAGGTTACGGATGCAGGGCCACCGTCGCAGCAGGCGCAGGCTCTACCTGATCGACTACCGCCTGTTCAAAAGCCGGGTGTCGCCACGTTGTGTTCGTTTAACTCGTTGACTCATCTCTTCTTCCTCCCGAAACCGCATGAGAGGTACCAGCTCTATTCAGGACGGCATCACCAAAAAAGCCCCCTGCGGGATCACCGCAGGGGGCTTCTTGACGGAGCAATGATGCCCGACGGGATCAGCAGCCGTACTTGGCTTTTGCCTCCAGGCGACGGCGGTGCAGAACCGGCTCGGTATAACCGTTCGGCTGCGCCCGGCCTTCGAACACCAGTTCACAGGCCGCCTCGAAGGCCACGTTGCCTTCAAAATCCGGCGCCATGTTGCGGTACAGCGGGTCGCCGGCGTTCTGCTCGTCGACCACTTTTGCCATCCGCTGCATGGATTCCATCACCTGCTCTTCGGTGCAGATGCCGTGATAGAGCCAGTTGGCGATATGCTGGCTGGAAATCCGTAGCGTGGCGCGGTCTTCCATGAGCCCGATGCTGTTGATGTCCGGCACTTTCGAGCAGCCGACGCCCTGATCGATCCAGCGCACCACATAGCCGAGGATGCCCTGGCAGTTGTTGTCCAGCTCGGCGCGGATTTCGTCTTCCGACCAGTTGGTGTCAGTGGCCAGCGGAATGGTCAGGATGTCATCCAGTGAAGCCCGCTCGCGGCTGGCCAGCTGCTCCTGGATTTCCGCCACGTTGACCTGATGGTAATGGATGGCGTGCAGGGTCGCTGCGGTTGGCGAGGGCACCCAGGCACAGTTTGCACCGGCCTTCGGATGGGCGATCTTGGTGTCCATCATGCCTTTCATTTCATCCGGCATGGCCCACATACCCTTGCCGATCTGTGCCCGGCCCTTGAGCCCGGCAGCCAGGCCGATATCCACGTTCCAGTTTTCGTAGGCGCCGATCCAGGGCTGCGCACGCATGTCTGCCTTGCGCACCATCGGGCCTGCTTCCATGGAAGTATGGATTTCGTCGCCAGTACGGTCGAGGAAGCCGGTGTTGATGAAAATCACCCGCTCCTTTGCCTGCCGAATGCACTCTTTCAGATTCACCGTGGTGCGGCGCTCTTCATCCATGATGCCCATCTTGAGCGTATTGCGCGGCAGGCCCAGCGCCTTTTCCACGCGCTCGAACAACTCCACGGCGAACGCCGCTTCTTCCGGGCCGTGCATTTTCGGCTTGACGATATATACGGAGCCTGCACGGCTGTTGCGCGCGCCGGCGTCTTTCTTCAGATCGTGCATGGCGGCCAGGGAGGTCACCATGCCGTCGAGAATGCCTTCCGGTACTTCCTCGCCGTTGAACAGCACTGCGTTGTTGGTCATCAGGTGGCCAACGTTGCGCACCAGCAGCATCGAGCGGCCCGGCAGCACCAGTGTGCTGCCATCGGCAGCGGTGTACTCACGATCGGGGTTGAGCGCACGAGTCATGGTGCGGCCACCCTTTTCGAAAGATTCCTTCAGGTCGCCTTTCATCAGGCCGGTCCAGTTGCGGTATGCCAGCACCTTGTCCTCGGCATCCACTGCGGCGACAGAATCTTCGCAATCCTGGATCGCGGTGATCGCGGATTCCATCAGCAGATCTTTCACGTGCGCCTTGTCTTCCGCGCCGATCGGATGGCTGGCATCGATCTGGATTTCCACGTGCAGGTTGTTGCGGCGCAGCAGCAGACCTTCCGGCGCACCGGCATCACCACGGAAGCCGACGAACTGGGCCGGGTCTTTCAGTGCCACTTCGCCGCCGGCAGTTTTCACCACCAGCTGGCCATCGCGCACGAGGTAGCCGGTGGCGTCCTTGTGCGAGCCGGACGCCAGCGGCGCTGCTTCATCCAGGAAGTTGCGTGCGTACTCGATTACCTTGGCGCCACGCTTGGGGTTGTAGGCACCACCACGCTCCGCGCCACCGTCATCCGCAATGACATCGCTGCCGTACAGCGCATCGTAGAGACTGCCCCACCGTGCGTTGGCTGCGTTCAGTGCGTAGCGGGCATTCATCACCGGCACCACCAGCTGCGGGCCGGCAATGGTGGCGATTTCCGGGTCCACATTTTCCGTGGTGATCTGGAAATCCTCACCCTCGGGCAACAGATAACCGATCTCGCCGAGGAAGCGCTTGTACTCGGCCTGGTCAAACGGCTGGCCCTTGCGCTCCTTGTGCCAGGCGTCGATGCGAGCCTGGATGTCGTCACGCTTGGCCAGCAGCGCCTTGTTCTTCGGCGCCAGGTCGGCAAGGATCTGCTCAAGCTCTGCCCAGAAGTGCTCCGGGTCCACACCGGTCCCAGGGATGATCTCGTTGACGACCAGGTCGTGGAGCGCGGTGGCGATCTCCAGTGAGCCCTTCTTGATGCGATCGGTCATAATGTGGCTACCCTTTCGGTCAATGAAGCGAAACAATAAACAGCCCGCCGACAATGCGGGTGCGGGGGAGCGGCGATTCTAGCCAAAACCGGCAGGTAATTCATTGTCCGCTCCGACTGTCAGGTCAGCGCCCGCCCGGCGAACTCACGAAAACAGATTGACGACCTCAAGCCGATGCGTCTGCACCGGCCCTGCCCTGCTGAAACCTTCCTCTAGCCCGGCAAAATCAAACAGGCGGCCATCGGCCAGCTGTGACGGCGCGATATTCTGCGTGGCGGCGAAAATGCTCTCGATGCGCCCTGGAAACTGGCGATCCCATTGTTGCAACATCGCTTTAACCGCTTGCCGTTGCAGGTTTTCCTGCGAGCCGCAGAGATTGCAGGGAATGATCGGGAACCGCCGGTATTCAGCGTACCGCGCAATGTCCTTTTCGCGGCAGTAGGCCAGCGGCCGGATCACCATATTGCGACCATCATCGCTGCGCAGCTTCGGCGGCATGGCTTTCATCTTGCCGTTGTAAAACATGTTCAGAAACAGCGTTTCCACCAGATCATCACGATGGTGGCCCAGGGCGATCTTGGTGGCGCCGATCTCCTCGGCAAAGCCATAGAGATTACCCCGTCGCAGGCGCGAGCACAGCGCACAGGTGGTTTTACCCTCCGGCGTTTTCTCACGCACGATCGAATAGGTATCCCGTTCCAGAATATGGTAGGCCACGCCTTCCTGTTCCAGATACTCCGGCAGCACATGCTCGGGAAAGCCCGGCTGTTTCTGATCCAGATTGACCGCCACCAGCTCGAATTTCACCGGCGCGGCCAGTTGCAGCGAGCGCAGCATATCCAGCAAGGTGTAGGAATCCTTGCCGCCGGACAGGCACACCATCACCTTGTCGCCGTCCTGGATCATGTTGTAATCAGCAATGGCGCGGCCGGTTTCGCGCCGCAATCGTTTTTGCAGCTTGTTGAAATCGGTGCGTTCCCGGGGCAATAGCGGGTTGTCTTCGGTGGCCATGGGCAATCTGCAATATCGGGCAAAAAAGGATCAGGTCACACGCACGCGGCGGATCACCTGGCGATAAAGCGACGGGAACCACCGCTTGAGGTAGATTCCGGCTGTTTCGCGGCCGCCAATGATAACCTGCTCGCGGCCTCGCTGCACGGCACGGATGATACGCTGCGCGCACTGCTCGGGCGCCATGCCCTGCTGCTGGTAGTCATCCATCTGGCCGTGCTGGCCGCCGTCGGCGGTAATGGCGTTGACGGACACCTCGGTGCGAATAAAACCGGGCATCACCATCAGCAGGCGCAAGCCGTGCTCGTGCTCCTCGGCGCGCAGCGCTTCGAACCAGCCATGCAGCGCATGCTTGCTGGCGCAGTAGGCGGAGCGTAGCGGCGTCGGCAGCTCGCCCACCAGGCTGGAAATCACCACAAGCTGGCCACCGCCTGCGGCACGAAACGTCGGCAGCAGCAGCTTGGTCAGCGTGATGGCACCAAAGAAATTCACCTCCATCACCCGCCTGTCCACGGCCAGGGCCGTATCCCGCACGTGCGAGCGTTGGCTGATGCCGCCATTGTTGACAAGAATATCCACCTTGCCGCAGGTGCCGAGCACCTCCTCGACGATGCCGGGCAAGCTATCGGAATCGGTCAGATCCAGCGGCGCTATCATGTGCCGCTCAGGCTCGGCCAGCATGGCTTTGACGCGCTCGAGCTGCTCGCGCCTGCGGGCGGAGAGCACTACGGTTGCGCCCTGCTGGCTGAAAGCGATTGCCAGCGCCTCGCCGATGCCGCTCGACGCGCCGGTGATCCACACTACCTTGCCGGAAAATGCCTGCCTGCCACTCATCGCCAAACTCTCCTGAAAGCTGCAATGGCACACTTTGGCTGCCCGGACAGGCGAGCGCAAGCGGCCAGGGCAGACGCAAGCCAGACCGGACACAGGAGAAATGAGATACAGCCGAGATGGGAGATAGAGAGGCTGGACACAGGGAGACCGGATGCAGCAGGTTCGAGACACCCGCCAGGAAAACAGGACCGACGCCGGCCGCGACCTGATCGCTTTGGCTGCTCCTGTTTTTGCAGATCTTCATCGTGCGGCTAGAGCCGGCAGACGTGCGCCAGGCGAGCAAAACAGCTCTGCCCGCCCGGCGCCAGAGGAGCGGCTTTCAGTTGGCCGGCACGCTACTTCAGCTCTCGCGACGACAACCCGATCAGATGGCGTGCGACGATCAACTGCTGGATTTGCTGCGTGCCCTCGAAAATGTCGATGATCTTCGAGTCACGGGCGAATTTTTCCAGCAAATATTGCTCGCTGTACCCCAGTTCGCCACACAGCTCCACGCATTTGAGCGTGACATCATTCCCCATGCGCCCGGCCTTGGCTTTGCACATCGAGGCATGCATCGAGTTCGGCTGGCCGTTGTCCGCCATCCAGGCCGCTTTCAAGGTCATCAGGCGCGCCGCCTCCAGATCGGCCTCCATGCGATAGAGCTCGGCCTCGATAGCGCTACTGTTATACAGCGTGCGACTGTAATCCGCTTGTACGCCTTCCTTGCCGAGCAGCTCGCGGGTGATCTCCAGTGCCGCCCGCGCCAGCCCCAGCGCCATCGCGGCAACCGCCGGACGTGTGCTGTCGAAGGTCTGCATCACGCCACCAAACGCTTTCCGGCGCGCTGCTTCGGTGTCTGCTATCTCGGCGGAACCGAGAATGTTCTCCTTGGGAATGCGGCAATTATCGAACGACAGTGCAGCCGTATCGGAGATGCGCAGGCCCATCTTCTGCTCGACACGCGTCAGCGTCATGCCTGGCGCACCTTGCGGCACGATAAACGATTTGATCGCTGCCTTGCCCTTGCTTTTGTCCAGCGTCGCCCAGACCACGATGGCATCGCCCCGCTCGCCTGCCGTGCAGAATATCTTTTCGCCGTTGAGCACCCATTCGTCACCATCGAGCTCTGCCGTGGTGGCAATCGCCGCCGAGTCGGAGCCGGCGCCTGGCTCGGTGATCGCCATTGCGCAATATAGCTTGCCGAACTTTTCTTTCTGCTCCGGCGTGCCCACGGCCTGGATCGCGGCATTGCCGAGGCCGGAACCGGGCACCGACAGTAGCAGGCCCACATCACCCCAGCACAGCTCCTCGCCGGCCACGATGCCCGCCAGGTTGGCGCCATTACGGCTGCCCGCAGCCGATGAGGATGCACCTTTCTTATCGGCTTTCTCGTCGTTTGTACCGCGCATGGCATTGCGCATCTGGGCCAGTGGCTTGAGCTCTTCCGGTGTCGGGCCGTGTTCGATCTTGTCGTACTTGCGCGAAATCGGCCGGAAGATGCCCGCAGCCACCTGGTGGCTCATTTTTTGCAGATTCTGCAATTTGGTCGGCAGCTCGAAATTAATCATGATGATCTCCTGTCACACCGTTGCCGCGCCTTCGAGCACGCCCACAGCGCGCAGGTTGCGGTACCACATTTCCAGCGGGTAATCCCGGATGAACCCGGCACCGCCAAACAGCTGCACGCCGTCGGTGCCGATCTGCATGGCGCGCTCGGCACAGGCCACTCGCGCCAGATACGCCTCGCGATGAAACGGCAGGCCCTGCTCGGCGCGGCTGGCTGCTTGCCACACCAGCAGGCGCATGCCTTCCAGCTCGATGGCCATGTCGGCGACGGTGAACGCCACCGACTGCCGCCAGGCGATCGGCTCGCCGAAAGCCTTGCGTTCCTTTACATAGGGAATGCAGTAATCGAGTACCGCCTGGCAGCACCCGACTGCGATCGCGGCGATGCCCAGCCGGGACAAATCCACCAGGCGCTCAAGATCAAAATTGGCCAGCCGGTGGCTGGCCGGCACGCGCACATCAGCCAGCGTCACGGTGGCGGTGTCCACAGCCCGCAAACCCATATATTCCTCGCTGGCCGTGGTCAGGCCCGCGCTACCGCGCTCCACGACGAACGCGGCGGGCACGCCGTCAAACGCTGCAATTACCAGCAGTAGCTCAGCACTGCTGCCGAGGATCACCATGCGTTTTTCGCCGCGCAGTACATAGTCGTCGCCCTCTCGAACGGCCTGGGTAGCCAGCTCCGCCGGTTCGAACGTGGCGCGTTTTTCCATCAACGCGACGGTGGCGGCCACGAAATGTTCCTGAGCGAGACGCGGCAGAAAGGCTTGTTGCTGGGCCTCGTCACCAAAATCCAGTATCGCGTTGATGAACCCCTGTGGTGCCAGTGTTGCCAGCGCCAGGGAAACATCGCCGTAGCCCAGATCTTCCGCATTCAGCACGTTGGACATGGGCGAGCGCGGCTCGCCAGCGCCACCAAGGGCCTCGGGCACCGGCAATAATGCCAGGCCCAGCTCCGTGGTGCGCTCCAGAAAACCCTCCGGCACACAACCGGCTTCGTCGGCCGGCCTCGCCACACTGCGCAGCTGCTGTTCGGCAAACCGCTGCATGCTCTGTCGCGTGATGCGCTGCTCTTCGGTAAGGGAAAGATCAAATGGTCGATCCTGGCTCATGGCCACGTCTCCTGCTGGTTCGGCCCAATCCTGCACGAGCGTGCAACCAAGGTTTAAACGCTCGTTTGAGAACAGGATGCTGACATAGCCACAGGCAGCCACACAAGGCGCCCTGTTAACCGCCCAGCACACTCTGACCGAAACGGCCATTGCTCGGGCGCGCGCTGCATGCTTGGCGGCTGCCAGCGGGAACCGGAGCAATATGTGATACCGTTCTGATATCACCCGGCGCTCCCTGCCTACCGCTCGGCAGAGAGTGGTGCAAACGGATTGCCTCCGGCCAGCGAAAAGGGGCACCTTATGACAAACGGGTTTATGAGAACCAGGGCACATAATCACTATCGCACAGGGAAGCCTGCCGGCACGACGCTGGGCCATCGCAGCGCTGCAATGTCTGGACGCCATGCTCTCAGCCCGCCTTTGCCGCACTGATTTATGGACAGCCATGCCACGCCAGCCCGACCAGAACCCGGAAGCCCTCCAGCTCGGGGATAATCATCAGCGCAGAATGCTGCGCCTGCGCCGACAGCGCATGGCGGTGTATTCCTATTTGCTGGTGTGGGGCGCCACCTTGCTGGGCATCCGCATTGGTTTCTTCGAACCGGACACCCCGCACTGGCTGCTATTCGGCGCGACGCTCGCGGCCAATCTGGTGTTTTTCCTGATCATTCGCCATGGCATATCGGAACGCTGGAGTGACCCGAGCCTGACGGCCCCGCAGATGATCGTCGGCATTATCCTGATTACCGCCTTGCTGCATTATTCCCGCGAGCTGCGCGGCGCCATGATCGCGGTGTATTTCATGGCGATGACATTCGGGGTGTTCGCACTCAGCCGCCACCGCATGATCCTGATGTCCGCATTTGTACTGCTGTGTTTCGCGAGCCTGGAAGCCTGGGAATGGCAGCAGGCGCCGCAGACGAAGATCATCAGCATTTCTTTCGGTCATCTCAGCATTCTGCTGCTGGGCCTGCTCTGGTTTGTGTATGTCGGAGGGCATATCCGCAATCTGCAACAGCGCAATCAGCAGCAGCGCGCCTCCTTGCGGGCCCAGCAGCGCCACCTTGAGGCGATCAACCTGAAGCTTCAGGAGGCCATGGCAAAACTTGAAGAGGTGGCCATTCGTGATCCGCTGACCGGGCTGTTCAATCGCCGGCATTTTACCGAACGCTTCGACGAAGAAATTGCACGGGCAGAACGCAGTGGCAGCGCGCTGCATCTGGCGCTGATTGATCTTGATCACTTCAAGCAGATCAATGATCGCCACGGGCATCAGGCCGGCGACATGGTGCTGCGCGGCTTTGCCGAGACTGCCCGGCAGACGTTGCGACGCTCCGACCTGCTGGCTCGCTACGGTGGCGAAGAATTCGTGGTGTTGTTCACGGATGGCAAGGCGCCGGATATCGAGGCGGTGCTGGACCGGCTGCGCCAGGGGTTGGCCACCACACGGTTTGGTGATACGCCGGGGTTTCAGGTCACTCTTTCCGCAGGGCTAGCCAGCTACCGGCGCGGCGATACGGCCGATACGTTGACACAACGGGCCGACCGCGCCCTTTATCAGGCCAAACACGGCGGCCGCAATCAGCTGGTAGCAGTGGACTGACGGCCGGCGCCCGCTATACTCGGCGGCATACTCTCCCAGCCGCCTCCCAGCAGGATATTTCATGGACGCCCTTGATAACCCCACGCTGCGCAAGCAGATCGACACCTTCATTCAGCAAGCCGGCGAAGATGCACTGACCTGGGTGGAAACCCACGGGCTACTCTGTGCCACCGCGGTCGGGCCCGTGCCCCCAACAGGCTGGCAGCAGATCTGCCACGCCGAGGAAGATGCCGAAGTGCCGCCGGCCGTGGTCGAGGCACTGGCCAGCCTGCGGGAGCGCATCGCTGCAACGCTGGGCGCAGGCGAGCGCGTGCTGCTGCCCTGCCGCCTTGATCCCTATGCCGATGATGAAGGTAACGATCTCGCTGCCTGGTGCGCCGGGTTCATGGCCGGTGTCTTCATGCAGGAAGAAAGCTGGTACGCCAGCGACGAAGAGCAGATGGCTACCCTGCTGCTGCCCTTCGTGCTGATTGCCGGGCTGGATGAAGACCCCGAACTGGATGCGCTGTGGCAGGACGAAAAAGTGGTTCGCCAGATGGCCATGGGGCTGCCGGATCTGCTGGAAGAGCTGTTCCTGCACTTCCATGCACCGGATGCCCCGGAAGAAACCGACGCCAGCGACGATTAATCCTTACCGAGATCGGCGCCGGCCGGCGCCAGTGTCAGATGCCCCACATCGGGGACCGCAATGGCCGCCGCTCGGGGCAGCTCGCCCAGCTCCGTGCCCGGTGGCGCCAGGCTCAAGTGGCCGGTATCCGGCGCAGGCGGGGGCGGTGCCACCGGCTGCTCCATCAGTGCGGCGCCCGGTTCTGCCACCTCAAAACGCCCCTGAAAACCAGCGCCCCCGGTACGCACCGTCCCCACCATCTGCACATCTCCCTGCGCAGCCATAGCATCCGGCGTTGCCGAATGAGTGGTGGGAGATGCGTTGGAAGAAGCGTCGAGAGAAGTGACCGGAACAGTAGCCGCCTGTGAAGCCGGCGAGGGGGTTGTGGCGGTAACCGACGGCCCTGCGGCAACAGGCTCCACCTCGCACAGCGCACCCGCCTGCTTCAGCGCCGCGCGAAATTTCATCGTGGTCGCCTGATCCGCATCTTTTTTCAGCACCACTCGCTGCCCGCTGAACAGGGCTTCGACCTTTTCCGGCGAGATGCGAAACAAGCGCGCCAGATTGGCACGCACCGTCTCAGGCGCTGCACCTTGCTGGACACGCCCGCGAAAAATAATATTGAACAACCTGGTATCACTCACGGTGCCCCTCCCGATCGGTCATCCGATACTGCCCCCTGGCCTTGCCCCACTCGGGCGCGGCCAGACTGAAGCCTAGCAGCTCTGGTGCGCCCGTTCCGCTCTTTTTGCCTCGTCTGCCCACGTACGAACACGCCATGAAGGCTCTGCCAATGTAAAACAAGCGTTCCTCACTGCCTTGCGCCGGCACAGCGCCCGGGCCACTGTCAGCGTATATTGGGCCGGGCCTGAAAATAGTCTGGCGGAAGGTGCCCGGCAGCCGGATCGCCGGACGAAACCCCGATTTTCTTTCTCCCGACGCGATACGGCAGCCCACTGGCATGGCGCGCCCATCCGCCGCAAGCGAAGCTGCTTGTTTACAGCACAAAGTATCAACATTGCGCGCTGGAAATCAGCCCGCGCACGCCACATGTAAAATAAAACACGGCCATCTGTTTCACCTGCGCACCTTCACTTAGGATGGAAATATGTCCTGATATTTCAGGCGCTGTACGCCCGTTCCGCAGTTTGTCACGGAGCGGGCCTGAAGGCTTGCAGCAGGCGCGGTTCGTCGTCGCGCTGCAAAGGGTTTTCTGATCTGAACCGAGGTTGTCCCGGTACTGACCTTTTACTACCCGCACACAAGGAGATTTCCATGAGGAACGTGAGATGCGCACGCTTGGCCATGCTATCCGCAGCGGCGCTTTTCCTGGCCGCCTGTGCAAGCGCGCCGCCCCCGACAGAAAAGGTTCAGGCTGCCGAGCTTGCCGTCAACCGAGCACAGACGGCGGAAGTGCCACTGGAAGGTCAGGTTGACCTGACGCGCGCACGGGAAAAGCTGGACGCAGCGCAGCGTGCGATGAGCAACCATGACAACGAAGAGGCTGCACGGTTGGCTGATCAGGCACGCGCCGATGCCGAGCTGGCACTGGCAAAATCCGAGACCGCCAAGGCCAAGCAGTCTGCTGAGCAGATGCGCAAGAGCATCGAAACATTGCAGCAGGAAATTCGACATAGCGCAGGAGGCCGCTGATCATGATGACCTTTCGCAAAGCAGCAGTGATGGCACTGATCCTGGGCGGCAGCGCCATGGTGGGCTGCGCGTCCAACCCGGCGGATGACCCGGATATGAGCGCCGTGCGCGAGCGCCTCACGGCACTGCAAAATGACCCGCAACTCAGCCCACGTGCGCCGGTGGCAATCGTGCAGGCCGAGCGCGCCGTCAACGCCGCCGAAACCTCCATTCGTGAAGGGGCCAATCGCGAGGAGATCAACCACCGTATCTATCTGGCCAACAACCGCATCGAGCTGGCACGCACGGAAGCCGAACGGCGCCTGGCCAATGATGAAGTCAGCAAGCTGGGTGAAGATCGCGAGCGGGCCATTCTGGAGGCCCGCACCCGCGAGGCGGATATGCTGCGCGAACAGCTCAATGCGCGTGAAACGGATCGCGGCATGGTGGTGACGCTGGGCGATGTATTGTTCGAGACGGGCAAATCCGACCTCAAGTCGGGCGCCCGCAGCAACCTCAATCGCCTGGCACAGTTCATGAACCAGTACACCGACCGCACGGTACAGATCGAAGGGCACACCGACAGCACCGGCAGCGATGCCATCAACCGCCGCCTGTCACAGGAACGTGCCGATTCGGTGAAAAACTACCTTGTGTCGCAAGGCATCAGTGGCGCCCGAATCACCACCGAAGGCAAGAGCAAGGATTTTCCGATTGCCGACAACTCGACCGCCGCTGGTCGCCAGCAGAACCGTCGTGTGGAGATCATCATCTCGCAATAGCAAGGTGTTGAGTGACACGATATCCTGCCCATGTGCCGTTGCGCCTCAAATCCCCCCTGCGAGGCGCTCGGTTCACGGCCAAAGGCCGCCTTTACTGGCGGCCTTTTCATTTGTTCGCGGATCAGTTGATGCCCGTGGCCGCATGCTCGGCCAGCGCCGCAATAGTCTGTGACGGGTTCAGGCCCAACGCGACCGGCACCACCGCGCCATCCATGACAAACAGATTCGGATAACCGAAGACCTCTCCCCGGTGATCCACCACCCCTTGTGCTGCACTGTCAGCCATTTTGCAGCCGCCCAGTGGATGGGGTGTTACCAGGTTGCGCAGCCAGCGCCAGGTCGGCGGAATCACCGCCCTGCCGCCCGTCGCAGCGCTTAAACGGGAATGCATCTTGACCAGCTCCTCGACGGCGTGCTCGGCGGCTCGGTAATCCCAGGCCAGCTTGAGACGATCACGCCGCCAGGGGGCGTACCAGCGCCGGCCCAGTGACAGTCGCCCGCCCGGTTCGTCTACCGCCTGCCCGAACCACGGCATCATCTGTGAAAGCGGATCGCGCTTGCCGCGCATGCGCGCCAGCGCTTGCGCCAGGCGGTTTCGCTCTATCGGTGCCAGCCGCAGGAAAAAGCGCTTTCGCCGCAGCATGCGGTTTGCCAGCAAATCGGGAAAACCACCGTCTTCGACAAAAAAGCGTGCGCCATTTTCGCTGCCATCGAGAAAGTCGATCGCGGCGGTAATGGTCGGCCCACGCGATGGGGAAATGTCACGATCCGGATAGAAGGCGGGCGTCAGAAAATCGCCATTGCTCAACCAGCCCTTGCCTAATTGACCGCTCAGTGCGGGCAGCGTCTGGTATTGATCCCGGCACCGTAGCAGCAGCTCGGTGGAACCGATGCTGCCTGCGGCGATCACCACGCGTTTTGCGTCAAGTGTATGGAAACGCTGTGCGGCAAGATCATGCACAGTCACCCGGTAGCCGCCTTCCGGCAGCGGCTCGATACACCGCACATGGTGCAGCGGCCGAATCTCGGCCCCGAGCCGCTCTGCGTCGGCGAGATAATTCAGATCGAGAGTATTTTTGGCCAGCACCGGGCAGCCGATATCGCAGTTGCCACAATGAATACAAGTGCCTTGCTGTTGCCCCTGCGCATTGATCCAGGTGCGCGAGCGTGCGTGGTCAAATGGCTGCGCCAGTCCGTAGTGCCATCCGGGATCAAAGGTGACAGCCAACGGCACACGGCGGAAACGATCTGCTGCGCCGACGGCGGCGGCGGCATCGCGCATCAGCTGCGTACGGGCGGTCAGCTGATTCTCCGGCAGCAACTGCACGTTCATCATGCGCGCCACTTGCTGATAATGCGGCACCAGCGCCGCATGGCTGATCGCCGCTGGCCAGCCGTGCTCGAAGCGCTCGGGCGGCGCCGGAATGCTGACGTTGGCATAGATCTGCGAGCCGCCGCCCACTGCCGCGCCTTGCACCACGCTCATGTCACCAAAGTAGCGAAAATCCAGCCAGCCGTTACGTCGGTGCGGCGCGGATTCGTCCCACCACCAATCCTTGCCGGACAGGCTGGGAAATGTTTCTCGCTGCCAGCGCCGGCCTCGCTCCAGCACCAACACGCGGGCGCCTTTCTGCGCCAGGCGTAACGCCATGACAGCACCGCCAAAGCCGCTGCCAATTACTATGGTGTCGTGTCTTTCCATTCCGATCCTGCCATTCCGATCCCGCCAATGCGTGCTGCTAAAAATGGCCCATCGCTTTGCAGCCACCGGAAAATCCGAACACCGGACTATATCCGTGCCGCGCCGGGAAGCATTGGCAGCATCGGCAGGCGGATGCTTCCAGCACGGCATCTGCGACGCATCCTGTCGCACCAGCGTTCATCAGCCTGTCATCGCGGTGTCACGACATCGACCGAAACAGGGGCCACGCTGTGAGCATGAACTCGGGTGGTAAGAATGGAGGGAAGGCATGATCCCGGACGGCTCCCCTACGTTAGTGGCTAACCTGTTTCTGCTCTCTGCCGGCGCTATATTGCTGTTGCTCTATCGCTGGCTGTTTCGCATATTGCCCGGCGCACGCTGGCAGTTTCTGGCGGTGCTGCCGCGCAAAAAACTGCCCGATGGCAGCTGGTCAGGGCTTAATCTCACCTTTTACGGGTTTTTCAGTGCCACCGCCGGCGCCATTGCCGTGGCCTGTTTTATCTTGCTGGCCGGTTCGGCTGGCGCCGATCTGAGCGTGATGCTGGTGCTGACCGTCTGTGTGCTGGCGGCCTGCTTGCCAGCAGCCAAAATCATTGCCACGCGTGTAGAAAAAAACCCCCATGGCTTTACCGTCGGCGGCGCCAGTTTTGTCGGCATCATTCTCGCGCCTGTTCTGCTCTGGCTCATGGATGATGTGGCACGGGCATGGTTCGGGACAGCCTTGCCGGTATGGCCACTGCTGGCCGCGATGGCGATTGCTTATGTGCTCGGTGAAGGCATCGGCCGGTTGGGCTGTATCAGCTTCGGTTGCTGCTACGGCAGGCCGCTGGAACAGGTCTCGCCGACGCTCCGCAACTGGCTGGCGCCGCATACGCCGATATATGAAGGGGAAACCAAGAAGATTCACTTCGCGGGCGGCCTCGGTGGCCGCAAAGTGGTGCCGATCCAGGCCATCACCTGCTTGTTTTATACCTTGCTCGCATTGGCCAGCATGGCGCTGTTTTTCTATCAGCAGTTTGTGCTGGCGTTTCTGCTTGCGCTGCTTGGCAGCCAGCTCTGGCGCCTGTATTCGGAAACCTTGCGCGCGGATTTTCGCGGCCAGCACAAACAGGTATCGGTTTATCAGGCGATGGCGCTCGGTGCCTGCCTGTGGGCATTGGCGATCAGCATCATCCTGCCGGCCCCCGGCGTGGCGGTAGATATTCGCAGCGGCATGGTAATGCTCTGGCAGCCGGCGGTATTGCTGGCGTTACAGGGAATCTGGGTGCTGATGTTTGTCTATAGCGGCAGCAGCACCATCACTCGCAGCCAGCTGCATTTCCGTCTGGCGCCCGACTGGCAAAGCCAGGCGGGATGCGATGCACCAGCCACCGCACGCGGTGAAAGCCGGCAGCCCGTATAGGCGCATCGCCTTTGCGCCTGCGCCCATCATGACGCCGCGACGAAAACCCTGGTTACGCGAGCAGCCCTCGCCAGCGCAGGCGCTGTGAGTGCACTATGAGCGCACTAAGGGGAGGCACGAATAGTCCGTGCTTAACGGGTGGACGTGCTATCAGGCGCTTTTGCTGCCCTGCTTCGCCTCACGCGGATTGCTGCCCCGGTGCGGCACACCTTTGCGCCTGGCCAGTTCTATTTGCTTCTGACGCTCGGCAAAGCGTTGTTTTTGCTCCTCGGTGGAGCTGTCAAAGCACTTCGGGCATGACACGCCCGGCTGATATTGCGCCGATTGCTTTTCCTCTTCGGAAATCGGGCGCCGGCACGCATGGCACTGATCGTAGCTGCCCGGCTGCAAATCATGATCCACCGTCACACGCTCGTCGAATACGAAGCACTCGCCTTCCCATAGCGAGCTGTCGCGGGGCACCTCTTCCAGATACTTCAGAATACCGCCCTGCAAGTGATAGACCTCCTCGAACCCCTCCTGCTTGAGCAGCGCCGTGGATTTTTCGCAGCGAATCCCGCCAGTACAGAACATTGCCACCTTGCGATGCCGGGCCGGATCCAGGTTTGCCCGCACATAGGCGGGAAACTCCCGAAAGCTGCGGGTGTTGGGATTGACCGCGCCCTTGAACGTACCGACCTCATATTCGTAGTCGTTGCGCGTATCAATCAGCAACACCTCGGGATCGGAAATCAATGCGTTCCAATCTGCCGGCGTCACATAGGTACCCACCACATGACGTGGATCAATGCCCTCCTCGCCCATGGTGACGATTTCTTTTTTCAGCTTGACCTTGGAGCGCAGGAACGGATGCTCGGCATGCAATGACTCCTTATGCTCAAGCGTGGCGAAACGCTCATCGCTGCGCAGCCAGCCCAGCACACCATCCACGCCTGCGCGGGTGCCCGAAATGGTGCCGTTGATCCCTTCCCTGGCCAGCAGCAGCGTGCCGCGCACGCCCATCCGCTCCATTTCGGCCCGCAGCGGGGCCTGGAGTGCTTCAAAATCATCCAGCTGCACAAACTTGTAGAGGGCGGCAACAACAATCTGGCTCATGGTGTACTCGGTCTGTTCAGGCGCTCGGAAAGACGGGTATATCAGCTGCTCTGGCTACCACCTCGGCAGTTTGGCGAATCAGCGGCTTCAGCGCCGCGAGCCTGCCATTCTTCCGGGGTAAAGGTGTGCAGCGCCAGTGCATGCACCGGCCCCGCCAGCTCTTCCGCCACCAGCGCGTAGATTTTCTGATGCCGCTGCACCAGGCGCAGGCCGCTGAAGGCGTCGGACACCAGCACCAGCTTGAAGTGCGAATCGGTCGCCGGGCCACTGTGCTGATGGCTTTCGTTCTCAAGCTCCAAGTGTGCCACAGGCAACGCCTCTCGCACCTTGCGCTCGATCAATTCCGCGACACTACTCATACTGCCTCTCCACACATTCAGGGCCACACGTCCAGGGCCGCTATTCTACCGTTTCGCCGGCGTTGGTCTATGTGTGCGCCCCGCCAGCCCCGGCGGCGGGATCGCCCGCAGGAATGATCGGCTCCCACAATGCCGCCCTCGCTTCGTCCAGAATCGGTGCCATGCCCTGCTCACGGCCCAGCAGCTCCGCCCCGGCAGGCCACGGCGCCCAGCCGGGTGATTCACCCCGCGCAAAATCGCCCCATGCCTGCTGCACGCGGCGGGACAACGCCGCGGCCTGCTCGCCGCCGCCGGTAAACAGCTGCCCTACCGGCGTATCGGTAATACCGAACACAAAGGGCACATCCACCACATGGCAGGCGCCTAGCGGCACGCCCAACATTTCCGCCTCCCAGGTGAATTGGAACGCCCAGGCCTGGCCGCCCGCGCTGTGCTGCGCATCAAGCAGCCGCTGTGTCGGCACGCGAAACAGGTTGTCGCCCTCCATGGCGCTGAACCAGTCGAGGTTGCAGCGGCGGGGGTCTGGCGTCACCTGCTCTTGATAGTGAACGAACGCGGCTTCGCCGTGCTCCGGCAATGCCCGCATGAAGCGGCGGAAGATGGCAGCGTCGGCCACCTCCCGCAGCGCCGCCATCTGCTTGCCGCCGTTGAACGGCGGCGCGTACTGGAACAAGTGGTATTCGTCACGGCAAACACCCGCCATGATTGCCCGGTCGCGGGCGCAGCCGGCAGCAATGGCATCAAGTGGCCGCCGGGGCAGCAAATCACCATCGACGACCGGCATGAACACCATGCTCTGGCTTGGCGTGCTTTGCCGCAATCCGCGCAGCACCGGGCTACTGTAGGCAGCGCGCTGGGCTTTAACGATATCCCGTGCCGAGGCATCCATCAGCGTCATGCCGGCGGGCAGAGCCTGCGCCACGCGGCAGCTGACACCCTCCGCCTCTGCCGGCGCCAGCACCATGTCGGCCGAACCGGATTGCACGATTGCCCGCTGAAACAGATCATCTGCGGCGGGCGTCGCCAACAATGTGGCGACGCTGAAACCGCCTGCGGACTCGCCGAACACAGTCACCTGCCGTGGATCACCACCGAAGCCGGCAATGTTGCGTTGCACCCAGGCCAATGCGGCGATCTGATCGCGCAAGCCAAGGTTGCCGTCTGCCTCAAGCTCGGGAAAACAGCCATAGCCCCACACGCCCAGGCGGTAGGCTGCATTGACAACAATCACCTGCTGCGCGGCAGCCAGCCGTGCACCATGATACAACAGCTGCGATGGCGAGCCGCTGGTGTAACCGCCGCCATGGAACCAGACCATCACCGGAAACGGGCCATCCCCTTCCGGCACCCAGATGTTCACCGCCAGACAATCATCGCCGATTTCATCCACCCCCATCATCGGGTTGCGCTCTTGCCAGGCCGGCATGGCAACCCGCTCCGCTGCACGCACGCCAGACCAGGGCAAAGCCGGCTGCGGCCCGCGCCAACGCCAAGCGCCGACTGGCGGCGCCGCAAAGGGGATGCCACGATACTCGGTAATACCCTGCTCGCGGCGCAAGCCCGTTACCCGCCCGGTTTCAATCTCTATCGCCTGCTGTGTCATCGACGCCCTTCTCCTGCCCAGGCACGCGGCCTGTGTTCAATTGTCCGACAGCTATGCCCGGAGCCGCACCGTCGGCCCGCTAGACTGCTGGCTGATCATGGGTGCTCCCACCTGTGAGCCGGCACCGGGAACCGGACGCCTGACCAAGAACACACTGCCCAAGGAGCAAAATAATGCCTGAGATCGAAAAGGAAAGCCTGGCGGGTATCAACGCACGCCTGGAACAAGCCCGCGAAGAATTGACCCGTGCGCTGGAGCAGGCCCGCAAGGCCGCTCGTGGCGTGACCACGCGCCTGAGCGAGCGCGGCACCGCGCTGTTCGAGGAGTTGGTCAAAGCCGGTGAAGCGCGGCAGAAATCAGCCGGCACGGGTAAAGCCGCCGCCGAGGGCACGCTGGACACCCTGCGCCAGCGCACTGTCGATCTGCTGGGCGTGCCCACTCGCGAGGACATGGCCGCGCTGAACCGCAAGCTCGACAGCCTCACCCGCAAGGTGCGCAAGATCGAGAAAGCCGCCAGCGCCTGAGCCTCCGCGCCAGACTTACGGCCACGCCAGTCTTACCAGGCGTGGCCCGCTCTGCCCATGGCGAGCTCGCCACGGCGTGACATACTCGGGCTTGATCCGTGTCAGCCCGCCGTTCCCAGCGTTCCAGATTTTCCTGGCCTTCCTTACCTTCCTGATTTCATCCATCACTGGCCCGGTCAGCGGGCTTCAGCCAACGCTGCCAGCTCTGCATCAGTGTCAGCCCATCGGCCATGCCAGTGGTAACCGGGCGGCGCAAGCCATGCACCAGGGCGCCAAATGCCAGCGGCAAGCTGCCGTAGAACAACCGCGTCAGCTGCCGGGTGCGTGCCAATTCATGGCGCCACGGCATCATCAGCTGTTCATAGCGCTGCACCGCATCCCCGGCCTCCATGAGCGCCAGCGCGGCGTGCCGACCGCTGAGCAGCGCACCGTAGATGCCCTCCCCCAGCAACGGCTCGGCCAACCCGGCCGCGTCGCCGGTAAACAGTACGCGGCCCGCCGTCAGCCGCAATTGCGCACCCTGCGTGGCGATGGGGAAACCCTGCACGGCCGTCAGTTGATCCGTGCCCAGTTGCCGGCGCGCATAAGCTGCCAGCGTAGCCTGCCCGAGCCCGGTGCCCTGGCGCCAGCTGTAGAGCCCCACGTTGATGTGATCGCCTTTCGGAAACAGCCAGCCATAGCCGCCGGCCACGGTGCCGAAATCAAACTGCATTGCAGGCCAACGCACACAGTCCTGCGTTGCCACTTGTCCCTCGATAGCAATAGCCGGTGCCTGCACAGGTTGCCCGCAGACCAGGCGGCGCACCGGGCTGTGCGCACCATCGGCAGCAATCAGCCAGGGCGCCCGGTAGGTGTGCCGCTGGCCGTCGTGGCGCACCGTCAAGGCAACACCGTCGTCGTGCTGGCGCACGCCCACCAGCGCATCGCAATGCAGCAACTCGGCGCCGGCTTGTTGAGCCTGCTGGCGATGCCAGCGATCGAATTCCGGCCGGTGAGTCAGCAGACAGAGATCACTGCCCGCCTGAAACGAAGAGGTGCGATAGCCACGCCAGCTCATCAACACTTCACGGGTGCGCTCGCGCACCACGCAGGAGGGGTCAGCCGGCAGCAGCCGCAGGGCCTTCGGCGTCAGGCCACCGGCACAGGGCTTGGCGCGGGCATGGGCCGGCCGATCCAGCCAGATCAGCGGCAGCCCCGCCGCTGCCAGGCAATAAGCCGCAGCGGCGCCAGCCGGGCCGGCTCCGACAACAATGGCATGAGTGTCCATATGCCTTCTTGTACCTCCTTACGCTTTATCTGGCAGTGTGCCCGTTTCGCGCTGCCTGCGTTGCTTTTCACCCGCCCCGTTGGCGGGCGGGGTGCGGACCCCGCGCCACTGCTTTATAATGCGCGCCGCCCTGGGGTCTCCGTCCCATCCGATCGCCCACAAAGCACTGGCGACGGTCTCCCCTTTTTACACCGCCCACAGGCGACAGATGGAGATTGTTCATGAAAGCACCCGTACGCGTCGCAGTCACTGGTGCAGCAGGCCAGATCAGCTATTCCCTGCTGTTTCGCATTGCCTCCGGCGACATGCTCGGCAAAGACCAGCCGGTGATTCTGCAACTGCTGGAAATCACGCCCGCGCTGGAGGCCCTGAAAGGCGTCGCCATGGAGCTTGACGACTGCGCGTTCCCGCTGCTGGCCGGCATCGTCCAGACTGACGATCCCAAGGTAGCTTTCAAGGATGCGCAGTACGCACTGCTGGTCGGCGCCCGCCCGCGTGGCCCCGGTATGGAGCGCAAGGATCTGCTGGAAGCCAACGCTGCCATCTTCTCCGTCCAGGGCAAGGCCATCAACGAAGTGGCCAGCCGTGACATCAAGGTACTGGTGGTCGGCAATCCTGCCAACACCAACGCACTGATCGCCCAGCGCAACGCTCCGGACATCAACCCGCGCCAGTTCACCGCCATGACCCGCCTGGATCACAACCGCGCCATGGCGCAGTTGGCCGGCAAGGTCGGCAAGACCGTCAATGACGTGAAAAAGATGCTGATCTGGGGCAACCACTCCTCCACCCAGTACCCGGACCTGCACCACGCTACCGTGGACGGCAAGGCCGCCATCGATCTGGTGGATCAGAGCTGGTACGAAGGCACTTACATCCCGGAAGTACAACAGCGCGGCGCGGCCATCATCAAGGCCCGTGGTGCCTCTTCCGCTGCCTCGGCAGCCTCCGCTGCGGTCGACCATATGCGTAGCTGGGCGCTGGGCACCGCCGAGGGCGATTGGGTATCGATGGGCATTTACAGCGACGGCTCCTACGGCATTCAGGAAGGCCTGATCTACTCCTTCCCCTGCACCTGCAAGAACGGCGACTGGGAAATTGTCCAGGGTCTGGAGATCAATGAGTTCTCCCGCGCTCGCATGCAGGCCACCGAGCAAGAGCTGGCCGAAGAGCGTGATGCCGTGCAGCACCTGTTGCCATAAGCCGTTTTCCGGCTTTGCACATGTCGCGTCACCACAGCGCGACGTATCATGAAAAAACGGGGCTTGCGCCCCGTTTTTTTGGTTCATCGTCGATTTCCGTGGAGTCATTTCCGGTATCCGCGAAAGCACTAAACGGTTATCCAAAATACCGATCTTTTTGCTCTCCTCGCCTCTTGTGGGACAAGCGAAGCGCAGAACAGCCGCAGGCTGGCCCGAAGGGTGAGCGAATCAGATTTTGCCCCCTCTCCCCTTGTGGGAGAGGGGTTGGGGGAGAGGGGGCTGCGGACATGCAGCTGACACGATACCTGCTACATGTTGCACTATTTTCACTTCTCTTCAGTAGAAATTTCTATAAAAATTCCACAATCAAAAAATCCCGAGCGCTAGCCAGTTTCGTTCTCGCTCAAATGCCGAGTATATATTTTCTGCCATAATCTCCCCCTCTCCCCAACCCCTCTCCCACAAGGGGAGAGGGGCTAAAAAAGGTTTGTCGTCGCTTTCTGTGCAGCTATTTCCGGTATCCGCGAAAGCACCAATCGGTTGTTCAAAAACACCAAGCTTTTCTTGCCACCCTCTCTCCTTGTGGAAAAATGGAAGAGGGGCTAAAAAAGGTTCATCGTTGAATACCGGGGAAGGCGGCACGGATTTTAAGGAAGAAATACTCCTGATCCCGGTAGCCGTAGGCCCTGCGTTTGATCACCTTGATGGTGTTAGTGATGCCCTCGACGATGCTGGTGTTTAACGGAGGTCGGCAACCAGATACTATCGCCTTCCTATCCAGTTGCTCGGTGTTCAGGGCAGGTTCAGATAACCGCACTTATACTGGCTTTCCCGTGATCAATCTGGGGAACGCCCACCGTGAACAATGCTGTGACGCAACTGAGCCTGGATAGCTGGGCTTGCGATAATCCCGACACAGACATCCCGCAGGCGCTGGAAACCGGCAAAGTATTGTTCTTTCCGCAGCTCGCTTTCGCACTGCACGATACCGAATATGCCCTGCTGACACCGGCCCTGCTCGGCCCGAAAACACGCAATATCAGTTTCGCCTCCGCTGGCCTCAGTGGCGCCGTTGGCAGTGACGGCACGCTGTTGATGCTTGAAGCAATGATGCAACGCTTCCGCCGTCACGCGCAGCACCTGATCCAGTCGCTATTGCCACGCTACACGGCCAGCGTTGCGCTGGGCGCAACCAGCTTTCGGCCTATGGACGTGAGTGAACGGCGGCAATCCTGGCGCGCCGATGATCGCCGCCTGCATGTGGATGCCTTTCCGTCACGCCCGAATAACGGCGAGCGTATTTTGCGTGTCTTCACCAATATAAACCCTGCGGGCGAGCCGCGAGTCTGGCGCGTCGGCGAACCGTTCGAGCAAGTGGCGCGGCAGTTCCTGCCGAATCTGCGCCCTTATACCGCTTGGCAGGCGCGCTTGCTCAAGCGCCTCGGCATCACCAAATCCTTGCGGAGTGAATACGATCATCTGATGCTACAACTGCATGACAACATGAAGCGCGACGCTGCCTATCAGGACACCGCGCCGCAAGTGACGGTGCCGTTTCCTGCCGGCTCCACCTGGGTATGTTTTTCGGATCAGGTGCCACATGCCAGCATGGCCGGGCAGTATCTGCTGGAGCAGACACTGCATTTACCTGCGCGAAAGCTGTATCAGCCCGATACCAGCCCGCTGGCCGTATTGCGTGCGTTGACCGGCCGGCCGCTCACCGTCGAACAATGAATCAGGCCAGCAACAGCACCTCGAAGCGTGCGCCCCCCAGTTCCGACGTGGTAACGCTGAGGTGGCCGTCGTAGCTTTCCAGAATATCCTCGACGATGGCCAGCCCCAGACCCTGCCCCGGATGCCGGGTATCCAGCCGTTCACCGCGCTGTACGATCACAGCCCGCTTTTCCGGCGGCACCCCCGGCCCGTCATCTTCTACCACCAGACGCCAGCCGGCTGACGTCGCCTCCGCCTGCACCCGTATGTGGACGACGCAAAGCCGGTAGGCGTTTTCGAGCAAATTGCCCAGCAGCTCCAGTAGCGCGCCCGGCTCCAGTGGCAGCGTCAGCCCAGCCGGCACCTCGCTGGTCAGTTGCACCTGTTTCTCGTGGTAAACCTTGTCCAGCGTTGCCTTGAGCTGCGCCAGCACCGGCTGCACTGCCGCCCGATGCCGCACCAAGCCGCTGCGTCCCACAGCCGCACGCTGCAACTGGTATTCGATCTGTTGATTCATCCGGTCAATCTGCTCGTCCATGACCCGCACCTGTTCACGCCGGCCAAGATCACGCGCAATCACATCGCTGGTGGCTTGCAGCAAGCTCAGGGAGGTCTTCAGGCCATGCGCCAGATCAGCCAGTGAATGCCGATAGCGCACCCGTTGCTGCCGCTCGCTGTCCAGCAACCGGTTTACCGAGCGCGTCAGACGCAATAACTCGCGCGGATGGGATTCGCTCAGGCGCTGGCGCTCGCCAGTCTCCACTTCATCAAGCTCAAGGCTAACGCTGCGCAAAGACATCAGCCCCCAGCTCAGCCCGACCCATAACAGCAGCAACAGCCCGAGCAAGGCAGCACCGAGCCATAGATAGTGCTGTTGTCGCAAGCCACTGAGCATCAGGTCGTAGTCTCGGGCGGGCTGCATGACAACGATACTGTAGGCAACATCCGCGCCCCCGAGCAGGCGGATTTCTGCATCATAAACAAACAGCGGCACGCCATTTTCGTCCTGAATGCGATGCAGTTCGTACCCCTGCCCGGTTTCATAAAAAGGCTGATAATCAAGCCGCAGCTCATCGGTCGCCGCCGAGCGCCATAATAACTGCCCGTCGCGATCATAGATGTAACCCAGCAGCTTGTTGCTTTCCAGAATATGGAACTGCTCGGCGTGTAGCCGCTCCGGCATGGCCAGTGTGCCATTTTCCACCCGCGCAGCGGAAACAAGCGTGCTGACGTCGGATGCCAGTCGCTGCTCGATGGCGTGCTCGAATGCCACCCCGAAGCCACGCTGCAACCCTTGTTGCAACGCCAGCGTGAAAACCACCGCCATGACGGCGGCGCCGAACATCAGGCGCAGTCGTAAAGAGCCGGTCATTGGCAGCGCTCTGCAAACAGATAACCCTGGCCGCGGATCGTCTCGATGGGCTGCGTCTCCAGCACCGCGGCCAGTTTGCGACGCAACCGGCCTACTAGTACCTCGATCACGTTCGGATCGCGATCCTGATCATCGGGATAAAGCTGCTCTATCAGGCGATCCTTGGTGACGACCTGCTGATGGTGGCGCATCAGATATTCCAGTATTCGATACTCGAACGCTGTCAGCCCGAGGCTGGCATCTCGCACCAGCGCCTGCCGGCGATGCAGATCAAGGCAAAGCGCCCCGGCCTCGATGGTCGGTTGGGAAAAACCGGCAGCGCGACGCAACAGTGCATTCAATCGTGCTTCAAGCTCTTCGAACTGAAACGGCTTGACGACGTAATCGTCGGCACCGGCAGCCAGCCCCTCGACCTTGTCCTGCCAGTTGCCTCGGGCAGTAAGGATCAGAATCGGGAATGTCTTGCCCTGGCTGCGCAGCTCTCGGATCAGATCCAGGCCGCCCATATCAGGCAAGCCCAGATCCACAATCGCCATATCGTGATGGAATTCGTGTGCGTGATATAACGCCTCGCGCCCGTCGGGGACGGCATCCACCATGTGCCCCTGCTCCCGCAGACGGCTGTAAAGATGGTGGCGCAACAACGCCTCGTCCTCCACCACCAACAGTTTCATGTTGCCTCCGATTACTATCAGGCCGTCAGAAGCGGTAGTTGGCCCCGAGGTAAGCCTGGCCGCTGCTGCGCAACGAGATACGTCCGGCGCGCACGTCGCCCCGCGGCTGCAAGCGCGTATCCACCGTGGTACGCAGGTAACGGTAGCCTACCTCCAGCGACACTTTGTCACCGACGTTTTGAAGCACACCAGCCTGCACACCAGCGGCCCAGCCGTTGTCACTGTGGCTGTGGAAGCCGCTGCTTTCCTGGCTCAGACGAACTATCCCGCCAGTCACCCCGGCAAACAGCGCTGTTTCATGCATGCCAACCGGTATCAGTGCATCGGCACTGGCAAGCAGAGTCTGCTGCCTCAGCTTGTAGGCCCGGCGCTCGCTGGATACCCGATCGTAACCGAGATAGTAACGCATCTGGCCCGCCCGCTGGCCAATTCGGGCACCCCAGGTGCTGTTGCGATGGATCACGCCATCCAGATCAGGGTTGCCCAGCTGTGCATCCAGCGCACGCGATTTGTGCATGTTGTTACTGCTCTGGCCCAGCGTGGCCCCGGCAAACATCTCATCGGCAATAGCGTGACCGGCCGTGCCCGCCAGGGCCATGCACAGGGTTGTTGCTGCAAACTTTTTCATGACTGCTCCGTGGTTGAAGAAACACACGCACAGCATAGAGGCAGCTTACTTAACTCCCGCTGTCAGCTTCCTGAACGGGGAATGAACCGTGCCGGCCGGCTGACGGCTTGCTTTTATGAAGGAGGAGCCCACCAAGGGGGAGGCCCGCTGGCTCGGGGAGCATCGAAGCGGATATCGAGCAACTGCTGCTCAAGCAAGGTGCGCTGTTCATGAATCGTTCCCGACAGCGCGCGCAAAGGCGTTCAGATTCACGAAGCAGCAGGCATTTTCACTCGCGTGGCCATGTTGCGCCGGCAACTGCCGGTGCGTGACATGGCCAGCACGCAGAGTGGCTCACAGCAGTGCAGCAGGCGACACAATGACGCCGTTGTTGTCGGCATAAACCCAGTGCCCCGGCTGGAAAATCACGCCGCCGAAACTGACCGGAATATTGAGCTGCCCTTCGCCCCGGCGCACACTCTTGATCGGTACGCAGCCCAGCGTTACCACACCCAGATCCAGCTGCAAAAGTGCATCTACATCGCGGCAGGCGCCATAGATGATCACGCCTTCCCAGCCGTTTTCCACAGCGTTTTCTGCAATCATGTCACCGATCAGCGCATTGCGCAGCGAGCCACCGCCATCCACCACCAGCACTTTGCCCTTGCCCGGCGTGGCCAGATGCTCCTTCACCCGTGAGTTGTCCTCGAAACATTTTACCGTCTCCACCTGGCCGCCAAAATTCTTGCGGCCGCCAAAATTACGCCAGTGCAGCCCGGTCACCACCGATACGCTATCGGCATGTTCGTCACAAAGATCACAGGTTACGAAGGTCACGATTTATTCTCCTATACAGAAAAGAGATGAGGCAGCCGGCGCAAAAAACGTCGGCTTCATACGGGCTTGCGAGGCTGCTCGTCAATGCGTGCTGCCAGCGTTTTCAAGTCGCGATAGCGCAACCGGCGCGTACCCGGTTGCGGCGCCCGGCCGGCAACCGCCATGGCATCGGCCACCTGCGCCGCTTCCACTGGCAGCCAGCTGGCATTGCTCCAGCCCGCCAATGGCCGCACCGCCTGGAACAGCAACCCGGCCACCTGCTCGCCGGGGCGGCGGGTATCACGCTGGCCCAGCAGCAGCGACGGTTGAACAATACTCAAAGAGGGAAAATCCAGCGACACGATAGCTGCTTCAGCCTCGCCTTTGACGCGGGAGTAAAACACTGGCGAGGTGGCCCTTGCATTGACGGCCGACACCAGCAGGAAATGGTTTACGCCTTGAGCACGGGCAAGCTCCGCTGCCTGCACACAGAAATCAAAATCCACCTGGCGGAAAGCGGCTCGCGAGCCGGCTGCCCGGAGCGTGGTGCCCAGGCAGCAGAACACGGTATCCACCGCAAACAGCTCCGGTCGGCTGGCCATTTGCGTCAGCGGCAGCACTATCTTGTGCAGTTTTTCATGCTCTGTCGCGATCGGCCGGCGCGTGATGACCTGCACCTCGCTCCAGTGTGGGTCAGTCAGCAACCGTTGTAGCAGATGCTGGCCGATCAACCCGGTGGCGCCGAGTAACAGCGCACGATGCGTGCTCATTGCTTCTCCTTCTGTGAGGGCGTTGCCGGCAGCCAATGCCGCAGCACCGTCTCCAGCTGGTCAAGCTGCAAGGGCTTGCCCAGCACATCATCCATGCCGGCTGCAAAACAACGCGCTTGTGCGCCACCCATGATATCGGCGCTCACGCCGATCACCGGCACCCGTGGTAGTGTATCCAGCGCCACCTGCTGCGGGCTGGCCTCGGCCCGCTCCCGTTCCCGGATTGCACTTGCCACGGCAAAACCGTCCATACCCGGCAGCGTGCAATCCAGCAGCACCAGATCGAATGTTTCCCGCTGCATCAGCGCCAGCGCTGCCTCGCCGTCGCTGACGCTTTTCAATGGATAGCCAAGCTTGGCCAGCATACCCCGCAGCACCAGTTCACTGGCGTGATCGTTTTCCACCAGCAGCAGCCGATAGTCCTTTCGTTGCGTCCGGTCATCAAATTCGGCAAATTGCAGTTCTGTGGCCAGCGGATCATCCAGACCATACAACTGCGACAATAACAAACGCAGGGCACGGCGATGCAGCGGCCGGGTCAGCACCGGCAGCCCCTGCTCACGCACCAGTTTCTGCACTGATGGCTGGCTACGCTCATCGACACTGACGCCCAGAATCACCTGCACTGCGGCCAGTGCCGGATCAGCCGCCACAGCCCGGCACAGGTTCAATGCCGCTTCACGGCGCGCCCAGGTATCCAGATACAGCAATTGACGCTGCCCTTCGCGCTGGCCTTCTCGCAGTACGCCCAGCACGGCATCATAATCGTCGATGACTTCGCTATTCGCGTCCAGCGCCTGCATTTCTTCGCCCAGCATGGCGGCAGTGCCGCTGGCGGCGCCCACCACCAGCAAATGCTGATCGCGCAATACTCGACGCAAATCAGTGCGTTCCGAGATATACGGTTGCGCCTGCATTGGCAGCTCGAACCAGAAACAGCTGCCCTCGCCCGGCGTGCTCTCCACGCCGATACGTCCGGCCATGGCATCGGCCAACCCTTTACACACCAGCAGCCCGAAGCCGCCGCGGCGCGCCGCCGGGTTATCGGCCTCCGGCGCCTGGAACGGATCATCGAACAGACTGGTCGCCTGCTCTGGCGTCATGCCTACTCCCTGATCTGTCACCCGCAATTGCAGCAGGCCGTCCCCGTCGTTATCGCCCTGGAAATCCACGTCCAACCGAATTTCGCCTTGGTCGGAGAACTTGACCGCGTTACTCAGCAGGTTGTTCAGCACTTGCATGATGCGTTCGCGGTCGCCTCGCACCCGGCGCGGCAAATCATGCTTGAGCACCGCAGTCAGCTCGACGCCTTTGCTTTCTGCGATGTGACCATAGGCGTCCAGCGCCTGCTCCAGCGCTTCGCGCACATCAAAAAAATCAGGGTTGAGGGCAATACGACCAGTAAGAATGCGGCTGTAATCGAGCACGTCATCGATCAGCGACAACGACAGGCGGCCTGACTGTGCCGCCACCTGGTGATATTCCTTTTGCTCGTCGGTCAGCTCGGTTTCGTCCAGTAGTGCAAGCATGCCCAGCATACTATTCATCGGCGTGCGCAGCTCTTGCGCCAGCCGGTACACCAGGCTCAGTTGAATATCCTGCCCGGATCGTGGCAGCCCGGCCGGGGCGGACGCCGTCGGGCGCCGCACGCGTGCCAGTGCATGCCAAAAGGTATCGTGCAGGCTGGCAAACATGCGATAGAGATAGCCGGCATAAATTGCCAGCAACAACGCCAGCAACCAGCCCTGCGGCACATCGGTGGCGGCCAATGCGATGATCGCTGGCACGAACATCAGTGCAATATAGACCTGCCGACTGCGCAGTGAAGCCATCCAGGCGCCCGAGAGCCCGGTGGTGACGCCAATGTTGTACAGCGCTACCGCAAAGAAATTGAAACCGACACCATGCAACACCGTCACGCTGCCGAATATCGCACCCCAGACGCACGCATGCGCTAGCAGCCCGACCCCGAACAGCGTCCGCCAGCGCGCCGGCCCGGATGCATAAAGAGTGTCGAAGCGCGCCACGATCAGCAGCCGATAAGCACTGACGACAAGCACCATCAGCCCGAGGCCCAGCGCCAGCCCCTCAAAATCCTGATAAAGACGACCGGCCCAGGCGATCAGGACGTACACCGCCAACGCAGCCAGCACCCCGGTGACCGATGTTCGAGCCGCGCCGAAATCGATCCTGCGCAGTACCTTGCGATCCTTGCTGACCGGTGCGGGGGAATAATTCATGCAGCGCTATCTCCTGGGCGGAGTTTCCATATCGCAGCGTCGCCGAAAGTGCCCTGCCGAGCTGACCAACGCGCCGCTACGCACCGGCGTCGCAGCGGCGCCGTGATGCCGCGCTAAGTTACCACTGCCTTGCCCGAGACCGCCACCCCGTAGCCCGTGCGGCCGGCGACCCGTGCGGCCGGCGACCCGGCGGCCGGCGACCCAGCTGCCAGGGCTTACGGCGGCCAGCATCCCTCGTCGGAAACTAGCGCTCCCGATCTACAATGGCGCTCATCGGCTGCACTTTACGTTAACGTCAACTTGGGCTACCTTGCAGCGCATGAAACAACCCAATCGCACCCCAGAGCGCGCCGACGGGCGCGAGCCACGAGAGCCGCGAGAGTACAGCATCGGCGAGCTGGCTCGCGAGCTGGACATCACCACACGCACGATCCGCTTTTACGAGGATATCGGGCTGCTAACTCCTGCGCGCCGTGGGCAGACGCGGATTTACAGCCCTGCCGATCGGGTGCGGCTGAAGCTGATCCTGCGCGGCAAACGGCTGGGGCTGTCACTGGCAGAAAGCCGGGAGCTGATTGATCTGTACAACCCCGGCACTGACAACAACCAGACGCAATTACGTGCGCTGCTGGGAAAGATTCATGAAAAGCGCAGCTTGCTTGAGCAGCAGTTGCTTGACATCCGCGTGATGCAACAGGAGCTGGATGAAGCCGAGCAACGCTGCCTGAATGCAATGCAGAAAATCCACAATAAATAACCGATACCGAACCGTGCCCGGAGCCTGCCATGAGCCACTACCCCACCCTGCAATTCAATTTTGACGAAACGCTGGTTGCCTTGCGTGACAGCGTGCGTGCCTTTGCCGAGCGGGAGATCATGCCGATCGCAGCGGATGTTGATCGTGACAATACTTTCCCTGCGGCAATGTGGCGCAAGCTGGGTGACCTTGGCGTGCTCGGCGTCACCGCCAGCGAGGAATACGGCGGCGCCGGCCTGGGCTATCTGGCCCACACCATCGTCATGGAGGAAATTTCCCGCGCTTCGGCCTCGATCGGCCTGTCTTACGGCGCGCACTCGAACCTGTGCGTCAACCAGATTTCCCTGAACGGCACTGAACAGCAGAAAGCCCGCTATCTGCCGAAACTGATCTCCGGCGAGCATGTTGGCGCGCTGGCCATGAGCGAACCGGGCGCGGGCTCCGATGTGGTGAGCATGAAATTACGCGCCGACAAGCGCGGCGATCATTACGTGCTCAACGGCAACAAGATGTGGATCACCAACGGCCCGGATGCACACACTTATGTGATCTACGCCAAAACCGACATCAACGCCGGCCCACGCGGCATCACCGCGTTCATCGTCGAACACGATGCACCCGGCTTCAGCCGTGCGCAGAAACTCGACAAGCTCGGCATGCGCGGCTCGAATACCTGCGAGCTGGTGTTCGAGAATTGCGAAGTGCCAGCCGAGAATATCCTCGGCAAACTCAATGACGGCGTGCGGGTGCTGATGAGCGGGCTGGATTACGAGCGCACCGTGTTGGCCGGTGGCGCGGTGGGCATCATGCAGGCTTGCATGGATGTGGTGGTGCCTTATCTGCACGAGCGCAAGCAGTTCGGCCAGAGCATCGGCGAGTTTCAACTGATGCAGGGCAAACTCGCTGATATGTACGTCACGTTGAACGCCAGCCGTGCCTATCTATATGCGGTAGCACAAGCCTGTGACCGTGGCGAAACCAGCCGCAAGGATGCTGCCGGTGCGATTTTGTATTGCGCCGAAAACGCCACGCAAATGGCGCTGGAAGCGATCCAGTGCCTGGGGGGCAACGGCTATATCAACGAATATCCCACCGGGCGTCTGTTGCGCGATGCCAAGCTTTACGAGATCGGGGCCGGCACCAGCGAAATTCGCCGCATGCTGATCGGCCGCGAACTGTTCAAGGAAACGTCCTGAGGACGGAGCGACCATGCCTAGAATTATTTCCAGCATCAATACCGGCAGCGACAGCTTTGCCGAAAATCGTGCCCATAATCTGGCGCTGAAAGCGGATCTGCAAGCGCGGTTGGCGCAGATCGCGCACGGTGGCGGTGCTGCCGCCGAGGCGCGCCTGCGGGAGCGTGGCAAGCTGCCGGTGCGCGAGCGTATTGCACGCCTGCTTGACCCCGGCTCGCCCTTTCTGGAGCTGTCGCCGCTGGCGGCCATGGACGTGTACGGCGAAGATGTGCCGGCGGCAGGCTGCGTGGGCGGCATCGGCCGCGTAAACGGTGTGGAGTGCATGATCGTCGCCAACGATCCCACCGTGAAAGGTGGCAGTTATTATCCGTTGACCGTAAAGAAACATTTGCGCGCTCAGGCTATCGCGGCAGAAAACCGCCTGCCCTGCATCTATCTGGTCGATTCCGGCGGTGCCAACCTGCCCCGTCAGGACGAAGTTTTTCCCGACCGGGAACACTTCGGGCGCATTTTCTTCAATCAGGCCAATATGTCAGCTCAGGGCATTCCCCAGATTGCCGTGGTGCTGGGCTCCTGCACCGCCGGCGGGGCTTACGTACCAGCCATGGCCGATGAAACCATCATGGTGCGCAATCAGGGCACTATCTTTCTCGCTGGCCCGCCGCTGGTGAAAGCCGCTACCGGGGAAGAAGTCAGCGCCGAGGAGCTGGGCGGTGCGCAACTGCATTGCGAGCAATCCGGTGTTGCCGATCACCTTGCAGAAGATGAGGCACATGCGCTGCTGCTGGCACGCCAGGCGGTGGCGCGCCTGAACTGGCAAAAGCCCGTGCAGCTGGATATTGCTGCGCCAGTGCCACCGGCTTACGACCCTGCAGAGCTTTACGGCATCATCCCGGCCAGCACGCGCCAGCCGATGCCGGCACGGGAAATCATTGCGCGCATCGTGGATAACTCCGAGCTGGATGAATTCAAGGCCCGCTACGGCACCACACTGGTCACCGGCTTTGCCCGCATTCACGGTTTCCCGGTGGGCATCCTGGCCAACGACGGCATTCTGTTTTCCGAATCCGCGCAAAAAGGCGCGCATTTCATCGAGCTGTGCTGTCAACGCAAAATTCCACTGTTGTTCCTTCAGAACATCAACGGCTTCATGGTCGGCCGCAAATATGAGGCCGAGGGCATTGCCAAGCACGGCGCAAAAATGGTCAATGCCGTAGCCTGCGCCGCCGTGCCAAAACTCACGGTGGTCACCGGCGGCAGCTATGGCGCGGGCAACTACGGCATGTGCGGGCGCGCCTACGATCCGCGTTTCATGTTCATGTGGCCGAACGCGCGTATTGGTGTGATGGGCGGCGAGCAAGCGGCCAGCGTGCTGACTCAGGTGCGCCAGGCGTCGTTGCGCAAACGCGGCGAGCAATGGAGCGAGCAGGAAGCGGAAGCGTTTCAGCAATCCATGGTCGAGCAATACGACACCATGGCGCGGCCGTATTACGCCAGCGCACGCCTGTGGGATGACGGCATCATCGACCCGGCCAGCACCCGCGATGTGCTGGGGCTTGCGCTGTCGGCCAGCCTCAACGCCCCCATTCCGGAGACGCGCTTCGGCGTGTTCCGCATGTAATCACAGGGAGCTTGCATGAGCATATTGCTGCAATACGACGGCCCGCTGGCGCGCATCACACTGAATCGCCCGGAAAAGCGTAATGCTTTTGACGATGCACTGATCGAAGACATTATTCGCGCCGTTACCGAGGCGGGCGAGTCCGACGCCCGCGTCATGGTGCTGGCTGGTGCCGGCCAGCACTTCAGTGCCGGTGGCGATCTCAACTGGATGCGCCGCATGGCTGATATGAGCCGGGAAGAAAACCGTGCGGATGCGGCGCGTCTGGCGGCACTGATGAGCACCATCGCCCGAGCACCGAAGCCGGTTATCACCCGCGTGCAAGGCGCGGCGTACGGCGGCGCAACCGGGCTGGCCTGCGCCAGCGATATTACGCTGGCGGCAGATACCGCCCGATTCTGCCTCAGTGAGGTGCGCCTCGGGCTGTTGCCGGCCGTGATCTCGCCCTACGTCGTACACGCCATCGGCACACGCCAGGCGCAGCGCTATTTCATGACCGCGGAAGTGATTGATGCGCAACGTGCGGTGCACATTGGTATGGCGCACGAGGCGGTTCCGGAGGACGAGCTTGACGCGGCAGTGGATCGTTGCGTGGAAGCCCTGCTGGCCGGCGCACCGCAAGCACAAATCAAAAGCCGCTCGCTGATACGGCATGTGGCCACCCGCCCTGCGGACGATGAGCTTGTCGCCTGGACAGCGGAATTGATTGCCACCTTGCGCAGCACCGACGAAGGCCGCGAAGGCTTGAACGCTTTTCTGGAAAAACGTGCCCCGGCGTGGCGCACGCCCTGAGCCGCCCGGTGAGGAACCCGAGATGATTAACCGTTTGTTGATTGCCAACCGTGGCGAGATTGCCTGCCGCATCCAGCGCACCTGCCGAGAGCTTGGCATCGAGACCGTTGCGGTCTACTCCGATGCGGATGCAACCCTGCCCCATGTGCGCGGCGCCGACCGCGCTGTCCGGCTGGGCCCGGCACCGGCACGAGAAAGTTATCTGGATATCGACAAGGTCATTCGCGCCGCACAGGAAAACGGCGCCGATGCCATTCACCCCGGCTACGGCTTTCTTTCCGAGAACGCCGCCTTCGCCGAAGCCTGCGCCAGGGCAGGGCTGATTTTTGTCGGCCCCGGCGCGGATGCCATTCGCCTGATGGGCGACAAGGCTGCTGCGCGGCAACTGATGGCCGAGCACGGCGTACCGGTGCTGCCCGGTTTTGATGAAGCAGAACCCGGCGACGACGCCTTGGCCAAGGCCGCTACTGAAATCGGTTTTCCGCTGCTGATCAAGGCCGTGGCCGGCGGCGGCGGCAAGGGCATGCGCATCGTCAACGACGCCGAAAGTTTTCTCGAAGCGCTGGCGGCGGCACGCCGTGAAGCGCGCAATGCGTTCAACGACGACCGTGTGCTGCTGGAGCGTTATCTGGAAAGCGCCCGCCACGTGGAGGTGCAGGTATTTGCCGATCAGCACGGCAACACCGTTCACCTGTTCGAACGGGATTGCTCGGTACAGCGGCGCCACCAGAAAATCATCGAAGAGGCGCCCGCCCCCGGTGTCAGCGAGGCATTGCGGCAGCAGCTCGGTGAAGCCGCTGTGCGGGCAGCGCGTGCGATCAACTATCAGGGTGCCGGCACCGTCGAGTTTTTGCTGGCGCCGGATGGCCAGTTCTACTTTATGGAAATGAACACGCGGCTACAGGTGGAGCACCCGATCACCGAGCTGATTACCGGTGAAGATCTGGTCGCCTGGCAATTGACCGTGGCCGCTGGTGGCCAACTGCCGCGTGAGCAGCACGAGCTGACAATCAATGGCCACGCTATCGAGGTGCGGCTGTATGCCGAAGATCCGGCGCGGCAGTTCATGCCCTCCTCCGGCACTCTGGCGGTCTGCGACTGGCCCGAACTGCCCGGCCTGCGCGTGGACACCGGTTTCGGCCGTGGCGATCAGGTCAGCGATCATTATGATCCGATGATTGCCAAGGTCATTTGCTACGGCAGCAATCGGGAACAGGCGCGGCGCCGCCTGCGCCAGGCATTGGTGCACACGCATATCGCCGGCATCCGCCACAACATTGCCTTCCTGCTGAATGTGCTGGCGCACCCGGCATTTGTGGAAGCCGACCTTTCTACACGTTTTCTGGAGCAGCACAACCCCGACACCGGGCCGGACGACGGCACCCTGCCGCTACGCCTGGCCGGTGCCGCCTTGCTGCTGCGAGAGCGGCAACGCGCCAAAACCGGCAACGATCCGTGGGATACCCTGAACAGCTGGCAAGCCTGGCTGCCAGCGCGCTATACCGTCACATTGCAGCAAGATGAGGTGATGCACGCAATCCAGCTCGAAGGCCCGGACAACGCGCTGCAAGCGCGCTGGAACGACACCACTGTTGCCCTGCACTGGCACGCCGCCTCCGGTGAACTGCGCAGCACAGAGGGAGCCAGCATGCAGATACACGGGGCAATCGAGGGCGACGTTCTTTATCTGTTCTGCGATGGCCATGTGGACACCCTGTCGCTGCGCCCGGCGCCGTTGGCCGGTGGTGCAATGGGTGCTGCGGCCGCATTCGCGGCGCCCATGAACGGCACCGTGGTGGCACACCATGTGGAGGCTGGCGCCCGAGTTGACGCTGGCAGCCCGGTGATCACCATGGAAGCGATGAAGATGGAACACACCTTGCGGGCTTCTGCCCCCGGCGTTGTTCACGCCTTGCCGTTCGGCCCCGGCGTGACCGTGAGCGAAGGCACTCTGCTGGTCGAATTCGTCGCGGATGACGCGGAAACCACCGAGGGCTGAGCGAGCACCTGGACGCCTGCGCGTGCGCGGCTGACGCATCTGGAATGACACCGGCCACTCCAGGTGCGTCAGCAAAGCGACCAGACATACCCCCCAAGGGTTGTGGCCGGCCGGCGCGATCACCTCGCACCGCAGCCCGCCCGCGGGACACCTGACCGGGCGCTTTCTGACTTTCCGCTTGTCCCACCCTCAAGCGCTACGCGTTGCCGTCCAGAAACAGGCCGCTGGCACTGGCCAGAATATTGCGCGCCACTTGTTTTGCCATCACCTGGACTGTCCAGTGCGGCGCCGCCGGAATCGGCTCCGGCAGCAAGCTGGCGTCCGCCAGAAACAGCCCCTTCACATCGTGCACTTCGCCTTGCGGATTGGCCACGCTCTGAAAACGATCCGTGCCCATGCGGCAAGTGCCGTGTGCACTGAAGGAATTGATCCGCAACGAATACATGCCTTTGAGGCCGTGGCTGATCTGATCCAGCGTATGATCCAGCTCAAATACCGAGTCCACATGCAGTGGCCGGAAACTTGGCATATGCACGCGCTTCGCGCCGGCGGCGAAAAACACCCGTGCCGCCAGCGCAGCGCCGTGTTTGAGTTTGTCGAATTCCGCCTGGCTCGGGTTCCAGCTGATCACCTTGCGGCCGGTTTCCAGATCGCCTTCCCAGCTCACTGTGCCGCGCCCTTCATCCAGCGCAAAGGCATTCAGCCCGGCCAGATGGCGGTAACGCTTCATGAATTCGATATGTTCCGCGCCTGCCGCCTGCTCGCCCTGCACCATCAGTTGCTCCGGCTCGGCCAGTGCCGAAAAGAACATATAGCCGTCGCTTTCCATGAATTCATCAATTTCGACCCCGACGAGCGCCCCGCGAAACCCGTACAGCGGCTCTTCATATTGCGCCAGCACCTGCACAAACGGCTGCACCGCCATATTGCGGCCGATCTGCCCGCTGCTGTCGGGAATTTGGCTACGTTGCAGCAACAGTGGCGTCTGCATGGCGCCACCGGCCACCACGACCACTTCCGCATCCACACGCATGCGCGAAACTTCTGCCCCGGTCTGCGGATCGCGCACCACGGCCTCGACACCCACAGCACGCCCGCCACGCAGCAGCACCCGGCTCACATGGCAATCGGCAAACAGTCGCGCACCATAGGCGGCCGCCCACGGCAAGTACGTCACCAGCGATGACATCTTGCGATCCGACAAGCAACCAGCCAAGCAATGGCCGGTCAGCGCACACTGGCGCACATTGCGCGCCACCGGCTTCCAGCTGAAGCCCATTTTCTCGCAGCCCTTAATCACCTTGTGCGCGGTGGCGTTGATCTCGTGCGCTTCATTGAGATGCACAAACTGTTCGCGGCCCACTTCGGCGAATACCGACGCCACCGTCGCAGGTGCAAATTGCGGCAAAGACAGCTCGTTGGCCCACCGCTGCAACAGCGAATCCGGCGGCCGCTGCATGACCCCGGCACCGATCACGGTGGAGCCACCGATACATTGCCCTTCGGGGAACAACACGTCCGCCGTGCTGTTGAACTGGCTGCCCTGTTCCCGGTACACCTGGGTCATGGTATCGCCCAGATGCTCGGTAAAGCGTGCGCTGGGGTAATAGCGGCCGGATTCCAGGACTAGCACCTGTCGCCCGGCTTTCGCCAGTTCATAGGCCACCATGGCGCCGCCCGCACCTGAGCCGACCACCACCACTTCTGTCTTGACGTTAACGCGGCGGCCCATGGCGGGATCGCGGCGAACATCTTCTGCCGTGAATACCGGCACGCCCTCGCGGGGCACATTGATGATGCGCATGATTTTTTCCCTTCAGGCTTGCGGCAAAGGAGCGTTGCCCAACCGGCGCACGCCCCACAGCTCCGTGACCGGGCCGTGATAATCAAGCGCCGGCCAGGTGCGTGCATCGCGCCAGTAGTTCACGCACACCAGCGTCTTGAGCGTGCTCATCAGGCCGCGTTCGACGAAGTTGCCAGTTTGCATCGCCTGCACATAACGCAGCGCTTGTGGCTCATCAAGGCGGCTGAAACGGCTGAACTGGAAACTGGCCATCGGGCGGCGTTCGAACAGCCACAGTCCCAGCCCGAGCAGCTCGCGAGTCTGGTCAGACATTTGCCCGACCATACCGTCGATATTCTGCAAGGTCGGCACATCGGAGTAACTTGAGGGCAGTCCGTGCTCGGCGGTGGGCAGCAGTACGCGAACAAGCTGCTGTAACACCAGCGCATCATCTTCGGAAAGGTGCTGGTAACGAGGCGGCGCAACCTGGCCTCGTCGCATCAGGCTGGCACACCCCGTGCTGAGTGCTGCGGCACCCAACAAGGCAGTACGTAGGAATCCCCGGCGTGACAAAGGCGCAAGGCCCGACATCCAGCCCGGCTCATCAGGGCCGGGGTTATTATTATGCATCTGACCTGTCTCCACAGGTGGCCTCTGCGGGCCTGGCTTTTTTTGTACTCTGGAGTCTAGGGCCTGTTGCGCGGATTTTCCAGCATCCGGTCGGCGACATAGTTCGCCAGAGCATAAACGGTCACTTGTGGATTCACGATCAGCGAGGTGGGGAGCAGACTGGCATCGGCCACATATACGTCTTCGGTGCCGTGCAAGCGGCCACTGGCATCCACGGCGCTATTGGCCGGGTCCGCGCCCATCCGGCAACTGCCTTGCGGATGGTAGGACACCATCCGCAGCGCGTGCGGCTGGTTGGCTATGCGGCCCACTGCTGCATCGATCTCCGCCGCATCGCGCACCGCCAGGCGTTCGGTGGTGGGCAGGAAAACCTCCTCCGCACCGGACGCCAGATGCAACCGGATGGCCGCCTTCAAAGACAGCATCATGGCCGGAAAATCTTTTTTGCTGAGCCGGTAATCGATGGTCTTGTGATCCCCGCGCCAGCGCACCTCGCCCACGTTGTGATCGTGGATCAACGTCACGATGCCGGCGTTGTAGCGGGCATTTTCCATGAATTCCACGTACGGCTGGCCGGTGCCCGGCTCGCTGATCATGCACATCTCGGCCACACCGAGCCCACCCACTTCAAGCACAAAACCGCCATCTTCCGGGCGCATGAACTGATCCACGTACATGCCCAGCAAGGCGCCGCGCCAGGGGTGAATCGGCTGCGGGTAACGGGCGCCCACATAAAAGGACGGGTGGCAGGCAAAATTTCGGCCCACCTGATCGTTGCCCAGCTCGCTGCGCTGCAACAGCACCGGCGTCTGCACCGCTCCTGCGGCCAGCACCACCCGTGGCGCCTCCACCCGGATGTCAGCCACTTTTTCGCCATGGCGATCTACCACCTCACCCTCGATGCCGGTGACGCGGGCATTCTTGCTGAGCAGCCGCGTGACGCGTGTATCGCTGTGAATCCGGGCACCGTGTGCGGCCGCCCAGGGCAGGTAAGTCACCAACATCGACTGTTTGCGGTCGGTCTTGCAGCCGGACAAGCAATGCCCGGTGAGCGCGCATTGCTTCACGTTGCGCTGAAACGGCTTGGCCGACCAGCCCAGCTTCTCCGCTCCAGCCTTGATCACCTGGCTATGGCGGGCGATTTCATGTGGGCCATTGGTGCTGATGGAGAGGTGCTTTTCCACGCGCTCGAAATAAGGCGTGAGCACGTCCGGCGTCATGTCGTTCAAGCCGAAATCACGGCGCCACTCATCGAGAATGAAATCTGGTGTCCGGAATGCCACACAACCATTCACTACCGTCGAGCCGCCAACACAGCGGCCCTGCAGGATCAGGAGATCACCGTCCTTGTTGGTCTGGCTGCCATGTTCCTCGTAGAGCGTTTCGAGGCTGTCGGCAAAATCTTCGGTAAAGGCCGTGGAGGGAATATAAGGCCCGGCTTCCAGCACGATGACATCCAGCCCTTGGCGGGCCAGCTCGTACGCAGCCACGGCACCACCGGCCCCGGAGCCTACCACTACCACATCAGCACGCAGCGACAGCTGCCCGCCGGGCGCTGCCTGCCGAACATCACTGGCTTGCACCACGGGCAAGCCTTGATTGATCTGGATGGTCATGCCCTCTCCTCCCCCTGCTCCTGAGGCAGCGGCGCATTGCCCAGATAAGCCAGGCCCCATCTTTCCGATACCGGCCCATCGAACTCGACCGCTTCCCAGGTCACCGGATCGCGCCAGTAGGCGATATAGACAAAGCGCTTGACCAATGTCGAGAGCGCACGCTGAATGCTGTTGCCGCTCGCCCAGCGGTCAAAATAATCCACCGCTGCGGCATCATCCAGATCGACAAAACGCCGGCCGTGCCAGCCCGCGATCACGGCAGCGTTATCAAACAGTGTCAGGCCCATGCCCACTTGCTTGCGAATATGCGCCGGCAGCAAACCGACCATATGATCAATATTGGCCACCACCGGCACTTGTGAGAGCGGCACCAGTGCCGAGCCGGCAACGGGCAGCAGCACCTGTGCGGCACGGTGCAGCAAATGATATTCCGCATCGGAGAGATGCCGGATCGTTTCCGGCACTGGCAGCTGATCCACGGGCGAGCGCCTGAGCCAGGCAAAACCGCCGCCGGCCACTGCCAGAACGGCAGCGCTGCCAAGTAAGGCGTGGCGCAGGAAACGCCGCCTGCCAAGAGAAACAATGGGAGCCGCCGCCTGCGCCGCAGCGCCGGCAGAGGAAGATGTGTTTGTTGTTCTGGTCATGCTGGCCTCGCCGATTCAGGGGGAGACAACCGCAGCCTTCGGCAAGGGCCAAAGCATGCTGGTAGCTCCAGGCGCGATGGTGGAACTGCTCAACATTAAACCAGGGCGTGAAAACGATACAAGATGTTTACCGGGGCAGACTGCCCGAAAACGACAATGCCCGGACGTGCCGGGCATTGTCATTTTTCTCCTGGTCAGCTACGGGCTGTTTCCAGCGTTTTCGTGATTGCTGCCACCGCTGCGCCGATATTGCTCAACTCGGCGGGCAGGATCATGGTGTTGTTGGTCTTCGCCAGATTGCCGAATTCCTGCACATACTGCTCGGCAACACGCAGCCCCACCGCGTCCTTGCCGCCGGGGGCATCAATGGCTGCCGCCACCCGCTCAAGACCGCGTGCGGTGGCCTCGGCGATCAGTTCGATCTCGCGCGCCTTACCTTCCGCCTCGTTGATCTGCCGCAGTTTCTCTGCCTCGGAGACGTTGATCATCTCCTGCTTGAGCCCCTCCGAGACGTTGATCTTGGATTGCCGCTCCCCTTCCGACTGGGCAACGACTGCACGGCGCTCCCGCTCCGCACGCATCTGCTTTTCCAACGCATCGAGAATGGTGGCCGGCAGGTCGATATCGGCAATTTCGTAGCGCAGCACCTTGACGCCCCAGGGCTGGGCGGCTTCGTCCAGCGCCCGCACCACCTGCTCGTTGATGCTCTCTCGCTCTTCGAAGGTCTTGTCCAGATCGATCTTGCCGACCACTGAACGCAGCGTCGTTTGCGCAAGCTGCATCGCCGCGTAGCGGTACTCCGAGATGCCATAGCTGGCGCGCTTGGGATCAATCACTTGCAGATAGATCACCCCGTTCACCACCACCTGGATATTGTCCTTGGTGACACAGGACTGCTGCGGCACATCGATCACTTCTTCTTTCAAGGTGTGCCGGTAAGCCACCCGGTCCACAAACGGGATCAGCAAGTGAAAGCCTGCGTCCAGTGTCTTGGCATACTTGCCCAGGCGCTCCACCACGAAGGCCGAACGCTGGGGCACAATACGCGCCGTCTTGATCACCGCCACTACAATAAAGATTACCGCCAGACCGGCGAGTATCGTCGCTATCGACATGTGCCCTGCTCCTTGTGTGAAAATCTGCGCTGCGGCCGTTACGGCCGGGTTGTACTGACAATGAGGACAATACCGCGGTTGCCCTGAACCCAGGCGCTGTCGCCTGCTTTCAATGGCTCGGTGGATTCAGCGTCCCATTTGGTGCCACGCAGCTGCACCGGGCCGGCACCGTCGACAAAATCGGCCAGCACGGTGACGCGGTTGCCGCGCTCGCCGCTCGACATCTGCCCCGAGGCCGCATCGCCTACGCTGCCCCGCAACCAGCGTTGGAAACGACGCCGCGCCGCAAACAGCGACAACAGACTGATGATGCCGAATAGCCAAAGCTGCGTGGTGAGGCTGGTGACCAGCCCGAATAACGCCAGCAAACCCACCACCACGGCGCCAATGCCGAAAAACACCGCCACCAGCCCGGTGACGAACAGCTCTGAAATAATCAGCAGGAAGCCGAGGAGCAGCCACAAGGCGGAGTCGGTGAACAATTCAGCAAACATGGGTGGGCCTCCGTGGCCGGGAAAGGGTTGCAAGCATAACAGCCGCGGCCAGTGAATAGAGAACACTGTCGCTCATTCTGTCGGCTTCACGTGAGCGCCTGTCGCAGGACGAAGGCGGCAGGCGCAAGATGATGACAGGCACAAAAAAGCCCGACGCCCTGTACGGGGTCAGGCTTTTTCGTGTATGCCGAAAAACTTATAGCTGGCTTTGCAGCGCCGGCACGGCGTCGAACAGGTCTGCCACCAGGCCGTAGTCCGCCACCTGGAAAATGGGCGCTTCTTCGTCCTTGTTGATGGCCACGATGACCTTGGAATCCTTCATGCCGGCCAGATGCTGGATGGCACCGGAAATCCCGATGGCAATGTACAGCTCCGGCGCCACGATCTTGCCGGTCTGGCCGACCTGCATGTCGTTGGGCACGAAGCCGGCATCCACCGCCGCACGGGAGGCACCCACCGCAGCACCGAGCTTGTCGGCAAGCGTGTACAACATCTCGAAGTTGTCGCCGTTCTGCATGCCACGGCCGCCGGAAATCACTACCTTGGCAGCAGTCAGATCCGGGCGGTCGGATTTCGCCAACTCTTCGCCAACGAAGCTGGAAATGCCCGCGTCCGTGGCGCTGCCCAGTGTTTCAACACCGGCACTGCCGCCTTCAGCCGCAACGGCATCAAAGGAGGTGCCGCGCACAGTGATAACCTTGATGGCATCACTGCTTTGCACGGTGGCAATGGCGTTACCGGCGTAGATCGGACGCTTGAACGTGTCGGCCGACTCCACCGAGGAAATCTCGGAGATCATACCCACATCCAGCAGCGCCGCGGCACGCGGTGCGAAGTTTTTACCGCTGGTGGTCGCGGCTGCCAGAATGTGCGTGTAATCCTTGCCCACTTCGGCTACCAGCGCAGCAACGTTCTCGGCCAGCTGGTGGGTGTAAGCGGCGTTGTCCGCCAGCAGCACCTTGCTGACGCCGGCTACTTTGGCAGCTTCGTCAGCTACAGCGGCGCAGCCTTCACCAGCCACCAACACGGTGATGTCGCCACCGATGGCTTGCGCTGCGGCGATGACGTTGAGGGTGACCCCTTTCAGCGTGGCGTTATCGTGTTCGGCGTAGACCAGGATACTCATCAGATCACCTTCGCTTCGTTTTTCAGTTTGTCCACCAGCTCCTCGACGGAAGCCACCTTGATACCGGCCTGGCGCTCGGCCGGCGGCTCGACTTTCAGGGTCTTGATGCCGGGTGTCAGGTCAACGCCCAGGTCCGCCGGGGACACGGTATCCAGCGGCTTTTTCTTCGCCTTCATGATGTTCGGCAGGGAGGCGTAGCGCGGCTCGTTGAGGCGCAGGTCGGTGGTGACTACCGCCGGCAGGTTCAGCTCGACCGTCTGCAGCCCACCGTCGATTTCACGAGTCACTTTCACCTTGCCTTCAGCCACGTTCACTTCCGAAGCAAAGGTGCCTTGTGGCATGCCGGCCAGCGCCGCCAGCATCTGGCCGGTCTGGTTGTTGTCGCCATCAATAGCCTGCTTGCCGAGGATCACCAGCTGCGGCTGCTCTTTGTCCACCAGGGCTTTCAGCGCCTTGGCGATGCCCAGCGGCTGCGCGGCTTCGTCGGTCTCGACCAGGATGGCACGGTCGGCGCCCAGCGCCATGGCCGTACGCAGCTGCTCCTGGGCGGCCTTGGTGCCCACGGTGACAACCACGATCTCGGTCGCCACGCCTTTTTCCTTCAGGCGAACTGCTTCTTCCACTGCGATTTCGCAGAACGGATTCATGGCCATTTTGACGTTGGCGAGATCCACATCGGACTGATCCGCTTTGACGCGAACCTTCACGTTGTAATCCACGACCCGCTTGATCGGTACAAGAACCTTCATAGGATCCTCGGAATTTTCCGTTAGTGATGACAGGAAAGGAGGCGCGCCAGCGCCGGCTGCGGCCACCCCCGCGAGTGAGTGCGGTATGTTGACCTCAGAGCCGGGGCACGTCAATAGTTCTGCGCTTGCTGTGGAGCCCCGAAGCTTTTGATTTTACAGCAAATAGCGGCTTCGATGAGCGGCAGGTCGCGACGCGTCGGTCACAAATAAACTGGCTAATTCCTTGTAAATCAATCAGTTCAACGCCGATAATTAAAACAGGCGTTTGAATGACCGGTGAGCCACCGGCAGCCAGCACCTTGCCTGCCGGCGCCACGGTATAGCCGGGGCTGGCACTGCTCTATATACTGCGCGCCACCCCGAATAGCCCGCCCCGACGGGCACAGGCTCGCTTAAAACCCCTTGTAACAGAGGAGACAGGCTGTGGAACGCGAAGCTATGGAAGTCGACGTTGTCATCGTCGGCGCAGGTCCCTCCGGGCTGGCAACCGCTTGCCGCCTGGGCCAGATAGCACAGGAAACCGGCCAGGAAATCAGCGTCGTTGTGGTCGAGAAAGGCTCTGAAGTCGGCGCACATATCCTCTCCGGCGCAGTGCTTGAGCCACGGGCACTGAACGAGCTGTTCCCGGACTGGAAAGACCGTGGCGCGCCGCTGAATGTGCCCGTGACCGGCGACGAAATCTATTTCATGACCAGCGCCGAAAAAGCCATCAAGGTGCCCGGTCTGTTTGTACCCAAGACCATGCACAACGAAGGCAACTATATTGTCTCGCTGGGCAATGTCTGCCGCTGGCTTGCCGAACAGGCGGAGCAGCTCGGCATCGAAGTATTCCCCGGTTTTGCCGCCACCGAAGTGCTGTATGACGAGAACGGCGCGGTCTGCGGTATCGCCACCGGCGATTTCGGCATCGGCCATAACGGCGAGAAAAAGCCCGGCTATGCCCCCGGCATGGAGCTGCGCGCCAAGTACACCATCTTCTCCGAAGGCTGCCGCGGCCACCTGGGCAAGCAGCTGATGGACAAGTTCAACTTGCGCGAAGGCGCTGATCCGCAGCATTACGGCATCGGCATCAAGGAGCTGTGGCAGATCGATCCGGCCAAGCACAAGGAAGGCCTGGTGATGCACAGCGCCGGCTGGCCGCTGAGCGAATCCGGCTCCCACGGCGGTGGCTTCCTGTATCACGTGGAAGACAACCAGGTAGCGCTGGGTCTGATTACCGATCTTGGTTACAGCAATCCGCACGTCAGCCCCTTTGACGAAATGCAGCGCTGGAAGCTGAACCCGGAAGTGAAAAAATATCTGGAAGGCGGCAAGCGCATTTCCTACGGCGCCCGCGCCATTGCCAAGGGCGGTCTGCAATCCTTGCCGAAGATGACCATGCCCGGCGCCCTGCTGGTCGGCTGTGATGCCGGCACGCTGAACTTTGCCAAGATCAAGGGCAGCCACACGGCGATGAAATCCGGCATGATCGCTGCCGAAGTGATTGCCGAAGCACTCAAGGCCGGCCGCGCCAACGATGAGCTGGCCGAATACAAGAGCGCCTTCGACAGCAGCTGGATATACGAAGAGCTGCATTACCAGCGTAACTTCGGCCCGTTCCAGCACAAGTTCGGCAATTTTATCGGCTCCGGCCTTGCCGTGCTGGATCTGAACTTCCTGGGCGGCAAAATGCCGTTCACCCTGCGCGATGAAACACCGGATCACGCAACGCTGAAACTGGCATCGGAAAGCAAGAAGATCGATTACCCGAAACCGGACGGCGTGCTGATCTTCAACAAACTGGATTCGGTGTTCCTCTCGAACACCAACCATGAAGAAGACCAGCCCTGCCACTTGCAGCTGAAAGACCCGTCCATCCCGATTGATGTGAACCTGCCGAAATGGGATGAGCCGGCGCAGCGTTACTGCCCGGCCGGCGTGTATGAAGTGGTCGCCAATGATGACGGTTCCAAGCGTTTCCAGATCAACGCGCAGAACTGTGTGCATTGCAAGACGTGCGATATCAAGGACCCGACCCAGAATATCAACTGGGTAGCGCCTGAAGGCACGGGCGGGCCAAATTACCCGAATATGTAAGGGTAACCGCCGCAACACCCGACCGGGGCCATGCACAACATGGCCCCGGTTTTCTTTGGTTCATCATCGATTTCCGTGAAGCTTTTATCGGTGGATTCGTCCTCTTGAGCCCAGACTTCGTGAGTTCTGGAGCGAACCATACTGGACAGGAAGACGATAGAAGCGCTCGGCGGCTGGGACGGGGCTACCGGTTGCCGACATCCGTTGAACATAAGCATCGTCGAGGGCATCAATAACACCATCAAGGTGATCAAACGCAGGGCCTACGGCTACCGGGATCAGGAGTATTTCTTCCTCAAAATCCGCGCTGCCCTCCCCGACATCCAACGATGAACCTTTTTAAGCCCCTCTCCCCTTGTGGGACAAGCGAAGCGCAGAACACGAAGGGTGAGCGAAGCGAATAAGGGGTTGGGGAGAGGGGGAGATTATGGCAGAAAATATATAATAGGCACTTGATCTGGAACGAAACGGGCTAACGCTCTGAATTTTTTATGTGGATTTTTTATGGAAGTTCCTACTGAAAATAAATGAAAGTAGTGCAGCATGTAGCTGGCATCGTGACAGCTAAAAGTTCGTAACCCCCTCTCCCCCAACCCCTCTCCCACAAGGGGAGAGGGGAGCAAAAATATGATTCGCTCACCCTCCGGGCCAGCCTGCGGCTGTTCTACGCTTCGCTTGTCCCACAAGGGAAGAGGGGGCGATTATGGCAGGAAATATATACTCGGCACTTGATCTGGAACGAAACGGGCTAACGCTCGGGATTTTTCCTGTGGAATTTTATGAAAATTTCCACTTTGCGCTTGAGGCCGCTCGGACGGGTGGCGTAACACGCTCCGGCAAAACGGCTACGGTCTACGGTCTACGGTCTACGGTCTACGGTGGCTTAGTCTCCCGCATACGCAGGGACAAAGCGGCGCGGCGCTGCCCCGCTTCGCCCCCTGCCCGCTTCTTTCCCTGCTCGCTTCTTTCGCTGCCTTATTCGGCCGCCATCTGGCTGCGCCATTTCAGCCGATAGAGATCGTGGCGGCGATCCTTGAGGTTGGTGACAGAGCCTTCCTGGTGCAGCAGTTTCAGTTTTTCCAGATCCACATCCGCAAACAGCAGCATCTCGGTGTTCGGCACTGCCTCGCTGATAATGCCATCGTGGGGGAAATAGAAATCGCTGGGCGTGAACACTGCCGACTGGGCATATTGAATGTCCACGTTGTCCACCCGCGGCAGGTTGCCTACGGAACCTGAAATCGCGACGTAGCATTCGTTTTCAATCGCCCGCGCCTGGGCGCAATGACGCACGCGCAGGTAGCCGTTCTTGGTATCGGTCCAGAATGGCACGATCAGGATTTCCATACCCTGCTCGGCCAGAATACGGCCCAGCTCCGGGAACTCCACGTCGTAGCAGATCAGGATGCCGATGCGCCCGGCATCGGTTTCGAACACCTGCAAGTTGTCACCACCCTCGATACCCCAATCACGCCGCTCGCCCGGCGTGATATGGATTTTACGCTGCTCTTCCACGGTGCCGTCACGACGGCACAGGTAGGCGACGTTGTAGACGTTGTCGTCCTCGATCAGCGGCATCGAGCCGGCGACGATATTGATGTTGTAGCTCACGGCAAGATCCGACACTGCGCTGCGAATCTCCGCCGTGAAGCCGGCCAGAAACCGGATCGCCTCGATGGAGTGCAGCTGCGCATCAAGGCCCATCAACGGTGCACTGAAAAACTCGGGAAGGATGGCAAAATCCGCCCGGTAATCCGACAGCGCATCAACAAAAAACTCGACCTGATTGATCAGGTCTTCCACCGAGGTGGCCACGCGCATGCGCCGCTGCACCACACCCAGCCGCACCATGGTTTTACTGATATAACCGGTTTCATCTTCCGGCTCGGGCGTGTAGAGAATATTGTCCCATTCCAGCAGCGTGGCGTAACCACGGGAATCCTCGTCTTCCGGCAGATAACGTTTCAGCAGACGTTTGACATCGAAGCCGTTGGCAAGCTGGAACGACAGGATCGGATCATAAAGCTGCTGGCGCTCCACTTGCTCGATGTAATCCGTCACCGACAGCGAGTCCGCATGGGCGCCATAGCCGGGCAGACGGCCGCCAGCGAGGATGGCGCGCAGGTTCTCGTCACGGCAAAGCTCCTTGCGCGCTTCGTACAAACGGCGGCCAAGGCGATAACCGCGAAACTCCGGGTGCACCAGCACATCCAGGCCATACAAGGCATCCCCCTCGTCATCGTGGGAATGCACCCGATTGTCGGTGATCAGCTCTTCATACCGGTGGGGGTTTGAGAAACGATCGTATTTCACCTTGATGGTCAGTGCTGCCGCCACCAGCTCGTCGTTATCGACGATACACAGCTGGCCTTCCGGGAACAGCCGCATCAGGGCGCGGATGGTTTCTTCCGGCCAGGCGCCGCCGATATCGGCATAGACCAGATCCATCAGGGCGGCGAGCTGTGGGTAGTCGTCCTCGCACAGTGTGCGCAAGCGGAGTTTGGTAGTTTCCTCGCCCATCGACATTCCTCGGCATCAGATCAGGGGATAAAGGGGATCAGCCACTGGCGCGCCTGATTATGCAGGGCCCGGGTGGCGTCCGGATACAGAGCGATGCCATCGGGCCGGACAAACAGCACCGCACCGGATGTGAGGCCGATAAAACCGGCCATCTGCTCTCGCACATAGCCACAATGCTGCTCCCACACCGGGCGCAGGGCCGCCGGGATCAGCTCGAACCCGAGCGCGCCATTGCCCAGTGGATCGTCCAGTGCCGCACGGTCGCGATACAGGCCAACCGCCTGGGCAGTGATCATCAGGACGCTCTGGTGATGAAAATGGAGCAGATTCACCTGGCCATGGCCGGCGACTGTTGCGCGCTCATGGGAGTGGATGATGGCATCGGTCATGCTGGCCATTATAGCGCTCTCGGGGCAAGCTGATCAGTCCCTGCCGGGGCACTTTGCCGGCCGGCGCTATACGCTATGCCAGGAGCTCGTTGCATGTCCGTATTATCCCCCCATGATCGTGTCGTCATTCTTACCGGTGCTGGAATTTCCGCCGAATCCGGCATCCGCACTTTTCGTGGTGATGACGGCCTTTGGGAAAATCATCGGCTGGAGGATGTGGCAACGCCGGAAGCCTTCCAGCGGGATCCGGCGCTGGTGCAACGCTTTTACAACGCCCGGCGGCAGCAATTGCTGTCACCCGAGCTTGCGCCGAATGCGGCGCACCAGGCACTGGCGCGCCTCGAGCGCGCGTTGCCGGGCCGCTTTCTGCTGGTCACACAGAACGTTGACAATCTGCACGAGCGCGCCGGCAGTGAAGCAATCATCCACATGCATGGCGAGTTGCTGAAGGCGCGCTGCCTGCACTGCCAGCATGTCAGCAAGGCCAGCGCCGATCTCGGCCCGCACAGCCATTGTAGCGCCTGCGATCAGCGTGGCCGGCTGCGACCACATATCGTCTGGTTCGGTGAAGTGCCGCTGCAAATGGATGATATTTACCAGGCGCTGTCCCAGTGCACGATGTTTGCCAGCATCGGTACTTCCGGCAATGTGTATCCCGCAGCCGGGTTTGTCGAGGTCGCCAATGCGGCTGGTGCCCACACCATCGAGCTGAATCTGGAAGCCTCTCGCGTGCGTACCGCTTTTGCTGAACATCGGGAGGGCCCGGCCTCCCAACTGGTACCAGCCTGGGTCGAGGAATTGCTGGCAGAACAATGATGGCTTTTTGTGCCGTGTTTCTTCACTGCGGGGATTCCGCTAGACTGCCTGTCCCTGAATTACCCGTACGGACAGACCGGCATCATGGCGCAGACACAGGTTGATAACCTCAATATCGAATCCCAGACGTTGCTGATTACGCCGCGTGAACTGAAAGCGCACCTGCCGCTTTCCGAGCGCGCCCGCAGCACGGTAGCGGCTGGCCGCCAGGCGATCCGCGACATTCTTGATCGCAAGGACCCGCGCCTGTTCATCGTCATCGGCCCCTGCTCGATCCACGATGTGGACGCTGCCAAAGACTACGCCGTCCGCCTGAAAAAGCTGGCCGACGAAGTGCAGGACAGCCTGCTGCTGGTGCAGCGCGTCTATTTTGAAAAGCCGCGCACGACAGTGGGCTGGAAGGGCCTGATCAACGATCCGTACATGAACGACACGTTCAAGATCGAGGATGGCTTGCACATCGCGCGCAAGCTGCTGCTGGAGATGGCCGAGGCCGGCCTGCCCACCGCCACCGAAGCGCTCGACCCGATCACGCCGCAATATTTGCAGGATCTGATCACCTGGTCGGCCATCGGCGCCCGCACCACGGAGTCGCAGACGCACCGGGAAATGTCCTCCGGCCTGTCCAGCCCCGTAGGTTTCAAGAACGGCACCGATGGCAGTCTGGATGTGGCCATTAATGCCATGCTGTCGGTGCGCCATCCGCACCGCTTCCTCGGCATTGATGCCGACGGCAAGGCGGCAGTGACAGTCACACGCGGCAACCCTTACGCACACGTTGTGCTGCGGGGCGGCGGCGGCAAGCCGAACTATGATTCAGTGTCCGTGGCGCTGGCCGAGCAGGCGCTGCGCAAGGCGAAGGTTTCCACCAACATCATGGTCGATTGCAGCCATGCCAACTCCAACAAGGACCCGGCGCTGCAAACGCTGGTGATGGAAAATATCACCAACCAGATTCTGGAAGGCAATCAGTCGATCGTTGGCCTGATGGTGGAATCCAACCTGCGCCACGGCAACCAGTCCATTCCGGCCGATCTCAGCCAGCTCGAATATGGCGTCTCGGTGACGGACGGCTGCATCGGCTGGGACGACACCGAAAGCGCCATCCGCAGCATGGCCGAGAAGCTGCGTGCGGTGCTGCCAGGGCGCAGCGCAGCCTGACCTGATGCACAGCCCGCCTGTTTACGCGCCGTCCGTGCCGTGAGCAGGCGGCGCAACCCGCCCGCCTTCCGCCCCGCTGTTCTCGTTCCGCCCCAGCAAGTTCAATAGCGCCGCCGGCGCGGGCCGCGCATAGTCGTTTTCGCTGACTGCCAGACGCAACAGATCACCTTCCGCATCGGTCAGCATCAGCGCTGGTTGCACCGTGTCGGCGCCATGGCCGAACAAGCGCCACCACAGTGGCACAGCGCCTCGTCGCAACAAACCCAGCCGCCGCGCTGCGGCAAGCTCGCGATCCTGGCAGATCAGCACATCGGCGGCCTCCGGCCCCAGCAGTGCGCGTGTTCGGGCAGCGGGTTGCTGGCTGACCAGCACCAACCGTGCACGACGTGCCGCCAACGCTGGCTGCCATCGCACCAGCTCCGCCACCTGCCCTTTGCACAACGGCGACCAGTTGCCGCGAAAAAACAGCCACAGCGCAGCCCGATCCTCCAGCGCCTGCGCCACTGGCGTGCCGTCGGCCAGAGCCAGCGGCAACGGCAGCACTGCGCTCCCCGGCTGAGGCACCTGCGCCAACGCGTGCCGTGAGCCGGGCCACAACAGAAACACCAGATAGCCGCCTGCTGCCAGCGCCGCGCACACAACCGGCTGCCAGGCCGGATTGTCATCCAGCAAGGTGCCCCACAACGCCAGGCAGGCGCCGATCCAGACCAGCAGCGTCACCACCGGCAGATGGGCACGCTCTCGCGGAGGATGGCGCAGCCGCAACAGCACCAGCCAGACGGGCAACGCCAGGCAGGCCAACGCAGCGCCATACCAGCCGGGCTGCGCTGGCGCCACCTGCACCAACGCCATCGTGCCCAGCGCAGTCACCAGCGGAAGATAGAGAGAAACAAACAAGGTACGAAGACGCTCCATCGCCTGCACTGCTCCTGTTACGCGGCCCATGGCGGGCACGCAGCGGCGTTTGTGTATGGGGTTTGCGGCGACTCAGCCGAGCGGGCCGACAAGAAACTGTTCGCCATCGCTGCGCACGGCCAGCCAAGGCTCGCCCTGGTGCTGCACCTGCTCGGCAAGCTCCACCAGCTGATAAAACACATTACGGCCAAGCAGTGCTTCGAGATTATCGCGGACCCGCAAGTACGGGGACGGCTCGCCCGTTGCAGGATCAGTCTCGACCCGCAGCGGGTGCCGCGCATCCGCCACCACCGTCGCTCCCACGTTTGTGGTGAATACCAGCTTGGCAACGCCCCGATCAACAACCTGCTCAAGAGCAACCGCAACAAAGGGCGCGTCTTCCACGACAATACGGAGTTTTTCCGCTGGCGTGACCAGGAAATAATCATCGCCCTCGCGGCGCAAAATAGTGGAGAACACCCGCACCATCGCTTCGCGCCGGATCACCGAGCCCTCGTGATACCAGCGGCCATCGCGAGCAATGCGTATATCAATGTCGGCCTGATGATCCGGCTGCCAGCGATGCACCGGCGGCAAGCCCTGCTCGTCCTTTTCGGCTTTTTCCAGCAGCGCCAGAACATCCTCCGCCGAGCGTGGCTCAGTCATCTGCGTCTCACTTGCCACGCTGGCCTTTGTTGCCCATGCGGATACCGATACTCACCAGAAAATCCAGGAAATCGGCTTTGTCGTCGATGAACTTCTGGTAATAAGGGGATTCCATCAGTGCCACAGCACCATGCGCCAGCGCCCAGGCCGCCGCGATATGATAAGGCGCCGGTACGTTTTCCAGTGTGCCGTCATCCATGCGCGCTTCCATGGTGCGCACCAGGCTGGCGAGGTTGTCGGAGCGGATGGCGTGCAACTTCTCCACCAGCTCGGGCACTGCCTGATCCTTGATGACTTTATTTTCGAGACGATCGAACAACTGGTAGCGGCGCGGATCGCTGATGCGAAAGCGGAAATATTCACGCGCAATAGTTTCCTTGTCTTCGCTCCCGGATATCTGCCGAAACAGCTCGGCCAGATCTTCCTCGTAGCGAATCATCAACAACAGATAAATTTCGTTCTTGGTTTCGAAGTGCTTGTAGATAGTCCCCTTGCCGATACCCACCCGGTCAGCGATCATCTCGACCGTGACGCGGTCTTCCCCCTGTTCCAGAAACAACGCCAGCGCGGCGTCCAGAATCTCACGTTCACGTTGACGGAATTCCTGCGCCTTGCGAGCGGCTTTTTCCAGGTCACCCATCTGCACAACTCTCCTGAAAGATATTCCGCGGCCCGGCAGGCGTCGCGCCGCCACTGATGCCCGATAACAGGGGGGCCAAGGAGTGTCAAAGTCTAGCCCACTGCCCGCCACCGGGCAAAAACACCGCTCCGGCAAGGCAACCGGCGCGCCAGAATGATACCGTTGTTGTCCCGATTCATAGCAAGGGCAACGGCATGAATGACTCTCCACTGCGGTCTGCCGGCAGCTTCGCCGCGCTGCCTGCTGCTATCACATCCGAGTTTCCGCAGGCAGCAGATGTCTATTACCTCAATCACGCGGCGGTCGCCCCCTGGCCACACCGCACTCGGGATGCCGTCTGCCGTTTTGCCGATGAAAACCTGCGCCAGGGCGCACGCGATTACCCCGGCTGGCTGGCGGTGCAGGCGCGGCTGCGCGCACAGCTGTGCCAGTTGATCAATGCACCGGACGCAGCCGATATCGCGTTACTGAAAAACACCTCCGAAGGGTTGTCGCTGATCGCCGCCGGGCTCGCGTGGCAAGCTGGCGACGAGATCGTCATCAGCGACCAGGAATTCCCGTCCAACCGCATTCCCTGGCAAGCGCTGGCGCAGCGCGGCGTGCGCACGATCATGGTGGATATTAGCGGCGACGCACCGGAGCAGGCGCTGATTGACGCGCTGACCCCGCGCACGCGCCTGCTGTCGATCAGCTCGGTGCAATATGGCACCGGGCTGCGCATGGATCTCACACGCCTGGGCGAAGCCTGCCGCGACAACGGCACGCTGTTCTGTGTCGATGCCATCCAGACGCTTGGCGCGCTGCCCTTTGATGCTCGCGCCTGCCACGCAGATTTCGTGGTCGCCGATGGGCACAAATGGATGCTCGGCCCCGAGGGCCTGGCGCTGTTCTATTGCCGCGCCCCGGTACGCGAGCAGCTCGCCCTGACCCAGTACGGCTGGCACATGGTGGAAGACGCCGGCAATTACGACCGGGCCGACTGGGCGCCAGCCGCCAGTGCACGGCGGTTTGAATGCGGCAGCCCCAACATGCTGACCATCCACGCCCTTTCCGCGAGCCTGTCGCTGTTGCTGGAAGTCGGGATGGAACACGTCGGCGAGGCGCTGCTGGCACGCAGCGGTTATCTGGATCAGCGCCTGCGGGAAAGCGGCCGAGGGCGCATGATCAGTCCTGCCTGTGATACCCGGCGCAGCGGTATCATCACCTGGCAGCCGGATCGCGAAACCCCTGCCGCCGCCTATGCGCGCCTGCAGGCGGCTGGCGTGGTGTGCGCGCAGCGAGCGGGCGGCATCCGCTTGTCGCCACACTTCTACACTGACCAGTCAGTCATCGACCGGGCGGTCGATTTGCTGCTAGCATAGCCGCCATGCATCACGATACCGACTACCCCACCACGGCGGGCTGGCTCGAAGCCGAGCAGCCCGGCACTACCCCGCGCTTGTCCGATTTCGAGCGCGTGCGGCAGCTATTGCAGCCGTGCGATGTATTGCTGGTGGATGGCCGCCGCCGCGTGGATCGCCGCATCAGCGGCATTACCACCAGCCGCTGGTCGCATGTAGCGCTTTATCTGGGCCGGCTGCGGGAAATCAGCGATCCGGCGCTGCGCGCTACCGTGGCCGAATACTTTCCCTGCGAGCCCGATACACAGCTGATTCTGCATACCACGCCCCGGCGCGGCCTGTGTCTGGATGCGCTGTCCGAGTTGCAGGAAGAGCACTTGCGTATCTGCCGCCCCCGCGGCATGAAAGGCGACGATGCCCAAACGGTGATCCGCTACGCTATCAGCCGGCTTGCAGTGGTCATGCGGCTGTCGGTACTGGATGCCCTTTGTCTCGTCCTGCCCTGGGCTCTGGTGCCACGACGCTGGCGCGCGGGTTTGTTTGCGCGGCTGGCCGGGCGCATGTTGCGGGCGCTGACAGGAAGCCCCATTGGCGAAGCCTTCTCGTTTATCCAGTTCCCGGTGCTGCCGCTGGTGAAGCGAACCGAAATCGACATCAGCCGCCTGTATCGACGCCATCCCCGGCTGTTTTACCCGGCAGATTTCGACCATTCCCCCTACTTCGATATCGTGAAGTATCCGTTCGTGGATCATAACGACGACCGCAACATCCGCCTGCTGCCCTGGAAAGGCAGCCTCGGCGCGCTGGATGAACACAGCGCCCGCCAGGCCGAAGAGCAGGTACGCAGAGACGGCCAGGCCGCGCAGCAACCGCCCGGCGAGACGCCCCGCAACTAGGCCCGGTTTTTCTTGCAGCGGCCTGATCGTGGCCTGTGATATCCGGCTCCCACGGCCTCCCACGAAAGCGCGAGCGAATCACGGGAACAGCCTGACGCACCCCGATGACCATTCCTCGCGCCGGCCACTCGGGCAATGTTCTTGTGGCGTGTTCGTTGGCTCGCCGGCGTTTGTCGATTCGCTCCGCTCGGTCCCGACTCACGCCGCCTGCGTGATGCCCAGCGCGGGCGTCACGGCGTCCTTGCTGCCGCCCCCTGCTCCGCAACAGCCGTTCCCGGCCGCCAGGGTTCCACAGGGGGTGCAGTCAGCCGCAAGCTGCGACTCTGGCACCGCGTCAGATTGCCGTCCTGGGTACATTTCATCGTGGCCTGCCGCTGTCCCGCCGTCGGCGTATCCGAACGAGGCTGCCAGCTCAGCGCAGCGGTCTGGATCATGCCTGCTGTGTGGCTGCTGGCGCGCGTTGCTACAGGTTCATCGGGCGCCGTGGCGGGCCTGTTATCGGCCAGTGTCAGCGCCACATTGCGCGCTGTCTGCTGCATCCAGCCGGTAAACGAGCCAGCGGCGGTGTACACTCCCGGCACACCTGCCATGCCGCATTCCTTTGCGCCGTAACTGGTGATGCCCATCAGCCAGGGGCGCCCCTGATGCTCCAGCACGAGCGGCCCGCCGCTATCGCCCGTGCAAGTATCCTGCTGCGGGGCGCCGCCGGCACACAGCTGACTGCCATCCAGCAAGTGCCAGGTGCTGCGGCATTGCCGCCCCGGCACATGCCCCAGCCGCAGCGCCTGCAATACCCGTGCACCGCTGTGCGGATCATCAGCACGGGCGCGGCCCCAACCGAGCGCCGTGAGTGTCGCCCCGGCGCCCGCCCGGGCCAGATAGTGCTGCTGCTCACGGCCACCTATAGCGAGCGGCGCGGCCCTGGCATCGGAGGCCAGACGCAGCAAGGCAATATCATTGTGCAGGCCCTGGCGCCGGTAATCGGGGTGCGGATGCACCCCCACGACGCGCAGATACTCACCGCCCGTGCCATCGCGGTAGGCGCTGCCCACCACGACCAGCAGTTGTTCGGGCGAGGTCTGCCGGCCCTCATCATTGATCACACAGTGAGCCGCCGTGAGCACCCATCGGGATGCCACCAGCGTTCCCCCACACACGAGAGATGTCCGGGTGCTTGTCGCCCCAGGCACATGATTCACCGCAGCCATCCAGGGCCAGTCTTGTTGTTGTGTATCCGTTTCCCCGATGATTCGCGCCTGTAGCTCGCCCCCCGCCACCCCTTGGCTGGCCAGGCAGAAAGCCATGGCCAGGCCAAAGCCCAGCAAGCGAAACATAGCACTTTAATCCTGTTTTTATATATTTTGTGCTAGGTAATCTGCCGTAGTGGCGGGATTGTGTAAAGTTGTAAAAAAGAATTATGTGACGCTTGACGGTTTTCCCTGCCCGAGTGCCGACAAGAGCCAGGCCCGGCCATGGTAAGCAATGGAAGACGAAGGAAAGCAATGATAAGCAAACGAAGAAAACCGGCAAAAGGTCGGGAAAGGCAGGAAAAGCCTTCAGAAGAGCCGGCCAGCACTCAGGCTGAAGGCTTGTCCGGCAGGTCGCCGCCGCTCTCCCCGTCCTCTGCATCCTCTGCATCCTGCGGAGACGGCAGGTTGCGGCGCGCTCGTGCGCCCAGGTCACGCAACTGGTGCGCTTGCCGCAGCAGGTTGCCGCGCCCTTCCGAGAGGCGCCGGTAGCTGGTTTCCCAGGCATCGTTAGCCTGGCTGAGCCGGTCGCCCACCTGCCGCAGGGATTCCTCCAGCAGCGAAATCTGATCGCAGATGCGCCCTGCACGATCAGCGATGCTGATGGCATTGCGGTTCTGGTATTCGTAGCGCCAGATATTGTTGATGGTGCGCAAGGTCACCAGCAGCGTGGTCGGGCTTACCAGCACGATGTGATCGGCATAGGCTTCCTGATACAGCTCCGGCGCACGCTCCATGGCAAGCAGAAACGCTGCCTCCACCGGGATGAACAGCAGCACGAAATCCAGCGTGCGCACGCCATCCAGCTGTTCGTAGCTTTTCTTGCTGAGGCCGCGGATATGCGTGCGCAACGACTGCACATGCTCTACCAGCGCCTGCTGACGCAGCAGTTCGTCTTCCTCGGAGCAGAACCGCTCGTAGGCCACCAGCGACATCTTGCTGTCGATGATCACGTCTTTATTGTCCGGCAGGTGTACCACCACATCCGGCTGCCGACGAGAACCATCCTCACTGGTGAGGGTGACCTGGGTTTCGTATTCCCGGCCCCGTGTCAGGCCGGATTCTTCCAGAATCCGCTCCAGAATCATCTCGCCCCAGTTACCCTGGGTCTTGACCTGGCCTTTCAAGGCATTGGTGAGATTGCGCGCATCTTGATGCATCTGCTGGTGCAATGTGTGCAGCCCACGGATCTGCTCCGCCAAGGTGGCCTGTTGCCGGGCGTCTTCGCCATGGATAGCGTCCACGCGCCGGCGAAAATCGGCAATCTGTTCACGGAACGGTTTCAGCAGATCATCCAGCCCGGTGCGATTCTGCTCCTGCAACTGTTTGCTGCGCTGCTCGAAAATACGCGCCGACAATTGCTCGAATTCCAGTTTCAGCTGCTCGCGGCTGCTCTCTAGCCAGGCCAGTTTTTCTTGTTGCGCCTGATGCCGCTCTTCCAGTCGGGCCTGCTCGGCCAGCAATTTTGCTTCGTTCGCCTGCGCTGACCCCAGCGCCTGCTGCGTGGCGCCCAGTTGCGCCACCGATTCCTGATATCGCAGCTCCAGCGCTTGCTGCTGTGCCTCTGCTGCGGCAAGTTGTTGCTGCTGCCTGGTCAGTTCGCCCGCCATACGACGGCCGCGGATTCCGACCAGCACCGCACCGATGAGCAGCCCCACCAGCCCCGCCAATGCGCTCGCCAGAAGCATCGCTGTGTTCATGCTGCCGCCTTGTCAAAGAGCCGGAAAAAATTTTCTCTGGTGGCAGCGGCGACGGCCTGGGCACTGGTGCCTTTCAGCTCGGCTACACAAGCCGCCACTTCCGCGACAAAGCGCGGTTCATTGGGCTTGCCGCGATGTGGCACCGGCGCCAGCCAGGGCGCGTCGGTTTCGATCAGCAATTTCTCCAGCGGCAGCGCTCTCACCACGTCGCGCAGCGGCTCTGCCGTACGGAAGGTGACAATGCCGGAGATGGAAATCAGAAAACCCATCTCGATGGCGGCCTCGGCCATGGCCAGATCTTCGGTGAAGCAATGCAAAACACCGCGCACCTCGCCGCCGCCATGTTCGCGCAGCAGCGCAAGGGTATCTTCACGCGCGTTGCGCGTATGAATCACCAGCGGCAAACCGGTCTGCCGGGCCGCTTCGATATGCGCAATGAAGCTTTGGTGCTGCCAGGCCACATCGGCGCCGTCCTTGAAATAATCCAGCCCGGTTTCCCCCAGCCCGACGACTTTCGGGTGTGCTGCCAGTGCCACCAGTTCTTCCACCGTGGCACCGCCGGACTCAGGATAAAGCGGATGCACGCCCACGGTGGCATACACCTGGGGCCAGGCTTCAGCCAGCGCCAGCACAGGAGTGACATTTTCCAGGCCGACGCCGATGCACAGCATCTGCGAGACGCCAGCCGCCGCTGCGGCCTGCATCATGGCGTCGAAGTTGCCGTCGTAGGCCGACAGATCCAGCCGGTCGAGATGACAATGGGAGTCAACCAGGCCAGTGACGGCCGGGCGCGGTGAAGCAGTCATTACGTTATCCATTACATGGTGTGCGTGGGCCGGTCCGATTCCAGCGAACCCGCCAGGTAATTTTCAATGGTGCGCCGGGCGGTATCATCCTGATCCGAGAACTGCACGCCGATACCGGCGGTACGGTTGCCCTGTGCGCCTTTCGGCGTGATCCAGACGATTTTGCCCGCCACCGGGATTTTTTCGGACTCTTCCATCAGGCTCAGCAGCAGAAAAATTTCCTCGCCCAGCTTGTAGTCCTTGGTGGTGGGAATAAACAGCCCACCGTTACGGATAAACGGCATATAGGCCGAATACAGTACTGCCTTGTCCTTGATAGTCAGCGACAAAATGCCGCTGCGGCCACCAGGCATTTTCATAAGCAACCCCAATCAGGATCAAACTGCGGAGTCAGGCGGCCCGTTTCAACTCGGGCCTTGAACACCGCGCAACATACCACTCGCGGGCAAACCGGGCGAGCCAGCGTGCCCTGCCCCGTGTCTCGGGGTCTTCTGACCGCGCCGATCAGGCTGGCAAGTCGAGCTGCCCCGCCAACACCATCAGCGCCTGCTCCAGCAACAGCTCCCGGTTCGGGTTGGCGCCGGACAACCACAGGCGCCGCGCACGTGCCAGCGCCTGGGCAAAATCAAGTAATCGCATGGCCGGCGCCCGCGCCAGCTGCTGTAGCGGCTTCAGCAACTCCGCATCGGCAACCGGCGCATCGCCCTGAGCCATGCGCAGTGCTTGCCAGACCCAGCCGTAGCATGCCTCCAGCACTGCGGTAGTGTCGTGCTCCGCCAGCTGCCGCGCCACTATTACCACGCTGGCCTGACCAGCGGCCAGGCGCGCCAGTGCCTGCACCAGCGGGGCGCGGCTGGCGAACCAGTCGGCCTGCTCCAGTGCCAGCGCTTTCAGCGGTGCGCCGCCCGCTGCCACCAGCAACGGCGCTGCCCGCTCAGGCACTGCCAGTTGCTGAGCCAGCCAGGGCTCTGCCTGGGCACTCGGTGGCACGGGCAACAGCTGCCGCTGGCAGCGGCTGCGCACCGTCGGCAACAGCTGGCTGATCTGGTCACTTACGAGCAGGATCAGGGTGTTTGCGCCGGGCTCCTCCAGCGTCTTCAACAATGCGTTCTGGGCGGCACGATTCATCGCCTGGGCGGGCATGATCAGCGCCACGCGATAACCGCCGTACTGGGCCGTGCGGCTGGCGAAATCCACCAGCTCTCGCACCTGGTCGATGCGGATCGCCTTGCCCTGCTCGGCCGGCTCCGCCAGATACAGATCAGGGTGCGTGCCAGCGGTGCTCATGTGACAACCATGGCAACGCCCGCAGGCAAGCCCGCCACGCGGCGCTTCGCAAAACAGCAATTGCACCAGTGCCAGCGCCAGCCGGGATTTGCCGATGCCTGCCGGCCCGGCCAGCAGCAGCGCATGGGGCAAGCGGCCCTCCTCGCGCCTGCGGAAAAGCTGCGCCAGTGTTTCCCGGTGCCACGGGCACGGCGCCTGAATGGCCGCTGGCTCGGTCACAGCGCGCTACCCTTGTTGGCAGCCGTGGCAGCGCCGTGCTCGGCAATGGCTTCGTGAATCAGCACTTGCACGCGCTCGCGCACTTGGTCCAGCCCCACACCGGCCTCGATCAGCCGAAAACGCGCTGGCTCGGCTTGCTGGCGCTGTAGGTAGGTTTGTCGGATACGCTCGAAAAAATCCGCCTGTTCGCGCTCGAACCGATCCAGCGCGCCGCGCCGGCCGGCACGAAGCAAACCCTGCTCCACTGGCAGGTCGAACAACAGCGTGCGATCTGGCCGCAGCGTGCCCTGCACCAGTTGTTCAAGCGTGGTGATCTGTGCCTCGGGCAAGCCACGCCCGCCGCCCTGATAGGCGTAGGTGGCATCGGTGAAGCGATCGCACAGTACCCACTTGCCAGCTGCAAGTGCGGGCTCGATCACCTGATGAATGTGTTGCGCACGGGCGGCGAAAATCAGCAACAACTCGGTCACGGGCGCGATGGTTTCCTCTCGTTCCACCAGCAGCAGATCTCGAATCGCTTCGGCACAGGGTGTTCCGCCCGGCTCGCGGGTGATCAGCACTTCGATCTGGCTGGCCCGCAGCAGCTCGGCCGCCCAGGCCAGATTGCTGGTCTTGCCGGCGCCTTCGATCCCTTCAAAGGTAATGAAACAGCCTCGCATGGTCACTCCTGCGCTGGCGCCGGCCGTGGCGCTGGCGAAGAGCGATAGTCTTCGCGCCGGTTGAGTTGATAGCGGCGAACCGCCGCCTGATGCTCGGCCAGTGTAGCGGAAAACACATGTGAACCATCGCCCTTGGCGACGAAGAACAAGGCTTCGGTGCGCACCGGATTGACCGCAGCATGAATCGCTGCCGCGCCCGGCATGGCAATCGGTGTTGGCGGCATGCCGCGGATCACATAAGTATTGTAAGGGGTGGCCTCGCGCAGATCAGCGCTGCGAATCCGGCCCTGGTAGCGCTCGCCCATGCCGTAGATGACGGTCGGGTCGGTTTGCAGCCTCATGCCTTTCTCAAGCCGCCGCACGAACACCCCGGCGATCTCCCCACGCTCTTCCGGGACGCCGGTTTCACGTTCGACAATCGAGGCCATGATCAGCGCATCGTAGGCATCCACGTAGGGCAACCCCTCCGCACGCTCGGCCCAGGCTTGCTCCAGAATCGCTTCCTGGCGCAACAGCGCCCGCCGTAGCAGCGACAGATCGGAGTCATCGCGGGTGTAGAAATAGGTATCCGGCGCAAACCAGCCTTCCGGGTGGCGTTCAGGCCGCCCAAGCTCTGCCATGATTTCCGCGTCACTCAGCTCGGCACCCAGCAACTGCAATGCCGGCGCCAGTGCCAACTGGCGGCGCAATTCCCGGAAATGGGTGCCTTCCACCAGCGTGAAAGCACGCTGGATCACATCTCCCTGCGCCAGCCGCGGCAGCAAGGTAGCGAGCGTTTCGCCCGGCAGCAGCTGATATTCGCCGGCGTGGATATGGCCTGCCGAATCATGGAGGGCAACATGCATCCGCACCGCCCAGCGCCGCAGGCGCGCTTCATTTTCGTCACCGAGCACGCCATCTGCCGCCAGACGGCGCATAACGCCATGCAGGCTGCCGCCGCGTGGTACATCAAGCACATATTCCTGCGGCAGCGGCAATTCGCGATGCAGGTGCCCTGCCAGCCACGCCATCGCCACCGGAATTGCCAGTAATCCCAGCACCGAGGCCAGGACAATATATTTGACCGGTATTTTTTTCATGCAAAGAGATCCGCCAGCCTGGCCTGAAGTGCCAGCGTGACCGGCCCCACCGGCCAACGCCAGAGTGCCAGTGTACGGACAGGCAGGATTCCGGCAACACTATTGCACGCAAAAACCTCATCCGCCTGCCGCAGCTGTGACAGCGGCCGCAGCTGCTGGCTGATGAACAGCCCCGCAGCGGGCGCCAGTTGCTCAATGATTACCGCCCGCGCTACACCGGCCACGCCGGCCTGAGCCAGTGGCGGTGTCCACAATTGATCGCCGAAGCGAGCAAACAGATTCATGCTGGTAAATTCCACCGGCCGCCCGTGCTCATCGAGCATCAGCCCCTCGGCCCAGCCGGCGCGCTGCACCTCCTGCCGGGCCAGCACCTGCTCCAGCCGGTTCAGGTGTTTCAGCCCCGCCAAGGCAGGAGCCGTTGCCAGGCGCTGCTGGCACAGCCCGGTGACAATCCCTTCATGGTAATCGCTGTCCGGGCGCGCTGGCAGCGGGTGCAGGCTGGCCAGCAGCCGGGGGGCCACCGCTTGCGGTGCGGCGTAACCCCGGCCACCACTGCCGCGTGTCAGGATCAGCTTGAGCACGGCCGAGCCGTGGCAGCGAGCCAGCGCCTGTGTCAACGCCTCGTCCAGCACGGCTTCGGCGAGCGGAATGCCCAGCCGGGCAGCGCCGCCAAGCAATCGTGCCCGGTGCCATGGCCACAAGGGCGCGCCGCCGGGTGTCAGGCGCAGTGTTTCAAAGCACCCGTCACCGTACGCCAGGCCCCGGTCATCGGTGGCTGTTTCGGCTTCCCAGTGCACCCTCACCGGCAACTCACACGCGGCGGAACAACAGTGAGCCGTTGGTGCCACCGAAACCGAACGAGTTCGACAGTACTATATCCACCTCACGCTTTTCGGCGGTATTGGGAACCAGATGCAGATCGCAGCCTTCATCCGGATTGTCGAGGTTGATGGTCGGCGGCAGCACACCATCGCGCAGGGCGAGCAGTGAAATGATCGCCTCCACAGCGCCTGCGGCGCCGAGCAGGTGCCCGGTCATGGATTTTGTCGAGCTGACCGCCAGCGCCTCGGCATGGCTGCCGAACACCGAACGGATGGCGCGAATCTCGGCAATATCACCGGCCTTGGTGGAGGTGGCATGGGCGTTGATATACCCCACCTCCTCTGGTGCGATACCGGCATCGCGCAGCGCACACTGCATAGCCAGCGCGGCGCCGGCGCCGTCTTCGGGCGGCGACGTCATGTGAAACGCATCGCCGCTCATGCCAAAGCCGATCAGCTCCCCATAGATGCGAGCGCCGCGCGCCTTCGCATGTTCGTATTCCTCCAGCACCAACACGCCGGCCCCGTCCGACAACACGAAGCCGTCGCGATCCTTATCCCAGGGGCGGCTGGCTTTGTGCGGTTCGTCGTTGCGCGTGGACATTGCCCGCGCCGCAGCAAAACCCGCCATGCCCAAGGCACAGGAGGCTTTTTCTGCTCCACCTGCGATCATCACATCGGCGGTGCCATACATGACTTGCTGGGCGGCCAACCCGATGCTGTGTGCACCAGTGGTGCAAGCTGTCACAGTTGCGAAGTTCGGCCCGCGATAGCCATACATGATCGAGAGATTGCCTGCGATCATATTGATGATGCTGCCCGGCACAAAAAATGGCGACACCTTGCGCGGCCCGCCCTCCAGCAACTTACGGTGGTTTTCCTCGATACCGGTCAGGCCGCCGATACCGGAGCCGATGGCAATACCGATACGATCAGCGTCGGCTTCCTGATCGGTCAACCCCGCATCGCGGATCGCCTGGATGCCGGCCACCATGCCGTACTGCACGAAGACATCCATCTTGCGGGCATCTTTGGCAGGCATGTATTGTTCGATATCGTATTCTGGCACCAGGCCGGCAATACGCGAACTCAAGCCCTCGGTGTCAAAGTGAGTTACCGTGCCAATGCCGCTCTTGCCCGCCAGGATATTTTCCCAGCCCGACACCACATCGGTCCCCATAGGGCTCAGCATACCCAGCCCTGTGACGACTACACGACGTCTTGCCACTGTCCTTCCTCCATCCACAGATTGCGCGCAGTATACGAAAAAACCAGTTACCGCACGGCGGAAACTTTGTGTCAAAGTGCCGCTACCGAGGGCGCACCGATGGCCGGTGCAGAAATACAGGGATCAGCCCTGCCAGTGATCGACCGGTTTCCGCCCGGACAAAAAAAACCGCAAGTTCAGAACCTGAACCTGCGGCTTTTTTTCGTGATCGGGCCAGAGCCAGATCAGGAGGCGTGTTGCTTGACGTAGTCGATGGCAGCCTGCACGGTGCTGATCTTCTCGGCTTCCTCATCGGGAATCTCGGTTTCAAATTCCTCTTCGAGGGCCATCACCAGTTCCACCGTGTCCAGCGAGTCGGCGCCGAGGTCTTCGACGAAGGATGCTTCCGGCTTGACGTCTTCCGGCTTGACACCCAATTGCTCGATGATGATCTTGGCGACCCTTTCTTCAATGCTGCTCATGATCCTGACTCTCTCCTGTTGTGGTGTCAGTGCACCTCAGGCGGCTATTCTAGGGGAACGCTGTTTGACCATGCAAGCCGCGATCCCCACCGCCAAAAGGCACCTTTGTTGCGAATTATTCGCTATAGATATCAACAACCTGTAACCCAAGCACAAAAAGTGCTCATCCTGTGAACATGCCGCCGTTGACGTGAATCGTCGTCCCGGTGACATAACCGGCACTTTCCGAGGCCAGCCAGGCCACCGCGCCAGCCACTTCTTCAGCCTGCCCCAGACGACCCAGCGGAATCTGCGACAGCAATGCATCGCGCTGTCCGCCGGCAAGTTGATCTGTCATGTCTGTCTGGATAAAACCCGGTGCCACGGTGTTCACCGTGATCGCCCGCGAGCCCAGCTCACGAGCCAGCGCCCGACTGAAACCTTCTGCGCCGCCCTTGGCCGCAGCGTAATTCGCCTGGCCGGCGTTGCCCATCACACCCACTACGGAGCTGATGGTGATGATGCGCCCCCAGCGTGCCTTGGTCATGCCCTTGAGGCAGGCTCGTGTGACGCGAAACAGCGCATTGAGATTGGTATTGATCACCGCATCCCATTCGTCTTCTTTCATGCGCAACATGATGTTGTCGCGGGTGATGCCGGCGTTGTTCACCAGCACCAGCGGCGCGCCAAAGCGGCTCTGGATCGCTTCCATGGCCCTGGCCACGGAGCTGCTGTCGCTGACATCCATCACCACGCCGCCACCTGCATTGCCTGCGGCGGCAAGCGTTTCGCTGATAGCCTGGGCGCCTGCTTCGGTAGTGGCAGTGCCGACGACCGTGAAGCCGGCCTCCACCAGCGCCGCCGCAATCGCCTTGCCGATACCACGGCTGGCGCCCGTTACCAGGGCCAGACGAGCCTGCGCTGAATCAGTCATGTGAACTCCTCGGATTTTGTTCAACCATTGGGTGTGGCGGCTTTCAACGCCTCGATCTGCTCCAGCGCCACCACCTCCACGCTGCGATCAATACGCTTGACCAGCCCACCCAGCACCTTGCCCGGGCCACATTCATACGCCAGGGTAACGTCTTCTGCCGCCAGTTTCTGGACTGTTTCCACCCACCTCACCGGTGAATAGAGCTGTCGCACCAACGCCTCGGTAATACGCGCCGGGTCGGTCTCCACCGTTACATCCACATTGTTGATAACGGCAATCTCGGCCGCGTGCAGGCGCAGCTCGCCCAGCACCGCTGCCAGTTGCTCCGCTGCCGGACGCATCAGGGCGCAATGGGAGGGCACGCTCACCGGCAGCGGCATGGCGCGTTTTGCTCCCGCCGCCTTGCAGGCCTCCACTGCACGGCCAAGCGCCGCAACCGAGCCGGCGATCACCACCTGCCCTGGTGCGTTGAAGTTAACGGCTTCGACCACATCGCCTGCGGCCGCTTCGGCACAGGCCGCTCGCACCTGTTCGTCGTCCAGGCCAAGAATGGCCGCCATCGCGCCCTCTCCTGCCGGCACCGCACTTTGCATCAGCTGGCCACGTTTCTCCACCAGCCGCACCGCATCGCCGAGGCTGAACACGCCGGCGCAGCACAGCGCGGTGTATTCACCCAGGCTATGGCCCGCCAGCATGGCCGGCCGAGCGCCGCCGCGATGTAGCCACAACCGCCACAGGGCAACGCCGGCAGTCAGCAGCGCGGGCTGGGTTTTATCGGTGCTGTTGAGCTGTTCAGCCGGGCCATCCTGAATCAGTGCCCACAGGTCATAGCCGAGCGCACCAGACGCTTCATTGAACGTGTGTTGCAGCACAGGCTCGTCACGGTAGTCGGCCAACATGCCGACTGCTTGCGAGCCCTGGCCGGGAAACAGAAACGCAGTCTTGCTCATGGGATCATCCGCTCCGTCATGGATGTCTGGTGGCGGGCATTATGCGCATCTCGACGCCGGGATGCGCGCCGCGCTTGCAACAAAATCTTATGCTGTGGGTATATCGCCCCCGGCGTCAGCAGCGAGTGTGGCGCCGATCAGTGCCGGCACGTTACGCTCGGCTTCCTGAAGCGCCACCTGCAAGGCGGCAAGAAAGCCCGGCACCCCTGCACCGCCGTGGCTTTTTACCACGATGCCGTTCAGGCCCAGCAGGCTGGCGCCATTATAACGCTCGGGGTCCATGCGACGTTTCAGACCCTGCAGAACAGGCAACGCCAAAAGCCCGGAAAGGCGTTTCAGCCAGGAGCTGGCAATCTCGGCGCGCAACATATGGCCGATCATGGTGGCGGTGCCTTCCATTGTCTTGAGCGCAACGTTGCCCACAAAACCGTCGCACACCACCACATCCGCTTCACCGGCAAAAATGCCGTTGCCTTCGATAAAACCGCAATAATTCAGCTGCGGATGTTCCTGCAACAGCGTTGCAGCCTGCTTGATCAGATCATTGCCCTTGATGTCTTCTTCGCCGATGTTGAGAAGGGCTACCCGTGGCGTCTCGTTGCCATCCAGCGCACGCACCACCGCCGAGCCCATCAGCGCAAACTGCAACAGATGCTCGGCTTCCGCATCCACGTTCGCGCCAAGATCAAGCATGTGGCAATGCCCGGTACGGGTGGGAATGGCTGTGCAGATCGCCGGCCGCTCGATGCCTGGCAGCGTCTTCAGCACAAACCGGCTGACTGCCATCAGCGCACCGGTATTGCCGGCGCTGACCACCGCCTGCGCATTGCCCTCGCGCAATTGGTTGATGGCGATTCGCATGGAGGAATTTTTCTTGTTTCGCAGCGCCACGGAAACCGGATCATCCATCTGGACAACCTCGGCGGCCGGCACAATGGATACCCGCGCATGGCTATCCAGGCGCGCTTCTTTCAGCGCCGCCGCCAGCGGCTCCGGCTGGCCGACCATTTGTATCCGCACTGTGGCGTGTCGCTTCAACAGCTGTGCCACGGCTGGCACCGTCACCGCTAGCCCGGTGTCGCCGCCCATCGCATCCACAGCAAGCGTCAACTCTGCCATGCAAGCCCTCTGTTTTCGTTCTGCCCCGGCTGGCCGGAAAATCGGCTGGCAAAGAAAAACGGGAGCCTTGGCTCCCGTTTCGGTGGTACTGACTTATGCTTCGTCGTCGTCCGCGTCCACCTGTCGAATGACTTCGCGGCCACGATACATTCCCTCGGGTGAAATGTGATGGCGGCGATGCACTTCACCGGTGGTGCTGTCTTCGGTCAGTGTCGGGCCGGACAGCGCGTCGTGCGAGCGACGCATGTCACGCTTGGAACGGGTTTTCCGATTCTGTTGAACTGCCATGGTTCGCTCCTGTTATTCCTGGCGGTCTTTTTTCAGCGTCGCCAGTATTGCAAAAGGGTTATCCGCTTGCTCTTTCGGTATTTCTGTTTCCGCCGGTGTCGGCGCCGCTGTATTTCGCAGCGGGGTCGGGCATTGCTCGTGCATGGCGACCAGCGGCAGCGCCAACAGCAATTCTTCCTCCAGGAGCGGCACCAGCGACAGCTTTTCATCGCTCATCAGCCAGGGGTCGAACCGCTCCGGCAGCCGCTCGGCATCTTCCTCGCTCCAGACCAGCGCCAGCCCGACCCGCGCAGTGATATCGTACATCACCGGCTCCAGGCAGCGCTGGCACACCAACTGCAAGCGCGTTTTCACTGTGCCCTGCACGGTACACAGGCTGTCTTCGGCACTGCGCTCGAAATCAAGCGCGACGTCGACCTGCTCACCCTGGCTGTGGCCGAACTCGGCCAATCGGGGAAGCGCTGATACTGTGGTCTGGCCACTGACGGAACCGCCCTGCTCAGCCAGCTTGCGCGGCTCGATATAGTGCGGCAATTGCCCTGAAAACATAAGCGCGCAATTCTAGGGCCGGAGCCGCCCGCTGTCAAAGCGTATATCACTTGCCAAACCATTGATGAAAAAGGACTTTTGCTGCACGCCGAAAACGAAGGCGTTACACTGCCCGAAACCGGGCCGGCAAGTGGCCCGAATCAACCCGTGCCACGTATGACAGGAGCCCGACATGAGCATCCCTTGCCCGCCCCTGGTGCTGGCCTCGTCCTCGCCCTTTCGCCGCAGCCTGCTGCAACGGCTGGGGCTTACTTTCAGCTGCCACAGCCCTGACATCGACGAATCCACGCAGCCCGGCGAAACGCCCGTCGAGCTGGTCATGCGCCTGGCACGGGAGAAAGCCCGCGCAGTGGCGGCGCAGTATCCCGGCGCACTGGTGATCGGCTCGGATCAGGTGGCCATTGCCGCCGATGGCAGCATCCTCGGCAAGCCCGGCAATCGGGAGAACGCCATCCACCAATTGCAGGCCAGCAGCAACAATAGCGTGGTGTTCCAGACCGGCCTGTGCCTTTACAACGACGCCAGTAGCCGCGATCAGACCGGCTGCGAAACCTTCACCGTACATTTTCGCCGGCTGGATAGCGCCACCATCGAGCGCTATGTGGATCAGGAACAGCCGTTCAACTGTGCCGGCAGTTTCAAGTCAGAGGGCTTGGGGATTGTGTTGTTCAAGGCACTGGAAGGCCGTGATCCCAACGCGCTGGTGGGGCTGCCGCTGATCATGCTTACCGATTTTCTTCATGCAGAAGGCGTCTTGCTACCGCCCGTCAGTTGACAGCACAAGCGCCGGACAGCTCACTGCCCAGTTGGCCCAGGCCGCCTCGGTGGGCGGTTGCTGGTTAAGCGTTCGTCCCGTTATCGAGGGTGCTGCTCGCGTCGGCGGCAGCAAGGCTGGCCGGTATTTTTCCAGCAAGGCCCACAGGATAGCGGCGGTTTCCAGATCCGGCGCGCCCCGGTAATCGGTGGCGCGATAGCGCATCTGGAATGCGCGCACCACGGCGCAGGTCTGCGCATCAGCCTCACCGCTGATGTGTATCGGATAACCCCACGCCGCCAGCCCCTCTTGCAGATCACGCAACGACGGCGGGGTCTGCTGAAGCTGCGCCTGATGGCGCTGCACGGCGTCGGCATCCGGCCAGGTGCCCAGGCCGGCGCGGTACAATTGCTGCCAGGGAAAAGCCGGGCCGGGATCTATCTTTCGCTGCGGCGCGATATCCGCGTGGCCAACAATATTGATCGGATCAATCTGGTAACGCTGGCTGAGGTCTTGCAGCAATGCGATTACGGCTTCTATCTGCGCTGCCGGAAACGCACTCCAGACCCAGCCCTCCGCTGTCGCCACCGGGCCATCGTTGATGATCTCGATACCGATCGAGGTGTCGTTGAGATTGCTGCTGGTGCCCCAGGCACTCACACCTGCGTGCCAGGCACGCTCATGCTCCGGCACCAGCTGGTAAATGCGCGGCGCCTTGCTGCCCGATTGCTGTGCCGGCACCGGCACCAGATAGTGGCTGCTGACACGAGGGCCGGTCAGCGTTGCCAGCGCACGCTGCTCACCATGGCTGGTGTAATGCAGCACCAGATGGCGAACCCGTGAATTGTAGGCGTCGGCACGATGAGAATGGTCGACGCGGTAACCATCGCGGCGCTCAGTCGGCCCGGCACAGGCCACCAGTGACAACATCATCACCGACACCAGTGGCCAGGCCAACCGCGCCCGCATCTGCTCCCGGAGTGCAGCTTCAGCGCAGCGGCGCGCTATCCAGGCCCAGCACACTGCCGATACCTCGCCCGACGCTGACACCAAATCCACCCAGCAGGCGCTCGAACGGATGGGGCAGCACCGAATAATCGACGATTTTTTCCGCGCCGATCACCTCACGCGCCACCTGGCCGGGGCTGCCGGTGCCGTCCGCCAGGCCCAGCTCGATCGCTTCGATGCCAGACCAGACCAGCCCGGAAAACAGCTCCGGGTGCGCATCCGCGTCAAGGCGCTCGCCACGGCCTTTCTTGACTGCATTGATGAACTGCTCATGCACCTGATCCAGCAGATGCTGAAAATGCGCTTGCTGCTCGGCGTTCTGCGGCTGGAACGGATCCAGCAGCGCCTTGTTGTCGCCGGAGGTTTGCACCCGCCGCTCAATGCCGAGCTTTTCCAGCGCCTCGGTGAAACCGAAGCCGGCCATGATCACGCCAATGGAACCGACGATACTGGCCGGATCGACATAAATCTCGTCGGCGGCGGCAGCAATATAGTAAGCACCGGAGGCGCCCATATCCGTAATCACCGCGTAGACCTTTTTCTCAGGATATTCCGCTTTCAGGCGCGTGATTTCGTTGAACACATAAGCGGACTGAACCGGCGAGCCGCCGGGGCTGTTGATGCGCAACAGCACGGCTTTGGACAGCTCTGCCTCGAAGGCGCGGCGCAAGCCCCGGCTGATGGCATCGGCGTTTGCCTCGGCGCCATCGGCGATCACCCCTGACACATCCACCAATGCAGTGTGCTCGTCCGTCGCCGGCGCCAGCCCGCTGCTGAAACCACCCCGCAACGGCATGAACAGCACCAGTACCAGCACCAGATAGCCCAACGTGGCGGCGCGAAAGAAAATGCTCCAGCGGCGCTGGCGCCGCTGCTCGTCCTGCATCGACAACACCAGCTTCTCGATCAATTGCCATTCGCGATGGCTTTCCGGCCGCGTCATGCCCGGCTCGTTATCCCTGTACTGGCTCATTCAGTGCAACTCCTGTGGCTATATCCTGTTGCGGCCTGGCGCCGGTGACCAGCGGCAGCAGCCCGTCAATTCGCTCCAGCAGCATCAGCGGCTGATAAAGCGCCAGCTGCTCCGGCGGGTGAGCACCGTAGGTCACGCCCACCCTGTCGACACTGGCGCGTTGCGCCATTTCCAGATCAAAGCTGGTATCACCGACCATCAAAGTGCGTGCAGGTTCATGGCCCAGTTCGGCGACCAGCTCCAGCACCATATCCGGGTGCGGCTTGGAGCGTGTTTCATCGGCACAGCGCGAGCTGTCAAACCAGTGCCCCAGGCCAGTGGCGCTCCAGACCCGATCCAGCCCGCGGCGGCTTTTGCCCGTCGCCACCGCCATGCTGACACCGTGGGCGCGCAGAGCCGTCAATGTCTCAAGTACTCCTTCGAACAAGGCGCTGGGCGTCGCCTCTGCGGCAATAAAATGCACCGCATAACGATCTCGCATGGCCTGCACCAGCGGCTCCGGCGCCTGCGGGTACAGCTCGCGGATCGCCTCGAACAGCCCCAGGCCGATAATGCTGCACAGCCGCTCCGGCGGCAGCGGCGGCAATGCCACGTCGGCTGCGGCTGCGGCCAGGCAACTGACGATACGCCCGGTGGAATCCATCAGCGTGCCGTCCCAATCAAAGATAACCAGCGAATAATTCATCAGCCTCGTGTCCTGTTGCGCCGCCCTGCCCCTCGTGCAGCGCCACCTTTTGTGCCACGGCCAGCCGGAGCGCCGGCGCCACGGCGCGATGCCGTTGCTGGCCGGGGCGAACTGCCGGCCGGCACGCGGCGCGCCGCAGGCGCGGGCTGCGCGGTTGCTTTCTTTGCCCCGCCCTTCGCCCTGCCGGGCGCCGGCGCACTGCTATCCCTTGGGCGGCTATCCCTCGCGCTGCTACGGGGCGCCTGTGACGCAGCCGCCGGCAGCGTCATGGCTGCGCCCGTAGCGCCACGCAAATGACCGAGCGCCTGGTCAAAGGCTTCGTCCAGTGGTGCTTCCAATACCAGTTGCTCACCCGTCTCGGGATGGCGCAGCACCAGCGAGCGGGCATGCAGAAACATGCGTGTGCTGCCCACCTGTTCGCTCCACGCCTGATTGACTGCCGGCTCGCCGTATTTGTCATCGCCCAGCAACGGGAAGCCGCCAAAACGCGCATGCACGCGAATCTGGTGGGTGCGCCCGGTGCCCAGCGTGGCCTCCACCAGCGCCACGTCGCCAAAACGCTCCAGCAGGCGGAAATCCGTTCGCGAGGCCTTGCCTTCCTGTGATACCCGCACCACCCGCTCATTGCCGTAGGACTGCTTCAGCAATGGCGCTTCGATGGTTTTCTGCGTGCCGGAAAAGCCACGGCACAGCAGCCAATAGCGCTTTTCAATGCCGCCCGCCTGCATCAGCCGCTGCACACGGCGTAAGAAACTGCGCTGGCGGGCGACCATGATGGCGCCGGAGGTGTCGCGATCCAGCCGGTGCACCAGCTCCAGCGACGTTGCTTCGGTCGGGCGCAGCAAGCGCAGTGTCTCGATCAGCCCCAGGCTGATGCCGCTACCACCGTGCACCGCCAGCCCTGCCGGCTTGTTGTAGACGCAAAGCCATTCATCCTCATGGATCAGGCTGCGCTCAAGCCGCTCCGCAAGCGCCTGGCCTACCGGCGGCGGCTGCGCATCGCTGGTGGCCACCCGCACTGGCGGAATGCGCACCTCGTCGCCCGCCTCCAGGCGCTGGGTCTGCTTTGCCCGGCGGCCGTTCACGCGCACCTGGCCGTCGCGGATGATGCGATAGATACGGGACCGCGGCACCCCTTTGAGAGTGGCAATAAGAAAGTTATCCAGGCGCTGGCCGGCGCGTTCGGCGTCGATCTGCACGTGGCTGACGGCCGGCAGGGCCGGCATGGAAGCGGGAGTCTCGGGCATGGCGGCGATTCTAGGCGCTGCCAGCGCTGCTGTCACCGAAACCGGCAGAAACGACCACCGGCCAGGCCGGGCGTGCTATCTGATTGATGCCACTGTCATACTGCTGCTACACTCGGCTGTCGGCCAGGAAACGGCCCCGGCGACGCGATGCGAACATTCGCCGGCAACTGTGGGCGCCGCGCCCCGAGCCCGCCTCAGCATATTGCGGTTGCTCCAGCGTGGTGATCGACCACACGGCCCGTCCCCGCCCGACACATTGTTAGCGAACACAGTAAGGACGCAGCGCCTGTGCGCCGCGTCGCAGGATTACACCGATTGACTGACCTGGCGCCATCCAGACGCCCTATTGCGAGGATGGCGGTACAACAACCTGGTGGCCTGCAGAGACGCCCTGTATCCGTGGGCGACAGACATTACGGAAGCATACGTTACACGTTGCCTTGCGGGACGATCGCCACAGCGAGCACGGCCTGCAACAATACCAGCGGCTTGCGCAACCCTGGCCTGACAGCCAGACTTTTGTTCGAGCCGGCGTGACTCTCCGCGAAGATCACGGGGATCAGCGATGCAAGCAGTCAGGGCCCATGTTTTCGGCCCCCACGACCAGCCCGGCGGGGCCATCCCCGCGCCGGAAACTGGGCGTATTGGCAAGCTGTTTGTGCCCTGCCCCGGTCTGCCGCCCGTGTTACGGGCACTCTGCGCTGGCTGCCACTGAATGTGGTAGACACATGAAACGCATGCTCATTAATGCGACGCACCCCGAAGAAGTGCGCGTCGCGCTGGTCGATGGCCAACGTCTTTACGACCTGGACATCGAACACCGCACCCGGGAACAGAAAAAAGCGAACATCTATAAAGGCAAGATCACTCGCGTCGAGCCGTCCCTGGAAGCGGCCTTTGTCGACTTCGGTGCAGAGCGCCACGGTTTTCTTCCTCTGAAAGAAATTTCCCGCCAGTACTTCAGCAAAGAACCCAAAGAGCTTCAGGGCCGCGTCAACATCAAGGATGTGATTCGCGAAGGCCAGGAAGTGATCGTGCAAGTGGATAAGGAAGAGCGTGGCAACAAAGGCGCCGCCCTCTCCACCTTCATCAGCCTTGCCGGCCGCTATCTGGTGCTGATGCCGAACAACCCGCGCGCTGGCGGCATCTCCCGCCGTATCGAAGGGGAAGAGCGGCAGGAACTCAAGGAAGCGCTCAACGCGCTGGCCATCCCGCAGGATATGGGCGTCATCGTGCGCACTGCCGGCCTGGGTCGTTCCGCCGAAGAGTTGCAATGGGATCTCAACTATCTGCTGAAGCTGTGGGATTCCATCAGCACGGCGGCAGCCGAGCGGCAGGCGCCGTTTCTGGTCTACCAGGAGTCCAACGTCATCATCCGTGCGATCCGCGATTACCTGCGCAAGGACATCGGCGAGGTGCTGATCGACTCCGAAGAAACCTTCGCCGAGGCGAATGGTTTTGTCAGCCAGGTGATGAACGATTTCGCGCACAAGATCAAACTGTATCGCGACGACACACCACTGTTTTCCCGTTACCAGATCGAATCCCAGATCGAGACGGCGTTCCGGCGCGAAGTGAAATTGCCTTCCGGTGGCTCGATCGTGATCGACCCCACCGAAGCGCTGGTGTCGATTGATATCAACTCCTCCCGTGCCACCAAAGGCGCCGATATCGAAGAGACGGCCCTACAGACCAACCTCGAAGCCGCCGACGAGATTGCACGTCAACTGCGGTTGCGTGATATCGGTGGGCTGATCGTGGTCGATTTCATCGACATGGGACCGTCACGCAACCAGCGCGATGTGGAAACGCGCATGCGCGAAGCGCTGGAAGCCGACCGTGCCCGCGTGCAGATCGGCCGCATTTCGCGCTTCGGCCTGATGGAACTGTCCCGCCAGCGCCTGCGTCCGTCGCTGGGTGAAACCTCCAGTATTGTCTGCCCGCGCTGCACCGGCCAGGGCCACATTCGCGATGTGAAATCACTGGCGCTGTCGATCCTGCGGTTGGTCGAAGAAGAAGTCATGAAGGAGCGCACCGGCGAGATTCATGCCCAGGTGCCGGTGGCCGTGGCCACCTATCTGCTGAACGAAAAGCGCCAGGCACTGCGTGACATCGAAGCACGCTACAAGGCCCGCGTGCTGATCCTTCCCAACCAGAATCTGGAAACGCCACACTTTGAAGTGCAGCGCATCCGCGATGATCAGGTGCAGGCAGAGCTGGTGAGCCATGAAGTGGCCCTGCTCGAAGGCGAGCAAGACCCGGTACTGGCTGCCGCGCAGGACACCGAAATCAAGCGCCAGGAAGCCGCCGTCAAGCTGGTCGCACCGGATACCGCACCGCCACAACCGAAGCCCAAACCGACTGTTGAACCGAGCCTGTGGGCCCGCTTCTTCGCATTTCTGGCGCAGATTTTCCAGAGCGATGCCAAGCCGGAGAAACCGGCACGGCAGCCGCGCCGGAACAACGCGCCGCAAGGCCGTCGCGCCGATGGCCGCAATAATCAGCGCTCGCGCCGCAACCAGGAACCGCGCAATCGTCGCGAAAATCGCGATGAAAACCGTGAGCAACGCAACGAGCGCCCGACACGCGGCCGCGATGGCCGCGATGACGGCGGTAACCGCAATGAGCGCGCCCCGCGTGAACGTGACAGCAACAAGCCACAACGTGAACGCAGCGACGCGCCACGGCATGAAACCCGCAACGAGCGCCCTGCCCGTCAGGACGCCGACGCTGAAAGCAGCGCCGCGCAGGAGCGCCCGCAACAAGCCCCGCGCGCCGACGGCGCACCGGCAGAAGGCCAGCAAGAGCGCACCGGGCGCCGTCGCCGCCGCAACCGTGGCCGCGGTGGCAATGCCGACAATCAGGACAAGCGTCAGGAAACCGCCGATAGAGCAGCAGCACAAGGCGACGCCGAGCACGATGACCACAACACCGTGCGCGAGCAGGACAGCGCCGAGCGGCGGCCGCAAGGCGCCCGCGACGAACGCCCCCTGCGCCAACGGCAGCGCCCGCGCCGCCAGACTGAACAGGAACAGCAGAGCGATGCCGTGGCTGCCTCGGCCGCTGCGGTAGTGGCCGCTGAAACCGCTGCCGAGGAAAAAGCGGCTCGCGCCACCACAGAGCCGGCCCCGGCACCTGCTGCCGCACAGCACGCAGGAGCAGCACAAGCAGACACCGGCGCCAGCGAGCGCAAGGGCGTCTCTGCAAGCTCGAACAACGCCGACGCGCCCGCTGCGATATCGCAAGGCAGCGCACCACAGCCTGCCCCTGAGTCTGCTACCGGGAAAAACGCAGCAGAGGCCACGGCCAAGGCCGAGGCTGGCGCTGTGGAGCAACAAAGCGTAACGGCGACAGAAACTGAGGCGGCAGCAGACAGCGTCGCGGCCACGGCAACTGAAAGCGCAACCGCGCAGCCATCGACGAACGCTGCGGCGCAAGAGCCTTCAGCTCGCTCGGCACAAGAGCCTTCAGCTCGCTCCTCACAAGAGCCTTCAGCGCAAACAGTGAAAGAGCCATCAGCTCAGCCAGCAAAAGAGCCCTCAGCTCAATCAACAAGAGAGCCCTCGACGCAAGCTGCACAACAGCCCTTGGCCCAGCCGGCAACCACTGCAGCTAACGGAGCCTCCGCTCCGCAAAACTCTGCGCAACAAGGCACCACGCAGCAGCAAAGCGCGGAGACAGGCGCTGACGCTGTAGCCGGCACTGAAAAGCAGCCCGCTGAGGATAACAGTGCTGCGACGGCAACCGAGGCTGCACCAGCAGCGACAGCAGCGGCAGCAGCCGAGCAAGCTGTCGTCAAGGCTGAAGCACCGCAGCAGCCCGCCGGGCGCCCTGCGCGTGCATCCAACGACCCGCGTGTACTGCGCCGGCAGCAGGAAGCAGCCCGCCGTGAGATGGAACAAAGCGGCTCGGATACCTGATCATTCTTGGTCAGCCAGCACCAAAACACTCAGGGCGGGAAATCCCGCCCTGAGTGTTTTCTGGTGCCCGGCAATTTTTTTAAAACGGATTTTTCTGATGTCAGTTGCTATGGCGCACACGCACCATTGTTCGCCTTTCGGTAATCCGGTTGCGCGCAGTCATTCTCTGGCAGGGTGCTTTCCGGCACCTGCGCTGATATCTGCTTTTCAGGAACGCTCGCTGCGCCACTGGCGCGGTGCCTTGCCCGTCCAGCGCCGGAATGCACGGGAAAAATTGGAAACGTCGCTGTATCCCAACTGATACGCCACCTCGGTAATCCCCAACCGGCCCTCGCTCAGCAAGCGCACCGCCCGCTGTTGAAGCTCTGCCTCCAGCAGATCGCGATAGTTGGCCTGCTCCTGCTGCAAGCGACGCTTGAAAGTGCGGCTGGACAAATGCAGCGTCGCCGCCATTTGTTCCAGCGCCGGCAGCGGCACGCCTTCCGGTATCGTGCGCAGTTGCTGCGCCACCTGCTCCACGACACTGTCGGCACCCTCGGCCAGTTGCCGGAATTCCTGCTCGCACTGTTCACGCGCCAACGCTGCCACAGCGGGATCGGCCAGGCGCGGCGCGGCGTCGAACGCGGCCAACGGCGCCCGCAACTGGCTTGCCGGCTGCTCGTAGCACAACAATGCCGGCACGCTATCCGCTTGGGCGGCCAGATACGGTGGCGGCGCGCTGCGAAAGCAAATCTGCGCGCCGGCCACCGGCTCGCCAAGTAATTGTTCGGCCATATGCGCCAGGCTGACCAGCATCACCTCCAGCAAAAACACTTCCAGATCACCGAGATCCCAGCGCGGTTCGAAGGTGATGACGGCAGTATCCCCTTCTGTTTCATGGCGCACCGTCAGAAAAGGCGCACGCAAAGTGATATAACGCGCCGCCGCATCGATGGCGGCGCCCACCGAGGGGCTGGACAGCGCCATCATGCCGAGCGGGCCATGCAACGTGACTTTCAATGCCCGGGCATAGATCAGCCCCAGCCCCTGATGGCCGGCCAGCGCCACCGCGCGGCGGCAGGCGGTATGGCAGATGGCGACCGGCACCCGAGCATCCGGCTGCAACAGCCCCGCCCGCGTGACGTCCAGCCCTTGCAGCAAGGTGCCGTCATCGTGGCCAAGGCCGCGCACCACATCACACAGTAGCAACAGATAAATGGCCGGCACCCCCGGATTGAGGGGCAGCCGTTTTTTGGGTTGGCCTGAAGTCACCGGTAATTGGCCTCCGAATACCAGACTTGTTGAGCGTGCGCGGCCAACATAAGACGAGTGCCGCTCCGGGTAAAGCCGGTTGACGAGCACCCAAGAATCATGCAGGAGAAGCCGCATCATGTCGTCACGCAAGAAACCGGCCGCCGCACTGCCCATCACGCCACAGCGGATGGATTTTGATTTCGCCGGGGTTCCGCGACACTGGTTCGATAACGACCCGGTGCTCACTCACTTTCTCAATGCGCTATCGTTGACCTTTCCGGACGGCGAACGCTTCTTTGTCGATTCCGTGCGCGCTTTCCGTGATCACGTCACCGATCCGGAGCGCAAGCAGGAAATCGCCGGCTTTATCGGCCAGGAAGCCATGCACTCGCTGGAACATGAAAGCTTCAACAAAATGCTGGCCGCGCAAGGCTATGCCGAACAGGCGCAAGGAGGGCAAAAGCTCGCTCGCTACCTGATCGGCGAGGGCCGCAAACGCCTCTCGCCCAAACGGCAGCTGGCTGCCACCGCCGCGCTTGAGCATATCACTGCCATTCTCGCCAACCGGCTGCTCAAAGATGCGGAGCTGTTGCAGAGCATGGCACCGGAAGTGCGCGCCCTGTGGATGTGGCACGCAATTGAGGAAATCGAGCACAAGGCGGTCGCCTTCGATCTTTACCAGGATGTCACCGGCGCAGATTACCTGCTGCGGGTGCGCGTGCTGCTGGCAGCCACACTGGCGCTGGCCAGTTATACCTCGAAATATACCTGGGCATTTCTGAAGCAGGATCGGCTGCACCGCAACCCGCTGGTGCTGGCACGGGGCGCCTGGCGCCTGTTCGGCGCACGCGGCTTGCTAACCCGCACAGTGCCTGATTTCCTGCAGTTTTTGCGGCCGGGTTTTCACCCCTGGCAGGACGACAACAGTGCGCTGGTGGCCTATTGGCGCGCCGAGCTTGAACGCCTGGAGCCGGCGCAAAACGCTGCCTGACGCTGCTTTACCGCCGTGGCCGGTTTGCCTTTTCGCCACGGCGCTCTCCAGGATGCTGCGCTGCGCTCGCCTGATTATGGCCCAATGTGACATCGAACGATGTAACGGTTTGAGCCACTATCATGCTGATTGCCCTGTCAGGGCGCTTTGACATCGGCCAGAATCGAGCGAGGCCAGCATAATATGAAGAACAGCAGCAGCCATGAACTGATCCACTCCTTCGTGGAAACCGTGGGCCAGCCCTATCTGGCACAAAGCACCCCCCCGGATGCCGAAGTATTGGCGCAATGGCGCCCTGCCCGCTCCATCTGGAACTTCGCACGGCGCAGCCAGGTTGCGGTGTCCGGCCTCAAACGCCGCCATCTGTGGCTTGATCAGCATCGGATTACCTATCTTGAGGGCGGCCGCCATGATGGCGAAGCAGTGGTGTTACTGCATGGCTTTGGCGCCAACAAGGAAAACTGGCTGTTTCTTGCCGGCCTGTTGGCCAGCCGCTACCGGCTGATCATTCCCGATCTCGCCGGCTTCGGCGAAAGCCATTTCATCGCCAGCTCCAACTACCGGCTGGCCACTCAGGCCGAGCGCGTGCACCGGATGCTCGGCTTGCTGAAAGCCGGGCCTGTTCATATCGTCGGCAACTCCATGGGCGGCGCTATCGCCGGCATTGTGGCCGCACGCGCGCCGGAGGCAGTGCTCAGCCTGACGCTGATGAACGCGGCCGGCATGCGCGGCGAAAACATGAGCGATTTCGAGGCGGCACTGATGCGCGGCGAAAATCCGCTGATCCCTGCCAGCCTGCTGGATGTAGCGCGGCTGTTCCGTATCACCACTCGCCGCAACCGGGCCAGCCTCAGCGCGCTGCTGACGCCGATCCTGTATCGGGAAATGGTGCACCGCAATCCGGTCAACCACCGTATTTTCCGGGATATCCTGCACATTGAGGAGCACCCGGAAGATCTGTTCAGCGAGATCCAGTGCCCGACATTGATCATGTGGGGCGATTGCGACGAGGTGCTTGATGTCTCCTGCGCCGCCTCGTTCAAGCAGCTGATCCCGCATGCACGCACCTGCATCTTCAAGGATGTTGGCCATCTGCCGATGCTGGAGGCGCCCGCGCTGACCGCTCGCGCACTGCGCACCCATTGGCGCGAGGCACGCCGTCAACGCACACACTGACTCCTGCGGCGCCTGATTTCAGGTACACTGGGCAGCATTGCTGCCCAGCTTTTACCAATTCAGGAAATCGCCGATGTCCTCGCCCGCTGTAGCCATCCCCCGCCCCCGCAGGGCGCTGTTCGATTACCCGCTGTACTGGGCCGAGTGTTTCGGCACCGCGCCCTTTCTACCTGTGTCTCGTGCGGAAATGGATCAGCTGGGCTGGGACAGCTGCGACATCATCATTGTCACCGGCGATGCTTACGTCGATCACCCTTCCTTCGGCATGGCGATTATCGGTCGGCTGCTCGAAGCGCAGGGTTTTCGCGTCGGCATCATCAGCCAGCCCCGCTGGCAGGACACCACCGATTTCACTGCGCTGGGCAAGCCGAACCTGTTTTTCGGTGTCGCCGCCGGCAACATGGATTCGATGATCAATCGCTATACTGCCGACCGCAAACCTCGTTCGGACGATGCCTACACGCCCGGCGGCGAAGCTGGCAAACGCCCCGACCGCTGCTCGCTGGTGTACAGTCAGCGCTGCCGGGAAGCCTTCCCGGAGGTACCGATCGTGCTCGGCGGTATCGAAGCCTCGTTGCGCCGTATCGCCCATTACGATTACTGGCAGGACAAAGTGCGCCGCTCGATTCTGATGGATGCCGCCGCTGACCTGTTGCTGTACGGCAACGCCGAACGGGCCGTTGTAGAAGTCGCGCATCGGCTGGCGCAAGGTGAAGCCATCGGTCACCTCACCGACGTGCGCGGCACCGCCTTTATCCGGCAGGACACCCCCGACGGCTGGCTGGAAATGGATTCCACCCGCATTGACCGGCCCGGCCATATCGACCGCATCATCAATCCGTATGTGAACACCCGGGAACTGGACAGCTGCGAGCTGGAAAAACGCAACGCCGTACAGATCGACCCGAACGCAGAACAGGCCGTGGTGGTGCAGTGGCACCCCCGCCACGATCGCGATCGCACCGTGATTCGCCTGCCGAGCTTTGAAAAAGTGCGTGCCGATGCAGCGCTTTACGCGCACGCCAACCGCGTGCTGCATCTGGAAACCAACCCTGGCAATGCACGTGCCCTGGTGCAGCGCCATGGCGAACAGGATATCTGGATCAACCCGCCGCCGATTCCGCTGTCCACCGAAGAAATGGACTACGTGTTCGGGCTGCCTTACGCACGCGTGCCGCACCCGCGCTACGGCGATGCGACCATCCCGGCCTACGACATGATCCGTTTTTCGGTGAATATCATGCGCGGCTGTTTTGGCGGCTGTACTTTCTGCTCCATCACCGAGCACGAAGGGCGCATCATCCAGAACCGTTCGCAGGAATCTATTTTGCGCGAGATCGAGGATATTCGCGATAAAGTGCCCGGCTTTACCGGCATCATCTCCGATCTCGGCGGTCCGACGGCGAACATGTATCGCATTGCCTGCAAGTCGCGGGAAATCGAAGCGGCGTGCCGCAGACCGAGCTGCGTCTATCCCGGCATCTGTGAAAATCTGGATACCGATCACTCGGCGCTGACACAGCTTTATCGCGAAGCACGGCAATTGCCCGGTGTGCGCAAGGTGCTGATTGCCTCCGGCCTGCGATACGATCTCGCCATTACCGATCCCGAGTACGTACGTGAGCTGGTCACACACCATGTCGGCGGCTACCTGAAGATCGCGCCAGAGCACACCGAAGACGCCACATTGTCAAAAATGATGAAACCTGGCATCGGCGCCTACGACGAGTTCAAGCGCATGTTCGAGCGGTTTTCTCGCGAAGCGGGCAAGAAGCAGTACCTGATTCCGTATTTTATTGCCGCCCATCCGGGCACCCGCGACGAAGACATGATGAACCTCGCCCTGTGGCTGAAACGTAACGGTTTCCGGGCAGATCAGGTGCAGGCGTTTTATCCGTCGCCCATGGCCACCGCCACCGCCATGTATCATTCCGGCAAGAACCCGCTGAACAAGATCACCTACAAGAGCGAGAGCGTGCACACAGTCAAAGACCCGCGCCAGCGCCGCTTGCACAAGGCCTTTTTGCGCTATCACGATCCGGCCAACTGGCCGCTGCTGCGCGAAGCGTTGCAAGCGCTGGGGCGCGCCGATCTGATCGGCAACGGCGAGCACCAGCTGATCCCGGCCAGCCAGCCGGAAGGCCGTGAGCGTCGCCCGGCCCGCCAGCCTGCTGCTGGTCGGGGCCGGATGCTGACCCAGCATACCGGCCTGCCCCCGCGTGACACCGGTGCGCGCCGCCCGACAAAACGTCGCCGCTGAGCCTGCGCGGCCGTGCCGCCGGGCATTTTCCGGCTGGCCGGCCGCCTGTGCCGGTGGTGATGAAACACAATCCTCGTTATCATCGCCGCCATGAAGCCAACGCAAATGACCCCAACCGCGATCTTCCAGAGCCTGCGCAAATTCGTGCGCCAGCCGGCCGCGCCGGTGGAGCACCGCGAGGGGCTGGAATTTACCATCGACGAGCTTGCCCGCACCGCCGATACCACGGTGCGCAATGTGCGTGCCTATCAGGATCGTGGCCTGCTGCCGCCACCGGAAAAGCGTGGCCGCACCGGTATTTATTCGGACGTACATCTGGCGCGCCTGCGCATCATCGGCCAGCTGCTGAACCGCGGTTTTACCCTTGCCAATATCCGCGACCTGCTCACCGCCTGGGAACAAGGCCGTGATCTGAACGACATCCTCGGCCTGGAAGTGGTTGTCACCAGCCCCTGGAGCGACGAAGCGCCCTCCTACATCAGTTATGAAGAGCTGCTGGAATATTTCGGCGATCAACTGACACAGGATGTGCTGCTCAAGGCGGTACAGCTCGGCTATATCATTCCCGAGGCGGATCGCCTGCGGGTCCCCAGCCCGCGCATTCTCAACGCCGGCCGGGAGCTGAGCGCAGCGGGCATTCCGCTGGAGGCACTGCTGGACGAGGTGAACAAGGTACGGCTCGAGGTGGATCGCATCGCCGATGGTTTTGTGCGGCTGGTCACCACCCACCTGATCGACAAGAAATACGGCGACAGTGAGCTGCCCCGAGGTGAAGACGTGCCTAATCTGGCGCACTTCATCCAGCGCGTCCGACCCTTGGCCGACATGGTGGTCAGCGCGGAACTGGCCCGCATTCTCGACAAGGCCATCAACAAGGTGCTCGTGGATCGCCTCGCCAACGTGCTTACGCACTTGCAGGAGAGCGAAGGTAGCGACCCACGCATCTCGCCAGATCAATAATAGCAAGGCGGGCCAGGCCCGCCTTGCTCATCAACTCAGATAAACACCGTTACCGTCTGGCGGCTGATGGCCACCAACTCTCCGCGATCATTCCAGAACTGCGATGCCGCATGGCAATAACCGTCGGCCGCATATTCGGTGTCGGCGTGATACTGCCACCACTGATCCGTCTCAGGTTGCTCCTGCAGGAATTCGATGGTCCAGGTGAGGCTGCTGCTCGGCGCCGGCTGGCTGTACATCGGCAGCACAGAAGGTGGCCAGGCATCCACCAGTGCCAGCAGCGCTTCGATGCCGTCATTTTCCTGCGGTTCGACAAAGCGTACCCAGCCACCGAGCATGCCTCGCTCGCTGCGGCTGAATGGTGCATCGCCCTCGCCCCAGCGCATATCGAAATGCAACGCAAAATCAGGCACCAGCCCCTTCACACGCGGCAGCGCCATAGCCTCATCGGGGCTTTTGATCTGCGGCGGCCTGGCTGCCGGCACCCTGATGGTGGACTCACGCGCCTTGCCGAAACTCGCCAGCAACACCGCTTGCACCTGGCCGTTCTGGACCAGCCGGCACTGCGCCTGCGTCACTGATTTGCCCGTGCGCAGTATCTCGGTTTCCAGCGTCACCGGCCCTGGTGCTACCGGCCCCACGAAAGACACGGTGATCGAGCGCACCGGCCGATCCGTAATCAGGCGCCCCAGCGGCGCATACATGACCGCACCGACCACACCGCCAAAGCAGGCGCGGCCTTGCCCCCACCCCTCCGGCATCACCGCAGAATCGTTCGTCACTTGCGCCAGAATCTCGTCAAAGGTCATCAGTCGGGTTTCCTTGTATCAAAACGGATCAGAAAGCGGGCTCGCCCTCGGCTGCCACGACAGCCAGCACCTTACCCCACTGGCGCGTGGCGATCACTGACCGGGATGCTCGTCGGCCGCGGCGACCGGGAACCTCTCGTTACAGCGCGGTCGTACCTGACAGTAGCAGCGTGCGTAGCCGACACCGGAGGTGGCAGATGCGTTACAAGAATATTGATGAAATACTGGCCTGGACTGGCCGCTTTCACACCGAACTGGCGCAGCATTGCCAGCAACTGGCGCGCCAGCACGATCGCCAGCGCCTGGAAATGCTGCTGAGCTATCTGGCCGAGCACCAGCGGCGGCTGGCCGAGATGCTCGCTCAGATCCGCGAAGACAGCGAGCCGGGGATACGCTACACCTGGTTCGACAAGGCGCCCGACATACCGGGGCCGGAGAGTTTGCCCGAACTGGGCGAACTGATCCGTGGCGACAGCGTTGACGCAATTGCTGCGGCCGCGCTGAAATTTCACGACGGCATCATTGAAATTTACAATGAACTGCGTGAGCAGGCGCCGACCGACAGGACACGACAACTGTTCGAAAACCTGGCCGATCTTGAGCACCATGAAGCACTGAAGCTGGTGCGTGGCGCGCAAGGTCTGAACGACATGTAAGCCCACGTGCCATCGCGAACTTCTATTTGTGCGTGGCCAGCAGCGCATTGACCTTGTCGATGTAACGCTGCATGGCCTGCTCGCTATCCATCCCCTTGAGCTTGGCCCAGGCGTCGTACTTGGCGCGCCCGACCATATCCAGCATCCCGGGGCGCTTGCCGCGTACATCCCCCTCACTGCCCTGTTTGAAATGGGCATAAAGAAACAACAGATCGTTGTTGTCCGGGCGGCGCGTCAGTGTTTTGACATCTCGTTGTGCCTGTTCGAAAGCCGTTGCGTTGCTCATCTGTCACTCCCTTTTCTGAAAAGGCGGGTCAGCCGGGGCGGGTGCGGTTTCGCGCTTGCCGGGTGGTTGCCCTTGCAGCGCAGCCAGCGGTGCTGAGAGGCGTTCCGGCCTGCGCGGCACCGCATCGCGATAATGCGCCAGAATACGCTGCATGTCGGTGTCCAGATCGTCGCCCGGTTGCAGCGTTTCGGCAATGCGTAATTCTCGGCGCCCATAATCCAGCACTACCACAATGATCGGCACCCCCGCCTGACGAGCAATCTGCCAAAAGCCGGTACGCCACTGGCTGGCTGCCGTGCGCGTTCCTTCTGGCGCAACACCGAGAAACAGCTGCTCGCGCTCCTGAAAACGCGCCACCGACTGCGCTACCACACCACCGCTGCCGCTATGGCGGTCAATCGGAATACCGCCCAGCCAGCGAAACAGGCCGGCTACTGGCCAGCGAAACAGGCTGTCCTTGGCCATCAGACCGATGCGCACGCGCAGGGTAAGCACCACGCCTGCGGCCACCAGGCCATCCCAGTTGGAGCTGTGGGGCGCGCCGATCACCACTGCCTTCGGAATATTCGGCAAGGTGCCGACAATGCGCCAGCGCAGCAGCCGGAGCAGTAACAGGCCGAGCAATTGCGAAAAGCGGTTGCCACGGCGGGGAACAAGGTTGTCTTGCATCGCGACGGGTCTGAGTTGATTTATCGTTATCGACCGTCCTGGCACATCCGCGAGCGGATACTTTCCTGATGCAGCCATCATAGCAGCGCCGCCGAACCATGGCACTTTGATATCCCGAAGCGAACCGCTCATGCCCGCGTACCGCAACAACCAGCCGGGAAGGCGTCTTGAGTTAGCGCTCTCAAAAGAGCGTTTGAGCAAGCGCCAGACAGCGCATGAGTAGCAGTGCACAAGTGAAGTGCGTGCGAGAAAGCCTGAGAGAACGCCTGAGAAAGCACCTTGCCAGCATTGTTGGCCTTTTGAATTTGCACTAACGTCCCTGAAAGGTGACATCGGCAGCCATGCTTTGGCCGTGCCAACCTCCCTCTGTTTCCCTGCCGTACTCAGAGAACGCCCCGCTCCGGCGTGCCTGCGTGCTTCGCTGTGAACGGACTACCAGTAAAACATCAGGGAGAGTTCTCCATGACCTTTATCCGTCAATGCACCGCAGTGTTCATGGCACTGTCATTTGCCAGCCCTGCCCTGGCCGAGCTGGGTGATTACAGCGCCTGGCAAACCGCAATCAACCTGTTCTCACCGCGCCCGGCCGATAATCCGGTAACCGCCGCCGATCAGACCGGGCCTTACCCGCTGCTGCTGAATCCGGCCGGCTTCGATGACGGCTTTTCCCCCGGCGCTTATTACGCCTGGCAAACCATCCAGATGGCACCGGAAACAGGCGCCGTCTGCGGCAACGGCTCGCCGTTCAAGTTTTTCGTCAATCGCGTGCCGAACACCAGCAACACTGTGGTGTACTTTGAAGGCGGCGGCGCCTGCTGGGATTATGAAAGTTGCAGTGGTGATTTCGGGATTCGTGGCGCCCGGAATGCGGATGGCATTCCTGACGACTACATGAGCCTGCTCAATCCCGGCGCCAGCCTTGTCAGTCCCTTTGTGGTGCGCCTGCACCCCTGGACGCGCACCAAGGCACAGAACTGGAACATGGTATATGTGCCCTACTGCACCGGCGATATCTATTCTGGCGATACGGTGGCCATCTACGACGATCCGGCCGGCCAGAACGAGCCGCTGGTGTGGCACCACAATGGCGTGCGCAACACCCGTGCAGTGGTCGCCTGGCTGAAGAACAATCTTGAACGCTCGGGGCAGATGCTGGCGACCGGGTGCAGTGCGGGTGGTGCCGGCAGCTTTACCAATTATTTCCCCCTGCGCGAGGATCTGGCGCCCACACGGGGCTATCTGATCAACGATTCCGGGCCGATTTTCAGCGCGCCCGCGGGCGCCGATCCAGCCGATCACCCGTCCCTGCCGCTACACACTCATATCCGCAGCGCCTGGGGGCTGGATGCAACCGACGGGCCGCTGGAGTATCTGGCAGCGCATATGGCCGGGCTTGATCTGGATGATCTGACTACGCTGTATCCGGCACTGGCCAGCCAGTTCCCCGGCGATCGTATGGGGCATACCCATTTCTGGGACGACATGAATTATTCGTCTTATTCCTATGAGCGGTTTTTCCCCGATATTGCCCAGGCACCGGACGATGCCACCCGGGAAGCGCTGATCCTTGCGCGCTGGCACCAGGATACGCAGAGGCTGCAAAACACACTCTCGAACCTCGACAATTTCGGCTATTACCTGCCTCGCTACCGGGCGGTCAACGAAAGCCACTGCACCAGCATCATCGAATTTGCCAACGCGGATATTCAGGAGCTCGGCCTGGAGCTGGATGATTTCGTGAACAATGTAATGGCGGGCTCCGGCGCTGTCATGCAGGCATCGGAAACAGATACACAGGCCGATCGGCTCAAACCCTTCAACCTGCTCTACTGGACACTGGATCAACTGCTCTGACAGGCATATAAGCAGCGCTGCCGGGACATCATTCATCGCGGTGTACGGCAGCGTAGCTTTCCTCTCTGGCAGCCTGCAACCGTTCGCGAAGATATTGGCCGCGGCTGATGCCGCCGGGGATCGTTTCCAGCTGCCGCACCTCCTCGACAATTGCCCGCTCCCGTGCCTTGTAATCGACAAACGCCGCAGGCGGATTGGCGAGATATTCCGCCATCGCTTGCGCGTGGCGCGCCTGATAGGCTTCGATGATATGCGCCGCCTGGGTGGTAAATTCCACCTCATCCGCACTTGAGCGAAGCAGGCCCAGCCGCAATGACACCGCCTCTGCCGCCGACAGCTCACCTCGCGCCTCGAACTGCTCTACCTGCACCAGCAGTGCGGTGGCCTCGGCTTCGCGTGCAGCAGCGGAAAGTGTTTCCGATTGCGCAAAAAATTCACTGACACGCTGAGCAAACAGCTGCCGTGCGCGATAGGCTTGCAGCGCCGGCGCCTCGGAGAAATTTTCCCCATGCACCGTGCCAAGGTACTCATCCTCTGTGGGTGCGGTTTCCGGCAGCCTTTCGCCTTCCGATGCAGGCGGTTGCTCCGGCATGACCATGTCCTGTTCCGGGCTGCGCAAAAAAACCAGCACTGCCAGCACCACAATGGCCAGCACAATCGCTATCGCATGTTGCCGCTTCACCGTGACCTCCTGTCTGCACACATTTCTTGGCACTCGTGTTATCTGGCCGTATTGCTGTCGGTGGGCAATTTCCAACTGCGCCCGTATAAACCTGTCGGTTTCCGCCGCTCTACCTTACCTTTCTGCCGATATCGTTCTATCCGCCAAGTTTTGCCCCTGCACAGGCAGCCCGGCTAAAAACGACTTCCTGTGTTATGCCACAGGCCACCCTGCGCTGGCCAGCAGGGCATTTTGCGATCAGCTTATGTGAAATCAGACAAGGCAGGCAGGAAGCGCTGGCAGACAAGACAGGCAAAGAGCGCGCACGATGGCCAGCCTTTGTAGCAATACCAACGCTGCCGTATTACTCCGCTCCACCTACCGTGCCAGCTCGCTCAACTGCGGCGTTTTACCGAGCGTGTCGGCGCGGCGTCCAGCGGATTTTCCGGCCACGGGTGCTTGGGGTAACGGCCGCGCAAATCCTTGCGTACCTGCGGGTAGCCCTGCTGCCAGAAACTTGCCAGGTCGCGTGTTACGGCTACCGGGCGCCCCGCCGGCGAGAGCAGATGCACCATCAACGGCAACGCGCCCCCGGCGATGGCGGGCGTGGCTGTCATGCCGAACATTTCCTGTAGCTTTACAGCCAGCACCGGCCCGTTGTCGGCACAATAATCCAGTGCGACGGCACGGCCGCTGGGCACCTGGATTGCCGTTGGCATCTGCGCATTGAGGCGTTGCTGCTGAGAATAGTCGAGCAGGCTCGCCAGCGCTTCGCGCAGCGGGAAACGCTCCAGCTGGCGCAGCCGGGTAATGCCTTCCAGCCAAGGTGCGGCCCATTGCTCAAGGCTCGCCAACAGTGCTGCGTCGGATACATCCGGCAAATCACCCTGCCCCGGCAAACCGCGTAGCTGCATTACCCGCGCCTGCCACTGGCGCTCCGCTGGCTGCCAGGGGAAAGCGGCCAGGCCCCGCTTGCGAATACCGATGCACAGGGCCGCCACTGGTGCGCCACCACTCACGGTGGAAAGTGGCCGGCTCTCCAGCAGCAGCGCGTCAAGCCGCCGCTCTCGGCGTGCAATCACGGCTTCCTCGCGTTCGTCCCAATCGAGCCGGTCGGCCGCTTCGATCTCGTTGCCGAAATCCTCTGCCAGGGCAGATTTATCCAGCGGCGCCGCCAGAAAAATGCGTGCCTCGCGCTGTTGCCCATCCAGCTCGGCAATCGCCAGGCAAGGCTCGCCAGCCAGTGCATCGTCATCGTCCAGCCAGGCACCGCGGCCGTTGCGCATGAGATACCGGGGCACGCCGCCCTGACGCCGCAGTGCCACGCGGTCTGGAAATGCCACCGCGAGCAGGCGCCCGATATCGGCCGCCGTGCCCTGGCCTGCCCCGCCCAGCCGCGTAACCAGCTGCCGCAGCCGCGCCAAGCGCCCCGGATCAATCCCGGTGGCCGGGCGTTCGCCCCGCAGATATTGCAGCCGTGCGGCCACATCGGCACCGTGGCGAGCGCCGAGCAAATCCCGTTCCGACAACAAGGCTGCCAGCTCGGCTGCCAGCCGGCCCTGCCCGCGTGCGCGGCCGATAACCAGCATGTGCGCCAGCCGCACCGGCAATCCGGGCGTCAGCAGCGCCTTGCCATGTGCGGTAATCGCACCGGCCTCGTCCAGCGCCCCGAACCGCACCAGCAAGGCTCGCGCCTGCTCGAAGGCAGCCACTGGCGGTGGATCTAGCCAGCACAGCGTAGCGGGATCGCGGCAGCCCCAGGCCGCCAGCTCCAGCACCAGATCGCTCAGATCAGCATTGAGGATTTCTGCTGGCGCAAACTCTGCCAGCGATTCGGATTCGCTCCATAACCGGTAGCAAACGCCCGGTGCCGTGCGCCCCGCTCGACCAGCGCGTTGCGCAGCCGCCGCCCGGGAAACGCGCTCGGTCACCAGCCGGGTCATGGCGCTGCCAGGGTCGAAGCGGGGCCGGCGTGCATAACCGGCATCCACCACCACGCGCACGCCGTCGATGGTCAATGAGGTTTCCGCGATGGCGGTGGCCAGCACCAGCTTGCGGCGCCCGTCCGGGGCTGGGGCAATGGCGGCATCCTGCGCCGGGCCGGACAGATCGCCATACAACGGCGCCAGCAACACATCGGCCGGCAACGTGCCCTCAAGCGCCCGCGCCAGCCGGCGTATCTCCGCCGTGCCGGGCAGGAACACCAGCATCGAGCCGGGCTCCCGTCGCAGCAGCACAGGCAACTGCGCTGCCAGGTGACGCGCCCACGGCTCGCGCCCCGGCGGCAGGTAATGAATCTCCACGGGATAGCCCCGCCCCGCGCTCTGCACCACCGGGGCATCATCCAGCAAGGCGGCGATACGGGCGCCATCCAGCGTCGCTGACATCACCAGCAGTTTCAGATCTTCGCGCAGTGCCTGCTGGCTTTCCCGCGCCAGCGCCAGGCCGAGATCAGCCTGCAACGAGCGCTCGTGAAACTCGTCGAACAGAATCACGCCGACCGATTCCAGCGCCGGGTCGCTCTGCAACATCCGCGTCAGGATGCCCTCGGTCACCACTTCGATGCGTGTTGCAGCACTGGTGCGGCTTTCCAGCCGCGTGCGAAAACCGACGGTCTGCCCGACCGGCTCACCGAGCAAGCGCGCCATGAATAGCGCCGCATTGCGCGCCGCGATCCGGCGCGGCTCCAGCATCAGGATTTTTCTCTCGCCAAGCCACGGGGCAGCCAGCAACGCCAGCGGCACACGGGTGGTCTTGCCCGCGCCCGGCGGAGCCTGTAGCACCACGGCATCATGCGCCGCCAGGGCGTCCAGCAGCGCCGGCAATACTTCGTCAATCGGCAACTGCGGCAAACTCACGACGCGCTCTCCGTGCTGTGCGATACTGCGCGGCGCTTTGATGCCAGCGCCGATTTGTGTGCCAGCGCCAATCGGCGTGCCGGCGCTTTCACCCCGCGCAACCTGAGCAACCTGAGGGAGTCTTTCACCATGTTTCGCATCAACCAGTATTTCGATGGCCAGGTGGCGTCCATCGCGTTCCAGAGCGACACCCTGCCGGCAACGGTCGGCGTGATGGCGCCGGGCGAGTATGAATTCGGCACTCGCGAGCGCGAGATCATGCGCGTTATTTCAGGCGCGCTGACCGTGCAACTGCCGGGCCGCAATGATTGGCAAACCTTTTCCGCTGGCGACGAATTTGTCGTCGAGGCCGATGCCCGCTTTCAGCTCAAGGTCGCCGTGGATACCGCGTATCTTTGCCTTTACGACGCATCCTGAACCGTGCGGGCCGCCCCCGGCCCGCGCACCCAGCGCAACCGCCGGCGAAGTTGCCGTAAAGCCCGCTTCGGGCGGCGTATGCCAGGCGCCTTTGTGTCGCCAGTCACGTTCGCACCCCCAGGCGCTTTGGCGTAGGTACTGTGCTCGTAAAGCCTGGCCCATTGTTCCACCAGCGCAGCGGCGGCCGGCCATTGCTGTCGCACCTGCCCGGCGAGCTTGCGCGGCGGCAGCGCTTCACTCACGGCAACGCCTCGGCGGCGCAGCAGCCGCAACATCGCCCGGTATTCCCGCTGCAAGGCGGTGCGCCCCGGTGCACGATGGCGCAGCAACACCCACAGTGCCAGCACCAGCACGATCAGCACCGCGCCCAGCGCCAGCAGCAGCCCGGTCGTCATCAACGAGGCGCGCCCAAACCAGCGCTGCAACAATGACATCTGCTGCGTCTGATCATAGCTGAGCACCCATTTCTGCCAGGCAAACTGCAAGTAATCCAGTTGCTGGCGCAGCTGCCGCAAGCCCGGCACGCGGTCACCGGCGCGGCGCAGCAAGCTGAAGTCGCTGGCTTCCAGTGCCATTTCCAGCCCCTGCTCGATGCGTGCCGGTGCCACTGCGGCGGTGGGATCAACCTCCACCCAGCCGTGCCCTTCCAGCCAGATCTCGGCCCAGGCGTGGGCGTGATACTGGTGCACGCTCAGGTGGTTGCCAAGCGGGTTCAGATCGCCGCCCTGATAGCCCGCCACAACGCGCGCCGGCACACCAGCCGCCCGCATCATGAACACGAATGCCGAGGCATAGTGCTCGCAAAAACCACGGCGGCTGTCGAACAGAAACTCGTCCACGCTGTGCTCGCCGAGCAGCGCCGGCTGCAAGGTGTAGTAGAACGGCTCTTCCCGAAACCAGTTCAGCAGGCGCTGGGCGTAAGCTTGCGGGCTGGCCGCCTGATCGCGCCACTGCCGGGCCATGGTGCGCGCACGCGGGTTGAAGCCCTCGGGCAACTGGAGCATGAAGGCGCGCTCGCCATCAGCTAATGGTATCTGCCCGGCCAGGCCGGGGTAGCTGGTGACGCTGTAGGCAAAGCGTTGCTCCAGCTCCTGCTGGCTCACCAGCCGCATATCCCGCACCAGCCCCAGCGAGCGGTCGTCAGCGAATGGCACGGCAAGGGTGTACAGCCAGTTGCGCCGCGACGGCTCCTGCACCACTCGGTAGCGATAGGCCAGCTCGGGGCCTTGCTCACGCGCTGCCAGCAGATCGACGGCCCAATCCGGGGGCGTGCCGGCGCGCTCGGCAAACCAGACGTAATCTCGCTGCGGCAGATCTCGCGGCCGGGCCTGGCTCCAGCGGCGGCCATCGAACCAGCTGTAAGTGAGGCCACGCCAGTAACGCTGTGCCGGCGGCGGCACGGCGCCGTGAAATTCCGCCCGGAATGCCAGCTCGGTGGATTGCGACAGATTCGACACCTCGCCCGGCGCCATGGAATCGCTCATGCCGGTGCGAGCGCGCTGCTGATTGAATTCCAGCGACCATAACGGGCCGACGCGGGGAACAAGCACGAACAGCAAGATCATCAGCGGCAGCGCCTGCAACAGCATCACTGCTGCCAGGCGGCCGTGCACTGCACTGCGCAACCCGGCCTCCGGCCGGTTGATGCCGGGCAGTGCTGCGGTCAGGCACAACAGCACCAGCAACGAATAGGCGGCGGCCAGTGGCCCTTGATAAAACAGAAAGCTGGTGGCCAGCACAAAATAGCCCAGCACCAGCAGCACATAGGCGTCCCGCAAGCGCACCATTTCCAGCAGCTTCAGCGCAAAGGCGCCCACCAGCAGGCAGGTGCCGGCCTCCGGGCCGAGCACGGTGCCGTGGCTGTACAAGGTGCCCAGCAGCACACCACCCAGCAGCAGCACCCGCAGCCCGCGCCCCGGCACCGACAACCGGCCACGCTGCATCACTAGCCGGCCAGCGACCGCCAGCGGCAGCAGCGCTTGCAACCAGAACGGCCCGTGCAGCAAATGCGGCAGCGCGGCCAGTGCAGTGCCCGCGACCAGCCAGCCGAAGGCGTGATGCGGAACCTGATAAACCCGCGCCATCAGAATTGTTCCTCGGCCGGCTGCCCATGCAATGCCAGCATGTCCAGCGCCTGCCGCTGCTGCTCCGGCCCCTGCCCCGGCGGCAAGGTGCCTCCCGGCAGGATGAGCCCGTAGCGCTGATTACTCTCTGCCAGACGCAGCACCCACCAGGCCAGCCGGCTCAGGCGTGTTTCCGCATCGACGCCCGGCATGGTGTGCCAATCCAGCCACAGCCAGCCTTCTGCCGGATCGACAAACTCCTTGCTGTGCAGGCCGCGCCCGCGTGCATAGGCTTTCCAGTCCACCAGCCGGGGCGGATCACCCGACTGGTAGCGGCGCAGGCCGTGAAACTCATCGCTGCCGGCCAGCTGTCGCGTACGCTGCGCGGCATCGGCCTCCCCGCCGGTGGCCGGGCGCTGCTCCGACGGCACGGCACGTGGCCACGCCAGGCAAGGGTGGGCCATGTCCAGCTGGCTCCAGGCGCGTACCAGCCCGAGCGGATAGCGGCTCTCGATCACCAGCCGACCGGGCCGCACATAGCCGCGCCGGGGCAGCGCCAGTTGCAACCAGACACTCTTTTCCTCGCCCGGCAATACGGAAACATGCTCACGAGGCGCCTGCGGCCAGTGCAGCCACAGGCTCAGATGGGGGTGGCGGTCGTCGGCGTGCAGCACCAGCTCCAGTGCGCCTTCAGCGCCAGCGTGCCCCGGCAACATTCGCCCGGCACGCACCAGCAGGCCGGCGAGGTTTCGGAAGGTATGCAGGATGGCGACCATGAACAGGCTCACCATCAGGAATGACAGTGCCATGATCAGGTTGTTTTCGTAATTGATACCGCCGAGAAACAGCAGTGCTGCGATCAGCAGGAAAAACAGGCCGTAGCCCGTGGGCAGGATAAAAATACGCTTCTGGGTCAGCCGCTGGCTGCGCGACGCCGGCATCCGCCGCGCCAGCCACTGCCGATGCCAGCGCCGCAGCCAGGCGGGCACGAGGGCCATCAGGGCACCACCGGCACCGCTTCCAGCAGCCGTACTACGCCGCTGCGTGCGGCGCCACCCGACACCGGTTGCAGGCGGTGCTCGCACACCGGCACCAGCACCGCCTGAAGGTCTTCGGGGATCACATAACTGCGGCCACCGAGCAGCGCCCAGGCACGGGCGGCGCGCAACATGCCCAGCCCGGCACGGGGCGACAAGCCGGCTACGAACAACCCGCTGGCGCGGCTGTGCTCCAGCAGGCGCTGCAGATAACCCAGCACATCCGCCGACACATGCACCTGCTCCACCGCCGCCATCGCCTGTTGTAGCTCGGCTACCGTCAGCGCGGGTTTCAGATCCAGTGCTTCGGTGCGCCGGTCGCCGGCGGCCAGCAGCGCCAGCTCTGCCTGCGGCGATGGATAGCCCAGGCTGATGCGCATCAGAAAACGATCCAGCTGGGATTCCGGCAGTGGGAAGGTGCCGCCCTGCTCGACCGGGTTCTGCGTGGCCACCACAAAAAATGGCTGTGGCAGCGGATGCGTTTCCCCGTCCAGAGTCACTTGCCGCTCTTCCATGGCTTCCAGCAGTGCGCTTTGGGTTTTGGGGGTGGCGCGGTTGATTTCGTCGGCCAGCAGCAGTTGGGCAAACACCGGCCCCTTGTGCAGCACAAAACTCTTGCTGTCAGCATTGAAAATCGACACGCCGAGAATGTCCGCTGGCAGCATGTCGCTGGTGAACTGCACCCGCTGATAGTGCAGCGAAAAAATGCGCGCCAGAGCATGCGCCAGGGTGGTCTTGCCCATGCCCGGCAGATCCTCTATCAGCAGATGTCCGCGAGCCAGAAGGCAGGCCACGGCCAGCCGGATTTGCTCATCCTTGCCCAGCACCACCTTGCCGACTTGCGTCAGCGCACGACGTAAGCTGTCCATCAGCGCGCCGCCAAGCCGAGCGCCGCAATGCCTCTGGCCATGTCTGCTTTCAGATCATCGATCGCCTCAAGCCCCACGGAAATGCGAATCAGGCTTTCGGTGATACCTGAGCGCCGTTTCTCAGCCTCGTCGATGCGGCCGTGGGTGGTGGACGCCGGGTGCGTAATGGTGCTTTTTGCATCGCCCAGATTGGCGGTGATCGACATCAGCCGGGTGGCGTCGATAAAGCGCCAGGCGGCTTGTCGGTCAGCGCGGCCGTCACTGTCTTGCACTTCGATCGACAATACGCCGCCGAATGCAGACTGCTGGGCCTGCGCCAGTGCATGCTGCGGGTGGTCGCTCAGGCCCGCATAATGCACCTTGCCGATACCGGGCTGCTGTACCAGCCATTGCGCCAGCGCCAGTGCGTTGGCGGAGTGAGCTTTCATGCGCAGCGGCAGGGTTTCCAGTCCCTTGAGAAATACCCAGGCGTTGAACGGGCTCATCGCTGCGCCCGTGGCACGCAGGAAACTGTAAACCTCCTGCATCCGCTCCGCCTTGCCCACCACAGCACCGCCAAGGCAGCGCCCTTGCCCGTCGAGATACTTGGTCGCGCTATGAATGACAATATCCGCCCCCAATGATAACGGCTGCTGCAACGCCGGTGAGCAGAAACAGTTATCGACGATCAGCTCCGCACCATGAGCATGGGCCAGATCAGCCAGCTCACGAATATCACCGATTTCCGCAAGTGGATTGGACGGTGTTTCCAGATACAGGAAACGGGTTTCCGGCCGCAGCGCCGCACGCCAGGCGGCAATGTCCGCGAGATCGACCAGGGTGGTCTGGATACCGAATTTCTTCAGGTATTTTTCATAGATCACGTTGGTGGTGCCGAACACGCCTCGCGAGCTGACGATGTGATCGCCCGGCTTCAGCAGCGCCAGAAAGGTCGCGGTGATGGCCGCCATACCGGAGGCAAAGGCCACGCAGCGCTCGCCGCCTTCCATGGCCGCCAGCCGCTGCTCGAATACCGCTACAGTGGGGTTGGTAAAGCGCGAATACACATTGCCCGGCTGCTCGCCAGCGAAGCGAGCTGCCGCCTGCGCAGCGCTGTCGTAGACAAAGCTGGAGGTCAGAAACAACGGCTCGGAATGGCTCATCTCGTCGGTATGCAGCTGCGCTGCACGAATGGCCAATGTTTCCACGCTCAGGTCGTCCGGCAGCTGCCGCTCGCTCATGCCGCTGTTCCTTTTCCGTTATTCCGCATTATGCAGATCAATGATGTCGTTCTCGGCCAGCGCCGCTGCCCGCTCGCGATCACGCTTGTGCTTGTTGGCATCGTTGCGCAGTCGTTCGAGGTAGTCCAGGTAGTCGCGGTTGATATTGCCGGCTACATATTTGCCGTCGAACACCGAGCACTCGAACTGTTCGATCTTGCTGTTGCCTTCACGGCAGGCATCGACCAGATCAACAAGATCCTGATAGATCAGCCGATCAGCACCGATCAGCGTGCAGATTTCCTCGACGGTGCGCCCGTGGGCAATCAGCTCGTTGGCGGCCGGCATATCAATACCGTACACATTGGGATACTGCACCGGCGGTGCGGCGGAAGCAAAATAGACCTTGTTGGCGCCGGCTTCGCGTGCCATCTGGATAATTTCGTTGCAGGTAGTGCCACGAACAATGGAATCATCCACCAGCAGCACGTTCTTGCCGGCAAACTCAAGCTCGATGGCGTTGAGCTTCTGGCGCACGGATTTCTTCCGCTGCTGCTGGCCGGGCATGATGAAAGTGCGGCCGATATAGCGGTTCTTGATAAAGCCTTCGCGGAATTTCACATCCAGCGTGTTGGCCAGTTGCAGCGCAGAAGTCCGGCTGGTATCCGGGATCGGAATCACCACGTCGATATCGTGATCCGGCCACTCGCGCAGGATTTTTTCGGCCAGTTTGTCGCCCATCCGCAGGCGTGCCTTGTAGACCGAAATTTTATCGATGATGGAGTCGGGGCGAGCCAGGTAAACGTGTTCGAAGATGCAGGGGTTGAGGCGGGGATTGTCGGCGCACTGTTGCGTATGCACCTCGCCTTCGGCGGTGATATAAATCGCCTCCCCCGGCGCCAGATCGCGCTCAAGGTGAAAGCCGACACCCGACAGCGCAACACTTTCCGAAGCCACCATATATTCGGTGCCCCGATCGGTTTCGCGCTTGCCGAAACAGACCGGCCGCACACCGTACGGGTCACGAAATGCCAGGATGCCGTATCCGGTGATCATGGCGACCACTGCGTAGGCGCCTTCGACCCGCTCGTGTACCCGACGTACTGCCGCAAAGATATCTTCCGGCTGCGGCATCAGCTTGCCGAGAATCTGCAATTCATGGGCAAACACATTCAACAGCACTTCCGAATCGGAGGTGGTATTGATGTGGCGCAGGTCGGCGCGAAAAATATCTTCCGCCAGCGCCTCGGAATTGGTGAGATTGCCGTTATGGGCCAGTGTAATGCCATACGGCGAATTCACATAAAATGGCTGCGCCTCCGCCGAGCTCGACGTTCCCGCTGTCGGGTAACGCACATGCCCAAGCCCCATATTGCCCACCAGCCTGCGCATATGGCGAGTGCGGAACACATCCCGCACCATGCCGTTGTCCTTGCGCAGAAACAATCGATCGCCGTCACAGGTCACGATACCCGCGGCATCCTGGCCACGATGCTGGAGAACCGTCAGCGCATCATAGATGCTCTGGTTCACATAAGAACGCCCGACGATGCCCACGATGCCGCACATGCTGGGTACCTCTCAAGAATTGCTGCCAAACTTCATTACGAACGCCAGAAACTCACTAGCAAGTTGCCGCGACCAGTCTTCCATCATTGCGAACTGCGGCACCAGCACTGACTGCTGCCACCAGGCATCTTCAGCAAATATCGGCGCTGCCAGCACCACCAGAACGATGACCAGCACGATACCCCTGATAGCCCCGAATACCATGCCGAGAAGACGGTCGGTGCCGCTGAGCCCGGTGACACGCACCAGCTCGCTGAGCAGATGATTAAGCAAGGCACCGACAATCAATGTGCCCGCGAACAACAGACCGAATGCGGTAGCCATGCGGATGCTGGGCGTGTCGATGGACGCCTCCAGCATCGATTCAAGACCAGGGCTGAATAGCCTGGCGACCACAAAGGCAGCAACCCAGGTAATCAGCGAAAAGGCTTCTCGTGTGAACCCGCGCCGGACACTGATCAGCGCCGACACGGCAATAATGAACAGGATCGCGCCGTCTGCGAGGTTCATGGCCGCACCGAATGGATGAGGACGCGAATGGTAGCAGAGCGCTTACCCCCATTCCACCGCTGACCGACACCCATCAGGGCGCCAGCGAAATGACCAGGCCCTGTATGCCGAAACGCTGGTCGGCAGCAAGTTGCTCGCGCAGTGTCACGGCCGCGGCACGATCCAGCTCAGGGCCAGCGAACACACGATGCAGCGTCTTGTCGGCCTGCACCACAGCGCGTGTGAAAGCACGGTAGCCGCCCTCGCGCAACCGCTGGGCTTCTGCTTCGGCGGCATCGGCGTTGCTGAAGCTGCCGGCCTGCACCGCCCAGCCGGACAGTGGCGGCGCTTCGGCGGGCGGCACGGGCTCGGCGGGTTCCGGCCTGCCCTGTTGCTGCCGCGCCTGCAATTCCGCTTCTTCGCCGGCCTTGCGGATCGCTTCCCGGTCGGCCTCGATCTCCGCTTGCGCCAGGCGCTGTTCATGCTCATCTACCACCGGCTCGATGGCGATTTCCGGCAGGCTTGGCGGTGGTGGCAAGGACATATCCAGTGCCACGCGCACCTCATCCGGCGAGCGCAGCAGCAAAGGCGCGATGATCGCCGCCAACAGCACCAGCAGAATGGCACCGATAATCCGTTGCTTCGTCTGTTTGACCACTGTCAGCCCTCGCCCAGCAAGGCGGCCTGTGCATCCGCCACAGTATAGAAGGAACCGAACACCAGCACGCGATCGCCGGGCCGCGCTTGTGCCCGCGCTGCGGCAACTGCCTGCGCCACCGACGTGTAGCAGGCGACCGAGCCTGGGGGAGTACCTGCCGGCGAATTGCCGGGAGAGCTTTCTGAAAAGCCGTCTGAAGCGCCCGGCAACACCTCCGCCAGGCGTGCCCCAGTGCCGCCACGCTCACCATCCAGATCGGCCAGAAACCACGCCTCCACCACCGGCACAAACGGCGCCAGTGCCGCCACCGGCTTGTCACCGAGCATGGCGCAGACCGCCAGCGTGCGGCCACTTGGCGCGGCTGGCGCACGACGCAGAAAACGCGCCAGCGCTTCCCGGTTGTGCCCCACATCCAGACACCAGTCCACCCCGCCGAGCGCCAGCTGCTGGCAGCGGCCGGGAAGGGTCAGGCGGGCTGCGGACGCGAGTGCCCCGGCGTCGGGTGCCCGGCCAAGCAATGCCAGCACCTGGGCAGCCGTGGCCAGGTTATCTTCCCCCAGCCATACGCGCTCCACGGCCACGGCAGTGCTGCCCTGCCAGTACAGGCCGTCGGCGCCTGCGCCGAAATCAATGCCCGCACGCAGCAGCGGCACGCCATCGGCTGCCGCCAGTTGCGCCACGACCGGCGGCATGTCTTCCTCGCCATAAAGCAGCGGCCGGCCGGGGCGCCGGATGCCGGCTTTTTCAGAAGCGATGGCCTCGCGTGTGTCGCCCAGCCAATCCGTGTGATCCAGCCCCACCGAGGTAATCACCGCCACATCAGGATCGACAATATTGACCGCATCCAGCCGTCCGCCCAGTCCGACTTCCAGAATCAGCAGGTCCGGCGCTGCCTCACGAAACAGCAGCAGCCCGGCCAGCGTGGTGAATTCGAAATAGGTGAGCGGCAGGTCGATACTGCGGCGTGCGGCCTCGACGTCCTCGAAAGCACGGCACAGCGCATCATCGGCCGCCTCGGCACCGTCAATACGAATGCGCTCATTGAAGCGATGGATGTGCGGGGAGGTATAAAGACCGGTGCGCCAGCCACTGGCGCGGGCCAGATGGTCCAGCAGCGATACTGTTGAACCCTTGCCGTTGGTGCCGGCGACGGTGACGACCCGCCCCTGCCAGGGCAGCAGCCCGAGCTGGCGCGCCACGGCGGCAACCCGCTCCAGGCCAAGCTCCATATCACGCGGATGCAGCGATTCAATGTAGCCCAGCCAATCGGCCAGAGATGTCGACATGCCTGCGGCTCCACAACAACGATGGCGGCATGATACCGGGTGCAGCGTGCCTCAGGGAGAGCTGGCCGGTAAAAAAGCACGGCTCACCGCGTTGACCACAGCCCGCGCCCCGATGCGCGTCAATGACGCGCCGGGGCGATGCAAGCGCTTCGGCTGCGGGGCGGGCTGTTATTGCTCCTCGACCTTTTCACGCATCGGAGCATCGGTGAGGCTGGCGAGCAGACGATGCAGTGTGGTGCGCATCTCGTGACGGTGCACGATCATGTCGATGGCCCCGTGTTCGAGCAGGAATTCGCTACGCTGAAAACCTTCCGGCAGTTTCTGCCGCACTGTCTGCTCGATCACACGCGGGCCGGCAAAGCCGATCAGTGCATTCGGTTCGGCCACGTTGATATCACCGAGCATCGCCAGTGACGCCGAGACACCGCCATAAACCGGGTCAGTCAGCACAGAAATGAACGGCAGCCCCGCTTCGCGCATACGCTGCAAGGCGGCACTGGTCTTCGCCATCTGCATCAGCGAAAACAGGGCTTCCTGCATGCGTGCGCCACCACTGGCCGCAAAGCACACCAGCGGCAGATTCCGCTCCAGGCACACATCCACGGCACGCACAAAGCGCGCGCCGACCACGGAGCCCATGGAGCCGCCCATGAAACGGAATTCAAAGGCAGCTGCCACCAGAGGCAAATCGAACAGCTTGCCACGCAATACGATCAGCGCGTCTTCTTCGCCAATCTCCTTCTGCGCCGCCGTCAGCCGATCCTTGTACTTCTTCGAGTCACGAAACTTGAGACGATCCACCGGCACCAGATCCTTGCCGATTTCCACCTGGCCGCCTTCATCCAGAAACAGCTTCAGCCGTTTGCGGGCGCCCAGCCGCAGATGGTGGCCGCATTTGGGGCACACATCCAGATTGCGCTCAAGCTCCGGCAGGTAGAGCACCCCGTCGCAACGGGGACACTTGCGCCACAGCCCTTCGGGCACTGTGGATTTGCGGTCTTCACCGTCGGTACGGCGAATGGCCGGAAGAATTTTTTCCAGCCAGCTGTTACTGCTCATGCTCAGTCGCTCTTGTCCATGGCAGCGCGCATTTCGGCCAGCAGGCCCGCCACCTGTGTCGGAATCTGATCCGGCTGATCGGCATAATCGGCAATGCGCTGCACCAGCGCACTGCCCACTACTACACCATCGGCCACCTTGGCGATGGCACGTGCCGAAGCCGCGTCTTTGATACCAAAGCCCACACCGATGGGCAATTTGGCATGTTTGCGAATTGTTTCCACCTTCACGGCCACTTCATCCACATTCAGCGCCGCCGAGCCGGTCACGCCCTTCAGAGACACATAGTAGAGATAGCCACTGCCCGCTTCGGCAATACGCGCCATTCGTTCTTCGGTAGTGGTTGGCGCAATCAGGTAGATCTGCGCCAACCCTTGTTCGCGAAACACCGGCGCGACGGCTTCGGCTTCTTCCGGCGGCAAATCCACCAGCAGCGCGCCATCCACGCCTGCGGCCACGGCGTTGCGGGCAAACGTCTCGTAGCCCATTGCCTCCACCGGATTCAGATAACCCATCAGCACCACCGGCGTGGTGGTGTTACGCTGGCGAAACTCCGCCACCATGTCCAGCACGCCCTGCAAACTTGCCCCCGCAGCCAGCGCCCGCTGCGAGGCCAGCTGGATGACCGGGCCATCCGCCATCGGATCGGAGAACGGCACACCAAGCTCGATCACATCGACGCCCGCCTCCACCATCGCATGCATCAACGGCACAGTGACTGCGGGCGACGGATCGCCCGCAGTGACAAACGGGATCAGTGCCTTGCGGCCTTGTGCGGCCAATGCTTCAAAACAGCTCGCAATACGACTCACGACCGCTCCTCAGAAGTTGATGCCGTCGATCGCGGCGACAGTATGAATATCCTTGTCGCCACGGCCGGACAGATTGACGATGATGCTTTGCTCCTTGCCCATCGTGGGCGCCAGTTTGCGCGCATAAGCCAGCGCGTGGGCTGATTCCAGTGCTGGCATGATGCCTTCCACCAGTGTCAGCTCACGAAACGCCGCCAACGTCTCCGCATCCGTCACCGAGACATAACTTGCGCGCCCGATATCTTTCAGCCAGGCGTGCTCAGGCCCGACACCGGGATAATCAAGGCCGGCCGAAATCGAATGGGTGGGGATGATCTGGCCATCCGCATCTTCCATCAGATAAGTGCGGTTGCCATGCAGCACGCCGGGGCGGCCACCGCCCAGCGGTGCCGCGTGGCGGCCGGTTTCGATACCATCACCGCCGGCCTCGACGCCATACAGCGCCACGCTTTCATCTTCCAGAAACGGATGAAACAGGCCGATGGCATTGGAGCCACCGCCGACACAGGCCAGCAACGCATCCGGCAAACGCCCGGTCTGCTCCAGATGCTGTGCCCGCGCCTCGCGGCCGATCACCCGGTGAAAATCGCGCACCATCATCGGGTACGGATGCGGCCCGGCCACAGTGCCGATAATGTAGAACGTATCGTCCACGTTGGTGACCCAGTCACGCATCGCCTCGTTCATGGCATCTTTCAAAGTGGCCGAGCCAGCGCTCACCGGAATCACCTCAGCACCCAGCAGTTTCATCCGATAGACGTTCAGCTTCTGGCGTTCGACGTCTTCCGCGCCCATGTACACCTGACATTTCAGGCCCAGACGCGCCGCTACCGTGGCCGTAGCCACACCGTGCTGGCCGGCACCCGTCTCGGCAATCACACGCGGCTTGCCCATGCGCTTGGCCACCAGCGCCTGGCCCACGGTGTTGTTGACCTTGTGCGAGCCGGTATGGTTGAGATCCTCCCGCTTGAGGAAGATCTGCGCCCCCCCCAGCTCCCGAGACCAGCGCTCGGCCAGATACAGCGGCGACGGCCGGCCGACATAGTTGGCCAGATCGCGATCGAACTCGGCGAGAAACACCGGATCATCGCGCAGCGCCAGATAGGTCTGCTCCAGCTCCGCCAGCGCCGCCATCAGTGTTTCCGATACGAAGCGGCCGCCGAACTGGCCAAAATGGCCACCGGCGTCCGGGAAGGCTGCGTAATCAGGACGTTCAGACACCTTCAACTCCTCAATGTTGGGCGCCGCTGTGGCGACGCCGGCCGAGCGCGTTCAGCAATGCCGCGCTACCTGTTCGATCAGTGCCGCCATGGCGGCGGCAGATTTTATGCGTGGCTGCCGGGCACCCTGTGCATCCTGTGCCTCCACACCACCGCTGACATCCACCGCCCAGGGCTGTACCTGGCGCACCGCTTCCGCCACGTTATCCGGCGACAGCCCGCCGGCCAGCACTACCGGCAATGGCAATGCCGCCGGAATTCGCGACCAGTCGAAGCGCTCGCCTGTGCCACCGGGCACGCCCGGCACATAGGCATCCAGCAGCAACGCACGTGCACCGTGAAAACGCGCCGCCTCGGCGGCCACATCAATGCCTTCACGCATGCGTAGCGCTTTCATCCAGGGGCGGCCGAAGCCGGCACAGTCTTCTGGCGATTCGTCACCGTGAAACTGCAACAGATCCAGCGGCACCTGAGATAACACGCTGCTGATCTGTGCCGCCGGCGCATCCACAAACAAGCCGGTGACGGTCACAAATGGCGGCAGTGCTGCACAAATTGCCTGCGCTTGCGCCACTGTCACGCAACGGGGGCTGGGGCCGTAGAACACCAGCCCGATGGCATCGGCACCCGCCATCGCAGCGGCGCGGCCATCCTCGGGACGAGTGATACCACAGATCTTCACGCGGGTGCGCAACGACGGTCTCCTGATACGGGAAGCGTGATCTTGCAAGGCCCGGCGGCACCCTCTCGCAAGGCGCGGGCAGCCATAGGGCATCAATGTCAGACATGCGCGCTCATGCTAGCAAAAAACGGTTTGGCGTGCAGGATTACCACACGCCGGGCGCAATCATTTCAGCGCCCGCTTCCACCCCGATTCAACGCCAGGCTGACAGATCATCAGGCAACCACTGCGGCCCGAAGGGCTCTTGCGGCAAGCCGTGGCTTTCGGCATAGCGCACACCGACCATGTAAAGGCCGTATGGCGGTGCCGTCACGCCACCCAGACGGCGATCACGGGCAGCAAGCACCTCTCCGGCCCAGCCAGGCTCGGCCTTGCCGGCACCGATGGCCATCAGCACCCCGGCGATGTTACGCACCATGTGCATCAGAAAGGCGTTCGCTTCCGCTTCGATGACGATCAGGCGCCCCCGCTGAAACACTTCCAGATAATGCAGCGTCTTGACCGGTGATTTCGCCTGGCAATGCACACCCCGGTAGGAGGTGAAATCGTGGGTGCCCCGCAGGGCCGGCAACGCCTCTCGCATGCGTGCCACATCCAGGGGCCGATAATTCCAGGTCAACTGGCGGTTATACAGGCCGGGGCGGATCGAATGGTTGTAGATCACATAACGATAACGGCGTGCGATAGCACCGAAGCGGGCATGGAAATCCTTCTTCACCGGCTTTGCCCAGCGAATCGCGATATCCGCGGGCAGCGCACTGTTGGCGCCATACACCCAGCCTCGCTCGCTGCGCTCGGCATTGGTATCGAAATGAATGACCTGGCCAAGCGCATGCACGCCGGTATCCGTGCGCCCGGCACACGCGACCGAAACAGCGTGATCGGCCACCTGCGACAGCGCCCGCTCCACTTCCGCCTGGACGGTGGCAACCCCCGCCTGCTGCGCCTGCCAGCCGTGGTAATGGCTGCCATCGTATTCCACGCCCAGGGCGATTCGTGTCATAGCTGCGCTACTCTGTTCAGCGGTGACTGAAATGCCAGGGGCGGCACCGATACCGGCGCCGCCCCTGTGTTGGTACAACTTGCCACAGCACATCAGCCCACCTGGCTGAGCAACTCCTGTGCTTCGGCCTGCTGCTGCTCGCTGCCTTCTGCAAGCACCTCGGTGAGAATATCGCGGGCACCTTCGGTGTCGCCCATGTCGATATAGGCGCGGGCAAGATCAAGCTTGGTCGCATTTTCGTCGGTTTCACCGAGAAAGTCGAAATCGTCATCATCACCCAGCCCGGCTTCGTCGGGCAGTGCCACGGCGGGTGCCGCCTGCGTGCTGCTGGATATCGCCGGCGCGACTGCCGGTGCGCTGTCATCCAGCGTCAGATCGTTGCTCAGGCTGAGCGTGTCATCCAAATGCTCGCCATCGCGGCTATCATCACCAGCACCTTTGTTTTCGAGGCTTGCATTATCCAGGCTGTCACCAACAAGGCCTTCGCTGTCGAGGCTGGCTTCCTCAAAGCCCAGATCATCAAGGCTCAGTTCTTCATCCAGTGTCAGTTCCAGCGTGTCGTCTGCCGCCTCGGCGGTCGCAGCCGGCTCATCATCAAATGCCAGCTCACCCAGCGACAATTCGATGCTTTCTGCCTCGCTGTCCTCCACGTCGCCGCCAACAGAGATGCCATCGCTATCGCCACTCAGGCTCAGCTCACCGAAATCCAGGCTGCCATCATCGTCCAAGGTGCCCAGCTCGGCATCCAGATCCAGCACCGGTTGGCTGCTCAGGCCAGCCGACAGCTCTTCATCTGACAGCCCGCCGTCCTCGACAAGACCATCATCCTGAAGGCTGTAGTCATTTTTGGCAGGGGCCGGGGTGTCGTCGAGCGAGAACGAGAAATCATCCGTCTCATCCTCCAGTTCGGTCCCCTGCTCTTCAACTTCCGGCAGCTCCAGCTCGAAATCCGCCAGTTCATCATCGCCCAGCGTCAGCGGCTCACCCTCGTCTGCAAGCCCTGCAGCGGTGAAATCCAGCGCGCCGTGCTCGTCATCTGCCGTGGTGCCTGGCTGATTGCCCGATGCACTCGGCGTTGCCGGGCCGGTATCGCTGAGATCCATGGCCAGATCATCAAAGCTGATATCTTCTTCTGCCGCATCAGGCGCTGTATTACGTGCGCGCAGCTCGGCAATATGCTGATCCAGCTCGTCGTTCAACCCGGCAAGCTTGGTCGCCTCCTGCTGGAACCCGGCCGTGTCATTGCTCTCCGCCAGCACATCCAGCAGACGTTTTTTCAGATCGATGCGCGACGGCTCGGTATTGATCGCGCTGCGCAGGTAGCTCAACGCCTGCGGATACTGACCATAGGCGATGAAGACATCGGCCTGCTCAAGCGGGTCTTGCTCCGGCTCTGCCGGCTCATCCATCAACGGTGCGTCATCGTCATCGGCACCCAGGGCGGGCAGGAAATCATCATCGTCGCCGAAATCTTCTTCCGCGAAAGCCGCCGCGTCGAGATCAGCCTCATCCGCCACCGCTGCGGCCTTGTTGCGGCGTGCGCGGATTGCCAACAGGATCAGCAGCAACAACAGCAGCCCCAGACCGCCCAGCAGCAATGGATTGCCGAGCAGTTGTTCCAGCAACGCAGGCTGCGGCGGAATCACTGGTTGTGGCGCGGGCCGGGCCGAACGCGCTGTTTCGGTCACGCTTTCGGTAGCATCTGCATCCGCATCGGTGCCGCCTGCCGCGGTGCCCGGTGCGGTGGTGGCTGTGACGGCATCGCCCGAGGTGCTGCCTGCGGCGGCCTCGGCAGCACCATCATTGTCGGCGGTTTCGGCAGGTGCCTGATCAAATCCTTCAAGTGCCGGTGCCGGGGCCAGCAGGTCCGCGCTAACAGACACGCCACGCTCTTCTTGCAGCCGGCGCAGTTCGTCCTGCAGGCGAGTAATCTGGTCATTGCGCAGCGTCAGTATCTGCTCGCTGGTTTGCAGTTGCTGTTCCAGTTCATCCAGGCGGGCGCCCAGGTCGGCGTTTTCGCGGCGCAGCTGGTCAAGCCCCTCGTCGCGGATCGCCAGCTCATTTTGCAGCGCAGCGGTATTGCCGCTGGCCGAACCGCCGGCGCGGCCAGCAGCGCTGCTGCCCGCACCACTGCCTTCGCCAGACGCCGCATCCGGCGTTACCAGCGTCACGCGGCCAGCATCGGGTGCAGCACCAGCGGTGCCGCGCTCGATTGTGCGTGGCGTACCATCCAGCTGACGCTGGGCCGGCACGGCCAGGCCCTGCGCCTGTAACATGTCGCGCCACTGGCGGTTTTGCTCCGCCACACGCGACAAGGCCTCGCGGGTGGAAATCTCTCGTACTTCCTGCTCGCCCGGCAGTTCCAGCACCGCGCCTTCGCGCACCAGATTGAGATTGCCATTGATGAAGGCATCCGGGTTCATTTCCTGGATCACGATCATCATCTGCTGCACGGAAACACTGCTGTCGGGCCGGCTTTCCGAGGCAATTCGCCACAAGGTGTCCTGCGCCCGCACGGTGCGGGTGCGGCGCGGGCCGGCCGGACGGCTGGCCTGCCGGGCAGGGCCGCTGGCAGCGGGCGCGGAGGGGCGTGGGGTTGCTGCTGTAGTAGCACCACTTTCAGAGACGGGCGGCGCAGACGCCATCGGTGCGGGCGCCGCGGCGGCGCTGGCCTGGCTGCTGCCAGGTGCGGAAACAGTTGGCGAACGGAAACCGGCTGCGTAGCTGGGCGGGTCCAGCAGCACCGTGTATTCGCGCAACAACCGGCCAGCCGGCCAGTGATAATCCACCAGGAAACTCAGAAACGGTTCGCGCACCGGCTGCCGGGTGCTGATGGTCAAGATGCCCGTGCCATCGCCGCGCAGCTCCACGTTGAAACGCAGGTCACCATGCAGCGCCTCGCGATCGAGCCCGGCGCGCTGGTAGTCGGTATCGCTGGCGAGGCTGACACGAAGCTGCTCCTCTGTCAGATCGCCCATGTCCGACAGTGACACTTGCAGATCGAGGGGCTCGTTAAGATAAGAATGGAGCTCGTGCTCCCCCACCGCCAAGGCTGTAGCAAGGCCCGGCATGGCCAGTGCCCAGGTGGTAATGACAATCCCCATTCCTCTCAACATGAGTCTTCGCACCATGTCTGAATCCCGCATTATTTATTATGGCTCCTGCCGCACCCGGCTGCCGTGAAGGCACTCTGACAGCACAGCGGAAGACAACTCCCCACCCATCAGGCTCCGATTCTGCCGCAAAACCCTATCAGGAACCTAGAATCTATGTCACATAATGCCAGTAAGTATTCATCCCAGATGGTCTTTTATCAATAACTGTGCAATTTGTACACAGTTGAGCGCCGCCCCTTTGCGCAGGTTATCAGTGACCAGCGAAAGGTTCAGGCCATGCTCTCGTGACAAGTCGCGCCGCAAGCGGCTGACCCAGACGTGATCATCACCGATGGCATCCGGGATGGCGCTGGCGTAGCCCCGGGCTTCCTCGGCCTGCATCAGTGCGGGCACCTGCGCCAGTAACGATGCGGCCTCGCCAACATCCAGCGGGTGCACGGTTTCCAGCTGTACGGTCAAAGCGGTGCCAAAAAACACTGGCAAGCGCATGGCGCTGGCATTGATGCGCAATGCGGGATCACCAAGCAGACGCAGCGTTTCCAGCACCAGGCACAGCTCGGCACGCGAAGCACCACTGGTCAGCAAGTCACCGACCAACGGCAAGGTATTGAAGGCGATCTGCCGGCCGTAAAGCCCCGGCTCCACGCCCTGCCCATTCATCAGCCGGGCAGTCTGCCGGGCCAACTCATCAACCCCTTCACGGCCGGAGGCCGATACTGGCTCACACAGCGTGACATTGATGTGTTGCAGCCCGGCGACATCCAGCAGCGGCTTGAGCGCCAGTGCCAGCTGGATAGCACCGGGCGACGGGCTGGCAATAATGCCCCGCTCCCGGTAATCCGCCAGCATTTCCGGATTGACCTCGGGCACGATCAGGGGCACTTCGTGGTCTGCCACAAAAGCACCACTGCAATCGATTACCGTGGTGCCCGCCTCTGCTGCCTGCGGCGCGAACTCGGCCGCCACGGCTTCCGGCACAGCGAAAAATGCGATCTGAACTTCCGAAAAATCGAAGCCGGCCAGTGGGCGCACGGCAATGTGCCGGCCACCTACACTCAATCGCTTGCCGGCGGATTCTTCGGTCGCCAGCAATACCACCTGCCCCAACGGCAGGGGCGCATCGCCAAGCAGCTCCACCAAGGCGCCACCGACCAGGCCGGTGGCGCCTACAACCGCAATATCAAACTGGTTTTGCATTAAGTCCCTTAGGGTGCGTGTCAGGATTCGAGCAGGATACGCAACATGCGACGTAGCGGCTCGGCCGCGCCCCACAGCAGCTGATCACCGACAGTGAAGGCGTTGAGATACTGCGGGCCCATGTTCAGCTTGCGCAGACGGCCTACAGGAATAGCCAGTGTGCCGGTCACTGCGGTGGGTGTCAGCTCGCGCAGGGTCTGCTCACGCTCGTTGGGAATCACTTTCACCCAATCGTTGGCGCCAGCGATGATATCGCTGATCTCATCCAGCGGCACGTCCCGCGTCAGTTTCAGTGTCAGCGCCTGGCTGTGACTGCGCATCGCACCGATACGCACACAGGTGCCATCCAGCGGCACCGGATTGCTGCTGCTACCCAGAATCTTGTTGGTTTCCGCTTGCGCTTTCCACTCTTCCCGGCTCTGGCCGTTGTCCAGCTGGCGGTCGATCCAGGGCAGCAACGAGCCGGCCAGTGCATGGCCGAAATTGTCCTTCGGCAGTGCATCGCCGCGCATGGTGTCGGCCACCACCCGGTCAATATCCAGAATGGCACTGCGCGGGTCGGCCAGCAGCTCTGCCACATCGGCGTGCAACTTGCCCATTTGCGCCAGCAGCTCTCGCATATTCTGCGCGCCGGCACCGGAGGCGGCCTGATAGGTCTGGGCGCTGGCCCACTCCACCAGGCCGGCATTGAACAGCCCGCCGACCGCCATCAGCATCAGGCTGACAGTGCAATTGCCACCGACGAAATCCTTCACGCCCTTGTGCAAGGCTTCATCAATGACCCGCCGGTTGACGGGGTCCAGCACGATCACCGCATCGTCGTTCATACGCAACGCCGAGGCCGCATCGATCCAGTGGCCATTCCAGCCGGCCGCACGCAGCTTGGGGTACACCTCATTGGTGTAATCCCCGCCCTGGCAGGTGACGATGACATCCAGCGTTTTCAGCTCATCGATCGCGGTTGCGTCTTTCAGTGCAGGAATATCCTTGCCCACATCCGGGCCCGCCTGACCAACTTGTGAGGTGGTGAAAAAGACCGGCTCGATATCCTGAAAATCATTTTCCGCACGCATGCGCTCCATCAGCACAGAGCCCACCATGCCGCGCCAGCCAACAAAACCGACTCGCTTGCTCATTGTGATTCTCCCGTTTGAGGCTGCGTCCGCGTGATTGCCATCGCAGCGTCAACGCCCGCTCGTGCGGGCTTCAATCTGTTCGGCGCGCCGTCAGGCACGCAGGGCCGCGGCTACGGCATCACCCATTTCTGCGGTGCCGACCTTGCGGCAGCCGTCGGTGTAGATGTCCGCCGTGCGCAGGCCGTCTTCCAGCACTTTTTCCACCGCCTGCTCGATCGCTGTGGCGATATCGCCGCGATCCAGGCTGTAACGCAGCAGCATCGCCAGCGACAAGATAGTCGCCAGCGGGTTGGCAATGCCCTGCCCGGCGATATCCGGCGCCGAGCCGTGGCACGGCTCGTACAGCCCTTTGCGTTGCTCATCCAGTGACGCCGACGGCAGCATGCCGATGGAGCCGGTGAGCATCGCAGCCTCATCGGACAGGATGTCGCCGAACAGGTTGCCTGTCACCAGCACATCGAATTGCTTCGGTGCCCGCACCAGCTGCATTGCGGCGTTATCCACGTACATATGCGACAGCTCGACCTGCGGATACTCGCTCGCCATATCGGTGACGATTTCTTTCCACAGCTCGGTCACTTCCAGCACGTTGGCTTTATCCACGGAACACAGCCGCTTGCCCCGTGCCATGGCCAGCTCGAAGGCAACCCGTGCAATACGGCGAATTTCACTTTCGCTGTACACATCGGTATTGAAACCGACGCGCTCGCCGCTCTCTTCGCGAATGCCGCGCGGCTGGCCAAAATAAATGCCGCCGGTCAGCTCGCGCACGATCAGGATATCCAGCCCGCTGACCACTTCCGGCTTCAGACTCGAAGCATCAGCCAGTTGCGGGAACAGGATGGCCGGCCGTAAATTCGCGAACAGACCGAGCGACGAACGCAACCGCAGCAAGCCGCGCTCGGGCCGCTTGTCACGCTCGATATTGTCCCATTTCGGGCCACCGATGCTGCCGAACAGAATAGCGTCGGCAGCACGCGCCTTGGCCAGTGATTCTTCGGGCAGGGGATCACCGCTGGCATCGTAGGCAGCCCCGCCAACCAGCGCTTCATCTGTCTCGATCTCCAGCCCGAAGCGGGCCTTGGCCACATCCAGCACCTTGATTGCTTCAGCCACAATTTCAGGGCCGATACCATCGCCGGCCATGATCAGAATTTTTTTCACGCTCTCTTGCTCCATCTTTCTTTACAGGCTGAGAAAGCCGGGCGCACCCGGCTTGAGACAGATCACTGCACAAACACCCACGGCTCGCTCTGCTGGCGCTTGCTTTCGTAGGCACGAATCGCATCGGCGTCCTGCAAGGTCAGACCGATGTCGTCCAGGCCGTTGAGCAGGCAATGCTTGCGAAACGCATCCACCTCGAAGGGAATTTTCACGCCGTCCGGCCGCGCCACTACCTGCTCGTTCAGATCAATCGTGAGCTGATAACCTTGCTGGGCCTCGACCTGCTGAAACAGCGTCTCGATCTCTTCTTCCGGCAACACGATCGGCAACATACCGTTCTTGAAGCAGTTGTTGAAAAAGATATCGGCAAAGCTCGGCGCCAGAATGGTGCGGAACCCATAATCCTGTAGTGCCCAGGGCGCGTGCTCCCGGCTTGAGCCACAACCGAAGTTGCGCCGCGTGAGCAACACGCTGGCACCTTCATAACGCGGTTGGTTGAGCACGAATTCCGTGTTCAACGGCCGCTGGCTATTGTCCTGCCCCGGCTGCCCTTCATCCAGGTAGCGCCACTCATCAAACAGGTTCGGCCCGAAGCCGGTGCGCTTGATGGATTTCAGAAACTGCTTGGGAATAATCTGGTCGGTGTCCACATTCGCCCGATCAAGCGGCGCCACCAGGCCAGTATGCGTTACAAACTTTTCCATATTGGTGTCCTCGCTCAGAGCTGACGAATATCGACAAAGTGGCCGGCCACTGCTGCCGCCGCTGCCATCGCCGGGCTGACCAGGTGCGTGCGGCCGCCGTTGCCCTGCCGGCCCTCGAAATTACGGTTCGAGGTGGAGGCGCAATGCTCGCCTGGTTGCAGGCGATCCGGGTTCATCGCCAGGCACATGGAGCAACCCGGCTCGCGCCATTCGAAGCCGGCTTCGATGAAAATCTTGTCCAGCCCCTCCTCTTCAGCCTGCTGTTTGACCAGCCCCGATCCGGGCACCACCAGTACCTGCTTGACGGAATCCGCCTTGCGTTTGCCGCGAGCAATCTCCGCTGCGGCACGCAAATCCTCGATGCGCGAGTTGGTGCAGGAGCCGATAAACACGCGATCCACCTTGATATCGCTGATCTTCATGCCCGGCGTGAGGCCCATGTATTCGTAGGCCCGCTCCATCCCGGCACGTTTCACCGCATCATCTTCACGGGCCGGATCAGGCAGGGTGGCATCCACCGGCAACACCATCTCCGGCGAGGTGCCCCAGGACACCTGCGGCTGAATATCGGCGGCATCGATCTCTACCACGGCATCAAAGTGCGCGCCGTCATCCGACACCAGCGTGCGCCAGTATTCCACTGCTGCCTCCCACTGCGCACCGGTGGGCGCAAACGGACGGCCCTTGCAGTAATCGATGGTCTTCTCATCCACCGCTACCATGCCCGCACGCGCGCCGGCCTCGATGGACATATTGCACACCGTCATGCGACCTTCGATCGACAACGAGCGGATCGCGCTGCCGGCAAACTCGATGGCGTAGCCAGTGCCGCCGGCCGTGCCGATCACACCGATGATATGCAGCACCACATCTTTCGCCGTTACACCAGGGCCAAGCTCGCCTTCGACGCGAATCTGCATGTTCTTCATTTTTTTCGCCACCAGGCACTGCGTGGCCAGCACATGCTCCACTTCGCTGGTGCCGATGCCGTGCGCCAGGCAGCCGAGTGCACCGTTGGTGGAGGTATGGGAATCACCACACACCACGGTCATGCCCGGCAGCACCGCTCCCTGCTCCGGCGCCATCACATGCACAATGCCCTGCCGTACGTCACCGATGCCGAATTCGCGGATGCCAAATGCGCGCGTATTGTCCTGCAACGTCTGCACCTGAATGCGCGAGGTTTCGTCTTCGATGTCGGCGGCGCTCCGGAACGGCGTGGTCGGCACGTTGTGATCCAGCGTGGCGAAATTGGCGCCCACCCGCCACGGTGTGCGGCCGGCCAGACGCAGCCCTTCGAAAGCCTGCGGCGAGGTCACTTCGTGAATAATCTGCCGGTCAATGTAGATCAGGGCGGAACCATCATCACGTTCAGTGACGAGGTGCGCATCCCAGAGTTTGTCGTAAAGCGTCTTGGCCACCATCGGTGCTCTCATCGGTGCTCTCCCCTGTGACTACGGGCCCGGAAACGACACGGGCATGATCGCGAGCCATTTTAGGAGCTTGCCATCTATAAATCCAATTCATATTATTTATCCGAATGATTCCAGCCAGGAATGAGTGAGAGTGCGTGGCGCTCGCCTGGACGTGCTCGCCGGGGCACGGCGAGCCATCGTCACGCCAAGCTACACGGGATGCCCGGATATTATGGATACCAACAGCCTGCAAGCCTTTCTCGCCGTGACCGAAGCCGGCAGCTTTTCGGCCGCCGCAGAACGGCTGTTTCTGACGCAACCTGCGATCAGCAAGCGCATGGCGCAGCTCGAAGAGCAATTGGGCGCCCGGTTGTTCGACCGCATCGGCCGGCAGGTGCAATTGACCGAGGCCGGGCGCGCCTTGCTGCCACGGGCACGGGCGATCCTGCGCGACATGGACGACACGGTGCGCGCCATCAGCAATCTCTCTGGCGAGGTCGGCGGCACGCTGCGCATCGGCACCAGCCACCATATCGGCCTGCATCGCCTGCCGCCGGTATTACGACAGTTTTCACGCCGCTATCCGCAAGTGCAGCTGGATATTGATTTCATTGACTCCGAAGAAGCCTGGGACGGGGTGTTGCACGGCAACCTGGAGCTGGGTGTGGTAACCTTGCCACCCGAGCCGGATATCCGTGTCACTACAGAGGTGATCTGGAATGATCCACTGGTCTTCATGGCTGCGCCGGAACATCCGCTCGCCAGTGAGCCGGTGGTGACACTGGAAATGCTCACTCACTACAGCGCCATCCTGCCCTCGCCCGTCACCTTTACCCGACGTATTGTCGAGGGGCTGTTCGACCACCATCGGCTGGCGTTGAATATATCCATGTCCACCAACTACCTGGAAACCATCCATATGATGGTGTCCATCGGTCTGGGCTGGAGTGTACTGCCTGCCACCATGCTCGACGGCGCGGTACTGGCTTTGCCGGTACCCACCCGGCTGCCGGAGCGGCAATTGGGTTATGTGGCCCACCCGGCGCGCAGCCTGTCCAACGCCGGTCGGCACTTTCTGGAGGTGCTGAAAGCACATGCATGAGGCGCTGAAAGCACGTCCATGAAGCGCGGTAGCACATGGCCAGGCAGATGTAATGATTGAATAAAAGTTGGCCTGCGTCCCTCGACACTCGAAGGGACGCTTGCCATGCTCGAAGTCGTCAATGGAGGGGATCAGCAATGACCACAGAAACCCTGGAGCTTGTTGCCAGGCAGCGCAGTTTCGGCGGCTGGCAAAGCCGCTACAAGCACCGTTCGGAGGTGCTCAACTGCGACATGATTTTCGCCATCTACCTACCCCCGCAAGCGGAAAAAGGCCCGGTGCCGGTGCTCTGGTGGCTCTCCGGGCTCACTTGCAACGATGAAAACTTTGTCACCAAAGCGGGGGCGCAGCGGCTGGCCGCACGCCTGGGCATGGCCATCGTGTGCCCGGATACCAGCCCCCGTGGTACAGATCTGCCGGGCGAGCACGAGAGCTATGATTTCGGCTCCGGCGCCGGCTTTTATGTCAACGCCACCGAAGCACCCTGGGCGTCGCATTACCGCATGTATGACTATGTTGTCAGCGAACTGCCGGCGCTGGTGCGCGAGCACTTCCCGGTCAGCGAGCGCGAGGCCATCAGCGGCCATTCCATGGGCGGCCACGGCGCGCTGGTCTGCGCACTGAAAAACCCTGGCCGTTACGATTCCGTGTCGGCGTTTGCACCGATCGTCAATCCGGCTGATTGTGATTGGGGCATCAAGGCCTTTACCGGCTATCTGGGTGAAGACCGCAGTGCCTGGCTGGCCTGGGATACCTGCGCATTGGTGGCAGAGGGCAAATCGCGGCAACCGCTGCTGGTCGATCAGGGCCTGGCGGACAACTTTCTCGACAGTCAGCTCCATCCCGAGCGGCTGGAGAAGGTCTGTGCCGAACACGATCACCCGCTCCAGCTGCGCCGCCACGAGCATTACGATCACAGCTACTTCTTCATCGCCAGCCTGATCGACGATCACCTGCGCTATCATGCCCGCCACCTGGGCCTGGCCGGCGAGGCGCAGCAACCGGCATGAGCCGCCACGCTCCGCCCGCGCGGTTGAGCTGGCCCTGGCGCGAATCCTGCGCTGCCAGCCTCTACGTGGGCGGAGACGTGTTTCTCGAAGCAATCACCACCGCCCTCACCCAGGCTCGCAAGAGCATCGTCATCGAGCTTTATCTGTGCAGCAGCGGCACTCTGTTCGAGGAATGGCTCGGCGTGCTGGCGCAAGCTGTAGCCCGTGGCGTGCAGGTGCGCGTGTTGCTCGATGACGTCGGCAGCCATCAGCTTGCGAAAGAAGATCGCCAGCGCCTGGCGGACAGCGGCGTCGCCCTGCGCTGGTTCAATCCACTACGCTTTGGCCACCCGGTCAATGCGTTGATCCGCGATCATCGCAAGCTGATCATCATCGACGCCGAGCAAGCCTGGACCGGCGGCATGGGGCTGGATGACAACTACTCGGCCCGCCTCTGCGGCGACGACGCCTGGCGTGATCTCATGGTGCGCTGCGAGGGCGCGATCGTGGCCGACTGGCTGGCATTGTTCGAGCAGGCCTGGGCGCTGGCTGGCGAAGGCAGCATCAGCGGCGCACTGCGCTGGCGCCTGCACTGGCATGTGCGCCATACCGATGACAGCCCCACCGAAAACGAATGCGTGCGCCTGATCGCTGCCCGAGGCGGCCAGCACAACCCGCTGATGCGCACCCTGGTGCGTCGTATCCGGCAGGCGCGTCATGAAATCTGGCTGTGCACGCCGTATTTTCTGCCGCCGCGCAGCTTGCATCGGGCTCTCAAGCAGGCCGCCCGGCGTGGCGTGCGTGTGCACCTGCTGGTCAGCGGCCCCTGTACCGATCACCAGATTATTCGCTTTGCCGGCCAGTATCTTTATAGCAGGCTGCTGCGCGCCGGAGTGCATATCCATGAATTCCAGGCGTGCTTCATTCACCTGAAAGCGGCCCGCGTAGATAACTGGTGCACGCTCGGCTCGTTCAATTACGACCGCTGGAACAGCAGCTGGAATCTGGAGGCCAACGCCGAGTGGCAGCACAGTGACTTATGCCGGAAGCTGGATGGCTTGCGCCAGCAACTTGAGCAGGAATCCCACCACATTCAGTCTGACAGCTGGCGCCAGCGAGGCAGCCTGGCGCGCTTGCGGGAAAGCCTGATGTTCTGGGTCGGCACGCGGCTGGTCAGGTTATTGCACGCGCTACGCTGAGGTAGCAGCCGTGACCGCCCGCCACCGGCCCCTGCCCCCCAGCCAGCTCACCTGGCCCTGGCGCGAGAGCTGCCACCTTCGGCTGCAAGCCGGCGGGATGCGCTTTCTGCCAGCCATTCGCACCGCCATGCAGAGTGCGCGCCACAGCATTGCTATCGAGCTTTACCTGGCCGCCTCCGGCGCACTCTTTGATGAATGGTTGCGCGTGCTCGGTGAACGCGTCGCTGCCGGCGTACAGGTACGCATGCTGCTGGATGCAATCGGCTGCGATGAGCTGCGCAGCGAGGATTGGCAACGCCTGGACATGGCCGGCATCGAAGTACGGCGTTTCAACCCGCTGCAATGGCGCCACCCGCTGTCGGCGTTGGTGCGCGATCACCGCAAACTGGTGCTGGTGGACGGCGAGCGCGCCTGGGTCGGCGGCTTCTGCCTCAATGACGAGAGCGATCCGCGTATCGCCGGAGATCAGGCGTGGTTTGACGGCATGGTGGCCTGCCGTGGCCCGGTCGTGGATGACTTCACCGAGTTATTCGAGCAATCCTGGGCGCTGGCCGGCCTCGGCCCGATCAGTGACGCGATGCGCTGGCGGCTCCACCGCCATACTGTTCCGCCGCTGCCCGCCACCGAGCAGCCGCAGGGCTGGGCCAGGGTGCAGGCAGCGCGCGGCGGGCGCAACAATCCGATGCTGCGCACGCTGGTGCACCATGTGCTGCGTGCCGAGCGGGAGGTATGGTTGTGCACGCCCTATTTTCTGCCGCCCCGCTCGCTTCACAAAGCATTGCTGCTGGCCGCCCGCCGGGGTGTGGATGTGCGCTTGACCGTGCCCGGTGCAAGCACCGATCACGCCGTGCTACGGCACGCCGCGCAACATTTATATCAGCGGTTGCTGCATGCCGGCGTTTGCATTGAAGAATACCAGCCGCGTTTTCTGCATCTCAAAGCAGCACGTGTGGATCACTGGTGCACATTGGGCTCGTTCAACTACGACCGCTGGAACAGCAGCTGGAACCTGGAGGCCAATATCGAAATCATTGATCTGGATTTCTGCCGCCAGCTTCATGGGCTGCAAGCGCGGCTCTCGGGCGACAGCCAGCGCATCGATCCCGAACGCTGGCGCCGCCGCCAACGCTGGCGGCGATGGCGCGAACAGTTCTGGTACTGGTTCGGCACCCGCCTGATCTATCAGCTGCGAGCGCTGCGGCGCCTGGCGCTGCCACGCCGCAAGGACTAAACCGGAACGGGCCTTGCTCAGGGCGTATATTCAGGGGGCTTACGTTTCAAGAGGCTCGCGCTCAACCGACGCTCGCTGCGCCGCAGGCTCACGCAAGCCACACCATGCCAGTACGGCGGCCAGCAACGCGGCAGCCGCCGCCAGCAAAAAGCTCACCCCGCCAAGCTCATCCCAATGCAGCCCGGCCAGTGTCGCGCCCACTGCCCAGCCGGCGCCGAACCCGAGGCTGGAATAAAGCGCCTGCCCCTGCCCCGCCTGGCCACCTCGAAAGCTGCGATGCAGCCAGGCCATCGCGGCCGCATGGAAACTGCCGAAGCTGGCCGCATGCAGCAGCTGCGCCAGCACCAGCGCAGGCAGATACTCTGCCAGTGTGCCGATCATCAGCCAGCGCAGCGCAGCCAGCAGCAAACTGGCCCGGATCAGCGCCACCAGCGAGAAGCGCGCCAGCAACCGATGCATCAGCAGAAACACGCCGACTTCGGCCACCACACCCCAGGCCCACAGCTGCCCTGCAAGCGCACGGCTGAAACCCATGTCCACCAGATGAATCGTGTAGAAGGTGTAATAAGGCCCGTGCGACGCCTGCATCAGAAAAGCGCACAGAAAGAAGATCGGCACCCCCGGCCGGCGCAGCACGGCCAGCAGCGGCTCGCGCTGCGTGGCGGCCTGCGCAGCGGATTGATCCGGCACGCTCAAGGTGCACAACCAGATGGCCCACAGCAGCCCCAGCAATACCCAGGGCACCAGCGACACCGGCGCGCTGTCGAGCACGCGGCCCAGCACCACCACGGTGACGATAAAGCCCACCGAGCCCCACAGCCGCACCAGGCCGTAACGGTCGCTGTGGCGCCCCAGCGCGCTGAGGGTGATGACTTCAAATTGCGCCAGTACCGCATTCCAGAAAAAACTGAACGCCACCAGCACAGCGAACATGCGCCAGAACGTATCCGCGAAGAACACGCCCGTGAACAGCAGCGCAGCAAGCAGATTGCCGGCGCGAATAATGCGCAGCCGCTGCCCGGTCGCGTCCGCCAGCCAGCCCCACAGATTCGGTGCGCCGATCTTGGTGATCTGCGGCAGAGCCATCAGCAAGCCGATTTCAGCCGCCGAGAAGCCGCCTTCCTTGAGGTACAGGCTCCAGTAAGGCACCAGCACGCCAAGCAACGCGAAATAGCAGAGGTAAAACCCGGAGAGGCGCCAGTAATAAGGCATGTCATTCACGGCAGTGCGCCTGCAAGCAATACGGCAGCCAGCCGGCGCAGGCGCGCCGGCCCGTGTTTATTCCTGGCCAGCGGGCACTGGCGTCAGCGCCGGGGGTGCCTCGCCGCACTGGCCGCGCTGGCGCAGATAATGATCCATCAGCACCAGCGCCAGCATTGCTTCGGCAATCGGCGTGGCGCGCACGCCCACGCAAGGATCATGGCGGCCCTTGGTGACCACGTCCGTCGGCACGCCGTCAATATCGATGGAGCGCCCCGGAATCAGAATACTGGAGGTCGGTTTCAACGCCATCGACACGCGCACGGTCTGCCCGCTGGAAATGCCGCCCAGCACACCGCCCGCCTGATTGCTCAGAAAACCGTCCGGTGTGATTTCATCGCGGTGCTGTTCGCCGCGCTGTTCCACTACCGCAAAGCCGTCACCGATCTCTACCGCTTTCACCGCGTTGATGCTCATCATCGCCTTGGCAAGATCCGCATCCAGGCGGTCAAACACCGGCTCGCCCCAGCCGGCCGGTACGCCTTCGGCAAACACCGTCACCCGTGCGCCGATGGAAGAGCCTTGCTTGCGCAGCGTATTGATCAGGCTTTCCAGTGCCGGCACCTGCGCCGCATCAGGAAAGAAAAACGGGTTGTCGTTGACACTGCTCCAGTCGAACTGCTGTGCGCGAACATCACCGATCTGCACTACACCACCGTAAATTTTCACGCCTAGCCGCTCGGCCAGAAACTTGCGAGCGATGGCCCCGGCGGCAACCCGCATGGCAGTCTCGCGGGCAGACGAACGGCCGCCACCACGATAGTCGCGCACGCCATATTTTTGCGTGTAGCTGTAGTCCGCATGGCCCGGCCGGAAAGTGCGAGCAATATCGGAGTAATCCTTCGATTTCTGATCGGTGTTTTCGATCAGCAGGCCGATCGGGCAGCCCGTGGTGCGCCCTTCAAACACGCCGGAGAGTATTTTCACCTGATCCGGTTCGCGGCGCTGGGTGGTGTAGCGGCTGGTGCCCGGCTTGCGCCGATCCAGCTCGCCTTGCAGATCGGCTTCACTCAGCTCAAGCCCCGGTGGGCAGCCATCGACAATGGCACCCAGTGCCGGGCCGTGGCTCTCACCAAAGGTGGTAATGCGAAACAGTTCGCCAAAGCTGTTGCCTGCCATAATATTCCGTATCCGTCTGTCAGTGCGCGCTGTGGTGCTGCCACAGGATCGCAAGGTAAAATCTGTTCCGTTATTGTACCGGCGTTTGCGCGCTGAAGCTGTGCCGATGCGCAAGCAGCTGTTCCCGCGTCAACATGAACACGCCATGCCCGCCGCGCTCGAATTCAAACCAGAAGAACGGTACTTCCGGCCAGATATTGAGCATGGTTTCCCAGCTGTTGCCGACTTCGACAATCAGGATGCCCTGCTCGCTGAGGTGATCAGGCGCATCACGCAACAGGCGCCGGGTAAAATCCAGTCCGTCGGCACCAGACGCCAGCGCCAGCACCGGCTCATGCCGATACTCGTCAGGCAGGCTGGCCATGTCAGCGGCGTCCACATAAGGCGGGTTTGAAATAATCAGATCATATTGGCCTTTCGCCGCCGCCAGCCCATCGCCCTGCCGGGCACGTACCTGCTGCTCCACCCCGTGACGCTCGATATTGTCGCGGCAAACCGCCAGCGCCTCTTCGCAGATATCCGTGGCATCAATCTCTGCCTGGGGCAAGGCAAACGCGGTGGCAATCGCAATGCAGCCACTGCCGGTGCACAGATCCAGCACCCGGCTTACCTGCTCCGGCACCAGCCAGGGCTCGAAGCGTTGCTCGATCAACTCGGCCAGGGGCGAGCGCGGCACCAGCACGCGCTCATCCACCTTGAATTCCAGGCCGCAAAACCAGGCGCGGCCGGTCAGGTAGGCCGCCGGCCGCCGCTCATTCACGCGTTGCACCATCAGCGTGACAAAGCGTTCGATCTCCGCCGGCAGCAAGCGTGCATCCAGCAGGCGCGGATCGGAGTCCCATGGCAGCGCCAGCACATGCAGCAGCAGGCCGAGCACTTCGTCGCCGTAATCGTCGGTGCCGTGGCCCAGAAACACCTCGCCGCGCCGCAGTGCCGATTCCCCCCAGCGCAGGCAATCACGCACGGTGGCCAGCACCTGGCTGGCCTGCTGTTGTTCCTCTGCGCAGATAGTCATCGTCTGGTCGCCGGTCAGGATAAATCAAGGTGTGTGAGAACGCGCCGGTGATTGCAAAACCGGCGCGCGCAAGCGTAACACAAACCACTCGCCGTGACGCCACGCAGCCCGGCGCCATTGCGTTATCATGGGCTCTCCTCACCGTCGGAGAAACCCCCATGCCTCGCTGGCTGTTCAAGACCGAGCCTGATGCCTACAGCATCGATGACCTCAAGCGCGACGGCCAGACCCCCTGGGAAGGCATTCGCAATTACCAGGCCCGCAACCGGCTGCGCGACGAGGTCAGGAAAGGCGACAAGGTGTTCATCTACCATTCCAGCTGCAAGGTGCCGGCGATTGTCGGCCTGGCCCAGATAAGCCGTGAAGCGTACCCGGACCCGACCCAGTTCGATCCAGAGTCACCCTACCATGACCCGCGCAGCCCGGCTGACGCGCCACGCTGGCTGCGAGTGGACCTGCGCTACCTGCGGCACTTTCCACACCCTGTGCCGCTCAGCGCCATCAAGGCAGACCCGGCGCTGAGTGATATGGAACTGATCAACCGCAGCCGCCTGTCCATTCAGAAAGTCGAGCCGGCCGCCGCGCGCCATTTGCTGTCACAACTGGAATAGCAGGCGCCCCCCCCGCACTGCAACCGTCAGCGGGACAGCGCCAGCCCCGGGCGACACAGGGCAAACAGGAAGTCATCCATCACAAAGCCGTTACCAATCTCGGCACAGTCTTCGCCAACCTTCACAAAGCCAGCCCGCTCATACGCAACGATGGCCCGCTTATTATGCCGGTTCACGCGCAGATCAAGGCGATCAGCCCCCAACTGCCACGCGCAGGCCGCCGCCTGCTGCAACATCCACTGGCCCCAGCCACGGCCATGACAGGCCGGGCTCAGATAAAGCTTGTCCAGCCATGCCTGCGCCCGGTGCTCGGCATCCAGCCGGACACTGAAATACCCGCACAGTGCTGCATCGGCCTGCACACCGCCGTAGTACACACCGGCCGCCATTTCCTCCTGCAAGCGCACCGTCGAATACATTTCCGCCAACATGAAACGGATCTGCTCGTCGCTGATCAGGCCCGGATAATGCGCCCACCAGATATCGGCAGCGAGCTGCTGCAAGGCGGGAATCATATTTTCATCAAGGCGCACCAGTGCGGGTGCCTGCTGCATCGTTACGCTCCTGTCACACCCTGCCGGGCGTTATCGCCGGTTGCGGGGGGCGCTACGGTCTGCCTATGCTTACCCCGCCTGTTTTAACATCGCAGGACACCGTGGTAGCGCCCCGCGCCTGCGAGAATTCGAAAAATACAGCACAGGGAGCAGTGGGTGAAACTGCACAACCAGATATTCATCAGTATGGCCGTCGCTGCGCTCTTCGGTGCGTTCACCACGCTCGAAAGCCAGATTTTCGGCGTGCCAGTCATCGCTGTCTACGACACCATCGGCCAGTTATTCATCAACGGCCTGCAAATGATCGTGGTGCCGCTGATCACCAGCGCCATGATCAGCAGCCTGACCAATCTGGGCGAAGGCCGGGATCTCGGCCGTCTGGGTGGCAAATCCGTCGCTTACTATATGACCACCAGCCTGATCGCGATCCTGATCGGGGTGGCGGTGGCCAATACCTTCACGCCAGGGGTTATCAACGGCGAGCCCGCCGGTGATCGTCTCGGTCTGGCGGATAATACCGCCGAAGTGCTGGCGCGCATCGAAGGCCGGGGAGCTGGTGATTTTGCCGGCGTCATCCTGCAATTGCTTCCCGCCAACCTGCTTGAAGCCGCCGTCAAAGGGCAGCTACTTGGCCTGATCGTTTTTTCGCTGTTGTTCGGCTACTTCCTGCGGCAGGTGCCGGGTAACTCCGGGCAGGCGCTGCGTGACGCCATCGACGGCCTGTATCAGACCATGATCAAACTGACCATGTTCATCATTCGCTTCACACCGATTGGCGTGTTCGGCCTGATCGCCGCGACGGTAACCCGCACTGGCCTGGCGGCAATCCAGCCGCTGTTATGGTTTTTTCTGTGCGTGCTGTTGGCTCTGCTGCTCCACTCCGCTGTGGCCCTTACGTTATTGGTGCGGGTGCTCGCCAAGCGGTCGCCGCTACGGTTGGCGCGGGCCATGGCGCCGGCGCTATTGACAGCATTTTCCACCGCCAGCTCCGCTGCTGCGCTGCCGCTGAACATGCAAAGCATTCGCCACCGTGCGGGGGTCTCCAAGCGTACTACCTCGTTCGTGCTACCGTTGGGCTGCACCATCAACATGGACGGCACCGCCTTGTACGAGTGCATGGTGGTGCTGTTCATCGCACAGGCATACGGCCTTGAGCTCAGTTTCGGTATGCAATTCATGATCGTCTTTACTGCCCTGCTCACCTCGATTGGCGTGGCCAGCATTCCCGCTGCCAGCCTGGTGGCCATTACACTGATCCTCGGTATCGTCGGCCTGCCTGCGCAGGCCATCGGCTTGGTATTGGTGACCGACCGTTTGCTGGATATGTGCCGGACCGCTGTCAACGTCTGGAGCGACGGCGTGGCAGCGGTGCTGATTGCCCGCAGCGAAGGGGAACAGGATGTGCTGATGCGCGAGCCCGAAGCCGCCAACACCTAAATTTGCCTACAGGACGCTGTGAATGAGCCACCCTGCGCCAAGCATTCTGATTACCGGCGGCGCCTCCGGCCTGGGCCGCGCTCTGGCGGAAGCCGCAGCCAAGCGCGGCTACCGCGTCGCCATTGCCGACACCCATTCGGTGCGCTGCGAAGAAGTCTGCCGCATGCTCGCAGACTTGCAGGTCGAACACTTGCATCTGGCCTGCGATGTGCGCCGCGATGGCGACGTGCGTCAGGCGGTGGATCGTGTGGTGCGCCGCTGGGGCGAGCTGGATGTGCTGGTGAGCAATGCCGGCATCGCCAGCGCCGGCCTGTTCGAGACACTGGCCGAGGGCGATTGGCAAGCACAGATCGACACCAACCTGCTGGGCACGGTGCGCGCCTGCCGCGCCGCCGTCTCCGCCATGAAGCGTCAGGGCAAGGGCCATATTATCAATATTGCCGCCATGACCGCGCTGGCGCCTGCACCTGGCATGAGCAGTTACAGCGCCACGCAAGCCGCCATCGTGGCGCTATCGGAGAGCCTGCACAGCGAGCTGGCGCCGCTGGGGATTCGTGTCTCCGTAGCCTGCCCGTCGTTTTTTCGCTCCAACCTCACCGAATCGCTGCGCTCGCCCGACCCGGTCAGCCGTGTGCGTTTTGAACACTTGCTCGATCAGCACGGCTACACCGCAGGAGAAGTGGCAGCGCGGATTTTTCGCGGCATCGACGCGGGTGACTTTCTGATCTTGCCGCAACCCGGCCTGAAACACCTCTGGCGCCGCAAGCGCTGGCGGCCACGCCATGCCCTGCGCGCCATGCTGCCGCTGGCAGAAAAAATACGGCGGTAGGTTTCAGGGATTCGCTTGCAGGTATGCCAGCGTGGCGCGGTAATCCGACTGCAATCCTTTGTCTAGTTGCGCGGCCACGATTGCGGCCAGCTTGCTGCCCACCAGCGGCACGCTGCTGTCTATGGTCAACGCCAGCGTTTGCAGCGCCTCGCCGCCCTCGTCAGCGATGGTCATATGGCCATGCACCTGCACCGGCACACGTCCGATGCTGCAACGCAGCTCGGCGCGGTAAGGCGGCGCCTGGGTGTGCGTCCAGAGAAATTCCATGGTCAGCGCGGCAGATTCGCCGACAAAGCGGCGCGCAAAGCCGGGCAACGGCTTGGCCGAGAGATCCAGCTCGCGAATAATACGCACCAGCAAACCGCGCTCGGTGGGGCCGAAGGCGTCGTAACGGTACTGGCTCGCCCCCGACATTGCGTGCCGTGCATCAAAAAACGGCTTGCTGGTCAGCACCTGAAACAGGCGCGTGGCCGGCACCGCGAAGCTGCGGCATCGCTGCAATTGCATGGCGTGGCTCCCGCTCATCTCACTGCGGTTTACTTTCCAGCATTTCCAGCAACGGCGCCAGTTGCTCGCGCAACGACGAAAGATGCCGGGCCACGTCATCGCGGCGGCCACTGGCAAGCATCGCCAGCGCCTGCTCGACACTGATCGGCGGCGGCGCGAACGGTTCACTGGCCGGCTGCAAAGGCTGTCCCGGCAAACCGCGGCGTACGCCGGCGGGCGTCACTACCTGATCGCCACCGGCCTGGAGGGCGGTGCGCAACACCAGCGCTGCTTCTTCCAGCACCGTGCGTGCCGTCTGACCCGGATGTGGCGATGGCGAGAGCACGCCAATGGATACTGTCAGCGGCAACCGCCGCCCTTCATGCAGCAACTCCGCCTCGCGCACCTGCCGCCACAGCCGATTGGCAAATACACTGGCGCCATCAACATCAGCGCTGGGCAGGCTCACGGCAAATTGCGCCACGCCGATTCGAGCCGCAGTGTCTTCCTTGCGAATCAGACGAGATATCACCTCGGCCACCCGCATCAGCATGGCATCGGCCGCCTGCTTGCCGGCGCGGATAAATAACTTGTTGAAATGATCCACTTCCAGGCGCAGTACCGATAACGGATGGCGATGCCGTGCCGCGAACGCCAGATCCTGTTTCAGCCGGCCCATGAAATAATCCGCATTACCCAGGCCGGTGAGCGGATCAATGGTAACCGCGGCTTCCAGCGTGCGGCGCTCGCGCTGATAACTCGCGTGGGCGCTGGCGCGTGCCAGCAAATCGGTGCTGTTGAACGGTTTGGTAATAAAGTCAGTGGCGCCCAGGCGCAGCGCTTTTTCCCGTGCCGCTTCATCGTTTTCGGCACCGGTGACCACAATCACCGGCAGCCCGGCGATGCCGGAATCATCGCAAGTGCGAATTTTTTCCAGCAGCCCGTAGCCATCCAGCTCCGGCATCGACAGATCGGTGAATACCACCTGAATGCTCTGATCGGCACGAATTGCATCCCAGCCCTGCTTGCCGTGCTCCGCCACCACCACGTCGAATTGGCCACCGAGCATCTTGTGGGCGGCTGTGCGCATCACTCTGGAATCATCGACCACCAGCAAACGCGGCTTTCCCCCAGGGCGGCCGGGTAATTGTTTCATGCTAAACCCCTTGTTCTGCTTCACCCGCTTACCCAGCGGCGGATGAAGCGCGCTCCCTTCCACGAGAGCCTGTGATCGAAACAGCAAGGATACCGTACCTGCGCCAACGTCAGAATGTGACCAGACCGCAAAATATTAAAAAGAAAGCGTTTTTGGCCCGCCCGCAGCCTTGCCACCAGCTCTGGAGCAAGCAGCCGGGCTCCGCCGCTGTAATCTGCTGCGCCAGTGCGGGCGACCCGTTACACTTGCGCCTACCCCGCCCACAAGACAGGAGGTCCTGCGTGCCGCAATCCTCACGTGATTTTGCCATTACCTTGTTCGGTGCCACCGGTTTCACTGGCGGCCTGTGCGCCCATTACCTGGCGCAACATTTGCCCCCTGACACGGCCTGGGCCATTGCCGGCCGCAGTGAACAGAAGCTTGAAGCCGTCAGCGCCGAATTGCGCGAGGCAGGCTATGGCTGCTTGCCGCGCATCATGGTGGCCGATGCCGGCCAGCTGGCCACGCTCACTGCTGTGGCGCAACGCAGCAAAGTGGTCATCTCCACAGTCGGCCCCTATGTCCACTACGGCGAGCCGCTGGTGCGCGCCTGTGTGCAGGCCGGCACGCATTATTGCGATCTCACCGGCGAGCCGGAATTCGTGCACAACCTGATCGCCGACTACCACGTGGAAGCCGAGCGGCAGGGCTGCGCCATCGTCAACAGCTGCGGCTTTGATTCCATCCCGCACGATGCCGGCGCGCTATTCACGTTGCGAGCGCTGCAACAGGCCGTGGGCGGAGAAATCACCGGCCCGGTAGAGATGATCGGCATGGTCACCGCCGCCGCTCGCTTCTCCGGTGGCACCTGGCATTCGGCGCTGACCGCGTTCGGCCGGCCCGGGCCCAACCGTGAAGCAGCACAGCGGGCGCGCCAGGTACTCAATCACGCCTATCCCCGGCGAGCTGGCTCACTGCCCATGCGCCCACGGCGCGACGGGGAAAGCCGCCAATGGCTGATGCCGCTGCCGACCATTGATCCGATGGTGGTGCGGCGCTCGGCACGGGCGCTGACCGATTTCGGCCCGGATTTCCGCTACGGGCATTTTGCCGCCGCAGACAGCCTGCCACGGTTGCTCGGCGGCAGCGCTGGCGTTGCCGCGCTGGTGCTGGGCGCGCAGATCAAACCACTGCGCAAGCGCCTGCTGGCGATGCACGAACCCGGCCAGGGGCCGAGTGAATCGCAGCGTGCAAAAAGCTGGTTCAAGGTACGTTTCCGTGCTCAAGGCATGGGCAAGGAAGTGGTTTGTGAAGTCGCGGGCGGTGATCCGGGCTATTCCGAAACCGCAAAGATGCTGGCCGAAACCGCCATGTCACTGGCGCTGGATCCCGGTATGCCCCACCGCACTGGCGTGGTCACCCCGGTGATGGCGCTGGAAGACCGGCTGATCGAACGCCTGCAAGCGGCAGACATGCGTTTCACTTGCCTGAGCGCCGCTGCCGCTTGATGCAAAGCGCCAGCGGCCGTGCCAAGAGCGCCTGACCAGAGGCGGCTGCGGCTGGATCAAACGTCCGCAGCCCGCCGTCAGCCCCCGCGGGCCGGGCTAGAACGCAGGCAGCCAATCCGGTAGTGGCACTGTTACTGCCGCACGCCGCTGCCGCAGCATGGCCAGAGAACGCGCGTGGTATTTTTGTGGCTGCTGGGTAAACAGGCCGCCCGGCAGCGCAACACTGAAATGTTCCTCGCCCGCCGCTACAGCCTGTTCGTTGGCTTGCGCCCAGGGCAGGTAGTATCCCAGCACCTGCTCGCGCAGCAGCGGCTCAAGATCGGCCAGCAACGCCGCTTCGCTATCAAATTCCGTGTCGGCGTGTGGATTGTCTTTTGGTGCCGACGAGCCGCCTGTGTCTGTTCCCGCTGGCGGGCTGTCCATCCGCGCCAGCCACGCCAGCGTGGCCGGCGCATGTTCCTTCATCAGTGCCGCTGGTGTGGGGTCACTGGCCAGTTGTTGCAGCTGGCCGTAAAGCCCGAAATCCGCGAGGCAAGGGCGTGCTCCGAACAGATATGCCCGTTTCGCCAACAACGGCTCCAGCCGCACCAGCAATTGCCGAAATGACTGCTCGATCAGCGGGCCGGTTTCGGCGCTGCTGCCCACCAGCGACAACCGGGGCACCATTCTTTGCTGGAGAAAGGCGACCATATTCGCCAGTTGCTCATCCGGCTGGCCTGGTAGCTGCTCTCGTGCAATCCGCAGCGCGGCGGAGGCGCAATCTGCCGGCCGGCTCCAGCGGTAATGGAACATCGGCTTGTTCAGCCATTCGTCGGCGTATTCTTCGATCAGCGCCGACAGAAAAGCCAGCAGCGGTGATGCCGGCTGTGTCGGCGGCGCGGGGTGGCGGGCCTCCAGCCATTCGATGATCGGGGTGGAATCCTGCATCACCTCGCCATCGGGACATTGCACCAAGGGCACCAGCGGCAGGCGTGCCAGCGACTGAAATTCCGGCATCCGTTCCATGCTGCGGCCGATCCATTCATGGGGCAGCTGCTTGTAACGAAACCAGCTGCGCACCTTGATCGAATACGGCGACATTTCCAGGCCGTAAATACGATATTGGCGGGTCATCTCTGCCTCCAGTGCACATGCAATGGCGTCAACACGGCAAACGGCCGAAGCGAGACAAAATTGGCCGCCCTGTGCTGCCCCGCCCGCTCGTGCCGATAGTCAGCTCGGCGTTTCCGGCCGCGCTGGCCCGTGGCAGCGCCTGCCGGTGCCGGGTTACGGCGCCGCCTCCTGCTTTTTGACGCCGCGCCGCGTTTTATCAAACGAAGTACATCACCAGCCATTCGGCGATCATCGCCGGCTTGTCCTCGCCTTCGATATCAATCACGTATTCCAGCTTCAGCAGCCACTGGCCCGGCTTGCGCTCGGTCGCGTCAAGCAGAGTCGCGCGCGCTCTGATCCGCTTGTCCACTTTCACCGGCGCCATGAAGCGCAGTTTGTCGAAGCCGTAATTCATGCCCATCTTCAGGCCTTTGGGCATCACGAAGCCCTCGATCGTGCCTTGCAGATGTGGCAGCAATGCCACGGTGAGATAACCGTGGGCAATAGTGGTGCCAAATGGCGTCTGTTTCGCCATCTCCGGGTTCACATGAATGAACTGGTGATCCAGGGTGGCATCGGCGAAGGCGTTGATGCGCGCCTGATCAATCTGGAACCACTCGGAAGCACCCAGCTCCTGGCCGACATAGCTGGGCAGATCAACGGCGTCGATGAGTTTCATGGCACGTCCTCTGGCAATGGGCCGCCGGGCGCACGCACGGCGCCTTTATCGCGGCGAACTCATGAAAGTTACTGTCAATATCCAGCGCGGATAATAACCCGCCTTGCTGCCGCCTCCATGACCTGACACGGGAGGCGGGGACTAATCCGGTCAACGCGCCAGAAACGGGCGGATGGCGGCTGCCACCGTGGCCGCGTCATCCATATGCACATGGTGCCCGCCCGGCACCCGCACTACCTGGATATCAGCCACGTGGGGAATGCGACTTTCGAAGGCACCACTTCCTTCCAGACCATCGGCGGCACCCACCAGCAAGGTTGGCGCCTCGATCGCTTGTAGAAACCCGTGCACCTGCTCCTCGCACAACCGCAACGACGACGGCAGCCGCAGGCGTGCATCCGCTCGCCATGTCCAGCCACCAAAGCCCGATTCCAGGCCGCGCTCGCACAACAGCCGCGATGACGCTTCCGACAACGCGCCCAGGCCCTGACAACGTGCCGCCACTGCATCCTCTATTCGCGAATAGCGCGGCTTGCGCTTGGCGCCGAAACCCTGCATCGCCTGGACCGCCTTGCGCAGTGTCGCGGGTGCCTCCTCCGCCGGTGTGCTCGCCGGGCCGAGCCCGTCCAGAAGCACCAGCGATGCCACGCGTTCAGGAAAGGTGGCAGCAAACATGGTTGCTACACCTGCGCCCATGGAATGCCCGAGCAGCACAAAGCGTGGCCACCCCAGCGCATCGGCGGTGGCCAGCACATCACGCACGTTATCAACGAAATGAACGACCGAGTTCAACGGCCGGGCAGCAGATTTGCCATGCCCCGAGAAATCCAGCGCAAACAGCGGCCGGGAGAGATGGGCTGAAAGTGGCAGGAAGGAGTTGGCATTATCAAGCCAGCCGTGCAAGGCCAGCATCGGCAGCCCTTCCCCCGGCCAGTAACGACCGGCGAGCGGTAGCCCCCAGGCTTCAACCCGCCGTTCCTCCGAAGTTCGCATCCGTAGCACCCTCCAACATCGGCAGCAACGCTTCAAGAATGATCGCAGACGCCGCTGCAGGCTGTTCCAGCGGGAACATATGCCCTCCCGGCGCCATTCGATGAACCATTCCATGGCGGCGCACATGCCGGAGCGCGCATTGTCGGAATGCTGGTTCAGACGATGCGCCGGAAACCACCAGTCCCGGCACCCCCCGTAATGGTGCCAGGCGACCGATATCGCCCGGTGTTGTACGAAAAATATCCACTTCTGTGGCCGGAGCATAACGCAAGCGCCAGCCATCGGCACCTTCTTCGAGACCAGCGTCCAGATAATCTGCCAGGCAACGAGGGTCCAGCCGCTGAAAGAATGGCCGCCGATTGAAATAACCCTCCACCTCGGCCCAGTCGGGCCAGTGTGCACGTCGGCCCAGGCTGCGTCCGGCGGGCGATACGCGGTCGATCATGCCCAACCGCCGGCCCAGATTGAACAATGCTCCCTGCCAGCCGTTGACCAGCGGCGGATCAAGCATCACCAGCGCACTGAACCATTCCGGGCGCCGGTGGGCAACCATGAAGGTCAGCACGCCCCCCAGGGAATGGCCCATGCCCACTAGCGGTTTGGGCAAAGGCTCCATCAGCGCTTCCAGCTCACGCGACGGGCCGATCCAGCCCTGATCGACCGGAAATTGCGGCGTATGCCCAATGCGATCCACCACCTCAAGCTCGAAGTGCGCGCTGAAAGGCTCCAGAAAAGTGCGATAGCTGCCACCGGGAAATCCATTGGCGTGAGAAAAAATCAGGGTCGGGCGTACTGTCATGATCACCTCCAGTGATAGCAGTATAACAATACCCGCCGGACGCCAGCCCTGACCCGCCGGGCGGCAGCTGAGCAATCCGGCCAGGTGGCCGCCCGCGCAGATGGTCCCTACAATAGCCGCGCAACTATGGAGGAAGGCATGAAGCTGGTTTCTTTCAATATCAACGGGATCAGGGCACGGCCTCATCAACTTGAGGCACTCATCAAGCTACACCAACCGGATCTGATCGGGCTCCAGGAAACCAAGGTACCTGATGAACTCTTTCCACTGGAAAGCGTGACTGACCTGGGTTATCACGCTTATTATTTTGGCCAGAAAGGCCATTACGGCGTTGCGCTAGTGACCCGTGAGCCGCTACTGGATGTCCAGTACGGTTTTCCCACGGACGAGGAAGACGCCCAGCGCCGCATGATCATTGGCCGGCTGAAAGCAGCTGACGGCGGAACGGTGACGGTGCTCAATGGCTATTTCCCACAAGGAGAAAACCGTGCGCACCCGATCAAGTTCCCGGCCAAACAGCGTTTTTACGCTGATCTGCAAGCCTATCTCGACAACCACCACACCGCCGACGAACGGCTGGTAGTCATGGGCGATTTCAATATCTCCGCGCAGGATACCGACATCGGTATTGGCGAAGACAATCGAAAACGCTGGCTGCGCGAAGGCAAATGCAGCTTCCTGCCTGAAGAGCGTGAGTGGTTTCAGCGCCTGCTCGGCTGGGGGCTGATCGACAGCTACCGCGTACAACACCCGGAAAGCGCGGATCGTTTCAGCTGGTTCGATTACCGCTCGCGCGGTTTCGAGAGAGATCCCCGGCGCGGCCTGCGCATTGATACCGTGCTGGCCACTGCACCGATGATCGAACGCCTGCAGGAAACCGGCATTGATTACGACCTTCGCGCCATGGAGCGTCCGTCCGATCACTGCCCGGTGTGGGCAAGCTTCGATCTGCAGGCGCGCTGAATGGCTATCCACGTCCACCCGGAGAAGCTGAAGCACTCACCGTTGCTTGACCGCCTCGGCTTCCTGCTGGACGTGGGTATGGTCGCACTGGTGATCGCCAATCTGGCACTGATCCTGTTCGACTGGCTGTTTGCAGTTCATCTGATTCAGGCGGTGCTGGAGCGCCACGCACCGGGATTTTTTGTCTTTTATCGCGACACCATTCATGCGGATTTTGTTTTTTATGATCTGCTGTTTGTGAGCGTTTATCTGGCTGAATTTCTGATCAGCTGGGCAGTTGCCGTCTCCCGGCGCACGTACCATCGCTGGTTCTTCTATCCGTTTGTGCGCTGGTACGACCTGTTGGGCTGCATTCCGGTGGGCGGTTTCCGCTGGCTGCGCATACTGCGCCTGATCAGCCTGCTCTATCGCCTGCAACGGCTCGGCATTATCGATCTGCGCGATACGCTGCTGGGCCAGACCGTGATCAAGTATTACCGCGTGCTCGTGGAAGAAGTTTCCGACCGTGTGGTTATCAACGTGCTGGAAGGCGCGCAGCGGGAAATCAGTCAAGGCAGCCCACTGGTGCAGCGTATCGAGCACAGCGTGCTGCAACCGCGCAAAGCCGATCTGGTGGAATTTCTGGTAGATCGCATCACCCATGCGGCGGAAGCCACGCATGGCGAATATCGTCAGGCGCTTGGCAATTATCTGGGCCGGCTTACCGATGATGCCCTGACACGCACTCGGGCCGGCGCACGGCTGGCCGCCATACCGGTTGCCGGGCCACGAGCCGTTGCCCTGCTCGGCGAGAGCGTGCGCGATATCGGCACCGCACTGGTGGATCAGTTTATCGACGACCTCACTGCACCCACGCATCGCGCCCGACTGGATCAGCTGACCAGCGATCTGATCGGCCATGTTGCTGCACGCCGCGACGGCAGTCTGGATAGCCTGGTGCGCGCAACCCTGATCGACATCCTGGAAGAAGTGAAAAAAGAAGTGGCTGTGAAGCAATGGAAGCTGGATGAGCAGCAGATCACAGGGCATCCGGCCGAGCCCGGCGTAGAATGAGCACGCACGTCGCAATTTCCCTGCCGCCTTGCATTCGGATGGGCCATGTCTGAGATGGATAACACATTACTGGCGGAGCAGGACAATACTCCCCTGCCCCGCGCTTGCGTATTGCTTGTTGACGATACGCCGGAAAACCTCGTTGCCATGGAAGTGGTGCTGGAAGACCTCGATTGCGACCCTGTCAGTGTCACCTCAGGGCAGGCCGCGCTGCGTGAGTTGCTCAAGCGTGACTTCGCGCTGGTGCTGCTCGACGTACAAATGCCCGGCATGGATGGCTTTGAAGTCGCCCAGCTGATGCGCAGCCATCAGCGCACCAGCACGGTGCCGATCATTTTTGTCACCGCCATTTCCAAGGAAGAACGCTTCATCCGGCAAGGTTATCTTGCCGGCGCGGTCGATTATCTGTTCAAGCCCCTGGCCCCGGACGTGCTGCGGGCAAAAGTGAATTTCTTCCTGCAACTGGATCAGCAAAAGCGCCGCCTGGAAGCCAAGCTGGCACGCAGCCGCGCATCCCGCGAGGCCCTGTTCGCCGCCTACGGTGATCTGTTGCCGGAAGGTGCCGAGCGCGATTTTCAGCCCTGAGCCGGCGCCTGAGCACAGCACCACTGTACGAGCATCCCGCGCCCTTTGCGCGAGCGATTGAGATAGCGCCGCAGCGGAAGGAAAGTACCACAGAATCAGGGACGCACCGAGGGAAACAAACCGAAGGGAATAAAAAGTATCGACGGGAATAAATGTACCGCAGGAAATAAAACACGCGCTGACAATAAATAAAAAGTAGCGGAGCCAAATGCAAGCAGCACACGGCCTGCGGAGGCTTCAGGGGAAATGGCGGCGCATGGAAAACACCGCCGGGAGCCAAAGCCCGCCGCAGCGAAACAGATCATCACCGGGAAATAAAAATCAGCACAGAAACCATGAGCGTGGCAAGCGCGCAGCCTCAGCCGGCGCGGCGATCAGACGGCGTTGATCTGCACATTCGCCAGATCCATGCCCGCACCACCCCGGCGCAGGCAGCTGGCCACTGACAGCGGCCGGCCTTCGGCGTCCTGCTGCACAGCCAGCAGATCAATAATCCTGGGCCTTGCCAGTGGCTGCCCATTGGCCTCGGCCACCACCATGACCTGTGGCCGCAACCGGCGAGCCGGGTTCTGCGCGACAACTACCCCCGTCTGCCCGGTGGAAAGCTCCACGGCGGTGCCGGTCGGATACACGCCGATAGCCTGAATGAACTGCTCCACCAACGCACCCTGGAAGCCGGTGTCGCGTTGCTCGTACAGCAACGACACTGCTTCGGTAGCGGTGCGCGCCGGCGCCCAGGGGCGTTCGCTGGTGATGGCGTCGTAGCTATCGACGATCCCGGCGATACGCGCCAGCAGCGGAATCTGTGTGCCGCTGAGGCCAAACGGATAGCCACTGCCATCGTGCCGCTCGTGGTGATACTGCACCACCGCCAGCATTTGCTCATTGATGCCCGCGCTGTGCTGGAGCAGTTCGACACCGTAATCCACGTGGCGACGCATGGCGGCCCAACCTGCTTCATCAAGCGGCTCGGGGCTGTTCAGCATGGCACGCGGCAAGCGTGTCTTGCCCACATCCATCAGCAACACGCCGGTGGCGAGATTTTCCAGCACATCCTTCGGCAAGCCGAGATGCCGGCCAAACACCGTAGCGAGAATGGAGCTACGAATGGCATGGGCATAGCCGTAGCTGCTGGCATCCTTGATCCGCGCCAGCCAGACCATGGCATCAGGGTTGCGCAGGATGCTCTGCACCATCACCGTGGCGGCCTTGCGTGCCACGCGCACGTTCAACCCTTTGCCGGCGCGCAAATCGTTGAACAGGTGGATGACAGCACGGGTGATCTCCCGGTGATACAGGGTCGCCGCCACTACTTCCTGTTTCAGTGGCTGCGTTACTGCATATTTCACCGGAGTGAACTTGCCCAGCCCGCCGCGAATGCGCGGCTGTTGCTGTACGGGTGTAGCGGGGGCCGCCGCACGGGGGTGCGTCACCGGATCAAGGGCAACTTTACCAAGCTGGCGGTCGATATAAACGTGGCGGCACCAGTGCTGCAACTGCTGGAGTTCTTCACGGGTGCGCAGGTGAAAGCCTTGCAGCGGAAAAGGGGTTTCGATCCATGGGCGATCCAGCTCGGCCACATACATGCCCAGCTGTAAATCCGCAGTGCTGATTCGCTCTGTCCTGATCGCCATGATGGAAGCCTGCTGGCGCCCCGCCCACTAATGATTAAGTACCAATACTAATACAATGGCTCAGCCCTTGGCATGCCAAACGTATCACAATTGCCCGCTTTGCCTTGCCGCCGGGCGGCTCAGGGCGACGAGCGGTCATGTGCCAGCACTGCCAACGTCAGGCGCGCAATACAGACCGGCTTGGCTGCCTCGTCGCTAATGCGGATTTCCCACACCTGGGTGGTGCGCCCGATGTGGATCGGGCTGGCGACGCCCGTGACCAGCCCGGCGCGCACCGAGCGCAGGTGGTTGGCGTTGATATCCAGGCCCACACAGTAGTGCGTGGCGGGGTCAACGCAATAATTTGCCGCCATGCTGCCCAGCGATTCCGCCAGCACCACCGAGGCCCCGCCATGCAGGATGCCCATCGGCTGGTGGGTGCGCCGGTCCACGGGCATGGTGCCAGTGATGCTGTCCTCCCCCACTTCCGTCACGGTGATCCCGAGCACGCCGTTGATCGTCTCGGCCTGCCAGGCATTGATACGGTCGATATCCACCGGCACACGCCAGATTGCCATTTGCCTTCTCCTTTCCGCGGCTGCCTCAGAGCGCCTCACCGGGCGAGCGCAGCCATACCAGCCGGCCACCAGCCGCGACCGGCACGTCGATATCCAGCAGCGCCACTGCGCCCACACTCATGGGCACCCGTGCCTCGGCACCATCCACCAGCCTGCCCACCAGCAGTGATACCAGCGGCATATGGCTTACCAGCATCATGCCATCACGCAGTGGTTCGCTCAGCAGCCAGTCGAACACCTCTTGCGGTCGGGCCTCCGGCACCAGCAGCTCTGTCGTGCGTGCCACCTTGCCGTTGAACACGCCGGCGATTTCCTGGGCTGTCTGCACCGCACGCACATAGGGGCTGCTGATGATGGTGGTGGGTGCTTCGCCCCTCGCCGCCAGCGCTTGCCACAGGCCGCGCACATCACGGCGGCCGCGCTCCGTGAGCGGGCGCTCTGCATCGGAGCGGCTTGCCGGCTCCGCTTCGCCATGCCGTACCACATACAGACGCATAGGGATCAATCTCCGCCCATGGTGAATTCGACATCATGATTATGTTCGCCACGCATCAATCCCGCGATCACCTGTTCCAGTGGCTGGCCCTCGAACAGGATCGCGTAAAGGCCGGTGGCCAGCGGCATATAAATGCCCTGCTGCCGGGCTCGTTCGGCCACCAGCCGCACGGTATTCACACCTTCGGCGGTCTGCCCCAGCGCCGCCACGGCCTCGTCCAGTGATTTACCCTGGCCGATCTGATAGCCCACCCGGTAATTGCGCGACAGGCTGGAAGACGCCGTGACGATCAGATCGCCCACCCCGGCAAGGCCGAGAAACGTTAACGGACTGGCGCCCATCTGCACCGCAAAGCGGCTCATTTCGGCCAGACTGCGCGTAATCAACAGGCCGTGGGTGTTGTCGCCCACGCCCACTGCTGCGGCCATGCCAGTGGCGATTGCATAAATGTTTTTCAGCGCGCCGCCCAGCTCCACGCCGAACATGTCGCTACTGTCGTAGACGCGAAAATAATCACAACTGAGCGCGTCCTGAACGCGCTTGCAAAGCTCCGCATCGGCGCTGGCAATCACGGTGCCGGTGAATTTTCGCTCGGCGATCTCGCGGGCCAGATTCGGGCCACTGAGCACACCCACCCGCGTATGCGGCCATTCGCGCTGCAACAGCTGGCTCATCAGCAGAAAACCATCGGCGTGAATGCCTTTGGTGCAACTGATCGCCAGCGTGCCTTCGGGGATATGGTCCCGCGCCTGGTCCAGCACCTCCATGAACGCCTTGCTCGGCACTGCCATGAACACCATGGTCGCGCCGGTCAGGCACTCGATCAGGTCTTCACTGGCTTGCATGCCTTCGGGCAGCTCCGTGCCCGGCAGGTAGCGCGGGTTTTCCCGCTCGTTATTGATGACCGCCGCTGTTTCGGGATCGCGCACCCACAGCCGCACCTGATGCCCGTTTTGCACCAGGATTGAAGCAATGGCCGTGCCGAAGCTGCCACCCCCGAGAACTGCCGCGACTTCCGGTTGTTGTGTCATGAGCGGGCGCTGCCTCTTCAGATTGAAATCGGGCTGGAATCGGGCCGATGCCCTTTGCGAAGCCCTGCGCCGGGATATGCACGTGCGGCTATCAGGCTTCGCCACCAGCGCGCATCATAGGTATCCCCTGGCTGGCTCGCAATCAAGTGCTCGCCGCCAGCAGATCGGCCAGAGCAGGCTCGATCTCGCGAAAACGAAAGGCAAAACCCTGTTCCGGCAGCCTTGCCGGAAGCACTTTCTGACCACCAGGCAACAGCCCTGACATCTCGCCCGGAGCCAGCTTCAACGGCAACGCCGGCTCGCGCAGCCCGTTTGGCCGGCGCGGCCAGCGCCCGACAGAACCGAGCGCGAGTTACCGGCCTTGCGCCACCGCGTTATAGACACCGCTGGCGGCCGACAAACCCGTACCGCCAGTAACCAGGATGTTCATGGGCGAACCACCTGCTCCAGCGCAGCGACCTCCTCGGGCCGGTAGTAGTATTCCAGCGTACCGGAACCGACTGGAACCTCAAGCGTGAGATGCGCAGCGGTGACGCGGCTCAACACTCCAGTGCGGCTACGGCCGTCGTGCCCGGTTATGCGCACCATCCGGCCGATCAGCCCGGCGTAGGGGGACGGCTCCGCTAGCGCACTGTCGTCGGTACTTTCACCGGCGTTTCCACTGATATTTCCACGGGTGCTCTCACCGGCGTTTTTCCCGGCTGGGCTGGCGTCAGTGGACGGGCGCCGCGCCCCATCGCTGATCAGCACCTGCTGGCCGTTCGCCAGGCGCAGCCCGTACAGCTCCGGCTGCTCGACGAAATATTCCAGCGTGCCGCTGCCCAGGGTTGTTTCCAACAGCAAGCGATTGCGCTCCAGGCCGCGCACGATGCCTTGCTGTTGCGGGGCCGCAGCCTCTCGCAATACCGTCACCTGCTGGCCCCTGTAACGCCCCAGCTCAGCAAACGTCACCGTGATCGAAGCCGGCACCTCCGGCGTATCGTCGCGGCGCTCCGGCCGACGCACCTGCGGTGCGCGCACGTCTGCCGTCTCGCCCGGCTCCAGCACCACCACCGCCACATTGCCAGGCCGCATCACCCAACCCACTTCCGTGCGCTCCATGTGCAATGTGCGCTCCTCCACACGGCCGTTCGTCAAAGCGATTCGCACATGGCTGGTGCCTGTACCCTCCCGGCGGCGCATGGTCGTGCCGAGCAGCTCCGTCTGGCGGATCATGCCGGCCGGAAACTGGCTTGCCAGGTACTGCTCTGCCAGATAATCCAGCGTATCCGGATGATCAAAACGCAAGTCCACCTGCCCATCCACATAGCGCAGGCGGTTGGTGTGCGCGATGAATTCACCCGAGAGAAAACTGCGCTCGATATCCGGTAGCAGCAGTTGCAGAAAACCTTTCAGTTGATAACGATCCAGCGGCGCCAGATGCAGCTCCATGCGATAGCCGCCTGTGATGATGCGCGTCTCCGGTAACTCCTGCCCCGCTGGCAGCCAGGACAAGTGGATTTCGGGGGCCTGTTCGTCACCCGGCCGCACATAAATCGTTTTGCGTTCGTGCACCGGCAGCGGGTCTTCCGGGAGCAACACACGCACCTCAAGTTCGGGAATAAAACCTTCACCCTGCTGAGCACTGAGCACTCCGTCTACCAGCTCGACCCGCTGGTAATGAAAATGCTGGCCGTTCACACGTCCGGTCAAATGCGGATTGGCGTCATTGCGGATAGCCAGCAGGATGGCCTCCTCGGAGCCAATATAGGAGTTCAGCTCCGCGTGCTGGCTACCCGCCATCGTTGCGGAGGTCGGGGTGCCGAACAACCGCTGCGGATGGCTCAGCAGTAGCGGGTCACGCGCCACCATCAGCCCCGCGCCGAGCAGTATCAAGGCCAGGCCCAACACGCGCAGCAGCGCAGCCCAGCCGATCTCTGCCCAGTTTTCCTGCACATAGCCCAGCCCCACACCAGGCAACAGAAACCAAAGCGGCGAGTAGCCCCGGCCGGCGGCGTCGCGCATCAGCGCAGCCGTACCGAGCAGCAGCCCCGTTATCCCCACCAGCAGCATTGCTCCGGCCATCAACGACGTTCCCCCCATGCCTGCTTCAGCCTGCTTTGTCTCGTTTCTATTCTTGTTCAGCGCCGGCATCGACAAGAGTCAGGCCGCTCTCCGGCACACTCTACAAAGCAATGCCGGCGCTGGCCAGAATTGCTCGCACCGGGCGGCGCCAGTGCAGCGCCATGCAGCCTGTCATGACACCCTCATGGCACCCTGCCATCACCGAAAAACGCAGTGCTTGCACGGCAACGCATCCTGCATCGTACCCCGTTGGCCGGCAACAATATCCCGCAAAACACTCGCCCGCTATGGTGTATGCCGCATCTACAGCGAGCCATTGCTCACGAACTGTCCGGCACCGGGGAAAAAGTGCTTGTCAGAAGGGAAAACCGACGGTATACAGGCGCTGTGGGCTTCCCTGCGGGAGCCCACGGCAATACCGATTGCTCTGCCGGAACCTGGATCAGGTAGCTGGCAATCACACAGTCACGCTTGTTGTTGAGTGGGCAACGCAGGAGGGTCTGCAATGGCCGATCATCACACTGACCGGGATTATGATGATGAAACGGATGATGCGCTGATGAACGACGATATCGAGTTTCTTGACGAAGATGACTCCGAGGAAGAGCGGGACGAACCGGCACCACGCAGCCGTGCCTTCAACCTCGACATGAGACACCGCATCGAGGATCGGCTGGAACAACGCCGCCTTGCGCGAGAACTCAGTGATTATGAATTCTTTGATCTGGACGACGACGACACGCTCCATTGAACGGGTCGTAGCCAGCGCGCCAGGATAGCGCGCTCCGTCTTTCCCGACAGAAGAAACCGGCCTCGTGCCGGTTTTTTTATGGGCTCAGCTTGTGGCGACTGGATGGCGTCCCCTCGGCCGGCAGCCCGCGTCAGGCGACGTGACCGCACGAACAAGTCAGGCATGAAAAACCCTCCGCCCGGCTAGCAGGCGGAGGGTTCTCGTACGCAGGCTGGCCGTTGCCGGCCAGCAGACGCTGTTACCAGCCTGTCAGTTCTTTCAGTGCCAGGCCGATCTGCGCCGGGTTGCGAACAGTCTTCACACCGGCGGCTTCCAGCACGGCAAACTTTTCATCTGCCGTACCTTTACCACCCGCGATGATGGCACCCGCGTGGCCCATGCGCTTGCCAGCAGGGGCCGTCACACCGGCGATGTAGGAGACTACCGGCTTGGTGACGTGCTCCTTGATGTAAGCCGCGGCTTCATCTTCGGCAGTGCCACCGATTTCGCCCACCATGATGATCGCTTCGGTTTGCGGGTCATCCTGGAACAGCTTCAGCGCATCAATGAAGGTGGTGCCCGGAATCGGGTCACCGCCAATACCGATACAGGCGGACTGGCCAAAGCCCAGCGCGGTGGTCTGGTGTACCGCTTCGTAGGTCAGGGTGCCGGAACGCGACACGATGCCCACTTTGCCCGGCTGGTGGATATGCCCCGGCATGATGCCGATCTTGCACTGGCCCGGCACGATGATGCCGGGGCAGTTCGGCCCGATCAGGCGCACGCCTTCCTTCTGCTCGATGTATTCCTTCACATACAGCATATCCAGTGACGGAATACCTTCGGTGATACAAACAATCAGTTCGATACCCGCGTCAGCCGCTTCAATGATGGAGTCTTTGCAGAATGCAGCCGGCACATAGATCACCGACGCCGTTGCGCCAGTGGCTTCCACCGCTTCACGCACGGTATTGAACACCGGCAGGCCGAGGTGCGTCTGGCCGCCCTTGCCCGGCGTGACTCCGCCAACCATCCTGGTGCCGTAAGCAATCGCCTGCTCGGAATGGAAGGTGCCTTGCGAGCCGGTAAAACCCTGGCAGATGACTTTGGTATCTTTGTTAATCAGTACGCTCACGCTGCACCCCCGACTGCCTTGACGATCTGCTCGGCGGCGTCATCGAAGCCGCTGGCCGCAATCACGTTCAGATCACTTTCTGCGAGTTTCTTCGCACCCAGCTCGGCATTGTTGCCTTCCAGGCGCACCACGACCGGCACTTGCACGCCAACCTCTTTCACTGCAGCAAGAATACCGTCAGCGATCAGGTCGCAGCGTACGATGCCGCCAAAAATATTCACCAGCACGCCCTTCACCTGATCATCGGAAAGGATGATCTTGAAGGCTTCGGTAACGCGCTCCTTGGTAGCGCCGCCGCCCACATCCAGGAAGTTGGCCGGGGCACCGCCCTTGAGCTTGATGATGTCCATGGTGGCCATCGCCAGCCCGGCGCCGTTCACCATGCAACCGATGTTGCCTTCCAGCGCCACATAGTTGAGATCCCATTCGGCAGCACGGCGCTCGCGTGCGTCTTCCTGAGTGGGATCATCCATTTCGCGCAGTGCCGGCTGGCGATACAGTGCACTGCCGTCGATGCCGATCTTGGCATCCAGGCAATGCAGATTGCCTTCCGGCGTCACCACCAGCGGGTTCACTTCCAGCAGTGCCAGGTCTTTTTCCTCGAACAGCTTTGCAAGGCCCATGAAAATTTTCACGAACTGCTTGATCTGATCGCCTTTCAGGCCGAGCTTGAACGCCAGCTCGCGGCCCTGGAACGGCTGCGCGCCTACCAGCGGATCAATGGTGGCCTTGAGAATCTTGTCCGGTGTTTCTTCCGCGACGGTTTCAATGTCCATGCCGCCTTCGGTAGATGCCATGAACACCACGCGACGCGTGGCGCGGTCTACCACCGCACCCAGATACAGCTCATCTGCAATATCGGTGCAGCTCTCCACCAGAATTTTCGAGACGGGCTGGCCGTGCTCATCGGTCTGGAAGGTGACCAGGCGCTGGCCCAGCCACTTCTTGGCAAATTCAGCCGCTTCTTCAGGGCTCTCCACCAGCTTCACGCCACCAGCCTTGCCTCGGCCGCCCGCGTGTACCTGGGCTTTTACCACCCAGCGATCGCCGCCAATTTCCTTCGCCTTGGCCGCTACTTCTTCAGGCGTGTCACAGGCATAGCCTTTGGACACCGGCAGCCCGTATTCAGCAAATAGCTGCTTGCCCTGATACTCGTGCAGGTTCATGTGCAGTTTCCGTCGTCATAAACACGTTGAAAACAAGCCGGCCCGCGCCCGCCTTGCGGCAGCGCGCCCGGCTTCCCGGATTACTTCTTGCGCCGCCGCTGGGCGATGTGAATAGCCCGATAATCCGCAGCAAGCGCTGCCTCGTGCACTGTCTCCGACAGTGTCGGGTGGCTGAAGACCATCAACTGCAAGTCTTCAATGGTGGAGCCGAATTCCATGGCGATCACCCCCTGCTGGATCAGCTCGGAGGCTTGCGGGCCGACCACATGCATACCCAGCACGCGATCGGTTTTCTCATCCACCACGAACTTGACCAGCCCTTCGGCATCCGCCGCAGCCAGGGCCCGGCCATTGGCCGCAAACGGCACCACGCCTGTCTTGTACGCTTCACCGGATGCCTTGGCCTCTTCTTCGGTCTTGCCGACCCAGGCCACTTCGGGGTGGGTATAAATCACGGAGGCAATGGCATCGTAGTTGATCTGGGTGTGCTCACCCGCGATCACATCCGCCACCATCACACCTTCTTCCAGTGCCTTGTGCGCCAGCGCCGGGCCACGCACCAGGTCGCCGATGGCATACACGCCGGGCACGTTGGTGCGGCACTGGCCATCCACGTAGATATAATTGCGCTCGTCCAGCGATACGCCTGCGTCGGCCGAAAGCAGCTCTTCCGTCACAGGGCGACGACCCACCGCAACGATCAGGCGATCAAAGGTTTCCTGCTGATCGCCCTTGGCATCGGAATAGGACACCGTGACTTTCTTGCCTTTCACTTCGCTGCCGGTTACCCGTGCACCGAGGCGGATATCCAGGCCCTGCTTCTGAAAAATTTTCAGCGCTTCTTTCGACACCTGCGCATCGACTGCCGGCAGGAACTTGTCCACGGCTTCCAGCACGATCACTTCCGCGCCCAACCGTGCCCAGACACTACCCAGCTCCAGGCCGATGACGCCAGCGCCGATCACGCCGAGGCGCTTGGGCACACTGTCGAACTCCAGCGCACCGGTGGAATCCACCACCAGATCATCTTTCAGCGGCGCAACACCGATATTCACCGGCACGGAGCCAGCCGCCAGAATGACGTGCTCGGCTTCGAGGATTTCCGCCTCTTCCTTGTCGTTGGCGGTAAATTCCACTTGCTTGTTTGCCAGCAGCCGCCCGGTGCCTTGCAGCCAGGTCACTTTATTGGCCTGGAACAACGCACTGATGCCGTTGGTGAGTTGCACCACCACGTCATCCTTGCGCTTTTGCATCTGCGCGACATCAAGCTTCACCTTGCCCACTTCAATGCCGTGCGCGGCCAGCTTTTCGTTGGCTTCGAGATACTTCCAGGAGGAATCCAGCAGCGCCTTGGAGGGAATGCAGCCCACGTTGAGGCAGGTACCGCCCAAGGCCGGCTTGCCGTGCTTGTTGATGCGCTTTTCAATACAGGCGGTTTTCAGGCCCAGCTGCGCAGCACGAATCGCCGCTGCGTAGCCACCGGGGCCACCTCCGATCACGATTACGTCGTATTTCTCGCTCATCATCTTGTCCTTGCGATCCAGCGCCGCGCCAGGACGGCGCGGCGGGTCATCAGAAGTCAGCCGCGGCTATCAGATATCCAGCAGCAGGCGTGCCGGGTCTTCGATGAAGTTCTTCACTGCGACCAGGAATTGCACCGCTTCCTTGCCATCAATCAGACGATGGTCATAGGAAAGGGCGAGGTACATCATCGGCAGGATTTCCACCTTGCCGTCTACCGCCATCGGACGCTCCTGGATCTTGTGCATCCCCAGGATTGCTGTTTGCGGCGGGTTCAGGATCGGCGTCGACAGCAGCGAACCGAATACACCACCATTGGAAATGGTAAAGGTGCCGCCGGTCATCTCGTCGATGGAGAGCTTGCCGTCACGCGCCTTGTTGCCGTATTCGATGATCTGCGTTTCCACCTCGGCGAGGCCTTTCTGGTCCACATCACGCAGCACTGGCACGACCAGCCCGCGCTCGGAAGAAACCGCGACGCCGATATCGTAGAAGCCATGATAAACGATATCGTCGGCGTCGATGGAGGCATTCACCGCCGGGTAGCGCTTGAGTGCTTCCACACAGGCGCGCACAAAGAAGCTCATGAAGCCCAGCCGCACACCGTGCGCCTTTTCAAATGCACTCTGGTAATCCTTGCGCATCTGCATGATCGGTTTCATGTTCACTTCGTTGAAGGTGGTGAGCATGGCGGCCGTCTGTTGCGCTTCCACCAGACGCTGGGCGATACGCTTGCGCAACCGCGTCATCGGTACGCGGCGTTCTTCACGCTGCCCCGGTGCAGCCGGTGCTTCTGCGGCGGCTGACTGCGGGGCCGGCGAAGCCGCGCTCGAACGTTTCGCGTCTTCACGCTCCTTGAGCGCCTTTTCAACATCTTCGCGGGTGATCCGGCCGCCCTTGCCGGAGCCCTTGATCGCTGCCGCATCCAGGCCGTGCTCGCTGATCAGCTTGCGTGCGGCCGGGCCGGCAACAGCGTCCGCCTCTGCGCCGGCGTCGTCCGCATCTGCGCTCGCTGCCTGCTCACCCTGCGCTTCAGCGGCAGGTTTGGCGGCAGCAGCAGCCGGCTTGGCGCCGCCCGCCTCCAGAATGCCGAGTACTTCTTCGCTCTCAACGGTCTCGCCTTCGCCCTTGAGAATTTTGCCCATCACGCCGTCCGAGGCAGCCACCACCTCCAGCACGATTTTGTCCGTTTCAATGTCGACCAGCAGCTCATCGCGTTTCACCGCGTCGCCTTCCTGTTTGTGCCAGGTGGCAACGGTGCCGTCTGCTACCGATTCCGGAAATTGTGGCGCCTTGATTTCGATTGACATGTTCTGCCCTTGGTCCCGAGTTTGATTCTGCTTGTTACTGCTCGAAAGCGTCCTGTACCAGCTTCTGCTGCTGCGCCACATGTTGTGACATCAGCCCCGCTGCTGGTGCTGCCGCCGAAACACGGCCGGCATAACGCAGGCTCAGCTTCGGATTGAGTCGCCCGATCACATTACGCATGTGATGCTGGCTGCAATACCAGGCGCCCTGGTTCATGGGCTCTTCCTGGCACCAGACTACCGTCTCCAGATTACGATATTGCTCGATCACCTCGTAAAGCTTCTCTTCCGGGAACGGATAGAGCTGCTCCACCCGCACGATGGCGGTATCAGTGATCTCGTCGGCTTCTCGCTTCTCCAGCAGATCGTAGTAAACCTTGCCGCTGCACAGGATCAGCCGCTTGATGCTGGCCGGATCGTCCACCAGAATCTGCTCGCCCAGCACGGTCTGGAAGCGGCCCTCTGCCAGCTCTTCCAGCGAAGAAGTGGCGCGCTTGTGGCGCAGCAGGCTCTTCGGGCTCATTACCACCAGTGGCTTACGCAACGGGCGGATCACCTGGCGCCGCAACAGATGGAAAATCTGTGCCGGCGTGGTGGGCACACAAATTTGCATATTGTGTTCGGCACACAACTGCAAGAAACGTTCCAGACGCGCAGAAGAATGCTCCGGCCCCTGCCCTTCGTAACCGTGCGGCAGCAACAGTGTCAAACCGCAGATCCGTGCCCACTTCGCCTCGCCGGACGAAATGAACTGATCGATCACGACTTGCGCACCGTTGGCGAAATCACCGAACTGGGCTTCCCAGATCACTAACGCCTTCGGCGTGGTGGTGGCGTAACCGTATTCGAACGCCAGCACTGCTTCCTCGGACAACAGCGAGTCGTAAATCTCGAAGCGCGGCTGATCCTCGTAGAGGTGTTTCAGCGGCACATACGATTCGCCATTCTTCTGGTTATGCAGCACTGCGTGGCGGTGTGAAAAAGTGCCACGCCCCACATCCTGACCCGTCAGGCGTACCGGAAAGCCCTGGTCGAGCAGTGTGGCGTATGCCATGGTTTCGGCATACCCCCAGTTGATGGGCAACGCGCCGGCTGTCATCTTGCTGCGGTCTTCGACAATTTTCTTCACCTGGCGCTGGGCCACCATGCCTTCCGGCAAGGTTTCCAGTTGCGCCGCCAGCGCTTGCATCTTCTTCAGCGGGAAACCGGTGTCCCAGTCATCGACCACCTCATGGCCGATATAAGGAGACCAGTCGACGAACAACGCCTTGTTCGGCTCGCGCACCAGCGCCTGCACAACGTGCAGTCCCTGGTCGAGCATACTGCGGTACTGTTCGGCCATCTCCGTGCTTGCGTCTTCACTCAGCACGCCTTCCTTGATCAGCCGCTCTGCGTAGAGCGTACGCGTAGTCGGGTGCGACTTGATCTTTTTGTACATCAGCGGCTGTGTTGCCGACGGCTCGTCCGCTTCGTTGTGGCCCAGGCGGCGGTAGCAGATCAGATCGATGACGACATCTTTTTTGAACTGCATCCGGTAATCCATTGCCACCTGCGTGACAAAGAAGACCGCCTCGGGATCATCGCCATTGACGTGGAAAATAGGTGCCTGCACCATTTTTGCCACATCAGTGGAATATTCGGTGGAACGTGCATCTTCGCGGCGGCTGGTGGTAAAGCCCACCTGGTTGTTGACGATCACGTGAACAGTGCCACCGGTCTTGAAGCCGCGGGTCTGGGACATCTGGAATGTCTCCATCACCACGCCCTGGCCGGCAAACGCGGCATCACCGTGGATCAGCAACGGCACCACCTGATCGCCATTGGCATCGCTGCGGCGGTCCTGACGAGCCCGCACCGAGCCTTCCACCACCGGCGAAACAATTTCCAGGTGCGACGGGTTGAACGCCATCGCCAGATGAACTTCGCCACCCGGTGTTTGCACGTTGGAAGAAAAACCCTGGTGATATTTCACGTCGCCGGAACCACGCTCGTTGAAGGTCTTGCCTTCGAACTCGCCGAACAGATCCGCCGGGCTCTTGCCCAGGGTATTCACCAGCACGTTCAAGCGGCCCCGGTGGGCCATGCCGATAACGATCTCCTTCACGCCATAGCTACCGGCACGCTGAATCACTTCATCCACCAGCGGGATCAGCGACTCACCGCCCTCGAGGCCGAAGCGCTTGGTGCCCGGATAACGGCTGCCCAGGTACTTTTCCAGCCCTTCGGCGGCGATCAGACGCTCAAGAATATGGGTACGAATATCGGCGCCATACTGCGGATGGCTGCGCACGCTCTCCAGCCGTTGCTGGATCCAGCGCTTCTCCGCAGTATTGACGATGTGCATGTACTCGGCACCGACTGAGGTGCAATAGGTGCCGCGCAAGCAATCGACGATCTCGCGAAGAGTTGCTTCCGGCTTGCCGATGAACAGGTTACCGGTCTGGAATACCGTCTCCAGATCCGCCTGGCTCAGGCCGTGGTGGGCCAGTTCCAGATCAGGTACCTGCTCCCGCTCCATCAGGCCCAACGGGTCGAGGCTGGCGACCTGATGGCCCCGGTTGCGGTATGCCGCAATCAGGTGCAATACCCGCACCTGGCGCCGCTCATGCTCAGTGCTGACAGCACCGGCACCGAACTTCTGCACACGGGAACGGTTTTTGGCTTGCAACAGGAAGTATTCGCGAATCGCGCTGTGCGGCAGGTCGGATTCGACGCTGCCCTCGACGCTCGGCAATTTTTCAAAGTACGCGCGCCAGTCCTCCGGCACCGCGTTGGGATCAGTCAGGTAGGCTTCGTACAGTTCATCAACATAGGCCGCATTGCTGCCCCCGATGTGAGAGGACGCCAACTGGCGCTGCATGGAACTGTCTTGCATCGTGTCTTGTTCCTTCTCGGGAGAAGGAGCCGGCCCCCTGGCCAGGTGTTCGCAGGGGGATCGCCCGTTTCCCGCGTTTAGATTACAGAGACGGCGCCTTGTAAGCGCCGACTCTCCCGATACATTTTTTGCGTCCGGGGGATGACCCCAGACGGCCCTCAGTGTAGCCACTTTGGCGCCGGATTGTTAGACGCAAAAGGCAAAAAATTTGACAACCACTTGTTACTCAAGGTGAACCTACGCCAGTATCAGGCCAGCGTCCACCTTAGTGTCATGGGGGCACCCGTCGAATTTACAAGGGCTATTGCCGCCCGTCTGTCGGAACCTGTCTCGTGCAGCGTCACACTGACAGCGATTCGCCCGTCGCCATAGCGGGGCGGCGCAAGCAACCGGGCCGGAATGCCCTTCGCCATCGTGCTGCTTTGCTGGCGGTCTTTCAGCAGAAACGCCCGTGCCCACTTCATGGCGCTCGCCACCCTTCTGCTCTGGCGTAACGGTGCCGGCACGCTTGTTCCGCAGCGCTGCAAGCCACTCTGCCCGGCTCGAAGCCAAAAAAAAGCGGCCCGGAGGCCGCTTTTTTGCACCTTAGATGGCTCTGTCCAGCAACAGATTGCGGATATTGCCAATGGCGCGGGTCGGGTTCAGCCCCTTGGGGCACACCGCCACACAGTTCATGATGCCGCGGCAGCGGAACAGCGAGAACGGGTCCTGCATGCCAGCCAGACGCTCTTCCAGCGCGGTGTCACGGCTATCCGCCATGAACCGGTAGCCTTGCAACAACGCGGCCGGGCCCAGGAACTTCTCCGGGTTCCACCAGAACGACGGGCAGCTGGTCGAGCAGCACGCGCACAAAATACACTCGTACAAGCCGTCCAGCTTCTCCCGCTCCGCGGGGCTTTGCAGGCGTTCGATGGCCGGTGCCGGCGTATCGTTGATCAGGTACGGCTGCACCTTCTCATACTGCTCGTAGAACATGCCCATATCGACCACCAGGTCGCGGATCACCGGCAGCCCCGGCAGCGGCCGGATCACCAGCGTCTTGCGGCCTTCCAGCACGCCCGGCGCCACGCTCGACAGCGCCGTCACGCAGGCCAGGCCGTTCTTGCCGTTCATGTTCAGGCCATCGGAGCCACACACACCCTCACGGCAGGCACGACGGTAGGCCAGCGTGGAGTCCTGCTCTTTTACCAGCGCCAGGACATCCAGCACCATCAGGTCCTTGCCCTGGGTATCGACCTCGTATTCCTGCATGTACGGTTCGCGGTCGGTCTCAGGATTGTAGCGATAGATACTGACTTTCATTGATCCCGGCCTCCTTTAATAGGTCCGCACTTTGGGCTGGAAGGCTTCCACGGTCTTCGGCGCAAAGTTCACCGCCCGCTTGCCCAGTTTTTTGGTGGTCGGATCATAGATCGAGTGGCACAGCCAGTTCTCATCATCACGATCCGGGAAATCGTAGCGGGAATGCGCGCCACGGCTTTCCTTGCGGCCCTCGGCGGCAATCGCGGTCGCCTCGGCCACTTCGAGCAGGTTATCCAGCTCCAGCGCCTCGACCCGTGCCGTATTGAAGGTGGCAGATTTGTCATCCAGACGGGCTTCGGCAATCCGGCCACGGAGATCGGCCAGCATGGAAACCCCTTCCGCCATCAGATCGCCCTTGCGGAATACACCGAAGTGATTCTGCATGGTCTGTTGTAGCTCCTTGCGCAGATCGGTGACGGACTCGCCCTTGGTGGAATCGTCCCAGCGACGATAGCGGCTCATGGCCTGCTCGATATCGTCACGGCCCGGCTCCGGCTGTTCCATGCCCTGGCGCAGCGCATCTTCGATGAACAGACCCGCAGCACGGCCGAACACCACCAGATCCAGCAGCGAGTTGCCGCCCAGACGGTTGGCGCCGTGTACCGACACGCAGCCGACCTCGCCGACGGCAAACAGCCCGTCGATCACTTCGGCATCACCCTCGTGGCCGCCGCTCAGGCGCAGCGCCTGGCCATGAATGTTGGCCGGCACGCCACCCATCATATAGTGGCAGGTGGGCACAACCGGCACCGGCTCTTTCACCGGGTCGGCGTGGGCAAAGGTGATGGAAAGCTCACAGATACCCGGCAGGCGGCTATGCAGCACTTCCTCGCCCAGGTGATCAAGCTTCAGGTAAACGTGATCGCCATTGGGGCCACAGCCACGGCCGTCGAGGATTTCCATCATCATCGAACGGGCAACGACGTCACGGCCGGCCAGGTCTTTCGCGTTCGGCGCATAACGCTCCATGAAGCGCTCGCCGTCCTTGTTCACCAGATAGCCACCTTCACCACGGCACCCTTCTGTGACCAGCACCCCGGCGCCAGCAATACCGGTCGGGTGAAACTGCCACATTTCCATATCCTGCATCGGCACGCCGGCACGAATCGCCATGCCGACACCGTCACCAGTGTTGATCAGGGCGTTGGTGGTGGAGGCGTAAATGCGGCCGGCGCCACCGGTGGCCAGCACAGTCGCCTTGGATTTGAAGAACACCACTTCGCCGGATTCGATGCACATGGCGATCACGCCGCAAATCTGGCCACGTGCGTTCTTCACCAGCTCGATCGCCAGCCACTCATTATAGAACTGCGTGTTGTGCTTGAGGTTCTGCTGATACAGGGTATGCAGCAGCGCGTGGCCGGTACGGTCGGCTGCCGCACAGGTACGCGCCGCCTGGCCACCTTCGCCAAAGTTCTTCGATTGGCCACCGAACGGGCGCTGATAGATGCGGCCCTCTTCGGTACGCGAGAACGGCAGGCCCATGTGATCCAGCTCGAACACCGCCTCCGGGCCAACGGAGCACATATACTCGATCGCGTCCTGGTCACCGATGTAGTCGGAGCCCTTGACCGTGTCATACATGTGCCAGCGCCAGTCATCATTCGGATCGGCACTCGCGATGGCACAGGTGATGCCACCCTGGGCAGATACCGTATGCGACCGGGTCGGGAAGACTTTCGAGATCAGCGCAGTCTTGAAACCGGACTGCGCCAGTTGCAGCGAAGCACGCATGCCCGCGCCGCCGCCGCCCACAATGACGGCATCAAAGGTAATGGTTCTGATCGACATGGCTTATGCGCCTCCCCAGATCATCCACAGGCCCCACAGGACGTAGACCAACAGCAATAATGCCAACACTGATTGCACAAGCAGGCGCAGGCCGGTTGCCGCACCCTTGAGTTGCAGGCTGGTCAGATAGTCAGTCGTTACGATCCAGAGCCCGATCCAGGCGTGTGCGGCAATCGCAAACACCACCAGAGTATTGATGATCATCATCGGCAGCGAGGTCATCAGGGCATGCCAGGTGGCATACTCCAGATCGCTGCCGGTGCAGATCAGATAACCGGCCAGGCCGATAAGATAGACGCCGAGCAGCACCGCACTGACACGCTGGACAAGCCAGTCGGAGATGCCGTTTCGGCCGAGACTTGTGACGCTGGTTACCATACCCAGACTCCCGCCAGAACAATGAGAACAATGGAAATAATGAACACCAGAACGGCGCCACGGCGGCCGGCCTCCAGTGTGTCACCAAAGCCAAGGTCCATGATGAGGTGTCGAGTGCCTGCCACGAGGTGGTAAGACAGCGCAGCCAGCACACCCCAGAGCACGAGCTTGGCCCAGGGGTTGGCCAGACAGGCCTTCAGTTGCGCAAAACTTTCCGGGGACGCCAAAGAGCGATCCAGCATCCAGAGCAGAATCGGCAGGGCCACAAAGATGGCAATACCGCTAATGCGATGGGAGATGGAAGCCAGGGCGGGGACCGGGAACTTGATCGTCGTCAGATCCAGATTTACAGGTCGCTTATCGTTCACGGTAGCCATCACTTATAGCCGGGCTCCAAAAAAGGAGCGGTTGTCGGGAACGGAACCCGCAGACAGTTCGGAAGTCATAACCGGAGCGGGTTCTCCGCACGAAGGCCGGGGTAAGCCGACGCGCGACGGGCAGCGAGTATATCGCCGCGCCTGCATGAAAACAAACGTCTTCAAGCGAGAGGAACCGGTCAACATACTGTTTTTCAAGGCCGCTTGAGGCGAGCCGGGGGCCAGATACGTTATCCGGCAGGCGAATGTAACCACGCATTTCCAGAGAGATTGGCGTAACATGCTGTTTAGTTGGTGATTTGTCGCCACTGGCTGATAAGCAGTTGATGATCCGCCGATGAAAGACGCTTCGCGTTGACAAGAAAGCACCAAAACCTTAACGTCCCCCGCGCCCGGCGTGCTTCGCCGCCCGAACACACGCGATATCACAGGTGGGCTCCCTGAACCGCCTCCGTGTAGGAGAACTCCATGACCGAGAAGAAAGCCATCCTCAAGGTGGACGGCCGCGAGGATATCGAGCTGTCGGTATACTCCCCGTCCCTGGGCCAGGACGTTGTAGACGTCGCGCCCCTGACTGCCAAGAACCTGTTTACCTTCGATCCGGGCTTTACGTCCACCGCTTCGTGCGAGTCCAAGATCACCTATATTGATGGTGAGAAAGGCCAGCTGCTGCATCGCGGCTACTCGATTGAAGAACTGGCCAGCAATTCCGATTACCTGGAAGTGTGCTATCTGCTGTGGCACGGCGAGCTGCCGACACAGGAACAGAAGGAACAGTTCGTCAAGACGATCAAGAACCACACCATGGTTCATGAGCAGTTGCAGTTTTTCTACCGTGGCTTCCGCCGGGATGCACACCCGATGGCCGTCATGTGTGGTGTAGTGGGCGCGCTGTCGGCGTTCTACCACGACTCCACCGACATCAAGAATCCGCAGCACCGCGAAATCACCGCCATGCGGCTGATTGCCAAGATGCCGACGATTGCCGCCATGTGCTACAAATATTCGGCGGGCCAGCCGTTCATGTACCCGCGCAATGATCTCGGCTACGCCGAAAACTTCCTGCACATGATGTTCGGTACCCCGTGCGAGGAATCGAAAATCAGCCCGGTCGCGGCGCGCGCCATGGATCGCATTTTCATCCTGCACGCCGACCACGAGCAGAACGCCTCCACGTCCACCGTGCGCCTGGCCGGCTCTTCGGGTGCCAACCCGTTTGCCTGCATCGCAGCGGGTATTTCAGCACTCTGGGGGCCTGCTCACGGCGGCGCCAACGAAGCGGTGCTGAACATGCTGGACGAGATCGGCGATGTCTCCAACATCGACAAATACATTGCCAAGGCGAAAGACAGAAACGATCCGTTCAAGCTGATGGGCTTTGGCCACCGGGTGTACAAGAACTACGACCCGCGTGCCAGCGTCATGCGCGAATCCTGCCACGAAGTGCTGGCCGAGCTGGGCATCAAGGACGCACAACTTGAGCTGGCGATGAAGCTGGAAGAAATCGCCCTGTCCGACCCGTACTTCATCGAGAAAAAACTGTTCCCGAACGTGGATTTCTACTCAGGCATCATTCTCAAGGCGCTGGGTATCCCGACCTCCATGTTCACCGTCATCTTCGCCCTGTCGCGCACCGTGGGCTGGATTTCGCACTGGAACGAAATGATCTCCAATCCGTACAAGATCGGCCGCCCGCGCCAGCTCTACACTGGCGAAACCGAGCGCCCGTTCATCCCGGCGGGCGATCGCAAGTAAATCGCTTTCCACAGCGGTTTGCACAGGCCCCCGCGGCGCAATCTGCGGGGGCTTTTTTATGGTTCATCGTCGATTCCCGTGGAGCCTTTATCGGTGGATTCGTACTCTCAAGCCCAGATTTCATGGATTTTGGAGCGAGCCATGCTGGACAGGAAGACGATAGAGACACTGCGCGGCTGGGCCAGCTATCGGGTTGCCGACATCCGATGAACACCAGCATCGTCGAGGCATCAATAACACCATCAAGATGATCAAACGCAGGGCCTACGGCTACCGGGATCAGGAGTATTTCTTCCTCAAAATCCGTGCCGCCTTCCCCGGCATTCAACGATGAACCCTTTTTTAGCCCCTCTCCCCTCGTGGGAGAGGGGTTGGGGAGAGGGGGAGATTATGGCAGGAAATATATACTCGGCACTTGATCTGGAACGAAACTGGCTAGCGCTCGGTTTTTTTGGCTGTGAAATTTTTATGGAAATTTTCTACTGAAGATAAGTGAAAGTAGTACACCATGTAGCAGCTATCTTGACAGCTGCATGTCCGCAGCCCCTCTCTCCCAACCCCTCTCCCCCAACCCCTCTCCCACAAGGGGAGAGGGGGGCAAAACTGATTCGCTCACCCTCCGGGCCAGCCTACGGCTGTTCTACGCCTCGCTTGTCCCACAAGGGGAGAGGGGAGTAAAAAAAGTATTTTGGACAACCCATTGGTGCTTTCGCAGATATCGGAAATGTCTCCACCGAAATCGACGATGAACCTTTTTATATCTAACTCCATCGCATATGGCTCTGCCCGCCTACCGGAAAAACTTTATACGCTCCAAGAACTCGAAACAAAGCTTTAAAAACAGCGTGACCTGCTGAAACCTGTCACCTCCGACAGACTTTGCCGCCCCAGCGCCGACGCGCAGGACAACAGGCTCAAGGCACGTCACGAAGATGGAAATCCGCGTACACAGGATCGTGATCGCTGGAGCGAAATACCGCACTGCCTGCCGGCAACCACACCTGCGAGGCGGCCTGCGAGATATAGCCATAGCCCAGCGCACGCGGCTCATCGGCATTGATGGGCCAGGTAGCGGCAGTCAGCACCTGCGCAGCGAGCGCCTCGGTGGCCAGCAGATAATCCAGATAACCAGCCCGGCCTGCATACACATAGGTATACGCCTGCTCGCCCTGAAAACGCGCCAGCAAATCCCGGTAGCCCGCTTGCTGCAACCGCTGCACCGGGCTTTCACGCGCATAGCTGTTGAGATCGCCAGCGATCAGGGTTGCGCTTTCGCCCAGCCCGGTAGGGTCTTGCGCAAGCCAGCGTACCAGCTCCGCCGCCGCTGCCTCGCGCACCGGATTCCAGCAGCCCTGGCCATGGTCGGCATTTGCGCCCGTGGCGCCCCGGCAGCCCTTCGATTTGAAGTGGTTGGCCACCACCACGATCACCCCACCCTGCTCGCGCAACCTGAACCCTTGCGCCAGCGGCACACGGTTCAGCCTCTTGAAGGTGCCCTCGGCCAGCCAGGCTGTCTTGCCCACCGGCGCCACCACGTTGCTGCGGTACAACAGGCCGACCGCAATCTCATCACCGCCAAGGCGCGCGATACCGGGGTTCACAAAGCGCCACTGCGCACCCAGTGCAGCGGCAAGCTCGGTGAGCGCCGAATGCTCGCCGTAACCATCGTTCTCCACCTCCGCGAGCGCCACAATATCCGCATCCAGCTGCTGCAATGCCGCCACCAGCTGCGCTTTCTGACGCTTCAGCTCGGCCGCACTGCGCGCGCCTCTCGCTGTGGGAAAACCGCCACCACGCCCGTCGCCATTAAAAAAATTCATCACGTTGAAAGCGGCAACGCGCAGGTTTGCTTCCGCATGTCGCGGAGGTGGCTCAGGGCGCAAATTGTGCGCCTGAAAACGCACCGGCTCTACCGGGTGCAGCCGCCAGGCATCAAAACCGAAACCGAGCACCGCAGTGAAGCCCGCCACCCTATCGCCAGCTCGTACAGCAGCGCCCGGCGACAGCCCGCCCGCCAGGTAGGCAATTGATGAGGGGTTCACCGCCGTGCTGCCGTCATCCAGCACAATTTGCTGCCGGGCAGCATCGGCGTGCAGCGCGTCAGCTGCCTTACCCGGTGGCGCCAGCTGCGTCGGTGCCATATGCCTCCCGGTGCCGAGCAGCACGCTGCCGTAACGCCCCCACTCGCTGACATCAAGTACCGTGAGCCCCTCCGGTACCTGCACCAACATGCCTTCCAGCGCCTCAAGATTCTCAAGCGGCAAGCGCAATGGCAGCGCTGCCAGCGGCTCCGCCTCCAACGCAGCAGCGCATTGACGGATGGCCGCAGCGCTTATCTGCGTCTGGCCGTGGTATTCCGTCACCTTGCCCCGCACGCGCACACGCTGGCCGGGGGCCACTGCAGCTTCTCGCAGATAAACGAACAAGCCTTCTGACGTAAGCGGATCGTCGTCCTGATCCGCCTCGTCTTCGAGCAGGAAAAAACCGTTCAGGCCCGGAAAAACGGCTGACACCACCGCCTCCACTTCGAGCGCCTTACCAACCATCGGTGACGTGTCCGAGCGCCCCTGAATCACGGAGATCGCCGTCGCACCCGCGCCACACTGTGGCGCACCCGGCCGCCGCTGCCCCCGTAGCGCTACAGGGGAAGCCTGCGTGGCACGCACCCGATAATCAGGCAAGCGATAATCAGGCAAGCGATAATCAGTGCCGGCAACCCGCACCGGCCACTCGCGCTCGCCGCACTCGCCCCGCTCCATCATCTGGCACGCCAGAGCCGTCAGCAGGCGCCCGGTCACGTCAGCCACATCAGCCACAAACGGCATATCCATTGCCTTTCCTCCCGGCTCTCGGATCTTGTCCCACCGCGCTCCGGCCTGCTTTGGCGCCAAGCGCAATGTGGCACAGTTGGGTACACTGTCTTTCCGTTTTCAGGTTCCACGCCGGAACCACGTCGCAACCGAAGGACAACACACATGAGCACGCGAATTGCCTTTATCGGCCTCGGCGTGATGGGCTATCCCATGGCCGGCCATCTGCAACGCGCCGGGCACCCGGTCACCGTCTACAACCGCACTACCGCCAAGGCCGAACAATGGGCGGCAGAGTACGGCGGCCATCATGCCGCCACGCCCGCAGAGGCCGCACGCAACGCCGACCTGATCATGATCTGTGTCGGCAACGATGACGACCTGCGCGCCGTTGTCAGCGGCGAGCACGGCGCTCTCAAAGGCGCCACTCCCGGCAGCTTGCTTGTGGACCATACCACCGCCTCGGCAAAAGTCGCCCGCGAGCTGGCAGAGGCCGCTCAGGCACACGGCTGCGGGTTTATGGATGCACCTGTCTCGGGCGGCCAGCAAGGCGCCGAACAAGGCAGCCTGACCATCATGTGTGGCGGCACCGAGCAGGAGTTCCAGCGCGCCCGGCCCCTGCTTGCTCACTATGCCCGCGCTGTCACGCTGATGGGCCCCAGTGGCGCCGGCCAGTTGACCAAGATGGTCAACCAGATTTGCGTCGGTGCAGTGGTACAGGGGTTGGCTGAAGGCATGGCCTTTGCCGAGAACGCCGGGCTGGATGTGCAGCGCGTCATCGATGTGATTTCCCAGGGTGCCGCCAGCTCATGGCAGATGGTGAACCGCCACCGCACCATGATCGCCGACGAGTACGAACATGGCTTCGCCGTTGACTGGATGCGCAAGGATCTGGATATCTGCCTGGCAGAAGCCCGGCACAACGGCAGCGACCTGCCCCTTACCGAGATGGTCAATGATTTTTATCGCGATGTGCAGGCTATGGGCGGCGGCCGCTGGGATACTTCCAGCCTGTTGCGCCGTATGCAGGCACAACGAAAGCCTGCGGACAAGCAGGCGTGAACAACCTGGGCGGCGGCTGCCGAGCCGCCGCGTCGCCATCCGGGATGCGCGGCTCAATCTGCAGCGACCCCTTGCGCCTCATTCAGAACTTATTCGCGATTGAACAGGGATGGTTCGAACCCCCTAGGGGAAAATATAAAAAAGCCCGCTGCTTTCGCAGCGGGCTTCTCTTCATGGCGTCCCCTAGGGGATGACTGCACGGCTGCGCCGCTGGCCCTGCGGGCCGCCGCTTACGCGGCGTTCCGGCGGACAAGCCGCCGGTCAAACCCCTGTAAGGACGGTTCGAACCCCTCAGGGGACAACATAAAAAAAGCCCGCTGCTTTCGCAGCGGGCTTCTCTTCATGGCGTCCCCTAGGGGATTCGAACCCCTGTTACCGCCGTGAAAGGGCGGTGTCCTAGGCCTCTAGACGAAGGGGACTAAACCTTCCTGGAACTCGATCTCGGAAACAAGACCGCTGTGGAACCTGGTGGAGCCAGGCGGGATCGAACCGCCGACCTCTACAATGCCATTGTAGCGCTCTCCCAGCTGAGCTATGGCCCCTTGAAACTTCTCGACCTGGGTGGTGGCAGCCGTTCTATATGAAGCGGTACGCCCCGTCGAGGCTGCGCATTGTAGCAGCCGCGAAAGGGCTGTCAAGCGCGTGAAACATCTTTCCTAATCAATCGCTTGTTGTGTGAGCAGGCAGGGTGCCATCAGCCGCTCTGCCCACACCTTGTCAAGCCGTTACCCTGCTGGCTGCTGCATTGTCAGCCAGCGCTTTTCCAGCTGTTTGGTCTGCTTCTTGGACACCCCGCCCAACGCCTCGATGGCACTGCGCAGGCGCATACGGGTCAGATCCGGCCCGAGGATCGCCATGGCGTCCACCACCGAAAAACTCGCCGGCGTGCCCGCAATCGCCACAAACACCGGATGCAGGAAATCCTTCACCTTCACACCCAGCGCCCTGGCTAGTGATTGCGCAACTCCGAACAACGCATCACGCTCCCAGGTGCGCAACGCATCCAGTGACCAGAGCAGATATTGCAACCACTCCTTCATATCCTCGCTGGCAAGCTGGGTATGCTCGAAGGACGCCGCCGAAATAGCCGGTGCGTCGCCGAAACAGAACCCGGCCCGTTCCACCACCTGGCTCAACGTTTCCACCCGGCTCTTGATATGCGGAATGACTTTCAACGCGTATTCGCGGTTGAAAAGCCAGCCTTGCAGCCGGGCAAGAAACTGCTCGTCACTCAGCTCGCGCAGCCACTGCCCGTTGAGCCATGCCAGTTTTTCCACATCGAACACCGGGCCGCCCAGCGAGACGCGCTGAATATCGAACTGCGCCTGCATTTCTTCAAGCGAAAACTTTTCCCGCTCATCCGGCATCGACCAGCCCATGCGGCCGAGATAATTCAGCAGCGTTTCCGGCAGGTATCCCTTGTCGCGGTAATAAGTGATGCTGGTGGGGTTCTTGCGCTTCGAGAGTTTCGATTTATCCGGGTTGCGCAGCAGCGGCATATGGCAAAGCTGTGGCATTTCCCAACCAAAATATTCATAGAGCAATTTATGTTTGGGTGCGGAGTTGATCCACTCCTCGCCGCGCAACACATGGGTAATGCCCATCAGGTGGTCATCCACCACATTGGCGAGGTGGTAGGTGGGCATACCGTCGGATTTCAGCAGTATCTGTGCATCCACCGGGCCCCAGTCGAGCTCCATGGTGCCGCGCAGCATGTCGTCAACCTCGCAGCGGCCTTCCTCCGGCACACGCATGCGCACTACCGAGGGCGCACCTGCGGCTTCGCGCCGTGCCACTTCCTCGGCTGGCAGCTCCAGATCAGAGGGCTTCAGCGCACGCTGCACACCCTGCTCTTTCAAACTGTCGCGCAGCTGATCCAGCTCGTCCGGGGTGCGGTAGCAACGAAACGCATGGCCGCTATCGAGCAGCTGCTGTGCATAACGCTGGTAAATATCCCCCCGCTCGCTTTGCCGATAAGGGCCATGGGGGCCGCCCACATCCGGGCCTTCGTCCCAGGCCAGGCCCAGCCAGCGCAGCGAATCGAGGATCGCCTGCTCTGATTCGGCGGTCGAGCGCTGCTGATCGGTATCCTCGATGCGAAGAATAAACTGCCCGCCGTGCTGGCGTGCAAAGCAGGCATTGAACAAGGCGATATAAGCCGTGCCCACATGGGGATCGCCAGTAGGCGAAGGGGCAACGCGGGTACGAACAGTCATGCTGGCTCCGTCAAGCATTCAGGATGCGCGCATTATACGCAGCTTGTGCGCAGCAATCCCGCCCGGCGCAGAATCTTCTGCTACCATCAGGCCACCTTTATACCCCCAACCCAATCCAGGGAGGAAACGCAGATGCCCGAGATCCATCGCAACGCCGCTGCCCTGCTGGCACTGGCCGCAAGTGCCTTGCTGCTGCAAGCCTGCTCCGACAGCCCGGAGCCTGCCCAGGCGCCCGCCAGCGCAGTCGAGATTGAAACTGGCGGCGATGATGCTCATGCACGCCACGCACTTGAACCACAGGGCCTGCCACGCAGCACCGCGCCAGCCGACGCTCGGGTGTTCTTTATCGAGCCTGCTGACGGCGCCAGCGTCACCAGCCCGGTCACACTCGAATTTGGCCTGGAGGGCATGGATGTGGTGCCCGCGGGCACCAACAAACCTGACAGCGGCCACCATCATCTGCTGATCAATGTCACCGATCTGCCGCCGATGGATTTCCCGCTTCCCGCCACCGAACAAGTGATCCACTACGGCGGTGGCCAGACAGAAGCCACCCTTGAGCTGGCGCCCGGCGAATACCGCCTGCAGCTGGTGCTCGGCGACCATCTGCACATTCCACACGACCCACCCGTGATGTCCGACGCCATCACCATTACCGTCGAATAACGCCCACCTGCCGTTGCTGTGCAACCGCACAGCAACGGCAGGCAAACTGATATTCAGCTGGTGGCAGAGTTGCCGCTGTCCCTTTGTTGACTTACCCCACGCCTGAATCTGGCCTCTAATTTCGTCATGCAATTTGCCTGAGGCACTTGACCATGACGAACATCCCCAGCCAGTTCGATACGCTCGCACCGCTTTACGAAAACATCAGCGAATGGCCGTTCCGGCGCGATATCGAAACCCCTTGCGTACTCGCCCGACTCGGTGACATATGCGGCCTCTGTGTGCTGGATTACGGCTGCGGCGCCGGCACTTATTCGCGCTTGCTGAAACAGAACGGCGCCGCCGATGCTCACCCTGCCGCTGCACCCCGATTACGCCACCGAACCCGACTACTATCGCTCCTACGGCTTCACCCTGAGCGCACAACAGCCTTACACCGATGGCGCCGAAGTCACGCTGGCGCTATACGAAGGCGAACAACGCTCGGAAGTCACCGCCTACTACTGGCCCGAGGCGACACTGCGGCAGGCGATGCAGGAAGCCGGCTTTCGCAACGTGCAGTTTCATCACCCGCGCCCCGCCGCCTACCCCACCAGCGCCCAGGCCCCCGCCGCCCTGCGGGCTTATCTTGATCGCCCCCACGCCGTGTTGATGGAATGCGTTCCTTGATAGATGGCCGTGATCTTCTGTTACGCCCGATCACGCGATACCACGAGGCCATAGGCGGTAAAGTTCTTCTGAAAACAGAGCTGCCTGCCAGCAGCTCCCACGTCTACCCTGCATGAGCCACAGGCGACGCCGGCAATATTGATCGCCTTGAACTCACAGCCCAGGACGCAAAGCTGTCAGCAGTACGTTAAAATACCTCTGCTCAAGGAAGCTTGCGGTAACCTGGTGACGCTAATGGGCCTGATCTGCTCCCACACGGGTGCGGGCAGCGTTTTTCACCCTCTGCCCTGTTGCTGGGCGATGCACAGGCATGAAACCGGGCACGCGAGCGGTGCACAACGCCGAGGCGCATTGCGCGAACGGGCGAGCCTGGTGCAGGCCCGCCTGGATACGCATGACGCAACAAATTTATCTACCCAGCCAGCAACAGGCGAAAAGGCAGTATGCACATTCAACACAACACGACAGCAAGCCAGCTGATGCCCACGGCAACCTCGCTGCCGCTGGCGCGCCGCCTCAGCGTTGCGCCAATGATGGAATGGACGACCCGGGATTTTCGTTATCTCGTGCGTCTGCTCACGCGGCATACGTTGCTGTACACAGAAATGGTTACTGCCCACGCGGTGATTCACGGCGCGCGCGATTACCTGCTGGGTTTTGATGCAGCGGAGCATCCGGTGGCGCTGCAACTGGGCGGCAGCGATCCGGCGCAACTGGCCGAAGCAGCGCGCATTGGCGCCGATTACGGCTATGACGAAATCAATCTCAACGTGGGCTGCCCGTCTGACCGCGTACAATCCGGGCGCTTTGGCGCCTGCCTGATGGCCGAGCCTGCGCTGGTGGCCGAGTGCGTGGCCGCCATGCAGGCGGTCGTCGATGTTCCGGTGACGGTCAAGAGCCGGATCGGTATTGATGATCAGGACGATTACGCCTTCCTGCATCATTTTATCGACACCGTGCGCGCCGCCGGATGTCGCAGTTTCACCATCCACGCGCGCAAGGCAATTCTCAAAGGCTTGAGCCCGAAAGAGAACCGGGAGATCCCGCCGCTGATCTATCAGCGCGCCTACGCCGTGAAACAGGATTTCCCCGACTGCGAGGTGATCCTCAATGGTGGCGTGCGCACTCTGGCGGAAGCGCGTGAGCATTTGCAGCAGGTGGACGGGGTGATGATCGGCCGCGAGGCGTACCACAATCCGTGGGTGCTGGCCCAAGCCGACCCGGAGCTGTTCGGCCGCCCCGCTCCGTTTACCGATCCGCACGCATTGCTGGATGCCTTCATGCCTTATCTGGAACAACGTTACGCAGAAGGTGTCCATCCCAAGCACGTATTGCGGCATGTGCTGAATCTTTTTCAGGGCGTGCCAGGAGCGCGTGCCTTCCGGCGCCACCTGAGCACGCGGGCGCATCTGGCCGATGCCACCCCGCAAGTGCTGCGAGACGCCTTGCGGCTTGTGCCGCATTGACGCACGCTTGGATGGTTCAGGGAAAAAACAGCCAATCAGGCAACGATCACAGGGCGGGGCAGCAACACCATGAGCAGCAAGCGCGAACAACTTGAAACCTGGAGCACGCTGGTAGCCGACACCGGCGAGCTGGCCGCCATTCGGGCGCTGCGCCCGGTAGATGCCACTACCAACCCGTCGCTGTTACTGGCGCTGGCAAAACAGGGGAGCCCGCTGCTGGATGAAGCCCGCCGTCTGGCCCGCCAGCTCGAAGGTGACGATGACCCGGCACTGTGCTGCGATGCGTTCGCCACGCTCACCGGGCAAACCGTGCTGGAGCTGATCCCGGGGCTGGTCTCCACTGAAGTCGATGCGCGGCTCTCATTCGACATCACCGCTACCGTGGAGCGGGCACGCAGGCTGATGGCACTTTATCGCGAGCTGGGCGTGGATACCGAGCGAGTGCTGATCAAGATCGCCGCCACCTGGGAAGGCATCCGTGCTGCCGAGATTCTTGAGCAGGAAGGCATTCACTGCAACCTGACACTGGTGTTCAGCCTGGAGCAGGCGCTGGCTGCCTCCCAGCGTGGCGCCACCCTGATCTCTCCGTTCGTGGGCCGCATTCACGACTGGTACGCCTCCCGTGGCATGGTCATCGACAGCCCCGAGCAAGATCCGGGTGTGATCTCCGTACGCGCCATTTTCCGCACCTTGAAAGGGCTGGGTCTGGACACCATCGTGATGGGCGCAAGTTTTCGCAATACCGGGCAGATCGAAGCCCTTGCAGGCTGTGATCGCCTGACCATCAGCCCCGCGCTGCTGGAAAAACTGGCTGACGATGCCGGCACTCTGACGCGCCACCTTGATGCCACCGATATCGAGCTGGTGCCCGAGCAGCCGCAAATGAACGAAGCCAGCTTCCGCTGGTCGCTGAATGACAATCCCATGGCCTGCGACCTGCTGGCTGACGGCATCCGCCGTTTTGCTCGGGACCAGGAAGCGTTGGAAGCGCTTTTGCAGGCTGAAAACTGAACCAGATCATAGCGCCGGCCGCTCCCCGGCGCCGGGTAATATTATGCTGAAACCACTGCTTGATTCCCTGTTCGGGCGGGCTGCCGATGCTGGTGCCACGCGTGAAGATTTGCACCGTGCTGCCGCCGCGCTGCTGTATGAAGTGGCTCGCGCCGACGGCCACCTGGCCGATGACGAACTGGACACCTTGATGCGTGGCCTGCAACGACGCTGGGAAATGGACGACGCCACCGTGCGCGAGCTGATCGAAGCAGCGCGCAAGGAAGCTGAAGAAGCGACCGACTATTTCCAGTTCACCCTGCCCCTGCGCAACCACTGGTCAGCGGAGCAACGCGCCGCACTGATCGAAGACATGTGGGCCATCGCGCACGCCGATGGCAGCGCCCATCCTCGGGAAGAATTCGTGATCCGCAAAGTGGCCGATTTACTCTATGTGCCGCACAGCGCTTTCATTCGCGCAAGGCATCTCAGCACCAGCAAATAGCCGTTCCCGGATTACCAGGCGTCGTCCCAATCTTCATCCAGATCGTCACCGAATTCGAAATCCGCCTCGGCATCACTCTGGCCTGCCAGCCGGTCACGGCTGCTGAGATAAAAGTCGCGAATGAACACGTAGCGATCACCCGTGATCGCGGCCTCGTAATCGAGCACTGTGGCCCGCACATCAAGCACATACAGGCCGAGCACCGTCCAGGATGTCAGATCGTGATCCACATAGCGGCGGAAGGCGAGATAATCGTCGGGGAACATCCCCACCGTATCGCGGACGGTAGACGGCCCCATCAGCGGCAGCATCATGTAAGGCCCCTGCGGCGCGCCCCAGCGAGCCAGCGTGATACCGAAATCACTGTCCCGTTTATCCAGCTCGGCGGAGGTGGCCACATCGAACAGCCCCGCCACACCCAGCGTCGTATTGAGCCCGAAACGGCCCAGATTGTGCCCGGCGTCGCCCCAGCGCCACTGAAGGATATTGTTCACACCACTGCGGAGATCGCGCAGATTGTTGAAAAAATTACCGACCGAGCGACGGAAAAAGCCCGGCGTCACCTTACGGTAAGCCTGGGCGGCAGGTTTTGCCGTATAGGTATCGACAGTTTCGTTGAAACTGAACACCTTGCGGTTCCACCCCTCCCACGGATCGCGTGGATGCTCCAGCGCCTGGTAGGTCTGACCTCGTTCAGCGGCCTGCGCAGCCTGGCTGTAATCGGCAGAGGCCAGCGGCGCCAACAGCAGGCTGCCAAGCGCCAGGCTGATGCTCGCGGTGCGCCCGATACCCGTGCTGCTCCGGGTGCGCTGCTCTTCCTTGAACCCTTGCAAAAATGCCGACACGCCGCCTCCAGCTAGATGGGTGGTCGGCGCAGTATAGCACCGCCATGTCACATCGCTAGCAAAGCACGGCGAAAACAACGAAGGCCCGGCATCCCTGCCGGGCCTTCGTACCGCAGCCACCTACAGGCAGGCCGCTGCGGCAGGCATCAGGCTCGTGTTACCAGCCTGGCTGCCCGGTGCCGCCCTGGCCCCCACGGCCATCTGTGCCAGTGCCAGTACCAGTCCCTGTGCCCATACCATCGCCACGACGGTCATCTCGTTGATCATCACGGCGATCATCCCGACGATCGTCCCGGTCCTTATCGTGATCATTGGCGTGCAGCACCTGATCAGCGCCGGCTGCCGTGTTCATACCAGTCGCCGCATGAACCGGCGCGGCCAGCATCGACATCACCAGAGCAAAAGCAGAAAACAGCGCCAGCGGGCTGAAGCGTTTGATCGTATTCATATATATCTCCTTGGTTGCCATGAGCGAACAAAATCATCCCTTGCGTAATGTTTGTCAGAGAGGAAGCCGTGACGTTCCGATGTTGCTCCCGGCCTGTGGCGGTTTTTTTCGGGATAGTTGCTCAGTTCACACCAACCGCAGAAACGTTCCGGTCGCGCGCCCAATATCAAATCTGTAAATTTTCCTGCCAGGTTATTGAACCTCCACCTGCCTGAGCCTTCACAGTAGCGGCTGTGCCATGCATTATGACCAGCTACCGCAAACCGCCTCACGATTCACCAGAGCTGCCGGCGGTCAGCTTCAACACCACATAGCGACGACGCAATGCCGATGGGCCGCTCGACACGATTACTGACCGCCTTGATACTGGCAGCGCTGATGCTGGCTAATACTGTGCTGGCCGCCATGGAGCCAGCCTGGGCGATCAGCAGCGAGCATCTGCGATGGCACCAGCGCGCCGGAGAGAAATATACTGCGGCCAGGCACGTCGCCAGCATCAACGTTACAGGAAGCATCGTGCAAAGCGGCACGCACCTTCCCGAAGACGAGAGCGAAAGGCACCTCAACCAAAGTACCAATAAAAACAGAAACGCCGACGCAAGTACGGACGCGTATACCAACGCATATTCAAGTGACAGTGCGGACGCAGGTACAAACGACAGCGCTCATCGAAGAAGCACGCACGAAACCACCCACGACAACCACCAGGATTGCCACCGCCATCACACCTGCCACGGCCACAACCCGTTGGCCGCATCACTGCCAGACACACTGCACCGCCTCCCCGGCGCAAACACCTGGCCCTTCCCGCACTCTTTGCGGCAATACGCGCATCATAACTGCCCGCCCGTGCCCCCACCGGACCACCCCCGCTTCACCCCGGTTGTCCGTGAAAGCACCTAGGGGGTTGTCAAAAATACCGATCCCTTTAGCCGCTCTCCCTCGTGGGGCAAGCGAATCAGCTTTTCCCCCCTCTCCCGCAAGGGGAGAGGGGAGCAAAAAATCCGGTATTCTGGGCACCCATTGATACTTTCACGGACAACCGGAATGCCTCCACGGAAATCGACGATGGGCTTTTTTAGCCCCTCTCCCCTTGTGGGAGAGGGGTTGGGGAGAGGGGCGACGAATATGCAGCTGTTACGATACCAGCTACATGTTGCACTACTTCCAATTATCTCCAGAAGAAATTTTCTTGAAAATTCCACAGCCCCAAAACACCTGGCGCCAGTCCGTTTCGTTCCAGATCAAGTGCCGCATATATATTTCCTGCCATAATCTCCCCTCTCCCCCAACCCCTTATTCGCTTCGCTCCCCCTTCGGGCCAGCCTGCGGCTGTTCTGCGCTTCGCTTGTCCCGCAAGGGGAGAGGGGAGCAAAAAGCCGATATTTTGGGTACCCATTGATACTTTCGCGGACAGCGGAAACGGCTCTACGGGAATTGACGATGGTCTTTTTTGCCCCTCTCCCCTTGCGGGGGAGGGGTTGGGGGAGAGGGGGATAAAAATGATCGGTATTCTGGAAAATCTATTGGCGCTTTCGCGGACAACCGGAATGCCTCCACGGAAATCGACAATGAACCGCTTTTTTTAGCGTGATCAAATAACCTTTAGCGTTTTTTCACCACAATGGAGCCAATGGAGTAACCGGCACCAAAGGAGCAAATCACGCCCACATCGCCCGCTTGCAGATCTGCGTTGTATTTATGAAACGCGATAATCGAGCCGGCCGAGCTGGTGTTGGCGTATTCATCCAGAATCACCGGCGCCTCTTCCCGCGTGGCATCCCGCCCGAGCACCCGGCGTGCAATAAACTGATTCATGCCCAGATTGGCCTGGTGCAGCCACATGCGATCAAGCGAATCCGGCGCTATCGACAATTCGCCGAGGTGATCAGTGATCTGCTCGGCCACCATCGGGCAAACTTCCCGGAACACCTTGCGGCCTTCCTGCCGGAACAGTTTGTCGCGCGCCCCGACGCCGCTTTCATCCGCCCGATTGAGGAAACCGAAATTGTTGCGGATATTATTCGAGAAACGGGTTTGCAGCCGCGTGCCGATAATTTCCCACTGATTCTCCGAGGTGGCCGCATCAGCCGCTTCCAGCACCAGCGCGGTAGCCACATCGCCGAAGATGAAATGACAGTCGCGATCTTCCCACGCCAGGTGCGCGGAGCAGATTTCCGGGTTCACCACCACCACGCAGCGCGCATTGCCGGAGCGAATCGCATCCGAGGCCGCCTGCAATCCGAATGTCGCCGCCGAACAGGCCACGTTCATGTCGTAGCCCCAGCCGCGCTCCATACCCAGATAATGCTGGATCTCCACCGCCATCGCAGGGTACGGGCGCTGCATGTTGGAACATGCCACCAGAATTGCATCCACATCTGCCGGCGTGCGGCCGGCCTGCTTCAGCGCATCCTGGATCGCCTTCACCGCCATCTCGGCCTGCACGGAAATAGTGTCGTCACTGCGCTCCGCGATACGCGGCGCCATGCGCGCCGGGTCCAGCACGCCTTCCTTGTCCAGCACATAGCGCTGCTTGATGCCAGATGCCTTTTCGATGAATTCCGCGCTGGAGTGTTGCAGGGCCTGTCTCTCGCCAGCGTCGATCTCCGCCGCGTAGCGCTCGTTATGCTGATCGACATACTGGTTGAAGGACGCCACCAGCTCCTCATTGGTGATGACCAGCTCCGGTGTCCACAGACCGGTGCCGCTGATGACTACTGCCTGCTGGGTCACAAATCGCTCCTCGCGTGAAGGCCAGCGGCACGCAAAAAGCCACTGGCGGGAATCTTAACCGGTGATTATCACCGCTTGCGGCCCGGCAGGCAAAGTGCCACAAGACGGAAAAGCGTATTATTCGGTCAACACAGCTCCCACTGCTGGCGCAGACGTTTCGCCGACACCGGCATCCGCGTCCCCAGCTGCTGGGCAAACAGGCTTACCCGGTACTCTTCCAACATCCAACGGTACAACTGTAACGGCTCCGGCTGCTGCCACAACGGCTGCTCGCCGGCACGCGTCTGATACTGCTCCCACAGCGCCTCAAGCTCAGCCACCAGCGCCCGATCACGGCCAATCTGGCCACCCAGCTTCTCCAGCCGATGGGCCAATGCCTTGAAATAGCGCGGGTATTCCGCCAGCCACCGGGCCGGCACCTGAAGCGGAAAACCGGGAAACATCAGTTCACCCAATTGCCGCTTGATGTCCCGGTGGGCGTGCGCCCAGGCCAGCGGAAACTGCCGATCCAGCCGCGCTGCGATATCCCGGTAGCTCGCCAGCACACCGCTCCAGCCGCTCAGTGCCGCTTCGGCGGCCTTCACAAAACTGCCGCGACCCCGATCCAGGCAGGCACGAAACGCCGCTTCATCACGGACAGGCTGTAAATCGCCGAAGTGCTGCGCGGTCACCTGAAGCAATACATCCTCAAGCACACTCCGCCCCAGCGCAGATTTTTCCGCCGCCATTTTCTGAAAACCCGGCTGCTGGCCGGCAAAGCGCCGCAGCAGCCGCTGCTGCTCCGCCAGCCGCAACAACAGCAGCCGCGCCACACCCCACTGGTGCTGCCAGCCAGCTTCCTCGGCGTCTGCGCACAGGGTTTCCGCCACGTCCTTGCCGCGATCTTGCAGCGCCGGCCAGGCCCGCACCACGATCCCGTCCCGTGGCATTTCCCTGACCAACGGCAGCTCGCCAAAAACCCAGTCCGTACCCGCTCGCTCAGGCTCATCGGCCGCAGGCGTGATTGCCGCCAGCGCCTGATCGGCAAAGCGCACCTTCAGCGCCGCCAGATCACGGCCCTCGGCCAGCAACGCATCGCCATCGGTGATGCGCAAATTGAATTGCAGATGCAGCGGCAACTGCACCGCCTGCCACTCCTCAAGCTCCACTCGCACGCCGGTGATGCGCGCCAGCTCGCGAGTGACAGCAGGCATCAGCGGTGTATCGCCCGGCACCAGCACATCCAGCAAAGCGCTGACGTAATCCGGCACCGGCACAAAATGGCGCCGGCGCGCCTTCGGCAAACCGCGCAGCAACGCCTCCAGTTTTTCCCGCAGCAGGCCTGGCACCAACCAATCGAGCCGCTCGGGCGATACCTGATTCAAGGCTGCCACCGGCAACGTGAGCGTCACGCCATCGTGGCTGCCGCTGGGATCAAAACTGTAGGAAAGCGGCAGCCGCAATTCGCCAATCTGCAAATGATCCGGGAACGCTTCCTGGCCCAGCTCAGGCTCACGCACCAGCAGGTCTTCCTGCGTCATGAACAGCGCCCTGCGCTCGGGCTCCGCTGCGCGGCGATACCAGCTTTCCAGATGTTTGAGGCTGTAAACCTCTGCTGGCAAGCGTGCATCGTAAAACGCAAAACAGTCTTCTTCATCCGCCAGCAGATCACGGCGGCGCAGCTTGTGCTCATACTCTTCCAGCTGCGCGCGCAACGCCCGATTGGCGCGCACGAAATCCGGCTCCCGAGGCAACTCGCCGGCCACCAGCCCCTCACGAATCATCAGCTCTCGCGCCAGCGCCGGCTGATGGGCACCAAAGCTGACCCGGCGCCCTGCTACCAGGAGCAGCCCGAACAGACTGACCTGCTCTCGCGCCCAGACAGCGCCATGTTTTTTCGACCAGTACGGCTCCACATACTGGCGTTTCACCAGATGCGCGGCTTCCTGCTCGATCCACTCGGGCTGAATCTGCGCCACGCAACGGGCAAACAGCCGGCTGGTGTCGATCAGCTCTGCCGCCATCAGCCAGCTCGCCCGCGTTTTGGCCAGCGCCGAACCCGGCCACACCACTGGCTTGCGATTGCGAGTGGACAACCATTCGCCTTCGTCTGTGCGCCGCACAACGTGGCCCAACAAACCCGACAATAGCGCCCGATGCAGCGCGTCATAACTGGCGGGGACATCCGACAACGGCAGCTTCATCTGTTTGCACAACAGCAGCAGCTGATGGTGCGTATCGCGCCACTCACGCATTCGCGTGGGCGACAAAAAAGTTTTCTTCAGCAGGCGCTCATACTGGTTGCGCGTCAGCGCCACACGCTGCGCCTCCGCCCACTCCCACAGCTTGAGGAAAAGCAGAAAATCCGATTGCTTGTCCACAAACGGCTGGTGCGCCTGATCCGCCTGCTGCTGTTGCTCGTGCGGCCGCTCTCGCGGATCTTGCACCGCCAGCGCCGCGACAATAATCAGCGCCTCACGCAACGCGCCGGTTTCGCTTGCGCGCAACACCATTCGTGCCAGGCGCGGGTCTACTGGCAGCCGCGCCAGCTCGCGGCCTACTGGCGTCAGGGTGCGGCCTTCAATGGCACCCAGCTCTTCCAGCAAGCGATAGCCATCGCGCACCAGGCGCCCATCCGGCGGATCAATAAAAGGAAAATCTTCCAGCTCGCCCAGGCCCAGATCGGCCATCTGCAAAATCACGGCGGCCAGATTCGTGCGCCGGATTTCCGGGTCGGTAAATGCCGGGCGGGAGAGAAAATCAGCTTCACTGTAAAGGCGATAACAGATACCCGGCATCACCCGCCCGCTGCGCCCCTTGCGCTGCTCGGCACTGGCCTGGGAGATCGCCTCCACCGGCAAGCGCTGCACCTTGCTGTGCACGCTGTAGCGGCTGATGCGCGCCGTGCCCGCATCAATAACGTAACGAATGCCCGGCACAGTCAGCGAAGTTTCCGCCACGTTGGTGGTGAGCACCACCCGGCGCCCACGGTGAGGTGAAAAAACCCGATGCTGTTCTTGCTGGCTCAAGCGCGCGTACAGCGGCAGAAATTCCGTATCGCGAAATTCACAGCGGCGCAGATGGTGATGCAACTCGCGGATTTCCCGTTCGCCACTGAGAAACACCAGCACGTCTCGCGCCGGGGGGAGCTGGCCGCGCTCCTCTTGTTCGATCTCGCGCAGCACCAGTTCCACTTCACGGCGCAGATCACGCTCGCCTTCGTCGGCGCTGTCGCGATAACGCACCTCCACCGGGTAAGTGCGGCCGGACACTTCCAGCACCGGGGCCCCGGAAAAATGCGCCGCGAACCGCTCATGATCAATGGTGGCCGAGGTAATGATGATTTTCAGATCGGGCCGCCGTGGTAGCAGTTGTTTCAGGTAGCCCAGCAAAAAATCGATATTGAGGCTGCGCTCATGCGCCTCATCAATGATCAGCGTGTCGTATTGTCGCAACAACCGATCTTGCTGAATCTCCGCCAGCAAGGTGCCATCGGTCATCAATTTGACCAGCGATTCCGGCCCCACCTGATCCTGAAACCGCACCTTGAAACCGACCATGGCGCCGACACTGGAGCCGATCTCTTCCGCAATCCGCGCCGCCACCGCCCGCGCCGCCAGGCGCCGAGGCTGCGTGTGCCCGATCATGCCGGCACGGCCACGGCCCAACGCCAGGCACAACTTCGGCAACTGCGTGGTCTTGCCGGAGCCGGTTTCGCCAGCCACCACCACCACCTGATGGGACTCGATCGCCTCTTGCAACGCATCCAGCGAATGTACCACTGGCAAATCCGGCCAGTCGATGCGCGGCGTCAGCGCAGCGCGCCGTTCGCGCAGCGCCACAGAAGCCGCCAGCGCCGCCTCTACCTGCTGCGCCGCACGGGCATCAAAACGCTTGCGCAGGCCAGCCAGACGCCGGGCAAGACGCGGCTGATCCGCCAGCATCGCCTGATCCAGCCGGGCACTGAGCGAGCGCAGCAGGGCCGCCGGAGAAACGGGAGAAACGGGAGCAGATTCCATCATGCAGGCGCGATCAACGGCGCTGGCCGAGCCAATCCAGGCCGGCCGGGGTCAAGCCCTCCGGCACAATGCTCAGGCACGCCAGGCTCGCCTCGCCCACCTCCAGCGCGACGGTAAATTGCATCAGCTCATCACGGCGAAACGCATGCACGGTAATCCGTTCGCCCGGCTGATACGCCGCCAATTGTTCATCGAATTTCCGCGCATCGGTTTTCAGGCCGTCCAGCGCCACAATCACGTCACCCGCAGACAGCCCTGCCGCCATCGCCGGGCCTTGGTCATAGGCCACCGCCACCCGCGCACCGAGCACATCATCCGCCACCCGCACACCCAGATTCACCGGCGCGTGGGCAGCCGGTTTGCCGCCGTTGTCGCCATGGTTGGCCGGCGCCCGCCACTGCAACGCCACACCACGGGATTGCAGCAGCTGCGCCAGGGGCAGCGGCTCGGTGCTGTATAACGCCAGATCGAAAAATGCCGCCATGGATTGCCCGGCCAGCTCTTCCGCCAGTGCCTGCACGCCGTGTTCCGGCACGCCCAGCCCGGTTTTGCCGTAGCGCTGCCACAGCAACCGCATCAGATCATCCAGTGATTTCTGCTCGCCAGTGAGATCGCGCAATGTCAGATCAAGCGCCAACGCCACCAGCGCGCCTTTGGCGTAGTAACTGACAATTGCATTGGGCGCGTTTTCATCCTGTTTGTAGAACCGGGTCCAGGCATCAAGGCTGGATTCCGTCACCGTCTGGCGGCGGCTGCCACTGCCACGCTGCACCCGCGAAATAGTCTGCCCCAGTACCTCCAGATACGCCTGCGGTGTGATCAGCCCGGCACGCACCAGCGCGAGATCATCGTAGTAGCTGGTGATGCCTTCAAACGCCCACAACAGCTCGGTATACACCTCCTGATTCAGATCAAAAGGCGTGAACGCTTCCGGCTTGATGCGCTTGACGTTCCAGGTGTGGAAATATTCGTGACTGCACAGCCCCAGATAATTGCGATAGGCATCGCGCACCACATCCGGTGCATCCGTGCGGCGCGGCAAATCCGCCCGCGCGCACATCAGGCTGGTGGAATTCCGGTGTTCAAGCCCGCCATAACCATCGCCGGTCACCAGCGTCATGAACAGATAATCTTCCATCGGCGCCGGCTCACCGAACAGCTTGATATGCTGCTCGCAGATCAACGCCAGGTCGCGGCACAAGCGCGCCATATCCGCCTGATGGCGGCCACTGAGCACCACCCGATGAGGCACACCGCAGGCATCGAAACTGGCATGGGTAAAGGCGCCCATCTCCACCGGGTAATCAATCAGCGCATCATAGTTTTCCGCCCGGAACACCCCGAAACCCAACTCATTGCCACTGATGCGCGGCATACCCGTGGCGAGCTGCCAGCCTGCATAAGCCGCACCCTCCGGCGGCAGAATGTCCACCTCGCAGGGCTGGTCTTCATGGCCCTTGGCCGCGAGAAACACACAGCTGCCATTGAAATAACCATGCGTGGTATCCAGATGCGCACCGCGTACCGACAAGTCCCACGCATACACTTCGATGCGCACCCGCACTTCACCATCGACCGGCTCCAGCTGCCAGGTGTGCTTGTCCAGCTTCTGCCAACCCACCGGCTCGCCATTGGCGGTCGCCTCAAAGGCCACCACATGGCGGGCAAAATCCCGAATCATATAACTGCCCGGAATCCAGGCCGGCATCGCAAACGCCTGGCCCTCCGGGGTCGGCTCCGGCACCCGTACTTCCACGGCAAACAAATGAGCTTCAGGGCGCAACGGCTGGATGCGGTAGTGAATCACGATGGCTCCTCAATAACTGGGCATATAACCCGGCGCTCGATAACGCCAGGAAAGACAGTATACCGAAATCCCCGCGCCACCTTGACCGTATCTCACGAATGCTGCAACGTGCGTGCAAGCCGGGCCGCAACAGATGCCACAAAAGACCCGGCATTGCCCGCGCTCCGGCGCGCCACGGGAACGACAACATGACGCAACCGGCCCTGACCCACCTTGATACGCCCGACGGCCACCGCATCGGCGTGCGCCTGTGGCAAGCCAGCGTCCCCGCGCAGGGCGTATTGCACTGGATGCATGGCATGGCGGAACACGGCGGCCGCTATGGCCCGCTGGCCGAGGCAGTGAATGCCGCCGGCTGGCATCTGTGCGTGCACGATCACCGCGGCCACGGTGAATCCGTCTCGGACGTCAGCCCGCGAGGGCATTTTGGTGATCAGGACGGCTGGCAACAGCTGCTCGGCGACATTACGCAAGTGCAACAGTATCTGCGCGACAGTTTTCCGGCGCTGCCACAGGTGCTTGCCGGGCACAGCATGGGCAGCTTCGCTGCGCTGGCCTGGGCCGAACGCCACGCCAACATGCTGGCACTGGATGGATTGATCCTGTGCGGGAGTGATCACAGCCCATCCTGGATATTCCGGCTGGGCCGTTTGCCCGTGTTACTGGAGAAAATGCTCCGTGGACCACGCGGCGCCAGCGCGCTGATGCGCAAGCTCACGTTCGGCAGCTGGGCCAGGCAAGTGCCGGACAGAAAAACCGACTTCGACTGGCTCAGTGCAGAACCAGCGCACGTCCAGCAATATCTGAGCGACCCCCAGTGCGGCCACGATTGCACCACTCAGCTGTGGCTCGATCTGCTCGGCGGCCTCGCCGCCTCACACAGCAAAGCTGCCATGAGACAACTGCCCCCGCAACTGCCCATTTTATTGATCGCCGGCGACAGCGATCCCATGAGCCGCTGCGGCAAAGGCGTGCCAGCCCTGGCCCGCGCACTGAAAGCAGCCGGCAACCAGTCCGTCACGCTGCGCGAATACCCCGGCGGCCGCCATGAAATTCTCAATGATTGCTGCCGGGCTCAAGTGCACCGGGATCTGATCCGCTGGCTACAGCCGCTGATGCAAGGCGCAATAAAAGGCTAACGAACGGCTGATCAGCCCAACAGCTTGTCCTTCATCTCCCGGACACTTTTTGCCACCGCCTCGCGGGCGTCCTCGACACCCTTCTTCATCTCGGCCCAGGCATCGTCGGCCTCCGCACGCAGCGCCGCCAAACGCTGCCGCAATTCTGCCCGCCGCTCTTCAAACTCAAGCCGCCGGCTCGCCCACTGCTGCTGCAACACCTCGTTGGCCTCGCGCGCCTTCATCTCCAGACGATCAATCTCATCGTCCCATTCAGCAAGCTTGCGCTGCACCCGATCAATATACTCCTGCCTGCCACTCATAGCGCACTCCCACTCCACCTCGGCTGCTGCCCAGCCCCGCCACACCTGTGGCGAAGCCACTGCAACCGCTCTGGTTCAACGTTAAACCCTGCGCACCGGATTGAGAATGCGGCCCGTGCAGGAAAATACGCTCTGCGTGCTACCACGGCATATTTGCCTCTTGTTCGCACCACGCACAGGCACTATCGCCGCTGGAGAGCCCGCCCACACGCAACTTCTGGCAAGGCGCCCATCGCTGTGAGTGCCTGGCCTCAAGCCAGACGCAGGAGACTGACATTGCAGCCTGCCGTGGCCGCTGCGATGGAGGGAGATATCAATGGAAGTGAATCAATCCGACCGAGGCGTATCACCCCGCACTGCCGCGAGGTGCTCCACAGTAAGATGCACGCGATCCGCAGCATAGGCGGCCAATAATGTAAACGTCGCCGCCATGCGCTCAAAGCGCACCAGCGCAGCAGTGAGCCGTACCGCCGACGCACTCAACGACATCGCACCGCGCAACTGCCCGAACACCACCCCGGCACCAAACGCCACCGGCACCGCCAAAGGCGAGCGCAGCCGCGCCTGCCAGCGCTCCGCCATATCAGCTGCGTGTTGCCCCAGCTCGGCCCGCCGCAACGCCACCGACAACTCGACCTGGTCCGCCGCCCGGCGCAAGCGCCGTTGCCGCATGATCATTCTCGCCTCCCTGCCGGTACGCTGGCATCAGTGTTATCGGTACTGTCTGAGGCTGAGGAGCCTGAAGAGCGAAACAGTGCGGCCCAGCTCTTGCGGGTGCGGGTGAAACCCATTTCGCGCGCCACGCGCCTGATCCAGGCGTACGCCGCCACCGCACTGACGCACAACGCCAGTGCGCCGATAAAAGCAGCCAGCGGAGGGCTGATGCCACCCTCACGCACCAACATCAGCACCGCCGCAGCACCCAGAAAAATGAACGCTCCGGCAATCAGCAACCCGACCATCGCCGCCAGCGCCACCACCAGCAATAAAGACGCAAGAAACAAGCGAGCTTCCGTGCCCATCAGCTTCACGCTGCCCTGAAGCCAGCTCAGCGCATCACCACCCAACTGGCCCAGCGCCGCAATTTCTTCCTGAACCCGCGTTTCAGCCGCCTGTCGCGTTGCATCAGAAACCGGCTCTTCGGCCGCCGTGTCATGGGGCCCACCCCCAGCCTCCGCAGCAGCCGAAACGCGATCCGTCGCAGCCCGGTCCGAGGTACGTCTTTCTTCCGCAGGCATCAGTGACGGCGCAAGATTGAAGAGACGACGGTGCCCGCTGCAAAGGCGATCCCGAGCGCCATGAGCGGATTTTCCTTCACGTAATCGCAGACGCGTTCTGTCATGTCGTGCGTTCGCGCTCGGGCATATTCAGCGCCTTCCCTGGCGCGCTCTGCTGCCTTGGCTGCGCTTTCGCGCACCCGCTCTTCCGCGGGTGCAGCACGCTCCGCAACCGTATCAACCACCTCGTGAGCTGTTTTTGCTACCTTGTCCGTGGTGTCGTGAGAAGAACCCTTGTTCGACATAATCCATAACCTCCTGTAAACCCGAGAAAAACCACATGCCGGCTACAACACCGGCCATGCGATCAGCCGACCACTGCGTCAGGCCGGCGGCGGGCATCGGCCCGCTTTCGTCCATGTCACGGTCGCTTGCGGCCTGTTATCAAAGACACAATCAACAGCACGATAAAAATCACGAACAGCACCTGAGCAATCCAGGATGCCGTGCCCGCAACACCGGAAAAACCGGCCACGCCGGCGATAATGGCAACAATCAGAAATATCAGAGCCCAACCCAGCATATGTCATCTCCTTGCAACAAGATTGCGGACCGCTGCGGGCGCATCCTGCGCCCTGCTCCCTCAAGCAGCATCCTTGCCACCCACATCCGAACCTTGTGCGCCACAAGAAAAGCTGTCAACGCACCCCACTGGCGTAACCAAAGCTATGTAAAATGCCAGCCGTGGCGCTAACGTCTCGCTCGCCGGGCACGCACCGCAAAAAAAAGCCCCTTCAGCGCAAACGCACTCGCCAAACAGCACTGAAATTGTTTAATAAAACGCTGTAAAAACTTAAGTAACGAGAGGGTGCCAGCAAAAAGAGAGCGGCAACGAAGAGAAAGGCTCCGCCCCAACACGACGCACTCAGATCCGCCGCGTCAGGCAAACCAGCCACCAAAGGAAGGAAGAGATCAGGAACCGCGCCCAGCCGGGCAAAACCCGTGGGCGCCGTTTGGGGATCAAGCAAGCAGGTTGAACTCAAACCGGGCCAGCGGCTACCTGCCAGCAAGGCAAGCAGCCACCGATTCAACTGCTCACACCCCGCCTGCGCATCGGCCCCGCAGCGGCTGATATCATCAGCCAGCCACACCTGCTTCACAGCCGGCCGGGCAGAACATGACTGATGGGCAAACGGCCTGGTGCTTGATCAACTGACCGGGCCCGGCTTCCGCGCTCTCAAGGCTCTGGATAGCGCTGACGTTGACTGATTTCAGCTCGGGCAGCCAATAATGTAGCCTGAGTACAGCCAGACGAGTAAATCGGGGCTTTCCAGATAATGCTCGGCCTGTAACTTCGCCGGTGCGCAGCGGACAGAGTGAAAGTGAAAGTCGCGGTGAAACTCAATACTCATCACCACCGGCGTCACCACGCCCCCGGCCTGCCTGGGAAATACCGCTACCGCCCTACACCCCACCGGTTTCGAGCATCTTCGCCAGCGACAGGCAGGAGCGTCAGCCTGTGCATCAAAAAGCGGCCGCTCTCGGGCGGCCGCTCAATCACCAACAGCAATAACGCCTTCTCGCCAACCTGCGATGGCCTTGAAAAAGGCCCGGCACGCCATTTCAGCGGAATACGCCTTCCAGCGAAGCAGCATCCAGCACCCGGTCAGCCCAAAGCTCCAGCTCATCCAGACCAGCTCGCTTCAAGCGAGCGATATCAGCATCCGGCAGAGGCCCGAATCGCCGTGTCAGCTGACGCAGCAGCAGGCTGAACTCGCCCTCTTGGCGGCCCTCTCGCCGGCCTTCTTGGCGGCCCTCTCGCCGGCCTTCTTGACGGCCCTCTCGCCGGCCTTCTTGACGGCCCTCCTGAAGGCCTTCCAGCCTACCCTCCTGAAGCACCTCCTGAACCACTTGTTCGCGGAGCTTCTCTTTCCAGATCTCTACCATGCTTTGTGTCATGTCATGCACCTCCTGCAGATCATGCATTTGGGAGATATTCGCCTCTGGCACCCAGTGGCGCAACCGACGGCGCAGCCACTCTGCAAACGCACGGCGCAAGCTGGCCTGTTCCGGTGTTTTCAGCCAGTCTACCAAAAGCCCCAGCACCTCCGTCAGCTCATCCAGCGAGCGCTGGTGCTCCAGCCGAAACAGTGCCGCCACCAGGTTATGCAGCGGCGACAGGGCATCCAGATCAAAGGCCCCTTCATCCAGCAGCAGAAACGACTGCTCCGGCTGAAACCCCTCAAGCCCCGGTGGTCAGCCTTTGCCGGGTAAAAAAAATGCCGAATAAAAAAACGGCACTTCTTGTCATATGAAAGTGTATCCAGCTAACGCAGCCAACTGATCCAGAAAAAACGGCCATCCCGAGCCTGAACCGAGGTGCCCGCACCCAGCGACAAGGGATCAAAAGGCACCACACGGCTATTCAGCGGAACACGTCTTCCAGCGAAGCAGCATCCAGCACCCGGTCAGCCCACAGCTCCAGTTCATCCGGCCCAGCACTTTTCATGCGAGCGACATCAGCATCCGGCAGAGGCCCGAATCGCCGTGTCAGCAGCCGCAGCAGAAGGCGGAGTTCGCCTTCTTGCCGACCTTCTTGCCGACCTTCCTCAAGTCCCTCCTCAAGGCCTTCCTGACGCCAGCTTTGCTTGTACTGCTCTTTCCAGATCTCTACCATGCTTTGTGTCATGTCATGCACCTCCTGCAGATCATGCATTTGGGAGATATTCGCCTCTGGCACCCAGTGGCGCAACCGACGGCGCAGCCACTCTGCAAACGCACGGCGCAAGCTGGCCTGTTCCGGTGTTTTCAGCCAGTCTACCAAAAGCCCCAGCACCTCCGTCAGCTCATCCAGCGAGCGCTGGTGCTCCAGCCGAAACAGTGCCGCCACCAGGTTATGCAGCGGCGACAGGGCATCCAGATCAAAGGCCCCTTCATCCAGCAGCAGAAACGACTGCTCCGGCTGAAACGCCTCAAGCCCCGGTGGGCCGCTTTCGAGCAAGTCGGACACCCGCGTCGGCGCCCGCCAGCGCGCCTTGCCGTTGTACAGCACGATCGGCATCACCCGCGGCAGCTTGCGCCTCTCACCCAACGCCTTCTGCCGGATCAGATCCTGATACAGCAAGCTGGTGTACGACAGAATGCGCACTGGCATAAAGCCATCCACCGTGGACTGAAACTCCAGCAGCAGATACACATACAGCCACTGGCCACCCCACTTCACCCGCCAGATTGCATCCGCATGGCGGCTGCGCAAATCGTCCGTGACGTAGCTGCCGTTCATCTTCTCCAGCGAGCTGAAATCCAGCTCCTGCACCCACTCGCCGGGCACAAAGCCCAGCAGCAGATCACGCACCATCTGCGGGTGCGAAAACAACAAACGATAGCCGTGGTCGTGATCGTCCATGATCGCTCCATCTCCATTTCAGGAGCGATCATCATGCAGGGGCAAAACGGGGCTGTCTGTCAGCGAGTACGGCTACAATCTGTAAGCGTTTGCCGTATGAAAAGGTAAGTGAAAACCAACGGCCCACCGGGTGGGCGGCAAACGAGGCGAGGTGCAAGCACGGCATCTGCGAGAGCTTGAGCCGTTTGAGTTGTCACCATGTGCCGAGTCGAGCGGCCTTGAGCATGCCGGCAAGGCAGCCTCGACTGGATTCCGGCGCAACCCACAACCTGCCTATTCTGGCATTTCAGTTTCTGCTCAGCGGCTTTCGTTTCCAGCCGATGGTGAACGCGGGCTGGTCGCAAGCTCTTTTACTATCTCGCGAAAAGCAAAACGTCGCGGGCAGGCGCACGCTTTCGAATACGATTGAATTCAGTGGCGCGGAAGGCAGCTCACGGGGTCAACCCGAGATTGCAGCCCCTGATGGTTAACCTGGAAGGCAGGCCGCGCCGCAGCCCCGAATGTGATCGGGGCCGTTGGGGGGCGGGTGTGGGGGGATAGGCTACGACTGCCTGCCGCCAAGCCCCACTGGCGCAACGCGCCGCTCGGCTATCACGCTGTCAGGCGGCGGCAGTCTGTGAGGTAGGCGAGGATTTGCTGGACGCAGGCGTCCACCGAGTTGGTATCGGTGCAGACCTGCACTTCGGGGCGCTCGGGGGCTTCGTAGGGGCTGTCGATGCCTGTGAAATCAGAAATGAGCCCGGCACGGGCTTTGCGGTAGAGGCCTTTCGGGTCGCGCTCTTCGCATTTGTCGAGGGAGGCATTGACGTAAACCTCGATAAACTCGCCACTTTCAAACAATGCCCGTGCGGATTCCCTATCCACGCGGAACGGCGAGATGAAAGCGCTGATGACGATCAGACCCGCATCCACCATCAAACGGGAGAGCTCCCCCACACGCCGGATATTCTCGGTCCTGTCATCGTCGGACATACCCAGATCCTTGTTCAGCCCGTGGCGCACGTTATCGCCATCCAGCAGGTAGGTATGTCGGCCAGCCTGGTGCAGAGCAACTTCCAGCGCGTTGGCGATGGTGGATTTCCCCGAACCTGAAAGCCCGGTCAGCCAGATGCAACAACCACGCTGGCCTTTCAGCCTTGCTCGGTCTGCACGGGTTACGCTTGCCCGGTGCCAGACGACCTCTGCCTCGCTCGCGTTTTCACGTCGCTCGTAAGGAGTGCTCATATTTACGGATCCATGTAGTCTACGTAGAGAGTGCCGGCATAGTGCCACACCCGGAGGTTTGACAAAACATCACACGTCAAAAGGGCCAGAACAGCGGGGTCAGGCTGATTGTCACGATGGCGGCTATGATATTCAGCGGAATACCCAGCCGCAGATAATCCCACAGCCGATAGCCGCCAGGCCCCATCACCATCATGTTGGTCTGATAGCCCAGCGGCGTCAGAAAACTGGCCGACGCGGCGATCATCACAGCGACCACAAAGGGTAGCGGGCTTGCCCCGGCCATTTCTGCCACGCTCACCGCGAGCGGAAACATCAGCACAGCAGCGGCATTATTGGTCACCAGCTCCGTCACCATCGCCGTCATCAGGTAGATCAGGATCAGCGCCGCCAAGGGGGAAACCGGGAGCTGCCCGAAGACCCCTTCAACCACCCACTGCGCCGCGCCGCTATTGGTCATGCCCTCGCCTAATGCAAATGAGGCACCAATGACCACCAGCACCGGCAAATTGACACTCACCATCATCCGGGCACGGTTCACCGTGACGCAGCCCGTCGCAAGTAGCGCGCCGCAGGCCACAAAAACAGATTCCAGCACCGACAGCCAACCCACCACATTCACCAGCACCATGCCGGCGAGAATGGCCACCGCCACCGGCGCCTTGCGGAAATCCGGCGGGGATGAATCCTGCAACGGGCTCACCAGCATGAAATCGCGGCGGTAGCGGTATTGCTCGACAAAAGTATGGCTCGTCTCCAGCAGCAGCGTATCGCCCATGCGCAGCACAATATCGCCCACCTTCCCCGATAAGCGTTCACCGTGCCGGTTAACGCTCAGGATCGCCGCCTGATAGTGGGTGCGAAAGGCCGCATCCCGCACAGTTTTGCCCAGGCTGGGAAACTCCTTGCCCAACACCACTTCCACCAAGCACCGTTGCGAGTGCCGCAGCTTCAACTTGTGCCCACCGCTGGGCGCCACCAGGCCGTTGATGCGTTGCAGCTCGCGAGCGCAATCCGGCGCACCAATGAACACCAGCCGATCTTCTTCGGCCAGCACCATATCCGGCGCCACCGCCGTAAAAAGCTGATCGCCGCGCCGCACTTCAGTCAAATAACCATGGCCAAGATTACGCAGGCCCGCATCGCGAATAGTCCGCCCGGCAAGCGGGCTTTTCACCGGCACCTTCATCTCAACCCGGTATTCCCGCGCCCGCTCCAATTGCTCCACCAGTCCTTCACGAGCGGGCAGCAGGCGCGGCCCAAGCAACACCAGGTAGGCGCCACCAACCAGCAACAGCGGCACACCCACCACAGAAATATCAAAGATGCCAAAGGCCGGCAGCCCGCTTTTCTGGGCGAGGCCATCCACAATCAGGTTGGTACTGGTGCCAATCAGTGTACAAGTGCCGCCAAGAATCGCCGCGTAACTCAACGGCAACAGCAACTGCGACACCGAGAGACGTAACCGCTGCGCCCACTCCTGCACCGCAGGAATCATCATCGCCACCACAGTGGTATTGTTCAAAAAAGCACTGAGCAGCGACGCCGGCATCACCACCCGCCCCAAAGCGCGACCAGAGGTGGAAGGCTGCCCCAGCAAGCGGCTTGCCATCCAGTAGATCGCGCCCGTATCACGCAGCGCCGCCGCCACTACATATAATGCCGCAACAGTCATCAACCCAGGGTTGGCAAAACCGGAAAGGGCCTCACTCGGCGACACCACACCCGTAAGCAACAACAGCGCCAGCGCAGACATCATCAGCGCATCAGCGGGCAAGCGGTTGGTAGCCAGTAACACCAGCACAGCAACAACAGTAAAAAGCGAAACGGCTATTTCAAATGTCATGAAGTTCAGCCAAGCATGAAAGTAAAAGCAGGAGCGCGATAGCGGGCAGTGGCTCTAGAGAACCAGGCCCCTCCGCAACAGATCAAAGGAAAGTGCAAAATCAAGATCACTCGGCGCCGTGCGCGCCAAAACATCCGGCCGGCCACGCCCAGCCTCCGCCACTAGCAAGCGCCCAGCTGAACAGAAGGGTGAGCGGCGCACAACGAATATAGCAAGTTTAGCCCCTCTCCCCTCGCGGGAGAGGGGTTGGGGAGAGGGGGGAGATCACGGCAACCAACGCCCCAATTGCCCCACATCAGAACAAAACTGACAGCGCCCGGTCACGCAACTTCGGTGGTCTCGCACTAAGCTTCTTCCAAACCATTTTGATCCTGAATATTGAGTTTGGTGAGCGTCCGGCCAGCCTGATACGAGCAAGCGATCTCGCCATTCCAGCGCCGCGTGGCAGCCACGCGCCAGGTGTCAATCGCCGCGAGCGGCCCCTCAAGCGGCTAACGCCATGACGTCCCGCAGCACCTCACAGGTCAGCGCGATCTCGGCGTCGGTGAGTGTCGGATGCACCAGGAACATGAGGCTGGTTTCGCCCAGTTCGCGGGCGACGGGCAGGCGTTCCGCGGGGCGGTACGGGGTGCCGTCAAAGGCTTTTTCCAGGTACACCTCGGAGCAGGAGCCGGAATAGCACGGCACACCGCGCTGGTTGATCTCGTTGAGGATGCGATCACGATCCCAGCCGGGCTTGAGTTGTTCAGGCTCTACGAACACGTAGCATTTATATGCGGCATGCACCATGCTCTGTGGCGCACGGGGCACGCGCAACCCGCGCAGCGCAGCAGCAGTATTCCAGATGCGCTCGGCGTTGGCAGTGCGAGCAGCCAGCCAGGCGGGCATTCGCCGTAACTGAATGCGCCCTATCGCCGCCTGCATTTCTGTCATGCGCCAATTGGTGCCGAAGCTTTCATGCAGCCAGCGGAAGCCCGGCGCGTGCTCACGCTCGTAAACGGCTTCCCAGCTCTTGCCATGATCCTTGAAGCTCCACATGCGCGACCACAAGTCGCGATCATTGGTGGTGACCATGCCGCCCTCGCCGCCCGTGGTCATGATCTTGTCCTGGCAGAACGACCACGCGCCCACATGACCAATGCTCCCCACCGGCTTGCCCTGATAGCGAGCGCCATGGGCCTGTGCGCAATCCTCGATCACATAAAAGCCATATTGATCGGCAAGCGCCATGATCGGCTCCATATCACAGGGCATACCCGCCAGATGCACGCAGATTACGGCACGCGTGCGCGGCGTGAGCACGGCCTGAATGGTTTCTGCGGTGATGTTCTGTGAAGCGCGATCCACCTCTGCAAACACCGGCACAGCGCCGATGTTCACCACCGACGATACCGACGCCAGAAAAGTACGTGGCGTAACCACCACCTCATCACCAGCACCGATGCCCATGGCCTGCAACGCCACATCAAGCGCTACGGTGCCGTTGGCCAGTGCAATGGCATATTCTGTGCCGGCAAAAGCTGCAAACTCCTTTTCAAACTCGCGGCACTCTTGCCCCGTCCAGTAATTGACCTTGTTGGAAAGCAGCACCTGGGAAACAGCATCAGCCTCTTCCTGTGTGAAAGAAGGCCAGGGAGAAAAGGCGGTATTCAACATAAATTAATCCATCTGCCGTCGGGCATAATCAAATCAACGAAACGCCAGCCTCGCAGCCAGCCTCACACACCACCTCGAAACTGCCGTCCACCCGCACGGCAATATCAGCCTTTGCCGGGTAAAAAAGTGCCGAATAAAAGAACGGCACTTCTTGTCATATGAAAGTGTATCCAGCCAAGCGGCCAACTGATCCAGAAAAAGCGGCCATCCCGAGCCTGAGCCGAGGTGCCCTCACCCAGCGACAAGGGATCAAAAGGCACCACACGGCTATTCAGCGGAACACGTCTTCCAGCGAAGCAGCATCCAGCACCCGGTCAGCCCAAAGCTCCAGCTCATCCAGACCAGCTCGCTTCATGCGAGCGATATCAGCATCCGGCAGAGGCCCGAATCGCCGTGTCAGCTGACGCAGCAGCAGGCTGAATTCGCCCTCTTGGCGGCCTTCTTGACGGCCCTCCTGAAGGCCTTCCAGCCTACCCTCCTGAAGCACCTCCTGAACCACCTGTTGGCGGAGCTTCTCTTTCCAGATCTCTACCATGCTTTGTGTCATGTCATGCACCTCCTGCAGATCATGCATGTGGGAGATATTCGCCTCTGGCACCCAGTGGCGCAACCGACGGCGCAGCCACTCTGCAAACGCACGGCGCAAGCTGGCCTGTTCCGGTGTTTTCAGCCAGTCTACCAAAAGCCCCAGCACCTCCGTCAGCTCATCCAGCGAGCGCTGGTGCTCCAGCCGAAACAGCGCCGCCACCAGGTTATGCAGCGGCGACAGGGCATCCAGATCAAAGGCCCCTTCATCCAGCAGCAGAAACGACTGCTCCGGCTGAAACCCCTCAAGCCCCGGTGGGCCGCTTTCGAGCAAGTCGGACACCCGCGTCGGCGCCCGCCAGCGCGCCTTGCCGTTGTACAGCACGATCGGCATCACCCGCGGCAGCTTGCGCCTCTCACCCAACGCCTTCTGCCGGATCAGATCCTGATACAGCAAGCTGGTGTATGACAAAATACGCACTGGCATAAAGCCATCCACCGTGGACTGAAACTCCAGCAGCAGATACACATACAGCCACTGGCCGCCCCACTTCACCCGCCAGATCGCATCCGCATGGCGGCTGCGCAAATCATCCGTGACGTAGCTGCCGTTCATCTTCTCCAGCGAGCTGAAATCCAGCTCCTGCACCCACTCGCCGGGCACAAAGCCCAGCAGCAGATCACGCACCATCTGCGGGTGCGAAAACAACAAACGATAGCCGTGGTCATGATCGTCCATGATCGCTCCATCTCCATTTCAAGAGCGATCATCATGCAGGGGGAGAACGGGGCTGTCTGTCAGCGAGTGCAGCTACAATCTGTAAGCGTTTGCCGCATGAAAAGGTAAGCGATAACCGGCGACAGCAGCGAATGTTCAGGGCGTAAACAATGCGCTGTCTTCAGCAATAGTGGCAGATCGCTCTTTTGCAGATAGCGAGCATAAAACCTTCTCACCGCTCCACCGGGAAGCGCTATATCAGTATTTTCACGGACTTGTTGGCAAATGATAGTGCGGACACCATGGGAGGCGTGGTTATAGCATCCAGGCTTCAGGTGCTCGAATTGCCCAATAACGGAGAACGACAGCCTCCCCCCGACTGTCGGGACCCACCCTCTCAACCGCATTTAATCAACCTTCCCTAGTACGGTATCAACCAATGCCCCGAGCCAAGACTGTAGTGAGGCTCACTTACCGCCGGCTTAATTTATTTGAAAACGGCAGAAATGGTATCGTCAGAGATCGCAGCCTGCGCAACCAGCACCTTTCGCCGCCGATCAAAAGCAATGCCTGCCTGGAGGCGATCATCGTTCTCAAGTTCGGCGGTTGAAGCGACCCCGCTCAAGCCACCCACAGTACCGTTGAGCGCGTCGCGATAGCTGCCGGTAAGCTCTCTCAGGCGTTCATACTCAGCGGGATTAACCCTGCTTGTCTTGACTGCTAATACGAAGAAAAAAGCTGCTAACGAGGCTAACACGCAGCCTCCTAAAGCAATGAGAACAAAATAAATTACATTTATCATATTCCACCCTAGCCACGGTGCTACGCCATAATCCCTATCCGGCGCCACGATATTTATTATGCGAATACTGCGTGTTCCGAAGGCTTCATCACTGCGCCCTTTCCCGGCGCAGCTTCTATCTTATACCCGAAATGCCGCGCCATTTTAGGAAATATGCAGCCTGACGAGCAACACAGTTCACATCTTTTCCTTTATATAACAAAAAACCACATCAACCACACGTAAAATCAATAGCTTAGGCGACACCATCCGCGCCACCTCACCCCCGCGTGCCCTAGACTCGATACCTCAATCCCGCTCCCCTGCCCCTCCGGCCCACTCCCCGCAAACGGCGCTGCGGTTGCCTCGCCGTCCTGGCTGATGCCATCGCGCTTGACCACTTTCCAGATGGTTTTGAACAGGATGCGGATATCCAGCCAGAGGGATTGGTTGTCGACGTACCACACATCCAGATCAAACTTTTCATCCCAGCTGATGGCGTTGCGGCCATTCACTTGTGCCCAACCGGTGATGCCGGGGCGCACTTCGTGGCGCCGTTGCTGGTGGGAGCTGTACAGGGGCAGGTATTGCATCAACAGGGGGCGCGGGCCGACCAGGCTCATTTGCTGAGTGTAAAACGCGCCACATGAAGGCCTGCCAGAGAGCATGTTTACTTACTTCATATGCCTGATCTGACTTTGCAGAAGCGCCACACCGTTGATCTCAACGCCAAAGGTCACACGTTAAAAAATTCCCTTCTCAAAGTCGGGGTAAGCGGAAATGGGGATCGCGGGCAACGCAGCTTTGGTGGCCATCTGCAAGAAATCTTGCCGCCAGTAGGGCCAGGCTGCGCACAGCGCTTCGCGTAGCGTCCCCTCACCCTGGGCTTGGATATCAAAATCCTCCGGCCCCGCAAAAACCAAGCCGTATTCGGCCTCTACGGTAACAGCGACGCTCTCTGTATCTGCGGCCAGCTTCCATCTAAGCCCTGTAGTGACTATATAGCGAACGAGGGTGCGCCCCTTCTCCTTGGGCAACAGCGTGCAGGAGGCCACCCCCGCTTTCATTTCAACCACATAGTCCGACCAATCCACCACCGCAGGAGAAAAGTCGTTCTGCATGTTCAGTGAATGGCGACGGAGAGCAATATCTATCAGGCTCAACTGCATCAGTGCCTCCACTCCGGCGCGTTGTGCGTCGCCGGCCGCCATTCAACATCGCGTGTTGCGGTGCCAGCTTCGTGCTGCTTCAACACGGAAGAAAGGGGCTCTTTCAGCGCTTCCTCATCAACCAGGGAACGCCTGAGGACGCGCATGAAAGCATAGGCATGAGTGTCATTGGAGCGAGTGGTCAATCTATGGCCCATATCAAGGCAAACTAGCCGCCAATTCTCGTCCTCAAAAAGGCTCTCGACAGGTAGAGCTTCGACCTTCTCCCCCAACAAGGCTGCCTTCGCTTCAGGCACTGCATCAAACACTCGCAATAAGCGGTCCATTGCCTGCGATTGGGCCACATCGTCCGCTTCGTACTTCGAAAAAGCCACCGGGCCGCCACCGAATATTTCCGCGGCTTGCTTCTGGCTCAAGCCATGGCGCTGCCGAATAGCTCTGATCTCTGCGCCAGTCAGTAGTCCTTCCACCATTTTGCGGAAAGCCAAGCGCTGCCGCTTGTTATGGCGCTCCTGCTCAGCCGTATGAAAGCTACATCCACACGATGCACAGGCCGTAACACGCATCTGCATCGTGCGCTCAAATTCCCCCACCCTCAGCGGCACATCATCCAGCATCTCGGCGATCTGATCGCTGTCGCATACCAGGCATTTATTTATTGTCATATGCAGCCTCACGAAGAAGTATGACAAGAAACCATGTGGATCAGCACGTGTTTGGCCCCTATGCAGAACTTCAGATAATAGGTCACAGAGAACTCTTGCCAGGAACGGCCCACGGCTCTTTCGTAACTGAACTCATAAAGATACACATCTGATGCGAACCAGCCGCCTGCGCTGCCTTGGCACCATTCCGCTTTTTTCCAGTCGCCACGTTTTATTGCATCCCGCAAAAAACTGGGAAAATCGATTGGAGGCTCCTGCTTCTCTAGTGTTTCCATCAGCCCCTGCCAGCCACTACGGCATTTGTCAGAGGTGAACGCTAGAGGCGCCTCCAGCGCTTGAGCAATCTCACTTTCCTGATACAGAGGCTCACGCGTCGATATGGTCCGGTCACCGTCGCTCTCGGCTGGTGGAGGCGGCGGCCCTTGATACCTGCTATGAATTCTACCGCTTACCATAATGGTATGTCCATTTCCATTACGTGAGGGCGCGCAGAATCTCTGCTGCCCCTTCCCCAAATGTGAACTATCTTTCAACGCGACAGCAAAACGCCACCACCTTGCACCGCCGTCCCATGCGGCTCGACACTAGACCATACCCGACACAACCGCTCATATCACCTTCTGCCTCGGTCGCCACGCGCTGAGGGAGGGATGCGCGGTGTTTCTCTCCTACCGTCCAGGCCTCCACCTCAATCCCGCTCCCCCACCCCTCGCTCACTCCCCGCAAACGGCGCTGCGGTTGCTTCGCCGTCCTGGCTGATACCATCGCGCTTGACCACTTTCCAGATGGTTTTGAACAGGATGCGGATATCCAGCCAGAGGGACTGGTTATCGACGTACCACACATCCAGATCAAACTTTTCATCCCAGCTGATGGCGTTGCGGCCATTCACCTGTGCCCAGCCGGTGATGCCGGGGCGCACTTCGTGGCGCCGTCGCTGGTGGGGGCTGTACAGGGGCAGGTATTGCATCAGCAGCGGGCGCGGGCCGACCAGGCTCATTTCGCCACGCAGTACGTTAAGCAGCTCGGGCAGCTCATCCAGCGAGGTGGAACGCAATAGCTGCCCGAAGCGAGTGAGCCGCACATCATCCGGCAACAATTGGCCGTGCTCGTCACGCTCATCTGTCATGGTGCGGAACTTGTACATGCGGAAGGGTTTGCCATCCTTGCCTGGGCGGGTCTGGATGAACAGCACGGGGCGGCCGAGGTTGATGGAAACAAGCAGAGCGAGCAAAAGGCATGCCGGTAGAAGAACCGGGAGCGACAGTACTATAAGCAAGGTATCAAAAAGGCGCTTCACAAAGGGACATCCGAAAGAAGTTAACGAGCCAAGGGCCGAGCGGGAACACCGACCACACATAAACCATCTGGTATATCACTCACCACAGCCGCGCCGGCGCCGATCATCACATCTTTGCCTATGGTGATGCCTTGCCGCACCGCAGCGCCGATACCGACCCAGGAGCCTGCGCCCACGACCACATTGCCCGCAAGGTGAGCACCAGGGGAAATATGGACAAAATCACCCAACTGGCAATCATGATCCACGGTAGCGCCAGTATTGATTATCGCGCCCTTACCTATCTGTGCATCGGCATTGATAACCGCATTGGCAAACACAACGGAGCCAGGGGCAACTTTGGCGTAGCGGCTAACAACGGCTGAGGGATGTATCAGAGTAGCGAGGGGAAAGCCCTCTTTTTCAAGGTGTAGCTGGCGCTCTGCGCGCACCTGGTTATTGCCAATGGCGATAACGAGAGCGGCAAACTCGGCGCGGCGGGAAACGAGCGCCTGCTCGTCGCCTTCAACAGGCCAGCAGCCGTTCTGCTTGACTTGCGGCCAGCGTGCGTCGAAGAACGTCACCTGGTAGCCAAGCAACTCGGCGAGATCGGCGATGACTTTGCCGTGGCCACTGGCGCCTAGCATCGCAAGTATTTTCACAGGAAACTCCCTTAAACAGCCGCAGCCTATATCTTCTCATCCCGAAACCGACAAATAGACAATATCAGGGCCAAATATAAGACGCTTTGCTCATGCCGAAGACAATTTATCTGCCACCTCACGAAGCGAAGCAGAGAAAGAAGATATTGCCAACCTTTTCTTCAATTGATCGGACGCGCCGAATTTCTCTATGCAAATATCTTCCAGCTCTGAAAAAAATCTCACGAGAGCGGATTTATGTGGCGGGCAGACCAGCCCGACACCCTCTCTCTTCACCCAGCGAGCAACACTCGTCTCATCCCCACATATGGCAGCAACCGCAGCCCCCGCTAGCGCGTAACCAGATGATTTACTCGGAAACGCATACCGAGTAACTTCATCGTCAATTGGTAACAAGGCCCACCAATGCTCGGCCACCAACGCTGCCGCGTCGCTTGCAGAGATAACTCCTAGGTATTCGACTTCCTCATACTGCTCTGCAAGAATCCGAATATCTTGCGCATACACTCCCCCGCCTGCGAATGTGAACCGTAATATTCCGCCCGCGTCTAAGTAATCGCGTATAGCGGAAACCAACAGTGGTATCCGTTGAAGGCGCCCCGCATTACCACAGAAAACCGCACCCTTGATGCGCCGGGAAAGCGGCCTTGTGCCCACCGAGAGAGAAGGGTTCTCAATGAGGTAAATTTGACTTTTCGTGCCGCTTAGCGATAAATGACAGCCTATATTCACCCCTGATCTTAGCATGAGCCATCTATAGATCTTGCGTTCACGCCTTCCCAAGGCCAGCATCATTCTGCTTGAAAAGACCGCCAGTTCATCTGGCCGAAGTCCGAACTCCCATTTCGGTCAGCATTATCTCGTTGATTTTATGCACGTCATACTTTTCCTCCGCAATCCTTCGAGAAGCGCGCCCCATGGATTCGATCAACGAAGAATCTTCTACAAAACGCAGCATTGCACCCGCCAAGCAGTCTACGGATTTCACCGGCACCAGGTAGCCATTCACGCCTTCGACCACGGTCTCACGGCAACCCGGCGCATCAGTCGTTATGATCGGCCGACCCATAGCCATGGCCTCCAGCACAGTTCTTGGCGTGCCCTCGCGGTAGCTTGGTAGAACATAGACAGAAGACGTGGCGAGCGCCGGTCGCACATCGGCCAGCTTACCAAGATATTCCACTATCCCTTCATCAATCCAGGAATCCAACTCAGACTGCTCAATTGCATTAGGATTTTCGTCGATCCAACCCGCCAGTTTAAAAACAGTGTCTGGATGAGCAACTTTGACCTTTCGTGCAGCATTCACATATTCTCGCACGCCCTTATCTCCTAGAAGCCGTGCGATAAGTAAGAAAACCGGCTCAGCAGGCTTGGGCGCAACTGCAAATTGATCTAAGTCGATGCCTGATCCGTTCACCACCAGAGAAGGCGTGCTTGACGGTAGTATGTGTAGCTCCTTGAATAAAGCTTCGTCATCCGGATTCTGGAAAAAAACTTTCTCTGCCCGGCTCAGCGCCAATCGATACAAAAATCTCACCAAGTAGCTTGTAAAACCCTCTCGGCCGCTGGTAAAAGCATAACCGAGCCCTGTAATCAAGGCGCAACGCTTGGGAACCCCTGCCAACCATGCGGCTAGCAGACCCCAGATAACTGGTTTTACCGTGTAAGCCAACATAAGTTGTGGTCTTTCACGTCTCATCAACCGATAAAGCTGCCAGAGCGCTTGTAAGTCCCGCAAGGGATTCAAGCCTGTTCGTTGTATAGCTACATCATGCAGCTCAACGCCCATTGCTTCAAAGTGTTCAGCCAAAGAATTCCAGCCGTCATCCATCGGTGCGGCCAAATGTACGGCTTCCAACTTTCCAGCCAGCGCCTCTACGAGCGGCCCACGAAAGTTGCGAAGGGAGTCGGCATAGCTTGCCACTATCAGTGCTTTCATTTACCTCTACCGTCCGACTTTAACCAAAATCCTTTCCTTCCATCCAAGCCTGAAAGCAGATTATATTCCACAACTTCTGGCTGTTGTTTCTTTTTCCTTGAAGGTGTTCTTCCCAAGCTTTCCTAACCATGTGCGGGTCGAAAAGCCCTTGCTGTCGGATGCGTTCATCGTCCAAGCAATAATGTGCCCATTCGCGTAGCGGGCCCCTAAGCCATTCAGCTAGCGGAATTCCAAACCCGGTTTTCGGTCTTTCAATGAGAGCTTTGGGGACGTGCTTGTACAAAATATCTCGCAGAACGACCTTTCCGCAATTGCCAGAAATCTTAAATTTCAACGGAATTCCTAAAGAGAGCTCTACCAGTTCATGGTCGAGAAAAGGAGCCCTGACCTCAAGACCGTATGCCATTGCCGCACGATCCACCTTCGTCATAATATCGTCAGGCAGATAGGTTATTGCATCGGTTACCATCATAATTTCCCGCGGGTCAAATCCGGAGAAATCGCTAAAAGAGCTTCCAAAGCTGAAGTCTTGCCTTCCGCTGACAAATATATTTGAGTCCGCCCCCCAATGACAGACAAGGCTAGAATAGTATTCATCTAGTGTGTCGGCCAAGAGTGCACCTGCAAGCTTATGCGCTTTGTCGCCCGGATTCCTGACTCGAAACTTCGCAGGGAGCATAGGGCCAAGTCTAGAGAAAAGGAGGTCTATAAATTTTGGCGGCAACGCTTCTATTATTCGCGCACCAGATCGTCTCAGGCTCCCGTGGATGGACTGTGTCGCCTTCCAAAGCGCATAACCTTCCAAGTATCTATTATAACCCCCAAATATTTCGTCAGCTCCGTCCCCACTGAGAGCAACCGAAACTTTAGTCTTTGCCAGCTCACTGACCATCATAGTCGGTATTTGAGAGCTGTCGGCAAAAGGCTCACAATAAACATCCGAAATTCCAGGTAAAACATCCAGCATTTCTTTTTCAGATATATAAAGCTCGGTGTGGTCAGTACCAATAAATTTAGCGACCTCCCTAGCATGCTCCGCCTCGTTATATGCTTTGTCGCAAGAACCGATGGTGAAAGTCTTTATGGGGTTCGGGCTCTCCTGCTGCATCAAGGCAACAATCAAGGAGCTGTCTACACCGCCACTTAGAAAAGCACCCAGGGGAACATCTGACATCAGCTGTGAACTGACAGCGTTCCGGAGCCTTTCCTCGACCTCGCCGGAGATATGCGTAAAGCTTTTCTCACTCATCTCCTTCTTTTTCAACTTGGATATAGCGACGAGATCCCAGTAACGCGTCAGCTTAGGTGTAATACCCGAGTCGATGTCCGTTACTTTAAACTTTAGGTAGCAGCCCGGAGGAAGCTTTTGCAAATCAGCATATATTGAGTAAGGAGAAGGAACATAGCCATAATTAGTATACAGCTCCAAAGCATCTCTATTAATCTCACCTTTAAACAAAGGCGACCTGATGATACTCTTTAACTCTGAAGCGCAGAAAAAGCGACCGTTTTGCGCACCCCAATACAAGGGCTTTTCACCGATTCGATCCCTAATCAAATAAATCGCATTATCCAGAACATCGTACAAAACTATAGAAAACATTCCTTTAATTTCATTTAACGCTCGATCAACCCCCAAAACGGAAAATAACTCCAGTAGCGTTTCAGTGTCCGAGTGACCAACCCAAGGTATACCTCCAACTCGCGAACCCAACTTCTCTCTTAACGAGATATGATTATAAATCTCACCATTAAAAGAAATGACATAGCGCTTGCACCTTGAGATCATTGGTTGGGCGCCGGCTTCTGTCAAATCGTTGATTGATAGACGTGCGTGCGCCATTCCAAAACGCGAAGACTGGTCTACCCAAACGCCAGCACCATCTGGCCCACGGTGATTGAGCGTAGAAATCATTTCTGTCAAAACATATTTCACTTCGTCGCCGGATTTTTTTCCAATAAACAATGCTATTCCACACATAAATCGCGACTTCTCTTTAAATAAACAGTCAAGTTTAGTCCGGCAAGATAAATTGCTACCCAAAAAACCGGATGCCGCAGAACGAAGTGAAAAAATGAAAAGACGAAAATCCCAATCAAAATGGAAACTTCCATCTTGCGACCCAGCTTATAGTAGCTCCAGACAATGTAGAAAAAATAGGAGTAAAATAAAACAAACGCTACACAACCACCTATCGAAAGCATGTCTATTGGGGTATTGTGCGCCTCTGCTCCCTCATAAGGCATGTAGGCTCCTGAAAAAGCTCCAGCACCGTTACCCAAGATAAACGTGTAAAAATCATTCAGCCATGCCATTAACCCGTGAAGATACAAGCTGACCCTTGACCCACCCTCATCCGCAGTCTCCCAAACTTCAGAGATGTATTCTGATGAATCGGGGAAAAATAGAAATATAGCACTCATCAACAGCAAAAGAACAATAGGAAAGGTCAAAAAGAAAAACCTATAGGGAAATAGGGCGACAGCGGCATAGCAACTAAAGATGACGCCCAAGAATAAATAATAAGCGTCTGAGACAGTGGCAAGGCCTATAAGCCCTAAAGTAAACCCAAAAAAATATCTTGCCGCCTTACTATCGTAGGAGATCACCGCAGCGAAGACTGCGCACACAATATAAAGCGCCAGCTGATTGGGGTTCTTCGCTCCACCCGTAAACCGGACTGAGTACCAGAAAGCATCGCCTCCAAAAAAATAAGTGGCCACTAGATAAACTAACAACAGCGAGCAAAATATACGCATGGACTTTCGAACATCCAAGCCATACAGCGCACAAGAAAGAATTACTAGCCCGCAAAAGAGGAACGCCAAGTAATCTCGGAACAAAGCCCCGTTTTCATATAACGAATTGAAAAATGTAACCGGGAGAAGTACGAATATTAAGTAGCAAAGCAAAGCCATTGGCATAGAGGCTGCTGCCCTCATACCTCTTCGTCTATGTTTCAATGAAAAATAACGAAAAAAGAACAACAAAATGCATAAAAGCAAACCAAGCTCGCCAAATCCAACGCTCTCGGAAAAACGAAAATTTGTTGGAAGACAAAGAAGCAATGATATTGCAAAGAAAAGGCTTCCTCTTGATCTCTCTTCGAAGCCTTCCATTATTTCTTTGCCTTTTTCTTCAAATCATACAAGTCTTTAATATAAAAAACAAACGCAGGAAGAAACAAGAACGAAAGATAATCCAGGGGTGTCCTCCCCCTATGCAACATGAACCTAAAGTAGTTAGTTATCATCTTCATTTTTTTTAATAAAGAGCGCGACTGACTAAATCCAAGGCGGTAGAATCGCATCGTATTGTTCGGGCTTTTCGACCTGTGAAAGATATTATTCTGCGATATGCCATCACTCTGGTACTCGACAATACTCAGTCTTTCGTCCAGGAACAGAGTGCGGTAGTTCACGCCAATCTTTAGCCACGCGTACTCGGGGGCCATATACTTCTCGCCAGGAAAAATATCATAACGATGAGCTCTGTGAACGTCTGTTCGGATTATTTCCCACTTATCGCCTTTCACCGACAAGTTAAACCGGTCGGTGTAGCTGGACAACCGCGCACCATACCTTTTATATTCGTCCCCAATCACTTTGCCGCTCCTATCAACTTTGAGTACCGAGATAGCAGCAACTTCTGTTCCGCTATCATCTAGAGCGATAGTTTGGATGATAGTTGCCAACCTTTCTAAAGCGTTGGGCACGCACCAGTCATCGCTATCGAAGACTACAAACCATTCTCCCTCTGCATGATCGAGAGCATCGTTTAGCGCCGCAGCCTTCCCTGCATTCTCTTTCCAATAGTATTTAATCGGAAAGTCCGCATCCTCAGAAAAGGCGGTAACTTTCTCCTCAGTGTTATCAGACGAACCATCATCGATGACCAACCACTCAAAATCGCGAAACCCTTGGTCACACAACGATCTGTATACTCGGTTTATCAAATGAGCCCTGTTGTATGTCGGCGTTACAATTGAAAATTTCATCCAGCGCCCTACGACCGAATAGTGCGTTCAGCCTTATCTAATAGAAGATGGGCTTTGTAACGCAACCGCCGGTAAAGATTCATTTTAGAAGAAGTGTTATCCGCCTGTTCAAAGGCTTGCAAAGCCTTTTTCTTATCGCCTTGCGCAGATATCTTTTCCCAAAAGCACTCAAATCCTTCTTGCGGGTTATCAATATCAATAACCACATACTGCTTATCCTTTAGAAACATTTTTATGTTAGCGTGGACGCAACTTACATAATCGCGGCACGTTACGATATCATTTCGGGAAGTTGGCATCATCAAAACCCCTTGCGCATAGGCTGGCATAATCCCGTTCTTTACTGCCCACCGCCTATTGTAAGATCTTGCTATTTTCTCCTCATCACGATACAAATAAACGTAGAAGACGCTATCTGATAGCCGTTCGTTCAGCAAACCTAACATCCAAGAAAGGCGATTGTCCGACTCAATGTGAAAGTCAGGATAATTTATTTTTTCCGCGGCAGGCATTGCCAGTCTTGTTTCATGGCCTGACGTGTAGTTGGTTATATAAGAGCACGCATTTGCAAACGTTTTGCTACCGGCACGACCGGCGCTTAAAGCAAGCACTTGCTTGAATCTCATGACATTCCTCACTTACCATCTTGTCTACCGTAGCAGCCATTGGAATCCAGTTTTTTGTAGTGTTCTTCATCGCGCGCGCCTAACTTATTATAGCTGGCAGCACCTACGATAGAGTATTTATCTAGCTCGCCATAAATTACGCTACCGGCACCGATGATGCAGCCATCACCAATCCTTGCCCCAGGAAGGACTGTTACATTCATGCCAATCCAAACATTTCTACCAATAACTACCTCACGCAGCATCTGCGTCTCGTCATAAGGCAGTTTCTTCCCTTTATAATTATGGTTTCGCGTGTAGAGAGTAAGGTTTCGAGAAATATGTGTATTGTCTCCTATAGACAAACCACCGTCCCCGACAATGAATGCACCACCACCTATATGTACATTATCTCCGATTTGAATATTCTCGCACCCATAAACTTGGACTGGGCCATTGATAGATATCGAGCCTACTAGTCCCGCCCGCTTTTTTATTCTATCAGACCAGTACGCTCCTAAGGATTTGTTTCTGACGTACTCTACCAGATAAAAAAGGAATCCTGCCATCTTCCAAAAGTTCATTTTACCTCCGCAATAGTAAAGCGGTACGAAAAATAGCTATATGTGATATAGAAAAGGGCAGTTCCGACCAGGGTGCCTATCAAAAACTCTTCCCATCCCGGCCCCAGTAGCCCCATTAGTACCCACCTGACTGGTAGAAACAAAATCACAATACCAAGCCCCACACGCCTAGTCTTTATAAGCGCTAGCATGTTTGCTAGTGGGAGATTAATCGCCTGCAAAATTTTTGCAATCGAAAGAAACCAGACTATCTCTTGAATCAACCGCCATTCAGCCCCGAAGTAGCGACTCAAATCCAGAACAGAGAGCAGTAATATAGCGCCGTAAAGCAAGAAGACGGCCATCAAGCAGGCAAGAAGCATCTTTCTCAGATGCAACCTTCCCGAATTCAGGTAAACAGATTGAAAATACTGCCCCGCTGGCGTCGCCACTAAGCTTATAGGTAAATTCAAAAAGCGAGAGGCGATCAAGTATGCCCCCAAGTATCTGTAATCGAAGTGGAGAGACATGAATAGAACGGGCAGCTGAACCGTAAGCCCACTCAGCAATGTCAACGGAGTCAACGTTATAAAAAAAGACTGATTATTTCTAATAAAATCAGTCGCAAGTTTTATCGATATAACCCTAGACCTTGGGAGCAAAAAAACAAAACACAACTGTCCGAGAATCATAAACCAAATTAGCCACATATAGCTACTTTCATCAAAACCAATCCGAAAGCCAATTGGTGCCACCATATATATAGAAAAATATATTACCTTATATATCCCCAGGCTTCTGAATTTCTTCTCGCGCAACGCAATGGCGCTAGCCAATATCATTAATCCATACGAAAAAATAAATATGGGAAAACTTGCAACCCAAGAAGGCAACTCAAAAAAAAATCCCACGGGCAGAAGAAGTATTAGGAGACCACAGAGAACGGCCATAACAAAGGCAGCTCCGGCGTAAGCCTCATAGAAAAAGCCGGCACCCTCTTCAGAAACAATACTTGTTTCATATCTCAAACATGCCAATGGGCCAAAAATCAACCCATACGAGAGGAACTCTTGATACAAACCAAGCTCTTCGCCAGAAAAGTACCGACTAAGAAAAGGCACGCTTGCAACACCCAAAAGCAATGACAGGATAGATGCAGCGACGAGCCAAAAAGAGCTATCCTGAGACATGATCTTTCTCTTTTGCATTGAATAAGCCTGTTTCGATTAAAATCTCTTCGGCTCTAAAATCCGTCTATAAACATTTACTTAACAGAAAGCCACGCCGCCATGCCCCAAGCTTTCTCACGGCTAGATTAACTTTCAAAGTCTCATCTCTTTTTCACCGCTGCTCGATGCTGACGTCCAGAATCCCGGCCCTAGCCAGCTTGGCCTACTTGACCATATTTTGTACTATATCTGATGACTTCAAATACCAGACCATGGCTGAGGCAACCCCGTTCTTAATTTTCCATTGGGGCGCATACCCCAGCAGCATCTTCCCCTTCCCCACATCCGCCTGCGAATGCCTCACATCCCCCGCCCTGAAATCTCGATACACCGGCTCAACGTCGTACTCAACCCCATTCTCTTTCAGCGCTGCCCGAATCGCCTCGAACAACTCATTCAAGGTCGTTCTGTCCCCCACTGCCACGTTATACACCTGGTTTCTGGCGTTCTCGTCGGTAGTGGTGGCAGCAAGCAGGTTGGCCTGCACGGCGTTGTCGATATAACAAAAGTCGCGACTGGTTTCGCCATCGCCATTGATGAACACGGGCTCGCCTTTGATCATGGCCGCTGTCCATTTGGGAATAACAGCCGCGTAGGCACCGTTCGGGTCCTGGCGTTTGCCGAATACGTTGAAGTAGCGCAGGCCGATGCAGTTGAAGCCGTAGGTTCTGGCGAACACATCGGCGTAAAGCTCATTGACGTATTTGGTCACGGCATAGGGTGAAAGCGGCTTGCCGATCTGGTCTTCCACTTTGGGCAGTGCCGGGTGGTCGCCGTAGGTGGAGCTGCTGGCCGCATAGGTGAAGCTTTCCACCTTGGCATCCCGTGCTGCCACCAGCATGTTCAGGAAGCCGTCGATATTGGCGGCGTTGGTGGTGATGGGGTCATCGATGGAGCGCGGCACTGAGCCGAGGGCGGCCTGGTGCAAGACGTAATCCACACCTTCGCACGCTGCGCGGCAGTCTTCCAGGTTGCGGATGTCGCCTTCGATAAACCGGAACCGTGCCCATTGCTCGGGCGTTACCAGCCCTTGTACTTCGTCAAGGTTGTGTTGGTAGCCGGTGGCAAAGTTGTCCAGCCCGATCACCTGCTGATCGAGCTTGAGCAGGGTTTCCAGCAAGTTGGAGCCGATGAAGCCGGCGACGCCGGTCACCAGCCACACCTTCGGGCTTTGCGGGAGTTGCTGGAGCAGTTGTTCGTAACGGGTCATTAATCTGGTTTTCCTGAATCAGGCTGGCAGGCGCCAGTGTGGCGGTGCGTCTTGCTGGGCGCGCCTTACTGGGCGTGTCTTACTAGGTACGCCTTGCTTGCTGCGCCTTGCTTAAAGGCGCAGGTCGGTGTCTTCTGCTGGCAAGAGGTATTTCAGGTCGTACAGCACATGCCTTTCCTTGCCGAACTGGCGTATGTCGCTGGCGCTCATGGCCTTGAACTGTTCATGGCCCACGGCCAGCACGATGCCATCGTAGCTGTTGATGGCCGGCTCGTTCACGGGTGTGATGCCGTATTCGTGCTCGGCGGCGGCCGGGGACACCCAGGGGTCGTATACGTCTACCTGGATATTGAGCTCTGTCAGCTCTTTCACGACGTCTACCACTTTGGTATTGCGCAAGTCGGGGCAGTTTTCCTTGAAGGCCAGGCCCATGACAAGCACGCGGGCGCCGTCCACATGAATTCGCTTTTTCATCATGCACTTGACCAGCTGGGCCACCACATAGCCGCCCATGCTGTCGTTCAGGCGGCGGCCGGCGAGGATGATTTCCGGGTGGTAGCCGATGGCCTGTGCCTTGTGGGTGAGGTAGTACGGATCGACGCCGATGCAGTGGCCGCCCACCAGGCCGGGGCGAAATGGCAGGAAGTTCCATTTGGTGCCGGCTGCCTGTAGCACGGCTTCGGTGTCGATGCCCATCTTGTTGAAGATGATGGCGAGTTCGTTGATCAGGGCGATATTCAGATCACGCTGGGTGTTTTCGATCACCTTGGCGGCCTCGGCCACTTTGATGCTGCTGGCTTTGTGGGTGCCGGCGATGATGATCTCGTTGTAGAGCGCATCGACCAGATCGGCCACTTCCGGCGTGGAGCCCGCGGTGACTTTTTTGATGTTGGTGACGCGGTGCTCTTTATCGCCGGGGTTGATGCGCTCGGGGCTGTAGCCGGCGAAGAAATCCACGTTGTATTTCAGGCCGGAGACGCGCTCCAGCACGGGCACGCACTCGTCTTCTGTGGCGCCGGGGTAGACGGTCGATTCGTAAACGACGATATCGCCCTTCTTGAGTGTTTTGCCGATGGTTTCGGAGGCTTTGCACAGCGGGGTGAGATCGGGGCGCTTGTGCTCATCGATGGGCGTGGGCACGGTGACAATGTAGACGTTGGCGGCCTCGAGATCCGCTGGGTTGGCGGTGTAGCTCAGGTGCCTGGCCTGTTTCAGCTCTTCGTCTTCCACTTCCAGTGTGCTGTCGTGGCCTTCTCGCAGGGCATCGATCCGGGGCTGGCTGATATCGAAGCCGATCACGGAGCGTTTTTTGCCGAATTCCACGGCCAATGGCAGCCCAACGTAGCCTAGGCCGATCACTGCAAGGCGGATGTCTTCCATTTTGTGCATTACGTTTTGGTCCTGAGCGGTTGTTTGCTTTTGGGGTTGCTGTCCGTAGCGGCGGCCAACGCCACATGGTACGGGCTTGTGGCTAGGCTTACGCCTCTACCGGCCTGAACGTGTGCTCCCCCGAATACCAAAGCTCTTGCCGTGGATCAGACAAGTTTGCGTTGCGGATGAAGAGCTTGGCGATGAGGTCGATGTCTTCAATTTTTGTCGAGCCGGTGGGAATGCGGATTTCCTCTGTTCTGAGCAGAGCGCCATCGCTCTTGCGTAGCTCAACGGTGGCAATTACTTCTGTCATTATTTTTCCCTCACAACACGCCTTAAGAGCGCCTGCCGGCATGGGTGGAGCGGCTAGCTCACTCGATACCGCGCTGGCTCGCGTTCATTGATATCTGATTCAGTCATTGAGGCTTTGCGGCGCTGGCGCACCGCTGTTTCTTGTGCTTCTTTTGTTCTGGCCTTGCCTGTGCTGCGGCTTTGGCCGGCATGGCAGCGGGCCGTGTGGCCGGCGCCTGGGCAAACCGGCCGGCAAACGTTTTTGCTACTGTGTCAGCGGCGAGCGCCCGCTGCCATGGCGGGGCGCCGCTCAAGGTGTGGGCGTAGGCTTCTGCTCGGTTATCGGCGACAAGGCCGGCTGGGCTGTGGGGGCTTTTGCTGTAGTGTGGGCTTGGGGCGCGTCGCTCAGGCCTGCTGACGCCGGGAGCATTCTGGTTCGCGCCAGCTATACTGTTCAGCAGCTCCGCTGATGCCTTGGTGAATTGCATCACCTCACTTCCCCTATCGTGTTGAAGCCTTCCTTGAGCGCACGGCGCGAGCCATCGCCCTCAGCCTGTGCGCCGCGCACGCTACCGCCCCGAAGTAGCAAACCATTCTTCGAGGGCGACGCTGCGACAGCTTGTGACGGGTGGGTCACAGCAACATTTGAAGAGGCGAATCCTGCTTCAAAGTGTGACGCATTTCAACAAAAGAACTGACGAACGTCACAAAATAACCACTTCTGGTGAGCCGCTGGCGCCCTCCGGCAGCCTTCAGGCACGCTACCGCCACAGGATTTGCCGCCTTTCCCTGATGGCGAGGCCGATACAGGCCGCTTCCCTACCCTGCTACTGCCCGGTTCGGGCCTGCGGCAGGGGGCGTTCAATCGTTGAACAACTGTGTGAATTCTGTATGAAAGCGCGAGCTATCACAACGCCATATTGTGGCGCAAAACGGCGCCTGAACGAAGGGCCAAAGTCTAGAGGTTGGACAGAGCAGAGCCTGTGCGGCAAGTAAGGTTGTGGTGGGGTTTTACGGTTGTTTTACCTAGGGGTGGTTTGGGTTGGGTGTGTGTACGCACGTTGCGGCGAACGCAGTGTGCTCGACGTCTGTTGCTGACACAGCGGGATGTGCCTAAGTGTAATTCGGTGACGCCGCCACTCCCAGGTGCATTAAGCGGCATGATGACCCTGCAAGCCGGCGTGCCGGGCACTAAAGCCAGGCGCTGATTTCTTTTAGTGACGCCTCCCAAGCTTCTATCATGGGTTCCGCCACGTCGGGAAACCGTGGCGCAGCATGCGTCAGCTCAGGCAGCACCTTCACCAGCGCTCCTGCAACTGCCTTGATGATCACCTTCGTCTGGTTGGGGCTCTGCCCGCAATGGTTCGTGCCGAAACGAGCGAGCCAACCGATTGGCCACCAGCGTTTGCTCCGCGCCATATGCAATGCAGGCACGTCGTTACGAAGGTAGGCTGTAGTGGTCACGATGTCATAGGCTGGCGCAATATCGACTGTGCCTCCGGGGCGGTCGTAAAGTATGCCGAAATTCTTCAAATGCGCATCACCGTTGCGCACGGCCCAAGAGACGACAATGGAGCCGAACAGCTCAGCGAGCGCTGCTTGCCGGCGCAATGGCGACACATAATCACTTATGGACCTGGCCAAGCGCTCGTACGTGCTGTCGTATTTTTCCGCAGGTGCGCGGCCCTGCATTACGCAACCGTCTTCAAAGCCCAGATAGCCACCCGCCTCACTCACGTCAAAGCGCTCCATGATGAACAGGCGGGCATCGCGGGACACGTCAAAGTGCGGCACCCGCAGCCCCGCCGCCTTGGCAACGGACATGCAAAAGTACTCATTCAAGGCCAGATGCGGAAAATCCTGCCCCCAGGCTTTTACTATCAGTTTGTGGGAGCGAATAGCAGCCTTGCCCCGTGGCGGCTCACTGGTCGCGGCGATCAACAGTTTCGGTTGTACGCCGGATATGCCGGAATGTAGCGCATATTTTTCCACCAGCTCGGCGAATAAGTCAGGATTCTCAGCGCTCAGGAGCGTTTCCAACTGTTCTGTGGAATGCTCCGCATCTCGAACCTGGCCCGGAGGCTCATAGCTCAGACGACCTATCTGGTATGGGCCGAGGGCAGCAAGCAGGGCAAGTTCGCTGGAGCCGTAAAGCTTGCTCACGGTACGTCGGATGATATCGCCTAGATAACCCTCCGGCAGGTTCTGGACGAAGATCGGGTGTAACTGGGGCGCGTCATAGGAGCCGGCACGCAACGGCATGGTTACGGATATCGCCCGCTCGGGGTTATCTGTACGGTAGGTGAATACGTAGTCTTCACGACGGTGTGGCAGCACGGCTTTACCCAATCGACCCGCCGGTTCTCTGCCAACAAGTACGTCGAGCTCGCTCATCCCTTCCATTGGCGCTCCCTCAACAGATCATCCAGCGTGGGTGGCTTGCGGGTGCGCGGGGCCAGCTCCTGTTCGTACAAAGCAAACATCCGCTGGATCTTGTTGAAGCCCAACTCCGCGAGCCGGCCGGATTCGAAACGCGACACAGTGGTGCGATCCACGCCGCTCAGGGTGGCAACCTCCTGCTGGCTGTGGCCATGCTGTTTGCGCATGGCTGCAAACTGCTTGCCCAGATCGCTCAAATGCATGTGAATATATGCCTCAAACTAGCCTTTAATCAGCAATTTGTAGCATATATTCACGAAATAGCCCGGTTTATATGAGTAAACCGCATATCCGGTGGATGCGTTCCCGGCTCAAAGGGGCATCACCAAGTGCTATTTTTCTGCGGCCCTGCGGTTTGCCCATGGCCGCGAGCTACTCATCCAGATGCTCAAGCTGTGAATATATGCCTCAAATCGCCCTTATACCGGTCTTTTGTGGCATATATTCACGGAACAGCTCATTTTTATCAGTAAGAGGCAGTTTGCCGGGGGCTGGGTACTGCGGCCGCCCCACGCTCTCCTCCAACCACCCTCCACGACGGGAAAGGTGGCTTCGTGCGGGAGGGCTTGAATAGAGCGCCTGATTACCAGCTGGTTCGCTCACGGTATGGTGATGCGCACCGGGGGCGCATGGCTGCGGAAGGCTTCGGCAAACCGTGCTGCCAGGGCCTGTTTGGCGGCGGTGTCGCCGTGCAGGATGCGGATTTCTTGCGGCGGGCGTTGCATGCCGGTGGCAAAAGCAACCAGGCCGGCCTGATCGGCGTGGGCGGAGTAGCCGCCGATGCTCTCCACCCCTGCCCTGATGTCGAATCGCTCGCCGTCCAGCTCCACATAACCGTTGCCCCGTGGGCCGAAGCGCTGGATGGTGCGGCCCGGCGTGCCGGCGCCCTGGTAGCCGACGAACAGGACGTTGTGGCGGGGGTCGTGCAGCATGGCTTTGAGGTAATTGACGATGCGCCCGCCGGTGCACATGCCGCTGCCGGAGATTACCACTGCCGGGCGTGCGCTGTCGGCCAGGTGGCGCACCATGCGCAGGTGGGCGTCGTGTTCGTCGACGGTGAGCAGCTGATCAAAAGCCAGCGGGCGGCGGCCTGCCAGCACGCGCTCGATGGCCTCTTCATCCCAGTAGGGTTTGAGGCTGCGGTAGACTTCGGTGAAGCGGCTGGCCAGCGGTGAATCAAGAATGATTGGCAGCTCGTTCCAGCTCAGCCCGGTGTCGCCGATGGGGCTGCCTTGGTGCTGGTGAATGATGTCTTCCAGCTCGTAGAGCAGCTCCTGGGTGCGGCCGATGCTGAAGGCCGGGATCAGCACAGTGCCTTTGTCGGCCAGGGCGCGCTCGAGCACGCGTTCCAGCCGCTGGCGGCGGTGCTCGCGGGATTCATGGTTGCGGTCGCCGTAGGTGCTCTCGATCACCAGCCTATCGCAAAACTCTGCCGGCTGCGGTGGGCGCAGCAGTGGCGCGTGTGGCGCGCCGAGATCGCCGCTGAACACCACGCGGTGGTTTGCCTGTGTGCCGCTGTTCGATTTGCTGTTCGAACTACTGCCTGAGCCGCTGCCTGCCGTGTTGGCGCCGTAGGTTATATCGCATTCGACGTACGCGGAGCCAAGGATATGGCCGGCGCGTTGCAGCCGGATGCGTGCCTGCACCTCTTTCCTATCCAGCACGGTGTGCCAGGTGTCGTAGGCCAGTGGCACGAGCCGGCTTGCGATGATTTTCAGGTAGCGGGCCACGTCGCCAGGATGGCGGCTGAAGCCTAGCCGGAATGCATCTTCCAGCACGATGGGCAGCAGTTTCGCTGACGGTATGCTGCACAGGATCGGCCCTTCGAAGCCGCTGGCCAGTAGCCAGGGGATGCGGCCTACATGATCGATATGCACATGGGTGGCGATCAGAGCCTGGATGCGGCTTGTATCGAAATCAATAGCCAGATTGGCGGCGCCGGCGTTGCCACTGGCCGAGCGATCGCTGCCTTGAAACAGCCCGCAGTCAATCAGCAGGCTGTTGTGCTGATCGAACACAAGCTCATGTGCTGAGCCAGTAACGCCGTCTACGGCGCCGTGGTGCAGGAGAGTTGCCATGGCGGGTTATCTTTCGGCTGGGGAATTATTTGAGGGGTTGGTTGGGCACTTACTTTTCCGAAGTCCTCTTGGGAAATATTACCGGGTAGAGTTTTTTTATTCTGTGACTTTTATCTGAATTGGGGGTGTGAGTAGATTTTGTTTTTTTATGATTCCGTTTTGGAATCAGAGCTATCGGGAAGGCTGGTGCCAGGACCGCCCCCTCTCCCCAACCCCTCTCCCACAAGGGGAGAGGGGCTAAAATGCAGGCTGTGGGCAAATAGCAGCGGGCCATGGCTGATTCCTTTCTGCCGTGTAATTGATCGAGCGGAGATTGTCCTGATGCCCAGCTTTCAATGTGCCCTTGGAAAATACTAACCAGTGAGATTTTTGGATTCCGTGATCTTTTGCACTGAACAGCCACGGTCTGGCCCGAGGGGGCGCGAAGCGCTCTTGCTCCCCTCTCCCCTTGTGAGACAAGCGAAGCGCAGAACAGCCGCAGGCTGGCCCGAAGGGTGAGTGATTCAGCTTTTTTCTCCCCTCTCCCCTTGTGGGAGAGGGGTTTGGGGAGAGGGGGCGACGAACTTTCAGCTGTCACGACACCTGCTACCTGTTTCACTACTTTCACTTACCTTCAGTAGAAATTTTTATAAAAATCCCACAGCCAAAAAAATACCTAGTATTATCCAGTTTCGTTCCAGATCAAGTGCCGAGTGTATATTTCCCGCCATAATCTCCCCTCTCCCCAACCCCTCTCCCACAAGGGGAGAGGGGCTAAAATGCAGGCTGTGGGCAAATAGCAGCGGGCCGTGGCTGATTCCTTTCTGCCGTGTAATTGATCGAGCGGAGATTGTCCTGATGCCCAGCTTTCAATGTGCCCTTGGAAAATACTAACCGGTGAGATTTTTGGATTCCGTGATCTTTTGCACTGAACAGCCACGGTCTGGCCCGAGGGGGCGCGAAGCGCTCTTGCTCCCCTCTCCCCTTGTGAGACCAGCGAAGCGCAGAACAGCCGCAGGCTGGCCCGAAGGGTGAGTGATTCAGCTTTTTTCTCCCCTCTCCCCTTGTGGGA
>NZ_JALKII010000019.1 GCF_023051175.1 Alcanivorax quisquiliarum | reverse complement strand
GCCAATCATATGCTGGAGGACAGAATCCGAGAGTGGAAGGCCCAGTTCCGCCGTGAGGGGCTCTCCGAGGGGCTGGAGCAAGGCCTGGAACAAGGTCTGGAACAAGGCCAGGCGCAAGCTGCCCGAGCCATCCTCCACCGCCAGCTGCAACGCCGCTTTGGCAGTGTCTCTCCCGATATCGCACAGCGGCTGGCCGACGCCAGCCGGCCCGAGCTGGATGCGTGGATAGATCGCTTCTACGACGCCGACACCCTGGAAGACGTTTTCCACTAATCACACCAAACGCTTGCCGCCCTTGCCGGGCGGCACAAGCGCAGAGCGGCCCCAACGCCCAGAGGAGCACGAGCGGAACGCTCTCTATGCTGCCCCGATGCTGCCCCGCTCTCTCGCATCCTTTGCTCTTCCACGCCCTTTGCTTTTTCGCGAAAGTCTGGCCACTAATGGATCCGGTTGTCATCTCCCGTTTTCGGCGACGATACGTCCTCTTGCAGCGGCCATGCCCCGCCAGCCCAGCAGTAAGGCCCGCACGCCAACAGCAAATCGCCTCCCGCCGCACTCTCTTGCGCTATAATTCCCGCTTTATCTATCGCCGAATGAGCTACCCATGCGTACTTTCGTGCTTCGCGCTCGCGCCGCCCCGACCGACAGCCAGGCCCTGCTCGCCAACGTGGGCGGAGAGGCACACACTGAAATCCTTGCGCATACCCTGATGAACAGCCTGTTCGTAGCCCAGTCCCACAGGCACGACGTGACCGTGCACCTGGTGCTGGAAAGCACCCGCGATTACTCTCGTACCATCAGTTTTACGGCCGCCGAGATACACCATATCGGCGGCTTCCATGAACAGGCGCTGCTGGCAAAAATAGCCACAGCGCTGGATGCATCTCAAGGCATGGGCAAAGAACAGACAAAACATGTGGAGCCTGGTATCCAGGTACGCACCTTGAGTTTTGAACGATTGGTAAAAGAGCTGGCGGAAAACCACTCACTCTATGTCATGGACAAGAAAGGCAGCCCGATCCGCACTCACCCCATTGCCGCGAACCCCTGCTTCATTCTCACCGATCACATTCCGATGCCGAAAAAAACCTTCAGCACCCTGCAACGGCTGGGTACGGAAAAAATCAGCCTGGGGCCCACCATGCTGTTCGCCTCGCAATGTGTGGTACTGATTCATAATGAGCTGGATTTAGCGGAGTGACCAAGCAGGTCGTGTGCGAGTTCGGCAGCGACACAGTCACCCCATCGGTTCTTTGCAGTGCTCGGGTGGCACTCCATTGTTACGCCACGCCTGGTCGCTTCTTTTCTGCTCACACCCTCCAGCTTGTCCGTGAAGCGCGACAACATAATTGCGCCCGGTATACGCCGGGCGCTGTTTCAATCCTTCGGTGATAACCCGCCCATTGAAGAAAAATATTCCACCCAATCCACCTGCCGACGCCAGTGCATAACCGCAGCAACATCACTCACGGCACGAGCACGAACGTCTGCACATCAACACCCTGCTTATTACTGCTGGGCTGAAGCGCGCGAGCCAGCCCAGAAACGGCTGGTTTTCGTGCCCGGCCACGCCCTCTTCCCTGAGGAGCCGGCGCAGGCGGAAGTGGAATATTCTCTTTCATAACGGAATAAAGGCCGAGCCTGGTGCAGAAAGCCAGCTGATCGACTGTCGCCGCTTTCCCTTGCGGCGGCTGGTAGCACGAGCAATCAATCATCCTGAGTGCGGCCCGCCAAGCACGCGCCTTTTACCGTAGTGGTCAGTGGGGCCGCTTGGTCAAGCTTGTCAGCCTTGCCTCGAACGAGGCGAGCTCTTCGTCTGTCATATTATAATCGGCAATGGTACGTTCAAGACGATCGAGAACAGCGTGGCCCTTCGGGCCGAGCTCATCTCGAATAGCCTGCATGCGGGCTTTGCGATCTGCGTCAGAGAGGGAGGTCAGTTTCGATTTTGTCATGAGATTGCTTCCTGATAATTGATATCCCGGCAAGTGCTGTGCATCGTGCCGGCCCGCATTATTATGCAACTTTTTAAAAAAGTCATGGCGTATATGCCATATGCGATATTTTCATGCTCAGGTGGGTCAAGCAAACCTGGCGGCCTGCCAGCATGGCAGGGCAGCCTGAAAACACAACCCGCACCAATCTCGAAGCCCGACCTGCCGCATCCTGATTCTGCGCAAGCTACCGGGCCGGGTACAACGCCTCATGCTCCCTTGCGCATAATCCGCTGACGTGGAGAGGAAAGCACGCGCTCGGAGCAGTTGCAAGACATGCGCCGCTCGACCAGGGAAGAAGTTGCCCACGCGGCAGAATGCGGCGATGCTCTGGGTGGCGCGCCACGGCGCGGCCGGCAGCGATCATGATAAGCGATAACACGGCGCTCTGCCCGCCGGATCAGGCCGATTGCCAGCCTGAGGGGGGCCGGGCGTGCCAAGAGCCTGAAGAGTCTGCAACACCGTCGTGCCAAATCAGCCCGCTCCTGGCACGCAGTGGCAATTCACAAGGCGCTGGATTGGCAGCATTGCGAACAGTGTTACCAAGGAGCAGGCACTCAAGCCGGCAGACGCCGCTGTCAGAACTCCTCCTCGTTCATCTCCATCAGGCTGCCGGCACCGGCACGCAACGTCACCGCCAACGACAAGGTGCGCGGTAGCAGACGCCGGAAATAAAAATCTGCAGCCTTGAATTTGCCATGGCAAAAACCGGGATCACCGCCGGCAGCCAGCTTTTCTTCCGCCGCCAACATCAGCTTCAGCCAGTAAAAGCCGACCACCACATAACCGGAATACATCAGGAAATCCACGGACGCCGCGCCGGCCTCGTCTGGCGCATTCAGGGCTGCCACGCCGGTTTCGGCCGCGAGCTGATGCCACTCCTGCGCCTTGTTTCTCAAGCTCGCCGCGTGCGCACCCACACGAGGATGCGCGACATGGGCATCGCAAAACGCGAGGATATCCGCCACCAGACTCGTCAACGCTGCCCCCTTGTCGAGCATAACCTTGCGGCCGATCAGATCCATCGCCTGCACTTGCGTGGTGCCTTCATAAATCGTTGTGACACGGCAATCCCGCATCAACTGCTCCATGCCACTCTCGCGGATATATCCGTGCCCACCGAGCACCTGCACACCGTGGCTCACCACCTCGTTGCTCACTTCGGTCACGAAGCCCTTCACAATCGGCGTCAGCAGCCCCAGCCGCTGCTGCGCGAACGCACGCGCTTCCTGTGTCGCCCCGTAATCCGCCACATCACACCAGCGCGCAGTATCCAGCACCAGTGCTCGGCATCCTTCGGTGAGCGCCTTTTGCGTGAGCAGTAACTGGCGGACCCCCGGGTGCACCAGAATCGGATCAGCAGGGCCATCCGGGTTTTGTGCACCGGAGAGCGCGCGGGATTGCAAGCGCTCTTTCGCATACGCCAGCGCCCCCTGAAAGCTGGCGTTGGCCAGGCCAAGCCCCGCCATACCGGAGCCAATACGGGCATCGTTCATCATCACGAACATGTACCTGAGCCCTTCATTAGGCCGCCCGACAATATGGCCGACAGCCCCTTCGAAATTCATCACGCAGGTAGGCGAAGCGGCATAGCCCATCTTGTGCTCGATAGCGCCGCAGCTCACGGCGTTTCTGGCACCGCCGCGGCCCTCCTCATCCACCAGAAACTTCGGCACCACGAACATGGAAATGCCGGAGGTGCCGCTTGGGGCGCCAGGCAAGCGCGCCAACACCAGATGAATGATGTTCTCCGCGCAATCATGTTCACCGTAACTGATGAAAATCTTGGTGCCCGACAACCTGTAACTACCGTCTTCCTGCGGCTCCGCGCGCGTGCGCAGCAGGCCCAGGTCAGTACCGCAGTGCGGCTCGGTCAAACACATGGTGGCGCTGAAGCGCCCATCGACAAAGCCGGGGAAATAACGGTGCTCCAGAGCGTCATCCCCAGACGCCTTGCCGCCCGCTTCCATCGCCATCATCACGCCGTTCGGCAAGCCGGTGAGCATCACCCACGGCGGATTGGTGGCACACATCATCTCGTTGATCGCGATCGCCAGCGACCGCGGCAAGTGCTGCCCGCCCCACTTTTTACGCGCCGTGAGCGCTGGCCAACCCGCCTCCACAAACCGAGCCCGCGCCTCCCGATAACCTGCCGGCAGCCGCACCTCACCGCCATCAAATTCACAGCCCGCTTCGTCACCGCTGCGATACAGCGGATGCAGCACCTCCTCGCAGAACTTGCCGCCCTGCTCCAGCAACAGATCGAACGTCTCCCGATCCACCTGCTCCACCTCCTTCAAGGTGGCGTAGTGATCGGTAAAATTCAGCATGTCGTTGACGACAAAACGGATATCGTCCAGAGGGGCGCGGTAACTGGCCATCGTATTCTCCCGGCGTTGGTAGCAGTGGCGTCCTGATCGGAAATCAGACTAATCGGCCAGTTACCGGGCAGCGATGACCGAGAATGCTGGAACGGTGGTGCAAACAGTCAATGTCGGGGCTGTGGGGTGTGTGGGGGGGGGGGTGGTCGGCACTCCCGGTACTTCTGGTACTTCCGAGATCGCCAGAACTGCCGAGACTGCTGCGGCCGCCGCCCCGCCACACCTGCGGAGTCCCGGCCAGCACGCCCAGCCTGCGATCCCGCCCTGCAGCGCGCGATGCCTGATGGATGCGCCCGACTTGACGCCCCACCGCATGAACGAGAGCATGTCAGAATAATAAAAATGATAGTCAGGAGCGCCCAATGACCACCTTCGAGCGCTGCGTATTTGCCGCAGCTGTCGCCCTCGGGCTGATCTACCTCATACTGCTCCCCGCCAAACCTTATGAGCTGAGCTGGCTGCTCAAACCCGTACCCATGCTGCTGTATGCCCTGCTGGCGTGGCGGGCCTGGCCGGGCAGCATCGGCATCTGGCTCGGCATCGGCTTCATCGGCGCCGCTGCCGGCGATTTCTTCCTCGATTACGGCGACCGCGACGGCCTGTTCATCCAGGCGCTGTGCGCCTTCCTCGTCAACCAGCTCGCATTCGTTGTCGCCTTCGCCCTGATGGCACGAGGCCAAAGCTGGCTGCGCTGGCGGATGCTGCCAGTGGCTCTCTACGCAGTGATAGTTGCCGGCTGGCTCGTCCCCGCTTCCGGCGCCTATCAAGTGCCCGTCGCCATTTATCTGCTGAGCCTGACAGCCATGGCCCTCATGGCCTGCCGCGTGGAAAACAAGCCCGGGCTGCTGTGGCTGGGCGCCACGCTGTTCGTGGTGGCAGACTCGCTGATCGGCGTCAACAAGTTCGCGCAGCCTTTTGCCTACGCCATCCCCATCATCGTGACGATATACTTCACAGGGCAAACCCTGATCGCACTGGGGCTGCTGCAAAACAAAGGACCACGGCCCACTTGACGGAGCCCTCCATGATCACCGAGCAAGACAGAACGCACCTGAAACGATGTGTAGAGCTCGCCGCCGAAGCATTGGCCAGCGGCGACGCACCCTTCGGCTCGGTGCTGGTTTCAGGCGATGGCAAAGTTTTGCTCGAAGAGCGCAACCAGGTGGGCGGCGGCGATCACACCCAACACCCCGAATTCGCCCTCGCCCGCTGGGCCGCGCAACACCTCACTCCCGACCAACGCGCCACAGCCACTGTTTACACCTCAGGCGAACATTGCCCCATGTGCGCAGCGGCACACGGCTGGGCCGGCCTCGGCCGGATCGTGTACGCCAGCTCGACACCCCAACTTGGCAACTGGCTTGCCGAGCTGGGCGTAGCGCCGTCTCGTGTTCGGGCATTGCGCATCGAAGAGGTGATCAGTGATACGCCAGTGGACGGGCCGGATGAGGTGCTGGCGCAGGCAGTGCGGGAATTGCAGATTCGGTTTCATGAAGGCGGTTGAGATAATTGTCAGAGGCTGGGGCAGGAACATTTAACAACGGTTAACGTGAGCCGTCATCAAAGCTGTTGACACGCCCCCTGAGGACTGGCCCATCGCTCACTAAGCTCGATGCGATCCAATAATAGATGTTCAGAAGAAAGTTTCGGGCCGCGCCTTACAGAGCCGGGTTACGGGTCAGCCGACAAGTCCGTAACAAATCAATATCAGGTGTCGTGCAAAAAGCGCCCCAAAACGCTTATTTTTTATTACTCGTGCGTTGGCCTCCAGATTTATATCGATATTGATGGCTTATGGATGACCAATCTCTCTCCACAGAAATTCTTCGTCTACCTGCTCAATAACACCAGTTTTTGCGATAATCGAGCCCAAGCAGTCAGCACTTCCGAAGCCCAGTAACCGCTTTCTTCTGAGCTCGACTATCAAGAGCAGCTTCCCTTGATAACACTCGGTAAATACAGATGGTTGATAGGCCCGGCTATCCAGCTCCATCATAGCCAGCTCCTGCCCCTTCATCGCTACAAGTTCTGCATAAGGGCGCCGTTCATATTCTGATCTTAAAAGCTCGAGATGTTGCCTGACCAATGGTTTCATTTCCTTTTTCTCTCCAGACTCTTGCTTGGCATCACTGAGCGTATATGCACTTTCGGCCCTACCAGTTTTGGTTAACAGTCGAGCTGCCGCACTCTTCAAAAATAAGGCTTTGTCGCCTGGAAGGTTCTCGCATTACATAGAGCGAAGCGGCCAACTCCTCTGATTAACAAGCGCCACCGAGCAAGCAAATTGTCCAATTGGCAATACACCGCCGGCTTAATAGTCAGAGCGATAAATGGTAATGGGTGAAGGCTGAGAAACGTGTAGGAGATTGACGACAAGGTGCCTGTCCCCTTGTGTGATCGCGGCCGATGCAGTGCAGTGGTAATAGGCGGTGGTATCCAGCGAAACCTGCTGGCTGCGTGGCCGGGCCATGGTCTTCCTCCGTGAAGTACAGGGTCAGATTAATGGCCGGTGCGAGAAACAGTAATGGGCGAAGGCTGAGAATCGTGTAAGAGATTGACTACAAGGTGCCTGTCCCTTTGGTTGGCTTTGGTTGGTTTATGGGGTTGTTTTCAGTCGTATATCTGTCGTCGATGGCCGACTTTCAGCACCAGCACTACCAACCTGTCATCCTGTATTTCACAAATCAGCCGGTAATCCCCCACACGATAACGCCAGTAGCCACCCAGCCGATCACCAATCAACACTTTGCCCAAGGCTCTAGGATCGGCTCGTTCTGCTACACGGCCATGCAGGTAGTCCCTGATTTGACGTGCCGTGGATTTGTCCAGTTTACGGAGTTGCTTTGCTGCTTTGGCTTCGTACTCAATCGTCCAGGCCAAGGTCACCCCACACATCTTCCGCACTCACCACGCGGGCCTTCCCTTCCCGCACTGCTTGGGATATCCGCACCGCATCGTAATAGTCTTCAAGGTCTTCAATCTGCTGCTCTATGGCTTCCCTGATATAAAACGCCTTGGATCGCCCAGTGCGCCGGGCCAGATCGGACAGGCGCTTGTCCAGATCATCGGGCAGTCTGACGGATGTGGCCATGGTGGTTATCTCATAGTGAATACATGTATTCATTGTACCCGGCCTTCCCCCTATAGGTACAGGGCGGTCAAGCCGCCCATTTCACCCCTACAGGTTTCCGGTACTTCAACCTGACCAGTTCAGGCCGCCGGGCGCTGCCTGGCCACCCCTTTCTGCTGACCAATCCACTTGAATGCCGCCTGATCATTGAACGCTAATCGGTGGCTGTCCCTGTTTGTCACCGGTGCGAGAAATGGTAATGGGTGAAAGCTGAGAATCGTGTAAGAGATTGACTACAGGGTGCCTGGCCTTTTGGGTGGCCAGCCTCTCGACCATCCAGGCGCGGCGGTGCTCGAACGAGCGGCCTGTCAACGCATCTTCACCACACAAGAACGCCCGCCGCACGCAGCGGCCGATGCAGTGGTAATAGGCAGTGGTGTCCAGCGAAACCTGCTGGCTGCGCGGCCTGGCCATGGTCTTCCTTCGTGAAGTACAGGGTCAGATTAATGGCCGAAGGGAAAAACGGTAATGGGTAAAGGCGGAGAAACGTGTAAGAGATTGACTACAAGGTGCCTGTCCCTTTGTGTGCTCTGTCTCAATGAGAGGGACGAGGCTTGGCCGTCATATCGATCCCCAGTGATCGGGTAACTGCCAGCAAAGTTTTCAACGTCGGGTTCCCCGTCTCGCTGAACGAGCGATACAGCTGTTCGCGCGATAGCCCAGTTTCCTTGGCCATCTGCGCCATCCCCTTTGCGCGCGCAACGACACCCAAGGCGTGAGCAATGTATGCCACGTCTCCGGTTTCCAGAGCATCCGAGATAAACTCGGCCAGCTCTTCCGGGCTATCCAGATAATATGCGGCATCAAATGTATGAAATTTTTCAGCTGTCCTGACCATATTCAGACCTCCACGCTTTCAACAGTTTCTGAGCCACCTTGATGTCGGTCGCCTGCGATCCTTTATCCCCACCAATCAGCAACAGCACCCACTGGTCCCCTTGCTGGTGAAAATACACCCGATATCCCGGCCCGATATCAATCCGCAGCTCACTGACCCCCTGCCCCACGCCCTTTACATCACCAGGCAACCCGGCCAGCAAGCGACTGATACGAGCGACTATGCGGCCCTTGGCCTGCCTATCTTTCAGACGACTCAGCCAGCGCCGGAATGTATCGGTTTCATACTGCCTCAGACTGGCCATTGTAGTCTAAAAATCACAATCGTCGCAACACTGACTATTGAATACGGCAACCCAACCCGCCACGCGGCCAGCCGCCACCACGGCGATACGAGCTTAGGCGTGACTGATGCCAGGGTGCGCGACAAAGCGATATTGGCCAGATATAGAGCAGCAGAGGTACCCCCTCTGGCAGAACCGTGCTTACTGGTCCCATTTTGGCTCACCGCTCGGCCGCAGCTTGGACAATGCCCTGTAACCTCACTCACCGCAGCTTGAAGTTTCGGTTCAGATGCCCGGTTATCTCCTCTTCCAACTCTATTGACTAATCGGCATCCGCAACGTCGCCGAGCCCATATTTGGAGTCGTCTCGGGTCGAAACCGATGTAGTGGTAATAGGCGGTGGTATTCAGCGAAATCTGCTGGCGGCGCGGCCTGGCCATGGTCTTCCTCCGTGAAGTACAGGGTCAGATTAATGACCGAAGGGAAAAACGGTAATGGGCAAAGACTGAGAAACCTGTAAGAGATTGACTACAGAGTGCCTGCCCCTTTGTGTTTCTTTGTGTCTTTGCGTGCCGCTCGGAGGGCCTGTTTGGCCGTTTTGATCGGCAGCAGCAAGCGGCCATCGCCAAATTCCTTGAATCCGAATTTCTGGTAGAAGCCAACAACATCTTCCCCCAGCGGGTCGACAACAACGAGCTGAATACCTAGCTCGTCGTGAAGGGCGATGCTCTTCCTCAATGCGCTGACTACCAACTGGACGCCAAGCTGATTTCCCTGAAAGGATTTGCAGACCGCCAGGCGGCCGATCAGGACGGCCGGAGCGGTAGAGTAAGGGATCCTTCCAAGATTCTCAGGCAGCAGCTCTGTATCCACGCTATGCGATGAGAGGGTGTAGTATCCAGCCATCTTGCGCGGGGTTTCGGTATCCGACGCGCTGACAGCGGCATAGCCACGCGCCAAGTTGCGACGGATATCATTGGATAGCTGGCGCGTCACGTAGTGATTCAGAGAGGAAACACCGCAATCAAATTGACTGCGGTCGTGTTGCGAGCGATCAAACGGTTCAATATTGAAAGCTTCAGGCATTCATCGGTTCTCCTTGTTTTTGGCCCAACCTTGCTCTCCTGGACCAAGAACCGATTTAACTGAACCGTTGCATGGCCTCTACCAGATAGTCGGTGGGGGCAGGTGGGTTCTCGATCAGATCCAATACCCGGAAGAACTCTTCATTGCTCACACGGGTAACTTTCGGCTGACTGACCAGCCGATCCGCCCGGTCGAGCGCGGTCTGCACCAAGAATTCCGTCAGCTTGGTACCGCTGATCTCAGCAGCTCGCACCAGCATGGCCTTGGTCTTGGCATCGACACGCAAATTGACGCGCTCGTCTTTCCGAGCAACGTTTGTAGCATGTGCACTCATGTTTCACTTCCTGAGCCCTGCTTAGGCTCCTATTCATTGATAGGCAGGGCCGCAGCCCGTCCAATGCAGACAACTGTACTCACAACGTGAGCACAAATCAACACTCTCGGCAGATAGAGCCAAGAGCGGCTTGGAAAAGCAGGAGCTGCGCTGCCCCCCCTCTGGCAGGATAGGCATAGAGATCGATGGCGAACACGTCTGTCAGCAATGCCAGCCTCTCAACCATCCAGACGCGTCGGTGCTCGAACGAGCAGCCGGTCAGCGCATCCTCACCACACAAGAACGCCCGCCGCACGCAGCGGCCGATGCAGTGGTAATAGGCGGTGGTATCCAGCGATATCTGCTGGCTGCGCGGCTTGGCCATGGTCTTCCTCCGTGAAGTACAGGGTCAGATTAAGGGCCAGGACAAGCAACGGTAATGGGCGAAGGCTGAGAAACGTGTAAGAGATTGACTACAAGGTGCCTGTCCCTTGGTGCCCCATGGGCTTTCGATCTGATGAAAGACTTACTTCTTGAATAAATCGCTGTGGCTTCCCATTCGATAGAGATACACCGCATCGTCATCGACCTGATATATCAATACCCAGTCCGGCTCAACGTGCAGATCACGGAAGCCTTTGTATTTCCCGGTTAAAGCGTGGTCACGCAGCTTGGCCGGCAATTTCGTGCCGGCCACCAGCGACTTGATGATCGATTCCAGTTTCTCCAGCTTCTTTCCCTGTTTCGCCAACAGCCGAGCGTCCCGTTTTATCGCGCTGGACCAGACAACTTCCCGCATGAGCTTCCTTTCTGCGCCTTAACCTTCGGCTTGCTCTTTTTCCCTGCACCGATGGCGGCCATGAAATCATCAGCGTTGCCCCGCTCCCCACCGCCACTGTGTACTTCGGCCATGGCTGCCTGGGTTTCCGCATTCGGCACTTTTACCCCTGGCAGCGTCCTGGTTTCCAGCAACTGATAAAAACTCAACCGGATGTAGTCGGAGACACTGATGCCCATCTTGCTACACAGCACTTCAACGCTGGCTTTCAGATCACTGTCAATTCTTGCCCTTACATAGGTATCCATCTTGCCACCTCAGAACGTAGCCCCTTTGTGACTACATTGTAGCTACGCCAACCACTCAGCGCAATCAGGCTAGTCCGCGCCACTATCTGCCGACCCCGGGAGGGGGTAGCCATGGACCTCCTTCGTGAAGTACAGGGTCAAATTAATGGCCGAAGGGAAAAACGGTAATGGGTAAAGGCTGAGAAATGTGTAAGAGATTGACTACAGAGTGCCTGTCCCTTTGGGTGACCACACAAGAACGCACGCCGCACGCAGCGGCCGATGCAGTGGTAATAGGCGGTGGTATCCAGCGAAACCTGCTGGCTGCGCGGCCTGGCCATGGGCTTCCTCCGTGAAGTACAGGGTCAGATTAATGGCCGAAGGGAAAAACGGTAATGGGTAAAGGCTGAGAAACGTGTAAGAGATTGACTACAGAGTGCCTGTCCCTTTGGGTGGGTGCAACCTCAAATAAACAAAAGCAGCTTTTATTACTTTCGATATACAAAGCAAATTTTTAGCCTTTAAATAACGCCAGAATCCCTGACAACCAAAACTCCGGTGATGGCTGCGATCAATTATTTCAAGGACGGTAAACAAATGAAGAGAAACAACGTAATTGCTATAGCACTATTCTCTCAAATAGCTTTCGCGCACGGCGCACCAATAATGTATGAAAGAACAGATCTCGTCACATCTGCTGTTGAGCAGGGCGTGCTAGATATAGATGGCTTAAGCGACACTTTCTCGGGTACTATTGCCTTTCAAAAACAATGCATTTCTATACCAGTAAACTTCACCTGCGAGTTCTCTCTGAGCACACGCATTTCCGACAATGGTACAGAAATGGCGATCAAGCTATCCGACCTTGCTTCAAGCGGCCCGGGCTGGTGTAGCGGCATCACCGCATTCAACCCAAGCATTCCGTGGTCGGGGCAGATACCATACTCCGAGCTTCCAACCAGAAATCCGCCTCCTGCGGTTGGGCTGTACGACTCCATCCCCTTCAGCCTTTACGACGTGTCATTTATGACCAGCTGCGGCTCCTGTGCGGGAACGCTAGGCGCCAGCTATACAAATGCAGGGGGAGGTGCGATAAACCTTAGCGGCTCTCTCCCTTCCCTGCCTGGCCAGCCAGTCGGTAACTGCAACCTTTCCGGATCTCTAAAAAGCGATTCTTTCGCGTACGAGCTCTGGCATTAAGCGGCTCTCGAAACCAAAGCATTCAGAAAAACCTTGTCACTTGCTGTCATTTTCCCAATAAATTAGGTGTCCACGTATTATAAGTGGGCACCTATCAAGGGTGTGGGAGCCGTCGTACCAAAACGCCAGCCGAGCGCCGTCGCTACTCGCCAACGCGAGATGCCAAGGGCTTCCACCACCGGTCTGTTGCTGCGCTACAGCCTCCACACTAACCTGAATTACATGTGGCGCCCCGCAGCCGAAGGCAGCCCCAAGTCGTAGGCACAGAAAGGGACTATCCAGACCCCATACCGCCACCCTCCTCGGCGATAGCCGAAACAGTGAGCTGTCAGACAGGGAAGATGACCAGGGGCCTTTTCCTAAATCGGTTTATGGATGACCAATTTCATTCCAGAGAAACTCTGCATCCACCCGTTCACCAATACCACTTTCGGTGATAATCGACCCCATACAATCGGTGCTCTTAAAATCAAGTAGAAGCTTCCTCTGAAGCTCAACTACCAGCAGTAGCCTCCCCTGATACCACTCCGTAAACACAGAAGGTTGGTAAATTCGCCCATTTACCTCTATCGGGGCTAGCTCAAGCCACTTCATTGCTGCGAGTTCCGCGTAAGGCCACCGCTCATAACCCTCCAGAGCCATGCTCGCAGGTTTCGTTTTCGCCCACTGCTCGCCCGCAGCTTGGACAATGCCCTGCAACCTCACTCACCGCAGCTTGAGGTTTCGGCCCAGGTACTCGGCTATCTCCTCTTCCAACCCCACTGACTAACCGGCGTCTGCAACGTCGCCGAGCCCACATTTCGACGTATCTCCGATCGAAACCGATGCACTGATAATAAGCGGTGGTACCCAGCTAAATCCGCTGGCTGCGGGGCCTGGCCATGGCCTTCCTCCTTGAAGTACAGGGTCAGATTAATAAAAACGGTAATGGGCAAAGACTGAGAAATGTGTAGGAGATTGACTACAAGGTGCCTGTCCCTTTGCGCACAATGCCGCTACTCGCCCAAGAGCGCGCTGAAGCTGAGCCGGGATAGGGTTCTGCGGTCGAAATACTGGATTGAAGCAACGCTCTGACACTACCCGCCCTACTCCACCACCTTGCTCACAGTTGCCGGCGCGTGGCGCTGACACAAAAGTCGCTAGCCTAAAAGGGGGAGGCTGGCACCGGCAAGCTCATGGTAGCAGTGAGCCGGAATGCCGCTATAGGAAAAAGCTGAAGATGGTGTAAGACATTGGCTATTGGTTTTGCGCGAGATTCGCTATGGCGTTCTGTCGGGGGAGTTGCGAGATTCGCCATAGCGATCTGTCGCATGGCAGCCACAGAATTAGTGATATCAACCCATTGGCCCGGTGTGTGGGGCTGGTCGTGAGCCGGCAACTTCAAATTTCAGCACGGCGGCCTTGCGGGGGCGCATCAGGGCCAGCCATTCTGCGCTGTCGAGGTTCAGGCGCTGCATTACGTTTGCGGCAGCCGCAGGGATGGCATGTCGTTTGCCGGGTTGTTCGGCGCGGCCGGTCCAGTCGACGAGTGCCAGGTAATCAGAGAGGGCGAACTGGCGTATTGGGCAGGGAGGGTCTTCGCAGGGCTCTACGTCTGGCCGGTGACCGAGCTCGATGAGGCGCGGCAAGGCGAGGCCGTCAGGGGCATCCTCGGGGTCTGCGGCAACGGCGATGCCGGAGTGCGGCGAGGCAAGCTTGCGGGTGGCGCCCGTGGAGCTGGTTGCATCCGTGGCGCGTGCCACCGCTGTGGTGTCGGCCCTTTGGATTGCATCGGCGTCAGAGGTAGCGCCCGCCTTCAAGGCAACGCGATCAACCACGGCTGCGCCGGATCGAAACTCGCCTGCCACCAAGCCACGGCAACGCTGCTGATACGAGGTGTAATCCCCCTCCTCCGGCACCGTAGCCAGCCCGGCTCGGACGGGGTTCAGATCCACATAGGCCATGCAGCGCAGAACGGAGGCTTCATCGCGCAGGGCGTGAACCTTGAAGCGCCCTTCCCAGAAATGGCCGGTGCAGTGATCTTCCTCGTTGGCGCGGCGGGCGATATGTTCGTTCAGGCAGCGCATGAACCAGCTTAAATCCGCCAGCCGCTGGCGCCACTTGGCGATCTCGGCCAGCGCCTGATCGTGGGTGGCAGCATCCAGCTCGCCGCCTGTCAGCCACTGATGCACGCAGCGGGGGCCGGTAAAGAGCCGCAGCCAGCGCTGTGCAATGTCGTGATCGCTCCAGGCGTCCATTCTGGCGGGGTTAATTCGCACCACCAGATGATAATGGTTTGCCATCACCGCGTAGGCATACAGATCGATGGCGAACACGTCTGTCAGCAATGCCAGCCTTTCAACCATCCAGGCGCGGCGGTGCTCGAACGAGCGGCCTGTCAGCGCATCTTCACCGCACAAGAACGCCCGCCGCACGCAGCGGCCGATGCAGTGGTAATAGGCTGTGGTATCCAGCGATATCTGCTGGCTGCGTGGCCTGGCCATGGTCTTCCTCCGTGAAGTACAGAGTCAGATTAATGGCCGAAGGGAAAAACGGTAATGGGCGAAAGCTGAGAAACGTGTAAGAGATTGACTACAAGGTAAGCGTCCGGCGAACCCATCTACCCGCCGTCATTTCCCCCAGTAACTTAGGTGTCCACCTATTTCTAAGTGGACA
>NZ_JALKII010000018.1 GCF_023051175.1 Alcanivorax quisquiliarum | reverse complement strand
ACCGTGAAGCTGATCGCGCCGATCGCCATGGAAGACGGCCTGCGTTTTGCTATTCGTGAAGGTGGCCGTACTGTCGGCGCCGGCGTGGTAGCAAAAATTCTCGCCTAAGTGCAGGCTGGTTCTGGCACTCGGGCCGAGGTGCGTATACAGTGCCTCGGCCCACTGCGTTTGAGCAGTGAAGGTTAAAAAGTTACAGGCCAGTAGTTCAATTGGTAGAGCACCGGTCTCCAAAACCGGGGGTTGGGGGTTCGAGTCCCTCCTGGCCTGCCAAATTTTCCCGGCGCTACAGAGGTAGCGGGGTATCGGTAATGAGTGAAAAGGCAGAAACACAGTCCGGAACATCCGCACTCGAAGCCGTGAAGTGGCTGGTGGTGGCCTTGTTGGTGGGCGTGGCCGTGTGGGGCAACAGCTACTACGGTGATGTTTCTCCGCTATATCGGGCGCTCGCGGTGGGTGCTCTGGGTCTGGCGGCTGCATTCGTTGCGCTGCAAACGATACAGGGCCGTGCGTTCAATCAGCTTCGCAAGGATGCCATGGTGGAGGTGCGCAAGGTGGTCTGGCCAACGCGTCAGGAAACCGTGCAAACCACCCTTATCGTGTTGGCATTTGTGTTGCTGGTCTCCCTCATTTTGTTTTTCTTCGACTGGGTGCTCAACGGCATCGTGTCTCGAGTCATTGGTTAAGGGGTAGACATGGCGAAGCGCTGGTACGTTGTTCATGCCTATTCCGGCTTTGAGAAGTACGTCAAGCGAGCGCTTGAGGAACGGATCAAACTGCGGGAGATGGAAGAGCACTTCGGAGATATCCTGGTTCCCACTGAAGAAGTGGTCGAGATTCGAGGTGGCCAGAAGCGTCGCTCCGAGCGCAAGTTCTTTCCAGGCTATGTGCTGGTGCAGATGGAAATGAACGAAGCCAGCTGGCACCTGATCAAGGAAACCCCCAAAGTGATGGGCTTTATCGGCGGTACGCCGGACAAGCCGTCGCCAATCACCGACCGTGAAGCCGACGCCATTTTGCGGCGTATGGACGACAGTACCGACAAGCCGAAGCCGAAGACGCTGTTCGAGCCGGGTGAAGTGGTGCGGGTTATCGACGGCCCGTTTGCCGATTTCAACGGCGTGGTCGAGGAAGTGAATTACGAGAAGAGCCGCCTGCAGGTTGCAGTGCTGATCTTCGGCCGCTCCACGCCGGTGGAGCTGGAATTCGGTCAGGTCGAAAAGAGCTGACTTCGGGCGGGCTGTCGTAAGGTAGCCCGCCTGCTGGTGCCTGGTCGTCTGGCCAGGCTTATACAAACCTCAGGGGAGCCATAGCCGGGCGGCCAATGCACGGTGAGGCGATCGAACCCAAGGGAGTACCTCAATGGCGAAGAAAATCCAGGCCTACGTCAAGCTGCAAGTCGCAGCGGGCGCAGCCAACCCGAGCCCGCCTGTGGGCCCGGCGCTGGGTCAGCACGGCGTGAACATCATGGAGTTCTGCAAGGCGTTCAACGCGCAGACTCAGGAGATGGAAAAAGGCGCACCAGTGCCGGTAATCATCACCGTGTACAGCGACCGTTCCTTCACTTTTGTCATGAAGACGCCGCCTGCGGCGTTCCTGCTGAAGAAAGCGGCCGGCATCAAGAGCGGTTCCGGTGTGCCGAACAAAAACAAGGTGGGCAAGGTTACCCGTGCCCAGCTGGAAGATATCGCCAAGGCGAAAGAGCCGGACCTCACTGCAGCTGATCTGGATGCAGCGGTTCGTACCATTGCGGGCAGCGCCCGTTCCATGGGTCTGGACGTGGAGGAATAAGCATGGCCAAGCTTTCCAAACGCGCCCGCGCAATCCGTGAAAAAGTGGTACCGGGCAAGGTTTATGCTATCGACGAGGCCGTTGGCCTGCTGACCGAGCTGTCGACAGTGAAGTTCAAGGAATCCATCGACGCATCTATCAATCTGGGTGTCGATCCGCGCAAGTCCGACCAGAACGTGCGTGGCGCTTCTGTGCTGCCGCACGGCACCGGCAAGACTGTTCGCGTTGCTGTGTTTGCACAAGGCGCCAATGCTGATGTGGCCCGTGAAGCGGGTGCGGATGTAGTGGGCTTTGAAGATCTGGCCGAGCAGGTACAAGGCGGCGAGATCAACTTCGATGTAGTGATCGCTACTCCTGACGCCATGCGCGTTGTCGGCAAGCTCGGCACCATCCTGGGCCCACGCGGCCTGATGCCGAACCCGAAAGTGGGCACCGTGACCGCTGATGTGGCCACTGCCGTCAAGAACGCCAAGGGCGGCCAGGTGCGTTACCGCACCGATAAGGGCGGCATCATCCACTGCAATATCGGCCAGGTGGGTTTCGACGCCAATGCCGTGAAAGAAAACCTGGAGGCGCTGGTTGCTGATCTGAGAAGGATCAAGCCGCCGTCGTCCAAGGGGGTCTACCTGAAGAAGATTACCCTCTCGACCACCATGGGGCCGGGTCTGTCGATCGACCTGGCGACGCTGGCAGTCTGATTGGTAGTGCAAAACTAGCCGGTGGCGCGTTGGCGGCACCGGCTTTCGGACTTTGAGTTGCCCGCCTGACGGGCAAGCGTCAAAGACCACAGGCGCTCCTCCGGGAGCTTAAAACCCCAGCCTGCGTAGACGCGGTGTGGTTCAGGTTTCACTGTGCCCCCGCGCGTGAAGGTTCGCCTTCACGAAAAGGGTGACCGGCCAGCAGGCCGGTTGAAACTATATAGGAGATGACACAGTGGCTCTGAAACTGGAAGACAAGAAAGCCATCGTAGCAGCGGTGAAAGAAGCTGCCAGCGGTGCTTTCTCGGCTGTGGTCGCCGACTATCGCGGGCTGGACGTAGGGCAGATTACCGCCCTGCGCAACAAGGCTCGTGAGCACAACGTTTATGTGCGCGTTATTCGTAACACTCTGGCGCGTCGTGCGCTGGAAGATACGAACTTTGCGCTGCTGAACGAGTCGCTGGTCGGCCCCACACTGATTGGTCTGTCGATGTCCGAGAATGATATGGGCGCTGCTGCCCGTCTGTTCACGGAATTCGCCAAGGACAATGCCGAGCTGGAAATTCGATCCGGCGCGTTCGATGGCAAACTGTTCACTGGCAAAGACATTGATGTACTGGCCAAGCTCCCGAGCCGCGAACAGGCTCTGACCACGCTGGTATCGCTGCTGCAAGCACCGGTATCCAAGTTTGGTCGCCTGCTGACGGCGCTGAAGGAACAGAACGAAGAGCAGGCTGCCTGATCGCTGCCTGATCCACACCTGATCAAGATTTTTGGAGAATTGAACATGGCACTGTCCAAAGACGAAATCCTGAACGCCATCGGTGAGCTGTCCGTACTGGAGCTGGTCGAGCTGATTTCCGCGTTCGAAGAGAAGTTCAACGTATCTGCGGCTGCTGTAGCAGTAGCTGCTGCACCGGGTGCCGCAGGTGGCGCTGCCGCTGCTGAAGAGCAGACCGAGTTTGACGTTATCCTGACTGGTTTCGGCGACAAGAAAGTTGGCGTGATCAAGGCAGTACGTGAAGCTACCGGCCTGGGCCTGAAAGAAGCCAAGGACCTGGTAGAGGGCGCTCCGGCGCCGGTCAAGGAAGGTGTAGCGAAGGACGAAGCCGAAGCGATCAAGAAGAAGATCGAAGAGGCTGGTGGTACTGCAGAGCTGAAGTAAGCGCTTATGCGCCAGTCTTTCCGGCTAAGTGGGAAGACGCCGGCTGGCAGCTGTTTTCGGCTGCCAGCCTTTTGTCGTTTCTGACAAGAGGTTGTTCGCGGCGCCCTGATGCGTTGCCGCAGCCTCCGGTCTCGACCGGGGCATTTTCGTCCTGAGCCGGAAATGCAGCCAGGCTCAGGCCCTGTAAGTACAACACGCTAGCGTGTAAAGACGTCGCTTTCGAGTGATGTATCAACAGCCGAGGAACGCAGATGGCATACTCATTTACTGAGAAAAAGCGGATCCGCAAGAATTTCGGCAAGCTTCCCAAAGTCATGGAGGTACCTTACCTCCTGGCCATCCAGCTTGATTCGTATCGCACCTTCCTGCAACAGGATAAAGGTAGCGAAGCGCGTGAAGCCACGGGTCTGGAAGCTGCCTTCAACTCCGTGTTTCCGATCTCCAGCTATTCCGGCAACGCCGCGCTGGAGTATGCCGGTTATGAACTCGGCAAGCCTGTTTTTGACGTCAAGGAGTGCATGCTCCGTGGCGCGACTTATGCTGCCCCGCTGCGGGTTCGTATCCGCCTGGTGATTTACGACAAGGAATCATCTGGCGCGATCAAGGACATTCGCGAGCAGCAGGTATACATGGGCGAGATTCCGCTCATGACCGAGAACGGCACCTTTATCATCAACGGTACCGAGCGCGTGATCGTGTCTCAGCTGCACCGTTCACCCGGTGTGTTCTTCGATCACGACAAAGGCAAGACCCACAGCTCCGGCAAGCTGCTCTATTCGGCTCGGGTCATCCCCTACCGTGGTTCATGGCTCGACTTCGAGTTTGATCCCAAGGACCAGGTGTTCGTGCGGATCGACCGACGCCGCAAGCTGCCAGCGACCGTGCTCCTCCGTGCGCTGGGCTACAACTCTGATGAAATTCTCGAAATGTTCTTCGAGACCAATCAGATTGTGTATCAGGACGGCGTCTACAAGATGCGCCTGATCGCCGAGCGCCTGCGTGGCGAAACGGCGACGTTTGACATTCTCGCTGGCGACAAGGTGGTGGTCGAGATTGGCCGCCGCATTACTGCTCGTCACATTCGCGAGCTTGAAAAAGCCAATATCGAGTTTCTCGAAATTCCGGCGGAATACCTGCACGGCAAGGTGCTGGCGCGGTCGATCATTGATCAGGAGACCGGCGAAATTCTGGTGGAGTGCAACACCGAGCTGACTGCCGAGGTGTTGGAGAAGCTGGAAAAGGCGGGTGTGAACGAATTCGACACCCTGTACACCAACGATCTTGATCACGGCGCCTTCATGTCCGAGACCCTGCGTGCCGATGCGACACGCAGCCAGCTCGAAGCCCTGGTGGAAATCTACCGCATGATGCGTCCCGGCGAGCCGCCGACAAAGGATGCGGCAGAGAACCTGTTCAAGAACCTGTTTTTCACCGAAGAGCGTTACGATCTTTCCGGTGTTGGCCGGATGAAGTTCAACCGTCGTCTGGGCCGGGAAGAAACCGGTGGCCCCGGCATTCTGTATGACGGCCGCTACTTCAGTCTGCGCAACGACGAGGAAGGCAAGCGTTACTTCGAAGAAGTCGGCGACGGTTATTCCGACATTGTCGAAGTCATCCGCACTCTGGTTGATATCCGTAACGGCAATGGCATCGTCGATGACATCGACCACCTTGGGAACCGCCGTGTGCGCTCCGTGGGCGAGATGGCTGAAAACCAGTTCCGCGTTGGTCTGGTGCGTGTCGAGCGTGCAGTGAAAGAGCGCTTGAGCCTGGCAGAATCCGAAGGGCTGATGCCGCAGGATCTGATCAACTCGAAGCCGGTGGCTGCAGCCGTGAAGGAGTTTTTCGGCTCCTCGCAGTTGTCGCAGTTCATGGATCAGAACAACCCGCTCTCCGAGATCACCCACAAGCGTCGTGTTTCGGCGTTGGGCCCAGGTGGCCTGACCCGTGAGCGTGCCGGTTTTGAAGTGCGTGACGTGCACCCGACCCACTACGGCCGCGTGTGCCCGATTGAAACGCCGGAAGGCCCGAACATCGGCCTGATCAACTCGCTGGCTACCTATGCGCGTACCAACGATTACGGCTTCCTGGAGAGCACGTATCGCAAGGTGGTGGATGGCAAGGTGACCGACGAAATCGAATATCTGTCGGCGATCGAAGAAGCCGAGTGCGTGATTGCGCAGGCAGATTCGAAGATGGAAGACGGTCGTTTCGTCGAAGAGTTCGTGACCGTGCGGCATCACAATGAATTCACCGTAATGCAACCGGAGCAGATCACGCATATGGACGTTTCTCCGCACCAGGTGGTGTCGGTGGCGGCGGCGTTGATTCCGTTCCTGGAGCATGATGATGCCAACCGTGCGCTGATGGGCTCCAACATGCAGCGCCAGGCCGTGCCGACACTGCGTGCCGAAAAGCCGCTGGTGGGCACCGGTATGGAGCGTAACGTTGCCCGTGATTCCGGTGTGTGTGTGGTGGCACGTCGTGGCGGTGTGATCGACAAGGTGGATGCGGGTCGCATCATCGTCAAGGTGAACGACGACGAGATTGCCGAGGGCGAAGCCGGCGTCGATATCTACAATCTGACGAAATACACCCGTTCCAACCAGAACACCTGCATCAACCAGCGTCCGCTGGTGAAAGTGGGTGACGTGGTGGCACCGAAAGATATCCTGGCCGACGGCCCGTCCACCGACATGGGCGAGCTGGCACTGGGCCAGAATATGCGCGTCGCCTTCATGCCCTGGAACGGCTACAACTTCGAAGACTCGATCCTGATTTCGGAGCGCGTGGTGCGCGAAGATCGCTTCACCACCATCCATATTCAGGAGCTGACCTGTGTGGCTCGTGACACCAAGCTGGGGCCGGAGGAGATCACTTCCGATATTCCCAACGTGGGCGAGGCTGCACTGTCCAAGCTGGACGAGTCCGGCATCGTCTACATCGGTGCCGAAGTCGGCCCGGGCGATATTCTGGTGGGCAAGGTGACGCCGAAAGGCGAAACCCAGCTGACCCCGGAAGAAAAACTGCTGCGTGCGATCTTTGGTGAAAAAGCCTCCGACGTGAAGGACACCTCCTTGCGTGTTTCTTCCGGCGTGAAGGGCACCGTGATCGATGTGCAGGTGTTCACCCGCGATGGCGTCGATAAAGATGAGCGTGCCAAGCAGATCGAGCAGATGCAGCTGGATCAGTTCCGCAAGGACCTGAAAGACGAATACCGCATCCTCGAACTGGATTTGCTGGAGCGCTTGCGCCGCGAGCTGGTGGGTAAGAAGGTCAACGGCGGCGCCGGGCAGAAGCGTGGCACCGAGCTGACCAACGAGTTGCTCGACAGCCTCAAGCCCGAGCAGTGGTTCGAGCTGCGCCCGGCTGATGACGACGTAGCCGAACAGCTGGAACGTGCCCAGCAGTACCTTGAAGCGCACAAGAAAGAGCAGGAAGAGCGCTACAAGGACAAGCAGGGCAAGATCACCGGCGGTGATGACCTGGCGCACGGCGTGCTGAAGATCGTCAAGGTTTACCTTGCCATCAAGCGTCGCATTCAGCCGGGCGACAAGATGGCCGGCCGTCACGGTAACAAGGGTGTGATCTCCGTGATCATGCCGGAAGAAGATATGCCGTATGACGAGCACGGTGTGCCGGTGGATCTGGTGCTCAACCCGCTGGGTGTACCGTCGCGGATGAACATCGGGCAAATTCTCGAAACCCACCTGGGCTGGGCCGCCAAGGGCCTGGGCGAGAAGATCGGTCGCATGCTCGACGAGCAGAAGAAGGTTGCCGAGGTGCGCGAATTCCTGGAGCGGATGTATAACCAGACCGGGGACGTGCATAACCTGGAAGACCTGAAGACGTTCAGCGATGCTGAAATCGTCGAGCTGGCTCAGAACCTGCGTGCGGGTGTGCCAATGGCAACACCGGTATTCGATGGCGCGCAGGAACATGAGATCAAAGCGTTGCTTGAGCTCGCCGATCTGGAGCCGTCCGGGCAGTCGGTGCTGTGGGATGGCCGTACCGGTGAGAAATTCGATCGCCCGGTAACGGTTGGCTACATGTATATGCTGAAGCTGAACCACCTGGTGGACGACAAGATGCACGCGCGTTCAACCGGCTCGTACAGCCTGGTTACCCAGCAGCCGCTGGGCGGGAAGGCACAGTTCGGTGGTCAGCGGTTTGGTGAGATGGAGGTGTGGGCGCTGGAAGCCTATGGCGCAGCGTACACCCTGCAGGAAATGCTTACGGTGAAATCGGACGATGTGAATGGCCGGACGCGCATTTACAAGAACATCGTCGATGGCGATCACCGTATGGATCCGGGCATGCCGGAATCCTTCAATGTATTGCTGAAGGAAATCCGCTCCCTCGGTATCAATATCGAGCTGGAAAACGACTGATCCGGTGATCCGGTTCGCCGGATCACCGATTGCCCGGATTAACGAATAGCGAGCTAACGCTCCTGTTGGAGGACTGGCCTTGAAAGACTTGCTGAATCTTCTTAAAAGTCAGGGACAAGTCACTGAGTTTGATAAACTCAAGATCGGTCTGGCGCCGCCGGATCTGATCCGTTCTTGGTCCTTTGGTGAGGTCAAGAAACCTGAAACGATCAACTACCGTACCTTCAAGCCGGAACGGGATGGCCTGTTCTGCGCCCGTATCTTTGGCCCGATCAAGGATTACGAGTGCCTGTGCGGCAAGTACAAGCGGCTGAAGCACCGTGGTGTGATCTGTGAGAAATGCGGTGTCGAAGTGACGCTGTCGAAAGTGCGCCGTGATCGCATGGGGCACATTGAGCTGGCCAGCCCGGTTGCACACATCTGGTTCCTGAAATCGCTGCCGTCCCGCATCGGTCTGATGCTGGATATGACGCTGCGTGACATCGAGCGTGTGCTGTACTTCGAATCCTTCGTGGTGATCGAGCCGGGTATGACCGATCTCGAACAGGGCCAGATTCTCAACGATGAAGAGTACTTCGAGAAGCTGGAAGAGTTCGGTGACGAGTTCGACGCCCGCATGGGTGCCGAAGCAGTTCAGGCACTACTGGAAAAACTCGATCTTGAGCAGGATATTGCCGATCTGCGCGAAGAGATCGAATCCACCGGCTCCGACACCAAGCTGAAGAAGCTGTCCAAGCGGCTCAAGCTGATGGAAGCGTTCCAGGCTTCGGGTAACCGTCCGGAATGGATGATCATGACGGTGCTGCCGGTGTTGCCGCCGGATCTGCGTCCGCTGGTGCCGCTGGATGGTGGCCGCTTTGCGACCTCGGATCTCAACGATCTGTATCGCCGTGTGATCAACCGCAACAACCGCCTCAAGCGTCTGCTGGATCTGGCTGCGCCGGATATCATCGTGCGCAACGAAAAGCGGATGTTGCAGGAATCCGTGGATGCGCTGCTGGATAACGGCCGCCGTGGCCGCGCCATCACCGGCTCCAACAAGCGCCCGCTGAAATCGCTGGCCGACATGATCAAGGGCAAGCAGGGCCGGTTCCGTCAGAATTTGCTCGGCAAGCGCGTGGACTACTCCGGTCGTTCCGTGATCGTGGTTGGGCCAACGCTGAAACTGCACGAATGTGGCCTGCCGAAGAAAATGGCGCTGGAGCTGTTCAAGCCGTTCATCTTTGCCAAGCTGGAAGGGCGTGGCCTGGCGACTACCATCAAGGCCGCCAAGAAAATGGTCGAGCGCGAAACCGCCGAGGTCTGGGATATCCTGGCCGAAGTGATCCGCGAGCACCCGGTGCTGCTGAACCGCGCACCGACGTTGCACCGTCTGGGTATCCAGGCGTTCGAGCCGGTGCTGATCGAAGGTAAGGCGATCCAGCTGCATCCGCTGGTGTGTGCGGCGTTCAACGCCGACTTCGACGGTGACCAGATGGCGGTGCACGTTCCGCTGACTCTGGAAGCCCAGCTCGAAGCCCGTGCGCTGATGATGTCCACCAACAACATCCTGTCGCCGGCCAGCGGTGAGCCGATCATCGTGCCGACACAGGACGTGGTACTCGGCCTTTACTACATCACCCGTGACCGCGTGAATGCGCTGGGTGAAGGCATGTACTTCACGGATGCCCGGGAAGTGAGCCGCGCACTGGGCAACAATGCCATTGATCTGCACGCACGCATCAAGGTGCGCATCAATGAAACCGTGAACGACAAGGATGGCAATATCACGGAGCGCACGTTTATCGCGGATACCACAGCGGGCCGTTGCAAGCTGTGGGAAATCGTGCCGAAGGGGATTGCGTTCGACGCGGTCAACCAGCCGATGACCAAGAAGGCGGTGTCACGTCTGCTGAACCAGTGCTACCGCATTCTGGGCACCAAGCAGACCTGTATCTTTGCCGACCAGCTGATGTATCTCGGTTTCCGGGAAGCCACCCACTCGGGCTCGTCTGTGGGCATCGAGGACATGGTGATCCCCACCGAGAAAGTGACCATTCTGGCCAGCGCCGAAGACGAGGTGCGCGAGATCGAGGAGCAGTTTGCTTCCGGTCTGGTGACTCGTGGCGAGCGCTACAACAAAGTGGTCGATATCTGGTCGCGCACCAACGATCAGATTGCCAAGGCCATGATGGATAACCTCAAGAGCGAAACGGTCATCAACCGGAAGGGTGAGGAAGAGCAGCAAGGCTCCTTCAACCCGATCTGGATGATGGCGGATTCCGGCGCTCGGGGCTCCGCTGCGCAAATTCGTCAGCTGGCAGGTATGCGTGGCCTGATGGCCAAGCCGGATGGCTCGATCATCGAGACGCCGATTACCTCCAACTTCCGTGAGGGGCTGAACGTACTTCAGTACTTCATCTCCACTCACGGTGCGCGTAAGGGCCTGGCTGATACGGCACTGAAGACAGCCAACTCCGGTTACCTGACCCGCCGCCTGGTGGATGTTGCTCAGGATCTGGTGGTCACAGAGCTGGATTGCGGCACCGAGAACGGCCTGTTGATGACGCCGCTGATCGAAGGTGGTGATGTTGTCGAGCCGCTTCGCGAGCGCGTACTGGGCCGTGTAGTTGCCCGCGACGTGATTGCACCGGGTACCGATGATGTGCTGGCCGAGGCGGGCACCCTGCTCGACGAGAACTTGGTGGATCTGCTGGAAGACAGCGGTGTTGACGAAGTGATGGTGCGCTCGGCGATCAGCTGCGCAACCCGTTACGGCGTCTGCGCCCAGTGCTACGGCCGGGATCTGGCCCGTGGCCACCGTATCAATATCGGCGAGGCGGTGGGTGTTATCGCTGCCCAGTCGATCGGTGAGCCGGGCACCCAGCTGACCATGCGTACGTTCCATATCGGTGGTGCGGCGAGCCGGGCTTCGGCAATCGCCAGCATCCAGATCAAGCATGGCGGCAGCGTGCGTCTGCACAACATCAAGACGGTGGCGCACAAGGACGGCCTGGTGGCTGTTTCGCGCTCCGGCGAGCTGGCAGTGGCGGATGAAATCGGCCGTGAACGTGAGCGCTACAAGGTGCCTTACGGTGCGCTGATCACCGCCAACGATGGCGACATGGTGGAAGGCGGGCAGATCGTGGCCACCTGGGACCCGCATACTCACCCGATCATTGCCGAAGTTGAAGGCCGGGTGCAGTTCGGCGATATGGAAGAAGGCATCACCGTCAACTACACCACGGATGAGCTGACCGGCCTGACCACCATCGAGCTGATCGATGCCAAGGATCGTCCGACTTCCGGCAAGGATCTGCGTCCGGTGATTCGGGTGCTGGATGCCAAGGGCAAGCCGGTGAACATGCCGAACTCAGACACGCCGGCCCAATACTACCTGCCGGCCGGCTCGTTGACGGGCCTGCGTGATGGCGCTGAAATTCGCATTGGTGACGTGATTGCGCGGATTCCACAGGAATCCTCCAAGACGCGGGATATCACCGGTGGTCTGCCGCGCGTGGCGGATCTGTTCGAAGCTCGCCAGCCGAAAGAAGCAGCGATTCTGGCCGAGAAGAGCGGTGTGGTGTCGTTCGGTAAAGAGACCAAAGGCAAGGTGCGACTGGTCATCACCCCGGACGACGGCGGCGACGTGCACGAGGAGCTGATCCCGAAATGGCGCCAGCTGAACGTGTTCGAAGGTGAGCAGGTGGCCAAGGGTGAGGTGATCTCCGATGGCCCGCTGAACCCGCACGACATCCTGCGCCTGCTGGGCGAGACAGAGCTTGCGCGCTATATCGTCAACGAAGTGCAGGAGGTTTACCGCCTGCAAGGTGTGAAGATCAACGACAAGCACATTGAAGTGATCATCCGTCAGATGCTGCGCAAGGTGGAAATCAGCGAAGTGGGCGAATCGTCCTTCATCAAGGGCGAGCAGGTCGAGCTGGCGCGTGTGCTGACTGAAATCGATCGCCTGAAGGCGGCCGACAAGATGTTGCCGCGTTACGAGCGTATGTTGCTGGGTATCACCAAGGCATCGCTGGCCACCGAATCGTTCATCTCCGCGGCCTCCTTCCAGGAGACCACCCGGGTGTTGACCGAAGCGGCGGTAACCGGCAAGGAAGACGGTCTCCGCGGCCTGAAAGAGAACGTGGTTGTGGGTCGTCTGATCCCGGCCGGTACGGGCTATGCCTACCACATGGAGCGCCGTCGTCAGCGCGATCTGGCCCGCGGGCCGGAAGCACCGACCATGGATGAGGTGGAGCAGGCATTGTCCGAGGCACTCAGTTTCTCCAACGAGAACTGATTGCTGGCCGGCTTTGGCCGGTGAGTGCAAAAAAATGAGGGAGGAAGAGGCCCCGCTGGCTTGACTTGCCGCGGGGTCGTTCCCTAGAATTCGCACCCTTTCGGGTGACGTATTTCAGGGTCATCCCGGTTATCGTCACAGAAATGTAAGCGTGGAGCATTAGTTTTCATGGCAACCATAAACCAGCTGGTGCGCAAGCCGCGCAAGAGCAAGGTAGAAAAAAGTGACTCCGTGGCGTTGCAGGGCAGCCCGCAGCGTCGTGGTGTCTGTACTCGCGTGTACACCACCACCCCGAAGAAGCCGAACTCCGCGCTGCGCAAGGTTTGCCGTGTGCGCCTGACGAACGGCTACGAGGTCAGCTCCTACATCGGTGGCGAAGGCCACAACCTGCAGGAGCACTCCGTGGTATTGATTCGTGGTGGCCGGGTGAAGGATCTGCCGGGTGTGCGTTACCACACCGTGCGCGGCACCCTGGATACTGCGGGTGTAAACGGTCGTCAGCAGCGCCGCTCCAAGTACGGCGCCAAGCGTCCGAAGAAATAACGCAAGGCTGCGCCAGAGGGCGCTGTCTGTCGTTTCGATGCCGCTGCTCCCGAGCGGGGTGGCTGGTACCGGAAAGGAAGCCGCTGGCTTCCTTTCGTCGTTGCATCGGTTGCAGATGTGATGGCAAAGCGGAGCCATGGCTCCATTCAGACTACCGCAAGCGAGTGCTTGCGGCGGGATGAGTAAGGACGGGCTGCCCATGTCGGGCTGTCCCGGTTAACCCTGAAGCATTCCCCGCCCTGCGGGGTTGTAAGAGGAACACATCCATGCCAAGAAGACGCGTCGCCGCCAAACGCGAGATCCTGCCGGACCCGAAATTCGGAAGCCAGCTGCTCGCGAAGTTCATCAACCACGTCATGGAATCCGGCAAGAAGTCGGTCGCCGAGCGCATTGTTTATGGTGCTCTGGACGTTGTCGAAGAGCGCAAGAAGGCCGAGCCGCTTGAGTATTTCGAGAAAGCCCTCGATGCCATCCGTCCGATGGTAGAAGTGAAGTCCCGCCGGGTAGGTGGCGCCACCTACCAGGTGCCGGTGGAGGTTCGCCCCAGCCGCCGTACCGCGCTGGCCATGCGTTGGCTGGTGGACGCCGCCCGCAAGCGTGGCGAGAAAAGCATGGCTGCCCGTCTGGCCGGTGAGATCCTGGACGCAGCGGAAGGCAAGGGTTCTGCCATTCGCAAGCGGGAAGATGTTCACCGCATGGCAGAAGCCAACAAGGCCTTCTCTCACTATCGCTTCTGATCGGGGCACGCATTGGGCCAGTCTGCAGGCAGACTGGCCCCCACATTCGCAGCAAAGCATGACGTGAGGATAGCAACGTGGCACGCAAGACTCCTCTGAATCGCTACAGAAATATCGGTATCAGCGCTCACATTGACGCGGGCAAGACGACAACTTCCGAGCGGATTCTGTTTTACACAGGTGTTTCCCACAAGATCGGTGAAACCCACGATGGCGCCGCCACCATGGACTGGATGGAGCAGGAGCAGGAGCGGGGTATCACCATTACCTCAGCGGCGACCACCTGCTTCTGGAGTGGCATGGCGAAGCAGTTCCCCGAGCACCGGATCAACATCATCGATACTCCGGGGCACGTAGACTTTACCATTGAGGTAGAGCGTTCCATGCGTGTGCTGGATGGTGCGGTAATGGTTTACTGCGCTGTGGGTGGTGTGCAGCCGCAGTCCGAGACGGTATGGCGCCAGGCCAACAAATATTCCGTCCCCCGTCTTGCTTTCATCAACAAGATGGACCGGACCGGCGCAAATTTCCTGCGTGTGGTCGAGCAGATGAAAAAGCGCCTGGGTGCAAACCCGGTGCCGATGCAGCTGCCGATTGGCGAGGAAGAGAATTTCAAGGGCGTGGTGGATCTGATCACCATGAAGGCCATCTGGTGGAGCGAAGCTGATCAGGGGCTTTCCTTCGAGCTGAAAGATCCGCCTGCAGAGATGCTGGAGCAGTGCGAAGAGTACCGTGAAAAGCTGATCGAAAGCGCAGCAGAAGCCAACGAAGAGCTGATGGAAAAGTACCTGGGCGGCGACGAGCTGACCGAGGAGGAAATCCACGGCGCGCTGCGTCAGCGAGTGCTGGCGGGTGAAATCGTGCCGACTTTCTGTGGCTCCGCGTTCAAGAACAAGGGCGTGCAGGCGATGCTGGATGGCGTCATCCACTACCTGCCGGCGCCGGACGATGTCGAATCCATCCGCGGTGAGTTGCCCAACGGCGAGGCGGCGGAGCGGCACTCTGCTGATGATGAGCCCTTCGCGGCGCTGGCGTTCAAGATTGCCACCGACCCGTTCGTTGGCTCGTTGACGTTCGTGCGGGTGTACTCGGGCGTGCTCAGCTCGGGTGAAACCGTACTCAACGCCACCAAGGACAAGAAAGAGCGCATCGGCCGTCTGCTGCAAATGCACGCCAACAGCCGGGAAGAGATCAAGGAAGTGCGTGCGGGTGATATCTGTGCGTGTGTTGGCCTCAAGGAAGTCACCACCGGTGAAACCCTGTGCTCGCTGGAAAAGCCGATCATCCTGGAGCGCATGGAGTTCCCGGAGCCGGTAATTTCCGTGGCGGTTGAGCCGAAGTCGAAAGCAGATCAGGAAAAGATGGGTATTGCACTGGGCCGTCTGGCACAGGAAGACCCGTCGTTCCGTGTGCATTCCGACGAAGAATCCGGTCAGACCATCATTTCCGGTATGGGTGAGCTGCACCTGGAGATTCTGGTCGAGCGGATGAAGCGTGAATTCAACGTGGACGCGAACATCGGTGCACCGCAGGTTGCGTATCGCGAGACGATCACCAAAGCGGTGGAAGCAGAAGGCAAGTTCGTCAAGCAGTCTGGTGGTCGCGGGCAGTACGGGCACGTGCGCGTACGTCTGGAGCCGCTGGGTGCCGACAGCGAGCAGGAGTTCATCTTCGAAGAAGAAATTCACGGTGGTGTGGTACCGAAAGAGTACTTCAACGCTATCGAGAAGGGCATCCGCGAGCAGCTGAAGTCGGGTGTGCTGGCAGGGTTCCCCGTGCTGGGCGTGAAAGCGACGCTGTACGATGGTTCCTACCACGAAGTGGATTCCAACGAAAATGCGTTCCGCATGGCGGGTGCGCTGTCTGTGCGTGAAGGCGCACCCAAGGCAGGCATCGTGCTGCTGGAGCCGATGATGAAGGTCGAAGTGGAGACGCCCGAAGAGTACATGGGCGACATCATGGGTGACCTGAACCGTCGTCGTGGCATCGTCCAGGGCATGGAAGACATTCCGGGTGGCAGCAAGCAGTTGAAGGCCGAGGTGCCGCTGTCGGAAATGTTTGGTTATGCTACGGCGCTGCGCTCTGCTTCCCAGGGCCGTGCCACTTACAGCATGGAGTTCATCCGCTACGCGGAAACCCCGAATAACGTGGCGCAGGAAGTCATCAAGAACCGGGGCTGACAAGCCCCGGTAGCCGGACAGTAAAACGTAAAGAATATAGAGGATATATCCGTGGCAAAGGCAAAGTTCGAACGTAACAAACCGCACCTGAACGTAGGCACGATTGGTCACGTTGACCATGGCAAGACGACGCTGACCGCTGCGCTGACCCGCGT
>NZ_JALKII010000017.1 GCF_023051175.1 Alcanivorax quisquiliarum | reverse complement strand
ACATTCTGGTCGAGCTGGGCCGGCGCCGCATGGTCGGTGGCCAGGAAGACATGATTGTGGATGTGGCGCTGGACATGTTGGCTCAGCACCACGCAGTCAACGCTGATAAAGAACACGCAACGGGAGAAGCAGGATGAGCCTGACACGGGAACAGATCGAAAAACTGGCAGATCACGTCGAGCAGGCGGAGCTGCAAGCACACGATATCACCAAGATTACCGATGATTACCCGGATATGGATTTCAACGATGCCTACGAGGTGCAGTGGGAAATCCGTCGCCGCAAGATTGCTCGCGGCAACCGCATCGTCGGCATGAAAATGGGCCTGACGTCACGGGCCAAAATGCAGCAGATGGGTGTGGAAACACCGATCTACGGTTTTCTGGCGGATTATTTCGAGCGCCCGGACAGCGGCGAGATCGAAATGAAAGACCTGATCCACCCGAAGGTGGAAGCGGAGATCGCGTTCGTCACTAAAGCGCCCTTGAAGGGGCCCGGCTGCCACGTGGGCACAGTGCTTGCCGCCACCGATTTCGTCTTGCCGGCCGTGGAAATCATCGATTCCCGTTATCGGGATTTCAAATTTGATCTGGTGAGCGTAATTGCCGACAACGCCTCGTCTTCGCGCTTTGTCACCGGCACCCGTGCCCGCAACGTGCGTGACCTTGATCTGCGCAACATGGGCCTGGTGATGGAGATCAACGGCAAGGTGGTGGAGCTGGGCGCCGGTGCGGCGGTGCTAGGCCACCCGGCGACCAGCATCGCCATGCTGGCCAATATGCTCGGCGAGCGCGGCGAGGAAATTCCGGCTGGCAGCGTGATCCTTTCGGGCGCTATCACCGCTGCTGTCACTGTGCAGGCCGGCGATGCGGTGACACTGCGCGCTCAGGATATGGGCAGCGTATCCATGCGGTTTGTCTGATCCCAAGCGAATCTGAACGGAGCACTAACATGCCAATCGCAACAATTCAGATCATGGAAGGCCGTGATGAAGCGGCAAAAGCCAAACTGATCGCTGCGGTAACGGACGCGATCTGCGACAGCATCGGTGCGCGCCGGGAAGCCGTGCGTGTGCTGGTTCAGGAAATACCGAAAAGCCAGTGGGGCATTGGAGGCGAAACTGCCGAGGCTTTAGGGCGATAACACCAGCTACGGCCCGCAGCAACAGTGCGGGCCGCAGCCGTCATCGGGCCGGTAGGTTGCCGCGTCAGAGGGCTGGTAACCAATCGGAAAACCATCGATGGCGAGGCAGCTGCTCGCCGTCGGGACATATATGACTTCCCGCAAGGCCGGAGCGTGCGCTACCGCTAGCGAAACCTTGCCATGCCGTGAACACGGGGAAGACATCCGAAGCAACACCAAAGACGACCCGGACCGACACGTCGGTCACAGAATAAATTTTACAGGACTAGGGTGAATCATTATGAGAAAAACAAATCTGGCCATTGCCGTTTCCTGCGCAGCCCTACTGGGCTCCACTGTTGCCCTGGCAGACGGGCCCAGGTTCACAGGTGAAATGGGCATGGGCGGCCTGAAAGTGGATGGGCGTGACCTGGACGCTTGGGCTTTCGACCTGCGTGCAGGTGTGGCCGGCTCGTATAAATTCGACGGTTTCGCCATTAACTACCAATTCATTGCGGATTTTGGCGCGGCTGCGAACGACCTGGATCCGCTTGTTTACAGCCCCAGTGGCAGCGCGGATGACTTTTACGTGCGTGATGCAAAAATTGCAATACCGACTCGTTACGGTACTTTTGTGGTTGCGCCGCGATCCAGTAGTGGGCAATTCGCGCATATCTATGGCGCAACTACCGATTTCGAATACAACGGGATGCATTCTCGCACCGGTATCAACCGGTTCTTCACTCAAGGTGATGTCACCACAAACCTGCTGGCATACGCCACTCCCAGATTTGCTGGCTGGCAGGTGATCTTTGGTTCCTTTACGTTCAACAAGAACAACGATGAGGACATCGACGCCTGGAGCTATCGTGCTCTGTACAAGAACGGCGGCTTCGATTTTGCCGTAGGTCAGGTTTTCATCTCGGACAAGCAAGCAGGCAGTGGTGAGAAAGAGGAGCGTAATGCGGCCTCTATCGGTTACAGCTGGGATCGCTTCAAGGTCAGCGCGCTGGTAGAGCAGAATGACGTGCCGGATGGGTTGGCCAACGACTTTACATCCTGGGCGGCCCGGTTCGATTACTCGCTGAATGAGCGCTGGTCGTCGGCCGTGGCTTATGTAGAAAAAGATCATGAGCTCGATAGCGAAGACAACGAGGGTGTGATCTTTCAGGTAAAACGCCATCTGAACAGCCAGGTCTATGTGTTTGCCGAAACTGGCCAGTACGACAACACACCGTCTAACTATGCGCTGGGTGTAAACGTGAAGTTCTGATTCTTGCTAAAAAGCTTCCCTCCCGGTGGCAACGACCGGGATTCCCCTCGGCCACATGTCCCCCATGTGGCCATTTTTTTCTTCGTTGGGCAGCCCATTGGTGTTTTCGCGGATATCGGAAATGGCTCGACGAAAATCGACGATGAGCTTTTTGAATCCAGGCTAGGCCTGGTGGAGTGAAAATGTGCCGACCTGGCGCACCGGCCGCAAGCAGCGCGTTCGGAAAGCGCTAAGCTCGGGCATGTATGATGCCCAAGAAGGAGTGGCGCTCAGGAAGATATGGTGCTCAGGCAAATCTGTTTTAGCGGCGTTGTGTTCAGGGATCACTGCGTTTGACAAGTGCTGTGCCTGGAAATCTCTGTGTTTGAAAAGTGGTGTGTTCGGGAAGTGCTGTATTTGGAAAGTACCGTGCCCGGAAGGCAGCGCATTCTGCAATCACAGGCATCGTACGGAGTGCACGCCGTCGCAATCTACGATAGCGCCATGTCAGGTACGTTCGCCATGTTCAGCCTAGCAGAGCTTGCCCGATGGCCAGCACGGCGATGATGAGTGGAATGCATAGCAGGTAATAAAGCCCGTTCCAGCGCCAGGCGACAAAGTAGGGCGAACGGCCGCAGAAATTGCTCACCATCAACAGAATGGTCGTGAAGGGCGAGGACATCATCGAGAGCGTCCAGGCGCTCATCAGCGCCACCGCGAGCACTTCCGGTGCCAGCCCCAGCGCCTGTGGATCCGGCAGCAGTGAGAGGATCAGCGTCACGCTGATGATCGGGTTGAGTCCGAACTGGCCACAGGCAAGCGTCAGGAACATAGCCGCTACTGCCAGCCCCAGGCCTTGCAAGCCGGTGGACACCAGCCAGGCATTGAGCAGCTCGATATCCACCCAGGGCGTAATCAGCGCGCCGACAAATGCGGAGCCGCCGAGAATCACGATCTCGCTGCGATTGGCGGCAAAGATCTGCGCCGAACGGCGCCAGACCAGCATGCCGGCGCGTGCCGTGCCTGTGCCCCCGGCAAGCCGGGTGCGCTGGCTGGCCAGCCAGACAAAGGCACAGGCCGGGCAGGCGATCAACACGGCCACCGGCAGCCCCATATTGCCGATAGGGCTCAGCAGCAGCGCGGTGGCCGTGATGGCCACCACGATCAGGCTGAAGCGCGCCAGTGGCCGCAGCGAGGGGCGCACTCGTTTTGAGCCAGGCGCCAGCGGCGGGCCCTGAAACCAGTCGAGCCACCAGCCGGTCAGCATCATCACCGCCGCGATAGGCAGCGCCAGCGGCAGTAGCATCGGCCAGGTGAGCTGGGGCATGCTGGAGAGCAGCACCACCACGGCGATACCCAGCGGGGAGGTCAGCGGTGTCAGCGCAAAGCCGCGCAGCATGGCAAGAATCATGCGGCGTTCGCGGGCAGCACGCAGCGCTTCGTCACCGCCAGCAGAGCGCAACGTATTGCCTTTCTGGATCATGGTGCCGAACAGGCTCAGGGCACCGATATTGAGAATGATCCCGAACGACATGGTGCCCATGGAAATCGCAGGATAGCGCCAAGAGGGTTTCTGATGGATCAGGGCATGGCCGGCTTCACGAATCAGCCTTGAGCGCAACGCCGCCAGCCTGAGCAGGCTCAACGAAGCCATGAAGGTGGCAAAGAAGCAGAAACGATCCAGCGCTTGCAGCAACAGCGGCACGGGTTCGGGGTGGCTCATTATTGTAGCTGCCGAGCCTGCTACGGTAGCGACCAGCACAACACGGGCCATACCGGTCAGGTGGCGGGCCTGCATCAGCAGATATACCACCAGTGCCGGCCTTGCCAGCCAGCTTGCAAAAGACAAGTCGGTAATCAGGTGCAGCAAGGTAGCGATCATGCACAGCGGCATGGCGTATCCGGCTGCTCGATAGAGCAGCAGGGACGGGCGAATCAGATCACCATTGGTTTCTGCATGGGAGGGAACCCGCATCGCCTCAGTACTCGCTAACCATGGACAAAAGGCCAATGAGTGGCCTGCCTGCGGCGTGCATGAACATCTCCTGTATCGACGAGGGAGCGCGGCAAGGCAGGATGCCATGAAAATAACGATATATCAATGAAATATATATATTTCAGGGGCAGTTGAGCGCCTTACGGTAACCCGCCGCCTCGGCCGCCGCAGCGCTGGTGAACAGCACCCGGTTACGGTCAGCCATCGCTGTATAGCCGGGGCAGTCTGGCAGGTGGTAAATGCGACTGTTGCGGTTGCCGTGGGCGGGTGCCGGTTGTGCCGAGACCGGCGGGGTGGTGGCAGAGGGCAGCGACGATATCAACCCTTCGCGGCTGTTGCGGTGATGCAATTGCCACTCGCGCTCGCCGGTTACAAAGAGGTTGCCATGGCCCATGCGCACCTGAATACGCTGGTTGCGCTCCCGCTCCCAGGCGCTGACCGGGTGCTGGCGATGCCAGGCCATGAGCAATCGTTGCTGGGCCGGCGCAAGGCGCAGGTCGTAGCGGTCGGCCATGTAAAAGTAAGTGCGAGCAATCTGGCCACGAAAGGCAGCCGGGGGCTGCATCGTGCGGCCGGCGAAATCCACCCGTACATCACACTGACCATGGCGGGGCGGCACGCCTGGCAGCATGCCGAAATCGTAATTGCTGCGGTCGGCGTTGACCTCGCCCACCACGGGGGTGAGGTTGTGCAGATCCGCTTCCATGGCGGAGAACACCGGATCGGTTGCCGTGCAGTGAGCCCGCCCGCCTTGTTGCCAGCACTGCCGCTGCCTGCCGAAGCTGGAAGCCGGCACGATATGCTCCCACTCGATACGCTGCGCCCGGTTCGGCTGCGCACGAATCCGGTAACCGCACCCGGCCAGATCAACCCTGCCGCCCGAGCGGCCGGCCCACTGCCAAGTGCAGCCGCAATAGGCATCGCCGATCTCGTTGCGATCATGGTAGACGTGTTGCCGCGCCTCGACCTTGGCGCGGCCAAAATCCTGGGGGGCCGCGAGCAGGGCAGCAGGCAGCAGAGCACTGCAAAGCAGGGCAAGGCGGAGCAGGAGCATGGTGATATCAGATGGCCGTAAAAAGAAGGCATTCTGCCACTATGCGAGGGGAAGCTTAAGGGGGTGTAGACATGCGCTCCATGCGCCGGAGGTTGATGCGACTTTTGCGAGGGGAAAAAGACGAGAGAAAAAGAAAGGGGTTGCCGGCTGGCAACCCCTTGTCTTGGTGGTACACCCGGAAGGATTCGAACCTCCGACCTTCTGGTTCGTAGCCAGACGCTCTATCCAACTGAGCTACGGGTGCATAAACCTTCACTACTGCTTGTTGGCACTCGGTGCCACTTCGAGCCTGGCAAAGCTGTGCTTTGCAGACGCTCATTTCAGGGCTTCGCCCTGAAATTCCGGCCATTCGGTAATACCCGAATGGCGTTCGCAGGGGCGAAATGTCTTTCGCTTTATCCCTGCTCACCCAACTGAGCTACGGGTGCATAAACCTTTACGACTACCCGGCACATGGTGCCGCTTCGAGCCCGGCAAAGCTATGCTTTGCAGACGCTCATTTCAGGGTTCTGACAAAACAGGTTTTCGGCCTGTGATGGCAGTTTGTCGTTGCCGCCCTGAGAGGCTGCGCATTATTCCCAATAGCCGATGCGTCGTCAAGCATGTGGGCAACGTTTTTTTCCTTCAGGCGATGCCAACTACCTGATTTCACGAAAAAGGCTGCCGGAGCAGCCTTTTTTGTCGCTCGGGCAATGTGTTTATTTCTCGACAAAGGCTCGCTCGATGACGTAGTGGCCCAGCTCGCCGCCTCGTGTTTCGCGGAAGCCGCGTGAGTCAAGGTGAGCGGTCAGGTCTTTCAGCATGGCCGGGCTGCCGCACAGCATGAAGCGATCTGTTTCCGGGTTGATGTCGGGCAGGCCGATATCGCTGTAAAGCTTGCCGCTTTCCATCAGCTGCGTCAGGCGGCCCTGGTTGCGGTAGGGCTCCCGTGTGACGGTGGGGTAATAGATCAGCTTTTCTCGCACCACATCACCAAAGTATTCGTGCTCCGGCAGCTCTTTCTCGATCAGATCCTGATAGGCAAGCTCGGAAACAAAGCGCACGCCGTGGGTGAGGATGATCTTGTCGAAGTGCTCGTAGATCTCCGGATCCTTGATGATGCTGATGAACGGCGCCAGGCCCGTACCTGTGCTGAGCAGATACAGATTGCGCCCCGGCAGCACATGCTCCGCCACCAGGGTGCCGGTGGGCTTGCGGCCGATCAGTACCTGGTCGCCTACCTGGATATTTTGCAGCCGTGAGGTGAGCGGGCCATCCGGCACCTTGATGCTGAAAAACTCCAGCTCTTCCTCATAGTTGGCGCTGACGATGCTGTAAGCACGCAGCAACGGCTTGTCGTCGACTTCCAGGCCAATCATGGTGAAATAGCCGTTCTTGAACCGGAAGCCGGGGTCGCGGCTGGTGGTGAAGCTGAACAGGGTGTCATTCCAGTGACGGACGCTGGTGACCGTTTCCTTGTTCAAGTTTGACATGTCTGTAACTCTCACTCTGGGGCTGGGACGAAATGGCCGACAAATGAAAGCCATTCGCGACTCGGTTGCAATAGGATAACGCTACTTATTATATCGGTAAAATGGGATATATTAATATGGCTTATCGGTTATAAGTATATAACGAGTGGGTCAGGGAGAGTAGGGGTGCGTTACACGTTACGGCAGCTGGAGGTGTTTCTTGCCACCGCACGCGGTGAAAACATCAGCCGCGCGGCAGAATCGCTGGCCATGTCGCAGTCTGCGGCCAGCGGTGCCCTGCGTGAGCTGGAGCATCAGTTCGGTGTGTCGCTGTTTGACCGCGCCGGCAAGCGGCTCAAGCTCAACGAGCTTGGCCGGGTGCTGTTGCCCAAGGCTCAGAGCCTGCTGGAGCAGGCGGGTGAGCTGGAGCGGCTGCTGGCCGGCAACACCGAAATGGGGGAGCTGAAAGTCGGTGCCACGTTGACGATCGGCAATTATCTGGCGGTGGGCATCATGGCCCGTTACATGAACGAGGTGCCGGGCGTCCGGGTGGCGCTGGAGGTGGGCAACACCGCACACATTGCCATGCAGGTGCTGCACTTCCGGCTGGATATCGGGCTGATCGAAGGTGAGCTTCAGCACCCGGATCTGGAAGCGATGCCTTGGCGTGATGACGAGCTGGTGGTGTTCTGCTGCCCGGATCATCCGCTGGCAAAGGCGGGCGAACTGGGGGAAGACGAGCTGCTGGCGGCCACCTGGATCTTGCGGGAGCAAGGCTCCGGCACACGGCAGACGTTCGATCGTGCCATGCACGGGTTATTGCCCCGGCTGAATATTCTGCTGGAGTTGCAGCATACCGAGGCGATCAAGCGGGCGGTCGAGGCAGGCCTTGGCATTGGCTGCCTTTCCAGGGTCACGCTGGTGGAGGCGTTTCGTCGTGGCAGCCTGGTGCCGCTGGCGACGCCGGGGCGTGATTTTTCCCGGCGTTTCTATGCTGTGCTGCACAAGCAGAAATTTCGCAGCCGCGGTATCGAGCGCTGGCTCGAGTTATGCGAAACGGCACCGGTTTGACCCCGCGGGCGCTGTCATTGATGATGCCTGATATGTCGATGAAGGGAGAAAATGGCCAGCCAGTGCTGGCCGGAGCTGCCATGGCCCGTCTGCATCCCCGGCTTGAATCCGCCTCGGAGCTGTTGCCGCAGCACCGCCCGATCCACTTGCTCACGCGTCACTCAGTGCGGGAGGAATCTCCCAACGGATTTGCCGATTATCGCCTGGCGCTGACGCCCGAAGGGGTGGCGCTGGCGCGCGACTGGGGCGCCCGGCTGCCACGCCCGGTGAGCGCATTTTATTCCAGCCCGGTCGGCCGGTGCCTGGATACGGCGCGTGCCATGCATGTCGGTGGCCGCCGCGCCGGGCTGGCGCCGGAGCCGCTGGTGCTACACGAGGTGATGGATCTGGTTGAGCCGGGCTGCTATGTGCAGGATATCCGCAAGTGTGGGGCGTTGTTTTTCGAGCTGGGGGCGGTCGGTTTTATCAACCGGCATCTCGTCAGCCCCATCGAGGGGGTGCTCAGCCCCGAGGATGGCCAGGGCAAGCTGGCCCGCTATCTGTACCAGCGCCAGCCCTGTGAAGGTATGATGGCCGTGCATGTCACGCACGATACCATTCTGGCCACCTTTGTCGCCGGCCTGCTGGGCCGCACATCGGTGACTGACGAAGAGTGGCCCTGGATGATGGAAGGCGTCTGGCTCTGGTTTGACGATACGCACTTGCACTGGGTGTGGCGCGGCGAGCCCGGCCGCACTGCTGTGCATCACCTGGCGCTGGCCGACTTGCCACCGCTACGCACTGCCGGAGCCTGAGCGGTCCGGCCTGAATCGGCGGGCGCTTGAAATTGCCTGTCGCCGCCCCGATATTCGCCGCTCCCTGACCCGTTTTTTTGCCGCGAGGTGTGCTCTTGGTCGCGCTGTCTATTCGTCATCTCAATAAAACTTACAAGAACGGCGTCCAGGCGCTGAAAGATATCAGCCTGGATGTTCAGAAAGGCGACTTTTTTGCCCTGCTGGGCCCGAACGGCGCCGGCAAATCCACCACCATCGGTATCGTCAGCTCGCTGGTGAACAAGAGTGGCGGCGAGGTGTCGATTTTTGGCCATTCGCTGGACAGTGAGCGAGAGCTGGCGAAGCGCAAGCTCGGTGTGGTGCCGCAGGAATTCAACTTCAACCAGTTTGAAAAGGTGTTCGATATCGTCACCACCCAGGCGGGCTATTACGGCATTGCGCCGGCGCCGGCCCGCGCTGCGGCGGAAAAATACCTGCGCCAGCTGGGCTTGTGGGACAAACGAGACAGCCAGGCGCGGCAGCTCTCCGGTGGTATGAAGCGCCGGCTGATGATTGCCCGCGCGCTGGTGCATGAGCCGGAATTGCTGATTCTTGATGAGCCCACCGCCGGCGTGGATATCGAGCTGCGCCGTTCCATGTGGGATTTTCTCACCGAACTGAATCGGAAAGGAAAGACGATCATTCTGACCACCCACTACCTGGAAGAGGCGGAATCCCTCTGCCGGCATATCGCCATCATCGATCACGGCACGTTGGTGGAAAACACCGATATGAAATCGCTGCTGGAAAAACTGCATATGGAAACCTTTGTGCTGGATCTGGCCGATCGCATCAGCGAGGCGCCAGCGCTGAATGGCTTTCAGGTGCGTATGCGTGATGCACGCACGCTGGAGGTGGATGTGCCAAAAACCGAACCCTTGAACGAAGTATTCAATCAGCTGGCGCAGCGCAATATTGCCGTGATGAGCATGCGCAACAAGGCCAACCGGCTGGAGGAGCTGTTCATGCGTCTGGTGGAGCGCAACCTGTCCGGCGAGGTGCAGCCATGAGCATGAAAGAACAGTGGGTGGCCTTTCTCACCATCCTGATCAAGGAAATCCGGCGCTTTACCCGTATCTGGCCGCAGACGTTGCTGCCGCCAGCCATCACCATGTCATTGTACTTCGTGATTTTCGGCAACCTGATCGGCAGCCGTATCGGTGACATGGGCGGCTTTGATTACATGCAATACATCGTGCCGGGGCTGATCATGATGAGCGTGATCCAGAACAGCTACGGCAACGTGGTCAGCTCATTTTTCAGCACCAAGTTCCAGCACTCCATCGAAGAAATGCTGGTCTCACCCATGTCGCCTTCCGTCATCTTGTGCGGCTATATCGCCGGCGGTGTGGCACGCGGCCTCGCCGTGGGCGTGATCGTCACCGCGCTGGCGCTCTGCTTTACCAGGCTTGGCCTGGTCCATGCAGGCGTGACGTTGCTGGTAGTGGTGCTCACTGCGGTACTGTTTTCGCTGGCCGGCTTCATCAATGCGGTGTTTGCGCGCAACTTTGATGACATCTCGATCATTCCCACCTTCGTGCTGACGCCGCTGACTTATCTTGGCGGGGTGTTTTACTCCATTGATCTGCTGCCGGAGTTCTGGCGCAACGTCACCCTGCTGAACCCGGTGGTCTATATGGTCAACAGTTTCCGCTACGGCATTCTCGGCGTCAGTGATGTCAATGTGGCAGGGTCCTTGCTGGCGATCGTCGGCTTTACAGTGGCATTGTATGTGTTCTCCTTGTGGTTGCTGCGGCGCGGTATCGGTATCCGGCAGTAAAATGTGGCCTGTGTGCCGGGCTTGTGCCCGGCCGGATCACGATGAACCTTTATTTTTCGGCCTGACGTTCTAAACTCGCATCAGGATCGGCAGGGAGACAGCCATGAGCAACCCGTTCAGTGATACCCCCCTGGGGCGCAAGACCGAGTATCTGGATCAGTACACACCGTCGCTGTTGTGCCCCATACCGCGCTGGGATGCCCGCGAGGAGCTGGAGCTGGACGCCCATTTGCCGTTTCATGGCATGGATGTGTGGAATGCCTATGAGCTGTCATGGCTCGACAACCGGGGCAAGCCGGTGGTGGCGATGGCGGAGATCCGGGTGGCTTGTGTCAGCCGCAACCTGATCGAATCCAAATCCCTGAAGCTGTATCTGAATTCCTTTGCCAATACCCGCTTTGCTGATCGCCGCGCCGTGCAACAGGCCATCGAAAAAGACCTCGGCCACACCGCCGACGGGCCGGTGGACGTGCGCGTGCTGACGCTGGAAGAAGCTGCCCGCCAGCCGGCCTGGGAGCCGCAGGGCACGCTGCTGGACGGCATCGAGCTGGAGGTGGAGGGCTTCGAGCCGGATGCCTCGCTGCTGATGACGGAGCAGGGCGCGGAGCGCACCGAGGTGGTGTATTCTCATCTGTTGCGCAGCCGCTGCCCGGTAACGGCACAGCCGGATTGGGCAACGGTGATCATTCGCTATACGGGTGCGCCCATCAGCCATGCGAGTTTGCTGCGTTACCTGATCTCGTTTCGTAACCATGATGGCTTCCATGAGCAGGTCATCGAACAGATCTTTCTTGATATCCAGCGTCAATGTGCGCCCCGGCAATTGAGCGTCAACGGTCGCTTTACCCGCCGTGGCGGGCTGGATATCAATCCTTTCCGCTCCAATTTCGAGGAGCTGCCGGCCAATCTCAGGGTGGTGCGCCAATAACGCACCACTGTTGTTTTTTCCACGATCAGGGAACGTCAACATGAAAAAAATCATGGCCGGCTTGCTGCTGGCATTTTGTCTCGTCGGTTGCAGTGATCCACGGCTGGATGCCAGCAACGAGCAAGCGTTTGAGGCATCACTCGAAAAAGTCGTCGCCGAACTGGATGAAAACCAGCGCCGGGTGTTTACCGAAGCATTGATGATGGTGATGCTCGCCGGCATCACCCAGGATGATCTGGCGGCGGTGGAGCGAGGTGATACCAGCGAGCTGGCGTCGCCGTTTCGTACGCTGGATGGCCTTACTGCGGACGAGGTCGTCGCCCGAGCGGAGCAATTGCGCGCCAGCAGAAAAGCGGAGTGAGAAAGGCAGGTTGAGGAAAGGCTACGGCCGCTGCATCGTCACCTGACGTTGCGGCGGCCGCGCTTCAAAAGCCCAGCGGCCAGCCGGCCAGCAACCAGATGGCCAGCAATACCGACCAGCTCCCCAGCAAGGTGAGGCTGTAAGGGAGCATCAGCGTGATCAGCGTGCCGACCCCGGCCTCTGGCTGGTAGCGCCGTGCAAAACCCAGCACCAGCACAAAATAGGGCATCAGCGGGGTAATGATGTTGGTGCTGGAATCGCCTACGCGATAAGCCGCCTGTGTCGCCTCCGGGGCGATGCCCAAAAGCAGCAGCATTGGCACAAATATCGGTGCCAGCAGGCCCCACTTGGCCGAAGCCGAGCCGACCAGCAAATTCAGCAATGCGGTGAATAGCACCAGTAGTATCAACAACAATGCGGTCGGCAGCGCCAGGCTGCCAAGCCCGTTGGCGCCATGAATGGCCAGCACAATGCCGATGTTCGACCAGTTGAACCACGCCACAAACTGCGCCGCAAAAAACATCAGCACCAGATAGCCCGCCAGACTGCTGAGGGTTTCTTCCATCGCCTGAATGATATCGCTGCCCCGGCGAAAACTGCCGCTGGCATAGCCATAGGTGATGCCCGCTACGGCGGCGATCAGGGCTACCAGTACCACACTGCTGTCGATCAGAGGCGAGGGCAGCAGGCCGCCGTCCGCGTTGCGCAGCGGGCCGCCGGCAGGGACAACCAGAGCCAGGATCAATGCAATCACTGCCAGCGTGGCAAAGCCGGCCAGCCGCAGCGCACGCCGGTCAGCCGCGCCGGGAAAGGCTGCGGCAGTGCTCTCGCTGGCCGGGGGCGGGCTGCCCAGCCATGGCTCTACCCAGAAGCGGGTAACCAGCGTGATCACCGTCGCCACCAGAAAAGTGGAGGCGACGATAAACCAGTAATTCACCGATGCCGGCACCGTGATCTGGGGATCAACCACTCGCGCTGCTTCTGTCGTCAGCCCCGCGAGCATCGCATCCACCGGCCCGATCAGCAGGTTGGCGCTGAAACCACCGGATACCGCCGCGAAGCCCACGGCAATGCCGGCCAGCGGGTGCCGGCCGGCAAGATGAAACAACAGCCCCGCCAGCGGAATCAGCACCACATAGCCGGCATCTACCGCCAGGCTTGAAAGCACGCCGGCAAACGCCACCACCGGCACCAGCCCGCTTTGCGGCGACGCCCGCACCAGCGCAGCAAGCACCGCGCCAAGCAGGCCGCTGCGCTCGGCAATGCCGATGCCGATGAGCGCTACCAGCACAATGCCCAGTGGTGCAAAGCCGGTAAAATTGGTGACCATGCTGCCCAGCACATAACGTACTCCCTCGGCGGCGAGCAGGTTGCGCACGCTGATCGCCTCATCGGTGACCGGATGAACAGCGGCAACGCCCGCCAGGCTCATGCCAACGGAGCACGCCATCACCAGTACGCACAGCCACACAAACAGCAGCGCAGGGTGGGGCAGGCGGTTGCCCCAGCGCTCCAGCGTATCCAGCAAACGATGGCTGACAGAAGAATCAGTGGTCATGCACAAGCTCCCGAGCGGGGGTGATGGCCTTAAATGATGCGGTGTTTCTGGATGCGTTGCGCAGCCTGCCCCATCACCTCGATGGCTTTGGCACAATCGCGTTCGCGCAGGCGGCTGCTATCCACATGCAACGAGAAACCTTCGGCCTCGAAACTGATGTTCACTGCGCTTTTCTGGTTCAGATCCCGTGCGGATTTCGCCAGCGCACGCAGAATGCGGTCACGGTCAAAATTGCGAATGCGCCGCACATCAAGATGCAGCCCGAAACCTTCCGCCTGCACCGAAACAAAACCGCCGCGGCCGGCAGCGTGCTCGTTCAGATCCTGCACTTCGTAAACGGGAATCGGACGGTTGAAGCCTTTTACTTCGATTTCACCCAGATTACGACAGATCACCCGGTCACGCACCAGCTCGTAGGTGGCCTGCGAAATCAGAATACGGCCCGGCCGGGCGGCAGATTCCAGCCGGCTGGCCAGGTTCACATCAGTGCCCAGAATAGTGTAATCCATGCGCGATTCGGCGCCGAAATTGCCCACCGTCACATAACCGCTATTGATGCCGATGCGAATTTCCAGCTTTTGCGTGATGCCTTCGCGCTGCCAGCGCTGGCGCAACAGCTTCATCTGGCGCTGCATCTCAAGCGCCATGGCGACGCAGTTGAAGGCATCTTCCTTCGCGCCTTTGCTGACCGGGTCACCAAAAAACACCATCACCGCATCGCCGATGAACTTGTCGATGGTGCCGCCGTAACGCAGCGCAATGCGGGTCATCTCGCTGAGGTAACTGTTGAGAATGCGCGTCAGCGTATCCAGCGGCAGGTCTTCGGAGATATTGCTGAAGCCCTTGATGTCGGAGAAAAACACCGTCAGCTTGCGCCGCCGTGTCTCCAGCTTGGCATCGCGCTTGCCGGAAAACAGCTGCCCCCACACTTGCGGCGGCAAATATTTGGCCAACTTTCGCGACAGCTCCACCGCCTGCTTTTGCTGACGTGCCACGCGCGCCTGCGCCAATCGCACATGATGCGTCTGTTGCAATGCATACCAGGACGAGGCACCGACATAACAGCCCAGGCCAAACAGCGAGAGCAGCGTCAGCGTCAGCGGCGTGTCCTCCGGCGCAAGTATATGTCCGTCAAAAATCCACCAGCCCGCTGCGCACCCGGCGGCGGTGAGCAGGATATTCAGCAGCCACGGCCTGATGCCGCCGCTGGTCACCGCATTGGCATGCACAATGATCAGCAGCGCCAGCGCCGGAATGAGCGCAAAATGCAGCGAGGCGATGGTCAGCCCGATCAGCACGCCATCCAGCTGCACCAGCACACGGCTTGCCTCTTGCTGGCGCCGCCCCTGCTTTTCCATATGGATCGCCAGCGCCTGCGCTGCGAGCGGATACGCCAGCAGCAGCGCCACCATCAGCAGATACAGCTCGGGAAACAGGTGCAGCTGAATGCCCGCCGTCAACACAACGGCAGCGACAACGAATTCCAGCAGCCGGATATAATTGGCCTGGCGCCGCGCCAGACTGCGGGAATCCCCCTGCCGACGTTTTTTTGATTTGCCCTGAGTATTGGTCATGACAGCCTGATCACGGGGAGTGCGGCAAGCTTAAACCAGTTGGTCGAGAAGGAAAAACCGCAGGGTCCGAGCGGCTGCCCGAGACAATGCCCGGCTGGTGTATAATAGCTGCATCGCCAGCCAGAGGAGGGCGGGTAGCAAGTGATAGCGAGGAGTAACAGATGGACGCGATCAGCGCCCTGCACGGCCGGGTTTCCATAGCCACGCTTGGCCAGCCTGGCCCGACTTCAGAACAACTGGACATCATGCTGCGCGCTGCAGTGCGTGCGCCGGATCACGGCGTGCTTCGGCCGTGGCGCTTTATCGTGCTGCAAGGCAGCGAGCGCGAGGCGCTGGGCGATATTTTTGTTCAGGCATGCCTGCGTAGCGCCCCCGACAGCGACACCGAAACACTGGAGAAAATGCGCCGGGCGCCGCTGCGCGCACCGATGGTGGTGGTGGTCATCGCCGAAACCGATCCCGATAACCGCATCCCCCTGACCGATCAACTGCTGGCCGCTGGCGCCGCCGCCCAGAACATCATGCTGGCCGCCCACGCCCTGGGCCTTGGCGGCATGTGGCGCACTGGTGACATGGCCAAGAACACGCTGGTCAAAGAGCGCCTCGGCTTTGCCGAAAAGGACGAAATCATCGGCTTCCTCTACCTCGGCACACCCACCGGCTCGATCAAACGCGTGCCCGCCAACGACCCCGCCCGATACTTGCGAGCCCTGCCACAATGAGTAACCTGGATCAGCTTGCCGAGCGCATAATGAGTACCATCCCGCTCACCCGCCACCTGGGCTTCCAGCTGCTTGAACATCAGCCCGGCGAACTGATCCTGTCCGCCCCCCTGGCACCGAACACCAACGACAAAGGCACCTTCTTTGCCGGCAGCCAGGCCACCTTGCTGACACTCGGCGGCTGGGCCTTGAGCACCCTCGAAGGCGAAAGCCTGGTATCGACCGTCGATGTGGTGGCAGCAGAATCCCACCTGCGCTACCTCGCCCCCCTGAGCGGCGATGCACGCATCCAGATACTCGCCACCGCCGACGACCGGACAGTATTTGCCCGCCGCCTGCAACGTCGCGGCCGCGCCAGGCTGGCCATCACCGCCACCTTGCACGGCCCAGATGGCATCCTTGCCTCACGCTTCGAGGCCCAATACCTCGTCCGCGATCTGGCACCGGACGCAGATGTGATCGACTGACGACTTGGCGCGTTGCGATCAGCAAGGGAGTCGGGTAATCTACGCGCCCTCTGCACACGGCCCTCGGCGTGTGGCAGAAAAACGGTTCAAGAGTTTCTGGTGAGGTGTCCGAGTGGTTGACGCCTTGCCACAGGCAAGCGAACGTCGCGCTTTGTAGCGACGGCCCCGAAGGGGCGAGGGCCTTTGGCCCGAGTAGCAGAGCACGCTCGCGTGCGACCTGCCATGACAATGAGTAACACCAAGGCTGTTCCGAGAGTTTCTGGTGAGGTGTCCGAGTGGTTGACGCCTTGCCGTAGGCAAGCGAACGTCGCGCTTTGTAGCGACGGCCCCGAAGGGGCGAGGGCCGAAGGCCCGAGTAGCAGAGCACGCTCGCGTGCGACCTGCCATGACAATGAGTAGCACCAAAGTTGTTCCGAGAGTTTCTGGTGAGGTGTCCGAGTGGTTGAAGGAGCACGCCTGGAAAGCGTGTATACGTTCATAGCGTATCGAGGGTTCGAATCCCTCCCTCACCGCCAGATACAAAAAAGCCCGCTTGCGCGGGCTTTTTTGTATCTGGCGGTGAGGGATGCTTTGATGAGAACCCCCGTTCGACCAGCCGCCGCAGGCGGCGCAGGGCGTCATCGCCGATGACGGGGCGCAGCCCCGAGCGCGCAGCGCGAGTCAATCCCGACCGACGCCTCACTGCCACACCTCCTACTGCCACTAGCGGGCTTTTTTGTATCTGGCGGTGAGGGAGTATTTGGTTCGAACCCTCCGGTTCGACCAGCCGCCGCAGGCGGCGC
>NZ_JALKII010000016.1 GCF_023051175.1 Alcanivorax quisquiliarum | reverse complement strand
CAACGGGAGGTGGGTGCCATGGCAGGGTTTGTAGAGCGCAGCAGAGAAGAGGGGCGGCAAGAAGGCCGTCAAGAGGGGCGACAAGAAGGCTGGAAAGAAAGTTGCCTGACCATTGCGAGCAGGCTGATTCGCAATACCTCGATGGACGACGCCGGCATCGCCGAGATCACTGAGCTTCCCGAGGCAGAGATTCGGGCGCTGCGGCAGAAAACTGCCCGGTAGGCGCTCGCTGAGCCTCATTATCGCCAGTTGATCAATAGAAATGGCTACCTTTGGAGCAATGCTACTAGCAGGAGGCTGGTGCCATGACAGGGTGTATCGAACAATCCATACAAGAGATCAGTGCGATCTGGACGGAGAGCACGAGGCGCGCCGAAGTTTTGCAGGCTGGCTGATTCGGCATAAAACTTATACTCTCAAGGCGGCTCTCGCCGGCGGAAGCTACCAAGCCGGGTGATGCACTGGTGTTCCACACCGGTGTACAGAGAGCTGCTCGCAGATCGCTCAGTAGTCGCTTTCTGGCGCTGAATATCTGCTGGTGCGCGCCGGCGACGGGGCGGCTGGAGGTGCTTTTTCTTCTCATTCCTTGCGTGACAAGCGAAGCATAGAACAAGAAAAGGGTTAAGGCTGTGGAGCATCATTTGGCGATTACAGCGCGTCAACTGGCCAGTTCGGTGGGCCTTACCCGCAGAGTTGGCGCGACCGCTTAAAGATCACGGCAAGCAAAGGCTGACTCGTTTACGAATGACTAATCAAGGATTTTCCGGTTAGTTATTCGTAAACAGGTAGCAACAGTGCTGGGAAACCGTCTGGTGGAGTTTGGAGCCTGTTTGCCCAGATTAACACGCAGCTCCAAGCCAACTTGGCGGAACCGCAATCAGCCAGATCTGATCCCGCGCATAGCCCCGATTTTTCTCCGGGCCTCCTGTTCCTGGCCAGCGGATCCAACTGCTACCGCGCACTTCAGGTAGCGAAAATCAACCTTCTATCAGCAGCTTTATCTTGGCCCTTATTTCAGCCAGCTCTGCCGCCTTGATTTTTCCTTTACGCTTTGCCCTGCGAACTTTCCAGTCCAGGCTTTTGACCTGATCGGCCAAGGCCACACTAGGGGGGCTGCCCGCCAGCGCGACCTCGAAGGGATAGCCTTTGATCTGGGTGGTAACAGGGCAACAGATCATCAGGCCAGTGCGACGATTGTATGTAGCGGGGCTGAGCACCACCGCAGGCCGGTGCCCTGCCTGCTCATGGCCCGCCTGGGGAGTAAAGTTGAGCCATACAATATCGCCCGCAGCCGGCACTTCAGCCGTTTTTTTCACAGCGGCCGTCAAAGCGCCTCCACACCCACAGCCGCTCCGCTATCCACCTCACCATGAAGGTTTGCCTCAGTGATTCCACCTAGCAACTCGTCAAGGGAAAGCTCCGGCGTGGCACGGGCGATCACGAGCTTCCCGTCAACGGGCGTGATCTCTATGCTCTCATCTACTTTCAGGCCCGCGGCAGCCAGCAGCGGCCGAGGGATCAGCACCCCTTGAGAATTACCCATTCTGCGAATTTTAGCTTTTGAGCTCATTTGCCTGCTCTCCACAAACCGACTTTGATCATCATAGATTCGCCGGCGAAACGTTGCAACATTGTTATTACATCCACAGAGAACTCAAGTCGCCGCGCAGACTGCTGGCGAACAACCAGTTGGAACACCCCAACGCCCAAGCGCCCAAGGCCGGAACAGCGATCAAGGATCAGTGAACCTCGCCAGCAAACAGTTCAGGGCGTCTACCCCAAAGCACAGGCAAACTTCTGCCCAGCGATCCAGCACCGCCCCGTCGACGCCGCAAAAGCCTGCAACCGAGCCAGCGATCCCAACGCCATCGGCACCCGGCCTCGTCGGGGCACCATCTGCGTCAGCCAGGCGCGCCGGTCGATACCTAGCCGATCAAGCACCCCCGCAGCACTGCCAGGGATAGCACCACGTTTGCCGGCAATAATTGCTCTACCAGTGGCGTCGACAAGCTCAAGGTAGTCCAACAGACCTACCAGATTCAGCGTAGCGCCTTCCTCGGCTGCGGCGCCTTCCTCTGCCGCGATAATATGCTCGTCTTTAAACGGCAATAACTGCGGCCCCTCTGCCTCGGGGTTGGCTGCCCTGAGCACCGCGCTGCGCTGCTGTACAGAGGTGTAATCCGATGCCTCCGGCGTAGCCGCCACGCCGGCCCGAACCGGATTGAGATCCACGTAGGCCATGCATCGTAACAATGATTTTTCATCCAGCAGCGCCTGGCTCTTGTAGCGGCTCTCCCAGAAGCGCCCTGTACATTTGTCTTCGGCATTGGCTCTGCGGGCCAGATGCTCATTCAGGCATTTCATGAACCAGCCAAGATCAAACAGCCGGGCTCGCCAGCACTCGATGATTTCCAATGCCGTGCTGGTTTCAATTGCATCGGCGATGCCGGCTTGCCAGCGCGTCACCAGAGGATGGCCCGAAAACAGCTGCATCCAGCGCAGAGCCACCTCTTCCGGCGACCACGACAGCGCACGGAGCCGGTCGATCTTCAATATCAGATGATAGTGGTTGGACATCACCGCATAGGCGCACAAATCAATGGCAAAGACATCCACCAGCAAAGCCAGCCTGCTCACCACCCACTGCCGGCGATGCTCGTAATCCTGGCCAGAATAATGATCCTTGCCGCACAGAAATGCCCGCCGAACACACCGGCAAATGCAGTGATAATAAGGGGTCGCCTCCAGGGAAACCTGAGAGGCTCGGGATTGGGTCATGACAGCGCTCCTTGCTCATCGAACTGCCACAGTACCCCGAAAAAGACTGCGCGGCTGTCAGCTTATGGCTGCGATCGCTGTAAGAAATCGCTTAGTTTATGCGTGTCCCGGTCGCTATCCTCCGGTCGCTTAGTTCTGATTGATTTATGCGTGTCCCTGATTGATTTCCTTGGTTCATTGATTCTTCTTCGCACACTCATCAGATAATGGCCTGCAAACCCTTGTCGGCGATGACGTTGAGCAGCTTGAGCGCCGGGCCTGCTGGGCGTGTTTCACCCTGTTCCCACTTACGTACCGTCGAAGCCGTCGTGTGCAGGTAATGGGCGAACACTGGCTGACTGAAGTGCAATGCTTCACGCAGACGCTTGATGTCGTCGGCGCTGAACTCGCGCACCGGCGGTGGGCAGATCGCGTCGAATTCACGCATCGTCACTTTGCTGATTGCGCCAGCGTCTTGCAATGCGGCCAGATCACCGCGCAAGGATTCGATGATTTTACTTGTCACAACATACCTCCAACAGAACATCAGCCTGAAATGCCTTCACCAATTCCTTGGCCGACAGCTCTAGAAATACCTTACCGGCATATTGCAGCGCTTTTCTCTCTTCCCGCGTAATGTTCGCCTTGTCGCTTTTCGGGAACCCGTGCAGAAATACATAACGGTGGCCAACACGGGCCGATAACACGGTGCGGTAGCCACCGCTCTTACCCGCACCAGAGCGGGCGACCCGCTTCTTATAGAGGTGGCCGCCCAAGTCGGCATCAATTAGCCCACTCTCCATTTCCTGGACTGCCTTGCACAGGGCCGTATCGGACAGTTTCTCGCCCGCTTGCCACCGCGCAAAATCCTTTCGCTTCAAAACCTTCATACTCATCCACCGGCCAAAACATACCCGTAACGGGCATGGCTGTCTAGCCCTTGCCGGTGGTGGCTTGCCAGCGCATCACCAGAGGATGGCCCGAAAACAGCTGCATCCAGCGCAGAGCCACCTCTTCCGGCGACCACGACAGCGCACGGAGCCGGTCTATCTTCAATATCAGATGATAGTGGTTAGACATCACCGCATAGGCGCACAAATCAATGGCAAAGACATCCACCAGCAAAGCCAGCCTGCTCACCACCCACTGCCGGCGATGCTCGTAATCCTGGCCAGAATAATGATCCTTGCCGCACAGAAATGCCCGCCGAACACACCGGCAAATGCAGTGATAATAAGGGGTCTCCTCCAGGGAAACCTGAGAGGCTCGGGAGTGGGTCATGACAGCGCTCCTTGCTCATCGAGCTGCCACAGTACCCGGAAAAAGACTGCGCGACTGTCAGCTTATGACTGCGATCGCTGTAAGAAATCGCTTAGTTTATGCGTGTCCCCGATTGATTATAGTTTATGCGTGTCCCGGATTTTCTGCGTTTATGCGTGTCCCGGCTTTTGTTTTTATGCGTGTCCCGGCTTTTGTTCCGGCTTTTGATCTGTGCGGCGCCGGTAAAAGCGTCGCTCGACAAAATGATAACTGAGCACTGCAGCCACGAGCCCTAGCGCTCCGCCGATCGCCAACGTTTCCGGCCACTCCCAGCCCCACTCCCGGAGGATGCGCATAAACAGGTAATGCCACAGATACAGACCGTAAGAGAGCGTTCCTATCCAGACCAGTATGCGGTTTCCCAGCCAGGTGGGCTGGGACATGATCAGCAAGGCGGCACCGATTTCGGCCAGCGTGAAGCCATAGCGGGCCGATGCAAGCCAGTGAGTGCTGTAGAATGTCATGGCGAAAGCAAGAATCAGGCAGGCCGGCCATGCCCAGCGCACATTGATCTGGCAATTCAGATAGCCAAGCAGGCATCCCAGCAACAAGCCACTGGCGCGCGTATCGGCGCGCACATAAAAATCCCAGACATTGCCGAAGTTCTCCGCAGCCCACCAGCGCCAAGCTGTGGCACACACAAACAGCAACACCATGGCACCGATCACGGCATGACGAGGAAAGCGCAACAGCACGCCAAGCAGCAACGGCCATAGCAGATAGAACTGCATTTCTACCGCCAGGCTCCAGATATGCCCCAGTATTGATACGCCAGTGCTCAGGCTTGACGCATAATTGACGAGATAAACGGCAGACCAGCCTGCATCTCTCGCATGCTTCAGCCACGGTGTTTCAATAAAAACCAGTGGCGCCACCACTAGATAGGCCAGCAAGAACAACCAGAGCGCAGGGGCCAACCGGCGCAGGCGACGCCCCATAAAAGCAGCGTAATCGATTCGCCCTGCCGCCGCGTGCTCAACGAGCAATAAACGGGTAATCAGAAAACCGGACAAGACGAAAAAGACATCTACCCCGAAGAACCCACCGGAGAATGAAGGCGGCTTGGCGTGATAGAAAACAATAATGAGCGCTGCTATCGCACGCAGGCCATCGAGGCTGGGGCTATAGCGGATACCGGCAGATGGCTGGTTCATGCTCCGCGCCGATCCTGCTTGCGCTGGTTGTAATATCGCCGAAAATCGCGCTCTTCCCGGCCTTGCAGGTAACGAATCAGCAGAAAGATGCCGTAGGCCAGGATAACGGTAGCAATTACGATCAAATCAACCGCTGGCGATACATCATCGGGCAGCACGGTTTCGGGGTTACGGTGAGCCTGAAACAGGCGCCATAATGATGCGAGCAGGTACACACTGATAAAGGCGGAAGACACATAAAACAATAGCCGCGAAAATCGCTTTGGATCTGGTGACATGCCGCTCCCCCGAATGGCTTCTTTTAATGGTGCCTGTAATGCTCGCTCAATGCGCTATATGCACGCTCTTTTATCGTGTCCATCGCCGCCTGCATATCGCGAGGCATGCCGTTGCCCACCCAGACCAGCACGCCGCCATGGTGATCTACCACGGCCAGAGATGATGCACCGATCAGGTTACCACTCTGAATGTAAGTGACCAGCGGATCATCTTCGCGCTGGTAGATATTGAACGCATGTCCATAGCAGGAACGAAACTCGTCACGCCTGCACGCGCCACCACTCTCGGTATCGCGCAGGGAATGCGGCTCACGATCAAGCATCTGGTGAATCAGCCTGGCGTAGCCAAGGGCGCTGCCAGACAACCCGGCCGAGGAAGATAACGCATCAAAATCAAAATAACGGTAATAGTTTTCCATATAGAAGTTGCTATTGCGGAAATCATAGCGCACTTCATCTGGCAGATAAGGCCCATCCACAAATGCCAGCCGGTAATCGCTCAAGGCGTAGCGGCGCTCTACTAATTCTCTGAAAGGCTCATCGTAGACGCGCTCCAGCACCACACCCAGCAGGCAATAGCCTAGATTGCCATAGGCGTGCCGGGCGCCCGGATCAAAATCCAGCTTTATACGCTCCAGGCGGGCGAGATCGCCGGGGCACCAGGGAGTTTTCGCATGGGCGAACATGGTGTCTGGCGTCTTCAGCCGATCGAAGCCGGCGGAATGGTTCAGTAACTGGCGGAGTGTCACGGTTTTCAGCCGCTCATCGGCAACGCTTTCCAACTCCGGCAAATAAATCAGAAACGGATCATCCAGCGCCAGCTTTTGCTCGTTGGCCGCCGCCAGCACGGCATCGGCGGTGAGCACTTTCGTGGCGCTGGCGAAGCGGAACCGTGTTTCGGGAGTGACCGCCTGGCCCCAGGCCCCATTGCGCCAGCCGCGCTCGCAATACGATATCTCGCCTTGCGGTGAAATGTAGGTCGCCTGGCCCGCCAGTGACCCACCATGCCAGCCAGCGGCCCGCCCGAAGCGCCCAAGCCACTCTGGCGAACTCGAAGAGCAGTCAGCGGCCCATCCGGAGAGCATGGATTCAATTGGAAATGCGAGGCGGGGCAATACGAGAGGGCGAGCTATTTTGAGGTGTATAATGACTGCTGCTAGCAATAGCAGGATGACCACTACAGCAAAATCTCTACCTCTAACCGGCCTGTAAATGCGGGTTTTCATCCATTACTTCTTGATAATTTCAAATCGCATCTTGGGGCAAACCCCATGTAAAGTACGCGGCGAAAAAGAAGGCGCTCTGTTGAGCGCCTTCCCTGAAGCCTATCGATTTTAAATGCGATCAGCCACCAGCAGCTTCAGACTCGCAACCCGGCGGTGCGTAGCTTGCATCAACAGTTGTCGCGCAGCTCCATGAGCCCGGGGGGTTATCGGCATCCGCATTACCTGCCCGAGTCCAGGTGAGAGTACCGCCATTACGAATGGCGGAAGCCGCATTGCCACCGAATGTAGCCGCGATAGAGGCTGTCCCGTCATCCAAGCTGTAAGTAACTACAAGCCCGTCTTGGTTGGTTTCTACGCCGCCGTCACCGAGAAGGTTACTAGTAGTCCAGCCAATCTCACAATCCGTCTCTTCAATGCCATTCATCATGCAGCTTTCAATCGCCGTACGCAGCGCACCAGTCTCAGCCATCACCCGGCTCACCTGCGAACGTGCAATATAGTTCTGATACTGCGGAATCGCGATCGCCGCCAGAATACCGATGATCGCAACCACGATCATCAGTTCAATCAAGGTAAAACCTTTCTGAACCTGTTTCATAACAGTCACTCCAGTCATCTTGGTTCGTGAAAACCTTTTTATTGGCCCGCCCCCCCGGTCCAGTCCCCGGCGGCAGACGACGCTGAGAGTTGTAATGCATATCGCGGGCCAAAAGCAACGGCCTTTGGCTGAAAGGCGGAACGGCTGCCGGTTTTTACTTCGGCTTATGGATCAATCACTTCCGACTCTGACGGGCACCGTCACAACATGACATTTATTGTCATGGCGACCTGACAATTATGGCGCACCGTTGCGGCACCCTGTTGCCGTTATGCTGCTTATATTTCGAGCAGCCTGATGCGTTATGGCGCGGCCCTTCCTACGTGCCACCACTAAAAGAAGGTGACACAGTTTGCGAACCCGGTCGCTGGATGCGGTTGTGCTTTCTGTGTAGAGTGAGTCGGGTTCGGAGGGAGCCGGTGATCGCCCCAGCTTCGGCTTGGCGGCGGCAGACAATAAAAGAAAATGATCAACCATCACGGCTGAAACCAGCATGTCAATGCAATTGAGCGGCCTTGCCCGCAGGCTTGTCGATGACGCTGTGCTCGCTGAAGAAGCAGCACGGGAGGCGCTCAATGGCGCCCGGCAGGAAAAACTCAATCTGGTCACTTATGTGGTGCGGCGGGGCATGGCTCGGGCCGCTGATGTGGCGCGTGTGGTGGCAGATGAGTTTGGCGATCCGATCATTGATCTCGCCGCCGTCAACCCGGATACGCTGACCAAGGGGCTAGTGGATCACAAGCTGCTGGAGAAATACCGGGTGCTGCCGCTGTATCGCCGTGGCAGCCGGCTGTTTGTGGCGGTATCTGATCCGACCAACCTCCAGGCGCTGGAAGACCTGCGCTTCAATACCGGCCTGAATATCGAGACGGTGATTGCCGAGGAAGACAAGCTCGGCACCATGATCGATGCCGTTGTCAATGAGGCCGAAGGCGGTGCCTTCAAGGATCTTGACGAGGGCCTGGATGATATTGATATCAGCAGCGGCGAACCCGGCGAGGCGGCGGAGGAGGATGCCACCTCGGCCGCGGATGATGCGCCGATTGTGCGGTTTGTGAACAAGCTGCTGCTGGATGCGATCAAGATAGGGGCCTCTGACCTGCACTTCGAGCCTTACGAGAAGACTTACCGCGTGCGCTTTCGGCAGGATGGCATCCTGCGCGAGATTGCCAAGCCGCCTTCCAATAGCGCGGGCAAGATTGCTGCCCGGCTGAAGGTGATGTCGCAGCTGGATATCTCGGAGCGACGCGTGCCGCAGGATGGCCGGATCAAGCTCAAGGTATCCAAGACTCGCTCGATCGATTTTCGTGTCAATACCTGCCCTACCCTCTTCGGTGAGAAGATCGTGCTGCGGATTCTTGATCCCGAGAGCGCGAAGATGGGTATTGATGCGCTCGGTTATGAAGAGGTGCAAAAGCAGCTCTATCTTGATGCACTGGAAAAGCCTCAGGGCATGATTCTGGTGACGGGGCCGACGGGCTCGGGCAAGACGGTATCGCTTTATACCGGGGTCAATATCCTCAATACGCCGGAGCGCAATATCTCTACCGCAGAAGATCCGGTGGAGATCAACCTTGAGGGCGTGAATCAGGTCAACGTCAATACCAAGACGGGGATGGATTTCGCCGCGGCGCTGAAATCGTTTCTGCGGCAAGACCCGGATGTGATTCTGGTGGGGGAGATCCGGGATCTGGAGACGGCCAATATTGCCGTCAAGGCGGCACAGACGGGCCACCTGGTGCTCTCGACCCTGCACACCAACAGCGCGCCGGAAACCCTGACCCGGCTGCGCAATATGGGCATCCCTTCCTTCAACATCGCTACCTCGGTGATCCTGATTATTGCCCAGCGGCTGGCGCGCCGGTTGTGCGAGCACTGCAAGCAACCCAGTGATGTGCCGGAGCAGTCGCTGCGCGAGCTGGGTTTTACCGAGGAAGATCTGGCGACGGGTTTCAAGGTGTTTGCACCGCAGGGGTGTGAGAAGTGCAATAACGGTTACAAGGGGCGGGTGGGGATCTACGAGGTGGTCAAGATTACCGACGGTATTGCCCGCATCATTATGGAAGAAGGCAACTCGATCCAGATTGCGGATCAGTGCCGCAAGGAAGGCTTTAATGACCTGACGCGCTCGGGGCTCGTCAAGGTCATGCAAGGCGTGACCAGCCTTGAAGAAGTCAACCGCGTCACCTCCGGGAATTGAGTATGGCGAAAGCAGCGGCGATCAAAGAAGCAAAGAAAAGCACTTTTACCTACGAAGGAACGGACCGCAAGGGCGCCCGGATCAAGGGCGAGCTGCTATCCACCAACCCGGCAATGGCGCGGGCCGAGCTACGCAAGCAGGGCATCAACGTGCGCCGTGTGCGCAAGAAGAGCGAGTTCTCCTTCGGTGGCAAAAAGGCGATCAAGCCCGCCGATATCGCGATCTTCACTCGTCAGCTGGCCACGATGATGAAGGCCGGGGTGCCGCTGGTGCAGTCGTTCGAGATCGTAGCTGAAGGGCTGGATAACCCCTCAATGAAAGAGGTGGTGCTGCGGATCAAATCGGATATCGAAGGCGGTACCAACTTTGCCAACGCGCTGCGCAACCATCCCAAATATTTTGATGATCTGTATTGCAGCCTGGTGGAAGCCGGTGAGCAATCCGGTGCGCTGGAAACCATGCTGGATCGGGTGGCGCTGTACAAGGAAAAGAGCGAGGCGCTGAAGGCCAAGATCAAGAAAGCCATGAAATACCCCACCACGGTCATGGTGGTGGCGGGGATTGTGACCGGCATTCTGCTGGTAAAGGTGGTGCCCACCTTCCAGACACTGTTCGAAGGCTTTGGCGCCGAATTGCCGGCGATGACGCAGTTCGTGATCAATCTCTCCGAGAGCATGCAGAAGAACGGCCTGATGATCCTGATCGGCATCGCTGCCTTTATCTTCGGCATCACCACCCTCAAGCGCCGTTCCAAGGCGTTCTCCGACGGGCTGGATCGGCTCTATCTCAAGCTGCCGGTGGTGGGCGATATTATCTACAAGGCCACGGTGGCGCGTTATTCCCGTACGCTTTCAACGACCTTTTCGGCCGGGGTACCTCTGATTGATGCTCTGGAAGCCTGCGCCGGGGCGACTGGCAATGCCGTTTATCGCGAGGCGGTGTACCGGATTCGTGACGATGTTTCGACCGGCCAGCAGTTGCAGTTTGCGATGCGTTCCACCGGCGTGTTCCCCAGCATGGCGCTGCAAATGACCGCCATTGGCGAAGAATCCGGTGCGCTGGACGACATGCTGGCCAAGGTGGCGCAGCATTTTGAAGACGAAGTGGATAACGCAGTGGACGGCCTCACCAGTATGATGGAGCCACTGATCATGAGTTTTCTCGGTATCGTGGTGGGCGGCCTGATTGTTGCCATGTACCTGCCTATCTTCCAGCTCGGCAACATGATGTAAGCACCCACATGACCCTGACGCTATTACTGCAAAATCATCCTGCACTGCTGATCGCAGTGCTATTTGTTCTCGGCCTGCTGATCGGCAGCTTTATCAATGTGGTGGTATACCGGCTGCCGCGCATGATGGAGGCCGGCTGGCGCATCGAAGCGCGCAACTTGCTGGATCTGCCTGCGGAGCCGCCCGCCGAGCGCTTCAACCTGATGGTGCCGCGCTCGCATTGCCCCCATTGCAACCACCAGATTCGCTGGTTTGAAAATATCCCGGTAGTGAGCTGGCTGGCGCTGCGAGCAAAATGCAGCCAGTGCGGCAAACGTATTTCTGCTCGCTACCCGGTGGTGGAGCTGGCTGCCGGGCTGCTTGGCGCGCTGGCCGCCTGGCATGCCGGCTATGGCGCATGGCTGGTGCTGCTGGTGTTTGCGCTGTGGATGCTGCTGACGCTGGCGCTGATTGATTTTGACACCACCTTGTTGCCAGATGTGCTGAATTATCCGCTACTGTGGGCGGCGCTGTTGGCCTCTTGGGCAGGCATTTCACCCGTGCCGCTGCATGATGCGTTATTCGGCGCTGCGGTGGGCTACCTCGCGCTCTGGAGCCTTTATTGGGTGTTCAAATTGCTGACCGGCAAGGAAGGCATGGGCTATGGCGACTTCAAGCTGCTCGCCGCGCTCGGCGCCTGGCTGGGCTGGCAGTTGCTGCCGCTGGTGATTCTGCTATCGTCTCTCGTCGGCGCCGTGGCCGGCGGCTTGCTGCTCGCCACTGGTGCGGTGCAGCGCGGCCAGGGTATTCCTTTCGGCCCTTATCTGGCCGGCGCTGGCCTGATCGCGCTACTGTGGGGCAACCAGATTGTGGATGCCTATCTCGGCCTGATGAAATTCTGACCGCTGCGCGAGCGGCCGCAGGTGCATGAAGGGCTGCGCTGGCGCAGCCCGGCCGGCCGCCGTCGTGCCGGAGGAGCCAGGATGTTTGTTGTAGGTCTGACCGGTGGCATCGGCAGCGGCAAGACTGCCGCGTCGGATTATCTCGCAGCCAAGGGCATTACGGTGGTGGATGCCGATGTTGCCTCGCGCATTGTCGTCACCCCCGGGCAACCTGCGCTGGAAGCCATTCGGCAACATTTCGGTGATACGGTGATCGCTGCTGATGGCGGCCTGGATCGCCGTGCGCTGCGCGAGATCGTGTTTGCCGATCCGGCCCAGCGCCAGGCACTGGAAGCCATTACCCACCCTGCGATCAACCATGAGATTCGCCGTCAGATCGCCGCTTCGGCTTCCGCTTATACGCTGCTGGTATCTCCCCTGCTGCTGGAAACCCGGCAGCACGAGCTTGCTGACCGCGTACTGCTGATTGATGCGCCAGAGGCTTTGCAGGTGGCACGGGCCACGGCGCGTGATGGCGTGTCACTGAAGCAGGTCGAAGCTATCATTGCCGCGCAAATGCCCCGCGAGCAGAAACGTGCGCGTGCGGATGATGTGCTGCTCAATGATGGCCTGCTTGGCCATCTCCACCGTGATCTTGATATCCTGCACGCACGTTATCTGGCGCTGGCCGCCACTTCTTCCGCAGGAGGCTGAACCATGACAGAAAATGCTGCGAGCAAGCCCGCCCGTATCATCCCCTGCCCGCAGTGCCGCAAGCCGATCCAGTGGCGCAGCGATAATCCCTGGCGCCCTTTCTGCTCGGAACGCTGCAAGCTGATCGACCTGGGTGATTGGGCAGCTGAGCGGCACGCCATCCCGGCGGAGCCGGAGGATTTCAACGAAGAGTTCTGAGTGCTTCTCTCAATATGCAATATGCAATATGGGCTGTGGCTGGCAGCGCAGCGGCTGAAGCTGGGGGGGGAGCGGCGGCGCCTAGCACGTGCGACTACAGAATGAAGGCGAAGCCACAATGAATATGTGTCGCCGTGACTCGCCTTGTTAGGGCTTTTGAATCGGGATAGCATAGCTGTATCACCCCTCGTCGCGGAGTCACTATGACTACCGAAACATTAGACCGGCTACGCTCGCAAATTTCGACTCTCTCCAAGCCGGAGCGTGCAGCGCTGGCTCGGGAGCTGATAATGAGCCTGGACGGCCCTCGTGACGACACAGTAGAGCAGGCCTGGAACGATGAAGTTGCTCGCCGTGTATCCAAGGTCAAAGACGGAAAAGCCACCTTGCTCAGCCGTGACGAATTTCGATCCAGGATGCGAACGAGGTTAGGCCAGTAACAGTGCGGACAGTAAGGATACTGGAAGAGGCCGCGCAGGAAGCGATAGAGGCAGCTGATGGTATGAATATGAGCAACCTGGGCTCGGGGCCGTTTTCTTTACTGCTGTTGAGGCCGCCATTGACGTTATTGAAGAAAACTTCATCCCTTTGATACCCTTCCCGGAAGAAGCCGGTGATACCGGTGCAAGACGCCTGATTCTGGAACGCTTCCCTTACGATATAGTCGCCCTTGAACTGCCAGAAGAAGCTGTAGTCATAGCCGTTGCTCACCATTCCCGAAAACCTGGCTATTGGCGGAAGCGCAGCAAATACTAAATTGCTCGGCCAGCAATAATGAGGCTCGGCGAGCGCCTACCGGGCGGAGGATTTCAACGAAGAGTTCTGAGCCTGGGGAACAATCGCAGGCTGCGACTGCGCCTTGAGCCAGCCCCGTTAATACGAGCGGGCTTCTATCCGCCCCGAGAGCAGGACGCGAATAACATCCTGCTGCTTGCTCACGCCCATCTTCGAGTAGATGCTCTTCAACTGCGAACGCACCGTCTCGATGCTGACACAATGCCGTTCGCTGATTTCACGGGGCGAAAGGCCATTCACCAATGCGATTGCCACGCGCGCTTCGGCCGGGGTCATATTATAGAGCTTGCGCAACGCATCGCCGGAGAGGTTAAGGGCAGATTCCGGGTCGCACAAATACAGCGCAACATAACCTGGCGGGTGCATGCTGTCTGATGCTTCGTTCAGGGTAGCCAGCATGACATTGATCGCATGCTCTTTGTCTGGATGGTGGAGCCCGATAGCTTCATCTCGGGTGGTGATATCCTGTTTGTCGACGCTGGCCAGATGCGCGATAAGTGTCTGCAGGCGCTGATTCTCCTCCGGATAATGAGCCTTGAGCCGGCCGTGCCTGTCGATGATCAACGCTCCTTGCTGCGCCAATAGCGCCTCAGCCACCGGGTTGCAGTATGCCACCTCTCTGTCGGGGCTGACGATGATCACACCCAAAGTCAGTCGAGACAGTGTCTTGCTCAGGTTCTGCTGCCGGGTGCGCAATTGTTGCAGCTCTTTATGGATACGCATTGCGCGCTTGAAGTGCGGATACAGTCTCTGCAGTGTGGTGCAGTCCTCACTGGAAAATGGAGCAGCATTGAATGAACGGTGCAACGCCAGGCCCACATGCCACTCTTCGTTATTATAAAAAGACATGCTGCAGAGAAAGCCGATATCGTTGGGTTTGAGGATCAGCCGATAGTAGAGTGGATGCTGGTGCCGTATCGCTTGTGCATCTATCAACTGGCGAGCCTTACCCGGCGGGTCGCGTCGTTGTAACTGAAAGGTATAATCGTATCGGGACATGCCGAATCGGTACGCAACCCTGACGGGTTTGGGCAAACCGTAAGCACCAATTATGCCGCGAATCTTGCCCTCATAATCTTCCATGAAAATACCACCGGAACGGGCATTGAGCAGCCGGCAAAGGCTCTCTGCCACACTGTCCCAGTGACGTGTATTGCAAGAGGCTTCATATATTTCGCCAACAAAATCCAGCAGTGCATCCATGCTGCCCCCTTTACAAAATATCTTGTCGTCCCCACTGCTCTCCCGGCAGATGCTGGCACCGTGTGCCCGAATAACTGGTCGGCGCAGCAGCACCCACCGAGCCAAGATATAAAGATACCTAACAGGGGCAGGGCTTGAAAGCCCTGCGCGAAACGTTACGAAACCTGACTATCAGCCAGACCGCAGCCTATCATCACCAGAGCAATCAAGGCGGGCCACACCGGCCCGCCGGTGACTGTTAATCCATTATTTCTTGCAGTTCGCTGATAAAGAAGAACTGCGAGCCAAAATCTACCAGTGCTTTTTCTTGGGCGCCTCGAGCCCTGATCGGGGCAAAAGCCCAGGTGCTGGTGGAGCTCTCACCTTCCATCCGTTCCTCGAATACTAACGTGCCGACCCCTGGCACCACACGCCAACTCTCGATAGTGCTGTGTTCGTCTGGTGCGAAGGCTATCTGCCCAGCGCCGTCACTGTGCAGCCAGACCTGGGGCGAGCCCTCTTCACCTGCCAAGGTAAATTCAAACGCTCTCGCCTGGCCTTCCGTGAAGGCGTTAGTGGCCACCCTTTCGATCGTGACGGTGCTCTTTTTACCGGCGAGATCCTGTAGCGCTACCTCGAAGCGGCCAATACGCATGGCAGAGAAACTATCCTCCGTCTCGGGCAGGAAGTGCAAGTCACCGTAGGGGCTCACCTCGACATCTGCGACCAGGCCCATATTGCCGGTTTTGTCGTAGAGGCCGCCTGGCCCGTCAGTCTCGGCATGGTTTCCGGTGACCCGGAATCTACCCTGCGAGAACTGGTACTCCCCCCACTCGGAAGATACTTTGAAAGCTTGCCCTGCTTCATAAATTACGTCGTCCTCGCATCGCAACTCCGCGGAATCCTGATAGGCTTCTGCATTGCTGTTGTGGGCAACCACATACCGGTTTTCGTCGAGGAATGTCAGCACGTTAAACTGTCCTGGCGCTTCAGTGACAAGCCATGCGCCAATCAGTGGATTGGTGGCACTTTCTACTGGCAGGAAGCGGATTGCGGCCTCGTCATCGCTGCCTTGCGGCGTAAGTACCAGATCTGCGCCCTGGAAACGGAGTGTCCAACTACTCTCGTCAAACCCACCGGAGCAGTCTGATTCTTCTATGACTGCCACCTCAAATTCGCCTGTCAGAGGGTCCAGTGTATAAGTTCCGTACTCGGCTGAAGCAGCGACCTGGCTTACATTATCTGCGTTCGAATGGGCGATGATATATTCATTATCGCTGATGAAAGTGAGCACGTTGATGTTGCCATCGGTTTCCTCGTAAACCCAGCTCTTGCGCAAACTGGCCTTTTCCGAATCGAAGAAATGTTCTTTCGCCTCCGCTTCGCTAATGAGCGGCAGGCCGACCTGAATTTCAAACTGGGATGGCTCGGCACTGAAGTCCGGGTCCACCCCGATCAGCGAACCTTTCGGGATCTGAATGCCATTGTCAGGATCCCCATCCTCATCCAGTGTCTGAAGCAGACGCAGTATATTGATCACCTCATTCGACAGCTCGCCGTTCGTCACCGTTCCCATATCCAGCGGCGTGATACGGCCAGTGGCTGCGACAGAAGGCAAATCTACATCGCCGATGGTGAATGTAACCGTTTCACCGGGGAAAAACCTGAACTCCCCGCTGGCGTTGGTCACGCCGGATCTGGTTTCTGTCTTATAAGCAACGCCAGCAACAGGGCCGTCGGTAAAAACCCCGATTTCCGAAGTGTCAACGCTACGGGAGCTGCTGCCGCCACCACCGCAAGCCGTCATCAGCAGTGCAAAAGATGCCGCGACGGCGGTTGTCGTGAATAGCCCAGAATTTCTCATCATATTCCCCTTGATGGATAACGCCTCTAGCTGAGTTTTACGAGGGAAAAGTCTAAGGCCGCACAGAAACTGCAACATCCCCGAGGTGGGTGATGACAAAACAAATATTGCGTCAATTTCCGATCAGGTAAGCCGGGCAAAAGTGCGACTGAACGTAGGGCCAGCATCAAGGAACGGCAGATTATCAGTTGCGCGGGCCAGGCGTGCCCGCACCGGCGTGTACGCCAACTCGACAACGGAAGACGGGAATACCGACTACGCCAAGACGTCGGTAGCACGAGCGATGATCTGGTCTTTCTGGTGCCCCTGCCAACGCGTAGAGGGGGCTCGGCGGGAGCCTATCGGGCAGTTTTCTGCCGCAATGCCCGAATCTCGGCCTCGGGAAGCTCGGTGATCTCGGCGATGCCGGCGTCGTCCATTGAGGTATTGCGAATCAGCCTGCTCGCAATGACCAGGCAACTTTCTTTCCAGCCTTCTTGTCGCCCCTCTTGACGGCCTTCTTGCCATCCCTCTTGGCGGCCTTCTTGCCATCCCTCTTGACGGCCTTCTTGCCGCCCCTCTTCTCTGCTGCGCTCTACAAACCCTGCCATGGCACCCACCTCCCGTTG
>NZ_JALKII010000015.1 GCF_023051175.1 Alcanivorax quisquiliarum | reverse complement strand
GCATGTTCGTCGCCCCCTCTCCCCCAACCCCTCTCCCACAAGGGGAGAGGGGAGCAAAAATCTGATTCGCTCACCCTTCGGGCCAGCCTGCGGCTGTTCTGCGCTTTGCCTGTCCCACGAGGGAGTGGGGCTAAAGAGATCGGTATTTTGGACAACCCCGTAGGTGCTTTCACGGATATCGAAAATTCCTACACAGAAATCAATGCCGAATCTTTCTTTAGCCCCTCTCCCCTTGTGGGAGAGGGGTTGGGGAGAGGGAGAGATTATGGCAGAAAATATATACTCGGCACTTGATCTAGAACGAAACTGGCTGTCTCTCGGGATTTTCTTGCTGTGGATTTTTTATGGAAATTTCTAGTGAATTAAAGTGAAAGTAGTGCAGCATGTAGCTGGTATTGTGACAGCCGCATGTTCGTCGCCCCCTCTCCCCCGCCCCCTTATTCGCTTCGCTCACCCTTCGGGCCAGCCTGCGGCTGTTCTGCGCCTCGCTTGTCTGCAAGGGGAGGAGCAAAAATATCGGAATTCTGGATAACCCATGGGTACTGTCGTGGATATCGGAAATTCCTCCACGGAAATTGACGATGAATCTTTTTATTTATCGCACCCGCGCCGACCACGCTTCCGGCTGCACAAAGCGCCCTGTCACCGGCAAACGGATTTCCACTTCCAGGCCACCGTCAGGATGATTGGCAAGCTTCACCTGTCCGTGGTGCATATCGACGATTCGCTTGACGATCGCCAGGCCCAGCCCCGAACCGGTTACCGTGCGGGCCTTTTCGCCACGGGAAAACGGCTGCAACAACGTGGGAATATCCGCTTCCGGCATCCCGGGCCCATGATCACGCACCGTCAACACCACATCCTGCCCGGCGAGGCGCGTGGAAACACGCACTGGCGGCGCGCCGTATTTGGTGGCATTGGTCATCAGGTTGGTAAGCAGGCGCTTGAAGGTCAGTCGCTTCAGCATCAGCCGCGGCACACGGCGTAGTTGCACATGCAGCTCTGGGCTGTCGAACTTGCTGCACACATCTTCCACCAGATCATTGATGTCTTCGTAACTCGCCATTTCGTCGGCGCCGTCACGGATGAAACCGATGAACTGTTCCAGAATGGCATCCATATCTTCGATATCGCCGATGATGCCTTCCGACAATTCCTCGTCATCAATGAATTCCGCCGACAGGCGCAGCCGGGTCAGCGGTGTGCGCAAATCATGGGAGACTCCAGCCAGCAACAGCGCACGATCACGCTGCGCCTGCGCCAGCTCTCGTGTCATGCGGTTGAATGCACGGTTCACCGCGTTGATCTCTTCCGGCCCATTGCGATCATTCAGCGGTGGCACCGGATCACCCCGGCCAACCACGGCAGCAACCTGCTCCAGCCTTTTCAACGGCCGGTTCAGCCCGCGTGCGATCAGCAAGCCGGCGATCACGGCAAACAGCGGCACCGTCACCCCCCAACCCACCAGCAGGTAGCGATCATAATCGCGGAAGAACGTCATCGGCACGCGCAGCCATTGCCCCTGAAAAGAAGGCGTATTAATCCACAAGATTGGGCGGCGGCTGTCTTCAAAGCGGATATTCACCGGCTCGCCAAACAGCTCCTCGATCTCTGCCCGAAAACTGTTGACCACTGGCCGGCTGATCAAGGGCACCTGGCTGTCTTCTGCCTCCGGCGGCGTCGCCATCAGGATACCGCTGACCTCGCCCAGCCGCCGCGCAGCTTCGGCGTCACGGGTTTCCTCGTAGATCGACAATTCCGCCTGTAACAGCGTCAGGCGCGAATACTCCCGGATACCAGGCAGATAGGCGTTACGGGCAAAAAACCACAGTGTGAGCACCTGCGTGAGAAAGATGACCAGCCCCACCACCACCGCAGAGCGGGCAAAGGCGGTACGGGGCAATAGTTTCAGGCGCATCGGGTCGCTCCTGTGCGGGGGACAGCCATGTTAACCCAGCGCGGGCGGCAGCGCTGCGGCTGCCCACCGTCACGGCCTGGCCATATCACGCCAGCGCGCCTCGAAGGCATCGACCTGTATATCCACCAGCTTGCGTGCCGGCGCCCAGCCGTATTCCGGCACCAGAATGGCCAGCGTCATCACCCCCTGGACAGCGGCCCACAGCGCCTCGAATTCTGCCTGCTGCTGTTTTGCCGCGACACCGGGAAGCTGCGCACAAACCGCATCACGTATCAGCCCGATCAGCGCTTGGGCGGCGTCCGAACCGATGAACATGGCGCCGTCGTCCGGCGTGCGGTCTTCGATGAGGAACAACACCCGGAACATGTCAGGGTGTGTCAGCCAGTAACGCACCAGTGTCTGCAACTGTTGGCGCAGGCTGGCTTGCCGCCCGGTGCCACGCACTCGTTTGTAAAGCCGTTGGAGATCCTCCGCCCAGATCGCACGCAGCAGCGCCAGCTTGCCGGGGAAATAGGTGTACAACGCCGCCGCCGTCAGGCCGACAGTGGCGGCGAGCGTGCGCAGCGATACGGCGTCGTAGCCGTGCTGGAGGAAAAGCTGCCGGCCGTTTTCCAGGATCTCGGCCCGCAGGGCAGCGCGGGCGTCTTCACTGCGGGCGCGTATCTGTCGAGGTGGCCTCATGCGTCTCACCAGCTGGGGTGTGTGGCAAGCATAACGCCTCCCGAATGCTTGACAAGCACTCCTCCGACGGCCGTTAATTGAACGCGTTTAATTAACGCGATGTGTGCGCAGCTCGTGTCGCCAGACTGCCGAGAGGTTGGCATGGATTACGCTCGCTGTGGCAGCGCGGAAACGCGCTCCTTCTGGCTGCATGACGAACATGGCAAGCACGGCGGCTATCGTGCCGAGCCGGCGCTGGCCGGGACACAACGGGCCGACGTGGCCGTTCTCGGCGGCGGCTTCACCGGGCTCTCCACTGCCTGGCACCTGAAACAGCTTGATCCCTCCCTGAACGTGGCAGTGCTGGAAGGCGCGGTTATCGGCTATGGCGCCAGCGGCCGTAACGGCGGTTTCTCCATGACCCTGTTCGGTTTCGAGCCGGATATCACCACCACTCTTTTCGGCCTTGAGCGGGCGCGTGAAGCGCACCGCTATATGGAAGATGCGGTGGATTATGTGCAGGAACTGGTGCGCACCCAGGGCATGGCCTGTGATTATGAGCACAACGGCTTTGCCCGCGTGGCGCTCACGCCTGCCCATGAGCGCCGCTTGCAGCGCCAGCTGACGCTGTACGACAAGTGGGGCTTTGCCGATTCCTTCCACTGGTGGGATCGTGCGCAGATGCAGCAGGCGGTGCACAGCCCGCTGTTCCAGGGCGGCTTTTTCGAGCCGCGCTGCGGCATACTCAATCCCGCCCGGCAAGTGCTGGAGTGGAAACGGTTGTGCCTTGAGGCCGGCGTAAAGATATTCGAGCACTCTGCCGCCCAACGCCTGAGCTATGGCAACACCACCGCCACCCTGCACACCGAAACCGGCAGCCTGACCGCCGAACGGGTGGTGCTGGCCACCAACGCCTACAGCCATCTGTTACCGGATATGGGCCATTTCAGCCGGCGGCAGGCACCCGTGTGGACGTATCAGATTGTCACCGAGCCCCTCACCGACGCGCAGTGGCAAGCCATCGGCTGGCAGCAGCGCTTCGGCATCGAAACCAATCGCCACATGGTGCATTACTTTCGCCCCACAGCAGACGGCCGCATCACCTTCGGCGGCGCCAATGTGCAACTGGCTTACGGGCGCAGCATGAACCACGATCAGCATCCGCCCACCTGGGCAATGTTGGAGCGGCATCTGAAAAGCCTGTTCCCGCCCCTGAAAGACGTGGCCCTCGCGTTTCGCTGGGGCGGGCCGGTGTCGGTCACGATGGACATGGTGCCCAACCTTGGCTTTTACCGGGATCAACGCACTCTTTATCTGGCCGGCTGCACCGGGCATGGCGTATCGCTCACACAGTACAGCGGGCTGACGCTGGCAGAGCTGGCACTGGGGCTGGACAGCCCGCGCACCGATGCCTGGTTCGTCAGCCGCAAACCCCTCGCCTGGCCCCCGGAGCCGCTGCGTTTTCTTGGTGGGCAGGCCATTCGCGGGCTGCTGCGGGCGGAAGATGCCTGGCACGAACGCAATCTCTGGGGGCAGTGAGCCATGTGTGACACGCTGGTACTGCGCCAGCACGACGGCATCTGGTTCGCAAAAAACAGCGACCGCGAACCCCTTGAGCCGCAGCATCTGATCCGGCTACCGGCAGTGCGGGGGGATCAGGCGGCCGACGTGCAGACGACCTACCTGCGCATTCCGCAAAGCTCCCGCCGGCACGCCGTGATCCTGAGCCAGCCGAGCTGGATGTGGGGCGCAGAAATGGGCGTCAACGAACGGGGTGTGGCGATTGGCAACGAAGCCGTTTTCACACGCCTTGTGGAACGGCGCGGGCAGGCGCTGCTGGGCATGGATCTGCTGCGCCTGGCGCTGGAGCGCGGCGACGATGCGCGACACGCACTGGAGATCATCACCGAGCACCTGGCACGCTATGGCCAGGGCGGCCCGGCGGGCTATCGCAACAAGCGCTTTCGTTACGACAACAGCTTTCTGATTGCCGATTCACAGGAATGCTGGGTGCTGGAAACCGCCGGGCGATTCTGGGCGGCACGGCGCGTGGAGCGCTACGCCATTTCCAACCAACTGACGCTGGGCACCGAGTTCGATCTGTGCAGCGACGATCTTCCGGGCGAAGCGCGACGCGCCGGGCTGTGGCACGGGCGCGGCGATTTTCACTTTGCGCGCACCTTCGATACCCGATTACTGCCCTGGATCGGCGGCGCCCACGCACGCCGCGCGCTCAACGACAGCGCGCTGGCCCACTGCCCGGCGCAGCCCGGCTGGGGCCATTTTACCGGCGCCTTGCGCCAGCACGGCAGACGCGGCGATGAGCTGTGCGGCTATGACAACCGGCAGGTCTGCCTGCACGCAGGCAGTTTCTGGCGGCCATCGCAGACCACTGCCAGCATGGTGGCGCGGCTGCCCAGCGCCGGGATGCCGGAGCTTGCCGCCACCGGCACCTCGGCGCCCTGCCTGAGCCTGTTTCAGCCGTTGTCTTTTGACCCGGAAAGCGGCGCGGCACTGCTGGCCAATCCTGACGCACCACTGGGGCATGGCTTGTGGGCCAGCTTCGAGCCTGTCCACTGGCGGGCACTGACGGACGCCACCTTCCGCCAGGCGCTGCGCGCCTCACGCGATCAGCTGGAACCTTCGCTTTTCTCGCCGGGTGCGACACCCGAGCAGATCGCCGAGCAGGCGCGGCAGTGGCACCATCACTGGCGAGAAACCGCGGCACAAGCGCCCGCCTGGCGCCCCAGCCGCTGGTGATCCGACGAATGGCGCGATGGGTATTGATGCAGGTCAGTGTGTCGTGCTGTTTCGTTATCTAAGCTGCCCGAACGCCATGACAAACAGATAAAAGACTATGCGCCGCGATCCGATCGTGCTGTTCGATAACGGGCACCACCGCTGCCTGTGCTTTGACGACCTCGTCAGTGGTGACGGGGTGCAATCCAACCAGTTCCTGATTCTTGACGGTAACGCTTCGCTGTTGCTCGATCCCGGCGGCGATCTGACCTACACGCCGCTGTCGCTGGCGTTGTCGCGGCACATGAAGGTCGAGGAGCTGGATTATGTTTTTGCCTCGCATCAGGACCCGGACATCATTTCGTCGCTGGACAAATGGCTGCTGCACACGCGCGCCAAGGTGGTCTGCTCGCGGCTCTGGGCGCGCTTCCTGCCGCATCTGACGGCGCACTATCTGAGCATCGTGCGCGACATCAATACTTCCGAGCGCATCATCGGCCTGCCGGACGAAGGCGGCACCCTTCGCCTGGGCGAGAGCACCTTGTATGTGGTACCGGCGCACTTTCTGCATTCGGTCGGCAATTTTCAGCTTTACGATCCGGTCAGCCGCATTCTGTTCTCGGGCGATATGGGCGCATCGCTGGTGGACGATGCCAATCCCGTCGAGGATTTTCAGGCGCACATTCCCCATATGCTCGGCTTTCACCGGCGCTACATGGCCAGCCGCCAGGTCACGCGCCTGTGGGCCAACATGGTGCGGGACATGGACGTGGAAATGATGGTGCCGCAGCACGGACGGCCATTTGTAGGGCGCGAGATGATTCACGCGTTCCTCGACTGGATCAGTGATCTGTCCTGCGGGATTGATCTGCTGACACAGCGTGATTACGAGTTGCCGAGTCACTGAGCAGCCAGAGTAACCAGAGTAGCAAGAACAGCGCTGCCCGCTCCTGGCAGAAATTACGATCGGTAATATTTTCGAGTGTGCATCGCAGCGAGCGCGCAACCACAGTGAGTGACCGCAGTGAAAAGCCGCCCGCCTGGCGCGCCGTGCCGATGTGCCATGCTGCGCCCGGCTATACCATCACGCGGGCGGCGCTGCCTCGGCTTCCTTTTCAATGTCGCTATTGCGCCAGTGCCGCGCTGCCGCAGGCGAGACGCCCCGGCACTTGTTCTCGCCATATTTGCCAGATGTGCGTGGGCACGGTGCGCGCAGCCTCTGATTCTTTACCTGAAAGCGGGGAAGCCGCAGTTACTGTGGATTGCACGCACTGTGGATTGCACGCTTACCCACGCGCCAGGACAGCCTGCCGCATCTGAAAAAACGACTCTCCCTATAAAGATCAGTCCGGCACGAACACGTACCCCACGCCCCACACCGTCTGCACATAGCGCGGTTTCGAGGGATCATCTTCCAGCAGCCGGCGCAGGCGCGACACCTGCACATCGATGGAGCGCTCCATGGCACTCCATTCGCGACCGCGAGCGAGATTCATCAGCTTGTCGCGAGTCAGCGGCTCACGCGGGTGCTGCACCAGCGCCTTGAGCACGGCGAACTCGCCAGTGGTGAGGTTGTTTTCCTGATCGCCCCGGCGCAGGGTGCGGCGGGACAAATCCAGCTCCCAGGGGCCAAATGTCACGCGCTGGTTCTCGCGGCTCGGTGCGCCCGGCACTTCCCGCACCTGGCGGCGCAGCACGGCGCGAATACGCGCATCCAGCTCACGCGGGTTGAAGGGTTTCGGCAGGTAGTCATCCGCACCGGCCTCAAGCCCCTCGATGCGCTCGTTGTCGTCGCCTTTGGCGGTCAGCATGATGATCGGCATCTCGCTGCCGGCACTGCGCAGGCGGCGGCAGATGGAGAGGCCGTCTTCGCCGGGCAGCATCAGATCCAGCACCATCAACGAGTAAAGCTCACGCGACAAGGTGCGATCCATCTGCTCGGCATCGCCCACCCCACGCACATAAAAGCCCTGCTCTTCGAGAAAACGCTGCAACAGGCTACGCAGCCGCGCATCATCATCGACAATGAGAATCTTGTCCTGCGGTGTCTCGGTCACGACAGCTCTCCGGGTGGGGCAAAATAGACCACGAGCAGCCGGCGCACGGCTGTACACCGTGCATTCCCGCTGCCTGCGGGGCTCCGGCATCTTGTCGCCGAGGCATGTATTTTGCAACCCGGTCGGCAGCGGCGCAGCGTCTTTTCAGCGACACTGCGCCCGGCAGAGCCACTCAGGCGGCTCTGCGCACGCAGCGTCAGCCGGGTGACGAGGAAGCGCACTTATTGCCCCAAATCACCAGGTTCCCGTCCGTAGCCATCCTGCTATCATCGGTCGCTGCGGAATAATAAACCCTGCCGGCAAAGCCGGCGCAAAAGCTCATGGAATGGCTGTGCAGAGGAAGATATGGCGATGGCGAAGATTCTGGTTGTGGATGATTCACCCACTCAACTGGCCAATATGGTGCGCATTTGCGAAGCACAGGGGCACCAGACCGTCACCGCGACCAACGGGATGCAAGGCGTGGAGCTGGCGCGCACCGAGCGCCCCGACCTGATCCTGATGGACGTGGTCATGCCCGAGCTGAACGGCTTTCAGGCCACGCGCAAGATCACCCGCGATCCGGAAACCCAGCATATCCCGGTGGTGCTGGTGACCACCAAGGACCAGGATACCGACAAGGTGTGGGGCGAGCGGCAAGGCGCTGCCGGCTATATCATCAAGCCGCCGCAAGAAGCCGAGCTGGTTGCCAAGATCCGCGAGCTGCTGGGCGCCTGATTCTGGCGGCGGCCGCAATAACACGGCCGCCGCGCCCTTCAATTCGCCAAAATCCGGCACAGCCATAGCAAAACTGTGCTGTCAATCTGTTGCCCGTCGCCTTCCTCCCCTATGATTCCGGCCATTATCGATTACTGCCTGTGCTGGCTCCGGCCGCGCATCCTGCCATCCATCATTTCAGCGAATGTCCATGTCCAATACCCAGAGCACCGCCATCCCGAGCATCGAGCAAATCATCGCCACCGAGCTGAGTGTCCAACCCCACCAGGTGGCGGCCGCCGTCGCCCTGCTGGATGAAGGCGCCACCGTGCCCTTTATCGCACGCTACCGCAAAGAAGCCACCGATGGCCTGGATGATACCCAGCTGCGCAATCTGGAAGAGCGCCTGCGCTACCTGCGCGAGCTGGCCGAACGCCGCGAAACCATCCTCAAAAGCATCAGCGAGCAGGAAAAACTCACGCCCGAGCTTGAGGCCGCCATCCTCGCGGCGGATACCAAAACCCGCCTGGAAGACTTGTATCTGCCGTACAAGCCCAAGCGCCGTACCCGCGCCCAGATTGCCCGCGAGGCGGGGCTTGAGCCGCTGGCCGACGCGCTGCTGGCCGATCCGACCCTGACGCCGGAGAGCGAAGCCGCCAACTACCTGAACCCGGAGCACAAGATCGAGACCGCCAAGGATGCGCTGGACGGCGCCAAGCAAATCCTGATGGAGCGCTTCAGCGAAAATGCCGAGCTGCTCACGCGGCTGCGCACCTGGCTGTGGGAGCAGGCGGAAATCATCTCCACCGTGGCGGATGGCAAAGACAAGGAAGGCATCAAGTTCAGCGACTATTTTGCTCACCGCGAAAAGCTCGCCGGCATTCCCAGCCACCGTGCGCTGGCGCTGTTTCGTGGCCGCAACGAAGGCATCCTGCATGTGAGCATGGCGCTGCCGGAAGAGATGGAAGCCGCCACACCTCACCCCGGCGAGGCCATGGTGGCGGCCAGCATCGACTGGCAGCATCAGCAGCGCGCCGCCGACGACTGGCTCGGTGAAACCGTGCGCTGGACGTGGAAAATAAAACTCGCTACGCATCTGGAAACCGAGCTGCTCGGCCGGGTGCGGGAGATGGCCGAAGACGAAGCTATTCAGGTCTTTGCGCGCAATCTCAACAGCCTGCTGTTGGCGCCACCTGCCGGCGCACGCGCTACCATGGGTCTTGATCCGGGCCTGCGTACCGGGGTGAAGGTGGTGGTGGTCGATGAAACCGGAAAGTTGCTGGAACACACCACTATCTTCCCGCATCAGCCGCGCAATCAGTGGGATCAGTCACTGGCAACACTGGCCACGCTGTGCATCAAGCATCAGGTGAACCTGATCGCCATCGGCAATGGTACCGCCAGCCGTGAAACCGACAAGCTGGCCGGCGAGCTGGTGAAAAAGCTGGCGAGCAAGCTGGCACTGACCAAAATTATCGTCAGTGAAGCCGGTGCTTCCGTTTACTCTGCCTCCGAGCTGGCAGCGCGCGAATTCCCCGATCTGGATGTCTCTTTCCGAGGCGCTGTTTCCATTGCCCGCCGCCTGCAAGACCCGCTCGCCGAGCTGGTGAAGATTGACCCGAAATCCATCGGCGTCGGCCAATACCAGCACGATGTCAGCCAGGTCAAGCTGGCGCGCAGCCTGGATGCAGTGGTAGAAGATTGTGTGAACGCCGTTGGCGTGGATGTGAATACCGCCTCGGCGCCCCTGTTGGCGCGTATTTCCGGGTTGAACACCACGATCGCGGGCAATATCGTCACCTACCGCGAGAAGCACGGCGCCTTTCCCAACCGCGAGGCGCTCAAGCAGGTGCCACGCCTGGGCGAAAAAACCTTTGAACAGGCGGCCGGCTTCTTGCGCATCACCACCGGCGATCAGCCGCTGGATGGCTCCAGTGTACACCCGGAGGCTTACAGCGTGGTCGAGCGTATCGCCGCTGCGCACCAGCGGGTGCTGAAAGACATGATCGGTGATGCTGGCTTCCTGAAAAAACTGAAGCCGGACGATTACACCGACGAGCGTTTCGGCGTTCACACTGTCAGCGATATCCTGGCCGAGCTGGAAAAGCCGGGCCGCGATCCACGCCCCGAGTTCAAGGCCGCCGAGTTCATGGAAGGGGTGGAGGATATCAAAGACCTCAAGCCCGGCATGATTCTGGAAGGCGCGGTCACCAACGTGACCAACTTCGGTGCCTTTGTGGATGTCGGCGTGCATCAGGACGGGCTGGTGCACGTGTCGGCCTTGTCAGAGAAATTCGTCAAGGATGCTCACGAAGTGGTCAGCCCCGGTGATATCGTCAAAGTGAAAGTGCTGGAGGTCGATCTCGACCGACGCCGTATCAGCCTGACTATGCGCATGGATGATCGTCACGACGATGCCCCGCGCAGCGCCGGCGCCCGGCAGGGCAGCAATAATCGGCCCGGTGGCGGACAACGCGGCGGTGGCCGTCACAACGCCCAGGGCGGCCGAGGCAAGGCGGCACCCGCTTCCAATGGCACATTCGCTGCGCTGTTTGCCAAGGCGCAGCAGGAAAAAGACAGCAAGAAACGCAGCGGCTGACACCGCTGATCCAGGCGGGCACCGCAGCCCGCCCCTGACCTGACCTGACAGGACGCTACCGGAATGACCGAGCTGCTCACCACACGCCTGAAGGCACTGAGCGACGCCAGTGCCGCCAGCACCCTCACCGGGATGCGCCGTGGCATCGAGAAAGAAAGCCTGCGCATCACCCCCCAGGGGCACCTGGCGCAAACACCGCACCCGGCAGCGCTGGGCTCTGCGCTGACGCACCCGCACCTGACCACCGACTATTCCGAAGCGCTGCTCGAATTCATCACCCCGCCGACTGATTGCCTGCAAGCACCGCTGGAATTTCTCGATCAGTTGCATCGCTATGTCTATAGCCACATCGGTGACAATCTGCTGTGGGTCAATTCCATGCCCTGCGTGCTCGGCCCGGATAACGAAATTCCGCTGGCGGAATATGGCAGCTCCAACGTCGGCCAGATGAAACACGTCTACCGGCGCGGGCTGGGCTATCGCTACGGGCGCCGGATGCAAACCATCGCCGGCATCCATTACAACCTGTCGTTTCCGGAAAGCTTCTGGCAGTTGCATCAACAGCTGGAACAGAACCAGCAGCCGTTGCAGGATTTCATTTCCGCACGCTACATGGATCTGACACGCAACTTCCAGCGTTATTCCTGGCTACTGATCTACCTGTTCGGTGCCTCGCCCGCCGTCTGCAAATCGTTTCTGGCCGGGCGCGAGCACACCCTGACAGAACAGTTCAACGGCACACTCTCGCAACCCTATGCCACCTCGCTGCGCATGAGCGACCTGGGCTATCAGAACAACGCGCAATCGAACCTGCACATCAGCTACAACAACCTCGCCGATTATGTGCGCACCCTTACCGAGGCGATCAACACAGAAGAGCCCGCCTACCGTGACATCGGTGTGCGGGTGAACGGCGAATACCGGCAGCTCAATGCCAACATCTTGCAGATCGAAAACGAATATTATTCGTCGATCCGCCCCAAGCGCACCGCCGCCTCCGGCGAGCGGCCAACCCAGGCACTGGCCCGGCGCGGTGTCGAGTATGTGGAAATCCGCGCTCTGGATCTCAACCCGTTCGAGCCAGTGGGGCTGGATCAGACCCAACTGCGTTTTCTCGACATGTTCGCCGCATTCTGCCTGCTGCGCGAATCGCCCCTGCTGGAAAGCAGTGACCTCAGCGCCAGCAAGGAAAATATCCGCCGCGTGGTGTATGAAGGCCGCAACAACCAGCTGAAGCTGTGCAACTGGGGCACTCAGGTACGGCTGAAAGACTGGGCCACCACAACGCTCAGCGCCATGCAGCCGATTGCCGAGCTGCTGGATGCCACCCACGGCGGCAATCATTATCGCGCCGCCCTGGCCGCGCAACAGGGCAAGGTCGATACACCGGATGCCACCCCCTCGGCGCAAATCATGGCGCAACTGGCCAGCCGCAAGCAGGATTTCTTCGTGTTTGCCATGGAACAGGCGCAGGCGCATCGCGAGCACTTCCTCTCGCGGCCGCTGGAGCGTGAGCTGGCCACCCGCTTCGCCAACATTGCGGCCACCAGCATTGCCGAGCAGCAGGCAATGGAGGCCACCCCCGAGCAGTCCTTCGAGGATTACCTGACCGAGTACTTCCGCGACTGAAACGCCGCCGCCAGCTATCTGGCGGCACCTGCCGCTCGGCCGCACGCGTATCAGGCTTGTGGCCTGTGCCACAGCCCTGCGCCGCCTCCTGTGTAATTCTGGGCCGGCAACCCGCAAGCTGATCTTGCGGAGCAGGAGGACCGCAGCATGCACAGAGAACCCGACACCCGCGACTGCACCAAGCGAGCCTACGACAAAGGCTGCATGTGGGGCATGAGTGGTCGCGACGAGAGCCAGTGCCCCTACGCACCGGGCGATGCTCTGGAAGACTGGTGGCTCGCCGGCTGGCGCGAAGGGCACGACGCCTTTGTCAAACGCCATCCGCCGCAGCCAAACCACTAGCGCCATCACCGCGCCACTGTTGCGCCGCGCCGCCGGGGCAGGTATTGATGATCGCCGGCCTGCGGAACCGACGCCGCCGCCTCCGGTCAATCGGGTTGTCTGAACGCAGCGGTGGCCTCCGGGGCATAGCGCCGCCCGCAGCCTGATTGATACCAAACCCACCAGATAACAGAAACGGGCCTGCCATGTCTGAGCTGTCACAACGCTTGCTTGCACCACGCACCATCAACCTGCTGGGCTTTCTGGCCTGTGTCGTGGCCATGCTGGGCGCGTTATACCTCCAGTATGCGGAGGATCTTGAGCCGTGCCCGCTGTGCGTGTTCCAGCGCGTGGGCGTGATTGCCGCCGGCCTGTTCTTTCTGCTTGCCGCGCTGCACAACCCCGGCAGCATCGGGCAACGCATTTACGGTGCTCTGGCGGGCCTCGGCGCGATCGGCGGGGGCATCGTTGCCGGGCGTCATATCTGGTTGCAGAGCCTGCCCGAAGACGAAGTGCCCGCTTGCGGGCCCGGGCTTGATTACATGCTCGACGTATTCCCCATGCGCGACGTCCTGAGCATGGTATTCAGCGGCTCGGGCGAATGCGCCGAGATCGACTGGACATTCCTCGGCATTACCATCCCGCAAATGGCCCTGCTCACCTTCCTGGGCCTGCTTGCGCTGGCGCTGTTTCAGGTGGTGCGCCGCTACCGCTGACCGGCGGCTGGCCTGCCCATACCGCTCCCCGCCGCAGCGGCGCATGTCTGCCGCGGTGGCGGCGAGCCGGGATAACGAAGAGCGGGCTTATGCCAAAATAGTCTGGTTGCAAGCGCTTGATTTACCGTCATCCGGCCCGTTGCGGCCGCTGGGCCAATTGCCTTGCCGCCAGCCCCTGTTCTAGCCTCGAAGCCCTGCCTTGGCTACAGGGCATCACTTTCGCCGCCAGTCACTGCTCCGGCTACAACGCACCTTGTGCCTTGCACCCTGGAGCCCAACCCACCTGAACCATGGAGGACGCACCATGGCACCGCTTACGCTTGCGCCCCACGCGCCCCGGCAGCGCACCGAAGTACTGGTGCAAACCTGGCTGAAGGAACGCCAGCAACTGCTCGCCCAGCTCTGCGCCCTGCCGGACACGCACACCGGCGAAGATGAAAGCCCAGCGCTGCGGGCACACATTCAGACTTTGTGCCAGACGCTGATGGACTACATCAGCGCAGGTTATTTCGAGGTTTACCGCGAACTGGCCAGCGAGGCCCGTCGCGACGGCCAGCACCCGGCCTGGATTGAGAGCGTCCTGCGCCAGCTGGATGCCTCCACCGACGCGGCCCTGGCCTTCAACGACCATTACGATCAAACCATCCGCCAGCAACGCCCGCTGGCCGAAATGCCCCGCAAGATCGCGGCCCTGCTGGAACAACTGGAGCAGCGCTTCAGCCTTGAAGATCAGCTGATCCTCAGCGTGCATCTTCAGGGGCGCCAACCACCCCCGCCCAGTGCACCACCACTGCGAGCCATGACGCACTGAGAGGTGAGACTACACCTCAAGCCTCGGGATCTTCGATGACGATGCCGTAGCGCACCAGGCGCTGCGGCACCTCCTTTGCCCGTGCGAGTGAAAATGCTGACCAGCCCGACAACACGGCGGCACACGTGGCCTGCGCCGGCACCCGCCAGGCAGCATCGTACGGTGATACCCGCCCCGCCGCCCCTCAAATGGCAGTAGCCACACCAGCCCCGCTCGCCGATAGTGGTGACCCTATGTGATGATCCACCCGGGCCCGTCAGCGTGCTGGCACAGCTCAGCCCCGGGGCCCTGGCAGAACGCGGCGATAAATCATGACCATTCCCTATCGGACGCTGGCGGCGTTGCTCTGGCTTTTCAGCGCGCCGGCCGGTGCCGAAATACAACCGACCATTGCTGATGCCCATGCGTTTGTCGCACAGCAACTGGCAGGCGCGGAAGTGAGCCTCACGGCGCCGGCGGATAACGACCATTCCTTCGCCTATGTCGGTTATCGCGGCCAGGGCTGCCGCTCGATAATCGCGCTGGGCGCAGCACCGGTTGCCGCCGAGGCGCCACCGCCCGGGCTTGCCACGCAGCTGTTGATCATTCCCTGGCAGAAAATTTCAGCCATCCGGCCGGGCGCGGAGGCAACCTCCGGCTGGCTTGAGCTGATCGGCGATATCTCGATCGGTGGCGGCCCCGCCACCGGCCTTCGGTTTTATTTTGCCGACGACGCGGCAGATTTGCCTGGTCGTCTGTCTGCGGCCATGGGTTTTCTGCGCTATGAATGCCACCGGTATGAAAATCTGCTGCAACGTATGAAACAGCTGTAGTAGCCAGCCGCGCCATACTCGCGAGCCAGCGCGCTGGTGGATCACTGCACGAACTATCGACCAGGAGCCATCTGTGAGGCCAACAAGAACCAGGACAATGATTGCTGCCATGGCCGCCGTTTCACTTGCCGCCCTCTGCGCTGCCGTACCGGCCTGCATGCCGATTCCGTGCGTGAAAGCGAGCTGCACCCCGGCATGCCACACCGCACCAGCCTTGACCGAAGACGGCGAGGCAATGACGGAATTCGGCACAACCGAGCTGCGTCTGGATTGCGATGGCCGGCCGCTGACGGACTGAGTGCCCTGGCTTTGTCCCGGTGTCGATTTGGATGACGGGGTCGGGTTCGATCCGGTTCGGTTGGACTCGGTTCGATTGGCGTGGTTGGCATGGTGTCGGCTGCCTGTGCTCGGGGCAGGGCCAACGAAAAAGGCGCCGTGAAGGCGCCCTTTTCGTTATGAGGAGCTTGCAGAGAAACGTTGTCGCCGCCGAGCTCTTGTTCAGAGTCTCCTGCTCAACGAGCTGTCGCCGAACCCCGGTAAACGGGAATCCGCGAGCGGCAAAGCACCGGATCAGTTGCCCGGCTGAATCTCCAGCAGCTCCACCTCGAATACCAGCGTGGCATTGGGGCCAATTTTCTGGCCGGCACCGTATTCGCCGTAGCCCATCTCGGGCGGGATCACGATGCGCCATTTATCGCCCACGTTCATCAGTTGCAGCGCTTCCTGCCAACCCTGGATCACCTGGCCAAGCGGGAAGCTGGCCGGCTCGCCACGCTCTACCGAGCTATCGAACACAGTGCCATCCACCAGCGTGCCGTGATAATGCGCTACCACAACATCTTGCAGGGTCGGCTTCTGATCGCCCTCGCCTTCGCTCAGCACTTCATACTGGAGGCCATTTTCCAGCGTCGTCACGCCGTCTTTTTCGGCGTTCTCGGCGCGGAATTTTTCCCCAGCCTCAGCGTTGTCGGTCGCTGATTTAGTGCGCTCGGCTTCGCGCTCTGCCACTTTGGCCTGCTGGTAGTCCGCGATGGACTGATCCATTTCTTCCGATGTCAGCGGCAAACCGTCGCGCTCGCCCAGTGCCCCCGAACGCAGGCCAGCGAGGAACAGGTCAACGTCGAGATCATCGGTGTTGCCGTGCATCTGCTCGCCAGTGCGATAGCCAATGGCATAAGACGCTTTCTGAACATTCGTTTCCAGATCGACGTCGCCACCCTTCTCCTGGCCACAGGCCGCCAGTGCCGATACAGCAAGCACCAATGCTAATTTTTTCATCATGCCTCCAAACTCTGATTCCATTTATGATTGCGCCGCCCCCGATAACGGAGCCCTCCGCGCCGGCTTCCCACCCGCTGACTGTCGCCACCCTGGTGCATGCGCCGCGCCCGCGGGCCGGCGTGCCTCGCGCCAGCGCTACAGTGTGCGTGCGCCCATGGCCGGCTGCAACCGCTTCAGCCCCCGCCACCCCCCACTATAGCGGGGTCGCGGCAGCATAAGACGCTGACTCACAGCTGTCATCAGCCGGTACGCTCGCGCAAGCGCTTGCCATGTGACAACGAAGCCGGGATATAGTGCAATAGCAATCCTCGGGGAAAACAGCAGCCTGTCGGGGGGGCGTGCTTAGCGGAGGGCGGCGGAGGGGGGACATGCACCGCGCAGCAGATGTAGGCGACGAAACAGCTCTGCCTGCCCGGCATCCCGGTAGCGGGCCGCCGCGCTTTGTGGTGCTGGTGGCCAATGCCAAGGGCGGCTGCGGCAAGACCACTCTCTCCACCAATCTCGCCGCTTACCTGGCCGCACAAGGCCAGTCTGTTTCCCTGCTTGATCTCGACCCGCTGCAATCTGCCGACAGCTGGCTACGCCGGCGCCAGGCGCTGGGCCGGCATGATATTCATGCGCTGTCATTGAAGCTTGATCGCTACACCACCTACGGCCGCCTCAGCGATGTGGTGAGCCAGGCGCGCAATTATCTGATCATCGATTCCCCCGGCGGCCTGGACGGCCCCGTGCTGGATTATGTCCTGCGCGTTTCGCAAGTGGTGCTGGTGCCCGTGCTACCCAGCCCCATCGATATCCGCGCCGCCACCCGCTTTCTGCAAGCCGTCATGCTCTCGCCCTGCTACCGTCAGCGGCCACGCCGGCTGGCCGTGATCGCCAACCGCACCCGGGCGCGCACCCGCATGTACGAGCAGCTGCGCCAGTTTCTGACCAGCCTGAAAATCCCTTATCTGGCAACGCTACGCGATACCCAGCTTTACATGCAGGCCGCCGGTGAGGGCGGCGGCATCATCGACATGCCGGCCCAGCGAGCCGCCGAAGACGTCGAGCACTGGCGCGGCATTGCCGAATGGCTGGAAGTGCAACGCCACCTGCTGCGCGCCCTGCCCGGCCTTCAGGGCTGAGCAGCCTCCGCCAGCAGCGCCTGGGTTGCGGCGGCAAGATTTTCACAACTGGCCATCTCCGGCAGCACCGTCAGCAACCAGGCATGTGCGTTCTCCGGCTGCGCTGCCCGTGGCAACGGCCGGGCGCCGGCGGCTGCCGCCAGCTCGGCCAGCAACAGGCGCTCGGCCTCAAGCTCGGCATCCTGCAAACTGCGCTGCCAATCGCCCCACTGCGGGCGGCTGCTGGCCAGCCGGCGCAACTGCCGTAGCGGCCCGATACGCTCGCGCTCCCACTTTTCAGCCTCGTCGCGCAGCGCTCCCGCCAGGCCCGCCTCCGGGGCCACTCCTTCACGAGCAAGCCAGAGCGCGGCCAGCAGCAGGCATACAGAAATGCCATGCTGATCCTGCAACAGCAATGCAGCGCGCTCGACGCCGGGCCGCTTCCACAGTGCCAGCGCAAAGCGCCACAGCGCTTCCCCGTTCTTTGTTGTTTCCACCATGTGGCACCCTCTTCATTGCACTCTCATTGCACGTCTCATTGCACTTCTCATGGCGCCTCTGACCACACTTCTCATGGCGCGTCTCGCCGCACTTCTCATGACGTTTCTCGGCGTAAGCTGGCTGGCGGCCATGATGCCTTGCGTTGAAGGCAGCACACCACCCCTCTACACTGCGTGCCTCTCATGCCTCTGCCACGGAATTGCCACCTGCCATGCTGCGCCTGGAACAACTCGCCCTGCGACGCGGCCCGGATATCCTGATCCGGGACGCCGATGTGACCCTGCACGCCGGCTGGAAAGTAGGCCTGACGGGCCGCAACGGCTGCGGCAAAAGTTCGTTGCTGACACTGCTGAGCGGCGAGCTGGAAGCAGATCGCGGCCACTACCAGCGCCCCGCCGACTGGCGCATCGCCAGCATGGCGCAGGAAGTGCCGGGCCTGTCGCAGCCCGCCATCGAGTATGTGCTGGATGGCAACATCCGCCTGCGTGCCAGCGAGCAGGCACTGGCCGACGCCGAAGCCCGCCAGGATGGCGAGGCCATTGCCCGTGCTCACGCGGCGCTGGAAAGCATCAACGCCTGGGCGCTGCCGGCGCAGGCCGCCACCGTGCTCGCTGGCCTCGGTTTTGCCGAAGGCGTGCAGCGGCAGCCAGTGGCCAGCTTCTCCGGCGGCTGGCGCATGCGGCTGAACCTGGCGCGGGTGCTGCTTTCCGACGCCGATCTGCTACTCCTTGATGAGCCCACCAACCACCTGGACCTGGATGCCGTGCTGTGGCTGCAAGACTATCTTTCGCAGTTTCGCGGCACCCTGGTGCTGATCTCCCACGACCGTGATTTTCTCGACGCCGTGGTCGGCCATGTGCTGCATATCGAGCAGCAAAAGCTGACGCTTTATACCGGCAACTACAGCGCATTCGAGCGGCTACGGGCGGCGCACCTTGCCCGGCAGGACAGCGAATATCGCAAGCAGGTAGCCCAGGCCGAGCACCTGAAGAAATTCATTGCCCGTTTCAAGGCCAAGGCAAGCAAGGCACGGCAGGCACAAAGCCGGGTCAAGGCGCTGGAAAAACTGGAGCTGATCGCCCCGGCGCATGTGGCCGACGGCTTTCGCTTTACCTTTCCGCCGCCCGCCAAGCTGCCCGACCCGATGCTCGATCTGGAAGGCGTCTCCTGCGGATATCGCAACGAGGACGGCGCCGCCACCATTCTGCGCGATGTGCAACTGAGCATCCGGCCAGAAAGCCGCATCGGCCTGCTTGGCCCCAACGGCGCCGGGAAATCCACGCTGATCCGCACTCTCGCCGGCCAGCTGGCGCCGCTGGGCGGCCGCTACACCGTCGGCCCTGAGCTGGTGATCGGGTATTTTCACCAGCAGCAAGTCGACGCACTGCCGCAGGACGCCCTCCCATTCACCTTGATGCAGCAGGCCCAGCCCAAATGGGAAGAAAGCCGTGTGCGCAGCGAGCTGGGCCGCTTCGGCTTTCACGGCGACGATGTGTTCGCGCCCGTAGGGCGCTTTTCCGGCGGCGAAAAGTCGCGACTGGCATTGGCACTGCTGGTACAGCAAGCGCCCGCGTTACTATTGCTGGACGAACCCGCCAACCACCTTGATCTGGATATGCGCGAAGCGCTGACGCTGGCCTTGCAGGCATTCGAGGGCGCTGTGGTGCTGGTCTCCCACGACCGGCATCTGCTGGAAACCACCGTGGATGAGCTGGTGCTGGTGGCGGGCGGCAGCGTGGCCAGCTTCGATGGTGACCTGGAAGATTACGCCCGCTGGCTGCGCGAGCGCCATAAGGCTGCGCAGAAACCCGCCGAGGCAGCGGACAGCGCCCCCCGGCACGATGCCCGCGCCAAGCGCCAGGAAGCCGCGCAACGGCGCACAGCGCTGCGCCCGTACCGGCAAGCGGTAGAGAAGCAGGAAAACGCGCTGGCCACATGCAGCGCAAAGCTAACCGAGCTTGAGCAGGCGCTGGCCGACGAAACCCTTTACCAGCCGCAGCACAAAAACCGGCTGGCCGAGCTGATTACCAATCAGGGCCGCCTGCGTCAGCAACACGAAGATATCGAAGACGCGCTGCTGGCTGCCATGGAAGCGCTGGAAACCGCCGAACAAGCCCTGCTCCAGGATCAGGAGAGCCCTGTGCGGTAACACACTACGCAGTTTTAAAGGTCCAACATCGATTTCCGTTGAGCCTTTACGGGTGGATTCGTACTCTCATATCCAGGTTCCAAGGGTTTTGGAGCCAGCCATGCTGGTGCGATGGGCAAAGCGCGGCAGGCAGAGCAGGACAGGCGGGGTTTATAGGCAGAGTGACGAGCAACGCCACGGAAGCGGAGCAGAGCGCCAGGCATTTCAGGCGTGTTTCAGCAGCCATTTCCTGCCTGGCGGTGTATTGTCGGCTCCTTTTTAGTTGGCCAGTTCGATCACCTTCGCCACCAGCTTTTCGATCCCGGCCGCCGCTTCGCGAAGGCGATTGCCTTCCATATAAGCTGGAGTGGTCACCAGTTTCTTTTCCTCATCGACGACAAACTCATCCACCGGGCACTGCACATGCTGGCCACCCATCTCCTCGATGGCGGCCGCCACCTCGGCATTGCTGCCGATGGTGCAGCGGGTGCCTTCGCCGAACAGCTGGGCCGCCATGGTCGGCGCAATGCAGATCAGCCCTACCGGCTTGCCGGCCTGATGCACTTCGCGGATAAAATCACGCACCTGAAGATCAATTTCCATCTCCGCGCCCTTGAAGGCGAAATTGCACAGGTTCTTGGCCACACCAAAACCGCCGGGCACGATCAGGGCATCGTAGTCCTCGGCATTGGCCACGCTGAGATCAATGATCGCACCACGCGCCAGCCGTGCCGATTCCACCAGCACGTTACGCTTTTCGCCGGGCATTTCTTCGCCGGTGATGTGATTGATCACATGCGCCTGGGCAATATTCGGCGCCATGCATTGATAGCTGACATCGGCACGATCCAGCGCCAGCAGGGCAAGTGTTGTTTCGTAGATTTCCGAACCGTCAAAGACGCCGCTTCCGGCGAGCAATACTGCGATTTTCATTCTGTCCTCCTGAAACTGGCCACTGCCGCGCCGGCCTTTCGGGCCTCGCGCTGGCGCGCCAGCGATACTCTGTGCTCATTGCCCTGCACGCTGTGCATGGCAATGAACCGCCATGATTTCGTTGTCTGATCTGCTCACAGTGTTACCACATTCCTGCGAGCAATATAAACCTCACCAGCTACGGCGCCTCGTAGCGTATCGCGATCACGACGAACTCCCGTTCACCGGAAGGCGTCTTCACCGCCACGCTGTCATCTTCGCACCGGCCCAGCAGCGCACGCGCCATCGGCGCATCCACACTGATCCAGCCTTGCGCCGCATCCGTCTCATCCGGGCCAACGATACGGTAGCATTGTTGCGCACCGCTTTCGTCATCCTCCAGCGTCACCCAGGCACCAAAGAAAACCCGCGATTGATCCTCCGGCAGCCGATCTACGACGACCATGTCATCCAGCCGCCGCGACAGAAAGCGAATGCGACGGTCAATTTCCCGTAGCATTTTCTTGCCGTAGATATATTCCGCGTTTTCCGACCTGTCACCCTGTGCTGCTGCCTCCTGTACCGATTGCGTCACTTCGGGCCGCTTCACTTTCCAGAGATGTTGCAGCTCCTCATTGAGCGCCCGGTAGCCCTGCGGCGTGATGTATTTTGAGGCCGGTTTTGCCGGCGGGCGATAGCGGCTCATGAAAACACCTCCTCCGCCCGGCGAAACGCCTTGAACTCCAGCGCGTTGCCCGCCGGATCGTGCACCAGAAACGTGCCCTGCTCGCCGCTCTGCCCGGCAAAGCGCACCTGCGGCGGCAGAATAAAATCCACCCCTGCCTCGGTGAGCCGCACCGCCAGCATTTCCCATTCATGCCAGCCCAACAGCACCCCGAAATGCGGAATCGGCACGGGCTTGCCATCCACTTCGCTGGAACCGGCCGGCGCCGGCATCTCGGCCACCTGGTGCGCCGAGAGCTGGTGCCCGAACAGGTCAAAATCCGCCCAATGTCCGGTGCTACGGCCGGGCAGCGCACCCAGCAGATTGACGTAAAACCGATGCGCAGCGCGCAGATCGGTCACGGGGAACGCCAGATGAAATGGATGCGTCATCTAAGTATCTCTTTTGCCTGTTTTACTGCTCTTTATTTCGGCCCTGCATGGGTTTTGCGCCTGCGGGCAGCAATGCACACCTGCCAACCTGCTGCCTTATCCTCCCGCAAAAGCGGGCGATAACCCAGCATATCGCGCCCGCCACCAGCGCCCGCCTGCCGCGGCCACGCCACCCGCACCGGCCAGCAGATGAAACCTCCCGCCGCCCAGTGCGCTACAATAGCGCCACCCGGCATCGGCACCCGCCGCGCCAGCGATGGCCTGGCCGATGCATAGACTGTCTACCGGAGATCAAGGTGAGCCGAATCGTTTTCAACCGGGCCCCGTGGCCCGCCACCCGCCTGCGCCGGATGCGCCGCGACGATTTTTCCCGCCGGCTGATGCGCGAGACTGTGCTGACTGCGGCTGATCTTATCAGCCCCGTGTTCGTGCTCGATGGCGCCTCGCGCACCGAAGCCATCCCCTCGATGCCCGGCGTGGAACGCATGAGCATTGATCTGCTGGTGCGCGAAGCCGAAGCACTGGCTGCGCTCGGCATCCCCGCCATGGCGCTGTTCCCGGTGGTGCCGCAAGAAGGCAAAAGCCTCGACGCCGCCGAAGCCTGGAACCCGGATGGCCTGGTGCAACGTGCCGTGCGCGCCATCAAGGATGCCGTGCCGGAAATGGGCATCATCACCGACGCCGCACTTGATCCTTATACCACTCACGGCCAGGATGGCATCATCGACAGCAATGGCTACGTGCTCAACGACGTTACCGTGACGGCGCTGGTCAAGCAGGCCACCAGCCACGCCGACGCCGGCGCCGATGTGATCGCCCCCAGCGATATGATGGACGGTCGCATCAGCGCCATCCGCACCAGCCTGGAACAGTATGGCCACATCAATACCCGCATTCTCGCTTACGCCGCCAAATACGCCTCGGCCTATTACGGCCCGTTTCGCGATGCGGTCGGCTCCGCCGCCAATCTGGGCAAAGCCGACAAGCAGACCTATCAGATGGACCCGGCCAACAGCGACGAAGCCCTGCACGAAGTTGCTCTCGACCTGGCCGAAGGCGCCGACATGGTGATGATCAAGCCGGGGATGCCTTACCTGGATATCGTGCGCCGCGTCAAAGATCAGTTTGCGGTGCCGACCTTCGTCTATCAGGTCAGCGGCGAGTATGCCATGCACATGGCCGCCTTCCAGCAAGGCTGGCTGGATCGTGAAAAAGTGATCCTCGAATCGCTCACCTGCATCAAGCGTGCCGGCAGCGACGGCATTTTGACCTACTTTGCGAAAGAAGCGGCGCAGCTGCTGCGTGGCTGAATTTTCGAGGCGCCACGGCCATCGTGGCGCCTCTTGTAATCCGCTCGTCACAAGCATGTAATAGCGTCAGGCTCGCCCCTGCCCCGACTGTGGATTGCACCGCATGACGACTGCCGCTGATGACGCCGCCAACGTGCTCGACCTGCACAACCCCGATTTCTATCTCAATCGCGAATTGAGCCTGTTGCAATTCAACCTGCGTGTCCTGGAACAAGCCATGGACGTGCGCCACCCGTTGATGGAACGGCTGAATTTCCTGCTCATTTTTTCCAGCAACATGGATGAGTTTTTCGAGATTCGCGTGGCCGCCTTGCAGAACCAGCTGGAAACCGGCACCGGCCTGCCCACCGCCGACGGCATGCTGCCAGGCGAGATTCTCAAGCAAATCAGTAGCATCGTGCATGATGCAGTGACACGACAGTATCATATCCTCAACGATATCCTGCTGCCCGCGCTAGCCGAAGAAGGCGTGCATTTTCTACGCCGGGAAAACTGGAGCGCCGAACAGGCGGCCTGGGTCAAACGCTATTTCCGAGAGCAGGTTTACCCGGTGCTCACGCCCATCGCCCTTGACCCGGCCCATCCTTTTCCACGGCTGGTCAACAAAAGCCTCAACTTTATCGTGCCACTGGATGGCAAAGATGCGTTCGGCCGCCAGACCGGCCTGGCCATCGTGCCAGCACCCCGCTCGCTGCCACGAGTGATCCGTATTCCCGATGATATTTGCGGCGACGGGCACGACAACTTCGTGTTTCTCTCGTCCATGATTCATGCACATGTCAGCGATCTGTTCCCCGGCATGAAAGCCACCGGCTGCTACCAGTTTCGCGTCACCCGTAACGCCGACATGGAGGTGGACGAACGCGCCGACGATCTGGCCACGGCGCTTAAAGGCGAGCTGCTGATGCGCCGCTACGGCGATGAAGTGCGGCTTGAAGTGGCGGATAACTGCCCGCGCCATCTGGTCGATTATCTGCTCCAGAAATTCGAGCTGGGCGAAGAAGATCTGTATGAAGTGAACGGCCCCGTCAATCTGGCGCGCATGTTCACCGATGTGAAGCGGCCACGGCTGCGCTATAGCCCGTTTACACCGCGCATCCCGCCACGCCTGAAAAACCCCGACAATATTTTCGAGGTCATCGACGAAGGCGATATTCTGTTGCATCACCCGTTTGAATCGTTCAACCCGGTGGTGAACTATCTGGCCGAAGCAGCCCGCGACCCCAAAGTGCTGGCGATCAAGCAAACCCTGTATCGCACCGGCACCAACTCCGAAGTGCTGGATCATCTGGAAACAGCCGCCCGCAACGGCAAGGAAGTCACCGCGATTGTCGAACTGCGCGCCCGCTTTGATGAAGCCAGCAATATCGAAGGGGCGCGGCGGTTGCAGGAAGCCGGTGCCATCGTGGTCTACGGCATTGTCGGCTACAAGACACACTGCAAGATGATGCTGATCATCCGCCGCGATGCCAACGGCGTCATCCGCCGCTATGCTCACCTGGGCACCGGCAACTACCACACCAGAACAACCAAACTTTATACCGATTTTGGCCTGCTCACCGCAGATGAAGGGCTATGCCAGGATGTGCACAAGATATTTCTGGAACTGACCGGCATGGGCAAGGCAGCGCGGCTGAAACAGCTTATGCATTCGCCTTTCACCCTCCATAGCGGGCTGCTGGAACTGATCGACTTTGAAACACAAGAAGCCCTCGCCGGCCGCAAGGCGCGTATTGTCATCAAGGTCAATTCACTGACTGATCCCCAGCTCATGCAAGCGCTGTATCGTGCCAGCCAGGCCGGCGTCGAAATTGATCTGATCGTGCGCGGCATGTGCTGCCTGCGCCCTGGCATAGCGGGCCTTTCGGAGAATATTCGTGTGCGCTCCATCATCGGTCGTTTTCTGGAACACACTCGCGTGCAATATTTTCACCACGCCGGCGAGCGCCGCGTCTATCTTTCCAGCGCCGACTGGATGGAGCGCAACATGATCAACCGGGTCGAAACCTGCTTCCCGATCAACGATCCCAAATTGCGCCAGCGCGTTATTCAGGAAGGGCTGGAAAGCTATCTTCAGGACAACAGCCAGGCCTGGCTGCTGCAGGCGGATGGCAGCTATATCCGCGTCCCGTCCACGGAGTGGGAGGTCCCATTTTCGGCGCAGCAGGTATTGCTGGAAAAGCTGACCTGAATAATCAAAGCAACCATGAGTGGCATAAGGATCAGCGCACCACCAGAGAAAGCCCCACCGCCGCAAAAAACTCCTGCTCCTGTTCCAGATCAGCGCGAGTCAGCGGGTGCTCATCCAGCCAGCCGGGCTGGAAGGTAAGCACCAGCACGGAATCCTGCGCGGCCAGCCGGGTATCCGGCAGCGGCTCATCGCTGCGAGCGTGATGCAGGCGCGCTGCCAGCCGCAACAGCAGGCTGATGCGTAGCAGCGGCAGTTGATCCTCTGGTGGCAGCTCTTCCAGCGCCGCCAGCGGAATCTTGCGGCGGTGCGCTCGCACCAGCAGCGCCACGCGCTGTTGTGTCTGCCGTGAAAAACCGGGCAAGTCGGAATTTTGCACCAGATAAGCGCCGTGTTTGTGGAACTGGCTATGGGAAACCGCCAGGCCAACCTCGTGCAGCAGCGCACCCCAACGAAGAATGTCCGGCAGCTCCACTTCCGTCAGCCCCCAGTCAGCCGCGATCTGACGGAAGAAATCTGCGGCTGTGGTCGCCACGCGCTGAGCCTGTTGCGCGTCCACATGGTGGCGATTCATTAGCACATGAATAGAGCGCTCACGCACATCTTCATGCTCCAGGCGGCCCAGCAGATCGTAGAGCAGACCCTCGCGCAAGGCACCGTTGCTGATGTCCACGGTGGTCAGCTCTAGTTGTTCGAAGATACCGGTCAGGATCGCCACGCCAGCGGCGAAGATCTGCATTCTGTCTTCCCGCAGGCCCTTGAGCCGCGCATCCGCGACAGTGCCCGCACGCACCAGCCGCCGCCGAATGCGTTGCAGGCCATCCCAGGTAACGCTGCCATCGCTCCAGCCGTTCTCCTGGCAGACCTGGCCGATCGCCTTGATGGTGCCGGACGCCCCCACCGCCTGCTGCCAACCCAACTGGCGATAGCTGCGCTGAATCGGCAGCACTTCCTGGCGCGCTGTGGTGACGGCGCGCTCGAAGGCTTTTTCACTGCTTTGCCCGCCGGGGAAAAAGCGCCGCGTGAAGCTGACACAGCCCATGTGCAAGGACTCGGTTTCCAGCGGCTCGAAACGCTCTCCGATGATCAACTCGGTGCTGCCGCCGCCGATGTCCACCACCAGCCGGCGCCCCTGCTGATCGGGCAGGGAGTGGCTGACACCCAGATAGATCAACCGCGCTTCCTCGCGACCGGCCACGATCTCGATATCATGGCCCAGCACGTTTTCTGCTTCGCGGATGAATTGCATGACGTTACGCGCCATGCGCAGTGCGTTGGTGCCCACTATCCTCATGCCTTCCGGGGGCACACCCTGCAAGCGCTGAGCGAAACGGCTGAGGCATTCAAGCGCCCGCCGGCGTGCTTCCGGCGTGATGTAGTTCTCTTCATCCAGGCCCGCGCCCAACTGCACTTTCTCCGACAGCCCTTCCTGAATCTGCAACTCCCCCTGCACCAGCCGCGCCACCACCATATGGAAGCTGTTGGAGCCGAGATCGATCGCTGCGAGGTGTTCTGGGGCCACCTGTTCCGGATTGTGCGACAAGATGTTCTCCTTCGTCGTCGGGTGTCGGGCGCTTGCGCCCGAAGTCTGCCCCCGGCAAGCGACAGCGGTATGACAGCCTTTGCGCTGCATGATATCACCGGACAGGGCGAGAGCTTGCTACTATCGCCACCATTATCGGCCCAGGGTTGAATCCCTTCACCCCTGCCCTGATATTATGCAGACCCCGCGAACCCCAACAGGAGATATCAATGAGCGGCGAGATTATCAACGCCACCGACGCCAGTTTCGAGGATGATGTCCTCAAGTCCGGCGAACCGGTGCTGGTGGATTACTGGGCCCCCTGGTGTGGCCCGTGCAAGATGATCGCCCCGATTCTGGAGGAAGTGGCCGGTGAGTACGCAGGCCGCCTCAAGGTGGTGAAAATCAACATCGACGACAACCCGGAAACCCCACGCAAATACGGCGTGCGCGGCATTCCCACGCTGTCGGTGTTCCGTAACGGCAACGTCGAAGCCACCAAGGTCGGCGCGCTGAGCAAGTCCCAGTTGACCGCCTTTCTCGACAGCACCCTCTGATATCACGCTGGCAGCCCCGCCGATGCGGGGCTGGACAGCGGCCCTCTTGCAGTGCTACATTCCGGCCCAGCTTCGCACTTCCCTTGGCGTTCGGCAGCTCGCCGGCGCGGTTTTTCCTAAAACATCAAACTATTAAGCCGGCTCGCTGCAGCCTGGCGAACCACTAATCTTTCTGGATCCTAATCAAGCCGATGAACCTGTCTGAACTGAAGCAGAAGCCCATTGGAGAGCTGCTGGAAATCGCCCGCGAAATGGGGCTGGAAAACCTGGCTCGTACCCGTAAACAGGATGTCATTTTTTCAATTCTGAAAAAGGCCGCCAAGAACGGCTCGGACATCTATGGCGACGGTGTTCTGGAAATTCTCCAGGATGGCTTCGGCTTCCTGCGCAGCTCGGAAGGCTCCTACCTGGCCGGCCCGGACGATATTTATGTTTCGCCCAGCCAGATACGACGCTTCAACCTGCGCACCGGCGACACTATCTCTGGCAAGATTCGCCCGCCGAAAGAAGGCGAACGTTATTTTGCCCTGCTGAAAGTCAGCGCGATCAATTTCGACAAGCCGGAAAACGCCAAGAACAAGATTCTGTTTGAAAACCTGACGCCACTCTTCCCCACCGAGCGTCTGATAATGGAGCTGGGTAACGGCTCGACCGAAGATATTACTTCGCGCGTCATTGATCTGGTGGCCCCCATCGGTAAAGGCCAGCGCGGCTTGATTGTCGCGCCGCCGAAAGCCGGCAAGACCATGCTCCTGCAACAGATTGCTCACTCCATCGCCCGCAACAATCCCGAATCTCACATGATCGTGCTGCTGATTGATGAGCGGCCGGAAGAGGTGACGGAGATGTCACGCACCGTGCGCGGTGAGGTAGTGGCCTCTACCTTTGATGAACCACCCGCCCGTCACGTGCAGGTTGCCGAAATGGTGATCGAGAAAGCCAAGCGGCTGGTGGAGCACAAGCAGGATGTGATTATCCTGCTGGATTCCATTACCCGCCTGGCACGCGCCTACAACACCGTACAGCCCAGCTCCGGCAAGGTGCTCACCGGTGGTGTCGATGCACATGCGCTGGAAAAGCCAAAACGTTTCTTTGGTGCAGCACGTAATATCGAAGAAGGTGGCAGCCTGACGATCCTCGCCACTGCGCTGGTGGAAACCGGCTCGAAGATGGATGAAGTGATCTACGAGGAGTTCAAGGGCACCGGCAACATGGAGCTGCATCTGGATCGCAAGGTATCCGAAAAGCGTGTGTTCCCGGCGATTCATATCAAGAAATCCGGCACCCGCCGCGAAGAACGTCTGGTCGGCGAAGACGAACTGAAGAATATGTGGGTGCTGCGCAAAGTACTCCATCCGATGGACGAGATTGCCTCCATCGAATTCCTTATTGATCGCCTCAAGCAGACCAAAACCAATAACGAATTCTTCGATGCCATGAAACGAAAATAACACCGGCCAGTGAACCGGGTGTAATATCAAAAGCCGGATGCCACAAAGTGGTATCCGGCTTTTTCATTTTCGGGATATATCATGAGTAATACGGGAAAGGGATTTCTAGCACCACTGACCAACCTGCTGACAGACCCGTCTCTGGCCACGCCGACGCTACGTGGCCTCGCTGCCCACAGGCATTTGTTATTATTCTGCGCCATCACCGCAGTGGCATTACTGATTAATCAATATCTCGCCATTGACGGCTCATTGCGCCAGAGCACTAACTGGTACGCCGCGCTGGCCGGCGAGCATCCTGCGCAGACGTGGCGCACGGTACAACAAAGCGGCTTCGCCGGCTTGCTGGAGCAGGCGCGCTGGGCCGGCTGGCTGCTGATCGGCTATGTGCTGCTCCCTGCGCTGGTGATTCGCCTGGTGTTGCGCCACCGGCTTGCGGATTACGGCCTGGCCTGGGGCGATACCGGCAAGCACTTCCGCTATTACCTGATTTTTGGCGGCATCATGGCAGCACTGGCGGTGTTGGCCTCCTTCCATGCCAGCTTTTTGAATACCTATCCGTTTTACCCGCTGGCCGGCCGCAGCTGGATTGATCTGCTGTTATGGGAAATGCTTTATGTGCTGCAATTTTTCTGTATCGAATTTTTCTATCGCGGCGTGCTGCTACGTGGCCTGCGGCCTGTTATCGGCATCTATGCCATTTATGTTTCCAGCCTGGTTTACCTGACGATTCACCTGCCCAAGCCGTTCCTTGAATGCGCAGGCTCACTGATGTTCGGGCTGATCTTGTGCCTTCTCGCCTGGCGCTGTCGCTCGATCTGGGGCGGCGTACTGGTGCACGTGTGCCTGGCGGTGAGCATGGATCTGCTATCGTTGATGCAACGCGGAGCCTTGCCCGCACATGTGTGGCCATGAAGGCATACAATATGCGAGAAGCATCCGTGCCCACGCGGATGCGGGTTCGACAAAGCATTGAAAAAACTGTCAGATGAATTGGGAGCGATGCCGTTGCGGACAACGGCAGGTGTTTTAATCGAGTGAGGTGCCACCACCGGCCGCCCAGCTCCCAAAAGGAGACAGGCCACTAAATATACCTCGGCAGGATGTTCGCGATGGCGTTAGTGGAAAACGTCTTCGAGGGTGTCGGCGTCATAGAAGCGATCTATCCAGACATCCAGCTCGGGCCGGCTGGCGCTGGCCAGCCGCTGTGCGATATCGGGAGAGACACTGCCAAAGCGGCGTTGCAGCTGGCGGTGGAGAATCGCTCGGGCAGCTTGCGCCTGGCCTTGTTCCAGCCCCTCGGAGAGCCCCTCACGGCGGAACTGGGCCTTCCACTCTCGGATTCTGTCCTCCAGCATATGATTGGCCTCCTGTAGGTCATTGATTTCGCGCCAGTGCGTTTGCGGGTCCAGGCTGGGCCCGCGCCGTCGCAGCCATTCGACAAAATGCCGGCGCAGATCGGCGAGTTCGGGTGTATTGAGCCAGTCTACCAGAAGGCCGAGGACGTGTTGTAGCGCCTCCGGGGTGGCGCTGTGCTCCAGCTGAAACAGGGCGGC
>NZ_JALKII010000014.1 GCF_023051175.1 Alcanivorax quisquiliarum | reverse complement strand
GGCTTTTTTGTATCTGGCGGTGAGGGAGTATTTGGTTCGAACCCTCCGGTTCGACCAGCCGCCGCAGGCGGCGCAGGACGTCATCGCAGATGACGGGGCGCAGCCCCGAGCGCGCAGCGCGAGTCAATCCCGACCGACGCCTCACTGCCACACCGGCTACAGGCACTGGCGGGCTTTTTTGTATCTGGCGGTGAGGGAGTATTTGGTTCGAACCCTCCGGTTCGACCAGCCGCCGCAGGCGGCGCAGGGCGTCATCGCCGATGACGGGGCGCAGCCCCGAGCGCGCAGCGCGAGCCAATCCCGACCGATTCTTCACTGCCGTACCCGCTACAGGCACAGGCGGGCTTTTTTGTATCTGGCGGTGAGGGATGCTTTGATGAGAACCCCCGTTCGACCAGCCGCCGCAGGCGGCGCAGGGCGTCATCGTAGATGACGGGGCGCAGCCCCGAGCGCGCAGCGCGAGCCAATCCCGACCGACGCCTCACTGCCACACCTCCTACTGCCACTGGCGGGCTTTTTTGTATCTGGCGAAGCACCCAGCAAACATGTGAAGCGATGGTGGGGGATACAGAGGCCCCCGCCAAACCGGAGGGACTGCTATCCGGCAGCGGTGCTGCCCGTGGCAACATCCTCGCCAGGCGGGTTCCATTTGCGATAAGCCACAAAATCAAACTCGCTGGCGGAAATAATGGCATCCTGCCGCAATGACAGGTAAATATCAGCCTCCACCTCTTCGTAAAACGTCGTGAAGGTGACTTTGAGAGCGTCCTTGTCGCGGTACCCACTCATGAGCGGCATGATAGAGATATCTTTATCCATCCCGCTGGTTTCTGTGGGTTCCCCGAGGCTGATGACCTTGCCTACGTAGACCTTTCGGTCGCTTAACGTCAGCATCACATACTTGTCTTTGTGAAGTGAGAGGTTGAAAAGGAGGTTGTCCAGTGGGCTGTCTTCCAATAATTCGCCAATTACGTAAATGCGACTATCCCAGGCTCCGAAACGTAGCCGCAGGTGAAGATGCCCCCACCACTTCAGAAGAGCAGCGGAGAAGAACGTGAGTGAGGAAAGGATGAAGAACCAGGCCATTTTTGATGCTTCGTGATTGTTCTCCGCTCCCATCACAACCATCGCCCCAGCCAGCCAGGACGAAAAGTCGAGACTAAACGTCTGGTGCCCTATAGCCGCCTCATCGGGAGCCAGATAATGTGTAGCCACAGCCACGAGAAATGCCAATCCGAAGCATTTCAGGCCCATCTCGGCACTTTTCAGGTAGAGATACTGCCCTTCGTATCGATGCAGCTTATAGAAGTGATATGGATGTATATGGCAGGCGAGAAAGCCAGCAACGAGCACGGGAAATATAAGTAAGAAGAGCATCCTTGCCCTCGGTAGTGTTTTTCAGGCTCGCGCCACGATGGCCTTTGCCTGCTCGCGAGCTTTTCTGAATTCGCTGGTCTGGCTGACTTCGTGCGGGTCGATCTTCACTGTACCCCGGCCAACCACGCGCACGGATTCATAGGATTGGGAGACTAGCTTTATAAGCCTTTTGTCTGCTTCGCTAGGTGCCAGGCCTAGCGCTTTCCAGAGGCTCATCGGTCACTCCTGCCCGCTTTGCGGGGCCATAATGGATAACGTGGATAGTAAAAGGTGGCGTAAATTTTGCTAAAAGTCCAGCCCGAGGCCTAAGCCCGGAACTGGCAAAATGCTCTGGATTGCTCGCTGTCAGCAGGTTGCGCGCGCCGATTCCTATGTCGCCTTCGGCGAGGTGGCACCGGCCATCGAAGGTTCAATCCCAGCGAATCGTCACCCGCCTATTCCCCCACTCCAGCGCTGCCTCGCGATCTTCGCCAAAATAGATGTCGATCTTCCGTTGCCAGCGTGCGTTCATCTTGTCGAGCACGCGGTACTCTCCAGGCAGGCCGTCGATGCGCACAACGCTGCGGTGGCCCAGGCCAGCGGCGAGCAGGTCGCGGGAGATGGCGATGGCCTTCATGCCGGGTTCGAGGCGGTCGCCCCAGGCGCCAATGGAGGGATCGCCCACGCCCTGGCCGGGGAGGGAGTTGTAGGCGGTGGCGCGCACCGTCAGGCTCTGCGGGGCCTCGGCGAGCAGGGTGGCCGGGGCTAGCAGCAGGCAGAGCAGAAAAAAGCGGGCTGCGAACATGCTTTGGCAGTTTCCTCTGTGGTTGGCCGCAGTCTGCCGCGCTGGCCGGGCGCTGGCAACCCGCCTCACGCGCGCTCCCAGGTCAGTACGTCGTATGCCAGTATGCCGCCATACACCACCGTCCACAGTGCTATCAGCACCAGCACCGCGAGCCCCACCGCTTTCCAGTTGGATTCGAACGCGCCGATATTGTCCGCGTGAGCCGCCAGCGTCGCACCTTGGGTGCGGCGCAGCACATAGAGTATCAACAGCAATTGCAGCGCATTGAACGTTAGGGCCGGCACGGCTTGCGGCAATACCAGCGAGGCGATTATAACCACCACCGTGGCTGCCAGCCCGCAGCCCAGATAGCGCCATAGCACACCGGGCTGCCCGAGCCGTTGCGCATTGATGCCCAATAGCAGTGCACCGGCGGCGATGCCGCAGAACAGGGTGGCCAGCAAAATGCCGGACTCCCGATACAGGCGCACGCCATTCGGCGCGGCCGCCGCAGAGGCCGTGGCAAGGGGCGCTTGCGGCGGCTGGTAAGGGGATTCCTGCATGGCGAAAAAGGCTCTGACCAAAAGTGGCAGGTTAGCGGAGCAAGCGCAGCTTTCACAGGAGGAAAGTCTCACTGCCCGGCGATGCTATCGCTGTTGTCGGGCGGGTTCTGCCACGGGCCGTGAGGCCGCTACCGATGGTGCTGGCGGTTGTTGCGGCGATCCCATAAAGTGCAGGCAATCGTTACCTTTCTGGTGCTGCAAGGAGTGCCATGACCAATGTGATTCTGGTGGTCGAAGACCGCCGAGACTGGGCCGCTTATTATCCCGCCAAACACCTGATGACCGCTCAGGAATATCTCGACAGCACCACTGTTTTCCCGGCTGGCCGGGTGCATGTCATCAATCTTTGCCGCCACTACCGTTACCTCAGCCCTGGCTACTATTGCTCGCTGCTGGCGGAAGCTCGTGATCACCGTGTGCTGCCCTCGGTGCGCACGGTCAATGATCTGTCGCGCAAGGCGCTTTACGGGCTGCATTTCGAGTCGTTCGAAGCTGCTTTGGACAAAGCCATGAAGCGGCGCCGGCAGGATGGCGATCAGCTCACCATCAAGATTTACTTCGGCCAGACCGAGCACGCCGGGCTGACCGAGCTGGCGCGGCAGATTTTCGATCAGCTGCCGTGCCCGATCCTGCAACTGACCTTCCGGCGCCGCGACAGCTGGGCGGTGGAATCGGTGCGCCCGGTGGGCCTGCACCAGCTCAAGGGCCGTGAGGAAGATGCTTTTGCGGCGGCGCTGGAGGCATTCAACGCCCGTGTCTGGCGCCGTGCCGGCAGCCGGCGCAAGTATCGCTATGATCTGGCCATGCTCGTCAATGACAGCGAAAAGCTGCCGCCGAGTGACAAGCGGGCGTTGCGCAACTTTGTACGCGCCGGGGCCGGGCTGGGCATCAATGTGGAGCAAATCAGCCGAGAGGATTATCCCAGGCTGGCGGAATACGATGCGTTGTTCATTCGTGAAACCACGGCGCTTGATCATCACACCTATCAATTTGCGCGCAAGGCGGAGCAGGAGGGGATGGTGGTGATGGATGATCCCGGCTCTATCTTGCGTTGCACCAACAAGATTTATTTTGCCGAGCTGATGCAGGCCAATAAAGTGCCGGTGCCGAAGACGCGCTTTCTGTTTCGGGGTGGGCGGCATGATGTGCAGGGCATGGTGGATGATCTTGGCCTGCCGGTGGTATTGAAGATTCCCGATGGCAGTTTTTCGCGTGGGATCAGCAAAGTGGATTCTGCCGAGGCGCTCGATGCCGCGCTGGTGGAATACTTCAAGCAGAGTGCCGTGGTGCTGGCGCAGGAGTTCATGTACACGGATTACGACTGGCGCATCGGCATTCTGAATAACCGGCCGCTGTTCGCCTGTCAGTATTTCATGAGCAAGGGGCACTGGCAGATTTACCACCATCAGGGCGCCCGCACTGATTCCGGCGGTGCGCGCACCTTGCCGGTGCAGGAGGTGCCGAGCAAAGTGCTGCGCACGGCGCTCAAGGCAGCGCGCTTGATGGGCAATGGCCTGTATGGCGTGGATCTCAAGCAATCCGGTGACCGCGTGGTGGTGGTGGAGGTGAACGATAACCCGAATGTGGATAGCGGCGTGGAAGATGCCTGGCTGGGCGAGGATCTGTATCGCCAGATCATGCTGGAGTTTCTGCGGCGCATGGAAGCGCGCCGGCTCGGGCTGGCGGTCTGATGGCGCCTCCAGCCCGCAGCATTAAAACTTTTTACACCGCTTTCCGGCGGGCGCTCGCGATGCGTGGCGGCGCACTGCTAGACTGGCGCGCATGAAAGCTGTTCTGGTCTCTGTCGTTGCATTGTTCATGAGCCTGGCGCTGCTGGTAAGCGGCAGCGCCATGCTTGGCACCCTGATCGCGTTGCGCCTGGATATGGAGAACGTCCCCGAGCTGTTGCTCGGCGTGGTGATGGCGTTTTATTCCGGTGGTTTCGTGCTCGGGGCCATCTATGGGGTCAATGTTATCCGCAAGGTGGGGCATATTCGGGCGTTCGCGGTCTTCGCTGCGCTGGCCTGCGCTACCACTCTTGCTCATCCACTGTTTATCAGCGTGCCGGCCTGGGCGCTGATGCGGCTGCTGGTGGGCTTTTGTCTGGCTGGCTTGATGACAGTGACCGAAAGCTGGATCAACGATCGCGCCACCAATGAATCCCGTGGCAAGCTGCTCGGCATCTACACCATCAATTTCTATTTCGCCTCGGCGGTCGGTCAGATGCTGGTCGGCTTTGGCAGTCCGATGGAATTCGTTGCCTATTCGGTGGTGGCGATGCTGATCGTGCTGTCGCTGGTACCGCTGGCGCTGACGCAAAGCCTGATACCGACCGCGCCTTCGACCACCGAAAGCATGGGCTGGAGCCGGTTGTTGAAGATGGCGCCGGCCGGCACCACCGGCGCGCTGGCATCGGGGGTCGCGTTGGGGGGCTTTGCCGCCATGGCGCCCGTTTATGCACTCAAGGCAGGGCTTGACGTCACGCTGGTCGCCCGCTACATGGGTTTCAGCGTGCTGTGTGCGGTATTGCTGCAATGGCCGGCGGGCTGGTTATCGGATCGCTGGGGCAGGCTGCCGGTGCTCACGGTGTTGCTGTTCAGCGGTGCGCTGGCGGCGCTGGGGACAGCGCTGCTGGGTGGCGCGTCGTTGTATGCCATGTTCCTGTTCTCCGGCGCGCTGTACGCATTGGCTACTGGCATGTATCCGGTCAGTGTTGCGCTCACCAATGACCAATTGCCGAACGATCAGCTGGTTGCCGCCTGTGCCGGCATGTTGCGCACCTATGGCGTGGGCACCATGGTGGGGCCGCTGGTTGGCGCGGCGATGATGGGGATATTTGGCCATGCGGCGCTGTTCGTGTTCATTGGCCTGGCGCTGCTGCTGAGTGGTATCGCGGTGCAATACCTGTTCCGCGCCAGCGATGAAGTGCCGCTGGAGGATCAGGGCGAATACGTTTCGGTGGGCCCGGTGACCACGCCGGTGCTGATGGAGCTTGATCCGCGTAACGAGGAATTCGAGGAGCACCATCCGGGTGAGCCGGCGGAATGGGATCTGGCCGACAAACTGGAAATGCTGGTGATTGATCCGGAACAGATCGAGCCGCTGCCGGAGCAGGAGGAAGAAGCCGCTGCAGGTGCGGAGGATGGACCGCCCGACGAAGGCCGTTAGCGACGAGCGTATTGGCGGGCTCGCCGAGGGTGGCTTTCGTTACCGGGGGCGCTTTCTTCGCCGTGGCTGCTTTTTTATTTTGACACCTTCGGTTTTGCTCTGACGCTTTCCGCTTTCCTGTCAGCATCCGTTTCGCCGTTATCCGGTGACAGTATCCGCCGCCTCGGCTTTGCGCCTGTCGGCGGGGCAGGGTGGATCCGGGGCAGCGCTAGCTGCCCCGGCGCGGGCTCAACGATATTGCTCGTTCAGGTAGCGAAGGATATCGGCAGATTCGAACAGCTCGGTGCCGGTGTTCGGGTCAATCAGATAAGGCACCGCCACGCGGCCGGTGCGTGCCAGCAGCGCAGCACGATTGCGCTGAGTGGGTACATAATCCGGCGCCACGCGCTCGCGCAGCGCCGGCAGCAGCCAGTCGGCGGCCTGGGTGCGGCCCATCTGGCGCAGGATATAAGGCAGTTCCAGCTCCGTGAGCAGCTCGCGCACCGGGCGTGCGAACGGGCTGGCTTCAAAGCTGTACAGCTCCAGCGGCTCCGCTGGCAACTGGCCGTCCTGCGCACGCAGGCCGCGCCCGTGGCGCAATGCCGAGGCGCCGAACGAACCGGCAGTATGCACGGAGCGTGTCAGCCACTGGCGCGGCGCTGGCCGGCTGCCATATTCGCGATAGAGATAGGCGATGATATCCGCCGATTCGTACAAGGCTTCGTCCGTATTGGGGTCCATCAGGAACGGAAACTGCGTCAGCCCACCGAGTTTTTCTACCAATGGCCGGAAGCGGGTGCCGCCTTTGGGGCAGGGATAAATCATCGCATCCAGATCAAGATCGGTCAGCGCCTCGCGCACCAGCCGGCAAAACGGGCAGCCCTCCATGTCATACAGCTCCAACAGCTCGCTCGGCTGGCGCCCGGCCGCGCGGCTCTGAACGCCGCGGCCCTGCTCACTGAGCGTGGCAAGCATGGATGTGCTGAAATCAAGCGCAGCGCGCATGGTCTTCTCCTCGTGCTGTAATGGCCGCCCCCTCCCGGGGGCACAGGGCGCACAGTATGCCGCGCCCCGGTGGTGGGTCAACGCCGCTGCGACAGCTGTTGGTGGTTGTTCGGCGGGCCCTGCATGTGGCTGGTTTTTCTACATTTTTTCTACACGCGGCGATTAGCCGATCTGATCAGTGCGTTTGAGCACTCCTGTCATTGTCGGCGTAGCGCCGCTGATGCAAGGTAGGTGCCCTCACTCGGCGAACCCTGCCGTGCGATCGACATCATCAGCTGAGACAAGGCGAAAGGACCTCTTTCATGACCGAAGCCTATATTTACGACGCGATTCGTACTCCCCGTGGCCGGGGTAAAAAAGACGGCTCCCTGCACACCGTGAAACCCCTGGATCTGACCGTGGGGCTGGTGCACGAATTGCAGGCCCGCTTCCCGAACATGGATCCGAACCGGATCGACGACATTCTGCTAGGCGTCGTTACCCCGGTCGGTGATCAGGGCGCTTGTATCGCCAAGACTACCGCACTGGCAGCGGGCCTGCCGGATACGGTTGCCGGTTACCAGCTTAACCGTTTCTGCGCCTCCGGGCTGGAAGCCGTGAACACCGGCGCCCAGAAAGTGGCCTCCGGTTGGGATGACCTGGTGCTGGTGGGTGGCGTGGAATCCATGAGCCGCATCCCGATGGGCTCCGATGGCGGCGCCTGGGCCATGGACCCGGTGACAAACTATCGCACTGGCTTTGTGCCGCAGGGCATTGGCGCGGATCTGATCGCCACCCTGGAAGGTTTTTCCCGTGAAGATGTGGATGCCTTCGCCGTGGAATCCCAGCGCCGTGCTACCGAAGCCTGGGAAAAAGGCTACTTCAAGAAGTCCGTGGTGCCGGTCAAGGATCAGAATGGCATCGTCATTCTGGATCATGACGAGCACATCCGCTCGGGTACCACCGTCGAGTCGCTGTCCACGCTGCAACCCTCCTTCGCCATGATGGGCGAGATGGGTGGTTTCGATGCGGTAGCGCTACAGAAATACCACTGGGTCGAGAAAATCAATCACGTTCACCACGCAGGTAACTCCTCCGGCATCGTCGATGGGGCAGCGCTGGTGATGATCGGCAATGAGCAGGTGGGCAAGGATTTCGGCATGACGCCGCGTGCGCGTGTCGTGGCCACCGCCATCAGCGGTGCCGACGCTACCATCATGCTGACCGGCCCTGGCCCGGCGGCGAAAAAGGCGCTGGCGAAAGCTGGCCTGACAGCCGAGCAGATTGATCTGTACGAGATCAACGAAGCCTTTGCATCCGTTGCGCTGCGCTTCATGAAAGATCTCGACCTGCCGGCGGAAAAAGTCAACGTGAACGGCGGCGCCATCGCCATGGGCCACCCGCTGGGCGCCACCGGTGCCATGATTCTGGGCACCGTGCTGGATGAGCTGGAGCGCCGTAACCTGCGCTACGGCCTGTGCACCCTGTGTGTGGGCGGTGGTATGGGTATCGCTACCATCATCGAGCGTTTGTAAAAAGCCGCGTTGAACGAATCCGGAGAAAGAGCATGAGTGAACAAACCGCTATCCGTTGGGAAAAAGACGCGGACAATATCGTTACCCTGACGCTGGATGATCCGAACCAGTCCGCCAATACCATGAACGAGCTGTATGGCCGTTCCATGGCAGCCGTGGTCGAGCGTCTGGAGAAAGAAAAGAACGACATTGCCGGCATCATCATCACCTCGGCAAAGAAAACCTTTTTTGCCGGCGGCGATCTGCGCGATCTGCTGAAAGCCACCAAGGAAGATGCACCACGTTTTCTGGCGGGCGTCACCGAGATCAAGCGCCAGCTGCGTGTCATCGAAACGCTGGGCAAGCCGGTTGTTGCGGCGCTCAACGGCACCGCGCTGGGCGGCGGCCTGGAAATTGCGCTGGCTTGCCACTACCGCGTTGCCATCAACGACAAATCAGCACAGTTCGGCTTGCCGGAAGTCAGCCTCGGCTTGCTGCCGGGCGGCGGTGGCGTGACCCGAGTGGTGCGTATGCTGGGCATTCAGAACGCGCTGATGAACGTGCTGATGCAAGGCCAGCGCATGAAGGCCGAGAAAGCCAAATCCGTGGGCCTGATCCACGAACTCGCGGACGACCGCGAGGACATGCTGGCGAAGGCGCGTGCCTGGATCAAGGCTAACCCGAAAGCGCAACAACCTTGGGATGTGAAGGGCTACCGCATTCCCGGTGGCGATCCGAAAACCCCGGCGTTCGCCATGAACCTGCCGGCGTTTCCGGCCAACCTGCGCAAGCAGATCAAGGGTGCCAACTATCCTGCACCGCTGGCCATCATGGCGGCCGCCGTGGAAGGCGCACAGGTAGACTTCGATAGCGCCTCCATCATCGAAGGCCGTTATTTTGTGTCGCTGGTCACCAGCCAGGTGGCGAAGAACATGATCACTGCGTTCTTCTTCAACTTGCAGGCGATCAATGCGGGCGCCAGCCGCCCGAAAGATGTGCCGAAATACCGCGCAGAAAAAGTGGCTGTGCTGGGTGCCGGCATGATGGGCGCAGGTATTGCCTACGTCACCGCACGCTCTGGCGCTCAAGTGGTGCTGAAGGATGTGTCCATCGAAGGCGCCGAGAAAGGCAAGGACTATTCTCGCAAGCTGCTCGACAAGGAAGTATCCCGGGGCAAGATGACCGCCGAGAAGAAAGAGGAAATTCTCGCCCGCATCACACCCACCGCCGATGCCAAAGATCTGGCCGGCGTGGATTTCGTGATCGAAGCCGTGTTCGAGAACACCGAGCTGAAGCACAAGGTGTTCCAGGAAATCGAAGACGTGGTCAAACCGGATGCCGTGCTGGGTTCCAACACCTCCACGCTGCCGATTACCGGCCTGGCGGAAGGCGTGCGCAATCAGCCGAACTTCATCGGTATTCACTTCTTCAGCCCGGTGGACAAGATGCCGCTGGTGGAAATCATCCGTGGCAAGAACACCAGCGACGAAGTACTGGCCAAGGTGTTCGACTACACCCTGCAAATCAGGAAGACCCCGATTGTGGTCAACGATTCCCGTGGCTTCTTCACCAGCCGCGTGATCGGCACCTTCATCAACGAAGCGATTGCCATGGTGGGCGAGGGCATCAGCCCGCTGTCCATCGAGCAAGCCGCCACGCAGGCCGGTTACCCGGTTGGCGCGCTGAAGCTGATGGACGAGATCAACATGAAGCTCTCGCTGAAGATTGCCGGCGAATACGAAGCCGCAGCCAAGGCAGCCGGCCAGGAGCCGATCAAGCACCCGGCGCTGGCGGTGATGGATCGCATGGTCAATGAGTTCCAGCGCCCCGGCAAGCTGGATGGCGCCGGCTTCTACGAGTATCCGGAAAACGGCAAGCCGCATATCTGGCCGGGCCTGAAAGAGGCCTTCGGTGGCGACAAGGAAATTCCGTTCGAGGATATGCAGGAGCGGATGCTGTTTGCCGAAGCCATCGAGACGGTGAAGTGCTTTGAAGAAGGTGTGCTCGAATCCGTTGGTGACACCAACATCGGCTCCATCTTCGGTATCGGCTTCCCGGCCTGGACAGGCGGCGTGATGCAGTACATGAACCAGTACGAAGGTGGCCTGCGCGGCTTTGTGCAACGCGCCGAAGAGCTGAAAGCGAAGTATGGTGATCGCTTCACGGCGCCGAAGCTGCTGCTTGAAAAGGCGGAGAAAGGCGAAGAGTTCGTATAGCACTTTGTATGACACATAGCCTGATTCGACCTGTCACAAAGCCCGCCTTCGGCGGGCTTTGTGCTATCAGGATGCCCCGCTCCTGGCTGGCCAAACGGCACTTGATGACCGTTGGGCGGCCCGGCCGTCATGAAGATAGACACCCGCTTCGCGTTCCTGATATGTTCCGCGCGGGAGCCTATGCTGCTCCACTTTCGATCCGTGCCTGAGCACCAGGAAAACCATAGAACGACAGCCATCGCGGCGGGGGAGAGCACAGATGCCGGGGGCTGGGGTATGTCTATCGCGGAGAGCATCCCTGCGGCCGGCGAGCGATGCGGACACGCCATTTTTTGCTTCGCTACACCGCTCGACACGCAATGAGTTGTGCTCTCTTTCGGCGCGTCTCTCTTTTTCGGCCCGTCTCTCCCTTTCGACATGCGACTCTTTTTCGGCACGCGACTCCCTTTCGACACGCGACTCTTTTTCCGCACGCGAGCCCCTTTCGCCGCACGATGATGTGCGCTCCCTTTCGGGTCGGGATCATGCCGAGCCCCTGACTGAGCGCCAGTTTCCTGCGCAGGCCGCGGGTGGTGGCGGCGATTGTTCCACAGCCAGCGGGCGCGGCAGTGGCCACGCGCTGAATCAGATGCAGCAAACCGTTGCGAAACAGATCAGTTCGCCGGTCTTGCTCAACATAGCCATGGATCATGCGCGCCGTTACGCGGGCTTCGGCTGTCGCCTCGAAGGGCAAAGCAGCCCGGCGTATGCACGTCTGCTCTGGCCTTCCACAGCAGCTAGGCGCACCGGATCAAGCGCTCCCGATCACTGCTCACACGGGCTCAGGCGCGCCAGTCATTTTCGCGTGCCTGCCAGGGATGTCGAGAGCGTTTCCAGTGCAGTGCCCGATACCGTCAAGGGGCCTTTGGGCGCGGCAGGCCAGGGTTTGCCGCACAGTAACCGGCAGCCCGTTCCGGGCCTGTCTTTGTGTATTGCGTTGCAGGGTATTTTTTCGTCACGTCTCAAGGCGTGAGGTAGCACAGGCATATTTGATTCAGGGCGACAGAATGAGGATCGCAACGATGGGGGCAGGGAATTCCGGTCTGAAAACAGCCGCAGGGGCGCGGTGGCTGGCAGGGCTGACAGGTGTGTTGTTGCTCGGCGCCAGTGCGCTGGCACAGTCGAATATGACTGAAAGTGTCATGGCGAACGCGGCCGATACGCCCACGCTTTCCGTCACGCAGAGGCATGGTGAGTTCTACTACGGCCGTGACGGCGGCCCCATCACGTTGAACGTCTGGAATAGCGGCGACAGCGCTACCCCGTCGGCACTGGTCACCGTCACCAATACACTGCCGAGCGGTGTCACTGCGCGTGAGGTGCGTGGGGACGGTTGGTCGTGTAGCGTGACGCCCGTAGTCTGCACCCGCAGTGACCCCCTGGTGCCTGGTGCAAGGTATCCAGCCATCGAAATGTTCGTCATCATCGCGGTCGATGCAGGCAAGACACCGACCAATACCGTAACCGTGTCGGGGGGCGACGTTATCCAGGGCGGCACGCACTCTTCGCCATTCACGGTGCGCCACTACATAGAGATGTCTCTGCTGGTCGGAGAGAGCGTCTTTGGCGAAGACTTCCAGATCGCCGCAGTGCTCGACGAGCCGCCGCCGATAGAAGGCCTGACGGTGACCTTTGAACATTACCCTGGCGCAGGAGAATGGATCACCGTCGGCAACGTGCCCATTACCGACGGCGTTGCGGAGCTGCCTCTCAATGGCAATCATTACAGCGCGCGCGCGAATCTGTTCAGAGCCTATATTCGCGGTGACGACGCATATGGGTTTTCGGGCACCCGGGAGCATATAGTTCACAAGGCCGAGCAGACGCTGACGCTTGCGCCGTTGCCCCGGCTCACGCTCGATACGTTGCCGATGACCGTGCAAGCGAGTTCCAGTGCCGGTCTCCCTGTGACCCTGACAAGCTCGGACGACAGTGTCTTTACCGTCTCGGGCAATACGCTGACCGTCGCTGGCGCGGGCTCTGCCACGCTCACCGCATCGCAGCCGGGCCGCAGCTGGAGCCACAATGCCGCCACGCCCGTGTCACAGGTAATCACTGTCCAGGGGGTGGAGCAGCGCATCACCTTTGCGGTGCCCGGCCCTGCCACATTTGGTGATACCCCGGTAGCGCTCGTCGCCAGCAGCGATACCGGTTTGCCGATTACCTTTGAAAGCAGTGACACCAATGTGGCCAGTATCAGTGGCCATAACGCCGTCATCCACGGTGCCGGCAGTGCTGTCATCACTGCCCGTCAGGCGGGCGATAGCCGTTACGAGCCCGCCAGCGCCACGCAAACGCTGGTGGTCGCGCCTGCCGCGCAAACGCTTTCGTTCGCACCGCTGGATGACCAGCGCTACCCAGGCAGCCCGTTCAGCATGGCGCTCTCGGCAACCTCCAGTGAGGGCTTGCCCGTCAATTTCGTTGTCGAGAGCGGCCCTGCGCAACTGGATGGCGACAACCTGACGATCACCGGCCCAGGCAGGGTCACGGTGGCCGCCACCCAGGCAGGGACAACCAACTATCAGCCGGCGAGCATCACGCGCACTTTCACTGTTACCACCGCGGCCGATGCCGAGTGGACCGTGAGCCAATGCGGCAACGCTGGCGAAGGCGCGCTCGCCGCGCTGCTGCCTGACGTTGTCGCCGGTAACACCATCCGCTTCAGCCCCGGCCTGGTATGCCGGGAGGCCACTGCCATCAGGCCCGGCAGCGAGCTGCTGCTGACCGGCCTGACCGTTGACGGCGCTGGCGCTGATATCGAAATCAACGGGGCCGGGAGCCACCGCCTGATACGGGTGGAAAGTGGTAGCGCCGTGCTACGTCACTTGTTGTTGAAGGATGGCTACACCGCCGATTCTGGCGCGGGTCTGTTAATGTCCGACAGTGACGTGACGCTGGAGAACGTGCGCCTGCGCAACAATCACGCCGGAGAGAACGGCGGGGCCGTGGCCGCCATTGGTCTGCGGGCAGGCCCGTTGTCGCTGCACAATGTCGTCGCCACCGGCAACAGCGCCGCTCGCGGTGGCGCCATCTGGATAGCGGAACCGGCGCCCTCCGCAGGTGCCGTGTACCCCACGGAACTCACCAACATCACCTTGGCCGGCAACAGCGCCGGGCTGTTTGGTGGTGGCATCGCCTATCACGATGCCCGGCTTGACGACCCCACCCATCCTGCAGGCCCCGCTGCCGGGCTGCGCCTGCACCACGCCACCGTGATCGGCAATCAGGCACCCCAGGCATCGGCGCTTTATATGAATGCACCGTGGGCAGGGCTGGAGCTGGCCAACAGCATCATCACGGGCGGTGACGACATCGACCCGGCCGAGCTGTTGCACGGCCTGCCGGCAGACGCCGACATTCGAGACTCATTGATCAGCGACGGCGGCTACGGCGGGCAAGACGGTGATCCGTTGCTGGCGCCGGTCGCAGATGAGCAAGGCGCGCTGGCCTACTACGCACTACTGCCGGGCAGTGCCGCCATCGGTGCGTGCAGCACCGTGCCCGGCATCGCCGATCAGCGCGGCGTGCCCAGAGTGGATCGGTGCGATGCGGGCGCCATCCAGTCGCAAGGCTTCACGCTGAAGCTGCTTGACGGCGATCAGCAACAGACGCCCATCGGCGCGGGCTTTTCTGCACCGCTGGCGGTGAGCGTCATCAGCGCCGTGGGTGAACCGGTGGCTGGTGGGCACCTTGAGTTTGTGGCACCGGCCAGCGGCGCCAGCCTGCATCCGCCAGTGCAGCGGGTCACGATCGATGCCGATGGTCGCGCAGCGTTGCACGCCGTGGCGAACGGGGTGGTGGGCAGCTACCAGGTCACTGCCAACGCCAGCGGCGTCGCTCAGGCGCAGGATTTCAGCCTCGAGAACCAGCAACTGGCTACCGACCTCGCCCTGACCAACTCAGGGCCAGTGTCGCAGGGCAGCACGTTCAGCGTGTTCGCTGAAGCACTGACCAGCGGGGCGTTGCCGGATGGAGGGATCGACTTCGAAGTCTATCGTGACGGTGCCTGGGCAGCTGTCGGCACGATAGCGCTGGACGCAGGGATCGCCAGAATAGATCTGGTGGCCAGCGGTAGCGACGGCAACTTGTTGTTGCGCGCCCGATTCCCCGGCAGTGCCACGCACCTTGCCAGCGCTTGGCAGCAAACCCTCGTCATCGTTTACCCACCGCTGTCCGTCACCGATCCGGACGGTGGCGGTTTTGTACCCGGCGATAGCCGCACCTTGCGTATCGGCGGCGGCGAAGGCGCTGCTTACGCCATTGATGTACGCGGCCCCGATAGCTTCCGTGTGCTCGACACCCTGGCCTGCGGGCTGGCGAGCTGCGACTACCCGTTCACAGTGCCGGCCACCGGTGCCTTCGCGGGCGTCTACGACATCAGCGTTACCGATCAGGGAACCGGCTGGCAACAAGCATTGAGCGTGCAGGTACCGTTGCATGTCACCGTGTCGCGGCCGCAGCTGCTCAGCCGTGATCCGCTTCGCAATCACACCCTGATCACTGTCAGCGGCGCGACCGCCGGCAGCCCCATCACCGTGCACCCGGATGTGGCGACCAGCTTGGTGCTGGCGAGCGGCACCGAGCTTGCCGGGGATGCACCGGCCCAGGGCAACCCGGCACTCTTCAACCTCAGTGTGCTGGATGATCTGGCGGCCAGCCGCGACGTCCAGCTGACAGCCAGCACTGGCAGCCTGCCCGAGGGCACCGCCACCCTGCGGGCAGAACAGAGCGCGCACTACCAGGGCACGGTCACCGGGCCAGTGGGCGAGCCCGTGGCTGGCGCCAGCGTGACGCTGCTGCGCGGTGCGGCTGGCGATCCGATGCTGCCGCTGGAAGATGACGAGGGTCGCTTCCTCGCCAGCACCGATGCGCTGGGGGCCTTCGCCCTGATCGCCCCCGGCAGTGTCGTCGGCGCGGAAGATGCACTGGAAATATCGGCTGTGGATTACCGCACATTGGTAACACCGGTGGCGCCGTGCCTCACACCTTGCCCGCTGGTGATGGAAGCCAGCCATGATGCGGAAACGCCACGCTTCACACCGCCTGCGGGCGTCTATGCGGGCGGCGTGCAAGTGCGTCTGGAAAGCACCACGCTGGATGCCCGCCTGCGTTACACCACCGACGGCAGCACACCGACCGCCACCCACGGCACCGATGTCGCCAACAACACGCATTTGCTGCTCACCGAGAACACCCTTTTGAAAGTGGTGGCCTACCGAGCAGGCCTGAACGTGTCGCCAGTGGCAGAGGCGGACTACCGCATTACCTCGGCGACGCTGAAGAGCGGCAGCGGCGGGGTGATCGGTGGCCTGATGCTGGGCCTGTTGGGCCTGCTTGGTTGGCGACGCTTGCGCTGACCTCACGGCGCTGCCGCCCGCCGTGGGCGGCAGCGCAACAAATCAGACAACGCCGGCTTTTGCAGCACGAAAAAAAGGAAACGGTAATGCGTTACAGATGGAAAACCGGAACGCGCCTGGGGGCTGGCGCATGGGCATTCGGATTATTGCTGGTGCTTGTCACACCACCGAGCGAGGCTGCTTCATTCTATCTTGGTGCCAGCGCCGGGCAGGCCACCACCAGCGTGAGCGACGCTCAACTCACCCAGCGCCTTGCCGATACCGGCCTGACCGGCACCGGGCGCGCAACCGATACCGAGCGCACCGGCTGGAAGGTGTATGGCGGCTATCACTTTACCCAAAGCTTGAGCTTTCTCGCCGTGGAAGGCGGCTATACCCGGCTGGGCGAAATCACGCTGGCATTTGATGGCTTCAGCCCCACATCGGCCCGACAACTGGCCGAGGTTGCGCCCATCACCGGAGATCTGTGGGAGCTGTCGCTGGTGGCGCGCTATCCGATCAGCGAAACCTGGCACCTGCTGACCCGCCTCGGCGCGGCACGCTGGGAAATGGATTACGCGCTCGGCAACGACAAGGGCAGCCTGAGCGGAACTGATCCGGTGCTCGGCCTTGCGGTGGAGCGGCAGTTGGCTGGCCACTGGTTCATGCGGCTTGGCTGGGATCATTACGCCGTGCCGAGAGAAGACACCGATCTGTTTACGTTCGGGCTCCTGTACCGGTTTGGCGAGCCAGCTCAGCGGCCTGCATCATTACCGGCAGCACGCACAACGGCACGATAACGGTAGCCCTCCGGCAGCGATCAGGCGTCGTTGCCGGAGACGCAACGGTAGTCCGAACGAATAGCAGGCTGTCGAAAAACAGCCTGCGCTGACGGCTCCATCAGGCTTGAAAAAGCATCGAAGAGACTTTTTCAACACCCTGATAGGAGGAGCGCCCGGTGCGTTTCCAACAATAACGGCTGAGCGGAGAAACATTTTCACGCTGCCAAAAGCGCATGGCCGGCCAAACCGGGCGCAGCGGTTCAGAAAACCTCGCGGCCGGGGCGTTGCAGATTATTGATGCGTTTCTTGCGCAGCGCCTTCAACAGCAAATTGCGGCAGGCTCGCAACACCGGATAGAGCCAGCGCGATACATGGCGCGAGCCGAACAACCAGCGATTGAAGCGGTTGAAGACGCCCGAAGGTGAGCCCAGCAACGCCAGCATATGGATCGCATCGGCACCGTAATACAGCTGGTGATCCAGCTTGAGCACCATGCCTTGATCGATATCCAGCCCGGCCGCACTGATCTCGTCCATCAGCGGGCCCGGCTCGCGGGCATCCACCAGCACCAGCTCGCCGACAGATTCGCGAATCCGCACCAGATGGCAGTAATGATCACAAGCCGGGCACTGTGCGTCGTAGACCAGATAGATTTTCTGCATGACATCCAGATAGAGGTTCCGCGTTTGCTGTGGGCAAGTGGCGCCTGCAAGGCGCCATGCCCGAGTCGACAGCAACCGCTGCGGCAAGGCCGGTGTGGACGAAGAAGCCGCGTCATCAGGTGCCATCTTGCCATTGCCCGAGACGGGCGTTCAATCAGCGTCGGGCGGCGGCGTTGTCACACTGCACTTCGCCGCAGCCCGTATACCGACATGAATGCGTGCCGGCGTCAGGTCGGGGTGGCACCGTCTGCCACGCCGCGCTCACGTTCCAGCAGGCTTTCCAATGCCGCAGCAAGGGTGGGGCTGAACGCCAGCTCACCGTCGCGTGGCTCAATGCCTGCGCGTGCGAAAGTGCGAAGTGGCTGAAACTGCACATCCGCCACAATGATTTCCGTACCCATGCGAGCGGCACGAGCGGTGAATTGCGCAAACGCCTGCAAACCACCCGCATCGAGAATCGGCACGCCATCCATGTACAGGATCACGCCGCGCTGATCGCGGCACTTCACCAGCAGCTCATCGAACACGCGCTCCGCCGCCGCGAAAAACAGCGGCCCGGAAATCTTGATCACGCGCCAGCCCTCCGGCACCGGCAGATCGCCCAGCAATTTGCGCTGGCCGCTGATATCCGTCACGCGCGTCATGGCAGCAATCTGCTGCATGAACAACAGCGAGGCCAGCACGATACCTACCGCAATGGCGATCACCATATCGAACAACACCGTTAGAGACAGGCACACCAGCAACACCAGCACATCCGGGCCAGGCGCCCGCGCCAGCAGATTGCGCACCTTCGGTGCCTCGCTCATGTTCCAGGCCACCATCAACAGCAGCGCCGCCATGGATGCCATCGGCAGATAACTCAGCCAGCGCGCCAGCGCCAGCACCGTAACGACCAGCACCAGCGCATGCACCACCGCTGCCACGGGCGACGTGGCACCAGCGCGGTAGTTGGCAGCGGAACGCGCCAGCGCCGCCGTCGCCGCAAAGCCACCGAAAAACGGCGCCGCAATATTGCCCAGCCCCTGGCCGAGCAGCTCGCCATTGGCGTTGTGCCGGCGGCCGCTCATGCCATCCAGCACCACCGCACACAGCAGCGATTCGATGGCGCCGAGCATGGCGATGGTGAAGGCAGCCGGCAGCAGCGCACGCAGGGTTTCCGTGCTCAGCAAGCTGCCGCCATCAGGCATCGGCCAGAGCCAGGGCAATTTGAAATCGGGGAAAAACGGCGGGATACCCGCACCTGTGCCGCCGTCCGGCAATGGATAACTGAAGCGGCTGCCAATGGTTTCCACTGGATCGCCCAGCGCAGCAAACGCCAGCGAGGCACCCACGCCCACCAGCACCGCCGGCAAATGGCCCGGCAGCCGCAGTTTCAGGCGCGGCCAGAAAATCAGCACCAGCAACGTCAACAGGCCGGTGACCAGGCTCGGCCAGTGCAGGCTCGGCAACGCCCGCCACAGCGCCGTCAACCGCTCAAGATAGTGCAGCGGCAGCTCGCCGGTTTGCAGCCCGAGAAAATCCCGGATCTGGAGCGTCGCAATGACAATCGCAATCCCGGCGGTAAACCCCAGCGTCACCGGTGCCGGAATGTATTCGATAAAGCGGCCCAGCCGCGCCAGCGCCATCAGCACCAGAATGATCCCGGCCATCAGCGTTGCCAGCAGCAACCCGCCGAGGCCGAACTGGAACACCACCGGCTGCAACACCACGACGAATGCCGCAGTGGGGCCGGAAACAGAAAACCGCGAGCCTCCCGTCAGGGCAATAATCAGCCCCGCTACCATGCCGGTATAAAGGCCGTATTGCGGTGATACGCCGATGGCAACTGCCAGCGCCATCGACAGCGGAATCGCGATCAGCCCCACCGACAGCCCGGCAAACAGATCCGCCGACAGCCGCTGCCGTGTGTAAGGTTCTTTCAGGCATGCTTCGCGCAGAGCGCTGGCAAAGCGCAGGGACGTAAGATGTGAACGGTCTGCCATACTCCCCCACCATCATCTGCCCGCGCCGGATTGCGCGGGTTATTTACCGGCCCAAGTATACATTTTGTGCATAAAACCTGCTGTGTATCACCGGCGCCAAGGTTTTTCAGGGGCTACAGATAGCGGGGCAACCACCGCGCAGCACTCTCGACAAAGCGCCGGGGCAGAGCGCCGGGGCAGGGCGCTAATAAAAACCGCGAGAGTGTGAGGCGCTTGCCGAGATGTTAAACGCGCAAGCTGGAGCGGCCGCAACTCAAGATGACGAGCAAAATAGCGGGTTACTCCAGAAAGGCGGCCAGGTGGGCTTGTATCTGGTGGGCCACGCGGATGATCGCCGCCACCAGCCCTTCATCAATTTCGAGGTGCCCTTCGTACTCCGCCAGATTGCGTCGCCGATGCGCGTCGTTCAGAACCCGCCATTGTGCGGCAGACAAGTCGGTGGTGTGCGACAGGGTTTGAAACACCAGATAGCGGTTCTCTGATCGGAATCCCGAACGGCGAAGTGCAGCAAGAGAAAGAGCGTGGGCGGCGTTGTAGGCGAGGTCGAACCGGCTCTCCAGAGCCAGCTCTTTATTGTCCGCGTCTCTCAAGCGGCGCTGGCCCGATTCGAGCAGGCCGCGAACCTCTTGCTCGGCGGCGGGTTCAAGCTTGAGCTGGCCAGTCCTGACCAGATTTTCCAGATTTGAAGACATCGTCCTTGTGTCCAATCAGTTCAACCGTTTCCCCATGTAGCACGTTGCGGAGAAAAGGGTTGTCTTCCTCCAGGCGGCGAGAGAATTCGGCATGGGTATAAAGCAGTGGCGATACAGAACGCCCCAGTGTTTTTTCGGCGCTTTCCAGCATCTGGTAAAGCGTTTCGAGCATTATCGTATCGGAAACCACCATCAGGTCAATGTCGCTTCCGGCACGGTCTTGCCTGCGCGCCACAGAGCCATAAAGCAGGGCAAGAGAGATATGTTCTTCAAGAGGGCGCAGTGCACTTTTCAGAACATCGGCCAAACCAAACGTCTTCCGCGCAAGGCTGCATAGCTCTTGAAACAGGGGGCTTGCGGGATTGGCCTGGTAATGTTTCTGGTTGCCGATTTTCGAGACGGTGACAAGGCCGCTGTCGGCCAGCCGTCTCAGTTCTCGTTGTACCGAGCCGGCACCTATTCCTGCCAGCGCGATGACTTCGTTGGTGAAGAAGGATCGCTCGGGCTGGCCGAACAACAGCCCAAGCACCCGCTGCTGTGTCTGTGAGAACAGTGCGTCGGCGAGGCTTGTGTGGATCGCAGCGTCTATACCCATACTGGGTATGTTGATACCCTTTTTGGGTATTTTCAAGCTCCCGATCAAAGTTATGGCACGCAGAGCCGCCCTCCGGTTGCTCTGGGCGCCAGTCACAGGGAGGGCGCTCGTGATCGGGCACGCAAGTCGCTGCGGCAGATCGTGGTGCGAGGGGGGATGGAGAGCGGAAAGTGGAGGGAATCGGGTCGGAAATAACAACCGCTGCCGGGCGGCGGGTGAGGCGCCGCCCGGCGCAGGCTTCAGTGCATTGATTCATAGGGGCGACTGCAATCGGAAATTACGCCTTGCAGGGCGGCATCACTGTGGGCGGCAATATCCGAGAGGGAGATGACACCGCACAACTGTTTGCTGCTGGCGCTATCCAGCACCACCAGCCGCTGCACATGCTGACTGTTCATGTTGCGTGCCACTTCGTTGAGGTCATCATCGCGGAAGCAGTAGAGCACTTTGTCTGTCATGCAATCGGCAGCCTTGCTCTCCGGGCCATGCCCCTCCGCCAGGCCGCGAATGACGATATCGTGGTCGGTGATAATGCCCATCAGCCTCGTTTGCTGATCACCATGGCCGGCGATGGGCAACATGCCGCAATTGCACTCGCGCATCATGCGGGCAGCATCCTGCAAGGTAGCGTCGGCTTGCAGGTAATGGGGGTCGCTGGTCATGACATCTTCAACTTTCATGGTCTGTCTCCCTGACAGCTGTGGATAATCGAGGTCAAAAACTTCGCCCCGCAACCCTCTGGCACCTCGCCAGACCCATATAGGAGACTGGGGCCTGGCTGTCGTACACGCAACCGTGTGGCTGGAACGAATTGTTCTAACCAAAGCCTGCATAGAAGAGCGCGTAATAACATCTGCAGCGTGGCGCAGCGGCTGCGGCAAGGAAAGCAAAGCGCACGACAACCGCAGCGTTGCCAGGGCGGAGCGGGCGGGGAGACAGTTTTCAGTTGCGATGTTTCAAACGACCAATGCTGCGCAAGCGCGAGGCTGCCGGGGAGTTTGTTGCGCCGCCGGTGCCGTTGCGGCGCCACGGTGGGGCCGGCAAGCCGCTTGATCAGCCCCGGTTTTGCAGGTTGGCGAGCATGCTCACCAGCGCCTCCTGCGCCGAGGCCGGGTGATCGGCGTCGGTGAAGTCGGTGATGTGTTGCCACTGAGCGGCGATGTCTTCCGGCGTCAGCGGGGGGTCAACGGGGAACCCGTGCCCTTTGCTGCGCGCCCAGCGCACCTGGCCGGCCCAGCCGGCGCCCACCTCGAACAGCCGGCCGCCCTCGCGGTGGCTTTCGTGGCAAAGCTTGAGCACCAGCGGCGTGACGAACTCCGGCTTGAGCTGGGCCACGATCTGCGGCGGCATGATGGTTTCGGTCATGCGGCTGCCGGCCACCGGCGCAATGGTATTGGCGACGATATTACGGCTGGCGCCTTCGATGGCGAGCGTCTGCGCCAGCCCGTGCAGGCCGAGCTTGGCCATACTGTAATTAGCCTGCCCGAAATTGCCGTACAGGCCCGCCGCCGAGGCGGTAAAGATCAGCCGGCCATATTCCTGCGCTCGCAGGTGAGGCCAGGCGGCATGGCTGACGCTGAACGCACCGCGCACATGCACGTTATAAACCAGATCCCAATCCTCGGCGGTCATGTTGTGAAACGCACGATCGCGCAGGATACCCGCGTTGTTCACCACCACGTCGATCCGGCCAAAATTGTCCATCGCGCAGTCAACGATGTGGCCGCCGTCGGTCACCGAATCATGGCTGGCCACCGCCTCGCCGCCGGCCGCGACGATCTCCGCCACCACCTGGTCGGCAGCGCGCAGATCGCTGCCTTCGCCGGTGGTGGAGGCGCCGAGATCATTCACCACCACCCGTGCGCCACGGGCCGCAAACGCCAGCGCATGGCTGCGTCCCAGGCCGTTGCCGGCGCCCGTGACAATGACCACACGATCATCGAATTGCAGTGCAGACATGCGTGGTTGCTCCTGTGCTTGGGGGGCGCCGGTTACAGCCCCATGCCGCGCCCGATGACTTCCTTCATGATTTCATTGGTGCCGGCAAAAATGCGGGTAATGCGCGCATCGGTATAGGCGCGGCAAATCGGATACTCATCCATGTAGCCGTAACCGCCGTGCAGCTGCACACCCTCATCGACCACCTTATTGACCAGATCGGTCGTCCAGTATTTGGCCATGCAGGCTTCTTCCGGAGTCACTTCGCCGCGCAGGTGCTGCTGCACCAGGTTATCGACGAAATGCTGGCCGATGGTGATCTCGGTTTTCATTTCCGCCATCTTGAAGCGGGTATTCTGGAATTTGCCGATGGGCTTGCCGAAGGCGGTGCGTTCTTTCACATATTTCAGCGTCTCGTCGAACGCGAACCAGGCACCGGCAATGGCGCCCACTGCGCACACCAGCCTCTCCTGAGCGAGCTTCTGCATCAGGTACATGAAGCCCATGCCGGGCTGGCCGAGCACGTTTTCCTTTGGCACCCGCACGTTTTCGAAGAACAGCTCGGCGGTATCCTGCGCCTTCATGCCCATCTTCTTCAGATTGCGGCCGCGTTCGAAACCTTCCATGCCGCGCTCCACCAGCACCAGCGTCACACCTTCCTTCGATTTCGCGGCCACGATCACCAGATCGGCGAGAATGCCGTTGGAGATGAAGGTCTTCTGGCCGTTGAGGATGTAATGATCGCCCTGGTCCTCCAGGCTGGTTTTCATTGCTTGCAGATCGGAGCCGGTGCCCGGCTCGGTCATGGCAATGGCGAGGATGGTCTTGCCGCTGGCCACACCGGGCAGGTAGCGGGCTTTCTGCTCGGCGGTGCCATAGGTGTGCAGATAAGGCGCAATGACATCGTTGTGCAGGCTCAAGGCGAACCCCGATTCGCCGATGCGCGCCAGCTCCTCGATCATTACCTGGGCATAGCGGAAGTCGTCCAGGCCAAGGCCGCCGAACTCCTCTTCGACGAACGGTACCAGAAAGCCGTGTTCGCCTGCTTTTTCCCACACCTCACGGTCTACAATGCCTTGCTCGATCCAGCGCTCCTGGTGCGGCAGCACTTCCTCCTGGCAGAACTTGCGGAAGCTATCCCGGAAAATATCATGGTCCTGCTCGAACAGTGCGCGTTTCATTTCTGGCTCCCTGGCGACAAACTTTGCACAATGGCCGGCTTGCCCGGCGAGTCGGATCATTATTGGAACCGCCGTAAAGCCCCTCAATGACGCAATGTGCCAATTTGTCTGACATTTACTATCATGGGCGGCGGCCCGCCCGGCGGGGGGCGCCCAAAGCGGGCGAAATGGCCGTGGCTGGTGAGTAAAATCATGATTCGGAAGGGAATATTCGCGAGGCGGGAACAGACCATGACAGATGGCCAGCGCCATGATTAATCGCAAGACCATTGCCATCAACCGGGTGATCCGGGTGTTGCAGGGCGCGGCCCGCTCGGGTGCCTCGATACCGGCGTTGCTGGAGACGGCGGGTATTCCGCGCCGCCTGCTCGATGATCCTGACGCGCGCATCGAACGCGACAGCTTCATCCGTCTGATGCTGGCGGTCATGCAGCAGACCCAGGATGAGTTCCTCGGTTTCGGGCAGGGCCGCAAATCCAAGCCCGGCACATTCAGCATGATGGCTCACGCCGTCATCAACTGCGCCAATCTGGAAAAGGCGATACACCGGGGCATCAAGTTCTACGAACTGTTCGATCTGCAAGTGCAGGCACGGCTGCACCGCGAAGACGGCCTGGCCTGGCTGGAGGTCACTGCCAGCCCACGGCTGGATTTCCGCGAGGTGATTATCGAATCACTGATGATGCTGTCGCTGCGCTTCATGAGCTGGCTGGTCGGCAAGGCGATCGAGGCACAGCGGGTGGAGCTGGATTTCAGCAAGGGTGCAGAAGGGGAGTACCGCTCCACCTTTACCTGCCCGGTGGTGTTTGATGCCGGCAGCAATCGGGTGTTTTTTGCGGCGGAGTTTCTGGATCTGCCGCTGGTGCAGAACGAGCTGTCGTTGTCGCGCTTCCTGAAAGATTCACTGGCGCAGCTGATCGACGGCAATGTGCACAATGTCGGCCTGCCGGCGCAGATTCGCGCCATCATCTCGAAAGAATATGGCAACAACTTCCCGGATTTCTCCGAAATCTGCGAGAAGCTCAATATGACACCGCAAACCTTGCGCCGCCGGCTCAAGGATGGCAACACCAGTTACCAGGAAATCAAGGACGCGATCCGCAAGGATGCATCCGTGTATTACCTGTCGAAACCCGACCTGTCGATCGACGAGATAGCACTGCTGATGGGGTTCAGCGAAGCCAGCTCGTTTCATCGTGCATTCAAGAAATGGACCGGCATGACCCCGTCGGCCTACCGGAGAGAATACTTTGCAGACTAGCGCGCAGCCGCCCGCAGACGCCACCACCGCCCGCCTGCTGATCACCTGTGCCGATCAGCCGGGCATCATCAGTGCGGTGAGTACGTTTCTGTATCACCACGGCGCCAACATCACCGATTTTGATCAACACGCCTCCGATCCGCGAGGTGGCCGGTTTTTCCTGCGCATGGAATTTCAGACGCCGGGCCTGGATTGCTCCTGGGATGCGCTGAAAAACAATTTCCAGCACAGCGTTGCCAGTCATTACGGTATGGAATGGCAGCTGACGCTGGCGGCGCAGAAAAAGCGCATGGCGATTCTGGTATCGCGCCACGATCACGCCTTGATGGAATTACTCTGGCGCACCATGCGCGGTGATTTGCCGGCGGTGATCCCGATGGTGATTTCCAATCATGATGATCTGCGAGGCGAGGTGGAGCGCTTCGGCATTCCCTATCACCACATCGGCGTCAGCGCGGACAACAAGGCAGAGGCAGAGGAGCAGGCGTTATCACTGCTGGAAGGCCAGGTAGATCTGATCGTGCTGGCGCGCTACATGCAGATTCTGAGCCCGGAATTTGTTGCTCGTTACCCACATCAGATCATCAATATTCACCACTCGTTCCTGCCCGCCTTTATCGGCGCAAACCCCTATCAGCAAGCCTGGGAGCGCGGCGTCAAGCTGATCGGCGCCACCAGCCATTATGTTACTGATGAGCTGGATCAGGGGCCGATCATCGAGCAGAACGTTGCGCGTGTATCGCATCGTAACAATGCCGAAGATCTCAAGGCACTGGGGCAGGATGTGGAGCGGCAGGTGCTGTTGCGCGCCGTGCGCTGGCATCTGGAAGATCGCGTCATCGTCGATGGCAACAAAACCGTGGTGTTCATCAAGTAACGCGACAAGTAGCGCGACAAGTAACGGGATTGCACGCAGGCGCCTCGAGCGCCTGCGTACCGTCTCACTCCGGGCGGCGCCACAGCCAGAGCGCCACCAGCGCCAGAAACATCGGCAACCCCCCACGCAGCCACAGCGGCGCTGGCGAAAGCAGCACGCCGGCGGCACTGATCATCATCAACACCGAAGCCGCCCACTTCGCCCGGCGGGGCACCGCCCGATGGCTGCGCCAACGCTGGATGATAGGCCCGTAATGCGGATGCGCCAGCAGCCGTGCTTCCAGTTGCGGCCAGCCCTTGCTGCCCGCCCAGGCGGCCAACAGTAAGAATGGCACCGTCGGCAAACCGGGCAGTACAACGCCGGCACCACCGAGCGCCAGCGCCACAACTGCCAGGCAGCGCCATGCTGCGGTAGCCAGCCAATGCATAAGCGTCGTCTCTCTTTCCGGGCTCCGGGCTCCGGGCTCCGGGTTTCTGAATCCTGCGTTTCTGAGCTCTGTCTTTCTGAACCGGACGTTTCCGAACACTGCGATTAAAGATGCATCCATAATGCATCTTTGTCGGCGTTAGTATAATCTCATTGGCAGCGTAGCTCACAAGCAGGTATGGCCGATGAAACCGTCAGCATCATTATCAACCCTGGTAGCCTATCCATTCCGCATTTTTTTTCTGTCCCTGGCGATCTGGGCATTGGCAGTGGTTGCACTCTGGGTGCCGATCATCAGTGGCCAGCTGCAATGGCCGCTGGCCTGGCCCGCGCTGGTGTGGCACCAGCATGAAATGCTGTTCGGTGTGCTCAACGCCGCCATCGCCGGATTTTTACTGACCGCCGTTTGCGTATGGACCAACACCGAACGGCTGCATGGCGGTGCCTTGCTGGCGCTGTGGCTGGTGTGGCTGGCGGGGCGGCTGTTGGCCACCTTCGGGCAGGGCGTGCCGGAGATGATCGTGGTGGGCGTGAACCTGGTGTTTTTGCCGCTGGTGATGCTTGATGCAGGCTGGCGCATCCGGGCGGCGCGCCAGCACCGGCACCTGATCGTGCTGGCCGTGCTGGGGCTGATCTGGGCCATGCAAGCAGGCTTTTTACTGGTTTCACCGCTGCGTTTTGCGGAAGCGGCGTTGCTTGCCACATCACTGCTGATGATGGTCATTGGCGGGCGTATCACCCCCGCTTTTTCACGTAACTGGTTGCAGCGGCAAGGCCGTGATGCAGCAGCGGTGCGCACCATTCCTGCGCTGGAGCGGCTGGTTATCGTGACGCTATTGCTGGTGGTGCTGGCGGTGGTGACTGGGTGGCCGGCGCAGCTCGTGGCGCTGCTGGCGGTGCTTGCCGCAAGCACCGGTGGCGTGCGGTTGCTGTTGTGGCGCGGCTGGCTGGTGCGTGCCGAGCCGCTGCTGTGGATATTGCACCTGTCGCTGTGGTGGATTCCGGTTGCATTGTTGCTGCTGGCCGGCGCACGGCTGGGCTGGTGGCCGGCCAGCGCCTGGCTGCATGCTGCGGGTGTTGGCGCCATGGGCGGGCTGATCCTCGGTGTCATCGCCCGGGTAAGCCTTGGGCATACCGGCCGGGCACTGGTGTTGCCCGGTGGCATGGCAATGGCGTTTATCCTGCTCCATGCCGGTGCCGTGATTCGCGTGCTCACCGCGTTCACGGTGCTGCCCTGGAAAGCCGGAGTTGTCATCAGCGGCCTCTGCTGGGTGATCGCATTTGCGCTGTTTGTCTGGCGCTACACAGCGATCCTGGCCAGCCCGCGTGTGGACGGGAAGCCAGGCTGATGCGGCTGACCCTGCACACCGATTACGCCCTGCGCGTGCTGATTTATCTTGGCCTGCAACAAGAGGGCAGGTTAGCCACGATACGGGAGATTTCTCAGGCGTATGACATCTCCCGCACGCACTTGATGAAAGTGGCGCTGGAGCTGCAAAAGCGTGGCTATATCGAGGCCGTGCGCGGCCGGGCTGGCGGCTTGGCGCTGGCCGCGCCCGGCGCGGCGGTGAATCTCGGGCAACTGGTGCGGGAGCTGGAGCCGGATCTGGCGCTGGCAGAGTGCATGGGCGGGGAAAACCGCTGTGTCATCAGCCCGGATTGCCGGCTCAAGGAGGCACTGCACAAGGCGCGCGAAGCATTCATCGCAGTGCTGGGCCAATACACCGTGGCCGATCTGACAGCCCCCGGCAAACGCGCTGCGGCGCTGCGGGGGCACTTGCAGATTATCAACCTCTGATCGTCAACCAGTGATGCGTCAGAACCGCAGATGCAGCCCGGCGGCGTAACTGCCCAGTTGCTCGCTATCTACCAGATACACGGAATAATCCAGCGCCAGGCTGACGTTGCTCATCAATGGCACCAGCACGCCCAGCCCGGCGTAGCCTCCCACCTTGCTGTGCGAATCCGCGGCGGGCATCGCCGTCACATGAGTGCTCGATGAGCCGGCATAATTCAGCGTGCGGGTCTGTTCGTGGCGGGTTTTGATCTTGTGAGCGAATACGCCGGCACGGGCATAAATCAGCTCGTTTACCAGCATACGGCCGCCAAACTCATATCCGCTGACTTCCAGCCGGTCGCGGTTGGCCACATCCACCGAGTCGGGCGGGCTGGGTAGCGCCTGTTCTTCGGCGTTGGGCAGGCGGTTGAAGCGGCTACCTTCAGTTTCCCGTGCTAACTGGGTCAGCCCGGCTTCCATAGCGAATTGCAGCCGCGAGGTGGCCAGGCTGTTCAGCCACAAGCCGGCACGCACCCGGTAGCCATCAGCGCTGGTATCCATGCCGAGATTATCCAGATCCACACGGCCATACTGGAGCTCGATGAATGGATCGACATCTGGCGGAGCCAGTTCATCGGCGTAGCTGATCAGGGGCAGGGCGGCGAACAGGGGGAACAGCAGAAACTTGTTTACGCTCATGGTTGTTTTACTTGTTATAGCGGAGACAATGGCGCTCATTGAACCACAGCGCTGCGCCGGGTGCCATCATGGCTCGGCCGCTACCCGAGGCAAGCATGAGCAGATCAACGATGCACGCGCCGGATAAGAACAGATTTGCACCACGCGTTTCCCATACTGCGCCGGGTGGGGCAGCGCCGGTGTGGGGCGTCCGGTTGCAGGCCGGCTTTGCGCTGGCCGCTTGTTCGCAAGCCGCCTGTTCGCAGGCCGCCTGATGCCAGCGATGATGCTCTGGCGGGAACGCCGGCTGCTGTCGGTGCTGGTGCTGCTGTATTTTGCCCAGGGCTTGCCCTCGGGCCTGCTTGCCAAAGCCGTGCCGGCGCTGGCGCGAGAGGCCGGTATGCCGCTGCCGCATATCGGCCTGCTGTCGCTGGCCGCGCTGCCGTGGGCCTTGAAATTCATCTGGGCGCCCTGGGTCGATCACCTTGGCCTGGGCCGGGCCAATCATCGCAAGCGCTGGATTATCACCTGCCAGCTCGGCGCAGCCGGCATCATGGTGTGTGTGGCAATGCTGGAGCCGGCGTGGTTGTTCACGACAGATTTTCTGCTGCTGGTGGGCCTGCTGGGTTTGCTCAATCTGTTCTGTGCCACGCACGATATTGCGGCGGACGGGCTGGCCGTGCGCATGCTCCCACCTGCGCTGCGCGGGCCGGGCAATGGCATTCAGGTGTTCGGCTACAAGGCCGGCCTGATCATCGGTGGCGGCATCTTGCTGATGTGGATCGGGCTGGCCGGCTGGCGGGCCACTTTTCTGATGGTCGCGCTGGTGTTGCTGATGATGTTGCTGGCGGTGGGCCGCTATCCTGAGCCAGCCGCCGGCGCCGTGCCGGGCAAGCGTCTGGGGGCTGGTGAGGCGGCGCGGGCATTGGTCGGGTTCTGGTGGCGGCCGGGCATGTTCTGGTGGCTATTGCTATTACTTGGCTACAAGGTTGGTGACAGCTTCGGCTCCCGTATGCTCAAGCCGATGCTGATCGATCAGGGCTGGTCGCTGTTTCAGGTTGGCCGCCTTGATGTGGTGGCATCGCTGGCGGGCTTGGTCGCCACCCTGGCTGGCGGCTTGTGGCTGCTCCGCTTGCATCGACTGCGCGGCGTGCTGCTGTTCGGTGCCATGCAGGCGCTGGCCTTTTCAGGCTGGGCAGCGTTGGCCGCGATGCCGTCGCCACCAGCGGGCGCCATCTGGGCGGCGGCGTTGTTTGAGCAATGTGCCGATGCGCTGGCCACCGTGGTGCTGTTCACCTTGATGATGGATTACTGCCGGCCGGGCCGTGAGGGAGCGGATTACACCTTGCAAGCTGCCATGCAAGTGTCTGCTGCCGGGCTGTTTACGCTCGGCAGCGGCTTCAGTGCAGCTGGCCTGGGCTATGCCGGGCACTTCCTGCTCTCGGCGTTGCTGTGCGCGCTCGCTATAATGGCCGCCCCGTGCTGGTGGCGCGCCTTCCGGCGTCACCCGCAAACCCGGCCCGACACTTTCAGGATGCATGATGACCGACCAGCCCCTTGAGCCCTCCCAGACATTGGATGCCCGTGGCCTGCTGTGCCCGGAGCCAGTGATGATGCTGCATAACCGGGTGCGTGATCTGGCACCGGGTGAGCTGCTTGAGGTGCTGGCTACTGATCCGTCCACAGAGCGCGACATTCCGCGTTTCTGCCAGTTTCTCGGGCACAGCCTGCTGGAGAGCGAGGCGACGGCCGGCGTGTATCGCTATCTGATCCGCAAGAAGAGCTGAGGCAGAGCAGGCGAGGAAGAGAGGGCGGTAAAGACAAGAACGCTCGACGCGAATCCATATCGTGTCGAGCGTTAAATTGGCGGTGAGCGCCGGTTGAAATCGTATTTGCCGGGGCTCGTGCACACTGCCTTGAGCCGCTCCAGCAAGTTAAGCCAAGCATAGCGCCCCGCCGGTTATGGCGGAAATGATTTACATAAATCCGTAGCATAGCCGTGCGCTATCACAATGATATCAACCGTGCCGGTGCGGTGATTTCAACGGGGCGCCTGTTCCGCCGCCAACGTGGCAATGGCCGCCAGCGCCTCCGGGTCCTGATCCTTGATACGGTTGGCGATACCGTGCTGGAAGAAGTAGCGGAAATCCGGCATCGACTCCACCGGCACCAGGCAGGGGTCACCGGGCAGCACCGGGGTGCGTGTGACCAGCTCTTCATCGGCGATCATCGCCTGCACCTCGCCATTAGGGTCGAGGCGCCAACTGACCACTTCCACCAGGCTGATGGTCTGCATGCCGTCATCGGAGAGCACCGCGTGGGTGCCGATGATATCGGGAATCTGCTGCTCCGCCGCCGTGCCGAAGAACTCGGCGGCGGCCTCAAGCTCCTGTAACTTGTGCGGCGGCGCCTCGGTAAACAGATAAGCGCTTTCCGGCAGGCGAAAGCCCACCCAGCGGCCATTCAGCGGATCGGCAAGCTGCGGTGCCTGCACCACTTTCTTCAGCCAGGGCACCAGCGCCGTGATCTCGCCATCGTCCAGCATTGCCCACGCCAGCACCCGCAGCGAAAACAATTTGTCCGGTTGGCGATCATTGGCATAAAGGAGCTCTATGCCGTCATATTCAGGAGAGAGACGGATGATTTTCGGCTGGGCCGTGCGCCGCCGTTCGCAGAGCGATACCACCTTCTCGTGCTGGTGGCCGCGCGCGTGCTTACCGTGTGAAGCCTGGCCGTGCATGTTGGGCATGTTGCCCTCCTTGCAGCAGATTGCAGCAGGTACAGTCGGTGTCATCAGCGACATTTTCACGGTAGCGCCTTGCTGCTATGGCTGCAACCCTCTTGCGCGGCACAGGTTGTGAAACAAAGTTAAGCCAGCGCGGGTGAATCGCAACGGTGGCAGGCAGGGCGCGATGGCGACGGGGTGGCTTGATCCGGGGTATAGCTGACAGCGGGGGTGCGATCATTCAGACGAGCCGCTGGCTCATCGGGCCGCCTTGCTCGACCAAAATGTGAAAGACCAGCCGCTTCCGGAGAATGTTGGAAACGGCTGGAGTTTTTTAGCCCATCTTCCCCCGCCCCTTGTTCGCTTCGCTCACCCTTCGGGCCAGCCTGCGGCTGTTCTGCGTTTTGCTTGTCCCACTAGGGGAGAGAAAAGCAAAAGATCGTTATTTTGGACAACCCGTTGGTACTCTCGCGGATATCGGATATAGCGCCACGGAAATCGACGATGAGCCCTTCTTGAGCCCCTCTCCCCTGGTGGGAGAGGGGTTGGGGAGAGGGGGAGATTACGGCAGGAAATATATATTCAGCACTTGATCCAGAACGAAACTAGCTAGCGCTCGGGATTTTTTGGCGGTGTATTTTTCATGGAAATTTCTATTGAAGATAAGTGAAAGCGGTGCAACATGTAGCGGGTATCGTGGCAGCTGCATGTCCGCCGCCCCCTCTCCAACCCCTCTCCCCCAACCCCTCTCCCACAAGGGGAGAGGGGAGGAAAAAAGCTGATTCGCTCACCCTTCGGGCCAGCCGGCGGCTGTTCTGCGTTTTGCTTGTCCCACTAGGGGAGAGAAAAGCAAAAGATCGTTATTTTGGACAACCCGTTGGTACTCTCGCGGATATCGGATATAGCGCCACGGAAATCGACGATGAGCCCTTCTTGAGCCCCTCTCCCCTGGTGGGAGAGGGGTTGGGGAGAGGGGGAGATTACGGCAGGAAATATATATTCAGCACTTGATCCAGAACGAAACTAGCTAGCGCTCGGGATTTTTTGGCGGTGTATTTTTCATGGAAATTTCTATTGAAG
>NZ_JALKII010000013.1 GCF_023051175.1 Alcanivorax quisquiliarum | reverse complement strand
ATAATTTAATTTATCTTCAGTAGAGATTCAAAAAAAATCAACAGGTATAAAAATATCGAGAGATAGCCAGTTTCGTTCAAGATAAAGTGCCGAGTATATATTTTCTGCCATAATCTCCCCCTCTCCCCAACCCCTCTCCCACAAGGGGAGAGGGGCAAAAATGGTTCATCGCCTATTCTCGTGGAAGCACTTTCGATATCCGCGAAAGCGCCAATGGGATGTTCAAAATGCTGATCTTTTCCCCTCCTTGCTCCTCGTGGGACAAACGCAGATCAGAACAGCCGCAGGTTGGCCCGAAGGGTGAGCGAAGCGAATAAGGGGTTGGGGGAGGGGAGTCGGGAGAGGGGGGCTTAAAAAGATGGGCGCCCGAAGGCGCCCTGGTGTTGCCTGAACAGACGGACCAGACTGTTCAGAGCAAGCTCTCCACGCGCTGCCGTAATTGCTCATCATACGGCAGCATCTGCGCGATTCGGTTATAGGTGCCGACATCCAGATCTTCGTCCTGCACCGCTTCGACCATTTCCTGCTGCATGTTCATCTGCACCTGAGCGACTTTTTCCGGGTCGTCTGCCGATTGTGCTTCGCCGACATATTTCTCGCGAATTTCCTCGACCTTTTTGTGCGCCTCGGCAAATTTTTCCAGATCAGCCTCGCTGACCTCGGCGGCTGCGGGTGCCTGTTGTGCAGCGCCAGGCTGCGGTTCGGGTGACTGCGAGGTGGCGTTCTGTGCGATCGCAGCGCTACCCATACCCATGGCGGCGATAGCGATGGCGAGATGTTTCAGTCGGATTTGCATCATGCTTCTCCTTCGGTGGCTTGCTTCTTCGGGCGCGGCGTACAAACACGCACGCTGTGCCTGTGGTAATCCGACAGGTATCAGGGGAGAAGTTCCGGGGCGAGGCGTGAACTGTGTAGCGTATCGCAGTGTGGCCGTTGAAAATCCGGTAGTTGCAGGGTGTAAGAAATTATTTCGGCTGGCCGGGGCGAGGCGCCCCGGCCGGTGTGTGACGGTAAAGCGGAGCGTCAGTGCAATTTCAGGCGCGGCCGCACCAGACGATTGAAGCGGCCTGCAACCAGCAGCATCAAAGTACGCGGCCAGCCATACAGGGCGGCCTGGTGCAGTCGATACAGGCTGATATACATCATTCGCGCCAGCCACCCCTCGATGAAGAAGTTACCGCCCTTGAGGCTGCCCATCAGCATGCCCACGGAGCTGTATTCACTCAGCGATACCAGCGAGCCGCGATCACGGTAACGGAACGGCGCCAGGGGTTTGTTGTGTTGCAGAAGGCGCTCGAAATTTTTTGCCATATGGTGCGCCATCTGCTGTGCGGATTGGGCGCGGGGCGGCACTGTCTTGTCGCTACCCGGGATCGGGCAGGCGGCGCAATCACCAATGGCAAAAATATGCGGCTGGCCTTTCGCCTGCAAGGTCGGTTCCACCAGCACCTGATTGATCCGGTTGCGTTCGAGACCATCAAGCGTGGCCAGCACATCGGCCGCTTTTACGCCGGCCGCCCAGACCAGCAGCTGCGCTTCTATGCTGGCGCCTTCCTTCACGACAAAGGCGTGCGGCTCGGCCCGTTCCACCATGGTGCCGGTATGCACCTGCACGCCAAGTGATTCCAGGCGGGCGTGAGCCGTGGCGGCGACCTGCTCGGTCAATACCGGCAGAATGCGCGGCGCGGCCTCAATCAGATGTACTTTCAGTTTTTTGCGATCTAGCTGCTCGTGGCCGTACAGCTTGAGCATGGAGACTGCGTGGTGAATTTCCGCCGCCAGCTCCACTCCGGTGGCGCCGCCGCCGACGATCGCCACCGACAATGGCTCGCGCTGGTGATTGGCGTGCAGGCAGGCGTTGAGAAATTTCTCACGAAAACGATCAGCTTGCTGGCGGCTGTCGAGAAACAGCGCGTGCTCGCGCACGCCGGGCGTGTTGAAATCGTTGCTCTGGCTGCCCAAGGCGAGCACCAGGTAATCGTAAGGGAGCTCACGCTCGGGCAGTACTTCTTCGCCTTGTGCGTCCAGAATTGGCGCCAGCGTAACAGTGCGTGCCGCGCTATCCAGGCTGACCAGTGTGCCCGGTTCGAAGCGGTAGTGATTCAGGCGCGCATGCGCACGATAGTCCACGGCATCCAGATCTGCATCAATGGCGCCGGTGGCCACCTCATGGAAGCGCGGTTTCCAGACGTGAATGCTGCTGCTGTCAACCAGCGTGATGTCGGCGAGATGATGCTTGCCCAGCTTGCGGCCGAGGAACGTGACCAACGGCAGGCCGCCAGCACCACCCCCGATGACCAGAATTCTTGCTGCACCCATATAGTGCGCCTCCAGTGCTAGTCGACGTCCTTGGGTCGCGGCGTGATCGGGGTGCGCGGCCCGTGAGAATGGCCTTCCTGCCCGGCTCGAGTAAGGCAGGCGGTGATAGGGTTGATTATGGCGCGCAGTTTAGACGCTACAGCGCGCAAGTCCATAGTGACGGTAGCGTTTTTGTGCGCTGGCGGGGGCCGCCCCGGTATGTCGGGGCCGCACTGGCCGGCGCTTTCAGCTACACTGCGGCATCCGCACACGATGGGAGAGAACATGAGCCGCGAGGTGTTACGCATCGCCACACGCTCCAGCCCGCTGGCCGTTTGGCAGGCGGAGTATGTCCGCGACCGGCTGGAGGCACTGCACGAAGAGCTGACTGTCGAACTGGTGCTGATCAAGACCCAGGGCGACAAGATTCTGGATACGCCGCTGGCCAAGATTGGCGGTAAGGGGCTATTTGTCAAAGAGCTGGAAGAGGCCATGCTTGATGGCCGCGCCCACATTGCCGTGCATTCCATGAAGGACGTGCCGATGGTGTTGCCGCCAGGTTTCGATTTGCCGGTGATTTGTGAGCGGCACGATCCGCGTGATGCTTTCGTCTCGCCGGCATTCGAATCGCTCGCGGCGCTGCCGCACGGCGCCCGGGTAGGCACCTCCAGTTTACGGCGGCAGGCGCAGCTGAGCGCACTGCGCCCTGATCTGGAGATCATCAGTTTGCGCGGCAACGTGCAAACCCGGCTCGGCAAGCTGGATGCCGGCGAATACGACGCCATCCTGCTCGCCGCCGCCGGCCTCAAGCGGCTCGGGCTGGGCGAGCGCATCCGCTATGAAATGCCGCCGGAAGAATGCCTGCCGGCCGTGGGGCAGGGTGCGGTGGGTATCGAGTGCCTGGAAAACGCCACCCAGGTAAAAGCATGGCTGGCGCCGCTTAACGATGCGGATACCTGGGATCGTGTGGTCGCCGAACGCGCCATGAACCGCCGTCTGGAAGGTGGCTGCCAGGTGCCGATCGGCGGCTTTGCGCTGCTTGAAAATGACATCCTGTGGTTGCGCGGCCTGGTGGCCAGCGAAGATGGCCGTGAAGTATTGCGGGCAGACGCCAAGGCGCCGCGCAGCGAGGCGGAAGCACTGGGCAACCGGGTGGCCGAAGCGTTGCTGGCGCAGGGCGCCGATCGCATTCTCGGCGAAATCTACGGGCGCGCCTGAACATGCGGGTGCTGGTCACGCGCCCGGCCGGGCAGCAGCAGGCGCTGATGGCGATGCTGGCGGCGGCCGGGTTCGAGCCGCTGTACCAGAGCGCGCTGGAGATCGAGCCTTGCGAGCCGGATGCCCGCGCACGCCAGTGCCTGATGAACCTGGATCAGTATCACGCGGTCTTTCTGGTCAGTACCAATGCGGTGCGTTATGGCCTTGCGGCGCTGGCGGATTACTGGCCGCAATGGCCGGTGGGCGTGCACTGGATTGCCGTGGGCACGGCCACCGCTCGGGCACTGGAGCAGGCAGGCCTTGCGGCGCTGGCACCGGATCGGGATTTCAATTCCGAGGCGGTGCTGACGCTGCCTGTGCTTCAGCAACTTGCCGAGAAAAAAATACTGGTGCTGCGTGGCGACAGTGGCCGCGAATTGTTTACGCAGACGCTGCGCGAGCGCGGCGCCGAAGTGGATCGTGTCACGCTGTACCGGCGTGCCTGCAATGCCGCCTTTCAATGGCCGCCAGCGCCGCTGGACGTGATACTGGTGACCAGTGTGGAAAGCTGGCACTGTTTGCAGCAACACGGTGTGCCCGAGCAGGCATTGCTGGTGGCGGGCAGTGCGCGTATAGGCGCCGCCATTGATGCGGCGGGGTATGGAAACCTGATTGTGGCGGCAAGCCCGCACGACGAGGATATGGTGGCATGTCTGACAAAACACCTGAGAACCCGGTAACACCACCCACACCTCCCGCCCCCGATACCACCAACGGGCCGGCGCAACCGCAGGGCGCAGCAAGCGCCACGGAGCACCGCGTCGGCGAGCCGCCCCTTCTTGACGAGCAGATCGCCGGCACCGCTCGCGGCCAGGCACAATCCGGCACCGCCGGGCAAGCAACCGGGAAAAAAGCCGCACAGTCCGGGGCGGCCGATGAAGCGGTTCAAAAGAGCAAGGCTGGCAAGCGTGCTGCTCCGCCGCGCAAACCTCCCGTGCGTGGCCGTCGTAGCTGGCTGGGGCCGCTGTTGCTGTTATTGCTGCTGGCGTTGGCGGCATTCTTTGCATGGCAGTGGTGGGAAAACCTTCAGCAGCAACAGCACGGCTGGCGCAGCGCCGTGGCAACCCTTGAGCGGGATCAGGCGCGGCTACGCGCTGACATGGCGGCCAGCCGGGACGCCAGCGCATCGCGCCTGGCCGAGATCGAGGCCGCCCTGCAAAGCGCGGCGACCGCCGCGCCGGAGCCCACCGAGCCAACATCCGGCGGCGGCGATAGCGCACTGCTGGATGAAGCGATCACCCTTGCCGTGTTGGCTCAGCAACAGTTGTTGCTCACGGGCGATGTGAACGCAGCACAGCGCTTGTTGGCTGTGGCCGATGAAGTGATAACGCAGGCGAGCGATCCGGCGCTAGTGGCCGTGCGCGAGGCGCTGGCGGTGGATATGCAGCGGCTGGCGGCCGCCGATCATCTTGATCTGACGGCACTGATCCTGCGCCTGAACGGTCTGCAAGCGCAAGTGCCAGCGTTGGTGATGCCGCGCCACGAGCAGGTGCGGGCAGGCGCGCAGCAGGTGGAGCCGCAGGGCGATGGTTTCTGGGCGCGCCTGTGGGCGCGGCTGCCGGTGCGCGTGCGCGACCATGGCAGTAACGTGCCGCTGCCGCTGGATGCCGATAGCCAGCAGTTGCTGCGGCTGCATCTGGAGAGCGCTTTGCAGGAGGCACGGCTGGCGCTGTTGCAAAGCCGCGGTGTGATCTTCGAGGCGGCGCTGGCGCGTGCCGATGGTGTGGTGCAGCAGTGGTTTGCGCCCGGTGATCCCGCCGTGGTGGCTTTTCGTGAGGCGCTGGCCGAATTGCAGGCGGTGCCGGTGGCGCGCGCGGTGCCCGAGATCGATCAGGGCTTGTCGTTGATGCGGCAGTTGCGTCAGTCGCGCCAATCGTGGGAGGCGCGCTGATGATCCGTCGCCTGCTGCTGTTGTTTGTCATCGTGCTGGCAGCGCTGGCCGCCGCGTTGTGGCTCGGCAGCTGGTTGCTGGCGGAGCCGGGCTATGTGCTGGTGATCCGTGGCCAGCGGGAAGTGGAAACCTCGCTGGCCTTTGTGTTGCTCGCGTTATTGCTCGGTGCGTTTTTGCTGGTATTGCTGACTGTGCTCGCCGGGCCGTTGTGGCAGTTTTTCACGCCGGCGCGCTGGAGCCGCTGGCGCCGCCGCCGCGCCGGTGCCATGCGCTTGCAGCAGGGCCTGCTGGATCTGGCGGCGGGGCATTGGCAGCGCGCCGAAGAACAACTGCGCAGCGCCGCCAACCAGACCGACTGGCCATTGCCGGCGCTGCTGGCGGCGGCTGTGGCGGCCCGGCAACGAGGCGACACGACAGCGGAGCGATACTGGCTGAGCGCGGCGGCGGATTACCCCCGTGGCGCATTCCCCGCTGCCTTGCTCGGGGCGCGTTTTGCGCTGGCGGACAACGCGCCTGGCCGCGCCCGTGAGCTGCTCGAAGCGCAGCGCCCCCGCCATGGCGACAGCCCGGTGTTGTTGCACCTGCTGGCAGAAGCCTGTGGCCGGGACGGTGATTGGGCGGCGGTCTGCGAGCTGATGCCAGCGCTGCGCCGCCATGGCGAGAGCGAGCAACTGGTGCGGCGCGAGCGCCGTGCCTGGCGAGCGCGTATGCGGCAGGCCGCCGCACAACCGGGCTTTGCCGATGCCGCGCAGCGGCGTGAGGCGCTGACCCGGCTGTGGAAAGCGATGCCCCGCCCGCTGCGCCATGAGCCGCCGTTGCGAGCCCAGTACGCCGGTTATCTGGCGCAGTTCGAGGACGGTGCCGGCGCCTTGAAGGTGATTGCCGCCGAGATCGAGCAGCGCTGGGACGATGGCCTGCCAGCGGTGCTGGAAGCGATTGATGACGTGCCGCCGGAGCAGTTGCTGGCGCGCCTTGAGCAGTGGCTGAAGACGCGCCCCGGCAATGCCGTGCTGCTGCGCACCGCAGGCCGCGTGGCCTTGAAAGCAAAGCTCTGGGGCAAGGCGCGCAGCTTCTTCGAGGCGGCTGCCGAGGCAGGCAGCGAGACTGCACTGGTGGAGCTGGCCCGGTTGTATGCAGCACTGGGCGAAGGCGAGCGTGCACACGAGATGTTGCAGCGCCAGCTGAAGGCGCAGGGGCGCCGGCTGCCAAGCCTGCCGTTGCCCAAGGGGCCGGTGGGATCGTGAAGGCACGGCGCTGCCGAGCGGCGAAACTGGACATTCAGGTAAGGCGTGTTATCTTGTGAGTGCTTTGTAACACTTCAGTGCCTGCTACTCTACCGGAGCGTGTCATGAGCGATGCAACTTTCACTTTTCGGGTAGATGAAAGCCTGAAAGCCGAATTTACCAATGCCGCCAAGGTGCATGACCGCACCGGCGCGCAGCTACTGCGTGACTTTATGCGCAGCTATGTGGCGCAGCAGCAGGAAGCGGCCGGGGAAGCGAAAAATTACGATGCCTGGCTGGCGGCCAAGGTGGCGCAGTCGCGTGCTTCCGCAGAGCGGGGCAATCTGATTCCCGGCGCAGACGTCGAGGCACACTTTGCGGCGCGGCGGGCGGCCACTCGCGCCCGCATCGCCGAATCAGAATGAAGGAGTTGGTCTGGACGCCGGAGGCGATTCAGAATCGGGATGATATTTACGACTATGTAGAGGCGAGGAACCCGCTGGCCGCCGTGGCGCTTGATGACCTGTTTTCCGAACGGGCAGGCGTGTTGCGGGATCATCCAGGCAGTGGGCGGGCTGGCAGGGTGCCAGGCACTCAGGAATTAGTCGTTCATCAGCATTATGTACTGGTGTATGACGTGACCGAAGGGCAGGTGCGAGTGCTCAATGTTGTGCACACGGCGCGCCATTGGCCACCTTCTCCGGGAAAACAGGGGCGGACGATCCAGGAGGCGCCGCCGCTCTCGTAAATCTGCTTTTTAAAACCTGCTTTCCTGCCTTCTGCCGTCAGGTATCAGCCCGCCATCCTTCCAGCACCGGCTCGATCAGTTTCGCCAAGGCTTCGATATGCGCCGGCATTGCATTCAGCGCTTCGATGTATTGATAGCGTTCGCCGCCGTTTTGCAAAAAGTAATCGCGATTTTCTTCGCCGATTTCCTCGATCGTTTCCAGGCAGTCAGCCGAAAAGCCGGGGCAGAACACCTGCACCGAGCGCACGCCTTCGGCGGGCAGGGCTTTCAGAGTGTGATCGGTGTACGGCTTGAGCCATTCTTCCCGGCCAAAACGCGACTGGAACGTGGTGAGGTATTCGCTATCCGACAGGCCGAGCGCAGCCGCCAGTTGTCGGGAGGTGGCGAAACACTGCCGGGCGTAGGGGTCGCCCTGGGTGACGTAGCGCTTCGGAATGCCGTGGTAGGAAAACAGCAGCCGGTCGGCGCGGCCGTGGGCGGCCCAGTGCGCCCGGATGCGCTCGGCCATGGCGTCGATATAGGGGCCGAAATCATGATAATCGCTGATGAAATGCAGCGACGGCACCCAGCGCCGCTGGCGCAGATCGGCGTTGATGGCATCGAGCATCGAGCCGTTGGTGGAGCCGGAATATTGCGGATACAACGGCAGCACGATGAGCCGTGTCACACCGGCCTGTTGCAATGCTTCAAGCTGATCCGCGATCGATGGCTTGCCGTAACGCATGGCGAATTCGACCACCACGTTTTCGCCGTAGCGCTGCTGCATCAGCGTGCGCAGGGCCGCGCATTGGTCTTCAGTGTGAAACAGCAGCGGTGAGCCGCGCTGTGTCCAGATGCTGGCGTAGGCTTTCGCGGAACGCGGCGGGCGGATATTCAGGATCACCAGATTGAGCACCAGCCACCACAGCCAGCGAGGTGCTTCGACCACACGCGGATCGGAAAGAAATTCGCGCAGGTAGCGGCGCAAGGCCGGCGTGGTGGGCGCATCCGGCGTGCCCAGATTGGTAATCAGAACGCCGATACGCCCGTGAGGGCCGTTGAGCAGGGCAGCGCTACCGCGATAGGCCATGGTGGCTGTGTACTCCAAGCTGTGATGAGCGGCTGGTAGCGATTATCCCGAAGCCGCTGGGGCAGGTGAAGGTGAGACAGGTGAGCGATGATCGGTGCCGGCGAATCGCCAAGGCCGCTCACTCCCGTGGTGCATAATCGAATACATCGGAATGCATGTCTGCGGCCGGTACGCCGGCGGCGCTGAGGGCATCGAACACCGCCCAGGCCATGGCGGGCGAGCCGGCAATATGAAACTCGGGCTGCTCGCCGTTCAGATCCGCCAGCACGGCTTCGTGCACCAGGCCGGTGCGATAAACCGCGCCGGCATGTTCCGCGCCGGCGTCGCCCTCGTCGGTGGCGGTGCTGTCAGAGAGCACCGGCACATACTCCAGCTGCTCGTCACGCACCCATTGTGCGGGCAGCGCTGGCAGGTAGATATCGTCGGCAGTGCGTGCGCCCCAGTAAAGGCGGATCGGCTGGTCGAAATTATTGGCCAGCAGATGCTCGATCATCGCTTTCGCCGGTGCAAAGCCGGTGGAGCCGCAGACAAACCATACCGGTCGTTGCGGCAGGTTGTCGGCAATAAAACGGCGGCCAGCCGGCAGCTGCACCCGTGCCACGGTGTCTTGACGCAGGGCTGCCATCACCTCCTGCGCCGAGCTGTTTTCGTCGTTATGGCGCAAGTGCAGTTCCAGGTCGCGGCCGCCGGGGGCGTTGGCGATCGAGAAAGCGGCTTCGCCCGCAGGGGTTTGCAGCAACAGATATTGCCCGGCGTACCAACGGATACGGCGGCCGGCGGGCAGGCGCAGCGTGATGCGGCTGACATCGTGGTTGAGGTCGTCGATGGCAATGATCTGGCAACTGACGTCGAAAACCGGAAGTTCTCCCGGCGCAGTGATATCCGGCACGTTGATCTCGCAGTCTTCAAGGGCGTGAGCAATGCAGTATAGCACTTGGCCAGCGCTGGCATCGTCCGCGCAAACGATGCGGGTATTGGTGGCCTGGTTGCCGATGCGCTGGGTCACGCTGCCGCGTAACAGTTGCCCCACGCAACGCAGGCAGTTGCCGTTGCGGCAGGCGTGCGGAAAGCCGAAGCCGGCGTGCTGGCCGGCTTCAAGCAGGGTGTCACCGGCGCGGGCGCTGTAGCGCCCCTTGCCGGCAACGGTAATGTGAAACGTGTGATCCATCAGGCACTCATGATGAACATCGCGGCGATGATGCCCATGCCGGCAAACCAGACCAGCGAGCGCAGCGTGGCCCAGTCGGCAATGTAGCAGATGCCGAACACTACGCGGCTGATGAGCCAGGCGATGGCCAGGCTATCCAGCGTGCTCTGGGGCATGGTGCCGAGGGTCTGTGCGACCAGCACGGCGGCAAGGAAGGCGGGCGTGACTTCAAAGCTGTTTTGCTGTGCCCAGTGGGCGCGCTTGCGCGCACCTTGCAGCGCTTCGAGAAATTCGCGCGGGTTGTGGTTCTGTTTCGGGCCGAAATCGCCCCGGAACTTGGCCAGCACGGTGAAAAGATACGGCAGGAAAATTGCGACAAGCAGGCACCAATAGGCAGTGGTCATGATCGTGTCTCCATGAGATCAGGTGTTGTTGTGATGGTCGGGCGCGGCGTGGCCGGCCTGATGTTCCCCAAGGGCCTGCTCCAGCACGGCGAAGCGATCCTGGCCCCAGCAGAGGGTGCCATCAATGCGCAGCGTTGGCACGCCCCAGCTGCCGGCGGCGAGCATTTCGGCCCGGTTGGCTTCAGCTTGCTGGCGCCAGCCGTCGTCATCCAGCCAGCGCCGGGCGCGGTGCCAATCCAGCCCAGCATGGTGGCACAGAGCGCGCAGCCCGCTGTCGCTGGCGGCGTTGATGCCCCGGCTCCAGATGCCTTCACCAGCGGCGGCCAGCCACTGGCGCAGGCGCCCTTCCTTTTCGGCAAAGGGCCACAGTGCCATGCAGCGCTCGACACCGGGGCCGACCGGATCGCACACCCGGCCAAAGGGCACCTGGTGCAAGGCTGCTTCGCGGGCGGCATCGCGCAGAATATAAAAGCGTTTGGCGGGTGGCACAGGCAGGCCGCGCATCACCATGGGCAGCACCGGGCGGATATCCAGCGTCAGGCCGTAGTGATCGGCCAGCGTACAAGCGCGTGAGAACGCCACCCATGAATAGGGGCTGCGGAAGGAATAAAACAGCGTCAGGGTGCGCTCTGAGGCGCAGCCGGCAGGCGCATGAAGGGACAGGTATTTGGCTCGCCCGTACGGCAGCGGGCAGGGCGTGCCGGTGCCCAGCCCGAGCGTCTGTAGCCGCTGGGCCAGATGATCCAGGCGATCGATGCCCCAGTACCATTCGCCGCCGTAGCGCAGCATGGCGGTGAGATAATGGCCTTCGCGCAGATAGCTGTCGCGGCGTGCTTCCATGGCCAGCCGGGTCTGATCCAGGGGCAGTGGCGCCTGGGTTTGCGCCAGTGGGGCGAGGTTATGGCCATGCCAGAGCGCACTGAGCACGTCTGCGGCGAGGGTGAAGAACGTCGGATCCTGTTCATGGCGCAGCAAAATGGCCGTGGCCAGCAGGCTGCGTTCGTGATCGGGGGTCGTGGCGTCTGGCGGAAAGGCCAGCCCGTGCAGCGTAGCGAGCGCAGCGGCATCGCGGGCGGCAAGCGGGGCCAGCAATTCCGGATGCGGGTACATTTGCTCATCCAGATAGAGCATCAGATGCGGCCGCAGTTGCACGCCGAAGTGGGTGGCGAAAGCCGGCAGCACCTGTACCAGCAACCAGGAGTAGGGGTCATCGACGCGCAGCCAGACATCCACTGTGTGCGGCTGGCGGGTGAGCCGGCGGCGCCATTCGGCGCGCCGCCGGTTCAGATCCCTCAGGCCCTGGCTGGTCAGCAGCGCGGACAGCCAGGGCAGCAGGGTCGCTTTCATGCAGGGTCAGTCGGCGCCGATTTGCGACAGATCCCGCACGGCGCCACGGTCGGCACTGGTGGTCAGTGCGGCGTAGGCTTTCAGGGCGGTGGACACGCGGCGGCTGCGGATTTCACGCGGCTTCCACGCCAGGCCGCCACGGGCTTCCATCTGTGCGCGGCGGTGTGCCAGTTCTTCGGCGGTCACTTTCAGCTCGATGGTGCGCTGCGGAATGTCGATATGAATGATATCGCCTTCGTGCACCAGCGCGATGGCGCCGCCTTCGGCCGCTTCCGGCGAGGCGTGGCCGATGGACAGGCCGCTGGTGCCGCCGGAGAAGCGGCCATCGGTGAGCAGGGCGCACTCTGCCCCCAGCCCTTTGGATTTCAGGTAGCTGGTGGGGTAGAGCATTTCCTGCATACCCGGGCCGCCTTTCGGGCCTTCGTAACGGATCACCACCACGTCGCCAGCGACGATCTGATCGCCCAGAATCGCTTTGACGGCCGAGTCCTGGCTTTCAAATACGCGGGCGCGGCCAGTGAACACCAGGATGGATTCGTCCACCCCGGCGGTCTTCACGATGCAGCCGCGCTCGGCGATGTTGCCATACAGCACGGCGAGCCCGCCGTCGGTGCTGTAGGCGTGCTCCAGATCACGAATACAGCCGTTGGCCCGGTCAGTATCCAGCGATGGCCAGCGGCTGTCCTGGCTGAAGGCGCTCTGGGTGGGAATGCCACCAGGGCCGGCCATGAACATTTTTTTCACCGATTCGTCGCCAGTGCGCATGATGTCGAAACGCTCAAGCGCCTCGCCCATGGTGGCGGTGTGCACCGTGGGAATATCGCGATGCAGCAGGCCGGCGCGATCCAGCTCGCCGAGAATGCCCATCACGCCGCCGGCGCGGTGTACATCTTCCATGTGGTATTTCTGCGTCGCCGGCGCCACTTTCGACAGGCACGGCACTTTGCGTGACAGCCGGTCGATGTCGCTCATGGTGAAATTCACACCGCCTTCCATGGCTGCCGCCAGCAGGTGCAGCACGGTATTGGTGGAGCCACCCATGGCGATATCCAGCGACATGGCGTTCTCGAACGCTTCGAAGGTGGCGATGTTGCGCGGCAGGGCGGTTTCGTCATTGTCGCGGTAATAGCGCTCGGCCAGGCGCACGGCGGTACGGCCGGCCTCCAGAAACAGCTCCTCGCGGTCGGCATGGGTAGCCAGCAGCGAGCCGTTGCCTGGCAGCGACAGCCCCAGCGCTTCGGTGAGGCAGTTCATCGAGTTGGCGGTGAACATGCCGGAGCAGGAGCCGCAGGTCGGGCATGCGCTGCGCTCGTACTCGGCGACCGTGGCGTCGTCCACGCTGTCATCGGCGGCGATCACCATGGCATCGACAAGATCCAGCTTGTTGTCCGAGAGTTTCGTTTTGCCCGCTTCCATCGGGCCGCCGGAGACGAACACCACAGGAATGTTCAGGCGCATCGCCGCCATCAGCATCCCCGGTGTGATCTTGTCGCAGTTGGAGATGCACACCAGCACATCGGCGCAGTGGGCGTTGACCATGTATTCCACCGAGTCGGCGATGATGTCGCGGCTCGGCAGCGAATACAGCATGCCGTCGTGGCCCATGGCAATGCCGTCATCTACGGCGATGGTGTTGAATTCCTTCGCCACGCCGCCGGCGCGCTCGATCTCCCGCGCTACCAGCTGGCCCAGATCCTTCAAATGTACGTGGCCCGGCACAAACTGGGTAAAGGAGTTGGCGATGGCGATGATCGGCTTGCCGAAATCATCGTCCTTCATACCTGTGGCGCGCCATAAGGCGCGGGCGCCGGCCATGTTGCGGCCGTGCGTGGAAGTTTTTGAGCGATAATCAGCCATGGTGTTGTTCCGGGTTCTCGGGTGAATTCAATAAGTACGTCGGGGCGCATGGGCGCGTTACAGGGCCTTGCGAAATACCTTGGAATTGCGCTGATAGTTGTACATGCTCTTGCGTTCGCCGGGCAGCTCTTCAACCGGCATGGGGCTGAATCCTTGCTCCTGAAACCAGTGTGTGGTTTGCGTGGAGAGCACATACAGCGTGCGAACGCCCTGATTGCGGGCGCGCTTTTCCAGATGAGCAAGCAGCTGCTGGCCGCGCTCACCATTGCGGTAATCCGGGTGCACAGCGACGCAGGCAAGTTCGGCAGACTGCCCGTCATCGAATGGATAAAGTGCCGCGCACCCGATCACCATGCCATCGCGCTCGATAATGGTAAAGCGCTTGATCTCTGCTTCCAGCCGCTCCCGTGAGCGGCGCACCAGAATGCCGGCGTCTTCCAATGGCGCAATCAGCTCAAGAATACCGCCTACATCTTCAATATAGGCGCTGCGGATATTCTCAAAGCTTTCCTGGGTCACCAGAGTGCCGCAGCCATCGCGGGTGAACAATTCTCGCAGCAGAGCGCCATCCTCATGAAAGTTGATCAGGTGCGCCCTCGCTACCCCGTTGCTGGCGGCGTGGCAGGCGGCAGTGAGCTGGCGTTCGGTGTTCGGGTTGCCCACTACTTCCTGGGCCAGTAACTGGCCGGCCTGCTGTGGCGATATTTCGCGTACCAGCTCGCCCTCGGCGTCGACTACGCCGGCATCCTCGCCAAGATAGATAATCTTGTCGGCCTTCATGGCGATGGCGGTGGTGGAGGCCACTTCCTCGGAGTTCAGGTTGAACAGCTCTCCGGTGGGTGAGCAGCCGATGGGCGACAGCAGCACGATGTTGCCGTTATCCAGCTGCCGGCGGATGGCCTCTACCTGCACGCGCCGGACTTCGCCAGTGTGCTGGTAATCAAAACCGTCGCGCACTCCTACTGGCTTGGCGATAACAAAGTTGCCCGATACCACCTGGATGCTGGCTCTGTGCATCGGCGAATTGGCCAGCCCCATTGAAAAAAGCCCTTCGATGCGCAGCCGCACCGCGCCAACAGCGCCCAAAGCAGCTTCCAGCGCAACCGGATCGGTGATGCGGGTGTGGCGGTCAAACTGGGTGTGCAGATTCTGCGCGGATAGTCGCTCGCTTATCTGTGGCCGCGCCCCGTGCACCAGCACCAGCTTGATGCCCAGACTGTTGAGCAGTGCCAGATCGTGAATGGTCGATTGAAAACCGGGTGCGCGCACCGCTTCGCCGGAGATCATCACGACAAAAGTGCGGCCTCGGTGTGCGTTGATGTACGGCGAGGAATTGCGGAACCAGGCGACATGGTCGCGGGTCTGGAGCGGTTGTGGGTCGGGCTTATTGGAGGTCATCGGCGAGCCTGTGGCGACCAGCATTGGTGGACGTCACAGTATAGCAGCAGGGCCGAGCCGGCCCTACTGCCAGATAAGGCTCAGTGGCCGAACATGCCCAGGAACATGAAGAAGAACATGATCGAGAAGAGCGCGCCGGCCGGCAGGGTAACGATCCACGAGGTGAAGATGCCGCTGATCACGCGCAAGTTGAGGGCACTGATGGAGCGTGCCAGACCCACGCCGAGGATGGCGCCGACCAGAGTATGTGTGGTGGAAACCGGCAGGCCGGTGCCAGAAGCGAGCACTACCGTCGAGGCCGCACCCAGTTCGGCGGCAAAGCCTCTGCTCGGGGTCAGCTCGGTAATCTTTTCGCCCACGGTGCGCATGACGCGGCGGCCGAAAATAGCCAGGCCGGCCACGATGCCTATAGCACCCAGAAGCAGGATCCAGCTCGGGATGGCAGAGGTTGCCGATACTTCGCCGCCACTGGCAACAACGCTGTAAATCGCTGCAAGAGGGCCGACGGCATTGGAAACATCATTGGAACCGTGCGCAAACGCCATGGCGCAAGCGGTGAAGATCATCAGGATGGCAAACAGGCGTTCGGTGCTGGCAAAACGAAAACGGTGATCTTTTTCCGGGCTGGGCTGGATGCGGGTCAACAGCGCTGCACCGATGCCCGCCACCAGCAGGCCGGTGAATACCGCCAGAGCAATGCTTGTCGGCATGTTCAGGCCAAGGCCGACGTGCTTGAGCCCTTTGGTAAAGGTCACCATGGATACCATGAAGCCGGTGAGGAAAATGTAGAACGGCACGTAACGCTTGGCGCGGGTGAAGGGATCGGCGGTGTCGAGAATCAGTTTTTGCACGCTGCGGAACAGGAGATAGGAAATGGTGCCGGCGAGCAGAGGCGACACTACCCAGCTCAGCACAATGTTGCCGATCTGGCTCCACTGCACCGCGTCCACGCCGATGCCGACCGCGGCAAAGCCGACGATGGCGCCGATCACCGTATGCGTGGTGGACACTGGCCAGCCCATGGTAGAGGCGATCATCAGCCACAGCGCCGACGCCAGTAGCGATGCCATCATCCCGTATACAAGCAAGTGCGGCGTATTCTCCATCACGCCGGAGTCCACGATGCCGGAGCGCACCGTCTCGGTGACCGCTCCCCCTGCAAGATAGGCGCCGCAGAACTCGAAGATCATCGCCACAACGATGGCCTGACGAACCGTCAGCACGCCGGAACCGACCGAGGTGCCCATGGCATTGGCGACGTCGTTGGCGCCTATGCCCCAGGCCATGAAGAAACCGAACGCGCACGCCAGAAACAGGATCAGCGTGCCGTGGGCAATAATGAATTCCATGCGGAGACTCTCCGGAAGAGGCTGAACTGGATGTCAGCGGGCGACCAGGCGGTGCAGGTAACCGCCCACTTTATGAGCACGGTCGGCGAGATCGCCAACCCAGTCGATAATCTTGTAGAGGAACATCACATCTACCGGCGGCCAGTCCTTCTCCAGACGGAAAAGCATGGCGCGGATCGCTACTTGCTGGTGGTCGGTTTCCCGCTCCAGACTATCCAGTGTCTCCACCATTTCCTCGATCAGCCGAATGGCGCGGTCACCGAAGCCGGTTTCCAGCAGCAGATCAAGTTCGTTGATGACCGAAAACGCTTGTGCCGAGGTATCGATAGTACGCCGGACGTAAGCCAGCATCGGCTCGGCCAGAGGCTCAGGGATCGCCATCTGGCGGCCCAGCATCAGCCCGGCGATATCCTTGGCCTTGTTGGCAACACGATCCTGGGTGCTGACCATTTCCAGCAGATCGGTACGCGGCATCGGCAGAAACAGGCTGCGGGGCATGTTCAGGCGGAAATCCCGCTTCATGTCGTCGGCCTTGTTCTCCAGCACCACAATGCGCTGACGGATTTCGGCACCGGTGATCCAGTCGTTGCCGATGGCTGCCAGAAAGAATGGCTCCAGCTCGCTGACGCAGGCGTGGACGGTTTCGTAGTGTTGTTGCAGCGGCTTGATCGGTGAGCGGCCAAAGAGGCCGGCAATGGAGTTACCCAGGGACATGACTCACGCTCCGTCAGTGTGCCGGGCGGCCGGTTCCGGCCGTCGCATGGCGTATGCGGCGCGAGTATAGGGCCAGTTCGCGCATATTTCACCTTTGTGACGGCGGCCATATGCCGAGCGATGACGACGGCTGCTCGCTCGCGGTACAGTGAGGCTGCCGCAGCGGGCCGCAAAGATGCCCGGCGGTGGGGGAAATCCAATTACAACAGGCGGTACCAGCCGCCAGCACAGGAGTCATCCGTGAACGTCAATGCCCGCTCGCCGCAGGCCCTCTCCGGCCTGGAAATCGATGTGCGCTGGGTAATGCGCGAGCTGCTTGAAGCCGGCCACGTGACCCAGGGCGATTACAACGTCATCTCCACCACACCACGAGAGAAGGGCGAGCTGAGCTGGCATCCGCTGCAAATTGTTGCCAAGTACCGGCTGGAAGACCAGTTGCAGCCCGGCCGCCGGCTGGATATTGATTGGCTGAGCCGCTGGCTGGCCGACAAGGCGCAGCTGCCGCTGTATCACATTGATCCGCTCAAGGCGCCGGTGGATGCGATCACCGGCCTGATGTCCTACGCATTTGCCGAGCGGCACGGCATCCTGGCGGTGGAGGTGGGCCGCGATCAGGTGACGGTGGCCTGCGACCAGCCATTCCTGCGTGCCTGGGCAGAGCACCTTGAGCAGGTGCTGCGCGAGCGCGAGCTGGTGGTGGTGCTGGCCAACCCCGAGCAACTGCGCCGCTACCGGATCGAGTTCTACAACCTCTCGCGCTCCATTGCCGGCGCACGGGAGGTGGGCGGCCAGAATCTCGGCGCGGTCACCAACTTCGAGCAGCTGCTGGAAGTGGGCAGTCAGGGCACACCGGATGCCGATGACCAGCACATCGTCAATATCGTTGACTGGATTCTGCAATACGCCTTCGCGCAGCGCGCCAGCGACATTCATCTGGAGCCGCGCCGCGACACCGGGCGCATGCGCTTTCGCATCGACGGCGTGTTGCACGATGTTTATGAGCTGCCAGCCGCCATCATGGCCGCCGTCACCAGCCGTCTGAAAATTCTCACGCGTCTGAATGTGGCAGAGAAGCGCAAGCCGCAGGACGGCCGCCTGAAAACCAAAACTCCCGATGGCGCTGAAGTGGAGCTGCGCATTTCCACGCTGCCAACCGCATTCGGTGAAAAAATGGTGATGCGGATTTTCGACCCGGACGTGCTGGTGCGCAGCTTCGATCAGCTCGGCTTTGCCAAGGAGGATTACGACACCTGGCAGCGCATGACGCAGAATAACAACGGCATTGTTTTCGTTACCGGGCCGACCGGCTCGGGCAAGACCACCACGCTTTATTCCACCCTCAAGCAGCTCTCCACGCCGGAGGTGAACGTCTGCACCATCGAGGACCCGATCGAGATGGTCGAGCCGAGCTTCAATCAAATGCAGGTGCAGGCGAACATAGACGTGGGTTTTTCCCAAGGCGTGAAAGCGCTGCTGCGGCAAGACCCGGATATCATCATGATCGGCGAGATTCGCGATCTGCCGACGGCTGATATGGCGATCCAGGCGGCGCTGACCGGCCATCTGGTGCTCTCGACCCTGCACACCAACGACGCGCCCAGCTCCATCACCCGGTTGATTGATCTGGGCGTGCCACCGTATCTGGTCACCGCAACGGTCAACGGCGTGATGGCGCAGCGGCTGGTGCGCACACTCTGCCCGCACTGCAAGGAAGCGATCCCGGTGGAGCCGGCTGCCTGGGAAGAACTGTGCCGGCCGTTCCGCCTGAAGATGCCGGCGCAGGTGTATCGCCCGGTGGGCTGCCTGGAGTGCCGGGGCACAGGCTACCTGGGCCGTATCGGCGTCTATGAAACCATGCCGCTGGTGGCCTCGCTCAAGGGCGTCATCAGCCGGGGCGGTGATCTGGAGGCGATTACCCGCGAGGCGCTGAAGAGCGGCATGAAGCCGCTGCGCATCAGCGGTGCACGCAAGGTGGCGCTGGGGCTGACCACCGTCGAGGAAGTGCTGCGGGTGACGCCGATGCAGGATGTGCTGCTCGGCTGAACCGCCGGCGCTGGCGCCGTTGCGTATGCCGCCTCTGGCATTCCGGGCGCCGCGCAACGACAATGCGGCGCATGACAACGCCCGATTTCACAGCCCTTCCTGCCCTGCTGGCCGATGCAATGCAACGCCAGTGGGAGCGCTTTGCCGAGGCGGGGGGCCAGCTGCCAGCGCAGCTGCTGGAAGCGCTGCCTGATGTATGGGCCGGCTCCGATTATGTGGCCGAGCGCATGATTCACACGCCGGCAATGGCTCACTGGCTGGCGCAGCCCGGTGTGCTGGATACACCATTGCAGGCCGCTTCGTTGCGCCGGGAAGTGATCGAGGCGTTGCGCAGCGCTGCCGACGAAGCTGCGCAGATGAGCGCCTTGCGGCAGCTGCGACACCGGCACATGGTGCGCATCATCTGGCGCGATCTCAGCGGGCTGGGCGATTATCACAGCACCGTGGCCGATCTCTCGCTGCTGGCGGATACCCTCATCGACGCCGCACTGGAAAAGCTCTACCGCGCCGCCTGCAAACGCGATGGTACGCCTCGTGGGCCGGACGGCGCGCCGGTACGGCTGGTGGTGTTTGCCATGGGCAAGCTGGGCGCCAGCGAGCTGAATCTGTCTTCCGACATTGATCTGGTGTTCGGTTATGAACACGAAGGCGAGCTGGCCGGCCACCGTAACGGCCTGACCCACCACCAGTTCTTTATTCGCCTCGGGCAGCAACTGATCCGTATGCTCGACCAGAACACCGCCGACGGCTTTGTATTCCGCGTGGATATGCGGCTGCGGCCCTGGGGCGCCTCGGGAGCGCTGGCCGCCGGTTTTGATGCCATCGAAGCCTATTACGAAGAACAGGGCCGCGAGTGGGAGCGCTACGCGCTGATCAAGATTCGCCCGGTGGCAGGTGATCTGGCCGCCGGCCAGCGCATGGTGCAACGCCTGCGGCCGTTCGTGTATCGCCGTTACATCGATTTCGGCGCCTTTGAATCACTGCGCGAAATGAAAGTGCTGATCGAGCGCGAAGTGCGCCGCAAGGGCATTCAGGCTGATGTAAAGCTCGGCCCCGGCGGCATCCGCGAAGTGGAATTCATCGTGCAGGCCTTTCAGCTGATTCGCGGCGGGCAGCTGCCGGCGCTGCGCGTGCCGAACCTGTTGCGCGTGCTGCCGCAACTGGTGGCGCTGGAATTGTTGCCCGCCGATGTGGCGGGCGAGCTGCGGGATGCCTATATCTTTCTGCGCAACACCGAGCACCGGCTACAGGCGGTGGCGGATCGCCAGACCCAGCGGCTGCCGGAAAACGATGACGGCTGGGAGCGGCTGGCGCTGTCGCTGGGCTATGCCGACCGGCGCGCCTGTGAGCGCGCGCTGGCCCACCATCGAGATCGGGTGCGGTTTCATTTCAGTCAGGTGATTGCCGACCCGGAAGAGGATCATCACGAGCCGGAGGGTGCTGAAGGCGAACTGATGGCCGTCTGGCTGGGCAAGATCGAAGGCGAGGCCGCGATCAGCCTGCTGGAAGGGCTCGGGATCAACGAGCCGGTGCCGATTCTCGAAAAGCTGGCCGAGTTTCGCGACAGCCGCCCGGTCGCCGGGATGCAGCGCATCGCCCGTGAGCGGCTGGATCGGCTGATCCCGCATGTGCTGGAAAACCTCGGCTACCATCAGGGCGGGCCGGTCACTTGCGATCGCTTGCTGGCATTTCTGGAAGCCGTGCTGCGGCGCTCGGCCTACATCGCCCTGCTGGTGGAGAACCCCCACGCGCTGACGCAGTTAGTGAAGCTCTCCAGTGCCAGCCCGTGGATTGCCGAGCAGCTGACCCGGCACCCGGTGCTGCTGGACGAGCTGCTGGACGTGCGCTCGCTGTACACACCACCGCAGCGCAGCGCGCTGGCCGATGAGCTGCGCCAGCAACTGCTGCGCGTGGCGGAAGATGATCTGGAGCAACAGATGGAAGTGCTGCGGCACTTCAAGCAAGCGCATCTGCTGCGCGTGGCCGCCTCGGAAGTGACCGAGGCGATGCCATTGATGCGCGTCAGCGATTATCTGACCTGGCTGGCGGAGGCGATCCTGCACGAAATAGTGCAGCTGGCGTGGGCGCCGCTGGTGGCGCGCCATGGCCGCCCGCACCGGGAAGACGGCGAGCCCTGCGACCCGGATTTCATCATCGTCGGCTACGGCAAGCTGGGCGGCCTTGAGCTGGGTTACGATTCCGATCTTGATCTGGTGTTTCTGCACGATGCCGAGGCCGACGGCATGACGGATGGTGAGAAGCCGGTCAGCAACGAGCAGTTTTTCTCACGCTTGGGCCAGCGCATCATTCATATCCTCACCACGCGCACCATGAGCGGGCAGCTCTACGAAGTGGATGCCCGGCTGCGCCCTTCCGGCGCCGCCGGGCTGCTGGTCAGCAGCATCGCCGCCTTCGAGAAATACCAGCGTGAGCAAGCCTGGACGTGGGAGCATCAGGCACTGGTGCGCGCCCGCGTAGTCGGCGGCTGCCCCACCGCCGGCGCCCGCTTTGCCGCGATCCGCCACGACATCCTGGCGCAGCCGCGGGATCAGGCAGAACTCGCCCAGGCGGTGTGCGAAATGCGTGAGAAGATGATCCAGCATCTGGGTAGTGGCAGCCAGGGCGAACGCTTCAGCCTCAAGCACGACCCCGGAGGTATCGTCGATATCGAATTTATGGTGCAATACGGGGTTCTCAGATGGGCCGCGCAGCACGGAGAGCTGACCCGCTTCACCGATAATGTGCGGCTGCTGGAGACACTGGCTGTACTGGAACTGATGCCGGCCCAAGATGCCGGCCTCCTGCGGGAGGCGTATCTCGCCTACCGCTCCGCAGCGCACCGCCTGGCACTTCGCAACGAGAAATCCGAGGTTGACGCCGCCGAATATTCCGAGCTGCGTGACGGGGTGCGGACGGTCTGGGAAAAATGGTTTCATGGCGCTGGAGCGCCGGGCATCGCTGGCGAGCACGAACAACAGTAGCCAGGCAGGGAGCGCAAGCATTACCCGGTGTGCGGCAACCGCGTGCCGGATCGATTATCGGTTCTGGGCTGAATTTTCTTGGGAGAACAAGCGCCATGTCGATGGCTGATCGTGATGGTTTTATCTGGCTGGACGGAGAAATGGTGCCCTGGCGCGAAGCCAAGGTGCATGTGCTGACTCACACACTGCATTACGGCATGGGCGTCTTCGAGGGCGTGCGTGCCTATGAAACGGCAGATGGCCCGGCGATCTTCCGGTTGCAGGAGCACACCGACCGGCTGTTCAACAGCGCCCACATCATGCAGATGAAGATCCCGTTCTCCAAAGACGAGGTGAACCAGGCGCAGATCGACGTCGTGCGTGCCAACAAGCTGCCGCACGCCTATTTGCGCCCGATGGCTTTTTACGGCAGCGAAGGCATGGGCCTGCGTGCCTCCAATCTGAAGGTGCACTTGGTCGTGGCGGCCTGGGAGTGGCCTTCTTATATGTCGCCGGACGCGCTGGAGCTGGGCATCAAGGTGCGCACCAGCTCCTACACCCGGCACCACGTCAACATCGCCATGTGCAAGGCGAAGGCGAACGGCAACTACATCAACTCCATGCTGGCGCTGAGCGAAGCGCTTTCCGGCGGTGCCGACGAAGCACTGCTGCTGGACCCGGAAGGCTATGTGGCCGAAGGCAGCGGCGAGAACGTCTTCATCGTGCGCGATGGCGTGATCTACACCCCGGATCTGACCTCGTGCCTGGACGGCATCACCCGCAAGACGCTGCTGACGCTGGCGGCGGATCAGGGCTTCGAGGTGCGCGAGAAACGCATCACCCGCGATGAAGTCTATATTGCCGACGAAGCCTTCTTCACCGGCACCGCTGCCGAGGTGACACCGATCCGCGAACTGGATGGCCGCGTAATCGGTGAAGGGCGTCGCGGCCCGGTAACGGAAAAGCTGCAAACGCTTTACTTTGATCTCGTGCGTGGCAAGGTGCCGCAATACACCGAGTGGCTGACGTTGGCCAAATGACGCCCTCCCGGCGCTCGCTCACCCGGAGCGGGCGCCGGACGCCTCTCAAGCGGAGCACCTGATGTCGCACCTTCCCCGCCGCATCCTGATCGTTGGCCCCTCGTGGGTGGGCGACATGGTGATGGCGCAAACGCTGTTTTCGGCCCTGCGGGCACAATATCCCGGCTGCCATATCGACGTGCTTGCGCCGGACTGGTGCCGCGCACTGCTGTCGCGGATGCCCGAGGTACGGCAGGCGCTGACACTGCCCTTCGGCCACGGTGATCTGCGCCTGCGTGAGCGGCGCGAGCAAGGCCGCAGCCTGGCCGGCGAATATGATCAGGCCATCGTGCTGCCTAACTCCTTCAAATCCGCCTTGCTGCCGTTCTGGGCGCGCATACCGGTGCGCACCGGCTGGCGCGGCGAAATGCGTTACGGCCTGCTCAACGACGTACGCACCTTGGACAAACAGCGCTATCCCCTGATGGTGCAGCGCTTTGTTGCGCTGGCGCACCCGGCCGATGCCCCGGTGCCCACCCTGGCGGAGATCACGCCACCGCATCTGCATGTGGACACCAGCAACGCTGACCGTACCTTGCAGAACATGGGGCTGAACCAGGCATTGCCGATTCTGGCGCTGTGCCCCGGTGCCGAGTTCGGCCCCTCCAAGCGCTGGCCGGATGCGTATTATGCGGACGTGGCGCGGCATCAACTGGAGCAGGGCTGGCAGGTCTGGGTTTTCGGCTCGGCCAAGGATCGCGAGGTGGCGGAACTGATTCGTGACGCCATCCCGGAGAAATTGCGCTGGCGCCTGCACCTGCTCGCAGGCGAAACCGCCCTGCCTGAAGCAGTGGATTTGCTGGCGCTCGCCAACGCCGTCGTCAGTAACGATTCCGGGCTGATGCATATTGCCGCCGCACTGCATCGGCCACTGGTGGCGGTGTACGGTTCCACGTCGCCGGATTTCACGCCGCCGCTGCATGGTAAAGTGGAGATCGTGCGGCTGGGCCTGGATTGCAGCCCCTGCTTCAAGCGCGAATGCCCGCTGGGGCACCTCAACTGCCTGCGCCAGCTTGGCCCGGAACGGGTCATCGCAGCGCTGGATAACGTGCTGGCGTAGGGCGACGGATGAAGCGCGTACTGCTCATCAAGACCTCCTCCATGGGTGATGTGATCCATACCCTGCCGGCGCTCACCGATGCGGCGCAAGCCGTGCCCGGCATCCGTTTCGATTGGGTGGTCGAGGCCGCTTTTGCCGATATCGCTGCGCGGCATCCTGCGGTGGGCAAGGTCATCCCGTGTGAACTGCGGCGCTGGCGCAAGCACCCGCTCAAGGCCCGCGCCAGTGGCGAATGGCAGGCGTTTCGCGAGCAGGTCAGCGCACCGGGCTATGATGCCGTCATTGATGCGCAGGGCTTGTTGAAAAGCGCCTTTGTCACCCGGCTGGCGAAGCCGCCCCGCTACGGGCTGGATCGCGCCTCGGCTCGCGAAAGCCTCTCCGCACTGGCGCTGGATCATCCGCTGGCCGTTGCTCGCGGCCAGCACGCGGTGACCCGCACCCGGCAACTGTTCGCTCAGGCATTGGGCTATGCGCTGCCGCCTGACACCCCGCCGGATTACGGCCTGCCACGGCCCGCGCCGCCACGCCCGCTGGCACAGCCTGCGGAGCTGGTGTTCTGTCACGGGACGACATGGCCCACCAAACATTACCCGCAAGCCTACTGGCGCGAGCTGGCAGCCCTGGCTTGCAACGCCGGGCACAGGGTCTACCTGCCCTGGGGCAACGAGGCGGAGCAGCAGCGGGCGCAGCGCATCGCCCACGGCATGCCACAGTGCGAAGTGTTGCCGCCCATGACGCTGGCGGCGCTGACGGACGCATTTCTACGTTGGGACGGCTTCATTGCCGTGGACACCGGGCTGGCGCACCTCGCCGCTGCCGCAGGGATGACCGGGGTCGGGCTATACGGCCCCACCGATCCCGCCCTGACCGGCGTACTCGGCCCGCGCGCGCATTCCCTTTCGGCGCAGTTCCCCTGCGCCCCTTGCGTGCAGGAGCGCTGCACCTATCGTGGCGAGAGCGGGCAGGGTGTGGAGCCGCCGTGCTTCAGCAATTTGCCGCCGGAGCGGGTTTGGGAAGCGTTGTTGTCGAGCAGGGCTGAGATGGGGCCGGCTGTATGAAACTCGCGTTCTGCCTGTACAGGTACTTTCCCTACGGAGGGTTACAGCGAGACTTCTGGCGCATTGCTCGCGCCTCGCTGGCCCGTGGTCATCAGGTTACCTGTTATGTGGCAGCGTGGGAGGGAGAAGCCTTACCCGGTCTGAAGGTGGAACAACTACCGGTGCAGGGCAGCAGTAACCACGGTCGTATGGCCTCGTTCGCCGCCGCGCTCGGCGCTGCCTTGGCAAGGCAGCCCGCCGATATTGTGTTGGGGTTCAACCGCTTGCCCGGGCTGGATGTTTATTTCGCATCAGATAGCTGTTTCGCCGCGCATCTGGCCGAAAAACCGCTGCTGCTGCGCTGGCTTCCCCGCTATCGGACGTACCTGCGGTTGGAGCAGCAGGTGGCAGAGCATGCGTATTTTCTGTTTCTGAACGAGCACCAGCAGCACCAATACCAGCAACATTATGCACTGTCGGCGAAGCGGTTTACCGTGCTCCCGCCGGGCATCGAGCCGGTGCACCGCCAGCCCGACAACGCACACCAGCTGAGGGCAACGATGCGGAATACGCTGTCTCTCAGTGATGGCGATAAATTACTGTTGTTTGTCGGTTCGGGTTTCAGAGTCAAAGGGCTGGATCGAGCGCTGGATGCATTGGCAAGCTTGCCTGACCAGCAACTGGCCCGCACGCGGCTGATGATCGTGGGTAACGACGATCCTAAACCTTTCCTGGCTTCGTTATCGCCAGCTGTGCGACAAAGGATCGCGGCGCATGTGCGCAGTGTCGGCCCTCGCGATGATGTGCCCGCGCTGATGCAGGCTGCGGATCTGCTGTTGCACCCGGCTTACCGGGAGTCGGCAGGTATGGTGTTACTTGAGGCCACAGTGGCGGGTCTACCTGTCCTGACCACAGATACATGTGGCTATGCACGATACGTCCTGGAGGCGCAATCGGGCGAAGTGATCAGGTCGCCGTTTTCTCAAGAAGTGCTGAATGTCACACTTGCGAAAATGCTCGACTCGCTTCCCGGGCCTTGGGGCGAAGCGGGCGCGCGATATGGTCGCGAGCATGATCTTTACTCGCTGCCTGAGCGAGTGGTCGATCTGCTGGAGGCACGCTTTTCATGAGGCTTTATTTGCGAGAAGACTGGGCAGTAGCGTGGGAAGGCAAGGACCCTTTTCGGATGGCTGCCGATCTGCAGGGCGACATTTTTCGGGAAAAGGAAGGCCGCCGCACACTGCGCTTCACGCACGGCGGGCAGTCCTATTTCCTCAAGTATCATGCAGGCGTCGGCTGGCAAGAGGTCATCAAGAACCTTGTGCAGCTGCGTGCGCCTGTGGTCAGTGCGCGTAATGAGTACGAGGCGGCGCGGCGGCTATCGGAAGTTGGCCTGGATACGCTCGTCCCGGTGGCTTTTGGCGAACGGGGAATCAACCCAGCGCATATCGAGAGTTTTCTGATCACTGAGGATCTTGACGGCTCCGTCAGTCTCGAGGATTACTGCCGCGATTGGAAATCGCAGCCGCCGCAGATGAACCAGAAACGGCAGCTGGTGCGGGTTGTCATGCGGATCGCACGCATCATGCATCGCTCCGGTATCAATCATCGAGATTTCTATCTCTGCCATTTTTTGCTTTACCCGGAGACGCTTGGTGGAGCGGACGATGCAGTACGCTGCCATCTGATTGATCTGCATCGCGCACAATGCCGCAAGCGAGTGCCTCGACGGTGGATGATCAAAGACATCGCGGGGCTGGCATACTCGGCTATGGATATCGGGTTGTCTCGGCGAGATTGGTTGCGGTGCGTGAGGCATTACACAGGGGGATCGTTGTCGCGGACCTTGCGAGACGACAAAGCGTTCTGGTGCGCGGTCAAGCGGCGTGCAGAAGCGTTATATCGCAAAGATATGGGCCGTGAGCCGCCAGAGTGGTTGTAGAGTGAGAACGATGTGATCGACAACGAGATCAGCCTCGCAACACTGGTTGAACAGGGGTTGCCAGCCGGGAGCCATGGTAAAGTTTTGCTCGCTGACGGCCCGCTGCTGGTTACTGAAAGCCTCCGCTGGTTACCATCAAGACGTCTGGTTGCGAGAGCGCTATGGCGTGGCCGACCGGTAGTGGTCAAAGTGTTTGCACCTGGCAGGGCGGGGGACGCTGCCTGGGCTGACGAGAGGCAGGCTCTGCAAGCACTGGCGCAACGTGGTGTGCCTGCGCCCGAGTGCCTTTGGGCAGAGCCTGGGGGATCAGGGGAGTCAGGAGGGGCAGGCGCACTTCTGGTGCTCGCTGAGATCAGTGGGCAGCTTGCGGCGGAACGGATCATTGCACCCGCCGCATCTGAAGAGCGCACGGAAGCATTGAAGTCACTGTTGAGTTGGGTCGCAGAGCAAGCGCGCCGTGGTGTCGTGCAGCACGATGCGCATTTATCCAACTTCCTTTGGGGAGAGTCGGGCTGGTTCATGCTCGATGCAGCCGGTTGTCGTATTGGAAAGGTGTCATCGCGACAGCTTGCGAAAAATCTCGCACTTCTTCTTGCGCAAGTGCCGCCGATCGATGCTGAGGCAGTTCTTGCGGAAGGCAGCGAAGCCGCCAATCTTCCACCCCGGCACCTTGTCCGCAAAGCGCAGCAGCACCGCTATGAAGTCATGCTCAAAAAAACCGAGCGCGACTGCACTCATTATCAGACAGTGGCAGTAGCCGGGCTGCGGGGTATGTGTGTGCGCAGTGCGCATCCGCAATTGCTTGCATTATTAGGAAGCGGATCGGACGGGTTGACCGAGCATGGACGCATGCTGAAAGACGGAGGTGCCTCCACGGTCGTTGCGCTGGATCACCTTGGATGGGTTGTCAAAAGGTACAACCTGAAGAAAAGGCGTAACCAGTGGAAAGTGTGGCTAGGCTCGAGCCGGGCCCGGCGCTCCTGGCGTGCAGCCCATTTTTTGCAGTACTGCGGTGTTTATACCCCGTCACCTGTCGCTTATCTGGAGGATCGTCGAACGGGAGTTGCATGGTTCATCAGTGCGATACACCGGGGGCCGTTGCTGGATAGTGTGCAAGAATACTCTCAGTTGCGCACAGAATGGTGCGCTTCGCTCACTGAACTTTTTATACTGATGCGTATGTTCAGATGGGCGCATGGTGATATGAAGGCAAGCAATATAGTGCTATGCGACGCCAAGGCGGGCTTAATAGATCTTGATGGCTGGCGCCGCTTTCGAAGCCAGCGACGTGCGAACAGGGCAATTGATCGGGACAAGGCCCGGTTGTTACGTAACTGGGCAGAAAGCAAAGCCTTAAGAGAAAAAATGATCGAGTGCCTGAATTGATTTTAGATAAAAAGTGGTGGCAAATGCCATTGAACTGAGCCGTTTTTTACGCAGCATGGGGATGCGGGAGTGCGTGTCGAGTCATGAAAAAAATACTAGTGGTTTCAACGGCAAGTAAAGATAACAGGTGCGGTATTATATGGAAGCATATGCCCGTCCAACTGGAGGTTTCTCGCGTTGTTGTGCCGGATGAGGCGCAGGCCGTGCAGGTGTTGGCAGGCCTTGTCGGCGGCCACGGTTACGATCGGGTGGTTGTTGATGCCAATTTGCGGCGAATGGGGGCCGACGTTAAACGGTTGCGGGGAATAGTGAACCTCGTGATATTCGATTTTGACATGTGCCAGGAGAACGTGCCGGCGTCGAGCTGGTATCGCTGCTATGTCCCGGTGCTCAAATATATTTCGCCAGTGAAAGTGTTGACGTCCAGCGCCTGTCTTATGGCCTACTTCAGGCAGCGCGGAATCGCGGCGGAGCTGGTGTGCAAGGGTTATGATCCGGAAGTGATACGCAATGAGCGGATGGAGCGAGATATCCCTGCAGCTTTTGTCGGTCGAATATCCCACAAGGTCTATCGTGAGCGCCGGACTTTTCTGGAAAGTGCGGTGAGAAAAAATCTCATAAAGATAATGCGAGCGGAGCCGGGAGCCGCCTATAACCAGCTTCTCAATCGTATCCGGGTGTTTGTCAGTGCAGACGTGGGGTTCAACGAGTACATGATCAAGAATTTCGAGGCGATGGCCGCAGGCTGCCTGTTATTGGCCTGGCGTCAGCCCGAGGCCGAGCAACAGGCTCTTGGGTTTGAAGAGGGCCGGCATCTTTTGATGTATGAGAGCCTCGATGAACTTCAGGCGAAACTGGCGTGGGTCAGGGAGCGGCCGGATGATGCGGAAAAGATTGCCGAGGCGGGTAGCGAGCTGGTGTGCAGTATGCACCGGTGGGAAAGCCGGGCGTCCGCGGTAGCAGCTGCAATCGAGGCGCCTGGGGGCGTGCCTGATGGTATGCTGGGCTTCAAGGAACGCTTGCGGCTGATGAGGATATGATGTGTCGGTAATTCGTTTGCATTGGTCTGCCTCCAAAAATAATTTTGGTGATGTCTTGTCACCCTTGATCGTTGAGCGAGTTTCATCTCGACCGGTGATATATGAATCAATCGAAAAGGCAGATCTGGTCGCCATAGGAAGCTTGCTTCAGCGTCTCAAGGAGTCTTTTTGGTCGAGACGCCTCCATGTATGGGGAAGTGGCTTTATCTCTCCGGAGCGGCCGCGTCAGACCCGTCATTATATCCATGCCGTGCGGGGTCTGGAGACGGCCAGTATCTTGAAGAAAGAAGATGAGGGGATTGCGATTGGCGACCCCGGCTTGTTGGTCGGGCTTCTACGTGATCAATTGAACCTGAAGCGTGATCGATTTCCATTGGTGGTGGTGCCGCACTATCAGGATAAAGACAGTGAAGCCTTGCGCCACTTCCTGGCGCTTAATCCATCTGCGATTCAGCTGGATATACAGGCCGACCCTCTAACGATCCTTGAGGTGATAGGATCGGCGCGGCTGGTCGTATCCTCCGCAATGCACGGTCTTATTGCTGCGGACGGGCTAGGCGTGCCAAACGTGAGGGCTCGCTTCTCCGACCGGTTGCGCGGTGGAGATTTCAAGTTCCAGGATTACTATAGTGCGTTCAAGATCGGGATGCCTGATGTGACTCCCTTGGCTGAAATCACTGATGCAATGATGGAAGAGTACGTCGACGGGTATGCACGCCCAGGACTCGATGACGTGCTGCAAAACCTCATTGCTGCATTTCCTCGCGCATTTTAGAACTCGGCTATTGCCGATGAAAATGTTTGCCGTTGCAGAATATTGACGTGATGATTTGGGAGAAGGCCGCTCGATGAGTATCAAATACGTGTTCTGTATCGGTACAGGGCGTAATGGCACCAATTACCTTAAGCAGATACTGTCGAGCACCGAAGGTTGTGTCGCGGAGCATGAGCCGGCGCCACGTTGTAATCGTGAGCCTATGCGGCGCTTCCTCAATGATGATCCGGGTGCCATGAAAAAGCTGATGCCTCGCAAGCTGGCGCAGATCGCGACCTCGCGGGCAGGTGCAAAAGTCTATGTTGAGACTAATCATGCTTTTATAAAGGGCTTTGGCTAGTTCATCCCGGAGTTTATAGATCAGCGTGAAATCGCGGTGATAATCGTAGCACGGGAAAAAGAGCATATAGTCGAAAGCTTTCTTCGGATAGCCTCCACTTGCTTATCGGAAAGTGGTCGCAACTGGTTAATACTGCCGACTCGCCGCAATCCGCTTGTGCCGCCGCCTGCCGGGAAGTTGGGGGTGAGGCTGACTTACTGGTTGTTCAGACTGTGGGCGTTACCGTTTCGCCACAAGAAGTACTACAAGCAGCTAGGGCTCAAACCGCCATCGCACGTTCCGGAGCAGGTGAAGGCTTATGAGCGAGAATGTTTGTCTTGGTATGTTGATGAGACGAAGGCTTTGGCGACGGAGTACCGGAAAAGGTTTCCTGAGATAACCTACATCAATATGACCTTGAGCGAGCTCAATGACGCCGCCAAGGTCGAAGAACTTCTATCATTGCTGGGGTTGAAAGCGGGCCCGGAGCTCTTGCAGCGATTGGGTGTGGCGACAAATACCAAGCGATGACGACGTGCTATTGCCGATATTCGGGGCTGCGAAATCGGCAGGTCGGCAGCGCGAGGGCGAGGCATGCAAAAAATGCGAGGCCCGGAAAATCGATCGCCAGACGAGCACTCAGCATCTTGCTGGATAAAAATTCCGGCTAGCACAGCGGAGCACGCGGCCGGTGCACTGGCGAGGCCTCAGCGAGGCCATTGATCCAACATGGTTCGGAACAGAGGAATCAGAAGGCGATTGCCATACTCGCTAAGATGATCGTCATCACGATAGATTGGCAACCCGTTATGCTCGGCGATACAGCGCTCTTCGTCGCATAGAATTTCTGTCGGGTCGATAATGCGGACGTCGCACTGTGCCACAACTTCGTCCTGAAGTGCTCGGATGTAGCGGTGCCGCTTGTCGTGCTCGATGCGGGGCAGCGATAGGTCGTATTGCCGATTGATCATCCGATGGCGGCCGAGTTGATTGGCGACGTCGACAGTCATCTCCGGTGTCGGGCGCATCAGCCAGACGGGATGTGCGCTGGCGACCTCGCAAACTGTCCGCAGATACCAGTCTGAAAACTGACTGAACCAGTCAGCCGAATATCGGGATGTGCCGCCACGCACATAAAAGCTGGCGGTCTGGTCCGGCTGAATCTGGCCGCCGTTGGCATGCTCAGAAAGACGCGCAATCAGCAGCACAGGTACGCCCGGGTATTGCAAGAGCAGGTCGGGGATGCTGTCTCCCATTTGCAGGCACTCCTGCTTGCGAGGGTCCGTATGATCGAGCCCCGGCAATGAAATGCATCCGGAGTCTCCTTTGAACAGAATACCTCCTATCTCCGGCGCCAGAGCGCTCTCTATGGCGGTAACTACGGCGTCAGCATGGCTGTCCCCAATCAGAATCAGGCCAACCGGCCCCTCGCCATAAACGCATTGGCTGGGTGCTTGTAAGCACTCGTCTCGCCGCGGGTTGGAGAGCAGGTCGCGATCAACCAGCATGGCAACCTCGTCGGGCAGGCGCTCCGGTATGCCGGTACGGCGCACAGCTTGACCAACCATGGCGAGGATTATAGCTATGATGAGCATCATCAGAAGCGTTTTACCTGCGCTGACGTGGGCCAGGTGGCGGCGCGTGGGCTGTTCGATCAGACGATACGATAATTCGCCAAGCACGAAGGACGCAACGATACCGGATAGAATCCACACCGGGTCATCCGCGATCATGAAGTAATGGAGCAGAGCGACGACAGGCCAGTGCCAGAGATAAATAGAATATGACCGCTCACCGCACCAGCGCCAGAACTTGCCGCGTGTCAGAGAAGACTCGCTGTTTCCCAGAATAAGCATGCCTGCGCCAACGGTCGGCAACAGCGCCCAGAGGCCGGGCCAGGCGGACGGTGTGACCACACAGGCCGCGAGCACGATCAATGCAAGCCCGGCAATATGCAGCCCGAAGCCGGCGTTGCGTGCCGGGTGCCAAAGACGGGTCAGATGGTAGGCGGCACTGCCGAGCAGCAGTTCCCAGGCTCGTCCCGGAAAACCATAAAAGGCGGTATCCGGCTGGTAAATCGAGCAATAGCTGTTCCAGAGCAGCGACACCAGAGCGATGGCAAGCGTCCAGGCTAGCAACGCGCCGTGCCGTTGCGTCAGGCGATAAAGCCCAAGCGTCAGTAGCGGATAGAGCAGATAGAATTGCCACTCTACAGATAGAGACCAGGTGTGTAACAGCCATTTTTCCTCGGCTGCTACATCGAAGTATCCGGCTTCCGACAGATAGCGGTAGTTGGAAGAAAACAGAAGGCTTTCCCGCACATGAGCCCCCAGTTCCATGTAATCACGCAGTGTGAGCAGGAACCAGCCGGCGATCAGGCAGGCCACGCAGAGCACCATCAACGCGGGGTAAATACGCTTCATGCGTGCGGCGTAAAAACCGCGAAGCGACAGAGTGCCAGCAGATAACCCGGAAAACAGGATGGATGCCATCAGGTAACCGGAAATTACAAAGAAGACATCAACACCGAGAAAGCCAGCATCGAACCCGGGAATCTGGAAGTGAAATAGAACCACGAGAAGAACTGCCCAAGCGCGTAGTCCATTTATGTCTGTACGAAAGGTCGAATTCACCTATGGCTCCATCGTGGACGTGCTGGCAAAGACGGAAGTCTAGTCTGTTGACCGGAGGCCGGCCAGCCAAGCCAGGTTAGAGGGATCATGTTGCAACTCATTAGCGGCTCGAAGAGGCGATTGTTCAGCAAATATTGCTGAACGTTTCAGCACCGTGCCTTACTCCGTTTCCGTGCCGCTCGCTCGCTGTTGTGACAACAACGGGGCGGGCGAGCCTCTCAGGAAGCGCCGGCCAATCTCCCGAGCGCCCAGATAATTCAAATGACTCTCATCCCGATACAGCGGCAACCCATCCAGCTCGGTCTGGCACTGTGTGGCATCGCACAGCACCTGCGCCGGTTGTAACCATACCAGCTCAGGCCAGCGCTGCGTCATTTCCTGCTTGAGTGCCATGAAGGCAGCCATTCGCTCCCTCACCGGCCCCGCATCAATCTCGCAAGAATCCATATTCTTCAACAGACAATGCGCAAACATATCAGAAGGCAGCTCCGGCACTCCTTCGAGCATGACCACCGCATGGCCCTGTTGCAGCAGCCACTCGATTGACCGCAAAAATGCCTCATGCATGCCGGGCTTGGTCAGGTACGCATTCCACCAGGCACCGACAAACACTGTCATCGGCCGCTGTTCCAGATAGCGTTGTAACGCAGCAGAGCGCTGGGCCTTGGTCGGGTCGGGGTCGAGGGCGCGCATATCTTCTTCCAGCAGGAAGGGGGTGGAGGCGCGTGTTACCACCAGCATCGACAGATCAGTGTCCGCGATCAGTTCTTCAACGAATCCAAGCAGCGCCATGGCGTGGGAATCACCGATCAACATACTGTCGGGCTGCGCGACGTCGCGGTTGCCGAAGATGCAGGCGCCGGATTGCTCGAACTCATAGGGCCGCCCCTTGAAGCAGCGCTTGAACAGGTCCGCCGGGTTTTGCTGGGAGATGATCTTGTACAGCTCGCGGCGTTCTTCCGGGATGCGGAAGCTGATGTCGTCCGAGGTGCGGATGGTGACTTGCACCGCCCAGATGGCTATCAGGGGTATGAGAATGAATATCCCCAGGGTCTTTTTCAGCGACCAGCGGCGGTAGCGGAAGCGGTTCTCCACAAACCGGTATGAAAGCCATGAAAGGGGCACGATTGCCACCAGCATGGCCAGGCGGATCGGCCAGTCGATCTCGATCAGCTGGTAGTTGAGCAGGGCAACCGGTGGCCAATGCCAGAGATACAAGGAATAGGAGATTCCGCCGAGAAACACCAGCGGCCGAATGCTCAATGCGCGGGAGACGAGGGTTGTCCTGTGCATGCCGGCATAAATGATCAGCGCTGTGCCAAGGGTCGGCCAGAGCGCGTTGAGGCCGGGGAAGGTGCTGGTGCTGCGCAATAGCAGTGCGGTCGCCAGAATCAGTGTCAGGCCGGCCAGGGTGAAGCTCTCGGCCAGCCAGGGGCGCAGCCGCCACGCATGAGCGCCAAACAGGGCGACGCCGGCGCCCAGCGTCAGCTCGAAGATGCGTGCCGGCAGTAGGTAGTAGGCTGCGTTCGCATGGTGGTGGGCGAGGTATATGGAGAGCGCAAGAGCGGCCAGCCACGCCACGGCAAACAGCGCCAGCCGCAGGCGTGGCGCCAGCGCCGCCAGGGACAGAAATGCCGCTGGCCAGAAGAAATAGAATTGCTCTTCTACCGCCAGTGACCAGGTGTGCAGCAGCGGAATGGTGCCGGCTTCCGGGGAAAAATACTGGCTCAGTTCAGCGAAGAAATAGAAATTGCTCAGGCCGATCAGCGCTGCCATCCAGCTTTTCGAGAAGATGTAGTAATCGTCATCGAAATAAAATGGCGAGATACACAGAAACGTAACCGTGGAAACCAGCAGAAAGACGGGCACCAGCCGCAGCACGCGCCGGGTGTAGAAGTCGGCAAAGCTGAAGTTGCCGGTTGCCAGCTTGTTTTGCAGCATTCGGGTGATGACAAACCCGGAGATCACGAAAAAGACATCGACACCAACGAAACCGCCGGTTATCCAGGGGAACTGGTAGTGATAAAAGATAACCAGAGCAACTGCGATGGTACGCAGCCCCTCGATATCCGGGCGAAAGGTTTGCATGGTCTGATCAGTGCCTGAAGTGCAGCGCGCAGGATATACGGGGGCAGCAGAGGGAACAAGCCGCAGTGATGCCCGGCGCCTGTCGCCGCCTAACGCCGCCTGCGACGGCGTTTGCGCGGGCCGTAGGGCGAGACGCCATCCGGCTGGTGCTTGAAGCGCTTGTGCACCCAGAGGTATTGCTCCGGCGCCAAGGCGATGGCCTGCTCCACCACCTGATTGACGCGGGTGCAGTCCGCCAGATCGTCACCACTGGGAAAATCCTGCAAGGGCGCGCCGAAGCGGATCAGGTAACGGCCGCCGGGCAGACGGTAGTGGGCGCAGGGGATGAGATCGGCGCCACTCATGCGGACAATACGCCCGGTGGCGACCAGTGTTGCCGCCGGCACACCGAAGAATGGCGCCCAGATCGCGCCGCGCACGCCATAATCCTGATCGGGTGCGTACCAGCACACCTCCCCGGCGCGCAAGGTCCGTACCAGGCCGCGCATGTCGGAGCGATCCAGATATTGATCGACATATTTGCGCCGGCCGTGGCGGATCATCCACTCCAGCGCAGGGTTGTCGTTGGGGCGATAGACCACGGAAAAACGCACCCCGGCGCCTTCGCCAAGCAGGCGCGCACCAATATCGATGGTGTTGAAGTGCATACCCAGCAGCAACACGCCACGGCCGGCATCGCGGGAAGCCTTGAGGTGCTCCAGCCCTTCGATGGTGAGGCGCGCACGGGCATCGAAATGCAGGCTGTTGTACGCGCCGGCAATTTCGGTGATTGCTTCGCCGGTGCTCAGCAGCGCGGCTTTGGCCAGAGCCGCGCGTTCGGCATCGCTTTTTTCGGGGAAGCACAGCGCGAGGTTGATCTCCGCCACTCTGCGCCGATCCGTGCCCAGCCGCCAGGCGAGCCAGCCCATGCCTCGGCCAAGCGCCAGCAAGGGGCGCCAGGGCAGCTGGCCGACAAGCCAGATCAGTGCCACGCCAAGCCAGGTGGCCCACCAGCGCGGATGCCAGAGAGGGGTGCTGTATTTGCGGGGTCTTGCCACGATGTTCAGGCCCGATGATCAAAGAGAAGGTGAAAGGCGCACAGTCTACTGAGCCAGCCCGATGCCTGCCAGCCGGCCTGTGCTAAACTGCGCGCCATCCCGGTGGCCCTGTGCCGCCCAGATTGCAGGAATGTCCGCGATGCAGAGTTTGCAGATTCCCGTGCTCGCCACAGCCCGCGTGCTGGTGGCCGGTGATGTGATGCTTGACCGGTATTGGCACGGCCCTACCGGGCGTATTTCGCCCGAGGCACCGGTGCCGGTGGTGCGCGTCACCGAGATTGAAGACCGGCCGGGCGGCGCCGCGAACGTGGCCCTGAATATCGCCGGGCTGGGCGCTAGCGCTGCGCTGGTCGGCGTGACAGGCGCTGATGAAGCCGAAACAACCCTGCGGGAGCGCCTCGGCGCAGCAGGCATCGATTGTCTGTTCCAGCAGGCGCCCGGCCAGCCCACCATCACCAAGCTGCGCATCATCAGCCGCCAGCAACAGCTGCTGCGGCTGGATTTCGAGGAGCCGTTTCATGATCTCGATACGGCGCCGTTCACAGAAAAGGTAACGGCAAACCTCACCGGCTGCGGCGCGTTGATTTTGTCCGATTATCAAAAAGGTGCGCTACGGGATTGCCAGGCGCTGATTCAGGCAGCGCGTCAAGCGGGTGTGCCGGTGCTGGTTGATCCCAAGGGCACCGATTTCTCCCGTTATCGCGGCGCCACCCTGCTCACGCCGAATTTTGCCGAATTTGAAACCGTGGCCGGGCCGGTGGGTTCGGAAGAGGAGCTGGTCTGCCGGGGCCGCCAGCTGATCGAAGAGCTTGAATTGCAGGCGCTTTTGATTACCCGCAGCGAAAAAGGCATGACCCTGTTGCGGCGCGATCATTCGGCGCTGCATCTGCCGGCACGCGCCCGTGAAGTATTTGATGTGACAGGCGCCGGCGACACGGTGATTTCCGTGGTGGCGGCGGCACTGGCGGCAGGCAGTCCGCTGGAGGATGCCGTGGCACTGGCGAACATCGCTGCCGGAATCGTCGTCGGCAAGCTCGGCACGGCAGTGGTCAGCGCCCCCGAACTGCGCCGGGCGGTGCATCAGGAAGGCGGCATAGGTCGTGGAGTGATGACTCTGGAACAGCTGAAAATTGCAGTGGAGGATGCTCGTGCTCAGGGTGAGCGGATCGTCTTTACCAACGGCTGTTTCGATATTATTCATGCTGGCCATGTGGGTTATCTGGATACTGCCCGCCGGCAGGGCCATCGGCTGATTGTGGCGGTCAATGCCGATGATTCGATCCGCCGCCTGAAAGGCCCGGGGCGGCCCATCAATCCGCTGGAGCGCCGTATGGCGGTGCTGGCGGCGCTGGAAGCAGTGGATTGGGTAGTGCCGTTCGAGACAGATACGCCAGAGCCGCTGCTGGAAGCGCTGCGCCCGGAAGTGCTGGTCAAAGGTGGCGACTACAGCGTCGAGCAAGTGGTGGGCGCCGATATCGTGAAAAGCTATGGCGGCGAAGTGCGCGTGCTGGATTTCATCGACGACGTGAGCACCACCAAGATCGTCGAGCGGATCAGGCAGCGCGACGCCTGATCTCCCCGGTTCGCTGTGGCGTTGGCCGCAGCGGATCCGCGATGAACCTTTTGAGCCCCTCTCCCCTTGTGGGAGAGGGGTTGGGGAGAGGGGGAGGCTATGGCAGGAATATATACTCGGCACTTTATCTAGAACGAAACTGGCGAGCGCTCGGGATTTTTTGCTGTGGAATTTTTATAGAAATTTCTACTGGGAGTAAATGAAAGTAG
>NZ_JALKII010000012.1 GCF_023051175.1 Alcanivorax quisquiliarum | reverse complement strand
GGGAGAGGGGAGGAAAAAAGCTGATTCGCTCACCCTTCGGGACAGCCTGCGGCTGTTCTGCGCTTCGCTTGTCCCACAAGGGGGGAGGGGAGCAAAAAGCTGATTCGCTTATTCTTCGGGCCGGCCTGTGGCTGTTCTACGATTTGTTTGTCCCACAAGGGGAGGCCATGCGCGGTGTTGGCTGATGCACCGGCTGGCATGGCCTGAGAAGTGGTTTATTCCACCGGGTTGGTGCACTCGCCACGGCTGCCATCAATACGGCAACGGATGCGCCGTTGCAGGCTTAGCATGTCGGAATCGTAGTGGCCTTGCTCGCGCAGCTGGATGCGCGCTTCCTGCATCAGCAGCTCGTATTCCAGCTTGTCTTCCTCTGGAATGTCCTGCATCCACTTCGGATCGACGGCGCCCGCTTCGCGATTCAGCTGCTCCAGAATGCGGTCAAAGTTATTGAAGAAATATTCACGGGATTTCTGCATTGCTTCGCTGGAGAAGCTGTTTTTGTTAGCGATCAATTGCAGCGTGATCTGCATCAGCGGGTAATTGATGATGGCGCCGTTGGGCGACAGGCCGCGATACAGCTCCAGCGCGCTATAGGCGACCAGCGGTGCGCCGATCACATCCACCTGACCGTTATTGAAACGAGTGGAGAAGTTGGTGATATCCGAGGCCACCGGCGTGGCGCCCACCTGCGCTACCATCTGTGCCTGGGTGGGGTCATATTCAAGCACCGCCACTTTCTTGCCTGCCGCTTTGGCCAGGGTATTGATTTCGCGGTCGTTGACAAAAATATAGGCAGCGCCGGCGGGGGCGATGCCCATCACGGCGAACGGGCCTTGCTCCAGGCGCGGGGCGCTTTGCGGGTGCGCCAGTACTTGCAACAACAGTCGCAAATGGTCGTTGTCAGGAATACTGCCGATGGAATCCAGGGTGCCACTGTAGCGATTGAACAGCCGCCCGCGTATGCCGGTCATCAATGTCGCATCGCATTGGCCTGATTTGAGTTCTTCGGCAGCGATCCCTTCGTTGGTATGCGGAATCAGCTCGGCTTCCACCCCCCACTCCATGGCGGCCAGCTGCCATTCGCGCATGGCCTGCATGGCCGGGCCAGCGTTGCCGACAATATCCCACACACAGATTCGGGCCTTGGCCTGAACGGGGTTGGCCCATGGCAGCAGTGCAAGGCATGCGGCCACAAGCAGGGAGCGGTTCAGCATTTTTTTCATGATAGCGTCCTGTTCTGCTGTTGTTCTTTTGAAGCGTGCAGCATACGAGCTTGTTTGCCACAAGGGCATGACCTGTCAGACCACAGCAAGAACCGGAAGTGCCAACAACCGCCGCAGAGAGCCGGCAGTGAAAATCAGGGCTATCAGCTGGAAGGAGAGCCATCGGCTGGAAAGAGAGCCATCAGCTGGAAAGAGAGCCCTCAGCTGTCTGGAGAGCCCTCAGCTGTCTGGAGAGCGACCAGCCGCAGAGGGGCATCAACTACGGGAGATTATCAGTTCAGCCCACACCACCGGCTACCGAGCGCGTCAGTAGCAACAGGAAGAAGGCCGACATGCTGGCGGGGTAACAGGTTGACGGACTGACAGGAAGCACCATCAGGCGCGTAGCAAGCGCCCACAGCAACTGGTGTTCCCCCCAGCAAGCCAAGAAAGTTGTCAGCGCCTGTTGGCCTGCAAGGGCTGTCGCCAGGAAGGCGTTGTGGCGGATCGAGAGTGTGGAAACAGACGCCGCTGCGTTGGGGCAGCGGCTGTCTCGTCAACGGCGCCAATGGCGGCAACAGCAGCGGTTTGCTGCTGTGCATTATGCTCACTCTACCGGGTTGGTGCATTCGCCCCGGCTGGCATCGATGCGGCAGCGCACACGCCGCTGCAAGGAAAGCATCTCGCCATCGTAATGGCCCTGGTCGCGCAGCTCCACCCGGCCTTCGAGCATGGTGTGCTCATATTCGGGGCGATCGCTTTCCGGCACCGGCTCCATCCAGCGCGGATCTACCTGCTCGGCTTCCCGTTCGAGAATATTCACATACTGATCATAGTTGCGGAAAAAGTAATCCCGTGACTTCTGCGCGATCTCCGCCGGGAAGCGGTCAGCACGGCCGATCATCTGCAAGGTCACCTGCAACAGCGGGTAATCGATGATGGCGCCATCCGGTGAGAGGCCGCGATAAAGCTCCAGCGGGTTATAGACGATCAGCGGCGCGGCAATAATATCCACCTGTCCATTGTTGAAGCGGCTGGAGAAGTTGGTGACATCCGAGCCCACCGGCGTTGCTCCCATCCGCGCCACCATTTGCGCCTGCATGGGGTCATGTTCCAGCACCGCAAACTTCTTGCCTGCGGCTTTTGCCAATGTATTGATGTTGCGATCGTTGACAAAGATATAGGCTCCGCCAGCCGGCGCAATGCCCATCACGGTGTACGGGCCTTGCGTCATCTTGTCCGCCGATTGCGGGTGCGCAAGCACTTGCAGCACCAGCCGCAAATGCTCGAAATCCGGAATCGCACCAATGGCATTGATGGTGCCGGTGTATTGATTGAAAGGGCGGGCGCGGAAATCGGTGACGACGGCAGCATCGCACTGTCCGGCTTTCAGCTCCTCGGTGGCGATGCCTTCGTTGGTGTGCACCACCAGGCGCGCATTGAGCCCCCAGGATAACGCTTCAATGCGCCACTCGCGCATGATCGCCATGGTCGGCCCGGCATTGCCGGCGATATCCCAGACGCACACGGTGCGGTCGATCGGGGCGGCAGTGGCGGGCGCAGCGGCCAGCAGGCCGTAAAACAGTGCAGCACACAAAGAGATAAAACGGCCAGAAAGGACAGTCCTGTCCATGGGCATGTTTCCTTGTTTTGATGTGAGTAAGAAATAAATAGCGCTACTGGAGCATAACGGTATGGCAGAGCAGGCGCGAACATCGTTGGTGACTGGTGGGTCGCGCCGGGCCGTGAAGGCCCGGCGGTTGTTCACAGGCCGGCGTTCTTGAGCCGGTTGGCATGTTGTCGGAAGACCGCGACAGGGCTTGTCTCAAGCACACTGCGCAAGCCGAAGGCATGGTTGATTTCATCCAGATGATTCATGTGATAGTCATCGCGAATCACCATGCCGAGGCGGCTGGAGCAACTGCTTACCAGACCGTCATTCTTTTCACCGAGAAATACCACCGAGAGTGCGGCCATGAACGGGTCGGAGACATCCAGCATATTGGTCAGTGTGCTGCCGCCGCTCCAGGAATAGTAACGCACGCCATTGGCCGCCAGGCTTTCTCCCGTGCCACAGTAGTGGGGCGGCACGCCTTCCGGGTACAGCGCATTGAAGGCAAGTGTCTGGGCGGTGGTCAGCGAATACATGGCAGCGCTCACATCCTGTGTTGCGCCGCCATTGGAGATCAGATCGATCAGCCCGGCGATGGCATTGCCGACGCTGTCGATCACGTCATCGGCCAGCGGCAGATGATCAGCCGCCCCTTGCAGCACATCCGCCAGCGGCGCGCCCCAGTTGACGCCCGCCACGGATGAGACAGACGCAACATACTGTGGATACACCGACGCCACATAGCGTGCGGTGGGGCCGCCATGGCTGTGGCCAATGATGTTGACCTTCGCCGCGCCGGTGGTGGCGAGGATGGTTTCTACCTGCCGCGCCAGCTGCTCGCCGCGCACTTCAGTGCTGTTGGCTGCGGCGACTTGCGCGACAAATACCTGCGCGCCACTGCGTTGCAATTCCTGTGGCACACCGTAGAAATAATCCACCCCGAGAATGTCATCAAAACCGAACAGCCCGTGAATCAGCACGATCGGATATTGCGTTTCGGTATAGCCGCTGCGCGGCCCACCGAGCCAGGCCTGGGCCGGTGCTATCAATGCCAGGCAAAGAGAGGCGCATAAAAGCGCCGAGAGACGTTTCAGCATCATGAGTACCTCATCTTGTTTTTCTGTGCAGTGAATATCCAGCCGGTGATGCGTGAACCCGGCCACGGGCCCTGTCGCTATCCGCGAGGCTGCACTGCTTTGCTCAGCTGCTTTCCTGCCAGGCCACCTTCAGCCTAGTCGCTGGGCCTGACAGTGTCTCTGCTGGCAAATCGGCACCTATGGCGTGTGCTCGCCTTGAATGATTTATTTGTGATGAAGGTTTCATTGGCAGGGAGGTGAGGCCGGTCTGGAGCTTGCAGGGCGAGCCTGTGAAGGGCGTATTCAGGAGGAACCTGTAAAGGGCGCTCGCGAAAATGAACCGGCACCCAGTACCCAGCGCCTGGAGTCTGGAGCCAAGACGATATTATTCTGGAGGCAGGGTCATGCGTGTTCCGAGGGAGGGCGTTCCGAGGGAGGGCGCTCTCAGAGCTGTAATTATCAAAGGCATAGGCCTGTTGGTATTACTGGTAGCCGCCGGCTTCTTGCTGCGGCCGGCAGGCACGCCCGGCACCGGCAAGCTGGAAAGCCGCACCGTCAGCACCAGTAACCAGGCTGACGGCGCAGCGCAACACAACGAGCAGCCCGGCCCTGTGCCAGCCGTTGACCAACTGGCCGCCGGCACGGCGCCGGAAACGCTGGCGCATTATCTGGCAGCCGCATCCCGGCTTGGCGCGCCGCCTGCATCGTTGGCAGGCACGGAAGTCGATGGTGAATTGCGTGCCGATAGCGAGGGCAACCTGATCGTTGAGCACGGGCTGAGGCGCGTGTTCGATTATTTTCTGGCCACGCTTGGTGAAGAAGATCTGCCGGCCATCAAGGCGCGCATAGCGCTGTATCTGCACGAGCAGCTGCCGGCGCCGGCTGCCGCTCAAGCCTGGGGGCTGTTGCAGCGTTATCTGGCCTACGACGAAGCACTCGCCGCCTTGCCTGCGCTTGATGGCAGTGTGGAAAGCATGCATCAGCTTTTGCGGCAACGCAGCGATTTGCGCCGCGCCTGGCTGGGGCAGGCGGCGGCAGATGCTTTCTTCTCGCTGGATGATGCCTTTGATGCTTATTCACTGGAGCGAGTGGCGTTGCAGCGTGACGACACATTGTCAGCCGCCGAGCGCCGGGCCCGGCAGCAGCAGCTTGAGCGCATCTTGCCAGCGCCGATACAGCAGGCGCGGCAGCAGATGCGTGCGCCTGTGGCAGTCGCAGAGCAAGTGGAAGCACTGCGAGCGCAAGGTGCTGATGAAGAAACCGTGCGGCAGCTCCGCGCACAGCACTTCGGGCCAGAGGCGGCCGAGCGGTTGCAGCAGCTGGATGAGGCGCGCAGCGAATGGGATAGCCGTTATGCCGCATGGCGTGCCGAGCGCGCCGCGATTCAGGCCAGTGGCCTGGCGGAAGAGGATCAGGTGCGCGCACTGGAGGCGGCCATGGCGCAACATTTTTCGGAGCAAGAGCGGCGCCGTGTGCAGGCGTTGGATCGGCTTCAGGCTGCGCAGTGACGCAAAGAACGTAAGGCAAGTACGGAAAAGTAAGAGAGGCAAGGAACACGAGAAATGCAGGAATGCAGGAATGTCGAGAAAGGTGGGTGAAGGGCGGGCTAAAACCGGAAGAGCTGTGAGGAAGATCCCCGAAGCGCGGAACAAGCCTGCCGTGCCAGACGCCGGGTGGCGCTGGCACGAGCAGGCCGCTATCAGCTCTTGCCCTGGTTGGCGACGGCAGCGGCGGCCTTTTCGGCTGCGTCGCTGTCGCCCAGATAGCCGCTGCTGACCGGCTTCAGATTGTCGTCCAGTTCATACACCATCGGAATGCCGGTGGGGATGTTCAGTTTGACGATGTCTTCATCTGAAATATTGTCCAGATGCTTGATCAGTGCGCGCAGGCTGTTGCCGTGGGCGACGATCAGCACTTGCTTGCCGGCGCGGATCTGCGGTTCGATCTCGGCCTGGAAATAAGGCACGAAACGATCCACGGTATCTTTCAGGGATTCGCTTTGCGGCACCTGCTGTTCGGTCAGGCCGCGATACACCCGCTGATTGCCCGCGTAGCGCTCATCACTGCGCTCCATCGGCGGTGGTGGCGTATCGTAGCTGCGGCGCCAGATCAGCACCTGTTCGTCGCCGTATTTCTGCGCCGTTTCGGCTTTGTTCAGGCCCTGAAGCGCACCGTAGTGGCGCTCATTGAGGCGCCAATCGCGAATCACCGGTACCCACATCTGGTCCATGCCGTCGAGAATCGTCCACAGTGTGCGGATGGCGCGCTTGAGGACGGAGGTATAGGCCACGTCGAATTCAAAACCGGCCTCCTTGAGCAACTCGGCGGCGCGTGCTGCTTCGGCGCGGCCCTGATCAGTAAGATCGACGTCTTTCCAGCCGGTAAAACGGTTCTGTTCGTTCCAGGTACTCTGGCCGTGGCGGACCAGCACCAGTTTCGTGGTCATGTGGCGTTCCTGTGCAGTGGCGAAAGCGCGCGTAGGGTAGCAGAAAGCGCGGGCAGCGGGGAGAGCCGCCGGCTCAGCGCAGTGGTTCCGGGATCGGCCAGCGGCCGATACGATCGCCGCCGAGTGTGCCCAGATACAGGTGCCCGTCGTGCTCCACGGCAGAGGTGATCTCGTGCAGCAGCTCACCGCCGGGGTCTTGCGGTGCGGCGACAATCTCGCCGTCAGGACTCAGCAACAACACCATGCCATACCGCTCCGGTGCCGGTTGCAGGCTGCCCGGCAAGCGCGCCAGCAGGTTGCGTAGCGCCACCGAGCCGCTGATACGGTCGAACTGCGGATTGCGGCGCGACGGAATCGCCACCCAATAGCCCTTGCCGCCGGGGCGCGTGGAAATGTTATCGGGGAAGCCGGGCAGCCCGTGGGCAAACAGATCCTGCTCGCCAGCCCGCTCGCCATGCAGCCAGTAGCGCCGGATACGGTAGCGGAAGGTTTCGTTGACCAGCAGATAATCACCCTCGGCGGACAGCGTCACGCCATTGGCAAAATACAGCTCACCCAGCAACACGCGGGTTTCGCCCGTCGCCGGATCATACGCCAGCAGCCGCCCGTGCGGGCGGCCCTCGATCAGGTCCAGCCGGTAATCGGGAAGGGTAAAGCGGCTTGATGCATCGGTGAAATAGATGACGCCATCAGCGCCGATGGCCACATCGTCGCAAAATTGCAGTGGCACACCGTCGATCTCGTCCACCAGCGTCTCGATATGGCCATGCGCATCCACCCGCAACAGGCCACGCACCGCATCAGCTACCACCAACCGGCCCTGATGATCCAGCGCCAGCCCCAGCGGGCGGCCACCGGTGTGCGTGATCGGGTGCACGCCGCCTTGCGTATCAATGCGCAACAGCCGGCCATCGGCGGTGCCGGTAAACAGCTCGCCGCTGTCGTCGAGAATCACCGCTTCCGGCCCGTCCACCAGACCCTGCGCGAGCAGGCTGGCCTGACGCAGCTCGGTGTTCGCCTCCAGTACACCGGCCAGTGGTGGCGCTGCCGGCGAGCGCCAGGCGACCGCATCTACCGGCCCCGGCCGGGTCAGCCAGAACAACACCGCAAACAGCGTCACAGGCACGATTACCAGCAGTCTGATCCAACGCACCATCCTTCTCCCTTGACGCGCCCATGTTCAGGTGGCGGGCAGTATAGCAGCCGTGCAGCGCACAGGTTTGCCCGCGAGGCGGCGTGAGGCTGCTATAATGCCGCCTCGCTATCGAAGGCTGGGCCGGATTACGCATGACTTATCGCTGGATCGAAGACGCCGCCACCTTGCAGACCGCCGTAGCGGGTCTGGAGGCGGGGCAAACGCTGTACCTGGATACTGAATTCATGCGCGAGCGCACCTTCTGGCCGCAACTGGCTCTGGTGCAGGTCAACACCGGTGACGACATCTGGCTGATCGACGTGCTGGCGCTGGCAGATCGCACGCCGTTGGCGCAATTGCTGACGGGGCGGCCGCTGGTGATGCACGCCTGCTCGGAAGACATCGAAGCGCTGCACGTCTTTGCCGGCGTGCTGCCGGTGGAAGTGCTCGATACCCAGATCGCCGCCAGCCTGTGCGGCTTTGATTTGCAGTGCAGTTACCAGCGGCTGGTGCGCGAGCTGGCCGGGGTGGAATTACCCAAGGATGCCACTCGTACCGATTGGCTCAAGCGGCCTCTTAGTGCGCAACAGCTGGCCTATGCACGCGATGACGTGGTGTGGCTGCCACAACTGGCCACAGAGCTGCGCGAGCGCCTGAGCAATCTGGGCCGACTTGGCTGGTGGCAGGAAGAATGTGAGCGGCTGGTGGCCAGCGTGCAGCATCAGGTCGCCGAAGAAGACGCCTGGAAACAGGTCAAAGGTGCTGGCCATCTCGGCGGCGTTGCACTATCGCGCCTGCGCGCACTGGCAGCCTGGCGCGACCGCATGGCCCGCGAGCGCGATTTGCCCCGTGGTTTTATCGTCCGCGATCCGGCCATGCTGGCGCTGGCCGAACAGGCGCCGGTAAAGCGCGAGGCCCTGGTCGCGCTGGGCGTGCATCAATCGGTAGCTCGTCGTGATGGCGACACCATACTCGCCTTGCTGAAAGAAGCCGCCAGCCAGCCACCCCCGCCGCCGCTGCCGGAGCCGCCTGATGCCACCCAGCGTGGCCAGGTCAAACAACTGCGCAGCCGCGTGGCGGAGCTTGCCAGCGGGCTTGGCCTGGAGCCCGAGGTGCTGGTGCGGCGCCGCTGGCTGGAAGCACTGGTGCGTGCCCCCGAGCGCGTGCCCGAGCCGATGCAAGGCTGGCGCCGTGATCGGGTTGCCCGGCCCCTGCAGGAGATGTTGCTCGATGACTGACAACCAGACCACCTCTCGACACCTGATCTGCTCGATCTACCACAGCAGCAAGCGCGAGGGCATGTATCTTTTTGTCGACAAGCCACGCGGGTTGGCGTGCGTGCCGGAGCCGCTGATGCAGCAGTTCGGAACCCCCAGACACGTCAGCGACATGCTGCTGCGCCCCGGCCGGCCATTGGCGCGTGCCGATGTGGAGAAAGTGCGCGGGGCGCTGCTTGAGCAGGGCTGGTATCTGCAAATGCCGCCGCCACCCGATAGCGATCTGTATCTGGCACAAGGGCACCCCGGCCGTGATGCGTGAGCGTTTCTGGGAACGATTTTCACTCGCCGAGCTCAACATTGCCGAATGGGAAGCGTTGTGCGACGGCTGCGGCCGTTGCTGCCTGGTAAAGCTGGAAGACGAAGACACCGGCGAGCTGCATTACACCCATCTGGCGTGCAGAATGCTCGACACCGACACCAGCCGCTGCCTGGATTACGCGGCCCGGCAACAACACGTGCCGGACTGCGTTCAGATGACCCCGGAAACTGCCGCCTGGGACTGGCTGCCGGACACCTGCGCCTACCGCCGGCTGGCACGCGGCGAAGGGCTGGCGAGCTGGCACCCGCTGATCAGCGGCAGCGGCGCCAGTGTCGTTGAGGCCGGCATCTCGGTGCGCGGCAGAGTGTTCAGCGAAACACTGGTGGATGAAGACGAATACGAAGACCATATCATTCGTTGGGTGAGCTAGCCGACAAGATGCCAGGGGCCGCCCGCATCGTGAACGATGGCAGGCGGTAGCACGTAGCAGGCAAGGCAGGCAAAGCAAGGCAGACAGAACCGGGCAATAGCAGGAGAGAAGCGTGTCAGAAGAAGGTTATGTGATGGCGTGGATGGTCTATCTCGGTGCCGCCGTGGTCACCCTGGCAACGTTATGGTGGCTATCCTGGCGCTGGTCATTGGCCGCCAAACTGACGCTGCGGGCGGTGGCCATTGCCGTTCTGTTCATGCCCTGGCCAGTGGCCATGGACACCGATACTCTTGGCCCGGCATGGGTGGTCACGCTGTTCGATACCCTGGTGCAATCGGATGGCACCCCGCTGCGGGCTGGTGCCCCCTTGCTCACCACCATAGTGCTCGCGCTGCTGATCGGCGCGGGCCTGTATGCATGGCGGCGGACACGATGAGTGAGTGTATCTTTTGCGCGATAGCCGCCCGGCAATCGCCGGCCAGCGTCATCTACGAAGATGAACGCGCCATGGTGTTGCTGGATCTGTTTCCGGTGCGGGAGGGCCACGTGCTTATCATCCCGCGCAAGCATGGCCAGTTCGTCGGTGATTTCGATGACGACTTGCTCGGCCATATGATGAGCCTGGCACGGCGCACCATCGTGGCGCAAAAAGCCGTCGCGGAAAAAACCGGCAATCTCGTCATTCGCGGCCACAATCTGATCATCAACGATGGCAAGGCCGCCAACCAGCACGTCCCCCATTTGCATTTGCACGTTATTCCCCGCCAGGGCGGCGATAGCGTCGCGCTGGCGTTCACCTGGGCAACGCGCATGATGAATTACTTCGGTGTGGCAGCTCGTCGTGAGCGCCTGGATCGCCTCGCCGGCCTGCTGCACGAACACTTTCCGCCCGCCTGATTGGCCCCTCTCCAGCTTTTTTCTTGCGCTGCATACGTCCGGTATAGGTGCCGTAGAAAGCGGCTGTTGTGGCTGCTCTACGGCCCGGAAAAACCAACTGGCCAAACGAAGAGCGCCCACTGCCCTAATCCGACTCGCCAGTTTTGTTCTGGGCTGGGCAACAGAGGGAGCCTTTGTTGCCGTCATCGCCCCCTCTCCCCAACCCCTTATTCGCTTACGCTCACCCTCCGGGCCAGCCTGCGGCTGTTCTGCGCTTCGCTTGTCCCACAAGGGGAGAGGGGCTAAATATTGTTCTGCGCTTCGGTTGTCCGACAGGGGGAGTGGGGTTAAATATTGTTCTGCGCTTCGGTTGTCCGACAGGGGGAGTGGGGTTAAATGTTGTTCTGCGCTTCGGTTGTCCGTCTGGGGAGTGGGGCTAGATACTGCTGTGGTTGTGTAGTGCTTCGTTTTTCCGATATTGGGGCGGGCGGTGATATTTCGGTAACTATCAAGCCGTTTTTTGCTCCCCTCTCCCCTTGCGGGAGAGGGGTTGGGGGAGAGGGGGCTGCGATTTTCCAGCCGGCACGATGATCGCTATAGGTACATTCCTTATTTGTTTTTCACACAATATCCTGTTGGAGACTTCACAATCAGAGCAAATCACCTGATGCCAGTTTTGTTTCGCCTCGGGCATTAGCGCGGCCCTTCTCTGCCATCATCGCCCCCTCTCCCCAACCCCTCTCCCACAAGGGGAGAGGGGCTAAATACTCTTCTGCGCTTCGCTTGTCCCACAAGGGGAGAGGGGCTAAATATTGTTCTGCGCTTCGGTTGTCCGTCTGGGGAGTGGGGCTAGAGAATGCTGCGGCTGTTCTGCGCTTCGCTTGCCTCTCAAGGGAAGAGGGGCAAAAAATATTTCGGCTGTATCCCTTTCGATCGCCTCACAAGTAGAGGAAGTAGAGGATATTTCTGTAGGCGTGATGCTGGTTTGTTGTTCCTTTTCTCTCTGTAGAAGCTATGTGCTCAAAAGACTGATGTGAAGAGCGTTAAAAGGGGTGGAGCGAAGAGACAGAAAGCAGTAGCCAGGAAACAGGACGCAGGAAGCAGGAAGCAGGGAGCAGGAAGACGATGCGTTTGTTGGTGCGCTTCAGGGCGGCGAGGCCGCCGCCCTGAAGTGAACCAGTCAAGAATCAATCAAGCGGGATAACTTGTCGCACATCCAGCTTCTGGAACAGCCAGTCGTGCATCCCGTCGAACGCCAGCGGCAGGAACGAAATGATCAGCAGTGCTGTGAACAGTACTGAAATGGGCAGCAGGAACTTCTCGTAGCGGCTCCAGAAACTGCCGGTGGAGAGCTTGGCTCGCTCAACCTCATCGTCACCCACCACCTGCCGTGTGAGCAGATGGTTCAGCGCCACCGGTGGCGTGACGTAACCCAGCTCGAACGAGACCAGCGCCACGATCCAGAAGTGCAGTGGATCAATGCCTGCCGAGACCGCAATCGGGGCAATGATGGCGTTCACCAGCAGCACCGCGCCCATCGGATCCATGAACATACCGGTGAGCACCAGGACGGCGGTGATCATCGCCATCGCAAACCAGATACTGCTGAAGTCTGTGGGGATAGCTTCCATCAGGCCGCCGCGCTCGACGATGCCGCCGACACTCACCGACAGCGCCATCAGCATCAGAAGGGCACCGATATGCACCGTGGTGTCACTGGTGGCAGTACGCAGGGCGTGCTCGAAGCCCTTAGGCCGGACGTGTCCCTCGGCTTCAACTTCCCGGGCGTTGGCGGCGCGCTTGTCCTTGCCGAGCAGCACATACTCATAGAACAGGATGGCCAGCATCACCACCGGGAGGATGATCGGTGCGGAGAATTCATCCAGACCACGATCAAGGGCGTAACGGAAGAACAGTACCACCAGCATGAGAATGATCACATACGGGATCAACGGGACAAGCAGGCGAATACTCTTGGGCAGCGCTTCGCGGAACGGGGCAACACGTGCCGGCTCCTGGCGGGCAAACTGCGAGAACAGGAAGAACAGCGTCAGCGTCAGGAAGAATACCTTCAGGCCGGAGGAGAACAGCTCGGCCGTAGTCACGGCGTTGTTCAGCGCAGCGATGATCACCACCAGCAGGCAGGGCCGCAGCAGCACACCCATGGAGCCGGACATCGCGGTGGTGGCCAGTGCCATTTGCGGGCGTGCGCCAGCGCGCATCAGTTCGCTGTAGATCACTGCACCAGCCGCAATCACGAAAATACCGGAGGCGCCGGTGTAGGCGGTCGGCAGAGCAGTCACCAGCAGCACCACGAAGCACAACAGCTCCGGAGACATGTGCCAGGGTCGGAACACGTTGAACACCAGCTGCGCCATGCGCGTCTGTTTCAGCATCATCCCGATCCAGATATAAAGGCCCAGATTCAGGAACAGCGTGGAAAGCTCCATCATCATGCCCAGATACACGCTCATGCCGTGGTAGTAACCGCTGAACATGAATTGCGTACCCGCTGACAAGCACATGAAGCTGTATAGCGGAATAGTCAGAACCGCCTTGCCCCAGGAGCCGCCGGGGTCCATGCGATCAGCGGGTGGCCGCAGCAGTTGCGACACGTTGATCAGCGCCAGCAGGGCAAAGCCCACGATCCAGAAAATATGCAAATAGAAGTGGTTGACCTGGATGCCGTCGGCAATCGCGGCCAGCTCGCGCTGACGGTAAACAATTGCGGAGGACATCAGCATCAGGTTGGCGATCAGCTGGACCGATACCGACACATAGTGGTCGCGGCGTGTGCGAATGGGGCGCAGGCCGATGTGATGGCGCGTCATGGTGGCCGTGGCGGCACAGATCAGCAGCAGCAGGCACAGCAGCAGGCGTTTATAGCCACCGAGTTCGGTGACCGCCATGGCCACGCTGGTTTCCACGGTACGATAGGCTACCACGCCTGGCGTGATGCGTGATTCGACACGCTCGTAACGCTCCCAGCGATCAAGGCACACCTGCTGCGAGCGTTCCAGCGAGCGGCGAATCGCATCTTCGTCGATCTCCGAGCCCAGTAGTGCCGCAAGCGGATCGTCCGAGGCGCTGGCTTCCCGCTCTGCAATAGTGCGGGCCAGCTCGGCTTCGAGGTCTCGCTCACGCTCACAGGTTGGCGCATTCTGGGTGGCGCGCAGCAGGAAATATTCATCCCAGTTGCTCTCGCCGAATTTCAGCAGCTGCGAATGAATGATCTCGCCGGAGGCCAGAAAGATGGTGATCAGCAGGATCACCACGGTTGGTAGAGTAGATATCCATTCCCCAATCGAGCGATTGGCAATACGTAAACGCGATGAAGCTTCCATGGGTCACCCGGTTGTTGTTATGCGAAAACGCGTCCGGGAAAAGGGGCGCGCGCTGGGATGGCGATCTGCCGTCGCCTCTTTCATAAGGGGACGAGTTTATGCGAGAAAGGGCAGAGTGCCTATTGAAGAGAGGGTGGAAAAGCAGCTTTTCACAAAGTTGCCAGTCCGGTTCTGGTGCCATGTAGAGGTGCCCGGCCAGCGGCTGCGGTGTACAAGCCATTCAGGCGGCCAGCCAGATGGCCGGTCAGGTTGGGCCAATGCCGAGTCAGTTGATGACCCGGCAGCGGCGCCCCGTTCGGGGCGCGCTGTCAGCGATAAACCATCATGTCGACCAGATAAGAGGCGCCAGCCACAAAGGCGACCAGCAGAGCCAGCGCCAGCATCAGATACCACAGCGGTTTGAAGCTGCGCGGCAGTGGTTCACGGGGCCCGATGTGTGGGCGTTCGACCGGTTTTTCGGATCTGTCTGTCATGGTGCTCGCTGTCTGGCTGGTGCGCAGGCAATGGCAGGGCATCCGGCGGGAGGGCGCCTGCACGAAGCCCGTACGCCGGATAAAGGAACGGGCCGTTATGGCCCGCTCGGAGTGGTGCATTATGTCAGTTCAACGGCCGGTTTGTCAGTCAAGCGGAATCACCTGACGTACATCCAGCCTCTGGAACAGCCACTCATGCAGCCCGTCGAACGCCAGCGGCAGGAACGATACCATCAGCAGGGCAGTGAACAGCACTGCGATCGGCAGCAGGAACTTCTCATGACGGGTCCAGAAGCTCCCGGTCGAAAGTTTGGCTCGTTCGACCTCCTCCTCCCCTACAACCTGGCGTGTCAACAAATGGTTCAGTGCCACTGGAGGGGTCACATATCCCAGCTCGAACGACACCAGCGCCACGAGCCAGAAGTGCAATGGGTCGATGCCTGCCGAGATAGCGATTGGCGCGATAGTCGCGTTGACGAGAATTACCGCACCGTAGGGATCCATAAACATGCCAGTGAGCACCAGCGTCAAAGCGATGATCCCCATGGCGATCCACATAGAACTGAATTCAGACGGTACGGCCTCCATCAGGCCAGCGCGCTCCACAATACCGCCAACACTGACGGACAGTGCCATCAACATCAACAAGGCGCCGATGTGTACGGTGGTCTCGCTGGTCGCAGTACGCAAAGCATGCTCAAAGCCCTTCGGCCGAATGCGGCCTTCAGCCTCTGTCTGCCTTACAAACTCCGCACGTTTGTCCTTGCCGAGCAGGACATACTCGTAGAACAGGACGGCCAGCAGCACCACCGGCAGAATGATCGGCGCAGAGAACTCGTCAAGGCGGCGATCCAGGCCCCACCGGAAGAACAAGACGACCGCCGCGATAATCAGGACATACGGGATCAGCGGCCGCAGTAACACGAGGCTCTTTGGCAGAGCTTCACGGAATGGTGCAATACGGGCCGGCTCCTTGCGAGCAAACTGCGAAAAGATAAAGAAGAGCAGCAGTGTCAGGAAAAATACTTTCAGGCCCGAGGAAAACAACTCCGCAGTGGTTACAGCATTATTCAGGGCGGCAATGATGACCACCAACAGGCATGGGCGCAGCAATACCCCCATGGAGCCGGACATCGCGGTAGTGGCCAATGCCATCTGGGGACGGGCGCCTGCGCGCATGAGCTCGCTGTAGATAACGGCCCCGGCGGCGATCACAAAGATGCCTGAAGCGCCGGTGTAGGCCGTGGGCAGCGCGGTGACCAGCAGCACCACGAAGCACAGCAGCTCCGGTGACATTTGCCAGGGGCGGAACACGTTGAAGACCAGCTGCGCCATACGGGTCTGTCGCAGCATCATCCCGATCCAGATATACAGCGCGAGGTTCAGGAACAGCGTGGAAAGCTCCATCATCATGCCCAGGTACACGCTCATGCCATGGTAGTAGCCATCGAGCATGAACTGCGTGCCGGCCGAGAGGCACATGAAGGTATACAGCGGGATCGTCAGCACTGCCTTGGGCCACGAGCCGCCCGGCTCCGTGCGATCTTGCGGCGGCCGTGCCAGTTGCCAGATATTGATCAGTGCCAGCAGTCCGAAGCCGGCGATCCAGAACGCGTGCAGATAAAAGTGGTTGACTTGAATGCCATCGGCGATGCTGTCCAGCTCTCGTCCGCGATAAATGATGGCAGACACCATCAGCATCAGGTTTGCTACCAGTTGCGCTGAGGTCGAAACGTAGTGATCCCGGCGTGTGCGGATCGGGCGCAGGCCGATGTGATGGCGTGTCACGGTCGCCGTAGCGGCACAGATCAGCAGCAGCAGGCACAGTAGCAAGCGCTTGTAGCCACCGAGTTCGGTGACTGCCATGGCAACACTGGTTTCCACTGCGCGGTAAGCGATGACGCCGGGGGTGAGGCGTGATTCCACGCGCTCATAGCGTTCCCAGCGGCCCTCGCACACTTGCTGCGAGCGCTCCAGCGAACGGCGAATGGCATCTTCGTCAATATCGTTGCCCAGCAATGCCGCGAGCGGGTCATCAGCGGCGCTGGCCTCGCGTTCGGCGATGGTACGGGCCACTTCCTCCTCAATGTCACGCTCACGTTCACAGGTTGGTGCGTTCTGGGTGGCGCGCAGCAGGAAGTATTCTTCCCAGTTCCGCTCACCGAACTTGAGTAGTTGTGAGTGAATGATTTCGCCGGAGGCGAGAAAAATCGTGATCAGCAGAATCAGCACGGTCGGCAAGGTGGAAACCCACTCGCCGACTGTGCGATTTGCGATGCGTAAACGCGATGATAGTTCCATGTGTCACCCGGTTGTTATTATGCGATGCACCCGTGGTGCAGGCCGCTCCGTCCACTGACAAGTCCCGCTTTGCAGCTTTCAGGGCGCCATAAGCGCTTCTGGCTGGCCGGCAGTAACGAATAAGGCGCCGTCAACGGCGCCGACATAACAAAGACGGGGCCATCGTTAAAATGGCCCCGCGTATTGCCTGGTATTGTTACTCGCGCTGATCGCTGCATTCGGCGCGCGAGGCGTCCATACGGCAACGAATGTTACGCAGCAGCGACATCATGTCCTTGTTGTAAACACCCTGATTGGTCAGGTCGATGCGAGCATCTCGCATCATTTCGTCGTAGCGCTCGGTGTCTTCATCACTGATTTCGATCCACCACTTCTTGTCGATCTCGTTATTGGCGCTCTGGATCACGCGCATGGCACGATCAAACACCGTCTCGAAGAAGTAGCTCCGCGACCAGGCGGCAAAATCACTGTCAAAACTGTCGTGACGGGCGATCACCTGCAACGTCAGCTGGCCGAGTACATAATCAATGATGCCACCGTTGGGTTCCATCCCTTTATAAAGCTCCAGTGCACTATAAGCCATGACCGGAGCGAAGCAGATGTCGACGCTATGGTTATTGAAGCGGCCGGCGAAATTGGTTATGTCCGACATTACTGGCGACATGCCTACGCTCGCCGCCATCCGCCCCTGTGCCACGTCATATTCCATCACGGCGATGGATTTGCCCGCCAGCGCATTGACGTTGTTGATGCCTTGATCCTTCACGAACAGATAAGCCGCGCCCATGGGCGCAATACCCATCACTTCGTAGGGGCCGCTGCGCAGGTTGGGCGTGATGCGCGGGTTTTCGCTGGCCAGCACTTGCACCACAGTGCGCAATGCCTCGTAGCTGGGCACCGCACCGATGGAATCCAGGCTGCCGGTGTAGTTGTTGAACTGGCGGCCACGCAGCCCGGTGATGGCTGCGGCGTCGCACTGGCCCGCCTTGAGATCTTCTGCGGCGATGTTTTCATCGGTATAGACGCGCAGGGTCAGGTCATAACCGTGATCGATGGCGGCGGTACGATAGTCGCGCATGATGTTATACATGTCACCCGAGGTGCCGATAATGTCGAACACGCACAGGGTGCGTTTTTCTGCCGCCAGGGCAGGGGCGGACAGGCCGAGCAGCAGCGATGTCGCGGCCGCGGCGATGAGTTTGCCGTAAAGCATGGGTTTGTCTCCGTTGTACTACTTATACAAAGGCCGGCGCGGGGCCGGCCGGCCATCAGAGAAGATCGTCGATATTGATAGCAGGCCCGCTGCTGCGCGTGTCGTCCCAGAAGGTGCCGAGCCCGCCATACGGCGTGCGCTTGCCAGTGGCTTCCGTCCACATGCGGTCGGAAATGCCTTTGATCAGCGAGTGAGCAATGGCATCGATCATGGCGTAGTTCGGGTCCAGATGGGTGTCATTGTTGGCGAACTCGCGAATTGCACGGCGCACCCGGTCATCGTCGCCCACGCTATAGGCCGAAATCGCGTACAGCGCGCTGGGCAGCCGCACGCCTTGCTCGAAGCCGATGCGCGTGGCGCGCTCCAGCTCCGCCCAGGCATCGGCATTGTCCGGCTTCAGCATCGGCAGGATATTCCACAGGGCAGCGCGGCCGCCACGGGGCACGCCCCACCATTTTTCGTTATCCAGGCATGCCAGGCCACGCTCGACCTTGGCTGCCACATCACGCGGCACGCCCACGGTGGTATCGGCGGTGGCATCATTGAGCAGCGACTGTACACCGCTGACCTGGCCGATCATCCACACCATCTCGTCGAAATCGTTGCGCAGGCGCGGGCACTTGCCATTGTCTGCCTCACCGAATTCGCCGACGGTGCGGCTGTAGGCCTCGTACTGGCGGCGCGCCGAAATTTCAGCCAGCTCTTTTTGTCGCGAGCGGGCATCCTGCGCTTCGGTGACACGGCCTTCCTTGATGGCGCGCATGTAGCGCAGCTCTTCTTCGAGCGCCAGCGCCTCGGTACAGGTGGCAGCTACCGTATAAACCAGCGTGGCGAGCTTGTCGGGGTGTGAGCCGACAGCTTCAAAAGAAAGTAGCAGGGGAGTGAGCGCTTCGCCGGTGGCGCAGGCCATACCGACGTCCTGGTAGGTCATCAGATAGGGCACCATTTCTGCCCGACCGTAGCTGATCAGTACATCGCCGGTGGTCTTGTAGACCATCCCGCATCCCGGAAGGGCGGCCAAGGCGGCGCCCAGAGCGGCAACGCGGAGTGCACCACGTGCCTTTGAACGGAACTTCATACTGTAATCTCCTGATTATTCTTGTTCCGATTATGATGGCAAGCCAACACTACCCAAGCGAAAAAATTGGCACAAGCGCCGATTACAAAAATCAGGGACGACATTACAAAAGAGTATGTTGCGCTATCATGGCCGCCACATGGCAATATGCAATAACATTGGTCACAGCAGGGGATATTGTCCTCTTCATACGCGGGTCTTACGCAGGATGGTGCAGGGAATGAGAAAAAACACTGAGTTTGAAACGCAGCCACAGCGACCGACCGGTCGTCGGGCCGGTAGCGGGTTGGCCGAAGATACGCTGCGCGGTGGCTTGCGGGTCTTGCAAACAGCTGCCGTTCTGACTCGCACCGGAGCCGGTTGGCTGTTCGGTCGCCGCCCGCCGCTGCCCGTCATGCTGCGCGAGACTTTCGAATCCCTGGGCACCACCTATATAAAGCTGGGGCAGTTCATCGCCAGCTCGCCTTCACTGTTCCCCGATGCCTATGTAGAAGAGTTCCAGCAGTGCCTGGATCGCACACCGGCACTGCCGTTTCGTTTTATTCGCGAGACGATCGAGAGCGAGCTTGAGCAGCCACTGGAGAAAGCCTACGCCTGGGTTGATACCAGGCCGCTGGCGTCGGCGTCCATCGCCCAGGTGCACGCCGCTCGACTGCATACCGGTGAAGAAGTGGTCATCAAGGTGCAAAAGCCCGGTGTGCGCAATGTGCTACTCACCGATTTCAACTTCCTTTATTTTGCTGCACGAGTAGTGGAAATGCTCACGCCGGGGCTGTCGCGGTCGGCCGTCTCCGGCGTCATCGAGGAGCTGCAATACTCGATGCTGGAAGAGTGTGATTTTCGGCAGGAAGCGCGCAACCTGGATCAGTTCAACGAGTTCCTGCAGGCCACCAACAATACCCGCGCCGTGGCGCCGCGCCCCTACCATGAATTGAGCACCGGCCGCGTGCTCACCATGGAGCGCTTTCACGGTGTGCCGCTGACTGATCTGGATGTGCTGCGCCGCCATGTGGCCGACCCCACCGATACCCTGATCGCAGCACTCAATACCTGGTTTTCCAGCTTGATGCTGTGCGATTTCTTCCATGCCGATGTACACGCCGGCAACCTGATGCTGCTCACCGATGGCCGCATCGGCTTCATCGATTTCGGCATTGTCGGCCGGATGCGCAAGGAAACCTGGGAAGGCATGTCGCAGTTTCTGGATGGCATCGGCCGTGGCGACCATCGCGCTGTGGCCGAAGCCATGGCGATTGTCGGCATGACCCGCGAGGCGGTGGATGTCGATGCGTTGGCACGGGATATCGAGCGCTTCCAGGACAAGCTGGCCAATCTTGATCCCGGCCGGCTGTTGCAGGGTGGCCGGCAGGACAGAGAGGTCAATCGCCTGTTACTGGATATCATCCGTATCGGCGAGCAGCATGGCATCCGCTTTCCACGGGAGTTTGCGCTGCTGCTGAAGCAGTTTCTTTATTTTGATCGCTATGTACAGGCACTGGCGCCGGAGCTGGATATGTTTGCCGATACCAGAGTGGATCTGTTTGCGCCGATAGATCAGCTGCACTGAGTGGGCGACAAGTAGCGGGCGCACAGGCGCCCGTCAGAAACGCAATAAGCAGCAAGCAGTGGGTGATTAAAAAAATTCATCTTCGATTTCCGTGTAGCTAATTCCGATATCTGAGAAAGTATCAATAGGTTGTCCAAAAAGCCGATCTTTTTGCTACCTTCTCTCTTGTGGGGGAGCGAAGCGCTTAACAGCCGTAGGCTGGCCCGAAGGGTGAGCGAAGCGAATAAGGGGTTGGGGAGAGGGGGCTGCGGACGTGCTGCTGCCACGATACCAGCTACATGTTGCACTACTTTCACTTACTTTCAGTAGAAGTTTCCATGAAATTTCAAAGCCAAAAAAATCCCGTGATCCAGCCAGCTTCGTTCTAGATCAAGTGCCGAGTATATATTTTCTTGCCATAATCTCCCCCTCTCCCCAACCCCTCTCCCACGAGGGGAGAGGGGCTAAAGAAAGTTTATCGTCGATTTTCGTGGAGCGATTTTCGATATCCGGGAAAGTATCAATAGGTTGTCCAAAAAGCCGATCTTTTTGCTACCTTCTCCCTTGCGGGGAAAGCGAAGCGTAGAACAGCTGCAGGCTGGCCCGGAGGGTGAGCGAATCGGCTTTTTGCCCCCCTCTCCCCTCGTGGGAGAGGGGGTGGGGGAGAGGGGGTGGGGGAGAGGGGGCTGCGGATATACAGCTGGCACGATGCCGGCTGCATGTTGCATTACTGTCACTTGAATCAGAGGCGTGATTTATTCACGCGGGTTGGTGCACTCGGAGCGGTCCGGCTCGATGCGGCAACGAATGCGCAGTTGCAGGTGCAGCATTTCCGGGTGGTAATAGCCCAGCTCGCGCAACTCGATCCGCGCATCTTGCATCATGGTTTCGTACTCCTGCTTGTCTTCCTCAGGGATAGATACCATCCATTTTTCGGGGATGCGGCTCTCTTCGTTATTGATGAACTCCATGATGTCGTCGTAGCGCTCGAACGCCGCTTCACGCACCAGTTGTGCAATTTCGTTGGGGAACTTCGAGCGATGGCCGATCAATTGCATGCTGATCTGCGCCAGCGGGTAATCAATAATGCCGCCGTTCGGCTCCAGGCCCTTGTAAAGCTCCAGCACCTCATAGGCGAGCAGCGGTGCTGCCAGCACATCCACCACACCGTTATTGAACATACCGGGCGCACGGGTGATATCGGTGGACACAGGGGTAGCGCCGATACCAGATATCATGCGGGCCTGCATCGGATCGAAATCCAGTACGGCCACTTTTTTGCCTGCCGCCTTGCCGAGAGTGTTGATCTCCCGATCATTTACAAAGATGTAGGCTGCGCCCGCCGGGAATACACCTAGCACCACGTATTCGCCTTGCACCATCCGTCCGGCATTGCTGGGGTGGGCCACCACCTGCAACAGCGTTTTCATGTGCTGCGCAGTGGGCAGGGCACCAACGGCATCAATAGTGCCGGAAAAGGTATTGAACAACCGCGCCCGCATACCGCTCATCAGCGCCGCATCGCAGCGGCCCGCCTTGAGCTCATCGGCCATCACGCCTTCATTGGTGAAGGGGATCATTTCCACATTCACGCCATATTGCATCATGCGGATGCGTTCCTGCTCTGCAATGGCGAACACCGGGCCGGCGCGGCCGGCGATATCCCAGATGCAGATCTTGAACGCCATGCGCTGATCCACCGGCAAATCGGTCATGCCGGACAGCCGGCCGATAGCCTGCAGGCGCTGATCCACGGTCATGTTCGAGTTCAGGGTGATCTCGCGCATCAGCTCCATCAGCTCCGGCGTAATTTCAACGCCCGGCGCCAGCCGTTGCAGCACCGCCCGCTGTTCCTCGGAAATATTGACTGATTCAGCCAGCGCCGTGAGGCCGGTAAGCGTACCGAGCAGAAAAATCGAGACAGCAAATATTGTTTTTTTCATGATTCACATCCCGTCCATGATTGCGATTCATGTTCACTCTGCCTCGCGCAGCAGGGCTATGACTTTATGGCACGCAAAAGGTGCTGGAGAGCCAACACGACGGCGTGCGGCGCCGCAGTGGTGCGGCGCTGCCGGGCTGCGGGGTGCTGTTACCGGATGTGCCATTTTGCAGCACTTTGTAACGCGAGCCAGCGCGACGGTTCAGGCGTCAGCGCGGCGGTTGTGCATTGAAGGCTTGCCCGGTAACGCCATCGCTGGCGGGGCCGAGCAGATAGAGATAGGCCGGTACGATATCTTCCGGTGTGCGTAGTGTATTGGCGTCTTCGCCCGGATAAGCCTGGGCGCGCATGCGGGTGCGTGTGCCACCGGGATTGATGGTGTTGACGCGAATCTTGCTGGTGTTTTCCAGCTCGTCGGCCATCACCTGCATCAGCCCTTCGGTGGCAAACTTGCTGACCGCATAGGCGCCCCAGAACGCACGACCCACCCGGCCGACGCTGGAGGAGGTAAACAGCACCGAGGCGGCACTGGCGCTGCGCAGCAGCGGCAGCATGGCCCGCGTCAGATAAAAAGCTGCGTTCACGTTCACCTGCATCACGCTATCCCAGGTGCTGTAGCCGTAATTGTCCAGTGGTGTAATGTCGCCGAGCACCGAGGCGTTATGCAGCAGGCCATCGAGGCGGCCGAATTCTTTATCGAACATGCCGGCCAGCTCCTCGAAGTGCGCCGGGGTGGCCACCTCAAGATTCACCGGTACCATGGCCGGCTTGGCGCCGCCGCGTTTCAAGATCTCGTCATACACTTCTTCAAGCTTGTTCTGGGTACGGCCCAGCAGTACTACGGTAGCGCCGGCGTCCGCCAGCGCCAGCGCGACCGCCCGGCCGATACCGTCACCGGCACCGGTCACGAGCACCACGCGCTCCGCAAAGGTGCCCGCAGGGCAGTTGTAGGCAAGCGCCTGCTCTTGCAGGCGCGGCAGCTCGGGATGAATGGCAGTCATGCGGGGGAATCCTTGTTGGCAGCGATCAGCGGCAGCAATTGCGCCGCGGTCTCGATATAAACGTCGGCGTGCCAGGCACGCGGGTCTTCATTCGGGTCCAGGTAGCCGAACAGAGCGGCCACGGTGCGCATTCCGGCGGCACGGCCGGCTTCGATATCGCGCAGGTGATCGCCCACATAGAGGCACTGTTCTGGCGCCACACCGGCTTGCTGTGCGGCGATCAGCAGCCCTTCCGGGTCGGGCTTGCGCAGCCGCACATGATCCGGGCAGATCACCGGGCCGCAGCGTTCGGCCAGGCCCAGCCCGCTCAATAGTGGCGTGGTAAAACGCTCCGGTTTGTTGGTGACGATGCCCCAGGGAATCTGCTCGGCCTCCAGAGCGGCCAGCACCTTGTCCATGCCGGGGAACAGTGCACTGTCTACTGCCAGACGGGCTTCGTAGCACGCCAGCAGGCGGTCGAGATGCGTGCCGAAATCCGCATCTTCAGGTGTCAGGCCAAAGCCCAGTGTCACCAGGGCGCGGGCGCCGTTGGAGACCTGGCTGCGGATCGCCGCATCGCTCAGGGCAGGGCGGCCCGCCTCCTGCAACAGCTGGTTGAGCACCACCACGAAATCCGGTGCGGTGTCCACCAGTGTGCCGTCCAGATCGAAGAAAACAGCAGCGGGGCGCATCAGCTCACCTTCACCGCGTGCATCATGTAGTTCACCGACACATCCCGGTTCAGGCGATAAACCTGGGTCAGCGGGTTGTAGGTCAGCCCGCAGGTGTCGCGCACCTCAAGCCCGGCGTCCCGGCACCACTGCGCCAGCTCCGACGGGCGGATCAGCTTGGCGTATTCATGCGTGCCGCGAGGTAACAGCCGCAGCACATATTCCGCGCCGACAATGGCAAACAGAAATGCCTTCGGGTTGCGATTGATGGTGGAAAAAAACAACTGGCCGCCGGGGCGGGCCAGCTCGGCACAGGCGCGCACTACTGCCGCCGGGTCGGGCACGTGTTCCAGCATTTCCAGGCAGGTCACCACGTCATATTGCCCGGCACGCTCGGCGGCGATTTCTTCGGCGGCGATATTGAGATATTCCACTTCGATGTTGTCTTTCGCTGCGTGCAGGCGGGCCACCGCCAATGGCGCCTCGCCCAGATCAATGCCGGTCACGTTGGCGCTGCGGCGTGCCATACCTTCCGACAGCAGGCCGCCGCCGCAGCCGATATCGATCACGCGCTTGCCGGGCAGGCCGGCGCGTTCGTCAATATAGTTCAGCCGCAGGGGGTTGATGTCGTGCAGTGGGCGAAATTCCGAGGACGGGTCCCACCAGCGGTCGGCCAGCTGTTCGAATTTGGCGATCTCGTGCAGATCGACGTTGCGTTGCGGGGCTTGCCGGGTGTCGGTATGGGGATCAGCCATTGAGCATCTCCTGCCAGGTCTGTGTGTCACGCAGTATGCGCTCGGCGTTGAGGGTTTGCAGTGTGCGATCCGCCATCAGGCAGCGCCCGGCGACCCAGCTATGAGTTACCTGATCGCGTGTGGCCGCATACACCACCTGCGCAATCGGATCGAAGACCGGCCGGGTCTCCAGGCGGTTGAGGTCAATGGCAATGATATCCGCCTGCTTGCCGGGCACCAGCGAGCCGGTTTGCTGATCCAGGCCCAGCGCACGGGCGCCGTTGAGCGTGGCCATCGCCAGGGCCGCGTCTGCCGGCAGCGCATCAGCGGCGCCGGCCACGCCCTTGGCCAGTAGCGCCGCCGTGCGCAGCTCGCCGATCATGTCCAGGTCATTGTTGCTGGCGGCGCTGTCGGTGCCCAGGCCGATATTGATGCCGGCCAGGCGCAGCCGCTCCACCGGGCAAAAGCCGCTGGCCAGCTTCAGGTTGGATTCCGGGCAGTGGGCAATATGCGTGCCGGTGGTTTTCACCAGCTCGATTTCGTCATCTTCAAGCTGGGTCATGTGCACGGCGATCAGCCGGGGCGACAGCAGCCCCAGCCGTGCCAGCCGGGCCAGCGGCCGCTCGCCGGTGGCATCCTTCGCCATCAGCACCTCGGCTGCGGTTTCGTGCACATGCATCATGATCTGCGCATCAAGCTCTTCCGCCAGCGTGACAACCCGCTGCAACGGGCCATCGGAGACGGTATACGGCGCATGAGGGCCGAAGCCGATGCTGATCAGAGGATCATGGCGCCAGTCGTCGGCCGCCTGCGTGGCCACGCGCAGATAGTCGTCCGGCCCCTGGCCCATGGCCGTGGGCACGTCCATCACCGGGCAGAACACCGTGGCGCGCAAGCCGGCCTCGCGGGCGGCGCGGGCGATGGCATCAGGAAAAAAATACATGTCGGCAAAGCAGGTGGTGCCGCCGCGAATCATTTCCGCCGCGGCCAGGCGGGTGCCGTCGGCCACAAACTGCTCATTTACCCAGCGGCCTTCGGCGGGCCAGATATGTTCTTCCAGCCAGGTCATCAGTGGCAGATCATCCGCCAGGCCACGAAACAGGTTCATCGCCGCGTGCGTATGAATATTGACCAGCCCCGGCATCAGCAACTGGCCATCGAGGCGCACGGTGTCCGTGGCGCGCCAGCGCCGCTCGGCGTCGGCGGCGGGCAGGATGTCGGCGATGCGGCCGCCGCTGACAACAATGGCGTGATCGGCGAGCAGGCGGGCCGGGCCTTCAACCGGCGCGATCCAGCTGGCCTGGATGATCAGGTCGGCGTGAGCCGGGGCGTGGGGCATGGGTTCTCCTGCACAGACGGAATCAAGGACAGGCGCGATAATACACTGGAACGCTTGCCGGGTGTGCCCGCAACGCTACCGGCAGCAACCAGTGGCCGGGGCGGGGCCGCTGCCGGCGGATCGTTTCAAGGTCGTGGCTGGCGCGAAGCGCCGTGTGCTATTATAGCCGGCTTTCAGCCCTCGCCCCATGGTGGGGTACGCCTTGATGCCCGCTTGCCCGTTGCGGCGGCCAAGGCGCCCTGGAGAGCTTAATCGGCGGCCGGCCGGCACGGTTTCAGTGTGCGCCCACCGGCCATGCCTTGTAGAGAAAGGAACCCCATGACGGATCTCGCCAGAGAAGTAACGCAGGTCAATATCGAGGACGAACTCAAGCAGTCCTATCTTGACTACGCGATGAGCGTCATCGTTGGCCGGGCCTTGCCTGACGTGCGTGACGGGCTCAAGCCGGTGCACCGGCGTGTCCTGTTCGCCATGCACGAGCTGAACAACGACTGGAACAAACCCTACAAGAAATCCGCCCGTGTGGTCGGTGACGTCATCGGTAAATATCACCCGCACGGTGATTCCGCCGTGTACGATACCATTGTCCGGATGGCGCAGCCGTTTTCGCTGCGCTATCTGCTGGTCGATGGCCAGGGGAACTTCGGTTCCGTGGATGGCGATTCGGCGGCCGCCATGCGGTATACCGAAGTGCGGATGACCAAGATCTCCCACGATCTGCTGGCTGATCTGGATAAAGAGACGGTGGATTACGTCGACAACTACGACGGCACCGAAAAAATCCCGGAAGTGCTGCCCACCCGCGTACCGAACCTGCTGATCAACGGGTCGTCGGGCATCGCCGTGGGCATGGCCACCAACATCCCGCCGCATAATATGGTGGAGGTCATCGACGGCTGCCTGGCGTTGATCAACGATGAAACGCTGACCATCGACGATCTGATGGAGTATATCCAGGGCCCGGATTTCCCCACCGCAGGCATCATCAACGGCCGCGCCGGCATCGTGCAGGCGTACCGTACCGGCCGTGGCCGCATCTATGTGCGTGCCAAGGCCGATATCGAAGAGATGGACAAAAGCGGCAAGCAGGCGATCATCATCACCGAGCTGCCGTATCAGGTGAACAAGGCGCGGTTGATCGAGAAGATCGCCGAGCTGGTCAAGGAAAAGAAAATCGAAGGCATCACCGAGCTGCGTGACGAATCCGACAAGGACGGCATGCGCGTGGTGATCGAGCTGCGTCGTGGCGAGAACGCCGACGTGCTGCTGAACAATCTGTACGCACAAACCCAGCTGGAAACCGTGTTCGGCATCAACATGGTGGCGCTGATGGACGGCCAGCCCCGGCTGCTCAACCTCAAGGAAATGCTTGAGGCGTTTATCCGCCACCGCCGTGAAGTGGTGACCCGCCGTACCGTCTACGAGCTGCGCAAGGCCCGCGAAAAAGGCCATGTGCTGGAAGGGCTGGCGGTGGCGCTGGCCAATATCGATCCCGTCATCGAGCTGATCAAGCAGTCGCCATCGGCGGCGGAGGCGCGCGAAGCGCTGATCGCCCGCGGCTGGGCGCCCGGCGAAGTAGTCAACATGCTGGAGCGCGCTGGTGGCGCCGATGCGTGCCGTCCGGACGGGCTCGAAGATCAGTACGGCATGCAGGATGGTCAGTACTGGCTGTCCCCTGAGCAGGCCCAGGCGATTCTGGATTTGCGCCTGCAAAAGCTCACCGGCATGGAGCAGGAAAAGCTCGTCGTCGATTATCAGGAGCTGCTGGATCGCATCATCGAGCTGGGTCGCATCCTGGCTGATCCCGAGCGCCTGCTGGAAGTGATCCGTGAAGAGCTGGTAGCAATCCGCGAGGAATACGGCGATGCGCGCCGCACCGAAATCCAGACCTCGCGCAGCGATTTCTCCATGGAAGACCTGATCGCGGAAGAAACTGTCGTCGTAACACTTTCTCACGGCGGTTATGCCAAGGTGCAGCCGATTGACACTTACCGTGCCCAGCGGCGCGGCGGGCGCGGCAAGGCTGCCACGGCAGTGAAAGATGAAGATTACGTCGAGCACCTGCTGGTGGCCGGCACCCACGATACGCTGCTGTGCTTTACCAACATCGGCAAGGTGTATTGGTTGCGTGTGTTCGAGCTCCCACAGGGTGGTCGGGGCTCGCGCGGGCGGCCGATTATCAACCTGATTCCGGCGCTGCAATCGGACGAACGCATTACCGCCATCCTGCGCCTGGATGCGGAATTCGTGCGCCAGCGCGCCGCCGAAGCGGAAGACGACAACGAGACGGATGACGAGCTGGACACCGTCGATGGCGTTGAAGAGCTTGAGGCAGGCGATACCGCCGAGGGGCAAGATAATACCGAGGTGGAGGGCGGCGCTCAGGGCCCTTACATCTTCATGGCCACCTCGGCTGGCGTGGTCAAGCGCACCAAGCTGTCCAAGTTTGCTCGCCCGCGCAGCAACGGCCTGATCGCCGTACGTCTGCAAGAAGGCCAGAGCCTGGTGAACGTTTCCGTGACCCAGGGCGACGAAGACATCATGCTGGTCGCGAGCGACGGCAAAGTGGCGCGGTTCCGCCAGGATACCGTGCGTGTCATGGGCCGTACCGCTCGCGGTGTGCGCGGCATGAGAATCGCCGAAGGCGAAAGCATGATTGCGTTGATCGTGCCCCAGGAAGGCGGCCAGCTGCTGACCGCCTCGGAAAACGGCTTTGGCAAGCGCACCCTCGTCGAGGAATTCCCCACCAAGGGCCGTAATACCCAGGGCGTGATCGGCATGGTGGTGAACGAGCGCAACGGCGCGCTGGTGGGCGCCACCCAGGTGTTCGGTGGCGAAGACCTGATGCTGATTTCCAATCAGGGCACGCTGGTGCGCACGCGCGTGGATGAGGTGAGCCAGCTTGGTCGCAACACTCAGGGGGTGATGCTGATTCGCCTCGGCGAAAGCGAGCGTCTGGTGGGCGTGGAGCGCATTCCCGAGCTGGAAGGTGACGACGACGAAGACGAATTGCTCGACGGAGCAGATGGCGAGGGCACTGAGGCAATCGACAACAGTGCCGAGCAGGCTGGTAATGCAGAGCGCGATAGCGGTATGGAAAGCGCTGGCAACGAAGCCGCTGGCGAAACTGGCCAGGCTGGCCCGTCTGACGAAGAACAAGAGTAATCTGACCGCCCACCGGCACAACGCCGGTGGGCAAGCCAACCCACGCTGCGGCACCGCCGCTGAGGACACCATGAGTCGCGCTTTCAATTTTTGTGCCGGCCCGGCCGCCTTGCCGGAAGAAGTGCTCGCACAAGCCGCTGCCGAAATGCTGGATTATCAGGGCCGTGGCCTGTCAGTGATGGAAATGAGCCATCGCTCCAGTGATTACGTTGCCATTGCCGAAACTGCCGAGCAGGATCTGCGCGATCTGTTGGGTATCGGTGACGATTACGCCGTGCTGTTCCTGCAAGGCGGTGCCAGTCAGCAGTTTGCCATGGTGCCCATGAACCTGATGGGTAACCAGGGCGTGGCCGATTACATCAACACCGGGCAGTGGTCGGCAAAAGCGATCAAGGAAGCGCGCCGCTTTGGCGACGTCAACGTGGTGGCCAGCAGCGAAGACACCCGCTTTACCACCGTGCCGCCGCAGGCAAGCTGGCAACTCAGTGACAACGCCGCCTACGTGCATTACACCCCCAACGAAACCATCGGCGGTGTGGAGTATTCCTTTATTCCCGAAACTCGTGCGCCGCTGGTGGCGGACTTTTCGTCCAGCATCCTTTCCCGGCCGCTGGATGTATCCCGCTTCGGCCTGATCTATGCCGGCGCCCAGAAGAATATCGGCCCGGCCGGTATCTGCGTGGTGATCGTGCGCCGCGATCTGCTCGGCCGCGCTGGCCCCGGTGTGCCGACCATGCTCGATTACCGCACCCATGCGGAAAACGATTCCATGTACAACACGCCGCCGACCTATTCCTGGTATCTGGCTGGCCTGGTATTCAAGTGGCTCAAGGCCCAGGGCGGGCTGGTGGCGATGGAGCAGACCAACCGTCGCAAAGCAGAAAAGCTCTACGGCTACATTGATGGCAGCGGCTTTTACAGCAACCCGGTAGAGCCGATCAGCCGCAGCTGGATGAACGTGCCGTTCGTGCTGGCAGATGATAGCCTCGACAAGCGCTTCCTTGCCGAGGCCGATGCTGCCGGGCTGCTCAATCTCAAAGGCCACCGCTCGGTAGGCGGCATGCGTGCCAGCATCTACAACGCCGTGCCGGAAGCAGCAGTCGACGCCCTTATCGCATTCATGAAGGATTTTGCCCAACGTCATGGCTGAACCGACCCTGGAACAACTACGCGAACAGATCGATGGCCTGGATGAGCAGCTCCAAGGGTTGCTCAACAAGCGCGCAGAACTGGCCCAGAAAGTGGCCGATGTCAAGATTGCCACCGATGGCGATGCTGTATTTTATCGCCCCGAGCGCGAGGCGCAGGTGTTGCGGCAGGTCAAGGCGCGCAACACCGGCCCGCTGGATGCCGAAACCATTGCGCGGCTGTTTCGCGAGATCATGTCTGCCTGCCTGGCATTGGAGCAGCGGCTCAAGGTGGCGTTTCTCGGCCCCGAAGGCACCTTTACCCAGCAGGCTGCGCTGAAACATTTTGGCCACGCCGTTGAAACCATCTCGCTGGCGGCCATTGATGATGTGTTTCGCGAGGTTGCCTCGGGGGCGGCGCACTACGGTGTGGTGCCGGTGGAAAATTCCACCGAAGGCGTGATCAATCACACCCTCGACAGTTTCATGGAATCACCGCTGAAAATCTGCGGCGAGGTGGATCTGCGCATCCATCATCACCTGATGCTCAGCGAGCACACCCAGCTGGACAAGATCACACGCATCTACTCTCACCAGCAGACGCTGGCCCAGTGCCGCAAGTGGCTGGATACCAATATGCCGCGAGTAGAGCGCATTGCCGTCAGCTCCAACGCACAGGCGGCTCGCCGCCTGAAAGACGAATGGAATGCTGCCGCCATTGCTGGCGATATCGCTGCCGACCTGTACGATCTGAAGATTCTGCATCGCAACATCGAGGATACGCCGGATAACACCACCCGCTTCATCATCATCGGGCACGAGGAAGTGCCTCCCTCCGGGGAAGATAAATCCAGCTTGCTGGTGCGCATGAAAAACCGCCCAGGAGCGCTTTATCATGTCCTCAAACCCTTCAAGGATGCAGGCGTGGATCTCACCCGTGTCGAATCCCGGCCGTCCCGCAGTGGCAACTGGAGTTACGTATTCTTCATCGATTTCGAAGGCCACCGGGATGACGAAAATGTACAGGCTGTGCTGGCCGCACTGGAGCGTGAGGCGCTTGATGTTCGCTTGCTGGGCTCCTATCCGCGTGCGGTGCTTTGAGCATCGCGGAGCTGCCAGCACCGCGCAGTTGACAGCACCATGCAGCTGACGATTCGCCCGCATTCGCCTGCAAAGACCACGTTTGAAGGCAACGCTGAAAAGTGCCAGCCCGGCCACGGCAGGGCGGGTGGAGTGCGGGCGGGTACAGCAAGGCATCGCCTTCGATAAAACGGCGGGGTAATATCCCGCAAAAAATAGTTATACATGGCCGGGTGAGGGCAGGGTTGCCTCGCTTGCACCCGAAGGCGCCGCGAGGCGCGAGCACTGATGAAGCGCAGCCGCCGGCTGCCCCTGGAGCACACTGCAATGCCTGTCGATTTTATTGCTCTGGCCAATACTGGTGTTCAAAAACTGCAACCCTATCAGCCCGGCAAACCGATTGAAGAGCTGGAGCGCGAGCTGGGGATTACCGATATCGTCAAGCTGGCCAGCAACGAAAGCCCGCTTGGCCCCAGCCCGCGAGCGCTGGCCGCCATTCGCGGCCAGCTGGAGAATCTTCACCGCTACCCGGATGGCTCCGGTTATCGCCTGAAAGCAGCACTGGGCGAGCGCCTGGGCGTGCGCGCCTCGCAAATCAGCCTCGGCAACGGTTCCAACGATCTGCTCGAACTGGTCGCTCGCGCCTGGCTGCGGCCGGATGACGAAGTGGTTTTCAGCGAGCATGCCTTCGCTGTTTATCCGTTGGTAACGCTGGCCTGTTCGGCGCGGCCGGTGGCCGTGCCGGCGCGGGATTACGGCCACGATCTGCCCGCCATGGCCGAAGCGATCACCGAGCGCACTCGCATCGTTTTCATCGCCAACCCCAACAACCCGACCGGCACCTGGATCAGCGCCGCTGATCTGGATCACTTTCTGGCGCGCGTGCCCAAGCAGGTACTGGTGGTGCTCGATGAAGCCTATTTCGAGTATGTGGAAGAGAGTGCCTACCCGGATGGCATCAGCCGCCTGACGGCGCATCCGAACCTGATCGTCACGCGCACCTTCTCGAAAATGTACGGGCTCTCCGGCTTGCGCGTCGGTTATGCCATCTCCAGTCTCGATATTGCCGAAGTGCTGAACCGTGTGCGTCAACCATTCAATTGCAACAGCCTGGCGTTGGTGGCGGCCGAAGCCGCACTGGATGACCACGACTATCTGGAATATGCCCGTGACCTCAACGCCACCGGGCTGGCACAGGTCGCCGAGGGCCTTGAGCAGCTGCAACTGGATTACATCCCCTCCGTGGGCAACTTCATTGCCTTTGATTGCGGGCGAGAATCCATGCCGGTATATGAAGCGCTGCTGCGCGAAGGCGTAATCGTGCGGCCGATCGGCGGCTACGGCATGCCCAATCACCTGAGGGTGTCCATCGGCCTGCCGGAAGAGAACGAGCGCTTCCTGGAAGCCCTGGCACAGGTGCTGGGCTGAACCATGGCACAGTCCGCGCCCCTGTTTGGCCAGGTGACTGTCATCGGGCTGGGCCTGATCGGCGGCTCACTGGCGGCCGCGCTGCGTAATGGCGGCCTGGCGGGCCGGCTGGTGGCCGGCTCACGCTCGGCGCGCACGTTGGAGCGTGGCCTGGCAATGGGGCTGGTCGATGCGGCTTATCAGGATCTGGCCGAGGCCGTGCGCGGCGCCGACCTGGTGTTTGTCGCCGTGCCGGTGTCAGCCATGGCCGACACCTTTGCTGCCATCGCGCCCGCGCTGGGCCGCCACACCATCATCACTGATGGCGGCAGCGTCAAGGGCCCGGTGATCGAGGCCGCCCGCCAGCATCTGGGCGTGCATTACGCCCGCTTCGTGCCCGGCCACCCGATTGCCGGCAAGGAGCGCAGCGGCGTAGAGGCCGCCGATGCCGCGCTGTACCAGCGCCATCGCATCATTCTCACGCCCACCGAGGCCACCGACCCCGCAGCCACCGCAAAAGTGCGGCAGCTCTGGACGGCCGTTGGCGCCGAGGTGCTCGACATGCGCCCGGCCGAGCACGACAGGGTGCTGGCAGAAACCAGCCATTTGCCTCACTTGCTGGCATTCGCGCTGGTGGATACCCTGTCCCGCCAGGGCGATTCCACCGATATTTTCCGCTACGCGGCCGGTGGTTTCCGGGATTTCACCCGCATCGCCTCCAGTGATCCGGTGATGTGGCACGATATCTTTATCGAGAACCGGGACGCGGTGCTGGCCGCCGCCGACGAATTCGCGGCCGGGCTGGCGCGCTTTCGCGCCGCCGTGGCAAATGGCGACAGCGAAGCGCTGCTGGGAACCATGACGCGCGCCAACACCGCACGCGCACGCTTCCTGGCCATGAACGCCCGGACTTCCTATACCCATGCGCAGGGCGCAACAGACGAGCAACTCATGAAGGCTGACAATCAGGCGGGGCAGGCCCGCAACCCGGTATTCCATCTCACCCCAGGCGGCCGCCTCAATGGCCAGATCCGCGTCGCGGGCGATAAATCCATTTCTCACCGCTCGATCATGCTCGGCGCGCTGGCCGAGGGCGTGACGGAAATCGAGGGCTTTCTCGAAGGCGAAGATGCACTGGCCACACTGGAAGCGTTCCGGGACATGGGTGTCGTCATCGAAGGCCCGCACGCCGGGCGTGTGCGCGTGCACGGCGTCGGCCTGCACGGCCTGAAGGCGCCATCGCGCACCCTGTATATGGGCAACTCCGGCACCTCCATGCGGTTGCTGATGGGCCTGCTGGCCGGGCAGAGCTTTGCCTCAGAGCTGACCGGCGATGCGTCCCTCACCAGCCGCCCGATGGAGCGCGTGGCGCAGCCGCTGCGCCAAATGGGCGCCGCCATCGGCACCACCGGCGACGGCACACCGCCGGTGTCCATTCGTGGCGGCCGACCATTGGAGGGCATTCATTTCACCATGCCGGTGGCATCTGCCCAGGTGAAATCGGCATTGTTGCTGGCCGGGCTCTACGCCCACGGCCGCACCAGCGTCACCGAGCCGGCCCCCACCCGCGATCACACCGAGCGCATGCTGGCCGGCTTTGGTTATGACGTGCAGCGCGATGGTGCCACGGTCACCATCACCGGCGGTGGCGGCCTTACTGCCTGCAATCTGGAAGTGCCGGCGGATATCTCCTCGGCGGCATTCTTCCTCGTCGGCGCCAGCATCGCGCCCGGCTCCGAGCTGCTACTGCCGCACGTGGGCATCAACCCCACCCGCACCGGCATCATTGATATCCTGCGCCTGATGGGCGCCGATATTCAGCTGGAAAACGAGCGTGACAGCGGCGGCGAGCCCGTGGCCGATCTGCGCGTGCGCAGCGCTCCCCTCAAGGGCATCACCATCCCGCAAGAGCTGGTGCCGCTGGCCATCGACGAATTCCCGGCGATCTTCATTGCCGCTGCTTGTGCCGAAGGCGAAACCATCCTGCACGGCGCTGAAGAGTTGCGCGTAAAAGAATCCGACCGCATCCAGGCCATGGCCGATGGCCTTGTTACCTTGGGCGCAGAAGTGGAAACCTACCCCGATGGCATCCGCATTCGCGGCATCGCCGAAGGCGCGGCGTTCACTCAGGGCGAGATCGAAAGCCACGACGATCACCGCATTGCCATGAGCTTTGCCATCGCCGCGCTGCGTGCCAGCGGGCCGATCACCATTCACAACTGCGCCAACGTGGCCACCTCCTTCCCCGGTTTTGCCGAGCTGGCGGCCGGGGCAGGGCTGGGCCTCACGGTGAGCGGCTGATGCCGGCGTCGAACACGGCTGCCGTGCCGGTGCTGACCATCGACGGCCCGGTGTCCTCCGGCAAAGGCACTGTGGCGCGATTGGTGGCCCAGCGGCTGGGATGGCATTTGCTGGATTCCGGGCTGCTGTATCGCCTGCTGGGGCTGCACGCCCAGCGGCGCGGTGTGCCGCTGGATGACGAACCGGCGCTGGCCGAGCTGGCCCGTGGCCTGCCGGTGGAATTCTGCGACCGTGACGGTGAAGGCTGCGCACTGTTGGAAGGCGAAGATGTCAGCCGTCTCGCTCGTGACGAGAAAGTCGGTGAGCTGGCCTCGCAAGTGGCGGTTTTACAAGGCGTTCGTGAGGCGCTTCTGGCGCGCCAGCACGCCTTTGCCACGGCGCCGGGGCTGGTCGCCGACGGCCGCGATATGGGCACCGTGGTGTTTCGCCAGGCACCGCTCAAGATATTCCTCACCGCCAGCCCGGAAGAGCGCGCACGCAGGCGTTATAAGCAGTTGAAGGACAAGGGATTCAGTGCTAACCTCCCGGCCCTCATCGAGGATATCCGCGCCCGGGACGACCGGGACATGCAGCGCTCCGTCGCGCCTTTGCGCCCGGCAGAAGACGCCATCGTCATCGACAGCACCCAGATGAGTGTTGACGAAGTGGTCAACCGGATCCTTGAAGAAGCCCGCCAGCAGAGCCTTGTTGCGCGGGCGTGAGTGCTGGTTTTTCCAGCACTGCGGTGATTGGTCGGAGGCCGCAAACGTAAACCAGTCAGGTCTCCGCTCAATCAGACAGAAGCTGCCCATGCCTGCTGGTTGGTATGGCCAAAAACTCTTACACAGGTAATCACATGACCGAAAGTTTTGCCGAACTTTTTGAAGCCAGCCTGCAGGATCTCGACGTTGCACGTGGCTCCATCATCCGCGGCACCGTAGTCGCCATCGACAGCGACTGGGTAACCGTCAACGCGGGCCTCAAATCCGAAGGTATCATCCCGCGCGAAGAATTCCTGAATGAAGCCGGCGAGCTTGAAATCGCCGAAGGTGACGAAGTCGAAGTGGCTGTTGATGCCATCGACGACGGCATGGGCTTCACTCGTTTGTCCCGCGAAAAAGCCAAGCGTGCAGAAATCTGGACAGATCTGGAAGCGGCATTCGAAAAGGACGAGGTCATCAAAGGCCAGATCAGCGGCAAGGTCAAGGGTGGTTTTACCGTCGATATCGGCCTGATCCGTGCGTTCCTGCCCGGTTCACTGGTGGATATCCGCCCGGTCCGTGATGTAGCGCACCTGGAAGGCAAGGATCTGGATTTCAAGGTCATCAAGCTGGATCCCAAGCGCAACAACGTGGTCGTTTCCCGCCGTGCGGTGATGGAAGCCGAGCACAGCGCAGAGCGCGAGCAGCTGCTGGAATCCCTGCAAGAAGGCATGGAAGTCAAAGGTATCGTCAAGAACCTCACCGATTACGGTGCGTTCGTTGATCTGGGCGGTATCGACGGCCTGTTGCACATCACCGACATGGCCTGGAAGCGCATCAAGCATCCGAGCGAAATCGTTGAAGTCGGCCAGGAAATCGACGTCAAGGTGCTGAAGTTCGACCGCGAGAAAATGCGCGTATCGCTGGGCCTCAAGCAGCTGGGCGAAGATCCATGGCACGATATCGTCGGCAAGTACCCGGAAGGTACTCGCGTGAAGGCGAAGGTCACCAACCTGACCGATTACGGCTGCTTTGCCGAAATCGAAGAGGGTGTGGAAGGCCTGGTTCACGTCTCCGAAATGGACTGGACCAACAAGAACATTCATCCGTCCAAGGTTGTCTCCATCGGCGACGAAGTGGAAGTGATGATCCTGGATATCGACCAGGAGCGCCGTCGTATCTCCCTGGGTATCAAACAGTGCCTGGCCAACCCGTGGCAAGCGTTTGAAACCAACTACAACAAGGGCGACCGCATCTCCGGCAAGATCAAGTCGATCACCGATTTCGGTATCTTCATTGGTCTGGAAGGCGGCATCGATGGCCTGGTTCACCTGTCCGACATCTCCTGGGAAGAAGCCGGCGAAGAAGCCGTGCGCAAATTCTCCAAAGGTGACGAGCTGGATACCGTGATTCTCTCCGTGGATGCAGAGCGTGAAAGAATTTCCCTTGGAATCAAGCAGTTGACAGACGATCCGTTTGCTCAGTATGTTGCTGCTAACGAGAAGAACAGCATCGTCAAGGGCACCGTGACCGCCGCAGAGGCGAAAGTGGTGACGGTCGAGCTGGCCGAAAACGTGGAAGGCACGCTGAAAGCCAACGAGATCAGCCGTGATCGTGTTGAAGACGCCAGCCAGGTGTTCAAGCCGGGCGATACTGTTGAAGCGAAGATCATCGCTGTTGATCGCAAGAACCGCGCCATCAGCCTGTCCATCCGTGCCAAGGACATGGCCGATGAGCGTGAAGCGCTGGACGACCTGAGCAGCCGCCAGGAGTCCTCGCCGAAGACCATCGGTGACCTGATCAAGGCGCAGATGGAAGGTAGCGACCAGTAATAGCTTCCTCCCCGGGCCGCACCCAGTGCGGCCCGAGGGCAGGATGCCCAGGGGATCTAATGTTATGGCGTTGACCAAGTCAGAGCTTATCGAGCGCATTGCCGCCCGTCAGAAACAGCTTTCACCCAAGGATGTGGAGCTGGCGGTAAAGGGCCTGATAGAAGAAATGGCGGACACCCTGGCCAACGGTGGCCGTATCGAAATCCGTGGTTTTGGCAGTTTTTCCCTGCATTTTCGCGCGCCGCGTATCGGCCGCAACCCCAAGACCGGTGCCTCGGTCGAACTGCAAGGCAAGTACGTTCCCCACTTCAAGCCCGGCAAGGAGCTGCGCGAGCGCGTCAACAAGGCCATGCTCGACAATCCTGGCCAGGCAGCAGGTGAGGGCGATCTCGCCGATATCGAACCCATTACCCGCGCCGCCTCAGCGGCCGGCCGCTGAGCGCCACCGTGCGCTGGCTGGCCAACTTCCTTCTGATACTGCTGGCCGGGCTGCTGTGCTTCGCCGGTCTGTTATTTCTGCTGGGTAACCCCGAACCGGTGAGCCTTGAGCTGCTGGTCACCGCCTGGCAACCCCGTGCGCCTCTGGGCCAGTGGCTGCTGTTGTTCCTGCTCGGCGGGCTCGTGCTCGGCCTGGCAGCAGGGCTGCTCGCCGGCGCCAGCCTGCGCAAGCGCCACCGCCCGCCAGGAGGCTAAGTCATGCCGGCCTCCCTGTGGTTGCTGGCGCTGCTGTTTCTGGCGGTGGCCAGCGGTTTCCTGCTGGGGCGCCTGGATCGGCTCCGCCTCCCGCGCCGGCGCCGGTTACGGCCCTCGCACCTGCCAATGCGGCTGGGCGAGCCCGCCGATCAAGCGCTGCGCACCATGCTCGACAACCTTGATTGCAGCCCCGAAGAAATCGATACCCCCTTGGCCCTGGGTCGCCTGTATCGCAAACGCGGTGAACTGGATCGCGCTACCTTGATTCACCAGCGCATGCTCGATAACAAGCACCTGCCCGAGAGCGTGCGCGAAGATGTGGAACTGGAGCTGGCCCTTGATTTTCTCGCCGCCGGCCTGCTGGATCGCGCCGAGCAAGTGTTGCAACAGACCGTGGACCGGGGCGGGCGCCACGCACCAGCGGCCATGCGGCACCTGATGTCGATTTTCGAGCAGGAGCGCGATTGGCACAGCGCCCTCGCCATGGGCGAGCGGTTGCTGCGACGGCAGGGCGATATCGCACCGGTGCTGGCGCAATATTGCTGCGAACTGGCGGAACGTCTGCTGGAACACGAGCCGAAAGCGGCGCGCCGCCTGCTGCGCCGCGCTCTGGCGCTGGATGGCCAGTGCGTGCGTGCCAGCCTGCTGCAAGGGCAGCTTGAAATCCGTACCGGGCAATGGGAAAACGCACTGCGTGCCCTGCGCCGCATCCGCCGGCAGAACCCGGCTTTTCTGGATCAGGCGCTAGACGACCTGGAGCGGTGCTATCAGGCGCTGGGGCGCGAAGACGACATGCTCTCTTTCCTGCTGGAGGCCTGCCTTACCGCACCCTCCAGCCTGTTGGTGGTGAAACTTGCCCAGGTGCTGCGCCAGCGCGCCGGCGCCCAGGAAGCCACGCTGTTTCTGGCGCAGTACATGAAACAGGTGCCATCCCTGCAAGGGCTGCACGAAATTGTCGAAATGAATCTGGGGCAGGCCGAAGGCAGCACCCGCGAGCATCTGGATACGCTCCACCAACTCACCCGACAGCTGCTCGCCCGGCGCACCGCCTTTCAATGCAGTCAATGTGGATTCAGTGCCCAGGCGCTGCATTGGCAATGCCCCGGCTGCAAGCACTGGGCGACCATTGCCCCCGCCCCGAGCACAGTGGTCTAATGCACCCGGCCGCGCCCGCGCCCGCGCCCGCCAGCGCCGAGCGCACCGAACGGGCGCGTTGAGGCGCGGCAGCGACGCAGCTCGGAAGCGCCCGCAAGGGCGCAATTGGAGGGCGCCCGCAATGGTGCAATTTGAGAAAGCGCCCGAAAGGACGGAAAGCGCCGCAGGGGTGCAACGGGAAGGCGCCCGCAGCGGCGCAATTGGAAAGCGTCGCATCGAGCAGCTAAGCAGCTAAGCAGCTAAGCAGCTAAAAAGCACCGCAGTGGCGCAGCAAAAAAGGTTCATCGTCGATTTCCGTGGAGCCTTTATCGATGGACTCGTACTCTTAAGCCCAGATTTTATGGGTTTTGGAGCGAGCCATACTGGACAGGAAGGCGATAGAGACGCTGGGCGGCTGGGCCGGCATCGGGTTGCCGACCTCCGTTAAACACCAGCATCGTCGAGAGCATCAATAACACCATCGAGGTGATCAAGCGCAGGGCCTACGGCTACCGGGATCAGGAGTATTTCTTCCTCAAAATCCGTGCCGCCTTCCCCGGTATTCAACGATGAACCTTTTTTAAGCCCCTCTCCCCTGGTGGGACAAGCGAAGCGCAGAACAGCCACAGGCTGGCCCGAAGGGTGAGCGAAGCGAATAAGGGGTTGGGGAGAGGGGGAGATTATGGCAGGTAATATATACTCGGCACTTGAGCGAGAACGAAACTGGCTAGCGCTCGGGATTTTTTGACTGTGGAATTTTTATAGAAATTTCTACTGAAGAGAAGTGAAAGTAGTGCAACATGTAACGGGTGTCGTGACAGCTGAAAGTTCGTCGCCCCCTCTCCCCCAACCCCTCTCCCACAAGGGGCGAGGGGAGCAAGAGCGCTTCGCGCCCCCTCGGGCCAGCCTGTGGCTGTTCTGCGCTTCGCTTGTCCCACCAAGGGAGAGGGGCGAAAAAAGCTCGGTATTTTGGACAATCCATTGGTGCTTTCACGGATATCGGAAATGCCTCCACGGAAATCGACGATGAACCAAAAAAAGCCACCTCGCTCATCTCGGCCAACCTTCACGACCGCAAAAGGAACACTTCAATGCCCGCTTCATCCCCGATCATCGTCGCCCTGGATTACCCCGAAGCCGCCGCCGCCCAGGCCATGGCGCAGCAGCTTGATCCCGCCCAGGTGCGCGTGAAAGTAGGCAAGGAGCTGTTCACCCGCAGCGGCCCGGCGGTGGTCGAGGCATTGCAGAAGCTGGGCTTTGAAGTATTTCTGGACCTGAAATTCCACGATATTCCCAACACCGTCGCCGGCGCCCTGCGCAGCGCAGCAGCGCTGGGCGTGTGGATGGTGAATGTGCACGCCAGCGGCGGCCGCCGCATGCTGGAAGCCTCGGCCGAAGCGCTTGCCGGCGTCTCACACCGGCCTCTGCTCACCGCCGTCACCGTGCTCACCAGCATGGGGCAGGACGATCTGGCCGATATCGGCATCACCGCCACCCCGCAAGAGCAGGTGCTGCGGCTGGCGCAACTGGCTCAGCGCAGCGGTATTGATGGTGTGGTCTGCTCCGCACAGGAAGCCCGGATGCTGCGCGAGGCCTGCGGCGCCTCGTTTTGTCTGGTCACGCCGGGTATCCGGCCCGCCGGCGCGGATGCCGGCGATCAGACACGCATCGTCACGCCCCCCGAAGCCCAAGCACTGGGTGTGGATTACATGGTAATCGGCCGGCCAATTACCCAGGCGAAAAATCCTACAGCAGCAGTAGCCGATATCATACAAAGCCTGACAGCAAACGCTTAAGGGTTTTGTCGGCATTGGCTGACAAGCTCCGGCAGCGGCAGCCGTTAAGGTAAGCACTCCTGTTAGCAACTTTCACAACGGAGTGTGAATCATGATGAGCTTAAAAGGTATGTTATGGGCCTGCCTGCTGGCACTGGGTCTGGCGAGTACCCCGGCGCTGGCCGAACCGGCCATCGACGCCATCCCCATCGTCAATATCAATCAGGCTGGCGCCGAAGAACTGGCCGAGGCGCTCACCGGCATCGGGCTGGCGCGCGCCCAGGCGATCGTCGCCGACCGCGAACAAAACGGCGCTTACCAATCCGCCGATGAGCTTGCCAGAGTGCGTGGCATCGGCGCGAACACCATCGAGCGCAATCGCGCCCGCATCCGCACCGAATAGCCCCTGATCTTGCTCGAAGCCGGCCCGGCGCATCAGCCGGGCCGTTTGCCCGACATCTGCGCTGGCCTTCGCCTTGTGCCTGCATCAAAAAATGCGTATTACCCAAATCCGATTTCCCAAAAAGTGCTTTGTCACACATTCGCATACCCTTCACAGACGGTATAGTGAGGGCCGCAGCGGCCCGCTGCCGTGGGCGAGGCTGTCATTTAGTGGACAAGTAACGCGGCTATTGTGCTGATCGGTGTGCTGATTAGCGTGCTGATTAATGTATCGATCAGTGGCGCTTTGTGTGCTTTTCGCCGCAAACGAGAGCAAGGGAATCGTAAAGGAAGTGATAGCACTATTGACCCGGTGCCGCTCATCGGGCACCCTCTGCGCGCCCTCTCATACTACAGGGAGCCACTTGTCAGGGATGTTGACGCGCTTTCTCCAATTGCTCCCCCGTTTGGGAGAAGAGGGTGCCGCTTTGCACGCGCGTCGAGTCAGCGCGCCACGGCGCCGCTCGAAAAGCCTTGCGCTAGCCGCAGCCCTCGGTCTGCTCGCTTCCTCCGGCCTGGTTCACGCACGCCCCTGGATCGAGCCCGGCGACATGCGCGCCCGCCACAGCTTGCAATGGCTGGTGGATCAGGGCTGCCTGAATATTCCCCTGAGCACCTGGCCCGTCATGTGGGCCGATATCAGCCCCGCGCTGGATAACCCCGATGCCGCCGCGTTCTGCCGCGATAGCCTGGCCTGGCGTTACCTGCGTTTTGAACGTGATTTTCATGCCTCGGAGCGCCTGCAAGCGAGCCTGACCGCCGGCGCCGCCAGCCGCGAGCCGCTGTTTCGGGATTTTGCCGGTGGCCCGCGCGAAGAAGGTGAAATTGCCGCCCGGCTGGAATGGGTCGGCGGCGGCCTGGCAGTGGGCCTGGCCGGGAGCTATTCCCATGACCCACGGGATGGTGATCGCGCCCGCTACGATGGCTCATACCTGGCCGGCACCCTCGGCAACTGGGTGCTCGGCGCCGGCGCTATCGACCGTTGGTGGGGCCCGGGCTGGCACAGCAGCACCGTCATGTCCACCAATGCCAGGCCCGTGCCTGGCGTCTGGATCAACCGCAAGAGCGCCCGCCCATCCGGCTGGCGCCCGGCGAGCTGGCTCGGCCCCTGGAATATCATCGCCTTTGCCGGCCGCATGGAAGGAGAACGGGTGGTGCCCAACCCCTACCTGCTCGGCGCCCGCGCCACCTTTCGCCCCTGGCGGCATCTGGAGATCGGCCTGAGCCGTACCGCGCAGTGGGGCGGGGAAGGGCGGCCACAGAGTTGGTCGTCGCTCTGGGACTCAATTCGCGGCAAGGATAATCTGACTGCGGAACAGGGCGAAGGTCCAGGAAACCAGCTCGGAGGTGGAGACATCAGGTTAGGTTTCCCCTTGGGCAGCGCGGCTATTGGGCTCTATGTTCAAGCGACTGGCGAAGACGAAGCGGGGAGCATGCCTTCGAAGTTCATGACTATGAGCGGTGTCGATCTGGCCACACGGTGGTGGGGTGGTGAGCAGCGCGTATACCTGGAGTACGCCGACACCACCGCTGGCAGCTGGTCCGAGCGCCGCCCGAATGTAGCGTATGAGCACTCAACGTATCAGACAGGTTACCGCTTCAATGGACGTAATATCGCCTCGACCTGGGAGGGGGATTCCCTGGTCACCACCTTGGGGGCGATGCACTTTTTCCGCAACGGCAGCGATCTGGGCCTGACCATCAGCCAGGCCCATCTGAATCGCGATGGCACCATGCGTGGCCGGGCAGCCGGCGGCTCAGTGCCGGTGCTGGAACTGCCGGACGCGCAAAAGGTCATGATTTATGCCGCATCGTATCGTCGGCCATTGCTCGGCGGGCGCATTACGCTTGCGGGTTATTACACCGATAAGGAAATCGACACCGTGTTGCGCAGCTGGTCGCGTGGCACCCTGATGGCTTCCTGGGAGTATCGCTTTGACTGATTCTCTGATCGCCGGGCGTCGCCGTAGCGCGGCTGGCCCGGCCGCCTCGATACACACGCGCCGTTTGCCCCGCCAGGCGCTGCGTTTGTTGCTCGGTGTCAGCGCACTGGGCTGGCTGGCAGGCTGCACTCTGGTGCCGGGCTCGCATATTTCGCAGCCATCTTCCAGCCCCTGGTTCAATGGCGAACAGCGCAGCGACAGCGAGCGCCTGCCGGATATCGTGCGCGTGCGCGAGATCACACCGGGGCTGCCCGTGGCCGCCCAGCAAGCGCCGCAACCCCAATTGCCACCGGAGCTGGAGCGTGAGCTGACGCATTATGACTACGTCGTCGGCCCCGGTGATGTGCTCAATATCACCGTCTGGGACCACCCCGAGCTGACCATTCCTGCCGGCTCCATGCGCAGCCCGTCCGAAGCCGGTAACTGGGTGCACAACGACGGCACCATTTTCTACCCGTATGTAGGTTCCATCAGCGTCGCCGGCCTGCGCGTGACCGAGATCCGCGATCTCATCACCGAACGCATCTCCCGCTATATCGAGAACCCGCAGGTGGATGTGTCCGTGGCCGCGTTTCGCTCCCAGCGGGTGTATGTCTCCGGCAGCGTGCGCGAGCCGGGTGCCTATCCCGTCACCAACGTCCCCATGCGGCTGCTGGATGCGGTCAACGCCGCAGGCGGGCTGGATGAATATGCCGACTGGCGGCAGGTGATCCTTACACGTGACGGCCAGGATTACATCCTGTCGTTGCGCGCCATCTACGAGCGCGGCGATGCCCGCTACAACGTGCTGCTGCGCAGCGGTGACGTTGTGCACGTGGGCCGTGGCGATGACAACAAAGTCTTCGTGCTGGGCGAGGTCGAGCGTCCCAATGCCCTGGTCATGGGGCGCAACGGCCTGACACTGGCCGAAGCGCTGGCCGAAAGCGGCGGCATCAACGAACTGCAAGCCAATGCCTCGGGAGTTTTCGTGATGCGCCGCGCCGAAGATATAGAGCCGAGCGGCGAGCGCTACATTGATCTCTACCAGCTCAACATGAAGAACGCAGCTGCATTGGTGCTGGCCGATGAATTTGTGCTCTCGCCTCGCGATATCGTCTATGTCACGGCAGCGCCGGTTGCACGCTGGAACAGGCTCATTTCCCAGCTGCTGCCCACCGTGCAGGGTCTGTATATGGGAGCCCGCACAGAGCGTGAGCTTGATCGCTGATGTTTGATTCTATTCTGGTCGTATGTGACGGCAATATCTGCCGCAGCCCCACCGCAGCAGTGCTGCTTGCCAATGCCACCGGCAAGCAGGTTACTTCGGCGGGGCTGGTGGCGCTGGTGGATCACGATATGGATGCGCTGGCGCGTGAAGTGGCGCTTGAAAATGGTCTGGAGTGCCCGCCGCACGTGGCACGCAAGCTGACCAGAGAAATGTGCCGCGCCGCTGATCTGATTCTGGTAATGGAAACCCGGCAGCGGGATCGCGTTGCAGCGCTGGCGCCCGAGGCAAGTGGCAAAACGCTGCTGTTGGGCAAATGGCTGGGGGAAAAGGAAGTGCCTGATCCATACAAACGCCATCGTGAAGTTTACGATCACGCGTACAAACTGATTACCCAGGCGGTAGATGCCTGGGCCAAACGACTTGCTTGACCGGAGTGCCGGATGACACAAGATAACACACGCAATACCGGGGGCCGGTCTGGAATGATGAAAGAGAGCATGGATGAAATCGACCTGACCCGACTGTGGGCGCTGCTGGTCGATCATCGTGGGCAAATTATCGGCGCCACCGTACTGGCATTTATCATCGGTGTGCTCTACACCTTCATCGCCACGCCGGTGTACCGCGCCGACGCGCTGCTACAGATCGAAGCGCGGCAATCCGGGCTGCCAGTGCTTGGCGACCTTAGCGAAATGCTGGGCGGCGAAAGCTCCGCGCAAACAGAAATCGAAATCGTGCGCTCGCGCATGGTGCTCGGCAACGCGGCCGACGAGCTGCGCGCCGATATTCGCGTAGCGCCTTCGCGTGCACCCATCATTGGCCGCTTTTTCGGCCCGTCCGATCGCGATAACCAGATCCTGTTTTCCGGTTGGGGCGATAGCGAACGGCAGCTGTGGATAGAGCAGTTCACCGTACCGGACTGGCTGCTGGGCGAAACCTTTGTGTTGGAAACGGGTGATGAGCCAGGTGCATTCCGGCTGCTGCTGGAAGATGTCGAAGTACTCGCCGGGCAGCAGGGGCAGCTGCTCAATAGCAGCGACGGCCGTATCAGCCTGAAAGTGCTTGAGCTGAATGCCGAGCCTGGCACCCGCTTCGATGTGCGCAAGCTGTCCCGGCTGGCGGTGATGCAGCAATTGCAGAGTAGCCTCAGTGTGGGTGAGCGCGGCCGCAACACCGGCATCCTCAACCTGAGCATGACCGGCATCAACCCCGCCCGTGTGCAACAGACACTGGATGCCGTAGCTCGCAATTACCTGATGCAAAATGTGCAGCGCCGTTCAGCGGAAGCCGAGAAAAGCCTGGAATTTCTCGATGAGCAAGTGCCGCAGATTCGCGATGAACTGAATGATGCCGAGGAAAAGCTCAATGCCTACCGGCTTGAAAGCGAATCCGTGGATCTCTCGCTGGAAACCAAATCCGTGCTCGATCAACTGGTGCAGCTGGAGGCCAAACTCAACGAGCTGAAATTTCACGAGAGCGAAGTCAACCGCCTGTACACCCGCGAGCACCCGGCCTATCGCACCCTGCTGGAGCAACGTAGGAGCTTCGAGCAAGAGCGCGATCGCCTCAATCAGCAGGTCAAGAACCTGCCGGAAACACAGCAGCAGATACTACGCCTGATGCGCGATGTGGAGCTCAACCAGCAAATCTACGTGCAACTGCTCAACCGCGTGCAGGAGCTGCGCATCATGAAAGCCGGCACCGTCGGCAACGTACGGATTATTGACAACGCGCAGGTACTGCCCGAGCCGATCAAACCGAAAAAGCCCCTGATCGTCGCGCTGGCGACATTGCTTGGCCTGATGGCCGCCATCGGCATGGTATTCGTGCGTGCCGCCTTCAACCGTGGCATCGAAAGCCCCGATCAGCTTGAGCAAGACGGCATCCCCGTCTACGCCACGCTGCCACTTTCCGAAGATCAGGTAAAGAACGAACGCCTGCTGGCCCGCATCAGCCGGCGCCGAGGCACTGCACCAAAAATCCACCAGCTGCTGGCACAGACCAACCCGGGCGACTTGACCGTCGAGGCCCTGCGCAGCCTGCGCACCAGCCTGCATTTTGCCATGCTGGAATCCACCAATAACGTGCTGATGTTCTCCGGCCCCAGCCCCGATGTAGGCAAATCTTTCGTCTCGGCAAACTTCGCCATGGTGCTGGCGCAAGTGGGCCAACGCGTGCTGCTGCTCGACGGCGATATGCGCAAAGGGCACCTGCACCGCTATTTCACCGAAAATCCATCGGTAGGGCTTTCTACCTATCTTGCCGGGCGCCACAGCATCGACGAGATCACCGTGCGCACCGATGTGCCAGGGCTCGATTTCATCAGCCGTGGCGAGATACCGCCCAACCCTGCCGAGCTGCTCATGCACCCGCGCTTCGGCCAATTGATGGAGCAACTGAGCGCCGCGTACGATCTGGTGCTGATCGACACACCGCCGATCCTGGCCGTCACCGACGCTGCCATTATCGGCCGCAGCGCCGGCACCAGCCTGGTGGTAACCCGTTACGGCCGCAACTCTGTGCGCGAAGTGGAGCAGACCCTGGATCGCTTCGAGCGCAACGGCGTGCAAATAAAAGGCTGTATCCTGAACGCAGTGGAGCGCAAGGCCAGTAACGCATACAGTTATTACGCTTACGAGTACAAATAACAGATGCCGGCGCGGCTGGCGCGCCCGGCGCACTATGAGCATCAAAGATGGCCGGCTGGGGGATCAGCCGGGATGCGAAAGAGCGAAGGAGTGGCATTATGGGAAGCGCAACAACCAGCGAGCGAGTTCGGGAAGTTGTACCAGGCGCCGCCAAAGCAGAGCAGGGAGCACCGCGCTGGTATCTGTTGCAAACACGGGCACGGCAAGAACAGCGGGCACGGGATCATCTGAAAAATCAGGGCTTTCACTGCTTCCTGCCGGAGATCGACATTCAGGCCCGCCACAGCGGCCGCCTGATCACACGGCGCGAAGCCCTGTTCCCCGGTTATTTGTTCATCCAGCTCACCTATCTTGCCGACAACTGGGCACCGATCCGTTCCACACGGGGCGTGCAGCGTATCGTCAGCTTCTCCGATACAGAAACGCCACCGCCAGTGAGTAACGCACTTGTGGAAGCCATTCAGCATCGCGTAGCACGGCCGTCGGCCGCACCCAGCGCCATCTTCAGCCCCGGCGACCGGGTATTTATCACTGAAGGCCCGTTTGCCAATATCGAAGCCATCTTTGATTGCTTCAACGGCGAAAAACGTGTGTTCGTCCTGCTGAAAATGCTCCAGTCAGCCCAGCGGATGAGTTTTCCCCTGCGCAGCGTTGCCCGGCGAGTGTGACCCCTGAAACAACAACGCCAAAGCTGAAACGTCAGCACTTGGCGCCCCCCGCATCGATCGGAGATACTGCTGTTCAATGACTGAACATACAGACCCGAATCAGCGAGTCGCCGACGAAGCTCACTACCGCCTGCTGGCCCTGCTTGAGAAAGAGCCGCAGCTCTCCCAGCGTGAGCTGGCAGAGCGTCTGGGCGTAAGTCTCGGCAAGGTGAACTACTGCGTGCGCGCACTGGTGGAGAAAGGCTGGCTGAAGGCCGGCAACTTTCGCCGCAGTAATAACAAGCGCGCCTATATCTATCAGCTGACCCCTCGTGGCCTGCGCGAAAAAACCGCGATGGCCGTGCGTTTCCTGCGCCGTAAGGAAGCCGAACACGACGCCCTGGTGCGCGAAATCGCCCGCTTGCGGGCAGAGATCAAAGGTTCTACGGAATCCTGAGCGCCGCCGGGCTTGAGCACCGGCCGGCCGAGCCCTCAAAAGCCACACAAGGCAGCACTGCCACGCTCTCGGGGAATAACGTTCAATCCCGGGGCGGTAGCGTGCCAGGGCTCATGTAGCGAGCCACATCACGGATAGGAAAAAATATTCAGCACCGGTGGGTTTTAGCACGGCATAATCAAAGTAACCGTCGCAATATTCCCAGAGAATAACGTTCAGTTCTGGGCCGGTAGTGCGCCCAGCCTTACGTCGCGCGCCACATCCCCTACAGGGGAAAAATGTTGAATACTGGTGTGCTTCAGCACGGCACAATCGAAGCAGCCCGTCACAGCTTTCCAAGGGAAAACTTCAGCGCTGGAGTGTTGCCCTGCTCAGCTCCGTGCAATCGCCCACAGAGGAACCCGATAATGGATTATCGCGCCGACTACGCAAAGGAATTGCGCACCAATATGACAGACGCCGAACATTTGCTTTGGCGTCACTTGAGAGCCTGCCGCCTCAACCAGCAAAAATTCAGACGCCAGCAGCCAATAGGGCGTTACATCGTCGATTTCGTCAACTTCAAAGCCCGGCTCATCATCGAAGCCGACGGCGGCCAACACAATGAAAGTGCAACAGACCAAAAGCGAGACAGCTGGCTACAAAGCCAAGGCTTCCAAATACTCCGCTTCTGGAACAACGACATCCTGCAAAACACCGAAGCAGTACTGCAAACTATCTGGAACACCCTGGAAACTATCCAAAAAAACGAACCCTGAACAAACATAACATCAAGCTTTAGCCCCTCTCCCCTTGTGGGACCAGCGAAGCGCAGAACAGCCGCAGGCTGGCCCGAAGGGTGAGCGAAGCGAATAAGGGGTTGGGGAGAGGGGGGGATTATGGCGGGAAATATACACTCGGCACTTGATCTGGAACGAAACTGACTAACGCCCGGGATTCTTTGGCTGTGGG
>NZ_JALKII010000011.1 GCF_023051175.1 Alcanivorax quisquiliarum | reverse complement strand
TGCAACATGTAGCTGGTATCGTGGCAGCTGCATGTTCGTCGCCCCCTCTCCCCCAACCCCTCTCCCACAAGGGGAGAGGGGAGTAAAAAACTGATTCGCTTACCCTTCGGGCCAGCCTGCGGCTGTTCTGCGCTTCGCTTGTCCCACGAGGGGAGAGGGTAGCAAGAAAAGCTTGGTGTTTTGAACAACCCATTGGTGCTTTCACGGCCATCGGAAGTGACCCACTGACTTCGTTGCCTCAGCGCCCGCCAAGGGCGTGCCTGGCCTTGCTGGCGTTTTCGCGCAGGTGAACGGGGTTGATGGTGCCGGCGATCACGCTGGTGACGCCAGGCGTGCCGAAGATGTGATTCAGGCTCGCCTGTATCGGGTCTTCAAGGGTCGGGTCGAGATGGCCGCTGGCGAAGGCTTTCTTCACCAGAATGCCCTTGTTATGAGCGGCGGCATATTCAATCACTGGCAACTCGTCGTCGTAGCCCAGCTGGTAGGTCACCATGGCCACATCGGCGCGCTCAAGGGTCGCCAGCCCACCCTCCACTGTTTTGGTCGACATGCCAATGGCGCGAATCAGCCCTTTGCGTTTCAGCTCGGCCAGCGCCTCAAGCGTGCCGGCCTGTTCGATGATGGCCATATCGTTGCCATCGGAATGCACCAGCACTATGTCCAGATAATCGGTGCGTAATCGGGCCAGGCTGCGCTCGATACTGAAGCGCACATGCTCCGGCGAGAAATCGAAATGGCTTTGCCCGTTCTCGAATTCCTCTCCTACCTTGGTGACGATAACCCAATCCTGCCGCTGCGTGAGCAGGCGGCCAAGGCGCTCCTCGCTGACGCCGTAGGCGGGCGCGGTGTCGATCAGATTGATGCGCAGATCGCGGGCTTCATCGAGCAGCCGGCGTGCGGCATGGTCGTCGGGAATAGTGAATCCCTGGGGATATTTCACTCCCTGATCGCGGCCAAGCTTCACGGTGCCCAGGCCAATGGCGCTGACGGTGAGGCCGGTATCGCCCAGTGGGCGAAGAAAATTAGGCATGGTGTGTCTCGAATATCGGGTGCCAGGCAGAGCGGCCCGGCTGGGCGCGTGGCAATGTTTCCGGCAGCGTGGGCTGCGGATGCCGTGGTTGCACTTGATCCAGTAGAGCCAGCACGCGATCACCGAGATCGGGTGTCAGCGTCAATTTGGTGGGCCAGGTGACGAGCAGCCGCTGGCGCATCGCTGCGTAAGCGTTATCGGGTTTGAGCAGTCCGGACTGGCGGGGCTCGGCGCGGTCGACACGCAGCGTGGCAAAATCGGCGGTGCTGAAGTCCAGCCAGGGGAACAGGTCTCTCAATTCTTCGCGAGTGCTGGCGATCAGCTCTGGCTCGGATTGCGCCACACCGCGTTCGGCCAGATCACCGCCGAGATACCACACCAGCGAGCCGTCGCCGAGATCGTGAGTGGTGACGGTCAGACGGGGTTTGTTGCTGGCGCCGATGCAGTGGGCGTAGAGCCGGTGCGGCATACGGTGCCGCACCATCGGCATATGCAACGGGCGGTTCTGCGCTTCGATATCGGTGGCCAGATGTTGCGCGTGCGCTTCGTTCAACAACGCCGCGTTGCCATTGCCCGCTGCCAGAATGGTATAGCGGGGCGCCAGCGATACTTCGGGCAGGTCGATGCGCTCAAGGCCCGTGGGGCTCCAGTGCAGGCGGGTCTGTGCAAGGTCTGCATGCAGGCAGCAGGTCTGAATTGGCGTGGCAAGCGTCTCCACCAGGCTCTCGGTGTCGACGACCAGATCATCCAGCCGATAAACGCTGCCGCGAAACGCTTTGTCGTGGAGTGCTGACGGGTAGGCATCGAATTTCAGTTTCTCGATGCGCCCGCGCAGCATCCGGCTGGCAAAAAAAGTGGTGAAGCGCGATGCCAGTGAGCCGGCCGACCATAGATGTTGTGTCGGGGACAGCACGCGCACGCCGGTCAGATCCAGATCGCCCTTTCCGGCCAGCGAGGCACGCCAGCGATCCGGCATGCCGGCAATGGCTTCCGACTCGCTGGAGAGCGTGCCGCCAAGTGCATATTTCAGGCCGCCGTGAAGAATGCCCTGGCTGAGCAGGGTTTGCCCGCCGCCCAGCGTGCCGGCCTCCAGCACGACGCAGGAAAAGCCGCGCTGGCGTAACAGATTTGCCAGCCAGAGGCCCGCAATGCCACCGCCGAAGATGGCTATGTCCAGCGGAATAATGGCCTCGGAGGCGTCGGTCATAGGGGGCAATCCTTCTTACCAGCGGTGGAGGACGCCGGCCGTGGGGCAGGCGGTATGTCGCGGGCGCTATGTTAGCATAGCGTGCTTTTCGAGACGCCGGAGGCGAGGCACAGGATGCGAATACTTTATAGCGGGTTATGGTATGCGCTGATGCCGGCGTTGTTCCTGCGTTTGTGGTGGCGCGGACGTCGCGCCCCTGCCTATCGTGCGCGCTGGCGGGAGCGGCTGGCATTGGGCCTGCCGCGCCAGCCCGGCCATACCGTCTGGGTGCACGCAGTGTCGGTTGGCGAGACGCTGGCGGCGGCACCGATGATCCGCGAGTTGCTGGCGCGCCATCCTGCTACGCCGCTGGTGGTGACCACCACCACCCCCACCGGCTCGGAGCAGGTGCAAAAGCTGTTTGGCGATCAGGTGCTGCATGTGTATTGCCCGTGGGATACGCCGGATGCTCTGGCGCGTTTTTTTCGCGCTTTCAATCCTGCCCTGGTACTGATTCTTGAAACCGAATTATGGCCGAATCTGGTGGCAGCGGCGGCGGCGCGTCATGTGCCGGTGTGGCTGGTCAATGGCCGCCTCTCCGAGCGCAGCTTCCGTGGTTACCACAGGTTTCGTGCGCTGGTGCGGCCAATGATGCAGCGTTTTGCCGGCCTGATGGTGCAGACCGAGGCAGAAGCCGAGCGGCTACAGCGGCTGGGAGCCCCGGCAGAGCGGATCGATGTGACCGGCAGCGTGAAATTCGATCTGCAACTGGATGACGATATACGAGCCGGCGCGCAGGCGCTGCGTAGCCAGTGGGGCGCCCGCCCGATCTGGATTGCCGCCAGCACCCACCCCGGTGAGGAGGCGCAGGTGTTGGCGGCCCATCGGCAAATCTGTGCCGAGCTGCCTGAAACCTTGCTGATTCTGGTGCCCCGCCATCCCGAGCGTTTTGACGAGATTGCCCGGCAAGTGACGCAGGCCGGCTTCACGTTGGCGCGCCGCAGCAGTGGGCAGCCGGTGGCGGCCGATGTGCAGGTTTATCTGGGCGATACCATGGGTGAGTTGCTGATGTTGTTCGGCACCTGCGATGTGGCATTTGTGGGCGGCTCGCTGGTCACGCTGGGCGGCCATAACCTGCTGGAGCCGGCAGCCTGGGGCAAGCCCGTGTTGAGCGGGCCGAACCGGTTCAATTTTGAGCGCATCGCGGAGCTGCTGGAAGGCAATAATGCGCTGATAACTGTCGATGATGCGAGTGCTCTGGCGGTGGCGGTGTCAGCGTTACTGGCGGATGCCGAGCGGTGCAGTCGCACGGGAGAGGCCGCGCAAGCGGTGGTGGCGGCACACAGTGGTGCGTTGGCGCGGGTGCTGGCAACGCTGGATCAGGTCTGGCCGCAACGGCCAGCCGGGCGGGAGAATTGATCAGAGCGCCCGCAACGCAGAGGCAAGGAAGAGGTAAGAAAGAAGCAGACGAGGTAGAAAACAGCGAGGCAAGGCGAGACAAGACAGCTTCAGGGTAGAGGCGAAGCATGCGCAAGGTGAGGCAACCGTGCTCACCTTGCGGCGCTGCTTGCTTGTTCGGCCTGTTAATCGTCCAGCGGATCACCGGCGCCGGCGACGGCATCCAGTTCCACCAGATCGGCCGGTGACAGCCAGGCGTTCACCTGCATCAGATCATCTTCTGCCAGCACCCCGGACAACGCCTTCAGGCCGAGGCTGTCGAGGATGTATTCGTAGCGGGCATTGGCGTAATCGCGCCGGGCCGCGAACAGGGTGCGCTGTGCGTTGAGCACGTCGACAATATTCCGTGTGCCCACTTCATAACCGGCCTGCGTGGCCTCCAGCGCAGATTCTGCAGAGCGGATGGCCTGAGCACGAGCGCTGATGCGCAGCGCGTTGGCACTGACCAGACGATAGGTGCCCAGCGTCTGCTGGCCCACATCGCGCCAGGCTTGCTGGTATCTGTCCTGGCTGGCTTCATGTTGCAGCGCCGCCTGTTTGCGACGGCTGTTGATGCCGCCACCCTGGAACAACGGCAGGTTCACTTCGATGCCGTAGGCGTTGGTGCGGGTATCAGGCTGGTTCAGCGTGCCGATCGGCCCGCTGGCGTCATTTTTGTAACGCTGATGCTGGGCTACCAGATCCACCGTCGGGCCATGATCCCAGGCACGCTGGCTGGCAAAATGGCGCGCCGTCTCTGCCTGGTACAGCGCGGCCAGCACGGTCGGGTTCTGCTGGCGTGCCATCTCTACCCACTGCTGCGGCTCGGCCGGCTGTGGGCCATCCAGCGGCAGATCTTCCTGCAAGGCCGCCAGGCTTTCCCAGGAGCGGCCTGTCAAAGCCTCCAGGCGGTCGCGGGCGATATCGAAATCCGCTTCGGCAAGGATGCGCTCAACGCGGGTCAGATCGTACACCGCCTCGGCTTCGTGCACGTCCGTCACAGCCACCAGACCGACATCGAAACGTTCACGCGTTTGCTCCAGCTGGCGGCCGATGGCGCGCTCTTCGGCACGGATCGACACCAGATTCTCCCAGCTTTGCAGCACACCGAAATACTGCTGCGCCACACGCAACAGGAAATCCTGGCGGGCCTGCTGGAAATTGGCGGCTGCCAGTGAAGTCGCGGCATCAGCCTGTTTGTAGGCATACCAGGCGCCGGGGCGGAATAGCGGCTGCACTAGCGATACCGTCAATGTTTCCGTCTCGAAATCGGTTTCCCCGCCGGGGCTGGAGGTGAGCTTGATGTCGTTGTCGAGCCAGGCATAACTGGCGTGTACGCTGGGCAACAAGCCGGAGCGGCCCTGCACGAGGGTTTCCTGCTCGGCTTCCCAGGTACGCAGGGCGCCGCTCCATTGCGAATCTGCCTGCCAGGCGGATTCCAGTACATCAGCCAGCGTGGCGGAGTGGGCCGTGCCGGTAACCGCAAGCGCCAGCGCGGCGGCTGCGGCAATGGATAAACCAGTGGTGCGCATGGTAAAGGTTCCCGTTATTCGCGGAGGCGGAAGGCCCAATGGTACCGGCAATCCGTCACCTTTTGTAATACTTCCCGTGCTCAGGTGTCACGGTTTGACAGGCTGTCAGTGCAGGGGTTCTGTCGCCCGGAGCGGGCTGTCGCGAGAGCAGGGTATCAGTTAATACGCCCGCTGTGGTTGGTTGAGGGGCTTTGGCGCGCTGGCGTATAGTGAGCGTTCGATGTTTCGCATTGGTGGGTGAGCCGCCCGCGCACTATCCACCCCGATTCCCCGTATTCGAACCTGCGGCCTGACTCTGCACCAGGCTGCGCCACTCTTGCTGGAGATTTACTGTGCCTTACGATCAGGTCAACGACGCCCCCGCCGATGCCATTCAGGAGGCGTGCCAGCCGATTTCCGGTTCGCGCAAGATCTATGTGACAGGCAGCCGCCCCGATGTGCGTGTGCCCATGCGTGAAATCAGCCAGCACCCCACGCTGCTGGCCGACGGCAGCCAGGAGCCGAACCCGCCGCTGGCGGTGTACGACACCTCTGGCCCCTACACTGATCCGGCGGCAAAAATCGATATTCGCGCAGGTTTGCCGGCCGTGCGTGCGGGCTGGATCAGCGAGCGCGAGGACACCGAGCAACTGCCCGCGCTGAGTTCCGAATACGGCCGTCGCCGCGAGCGTGATGTGGCAACGGCGGGGCTGCGTTTTCCCGGTGCTCGCACACCTTTGAAGGCCCGCGCCGGGCACAATGTGTCGCAAATGCATTATGCGCGCCGCGGCATTATCACGCCGGAGATGGAATTCATTGCCCTGCGCGAAAATCAGAAGCTGGCTGCTGCCCGTGCCGCCGGGTTACCGGTGGAGCAGCATCCGGGGCAGCCCTTTGGTGCCGCCATCCCCGCCGAGATCACGCCAGAGTTTGTGCGTGACGAAGTAGCCCGTGGCCGGGCGGTGATACCGGCCAACATCAACCACCCGGAAATCGAGCCGATGATCATCGGGCGGAATTTCCTCACCAAGATCAACGCCAATATCGGCAACTCGGCCGTTACCTCTTCTATCGAAGAAGAAGTGGCCAAGATGACCTGGGCCACGCGTTGGGGCGGCGATACGGTGATGGATCTCTCCACCGGCGCCAATATTCATGAAACCCGCGAGTGGATTTTGCGCAACTCGCCGGTGCCGATCGGCACGGTGCCGATTTACCAGGCGCTGGAGAAAGTCGGCGGCGTGGCCGAAGACCTGACGTGGGAAATCTTCCGCGACACCCTGATCGAGCAGGCCGAACAAGGTGTGGATTACTTCACCATCCACGCGGGCGTGCTGCTGCGCTATGTGCCGATGACGGCAAAACGGGTGACAGGCATCGTCTCTCGTGGCGGCTCGATCATGGCGAAATGGTGCCTGGCGCATCATCAGGAAAGCTTCCTCTACACCCATTTCGAAGACATCTGCGACATCATGAAGGCATACGACGTGACCTTCAGCCTGGGCGACGGCTTGCGCCCTGGCTGCGTCGCAGATGCCAACGACGAGGCACAATTTGCCGAGCTGCGCACCCTCGGCGAGCTGACCGAGATCGCCTGGAGGCACGATGTGCAGGTGATGATCGAAGGCCCCGGCCATGTGCCGATGCACATGATCAAGGCGAACATGGAAGAGCAATTGAAGTGGTGCCACGAAGCACCGTTCTACACGCTCGGGCCGCTGGTGACGGATATTTCACCGGGGTATGACCACCTCTCGAGTGCCATTGGCGCAGCCATGATCGGCTGGTATGGCACCGCCATGTTGTGCTACGTGACACCCAAAGAACATCTGGGCCTGCCCAATCGCGAGGACGTGAAAGAGGGCATCATCGCCTACAAGATCGCAGCGCATGCCGCCGACTTGGCCAAGGGGCATCCTGGCGCCCAGTTGCGTGACAACGCACTGTCGAAAGCACGTTTTGAATTTCGCTGGGAAGATCAGTTCAACCTCTCGCTGGACCCGGATCGCGCTCGCGCCTACCACGACGAAACAATGCCCAGGCAAGCGCATAAACAGGCGCATTTCTGCTCCATGTGCGGGCCGAAATTCTGCTCCATGAAGATCACCCAGGAAGTGCGCGATTACGCCGCTGCGCAGGAACAGGAGCAAGCGGCAGCCGCGGAAAGCGAAGCGGGCATGCAGCAGAAGGCAGCGGAGTTCCGGGCCACCGGCGCACGGCTTTATCACGAGGTGAAAGCGTGACGACGCAGCCGGGCTTTTCCCGCAAGGATGTGGAAATCATCGAGCGGGAAAGCCCGTACCGGGGCTTTTTTCGCCTGGATCGCCTGCGCCTTCGGCACCGGCTGTTCAACGGCGGCTGGAGCCGTGAGCTGACGCGAGAGCTGTTCGTGCGCACCGAAGCCGTAGCGGTATTGCCGTGGGACCCGGTGCGGGACGAAATCCTGCTGGTGGAGCAGTTTCGCGTCGGGGCGCTGGATTTTCGGCCCTCGCCATGGTGCCTGGAGCTGATTGCAGGCATTCGCGATGTGGCAGGCGAATCGCTGGAGCAACTGGTGCGGCGTGAAGCGCAGGAAGAGGCCGGCATCGCGCTGGGCGAGCTGGTACCACTGCCCAGCTATATGGCCAGCCCCGGCGGCAGCAACGAGCGCCTTCACCTCTTCTTTGCCGAAGCAGACCTCGGCAATGCCGGCGGCGTCCACGGGCACCCGGAGGAGGGCGAGGATATCCGCGTGCAGACGGTGCCGGTGGCACAAGTGCCGGCGCTGATCGAAAGCGGGCAGCTGGATAACGCGCCCTGCCTGATCGCACTGCACTGGCTGATGCTGCATCATCAGCGCTTGCTGCAACGCCACGAGCGCCAGATAGAGCACGGGGGATAGCCAGTTTTGAACGCGAATAAATCTGCAGGACAGCGCCCGCCAGGCGCGGATCGGGGCGATCGGGACGATCTTGCACGGCGCCAGCGCTACCGCGTCGATTTGCGGGAAATGATGGCGCACTGTGAGGCCAATTATGGCCGGTTGATGCGCCTGCTGCGCTGGCTGGGCGAGCGTGACGAAGCGCGGCTGTTGCTGCCTCAGGGTGACGCCGCGCCCGGCAGCCTGACGCTGCGTGTGCTGGAGCGCTGCCGCTACACCACCATGCTGGAGCTGGAGCAGCACAGCCCGCACAGCCTGCTGCCTGGCCCGGCGCTGACTGTACGGATGTACCATGATGCCCGCAGCGCCGAGGTGAGCGGAGCACGGCCCTATCGTCGAACCGTGCCGGCACGGCACGACTACCCCAACGCGGCCATGCACCAGCGCGATGAAAAGGTGCAGTGGAACCGTTTTCTGGCCGAATGGCTGCGCCATCTGCAAGAACATGGCGCGGCGGCGGGCACCCCATGGCGACCGCTGATCTCGGATGCCTGATAAGCATGTCTCACCCTGTGCGTGCGCTGCTAGAAATGTCAGTGGCCTTTGGTTTATAAGGAGGGCCTGACTTCAGAGAGCGCAGTGATGCCGGGAAAGTGCGGCAGTGCGGTTTCCGTCAGCGCGTACACTGGTGTAGCTGTGTGGTTTCGGGGGGAGGCGCACGGCAACGGTGGTTCGGAGGCACAGTCTGCGGGGTGATGTGCACCGCCTGCGGCCGGCCCGCCACGCCAGGTTTGTAGATATCGGGAGGGAGCGGGGATATTGAGCCAGGTGCCGGAAGAAAAGCCCCTGCGAGTGGTGCAGTTGTCGGATTGCCACCTGTTCGAGGATGAAAAGGGGCGCCTGCTCGGGCTGGAAACCCAGTTCAGCCTGGACAAGGTGCTGGAGCTGATCCAGCAAGAACAGCCCCGCATTGATCTGATACTGGCGACGGGCGACTTGTCTCAGGATGCGTCGCAAACCTCGTATGAGCGTTTGCGAGAGTCGCTATCGGTATTGCGCGCCCCGACCTACTGGCTGGAAGGCAATCACGACAAACCCGCGCCCATGCTTGCCGCACTTCAGGCAAAGCGGGAGCATGTCAGCCCCTGCGTAACAGAGTTCGGCGCCTGGACGTTCGTGCTGCTCGATTCCACCATCCCCGGCGAAGTGCCCGGCGAATTGTACGAGGCGGATCTGGCGTTCCTCGACCGCGCCCTGGGCAATGCTCGCACGGAACACGTCATGGTCTGTCTGCATCACCATCCGGTGCCCATGGGGTGTGCCTGGCTGGATGAGCAGGTGGTGGCCAGCGCTGATCGCTTCTTCGCTATCCTGGATCGCCACCCGAAAGTGCGTGCCGTCATCTGGGGGCACGTTCATCAGGAGTACAGCGGCGAGCGGCGCGGGGTGAAGCTGTATGCCGCGCCCTCGACCTGCGTGCAGTTCAAACCTGGCAGCGAGCATTTTGCCGTGGACAGCGCAGCACCCGGTTACCGCTGGTTCAATCTGTACGCGGACGGCACCATCGAAACCGCCGTCTCCCGGGTCGAAGAAGTGGAGTTCGAGGTGGATTTCAGCGTCAAGGGTTATTGAGTGCCCGCTACGGCCTGCCGGATGTCGTGATACCATCGGGCATCTCTGTGAGGGCCAGATATTATGATATCCGATCAGATTTCACTGGTTTATATCCACGGCTTCAACAGTTCGCCGCAATCCCACAAGGCGCAGCAGATGGTGCGCTGGTTTGCCGAGCGGGGAGCGGCGCACCGGCTGTTTGTGCCGGAGCTGCCACCGGAGCCGCGCCGTGCCATGGCAATTCTTGAAGGCACCTTGGCAGGTGCCGGGCCGGTTGCTTTTGTCGGGTCGTCGCTGGGTGGTTTCTACGCCACCTGGCTGGCCGCGCATCATGACGCCCGCGCCGTGCTGATCAATCCGGCGGTGCGCCCCTGGGATCTGCTGCAAGCCCATATCGGCGAGGTGGCCCATTACCATACCGGTGAGCGCTACCAGCTTCAGCCGGAGTGGGTGGAGCAGCTGCGGCATTATGGTGTTGACGATATCGCACGCCCCGAACAGATGCTGGTGTTGCTGCAAACTGGCGACGACACGCTGGACTGGCGCGACGCCTGGGAGTTGTATGCCGACTGCCACCTCTACCGGGGGCTGGGCGGCAGCCACAGCTTTGATGACTTCGATGCCTTCATTCCGTTAGTGTTGCGGTTTTGTGGTATTGAGCTGGACTGAAGGACAGCAATGAGCACCCATTACACAGCTGAGAATATTGAGGTCCTCAGTGGCCTCGACCCGGTGCGCAAGCGCCCGGGCATGTACACCGACACCACCCGCCCCAACCACCTTGCCCAGGAAGTGATCGACAACAGTGTCGATGAAGCACTGGCCGGTTTTGCCCGCAAGGTGCATGTGGTGCTGTACAAGGATGGTTCAGTATCGGTGGAAGATGACGGCCGCGGGATGCCCGTGGACATACATCCGCAGATGCAAATACCGGGTATCGAGGTGATCCTCTCGACGCTGCATTCCGGGGGCAAGTTCTCCAGCAAGAACTATCAGTTCTCCGGTGGCTTGCACGGTGTCGGGGTGTCGGTAGTGAACGCGCTCTCCAGCCAGCTTGAAGTGCGCGTGCGCCGTGACGGCCAGGTTTATCGCATGACATTTGCCGGCGGGCACAAGACCTCCGACCTGGAGGTCATCGATACCTGCGGCAAGCGCAACACAGGTACCCGGATCCGCTTCTGGCCCGACGAAAAGTATTTTGATTCAGCAAAGATTTCCGTGCCGCGCCTGCGTCATCTATTGCGCGCCAAGGCCGTGCTGTGCCCCGGCCTGGAAGTGGTGCTGGAAGATCAGAACAGTGGCGAGACAGAAACCTGGCAATACGCGGATGGCCTGGTGGAGTATCTCGACGACGCTACGCGTGGCTGGGAAAAACTGCCCGAGGCGCCCTTCACCGGAAGCATGAAGGGCGATATCGAAGCCGTCGATTGGGCGGTGCTGTGGATGCCGGAAGGCGGCGAGCTGGTGACCGAGCCGTACGTCAACCTGATCCCCACCCCGCAGGGCGGCACCCACGTCAACGGATTGCGCGCCGGCCTGCTGGATGCCATGCGTGAATACTGCGAATTTCGCAATCTGCTGCCGCGTGGTGTGAAGCTGGCGCCGGAAGATATCTGGGATCGCGCCAGCTACGTCCTCAGCGTCAAGATGCAAGACCCGCAATTTGCCGGGCAAACCAAGGAGCGCCTGAGCTCGCGTGCCACGGCCGCGTTTGTTTCGGGTGTGGTGAAAGATGCTTTCAGCCTCTGGCTGAACCAGCACACGGATGAAGCCGGCCAGCTCGCAGAGCTGTGTATCGGCAATGCCCAGAAGCGGCTGCGCGCCGCAAAAAAAGTGGCTCGCAAGAAGATTACCAGTGGCCCCGCGCTGCCCGGCAAGCTGGCAGATTGTGCGAGCGATGATCCTGCGCAAACGGAAATCTTTCTGGTGGAAGGGGATTCCGCCGGTGGCTCCGCCAAGCAGGCACGCAACCGCGAATTCCAGGCCATCATGCCGCTGCGCGGTAAAATCCTGAATGCCTGGGAAGTGGATTCCGGCGAAGTACTCGCTTCGCAGGAGATTCATGACATTGCCGTGGCGCTGGGCATCGAGCCGGGCGTGGATGATCTCGCCGGCCTGCGTTACGGGAAGGTCTGTATTCTCGCTGATGCCGATTCCGACGGGCTGCACATTGCCACGCTGCTGTGCGCGTTGTTCCTCCGTCATTTCCCCGAGTTGGTGCGGCAAGGGCATGTGTTTGTGGCCATGCCGCCCTTGTTCCGGGTTGATGTAGGCAAGGAGGTTTTTTATGCGCTGGATGATGACGAGCGTCAGGGTATTCTCGACCGCATCAGCGCGGAAAAGAAAAAGGCCAGGCCGCAGGTTACCCGCTTCAAGGGGTTGGGTGAAATGAATCCGCTACAGCTGCGCGAAACTACCATGGCGCCCGAGACACGCCGGCTGGTACAGCTCTCCATCGAGGATGCCGAAGATACTCATCAGCTGATGGACATGCTGCTTTCCAAAAAGCGCGCATCCGATCGCAAGGAATGGCTGGAAACGAAAGGCAATCTGGCCGAGGTTTAAGCGTACAGGTGTCTGGGCCGGCACTGGCCGGACAGATGCCGTGAAAAGCATTCAAGAGTAAAGAGAATGGCTGACGATTTTGAAAAAACGTCGCTGCGCGACTATACCGAGAAGGCATATCTGGATTATTCCATGTATGTGATTCTTGATCGCGCGCTGCCGCATATCGGTGATGGGCTGAAGCCCGTGCAGCGCCGCATTGTGTATGCAATGAGCGAGCTTGGCCTCAAGAACACTGCCAAGTACAAGAAATCAGCGCGTACCGTAGGGGATGTGCTGGGCAAGTATCACCCGCACGGTGATTCAGCTTGCTATGAGGCGATGGTGCTGATGGCACAGCCTTTCAGTTACCGGTATCCGCTGGTGGATGGCCAGGGTAACTGGGGCTCGCCGGATGATCCGAAATCCTTTGCCGCGATGCGCTATACCGAATCGCGGCTGGCGCCTTACGCTGAGGTGCTGTTGTCGGAGCTGGGGCAAGGTACGGTGGAATGGGTGCCCAACTTTGATGGCACCATGGATGAGCCCAAGCTGCTTCCGGCGCGTCTGCCGAACGTGTTGCTCAATGGCACCACCGGCATTGCCGTGGGCATGAGCACCGACATCCCGCCGCACAATCTACGTGAAGTCACCAATGCCTGCATTCATCTTCTGAAAGATCCCGGCGCATCGCTGGATGATCTGATGGAGTTTATCCAGGGGCCGGATTTTCCGACCGAAGCGGAAATCATCACGCCGCGAAATGATCTTATCCGGATGTATTCCGAAGGCCGGGGCAGTGTGCGCCAACGAGCGGTCTGGGAGCGGGAGGAGAGCGATATTGTCATCACTGCTCTGCCGCACCAGGTGTCGGGCGCGAAGGTGCTGGAGCAGATTGCGGATCAGATGCAGAAGAAAAAACTGCCGATGGTCACCGATCTGCGTGATGAATCGGATCATGAAAACCCGACCCGGCTGATTATCACACCACGCTCCGGTCGGGTGGATGTGGAACAGCTGATGGGCCACCTGTTCGCCACCACGGATCTGGAAAAAAACTACCGCATCAACCTGAACATGATCGGCCTGGATGGCCGGCCTCGGGTCAAGTCGCTGGATACCATTCTCAATGAATGGTTGCAGTACCGCATGATTACCGTGCGCCGACGGCTCCAGCATCGGCTCGACAAAGTGGAAGACCGGCTGCATATCCTGGATGGCCTGCTGGTTGCGTTTCTCAATATTGACGAAGTAATCCGCATCATCCGTTTCGAGGATGAACCCAAGCCGGTGCTGATGGAACGGTTCGGTATCAGCGACCGGCAGGCCGAGGCGATTCTGGAGCTGAAGCTGCGCCATCTCGCCAAGCTTGAGGAAATGAAAATCCGCGGCGAGCAGGATGAGCTGTCACAAGAGCGTGAATGGCTCACGGAAACGCTGGGCTCGATGGCCAAGATGAAAAGCCTGGTGGCGAAAGAACTGAAGGAAGATGCCGAGAAATACGGCGACGACCGCCGCTCGCCGCTGGTCAAGCGTGATGACGCAAAGGCACTGGATGAAACCGAGCTGATGACCGCGGATGCGATCACGGTAGTGTTGTCGGAAAAAGGCTGGGTGCGTGCAGCCAGAGGCCACGATGTGGATGCAAGCGGCCTGAGTTACAAAACGGGCGACAGCTTCCTTTCCGCCGCACAAGGGAAAACAAACCAGCAGGTTTGCTTTCTGGATAGCACCGGGCGTAGCTATTCGCTGCCTGCCCACACGCTGCCATCGGCCCGTGGCCAGGGAGAGCCGTTGTCGGGGCGCCTGGCGCCACCCAGCGGTGCCAGCTTTATCGCGGCATTGATGGGGCAGGACAAGGAAACCTGGTTACTGTCCACGGATGCCGGTTACGGCTTTATTGCCCGGCTGGGCGATTTGCAGGGGAACAAGAAGGCAGGCAAGGCAGTGCTCACGGTGCCGAATGGAGCGCAGGTGTTGGCGCCGCAGCGGATAAAAGATCCGGCAACGGCACTGATAGCGGTGCTCTCCAACGAAGGGCGCCTGCTGATATTTCCCGCCACGGAGTTGCCGGAAATGGCGCGCGGCAAAGGCAACAAGATGATGTCGATCCCTGCGGCGCGGGTGCAGGATCGGGTGGAGTTCGTGCAGGCAGTGCAGGTATTCGAGCGAGATGACACGCTGGTGGTTTATTCCGGCCGCCGGCATCTCAATCTCAAACCGAGCGATGTGGAGCATTATCTGGGCGAGCGCGGCCGACGTGGTGCCAAGCTGCCCCGTGGCTTCCAGAACGTGGACAGCATGGCGGTTGAGGAAAAGTAGAAACGGTTTTTTCTGCTTTTCCCGAGATTCGCCCCCTCTCCCGGCTTGCCCCGGAATATCTGCTCGCTCGCGAAGGGCGCCAGTGGGTTGGATGGGCGGCCGTGCCGCAAGAATGAATGAGGATTGGCGGGAAACGAGGCGCGAGCCATTGGCCCGCGCCGGTATCGTCAGTATTTATAGGTGAATTGCGCAGACAGGCCGTGGGCGTCGGTGTCGTAGGTGGCGGCGTAACCCGGCCGCAGTGGTTCGGCGGGCTGGTTGATGCTCGCTTTGCTCTCCCACAGGTAGGCGTAGGCGAGATCCACGGTCAGGTTCGCTGTCGGTGACCAGCCAGCGCCCAGCGATACCACCTTGCGGTTACCATAGGGGGTGCGCACGCTGCGAAAATCATTAGTGGCCGGGGATTCATCCAGCGCCGCGCCGGCTCGCAGCACCCAGCTGGGGTTGAGCTGATAGGAGGCGCCCAGTGCAAAGGCCCAGGTGTTGCGCCATTGCACTTCTTCTTCGAGCGTTTGCAACGAGCCTTGCGCGTTGTTGTCGATGACAATGCGCGACAGGCGATCCCAGCGTGTCCACATGGCGCCGCCATGCAATGTCCAGCGATCATCCAGCCGGTGCGTGACGGAGATTTCCGCCGCTTCCGGTGAAGTGAAATCGAGCTTGCCGCGATAATCGCCGTCAATCAGCCCGAGTGCTGCGCCCGTTGCTGGAAAATTCCGCGCCTTGGTTTCCCCGCGCAAGTTGTATTCCACCTTCGAGCGATAGGTCAGGCCGAGTGTGGTGGCATCGGTGAGATCGGCAATGAAGCCGATGTTGTAGCCGACGCCATAATCATGCCCGGTGCTCTTCACGCGGCCATCGCCGGCACCACCCAGCGCAGTGGTATCAAGGTTGAAGGCCAGGGTGCCGTCGATGCGACTGACCATCGCACCCACGCCCACCGACATGCGCTCGTTGAGCTTGTAGCTCAGCGTGGGTTGTACGGTGACGACCTGGATGGTGGTCTGGGTGCCTTTATAGCGGCCCTGGAAGTTGCGCTCGTAATCCGCATCGCCTCCGAAGGGCGCATAGAGGCCGATCCCGAAATGCCAGTCGTCGTTGATCGGATTGACGTAGTAGCCAAACGGGATCACAGAGAAGGGCACCATGTCGCCTCGGTTGGAGCCGGGGGCGTCGCCGCTGGCGCTGCGGATATCAATGTGCGCGTCAATCACGGCAAAACCGCCGCTGGCTTGCGCACCGAGACGCGACATGCCGGCGGGGTTGCCGAACACGGTACTGGCATCCAGCGCAGAGGAGGCACGGCCGGCGTAAGCTGTGCCCATGCCACTGGCACTTTGCTCATTGAGTGTCAGCCCACCAGCTGTTGCAGAGGTGCCGATCAGCATGGCCGAGACGGCAGTGGCCAGGGCAGTGAGGGCGGGTAGCGAAATCATTTTTTTCATCGGTTTTATCCTGATAGCTCCGAGTGCGGGCAATCCCGCGATGCATGGTTGGCCAACACCAAAAGGGTGCCGGCGAGCTGTTCCCTGACGAACCGGTCGCGCTGTCCTGCGTGCCATTGCCGGTATCAAAGCGGGCATGGCCGGGCCGAATGTCGTGTGCGCAAAACCCAGCGAGGTGTCCGATCAGCTCTGGCCGTTCGGCGGCATATATTTGCCGGCCTTTTTGGCAGTGCTGAACTCGCTGTTCTGGCGTTGTGCAGTAATTTGCACGACGAGCCTGAACGTGCCAGCAGATTGCAGGCACCTTTAGTTTTACAGGGCAGGGTGAGCCGGGCACAGGGTGAGGGGCAGGTTGAAGCCGTTTTTTTACTATCTTATAAGAAATGATGCGTGTGGTTGTTTCCTCCTGTGATGTCCGTTCAGAAAAGTTCGGCCAGCACCTTGCAGTTATGCCTGATGCGGCCATTTTTTTGGCGCGAGGAGTATATCAGAGGTGGGTCAAAACACTGGAAACTGAGCGGTCATACTGTGCTCAGGGAAATAATTTCCTGCGCATCCAGTTGGCGGAATTCGCCTGCCGCCAAGGCGGGATCAAGTGACACGGTGCCGATGGCTTCCCGGTGCAGGGCCAGCACGCGGTTGCCGGTTGCCGCGACCATGCGTTTCACCTGATGGTAACGGCCTTCGGTAATGGTCAGCGACAGCACGTTGGGAGCGAGCCGCTCGGCCAGTGCCGGCCGGGTGGGTGTCGGGTCGTCACGCAGTAGCACGCCTTCGCGCAATTGTTGCAAGGCGGTATCATCAAGTGGTTCGGCGAGGGTGGCGCGATAACGTTTCGGGCAGTGGCTGCGTGGTGAGGTGATGCGATGCAGCCACGGCCCGTCGGTGGTCAGCAACAGCAGCCCGGTGGTGTCGATGTCGAGGCGGCCGACGATGCGCAAGCTGTGCTGTTCGGCACGCGGCAAGAGTGCAAGTACCGATCTGTGACGAGGGTCAGCGGTGGAACAGACCACCCCGGGTGGTTTGTGCAACATCAGATAGCGTTCGCCGGGCAGTTGCAGGATTTCTCCATCAAGGCGCACGGTGTGCCCGGCGATAATATCGCCGGCTTTGGGGCGTGTCAGGCCATCGACGGTCACTGCGCCGCGGCTGATGAGTTGCTTTGCCTGTTTGCGGGTCAGGCCGGCGCTGTGAGCAAGAAAGTAATCGAGACGCATGGCGCTATTGTAGCGTGCTTTGTCGAGATGCGGCGCGGCAAAACAGCGGCACTGAACAGGCCGGAGCAGCGGCGGCCCGCCGTTCGGGCCAATCGCTTTCGAGCGCCGGGGGAGCTCTTGCCCGGTAGGGCACATTTGCCTACTGTTGCCTCCCATGACAACTGCACAGAACAATGTGGCGGCTGCCGCCACACCCTTGCGCAGCGGGCGCATCAAGACGCCGCAAGGGATCGAACTTTTTTATGACGAGCGCGGGCCGGAAGACGGCATACCGCTGCTTTTTATCATGGGCTTGTCGGCGCAGATGGTATTCTGGCCGGCGCCATTGCTGGATGCATTGGCCGCACGCGGTTTTCGTGTCATTCGCTTCGATAATCGTGATGTAGGCCTCTCGACGCTGCTGCGTGAACCGTTGCGGCATTCCGCGATCGCAGCAATTGTGCGGGCCACGCTGGGCTTGAAAGTGCATGCGCCTTATACGTTGCACGACATGGTCGGTGATGCGTGCGCGCTGCTGGATGCCCTGGGCATTGAGCGAGCACACCTGATCGGTGTGTCCATGGGCGGCATGATCAGCCAGTTGATGGCGGCTACGCGGCCGGAGCGGGTGTCGAGCCTGACCTCGATCATGTCCAGCACCAACAGCCGCTGGTTGCCACCACCGAAACCCGCCGCGCTGAAAGCGCTGGTCGGGCCGCGAGTGCGCATCACCAACGAAGAACAGTACATCGCTTTCGGGCGCCAGATGATGCGCACTATTGGCGGCCGTTTGCCGCCCGGCGAAGCGCTGCTTGAGCAAATGTTCGGCGAAAGCTGGGCGCGTGGGCTGCATCCGCGTGGGGTGCGGCAGCAGTTCATGGCTATTCTCGCCACTGGTGATCTGACGCCTTATGTAAAGAAGATTCGCTGCCCTGCGACGGTGATTCACGGCAGCGCCGATCCACTGGTGCGGCCAGCGGGTGGCCGCGCCTCGGCAAGGCATATTCCCGGAGCGGCGCTGCACATCATTGACGGGATGGGCCATGATCTGCCGGAGCAGGTGCTGCCACAAGTCGCCCGGCTGATCGAGCAGACTGTGAATAAAGCTGTCGGCTGACGCCCTGTATCGAAGTGCCGGGCGCTGAGCACGGCGCCCGCTTCGTTATTCTTCTTTGTAGCGCGCGTGGCTTCCGAGAGTGCCTTTTGTGCGTGGCCTTCATGAGTGACTTCATGAGCGGCTTTTGCGCATGGCTTTCTTGGGCGGTTTTCGTGCGAGGCTTTTTTGCACGGCGTGCACGATCTGCGTGACAGAGACGGGCGCGTGAGAGCCGGCAATCACTCAGGCAAGGCGCGGGGGTCTCGCCTGAGAGCGGACGGTCCCTGTCGGGCCTGATCTGACCGCCGGCTTCCTGCTTGTATCCTTTCTTCCCGGCTGCGAAATCCTGATCACGATAACGGTGTGCGGAGGTCGGCAGTCATGTTTGCTCAAGCTCCGCGTTGGGCGCCCCGGCTGGCGGGCCAGATGTGTGCGCTCAACGGGGCACGCTGTGCAGCTCGTCCATGCGCCAGTCCCGCTCGGAGAGGCTGATAAAGCTGTCGCGGCAGACCACCAGGTGATCAAGAACGCGAATCTCCACCAGCCGCAAGGCATCGCTGATGCGGCGAGTGATCTCGAAATCCTGCTTGCTGGGCTCTGGATCGCCGGAGGGGTGGTTGTGCGCAAGGATAATATTGACGGCGTTGACTTCCAGTGCGCGCCTGACCACCTCACGGGGGTAAACAATAGCGGCATTGATGGTGCCCATGAACATCACTTCGAATTTCAGCATCCGATGCTTGTGATCCAGGAAAATCACCGAGAACACTTCTCGCTTCTCATGGCCGAGCCGCAACCGCAGGAACTCGGCAACATCCGTGGAGCTTTTCAGCCCGGGGCGTTTACGCAAATCGGCTTCAAGCAACTCGCTTGCGTAGAGAAATAGCTCTTCTTCAGTGATCGGGCGCGTGGTCTGATAGCGGCCATCGCTCGTCTTGATGAACATGGGCTGCTGCATGTGTAAGCTCCAGAGAAATTGGGTGCTGGCGACAGGCTTCCCTGAATATCGTCACCGGGGAGGCGCCGGCCATTCGGCAGGCGCGAGCGGATAACGATCCTGTGCCGCAGGGCCTATTTTGCGCATTAGGCAAAATAACTCAATTACATTTTGGGGCTTATTCGCCATGAATGGGGCTTTTGGGGGCGATAGAGGGCAAAAAACGCCTAGTAACGGACCAACGGTACTTCATTCAGCTCCGCCATCTGCATGCGCAGGGCGAGAATTTGCTCGCCCCAGTAGCGAGGGCTGTCGAACCAGGGGAAGGCGCGGGGGAAGGCGGGGTCATCCCAGCGCCGTGCTATCCAGGCGGAAAAATGCAGCATCCGCAGGGTGCGCAGGGCGTCGATCAGGCGCAGCTCGGCATTGTGGAAATCGCGGAACTCGGTGTAGCCCTCCAGGATCTCTGCCAGCAGTCGAGCTTGCTGATTGCGTTCGCCGGAAAGCAGCATCCAGATATCCTGCACGGCCGGTGCCATGCGGGCGTCGTCGAGATCGACAAAATGCGGAGCATCATCGCGCCAGAGCAGGTTGCCCACATGGCAATCGCCGTGCACGCGCAGATAAGTGACCGCGCCAGCGCTGGCAATGGCGTCATCCACGGCCTGTAGCAGATCCCGGGCGAGCGAATCGTAGGCGGGCTTGAGATCGGCGGGCACGAAATGCTCGCTGACGTAAGCAGCAGCCTCATGACCAAACTGTTGGCTGGTGAGGGTCGGCCGGTGCTGGAACGGCCGGATAGCGCCAATGTTGTGCATACGCCCGAGCAGCCGCCCCAGCACCAGCAAGTGATCCGGGTTGGACAGCTCCGGTGCGTGCCCGCCTTTGCGTGGGTAGAGCGCAAAGCGAAAGTTGCCGTACTGGAACAGGCTTTGGCCTGCCTCGTTGCGCAGGGGGGCGACTACTGGCAGCTCGTGCTCCGCCAGCTCGAAGCAGAAGTCGTGCTCTTCCTGAATCTGAGCATCACTCCAGCGCGCGGGGCGATAGAACTTGGCAATGATCGGTGCTTGATCTTCAAGTCCTACCTGATAGACGCGATTCTCGTAGCTATTCAGCGCCAACATGCGCCCATCGCTGAGAAAGCCGCAGCTTTCCACGGCATCCAGCAGCAGGTCGGGAGTCAGATCATCAAACGGGTGGCGGCTGTTCATCGACTATCCTGGCGGCGGGCAACGAGTGCGCCGATGATACCCGATACTGCTCAGTGATGATGGTGGTGATGCTCAAGCTCCAGCCCCGGCACGTCGGGGATGGCCGGGTGCGGCGCCGCCAGCGCCTGCCATATGAACAGCATTGCCACGCCCAGGCTCAAAGTGGCGGCAGTGCGGCGCAGCGTCGGGCGTTGCAGTCGGCCGATCTGCCCGGCAAATACGCCGGTGCTGGCCACCGGCACAATGGTGATGAGCCCGAAGATGAACATGGTCACTGCGCCGCTGGCGGGGTGGCCGGTGGCCGCTGCCAGCAGCAATGCGGAATAGAGCAGGCCGCACGGCAGCAGCCCCCACAAGGTGCCCAGCCCGAAGGCTTTCAGCGGGCGATCCAGCGGTAGCAGCTTTCCGGTAAGAGGCGAGAGCCGGCGCCACAGGGCGATGCCCAGCCGCTCCAGCGTTCGCAGTGGCGTGCCAAAGCCGTAGAGTTGCGCGGCCAGCAGCAGCATCAGAACCGCCGACAGCAGCGCTGGTAGCATCAGGTGCGTGCCATTGAGCCGTGCCAGCAGGGTATTGCCCAGCAGCCCGGCGAGCGCGCCGAGTGCGCTATAGGTGGTGATCCGGCCCAGGCCCAGCAGGCCCTGCCACAGCCATAACCGGTTCCCCTGGCGCGCCTGTTCCGGCACGGCAAAGGTCAGGCTGGCGGCAATCCCGCCGCACATGGCGGCGCAATGCAGGCTGCCCGCTGCGGCCAGCAGTGCCGCGGCGGCAAGTGGGGCGAACAGGCTGGTGATCACGGCTTCTCCTCCGGCTCGCTGTCTTGTTGCACAGAGGGTGGTGGATCGCGGTCGTCGAACAGCACCTGCCAGCCGGGGCGATCCAGATCATCGAACTGGCCGGTGCGGAGCGCGGCGAACAGCACCCAGACGGTGACGCCGAGCAAGATCAGGCTGAGCGGGATCAGCAGGAAGAGGCTTTCCATCGGTTCATCCGGTTGGCATTGAGGGTGACCACCAGCGACGAGGCCGCCATGCCCAGAGCCGCAGCCCAGGGGGTGACGAAGCCGGCCATGGCAAGCGGCACGGCAATGACATTGTACAGCACCGCCCAAAACAGATTCTGGTGGATCAGCTGTCGGCTGCGAGCGGCCAGATCAGGCAGCGCCGGCAAGCGGCGCAGGTTATCGTCCAGCAGATAAAGCCCGGCTGCCCGGCGCGCCAGGCTGGTGGCGCTGGCCGGGGCGACGGAAACGGCGGCCTTGAGCAGCGCGGGGGCATCGTTGATGCCGTCGCCCACCATCATTTGCGGGCCTTCTGCCTGCGCCAGTTGTGCCAGCCAGGCGGCTTTATCGGTGGGGGTCATCTGGCCCCGCGCTTCTACCAGCGGTAGCTGTCGTGCCAGCGATTCCACGGCCGAGCGGGCATCGCCGCTGGCCAGCCGCAGTGTCAGGCCGCGGCGGCGCAGGCGCTCCAGCACGGCGGTGGTTTCCGGGCGCAGTTGATCGGTCAGCCAGAAGCGTACGCTGGGCTCGCCGTTGCGACTCAACAGCAGGCAGGTGCTGTCCGGGCGCGCATAGGCGGGATCGCCGCTGATGCGCCAGTGCACGCCCTGGCGTTTGCCTTCGGCGCCTTCGCGGCTGATGCGCACGTCGGTCAGCGCTTGATCGGCGGCCATGCCGTCGAAGGCGCGCGCCAGCGGGTGTGGGTGGTCGCTTTCCAGTGCGGCGGCGATGGCCAAGCGCTGGGTGAGGCTTTCCGGGTGGGCCGGCGAGGCGGCATCCAGAAATTCGGTCAGCTGGAAATCCCCCAGCGTGAGCGTGCCGGTCTTGTCGAACAGCACGCCGCGAACCTGATTCAGCGCCAACAACTGTTTCGGTGAGGCAACCAGAATGCCTTCGCGCAGTGCGGTGGAGAGCGTCGCCGACACGCCCAGCGGCACCGCCAGAGCCAGCGCGCACGGGCAGGTAATCACCAGTAGCGCCAGCATGTGTTCAAAAGCAAGGGCGGGGCTGTCTTCCCAGTGAATCGCCAGCGTGACCACGGCCAGCAGCAGCGAGGCACCGATAAACAGCGGTGCGACGCGCTGCCAGTCACGCACCACGGTGACACGCTCTTCCGCTGCGCGGCTGACCTGCTCGGCAATTTGCGCTACCAGGCTGCTGTCCACGGTGCCGGTGGCGCGCAATTGCACACGGCCCTCCAGCACCTTGCCGCCGGCGGGCAAGGTATCGCCCACCACGCGCCGTGCCGGCAATGGTTCGCCGGTGATGGCGGCTTCGGAAATATCGCCTTCGCCTTCATGCACAATGCCATCCACCGGCACTGTATCGCCTTGCGCGAGCAACAGAATATCGCCGGGCTGGATTTCCTGCACGCTGATCCATTCCGGCTCGGCGTGCCGCAACCGTTGCACCACTTGCGGCAGGGCATCCTGAAGGCGTTGCCAGGCGCGGCGCACGCGATGCTGTTGCCGCTGCTCCAGGGCACGGCTGATCAGCAGGAAAAACACGAACATGGCGGCCGAATCGAAATACACATGGCTGCCGCCCAGCGCCATATTCACCAGTGAGCCGCCCCAGGCCAGCAGCAGCGCAATGGCGATGGGCAGATCCATGGTCAGCTGACGTTGCTTCAGCCCGTGCCAGGCACCGCTGAAAAAGGGCCAGCCGGCGTAGAACACGACCGGGGTGGCGATCAGCAGGCTGGTCAGCCGTAGCATGGATTCATAAATTGCTTCGCTGGGGTCGAATACGTTCAGATAGAGCACGAAGGAATACATCATCGCCTGCATCGCGCCGAGGCCCGCGAGCATGACGCGGCCGAGCAGGCGTCGCTTCTCTTTCTGCAAGTCGCGCTCGTAGCGCGGATCACCGGGTAGTGTCACGCTGTAGCCCAGCCGCAACAGGCGCTCGGCGATCTGCCGCGGCAGCGCAAGATCGCCTTGGTCGATCTCAAGCGAGAGCTGCATGGTGGCGAGGTTGACCCGCGCTTCATGAACACCGGGCAGGTCGGTCAGCATCTGCTCGATCAGCCAGCAGCAGGCGGCGCAGCGCAGGCTGCCCAATTGCAGGCGCAGGGCGTCGTGGCCGTTGGCCTGCGGCCGCCGGTGTGGCGCCACGAGCGCGGGCATGTCGAACAGCGCAAGGGTGCGGTCGTTTTCGTCCAGTGCCGCGAGAGGCGCGTTTTCGGTGCGCAGCTGGTAGTAATCGGAAAGGCCCATGCGGTGGATCATTTCCACCGCCGCAGCACAGCCTGCGCAACAGGCGTTGCGCAGGCCGTCCGGGGTGCGTGCGGTAAAGGGCGTGCTGCCGGTATCTTCACCGCAATGCCAGCAGGCCGTGCTCACTGAGCCCTCCCTGCATCCATCACGGTATGCAGGTCATCCAGCCGGGCGCGCTGTTGCAGGCGCCAGTAGCCATTTTCAGGAGCAAGTGTAACGATCATCTCGGCATCAGGCTGAATCTGCTGATCGCCGAGATAGCGGCCCTCGCCCTGGTGCACGAGGCTCAATTGATGATCGCGTGCGGCGATTGTCGGGTGGCGCAGTTTCAGTGTCAGCCGCTCGGGCCAGGGCACCGGAATGCGGCTCTCCAGCTGCACGCTCGGCAATGCCTGAAAATCCAGCGTGGCGCGCACGCCGAAGCGGCGCGCCTGTTCTTCATCGGCCATGGTGCGGTTGATGGTGCGGCCTTCGCGATACCAGTCGTCCACCACCGTATCGTCGGCGTTGCGAATGGCAATGGTAAGCAGGATCAGCCCACCGATCACGCTGCTGGCCGGCAGCAGAATGACCAGCCAGACCAGCGGGTGGCGATACCAGGGTTTGGTATCAGTCCGGGTGGATGAATCGCGACTCATGGCGGTTCTCCTGTCGTGGGTCGTCAAGGGACTGCACACGGAACCAGATGCGGCTGTCGGCCGGCGGCTCTTCGTACGGGTCGTAACGCACCGTTACGGGCACCGAACGATGTTCGCCGCTCGCCAGCGGAAAGATTTGCGGGCCGGCGACCAGTGTCAGCACATCCGGGCCTTCCAGAGTCAGGCGGTAATGCTGGGTGCGTTGGCTTTTGTTCAGCAGTTCGAGCCGGTAGCTGTTTTCGATAAACCCGTCGCTGGTTTGCCGATACAGTTCATGGCGGTCGCGCAGCGCATCCAGTTGCAACGGTACGCGCTGGTAGAGCTGCCAGGTGAACAGTAGTGTCAGCGCGCCGAGCACTGCACCGTAGGCGATCAAGCGTGGCCGCAGCAGTTTCTGAAGGCGACCGGCCAGCGCGTTTTCGGTGGTGTAGCGGATCAGCCCTTTGGGGCGATCAATGCGCGTCATCACCTCATCGCAGGCATCAATGCAGGCAGCACAAGTGATGCAGCCGACTTGCAGGCCCTCACGAATATCGATCCCGGTAGGGCACACCTGCACGCACAGATTGCAATCGATGCAATCGCCGAACGCTTCGCCCGGATCGGCCGTTTTGCGTAGCCCGCGCCGGCGTGGCTCTCCGCGCTCTTCATCGTAGGAAACGATCAGCGTATTGGCATCGAACATTACGCTCTGGAAGCGTGCATAGGGGCACATGTACAGGCACACCTGCTCGCGCATGAAGCCGGCGTTGCCGTAGGTGGCGAGAGTGAAGAACCCGATCCAGAACCAGGCCCAACCGCCGATCTGGCCGGTAAAGAAATCCGGTATCAGCTCGCGAATGGGAGTGAAGTAGCCGACAAAAGTCAGGCCAGTGGCCAGAGACACAATCAGCCAACCACTGTGTTTGACCGTTCGCCGGAAAAGCTTGTTCAGGCTCCAGGGCGCTGCGGCCAGATTCTGCCGCTGTAGCCGATCGCCCTCACACCAGCGTTCAATGGTAAAGAACAGCCGTGTCCAGTTGGTTTGCGGGCAGAGATAACCACAATAGACACGTCCGGCAAACACCGTGAGAGCAAACAATGCCAGCGCAGACAGGATCAGCGCCCAGGCCAGGAACATGAAATCCTGCGGCCAGAACGAAAACATGAAAATGTCGAAGCGGCGCTGGGGCAGATCGAACAACATGGCTTGTCGCCCGTTGTACTGAACCCAGGGCAGGATCATGTAGACGAAAATGCTGATGCCCATGCCGGCATCGCGCAGCTTTTGATAAATGCCGCGCACGTGCCGGACCTGAATGGGCTCGCGGCGCGCGTACAAGGTCGTGGCGGGTGCCGGCTCTTGTTGTACGGGGATGCGCTGCCGCTGAGTCATTTGATCACTCCTGGGGTTGTGAAAGCTGATAGACATACCCTGTCAGGACATGGATCTGCTCTTCCGTGAGAACTCCTTCGTGAGGTGGCATAAGACTGCTGATGCCATTGCGTATTATAGCCTCTATATCGGCCAGGCGCGGGCTGTGCAGCCAGATACGGTCAGTCAGATTGGGGCCACCGATGACCTGGTTGCCGGTGCCGTCCGCGCCATGGCACGCCGCGCACATGGTGAACTTCGGCTCGGCGCGCGCGATGGAGTCTGCATAGCCGGGGTTGTTGCGCATGTTTTCATTGCTCAGGCTTTGCACATAAATCGCCATGTCGCGCACGTCACGTTCGGTGTTACCGATAAGCGCCTTCATCGGCATCATGGTGCCTTGGCGGCCCTTGGCGATGCTGGTACGGATGTCCTCCGGCGTGCCACCATACAGCCAATCCTGATCGGTCAGGTTCGGGTAGCCCCGCGCGCCGCGCGCGTCCGAGCCATGGCAGATGGCGCAATGGTTGGCAAACAGTCGCCCGCCAACGGCCAGCGCTTCCGGATGGTTGCGCATCTCTTCGATGGGAATCCTGGCATACTCACGAAACAGCGGTGCGCTCTGCTCCGCCGCACGCTCGACTTCCTCCTGCCATTGCCCGGCACTGGTCCAGCCCAGCAGGCCGGGAAAGTTGCCAAGGCCAGGATAAAGCGCCAGATAAACCGCAGAGAACAGCAGGGTGCCGATGAACAGGAACAGCCACCAGCGAGGCATGGGCTGGTTGCGCTCCTCGATGCCGTCGAACACATGGCCAGTGGTGTCTCGGGAGGCCTCTTCCGGGGTGAGGCGTGAATTACCGAGCAAAAGCAGGCCGTAAAAGATCAGGTTGCCGACCACCAGGACGATAACCCACCCGCTCCAGAATCCACTCATCGTTCAGTCTCCTGGTGATCCAGTTCGTCCTCGATTGCCGTCATGGCCAGCGATTGGTAATGCTGCTTGCGGCCCGGGCGAAATACCCAGGCGGCCATGGCAATAAAAGTGATGAAAAACACCACTGTCACTACAGCGTGATAACTCACTTGGCCTCCTCGCGCTGCTCGGCACGTGCGTGCCCCAGCGACATCAAGTAGGCGATGACGGCGTCTTCTTCTGTGGCATCAGCCCACTCGCCCTCGATCTTCGCCAGCTGTTCGGCAATGTCCTCGTCGGTGTAAGGCACGCCGAAGATGTTTTTGAACACATGCAGCGTGCGCGGCATGGTGCTCCAGTTCACTGTGTTGTGCTGTAGCCAGGGGTAGCCCGGCATGTTCGATTCCGGCACAACGTGGCGCGGGTCGCGCAGGTGCTCACGGTGCCATTGTTCGGTGATCGGACGCAGCCCGACACGGGCCAGATCCGGGCCGGTACGCTTTGAGCCCCACAGGAACGGGTGTTCCCAGACATCTTCGCTGGCCACGCTGTATGGCCCGTAGCGCTCGGTTTCCGCACGCAATGGCCGCACCATCTGCGTATGACACACATGGCAGCCTTCGCGGATGTAGATGTCCCGGCCCGCCATCTCCAGCGCATTGTAGGGACGCAGAGTGGAGAGTGGTTGGGTGGTCGATTTGTGCCAGAACAACGGCACGATCTCGACCAGCCCGCCAAAGCTGATGATGACCAGGATCAGGGCGATCATCAGGCCGATATTCTTCTCAATGACTGCGTGTTTGCTCGACATGGCCTTATTCCCCCGTTGCCAGGTTGTCAGCACCGCTAGCCGTGCGGGTTTCGCGCAGCGTGCGGTAGACGTTGATTGCCATCAGCACCATGCCGGCGAAGAACAGGATGCCGCCTAGCAGACGCACCAGGTAGTAGGGCTGTCGCTCGGCCATTTCCTGAATGAAATTGTAGGTGAGCGTGCCGTCGGCGTTCACCGCGCGCCACATCAGGCCCTGCATGATTCCCGACACCCACATAGCGGCGATATAAAGCACCGTGCCGACAGTGGAAAGCCAGAAGTGCAGGTTGATCCATCCGATGGAAAACATCTGCTTGCGGCCGTACAGACGCGGGATCATCACATACAGTGCGCCCATGGTGATCATCGCCACCCAGCCGAGTGCGCCGGCGTGTACGTGGCCGATGGTCCAGTCAGTGTTGTGGCTGAGCGCGTTGACCGTCTTGATCGACATCATCGGCCCTTCAAAGGTGCTCATGCCGTAGAACGACAACGCCACAACCAGGAAGCGGATGATCGGATCGGTGCGCAGCTTGTCCCAAGCGCCCGACAGAGTCATCACCCCGTTGATCATGCCTCCCCAGCTGGGTGCCAGCAGAACGATCGAGAAGGCCATGCCGACCGACTGCACCCAGTCCGGCAGCGATGAGTAATGCAGGTGGTGCGGGCCAGCCCACATATATACGCCGATCAGCGCCCAGAAGTGTACGATCGACAAACGATAGGAATATACCGGGCGCTGTGCCTGCACCGGCACATAGTAATACATCATCCCGAGGAAGCCGGCAGTCAGGAAAAAGCCTACCGCGTTATGGCCGTACCACCACTGCACCATGGCGTCGATGGTGCCTGAATACAGCGAATAGGATTTTGTCAGCGACACCGGGATCGCGAGGTTGTTGACGATATGCAGCACGGCAATGGTGATGATGAATGCACCATAGAACCAGTTGGCCACGTAGATATGGCTTGTCTTGCGCTTGGCTATGGTGGCAAAGAACACGATCGCATACGAGACCCAGACCACCGCCAACAAGATATCGATTGGCCATTCCAGTTCCGCGTATTCCTTGGTGCTGGTGAGCCCCATGGGCAGTGTGATCACGGCCAGCACAAGCACTGCCTGATAACCCCAGAAAACAAAACCCGCCAGCCGTGGGAAGGCCAGCGTGGTATGGCAGGTGCGCTGCACCACATAGAGAGACGTACCGATCAGGGCACAGCCACCAAAAGCGAAAATCACGCCGTTGGTATGCAATGGGCGCAGGCGCCCGAAACTCAGCCAGGGGATATCGAAGTTCAGTGCAGGCCAGGCGAGCTGGGCGGCAATCCAGACACCGACAAACATGCCGACGATGCCCCAGAACACCGTCATCACAGTGAACTGGCGGACAACTCGATAATTGTAGACGGGTGGCGCAGTGGAAGCTTGCATGTGGAAAATCCTTGGAGAACGGGGCGCAGGCACTTTAGCGCGTAAAAATGAGAGTCTGTTGATATGGATCAATGTAGCCGCCGGGAAGGCGGGTTTTGTCAAAAGGAAGGTGCTCGCCCTGGCTTGAAATCTGCCAGATGCAGGTGTCTGAGGCGCGTATCTGCCCGGCCGCTGTGTCAAGCGGCAGATGATAAGCAACAGGAACCTGCATGCGGTCTTCCTGCTGGGGCTACGTGGGTGGCTCCACGAGCGTTACCCAGATATCCCCTTCCCGGATCTGGTGCGGCACGGGCAGCAATGCCTCTCCCTGGCAAGGGCCGGAGACGCATTCGCCTGTCTCGATCTCGAACAGCGCGCCATGGTTGGCACACATCAGGAACTGCCGTTCCTGATCGAGGAACTCATCCGGGAAAAAATTCAACCCGATGCCCAGGTGTGGGCACCAGTTGACATAAGTGTAGAGGTTGCCATCCCGGGCCACCGCTATCACTGATCTGTGCCCGAATTCGAAGCCGCGGGCCTGGCCTTCTTCAATTTCCGCCAATGCACAAAGGCGGTGTGCTTCGCTCATGAAACAGTACCTTTAATGCCCCAGTATCTGCCGGCGTACCTCGGCGTGAGCAGCAGCGCTCAGGCGGGGGCCAAAATCGCTCACCACGCGCGCGGCCGCTGCGCAGGCCAGCCGGCCGGCAGTCGGGAAATCCAGTGCCTGAGTCAGGCCATACAAAAATGCGCCAGCGAACATGTCGCCCGCGCCGTTGGTATCCACCGCCTTCACAGGCACGCCATCAATCCAGTGGCTGGTGTCACCATCAAACGCGACAGCCCCTCGCGGGCCTCGCGTCATAACGACTTGCCGTGCATATTGCTTCAGGCTCTCCAGCGCCGCCTCGGCGGTGCGAGTGCCGGTGAACTCCATGCCTTCGTCTTCGTTGCAGAACAGCAGATCAATGCCGTCGCCGATGATTTCCAGCAAGCCGTCGCGAAAAAAACGCACCATCGACGGATCGGAAAATGTCAGCGCCACCTGGGTGCCGTTTTCCCTGGCCAGCTCCCGCAGGCGGATGCTGGCAGCCCGAGCGCTGGGCGAGGTGACGAGATAGCCTTCAATATAGGCATACCGTGAAGCACGCAGCGCGGCCAGATCCAGATCGGCTTCGCTGACAGACTCCGAAATGCCCAGAAAGGTGTTCATGGTGCGCTCTGCATCGGGCGTCACCATCACCAGGCAAGTGCCACTGGTACCGGCTGGCCGCTGGGTAGCCATATTGGTATCTACCCCGGCGGCTTGCAGCTCGCGCACAAACAGCGCGCCGGTGTCGTCATCTGCCACCTTGCAGCTGTAAAAGCAGCGGCTGCCAAAATAACGGGCGGCGATGATGGTATTGGCGGCGGAGCCTCCGCAGGTCTGGTGGTGTGGTTCGGCCTCACCCTGCAAGGCGTCGATCAGCGCCAGCTGCCGCTCGCGATCCACCAGTGACATTATACCCTTGCCAATACCCATGCGGTCGAGAAAGGCGTCACTGACCTCGATCTCGGTATCCACCAGCGCATTGCCAATGGCATAAATATCGTACTGCCGCGTCATTTCCACCGGCTCCTGCCTGAAAAAGCGAACCATTATGGGGTTGGTGAGGTCTGTTGCCAAATCGCCGACGGAATTCCTCTATACTGCCCGCCATGTCAAAAAACGCCCGCCGACCATTGATTTCCAGACGCCTGCTATGGCAGCTCGCCCTGATCCTGCTGGTGCTGGTAATGCTGGGCGTGGCCTGGCTGGATGCCAGAGTCCGGCAGCGATTTGATAGCCACCAGTGGCAATTGCCGGCGCGAGTGTATGCGCGGCCGGTCGAGCTGTACAGTGGCCGCGTGCTGGCCGAGCGTCATATAACGCAGTTGCTGGCGCTTTTACGCTATCGCGAGCAGGCCGGCGCGCCGACGCCGGGCTCGTTTTCCCGGCAGGGCAACAGCTATCTGATCCACACTCGCGCCTTCCACGATAGCGATGGCGGCGAGCCGGCTCGCCAAATCCGGTTGCAGCTGGCCGGCAACCAGATCAGCAGCCTCAGTGGCGCGGATGGCGCACGGCTGCCGGTGGCGCGCCTGGAGCCGATGCAGATCGGCAGCATTCACCCCGGCCATAGCCAGGACCGTATCCTGGTGCGCCTGGCCGATACGCCGCCGATGCTGCACGACATGCTGCTGGCGGTGGAAGACCGGCAATTCTACCAGCATCACGGTCTGTCGTTGCGCGGTCTGGCGCGGGCCATGGTTGCCAATCTGCGTGCTGGCGGCCTCACTCAGGGCGGCAGCACACTGACCCAGCAGCTGGTAAAAAATTTCTGGCTGACCCGCGACCGCACGCTTTCCCGCAAGCTGCTGGAAATGCCCATGGCCGTGCTGCTGGAGCTGCATTACGAAAAACCGCAGATCATCGAAACCTATCTCAACGAGGTATATCTCGGCCAGGATGGCTCGCGAGCGATCCACGGCATGGGGCTGGGGGCGCAGTTTTATTTTGGCCGGCCGCTCAATGAGCTGGAGCCGCACCATTTTGCGCTGCTGGTCGGTATGCTCAAAGGCCCGAGCCTGTACGATCCGCGCCGGCGCCCGGAGCGCGCCCAGGCTCGCCGCGATGTGGTGCTCAATGTGGCGCACGAGCAGGGGCTGCTGTCTGACGACGCACTGGCGGCGGCACTGGCAAGGCCACTGGAAGTGGTGCCCCGTGGCGGGGGCGCGCTGTACGCCTTCCCCGCGTTCATTGATCTGGTGCGCCGCCAGCTGGCGCGGGATTACCCGCCGGCCGTGCTCTCGGGCGAAGGGCTGAACATCCACTCGACACTGGATGTGCTGGCGCAATTGGCCGCCGAGGACGCGCTGGCGCGCGTGCTGGCACAGCGCGACCCGCAAGGCGATAACCAGCTCAATGGCGCCGTCGTCGTCACCGCGCCGGATCAGGGAGATGTGCTGGCAATCGTGGCGGATCGGCAGCCCCGCAGCGCCGGCTTCAACCGGGCGCTGGATGCGGTGCGGCCAATCGGCTCGCTGGCCAAGCCAGCAGTGGTGCTGACAGCACTGGAGCGGCCGAAGCAATATTCATTGGCGACGCTGGTGGCCGACGAGCCGATCACCGTGCCGCTGGCGCACGGCGACACCTGGGCACCACAGAATTTCGACAAGGAATCACGCGGCGCCATTCCCATGGCCGAGGCGCTGGCGCAATCACGCAACCAGGCCATGGCCAGCCTGGGCATGGAGGTGGGGCTGGAGCCATTGATCCTCACCCTCAAGCGGCTCGGCGTACAAGGCCGCATCCCCGCCTATCCCAGTATTATTCTTGGCAGCCACGCCCTCACCCCTTTCGAGGTGGCAGTGATGTACCAGCCGCTGGCCACGGGCGGCTTTCGCACGCCACTGCGCAGCATTACCGATGTGCTGGATATTGCCGGGCAGCCGTTGGCCCGTTATCCAGTGTCCGCCGATCCGGTGATCGAACAAGGCCCGGCGTTTCTGACCCAATGGGCCATGATCCAGGTGATGCGCGCCGGTACCGGTCAGCGTGTGCTCGGCCAACTGCCTGCTGATCTGGTGGTGGCCGGCAAGACCGGCACCAGCGACGGCTATCGGGACGCCTGGTTTGCCGGTTTCAGCGGCAATCATCTGGCGGTAGTCTGGATCGGCCGCGACGACAATCAGCCGGCCGGCGTGGCGGGCAGCAGCGCCGCGTTGCCGGTGTGGGGTAATTTGATGGCGGCGCTGCCGCAACGCAGCTTGCGCGAGGATGCGCCCCCGGGGGTAGAGTGGGTGTGGATGGATGCCGATGGCCAGCGCCGTAGCGCCGAAGGGTGCCAGGGCGCTCGCCGTTACCCGATGCTGGTGGCCTCGATACCGGAGGCAGCCAGCGCTTGTGGGGAGGATATCTCACGAGGAGGAGTACGAGGATGGTTTCGCCGCTTGTTCGACTGATCGCCCTGGCCGGGCTGCTGGCGCTGGCCGGCTGTACCCTGACGCCACCCACGACTACCGCTCCTCGGGATGATATGCCTGTCGGCATCCAGGACAGCTCGCCCGCGCACAGCTTGCTGGCATCTGCCCGCAATGCGCGCAGCCGGGGCGATACCGGCGCGGCCGGCCGTTATCTGGAGCGGGCACTGAGCATGGCTGGCGCAGGCGAGGCCACCGTGTTGTATCGCGAACTGGCCGAGCTGCGGCTGGCAGAGGGCAAACCCCGCGATGCCGAGGGGCTGGCCCTGCGCGCTTTGCGAGAGGCGCCCGCCAACGCTGAATGGCGCGCCGGCCTGTGGGATATACTGGCCACTGCCCGGCAGCGGCAGGGCAACACCGATGGCAGCGAGGCTGCCCGCGCCGAAGCCGAAAAATTGCGCGGCAGCCAGATGGGCGCACGCTGAGGCGCCGCAATTGTTGCTGGCGGAGAATGAAACGTAGAGCGTAAAGCGTAGAAAGCCGAAGGCCGGGAGTTAGAAAAAGAGGCCGTTTCGGCCCGCGCTGCCACGGTAACCCGCCAAGGCGACAAGCTGCGCCAGCCGCGACAGCCTATTTGTCAGCCCTGAAAATGGGAGAGGAAGGGAATGCGATTCTTGATGCTGGCCATCGTCGCGCTGGCGGCATGGCAATACGGGCCGAGCCTCTACAACAGCGGCAAAGCACAATTGGTGAGCGCCGGCGTTGTGCAGGGCCCCGTGCCGCAGGAGCGCCCCACCGTAGTGATGTACGCCACCCGTGCGTGCGGCTACTGCGCGCGTGCCCGCCGCTTTTTTGCCGAACACAACATCCCCTATGTTGAGCTCAACGTCGAAGGCAACAGCCCGCACCGTGCCGAGTGGCAGCGGCTGGGCGCCCGCGGCGTGCCCACCTTTGTGCTGGGCGGCAACGAGGTTATCAAAGGCTGGAACGAGCAACGGTTGCGGCAGCGGCTGCTCTGAATTGCCCATCACATACCGGGCGGCCGACCGCCGAGATCACGCTTGAGCGTTGCTATCAACGCTTGTAGCCGCGAGGGCGTGCCACGCTGCAAGGCGGGGTTGCCGCAATTTCCGCAACGGTGGTGAATGTCGTTGGGGCCTAATGCATCCGACACCGGCGCCACCGTGGCACTCCAGCCGCACTCATCACAGCGATAGGTAAACGGGCGAGGGCGTATCGGCATCTCAAGCCTCCTGTTGCGAATCGTTATTGCGAGCGGCTGCCACCTTCAACGCCTGGTGCTCGCGGTAGTGTGCGTAGCCTTGACGGCAAACCATCCATAGCCCGATGGCAGCAAGAATATTTCTCAACATATTTTCGTCCTTGTCTGAAACGCGAGGTGGCGGGGGGTGCATTGGGGGAGGGGCATCCGTGCCAGGTGCATCCTTGCCCCCGCCAAAAACCATTCTCTCGCACCTGTGCGACATATCTCGTCGCAGTCGGGTTTGCGGCGTGCGAGCGGAGCCGGTAAAAGGTGCTCGCAAGGGAAGAAGAGCTCGCAAGAGAAAGAAGTGCTCGCAGGGGAGCCGTTGCATGTTTTCTTACACTGAACTGAAAGCGCGCCATCGTGAAGTGCGTGAACAAGAACATGAAAACCTGCGGCTGCGCGTGCACCGGGCCCTGAGCTGGCTGGGGCGAGCGGAGCAGGCCGAAGATGTGGATGCCCGCTTCATTTTTCTGTGGATTGCTTTCAATGCCGCTTACGCCTATGAAATTGATGAGCGTTATCGGCTTTCCGAACGTGCCACGTTTCGGCAGTTTCTGGAAAAGCTTTGCGCGCTGGATACTGAAAATCGCCTTGGCAAACTGGCCTGGGAAGAGTTCGCCGGGCCGATCCGCGCCTTGTTGGACACACCCTGGATATTGCCGGATTTCTGGCAGTACCAGCGCGGCGATATCGCAGAACGGCAGTGGCGTGACAAGCTGGCCGAGGGCAAACGCACCGCACGCAAGGCACTCAAGGGCGGCAACACCGCCGCACTGCTGGGCGTTCTGCTACAGCGGATCTATACCCTGCGCAATCAGATCATGCACGGCGGCGCAACCTGGAATGGCCGCGTGAATCGCCAGCAACTGGAAGACTGCGCCGCGCTATTGGGCAAGCTGATGCCGGTGATCATTTCGCTGATGATGGAGAACCCCGGCACGGTGTGGGGTGATCCGTGCTATCCGGTGGTAAAGGAAAACCCTTGAGTCTGAAAGCCGGCAGCGCAGATCAAACCCGGCGCCGCCGGCCGGCAGAATAAAATCCATCTGGCCCGGTCGCATTGCCGGGCCAGATGCGTTTAATGCAGTGTCAGCGTCTGGTTAACCTCGAAACGTGCGCCCGTTTCGACGACTTCAAACGAGAATTGCAGAATGGCCTGGAAGACGTTGATGCGCTGCACCTCCAGGGTGAATTCAACAGAGGAACCCTCTGCAATCACCTGGCCGTTATGAAGCCCGTTGATCTGCGGGGCCAGCCCAAGGCCCGTCGATCCGACCACCACGGCCGCGACATCTGTGAGCGAGTAATCCTGCCCCACCGCAGTGATGCGATAGGTGTCCAGCGTGAACATGGTCGGACAGTTGTTGCCCACGCAGCGATAACTGTGGCTGGAGTTCCCGTTTAAACGGTAGGGCATACTCCGCTCGCGCCATGTGTCTGGCCCGGTGAAGCTGCTTTGATAAAACTCCAGCTTCAGATGGGGCGGATCTTCGGCACTGATTTTCACGGTTGCGGCGTCGCTATTCAGCTCACCATCATTCACCACCAGTTGAATAACGTAATCCCCGGCCTTGTCGGGCACCAGCGCGGCGGTAACCTCGCCGGCATCGGTGAGCACGGCGCTGCTGCCCTCGGGGCGGGAGCGCATTGTCCAGTGATAGCTGAGTGCATCGCCGTTGGGATCGCTGCTGAGGCTGCCGTCGAGATAAACCTGATCCCCCACAGTGACCGCTTGATTCTGGCCGGCATGTGCCACCGGCTGGTGATTGGCCACGTGCGCAGTAAACGTCACGCGAGCGGGCGCGCTGTCCAGCTGGCCGTCGTTGACCACCAGTTCGAGCACATAAGCGCCTTCCACATCAGCAACAAAATAAGGCGAGGCGGTGACTGCATCGCTCAACTCGGCAGCACTGCCCTGCGGGGCGGAGACAAAGCGCCACAGGAACGTCAGCGTATCACCATCCGCATCGCTGCTTGCTGACCCATCAAGCAGCACCGTATCGCCCGTGGCCACAGCTGTATCAGCGCCGGCATGTGCCACCGGGGCGGCGTTGGCACGCGAAGCCTCGATGGTTACACGATCACCAATGCTCTCCAGCTCGCCATCACTGACCACCAGCTCGATGACATAAGTGCCTTCCGCGTCGGCGATAAAAGAGGGCGCCGCCGCATTGTCGCTGGAAAACACGGCGCTGCTTTCCGCGGGGCGGGAGACGAATTTCCAGTGATAGGAAATCAGATCACCATCCGGGTCGCGGCTGGCGCTGCCATCCAGCTGCACCGTGTCGCCTGCAACCACATTCTGATCCGCCCCGGCGCTGGCCGTTGGCCGGCTATTGGCTGTCTCGGCGGTGACCGTGACCGTGACAGGCGAGCTGTCCAGCATTCCGTCGCTGACTATCAGGCGCAGCCTGTACAACCCTTCCACATCGGCGGTAAAAGAAGGCCGTACCACTGCCGCATCGCTCAGCGTTGCAGCACTGCCGGGTGGCAGCTCGATCAACGACCATTGATAGGAAAGCCGGTCGCCATCTGCTTCATGGCTGCCGCTGGCATCCAGCGACACCACATCGCCCGTCTTCACGAACTGATCGCTACCGGCATGGGCAACAGGCGGGCTATTGAGGCGCTCGGCATTGATGGTCACCAGCGCCGGCTCACTATCGGCCTGGCCATCGCTGACAATCAGCTCGATCACATAATTGCCGACCGCATCGGCGATGAAAGCCGGCCGCGCCGTATCGGCTTTGTTAAGCGTGGGCCAACTGCTGGTGGGCGCCGCCACCAGCTGCCAGTGATAACTCAGCGTATCGCCATCGGCATCAAAACTGCCGCTGCCATCCAGCGTTACGGTGTCACCCGCTTTCACAAACTGATCCGCGCCTGCATGGGCCACGGGCGCACTGTTGGGGCGCTCGGCAGTAATCGTCACGGTAGCCGGTGCACTGTGTTCCTCGCCATCATTGACCACCAGTTCGACCACATAATCACCCGCCGCGTCAGCCGTAAAGCCGGGCCGGGCGGTGTCGGCAGCGTGCAAGATCGCGGTGCTGTCGTCGGGCATGAAAACGAAACGCCATTGATAGGCCAGCGCATCGTCATCCTCATCATGGCTTGCGCGGCCATCCAGCGTGACCGTATCACCCACCATCACCTGCTGCGCCGGGCCGGCATCCGCCGCCGGCCTGCGATTGGCTGCTTCTGCCGTCACTGTTACGTGCGCCGGTGCGCTGTCGAGCTCACCGTCATTGACCACCAGCTCAAGCACATAAGTGCCCGCCAGGTCAGCAACAAAATAGGGCGAGGCAGTGGCCGCATCAATCAGCTCCGCAGCGCTGTCGTTCGGCGCAGAAACAAAGTGCCAGAGGAACGTCAGAGCATCGCCATCTGCATCGCTGCTTGCCGAGCCATCGAGCCTCACCATCTCGCCAGTAACGACAACCACATCCGGGCCGGCATGCGCCACAGGCGCGGCATTGGCACGCGAAGCCTCGATGGTTACACGATCACCAATGCTCTCCAGCTCGCCATCACTGACCACCAGCTCGATCACATAGGTGCCGGCCATATCCGCAACAAAAGCAGGCGCCGCAAAATTATCCTGGGAAAAAGTGGCCGTGCTACCCGTGGGGAGAGAAACGAAATGCCAGCGGTAGGACAGCAGATCGCCGTCCGGGTCATGGCTGGCGCTGCCATCCAGCTGCACCGTGTCGCCCTCGACAACATTCTGATCTGCTCCGGCGTTGGCGGTGGGGCGGGTATTCACCGCCTCGGCTGTCACCACCACGGTGACAGGGGCGCTCTCCAGCACACCATCGCTGACGATCAATTGCAGCGTGTAAACGCCCTCCGCATCAGCCGTAAAAGAGGGCCGAACCGCCACAGCATCAGTCAGCGTCGCCGCGCTTCCCTGCGGCGCTTCGAGCAGCAGCCACTGATAAGACAGGCGATCTCCATCCGCATCGCGGCTGTGGCTGCCGTCCAGCGACACCGTATCACCCACCTTCACGAACTGATCACTGCCCGCATCCGCCACCGGCGGGCTGTTGGCCCGCTCGACATTGACAGTGACTCGCGCCGGCTCGCTGCTGGCCTGGCCATCACTGACAATCAGCTCGATCACATAATCGCCCACGGCGTCGGCAGCTGTGGTGAATGTGGGGCGCGCACTGTCGGCCTTCTCAAGCACTGGCAAACTGCTGGTGGGCGCCTGCACCACACGCCATTGATAACTCAGCGTATCGCCATCGGCATCAAAGCTGCCGCTGCCATCCAGCGTCACGGCATCGCCCGGCTTCACAAACTGATCCAAGCCAGCGTCCGCCACCGGTGGGCTGTTGGGGAGCGCAGCCGTAATCGTCACCGTAGCTGGCGCACTGTCCGCCCGGCCATCACTGACAATCAGCTCGATCACATAATCACCGACAGCATCAGCCGTAAAGCTGGGCTGAGCAGTGCTGCCATGGCGCAACGTCGTGCTGCTTGCATCAGGCATGGCAATAAAACGCCAGTGATAAGCCAGCGCATCGCCATCGGCATCAAAGCTGCCGCTGCCATCCAGCATCACCGTGGCGCCGGCCACGACCTGCTGCGCTGCGCCGGCATCAGCAATGGGCGCCGTGTTCTCAGTTTGTCCGCCGCCGCGGTTGCTACTGCTACTGCCGCCACAGGCGATCAGCAGCGTAGAAAAGAGCAGCAAAAGCGCTGCTTTACAGGCAATAAAATTATCAGCTTTCATGCTTTCCCCATGAGACTATAAATAAATGAGAGGCGAGGTAAGCAACGTTATTCACGCCTCCTGATGCTCAGGGCGCCTGGCTATACGCGGCGGGTTGGTGCTGGTGCCTGGTTGATGGCTGGTGCCGGCGTATAGCGATCCCTTGGGGGGAGTATTGGGGGGAGGGGCGCCATATGGTGTCGCAGAAGAGCTGACAAGAGCGCGGCGAGCCTTAGGCGGGAAGTCTGCGCCGTAGCCTGCCGGCGCGGCTAAACGCTCGTCAGAGGTAGTACTTTTGAAGTGCGACCGGGGCGCTGAGAGGCTAAAACGACTATTGATGAGGTGTAAAATCCACCACCAACATGGTGGAATATCCTCCATTAGCATGGTGTAATATCCGCCACCAAGTGGAGGATTTTACACCTATGTACCCACGAAATATGAGCCCCTTGGTGCTGGAAGCGCTTGGCGATTCGCCAGTGGTGCTGCTAAACGGGGCGCGCCAGGTAGGCAAAAGCACTCTGGTGCGTGGCATCAGGCCGGACGTGCGTTACCTCACCCTTGACGACCCGGCTGTATTGGCCGCCGCCCATGCCGACCCGTTCGGCTTTGTCGCCGGGCTTGACGGCCCCGTCTGCCTCGACGAGGTGCAGCGCGCGCCCGGCCTGTTTCTGGCCATCAAGGCAGAGGTAGACAAACAGCGCACGCCGGGGCGTTTTCTGTTGACCGGCTCGGCCAACGTCCTGCTCTTGCCTCAAATGGCGGAGTCACTTGCCGGGCGTATGGAAATACTGGAACTGTGGCCGTTGGCACAATGCGAAATATCCCGGCAGCCGTTCAGCTTGATCGATCTCCTGTTCGCGGGAGATTTTGCCGAGCATTATCCTTTTGAGCGCGGCGACTTTATCAAACGCCTGCGCGCGGGCGGCTACCCCGAAGCCGTAGAGCGCCGCAGCGAACGCCGGCGAGAAGCCTGGCTGGAGAGCTACCTGGCCACCATCCTGCAACGCGACGTGCGAGATCTGGCGCAAATCGAAGGGCTGACCGATCTGCCCCGGCTGATGCAGCTGCTCGCCGCACGCAGCGGCGGCTTGCTCAATAATGCCGAGCTATCACGCAGCTCAGGCATCACCCAGACTACGCTCAGGCGTTACCTTACCTTGCTGGAGACGTTGTTCCTCATACGCCAAGTGCCGGCCTGGTCATCCAACCTGGGCAAGCGCCTGCAAAAATCGCCCAAGCTTTTTCTCTCCGATTACGGCTTGATGGCCCACTTGCAGGGCCGGAGCGAAGCCAGCGTAACCGAGGGCCATGGCCTCCCCGGCGCACTGATGGAAAGCTTCGTTCATGCCGAGTTGGCCAAGCACCAAGGCTGGGCTGCAACGCGCACACGCTTGATGCACTACCGAACCACGACCGGCGTGGAAGTGGATTTTGTATTGGAAAATCGCCGTAGCGAATTGGTAGGCATTGAAGTGAAAGCGGCCGCCACCATCAAGGCCAAAGACTTCAACGGCCTGCGCCACCTGCGTGACACCGCGCCTGAACAATTCAGGCGCGGTGTGCTGTTCTACACGGGGGAGGAAGTGGTGCGCTTTGACGAGCAGTTGGTGGCGGTGCCGGTGGGGGTGTTTTGAGAAAAAGTGGTAGTTGTTAAGGCTACTTTAAAGATGTCGATTTTTAATTATTTCACAGGCTTGAAGGTTGATGCTAACAAATTCACTCCATGAGTAATTATTCTTGTAGTTCTTAAAATACTGGGTTTTTACGCAACATATGTCAGGTCTCGTCTCGTAAATAAGACATAAGTCAGTGTTCTCATCGAGGTGGCGACAAGTGCCGTCACCCCGATCTAAGAATCGAGTTTCATCGACGCTGTCAACTTGTCTACAGCAGCCCCCGCATTGAGAGCAAGGAAAGGAGTTGCTCAAAATACAATCTCGTTTTTGCTACGAATAGCAGTTTCGAACTCATGAAACGAGGCATAAGGTGCACGCTGCCCAACTTGATAAGCAACGTTTGAGAGAGCCGAGGAAAACTTATCAACATCCCAAGTTGCTAGAGAACGGTGCAATTGATCCATGGCCATAGATATCTCATGAGACCCTTCTTGAAAATACTTGTTAAGAGAAAACTCAAGCTCTTCTCGGCTTCGGTCAATTTTTTCTATAAGGCTATTGCAAATGGCCTCGATTTTCTCCCTGCGTTTCCTTGCAACGTGCACGATATCCGCTTCTCCGAGTGAGATCATTCCTGATTGGTTAAGTAAATTCCCTAGGAAGTAACCAACTGTTGCTCCAGCAAGGGCTCCAACGAGAGGTATAGGGATGGCGATTTGGCCAAATGTAGTGTAGTACGCAGCGGAAGAAACATTGATTGCTGATCTGCTTACTTCCGTAAGAAGCTGGTAGTGGTCAATTTTTCCAGAAAGGTACCCTTTGATTGCACCAACAGAACTTGTGAGAGACGCCGCTATCCGAGTATTTGGTAATGCTGCAAGAGCAGCGGTGGTAGCAGATGTAACTTGATGGCTTATATGAATGTCGTAAATGCACCAGTTAACGAAATGTTCGCAGTTATTAAATACAAGATTGTACTTGTCCTCGCCGAGTCGCCTATGCGCTCGTTGCACGACTTCAGCCCTAGGAAACTTTGCACGCCTATGAGGCTGGACCGAGTAACTGCCGTTGTTACCGTGAAATTCTAATAAAGTTACTTTTTCCACCGGAGCGGAGCTAAAGCCATCAGCGAATCCGGCGTAGTGAATAACCATCCCGTCTCCAACGTAAATACCGTGATGGGTATAGCCAGGTCTTGGTTTAACAAGGTGGTCGCCAAGCTTTGGGTTTTCTGCTTCAGCAAGAAGCTTTTTACCATCTATAATTTCATCATGGATAGAGTTATTAAACAAAATGTCCAAAAATTTGTGTGTCTCATGCTCAATAACCAAAGAGGTATGTTTTTGTAGGTTGTTGGGTGTGGCTATTTGGGACATGGTTTAATCCAGCTTTTATTTAGTAAGGGCTGTGAGCTCGGAGCGTGCCTGATCCACAATGCTTCTCGATTTAGAGGAAAGTATGCCATCTTCGTTGATTATGGGAGTGGCGCAGATATCTTTTATGACTTTTGCAATCGATAGTGCCATAAAAACACCTTTCTTATCTGCATCGGACATTAAGTCATAAACTATCTTGTCTTCTGATATGCGTGCAGAAACTGATTCCAGTTCGTTTTTATAGCTGAAGAATAAGCTTTTGGCTGCCTTTTCCGAGAGCTTCTTGGTAGGCTCCCGGATACTAATTTCTTCGTCTGAAAGTTCATTCGCGCATCGAGAAAAAACAGTTTTAGATTGCGCCAAAAAGCGCGCTTCATAAGGGTTGCTCAGGAAGAAGTAACGTACTTTATTCCAGAAGCCCTTCCTGGAGTTCAGGTAAAAATCAAGAGTAGTTTCTTGCTTCGCGAGATCGATTAGAATCGAGCTTACTTTGCTCTGTCTTTGCTTCGCCTGACGAGGGCCCTCTTTTTCCACAAGAGTAGTCAGGCCGGCGAGCAGCGGCTGGAACGCGTCGTTTAACTCGTTAAGGACATCACGGATTTGCTCTGTACGCTTTCTTATGCCATCGGAAGTGGTTCGCGCAAGGTTCATCTCGGAAATGGCTAGCTGGGCTTTTTTATGGTTAGCGCGGGCATTTTCAGCTGCTTCGGCTGCTTTTGCCGCTGCCATCATGCCCCCCACAGCAAGCACCGGACCTGCTACGATACCGCCAAGAATCGCCGTGCCTCCGGCCACGCCTAAGCCACCACTGGCGATGGACCCAAATCCAAACCAAGCCAAGGTGGCGTTAGTTGCTGCAACGCCGCTGAGTCCGCTGATAGCTGCACCGGTCGATGCAGACCCTAGGAAACCCACGCCCCCGTAAGCAGCTAAGCCAACGAGTCCGCCGCTGCCCAAGGCGGCAATTCCGCCCTTAATTACATCTTGAGCTTCAAGAGTAAATATCTCTAATTGGCTGTACTCTCCTGCACTGACTATTTCTAAATTCGGGGCATAGTTCGCCAGCTCATCATGCTGTATGGCTTTTATCTTGTTAAAGTTATGAATAAAAGGGGTCAGGGAGTTCTCGTACACTGATAACTTCAGGGAACCAAGATCTTCGAATGCCTGAACGGCTTGATTGCGTGATCTTTTTAAGGCATTTTCCGCACCTTTTAGTGATGTTGTAGTGTCAGACTTGATACGATTAGCTTCGTTGTAGTCGGATGTGGCATCAAATGCTTTTTTCGCGCCGTAGCCGCCAGCGACGACGGCTGCGCCTACGAGAATTAAGGGTAGTGGCATTTTATTGCTCCATGAAGGTAGTGGCTTCTTCGATAAGAATAAATTGTTTGCGTACCCAGGTTTCTATATCGTCTAAGAGTTGGTCTTCTAATAAAAGATCATCGGCGACGTTCTCGATAATATGGCTTTCCTCTTCATGGTAGGTTTCGTCAGCGAGCGCCATACCCATGAGTTCAATAATGAGCGACACCTTGGAGCGGCGGTCTGGGAATACTTGGGCTAATGACGGAGGCTCTGAAGGTTTTGCGCCCTCAATGCATTGTGATTCAAGGCGATCATATAACGCCTTTTCTTTGAGGGATACTTCTCCATTTGCCAACATGACTTTTTTCGCCAAATACAGCAGAGCGTTTTGCTGCTGCGGGTCTAAATTCTGTAAGAACATTTTAATTTCCTCATTTGTGAATTTTAAGTTTCAATTGGCATGGAGCGTCAAGGTGCGCTGTAACGGCTTAAAAGGTTATCTGCCTCCCGCTTGATGTCCTCCACCCACTCCCCCGGCGCCCGCACCCTGATCTGACTGTTCAACCCAAATATCCACCACAACGTTTCCTGATCCATAGGCACCGTCGCATACAGCCGCTTCCAGTCCGTATCAGGCTGCGGTTCGATGCGCTGGTCAGTGGAAAGGGGCGTTTCATTCAGCAGCCAAGCCACTTGGGGGCTGATATCCGCCACCAGCTCCGTTGTTTCGCCGTTGCCTTGATGCCAGCCGAATGCGCCCGAGGCGATGTATTCGTCGATATCGAATTCGGTGGGCTGCTGCCCTGTTTGCACTACGGGCCCGAGCACGTTGCAGTGTTGAATCCGGTGCAGTGCAAAGCGGCGTGGATCGGTATAACCATCCACCGTCGCGACCAGATAAGTGATGCTATGGCGGCTGACGAGGCCGAGCGGGTTCAAGGTAAGCAGCTTGTGTTCTGCCTTGCTGCGGCTGAGGTAGTTCACGGCCAGCTGCTTTTGCTCCATCAAGGCGATGGAGACGTTTTCCCACACACCCGGCACGAGGGCGGCGGGGATCAGGGCTTTTCCTGGCGGCAGTGCGCGCACGCGCTTGGCCCAATGGGCAACGCTGTTGGCTTCCAGGGAGCTGAGGTAGTTCTGAGCGGTGCGGAAGCGGCTGGCCAGATGGTCCAGCACGCTTTGCGGCAAGATGCCGGTGAGATACTGCTCGATCAGGTGCAGGGCGAGTGCGCCCGGTGGGCTCTCGCTGATGAGCGGATCGTCCATGGTGTCAGCAACCCGATACCAGCGGTAGGGCGGTTTTTCGTCGTCGCAACCAATCGGGAAATACGGTGCCAACTTGTTGGCGAGATCTCTTTGCAGTGTGCGCGGGCTGATGTTGAAGCCGCGTTCGCGCAATTTTTCGTGCAACGTGGATGTGGCTGCGCGGTTTGGGTGACGCGGGATCAACGAGTAAAGCACTAACAGCCGGGCAAGCGGGTCCTTGGGATCTGACATGAATTGTCTTTCCATAGATTTCTTTTAGGAGTGTCCCGCCTCCCCCCGATTTGGGACGTGGGTCACGATTTTATTCAGAAAGGTGCTCTGATATCTAGCGTGATGGTGACTTGATAGCGCGGTGATGCGACATATCATGTCGCGCTAAAAAAATATTTATTTTTTAGCGATAAATTTCACTCAGGAAGAGAAAAAAACAGTTTTCAGAAGAGATAAATATTTTTGTCTCCGCCACATCGGTCATTTGACGAAAACATGCTTTTACTTTTATTGCGCATCAGAAATGTACAGCTGAAAATTTGTGAGAGGTCGCCATTTTGCGAGGCGAATTCAAATTGATCGCGCTGCTTTTTATTTGCTGTGGTGTGGGAGCAATGAAGAGAGGTGGAGTTGCCTGCATGTAAGCATTGAGCCCGCTGCTGCGGCGCAAGCTGCGAGTAAGTGAAAGATCAAAGCTGCGAAATGGATGTGGCGGGCAATTGTGGATGGCGGCAAGTGTGAATTGTTGCCGGAGCAGAGCCGTGCGCGCAACAGGGGCGGTTGGCGCCCCTGTTGCGGTGTGCAGCTACAGCAGGGCGAGTACGGTGCGGGCTTGTTCCAGAGTGAAGTCAATATCTTCCTCGGTGTGCGCGCTGGAAACGAAGCCTGCTTCAAACGCAGAGGGCGCCAGGTAAACGCCGCGATCCAGCATGCCGTGGAAGAAACGCTTGAAGCGTTCCTGATCGCACTGCATGACGTTGTCGAAGCGGGTGATGCGTGTCTGATCGGTGAAGAAGAAGCCGAACATGGCGCCCACCTGATTTGTTGTCAGGCCGATACCCTGTTCGCGAGCCAGTGTGGCCAGGCCCTCCATCAGCCGTTCGGCGCGGGCGGCCAGGGTGGCGTGGAAATCCGGCTGGCTGACTTTTTGCAAAGTGGCCAGGCCAGCCGCCATGGCAACCGGGTTGCCGGAGAGGGTGCCTGCCTGATACACGGGGCCGGCGGGTGCCAGGTGCTGCATGATGTCGCGCCGGCCGCCGAAGGCGCCGACGGGCATGCCGCCGCCGATGATTTTGCCGAGCGTGGTGAGATCCGGCTTGATGTTGTAATGCGCCTGGGCGCCACCCAGCGCGACACGGAAGCCGGTCATTACTTCATCGAAAATCAGCAGGCTGCCGTGGTCGTCGCAGAATTTGCGCAGCCCTTCCAGAAAACCGTTCACGGGCGGCACGCAGTTCATGTTGCCGGCCACGGGCTCGACGATCACGCAGGCGATGCGCTCGCCGTGTTCCTGAAAGCAGGCTTCGACGCTGGCGAGATCGTTGTAGGTGAGCGTGAGGGTGTGCTCGGTGACGGCTTTCGGGATGCCGGGGGAGCTGGGCACGCCCAGTGTCAGGGCGCCGGAGCCGGCTTTGACCAGCAGGCTGTCCACGTGGCCGTGGTAGCAGCCTTCGAACTTGACGACCAGATCGCGGCCGGTGAAGCCACGGGCCAGGCGGATGGCACTCATGGTGGCTTCGGTGCCGGAGCTGACCATGCGCACCTGCTCGATGGAGGGCACGAGCTCGCAGACTTTTTTCGCCATGGCAACTTCGATGGCGGTTGGCGCACCAAAGCTCATGCCGGCGTCGATGGCGGCGTGCACGCTGGCGAGCACGTCAGCATCGCCGTGGCCGAGGATCATCGGGCCCCAGGAGCCGACGTAGTCGATGTAGCGGTTATCGTCTTCATCGAACAGGTAGGCACCCTCGGCGCGATGGAAGAATACCGGGGTGCCGCCCACGCCATTGAAGGCGCGGACGGGGGAGTTTACGCCGCCGGGAATATATTGGCGGGCATCACGGAACAGGGTTTCGGACTGTCTACGAACCATGGGAACCTCTTGCTGGGCAGGCCGGCATCGCGCGGGTCTGAAATATGCATGGATGATCGGGCGGTCAGAACAGCTCGGCGAGCTGGCGCGCTGCGGCGTGTATGTCTTGGGCGCCAAATAGCGCATGGACGACCGCCAACATGTCGGCGCCGGCATTTATCAGTGCTGGCGCATTATCCGCATTCACGCCGCCGATCGCTACCCGAGGCAGGGCAATGGCGCTGCGGGCTTGTTGAAGCAGCTCAACGGTGGCAGCGGGGGCGCCGGGCTTGGTGTACGAGTGAAAGAAACGGCCGAAGGCGACGTAATCGGCGCCTTCGGCCATGGCTTGCTCGGCAAGGGCCAGGCTGGCGTGGCAGGTGATGCCGATGATCGCCTCGGCGCCCAGCATCTCGCGGGCCTCGCTCAATGGCGTATCGCCCTGGCCAAGATGGACGCCATCAGCCTGGCAGGCGAGGGCCAGCGCCGGGTCGTCGTTGATCAGAAACAGGGCGTTGTGGGCGTGAGTGAGCTCCCGCAGCTGCCGGGCGCGGGCCAGCCGGAGGGCGGGGCTGGCCTGCTTGTCGCGGTATTGGAGAAGCCGGGCGCCGCCTGCCAGTGCTTGCGCGCAGGCGGTGAGCAACTCCTTGCCCGGCGTCAGCTCCGGTGCGGTGATGGCGTACAGGCCGCGCAGGCGTGTCATGGCTCGATGGCCTGCGGCCGGCGCTCCGGCGGCCGGCGCTCCGGGATCATTTGCCCTTTGCCCGCTTGCCAGGCGTTGAGCAGGCTCTGATGGACGTATTCCTGGGCGCTTTCCAGTGCTTCCGGGAGCGTCTGCCCTTGTGCCAGAAATGCGGCGCAGGCAGAGGCGAGGGTGCAGCCGGAGCCATGGAAAGTGCCGGGCAGGCGCGGCCAGGTCCAGCTTTGCTGCTCGGCAGCGGTGAACAGGTGGTTTTGCACGGCGGGGGTGTCATCGTGGGTGCCAGTGATCAGCACCGCAGGGCAGCCGCTGGCAAGCAGGCGGGCGCCGCACGCTTCGATATCTTCGGTGCCGACCAGGCGCTGCGCTTCCGGTAGATTGGGGGTGGCCAGCACCGCACGCGGCATCAGTTCGCGCAGCACGGCTTCGGGCACCGAATCGCCGGAGAGGCTGCCCCCCGCTTCGGCGGCCAATACGGGATCAAGCACCACCGGCACACCGGGCAGGCGATCAAGCAGGCTGGCAATAAAACGGATAACCGCCGGGCTGCCGGTCATGCCGATCTTCACGGCAGAAAAGCTCAGATCGTCAAGTAATGCCTCCGCCTGGCGCGCCAGCAGTGCCTCTGGCACCAGCTCGAAGCCTTGCACGTTCTGGCTGTTTTGCACTGTCAGGCCGGTGATCAGCGTGGCGGCAAAGCCGCCGAGGCTGTGGATCGCTTCGATATCCGCGTGGATGCCGGCGCCGCCAGAGGGGTCGTGCCCGGCGATCACTAGAATGTTAGGTTTCACGTCGTTCTCCGAGCGTCAGAGTGGGGCCGGGGCGGCATGGCCCCTCCATCATTCGTATGCAGTGCTGTTGCCTGCGCTGTTCTGCCGCGCGCTATTGGTCTGCCTGGCGCGGCAGCAGTAGCGGGCAGATGCCCTGCCAGCCCCGGCGAGCTGCCGCCAGCGCATATCAAGTGGGCTGGCGCCGCGTAGCCCACGAGAGGCCATGCAATATCGGCGGGCCTGTTTACGCTTCGATAAGCCGGCGTCAGAAAGGCTTCACCACCACCAGAATCACAATGGCCAGCAGAAACAGCACCGGCACTTCATTGAACCAGCGATAGAACACATGGCTGCGCGTGTTCGCATCGGCGGCAAACTTCTTCATGTAGGCCAGGCACATATGATGGTAGCCTACCAGTATCAGTACCAGCGTCAGCTTGGCGTGCATCCAGCCCATCTTCAGCCAGATCGGGTTGAGGTACAAAAGCCACACGCCCAGCGCCAGCGTGGCCAGCATGGAAGGGGTCATGATGCCGCGGTAGAGCTTGCGCTCCATGATCTTGAACCGTTCGCGGCTGGTGCTGTCTTCGGCCTGGGCATGGTAGACGAAAAGCCGGGGCAGGTAGAACAGCCCGGCGAACCAGGTGACAACGGCAATGATATGAAACGCCTTGACCCAGAGCAGCATGGTGAGGCTCCTGCGCGCAAATGCATGTCTATGAAGGTGGCGCGCATCATAGCAGTGCCGGGGCGGTGCGTCCCGAGTAGGCGTGCGGGTTGCTGGCGGAGCGGGGCCTTTCTATCATGCGGCCCCTTGCACGAAGGTTTGAGTGGAGTAGGCAATCATGAGTGGCGCAGCGAAGGCATTCCGGGCGGGTATCGTCGGTGGCACAGGCTACACCGGGGTCGAGCTGTTGCGACTGCTGGTGAATCATCCTGTGGTGGAGGTGGCGCGCATCACTTCCCGTAGCGAGGCCGGAACCGCCGTGGCGGATATGTTCCCGAGCCTGCGTGGGCATCTGGATCTGGAATTCACCGTGCCGGATGTGGCGCAGCTCTCGGAGTGCGACGTGGTGTTCTTCGCCACGCCGCATAATGTCGCCATGCGCATGATGCCGGAGCTGATGGCAGCCGGCGTACGGGTGGTGGATTTGTCAGCGGATTTCCGGCTGCGGGATGCCGATCTCTGGTCGCGGTGGTATGGCGAGCCGCACATCGCCCCGGAGCTGCTCGCGCAAGCCGTATATGGTTTGCCCGAGATCAACCGGGAGAAGATCAAGGATGCGCAGCTGGTGGCTTGCCCCGGTTGTTACCCGACTGCCGTGCAGCTTGGCTTTTTGCCGCTGCTGGAAGACAGCCTGATCGATCCGATGCAATTGATCGCCAATGCGGCTTCCGGCGCCAGCGGTGGCGGTCGGCAGGCGAAGATTCCGATGCTGCTGGCGGAAGCCGGCGATAACTTCAATGCCTACGGAGCCAGCGGGCACCGGCACTTGCCGGAAATCGAGCAGGGGCTGGCCGATATTGCCAATGATCCCGTTGCGGTGACATTCGTGCCGCATCTGTTGCCGATGATCCGGGGCATTCATGCAACGCTGTATGCGCCACTGCGGGATTCCACCCTGTCGCTGGCCGATATCCAGGCGTTGTTCGAGGAACGTTATGCCAATGAGCCGTTTGTGGATGTCATGCCGGCCGGCAGCCATCCGCAGACGCGCTACGTCAAGGGCGCCAACTATTGCCGTATCGCCTTGCACCGCCCGCTGGATCGGGATGTGATCGTGGTTTTGTCCGTGATTGATAACCTCGTCAAAGGCGCCTCGGGCCAGGCAGTGCAGAATATGAACATTATGCTCGGGTTGCCGGAGCGTGCCGGGCTGGAGGGCGCGGCGCTGCTGCCGTAATGATGAAGAAAAAACGTGGCCCCGTAAGTGAAATGACACTGGTGCCGGTGGATTTGCGCCGGCAACGTCAGCAGCGCCTGCAGCGCATCATGCTGGCGATCATCATTATTCCGCTGGTGTTTGCGGCCGGCTATTTCAGCGCGGGCAATGGCGGCTGGGGGGCAGGTATCGAGCAGCAGCGCCTGCGGATGAAAGTGAGCAGCCTGGAAACCAGCCTGCGCGAGGCGCGTGATGAGCTCGCGCTGCATCGCACCAGCAGCGAAGTGTCGTTTCAGGCGCAGGAGCAGGTGCGCCAGGAGCTGCGCGGGCTGCGCGATCAGATTGCAGAGCTTGAAGAGGCGGTCGCCTTTTACAAGAACGTGATGGCGCCGGGTGATGGTGAGCAGGGCTTGCGCATCGAACGCTTTGATCTCGCCCCGACAGAGGACGAGGGGGTGTATCACTATCGCCTGGTGTTGACACAAGTGGGTGATAACCGCGATTTCATCGCCGGCTCGATAACGTTGACACTGGAAGGACAGCGGGCAGGCGAGCGGGTCAGCATTCCCGCCGCCGAGCTTGTGCGCACGGATGCCAGCAACACCCGGTTCCGCTTCCGTTATTTGCAGGAGCTTTCCGGCAGTGTGGAAGTGCCGGCGGATATCCAGCCGGGGAATATAAAGGTAGAAGCCGCCGCCACCGGTAGGGGGGGGCAGCGGGTGGAACGACAATTCGGTTGGCAGCTACAGGAGAGAGACAGTGCTCGGGCGGGATAGAAAAGCAGCACGAGAAGATTACCGTAACCATACATTGGTGGCGCCGAGCGCCGAAATTCGGGGGGATATCATCTTTTCAGGCGGCCTGCATGTGCAGGGGCGCATCGAGGGCAACATCTCGGTGGGCACCGACGGAGGCCGGCTGGTGGTGGGCGACAGTGGTGCGGTGAAGGGCGAGATTCGTGTGCCGGATATCGTCATCAATGGCCGCGTCGAGGGCGATGTGCACGCCACCGGCAAGCTGGAGCTGGCTGAAAAGGCAGTGATCGAAGGCAACGTCTACTATAATCTGATCGAAATGGTGGTAGGCGCCCAGGTCAATGGCAAGCTGGTACGCCAGGGTGAGCCCAAGCATTTGCCCGCCCCTGGCAAGAAGGCGGAGCCGACTCCGGCCGCCGCCAGCGAGGCCAATACTTGACTATAATAGTCAGGTATCTGACCATTTGGGCATGATGATGCAGGTGTTGTTGCTCAAATGACTGATAGCTTGGTAATGAATTTCACCGATCGTGCGGCCGCCAAGGTGCGCGATCTGCGTGACGAAGAAGGCAACCCGGCACTGAAGCTGCGCGTGTATATCACTGGCGGTGGGTGTTCCGGGTTTTCCTATGGCTTCACTTTCGATGAGCAAGTGAAGGAGGATGACACCGTGGTCGAGAACGGGGATGTCTCGTTGCTGATCGACGCCATGAGCATCCAGTATCTGGCCGGATCGGAGATCGATTACGATCAGGGGCTGATGGGCGCACGTTTCGTGGTTCAAAACCCCAATGCCACCTCGACCTGTGGCTGCGGCTCTTCCTTTTCAATCTGACCTTCCTGCCCATGGCGGCTCGCGATTCAGACACGGCGTCATTGCGCGAGCCCGCCCGGCTGCTTACCCTGCATGCACCCTTCGTTCGATAACAAGAGGTGGCCATGCGTGCCCTGCAAGTGGAAGCTTTTTCTGACCCCTCGGCCTTGAAGGTCGCTGATATTCCCGAACGCTCCCCCGGCAAAGGGGAAGTCATGCTGGAGATGGCCGGCGTTGGTATTGGCTATTTCGACGGCTTGCTCGTCAAGGGTGAATATCAGATTCGCCCGCCGTTGCCGTTTGTGCCCGGCAGCTCCGTCGCCGGCGTGGTGCACGAGGTGGGAGAGGGCGTGACGGCTCTGGCACCGGGAGATCACGTGGTCGCTTTCGCGCTGCTGGGCGGGCTGGCGGAAAAAGTGACTCTGCCGGCGCAATCCTGCGTCAGACTGCCGAAAGATGTGCCACTGCTGGATGCCGCCAATTTCTTTATCGCCTATGCCACTGGCCTGTACGGCCTGCGTGAATGCGGCAATCTGAAAGCGGGCGAAACCCTGCTGGTGCTGGGTGCTTCCGGCACCACTGGCTCCACGGCTATCGAACTTGGAAAAGCCCTTGGTGCCAGGGTGATTGCCTGTGCTTCCACTGAAGAAAAACGCCAGCGTTGCCTTGAAGCGGGGGCGGATGCGGTGGTCGATTACACGCGCGAAGACTGGCGCAAGGAAGCAAAGGCTATTGCCGGCAGCGCCGGTGTGGATGTGGTGTATGACCCGGTCGGCGGCGACATGGCGGAACCGGCACTGCGGCTGCTGGCACCCGGCGGACGCTATCTGGTGGTCGGTTTTGTCACCGGCATTGCGCGCATACCGCTTAACCTGCCGTTGTTGAAGCGCTGTTCGATTATCGGCGTCAACTGGGGCGGTGAAGTCATGGCCAACCCGGCCGTGGTGCCCCCAGTGATCGGCCAGCTGGTGGAGTGGACGCTCGCCGGCAAACTCAAGACCGCACCGGATCATGTTTATGCCATGGCAGATGCAGGGGAGGCCTTCCGGGCGCTGTTTGAGCGGCGCTCAATCGGCAAGATTGTCGTCACTCCTTAATGGTTTTGCTGGCGCGGGGGCGTGCGCCCTCGCGTTGATCACTCGCGTTAACCATCAGGGGGTTTGCAGCAAAGGTGCCAGCATTTCCTCCAGCCCGTTGAGTTTGATCTCGTAGATCAGCGCCAGTTGCCGGCCCAGGCGGCCCTCCGGGAAGCCCTTGCTGTGATGCCAGACCAGGTAAGGCTCGGGCAGCTCCAGCAATTTGCGGCCCGCATACTTGCCATAAGGCATGATCTGATTGACGGCGCTGAGCAGCTCGTTGCGGGTATTTTCCGATTCGGTCATGGTGAGCTCATCTTGGTAGCGTGCGCCGGCTTCAGGCCGGGTAGCAGGCTCCGAGGATGGTGTCACGGCGGGCGCCCGTCACTTGCGGCGCGTTGCCGGCGACGCCATTAAGGTGCGCCCATGCCAGCCAAGCGAAGGCGCTGGCTTCGATTGTCATCGGATCCAGGCCCTGCTCGGCGGTGCTGTGGACGGCTGCCCCCGGCAGAGTGGTTGCCAGCGCTGCCATCAATTGTCGATTGAAGACGCCGCCGCCGCACACAAGCACTTTGTCCGGCGAAAAATGCGCCACCGCATCAGCGACGGTGTGTGCTGTAAAGGCTGCGAGTGTGGCTTGCACATCTTCTGGCCGCTCACTGCCATGCAGGCGTGCCGCAAGCCAGCCTGCGGAAAACAATTCGCGGCCAGTGCTTTTGGGGTGGGGGAGCCGAAAATAAGGCTCATCCAGCAAGCGTTGGAGCAGCGGCGCCAGCGGCTGGCCCTCGGCGCCCCATGCGCCGTCGCGATCAAAGCGCGCGCCGGTGTGCTGGCGGCACCACAGATCCAGCAGCACATTCCCCGGCCCAGTATCGAAACCTGCCACCAGTTTGCCGCCGTCGAGCAGTGTGACGTTGGCCATCCCGCCTATATTGACCACCGCCCGGCGCTCTCCCTGTTGTGCCAGCATGGCCTGATGATAACGGGGCACCAGCGGTGCGCCCTGGCCGCCCAGTGCAATATCGCGATTGCGGAAATCGGCAATGGTGGTGATGCCGGTACGGGCAGCAATGATATCCGCGCTACCGATTTGCAGGCTGAAACCGATGGCCGGGCGATGGCGTAACGTCTGGCCATGGCTGCCTATGGCAATGATATCGGAGGATGGCCGGCCGGCCTGTGCCAGCACAGCCTGAGCGGCCTCGGCAAAGCGCTCGCCGAGGTGCACATGCAGTGCACCCAGGCGCTCGATCTCATCCGGGCCGCTGCCATTCAGGGCAAGAATGGCATCGTGGGTGGCATCGTCCAGCGCGAGGCTGGTGTGCGCGAGCTGGTGGCAGCGGTTGGCGTCGATCTGCACCAGCACCGCGTCAATGGCGTCGGCGCTGGTGCCTGACATCAGACCAATGAAAAGGCCGTCAGTGGAAGTTCTGGGCAAGTGTAAATGCCTCGGCGTGCAGGGCCATCTGGTTGCGCAGACGGTTCGCATAAACCAGAAATTGCTGGCGCTCCTGATCTGATACGCCCTGCGCTTTGGGCAGTTGCACCGTGAGTGGGTCCCGGTGCACGCCGTTGACCAGAAACTCATAGTGAAGGTGGGGGCCGGTAGCAAGGCCAGTCATGCCCACGGTGCCAATGGTCTGGCCCTGGCGCACGCGCACGCCCGGCCGGATGCCGCTGGCAAAGCGGTGCATGTGGGCATAAAGGGTGCTGTACTGCTGGCCATGCCGGATCACCACCGTGTTGCCGTAGCCACCCTTTACACCGACGAACTCCACGCGGCCATCGCCGGATGCGCGAATCGGGGTGCCGGTGGGTGCGGCGTAATCCACGCCGCGATGCGCACGGATGGTATTGAGAACCGGGTGGCGGCGATTGGGATTGAAGCGTGAGCTGATGCGTGCAAATTCCACCGGGGTGCGAATAAAGGCGCGGCGTAACGAATTGCCATTGGTGTCGAGAAACTCGACATCCCCCGCACTGGTTTCATAGCGGTAAGCGGTCAGATTGCGGCTGCGGTTATTGAATTCCGCCAGGGCAATATTGCCGACGCCGACCTTCTCACCGTCCAGAAACAGCTCTTCATACAAGACCTTGAAGGAATCGCCGGCGCGTATATCAAGTACAAAGTCGATGTCCCAGGCGAAAATATTCACCAGCTGCATGATCATGTTGTCGGTCAGGCCGGCGCGTTGCGCGGAGAGAAACAGCGAGTCGGTGATGGTGGCTTCGGCGTAGCGCATCTGGCGCTCGAACTCGCGCACCTGCTCGGTAACCTGCCAGCCCTCTTCGGTCAGCTCGGCATGAAGCGATTCGATCAGGCTGACCTTGTGCTCCAGTGCGACCAGTTTGCCGTCTTCATCCAGCGCGACGCGTAACACATCGCCGGGGCGAATCCGTGTCAGTGTTTTCAGGCGATCATCTGCGGTGACCAGCCGGTGCACATCTCCCGGCGTGACTCCTTCCCCTTGCAGCAACCCGGAGAGTGTGTCGCCGGAGGCGACGGTCAGCTCCCGCCAATCCCATACCGGCGCCGCCGGAGCCTGAGCTGTGGAAGGTACCTCTGCTTGCAGGCGCGGTGTCGGGGCGGGTAACTCAAGAGGGCGGGGGGCGACGGTTGCCGTGTCGGAGCCGGCTTGCGTATCGGCAAGTGAAAAAAGCGCTGTGCCAAGGATGGCGACCAGAGCAAAACAGGCCAGCAGGTGGCCCCGAGGGAAACAGCGCACCAGCTGCACTAATCGGGTCATAACGAATCCCATATTAGGTGGTTTGTTAGCTTGTTTACGTAACCCCCGGAAAAGTCGAGGAACTGGGAATCTCCAGATCAGAAGATAACCGCCTTTCCCCAGGGCATTCAAGTGCTACAATACGCGGCCGTTTTACCAGATGTTGCAAGCTGACGAAGCTTGCAGGCGATATTTCTCAGGCGACAATCACGAGTGCCGGGCGCGTATCAGGGTGCCGGCCGCCGCGCAGCGTGGCGGCGTGTCCATATATAGGCGCATTTCCAGGCGCAGCAGGGCAGCTATGTTGGCCTGCAAAATCAAACCGGCTGTATATAAAGAGGTAGGCATGGCCGATCAGGATATTCTGGAGCAGACGCTGGCGGTCATTCGCCGAGGCACGGAAGAGATCATCCTAGAAGAGGATTTGCGGCGCAAGCTGAAATCAGGGCGCCCGTTACGCATCAAGGCAGGCTTCGATCCTACTGCGCCGGATCTGCACTTCGGGCACACGGTGCTGATCAACAAGTTGCGCCAGTTTCAGGATCTGGGCCATCAGGTGGTGTTCCTGATCGGTGATTTCACCGGCATGATCGGGGATCCCAGCGGCAAGAGCGCAACCCGCCCGCCGCTCACCCGCGAGCAGGTGCTGGCCAACGCCGAGACCTATAAAGAGCAGGTGTTCAAGATTCTCGACCCGGCCAGGACCGAGGTGCGCTTCAATTCCGAATGGATGGATCAGCTCGGCGTCTCCGGCATGATCCGGCTCGCTGGTCAGTACACCGTGGCACGCATGCTGGAGCGGGATGATTTCGACAAGCGCTACAAGTCAGGTCAGCCGATTGCCATTCACGAGTTCCTGTATCCGCTGATTCAGGGGTATGACTCAGTGGCCTTGAAGGCGGATGTGGAGTTTGGTGGCACCGACCAGAAGTTCAACCTGTTGATGGGGCGCACCCTGCAAAAGCATTACGGCCAGGAGCCCCAGGTATGTATTACCGTGCCGATCCTGGAGGGACTGGACGGGGTGCAGAAGATGTCCAAGTCGCTTGGCAACTATATAGGTGTGACCGACGCGCCTGGTGACATGTACCGCAAGCTGCTCTCGGTGCCGGATCAGCTGGTCTGGCGCTATTTCGAGTTGCTGAGCCTGCGCAGCCTGGACGAGGTGGCGGCCTTGAAGGCCGACGCCGACGCCGCCGGCAACCCGCAAGAGGCCAAGAAAGCACTGGCGGAAGAGCTGATTACCCGTTTTCACGACGCTGCAGCCGCTGCGGCGGCGCCTCGCTCGGCGGGCAACCAGATCGCGCTGGGGGAGATTCCCGAGAATCTGCCGGAGGTAGAGCTGAAGGCAGAAGAGGAAGGAATGCGGCTGCTCGACGCGTTGCGCCAGGCCGGGCTGGCGCAAAATGGCAAGGCGGCCAAGGATGTGCTGGCGCGTGGCGCGGTCTACGTGGATGGGGCCGCCGTGGATGGGGCCGCCGCCGATCCGGGGCTGGTGCTTCAGCGGGGGCAGGTTTATGTTATTCAGGCGGGCAAGAAGAAGATCGCCCGAGTCCGTATAGTCTGAATATTGGCCGAATTGGTCGGTATTTGGCCGTTTTGATGTATTCTGAAAGAAAGCTGAAGAAAGTGTTTGACAGGGGGCGGGCTATGAGTAGAATGGCCGCTCTCTCGACGAGGCCCAGCCTCGAAGCGAAGCGCTCTTTAACAATCAGGCAGACAAACGTGTGGGACCTGTTCTGTGTCGGGTGTAAGTTTATTCGGCTACAGAGCA
>NZ_JALKII010000010.1 GCF_023051175.1 Alcanivorax quisquiliarum | reverse complement strand
CCCATTTCCACGGCCTTGCCGTGGCGCAGGATCTTGATCATCAGATCGGTGCCGATGTTGCCGGAGCCGATGATGGCGGCGCGAATGCGTTCAGACATGAGAATATTCTCCGCAGCTGGCGATACCGGGCAGCGCCCGTATCAGGGGAGGGGCAGAGGGCAGCGGGCGTGCCATCAGCGAGTCAGGAAAGCAAAGCCTGTTCTCGGCCATGTTCGGGCTCCGTCGTTTCCGGTTACCGGGGTGGCCGGGCCGGAATCTTGTTGTTCTTACTATGTGAGATGTGATCTCACTCTTTATTTTGCCGGCATCAGGCCACAGGGATCCGGTCGGATATGTGGCGTTTGCTCAGACTGCCTGCCGCCTGCGGTGTGAAGACCTGAAAAACAGCGCGGTGGCGAAATAGTGATCTAACTTCACTGCCTAAGTTAGATAACTAAGTTATAGTTAGGCGGCTGGATGGTGTCAAGCCCTTTTACGGACACCGGGTTGGCCAATGCGATTGGCTGGCGAACAGCGAAACGGAGCCTGCCGATGCAGGCCAGCTCCCCGGCCAGGTGGTGATAACAGCATTGGGGAAAACGGCCCGGCACGCAATATGCCGGGCAGTGTCGCGGCGCAGCGTTGGCGCGAGGGGATACCGGACGGCTACACTACGCACCGATGCGCGGGCTTGCGGCGGTTGCGATAGGGCGATAGTCGCCATTTTTTTCAGTCGACTTGTTGCAGTTTTTGCGGGCGAGCAGCGCTGGGGAACATCGCATAAAACGGATAATTAGATGAGCAAGAACAAAGACGATCAAGCTGCCAATCGGATTCTTCGCCATTGGCAGGAAGATGTGCCGGACGACCGGCTCGCCCACCTGGTGCGCGATGCGTCGCGGGTACTTACCAAAAGCATGCAGTTGCGCCTGAGCGAGCATTCGGTGAATTTCGGGCACTGGGCATTTTTACGGGTGCTGTGGTCTACCGAAGGCCTGACACAGCGCGAGCTGAGCGAAGAGGTGGGGCTGATGGAACCGACCACCTTCAGCGCGCTCAAGGCCATGGAAGCACAGGGTTTGATCGAGCGCAGGCATCAGGATGGCAACCGCAAGAAAGTCCATATTTACCTCACCGAAAAAGGCCGCGATCTCAGACATGTGCTGGTGCCGATCGCCGAAGAGCTCAACGAAGTCGCAGCACGCGGGCTGACACAGGACGAGCTCAGGATCATGCACAAGGGATTGCTGGCAATAATCGCAAACCTGGTTGCGGCCGGTGCGGTGTGAGCAGGTGTTACTGAGTCAGAGGCCGGGCAGCGCCTCCCTGATCTGTGAGTGCAGCTTTCAAGGCAGCGAGAGATAAGTGCAGGCTGTTTGTCTGATGATAGCTGCGGTTTCATCACGCGGGGTGAGCACGGCGATAATATCTGGCCTGTCTCAATATGAAGTCGCGTGCGGCTTTATATTGAGACTGTAGAGCGCGCCAGCTCACGGTCATTGCCCAGCCCTCAGGACATGGGTTCTGGCGCCGCGCCAAGTTTGGGCGGCAGCGGGATGAAGTTCTCGTTGTCGAGATCGGGCAGTTTCATTCGGCCGGCGGACCAATCGGCCCGTGCCTGCTCGATGCGCTCCTTCGATGAAGACACGAAGTTCCAGTCGATATAGCGCGGCCCCACTGGCTCACCGCCCAGCGCCATGGCCACGGCGTCGCTGAGTGCCGTCACCGTGATCGCTTTACCGGCTGCCAGCACTGCCATGTTGCCGGCGTCCAGGCGCTGCCCGTCCACCTCCACCGTGCCACTGGCCGCGTAGATGGCGCGCTCGCTGTACTCGGCAGGCAGTGACACCCGCGCTCCTGTGCGCAGCTCCCAGTGCACATAAAACTGTGGCGAATCGATCTGCACTGGCGACGTCACACCCGCCAGGCTGCCGGCGATCAGACGCCCGGCAATACCATCACCATCGAATACCGGCAACGCATCGCTGGGGTAATGCCAGAAGCCCGGCGCCATTTCTTCACGCTCGGTGGGCAGCGCCACCCATGCCTGGATGCCATCCAGCGGGCCGCCCTCGGCGCGCAGCTGTTCAAAACGTTCCGAGTGCGTGATGCCGCTGCCGGCTGTCATCCAGTTGACCGCACCGGGGCGAATCGCCTGTTCCGAGCCGACGCTGTCGCGATGCATGATCTCGCCATCGAACAGATAGGTGATGGTCGACAGCCCGATATGCGGATGGGGGCGCACATCCGCTTCCAGCGGCAGGCCCGGTGCAATCTGCTTCGGCCCCATACGATCAAAGAAAATGTAAGGCCCCACCATGCGGCGTTTGGCAAAGGGCAGCACGCGGCCGACTTCAAAAGCACCGAGATCGCGGCGGCGCTGGGGAATAACAAGCTCGATCATTGAAAACCTCCGAGTGGCCGGTGATCGTGCTCCGGCGGGGCCGCCTCTTTGTACTCAGGTTGCTTGGCGGTCAGCTTACCGTGGGGCAGTGAACGCTGCATAGCTGTTCATCCGGTCGCGGTAACCGGGAATGGGTTTGTTCGACAACGCGCCAGGGTTTGCTGCCTCATTGCGCCAATCGCGGTGCAGTTTTGCTGGCCATGGCAAATAATCGTGGCATCAGGGTTGTCAGGCCGCGAACCGCAGCGCGTTACATTTCGTTGGGGTAGCGCTCGCGAGAGGCCGTTGCCCAGGGTACGAGCCTTTTCAGCTTGGTGAGTAGCACGGTTTCAGGCGCTTGATAAAGGGCAAGCGGTATACGTCGATTGTATTCTGCCGAGCGAGGGGGCGTAAGGAGGTTTGCAGGTTGCCGTTCAGGCTTGCCGGGAGAAGGGTAACAGAGAGGGCGGACGCCCGTTACCGCGGCAAGAGTGCGCCACGAAACAAGGCCACGCCCTGCGAGATGCCGGTCGGCGTCAGACGTTGAACCGGAAATGCACCACATCGCCATCCTTGACGACATAATCCTTCCCTTCAAGCCGCCATTTGCCGGCGTCTTTTGCGCCCTGTTCGCCGTTGTGGGCGATGAAATCCTCGTAACTGATGACTTCTGCCCGGATAAAACCCTTTTCAAAATCCGTATGGATCACACCTGCTGCCTTCGGCGCCGTGCTGCCTGCGGGAATGGTCCAGGCGCGCACTTCTTTTACGCCAGCGGTGAAATAGGTTTGCAGGCCCAGCAGGCTGTAACCGGCGCGGATGACGCGGTTCAGCCCCGGCTCGTCCATGCCCATTTCCGCGAGGAAATCTGTTTTTTCTTCGTCATCCAGCTCGGCGATTTCGGATTCGATCTTGGCGCAGATGGCGACTACGCCCGCGCCTTCGCTGTCGGCCAGCTCGCGCACGGCATCCAGCAGGCTGTTGTTCTCGAAGCCGTCTTCGGTCACGTTGGCGATGTACATGGTGGGCTTCAGCGTGAGCAGGTTGTAGGAGCGCACGCGTTTAAGTTCATCGTCGGTGAGCGCTACACTGCGCGCCGGCTTGCCCTCGCTCAGGGCCGGCAGCAGCTTGTCGAGCACGATCAGCAGCGCAGCCGCGTCCTTGTCCTGGCCCTTGGCGGCCCGTGTGGCGCGCTGGTGAGCTTTTTCCACTGAATCCAGATCTGCCAGCGCCAGTTCGGTATTGATGGTGTCGATATCATCCAGGGGGGCCACGCGGCCGGCGACGTGGATGATGTTGTCGTCCTCGAAGCAGCGCACCACATGGGCAATGGCATCGGTTTCGCGAATATTGGCAAGAAATTTGTTGCCCAGTCCTTCCCCTTGGGAGGCGCCGGCGACCAGGCCGGCAATATCCACGAACTCCATGGTCGCCGGGAGCACACGCTCCGGTTTCACGATGGCAGCCAGGGGTTTCAGTCTGGGATCAGGCACCGGCACTATGCCGGTATTGGGCTCGATGGTGCAGAACGGAAAGTTCTGTGCTTCGATGCCTGCCTGGGTCAGAGCATTGAAAAGGGTGGATTTGCCCACGTTCGGCAGGCCCACGATACCGCATTTGAAACCCATCTCTGCTGCTCCGCAATACACCGGGGCCGCAATGCTACTCAAGGCGCTGTGGAAAAACCACTGACAACCCGATTGGCTGGCGCGACGATTGGCCGGGGCGCCCACGCCGTGGAACAGCGCCTGGCTCTCTCTCAGACTTTCCCGCAGATGACGGGCCTTCCTCTGGCCCGGCGAGAAGGAGTGGGGCATGGCCGATCAACGCGTGGTATATCAGTTTCCGATTTCACATTACTGTGAAAAAACGCGCTGGCAGCTGGATCACAAGGAGCTCGGCTATGCCACCCGTAATCTGTTGCCCGGCGGGCATCGCCTGTTCAGCCAGTTGCGGGCGGGTGTGGGTACGTTGCCGGTGCTGCGTGATGGCAAGCGGCTGATCGGTGATTCCACGCGCATTGCCTATTATCTGGAAAAACATTATCCGCAGGTGCCGCTGCTGCCCGAAGAAAGTGCGCAGCGCCGGCAGGTCATCGAGCTTGAGCAGCAATTCGACCGCTACGGTGTGCATGTGCGCCGTTGGCTCTACGGCCAGCTGCTTGGCCGGCCGGAGGTGATGCGGGCCATGCTGGCGCCTTACGCGCTGCCGGGGCTGGTTAAAAAAGGGCTGGCGCCAGTGATCGAGCGGGGCGTGGCGCAATTGTATCGGGTCAGCCCGGAGCCGGTGGCGCAGTCGCAGGTGCGGCTGGAGCAGGGGCTGGCACTGATCGAATCATTGATCAAGGGCGATCCGGCGCGCTATCTGGTCGGTGATGTGCTGACGCTGGCGGATATTACCGCAGCGGCATTGTATGCGCCGCTGCTGTCGCCGGCCGGCTCGCCTTGGGGGTTCGTGGATGAAACATCGCTGCCGCGGCCGGTGCAGGCTGTGCTGCAGGGCTATCGGGAGCGCCCGGCCGGCCAGTGGTTGCTGGCGCGTTATCGCTATGATCGCTGAGGCGGCGCGGCAAGGGCGTGCAGTGGTTCAGGTGCCCTTGTAGCTGTTGATGCCGTTCATGGCGCGCGGGAGTTCACCGCGAACGATTTCGCTGGTGTAGCGTAGCGCTTCGTCGATGGCCCGTTCAATCTGTATGCGATCGTTCTGTGCCGGGCGGCCGAGCACATAGGGGGTGACCAGATCGCTGCTGCCGGGATGGCCGATGCCGATCCGCAGGCGCACGAAATCCCGCTGATTACCGTGCCGGCTGATAATGTCGCGCAAGCCGTTGTGGCCGCCATGGCCGCCGCCGATTTTCAGGCGGATATTGCCGGGTGGCAGATCCAGCTCGTCGTGGGCGACCAGCATTTGTGTGGTGGGGATACGAAAGAAATTGGCCAATGCCGCCGTGGCCTGGCCACTGCGGTTCATGAACGTGGTGGGGATCAGCAGGCGCACCGTTTCGCCGCCTTCGGTGAAGGTGCCGGTCAGCCCGAAATATTTGCGCTCTTCGGCAAGGGTGATGCCCCGGCTGCGCGCCAGGGCATCCACATACCACGCACCGGCATTATGGCGGGTGTCCGCATACTGCGTGCCCGGATTTGCCAGGCCGACGATAAGCTTGACGGGTTCCGCCATGATGCCTGAAAGCGCTTAGCTTTCGCTGCTTTCTTCGTCTGGGGTGTCGTCTTCGTCTTCGTCACCGGCGCCGCCACGCGGAGCCTGAACGGAAACGACCGGCAGGTCGTGGCCTTCACCCTGGATGAGTGCCACCAGCTCGACATTTTCCGGCAGCTTGAGATCGGAAAGGTGGATTACCTGATCCAGCTCCAGCGCCGCTACGTCGACTTCCAGGAACTGCGGCAGGTCTTGCGGCAGACAGCTGACTTCCACTTCGGAGGCGTTTTGATACAGCAGACCACCTTGTTGCTTCACGCCGACACACTTCTCTTCGTTGAGGATGTGCAGCGGGATCGACATGGTGATCTTGTGGGCGCTGTCGACACGCATGAAGTCAGCGTGCAACGGTGTGCCTTTGGAAGGATGGCGCTGCAAATCACGCAGTACCGCCTTTTCCGCCTTGCCATCAATTTCCAGGGTCAGGATCTGGCTGTAGAACGATTCGCTCTCCAGCGCCTTGACCATTTCGCGCAGTTCCAGGGTGATCATTTGCGGCTCGGCGTTGCCACCGTAAACGATGCCTGGGATACGGGCTTCCAGACGACGCAGGCGGCGGCTCGCACCTTTCCCTATGTCGTTGCGGCCCTCAGCATGCAGCACAAAGTCGTTGCTCATGTCGATCTCCGGTTAAGCCTGGGCAGTTCCTGCGACCGGATGCTGCTCAGGGGGTTGAAAAAGAGGGCCGGCATTATGCGGGCAAGCAGGCCAAAAAGCCAGCGGGCTGGCGCTTGAAGGTGCGTGAAGGCCCGTGAGCATACGCTGGCGCTTTGATGTTGCGCGGCAGCCCGTCAGTGGGTGCGCCGATGCTGCCCCAACAAAAACGCCCCGGGCTCTGGCCCGAGGCGTTGATGGTGCGGCATGAATGCGTTGCCGCGGAAAAACGGCAGCGTTGGCCGCTGTCCGCAGGCGTCAGACCAGCTCAAGGCGGTCGAACATTGCCGAAAGCGATTCCTCGTTGTTCACCCGGCGAATCGTCTCGGCCAGCATGGGCGCCAGCGACAGGGCGCGGATACGGCCGCAGCTCAGTGCTTCCGGTGACAGCGGGATGGTATCGGTGACGATCAGCTGATCCAGCGCCGATTCGCGAATATTATTGATGGCGGCACCGGAAAGTACCGGGTGAGTACAATAGGCGGTGACCTGGCTGGCGCCATGATCTTTCAGCGCACGAGCCGCCTTGCACAGTGTGCCAGCGGTATCGACCATGTCATCCACCAGCACGCAGCTGCGGCCTTCCACTTCGCCGATGATGTGCATGACCTGCGATTCGTTCGCCTTGGGGCGGCGTTTGTCGATGATGGCGAGATCAGCGTCGTTGAGCTGCTTGGCCAGCGCACGGGCACGCACCACGCCGCCGACGTCCGGCGACACCACCATCATGTCCTGGTAGTTCTGCCGTTCGATATCGCTCACGATCAGCGGCGTGGCGTAAACGTTATCCACCGGGATATCGAAAAAGCCCTGAATCTGATCCGCGTGCAGATCGACGGTGACAACGCGATCAATGCCCACGGCGGTAATCATGTCGGCCACTACCTTGGCGGTGATCGGCACTCGCGCCGAGCGCACGCGGCGATCCTGGCGGGCATAACCGAAGTAGGGCACCACGGCGGTGATGCGGCCAGCGGAGGAGCGGCGCAGTGCATCCGCCATCACCAGCAGCTCGATCAGGTTGTTGTTGGTGGGGTGGCAGGTGGACTGGACGATGAAAACATCCTTGCCGCGTACATTCTCGTGAATCTCGACTGCCACTTCGCCGTCACTGAAGGTGCCCACATCGGCGGCACCCAGAGGGATGTTGAGTTGCCGGGTCATGGCCTTGGCCAGTTCCGGGGTGGCGTTGCCGGTAAAGACGACGAGTTTGGACACTGGCACTCCCCCGAGGGACTGGTAAATGGCTTTTGCAGGTTGCGCTGTGTCTGGCAGCAACCTGCTTCAGTTTCTCTGGCGTAAGTGTACGAGAAGGAAGATGGATGGGGTACCAGGACTCGAACCTGGGAATGACGGGATCAAAACCCGTTGCCTTACCAACTTGGCGATACCCCAACACTACTGTTGTCGCTGTGTGAAGCTGCGTTCAACCTGCTAGCGCCTCATGCAGAGGGGACAGGTTGCAGCTCCGCGCGACGAAACCTTTCCAATCCGGGGGCAACTGAGCGAGTAGCTTCTCTCCGTGTTGCCTGCTCGGCAGCGCTGCAAATATGCAGGAGCCTGTTCCGGTCATGCGGCTTTCGCCAGCATGAGTTCCGAGCCATTTCAACGCTGCGTCGATGGCCGGGAACAAACGCCGGGCTACCGGTTCGCAGTCGTTTCTCAGAGCCTTCCAGGTGGCCTCCTCAAGAACGGCCGCTACTGTACTGATGGGGGTATTTCTTGTCAATTGCTGGTCGCTGAAAATTTTCCCGGTAGCGACGTGAACGCCTGGATCAAGGACAAAATACCACTGCAACGGCAATTCCACAGAGTGTAGCCGCTCGCCCACGCCTTCGGCAAAGGCGCTTCGGCCGCGCACGAAAACCGGCACATCGGCGCCCAGGCTCAGGCCCAGCCCGGCAAGCTCATCCAGTGACAGCCCCAGCGACCAGAGACGGTTCAGCCCTAGCAGCGTGGTGGCGGCATCACTGGAGCCGCCGCCCACGCCACCGCCAGCCGGCAAGCGCTTTTCCAGACGGATATGTACACCCCGGCGGCAGCCGGTGTGCTGTTGCAGCAGGCGGGCGGCGCGCCAGACGAGATTGTCCTCGGCACGGCCAGGTACGCCGGGGCTGTCCAGGCGCAGCTCGTCGGCGGCCGTGAAGTGCAGGCTGTCGCCGTGGTCGAGCAGCTGAAAAAGGGTCTGCAATTCATGATAACCATCGGCGCGGCGGCCGGTGATATGCAGAAACAGATTGAGTTTGGCGGGGGCAGGAAGAGACAGCGTCATCGCTGCGGCGCCCAGCGCTGGACTATCAATGTGAAGCGCTCCTCACCATGCTGCGCACGCACCCGGTGCGGCAGCTGGAGGCCGGCCACCGGGCCGTAACGATCGAACGCAAGTGACCAGCCAAGCTGCTCCAGCGCTATCAGCTGCCCGGTGTTGTCATAGGTGGGCGTGCCCTGGGCCCAGGGCCAGGGCAGCCCGCGCACCCAGAAATGCAGTGCATCCACCGGGATCATCATGCCGGTCAGGTACCAGGCCAGCTCCGCCGGGGAGCGGGCGCTGCGCTGCTCGCGGCCGTTATCCAGCGTGGCGATATGATCGTCCCAGTGCAGCTCGGCGCTGCCGAAGCCCAGCGGGCCGGAAAAGTGAATCTGGCCGCCCTGCGCCCGTTGCCGCCATTCCAGGCTGGCGCTGCCGCCGTCACTGGCGGTGCGATAGGCAAGCCGGCCGCTCAGATCCCAGTGGCGCAGCGCTTCCGGGTGCTCCAGCGTAAAGTCTGGCGCCGGAGGGCGGATCTGGCAGGCGGCCAAAGCCAGCGGCAGTAGCAGCAGGGAAAGGCGGAGCAGGGGACGGGCGCCTGCGCGCATAGGCGGTCTCATGGGGGATTTCAGGGACGATCTCATGGCTGATCTCATGGGGGGCTCATGGACGCTCTCATGGAGAGACCGGATCAAGCCGTTCGCGTACTTCCCGTAGATGACGGCTGTCGGGCTGGTCAGCGGCGGCTTCATCCCATATTGCGCGGGCTTCGTCGTAGCGGCCCAGCGCCCACAGCACCTCACCCAGGTGGGCTGCGACTTCCGCATCGGGAAACATGTTGTAGGCGCGCTGCAAATGAGTCAGCGCCTCCTGATACTGGCCGAGCTTGAAGAGAACCCAGCCCATGCTGTCGATAATGGCCGGGTTGTCAGGTTGCTGGTGCAGCGCCTGCTGGATCAGTTCGAATGCCTCCTGATGCCGGTCGGTGCGGTCGGTAAGCGTGTAACCCAGCGCATTCAGTGCGTCGGTGTCCTTCGGCTCCAGTTCGAGAATGCGGCGCAAATCGGCTTCGGTCTGCCCGATCCGGCCCAGCCGTTCGGCCACCAGCGCGCGCGCATACAACAGCTCGGTATCGTCGGGCAGCTCGCTGAGCGCCTGATCCAGCAGCGACAGCGCGCTGTCCGGGTCGCGGTGCCCGAGCAACTGCGCCTCGGCGGCATATAGCGCTGGCAGCTGGGCCGGGTGATGCTCGCGCAGCCGCGCCAGCAGCGTGCGCATGGCGGCGGTATCGCCTTGCTGGACATACAGCTGTGCCGCCTGAAGCTGCGCGGCAAGTGCGGCATCGCCTTCCTGTACGGCCAGATAATGCGTCAGCGCGGCGGCGCCATCGCCGCGCATTTCATGCAGCTGCGCAAGGTAAAGGTGCATCTGGTCTGGCCGATAGCCTTCGGCCAACAGCGCCTCCAACGTTTCCCGGGCGCTGGTATAAGCGCCCTGTTGGAGGCCATGTAGTGCTAGCGAGAAGCGCAGGTCCTGATCGTCGGGGAAGCGTTGTGCGAGCTCGCGCAACTGCGCCACCGCTTCCTCCTGACGGCCGCTTTCCAGCAGCAGTCGCACATACAGAATGCGCGGGCGCCGTGCGTCGGGGTGCTGTTGCACCAGCCGCTGTGCCTGCCGTAGCGCGGCGTCGTGCTGCTCGCCTTCATACAGCAGCCGCACCCGCAACAGCTGCGCTTCTTCATGGCGCCGGTTGAGTTTCAGTGCTCGCTCATTGGCATCAGTGGCAGCATCCAGCTCGCCTTGCAGGTGCAAATGCAGGGCGCGGGCATACCACAGCGGCGCCTGATCCGGATAGCGGTCGGTCAGCTGTGCCAGCGCCGCCAATAGCTGGGTATTGCCAGCCTGATCCAGCCCTTCGGCCTGAGCCACCAGCCGGATCAGCCCGGCTTGCGGGTTGTCGGCCAGCAGCTGATCGATGTGATAGGCCGCGGCTTCGGGGTTGCCGGCAACAATATGCGATAATGCGGCAATCTCGCGCGCCGTGAGATTGCCCGGCTCCTGCGTGAGCCAGCGCTCGGCCATTTCCAGCGCCAGCGGGCCTTGTTGCAGATAAGCGGCAAGCCGTGCAGCCTGGCCTGTTACGGCCGGGCTGTTGTGAGTGCGTGCGGTTTCAACATAATAGGCAAGGCTGATATCCAGCGCGTCCCGCTGTGCGGCGACTTCCGCCACCAGCAGATCGGCCAGCACGGCGGCCTCATAAGGCGCCGTGGCAACGGATTCAGGCGCTGCCGCCGGGGCCGGTACAGGCGGTGTTGCCGCGCAGGCAACGAGGAGCAGTGTGGCGGCTGGCAGCGCGATCAGGCGCGTCCGGGCCGGAGCATGGTGGGGGCTGAAAATCCGCATTACGCTGCTGTATCCGCTGGCAGAATTAGGGAGCAATAATGGCACAGCCCTGCGGCGCTGCCCACCGGCCGCAGCGAGTGCTGTCAGGCTATGACATTGTTTCGGCGGCTTAAATCCCGCAAAATGCGCCACCCGAGCGAGCCGCCGGCCGGGCCATGGCAGCGCCCTGGCCGATGGTGTCGCCCCGCCGCAGGCGGCTGTGCAGCCGGCCTGCAAACGAGCGAGGCTCCGACTTCCCGACATGAAGCTATTGGCAACAGGCGTCAACCACACGACAGCGGAACTCAGCTTCCGTGAGCGGCTGACCTTCCCCGAAACCGCCATCGCCGCCGCATTGCAGGATCTGCGGCGGCAGCCGGGGGTGGCCGAGGCGGCGTTGCTGTCGACCTGTAACCGTACCGAAATTTATTGTCTGGCCCATGGTCCGGCCCCGGATCTGACCCAGTGGCTGGCCGATTGGCACGGGCTGGACGGCGTGCGCCTGCGAGAGGCGCTTTATCGCTATGAAGACGAAGAAGCATTGCGGCACATGATGCGCGTCGCTGGCGGGCTGGATTCGCTGGTGCTCGGCGAGCCGCAGATTCTCGGCCAGATGCGTGAAGCCTACGCACGCGCTACCGATGCCGGCGCGCTGACCGGCGAGTTGGCGCGGGCGTTTCAGCAGGTGTTCAGTGTCGCCAAGCGAATTCGCACGGATACCGGTATCGGCGCCAACCCGGTGTCCGTCGCCTACGCGGCGGTATCCTTTGCGCGGCATATTTTTGCCGATCTGAAAAAAAGCCGTGCGTTACTGATTGGCGCCGGCGAAATGATCGAGCTGGTCACCCGCCACCTCAGCGAGCAGGGGGTGGGCCATATCACCGTGGCCAACCGTACCTTGCCGCGTGCGCAAGCGCTGGCCGCGCAAGTAGGCGGCGAGGCGGTGTCGCTGGCGGGGGTGCCCGCTGCGCTGGAGCGCACCGATATCGTCATCGCCTGCACCGGCAGCCCGGTGCCGGTGCTGGGCAAAGGAGTTGTGGAACGGGCGTTGAAAAAGCGCCGTCATAAACCGATTTTCATGGTGGATATTGCCGTGCCCCGCGACATAGAACCCGAAGTCGGCCGCTTGCAGGACGTATACCTTTACACCGTTGACGATCTGCACGAAGCCATCGAGGAAAACGTGCGGCAGCGCCAGGAAGCGGCGCGCCATGCGGAGCAGATTATCAATGCGGCACTTGACCGCCATGAGCGCGAGCGGCGCGAGCTGGCAGCAGTGGACACGTTGCGCAGCTATCGCGAACAGACGCTGGCGTTGGGTGAAGACGAGCTGCGGCGTAGCCTGACGCAACTGGAAAGCGGCGCTGATCCGGCAGAAGTATTGCGGCGTTTCCAGCACGCCCTGTTGAACAAAGTAATGCACGGCCCGAGCGTGCAGCTGCGCCGCTTGGCAGCTGAAAACCGCACGGATGATCTGTTGCTGGCACGCCAGTTGCTGTTGCGTGATGACAGTGAGGAGTGAATGAAAGATAGCCTCAAGCTCAAACTGGAACGTCTGGCCGAGCGGCACGAGGAGCTCTCGGCGCTGCTGGCGACGCCGGAAGTGGCCGGCAACAACCAGCGCTTCCGCGATCTTTCAAGGGAATATGCCGAGCTTGAAGATGTGGTGGCCTGCTTTGCCAGCTACCAGCGCGTGCAGGACGATCTCGCCGCCGCACAATTGATGCAGCAGGACAGCGACCCTGATTTGCGCGAAATGGCCGCCGAAGAAGTGCGCACAGCGAGCGAGCAGGCCGAGCAACTGGCGGCAGAATTGCAGCGCCTGATGCTGCCCCGCGATCCGCGCGACGGCGCCAACGTATTTCTGGAAATCCGTGCCGGAACAGGCGGCGATGAAGCAGCTATTTTTGCCGGCGATCTGTTGCGCATGTACAACCGCTATGCAGATCGGCTCGGCTGGCGGGTGGAAATAATCAGCGCCCATGAAGGCGAGCACGGCGGCTTCAAGGAAGTGATTTGCCGCGTCAGCGGGCAGGGCGCTTATTCGCGGCTGAAATTCGAATCCGGTGCGCACCGCGTGCAGCGGGTGCCGGCAACCGAATCACAAGGCCGCATCCATACATCGGCATGCACGGTGGCTGTGATGGCGGAAGCAGAGGAAATCGGTGACGTGGTAATTCGCACCGAAGATTTGCGTATTGATACCTACCGCTCGTCTGGTGCTGGCGGCCAGCACGTCAACACCACCGACTCCGCCGTGCGCATCACTCACCTGCCCACTGGCGTGGTGGTGGAATGCCAGGAAGAGCGTAGCCAGCACAAGAACAAGGCCAAGGCGATGTCGTGGCTGAAGGCACGGCTGTACGACAACATGCAGCAACAGCAGCAGCAGGAAATGGCCGCTACGCGCAAATCGCTGGTGGGTTCCGGCGATCGCTCCGAGCGCATTCGCACATATAACTTCCCGCAAGGCCGGCTGACCGATCACCGCGTCAATCTCACCCTGTATCGCCTGGGTGAAGTGATGGATGGCGATCTGGACGAGGTGATCGAAACTTTGCTGGCAGAACATCAGGCAGAGCAACTGGCGGCACTGTCGGAGCAGCATTGATGGCGGCGCCTGAGACGGTCGCGCTGCTGTTGGCGCTGGCTCGGGAACAGCTTCAGCACAGCTCGCCGACGGCCGCACTGGATGCACGCATTTTGCTTGCCCATGTGCTGGGCAAGCCAGAGAGTTTTCTTTACACCTGGCCTGAGCACGAGCCCACCGAAGCGCAAGCGCGGCAATTTCACGAGTGGCTAGAGCGCCGCTGTGCCGGCACGCCGGTAGCGTACCTGACCGGCCGCCAGGGGTTTTACGGGCACGAGTTTCTGGTGTCGCCTGATACCTTGATTCCGCGTCCCGATACAGAGTTGCTGGTGGAGGCAGCATTGTCATTGCTGCCTGAGCAAGAGCCGATACGGGTGGCTGATCTGGGCACGGGCACCGGCGCGGTGGCGATCAGCCTGGCGCTGGCGCGGCCACAGTGGGCCGTGCTGGCACTGGATTTCTCCATGGCGGCGCTGGATGTGGCGGAACGGAATGTGCAGCGCCTGGGCGCCACCAATGTGCAGTTGCGACAATCGCACTGGTACCGGGATTTGCCAGGGCAATATCACGCGCTGGTCAGCAATCCGCCCTATATCGAAGAAGGGGACGTTCATCTCCAGCAGGGCGATGTGCGCTTCGAGCCGCGCTCGGCGCTGACCGCCGGCCCGGATGGCCTGGACGATATCCGCGCACTGGCCAGCGGCGCGCCGGAGCACTTGCTGCCGCAGGGCTGGTTGCTGCTGGAGCATGGCCACGATCAGGGCGCGGCAGTGCGTGCGATATTGCAGCAGAACGGTTTTCATGCGGTGGCAACGCGCCAGGATCTCGGCGGGCGCGATCGGGTGACGCTGGGCTGCTGGGGCGGGAGGCAACATGCTCAATGATGATCAGTTGTTGCGCTACAGCCGGCAATTGCTGTTGCCGGAATTTGATATCGCCGGGCAGGAGGCGCTAGCCGCCGCCCGAGTGCTGATGATCGGCGCCGGCGGCCTTGGCTGCCCGGCGGGGCTGTATCTGGCTGGTGCCGGCATTGGCGAGCTGGTCATTGTTGATGCGGATACGGTCGAAAGCAGTAACCTGCATCGCCAGATCGCCTACCGCGAGGCCGATGTGGGCCAACCGAAAGCGACCGCACTGGCGGCGACACTACAGCGCCTCAACAACGAGGTGCGCATCGTGCCGCACCAGCTTCGGGCCGATGAACAATGGCTGGCCACCAGGGTGCGCGATTTTACCCTGGTGCTGGATTGCTGCGACAACTTCGCCACCCGGCAAGCCATCAACGCCGCCTGTCATGCGGCCGGTGTACCGGTAGTATCCGGTGCGGCAATCCGGTTGCAGGCCCAGCTGGTGACGTTCGATTTTCGCCGCGATGATTCCCCCTGCTATCACTGCCTGTATGGCGACGGCGATGGCCCGGACACGCTGTGTAGCGAGTCGGGCATTCTGGGCCCGGTGGTGGGCACCGTGGGTACCATGCAGGCGCTGCTGGCGATTCGTCTGCTGACCGGCCACGCGGTGGACGGCACCTTGCATCTGTTTGACGCAGCCACCTTGCAGTGGCGCCAGATGGCGCTGCGTAAAGACCCAGCCTGCCCGCTCTGTGGCGCGACGGATTAGCGGTAAATTCGGCAACAACAGCCCATCGAGAAAGGGGCAGCGAGAACAGGCCCATCAAAAACGGTTCATCGCCGAGTTCCGTGGAGCCATTTCCGATATCCGCGAAAGCATCAGGAAGATAGTGATCTTTTTTACACCCTCTCCACTGTGAACAAGCGAAGCGAATAGGGGGGTTGGGAGAGGGGCTGAAAAGCAGGCTCATCGAAAACAGGTTTGGCAAAAATAGCCCAAACAGCAATGGGCCAGCGAACCGGCCCATCGTTGTTTGCTTCGGTGCTGTTTGCGCGCCAGGTCAGCCGGCGCTGCGGATCGTGCCAGTAAGATGCGGTTTCACGCCATCTTTTGCCAGCAGGCGGAAATCAATACCGTCTGCGGCGTCTTCCTGAACGAACTTCACCGTCGCCGGAATGAACATCGGCAGCTTGAATTGCACATCGACAGTGAATGCACCGTCCGGCAGCTGGCCGTGGAGAGCGGCCAGACAGCGCGCCTTCGACCACATGCCGTGCACGATCTGACGCTTGAATCCGAACAGCTTTGCAGTCAGTGGATAAAGGTGGATCGGATTGCGATCACCGGAGACAGCGCCGTAGCGGCGACCGGCATCAGCAGGCACCTTCCACTCTTCAAAGTTCTCCGCTGGTGTTGTTTCGGGGGGCGTCTTGCGGCTCTGGCCGCCGCCGCTGCCACCGCCACGGCGAAACATGGTCGATTCGCTTTCCCAGACCAGCTCGCCGCCAGTGCTGACGTGCGTCAGAATCGAGAATTCGTAGCCCTTTTCCACCTGCACCAGCTCGCCGAAGGAGCATTCCACATCAAGTTGCTCGCGCTCGTTGATGCGGCGGTATTGTGTGATGCGGTTGCGCACATGTACCAGCCCCATGGCGGCAAACGGGAAATCCTCGTGCAGCAGCAGGCTCATGAACAGCGGGTGTGCATGCAGGTGCGGGTAGGTCACCGGCAAATGGCCATCGGCGGGGAAGGCACACACCTTGCGGTAAGTGGCCAGATGTTTCGAGTCCAGTACCACGTCGCGCAGCCGGATGCCGATGTCCGGCAGTGCCGGTGCCTTGCCCGGTTTCACACCAGCGCGGATCACGGCTTTGGCAAATAGCGGCAGCATCGCCGGGGCGTTTCGCAGTTCGCGTATTTCGGTGGAAGTCATTGTGCGTATCCTTATGGTCGCTGACAGAACCTGTGGCGGCAGTATAGAGAGCGCCCGAAAAGGGTAAATTGGCCGGATTGACTCCGCTGCATGGCTGGCCACTGCATAACGGCTGGACCTGTAGCACTGGGAACGTGACGCGGGTTGCTGCCACGACTGGCGCAGCGACAGATTACGACGAGCGTAACGATGGGCTTAGTGAAGGGTACAGCGACTGTGGCAACAACTATTGCACAATACGGTGGCACTGCTACGCCGTGACGGCGCGATGAGTGCAGAGTCTGGGCCAGGCGCTGAATCCATGCGCCAGTAGAGGAGACACCATGGCCACAGGTCGATTATTGATGCTTGCGCTGGTGGCGCTGCCGCTGCTGGCCCTGAATATCGTCGGCACGCGGCTGCCCGGCCCGGCGCTGGTGCTGGTGGCACTGGGGCTGGCGCTGGGGATCGCCGCCGGCCTGTGGCCGCGTGCGCGTAGCCGCCGCGCCGCCTTTCTGGCGGCCTATGTGCGAGATGACAGCCCGTTGCAGCGCTGGCTGGCGGGCGGGTTACTGCTGCGCGCCTGGCAGGGGCTGCTGGCGATACCGCTGGCGCTGGTGCTGATGGTGGGTGTCATCCGGCTGTCGCAAAACAGTATCTGGACGTTGCTGCTGGTGAGCCTGCCGGCGCTGGCGGCGCTGCACAGCCTCGCCGGGCGCCTGTTGCGCCGTCATGTTGCGCCGGTGTTTCTGCCGGAACTCAGCTGGCGGCTTGCGCTCGCGGTGGCTTTTCTGCTGCTCTGGCTGTTGCTGGGGCTGGCGGCGCTGCAACAGGCTTACCCGGATTTCTCCGAGCTGCCGCTGGCAACGGCGTTGTGGCACGAGGCGTCACGACAGCAGGCACATAGCGCAGCGTTGCACTGGTTGATGCAGGCGGCCGCCATGAAAGATGCGCTGGTGTGGTGGCTGGGGCAACAAATGTTGCCGGGCGTTGGTGACAAGCTTCTGCGAGCTGGCGGCTGGCTGGTGTTGCTGGCATCGAGCGGTGTGTTCGTGCTCGCTTTTCTATTGCTGGTGGCCGGGGCGCTGGCGCAGGCACCTGTCGTAACCGGGGCAACCGGGGCCAGCCATCGCCGGCTGGGCACGTTGGCCTTGATCGTCGCGGTTGTCACGGTGGTGTTGGTGGCGGATCAGCGCAGCGCCTTGCGTAGTGCCTGGCAACCTTCGCCGTGGGTGATGCTCGGGCTGCAAGGGGCCCATTATCAGGTGCCGCAGTCGCAGGCCCGGTCGCTGGTCGGGCTGGCGGTAAGTCAGGTGCGTGAAGGCGAGCAGGCCGCCCGTGCGCAAGTGGCACAGCAGTTGCACCAGAGCCTGGATCAGATCTTTGCCCGGTTGGCGCAGCAGTTGCCGGTGTTTGCAGATTGGTATTACTCCCTCGGCGGAGAATATACGCGGCTGTCGATGCGGCTGCTGGAGCACACATCGCTGGTAGAAGGCGATCATCTGGCGCGCAAGGCACAAGCGCTGATCTTCGACGCAGCGGGTTTTTCCGATCAGCTGGCCAAGGTGCAAGGACAGCTCGAGGATGAGCTGGCACAGCAGGCGCTGGCGACGCAGGCCACCTGGTTGGCGGAGCTGGCGGCTCGCCTTGCTTCGGCGCAGCGGGCACCCGGCCCGCCCCCGGACAACACGCAGGTGATCTCGCTGGATGGTGTGCTCACGGCCTTGGGTGATAACGGCCATGCGGCCTTCACGCAGCGTATGGTCGTCGCCAGCGGTGCGGCCAGCGCCACGGCGGGCGCGGCACTGGCCAACGCTTTCGCACGGCGCGCTGCTGCGCGATCGTCGGCGGCGCTGGCGGCACGCGGGGTGGCCAAGGGCGCGCGTGGAGCCGCAGGCGCGGGTGCCGGTGCAGCCCTGTGTGCGCCGTCCGGCCCTGGCGCTCTGGCCTGCGCGGCGATTGGCGGCACCGTGGCCTGGCTGGCAACGGATCTTGCCCTGCTGAAAGCGGATGAATATCTCAATCGCGATGAGCTGATTGCCGATTTGCAAATCGAGTTAGCGGCGGAACGCCAGCGCCTGGAAGACGCACTGATGCAGGAAATGGATGCGATTATCGCGCAGCAATATCAGGGAATGCAGCAGGAGATAACACGCACTTTCCGCCCGCTGGGGCATTGACGGTGTTGGCCTGCCGCCGCCAGCGCGCAGGCCATGTCCGGCGATCCCGTTTTGGCGATGCAAGCACCAACAGCGTTCGGTTGTGGGCGGTTAATCGGGCATTTTTATGGTCGTTCATCCGGGGCTGGGAGGCCTGGTCCGAAACCTCCAATGCTTCGGATAAGCCCGAGTGAACAACCTGCCGGGAGATCACCGCCAGCGCGGCCAACGCCTGGCACCTTGTCAGCTGCCTCCGCGTTCTGTGGGTTGCATCAGGCTTGTTGCAGGCTATGGCAGATGCGTTATCGGCTGCGCCAGGCCAGCGCCCCGAGCACAATAACACGCAGCTGTTTCTCGGCAGTGCGTATCAGGAACTCCTTTTCCTCCGGGTCATCAGCAGGCAGGTCCAGCACTTGTTCTGTCAGCGAGGTCATGTTGTTGACCACCAGCCCCGCCATCATCTGCAAATCTTCCGCATTGACCTTGTCGAGAATGGGGAAGCGTGACAGATCGGTCGCCAGTTCACTGGTGAACAGGCGAATCTCCTGCCGGATGGCGGTACGAATGGCCGGGCTACCGCTGAAGCGCTCTTTGGCAACAAACTGAAAGTGTTGCGCATTGGCGCGCACGTAGTCGATATAGGTTTCCATCGACTGCCGCATCACCTGCTTCACCGGAATGCTGGTGGAACGCACCTCTCGCATCAGCTGGCGCAGGGTGCGAAACGATTCATCCACCAGCGCCAGCCCCAGCGCGTCCATGTCCGGGAAATGGCGATAGAACGCAGTGGGCACGACGCCGGCCTTGCGCGCCACCAGCCGTAGCGACAACGCGGTGAAGTTGTCTTTCTTTTCCACCAGTTCCAGCGCCGCATCCATCAGGGCGCGGCGCGTGCGCCCGCGTCGCGGGTCACGCCGTGTCTCGGTAGTGGGTTCCATGCCGTGGGGGTACGCCTGGCTGCCAAAGTGAACGGAATTGTGACGTTTTGCCGACATGATTGAAAGGTGATCGGTGTGTTCACTTTGTAACTCATTGATATTAAATGAATATGCTGTAGTTTGTGAACAGGTGTTGACATGGAGGTGCGGATGAAAATAAAGTGTACGCATGTTCACGACCATGACGGAGATCGCCGTGATGAACACACAGGTTCGCACTGTTCGCCCGCAAGGCACCTTGGCCAGGTTTGGCTATCGCCTGCTGGAAAATCCGGTCACACGCGCGTTGGCCTCGCCGCTGACCGTGGATGACTATCTGGCGCAGTTCAATCCGCTGTGGTCGGTGCGCGAGGTGCGTGGCTGCGTGACCCGCGTGGTGCGCGAAACCGCCGATGCCACGACCTTGCATATCAAGCCCAACGGCCACTGGCAGGGCCATCAGGCCGGCCAGCATCTGGTGCTCGGCGTGGAGATCGATGGCATTCGGCACAGCCGCTGCTTCTCGATTTCTTCGGCACCGGCCGCCGAGGGCATCAGCGTAACCGTCAAGCGCAATGGCGACGGGCTGGTCAGCAACTATCTGGTTGATAAGGTGCGCGCGGGTGATGTGTTGTTTCTCAGCCAGGCGCAGGGCGAGTTTCTGCTGCCTGCGGATGAGCAGCCGCTGCTGATGATCAGCGGCGGCAGCGGCATCACGCCGGTGATGGCCATGCTGCGGCAACTGGCCGCGCAGGGCAGCAGCCGCAGCGTGGTCTTCGTCCATTACAGCAACAGCTATGCGGATACCATTTTCCACACCGAGATGCGGGCGCTGGCAGAGCGTCACGACTGGCTCACGCTCTACTTTGTCATCGGGCAGGGCGAGCCGACAGGCGCCGATCGGAGCGGTCTTTTTAGCATCGAGCAGCTTCAGTCCATGGTGCCTGATATCGAGCAGCGGACAGCGCTGTTGTGCGGCCCGCCGCCGCTGATGGCGCGTGTCAACGACGCTTTTGCAGAGTGCGGTTGGCCCCGTCCGGCGCAGGAGCAGTTTCAGGTCAAGCTGGCCCGTGTCGCCGGCGAAGGTCAGGTGCAGTTTCTGAACAGCGGCCTGGAAGCAAGCGGCGGTGAAGCCGCCAACCTGCTGGAGCTCGCCGAGGCCCAGGGTCTGAACCCGCCTGCAGGGTGCCGCATGGGTATTTGCTACAGCTGCAAATGCCACGTGCAGGAAGGTGAAGTGCGTGATCTGCGCAACGGTGAGGTGCGCACAGTCCGTGATGAAGAAATCCAACTTTGTGTGCACGCCGCTGCGGGCGCCGTGCAATTGTCACTCTAAGGGAGAGACACGATGAACGCTGTGGTATCCATGAATCGCTTGCAACAGACCCCGACCACCCGTGGCTGGCGCCATCTTTCCGCCGAGCAAGTGGAAGCGTTCGGCGCCGAGATTGATGCTATCCGTGAAGAGGTGATGAGCTCGCTGGGTGAGCATGATGTCCGTTATATCCGCCGCATTCTGAAAACCCAGCGTTATTCCGAAATCGCCGGGCGTGGCTTGCTGTTCCTGGGCTTCTTGCCGCCCGCCTGGCTGGCTGGCACCGCGTTGTTGTCGTTGTCGAAAATCCTGGAGAACATGGAAATCGGCCACAACGTCATGCACGGCCAGTGGGACTGGCTGAAAGATCCTGCCCTGAATTCGGCCACCTACGAATGGGATAACACCTGCCCCTCGGCGCAGTGGAAGCATTCGCACAACTATATGCACCACACCTTTACCAACGTGGTGGGCAAAGATCGCGATGTGGGCTACGGGATTTTGCGCATGTCCGAGGAGCAGCCCTGGCACCCGGTATACCTGTTGCAACCGGCCTATAACTGGATTCTGGCCGGCCTGTTCCAGTGGGGCGTGGCGCTGCATGATCTGGAATTCGAACGCCTGGGCAAAGACAAGAGCTGGGCCGAAGTGCGCCAGCAGTTGCGCGAAATCTGGAAAAAATCACGCCGCCAGGTATTGAAAGACTATCTGCTGTTCCCGGCGCTGGCCGGCCCCGGCTTCCTGTTCACGCTGGCCGGTAACGCCACTGCTAACCTGGTGCGCAATCTTTGGGCCTATGCGGTGATCTTCTGCGGCCATTTTACCGATGGCGTGGAAATGTTCACGGAAGATCAACTGGACGGCGAAAGCCGCGCCGAGTGGTATCTGCGGCAATTGCTGGGCTCAAGCAACCTTGAAGGCGGGCGTGCGTTCCATATCCTGACGGGTCACCTGAGCCACCAGATCGAGCACCATCTGTTCCCGGATATGCCTGCGCACCGTTATGCCGAGATTGGCCCTCGTGTGCAGGCGCTGTGCGAAAAATACGATCTGCCCTACAACACCGGCAGCCTGCCGCGGCAGTTCGGCACAGTGATGAAGCGGATCTTGCGCATGGCGCTGCCGGGGGGCCGGAAAACAGCGGCTACGGCATGACAGAAAAGGGCCGGCTGGACACCCGCCGGTTCCGGCTTCTGCCCAGCCTGTGCTAATCTGCCAGTTCTTATTGAATGAAACTGTCAGGATAACGCAACAGAATGGCAGAACTGACCGACTCAGGAGTATTGCTGCGCATGGCGTATACCGCCATGCGTTCAGCGGGGATTGATGCTGACGCTGTGTTGCAGAAGGTGGGGCTGCAGGCGTCTGTGCTCAATCAGCCCGATCTGCGCACCCCGCACGATGCCCAGGAATGGTTCTGGCAGGCAGCGGAGGAAGTTTCCGGTGATCCGCATATCGGCCTGCACCTGGGTGCGCATATTCCGATTTTCAAAGGGCAAGTGCTGGAATACCTGTTTCTGAGCAGCTCCACCTTCGGTGAAGGGCTGCACAGAGCACTGAACTATCAGCGCCTGCTCTCCGATGCCGCCCGAGGCGAGCTGGAAGAGCACGGCGACAACATGCTCCTCAAGCAAATGTTCTGGAGCCGGCGCCTGCACCATTTCAACGAATGCGGCATGGTGGGGCTGATCAAATTCTTCCGCTTCGTCACCGATGGCGCATTCGAGCCGCTGCAAATCTTCTTCCGCCATTCCGCTCACGCGGATATGGAAGAATACGATCGCATCTTCGGTTGCCCGATCCTGTTCGATCAGGAATATACCGGGCTGCTGTTCGATCGGTCGCTGATGGATCTGCCGTCGGCGCATCACGAGCCAGAGCTGCTGCGCCTGCATGAGCAACTGGCGATCGAACAGGTAGCACGGCTGGAAAAACAGGATCTGGTGGCGCAGGTGAATCGCCTGATCGCGGAGCTGCTGGAATCCGGCCACGCCAACCTGGAAGACGTCGCCGCACGGCTGAATATCAAGCCACGTCAATTACGCACACGGCTGGCCGATGCCGGCACCAACTTCAATCAGCTGGTGGCGGATTACCGCTGCCGGCTGGCCAAGCGGCTGCTCGGCGGCACCGATGAATCCATTGACGAGATCGTGTATCTCACCGGGTTCTCCGAACCGAGCACCTTCTATCGGGCCTTCAAACGCTGGGTCGGCATGACACCGATCGAGTATCGCAAGGCCAAGAGCGACGAAAGCTGACGCATATCGGCGGCCCATGGATGCCGCCGCCATAACATGACGCTGGCGCCGCTAGCCGCTAGCGCTAATAGCACCGGGCCGGGCGCTGCCCCGGCCCGGTGCGGGCCTCACCGCCGCCGCAACAACAGCAGTGTGCCGAACAGGCCGAACATCAGGCCGATGCTGCCGGCAGAGCGATTCAGCGGGCCGCTGGGCGGCACGAACGGCGCGTCCACTTGCGTATAGGTGGCGCTGCGCACCTCGGAGGTCTGGCCGTTGAGCACTGCCATCGCCTGCACCACTGTGGTGGCCGTCAGCGTCAGTGTTTCACCCGGTTGCAAGGCGCTGCTGGCCTGGCTGGGAGTGCTGCCGTCGAGGGTGTAATACAGCGTGCTGCCGGCCGGGCCGTTGACAGTGATCACCAGCTCGCTGGTGGAAAATTCCTGGCCGGGCGGTGTGAAGGTGGGCGCCGGGGTGGCATCTTCCAGTGTCGCTTCGTCGAGGTAGACGGCGCGAGCAAAGGTATCGCCAGTGCGATCACGGGCGCGCAGGCTCAGGCGTGCTGATGCAACGCCAGCCAGTGCGCCGGCATCGCGCTGTTCGTCGGTCTGGAAGGTCTGCCACGCCACGGTGGTGTCGTCGATGGCGAAATCCTGACGGATATCCAGCGCGCTGTCGGCATCGGTGGTGCAGTCTGCATCGGTGAAAAAGGCCAGATCAATGCGTAGGCTCAGCTCGGCGTGCGGCATCAGGCTGCCGGCGCGTACCGTGGGGCGCAGCGTGGCGGTGCCATCCACCGGCACGCACACATCCAGGCGGCTGTCGCCGAAACCATTGGCCAGGGTTTCAAAATAGAACACGTGGCCGCCACTGAGCGATGCGCTGGATGCACCGGCCGCGACCCGGTCACCGCTGTTCAGCTGCCAGCCGGCACCGGCGTGAAGGAAATCGCCCGGCGCGGCTTCCAGATGCTCGAAGCTCGGATTGCGCACCAGATTGACCGGGCTGCTGCCCTGCGTGACGCGCACGTTATCAAACAGCACCTCGGCATCCTGGCCAGAGCGATCGCGTGCGCGCAGGGAAATGCGAAGCACTTGTGCTTCTGCCGGCAGTGCGCCTGCCGCGAACACGGTGGCCGGCAGGTCTGCCCACTGGTTCTGATCCAGGCCGCCAAGCTGCTGGTCATAATCCTCGTTGGCGTCGGCAAAATTATCCAGCCGGTTGCTGTTGTCGTCCGCTTGCAGGTTCACCTCGCACTCTTCCATGCTGGCATAGAAGTTGGGGTTCAGGCGGGTGCGCACGTCATCGCTGACCACGCTGGTGCTGACGGCATACTGGATGCTGAGCGATTGCGATGGATCAATCGGCAGGCATTGTTCGAGCTTGTTGTCACCAAAGCCGTTGGCAAGCAGATTGAAAGTGAAGGCGCTGTCACCGTCGGCACCCAGATTATTGCCTGTCCGGATGGCGCCGCCATTCGGCGCCAACAGTGTCCAGGAGGGCAAAAAGCCGATCCCGGTGGTGGCGTCCGTGGCGTATTGCACGGTGCCCAGGGCACGTTGATCGAGCTGGCTGAAATCGCTGTTGTCCAGCGCCAGGGAGGCGCCTGAAAATGGCCCGGCCAGCAGTGTGGCCAGTGCGAGTTGGCGAATGTTTTTCATGATCCCTCCTCAGAATTCGTATTGCAGGCGTGCAGCAACAACCCGGCCTTCGCTTTCGACGTCGTCACGTTTGGCGTCGAACTGCATCAGATTCAGCTTCACGACCAGATCCGGGTTCGGATACCAGTTCAGGCCCAGCGTGTAGTGATCCATTTCCTGGCCACGGCCAATACGCGAGTGCTCGCTGGCATCCACGGTGGCGTAGCGCGCCGCAATCTCGAAGGCGCCCCAGTTGCCACTGGCGGGATCAAAATTGCGTTGCGGCGTAACACGGCCGAAGGTGCCGTTGGAGGGGCGGTAGTTGCGGTGTTCGCCGGTGAGGAAATGGCTGGCCTGAATCGAAAAGCCATCCATCGTCAGCGAATTGGAGGGGTTGGAATCGGTGCCATGGGCGATCAGTTTGGCGGTTTCATCCAGATTGAAATCAACCCGGTTGTACTCTGCCTGAAGCGAGAAGCTGCCGATGCCCCAGGCGGCTTCCAGCACGAAACGGTTGAAATCTTCCACCGCTTCGATGTCGTCGCGGCCGATCAGGCGCAGGTCGATGGCGCGTGCGCCTTCGCGGGTGCGCATGCGTACCGGCGCCCAGATATCCTGTTCCTTGTCGAAGGCATTCTGGCGGTGGCTGGCGCTGCCGCCGAAGTGCAGGAAGTTGCCACCGTCGGCCCAGGGTGAGACGGTCAGGCGGCCGGAGAACGCATAACCTTCTTCCACGGCGCGGTTGATGGAAACCCCTTCGCCACCAAAGAAGCCGAATGCGCCGTGCCAGTTTTGCCGCAGCGTGGAATACATGATGCCGAGCTGGCGGCTCGGGCGCATTGCATCAACAGACGCGCCGCGCTCCAGGAAGGTGATGCGCCGCGAGCTGGTGTTGCTCTCCAGCGAATACGGCTCCTTGAAATGCCCGATGGCAAGCCGGCCGGTGGGCATCAGGTAGGCGACATAGGCGTTGGCGAAATCGACTTCCTGATCGCTGAAGTCCACTTCCAGTTGCCATTCCCAGTTGCCGTACATGTAACCCAGCGCGCCCAGGCGGGCGCGGCGGATAATAGTGCCGTACTCCGGTGGCTCGTGAGCCTGGCGCGCCACGAAGGCGATGTCATCGTCGAAATCACCCCGTGCGGCATCAAACTGCACACGGCCGCGAATGCGGAAGCGATGCTGGCCGTCGCTGCTGTCCACGGTGAAGCGTCGAACAGCGATAGCGGGATCGTCGTCGTCGATCGGTTCGGCCGGCTCGTATTTCACGTCACTGCGTTGAAAACGGCTGGCGGGTTGCTGGGTGCTGCGCAGGCTGGCGGCTTCCTCGTCGGTGAGGATGCCTTTCTGCAATAGCGTATCGATAAGATCAGAGGAGTCCGAGACTGCCGCAAGCGGCAAGGCCATACCGATGGCAACTGCCAGCCCGGCGGCCGTTTTGCGAAGTGCTTTCACGTTGTCATTTCCATATCGCCATGGCGGTACGAAATCCGTCGTGCCCGGGGCGCTTGAGACAAGCTGTTTCGCTCTGACAAACGGCCGGCCTTCATCCATGAAGCGCGCGTTGAAAGAAAGTGGCATCAGCTGCCGAGGGTGAGTGTCAGCGTGTGGCATGACATCGGGACTGTTTTTGCATGACAGTTTTATTAAGTTTTCTGGTGAGTGCCAAAATCGGTTGATCGTTTCAAGGCCGGGTGTTAAATCTGCCGGCCTGATATGGCAGAGGGGTTTCTGGTCATGTTTCTGCCGTGCTCTGATTGTGTTTTCTGTCGTGCATTCTTGTTGTGCTTTTATCCTTGTTTTTTCCTGTTGGGCCTTTACAAAAAACGGTTCTGAAAATGAAAACTTTTTTGCGTCGGCACCGGCTTGTGCCGGTTATCAACGACGCCTTGACAGTTTATGCCGCCGGGCCGGGGGCGCTGGCACGCCAGCTGGTGGCTGATTACATGACGGCCACCGGGGTGCCGGTCAATCTGGTGCAGGGCACCACCGGGCGGCTGCTGGCGCGGCTGGAAGCAGAAGCCAGTGCGCCGGTGGCGGATGTGCTGATCCTGGCCTCCTGGGATGCAGCGCTGGAGCTGGAGCGTGCGCAGCGGCTGTTGCCGTTGTCCGTGGCCGGCGCGCAACAGCTGCCCGCTGGCCTGCGCACCGAATGCCTGCTTGCCCAGGCGGTGTCGGTGCTTGGCCTGGCATGGCGAGAAGGCGCGCCGGGCACGCCACCGGACGATTGGCAGGGGCTGCTGGCGCCGTCCTTGCAGCAGCGCGTCATCATGCCTGACCCGGCGCAATCCGGCGCCACGCTGGATTTGCTGCTGGGCCTTGATCGTGCCTGGGGTGAGTCCCTGTGGGCATTGCTGGCCCATCTTCGCGCGACCGGCATGGTGGTGGCCGGCAGCAACAGCCAGGCGCTGACGCAGTTGCTGCGCGGCGAGCATGATGTCGTCTTCGGCTGTGTCGATTATCTGGCCCGTGCACGGCAGGCGGATGGTGCGGCATTGCGTTTCATCCTGCCGCGCACCGGCACGGTGAGCGCCGCACGGCCGATGATGGTGCTCAAGGGCGCACGCCATGCCGCGCAGGCACAGGATTTTCTGGCGCATGTGATCGGCGCCCCGGCCCAGCAGCGAGTCAGCGCAGCCGGCTTGTTGCCGGTCTGGCGCGAGGGGGACGATTCTCCGCCCTGGCCGGCCAGCCTGCCGGCATTGCAATCGGTGTCACCGGTACTGCACAACACTGCACGGCGGGCGCTGCTGGCGCGTTTTGCAGCGCTGTTTGATGCGCCTTATGGCGATATTCCGCTTGGTTGGGCGTAGCGTTCCGGGCTGCTCATGGCCTGCATTATTGGCAGGGCGGCCTTGGGCCCAGAACTGTCTGCTGCGGTTTACCGAGGATGTGACCAGCCGGCAATCGGGGCGGGGCTAAAAAGCCGGCAGCACGTTGCGCGCTTTAACGGCTGCGCCGCTGCACCACCAGCATCACCACCACACTCAGGCCGATAGTCACCGTGGCCATGGCCATGGCCAGCGCAATATCGCCCTGCTCGAACTGATTGAAAATAAACGTCGCGGAGGTATCCACGCCCGGTGGCAGCAGCAGGATAGAGGCCACCAGCTCGCGCATGCAGACGATAAAAGTGGTGAGCCAGGCGGCCAGCAGCGCCGGCTTGAGTTGTGGCAGCACGATGCGGCGAAACACCGTCAGCCGTGAGGCGCCCATCAATGCCGCAGCGCGCTCCAGATTCACGCCCACACCGGCCAGCTGTGCGTGGGTGTAATTCAGCGCATCAGTGATATAGATCGCCACATACGCCAGCAACAGCATCCAGACCGTGTTGTAAATATCGAGCGGAATCCAGGGCGCATTCCAGGCCAGGATCAGAGCCACCGCCATGACGATTTTCGGAATCACACGCGGCAGCATGGCCAGCGCATCCATCACTTTTTTGGCACGGCCTTCGCTGCGTGCAGCGGTGTAGGCGATGTAGCCTCCGGCCAGCACGCAGATACTGGCGGCGGCGATACTCAGCCACAGGCTGTTGAGCAGCGCCGACAGGCCACGGCCGCCCGGCGACAGCAAGGCGTGATAATGCCGCAGCGTCAGCGTGGGCAGCCCGTCTTGCCAGCGATCCGCGAGGCTGGTGAGGATCATCGCGCCATAAGGCAGCGCGGTACTGAGCAAAAACAGCCCGCCGATCCAGGCCCAGGCAAGTATCACGGCACGGGTGCGCAACGGGCGCAGCGCCTGCTGGCCGGGGCGGCTGCCACCCGCCGAAAACAATGACGCCAGCCAGCGGCCACCATAAAGCGCCACCAATGCAAACAGGCACAGCAAACTCGACAGCGAGGTGGCCAGCGCCAGGTCTACCGGCCAGCTGGTGACCAGATAGAAAATCTCCGCCGGCAACAGCGGCAGGTTGGCGCGGGTGCCGAGCACGGCCGGCACACCAAAGTTGGACAATGATTCGAGAAACACCAGCAGGCCGGAGTTGATGATCGCCGGCAACAACAGCGGCAACATGATGCGAGCGGCCACGCGCAGCCGGCTGGCGCCAAGTTGCAGCGCTGCATCTTCAAGGCGTCGTGGCAGGCCGGCCAGTGTGGCTTCGACCGCGAGTGCCACATAACCGAAGGATGACAGCGCCATCACCAGCGTGACACCGGAAAAGGAGAAAAATAGATTGCGCAGGCTTTCCGGCATCGTGCCGAGCAGGGTGTCAGCGAAACCGCCGTGCTGCATTACCAGAATATAACTCAGCGCGGCGATATACGGCGGTGTCATGATCGGCACCAGCAACGACAACCGTGCCAGCCCCTTGCCGGGCAGTTGTGTGCGCGCCAGCAGATAACCGCAGGGAATGCCGAACACCCAGCTCACCACGGTGACGGCGGCGGCCCAGCTCAGTGAATTGAACAGCAGTGTGCCGATTTCGGGTGTATCGCCAATGGCGCGATAGGCGCTGAAGAATCCTGCCAGGCTGCCGCCCATCAGCTCCGGGAACAGGCTTTGCAGAAACAGCAGAAGCAGCGGATAACCGGCGGTGATGCCGAGAAATAGCAGGCACAGCAGCAGCGGCCAGGGTAGGGCGCGGGCACGAGGAAAGCGTGTGGCGTTCATTGTGCTGTGGCCATCGCGGTTGCTGCCTTTTTCCCCGACACGCATGTTTTTTTATCCGACAGACATCGCTGCTGTGCTACGGCGCTATGCGATATTTGGCGCAATGTTCGGTGCACCCTCCGCTGGAATGTCTGGCGGAATATCAGGTGAAAAGTCAGGTGCACTATTCGGTGGAATATCTGGTGGAAAGTCGGGCGGAAAGTCGGGTGGCAAGTCAGGTGGCAAGTCAGGTGGCAAGTCAGGTGAAAATCCCGGCGCGAGATTCGGTTCGAGGCTTTTTTCATCATAGCTCCGGCGACGTGCGTGCTCACTTCGGTGGCGTGCATGCCGACTCTGGCAGTGCTGATGATGGCTCCGGCCGTGTTCAAGGCTGCTCCGGCGGCGGTATCTGCGCCCGTTCGACCTGATATTGAAAACGCCGCAAAATGCTCCCTTGGCTGGCCAGTGCCGCTTGCACATCGCCGCGCCATACCCGCGCTGGCGCGGTGGCAGCGGCGCGCACGTCACTGACCGCCACGCGCACGCTGGCGGGCAACAGGTGTGCCTCGGCGATCCGCAGTTGTGATGCATCGCTGAACAGATGGGCAATGAAGCGCCGCGCATCCGCTGCACGCGGCGTGCCGGCGAGCATCGCCACGGGGCGCGTCATCAGCGGCACGCCCTCGGCGGGGTAGTGCATCGCCAGTGCCGCGCCCTGTTCGATCTGGCGGAATACCAGGTAATCGGCGGCGCCAATGACGGCGTGATAGTTGCCGATCAGCAGCGATGTCAGCGCCTGGCTGTTGGCAGCGGGAAACTCCAGCCCGGCGGCGCGGGCGCGGGCAAAATCCTGCCAGGCGGCATCGCCCTGGGTGAGCACTTGAGCGACGACGAAATCCCCGGCAGTGCCGGAGCGTGACGGTGATGGCATGGCCAGCCGGCCGGGCGGCTGGGTGCTGAAAAGTTGTGGCCAATCGGGGCGCGTGTCCACGGCGCTGGCGCCCAGCGCCACGCCGACCAGCGCTGCGCTGGTAGCCAGATAAAAGCCGGCCGGGTCGTGCCAGCCTGCGTGAGTGGCATCACCGGCCAACTCACCCAATGGTGCCAGCCGGCCGGCCTGCTTCAGTGCTTCGGCGGCGACATCGCTGGCGAAGATCACCACATCCGCCTGCGGCCGAAAGCGCTCGGCCTCCAGCTTGGCCATCAGCTGGCCGGTGGTGGCGACGAACAGGCGCACCGGCACGCCAGTGGCGGCGGTGAAGTCGGCGCTGATCTGTTCGATCAGCGGGCGCGGGCCGGCCGAGTAGATCACCAGCGCGGTATCGTCCTGGCGGCTACAGCCGCCAATAACGCCAACACAAAGTAGCACCGCGCCGGTGAGCAGCAACAGCTGCAAAAGCCGCAAAAGTGCCGTCAGCCGCAAAAGTGCCGTCATGTGTCAGTGCCCGATGGCGTGCAGCGCCTCGGCGCTGATGCGCACCGACACGGCCGCGCCGGGATGAAACGGCTGATCGGCGAAACCGCACAATTGCAAGCCGGGGCGTATCTCTGCCAGCACCTCCTGGCGATCACCAAGATAATGCCGCCGCACGCAGGTGCCTTGCAGCACCAGCTGGCTGCCGCAGGGCGCGCTATCGGGCGCGACCATGCGCACAGCTTCACGGCGGATCACCAGATGGCCAGTGGCGGGCAGCGTTGCCAACTGGCTGGTGCTGGCGCCGGTGAGCGCCGTCTGGCCATCCAGTTGCAGGCCGTTGCGGGTGCGCTGGTAGGGCACCAGATTGGCGCTGCCGATAAATTCGGCCGCGAAGCGGGTGCGTGGGCGCTGATAGATATTTTCCGGGGCGTCGATCTGTTCGATGCGGCCCTGATTCATCAAGGCGATACGATTTGCCAGCGACAACGCTTCGCTCTGATCGTGGGTGACGTACACCGCCGTCAGGCCGGTATCGCGCAGCAATTGTGCCAGCTCGCTTTTGAGGTCTTCACGCAGGCGTGCATCCAGTGCCGACAGCGGTTCATCCAGCAGCAGCACTCGGGGCGAGACAGCAATGGCGCGGGCGATGGCGACACGCTGCTGCTGGCCACCAGACAGCGCGGCCGGTTTGCGATCCGCAAGGTGCGTCATCTGCACGCGTGCCAGCGCCGCGTGAGTCTGCTGCGTCACGTCGGCGCGTGACAGCCCGCGCAGGCCCAGGCCGAAGGCAACGTTCTGCGCCACCGTCATGTGCGGCCACAGGGAAAAATCCTGAAACACCATCGAGAAGCCGCGTTCGCGCATCGCCGTGAAGTGGCCGCTTGCCGGCACGTCCAGCGGCGCGCCGTCGCAATGCAGCTCGCCGCCGTCGGCCTGCAGCAGCCCGGCAATGATATTGAGCAAGGTGGTCTTGCCGCAGCCGGACGGGCCGAGCAGCACCAGGCATTCACCTCGGCTGAGGGTGAAATCGATGCCGTCGAGCACCGCCGTGCCGCCAAAATGTTTGCTCAGCCCGCAGGCGTGAAGGTAGCCGGCCATCTGTCATGCTCCGGTCATGCGGTTGCCACCAGTTCGTCGCAAAGGGTACGGACGGCAGATGACAGCGATATGACGCGCACAACAAAAAACGTACTGGCCGGCGGCGAGAACACGCCAGCAGTTTCAGGCAGCGCGGGGTGTGCTCGGGGGCGGCTGGCGCAAGCGGTGTGGGCCGTGCTGCCAGACGCGGCTCAGGTGCTCAGGCTGCGTAGATGACTGCTCGGGCTTCGGACTACTCGGACTTCGGACTACTCGGACTACTCGGACTACTCGGACTACTCGGACTACTCGGACTACTCGGACTACTCGGATTGCTCAGGTTACTCGGGCTACTCAGGTTACTCGGGCTCTGCGGCCTGCTCGGCCTACGCAGGTTGCGCAGGTGGTGCGAATTGCTCGGGCTGCGCAGCAGGCGCACGAGGGGAGGTATGCGGCCAGAAACAAAAACGCCCCGGAATGACCGGGGCGTCCGTATCGCAGCAGCGAATCAGGCGCCGAGCAGGCTCTGGCCGCACACGCGCACTACGTTGCCAGTCACGCCCTGGGCAGCAGGGCTGGCAAAGAAGGCGATGGTTTCCGCCACGTCCACCGGCTGGCCGCCCTGGTTCATGGAGTTCATGCGCCGGCCAGCTTCGCGAATGGCAAACGGAATCGCTGCCGTCATCTGGGTTTCGATGAAACCGGGAGCCACCGCGTTGATGGTGATATTGCGGCCGGCCAGCTCGGGCGCCATGCCCTGCACCATGCCGATCACCGCCGCCTTGGAGGTGGCATAGTTGGTCTGGCCCATATTGCCGGCGATACCGGAAATCGAGCTGACGCAAACAATGCGGCCGCCTTCGTTCAACGTGCTGTCTGCCAGCAGGCGAGCGTTGATGCGCTCTTCGGAGGCGATGTTGATGTCGATCACCATGTCCCAGAACTTGTCCGGCATACCGGCCATGGTCTTGTCACGGGTCACACCCGCGTTGTGGACGATGATATCCAGGCCGCCCAGCTCGCGGGCCTTGTCGCTGATGAGCTGCGGGGCTTCGGCGGCGGTGATGTCGGCTTCAAGTGCCACACCGCCGATCTGCCCTGCCACCTGCTTGAGGTCTTCGGCCATGGGCGGAATGTCGAGCACGATCACGCGGGCGCCATCCCGCGCCAGCACCTGGGCAATGGCGGCGCCGATGCCGCGTGCGGCGCCGGTCACCAGCGCGGTCTTGCCGGCCAGCGGCTGTGTCCAGTTGAAGCCCTCGCCGGTGAAGCCGGCTCCGCTGACGCGCATCACCTGGCCGGATACATACGCCGACTTCGGTGACAGCAGGAAGTGCATCGGGCCTTGCAGTTGTGCCTCGGCGCCAGCCTCCACATAAACCAGGTTGGCGGTGGCGCCGCCCTTGATCTCTTTGCCAAGGCTGCGTACCAGCCCTTCCAGGCCGCGCTGGGCGATGCGCTGCTCCACACTGCACAGTTCGGGCGTGCGGCCGATCACCACGATGCGCCCGCTTTTTTCAAGCTTGCGCACCACCGGATTGAAGAAATCCCACACGGCTCGCAACTCGCCGGTATTGCTGATGCCGGTAGCATCGAAGATCAACGCCTTGAAGCGGCGGCCATCTTCGCGGCTCGGGCTGTAGGCGGTGATCTGTTCGCCCACGGCATCGCCGGCCTTGCGGATATCTGCTTCGGCTGCGCCGCCAGCGAGGGTGTGGGCCACCGCTTCCGGTGCGAATTTAAGCGTCGCCAGCACACTTTGCGCAGCGCTGCCGCCTGCGGCACCGCCCAGCACTACAGCGCCCTTGATAAAGGACACCGCGCCCGGCTCGTAGCGTTCGAGGATCACGGGGATCGGCAGGTTGATGGCGCTGAAAACTTTTTTGCCGACAGCGGAGTTGGCAATGGCCTGATAGACGTCGCTCATTATGCTCACCCTGAGTCTAGGTAATCCGGTTGATTGGCTGATGGCCGTTGATGGGCCGCCAGGTGATCGCGAAGACCAGCCTGGATTGCCAGATGAGGGGACATTAACACAGCATATTCCGGCCTGCCCCCAGGCTGGGCGCTATTGAAGCACTGCAGCTGCTCAGCGATATTGACCCATGGCAGAAACGCCGTCGGCGGCGCAGCCAATGAGCGAGCGCGGCATCGGGCTAGACTGCGCCCATCTTAATGGTGGCGTCGCGCTGTGCGCGCTTCGCAACGCCCAGACCGGAGGAAGAAAGATGCTGGCAGGCAAGAGTGTTCGCAGAGTGGCCATTATCGGTGGCAACCGGATTCCGTTTGCGCGCAGCAACAGCGCTTATTTCGGCGTCTCCAACCAGGACATGCTGACCGCGGCGTTGCAGGGCCTGGTGCAGCGTTTCAACCTGAAAGGCGAGCGCATCGGTGAGGTGGCCGCTGGCGCCGTGATGAAACATTCCCGGGATTTCAATCTGGTGCGTGAGTGTGTGCTCAGCTCCGGGCTGGCACCGGAGACACCGGCTTATGATCTTCAGCAAGCTTGTGGTACGGGCCTTGAAGCGGCGTTGCTGGTGGCTAACAAGATTGCGCTGGGGCAGATCGACAGCGCTATTGCTGGCGGTGTGGATACCACCTCTGACGCGCCGCTGGGCGTCAACGACGAAAAGCGCAAAGTATTCATGGAGATCAACAAGGCCAAGACCAACGGTGAAAAGGCCAAGCTGGCGCTGAAACTGCTGAACCCGAAATGGTTCATGCCGGATGTACCGAAAAACGCCGAGCCGCGCACCGGGCTTTCCATGGGCGACCATGCGGCCGTGACGGCAGTGGAGTGGGGCATCAGCCGGGAAGAGCAGGACAAGCTTGCCTGGCAGTCCCACCAGAATCTGGCGAAATCCTACGCTGATGGCTGGCAGGCGGATCTGATCACGCCGTTCAAGGGCCTGGAGCGCGACAACAACATGCGCGGCGATTCCACGCTGGAAAAGCTGGCCACACTGAAACCGGTATTTGGCGGCCCGGACGGCACCATGACAGCAGCCAACTCCACACCGCTGACCGATGGTGCATCAGCGGTGCTGCTGGCCAGCGAAGAGTGGGCCAAAGAGCGTGGCTTGCCGGTGCTGGCTTACCTGACACTCGGCGAAGCCGCGGCGGTCGATTTCGTCAACAAGAAGGAAGGCTTGCTGATGGCGCCGGCCTATGCCGTGCCGAGCATGCTCGACAAGCTTGGCCTGGGCTTGCAGGATTTCGATTTCTACGAAATTCACGAAGCGTTTGCCTCGCAGGTACTGGCCACCTTGAAAGCCTGGGAAGATGAAAGCTTCTGCAAAAATCGCCTCGGTCGCGACAAGGCGCTCGGCAGTATCGATCGCAGCAAGCTCAACGTGAAAGGCAGCTCGCTGGCAGCGGGGCACCCGTTTGCGGCTACCGGCGGCCGCATCCTCGCCAACGCAGCCAAGCTGCTGAACGAAAAAGGCTCCGGCCGTTGCCTGATTTCCATCTGTGCCGCAGGTGGCCAGGGCGTGGTGGCAGTGCTGGAGAAGTAATCAGCCGGGATTGCAAGCAATACGCGGTGCGCAACAAGCGCCGCCAACAAAGGGGCCGTCTGGCCCCTTTGTTGTTTTCAGACAGGTCAGGTCTGTGTGGTGGATGTCCCCAGCACGGCCACCATCAGTTGCACCGCTTCTGCGCTCACCTCTTCCATGTCGGCCTGATCCACATAAATGCCATCGAGCATCAGCTTGCACAGGCCGTGCAAGGTGGCCCAGCTGGCCTGGGCGACGCGTAGCGGCCGGCTGCCGCGGGGCAGGCTGGCGCTGACAAGTAATGCGCTGATGCGCTCGGCGTAATGACGAAAGGCGTGATAGGCCACCTCGCGCAACTCGTCGGTGGGCTGGCCGTTTTTCCAGATGGCGCGCCCGAACATCAGCTCGTATTGCTCGGGATTGTCCAGTGCGAAACGCAGATAAGCCCGCACAAAGCGGCGCAAGCCGGCGGCCAGATCGGTGCCGGGGGCAAGGCGTGCCTCGGTGATCATCTCGTCGAGCTGGCGGAATCCCTCGGTGGCCAGGGCGCACAGCAGCGCGTGTTTATCTTTGAAATGGTGGTAGGGCGCGGTGCGCGATACGCCGGTGCGCTCGGCCAGCCGCCGCAGGCTCAAGGCCTCGATGCCCTCCTGGCGCAGCAGCTCGGCGGCCTGTGCCAGCAGCGCGCTGCGCAGATCGCCATGGTGGTAGCGGGCGGGGGGCTGAACCTCATTCTTCATGGGGGCTTTCCTGTCTTGACAGCGTCAAGATACGCTTCTATCTTGACGCTGTCCAGATGCCCTGCCGACGACCGTGCGGGCGCGCCACATCCAGGGAAAACACCATGACTGCTACCGCTGCCAAATCGCCGTATCCACATATGCTCGCGCCGCTTGATCTGGGGTTTACCACCCTCAAGAATCGCGTGGTGATGGGTTCCATGCACACCGGCCTGGAAGATCGGCTGTGGCATCGCAAAAAACTGGCGGCGTACTTTGCCGAGCGGGCGCGGGGTGGCACCGGGCTGATTATCACCGGCGGTTTCAACCCGAACCGCAAGGGCTGGTTCTATCCGTTTTCTGGCGGCATGTTGAATATCGGTGATGCCCTGAGCCACCGCGTGGTGACGCGGGAAGTGCACAAGGCGGGTGGCAAGATTTGCCTGCAATTGCTGCACGCCGGGCGCTACAGCTATCACCCGATGTCGCGCTCGGCTTCGGCGGTGAAATCGCCCATCAACCCGTTCAAGCCGAAGGCGATGTCGACAGGCGAAGTGCGGCAGACGGTGAAGGATTTTGCCAATGCAGCACGGCTGGCGAAGAAAGCCGGCTATGACGGCGTCGAGATCATGGGCAGCGAAGGTTATCTGATTAACCAGTTCACCGCGCCGCGCACCAACCGGCGCACCGACGAGTATGGGGGCAGCAGTGAGAATCGGCGGCGTTTCCCGGTGGAAATTGTCGAGGCGGTGCGCCGGGCCTGTGGTGACGATTTCATTATTATTTTCCGCCTGTCGGTGATTGACCTGGTGCCGGAAGGCTCCACCCGGGAGGAAGTGCTGGCGCTGGCGCAGGCACTGGAAAAGGCCGGCGCGAATATTCTCAACAGTGGCATCGGCTGGCATGAAGCGCGAGTGCCAACTATCGTCACCTCCGTGCCCAGGGCGGCTTTTTCCGAAGCGACCCGGCAGGTCAAAGAAGCGGTCACGATCCCGGTGATCGCCTCCAACCGCATCAATACCCCGGAAGTAGCAGAACAGATCATCGCCGACGGTGTTGCCGACATGATCTCGATGGCACGGCCCATGCTGGCTGATCCTCATTTCGTCAACAAGGCGGCGGCGAACAGGGCGCATGCGATCAATACCTGCATCGCCTGCAACCAGGCGTGCCTGGATCACACCTTCAAGCTCAAGCGGGCGACCTGCCTGGTCAACCCGCAAGCCTGCTATGAAACCGAGCTGGTGTACCTGAAAACATCGCAGCCGAAAAAAGTGGCGGTGGTGGGTGCCGGCCCGGCCGGTCTGTCTGCGGCAACAGTGGCGGCGGAACGTGGCCATCATGTCACGTTGTTCGAGGCCGCAGATCGCATTGGTGGTCAGTTCAACATGGCGGCCCGCATTCCCGGCAAGGAAGAATTCTGGGAAACACTGCGCTATTTCTCCCATCGGCTGGAAGAAACCGGGGTGGTGGTGAAGCTCAATCACACGGTGGCGCCGGGTGAGTTGGAGCAGGAGTTTGATGAAATCATCATTGCCTCTGGTGTGACGCCGCGCCGGCCGGCCATCGACGGGATTGATCACCCGATGGTGTGTTCTTATGTGCAGGTACTCACGGGCGAGGTCACCGTGGGGCCGCGTGTGGCGCTGATCGGTGCGGGCGGGATTGGCTTCGACGTGGCGGAATTCCTTGCTCATGATCATGGCGCCGAGCAGCCGCAACCCCTGGCGGATTGGCAGCGCGAATGGGGTGTGAGCTTCCACACTGATGCACCAGGCGGTCTGGAGCAGCCACAACCGGCGCCATCGGCGCGCAAGATTTATCTGCTGCAACGCAAGCCGACTGCGCTGGGCAAGGATCTGGGCAAGACCTCCGGCTGGGTGCACCGGGCGGTATTGAAAATGAAGGGCGTGGAAATGATCGCTGGTGCCAGTTATGACCGCATTGATGATCGTGGCCTGTATGTGACGGTAGGTGGCAGTGAGCAGTTGCTGGAGGTGGATAATGTCGTCATCTGTGCCGGCCAGGAATCACTGCGCACACTGTACCGTGAAACCAGCGGGGAAACCGGCCAGAGCGCGGGCGCTCGCTATCATCTCATTGGTGGTGCGGATCTGGCCGCCGAACTGGATGCCAAGCGTGCCATCCGGCAAGGGGCGGAGGTTGCTGCAAAACTGTGAGCAACCTGCGGCGGGCGCCAGCGCCCGCCTTGGTGTCAAGCTCCTGCGTGGTGTGGGTTTCAGCGCCGCTGGGGTATCAGCCAGTACAGCGCCGCTAGCGTGAACACCGCCACCAACCCCCATTTGCCCACCGAGCACAGCCAGCTGAGGCGCGCCAGCCCGTCGGTCAACGTGACCGGGTGGTTGAGAAACATTGCCTGCATGCTGTTCTCCAGTACATCAAGCAAGCCCGATAACAATGGTAGTGGCAGCAATTTGTCCCAGGCACCGCCAGCGTTACGGTGGCTGAACAGCATGGCCAGCAGGCACGTCGCAAAAGTGGCGTACCACACCGGATGCAACGCATCTACGATCAGGTGCGCCTGATAAGCGCCCAGCACGCCGGCATCCTGCCAACTGCTGAATTGCGATTGATATTCTGCCGCAGAGGTAAACAGCAGCTGCACACGCAGCATTGCCTCGGGGCCGCCAAGCGGCGCCAGCGTCAGTGCCAGGGCGATTTGCGATAGCAGAAAAACAATGCCGGAGACGGCTAGCAGCCATGGCAGGTTGAACAATATTCGCAGGCGCCCCAGTGTCAATGGCACGGTCATGTCAGGCTCTCCCCGATTGCAGATCATCCGTTTGAAAAATGCAGCGTAATACGGCGTTACCGTAGCAGTTGCGCGGCCGATATGGGAATAAACAGGCTATACGAGCCGGGGGGAAGGGGAGCAGGGGCCAATCAGCTTATTGCGTCATCTCGGAGGCGGCGGGGTCTTCATCATTGATGCGCAGGCAGACATGCATTTCGTCTTTGCCCGTGAGCACGGCTTCGTCGCCTTTGCTGTGCCACTGAAGTTGCCCATCGCTGTAGCGGGCGCCGGACGCGGCCGGCTCCTGAGCAAGCTGGTATTCGTCATTGCCGATGGTCAGCGTGGCCATCTCGCCTTCGTAAAGGGCTTCGACAACCAGGCCTGGGGCGCAATGGTAGCGCACCAGAGCGGGTGCTACCGGCGGTGCCACATCCGGCACAAACTCCTCAATGGTGTGCTCATCTGCTGCACGCTCTTCGACGTCGGGTGTTTCGACTTCGGGCGTGGGGACATTGGGCGGTGCATCGTTATCGCTGCATCCGGTGATGGCAAACAGCAGGGTAAAGCTGATCAACAGCAGGCGGGTGCGTGGCATGGAGTACCGCATGATGGAGTACCGCATGTAAGTACCTCCCGGCATCGGATAAGGGTGGCATGTGGCTGCTATGGCGGTTTGCCGCGACAGCTTGCCGTATGGCTCGCTATTGTGGCTGGCCATTATGGCTTACCTGCGTGCACCCCGCATGGGCCGGGATGTAAAAGATCCGCCACGAGCGCCGGCGCCCGTGGCGGCTTGTTGCTTACTTCAATTCGGAAGACGACAGCCCCAGCAGACGCCGAGCGATAATCAGTTGCTGAATTTGCTGTGTACCTTCGAAGATATCCAGAATCTTGGAATCGCGAGCCCACTTTTCCAGCAACTCATCCTCGGTATAACCCAGCGTGCCGGCCAGCTCTGCACAGCGCAGGGTGATGGCGTTGCCCACCCGGCCTGCCTTGGCTTTGGAGATGGAGGCTTCCAGCGAGTTCGATTGCTTATTGTCCGCCATCCAGGCTGCGCGGATTGCGAGCCAGTAGGCGGCTTCCCATTCCGCTTCCATCCGGTACAGCTCGGCTTCGACAGCAGAGCAGTTATCCACCGGCTTGTCGTAGTTGTATTCGATTTGCTCTGCGAGCAATTCGCGCAACCGCTCAAGCGATGCCCTGGCAACACCGATAGCCATGGAGGCAACCAGCGGGCGCGTGTTGTCGAAGGTTTCCATCACTCCGCCGAAACCTTTCTTCACATCAATCTCGGGGTTGCCCAGCAGGTTTTCCGCCGGCACGCGGCAGTCGACGAAGTTGATCGCGGCGGTATCGGATGCCTTGATACCGAGTTTTTTCTCCAGCCGCCCCAGCTCCATGCCGGGTGTGCCCCATTCCACGACAAACGATTTGATCGCGGCGCGGCCGATGGCGGGATCAAGGGTGGCCCAGACCACCACACAATCGGCACGCTCGCCGGAGGTGACAAAAATCTTCTCGCCATTGAGCACATAGTGATCGCCGTCCTTGCGGGCGGTGGTGCGAATGGCTGCCGAATCCGAGCCGCAGCCGGGTTCGGTAATTGCCATCGCGGCCCATTTGCCATCAAAGCGCTTGAGCTGCTCGTCGTTGGCCACAGCAGCGATGGCCGCATTGCCCAGGCCCTGGCGCGGCATCGCCAGCAGAAAACCGGTGTCGCCGTAGCACAGCTCCATGGCGCCCAGGCAGGTGCTCATGTTGGCGCCGTTCTTCACGGTGCCATCGTTGCTGATGCGGCCCTTGCCGGTGCGTGTGGCGCCGGCGCTGGATTCCGGGTCGCCTTCGTTGAAGCCGTCGAGCACCGAAGCCAGCATTTCCAGCTCTTTCGGCGCTTCATGTTCGGCGCGGTCATACTTGCGTGAAATCGGCCGGAACACGCTCAATGCCACCTGGTGGGCATTGTTGATGATCGGTCGGATCTTTTTCGGGATTTCGATATTCATGGTGTGTTCTCCCTGTTACCGCATCACAGATGCAGGCCGCCAAAAGCGACGCCAATGGCGCGCAGGTCGCGGTACCAGCGCTCGACCGGGTATTCCTTGGTGAAGCCGTGCCCACCGAGCAGTTGCACTCCGTCGGTGCCGATCTGCATGGCTTTTTCCTTGCAGAGCGTGCGTGCCAGATGGGCCTCGCGGCGGAACGGCTTGCCCTGCTCGGCACGGCATACTGCGCGCCAGGTGAGCATGCGCATGGCATCCAGTTCAATGGCCATGTCGGCAATCATGAAGGCGACTGCTTGCCGGTGGCTGATGGGCTCGCCAAATGCCTTGCGCTCGTTGCAGTAGGGAATCACGTAGTCGAGCACAGCCTGGCTGGTGCCGATGGCCAGAGCGCACCAGGCGAGGGTGCCGAGATCGACAAAGGCACGGTAATCAAAATCATCGGTGCCGAGACGTTGGCTGGCGGGGACACGCACATTTTCGAGTTGCAACGGACGTTGTGCGCAGGCGCGAATGCCCATCGACGGATCATCGCCGGCGCGCAGGCCTTCGGCGCCGCCTTCGACAATGAAGACCGCCGGGCCGTCGTCGGCCTGGGCGGCGATCAGGAACAGCTCGGCTTCGCCAGCGAGCGGCACCAGCGACTTCACGCCATTGAGCACATAGCTATCGCCGTCACGTTCGGCCAGCGTCTGAAGCTGCAATGGATCGAACAGCGGGCGTGGTTCGGCCAGCGCGATGGTTGCCTTGGGCGGGTTTTCCGAGGCGAATGCCGGCAGGTAACGGGACTGCTGTTCCGCCGTGCCCCATTGTGTCAGCGCATTGGCGACGCCCATGGGGGCGAGGATGGCGATGGCTTGCCCCATATCGCCCCAGGCGAGATCTTCTGCCAGCAGCATGGTGGTGACTGGGGAACGCTCACTGGCGGCGCCACCAAGTGATTCCGGCACGGCAAAGAAATTGAGGCCCAGCTCCAGTGCGGCGGCAATGGTTTCATCGCTGGTGGTGGCGTTTTCATCGGCGTGTTCGGCACCGGGGCGCAACACGTCTGTGGCGAAGGCACGCACGGAATCACGAATCATCTGCTGTTCGTCGGTGATATTCAGATCGAACAGATCAGTGGTGTGGCCGGGCTTGTTAAGCCGTTCGGGTTTGTCCAGCCTCGGGCCGCCCTTGAAAGTGCGTGCCGAGGTGGTGATGACCTGAAAGCCGGTGCGCGTCAGGGTGTAAGCCATTCGCTCCACCAGCTTGCGCAGGCCGAGTTTGTCGAGCAGCTCGGAACTGGCCATCCTGTTCAGCGTACTGAGCGCATAGCCGACGGCATCTTTTGCCATGGGGCTCCCCTTTTTATGGTGGACGGTGTTTGATCGCCAATGATTATGGACAGCGGTGGCGGCCTCTCAATGACTCTTTGGCCTATTGGCGCAGGCGGTGCGGCAATTGGTTGCAGCGCGATGGATGCCGACGCTGGAGCAACCGATCTGTTGTTGCGCAGTGCTACCAGCCGATATGGGACAACTGCGATGAGCTGGCCGAGGCAGGAAGAGCTGACAGCACGGGTGACGAAGAAAGCGCCGCAGCGATTGCTGTCAAACACATGATGGCTTCGGGGCGATAAAAGAGTGGTGCTGCGTTTTACCAGACGAGAGAGCATCAGACGGGAGCACCAGACGCGAGCGCCGAACGAAAGCGTGCCAGGCGAGGGACTGCGGAACATGGAGGGCCAGGCAAGGGGGCAAGCAAAGGAGTGCCAGACAAGCGAGCGATCGACTCAAGCGAAAACGTGAACAGGAAGACGAGGGCGTGCACGCTGACTCCCCGCGCACTGGTCGTGCCCCTGCGCTATTGCTGATGCAAGTGCGCCGTATCGTTCAGTGCCCTCGCATATGCGATAAAGCGGGGAGCGAAACACGATTGCACCATCGCCTCAGCACCGTTTTACAGTGACATCAAAAAGCCGGTGCCAGGGTACGCGGTGTGGCGGGCGCTTGTTTCGCCCCGTCGTCTGAAACCTCCTTCCGCATAAAAGAAGGGGCGCCCCGAGGGGGGAGGCGCCCCAAGCCGCTTATAAGGCGGGAGTCAGACTATCGCCGCAGGCACAGCAGCGGAATGGTGTTGCACAGCAGCTCGTTGACCGGATCAAGCACCGGATCAAGTGCCCCCAGTACTGGGTCAAGCACATCGCTGATCAACCCGCCGCTGAGATCCAGCACAGTGCCCGTGGTGGGATCGAGCACACTCAGTTCGAGCAGCCGATATTCGTCGTCACCGACATCCAGTTGCAGTAACGAGCCGCCGAGCAGGCCGAGATCGACAACGCTGCCGGGGCCGAACAGGTTGAGCTGATCGACAAGCTCATTGAGCACTGGCACTTGTGTCAGCCCGTCTTCCAGCGCGCCGACGATCATGTCCAGCGCATCGCTGAGCAGCGGCACATCATCAAGGATTTGCGTGGCGCCGGGCAGGCCGTCTTCCAGCAATGCCAGATCAATACTCAGGACGCCGTTCTCTGCCACCAGCGCATTGGCGAGCGCTTCCATAAGGGCTTCGGGGTCGCCGCCGGTAAAGGCATCGGCCAGCTGTGCCACTGCATCCGGGTTCAGGCCGGCGCTCAGGCTCAGGGCGCAGGGTTCGCCAGGAGTGTCCGGATCACATACCGCGATCAACAAATTGTCGAACTCGGTCGGATTGTTGATGTCCGTCGGCAATGGCAGGGTGATGATGGCCAGGTTATCCAGATTGCCGGCACCGCCGCCCTGATCCGGCACCAGGCCGATCTGGGTGAGCAGGTCCGCGAGCGGGCCATTGCTCAGATCGCTCAGGCCGGGAATCTCGCGGATCAGATCATCATTGAGGCCGACCACCACGCCGCCGGTGCGGAACTCGCTCTGGCCAGCGTTTTGCAGCGAATTGCCGGCCAGATCACGCACATTGGTGGAAACATCCAGGCGATAGTTGCGTTGCATCAACAGCGGTGTGGCGGGCGTGAAGACGACGATCTCTCTTTTCACGTCCAGCGTGCCATCCACGGTGGTCGAATTATCCAGCCGTGTCAGCGTTACCGTGCTACTGGTGATGGAATCCGCCAGCACCGGCTCGCTGAAGATAATGGTAACGCTGGCATCCTGCGGCACTAGCGAGGCGCCGTCGGCAGGCGTGATCGAGACGATGGTTGGCTGTATGGCATCAGGTTGGGTGCCGGTGGTGAAGGTGCGGTCACCGACATCATTATCGGACAGGAATTTGCTGGTGCCGGTATCGACACAAGCGGCTGCTTCAATCTGGCCGCCGATGGTCAGGGTGTATTCCGTGGCGCCCGTCAGTGCGGCATTGGGCGTCAGGGTCACGTTGCGACCGTTGACCTGGTGAGTGACATCTACCGGCGCACCTTCAGCGGTGAGGAAAATTGTGGTGTCGCTCACCGATGCAGGCGAGACGGCGTGGCTGAAGCGCACGTTGATAACGCTGTTCAGCGGGACGTCGGTAGCGCCATCGGCTGGCACGATGCCGTTGTTGTCGATCCGCAGCAGTTGCAGTGGATCTTCACAGAAAGTCGGGTCGCCGGGGCCAGGGCCGGGGCCAGGGCCGGGGCCAGGGCCAGGGTCGCCGTCACCGGGGACGTCGATACGACTGGAGTTGGGGCCGCTGCCGCCACCACCGCAAGCAGCGATCAGTATCGCTGCCATCAGCAGCGATGCTCCTTTTATTAATGGCAGATTAATGCGTTTCATGTGCGTTCTCCTGCATGGCTTGCATGCTTGTCTGTGTGGTTTCAGCGGCGCTGGATCTGTTCACGGCTGGCCTCGACAACTGCCTCGACACGCCGGTTCTGAGCGCGGCCGGCAGCGGTGTTGTTATCCGCGATCGGCTGGGATTCACCCATGCCGGAGGTGCGGATACGTTCCGGGCCAATACCGAATTCGGAAATCAGCACGCGCATGACAGCGTCGGCGCGGCTCACAGAGAGATTCTGGTTGTAGCTGGCCGGGCCGGTGGAGTCGGTGTGGCCTTCCAGCAGCACCTCGGCATCCGGATACTGCACCAGCACCTCGGCCACTTCACCGATCTGCGGCAGGAAGCTACGTTTGACGGTGGTGCTGTCGTGATCGAATTCCACGTGCAGCGTGATGCTGACGGTTTCTTCCAGCGTCAGATGGCAGCCAACGTCATCAACCAGCGCGCCGGCCGGGGTGTTGGGGCACTGATCCAGATGATCCGGCACGCCATCGTTATCGCTATCGATCCACATCGGTTCTTCGCGACGCGGTGCCGGCTCAGGCGCCGGTGCGGGTGCTGCTTCGGCATAGCGCTTGCCGAACAACCAGTTGAGAGCAATGTAGGGCTGGGAATCGAAGAAGCGGTCGTCATCCTCCAGCAGGCCACGGACGCCAAGATCCAGCATGAAATGGCTGCCGAGCAGCCGCTGCAAGCCCAGCTCGCCCACGTACATATCCTCGCGCTTGGTGCGCAGGCCATCCGGCTCAAGCTCGTTACGTCCGTAACCGGCGCCGGCATAGGGCTGAAAGCCGCCGAACGCCCATTCCGGAAAATGCAGGCGACCGGTAATGGTGGCCAGCTTGGCATCCACATCAATATCCAGGTTGCGGGCTTCGGTTTCAGCTTCGCCGTATTGCAACTGAATGGAGAAACGCGGATTGAAGCGGTAGCCAAGATTGACGGCAGGCTGCCAGTAGTTGTGCACATCGCCGATAGAATCACGACCTGTTTCGATGTCGTAATACGAACCCTGGATACCCAGATAGCCGAATGATTCAGGCCATTCCTGATTGGCCGCAGCCGACACGCCGAACATCAGGCCGGCGACGCCGATAGCAAATCCCGATCTGGTGAATTTCATAGAGCAATCCCTCTTTGCTGACTCCCACGGAAAACAGGTGAACCCGGGCGGGCCGGGTTACGCCGTGAATGATCGGGGAATGGCGAGGTAGGCGGGGGCCGGATTTCCATGAAGGCAATTTGATATCGCCTTGGCAGGGAGGCTCTTTAAAACTAAAACTTTCTTTTAAATCAAAAAGATATGTTTTTAGGTGGAGCCTTGGCTGACCGGCGCCGAGCGCCGCAGCGTGTTGTATTTATGTGTTGGATTGTATACGGCCACCGCCGGGCAACAGGGCAAAACAACGAAATATTTACAAGCTGATCGGCGCTCCGCGTCACGAAAGCCTTCTGGTTGCCTTGCTTTGCGCCTGCACTGTATCGGCGTGTAACTGATTGAAAAAGGAAGAAACAAAAGCCATGTAAGAGAAAGCTTACAAAGAAATAGGGCAATCTCTTACAAAATTTGTGGCAAAAACGGAAGGTAAATTGACGGCTGTGATGGCCGCGCGCGGCCATTTTGTGCAAATGAGTGCGCAAAAGCGGAGCAAAAGTGCCAGCCATCGCAGGGGAGGCAGGGAAAAAAGCCATGGCGTATGCGCGAAATAGAGCGAACCACGGGGGTCGATAGCGAGTGGCTGGCGCTGTTTCGCGCACCTGCCTGATAGCTGGTAAAGGTGTCGGCCGTTCAGGCGAAAGTGCTATGCGGTGATCCGGGGGCAGCCGCGCGGCGCTTTTTTGAAGCGGTAGCCGGGGGGGCTTTCAACAGGAGCGTCATCGTCACGCGGGGGCTTCTGCGGGCGGGTTCTTCTAGCGGGTTTTGTGATTGGGTGCTGTGACAGGGTTCTGTGACAGGGTTCTGTGACAGGGTTCTATGAAGAGCGCCGGTTGGAAAAAAGCCGGTAAGAAAAAGCCGGCACTGTGCCGGCCTTTGCGAAGCGGTTACGGCCCGGCCAGCGCCTGTATCGGTGCTGGCCGGGCCGGGGTGGCGTCAGTCCTCGTAAAGCCCTTCGCGTTGGGTTGCCTGCAAAATGGCTTCCACACGACGGTTTTGTGCACGGCCATCGGCAGTGCTGTTGTCCGCAATGGGCTGCTCCTCCCCAAAGCCCACGGTGTCGATACGGGCGGGGTCGATGCCGAAGCTGTTGACCAGAGAGTTCTTGACTGAATCGGCACGCTGGCCAGACAGGCGCATGTTGTAGGAGGCCGCACCAGTGCTGTCGGTATGCCCTTCAAGGCGCAGCTGTGCGGAGGGATATTTGCGCATCATGTCCGCCAGTTGTGCCAGCTCACCGATGAACTCCTGCTGGATCTCGGCTTTGTTCAGCTCGAACTCGACGTACAGGGTTTCCCGCACATCGCGCTCCAGATAGACCTGGCAGCCACGCTCGTCCACCAGGGCGCCATCCGGGGTATTCGGGCAGGCATCCAGATAGTCGGGCACGCCGTCACCGTCGCCGTCCAGCGGGCAGCCCTGCGCATCAACGGCAACACCGGCCGGGGTATCGGGGCACTGATCTTGCTGATCCGGCACGCCGTCGCCGTCACTGTCGCGCACCACCGGCTCGGCGGGCAGCGGCTCGGGCTCGGCCTTGCGCGTGGCGCCGAAAATCAGATTCAGGCCGGCGTAGACTTCGCCTTCAAAACGATCGCGCCACTCTGTCCACAACGGGCGCGCACCGATATCGAACACCCAATGCTCGGCGACCCGCGCCTGCAAGCCGAATTCCGCACCGGCAACCGTTTCCTTGTCGGTATCGCGGCCGCGATGATCAAACCGCAGCTGGCCGACAGCAAGGCCGGCATAGGGCTCGAATGGGCCGACGGAAGTATCGTGAAAATGGTAGCGCAATGACGCCAGCGCCAGAGAAACATGGGTGCGCTCGCGTGTGATCTCGCTCTTCACGCCGTTGCGCTCCCACCAGGCTTGCGCAGACCAGTTCGGCGCAAAACGGGCGCCGAATTGCAGGCCGGGCAACGTCACGGTGTCATAGCTGTTGGGGCCAAGCTCATCCTCGTCGAACCAGTATTGGCTGGCGTGGCCGCCAATGTAGAGGTACTGGTCAGGGATATCGTGGGCCTGCGCTGCCACGGCGCACAAGGCGAGGCCGGCCAGCCCGAATGTGGAAAGTGTCCTGGGGAAATGGTTTTTCATTGTGGTCCGTCCTGGAAATGTCATCGGAAAAGGCGGTGTGACAACCGCGCTATTCTCGGCGACATCCTCCAGGCAATACACTGCCCAGCACACTACTCAACAAAAATTAACAAAGTGCCGACAATGCGCTCTGGCAAATTTTAATGATCACCATACTGTTTACGGGCGTTATACAGCGCGTAATCGGCATCATTGAGCAGGCTTTGCAGCGTGCGTGCGCTCTGATCCGTCGACGACACGCCGAAGCAGGGCAGCAGCGGCAGCGTTTGATTGTCGGCGCTGATTTGCTGGCGTCGTAACAACTGGCCGAGGTTTTCGCTGATGCGCAGCGCGTCGCGCAGGCCGGTATGCGGCAACACCAGAATGAACTGGGCACCTTCAAAGCGCCCGAGCAGATCGCTCTCCCGAATCTGCGTGCGCACTTCGCGCGCCAACCGTTGCTGTGCCTTGTCCGACGCATGGCGGCCAAGCTGATCGACAATTTCCCGGTTGTTCTGGATTTCGATCAACACCAGCGACACCGGATAATCGTGCCGGCTGGAAAGTGCCAGCTCACGCTCAAGCATGTTCAATACATAAGGGCGATTGAAAACACCGGTGAGATGATCGTGCCGTGCCAGCTGTTGCAGGTGCTGGTTGCGGCGTTTGAGCGCGGCGTTACGGCAACTGATCGGGTAGGCCACCAACGGCGTTATCAGCATCGGGATCAGTGTTGCCAGGCCCATCGCAAACACCCAGTTGCGTTCGCCGGTGGCCAGGATGGTGATCGCGGTCGCGGTGGCGGATAGCGCCAGCATCAATAGCGTTAGCCAGGCGGCCGTGCTGACCGCACGCAAGCGGTCATGGCTATTGATGTCGAGTTCGGTTTCTACCAGTGATGGTGCGTTATTGTTGTTCCACAAGCCCATGACTTCCCCTGTGCCTGCATCACGGCAGACCGTGCCGGCGTCAGGCCGGCGTCAAAAACAGGCAAGGCCGATATCTGCCGGCCCCGGCTCATGCTCGCCCGTTATCAGGCAGCGCCAATGTACCCCATGTCAACGGCCTAGCGTAGCCGCTGCCGCGGCAATGTCGCAAACGGCCCATGGTCGCCTGGTATTCAATGGCTGCGCTGCTGTGCCGTGAGCCAGCGATCAAGCGCGTTGGCGAAGGTTTGCCGGTCGCGCTCGTTCATCGGCGGCGGGCCGCCTTGCACCAGCCCCGCGCCGCGCATTTCTTCCATGAAATTGCGCATTGTCAGGCGCTGGCTGATGTTGTCGAGCGTGTACAATTCGCCGCGTGGATTCAGGGCGGTGGCGCCTGCTTCGATGGCGCGTGCCGCCAGTGGAATATCTGCGGTGATCACCAGATCGCCGGCGGCCACTTCGGTGGCGATGTAATCATCGGCCTCATCGAAACCGCCTGGCACCTGGATGGAACGGATCAGCCGGCCCGGCGGTGTGCGCACAGGCTGGTTGGCCACCAGCACCATTGGCGTGCCGGTACGTTGGGCCGCACGAAACAAAACGTCGCGAATCATGTTCGGGCAGGCATCGGCATCAACCCATATCGTCACAGTGATGTCCTCGATCGAAAAGCAGGGCGGTCATCGCCAGGCAGGCGATTGTCGCACATTGCCGGGTCGATGCGGGGCGCCCGGCCATGTTCGCTGGTGGTCGGGCGGCCGCTGCACGGGTGCGGGGTACTAGCACAGCGCCATACGCTTTGCTATACTTTGCGCCGCTTTGATGCAGCCCCCCGAGGCAGCCGCGTCGGACACAATGCGTAAGGCGCCCGCGCAGCGCGGCGTCGAATCCCGTTTTCGGCCCCTCCCCCTATCAATTCGTGATACGGCCGGGCTTCTCGCGGGAAGCCTCGTAACCGGTGAGTGAACGTCTGGCCTTCGGCCTGGCGATCCGGTGTTATTCCATCCACGCCCACGACGGCTGTCGTGGCGACGCAAGGTGATAAATGTCTGAAGAAATGACCGCCCAGCCCGGTTTCGATGCGCTGGCCCTGGCTCCTGCCGTTCAGCAGGCCATTAATGAGATGGGTTACCAGACCCCTTCGGCAATCCAGCAAGCCATTATTCCATTGATACTCGATGGCCGCGATGTAATTGGTCAGGCACAGACCGGCACCGGCAAGACGGCAGCATTTGCGCTGCCGCTGATTTCCCGTTTCGGCGATCAGCCTGCCGGTGCTGTTCAGGTGCTGGTGCTGGCACCCACCCGGGAGCTGGCATTGCAGGTAACCGAATCGTTTGAAAATTATGGCCGCCATTCGCGCTCGCTGCGCGTTATCGCCCTTTGTGGCGGCATGGATTACCGGCCGCAGACACGAGCGCTGCGCGACGGCGTGCAAGTGGTTGTAGGCACCCCCGGCCGGGTAGTGGACCATCTCAAGCGCGGCACGTTGAAGCTCGACACGCTGCGCTGCATCGTGCTGGATGAAGCCGACGAAATGCTGCGCATGGGCTTTATCGATGACGTGGAATGGGTGATGGAGCAGGCGCCGAAAGAGTGCCAGGTGGCGCTGCTGTCGGCCACTATGCCGCCGCCGATTCGCAAACTTGCACAACGCTATCTGGATAACCCGGAAGAGATCACCGTGGCGGCAAAAACCGCAACGGTTGCAGCCATTCGCCAGCGCTATCTGTTCATCAACCACCGTGACAAGCTGGATGCACTGGTGCGGGTGCTGGAAACCGAATCCTTTGACGGCGTTATTCTGTTTGCACGCACCAAGGAAAGCACCGTCGAGCTGGCAGATTTTCTGCAACGCGCCGGCTTCCGGGCCACCGCGCTGAACGGCGACATGGCGCAACCGCACCGCGAGCAGGTCGTCGAGCAGCTCAAGAGCGGGCGTATCGACATTCTGGTGGCCACCGATGTGGTGGCGCGCGGCCTGGATGTGCCGCGTATCAGCATGGTGCTCAACTACGATATCCCCTTTGACGGTGAAACCTATGTGCACCGTATCGGGCGCACCGGCCGTGCCGGACGGGCAGGGGATGCGATCCTGTTCGTGACGCCCCGTGAAAAGCGCATGTTGTTCAACATCGAGCGCCTGACGCGGCAGAAAGTGGAAGAGATGCCGCTGCCCGCCACCGAGCAGATCAATGCCGTGCGCAAGCAGCGTTTCAAGGATCGCATCAGCAATACGCTAGATGTGGGCAAGCTTGATCTGTTCCGCGAGCTGTTGACGGAATACCTGGCGGAAAGCGGGGCCGAACCGCTTGAGGTGGCTGCAGCACTGGCAAAGCTGGCCCAGGGTGATACCCCGTTGCTGATGGAAAACCGGCCTGCGCCGGTGGTGCGTATGGCGCGCTCGGAGCGGGGCGAGCGAGAGCCACGCCGTGGCCACGACGAGCGGCCGCGTGCGGCAGCTCGCAAGGCGCCATCTTTACCTGAGGCCGGAATGACACGCTATCGCATCGAGGTGGGCCGAACCCATGGGGTGAAACCGTCGAATATCGTGGGCGCCATTGCCAACGAGGTGAAGATGAACAGCAGCCACATTGGCCGCATTGATATCTTCCCTCAATTCAGCACGGTGGATCTGCCCGATAGCCTGGCGGATTCGGCCATCAAGCATTTGCGCACGGTCTGGGTTGCCGGTCAGCAGCTTAATATCGTGGTGGATGGCGGCAGTGCGCCCCGTCGCACAGCCCGGCCAGCGGGCGCACCGCGCCGTGCTGCCAATAGCGAGCGTCGCCGCGCCAACTGATAACGAGTTGTAGCGGTTGGAAAAAGCCTTCTTCGGAAGGCTTTTTTTTTGTTCATGACCCGTCCTGAATGGAGTTGACACCTCTTTCCGCTTGTCCCACGAGGGGGATGAGAACAAAAAAGATCGGTATTTTGGATAACCTCTTAGTGCTTTCACGGATACCTAAACTGACTCCACGGAAATCAACGATGAACTTTTTAGCCCCTCTCCCCTTGTGGGAGAGGGGTTGGGGAGAGGGGGAGATTATGGCAGGAAATATATACTCGGCACGTGATCTAGAACGAAACTGGCTGGCTCTCGGGATTTTTTTGCTTTGGAATTTTATGGAAGTTTCTACTGAAGATAATTGAAAGAATTGCATCATGTAGCTGCTATGGTATCAGCTGCATGTTCGTCGCCCCCTCTCCCCCAACCCCTCTCCCACAAGGGGAGAGGGGAGTAAAAAGCTGATTCGCTTGCTCTTCGGGCCAGCCTGCGGCTGTTCTGCGCTTTGCTTGTCCCACAAGGGAGAGGGGAGAAAAAATCTGATTTGCTCACTCTTCGGGCGAGCCTGCGGCTTTGAAACGGGCCACCTGGCCCGTCTGCGATATTTGCTCCGTTACAGATTTTCAAAGCGGTTGATATCGAATACCCCTGCCTGAAGTGGCTCATGCTCGCGGTGCCAGGCGGTGATGTCGTGGAGTATCTCCCAGAATTGCGGGTGGGTGCGGCGCACACCCCATTGCTCGACGACTTGCTCGAACTGCTCTTGCTGTTCGGCGTTACGCAATGCGCTGGCAAACCGCTCTGCGTCGCTGGCGGGCACATCGAACATGAAATTCGGATAGCCGCCGATGATTCCCGGATACACTGTCAGCGTATCTTGCTCGGCTTCGTAGCGCAGGGATTCGCCCATCAGAAAGGCGACGTTGCTATGCGCCCGGTTGCGCAGCACGCTGTATACGGTGCGCTCGCCCTGTGGGTGATGCACGCGCACGAATATGGCTTCGGGCAGGTGGAGCAGGCCAGGCAGCTTTGCGGCGGGTGTGGCAGCCAGTGATGCAAGCGCCTGGTCGGCACGTTGCACCCAGGCGGGCACATCACGGCGCCCGCATTGCGGCGGCTGGCAACGGTTGAGCAGGTCTTCCGGCTGGGCGTTGGTGCCTTGGGTATGTGTCAGCAGGCGTAATGCGAATTCTTGCGTCGGCATATCGGTCAGATAGCGTTCGGCAGATGGCGTATGGGTGTCCTGATCCTGATAAGTGATGTCCAGTTTCAGCTTGCCCATACCGCGATACCAGTCGGCAAGCACGGCTGAGCGCTGGTCAGCAGGTAGCAGGCGCAGGAAATTCTGTTCGGCGCCATTGCGGATCAGATCAAAATAAAGGCGTGTCTGCAATTGGTGGGCGACATTACCGAACACATCGAAATTCACTACCAGCTCATAGTACGTGCGCTCGAACAGCGGATAATCCATCAGCCACATGGTTTGCGGAATCTCGCCAATCAGCCCGCGCCTTACTGATGCGCTGTCATGGTGGCGCAAGATGGTGAGCAGGGCGTTGTCATTGCCCTGCCAGATATCTTCCAGGCTTGCGCCTGCGGGCTGGTGGCGCCGATACTGTGCCTGCCGTGCTTTCAGGTACTGATTGCGATTGGCGCGATAGCGCTGCCATTCGTCCCCCGCGTCGAGCAATGCATCATGTTGCCCCGGCAGGCCCAGCAGCGGCGTTGCCTTGGCGCGATATTCCGCATCGACGATGTACTGGTCATTCTCGGGTTTTTGAAAAAACGTCCAGAAATGATCCCGGATCACATCGGTAGCGATCTGGCCCCGGCAGACCGGGCCGCGTATGAAAGTGCGGGTGAAGTATTCGGCTTCATCCAGCATGAACTGGTAGCGTGCTGCCGCCGGAATGGCTGAAAAAGTGGCAAAGGGATTAGCGCGATCTTCATAGTTATAGCCGGGCAAGGAATCGATCTGCCAGTCTTCGCTGAAGAAAAGCGTGCGAATGCGTGCCAGCCGCGCCTCGCTAAGCGGGTAGGTGATGTGGCGTTTGTAGACGATGGTGTCTTCCAACGGCCGCAGGCGGTAAAAAAACGGGCCGTCCGGGGCATCGTTGGGGCGCACGGTGGCCACTGGCAAGATCGGTTCGCCCGGCGGTGTATAGGAACGCAGCAGCTGAAAAAAGCGCGGCTCGCCCTTGATGTCTTCAAAATACAAGTGGGCCAGGAAAAGATGCTCGAACAGCCAGCGTGAAAGCAGCTGTGTCTGGTTGCCGCGCTGGTTGAGAAAACTCTCCCAGCGATCAATGGCCTGCTGTTCGGCGGCTGACACCGCAGTGTCTGGCGTGTCGATCTCTGCGCCCTGTTTCAACCAGCCACTGATCAGGGAGAACTCTTCATCGTCAAGGCCGGTAACCGCCAACGGCATGCCTTCCAGCGGATGTTTTTTTGCATACCGGTCAAATTCTTCACTGGTGGCGCACTCGTTCGGCCGCGAAATACTGATGTCGATATTATCCGGCAGCTTGCTATTGGGCGCCCAGGGGTGCTGTTTGCCCAACGCCAGCATGCGATACAGCACGGGCTGATGCTCTTCGGTAGCGGCCAGCACAGAATGAAATCCACGGGTGCGCCAGTCGGCTTCGCTCAGTGCGTCCAGGCCCAGACGGGTAGGTGCCATGGCCTCTTTACGGGTGCCGTCGTAGGCAGGTTGCGGGTGGCCTCCACGCACCAGGCCTGCCGGCGTTTCAAATTTCAGTTGGCAGGGCGCATCGTAGCAGCCATGGCAGGCGAGGCATTTGGCATCCAGAATCGGCCTGACATCCTCTTCGAACGAGACAGCGCGAGTGGCGGGCAAGGGCAGGGGTATTTCGGTGCGTGCCAGCTCGGAGTTGTCAGTACAACCGAAGAGCAGCACAAGACAGCACAGTGCCGGTAAACTCGGCGCGAGATTACGCATCGGCCAGACTCCTTGTCATAGGCGTGTTATCACCGGGCGTGGCATGGTGCATTGTTACTAACTGATCGCCCCGGCGTGGAGCAGGTGGCTGAAGGCGCGCCAGCACCGGGCCGGCACTGGCTTGTGCCTGCTTTGAATAAGGTGCCCCGCGGAGGTTTCAGGCCCGATCATCCGCCAGATGCTACTGGCGAAGCGGCGGGGAGGCCACTGGCTACAGCAAGGCTTTTGATTGTTTTACGTATGCCTTGCTGCAGCGGGGGTTTGTCACGGCGTGCTGAAATGCTCCCGGCGCAGAGCTTCCAGTCGAGCACGATACTGGCTCTCCCATTCGGCTGCAGGTAGCTGTGTTTGCAGCGGGCCAAATTCTGCTTCCAGGGCGGCCAGAGCCTGTTGATAGCGTGCTACTGTTTCCTGCTGACGGGCGATCTGCTGATCGCGGGCGGTCATGGCGGCCACGTCATTGGGCGGGAAAAATCGTGCCCGCAGTGCCTGCGTGATCCGCTGTTGTTCGTTTGCATCGTCGACGCCAGCCAGCTGAAGCGCCAGCGCATGCTGGTAAGCGCCGTGGCGGCCTTCCAGATCATGTAGCGCGGCACCGTAAGCAGTGAAGTGCTGCTGCCGCAATGTATCCAGCGCTTGCTGGCGTTGTGTGGGCGGCACATGTGCCGCCTGTTGCAGCAAATCGCCGTAATCGAAACGATATCTGGCCCAAGCCGCTTCCTGACCAAACATGAGCTCGGTTTCCTCGACGCCAAGCCATTGCTCGCGCTGCGCATGCAGCGCCTCGAAGCGTGCGCGAGCCGGATCGCTGGTGGACATCACGGTGGCCTGCATGGCGGCCTCGTAATGCGGTAAGCGCTCCTGAATACGCGCTACCATTTCGGCAAAGGCTGTGTCGGGGTAACTTGCGAGAATTTCCGTCAGCAGGGCATGGCAGGCTTGTGCATCGTCGCAATGCCTTGCCAGCTCGGAAAAAAAAGCGCGCAGGTTGCCGGGTGCATCCTGATGCGCTTGCAGGGCCTCGCGCAGCGTCGTCACCTGGTGGGCGTAGCGGGCGGCAGCGCTCTGGGCCGCCTCGTCGGTAGGCGCCGTGGTGGCCAGCGCCGGTGATTCGCCGCCGCCGGCAGGGTTCGCTATGGCCGCAGGGGGCGGTGAAGCGAGCGAGGTAGACGAGGCCTGGGTGGTATGAGCGCCATGCGAAACGGACAGCGGCGCGTCGGCGCCTTGCCAGATCAGTGCAATGGTGAGGGCAGCGGCGGCAATCGCCGCCGCCCCGGCCAGACGCCAGCGCATGTTACGGCGCGCTGAAGTCGAATTCGCCCATCACCGGGAAGTGATCGGACAAATCCCAGCTGCCCCACACCGATGATGCTGTGGAGCGCAACACGCGCACATCATTGCGAGAGGTGTGCGGTTGCAGGTGGTCGTTGGCGTAAACCACATAATCCAGATATTCCACCGTGTCGCCGCCAGAACCGGCCGCCGTGGCGTTCTGGTTCACGCGCGGATCGAAGGTGGCTTCGGTGTAGCCCGTGCTGAGCGGATCGGTGGCGTTCAGATTGACGAGCATTTGCGCATAATCGGTGGGCCACAGCAGCTTGTTGACGTTGAAATCACCGCCCATCAGTACGGCCTCGCTGGTGGGAATATTCTGCGCATCGACCAGATCACGAATTTGCAAGAACTGCTCTTGGCGCAGCAGGCGTGCCTCTGTGGTATCGAAGGACGCGGTGTGTGTCGAGGTGATGTGGTATGACTTGCCGTCCTTGATGATTTCCGCATAGATGATGCCTTTGTCGGCAAAGCAATCCGTGCCCGAGCAATTCGGATAGATGAAGTCATCTGTCGCCACGATCGGGAAACGGCTCAGGATGGCCACGCCGCTATCAAAAATATTGAACGTGCCCAGCTCGAACGGGATGCGCGGTACATGTGTCTGATACGGATACTGCGACGACAGCGCCAGCATCATGGCATCGCGATCACCGGAGAAGGCTTCCTGCAACAGGATCACATCGTAACCATCAAGATGCGATGGTATCTCTGCAAGCCGGCCACTGATGTTGCTCGCTACTACAGGCAAGGCCCAGATATTGTAACTCAGCACTTTCAATTGATCCGTGCCGCTGAGTGGTTCGCTCTGTGTGGTGTTGTGAATGGTGTAATAAAAATCATCATAGCCGCCGGTAAACTCCGCCTTGAAGCTGTTGACGGAAGGCCGGGCCGCGTAGGTGGTGGCATAGGTGTGAATATTGCGATCACTGAACCACGGTGAGCTGAAGCCGGGGCCGCTGGCGCCGTGCACAATGTTGCTGCCCGTCCAGGTACCAACCATGCGTTGCTTCAGTGTCACACTGGATGTGCCACTGCTGATCACCGTATCAAAATGAAATGTTTCACCACGATGCACACCCCAGAACCGGTTATAGCGCAGCACGCGGCGGGTAGCATATGGCGGGATGCTGGTTGCTTCCTGAGCCCATTCGTCGCCCTGCGCCATGGTGTCGGTGCCGTAATGGTTGACCGCAACAGTGACGGTGTCGGGCGTGGTGTTGGTGACATAAATATAGGTATCTGCATTGGCGGCGGTGGCACAAAATGCCAGCGCTGCCAGACAAAGCAATGATATAGAGCGCATTGGTTCTCCCTCCCGGCTCGTGTTTTTATTCTGATCAATGTGGCCTGTGCCCGCGCCGGAAGAAGATTGTGATGCCGGCAATGGCAGGTTCCAGGTGCGGCGTGCCGCCCGCCAACAATAAAAGGACAGGCCGTAACAGAACAGGATCAAATCTGCCATCCGGGGGGAAAATCGTGACACCCGATAGGCGGCCCCGGATTCGGTGCAGGGGGTCGGCGTCGGCTGGTCGCGATGGCTGTTGCGCGGGGCAGGGCAGCGTTAGTCGCCCCAGGGTTGCGGGCGCAGATGAGCCGGAAGATAAAGCGGGTGGGCGGGCTCGCCGGAACGGTTCAGCCGCAGCACCTGCATATCGGGCAGCAAACGCCGCACCGCTTGCCCGCGCCCCAGGTGCTGGCCGTGATTACCCCAGGCGGCGACGATAACGGCGGCTCCGGGGCCCAGGCGGCGCAGCCAGTGATCATTGCGCGGGCCGATCGGTGCCTGCGCAGCGAGCAGTGCGGCGGGTTCCACGGTGCGCCAGGCAAACAGATTGGCCACGCAAACGCCACTGTAACCCCACTGCTGGGCGAAGCGCACACAGCGGCGCACGGTGGGATTATCCTGGCCGGCCGGATCGGTGGACGGGTTAAGGCCAATGATCAGCGCGTAATCCTGGCCCTGGCCCCACCAGCGCCACAGTGCATAACGGTAAAGGCCACAGCGGGAGAAATGCGCCTGGCGGCGGTGAACGAAGTGCTGCATAGCGGGGCAGTATAGCGTCAGCGCCGATTAAAGGCAGCGCCCGCGCTGGTTAAAGACAGAGCAGGCCCGGTTGGCAGCGGCCTTCGCGGCTGTCAATTTCCGTCACTGCAATATGGCGCTGGTGCAGGTAGCGTGTCGGTTGCCCTGAACACAGGCAGTGAACACACACAGAAAACATAGACAGAGAGTCAAGCGGCATGGAGTTTTCCGATGTCCTGCGGCAGCGCCGCAGTATTCGTGCATTCAGTGATCAGGTAGTGCCGGACGAGCTTGTCCGTGCCCTGCTGGAGGAGTCATTGGCATCGCCAAGCTGGTCGAATACCCAGCCCTACAAGATCGGCGTCTTGTCGGGGGCAGATGTGGCGCCGCTGGGCCGCGAACTGACCGAGCGCTTTCATCGCCTGATGAAGATTCAGCGCCAGAAAGGCGTGAAGCGGTTGCTGGCAGCTTGGCGTGATCGTGGTGCGCTGCCCGATGGTGATTTTCGACCGGTTGTGCAGTACCCCGCCGATTTGCAGCCTCGCCGTGTGGCAACTGGCCATGGCCTGTACGAGTTGCTGGGCATTGCCCGTGGCGACAAGGCGGCTCGCGATGAGCAGATGGCCAGAAACTTTTCGTTTTTCGATGCCCCGGTGGTGCTGTTCCTGTTCGCGCACAAAGGGCTGGGCGTGTATTCCGCGCTTGATGCCGGCATCTTCCTGCAAAGCCTGATGCTGGCCGCCGCCAATCGCGGGCTGGGCACCTGCGCGCAAGGAGCGCTGGGGCTGTGGCGCTCTCCGGTGGCGGCGCGGTTTGATATTCCCGAGCCGTATCAGTTGCTATGTGGTGTGGCGCTGGGTTACCCCGCGCCGGATGCGCCGATCAACCGTTTCCAGCCGCCCCGGGTGGGGTTGGAGGAGCTGCTGTTGCCGCGTGCGTGAATCAGGGCTGCGAATCGTCCGGGGGCTGTCGGGCATCCTGGGGAGAGTTGGATCGGGCGTTGCGATCACCGTCGCCAACACCACTTTCACTGCGGCCGCTGTCGCTGGCCGGCACTGCGCCGGGCGGGCTCGCAGGCGGCTGGTTGAAGGGCTGGGTGAGCAGCAGGGCAGCGATGGCCAGAATCATCAGCACAATCACAACGCGCATGGTCATGGCCCCTTGGCATGCAGGGAAGAAAGCAGTAGCCGCTCATTTGAGCGTGAACGCTGGCATGGCGCAACCGGGAAAATGTAAGAGAAGACTGCGCCTTAATGAAGGCGCAGCCAGTCTTTCCACGGGCTGCCCGCACGCCGTGGCGGTGCCGGCAGGATCTCCGGGTCGGTGAGATAGCGCAGCAGGCATGAGGCCACATCCAGCGCTGGCTGGTAATGCATGAACACGCCGCCCAGTGAGCCGAACACCCGCGCCAGCAGCACGAACTCGGCTGGAATCCGCGCTACCGGATCGTCTTCGGCCTGGGCCAGCAGGGTGCGGCCCCGCTCAAGCAGCTGCTCTTGTGTCGGCCAGCTGATCTGGCCGCCGCTGCCCTCGATGGCGGCGTCGCGGATTTGCGCAAGTAACGCATCGGCAAACACAAGCAATGTGTCGGGCGTGCCGCTGCGCGTGGCAAAGCCCAGCTCGGCGAGCGTATCGGCGATGGTGTCGCGGTCGGCGACCAGGCTGGCTTGCAGCACTCGGAAGTAACCCTGGCGGTGTGTTTCCGGTAGCTTGGCGCTGCAACCAAAATCCAGCAGCACCAGATCGCCGTCGTCAGCCAGCAGGATATTGCCGGGGTGCGGATCGGCGTGGAACTCGCCGAGCACCAGCACCTGATGCAACCAGCCATCCAGCAGGCGCCCGAGAATATCCGCGATCCCCTGTGCATCACCGGCCTGATGCAAGCGATTCAGCGCAAGCGTGAATTTCTCGCCTTTCACGAACGCCGTGGTCAGCACGCTGGCGTGGCTGAGCGAGGTGATGACGTCCGGCGCGCGCACACCGGGCACGCTTTCGAGGCCGCGGCCGATACGCTGCATGGCGCGTGCTTCGCGGCGGTAATCCAGCTCGCCGCGCACCGAACGCTCGATTTCATCGAGAATGGTGGGCAGGTCGGTGGGTGGCAACAGGCTGCTCAGGCTGTCGGCGAACAGGCGCATCAGCTTCATGTCCAGCTCGATGATTTCTGCCAGGCCGGGCCGCTGCACTTTGACCGCCACCTCGCGGCCGTCGTGCAACACTGCGCGATGCACTTGCCCGATGCTGGCCGCCGCCAGAGGCTCCATGTCGAACGACGCAAACAACGTTTCCGGTGGCGCACCGAAAGCTTCTGCCAGCGCCGCCCGGATACGCTCCGCCGGCTCCGGCAGCGCCCCGTCCTGAAGTGTCTCCAGCTCCTCGACCCAGGCCGCCGGCAGCAGATCCGGCCGTGTGCTGAGTAACTGGCCGATCTTCAGAAACGCGCCACCGTGGCGCAGCGAGGTGTCACGGAAACGGCGGGCGTTACGCCGGTGCAGATCATCCAGGGCCGCCGCATGACGTGCGCGCGGCAGCAGCGCAGAGCGAGCGCCCCACAAGCGGTAGCTCGCGGCGATGCGAGTCAGCGTCCAGCCCGTGGCCGAGAGCCTTTTCAGGCGCGCTGGCCAGCGGCGGGCTTCGGCGGCGAGATGGTGATATTCCTCAGCAACATCCGCAGCGCCCAGCTCGACCAGACGCCATGCAGATAATGCCTGGCCAGCCAGCTTGCGGCCCTGCCAGGCGGATTGCTCAAGCGCACGGATGCCTGCGTCCAGCACCTGCAACCAGGCTTTCAAGCCGTTGTCGCGGGTGGCGGCGGCCGCCGGGGCGGGCGCTTGCGATGGGGCGTTTCTTGCTTGCAGGGTTGCCATGCAGCACTCCTTGTCATTTTTTGTAGTACATTTTCGGGTAAAAAAACACCGCGCAATGAATTCTGGGCGGTGGTGACTACAGTTCTTGCAGGCACTGCTCACATAGCCAGGCGGGCGCAGCACCCGGTTGCGCAGAGAGGCCGCGATAGGCGTGCTGGCCTCGAGCGAGCGCTGTGCCGCACTGCAAGCAGTGGCCGGGCCGGTTGATGATGACCGCCTGCCAGGCGTCCACGGTTTCCAGCTGCGCGCTTGCAGCGTCGCCGCTTTGTTCCTGGCGCGGTACAGGTGTTGCGGCTGCCTGGCCGCGGGCTGTGGCCGCCAGACGGCGCGCATCACGGCTGACGTTGCCCATCAGGCTGGCAGAATCCGCGACAATGTTATCCACCAGCTGAAAGGTGTCTTCCAGCACATGGCGAATCAGGTGCGACACGCTGACCCGCTGCCGTTCGGCTGCGTTGCGCAGGGTATCCTCCAGGTCTCTGGGAACACGAGTCTGGATAACCCGGTCTTTGCGCTCGTTGTCCGGGGCCGGCCGGCGGCCCCGGCGTGGGGGCCGAGTGTTGTCGGTCATGTCAGTTTGCTGCCCGCCTTGATTGATGTAGTACAAAATAATACACCGAGCGGGGTGGGTGGCGTCAAGGGCGCGATCAGTGTCCGATAGTGACGTCTTCGCCGAATGCGATATAGCCGGAGAGCGCCGCAGCATCCTCGACCGGCGCCGGGAACGACCAGGCCGCGTCCATGACTTCAAGATCGTCGGTGCGTAGATGGAAGTAATGCCGCTCACCGCGCCAGTCGTTTCTGCTGCGGCGGTTGCTGGGCACCAGAAAGCCTGTGCGCACACTTTCCATCGGAAAGTAGTGCTGGCCGCCCATGACGATGACGTGGTTACTGGTGGCGAGAACGTGCCCTTGCCAGATCGCTTTCATGGAAACCCCCGGTCAAACATTCCAAATGGAAAAAAGACGCTATTGGCGAGGGCTTTCAGAGTGGCGAATGTGCCCCGTTTCTGGCGCCTCGCACCGAGCGTAAGCGGGCGGGAGTTTAGGCACTCCGGGCCAACAAAAAAACTATATTTGCCGACGAAGCGACGTGCGGTAGTGACTGATGTTTTTGGCTGATATTCAATTTCATACCAACGGGCCAGAAATCCGCGAATTCAGAACAGTCGTGCTCTGAGATCAGCTGCAGACATGCAGTGCGCCAAAGGAGTGGCGCCACAAATGGCGTAGGCGCCTGATGGTGGGAGGGGAGTCAGTCGCCGGCCGGGTCGATACGGAACGATTTCACGGTTTCCATCTCGGCGAGCGTGTTGGCCAGCCGGCGCAGATTTTCCTGAGTATTGGTTTGCAGCACCATGCGATACTCCAGGCCCGGTGTTTCCTCTCCATAACGGTAACTGATGGAAAAAAGCTTGAAACCGTGCCCGGCTAGGAGTTCGCGCAGCTCGGTTTCCGTCAAGCCGCGGCCGGGCAGGAAAGTGAGCCGGTGATGCGCGTAGAAAAGCGCGGGCATGCGCGCTTCAAGCCAGCGGAATACCGACAGTGTACCCAGCGTCATGATGGTGGCGGTGATGGCGGGGAAAAAGAAGCCGACACCGATCAGAATACCGATCCCGGCCGTAATCCAGATCGATGCGGCGGTGGTCAGCCCGCGCACGGTCAGGCCTTCACGAAAAATAACGCCAGCGCCCAGAAAGCCGATGCCGGTCATGATGCCCTGCGCCATGCGTGTCGGATCAGTGCGCACGGTGTCCAGCGGCACGCTGGGGTCCAGCCACTCCCACTGCCAGGTGGTCAGCAGCATCAGCAGTGCCGAGGCCAGGCACACCAGCGCATGAGTGCGGAAGCCGGCTGGGCGGCCATGATAGGTGCGCTCAAGGCCGATGAGGCTGCCTGCTATCAGGGCCGTGGTCAGGTAGCCCAGCATGGCCCAGGTGTCTGGATCGGTCAGGAAATCCGGCATGTCCATTGGCCGTGGAGTGAGCTGAAAAGAGAAAGCCCGCCCTTGGCAGGCGGGCGTCGGCGATGTTACTTGTCAGGCTGCGGGGTAATACGCAGGTAGGGCTTGATTGCCTTGTAGCCTTTCGGGAAGCGCTGCTTGAGCTCGGCTTCATCGGTCAGGCTCGGCAGGATCACCACGTCATCGCCATCCTGCCAATCCACAGGCGTTGCCACTTTGTGTGAGTCTGTCAATTGCAGTGAATCCAGCACGCGCAGGATTTCGGCAAAATTACGGCCGGTGCTCGGCGGATAGGTAATGGTGGCGCGTACTTTCTTGTTCGGATCAATGAAGAAAACTGCGCGCACGGTTACCGTTTCCGAGGCGTTCGGATGCAACATGTCATAAAGCTTCGCAACGCTTTTATCGGCGTCGGCAATGATCGGGAAATCCACTACGCACTGCTGTGTTTCGTTGATGTCCTCGATCCAGCCATGGTGTGAATCCACCGGATCGACACTCAGTGCAAGCACTTTGGTGCCGCGCTTTTCAAACTCCTGTTGCAGCAGCGCCGTACGGCCAAGTTCGGTGGTGCACACGGGGGTGTAATCCGCCGGGTGGGAATAGAAAATGACCCAGCTGTCGCCTGCCCACTCGTGAAAGTTGATCGGGCCGACCGACGAATCCTGCGTGAAGTCCGGCGCGATATCACCAATGCGTAGTGACATGAAGAAGCCTCCTGAATCAGCGTGAAGGGGGGTATCCCGATCTGATGACGCTACCGTCTTGTCGGGCCATTGTGAAGTGATGTTTGCGTCTGAGCTCATTCCTGTGGGTTATAAGCTGAAAGAAAAATGTATATTGATTTCAACAAGAAAGCGAGGCGGTCGGGCCCAGACCGAGCCGTCGCGGGCCTGATCCTATTACGGCTTTTTACCTGACACGGAGCAGCGGCCGGAGGCTTCCTGTTATGGTCATGATCAATGCGCACGACAGGAGCGGCGGGAGGCGCGGTATGGTGCAAGCGATAGGTAAACGGAGAGGCAGTAAGGCGGGCCGGGCGATAGCCAGGCAGGTAACCAGGAAAATGCTATGGCTAGTGGCGCTGTGCCTGCTCGCCGGGACGAGCCAGGCCACTGAAATCGCCGGCGTGACGCTGGCCAGGCAATTGGAGGCAGCAGAGACGACCTTGCTGCTCAATGGCGCTGGCGTGCGCAACAAGTATTTTCTGCGGGTTTATGTGGCGGGGCTGTATCTTCCTGCCGCCAGCCATGATGCGCAGGCCATCATGAACGCCGATGAGCCGCAAGCAATGGCAGTGCACATTACGTCGTCCGCGATCACGCGTGCCCGCTTTCGCGACACCATTCAGGAGGGCTTGCAACAGTCCGCCGGGGATGATTACCCGCGCTATGCGCATCTGCTCGATGAGCTATGGGAAAACGACAGCCTGGAAGTGAACAAAGGCGATGTTTTCCATTATTACTATATACCGGGCGAGGGGACGCGCTTTCTGCATAACGGCGCATTGCTGGAGGTCATCCCGGGGGTGGATTTCAAGCGGGTGTTATTTGGTATTTATCTTGGCGAGAACCCGGTGCAGGCGTCATTGAAAAAAGCCCTGCTCGGTGAAGATTAGCCATACCTAATGCAGCCTCCGGTCATCCGGCGTGGACACAAAGCGGTGCGGCGGCAGCGTGATCTTCGAGACGTTCATGCCGAGCATGTCGGTATGGCCCCGGTAACGCTCGCCGCCGGTGACCGTGAATTCAAACTGGTAACGGCGCCATAGCCGCAGCCGCAATGCGTTGTCGCGCCGTAGCCCGATCCGGCGCAGGGCTACCGTCTGATCAAGCAGGCTGACCTCTTCGCCCACGCAGTGCTGAAGCGTAGCGCGCAGCGCAATCTCCCGGATGCCCTGAGCGCGCCAGAACCAGAGCGCGGCAACGCCGAGCAGGGCAAACAACCAGAGCTCTTTCAGATCCAGCATTGAGCTGCCTCGTATCGCGCTCGGGTGCCGAGCGCTTGCCAATCAAGTGTGCCGCCCGGCGCCATGGCATATTCAGGCAACCCGGCGCGGCGATCAAACCGCAACGAACTGCGCGCCGGGTTGCCGAACGAGCATGGTGCTCACTCGGCCAGCGTCGCGGCTTCATTGCGTAGCGCAGAGCTAGTGTGGGCGGTGCGGTCGTGGTGGGGCAAGTCGTGGCGTGGTGGCATCAGTTGCGTGACAGGTAGGAAACGTCCCTCAAATGCATGGCAGACGCCGGGGCACACGGCCGCCAGGGTACAGCGCCGCCACCAGGCCCGCCATCAAGTGCCATCGCTGGAGCCACCATCAAGTGTCACCGATGGCGCGGCCATCAGATGCCACGCCGGGACAGCCAACAGGAGGGCCGACCCCCCATCAAACGTGCCTGCGCTCAGGAGCTGATAATGTTTTCTTCGATAAACTCGACAAAGATGCGAGTACGGGACGGGAGGTTTTTGCGGCCGGCATAGATAATATAAAAATCCATATTCGGCAGGCGGTAGCCTTTCATGACTTTCACCAGCCGCCCGGCGTCCAGATCAGGGCGGATTTCGAGATCGCTGCTGATGCCCACGCCCAGGCCATCCAGCAGCCATTGGTGCAGCACTTCGCTATCGTCGGTGATCAGGCTCGGTGTCACCTTCACGATCTCCTGGCGCCCCTCGCCGCGTAGCGGCCAGCCGTCCCGAAAGGCGCCCTGTGCATCCAGCACCAGGCAGGCGTGATCCTTGAGGTCGGCAGGGCTGTCCAGCGGTGGCCGCTCGCGCAGGTAATCCGGGGCGGCCACCACGTGAGCCGGGTTGATCACCAGCCGCCTGGCGACCATGGTCGAATCGGTGGGTGGGCCGACGGTGATCGCAACATCATAACCATCGCGGATAAAATCTACCGGCTTGTCCTCCATATGGAACTGCAACACCATACGGGGGTGGAGCCGCGAGAAGGCTAGCACCAGGCCCTCGATACGCCGCTTGCCGATGGAAAGGCTGGATACCACCTTCAGCGAGCCGGAGATATCGGTTTCGGTGCCGGATACCGAAGCAATGGCTTTGCCGAGATCATCGAAAATCACCAGCAACCGGTGATACAACTCTTTGCCTGGTTCGGTCAGGGCCAATTCGCGGTTGACGCGTTTGACGAGCTGCACCCCCATGGTGCGCTCCAGCCGGTGGAGCCGCTTTTTCACAGAGACTGGCGCTAACGACAGTTCACGAGCAGCGCCGGCTATCGTGCCCGCCTTCACCACTGCCATGAAAATGTCCAGATCCGCCATTGGGTTCATTCGTTTTCCTGATTCGAAAATCAGCTTTTCCTTGTTTTCGCTTCGTTAAAGTCACCCCGGCCCGTAGAATCAGCCAAGATGTGGGATGTCCAGACGCATCTGAAAGACGGGTTTAATAATGCGCACAGCTTGCTGTGCCGGATGCTCGCTGCACGGCAGCTAACTATTATTTTCCCCCTCGGCTGCGCTCGATCTTCAGGTCGCCAGAGGCAGCCCTTATGGGTCCCCCCAGCCGGTTCGACGTGCTAGAGGCGCGCTCAGGGCCAAATCTGGTACGCCTGTCATTTCTTATATTGAGATACGTCGTTACTTATATTTCAACAGTCCCTTTTCGAAAGATTACTTTTCCTGATATTGCATTTCGGCCACTTGAAAAAATCATTAATCTTGCCGGCGGGTTGCGAATTTGCAGACAGGTGGCACGTTGGTGCGTCTGTAACCATATGAATAATAAGAAAGTAAAGGGCTGATTTTGAAAACTCAGGCGGCATGACCATGGTGGCATCTGGCGCTGGGTTGCCTTGGTTAAAGAGAACAAAAGTGCGCATTCCGCTAATTCTCGTAGTGAAAATGCCTGTGCTGGATGGCGGCCATGGAGCAAAGTAGCCTCTCAATGCAAATCGTGGCACGCGCCGTAGTGCGAGCGTGCAGTTTATGACGGGTAAGTATGCTGATGAGCGTGCTGATAGAATGAGCTGCTGCGCAGCCCCGAGCCGTAGCAATCAAAGCATCGGCGCCGAGCCGGTACGCCAGCGGCAAAGCAACGGTGGTTCAGGTTCAGCGCCGCTGGTCCGGGCTCAGCGCGAAAGAAAGTGGGGCGCTAACGCACCGCAAGGCTGCCGTCGCTGGCCACGCTGCGAGTGACGAAATCCTTGAACTGTAGCGTGCGCGCCGGCAACTGCCTGATGCGGTCGTATAAAATATAAAACCGGATCTCCGGCATCTGATAATGGGGCAGGATTCTGACCAGGCGCCCCGCAGCAAGGTCTGCGCGAATTTCCATTTCACAATAGGCGGCAATACCCATGCCGGCGAGCAGCCACTCGCGCAGCACGCGGGGGTTGTCAGTTGCCATGCTGTGCGCAATGTGAATGCTCTCGGTGTGCGCATCGCTGAAGAAAGTCCAGGCACTGCCCAGCGCGCCGGGTGCCTCCAGCAACAGACAGTCGTGCTCGTGCAGATCAAGCGGCACGCGGATGGCGGGGTGCCTGGCCACATATTCGGGCGTGGCGCACAAGCACCAGGCAGTAGCCAGCGGGCGTACGGTCAGGCCGGCAGTGTTCTCCGGTGGTGCGCTGGTAATGGCCATGTCATAGCCACCGTAAACAAGATCAATGTCCGTGTCAGTGAGATCAAGATTCACCTCGACCTGCGGGTGCTGCCGGGCGAAAGCGCACACCACACCTTTCAAATGGCTTCGGAACGGGGCAGGCAGGTTCGAGGCGACTCTCAAGCGGCCAGCGCTGCCGTCTTCGCCGCGTGCCACTACGCCCAGGGCATGATCCAGCCCTTCAAATACGCCGATCAGGTAGTTATAGAGCAGTTTGCCTTCTTCGGTGAGCCCGATGCTGCGCTGGTGGCGATGGAGCAAAGGCACTTCCAGCACTGTTTCAAGGCGCTCCAGCCGCCGGCGTACCGACACCGGGGCCAGATCGAGTTGCCGTGCGGCGGCACTTATAGTGCCGTGGCGCACGATCGTATAAAACGCTTCTACATCGCAAATCTGGGTCATAGCATCGTCCTTTACGCTGGTGCAGTTACCCCGTCGAAACAGCGGGGTTTTAGCGTCGAGGCCCGCATGGCGCGTAGCGCTAATGATAGCTGCGCAACAAGACGTACGCGCTTTCGTGGCACGAACTCGAACAAGTCGTGATTCTTATACTGCGTAAAACGGCATTTTTTACTGATGCCGGCTATTGCTGTGGCTGGCGCAGGGCAGTTTTTCGTTCTTCGGTGCGCCCTTGATTCCTCGCCTTCTGGCACTGCCACGGAGGGACCGCCGAGGCCAGTATGGCCGAAGATGCCAAGTTGGCCAGCCCCATATTAGGGGGGTGGGAGCCTGATCAGCAAGCTGATCTCTTTGTCTGGAGGGGCAATATTGCAGGGTCATGTCATTGGTTTGATTGCGAGATAATATCAGACTGATGGTTTGATAACGGTGGGACGAGCGCTCCTGCGCGGCCAGGCGCATGTCTCTGGTGCCCGTGATCGCGGCCCCGGATGGGCCTGGAAAGCCTGGAATGGCTGGAATGGCGGGTGCCACGGAGCTGAAAACAGCGGTATGCGTTCGCCCTGTCTGCGCGGCGGCGGGCGAATTACTTCCACGGCACCTTGTTGTATTGCCGCCTTCCCGGTAATAACGACGAACCTGTTTTTAGCCTCTCTCCCTTTGGTCAGCGGGACGAGCGAAGCGCAGCACAATAGGCGCTTTCGCAGATATCGGAAATGCCTCCCCGGAAACCAACGCTGAACCTTTTTAATCAGACCACAACAGGCTTGCTGCGGGATTGACTGCCGCCGCATCAAGCGTCAGGGGCGTGGTCAAATCGCGCCTCGGTGCTTTCGTAAACATCTGCTCCAGCCACGCTACAAGGGAGATCCGGACGCTCGCACTTCATGCCATAGCCGTGCTTTTCTTCCCGCTGGGCCTGCCTTGACGTGGCCCCGCCCGGCAAACGCCGGCCAGTTATGTTAACATTGCCCGCGTTTCGCGTAGGGCCGCCGCAGGCATCTTTGTATGCTTGCCGCTGCGGCCGGCGGGGTGTTCCGCTGCGCGTACGTTCACATTCGGTATCGCAGGAACGGTATAGCGCCGGCCGGATGGCCGGTGATGTCTTCCAGCGATCCATGGGCGCAGCCTGGCTGTCAGCCCCGACCTCGTGCGCCTGCTGCAAGGTGCAATGTATTTCAGCAGACGCCTTTTTTGCGCACTCAGTGCGCCCTCGCCAGGCTCCGGAAGAGCCAGGCCGTAGCAAGGAGATTGACACATGACAGTTCGTATCGCGGTATTGGGCGCTGGCCCGAGTGGTTTGGCACAGCTTCGTGCCTTTGACGCCGCTCGCCGGGCAGGCATCGAAGTGCCCGAAATTGTTTGCTTCGAGAAACAGTCTGATCTTGGTGGTATGTGGAACTACACCTGGCGAACAGGGCTTGATGAACACGGGGAGCCTGTTCACGCCAGTATGTATCGTTATCTGTGGTCCAACGGCCCGAAAGAATGCCTGGAGTTTGCAGATTACAGTTTCGAGGAGCATTTTGGCCGGCCAATTGCGTCGTATCCGCCACGCCCGGTGTTGCGCGACTACATCATGGGCCGCATAGAGCGTAGCGGCCTGCGCGACCAGATTCGCTTCAATACCGCCGTACACGCGGTCGAATACGATGAACAGACAGAAAAGTTCAGTGTTACCGTCCGTGAGCTGGAGCAGGATCGCCTGGTCACAGAAGAGTTCGACTACGTTGTCGTTGCCACCGGCCACTTTTCCACGCCGAATGCGCCATCATTCAAAGGCCTGAACCAATTCCCCGGTCGAGTACTGCATGCCCATGACTTCCGAGATGCCTGCGAGTTCGCTGGCAAGGATCTGCTGCTGATAGGCAGCAGCTACTCCGCAGAAGATATCGGCACGCAGTGCTACAAATACGGGGCCAAATCGATCACGTTCAGCTACCGCTCTGCACCAATGGGCTATGAATGGCCGGAGGCATTCAGCGAGCGGCCGTTGCTGGAGCGTGTGGAAGGCAATACGGCCTATTTTGTCGATGGCAGCAGCTGTGATGTGGACGCCATTATTTTGTGCACCGGCTACCAGCACCATTTTCCGTTCCTGCCGGACGAGCTGACCCTGCGCACCAGCAACCGCTTGTACCCCAAGGGCTTGTACAAAGGTGTGTTCTGGATTGACAACCCCAAGCTGATCTACCTCGGCATGCAGGATCAGTATTACACTTTCAATATGTTCGATGCGCAGGCCTGGTTGGCACGGGACGTGATTCTGGGTCGGATAACCCTGCCTGATAGGGCAGCGATGGTGGCGGACAGCGAAGCCTGGTTCGCCCGTGAAGAGGCCACAGAAGGGGTAAACGATGATATCGACTTCCAGGCGGCCTATGTGCGCGATCTGGTTGATCGAACCGACTATCCGGACTTTGCCATCGAAGAAGTGGCCGAAATGTTCAAGCAATGGATGCGGGACAAGAGCGAGGGCATCCTGGATTACCGCAACAAGAGCTATCGTTCCACTATTACCGGTACCCTGGCGCCGTTGCACCATACGCCGTGGATGGAGGCAATGGATGACTCCCTTGAGGCATTTCTGCGTGACTCGACGCCTATCGAGGAGCAGCTTGGCGAGCCGGTAGAGCTGGCCGAAGAGCCGCTGCGCAAGCGCGCCTGAGCTGTGCAGGGCGGGCAGGGTGGCAGCGCTGGCAAGCTTGCTTGCCAGCTTCCTGTTAACCGCCCGGGCTGGCTCTGGCAAGGCTGCCCCGTGCTGGGGCAGCCTTGCTGATTTGCGGTTTGTGATAGCTTTTATCCGAACGATATCATTTTGCCTTCACTTCTCCATCATCCCCGAGTCATCCCCTCAAGGCAGTCTCGTGCCGGGTGTTCAATGAACCCTCCTGAGACTGAACATTAACCGGGGATCATCATGAAGAATTTGACGCTACCGGGCGTGGCAGCACTTGTGCTGGCGCTCGGCCTTGCCGGTTGCGGCGGCAGCTCCTCTTCCAGCCGCTCACCGGGCCTCACCGAGCCCGACAACAACGCGCCCGCCGCCGCACCGCTACGTGTCGGCCTGTTGCCCGATACCCAGGGTGATGGCTCGAACGTCGCGGTGTTTGCCATGGATGCCGTGCTGGCGCAGCTTGAAGAGCTGGGCGCCGATGTGGTTATCGCGGTCGGCGACCTGACCAACGACGGCACGCCGGAAGAATTTGCACAGTGGCTATCGGTGGCCGACCAGTACAAGGCCAAGGGCATCGAGATCCTGCCTTTGATGGGTAACCACGAAGACAGCTGGGCACACACGGTACGCTGGATCGACGCCATGCGCCCGTACATTCCGAAAGATGCCATGCACATGCCCTACGCCGAGTTTCTGAACTACTCGGTGGTGCGCAGTAATGTGCTGATCATCAATATTCGCTACTGGGGGCTCGCTGGTGCCTTCCCCTGGATTCGGGAAACCATCGAGCGCCACCGTGACGAAGTGGATCACATCATCATCGGCAGCCACGATGGCCTGATTGGCGCCAAGTATGGGCAGGTGCGCGAGCAGATTGTCTCCGGCACGCGGGGCGAGAACAGCCTGATGGATCAGTATGACGAGATCCGCCGTTTCTTTATTGATAACGATGTGATCTGGGTGCAGGGTCACGAGCACCAGTATCAACGCAGTGTCGTCAAGGGGCCGTTCACCGCAATCAACAAATCGTGGACAGAAACAGGTGGCAACTACCGGCTGCCTTACTTCACTCAGATCATGTCGGGCAACGCTTCGTACAAGGGCTACGAGCTGCGCTGGGGTGAAAGCGAGCTGGTGCAGAGCATTATTCAGCACAAATCAAATTCCATGAGTAACGGTTCGCCGGCATTTGACGTCAACGCAGCGGTGCTCAGCTTCAATGGCCCACGGGTGGATTATCAGGCGTGGTACGCCGAACACACCGTGCGCAACGACCTGGGGAGCCGGGGCGAACTGGAGAACCCGAACTGGATTCTGTTCGATCGCTTCAGCCGTACCACCGACCGCTGTGAGAAGATCATCTACCCGAACAGTATCCCTGCGGGCACCCGGCCGGTGCTGGATCATGACGTAACGTACCGTACCCCGGAATGCCGTGGCCCGGATGGCGCCATCGCAAGGCTGGAGGCTGGCATCAATAACACCTTCAATCGGGTGGACTCGCGGGCGCGCAACATGGGCTACACACCCGGCATGAGCCGTGCAGAAAGTGCCATTGATCTGCTGCGTCTGACGTTCCAGTATCTGTACCAGTATCACCAGAACTGGACACCGAACCTCAACGGCAACAACCGTGCTTATGTGAATGTGGCGCAAGACCGTGTGGAAGTACCGGCGACCACCATCGATATGAAAAAGCATGTCACCCTGAGCTGGATGCCGGCCGAGCCGGATACCGCTTCCAGCGTGTTGATCCTCAGTGGTACAGGTGGCCAGAACGGTATCTACAACAGCACCTGGGGTGCCCCGAAAAATATCGAAGTGGATGCCGGTTTGCCGGGCAGCCAGCCGGATGGCAGCGCCAAGGCGCCGCACACTTTGCCTGCGCATGCCACACGCAGCTGGAATATCGTGGATGCCCCGACGGATGCGTTCGCGCTGAGCTTCACTGTGCCGGCCACTCTGGCAGGGCAACCGCTGGTGCCGGGCATTCGCGACAGCAACGGCGAGTGGGTTGCTGCTGGTAGCGCCGAGTGCATCATCGAAGATGTATTTCACGAAAGCTGGCTGAGCACGCCTGCCCCGCGCGACGCGGCGTGTAACGGTGAACCAGTCGTCGGTTTCGATGCCACACAGGGCGATGGTCTGTGGTGGATGATCTCCGACCGCGATCTTGAAGTGGCTTTGCTGCGCCGCTAATACAACTTGCCATCAAGGCGCGCCGCAAAATATGGGCGCGTTTAACCGGGCATGGCTCTTGCCATGCCCGGTTTTTTTGTCACGGCAGCCGGAGTAAATGGCACTGCGAGCGTGGCAGAAAGCGGCTTGCCTGGCTCGTCGCAGGTTGAAAGAAAAGGTTCATCGTCGATTTCCGGGGAGCCATTCCGATATCTGAGAAAGCACCGATGGGTTATCCAAAATACCGATCTTTTTGCTCCCCCTCGCTTGAGGGGCAGGCGAAGCGCAGAACAGCCGCAGGCTGGCCCGGAGGGTGAGCGAATCAGATTTTTGCTCCCCTCTCCCCTTGTGGGAGAGGGGTTGGGGGAGAGGGGGCGACGAACATGCAGCTGTTACGATAACCGCTACAGGTTGCACTACTTTCAATTATCTTCAGTGGAAATTTTCATAAAAATTCAACAACCCAAAAATACCTAGCGCTAGTCAGTTTCGTTCCAGATCAAGTGCCAAGTATATATTTCTTGCCATAATCTCCCCCTCTCCCCAACCCCTCTCCCACAAGGGGAGAGGGGCTAAAGAAAGTTTATCGTCGATTTCCGGGGAGGCATTTCCAATGCCCGCGAAAGCACCAACGGGTTGTCCAAAATGCCGATCTTTTGGCTCCCCTCGCTTGCCCCACAAGGGGGCTAAAGATCGCGGGATGGTGCAGGTGGGCATCGGGATCAGTCGCGCAAAACGTAAGCGAGAATATCGACCACTTGTTCGGTGGTGGTTGCCCAGGCCAGGGCGGCCGCATCCACTTCTTTCAAGGGATGAATGATATCCTCGGCATGCAAGGTCACATAAGGCTTGCCCAACGCCGCGCAGTAGCCGGCATCAAAGGCAGCATTCCACTGTTTGTACTTGTCACCGAAACGCACCACCACCAGATCGCTCTGCTCGATCAGCGTCTTGGTGCGGATGGCATTCACCTTGGCCGATTTGTGATCACGCCAGAAAGAGCTGCTCTCCGGCCCGAGATGGTCACCCGCCGCATCACTGGCGTCGTGATCGGTGACAGCTGACGTAAAGGTGATATTCAGACCTTTCGCAGCGGCGCCGCGCTTGATCTCTTCACGCCAGTTCGTGTGAATTTCACCCGACAGATAAACGGTAAAAGCCATGGGAACTCCTCTTGACAGACGGCACGACATTACCAGAGCGCAACGAAAAGGCAAAATCCAACCATGAAATATAGTGAAGGTGAGCAGCAGGACAAACATGTTGCAGGGCGTGCCCAGTACAGAGCTGGTGGCAGGTGCTGATGCAGAAGGTGTTCAAGGGCGAGCAGCCCAGAGCTGCTCGCCAAGCGGGGTTTAGCGGTTCAGCGCGCTGACCAGCTGTTCGGTATCCAGATAACCACCGAGGCTGTTGCCATGCTGGTCAAAGATGGCCGGCGTGCCCCGGACGCCAAGTTTCTGTGCGAGCGCATGGTGCTCGGATATCGGCGCTCGGCAGGGCACGGGCGTCTGCGACAGCCGGTTGGACACTTTGATTTCCGTCAGGGCGCTTTGCTGATCCTCGGCACACCAGGCTCGGCCCATCAGTTCACCGACAGGCGAGGCGACACCGGCGCGGGGAAAGGCAAGGTAATGCACGGTGATCCCTCGCTGTACGATCTCATCAATATGGTTGTGAAAGTTTTTGCAGTAACCACAACTGACATCGGTGAAAACAAAAACCTCGTGCTGCTCAGCGTCTTTAGCCTTGTAGGTAATGCTCTTGTCGAGATCAAGATTGGCGAGAATATCAGCCCGGTCCTGTCGCTGCCTCTCCTCTGTGAGATCGTTGAACTCAGTGCCGGATAGTTCGATCAGTTTTCCGGCAAACAGGTAGCGGCCCTCGGCGGTCGCGTAAAGATACTCGCCATTGCTGAGCTTCACCTCGCGAATGCCCTGAGCCGGGCTATCGGCAATATGCTCGACGGTCAGGTCCGGTTGTGTGCTCTGGAATGCTGCTGACAGCTTGTCGGCCAGAGGATCAGCCCAGGATGCCGAGCTTGCAAATAGTATAGAGAATAAAAATAACGTAACCAGTTTCATGATATGCCCCTCTATTAAAAATGTATGTGCAATCGCTCAGGCTTGTGGCCGGATTTCTATCAGTTCTATTTCAAATATCAGTGTCGAGTGAGGCAGGATATGCTGCCCTGCGCTTTCATCCCCGTAAGCAAGCTCAGGCGGCAGCACGATGCGCCACTTCTCCCCTTCGCTCATCAATTGCAGAGCCTCTTGCCATCCTGGCATGACACGCTTCAAAGGGATGGAGGCGGGCTGTTCCCTGTCGAGCGAGCTGTCTATGACCGTTCCATCCGGAAGCGTGCCGTGAAAGTGGGCCAACACGGTATCTTCGAGGGTTGGCTGACGGCCATTTGGCTCACCAGCAAGGCGTTCGTATTGAAGACCGCTCGGTAAAGTGGTGACCTCGGCTCTGGCGCGGTTGCTTGCCAGCAGTGCTTCGCCCGCTGCCTGGTTAAGTGCGATATTTTCGGCCCGCTCCGCTTCAAATCGACGTGTAAGCGCTTCTTGGTAGGCGGCTGTGGCCTCAGCGGCCATCGCATCATCGAGTAACAATTGCGATTCATCGCCTTCCAGGATTGTTTGCATCGCCAGCATGAGCAGGGCCGGGTCAAGCTCAGCCTGTTCGATCTGCGGAGCAAGCTGTTTGCCGACTTGCATGCCCACGGCATAAGACGCCCTTTGTTGATCGGTAGCCAGATCATCAAGGGTGGCGGTGTGCTGTGAGCAGCCGATCACCAGCAGGGAAGCAGTAGCCAGATACAGGATTCTCATAACAGTTCCTTTTTCGTTCTGAGTGTGTTGGATCTTTTTGTAAGCAAGGGGTGTCAAAAACAGACCTTGCGGTTATGCAATGTAATTCTGATTATGCGTATAGAGAGAACATCATTTAAAGGTATAGTTCAGTGCGATGTTTTTGCTGTTTCGCGGAAAGCTATTAATGCAGATAAAAGTTCATGATCGGGGCAAAATGATATTGCGGTCAGAGTTGTGTTTTTTGCCGGTAAACAATCAGGGAAAGTAAAGGCAGGACGACAGGATTTGGATATGAGAATTTCTAACAGTCTGAGGATAATAGGAATTTTTTCTGCCTTCGTTTTGGCGTCCTGTGCATTTATTGCTCTGGATGGGCGCTTTACCATGCCCGAGCCGACTGCGGGGCAAGATGGTGACCTGAAAATAAAGAAACATAAGTTTTATGATATTTCAGTCTCGCCGCCGGCTGCCGAGTTGCACCCGGAAGTGGTCGTAGCCACTTCTCACGCGCCGCAACCGGAAGAGATGCGTTTACTGGCGTTGTTTCAGGCTTACCATACCGGCCTTGCTTCCGCGGTAGTGCATGTGGCCGGGCTGGGTGCATACCGTTACCGAGCCGGTGACGAGATTCAACCGGGCGTCAGGCTTGGCGCGATCCTGCCGGATCGTGTATTGCTGCAAACGCCCGCCGGGCCGCAAGCGCTTCATCTTCAGCCTTTGCGGAGGCGCGTGGATGACAGCGAGCCGCAGCAGGATCAGGAGCCTCCTGCGCTTGCGGATGATGCTGAGCCGGAAGAGCAAATGGACAGCGAGGCAATGAAATTTCTCGCCCGTCTGGACCTGTATGCTGTCAGCGAGACACTGCCTGAGGGTTATCTGGTCGGCAGCGACTTCCCTCCAGAAGCTACCGAGCAAACCGGTATCAAGCCGGGCGATATCATTGTGTCGGTAAATGGTTACCCCGTAGGCGAGGCAAGCAGTGATTATCTTGTCTGGCTATCGTTTCGTTCGACGCACAAGGCTGCGGTGCTGGTGCGCAACGAGGAAGGCGAATTTTTCGTCTATTACCCGGAGGGTCTGGTGCAAGCCGTGCGCTCTGCCCAATAATCTGCTGACAAGCGCTGCGCCGCCAGCGCTTGCGCATCAGGCGGTTTCTCATCGGTGCTGCTTCCGCTGCGCCAGTGTTTACATGGCTCTTCCAATCTCCCCGCAACAGTGTTAATTAATGGCCTGCCATTTTAGCCAGGAAAGGCATGTTTGGCTGTTTATGATATCAAAATGCAATAATGTGGGGGATAAGGAATGTCAGAACGCAAGAAAGAGTTAATTATAATAATCGCCGCATTGACGGTTTCAACAATCCTGATCATTGCCATGATCATCACCGACTACCGCATCAAGCAGGCCGCCAAGGAGGCAGATGCATTGCCAGCGGAGGTCACAAGCCAGCACGAAGATGCTGGCCCCTCGCTGCTTTCAGCCACAGGGCAGCCGGAGTAGTCCGGCGCAGCTACGGCTTTAACGCTGGCAATGGGCTTCCAGCACGGCAAGCCGGTTTTCATTGTCCAGAGTTAGGGTAGAAACCTCGTACGATAAGCACCGCACCGAGCCGTAGCTGCGTTTTTTGCCGGCACAGAAAATGTCTTGCTGTGGCCGTGCTCTGGATGTTTCGAAAGCATGTTCGCGTGCCAGCTCAGCCCATCGGGCCGATAACTGCGAGGATGGCATGGCTCTCGAACGGGCTCACGTAGTAGCGCACTTGAAGCCCCGGGGCCGGGAGTAAACGGTACCGAGATTGCCATGCTTGCCACGCACAGGCCCATCGCAAGCTCGATGGCACCGGCGCTTTGTCAGCGGTTGCCATGCCAGCAGGAGCCCGGTCACGGGCAATAACCCGATCACCATCAATACGCCGGTAAGGTGGATGTCCCATATCTGGAAACCACCGGCTGATAGATCGCGGCGCCGGCCAGCAGGAATGGCGGCCATGCCCAGTAAAAACGGCGGGTTGTCATGATAATGATCCGAGCTGAGAGCGAGCCCATGGTAGGCCGAAGCCGGATCGGTGGCTTGTGGCTGTGTCCGCTGGCGGGCGTGACCCAGGCTCCATGCCGGAGCCCGGGCGTGTGGCTATTGCGCGGTCAAGCCTGACGCGGCGGGTTAAACCAGCCCTTGCGCCTGCATGGCATCCGCCACCTTCACGAAGCCGGCGATATTGGCGCCATCAACGTAATCGACCTTGCCGCTGCGCGTGCCGAATTCCACACAAGCATGGTGGATACGCTGCATCAGATGGTGCAGCCGCTCGTCCACTTCGCCTTCCGTCCAGTTCAGGCGCAGGCTGTTCTGGCTCATTTCCAGGCCACTGACCGACACGCCACCAGCATTGGCTGCCTTGGCAGGCGCAAACAGGATGCCGGCATCACGGAAGATATCCACTGCCTCCAGGGTCGAGGGCATATTGGCGCCTTCGGCGACAAGCTGGCAGCCGTTCTTGATCAATGTGCGGGCATCGTCAGCGTGTAGCTCATTCTGCGTGGCGCAGGGCAGGGCGATATCACATGGCAGGTGCCAGGGGCTTTTGTCGGCGTGCCAGGGCAGCTTGAATTCGTCGGCCATTTCCTTGAGCCGACCACGGCGCACGTTCTTGAGATCACGCAGATAGTCAAATTGCTCGTCAGTGAGGCCGTCGGGCATATACATGGTGCCGCCGGAATCAGACAGGCTGGTGATCTGCGCGCCCATCAGCATCGCCCGCAGCGCCGCGTATTGCGCCACGTTGCCGGAGCCGGAGATAAGAATCTTCTTGCCGTCCACCCCGGTATGGCGCCGTTTGAGCATTTCCTCGATGAAGTAAACCAGGCCGAACCCTGTCGCCTCCGGGCGTACCAGGCTGCCGCCATAGCTGAAGCCCTTGCCGGTGAAAGTGCCGGTGAACTCGTTGGCCAGCTTCTTGTACATGCCGAACATATAGCCGATCTCACGAGCACCCACGCCAATGTCGCCTGCCGGCACATCCAGATTGGGGCCAATGTGCCGATAAAGCTCGGCAATGAACGCCTGGCAGAAGCGCATGACCTCAGCATCGCTTTTCCCTTTAGGGTCAAAATCCGCACCGCCTTTGCCGCCGCCCATGGGCAGCGAGGTCAGCGAGTTCTTGAAAACCTGTTCAAAGGCCAGGAACTTGAGCACGCCAAGGTTGACGGACGGGTGGAAGCGGATGCCGCCTTTGTAGGGGCCGATCGCGCTGTTCATCTGCACCCGGTAGCCGCGGTTGACATGCACGTTGCCTTTGTCATCCTGCCATGGTACACGGAAGATGATTACCCGTTCGGGCTCAGCCAGCCGCTCAAGCAGGCCATGTTTCATGTACTTCGGGTTCTCTGCCAGAAACGGCCACAGCGAGCGCAGTACTTCTTCGACCGCCTGATGGAACGGGGGTTGGTCGGGGTCACGCTGGCGCAGGCGCTGCAGAAACTCGTCGAGTTGAGCGGGCATGTTAAAGATCCTGTGGCAAACAAAACGCCAAGGATAGCGTTGCCGTGGTCTGCCTAGCAAACAGAGATGGGCGGTCGGCCTGTGCCCGTGGGCCTATTCAGGCCCGCACTTACACTGCTGGAAAGGCCGCGTCAACCTCCTTTGCATGGGGAATTCCCATATTTCGTGTCTTGTGCGTGCCAGATGCCGGGCTCGGTGGCGAGCGGGCCAGGCAAGAATGATCTGTGGTTGGAGGCAAAGGGCGGCCGAAGGCAGTAAAGAGCAGCCTTGGGGACCCCGCAGGCAAAGCCCCTGCGTTGGTCACAGCAGCCTCGCCTGCCTGGCCTGGGCGGCAGCGAATCCCGGTAAAGCAAGGCGCGTCAGTGAATCGGGATGCGCCAGCGAGCAAGGCTCGCCAGTGAATAAGGCATACCGGCAAATTAAGGTGCAGCAGCAAATGCAAACAAATATAGGCGCCAGCGAGTCGGCAGAACCGCAGTAGCCCGTGAGCCGGGCTTCTTCCGTCCACGTTGTCGCATCCGGGCAAGTGCTGCCCGAATACGTCTGGCCTGGTGCGGCATGGATCAATGCGGGCGTTTGGCCAGGCTGGTCAGTCGTGCTTCCAGCGAGGCGAGCTCTTCATCAGTAAGATCAAAGTCGACAATGGTCTTCTCAATGCGATCGAGCACAGCGCGGCCCTCAGGGCCAAGCTCATCCCGAATGGCTTGCATGCGGGCTTTGATGGCGGCGCGAGAGGGGTTGGTTGGTCCGGGTTTCGTCATGAGATTTTTTTCCTGCCTGTTGGATGATTCGGCAATTGCTGTGCAGCGTGTCGCCTCCGGTATTCTTATGCAGATTCATGAATAAGTCATGGCGAATGCGCAATGGCCGTTATTTTTCTGCTTGCGGCACTGTGGCCAAACCCACGCATGACGCTGCCGGCGTCTCTTCTGGCGTGCCCGCCTGAATCAAGCGGAAGGCCAGCTTTTTCGGTGGGGGGGGATCGCTTTTTCTGCCTACCGATCACTGCCGGTGCCCGGTTACTGGAAAGCGGAAAGTGTTGTTGGCCGTCCCCTGGCGCCCGGCGCCGGGCATCAATCATATCGTGGCAGGCTTGCTGCGCCGTGGCGTGGCCGGGCAGGTAACGGTGTCCTGAAATAGTGGCCATGAGAGAGCACGACAACAGCATGGCAGAAGCTGCGCCGCCCCTGGCGCGCCCGGCATATTTTAAGAAACAGGCTTCTTCAAATAATGCAGCGAGTCGATTCTGATGATCTGGAAATCGAGGGTGCCGTCAGGAGCGATGCCAAAATGATGTTGCCCAAAATATGAAAACCAGCTTTTCATTTTCATTGGTTTTCGTTTGTACACTGAGTGGCTACCCTTCTGGTACTTCCATCACATTATGTGGTGGGATCGAGTGCGTTATCTTTCATAAAAACAAAGGCTTGGAAGATAGATAGCAAGATAGATAGCAAAGAGGCCCGGCAGCAGAAGCATCATGCAAAATCGCCCGCACGAGGCCCTGTCTTTCGGGGAACGTAGAAGAAAAAGAGCGATATTGCCGGAAATTAATGCAGGGACGGTGATCATTCTTGTATTTGCATTTGGCTTTGGCCCGCACACATGAAATGCCGGATCAAGACTCCTCTCACGAGGCGCATAGTGCACCTTGTGGGATTTGTCGCGGCTGGCAGTGCACCGTTTCAGGTAATTGAAAAAGCGCTGTGCCAGAGGCGCTCAATATGAATAAAAAACCAAGGAGATAGCATGAAGCTCAAATCATTTGGCCCGCTCGCTGCGGCCGGCTGTGCGCTACTGACCCTCGGCTCCCCCGCGGTGGCCAACATGGGCAACTCGCCCTCCACCTACGGCTTGCTCCCCGGTGACATCGCCTCCGCACAGGCCCTGTCGATCTTCAACTCGCAGATTTCGGCGGTGTACTACAACCCGGCCAACCTGGCCAAAGACCCGCGTGGCGAGCTCACCGGCGGTATCTTCCACGCCGAGCACGATCTGGAGGCCAACGGCCGCCGCATCGTCGACGAGCCCTCCCAGCAACTGCAACTGGGCCTGAAAACCGACCTCAGCTCGATCTCCACACTGGATCACCCGCTGTACTTCGGCCTGATGGTCGGCGTCGAGAAATTCGCCCAGGAAATGATGGCGTTCTCCTCGGAAACCTCCGACTACGGCCAGTACTTCACCTACGGCCGGCAGCCGCTGTTCCTGACCGCCGGCGTGGGCACCAGCGTCTGGCGCGGCATTGATGTGGGCTTCGCCCTGCGCGTCACCCTGCACGCCGATGCCACCCTGAACACCCGCTCCACCCTGGGCGGCGTCACCAGCCAGGAATCCCTGAACGTCTCTGCCGCACCGAAATTCCGCCCGATCCTGGGCGTGAACGTGAACTGGGGCGAAACCTTCTGCAGCCGTGCCAGCTGCTGGATGGACAACCTGGAAACCGCGATCTCCTATCGCGCCTACTCCAACACCCGCACCAAGGTGCGCTCCAACGTGATCGTGCCCGGCACCATCCCGGCACCGGGGCTGGCGCTGGCCATCCAGACGCTGGATTCCTTCCAGCCCGAGATCACCACCCTGGGCGTGAAATACGACTTCGGCAGCTTCCGCCTCGGCTTCACCGGTGAATATCAAGCGTGGTCACGCCTGGAGCGCGAACTGCGCAACGACACCATCAAGGATCAGGCCAACGCCAACTTCAAGGACATCTTCATCCCGCGTATCGGCGTGGAAATCCCGGCCGGTGATCACTTCACCTTCACCGGTGGTATCGCCTGGGAAGAAACCCCCATCGAAGGCCGCCGCAGCATGGACGTGAACTACCTGGATGCCGACCGCTGGGTGCTGGGCCTGGGCATGAGCGCCACCATTCCGAAGATGCCGCTGCTGGCCTACCCGGTGCGCCTGGATCTGGGCTACCAGTACCAGCAACTGGATGAAAAAACCTACGAGCTGACATCGTCCAACCCGCTGACCCCGCCGGGTGTGTACGGCACGGTTGAAACCGGTGGTGAAGTGCACGTCTTCGCCGGCTCGGTAACACTGAAATTCTAAACCGGACGGGCGGCGGCACCAGATGAGTGCCCGCACGTTTAAGTAGAGGTTTCTCAGGAGGCAACATGAAAAGAACAATGATGGCTGCATGCATCCTGTCGCTGGTCGCCTGTGGCGGCAGCAAGGATGATGTGGCAACGGATCAGCAGCGGGATTGGGAGAGCCAGCGCCAAAGCCTGGTGTACTCCTTCCCGGATCAAGGGCAGCTGGAAGTGCCGGTGCCCTCGCCGGTGGTACTGCGTTTCTCCAGCCCGGTCGCCGAAACGGCACCGGCCATTGAACTGCGCGAAGTGGACGGCGCCATCGTCTCTGATGTGGAGCTGGAATGGGTCGACGGCAAGCGCGGCCTGATCATCACGCCGCAAAACAAACTGAAGCCGCTGACAGATTACGTGGTGGATGTGCCGGCAATCGAGCTTGAGAAAGGCGAAGCGTCAGCCCGCAGTATCCAGTTTACTACTCGCGGCCTGCACGAAGGCCCAAGGAGCCTGGTTGCGCGTGATACCTTCGAGGTCGTGCGCACCATCCCGGATGGCGTCAACTTCGCCGTCACCGACTTCGCCAGCTTCCGTCTCCAGTTCAGCCAGCCGCTGGACCCGAGCACGGTCAAGTATGGCGATGCAGGCGACTCGACAGTGCAACTGATGGGGCCAGAAGGGCTGGTCGATGCCCATCTGCTGGTCAGCGGGCCTTATATCACTATTGATCCGAAAGAGGATCTCACGCCGGGGGGCGATTACAGTCTGAACATTACTGGTGGCCTCACCAGCGTTTACGGCGACAACCTGACAGGCGGCAGCTTGTCCAACCCCATGCCCTATACGCTGACGGCCACACCGGTGGATACCACATCGCCGACCACGGGCGAGCGTGTCTCCATGGTGCAGGACATCGCGGACACCGGTGAGATTTCACCGCTGACCGGCAAGCCGATCAACCTGGTGCCAATGGCTTCCGTGCTGCTGGGCGAAGAAACCGCCACCCAAGCAAGCGGCACTTTGGCTGCTGAGTTGGCATTCGTACCCAACTTCCCGGATCAGACACCGCTTCGCATCAAGCGCGGCTCGCTGATCGAAGGAGCGTCTATCGACGTGTTGATCGGTGGTGAAGTGCCGGCCGGGTTCGAATCCGGCAAAGTGCGGATGGATTTCCTCTCCGATGCCACGGGCTACCTGCTGCCGAACGAGTACAGCAATAGCGATGATGCACCGCGTCAGGTGCGGTTGTGGATGGATGTGGCGGTTTCTACCGAAACTCCGGCCGCAAACGGTGCTATCACGCAGGATCTGCTGCATATCGAGCTGGTGGGAACGTCCATCGTTGAAGGTGGGCAGATGGTGATTAATGCGGTGGGTGTGGTGGAGCCCGATGTGCTCGGCTCCGAGCGCGCAGTGGGCCTGCTGTCCTTCTACATGAAGGGGTATGAGGATCAGGATAATCCGCCGCAGATCGTGGATGGGCTGTCTTTGGAGGTTCAAAGCTGGAGCCCAGGTGAAAATCTCGAAGGGTTCCTCCCTTCCGACCCAGTTATCATCCGTTTCAACAAGCCAGTGGCGATGGGTGATATCCATGACCATATTGCTGTGAGTGAGAACGGCGAGCAGATCCAATTTACCGTCTATTCACGAGGTTCATCTCTAATTATCACTCCTGATGAGGGTTTCAAGCGTTCAGTACAGATATCCTTCGGTGGTTTCAACAATATCGAGCGCTACGAATACAGCGTTCAGCTGGCGTCTGGCTTGAAAGACATAAGTGGCGGTACCTTGGGAGCACCACAGTTACTTGAATTTGAAATGCCAGTAGAGATTACCCGGGCTGAGCAGTATGAGTGGGGCGTACAGGGTTTTGACTTTGGTCATCTAGTTCAGCATGGCGAAGCGGAAGTAGTGGTTCGCTCTCCGATGATCACCGCAGTATATCCAGGTTACCCGTGTGCCTTGGCGGATACGCCGGTAAATCTGGCCTCAGGTATGACCGCGCGTTGTCGAGGAGGGCTGGATGTTCCATACAGTAGGACCCACGCGGTGAATAGTACTGGTGAAACAAGTCATCATCCGCACAAACTGCCAGATGACATTTTGCCTCTGGGAGAGCTTCCAGCGAACCGGCCAATTATTGCAGTGTTTACGAAGGAGATTGATCCAGAAAGTGTATCTCTTGGGAATTCCTTCAAGGTCGAAACGGTTGATGAATTTGGAGGGAGGCTAAGTGATGTCTCTGGCAAAGTGAGTGTGGAAGGCCGCAGGCTAACTTTCTGGCCAGCGGAGCCGTGGGAAGCTGGCGCCTTTTACCGCTATGTATTGGGTTCTAACAATGATCGGCACAGCAGCACAGCGCTCTGCGATGGATCCCAGGCGATCTGCTCCGTGGACAGCTTGCCGATCCAGACGCAGCTGCACGAAGTTACATTCACAGAGCGTCCAGGGTTGGAAATGTTCGCTGATCCTAACGCTCGGATGCACGATGTCCTTTTTCAGAACGCCAATGCACCCGACGGTGGGGGCATAGACTTGGTACAGTACTTCAAAGGAGGAGCGCCCACGGCGCAGGTGCTCCAAGTTCTGGGGGCGCCATCCGTTGATGTAAATGCGAATCTAATGCATGAGCGTAATACGGAGGATCGTCTGGACTTTTCTCATCGGCCGTTTAATTACGTGAATGCCAGACCTTACAGTGTATATAGCGTCGAAGAGCAGGGCGCTCAAGGCCAGCCACGCCTGGCGGAGACTTGTAACGCCGATGATCTTGACTGTTATGATCCTGATGGTCTGCTACCACCTTGGAATAGTGCCAAAATTTTGCCTGGCGGATTGCGGCCAGCAGAAGCGGGTGGGCCGACCTGTAATCTTAGTGATCCGGATTGTACAGAACTGCCATACTGCGATGTTACAGATCCATTCTGTAAGGATATCATTCCCCTGGTTGCCGTGGGTTGTGGCTTCGAGACAATGCGGGAAGATCCAACGAGGGTTCTCGCCATGAATTATTGTCCCGAGGATAAATTTACCTATATAACCAGTGATTTGATTGCGGAAGTTGGTGAATACAGTGATGCACTGGGTGGTGTTCCAGTTACGATCTGGCCTGGCCAGATCATGGGGACAAGTTTACCGATGGCCTCTCCTGTACACCTGAGCGAAATCATGTTTGGTTTCGATTCGGGACCGCAGGTGATGAGGATGAGATATGCGAAAGAAAACCCCGATTGTGTCGAAAGTGCACAGAGTGGAGAGACCTGTCTGCGTAATCAGCCCATTCAGGCAGTAATTTATCAAGGTAGTGATGGTGAGCCTTATATCAGCACTACGTTGGATATTTATGTGGATGCGATAGAATTAGAGAGGAATATTACTGATCTGATAACTTTTATTAATCAAACAGACGATCCGGGCTACGTGACAAGCGACATGATGAGTGTGCCGGCTACGCTCAAGCTTGAAGGGAAAGTCCGCTTCAATGAAGATGGTACCATGCAGGTTGAAATGGAGAACGCTGAAGAGGTAGAAATAGCCTTGGGTGTCAAGATAGTAATGAATGTAGGGTTTGATGTGTCTGTGCCTGCCGCTTGGACAACGCTGCGAATTCCTGAGGCTGGCACTCGTGTCCAATACATCTCGGAAGTCATAAAGTGAACTTATGATGTGTCTTTTTGAATAGATATTTGCTAAGCCCCCGCATTTCTGCGGGGGTTTTTTTGTGCGCCCGGCACGGGCGCACTCCTGGAGGTGCAAGTCCTTCCGTAAGCTGGCCACAGCGAACGAAGTGAAGCGCAACTGCGGAAGGGTGACCGACCGTGGGAAGGAAGCGTGGAGCGTAAACCGCGAGCCGATGAACAAAAATCGGATACGAGGCGCTGCCGAGCAGGGCGAGCGGGCAAGAAGCCGTGAAGCTCTCGTGGCCAAAGCGAAGTGGCGTATATCCGGCGGTTGTGAGGTGAAGGAGTGCGTTCTTACCCGGGGAGATCTCGTCTCACGCCTGAAAGGGCGACGTGGAAATGCGAATCCAGAAGTCAGCAGAGGCCATAGTAGTCGCCGACATGGGGCGAAGGGCTGAACGAGAAGGAGCGTTAAACGGCTTGTCGATGAGGACGGTAAGGCATCAGATGCCCGCATCAGCGGGGCGGATCGTGGAAGGGCGAGGTGAAGCCTTGCTCCAGACGATCAGCGATGAAACCGATCTCCCGCGACAGCAAGCGGAGGGCGCGTAAGCTCCCCCACTAGGTAGACAGGCGGTAACTGGAGCCTTCTGGCAAACTTGGCCCAGGAGGAGCCCATGAAGAAATCCCGATTCAGCGAGACCCAGATCGTTGCCATTTTGAAAGAGGCGGATGCTGGCCTGCCGGTACAGGAGGTCTGCCGCAAGCACGGCATTAGCTCAGCGACCTACTACAACTGGAAGTCGAAATACGGAGGGCTCGAGGCCTCGGAGCTCAAACGTATCAAAGAGCTCGAGATTGAGAACGCTCGCCTGAAGCAGATGTACGCTGATCTTTCGCTCGAGAACAGGGCAATGAAGGACCTGATTGACCGAAAGCTCTAAGGCCGTCCGAGAAACGAGAGGCAGTCCGTTACCTGGTGGGCGCGCACTGCCTGTCGGTTACCCGCAGCTGCCGCTGCGTTGGGCTGGCCCGGGCGGCCTACTATCGTGAACCGATCGCTCCAGCGGTACGGGACGCTGAGATCATCGGCCTGCTTAATGAGCTGGTCGAGGAGCGTCCACGTCGGGGCTTCTGGAAATGCTGTGCCCTGATCCGACGCCGGGGCCATCAATGGAATCATAAGCGGGTATATCGCGTGTATTGTTCGCTCAAGCTCAACCAGAAACGGCGTGCCAAGCGCCGAGTGCCAACGAGAGAACGTCAGCCTTTGAATGTGCCCGCCGCGCCCAACCTGATGTGGTCCGCTGACTTTGTGAGCGATGCCCTCTACTGTGGCCGCCGCTTTCGTACCTTCAACATTATCGACGACTTCAATCGAGAAGCTGTAGCGATCGAAATCGACACATCGATCACGAGTCGCCGGCTAATCCGGGTTTTCGAGCAGATTCAGGAACAGCGTGGATTACCGGCCACCCTGCGGGTCGACAACGGCCCCGAGTTCCTGGGGGAAGCATTTATCGACTGGGCGAAGGAGCAGGGAATGCATGTGCAACATATCCAGCCTGGCAAGCCCAATCAAAATGCCTACATCGAGCGTTTCAACCGGACCTACCGCGAGGAGCTGCTCGACACCTACCAGTTCAGCACGCTCGACGATGTACGTGAGCTCACGTACCGGTGGCTCACCGAGTACAACGAGGAGCGCCCCCACGACGCTCTCGACAACCGGACGCCCCTCGAATGCTTCATTGATCACGCCAGAGGTTCTAGTTACGAGTTGTCTACTTGACTGGGGAGCTTACGGTACGGTACATCGCCGAGCTCAACCCGGTGCTGTGTGGCGTTATCAACTACTTCAGAGTAGCTGAAGGAAAAATTAAATAAAGAACTGAGCGAACCTTGCGGTTCGCTCAGTTCCAGTCATCAAATCAGTTCACGATCTGTTCTGATGATCAGTGCGAAGCGTAGTAGTTATTGTTGCTGGTGAGCGTGCCGTTCACGTGGCAGTTTCCGTTCGGTGTGATCGGGCCATTGAATACGAAGCTACCGCCATTGGCCGGGTCGAAGGTCACGTCGATCTTGTCACTGCAGGAGCCACAGATTGGCGCGGAAACGGAAACGCCTTCCAGCGTGAAGGTGACCGGGCCCAGGGGCGACGGGATCGAATTATGCTCGACGGAGCCTACCCATGGGAAGCCGCTCAGGCTCACAGCGCTACACAGCAAGCCGCCGCTCACAGAGGCGTGGCCGACCGACAGCGTGGTATCGCCACCGATAACATCGCTTAAAGTGCCTGTGGCGCTAAGGGTGCAAGGAATCGAGCATAGACCTGAGGAAACAGTGCTCGGGCCAAAAAAGGTGTCGGTAATCGGGTTGAGGTCAAGCTGATAAACTGTCGGGTCATCATTGACAGTGTAGTAAATTGGAGCTGTAGCTTGGGCCAAACCAGCCGCTGCCACCAGAGCGGCGCCGAAAATACCTTTAGCGATCATATTCATTGAGTTTATCTCCAAATTTTTGAGTTTTCTTTTAAGGGGTCGCACTAATCGCTAGTGCAGGGACAGGATCATATGATCGCTGGGTCGGAACAACCACCTCAAAGTAAATCTTGCTTTTATTTTTTCCGGTTAATGTTATTGTTTTATTTCTGCCATTGTTTTGATATTGGTTCTCTGCTTTTGATTTTTTCTGAGAAGTGGTTTTAGAGGGTGCTTTTTTGATATGGTTCTGATGCTATATTTATTGCATTTTTTGGAATGAAAAGGGCTGCATTACGCAGCCCTTTTCATTAATCGAGTAACGATACGATTTGGCTGGTCGAGAGATGCCCACCCAAGTTTTGACCCGCTCTGGTCAGGATGTAGGGGGTTCCTGTTATGCCCATGGACGTCGCGAGGCGGTATTGCTCCGCAATTGGGGGATTGCAGGCTAACATTGTCGCCGAGGAGCGCCCTTCGGCTTTCAGTTCGGTCAACGTCGCTCTAGGGTCTTCGGCGCACCAAGCTTGCTCAAGCAAGCGCGCGCCCCGACTATCAAGGCCGGAGCGAGGGAAAGCAAGATAGTGGACGGTGACGCCAGCTTTATTAATCTCATCTATCTGTGTGTGGAAGCTCCGGCAGTAACCGCAAGTCACATCGGTAAAGATAAAGAGCTCCATCTGTTCTTGGTCGGCTGCTTTAAAGGTTATTGCAGAGGACAATGCTATAGTAGACAGAATGTCTTCACGGACTTGTTCTTGCCGGTGTTGGGTCAGGTTCAAAGTGGAACTATCTTGGATCTCGATAAGCTCCCCTGTGAAAATGTATTTGCCATCGTTACTCCCGTATACAACCCGGTTCCCTTCCAAGACGACTTCTAAAATACCTGGCACTGGACTGCTAACCATACTTTTTATAATTAAGCTGGGGTTTGTGCTGATTAACGCTTCCGCAACTTTATCCATTGATCTCTCTGCTGACACCATAGCTGGCAAAAAACATGCTGAGAGTATCGCCAGGAAGAAAGCTTGGTTCTTAATTATCCGCTTCATATCTGCCTCCTTTCTACTTGATATCGATCAATTCGATCTCAAATATGAGAAGTTGGTTGGGGCCGATTGCGGGCGCTCTTCCGCTTTCGCCATAGGCTAACGATGAGGGGATGACGATCTCCCATCTGTCACCTTTCCTCATTTCGAGAATGGCGTGTTGCCATCCGGCAATAACGCGATCAAGAGAAATCTCGACTGGTGCTCCGCGTTTGAAAGAGCTGTCGAAAATGGTGCCGTCCGGTAATCTCCCCTCGTAATGAACTTCGAGAGTGTCCGTGAAGGACGGTGCCTTTTCGCCAGTGCCAGATTGGAGGATGGTGTACAGAACACCGCTGTCCAGTTTTTTCACATCTAAATTATGGCTATAGCTGTCTAGGAAAGCGGCCTCGGCAAGAGCGTTTTGCTCACCTGCTAAGATCGCTGCTTTTCTTTTTGCCTCGCTTACAGAGTCTGAGTATTGTTGATGCAGAGCCTGAACTTCTTGGTCAGTAAGTGAATGTCTGGGCGGCAAGGCATCAAGCGAGTCTTTCAGGCCAAGAAGGAACAAATCTTTATCGAGCCGCTGCTCTGCTAGGCCGTTCGCGACCATTTCGCCGGCCTGGTGTCCAAATGTATAGGATGCAATTTCGCGGCCGGACGAATGATCCAGTTCCACCGGGGGGGTACTGCTGCAACCAGCCAACGAAGTAGCCAAGGTTAGATAGATATATTTCTTCATGATTTATGAGAGCCTCTTTTAGGTGACATTATTTTGATGTTAATTTGATTTCATTTTGTGGTATTTTTTATTTTTCGTTTATATGTATGGCGTGGGTCATGTTATTTAATTGTCTTTGCTTTTGCTAGTGAGTTTCCAATTTGATATCAGTTTGCTTGTCATATAGGTTTGCGCGTTTTGTAACGCTAGGCGTGGGCGCTTTTCTTTGCCGGTTGCTTCGATGTGACCGATCATATTGATTTTTTGTCAGGCCGAAATATATTTCGAAAGAGGGAGACTCTTACCGCATGCTTTGAAGAAGTGACAGTTAGAGCGACTTCTGCTGCCTAGTTTGCTCAGCGTTTGTAGTGGTTTAATGATCCCGGACACCAACTTAGGTGGTAAATTACCGCCTTGAAAGAGGTGTCAATGAAAAGACAACGTCGGTCATTCACGACTGAATTCAAACACGATGCAGCGGCATTGGTTCTGGACCAAGGCTACACGGTAGCGGAGGCGTGCCGCTCTCTCGATATTGGGGAGACGGCGCTGCCGGTGTTTTTCAAGATAGTTGTCGCCTCACTTGAATCCAGAGAGGGGGCGGCATCGAGGACAGATATGCGCAGATATTCCGAGGAACGCAAGTCAGCCGTTTTGAAACGGCTGCTACCGCCTGACAATCTCTCAGTACCGGTGGTTGCCGGCCAAGAAAGCATCAGTGAAGCGACCCTGTACAATTGGCGTAATCAAGCCAGAGAAAGGGGGATGCCTGTGCCGGGAAGCGGCAAACAATCCGATGGCTGGTCACCGCAAGCGAAGCTGGCAACGGTGATGGAAACGGCCACGCTGAGTGAAGTGGAGCTGAATGAATACTGCTGCCAGAAGGGCTTGTATCCGGAGCAGATCAAAGCCTGGAAGGCCGCATGTCTGGACGGCGTGGCCTCGGGCGATGCGCGACGTCTTCGGGACCAGAAGGCGGACAAGCAGGCCCGCAAGCGAATCCGGCAGCTGGAAAAAGAGCTGCATCGCAAGGAGAAAGCGCTGGCCGAAACGGCAGCGCTGCTGGCCCTGCGAAAAAAGCTCAATGCCCTCTGGGACGACAGCGAGGAAGACTGATCCCCCACCCGGAGCGGCAGCAGCTTGTCATGTGGATCGACGATGCCGTTGATGCCGGCACCCGCAAATGGCGTGCCTGCGAGGAAGCCGGTATCAGTGTGCGCACCTACCAGCGCTGGCTGGCGCATGGTGCTGTACCGGCGGACAGGCGCCCCACGGCGGTGCGCCCGGTACCCAGCCAAGCGCTCACGCCGGCGGAGCGCGAGCGCATCCTGGCGGTGTGTTGTAGCCGAGGGCTGGGCAGCTTGCCGCCGAGCACAGATTGTGCCCCGGCTGGCTGATCAGGGCATTTACCTGGCCTCGGAAGCGAGATTCTACCGAATACTGAAGCAAGCTGCGCAGCATCACCACCGTGGCCGCGCTCGCCAGCGGCGCTCTCAGGGAGGTCCGGCGACGCACACGGCGCACGCCGTGAATCAGGTCTGGTCGTGGGACATCACCTACCTGCCGGGGAAGGCCCCCTCTGGCAGGATAGTTGTCACCCTCTGATTTCAACCAGATAGGCGGCAAGGAAACATCATGGCCCGTTATTCCGAAGAACGTAAGGAAGCCGTACTGAGCAAGCTTCTACCTCCCTACAACATGACCGTGGCGGAGCTGGCCCGTCAGGAAGGCATCTCTGAGCCGACCCTTTATACTTGGCGTAACAAAGCCAAGTCAGAAGGACGTCCCGTGCCAGGTCGCAAAGCCACATCAGAGCAATGGTCAGCTGAAGCCAAGCTCGCAACCGTCATCGAAACCGCCGCTCTCTCCGAAGCGGAGCTCAGCCAGTATTGCCGGGAAAAGGGCTTGTATCCCGAGCAGGTCAAGCAGTGGAAGGCGGAGTCCTTGCAGGGCTTCCAGCACAGTGCAGAGCAGGAAAAGGCCATCCGCCAGCAGGCGCGCAGCGACAAGCAGGAAATCAAGCAGTTGCGCCGGGAGCTACGGCACAAGGAGAAAGCGCTGGCTGAAGCCGCTGCTTTGTTGGTACTGCGAAAAAAGCTCAATGCGCTCTGGGACAACGACAGCAACGAGGACGCATGACCTCCATCCCGGAGCGCCAATCCATTATCAATCTGATCCAGCAAGCGAACCGAGATGGCGCCCGCCTGACCAAGGCCTGTGCTGAAGCGGGCATCTGTCTGCGCACCTACCGGCGCTGGTATCGTGACGGCGTCGTGCAAGATGACAAGCGCCCCGCAGCCGTCAGACCCGCTCCTATCAATAAGCTATCCGCAACGGAGCAGGAGCAGATTGTCGAGCTGTGCAACAGTCCGGCCTACAGCCAGCTGCCACCGAGCCAGATCGTGCCTGACCTGCTGGACAAGGGGGTTTATCTCGCATCGGAGTCCACCTTCTACCGTGTGCTCAAAGAGGCAGGTCAGCTGCATCATCGGGGACGGTCACTGGCGCCCAGGCTCAGTCCGGCGCCGACGACCCACACAGCCAGCGGCCCCTGCGAAGTCTGGTGCTGGGACATTACCTACTGCCCTTCGACGGTGGGTGGGCAGTTCTACTACCTGTACCTGTTCGAGGATCTCTACAGCCGCAAGATCGTTGGTTACGAAGTCCATGAGACGGAGAGTGGCGAGTATGCCGCCCAGCTCCTGCAACGTAGCCAGTTGCGTGAGCAGTGCCTGCACCAGCCGCTGATGCTGCACTCGGATAACGGTGCGCCGATGAAGGCGCAGACCATGAAGGCCAAGCTGGAGGAGTTGGGCGTACTGCCCTCGTACAGCCGCCCCCGTGTCAGCAACGACAACGCCTTCGTTGAATCGCTGTTCCGGGTACTGAAGTACCGTCCCCAGTGGCCTTCCCGTGGCTTCACCTCGCTGGATGATACTCGGCTATGGGTAGATCGGTTCGTTCGCTGGTACAACACCGAGCATCGGCACAGCAAGTTGCGCTTCGTGACACCGGAGCAGCGGCATAACGGTGAAGATGCTGTGCTGATGGAGCAGCGCAAGCGGGTGCTGGAGCTAGCCAAGAGGCGTCTGCCGTCACGCTGGGGTACACGCCCCGTGAGAAACTGCGAGCCTGTCGGGCCGACGACGTTGAACCCGGAAAAGGAACCGGCTAGGCAGCAAGCGGCTTAGCATGAAAACAGTGACAACTATCTTGAAAAACACCGAAGGTGCGAGGGCAGAATTACTACCTGTATCTGATCGAAGACATCTTCAGCCGCAAGGCCGTTGCCTGGGAAGTGCATGACTGTGAAAGCGGTGAATATGCCGCCGAACTGATAGAGCGCGGCGTGCTACGCGAAGGGTGCCTGCGCCAGCCGCTGGTGCTGCACTCGGATAACGGCGCCCCGATGAAATGCCAGACCATGCGGGCCAAACTGGCAGAGCTGAAAATTACGCCGTCACACAATCGGCCGATAGTGAGTAACGATAACGCCTATGCGGAGTCGTTGCTCCGGACGCTGAAATACTGGCCGCAGTGGCCGGCTGATGGCTTCGGCTCTCTGGCAAGCGCTCGGGCTTGGGTAGAGCGCTTTATGCACTGGTATAACCATGAGCACCGCCATAGTGGCATTGGCTTCGTAACGCCCGCCCAGAGGCATAGCGGTGAGGACATCGCGCTCCTCAAGAAGCGCGATGCTCTCTACCGGCAAGCTCAGCGTCGCCACCCCAATCGATGGACAGGTAACACTCGCAACTGGCAGCGCACCGAAGCGGTGACCTTGAACCCCGTCTCGGAGAACAAACAGGGGAAGCAGCTTGATGATTGTAAGCGTCCGGCCATCCCACCTTGTCAAACGGTATGGGGCTTCCACTGATGCGGCAGCAGTTCATCAATGGCATT